>OY760867.2:0-3516648 GCA_963664035.2 Dehalococcoidia bacterium | reverse complement strand
CGGCGTTCATACCGCTGGCGGGTGCGCAGGCCGTCTACGGCGAGCTGGACGGGACGGTGTACCGCATCGAGGTGCCGGACGAATGGAACGGGCGGCTGGTGATGTGGGCGCACGGCTTCCGCGACTTTATGCCGGAGCTGGTCGCCGACCCGCCGCCCATACGCTTGCGGATGGTCCAGAAGGGCTACGCGTGGGCGGCTTCTTCGTTCAGCTCCAACGGGTTGCCGTACGAGGCCGCCCTTGAGACGGCGGCCCTCCACGACCTGTTCATCGAGAAGTTCGGACAGCCGGAGTACACCTACGCCGCGGGCGCCTCGATGGGGGGTAACGCGGTGCTGCTGTCCCTGGAGCTTTTCCCAGAACGGTACGACGGCGCGCTGGCCGCGTGCAGCTCCTTCGGGGCGGACACGATAGATTTCCTGGGACACTACGCGGCGCTTGGGGCGTTCGCCGCAGGCGTGGAGCGGGGCGAGATAGACACGGCCAGCGAGCTTGCGGAGATGGCGGTGTCGCGGATCATGCCCACGCTGGAGGCGGACCCGGACGCGAGGCGGGTGTTCGAAAGCCTCGTCACGGCCATGACGGGCGGGGCGCGCCCCTTCAGACATGAGGGGTTCGACGCGCGATTCCGGCCCAACTTCGCGCTGCTGAGCATTGCCCGGGTGATGATGCCGCTGGACGGGCTGTTCGACAACACCGATACGGTATATCCCGGAGCGCCGGAGCTTGGGATAGATGCCAGCCGGGTAAACGCGGAGGTGTCGCGGGTGAGCGCCGGCCCGGGCGCGCCCGAGCCCAGTCCCGGCCACACAGGGCTCGCGGGAGCGGCGCCTGTGCCGCTGCTGACGATGCACACGACCGGCGACGGGTTCGTGCCGATCAACCTTATGGCGCAATTCGGCGCCCGTGTCGAGGAGGCCGGGAACGGCGGCATGCTGTCCGCGCGGGCGATAAGGTCGGCCGGGCACTGCGATTTCAGCCTGCCGGAGGTGGAGGCGGCGCTGCACGACCTCGCAGCATGGGTGGAAGACGGGGTGAAGCCGCCGAGCGATGACCTGTCCGGTCCGCTGGACGACACCCGCCTCCGGTTCACGTCTCCGCTGCGGTTTGGCGACCCAGGGGGGCGCTAGGCGGTCTCAGGCCGAGGGCGCGCCCGCGACGTGGAAGCGCTGCGACTCGGGCGGCCTGGCCCAGAGCGCATCGGCGCCGGCCATCGCCCTAGCCCGCTCGGGGCTGGCGCGCCACTGCTCGTATATCTCCTCGTCGTCCCAGAGCACCAGGGAGGTTATCTGGGACGGGTCGTCGAGGGCGTAGAGGGTGGTGCGGCTGACGAAGCCGCGCGCCCTGCTCTGCGCCAGGCCGTCCACGAAGGTGCCGTCCAGCAGCCTCCTAGCCTCGTCTATCTTGCCCTCGCGGGCCCAGTGGTGGGTCAATACTCCGATCATGTTCCGCTCCGTTGCGCAAGAGTCATACATGGATGGACAGGATACGGCATGGGGGATGTCCCATTACGGCGCGGCCTTACTCGGCGGCGCCGGCTGTCAGGCCTCCGATCCTGGCGTGGCCGACGAGGTTCTCCTCCCCGCGCAGCGACTTCTGCCACTCCCGGTAGCGGCGCTCCATCTCGGGAGTCTGCATGTCCATGTATCGGCGCTCGTACTCGCGGGCCGCCGCCGTGGACGGCAGCGCCGGAACGTCTATGACGGCGGTGGTGACCTGGTCGTTGCCCCACGCGTATCCGACCATCTCGCCCTTGCTCACTATCATGTTCACCCCGACGTTGGCCTCCACCACGGGGACGCCGTTCTCGCGGGCGCGCGCCAGCACGGCCTCGTTCTGCGGCCTGGTCTTCATGCCGTAGGACGGGATCAGTATCATCCGCGCCCCGTCGAGGACGAGGGTCCTCGTTATCATCGGGTTCCAGCGGTCATTGCATATGACGATACCCGCCCTGCCGAGCGGGGTGTCGAAGGCGCGAAGCTTCCTGCCCACTCGGTTGAAGAACCACGGATCGCTGGTACCCTCGGCCAGCTGCGTCTTGTGGTATTTGCCGCACAGCTCGCCGCGCTGGTCTATGAAGACGGCGGCGTTGTACACCTCGCCGCCTATGCGCTCGGCGAACCCGAAGACGAGGCAGGTCCCGAGCTCCTTGGCCAGCCGCCTGAAGCGTTGGACGTACGGGCCGTCTATCGGCTCGGCGACGTCGAGCATCCGCTGCGCGAGCTCGGGGTTCTTGATGGCCTCGCTGGCGGCGTACCCTTCGAGCACCCCCTCAGGGGTAACGACGAGGTCCGGCGCCTCCCTGGCCGCCTCCCTTACGAACCACTCGACCTTATCGGCGTTGGACTGCTTGTCCCACGCCTTCGGCTTGATGCTGATGGCCGTCGCCCTAACCTGGTCATACATGGCGGTCAGTCCTCCCTCAGTCGTTGCAGTACGAGAGCGCCTTGTCGAGGACGCGGTGGGCGGCTTCGTACTTGGTTAGGAGGTCGAGAGCTTCCGTCCGCCCCTCGCGGTCTATGAGGGTGAGGCGGTTGGTGTCGGAGCCGAAGCCGCTGCCCGGTTCGGTGACGTCGTTGGCCGCGATGAAGTGCAGGCCCTTGGGCGCGATCTTCGCGGCGGCGTTCCGCTCCAGGTCGTCGGTCTCGGCGGCGAAGCCGACCTTGACCAGCCCCTCGTACTCCACGCCGGCCACCGCGTCGGGCGTCCTGGCGAGCTCCAGGGTAAGCGCGTCGGCGGCGCCCTTCTTGAGCTTCCTCCGCGAGACCTCGGCGGGCCGCCAGTCGGCCACCGCGGCGGCCATGACCAGGATGTCCGCGTCGCGGCACTCGCGGACGATGGCGTCGCGCATCTCGGCGGCCGTCTCGGCCCGCACCACGGCGACCCCAACGGGGTCCGGCAGGGACGTTGCCGCCGTGACGAGGGTGACGGCGGCGCCACGGTCGCGCGCGGCCTCGGCGACGGCGTAGCCCATCTTGCCGGAGGAGCGGTTCGAGACGAACCTGGCGGGGTCGATCGGCTCGCGTGTGCCGCCAGCGGTCGCGACCACCTTGCGCCCCGCGAGGTCGCCGTTGCGCCCGAGGACGGCCCGGACGTGGCCGACGATCTCCGCCGGCTCGATCATGCGGCCCGGGCCGGACATGCCGGAGGCGAGGCGGCCCGCCGCCGGCCCCGCGACGGTTATGCCCCGCGACCGCAGCGTCTCGACGTTGTGCCGCGTGGCGGGGTTGTCGTACATGTGGCCGTCCATGGCGGGGCAGACGACGACGGGCGCGCGCGTAGCCAGCACGGTGGTCGCGAGGGCGTCGTCCGCCAGCCCGTGGGCGATGCGGGCGACGGTGTTGGCGGTCGCGGGCGCGACGACCACCACGTCGGCGCGCTCGGCTACGGCCACGTGGTCCATGCCGATCTCGGCCTGCGGGTCGAACAGGTCGGCGACGACGGGCCGGTGGGTGATGGCGGCGAAGGCGAGGGGGGACGCGAAGCGCGCCGCCGCCTCGGTCATGACGACGTCGACGGCCGCCCCCTGCTGGGTTAGCTTGCTGGCGAGGTCGACCGCCTTGTGGCAGGCGATGCTGCCGGAGACTCCCAACGCTACGGTCTTGCCTTCTAGCGGGTTCGGCACGTTATCGCCTCCGTCAGCGGTTCAGGTCGTGGACGATGCGGAGGCCGGATAGGGTGAGGTCCTGGTCCACGGCGTCGAAGATGCCCGTCTCCTCGGCGATGAGATGGGCGGGGCCGCCGGTGGCGATGACCTTCGACCCGCCGCCGAGCTCATGGTCGAACCGGGCCACCATTCCGCGCACCATCTCGGCGTACCCGAGCACCAGCCCCGACTGGAGGGCGTGTATCGTGTTGCGCCCGATCGCCGAGGGCGGGCGCTCCAGCTCGACGTGGCGAAGCTGCGAGGCGGCCTGGTAGAGTGCGCCGGCGGCGACGTGGATGCCGGGGGCTATCGCGCCGCCCAGGTACTCGCCGTCCCTGGTGGTGGCGTCGAAGACGGTGCCGGTGCCGAAGTCGACGACGACCGCCGGGCCGCCGTAGAGCCTGAGCGCGGCCGCCGCGTCCACGATACGGTCGGCGCCAACGTCCCGGGGGCTGTCGTACAGGATCCTGATGCCGGTCCTGACGCCCGACCCGACGACGAGCGGCGACTGGCCGAAGTAGGTCTCGCTGACCTCCACGAAGGCCGCCGTCAGCGACGGGACGCCGCTGCACAGGGCCACGGCGGAAACGTCGCGGGCGTCCATGCCGCGGGTGGGCAGCAGGCTGGAGGTCATCAACCCGTACTCGTCGGCAGTCCGGCCGCGCTCGGTATTGACGCGCCAGGACGCGGCCGGCCTGTACGGGTCGCCGCCGGGCCCGTCGGCGAATACGCCGATCTTGATGTTCGTGTTCCCTATGTCGAGCGCCAGCAGCAAGGTGGCCCCCCGCGTCTGCCCGTAAACGAAGACAGGCGCACGACGTGCGCCCTTTCAGCTTGGAGCTGATTATACCACCGTCCCAGGGGCGGGCTGGCGTCACCTCTCTGAACTAGCTCGGCCAGAACTTGAGAACGATGGAGAGCAAGGCAAGACCGGACCCAACACCGATCAGGAGAACCCTGACCTCACCGCGGAGCTCGGCTATATCAGCCTTAGTAGCCAAGTGTTCGTAGGCGCCTTCGATCCTGCTGACCCGCTCCTCGGTAGTAGCCATGACGACATCCGTGTCCCTACCGACATATTGGCAGCCGCCTGCCAGAGAGTCAAGCGGTTCAGCGGCTCTTGCAGGGGAGGCAACACAATGATATAATTGTGTCCATGATACCGGAGTTCGATGCGGAAGGGATGCTGCCGCCGGGGGTGCATTGGGCCGACTGGGACGAGGTGGCCGACAGGTTCGCCAACAGCAAGTGGAGACGACAGCTCGCCGACGGGCTGAGAGCCGCGCTCGAAGACCTCAAGAGGGCGGGCTGCCGGACCGCCTACGTCAACGGGAGCTTCGTTACCAACAAGTACGTCCCGAACGACTACGACGCCTGCTGGGAAGAGGCCGGCGTCGAGCCAGAGGCCCTAGACCCGGTGCTGCTGACGTTCGACCCCGGCAGGGTCACGCAGAAGGCCAAGTACCTGGGGGAGCTGTTCCCGGCGTCCGTGACAGCCGATGGCGACGGGCTGTCGTTCATCGAGTTCTTCCAGACGGACAGGTACACCGGAAGACGTAAGGGGATCGTGGCAATCGACCTGGGAGGCCTCACATGATCAAGAACGAGCGGCAGTACAGGATCACCAAGGCGCAGGCGGATCGGTTCTCCAGGACGCTTCGCAGCCTGGAGGGGCGCTCCGGCGGGGCCGAAGACGTGCATCCGCTCATCGCCAGGGCACGGGAGGACGCGCTGAGGAGCCAGATGGAGGACCTCGAGCGCGAGATGCGGGAGTACGAGTCGCTGAAGGCCGGCCAGGCGCAGACGGCCGGGCTGGACCTCGTCTCCGAGCTGTCGGAGCTCCTGATCAGGGCGCGGATATCCCAGGGCATGAGCCAGAGGGACCTCGCGGAGCGGGTCGGGGTGAAGGAGCAGCAGATACAGCGGTACGAGGCCACCGACTACGCCTCGGCGAGCCTGAACCGGATCAGGGAGGTAGCGGGCGCGCTGGAGGCGCCGGGCGAGGAGCACGCGGAAAGCTGAGCGCCATATCTATCAGCCATCACCCCGTAGGGGCTGGTTTCAAACCAGCCCTCCCCCTGCCTTGAAGCGCCACCGCCATCTAGGCCGGGGATTTGGGGACGGGAGGGGCGGGTTGACGGGTCCGATAGAATGACTGGTCCAAGCGCGCAGGGAGGTGAGCAATGGGCCTGGACATCGGGGTTGTCTCCCCAATCGAGTACATCAGCCGGCCGCGCGGCGAGGTCTACGAGTTCGCCCAGTACTTGACCGTCAACTCGGAGGAGGCGGACTGGAGCGTCTGGTCGGAGGGGAACGTGATAGCCGAGTATACGCGGGGTACCATGGTACGGCAGATGGAGGAGTACATCGCCAGCGAGAATCTCGTCCAAGACGCGGTTGACCGTATCCGCAGATGGGTCGAGGGCCTGCCGTGGCGGGGCGACATGATAATGCTACATTACAATTGGTGACGGCGTCTCGCAGCCAGGCCAGGCTAGGCTACGCGACGGCCAGGCCGTTGCCCGGGGTCGGCAAGTCACTCTGGATGAGCCTATCATGCCGTTGGATGAAAGCCTCATAGTTGTCCGCCGACCTGAACAGTTGCCTCAGTGACAGCGATTGCCCGGATTTGGCAGCTACACCCTTCTCAACGTCAACTACGTAATTGATCGTCTCGACGGCGATCCTATGATGATCGTCAAACCATTCGTCCAAGGTTTCCGTGATGCGCCTTACTTTTCCGATAGGTAGCTCCTGATATCGAGATGCTCCATGCGAGCGAACGATGCTTCTGCCGATAAGCCACAGGAGGTGCAGTCGGCCATGTTCCCGTTCGTCGCCGCGTTTCTCCGTGCTGTCGCTATGCTTCTTCCATTCATCTTGAACTTTTTCGTAGACCAGCCATGGAAGTCTCAGGCGCTCGGCTTCGACCTTCGGGAAGAACACCTGTCTATAAGGCCCGTTCAGCACGGACTTGGAGCGTGGGACCTCGCGTAGCTTGTCCTTGGCTTCGCCAGGCGATCCGACGAAAGCCCACATGGTCTGCGCTATGTCTTTTACCGTCGCTCGTACGGCGCCGGCACTGCCCGACATATACTTGTGCTCCCCCCTTCTAAGATAAGAAGGCGTCAAACTTAAAGGACAGTCCTCCCAACTGTCCCGCCGCACCGTCGAATAGTAACGTTGCCATCTGCTCCTTGGATTCTGCAAGTAGCTGCACTCTCTGTGCCAGAAAGCGGAACTGGTCAGGCAGTTTCATTTCCTTTGGGTTCGGCGCCACGGCGGGGCGCTCCATGATCACTGCAAACACGGTGACAGGAAGGTTTAGTAGATTACTGAAGAACTCCTCTACGAATGCCACCATATCGGGACGGCGACGGAAAGTTGGCCTATTGATCAGACTGCTACCCTTCATCTCCATCCGTTCCCTTCCGAGCACGTCCCTCTTGATTCCGTGGAGTCGTCCAGCAACCCTCCGGGCGTCAACTTCTTGGATGCACACCGCAACTACTACCGGACGTCTCGTGGGGTCGTTCGGATGAGGGTGGCCGCTTTCATCCATGTAGACTAGCACCAAGAACCTCCTATACTCTCGCCATCTCAGAAGGATCCATTCTACATCAGGTCCCAAATCCACTGCCAAACACGCAAGAGCGTCGTCGCCGCATGTCTGTCGCCAGGCAGACATGCGGGACACTGCGACGGGACACCACCAGGGGCCGAAGGGTCGGATTGGCCTAGATTCTCCATCTAGATAAAGTGAAGACCTCGTTGGAGCCCGACGCGATGCGGGCTAAGATGGTTGTTGAACAGACAGTTCCATCACCAACGAGGTGCATCTATTATGAAGCAAGGCTTGCTGCCATTCCAGTATACGGAGGAGAAGAGTTCGACGGGTGTGACAGCCCTGTCGGGCCTGATGACGTACTTGGAGTTGATGCACCTATCAGGATTGAGGCCATCGGTAGAGCGGTATCTGGGCCTGCGGAAAGGGGGTCAGGGCTGGACGGACAGCCAGGTGGTCACATCGTTGATACTCCTGAACCTGGCAGGCGGAGAGTCAGTCACCGATCTGGATGTTCTGGCCAGCGACGAGGGGTTGTGCAGGCTACTCGAGCAGGCCGAGAGCCACGGTATGGGCCGTAGGGAGCGCAGGTCGCTGAGTGGGAGATGGCGCCGAGAGCGCCGCCGTGGGGTGCCGTCATCCTCGGTGGTGTTCCGGTATCTGGAGAGGTTCCACGACGAGGGTGAAGAGGCCAAGCGGGAGGCTCACAGAGCCTTCATACCTTCCCCAACTGAAGCTCTGAAGGGTCTGTGGAAGGTGAACGGAGACCTGGTGAGCTTCGTGCAGAGCTGGTCGCCCTGTGCTCAAGCCACGCTGGATATGGATGCCACGTTGGTGGAGACGCACAAGCAGCAGGCGCTCCACAGCTACAAGGGCTACAGGGCGTATCAGCCGCTGACGACCTACTGGTCAGAGGCCGACGTGGTAGTGCATTCGGAGTTTCGGGACGGCAACGTACCTGCGGGTCATCAGCAGTTGCGGGTGCTGTCAGAGACGCTGGAGCATCTGCCTGCGGGTGTGGAGAGAGTGATGCTCCGGTCGGACACGGCGGGGTACCAGCAGGAGTTGCTGCGGTACTGCGCGGAGGGCATGAACGCGCGGTTCGGGGTGATCGAGTTTGTGGTGGGTGTCGACGTGACGGTCGAGTTCCGCCGTGCGGTGTCCGAGGTTGGAGAGGAAGAGTGGCAGCCGCTGTACCGGAAGGTTGGGAAGCACCGGGTGGACACCGGTCAGCAGTGGACTGAGGTGAACTTCGTGCCGAACTGGATAGGGCACTCCAAGAACAGCCCCGAGTACAGGTTCATAGCCATCAGGGAGCGGCTGGACGAACAGCCGTTGCCTGGAATGGGTGGGCAGATGGAGCTTCCGTTCCCAGCGATGGAGCTGTCCGGTCGTGGTTGGCATAAGGTGTTCGGAGTGGTGACCAACCGGGCCCTTGCGGGGGATGAGTTGATCTGGTGGTACAGGCAGAGATGCGGCAAGGGCGAGGAGGTCCACGGCGTTCTGAAGAGTGACCTTGCCGGGGGCAGGCTGCCGTCGGGGCTGTTCGGAGCCAACGCCGCGTGGTGGGCCATATCGGTGCTGGCCTTCAACCTGAACTCTGCGATGAAGCGGCTGGTGTTGGGTGGGCAGTGGGTGGGCAAGCGGCTGAAGGCGGTGCGCTTCGCCCTGATCGCCCTACCGGGGCGTGTGGTGCGTCACTCCAGGAGGTTGATCATCCGTCTGGCCCGTGGCCACCCCGCATACGAGTTGCTGGTCAGGGCTCGGCAGCGGATATTGGCGCTGGCTGCCGGGCCCTACCCGACATAGGCGTCCTGCGTGAAGCATCGGTTGTAGGCGACTCAACCGGGTTGCCGAGCCGGGCCATGCCCGCTTTCGCCTGAAGAGAGCGATGGTCGGCGCCGGAGCGCTGCCGATACCTCGAAGGCGCCGACCGGACCCTTCCACTGCCCGATCATGGCATGTCTCGCCCCTAGCCGACGCCCAGACACGCCCCTCCAAGCACACCAAACAACTCCCAACAATGTTAGGTGGGGGATTTGGGATTGGGACACGCGGTTGACGCTCCTGTGGCGCGACCCTATGATTGGCCTCGGTGAGGCTATGGACCTGAAGGACTGGATACGCGAGGTCCCTGACTTTCCCAAGCCGGGGATCCTCTTCAAGGACATCACGCCCCTGCTGAAGGAGCCTGGGGCGTTCGGGTACGCCGTCGACCGGATGGCCGACCTCTGCGCCGGAAGGCAGATAGAAGCCGTCGCCGGCGTCGACGCGCGCGGGTTCCTATTCGCAGCCCCCCTCGCGGTCAGGCTGGCCAGGCCGCTGGTGCCGCTGCGCAAGGCGGGTAAGCTCCCGTACGACACCCACAGGGCGAGCTACGAGCTCGAGTACGGGGAGGCAGCGGTGGAAGTGCATACGGACGCCATCGCCCCCGGCTGCCGCGTGCTCATCGTCGACGACCTGCTGGCCACCGGGGGCACCCTGGCCGCCAGCGCCAAGCTGGTCGAAAGCGCCGGGGGGCGAGTGGCCGGTATAGCCGTCCTCGTCGAGCTCGAAGAGCTGCGGGGCAGGCAACGCCTCCGCGGCTACGACGTATTCTCCCTGGTAAGCTACCCACTCTGAGAGACCTTTGGGTAACATAGAGTCCCTTCCCCCCTCTGCGGGGGAAGGTTAGGATGGGGGCAATCAGGACGGGCAAGCCTCCCTGTAGGTCGGAGCGGGCGTGAAAGCCAACATCTTCCTCACGGGTTTCTCCGGGACCGGCAAGTCCACCGTGGGCCGCGAAACGGCCCGCCTGCTGGGCTGGCGCTACGTCGATACCGACGCGGAGATAGTGCGCGCCGCCGGAAAGAGCATCGACGCCATATTTCGCGACGACTCCGAGGAGCGCTTCCGCGAGCTGGAGCGCCGCAGCCTCGCCGATGCGTGCCGGGGCGAGCGGCAGGTCGTCTCGACGGGCGGCGGCATCGTGGCGAACGAATCGAACCGCCGGCTCATGGAGGCGTCGGGGCTCGTCGTCTGCCTCGAGGCCAGGCCCGAGACGATACACCATAGGCTCACCGCCCAGGACCGCGGCTCCGGTAGGACGGAGGTCCGCCCGATGCTGGACGGCGGGCTGGACCGCATCCGCTCCCTCAAGGCGCGGCGCCAGCAGAGCTACGCCCTCGCCCACTGGACAGTCCACACCGACGCGCTGACCCCGCAGGAGGCCGCCGGCCAGGTGGCGGCGGCCTGGGATGCGATGTCGCGGCGCGGCGCGGCGCCGGACACGGGAGGCGACCTCGCCGCGACCGTGCGCGCCGCGTCGGGGACCTACCCGGTCCGGGTAGGCTGGGGAGTCCTCCGCGAGCTTCCGCAGCGCATAAAGGAGGTTGCCGCGCCGGGCGCCGCCTACGTCATCACCGACCGAGGGGCCTACCGGCACGGCCGCAACGCGCAGATCGCCCTGGAGGGAGGCGGCATACCTGCCCACATATTCACGCTGCCCTCCGGCGAGACGAGCAAGACGCTGGAGACCGCGGACACGCTGTACGGCTGGCTGGCTGGGCTCAAGGCCGAGAGGGGCCACGTGGTGCTGGCCGTCGGCGGCGGGGTCGTCGGAGACCTGGCCGGGTTCGTCGCCGCCACCTTCCTGAGGGGCGTCGCGTTCGCGCAGGTACCCACCACGATGCTCGCCATCATGGACGCCTCCATAGGCGGCAAGACGGCCGTGGACCTGCCGCAGGGCAAGAACCTCGTGGGGGCCTTCTACCAGCCCAAGCTGGTGCTCTCGGACGTAGAGACCCTGCGGTCGCTGCCGGGCCGCGAGCTGAGGTCGGGCTGGGCGGAGGCGATAAAGCACGGCCTGATCATGGACGAGGGCCTGCTGCGACGGTTCGAACAGGAGCGGGAAGCGGTCCTGGCGCTCGACCCCGCGGTGGCGACGGACGTGATACGGCGGAGCGTGGCGATCAAGGCGGACGTCGTGTCCAGGGACGAGAAGGAGACCCTGGGGCTGCGCGTCCTGCTGAACTACGGCCACACCATCGGACACGCCATCGAGGCGGCGACCGGCTACTCGCGCTTCCTCCATGGCGAGGCCGTGAGCCTCGGCATGACGGCGGCGGCGCACATAAGCAGGGGCATGGGTACTATGACGGCGGCGGAGGTCGAGCGCCAGCGGGCGCTGCTGGAGTCGTACGGCCTGCCCGTGTCCGCCGGCGGGCTGGACCGGGCGGCGATACTCGACGCCATGACCATGGACAAGAAGACGACGGCGGGCTCGGTGAGGTGGGTGCTGCTGGACGGGATAGGCGGGGCCGTCACCCGCTCGGACGTGCCGCCCAGCCTGGTGGACGAAGCGCTCGACGTCATCCTGGGCGGGAACGGCGGGCCGTGAGCTGGCCGTGGCTGACGTTCCTGGGGCTTGGCGCGGGTTCGCTTGGCGCGGCGGTCGGCGCCGGCGGGGGCGTCGTCCTGGCGCCCCTGCTGCTGATCCTCACGGACCTGGAGCCGCCCATCGTGGCCGGGACCTCGCTGGCCCTGGTGGCCCTCAACGGCGTCACGAGCTCGCCGGCCTACCTGAAGAGGGGGCTCGTCGACCGGCGGGCGGGCGTCATATTCGGCCTGGCCGCCATACCCGGCTCGGTCGTCGCCCCCTTCGTGGTCGAGGCGGTGGCGGGAGGCATATTCAGGGTCCTGCTGGCGCTGCTGGTGCTCGCCCTTGCGGTGAGGCTGTTCTTCAACAGGTCCGATGAGGCCGAGCAAGCCGGGCCCAGGCCTCTCCTGCGCGTCGGGGTGGTCAAGCGCCGCATCGAGGCGGAGAATGACCAGGTCTTCGAGTACGAGTACAGCGAGCCGCTGGCGGCCGCCTTCAACGTGGCGCTGGGGTTCGTGTCGGCGTTCTTCGGCACGGGCGGCGGCTACGTACGCACCCCCGTGCTCGTGGAGGGCTTCCGGTTCCCGGTCCGCGTCGCCGTCGCCACGTCGATGTTCGCCATGGCCTTCTACGCCGCGGCGGGCGCCGCGGTACACGCGTACCTCGCCAACGTGAATTGGGCCATGGCGCTCTGGATGGGCATAGGAACGGTGGTCGGCGGCCAGGTCGGCGCGAAAGCGGCGGCCACCGTCCGCGCGGGATGGATCATCAAGCTGCTGGCGCTGATGCTCGCGGCCATCGGCCTGCGGCTGCTGGTGCAGGGCGTATTCCAGTCGTAGCGGACGCCATGAGTGTATTCGAGGTCGAGGCGACGGACGGCGATGCCAGGGCTGGGACGCTCCGCACAGCCCACGGCGGCCTCCGGACGCCGGCATTCATGCCGGTCGCCACCCAGGGCTCGGTCAAGGCGGTGGACCCCCGCGACCTGCGGGGCATGGGCGCCGAAATGGTGCTCGGCAACGCCTACCATCTCTACCTGCGCCCGGGGGTGGAGGTGATAGAGAGGCTGGGAGGGCTCCACCGGTTCATGGGCTGGGACGGCCCCGTGCTGACGGACAGCGGCGGCTTCCAGGGCTTCAGCCTGAGCCACCTCAGGAAGATCACCGAGGACGCCATCGTCTTCAAGTCCCACCTGGACGGGAGCATCCACACCTTCACCCCGGAGGCCGCGGTGGAGCGCCAGCAGGGGCTGGGCGCGGACGTCATCATGCCGCTGGACGTCTGCCCGCCCTCGACGGACGGGCGCGAGTCGGTGGAGTCCGCCGTCCGCCAGACCACGCGGTGGGCCGAGCGCTCCAAGGCGGCCCACACGAAGCCGGACCAGGTGCTGTTCGGCATAGTCCAGGGCGGCCTGGACGCGGACCTACGGGAGAAGTCCGCGTCGGAGATCGCGGCCATCGGCTTCCCAGGCTACGCCATCGGCGGCCTCAGCGTGGGGGAGTCCAAGGCGGACATGCACCGCGTCGCAGGGCTGACGGCGCGCCTGCTCCCCGACGCCTCGCCGAGGTACCTGATGGGGGTGGGGTCGCCGGAGGACCTGGTGGAGTGTGTCGCGCGCGGCGTGGACATGTTCGACTGCGTGCTGCCGACGCGCATAGCCCGCAACGGCTCCATGCTGGTCGGCGCAGGCAGGCTGAACGTCGACACGGCCCCCTTCAGGACGCTGGAGCGGCCCGTGGAGCCGGGCTGCGACTGCTACACTTGCGCCAACTTCTCAGCCGCATACCTGCACCACCTGTTCAAGGCGAAGGAGATGCTGGCGTACCGGCTGGCCACCATACACAACCTGCGGTTCGTGCTGAGGCTGATGTCCGACGTGAGGCAAGCGATCGTCGATGGGGAGTTCGAGGCGTTCCGGGCCTCGTTCCACGGCAGGTTCACCCCTCCCGACGAGGCGACCCGCCGGGGGCAGAAGCAGAAGTGGCTCGACTCGCGCCGGCGCTCCAGGGCGGCCGCCGCGCAGGGCCGGAGGTGAAGCGCGGATGCTCGACGACCTGAACCTGGACGGCCGCGTCGCCGTCGTCACCGGCGGGGGCACGGGCCTGGGCCGCGAGATGGCCCTGGCGCTGGCCGAAGCCGGCGCCGCCGTGGTCGCCGCCGGCCGCCGCGAGGGGCCCATAGAAGAGACGGCGGGGCTCGCGGCCGCGTCGGGCGGGCGCGCCCTCGCCGTGCCCGCGGACGTGACCGACTCCGCGCAGGTGGCCCGCATGGTCGCGCGGACGATGGACGAGTTCGGCAAGGTCGACGTGCTGGTCAACAACGCGGGCATGGTCCGCGACCAGGGGGGCGTTCCGATCTGGGAGATCGACGACCGCGAATGGCGCCGCGTGCTGGACGCCAACCTGACGGGGGCGTTCTACTGCTCGCGGGCGGTCGCGAAGCACATGTCGGAGCGCGGAGAGGGCAAGATCATCAACGTATCGTCCGGCTTTGGCCTGCGCGGGGGCCGCGACAACTACGTGTACGCCTGCGCCAAGGGCGCCATCATCCAGCTTACCCGCGCGCTGGCAACCAGCCTGGGCCGGTACGGCGTGACCAGCGCCTGCCTCGTGCCGGGCCTGTTCCCCACCGAGGGCACGATGGGATCGAGGGAGGTACTGCCGTCGGGAGAGCTGATCCCGGTGGGGAGGACGGGGCGGCCGCGGGAGATAGGCCCGGCGGTCGTGCTGCTCGCCTCCCGCGCGTCCGACTATATGAACGGCGCCACGTTCGCCATCGACGGCGGCGCGCTGGCCGGCGGATACGCCCCCACGGGCCACGCGCCCATGATCCCGCTGGAGGCGGAGCGCGATGCCGGGGAATAGCGCGTGGGACCTAACGGGCAGGGCCGCCCTCGTGACGGGCGACGGCAGGGGCTGGACGCCCCACTTCGCGGGCGCGCTGGCGGAGGCGGGGGCGGACGTGGCGCTCGCCGGCTGCGCAGGCTCGGACGTGTACGAAGCGGCGCGGTCGGTCCGGGCGCATGGGCGCAAGGCGCTGGCGGTGGAGGCCGACCTGACCAGGTCGGAGGAGGTCGAGCGCGTTGTCGCCGCCGCCGCGGACCGGTTCGGCGGCATAGACATCCTCGTGAACAACGCGCAAGTCGACTTCGGGAAGCCCCTGGTGGAGACGACCGACGCGGAGTGGGACGCCGTCATGGCCTTCAACGTGAGGACGACGTTCCTGCTGTGCAGGGCCGTGGGGCGGCGGATGCTGGCGCAGGGCGGGGGCCGCATCATCAACGTCGGGTCGGGGCTGGCCGAACGGGGCCTCGCCAACTCCACCGCTGCCTGCGCGGCGCAGGGCGCCGTCAAGCAGCTTACAGCCGCGCTGGGCCTCGAGTGGGCGCGGCGCAACGTGCGCGTCAACGCCATCGGCGCCGGGTGGCTGAGCACGGAGGCGCCCACGGAGGAGGACGAACGGGAGCTCCTGGTGCGGTTCATCCCGTCGAAGCGCAAGGGCCACCCCTCCGACCTCTGCGGCCTTCTCGTGTACCTCGCCTCCGACGCCTGCGACTTCGTCACCGGGCAGATGGTGTACGTGGACGGCGGCGCGATGGCCCACGCATAGGGAGGCCCGCCCTGCCACTGGCCTGCCAGCGATGCGCCGCCCAAAACCGCCATGCCGCGTCCTACTGCGGCCGCTGCGGCGCGCCGATGACCCCCGTCTTCGCCCGCGGCGCCGGTCGCCCCCACGCCGCCGAGGTCGCTCCCCGCGCTGCCCCTGCCCCGCCTCCGGCCTGCCCTCGATGCGCCGCCCAAAACCGGCGGGCGGCGGCCTACTGCGGCCGTTGCGGCGGCTTGCTCGCGCTCGCGCCCGTGGCCGTGGCCGCCGGCGGCGTGACGGCGTCTTCGGCCTGCCCTCGCTGCGGCGCCCAAAACCGGCAGACGGCGGCCTTCTGCGGCCGTTGCGGCGGCTCGCTCGCGCCCGTCCCCGCCGGCGAGCCGGAAGCGGCCGAGACGGCGGCCCGCGCCCCTGGAGCCGCCACTCGGGCTTTCCCCGCGTGGGACGGCTGGGTCGCGGCGGCAGCGCTGGTGCTGGCGGCGGGCATGCTCATACGGGTATTCGGCGTCGACGGCTCCGCGGCGCTGCTGGCGGCGGAGACGGCATATCTCGACGCTGCCGCGGACGCCGCGCGCGCCTTCCCAGCGGCGCTGTGGTCGGAGTCCACGGGGCAGCCCGCCGGCTACCCCTACCTCCTCGGCGGCTGGACGGAGATCTTCGGGAGCTCGCCCGCGGCGGTCCGCATGGCGTCGGCGCTGCTGGGCGCGGCCTCGCTGGCCGCGTTCTACGCCATGTGCCTGGCCGTCTTCGCCCGCAGGGCCGCGTTGTTCGCAACCCTGGTGCTCGCCCTCAGCGGGTGGCACCTCTGGTACGGCGGCCACGCGCTGCCCGTGGCGGGGTTCCTGCTCCTGCAGCTACTCGCGCTAGCCGCGCTGCTGGCAGGCATGGCGGGAGCCGGGCGGCCCAGGGCGCGCCGCTGGCTGCTGGCGCTCGCCGCCGTCGCCTTCGGGGCGAGCGCCTACTTCCACAGCGCCTTCCTGGTCTTCGCGGCGGCGGTCATGCTGCTCTGGGCCCGCGAGCTCCTCTTCACGGACGATACGCCGGCGGAGGCGGCGCGCGGCGCGCGGCTGTATATCGCGGTCGCGGCCGTCGCGCTGGCGCCGCTGGCGCTCAACGCCGGGGACATCCTGGCCTCGATCTCCCCGGACTACCGGGAGGCGGGTGGGGTGATGGAACAGGGCCGCCACGCTCTCGGAAGCGTCGTCGGCGCGGCGCGCGCCCTGCTCTGGCCGGGGGAGGACTCGCGGCGGCTGCTCGACCCGGCGACCGGCCTGCTCGCCGCCGTCGGGCTGCTCGTAGGACTGCGGCGGCTGGGTGACCGGCGGCACGTGATGCTGTGGGCGCTGTTCGCGTGCGCCGTCCTGGCGGGCGGCCTGACCGCCGCGCGGGGGCCGGATGACCTGCTGTTCGCGGCCGCCCCCGCCGTCTTCGCATACGCGGGGTTCGCGGTCCACTGGCTGCTGGGTTGGATGGAAGGCCGCGCGGTACGCGCCGCGCAAGTCGGCTTCGTAGCGGCGGTGTTCCTGTTCGTCGCCCTCTACAACATCGCGTCCGACTACGGCGAACCGCTCCAGGCGCTCCCCGCCCCCGGGATTCCCTGAACCTCTCATACCATACCCCACCACCGTCATACCGGCGAAAGAACGTCACCCCGTACCCCGATACGGGGCGGGAACCCAGTCCCCGGCCTCGTATGAACTGTGATTCGCGTGATGCGCGTGATGGGGATGATGGGAATTTGTCTGAATCGGGATTCCCAGGATCAGGCATGTGGGTACCCAATCCGATGGGAGGCTCCGTAGGGGTACCCCTTGTGGGTACCCAATCCGATGGGAGGCAACCACGAGGGTTGCCCCTACCGGATGGCTGCCGCCCCGCACCCCACACCCGTCGTTATACCATCTCGTTCTATGGTCGCATCACGCCGAACCGGTATAGTCCTAGATCCCATGACTTCATAGTTCTAGGTCCCATGACGTGGGGCCGGGCGGCGTGTAGAATACGGCGGACATGCCCCGCAGGAGGACTACTGCCATGACGCCGCCCTCGGATATGCCGATCGATCCCGCGCCGGCCCTCCACGCCGCGCCGCGTAATCTCCGCCGTGCCGCCGTCGCCGTACTGGCGGCGCTCCTCGCGCTGGCCGCCGCAAGCTGCGGCGCGTCGGAACCCCAGGTGGTCGAGAAGATCGTCGAGGTAGAGGTCGTCAGGGAAGTCGAGGTGCCCGTTGAGGTCCCCGTCGAGGTCGTCAAGGAAGTCGAAGTCGAGAAGGTCGTCGAGGTGGTCAAAGAGGTACCCGTAGAGAAGGTGGTCGAGGTCGAGAAGGTCGTCGAAGTGGTTAAGGAGGTGCCCGTCGAGGTCGTCAAGGAGGTCGTCAAGGAGGTTCCCGTCGAGGTCGTCAGAGAGGTCGTCAAGGAGGTTCCCGTCGAGGTCGTCAGGGAGGTCGTCAAGGAGGTTCCCGTCGAGGTCGTCAAGGAAGTCGAGGTGGAGAAGATCGTCGAAGTCGTCAAGGAAGTGCCCGTCGAGAAGATCGTAGAAGTGGAGAAGATCGTCGAGGTGGAGAAGATCGTGGAAGTCGTCAAAGAGGCGCCCGTGGCCGTGGCGTCGCCCACCCCTACGCCCGACACGCCCACGCCGATGCCCGACACGCCCGCGCAGCAGCCCTTCAGGCTGGAGTGGGTAGCCTCCAAGTCCGGCGTCGCGGGCGGCGAGAGCTTCACACTCACCGTGCGGATGTACGACCTCCAACAGCCGGGTGAGCGCGGCGGCATATCGGTCTCGTTTCCCTCGCTGACGTCTGCGGGCGGCTCGACCGGCGGGTACTCGTCTTCCCTCGCGGCAGTGGTGGCCGTCGACTACACGAGCGGCCTGTCGAGCGTCACATTCCACCAGCCCGGCGCGTCGATATACCACAGTGAGAACAACAGGCGGTTCGCCGCCGGGCACCTCCTGGTGGAGGCTGACGACGCCTCGTGGTCGACGTCGGACGACAGGAAGCTCGCGCTGCGGATAACGCCGAAGCGCGGCGGCGAGCTACCGATTCGGATCCGAGGCTGGCTGTGCGCCGTCGAATACACGGACTGCGCTCGAAGCCCGGCGACCGGAACGGCGACCGACCAGCAGGGTTACGCCGTTGAGCTTGCCGCAGTCTCCGTCAGCGGCGACGCCGCGCAACAGGCGGCGGTCCGCGGCGAGACCATCAGCGCCGGGAGTGAGCACACATGCGGCCTGCGCGAAAACGGCGCGGCCGTGTGCTGGGGGTCCGATGGAGATGGCCGGTCGAGCCCGCCGGCGGACGAGCGGTTCACGGCCATCAGCGCCGGGAGTAGGCACACCTGCGGCCTGCGCGAGGGCGGCAGGGCCGTGTGCTGGGGAAGCAACGAGGACGGCCGGTCGAGCCCGCCGAGGGACGATCGCTTCACGGCCATCGACGCCGGGTACCATCACACCTGCGGCCTGCGCGAAGACGGCAAGGCCGTGTGCTGGGGATACGATGAGTACGGCCAGGCAAGCCCGCCCGGAAGCGTGTTCACGGCCATCAGCGCCGGGTGGGCCCACGCCTGCGGCCTGCGTGAAGACGGCCTGACGATGTGCTGGGGAAGCAACGAGGATGGCCGGTCGAGCCCGCCGACGGACGAGCGCTTCACGGCCATCAGCGCCGGGGACCATCACACCTGCGGCCTGCGCGGAGACGGCACAGCAGTGTGCTGGGGATGGAATCACTCTGGCCAGGCAAACCCGCCCGGAAGCGCGTTCACGGCCATCAGCGCCGGGCTCGATCACACCTGCGGCCTGCGCGAAGACGGCGCCGTAGTGTGCTGGGGAGACAATGAGTATGGCCAGGCGGACGCGCCGACCGGCTACGGCTTCGTGGCGGTCAGCGCCTGGGGGTATCACACCTGCGGGCTGATTCGAGACGGCTCCGCCCTGTGCTGGGGACGCAATAGCCATGGCCAGGCAAGCCCCGCGGGCGCGGGCGGGACCTACCTTCTTCCCTAGGGGTGGAGGCCCATCCACGCCTGGCTCCTTCCGCGCGGACGAGCCTGCCGCCGGGGCGCGGGAACCACACGGCCGCCCCAAATCCACCGCCTCCACGCTCAGCGCCATGTCTATCGGCCACCACCCCGCCGGGGCGCGGGAACGGCACGGCCGTCCCAAATCCACCGCCTCCATGCTCAGCGCCATGTCTATCGGCCATCACCCCGTAGGGGCTGGTTTCAAACCAGCCCTCCCCTTGCCTGAAGCGCCATCGCTATTTAGGTGGAGGATTTTGGGCCGTCCTAATCCATCACCTACGGGAGGGTTGAGTCCCCACCCGCCCACCACAAGACTGCCTTCGGCAGGCTCGCGCACCCGCGGCAGATGGGGTACGGCCCCCTGCCGCGGGGCGTGGGCTGTGAGTTGGGCCTGGACGCCGCCCGGATCCATGATCCCCCGGGACCCGTCGGGCTGCCGGGGGTGTATGCGCCTTTCGTGTTAGCCCGCATTTCAGCAGACAGTCCGCACGGCAGGGTCTACGACGACAAAGGTGGATGTCCCAAGCGGAGCCTACCGTTCCCCTGTGCTGCAACACTGTCCGATTCTCGATTGGGAGCGACGACCGTGAAAGGCCACGGCAGGCCGGTGCCTGCCTGTAGCAGACAGGCCCGCCGTCTCAGCTACGACCGCTCGAGGTCGAATGGGCGCGAGGGTACTGGCATCGGGAATGCCAGGTGGTATCCCGCCGTGTGGTGTTAGGCGACGCCACTTATCCAGTTGTTAAGGTGCATTGTCCGTCTTTTGGGGGCCGGACGCCCTCGGCTGCGTGACTATCAGCGCCGCATCCATACGGCGCGCGTCCAGCGTCGGGGCCGCCAACCCGAGGCGGTGTCCCGCGGGTCCCGCGTCACTGTCCCTTCGGCAAGCGGATTATCTGACAAGGGACAGGGCTGAAGCTCGCGCTCGGGGAGAGTATAGCACAGAAGTTCTGGGATGTGTCAAGCTGTCTGAACTGTGATTCGTGTGATGGGGATGATGATCCACGAAGGGCACGAAGGGGGACCCCCATCTCAATCTTCCCCCGTCGCAGGGGGAAGAGGGGGAGGGCTACGGGGTGGTGCGCTGATAGCCCCTACGGGGTGGTGCGCTGATAGCCCCTACGGGGTGGTGGCCGATAGCCCCTACGGGGTGATGCGCTGATAGCGATGGCCGATAGATATGGCGCTGAACGTGCCGACTACGGACCTTTCAAAGTTATGGCTTCCGCTTTCTGGCCCCCAATCCGTCGTTCCCGCGAAAGCGGGAATCCAGAACGACGATGCGAGCGAAGTAGTGATAACCCCGACTTTGAAAAGGCCGTGACGTGCCGACTACGGACCTTGCCATCCAAAGAACGTGCGTGCTATACTCCCCCTCATGCACCGTCGCGCACATACTGAGCTGAGGGCAGGCTGCCTGCCTGCGCCTGGGACCGGCCATGCCGCGCCCTCGTCCGTTGACATGCGGCCCGGACACGGCAGGCCACTGGACTCCAGCCCACACTGGAGTGACGGTATTTATGGTCGCATCACACAAACCGGTATAGTCCTAGATCCCATGACTTCATAGTTCTAGGTCCCATGACGTGGGGCCGGGTGGTGTGTAGAATACGGCGGCCATGCTACGCAGGGAGGACCACTGCCATGACGTCGCCGTCGGATATGCCGATCGATCCCGCGCCGGCCCTCCACGCCGCGCCCCGTAATCTCCGCCGTGCCGCCGTCGCCGTCCTGGCGGCGCTCCTCGCGCTGACCGCCGCGAGCTGCGGCGGCGCGTCCGAACCCGAGGTGGTCGAGAAGATCGTCGAGGTAGAGGTCGTCAGGGAAGTCGAGGTGGAGAAGGTCGTCGAGGTCGTCAAAGAAGTGCCGGTTGAGAAGATCGTCGAGGTCGAGAAGATCGTCGAGGTCGTCAAGGAGGCGCCCGTGGCCGATGCGTCGCCCACGCCGACGCCCGACACGCCCGCGCAGCAGGTGGCGGTCCGCGGCGAGACCATCAGCGCCGGGGACGATCACACCTGCGGCCTGCGCGAGGACGGCGCGGCCGTGTGCTGGGGAAGCAACGAGGACGGCCGGTCGAGCCCGCCGGAGGACGAGCGCTTCACGGCCATCAGCGCCGGGGAGCGCCACACCTGCGGCCTGCGCGAGGACGGCAGGGCCGTGTGCTGGGGCAGCAACGAGGACGGCCGGTCGAGCCCGCCGAGGGATGATCGGTTCACGGCCATCAGCGCCGGGAGTAGCCACACCTGCGGCCTGCGCGGAGACGGCAAAGCCGTGTGCTGGGGATACGATGAGTATGGCCAGGCAAGCCCGCCGGGAAGCACGTTCACGGCCATCAGCGCCGGGGGGTATCACACCTGCGGCCTGCGTGGAGACGGCCTGGCGATGTGCTGGGGGTACGATGAGCATGGCGAATCGAGCCCGCCGTCGGGCGAGCGGTTCACGGCCATCAGCGCCGGGAGCTACCACACCTGCGGCCTGCGCGAAGACGGCAAAGCCGTGTGCTGGGGGAGCGATAGCTCCGGCAAGTCAAGCCCGCCCGGAAGCGCGTTCACGGCCATCAGCGCCGGGTGGGATCACACCTGCGGCCTGCGCGAAGACGGCGCCGTAGTGTGCTGGGGATACAATTGGTCTGGCCAGGCGGACGCGCCGACCGGCTACGGCTTCGTGGCGGTCAGCGCCGGGTACGGGCACACCTGCGGCCTGATTCGAGACGGCTCGGCCCTGTGCTGGGGGGACAATGACAGTGGCCAGGCAAGCCCGGCGGGCGCGGGCGGGACCTACCTTCTTCCGTAGGGGATGGAGGCCCATCCACGCCTGGCTCCTTCCGCGCGGACGAGCCTGCCGCAAGGCAGGACCGGGGATGGATTCCCGCCGGGGCGCGGGAACGACATGGCCGTCCCAAATCCACCACCTCCACGTTCAGCGCCATGTCTATCGACCATCACCTCGTAGGGGCTGGTTTCATAATCTATCGGCCACCCCGTAGGGGCTGGTTTCAAACCAGCCCTCCCCTTGCCCTTGAACGCCACCGCTATCGTGAGAGTCACCCCGTATTGTCATTCTGAACCCTTCGGCAAGCTCAGGGCAAGCGTAGCGCAGCGGAGTGAAGAATCTAAAGACCTTGCCTGCGAATCCAACGTCAACTGGATGGAGACGCCCTTAGATTCCTCGCTGCGCTCGGAATGACAGAAAGAGGGGGCCATGCCTGCACTCTCACCTAGTCTGAACAGTTACGGCCCGACCCAAATCCCCCACCTAAATGGTGGTGACGCTCTACGGCAAGGGGGAGGGCTGGTTTGAAACCAGCCCCTACGGGGTGATGGCCGATAGATATGGCTCTGAACCTGGAGGTGGTGGATTTGGTCCCGACTACGGACCTTGCCATCCGCAGAACGCGCGTGCTATACTCCCCCCTATGCACCATCGCGCACATATCGAGCTGAGGGCAGGCTGCCTGCCTGCCCCTGGGACCGGCCATGCCGCGCCCTCGTCCGACGTGTCTCATTCTGTCTCATTGCTGTCTCATTCTGTCTATTTCGCGTCTCATTTTGTCTTGTTCGTGTCTCCCGCTGTCTCACGGCCCATAGCTGGAATAGACGAAAAGAGACAAAATGAGACACTTTCGAGGAAAATCAGGGCGCGGTGGGTCGGCTTGCGCCTTGCCTGGACCGTGATTCGGGTGATTGGGGCGGCCCTATCCAGGCGTCACGTAGGAGAGGTCCCAGTCGCCGAGGCGTTTCAGCGCCGTCGTCGGCTGCGCGAGGTCGGGCTTCCCCGACGCCGCCCACGCGCGCGCCTCGTCCGCGTGCCCCAGGCGCTTCAGGGCGCTCCAGTTGGGGGCGTGGCTGATGCGGCTGCCGTGTACGCAGTCCCAGAAGAAGAAGTGCTCCACCCCGGCGTCGTAGAGGGCGGCGGCGCGCCTGCGGTAGGACTCGGCGCTGGAGTCCCTCGGCATCAGGTTCAGGGCCAGCTTGCACGACGTGCCCCCGGTCAGCGACAGGAACCACTCGGCGTCCCGCGTGTCGGCCCACGTCTCCACCATGCTGTCGAGGTTGGGGGCGGAGCTATGGGGGATTATCGTGTCCACGAGCCCCTCCTCGATCCAGGCCTCCAGGTCGAGGGCGTTCTGGAGGTTCTCCTCCTCGCTGGACATGACCACGGCGGAGACCTCGATGCGCTCGCCGCGTCCCATCTCCTCCGCGACCTCGTCCATCGCGCCCCGCACCTCCCGGTGGAACTGCGTGACCGTGCGGGCGCGGTACGAGAGCCAGCGCGGGTCGTCCTCGTCCAGCGCCCTGGCGTCCAGGCCGTACTCCCGCCGGAAGCCCTCGACCAGCGGCGGCTCGTACTCGACGACTGGCGGCCTGCGGTTGTAGAGCAGGCATACGCCGTCCACGCCGTACCCGGCCATCTCGCGCAGCAGCGATATGACGAACCGGCGCGTCTCCGGGTACGTGAACGACATGCGCGGCGTCCGGTTGCCGCGGCGGTCGACGCCGCGCAGGTCCGGGCGGAGGCGGTAGAGCGGCGACCGCGAGTTCTCGAGGTCCATCGGCGGGGCGTGGAAGCCGGCGACGCGCCAGCTTGCGTGGAACTCGAGGCCGATCTCGTGGGCGTAGTCGAGCGCGACGCGGAAGGGGTCGATGCCCCGGTCGCGCAGCGCCCGCCAGCTCTCGGCGTGCATCCGGTCGCCGTGCCTCGGGAAGGCGGACACGCCGTCGTTCGTGGGGGTCGAGGCTATCTTGCTGAAGTAGTAGACGTTGTCGCCGCCGCCGGACTCCCAGTAGAGGCGAGAGAAGTCGGAGTCGCGGAACGGCTCGATCTCGCGCCTGATCTCCTCTGCGGTCGTGACCCTGGAGCTGAAGTGGAAGCCGTGGGCGTCGTTGTGCGCGAAGAGCCGCCGCGCGTCCGCTCCGCGCCGGTCCTCCCGCAGGGCGCGGACCTCGCCGTCGGAGAGCGGCGTCAGCTTGACGTAGGCGATGCTGGCGTTCATGCAGCGGCGCGCGCCCGGCCCGTCCCCCTCTCCCACCCTCACGGCGGTCTGGCGCACCACCAGCTTCCGGCCCGTCACGTCGGCGATCTTCCAGAATAGCTCGCCTATCTCCTCCTCGCGGGGCTTGTCCTGGGCCGGGTACCTGAGTCTCGAGAAAGTCTCCTCGTCGTCCATGCGGACGAGCAGGTCTATGGGAGGCTCCATCCGGGTGTAGACGCCGATGGAGATGGAGTGCCAGCCGGACGCGCCGAGGTCGTAGCTTATCTCGGGCGCGGCCTGCTCCGGGCCGGCGAGCAGCATGACGCCGGAGAGTCCCTCGGCCTCGTACTCCAGCTTGCGCCACTTCTTCCGGACGGCCCAGCGGGAGGCCGCGTCCGGCGGCTCACACCGGCCCATGTCGGTCAGGTACGCCGGCTCGGCGGCCAGCCACGTATCGGCGAACATGTCGGCAACGTCGGTAGTCAAGGCAACCCTCCCGCGGGCAGGCTAAGGCCGGCTTGGCCGGACCCCCGCGCAATGATACACCCGGAAGGGCTACCCGGAGTCGTCGCCGTAAGGCCCGCCGTGCAACGTCCTGTACAGGTTGAGGAAATTCTCCAGCTTGTCGGGCGGCGCATGCCTGGCGAAGGCTTCGTATATCTTCTCCTCGGTAATGCCGCCGCCCTCCAGGATGTCCCTAAGCGCCGCCGCCATCGCTTCTTCGCCTATCGTCGCAAACGTCCTGAGGAGGAAGTTCTCCCCAAGGACGTAGATGCAACTAATGAAGGCGCCTTGACTCCACGCATATTCGAAGTCGTATATGTTCTCCCTCTGGTTGGGGACCAAGCACCCCTCAGCTTCCCTTGATACGGCGAATCTGCGTTCGCGAATGGACTGGACGTTTGTCCTATCCTTGACGTAGGCTTGGACAAATTGGGCAGCGCCCTCGAAGAACCATACAGGTCCGGCGTGGAAGTAGTAGTGCGCAGTCTCATGGCGAACACTTGGCACGTGGCTCGAGTATCGGGTTAGCGCCATGTGAGTGCCGGCGTACCAGCCGTTAAGTCTCTCTTCTTCGTCTAAAACCAGCAGGATAACGTCGGTCGTAGGGAAAGCTCCCAGCAATCCTTCAGAGATGCGTATGGTATCTTCGATAATCGTTATCAGGTCTTCGCCTAGCGGGAAGGGAGTCTTCTGTATGACCCAGATGTTCACGTCGCCAGCCAGCGGCAAGGAAACGGTCTTGGTTTGAATGTGGCGCACTTGGAGGAGGTCGCGATACAACTTTGTGCCCCTGAGCGCGCCTGCGCCTAAGACGGCCACCAAGACGGCCTCTTCATCGCTCAGACCGTCGGCAAACCAGGACATGGCGGTCAGATGATCAAGATCATCCGGCCTGTTCGCGATGCTACCCAACGAGCGTAGAGCGTACTGATAGAGGTCTCTCCAAATGTCAGACCAAGGTAAGACGACCGCTACCTGCCTCGCCAACTGGATATCATTGGCTGTGATCTTGCCCAGGCCGGATAGTCTGGCTCTCACGCCGTCGATGAACCAATGCACATTTGCCACCTGTCTCGCCAACTCGACGTCACTTCTCGCGATATCTTCCAGACCGGATAGTCCGAGACTTTCATTGTCGGTCACCCCGTCCATGAACCAGGAGAGAGACGCTGCCTGTCTAGCCAATTCGGGATCCTTAGCCGCGATACTGCTCAGGGCCGCAATACTGCTCCATTCATTGTCGGTCACCCCGTCCATGAACCAGGGGAGAGACGCTGCCTGTTTAGCCAACTCGAGATCTTTAGCCGCAATATCGCTCAGGACAGAGATGCCGCGCCACCCATGGCCGATCACGCCGTCGATGAACCAGGGGAGGCTCGCTGTTTGTCTAGCCAATTCGAGGTCCTTAGCCGCAATATCGCTCAGGGCGGAGATACCGCTTTCCTCATAGTCGATTAAGTCGTCGGCGAACCAGGGGAGGCTCGCTGTTTGTCTAGCCAATTCGAGATCCTTAGCCGCAATATCGCTCAGGGCAGAGATACCGCGCCACTCATGATCGATCACGCCGTCGATGAACCAGGGGAGGCTCGCTGTTTGTCTAGCCAATTCGAGGTCCTTAGCCGCAATATCACTCAGGGCGGAGATACCGCGCCACTCATGGCCGGTTACACCGTCGATGAACCAGGGGAGGGCCGCTGTCTGCCTCGCCAATTCGATGTCCTTAACCGCGATACTGCCCAGGGCGGAGATGCCGCTTCCCTCGTTGTCGGTTGCGCCGTCGATGAACCAGGGGAGGGCCGCTGTCTGCCTCGCCAGCTTCGGATCAGCGATGGCGACGCTCTTCAAACTGCGGAGAGCCTCAGGTGCCTTTTCGCCGATCGGGACCCTGACAATCCACGGGATCCCGGCAACGGCTCTGCCGAGGCCGTCGTCTCGCAGCCAGAGGTCTACGAGGAGCTGGGCAACCTCAGCGTAGGCAGGCCCCGGGGGTTCTCGGAACCAGGAGACGAGTTCGGCGAGTTGTAGGGTAGCGGTTTCCCGGTCTGTGGGCGTAGGTGTTGACGTGGGCGTAGGCGTGAATGTTGCGGTGGGCGTAGGAGACGGCGTGAGTGTTGCGGTGGGCGTAGGTGATGGTGTGGCTGTCGCGGTGGGCGTAGGAGACGGTGATGGCGTGGCGGTGGGCGTGGGAGACGGTGACGGCGTAGGCGTTGAAGTGAGTGTTGGCGATGGCGATGGCGTTGGGGTAGGTGTGGGCGATGGCGTCGGCTCGGGAGTGGGGCCGGTTGCGGCCGCCGGGGCCGGCGGCTCGGTGGGGGTAGGCGTGGGACTCGGGGCGTCGCCCTGGTCCGCGCAGGAGACCAGCAGGGCGGCGGCTACGCCCACGACGAGATATGCCCAGGACCGCTTGCTCAACGTCTACCCCCCGCTTTCGACGGCGCAGGGCGGCTTGCGCACCAGAGAGGACCGGACCACTCCTGCATATTAACACGGCAGCGACAGGGCAGGTCTCCCGCCGAGGGCGCCTGCGCAAGGCCGGCGGCCCGCGCGAGCGGGGAGCCGCTACGCCCGTGCGCCGGGGCGGAGGGAGGCCAGCAGGCGCTGGGAGGCGTCGGCGACTTCGTCCACGGCGGCGTGGAAGGCGGGCGCGTTGGCGCGGGAGGGCTCGCGGTAGCCGCTGACCTTCCTGACGTACTGGAGCGCGGCGGCGCGTATCTCGCCGTGGTCGGCCGGGGCGTCCTTCCTACGCAGGGTCTTTATGCTTCTGCACATGGCTATGTCCGTCATCCTTGATCCACTAAGGTCACGAAGGAGCACTAAGGGGTCTCTGGCTGCCTGGCTCGACGGTGCGCGAACGGCGGGCGATTCGTATATACTATAGTGGCGCGCGGGAGACGATAGGGAGGTGGACACCGGGGCCTCCCTCGGCTATATTGAGGGGGTGGCGGGTGTCCTAATTCCGTCATTGCGGGCGGTTCGCGGCGCGCCGTTGAGACGAATCAGGCAAGCAGCCGCGTTCCAACGCCCTGTTTTCGTCAGGTTGGACGCTGGATTCGCCGCCGGTACGCTGGGCGTCCGCCGTTCCGCCAGGGAGGCGATTGGTTTGGAGAAGAAGAACGACTTCGTAGTCCGGTTCGCCGGCGAGGGGGGCCAGGGCTTCCTGACGGCCGCGGTGGGGTTCGCGACGGCCAACAACCAGGCCGGGTACTACACGCAGACCTTCGCCACGTTCCCCTCCCAGATCATGGGCGGGCCGACCTGGATGCAGGCCCGCATCTCGACTGCGCCCGTCTTGAGCCGGGGCGACGACCTCGACGTGCTGGTCACGTTCAACCGCGAGAACTACGACCTCCACAAGGACGAGGTCCGGGACGGCGGGGTGATCATCTACGACTCGGAGGCGTTCGAGCTGGAGGACGACGGCAAGAGCTTCGGAGTGCCGTTCGACCGCCTGGGGAAGTCGACCGGCAACCCCAGGGCCGCCAACATGGTGGTGATGGGCACGCTGGCGGGGCTGATCGACATGCGCCAGGAGACCCTGCAGGAGTTCAACCGGGCCCGTTTCAGCCGGTACGGCGAAAAGGTCGTGCAGGCGAACGCCAAGGCGCTCGACCTGGGGCGCGAGGCGGCGAGGGAGAGCGGGCTGCTGATCGGACAGATCGCGGACCCGGTACCGCCGGAATACGAGCAGATCTTCCTGAACGGCAACGAGGCGATCTGCCTGGGGGCCGCCGCCGCGGGGGTGGACTTCTACGTCGGATACCCGATCTCGCCCGCCACGACCATACTGGTATGGATGGAGAACAACCTGGTCGGCAGCGGCAAGTTCGCCTACCAGGCGAGCTCGGAGATCGAGTCGATCACGTCGGCGATAGGCGCGGGCTACGCGGGCAAGAAGGCGATGACGGCCACGGCGGGGCCCGGCTTCTCGCTGATGAGCGAGGGGATCGGGCTGGCATGGATGGCCGAGATCCCGGTCGTGATCACCGACGTGCAGAGGGGCGGCCCCGCGACGGGTCTGCCGACGAAGACGGAGCAGTCGGACCTGCTGGCGGCGCTCACCCCCGCGCATGGGGACGTGCGGCTGCCGGTCATCGCGCCGGGCACGGTGGAGGAGTGCTTCTACGCCGCCGTTCAGGCGTTCAACTGGGCGGAGCGGTACCAGGGCCCTGTGATACTGCTGAGCGAGCACTCGCTGTCGGAGCGGCAGCAGAACATCCCGAAGCCCGACCTTGGCAGCCTGGCCGTCGAGAACCGCAAGGTGTACACGGGCGGCAACGGCTACCAGCGGTACGAGGGCTACGAGCTGTCCCCGATGCCGATACCTGGCAACCCGGGCAGCTACGTCGCCAACGCGAGCGAGCACGACGGCATGGGCGACACGACCCACCTGCCGAGCCGACACATCCAGATGACAGAGAGGCGCTTCAGCAAGCTCAAGCTGCTGGAGGACGGCGTCTACGAGTCCGACAGCGCGGACTGCCCTGTGGCGCTGATGCCGTGGGGCGGCTCGAAGGGGCCGGCGATTGACGCATACCGGCAGCTCAGGCGGGACGGCGCGGACATCGGCTGGTACTACACGATGTACCTGAACCCGCTTCCGCCGGCGCTGCTGGACGAGCTCCGCGCGAAGGAGCTGGTGCTGGTGCCGGAGTTGAACTATCTCGGGCAGTTCTCGTCGGTGCTGCGGTCGCTCGGCGTCCGCGCCGAGTCGATAACGCAGTACACGGGTCTGCCGTTCAAGGTCAGGGACCTGGTGAGCACGGTATCGGAGAGAATAGGAGCAAGGAAGGGAGAGGGCGTAGCGGTATGAGCGAGAAGAACCCTGAATACGACTTCAAATGGTGCCCCGGGTGCGGCGACTTCGGCGTCCGGCGCGCGCTGGAGCAGGCCGTCGAGAGGCGGATGATCGAGACGGAGATACCAATCGAGAACACGGTCGTTGTGGCCGGTATCGGCTGCTCCGGCAACATGGTCCACCTGCTGGAAGGGCCGCAGCCCTACGGCATCCACGGCCTGCACGGTCGCACCCTGCCCGTCTCGATGGGCATCAAGATGGGGCGGCCGGACCTGAACGTGGTCGTGGTGGCGGGCGACGGCGACTTCCTGAGCATCGGGATGGAGCACATCTCCCCGCAGGCGCAGCGGAACCTGAACGTCGCGTGCGTCATCATGGACAACGCCGTGTACGGGCTGACGAAGGGCCAGAGCTCGCCGACCGCAGAGTACGGCATGGTGACGAGCTCGACGCCCTACGGCAAGCCCGAGGAGGGGCTGGACGCGCTGAGGCTGTACCTTACGGCGGGCGTCTCCTACGTCGCCTCGGCGATGTCGAGCAAGATCAAGGACCTGTCGGACCTGATCTACGACGCGATGGAGCACCCTGGGTTCGCCGTGGTACACGTGCAGTCGCCCTGCACGACGTACCACAACACCTACGAGCAGCTCAAGGGCAACAAGCGCAAGGGGATCGCGCCGCTCGCCTGGGACATACCCGACGACCACGACCCGGAGGACTTGGACGCAGCCTTCGGGGTCGCCAACAGCGGCGGGGTGCCGCTTGGAGTGCTGTTCCGCGACTCGGAGCGTACGCCGTTCGAGACGCGCATCGAGGAGATGGGCCACAACGCGAAGCCCAAGACCGTCGATCAGATGATGCAGTCCTACGCGGTCTAGGAGACTGCGGGGAACTTCTCAGACTTCCGGCAGGGGGGACACTACTCCCTCGCACTCCGGCGCTCTCAGTATATGGGTGCAGGTCTCGAGGACGGATGAAGCTTCCAACTACCTACGTTGCACGGCCCGTGGAACCCACCTAAGGGGTAAGCCTCCGCTGCCGTGAAGACCAGACATATGGTACGTCCAGAGTCCGGCGGCCCAGCTTGACTGTTTGGCAGCCGATGACTACCATACATACAGGTATCTTGATTCTGAGGTATCCTAGAACGCATATGGCTATGACGACCAGAGATGAACTTATCCAGGCCCTTGAGACACAACGGATGTCTCGCGTGATCTGCTATTGCACGGGAGACCGTAAAGGTCAAGAGGTTCAAATTGGTGGAGACGCCCTCCCAATCTTGGCGCAACACTTGACTCGCATCGGCAGAGTTGAGCGACTTGACCTACTAATCTATAGTCGCGGTGGTGATACTCTCAGCGGATTTGCTATGGCCAACTCTCTACGTGAATTTGCTGGAGAAGTAAACGTCTTGGTTCCATTCAGGGCGCACAGTTGCGCGACTCTAATGGCACTCTCCGCCAATAACATCGTGGCGGGGCCATTCGCCCAACTCAGTCCAATAGACCCGAGCATTACCACGCCCCACGGACCGAAGATTGAACAGGACGGTATCGCCAAGTTCATACCGGTCAGTGTTGAAGACGTGGCTAACTACTTTGAGCTCGCCCGGAAAGAAGCCGGCTTGAAGGATGAGGTTCATCTAGCATCGATTGTTGGTCATCTCGCCCAGAGAATCAGCCCGCTCGCGCTCGGTGCTGTTTATCGAGCGCGAGAACAAATCGGAATGCTAGCCAACAAACTGCTTGCTCTTCATACTTCAGATGCTGTCGCCAACGAACGCATCGTCCGACAGTTGACACGCGAACTGCTGTCGCACGACTATATAATCAGCAGGCGTGAGGCTAAGGAAATAGGAATGCCCGTCGTCGACGCGAACGATGCAGAAGCTGAATTGATGTGGAAAATTTACGAAGACGTAGCCACAGAAATGCGTCTTGGTTCGCCCTGGAATTGGGAGGTTGAGGCGCAAGAGGCTCAGCCTAGACCTGCCATGCGCGCTATACTTCAATCAAGCGGCTTCAAGCACGAGTTCACCAGTATATATCAGATTAGACGAGTCACAGGCAAAGGTAGTAAAGGTAGAGCCGAGTTACAGATCACTCCGGTGGATGAAGGGTCATGGCGAGAGGTCTAATTGGCCTAGAGGGAGGACAGCCCATGAGCGCGTTTTCGGGAACGAACCTACCTCCTATTGTCAGACTTGGCGGCACAGCTGACGCATTGATGAGCCTCGACGGTGGCACTCTTTACACTGTCGCACCAGGGCATGTCCGACAGGCATCCGCTGTTCCAGCTAACGCCGTTTCGTTGCCCACCCTGAGCATACGTGTCGACAACGCTATTGAGATTGGGGCGGACTCTCGCCCAGTTGAACCAGTAAAACGGCATAAGAAGCGTCGGAAGTCTGCCTAGATCTGGCAGACAAGACGTAGGAAGCCCCTATTATTTCGTACCACCAATGACAATGCGTGGTGAGCCTAATGCCGCCTTCCCGCCGTCATAGCTGGAAGCTTGGCGTGGTATCATGGCGACCCAACATTGGTCCTGGCGGGAGGGCGTCCATGGTGAGCGAGAGGGCACGGGACCTGCACTTCTCGTCCATCGTCGTCGATACGCACGCGGATAACTTGGCGTGGGCCCTCGACGAGGGCGAGGACCTGGGCGACGACCTGGCGCACCGGCAGTTGACGCTGCCCAGGATGCGGGCCGGCGGCGTCAGCGCCCAGTTCATGGCGGCGTGGGTCGATCCGGCGAGGTTCGGCCCCGAGGCGTACGTCCGACGGACCCTCGACTTCATCGACGCGATGCACCGTACCTGCGCGGCCCGCCCGGACGAGATCGAGCTGGCCCTCACCGCCTCCGACGTGCGCCGCATCAAGGCGGCCGGCAAGCTGGCGGCCATCCTGTGCGTCGAGGGCGGCCACTCCATCGACGACGACCTGGCCGTGCTCCGCGCGTACCACCGGTTGGGCGTGCGCTACATGACGCTGACGTGGAACAACACCAACAACTGGGCCGATGGCCTCGACGAAGCCCGCCACGGCGGGCTGAACGACCTTGGCAGGGCGGTCGTCCGGGAGATGGACCGCCTCGGCGTGATCGTCGACGTGTCCCACGCCTCTGTCAAGACATTCTGGGACGCGCTGGAGACCGCCTCGAAGCCCGTCATGGCGTCCCATTCCTGCTGCGCCGCCATCTGCCCGCACCCCCGCAACCTGGACGACGACCAGCTCAGGGCCATCGCCGCGAACGGCGGCGTGGCCTGCGTCACGTTCGTCCCCCAGTTCGTATCGGACAGGTTCAGGCTCCAGCTCGAGGAGCTGGGAGTTACGGGCCGCGAGGGGTTGGCGGTCTTCAACCAGGTGTCGGGCGAGCTTCTCCTTCCTCCCTACACCAACATCGTCGACCATCTGGACCACATGATAGAAGTGGCCGGCATAGACCACGTGGGCATCGGCTCCGACTTCGGCGTCCTCCTGGCCACCGTCGAGGGAATGGAGGACTGCTCGCGCCTCCCCCGGATCACCGACGAGATGGTCCGCAGGGGCTACCACGACGACGACATCCGCAAAGTCCTCGGCGAAAACGTCCTGCGCCTCATGGAAACCGTAATCGGCGAGTAGCCCGCAAGAGCGAGGTGAGCCCATGATCATCGACACGCACGTCCACTTCATAGACCCGACGAGGCCGCAGGGCGCTCCGTACCCGGACCCACGGGCGGCGTCCCGCCTCTACCGCACCGTGCTGCCCCATCACTTCAAGGCCATCACAGCGCACCTCGGCGTCACCGGCGTGGTGGTCGTGGAGGCGAGCCACTGGGTCGAGGACAACCAGTGGGTGCTGGACCTAGCCGTGGACGAGCCGCTGATCGTAGGCTTCTCCGGCAATCTCGACATGCGCGACGACTCCTTCGAGGACCGCCTGGACCGCTTCGCCGCCAACCCTCTCTTTCGAGGCATACGGCCCCGATCCCTCGGCAGGGCGGACTTCTCCACCCGGCCCGTGCTCAGGGCCGCGGAGGCGCTCGTGGAGAAGGACATGGAGCTCGACATCCACCTGGGCTACGACGACCTGGAGCACCTCTTCCACCTGGCGGACGCCGTACCCCAGCTCAGGATCGTCATCAACCACATAGGCGCGGGCCGGCCCATAGACGGCGTAGCGGCGAACCCCGAGTGGGCCGACGTAATGCGGCGGATGGCGCGGCGCCCCAACGTCTTCTGCAAGGTGTCCGCCGTGCTCCAGCACAGCGCCGTGCTGCCCGCTCCCGAAGACGTGGACTTCTACAGGCCGACCCTCGACGTGCTATGGGACGCGTTCGGCGAGGACAGGCTCATGTACGGCAGCAACTGGCCCAACGTCGAGCAGATCGGCCCCTACTCCCAGGAGCTTGCCATAACGTCCGCGTACTTCAGGGAGAAGGGGAACGAGGCGGCGGAGAAGCTGCTGTGGCGGAACGCCAAGGCCGCGTACAAGTGGGTAGACCGCTCCGCCCCCTAATTTCGAGCTTCGCCGGGCCGCCGCCGGCGCTTCAGCGCCGATAGGGTCTCCCAGAGCAGGCGCCAGACCCGCCGGCGCTCCGGGTCAGTCGGGCTTCTGCCCAGGCGCTGTCGGTACGCGATGACCGCCTTGCCGGCCAGGAAGCCCCAGGCGCCGGGCCGGTCCGCCATCCAGTCCTGGACGCGGGGGGAGTTGCCCTCGACGGTCTCCCGGACCGCGTCCTGGAGCGGCTTCCCGTTATTACTGCCGTCCATGGGTAGTGCATCAGTTTGGCGTTCTAGCCAGATTTTCACGTCAACGGATTGCCCTCATGCCAACAGGCCCAAACGGGGAAAGCGCGCCTAGCAGCCCTACACGGCCACCGGGCACATGACGGCATTGGTATTAGTTGTTCACCCGCTCGTCTATCCGCTTGAGAACCTCATCCAGCTTCTCGGGGTTGTCCCGTGTGGATTCCCTTATTTCGCGGATCACCTCGTGAGTTACGTCCTTCTGAGCTTTCTGGGCCGCTTCTTCTACTTTTGATTGCAGGTGCCTTTTGCGCCATCTATATATCTCAGCAGCTAAGACCATTAGAATACCTCCTGTCTCGCCTGCGATGAGTGCAAATGTTGCCGAAAAAATGACTATTGGCCCCATCGCTGTCCATATAGCCACTAAACCCACCGTTCCTTCTTGTCGTATAAGCAAATATCCAATAAGGATTTGGAATGAAAAAGCAAGATAAAAGATTGGTTGTGCGACCCTGGGTACAGACCAAATAGAAACCCTCTTCTCGAGAAGCTCGTCTATCATTTGCTCGGGCCTCCTGATATGCAATGGGACAGTATAGTATATGCAGGAATGGTAAGTCTACGCCGGGCATCAAGTCAAGTCCATAGCTAGGTCATAGCTACGGCAGAACAAACCTAGAACATGCACCGCCGTCCATGGCGGTCCCGTTCGCCAGCCGGCGAGGACGCTACGCCGGCTCGGCGACGAACACCGGAATCCTACGGCTCGTGCGCTCTTGGTACTCGTCGTAGGGCGGGTACGCCGCTACCGCCAGCTTCCAGAGCCGTGCGCGCTCCTCCTCGTCCTCGACCTCGCGGACCCGCATCTTGTACACCTCGGTCTCGTCCCGGATCTCGACGTCGGCGTTCGCCCGGAGGTTGTAGACCCAGACCGGGTTCTTCGGCGCGCCGCCCTTCGATCCCACGAGCACGTAGTCGTCCCCGTCCTTGACCCGCATGAGCGGCGTCTTGCGTATCGCTCCGGTGCGGTTGCCCAGGTTCGTCACGATGATGACGGGCAGCCCCGTGTCGCGCAGGGTCGTGCCCCGCGTGCCGTCGCTGCCCTCGTAGAGCTCCACCTGCTCGCGCACCCAGTCCGCGGTTGACGGTATGTACTCTGGCATAGCTCGCTCCTTGCCGTTAGGCCCGGCCCATCTCCAGGACCAGGTCCCACTCGGCCTTGGTTACGGGGTGGATGGAGATCCTGGGCCGCCTGAATAGCGACATCTCCTGGAGCGCCGGGGTGGCCCTGATCTTCGGCAGCGTGACCTCTTTTTCGAGCGCCGCCTCGCCCTTGATGTCCACCATGAACCAGATCGGCTTCTCGGGCGTGCTCTTGGGGTCGGGGTGGTCGGAGTCGGGGTCCCAGGCCGTGTCGTCCGGGTATCCATCTCGCACCACTACCGCTGTGCCGACGACCGCGGGCGGCTTGACGTTCGAATGGTAGAAGAGCACGCGGTCTCCGACCTTCACCTCGTCGCGTAGGAAGTTGCGCGCCTGGTAGTTGCGCACGCCGTCCCACTCGGCCGTTTGGTCTTCTTCCGCCATCAGGTCCGAGAACGAGTAGCTGCTCGGCTCCGACTTGAAGAGCCAGTACCGTTGCCCAGTCATGGCCTGCCTCCCGATTGCATCGCTGTCGGAGCAATGTATCATGTCAGGGCTCCATACACCACGGCATGAGGTAGGGACAATGGCGGACAAGCTGCCGGACAGGGCGCGCGTCGTAATCATCGGGGGCGGCATAGTGGGGTGCAGCGTCGCCTACCACCTGGCAAAGCTGGGCTGGAAGGACGTGGCGCTGCTGGAGCGGTACGAGGTCACGAGCGGCAGCACGTGGCACGCGGCCGGCCTGGTGACGCAGTTCAGGACCACCAAGACGCTGATAGAGATCGCCAAGTACGGCATCGAGCTATACGGCGCGCTCGAGGACGAGACCGGGGTCCCCACCGGATTCAGGCAGACGGGCAGCATCGCCTTGGCGGGCACGAAGGGCAGGGCGGACGAGCTCAAGCGCATCATGTCGATGAGCCGGGCCTTCGGCATCGAGATGGAGGAGATCAGCCTGCGGGAGGCGGAGGAGAAGTGGCCGCTGCTGAACACCTCCGACCTGGAGAGCGCCCTATTCATCCCCGGGGACGGCCAGACGCTGCCCGACCAAACGGCGCTCGCGGTCGCGGAGGGTGCCAGGCAGGGCGGGGCGACGATCGTCGAGGGCGTCAGGGTGACGGGCGTGGACACGCGCGGCGGCGCGGTCGCCGGGGTCAGGACCGACCGGGGCGACATCGAGTGCGAGATGGTCGTCAACTGCGGCGGCATGTGGGCGCGCGAGATAGGCGCCCTCTGCGGCGTCAGCGTGCCGTTGCAGGCCGCCGAGCACATGTACCTGATCACCAAGCCGATGGGCATCCCGTATGACATAGCTTCGCTGAGGGACCCCGACAGCCAGATATACTTCCGCCGCGACAAGGAGGAGGAGGGCGCTATCCTGATGGGCGGGTTCGAGTCGGTGGCAAAGCCCTGGGGGATGGACGGGATACCGCAGGACTACCACTTCGGGACGCTCGACCCGGACTGGGACCATTTCAAGGTCTTCTGGGAGCACGCCATACACCGCGTGCCCGCCATGGAGGAGGCCGGCATCGACCGGTTCGTCGTGAGCGCGGAGAGCTTCACGCCCGACAACAGGTACCTGATGGGCGAGTGCCCGGAGGTGCGCAACTTCTGGGTCGCGGCGGGGCTGAACTCCACCGGCATCGCTGGCGCCGCCGGGGTGGGCAGGGCGGTGGCCGAGTGGATGGTGGAGGGCCACCCGACCATGGACCTTGCCGAGGTGGACGTACGGCGCTTCCACCGGTTCAACAACGGCTCGCGGTTCCTGCACGACCGTACGGTGGAGGCGGTGGGGCTGATCTATGGGATGCACTGGCCGCACCTCCAGCCGGAGACGGCGCGCCAGGTGCGGCGGTCGCCGCTGCACGACCGGCTCGCCCGGCGCGGGGCCTGCTTCGGGGTGAGCGCCGGCTGGGAGCGGCCGGAGTGGTTCGCCCCGGAGGGGGTGGAGCCGGAGCACGTCTACTCCTTCCGGCGGCCGGGCTGGTTTGCCCACACCGGGGAGGAGCACAGGGCGGTGCGCGAGCGGGTCGGGCTGTTCGACCAGACGTCGTTCGCCAAGTTCCTGGTGCAGGGGCGCGACGCCGAGGCCGTGCTCCAGCGGCTGTGCGGCAACGACGTGGCCGTGCCGGTTGGGCGCGTCGTCTACACGGCCATGCTCAACGAGCGGGGCGGCATGGAGAGCGACCTGACGGTCACCCGGTTGGCGGAGGACCGCTTCCTCATCGTCACGTCCGGGGGCTCCGCCGCGCGCGACTCCCACTGGATAACGCGGAACACGCCCGAAGACGCCCATGCCGTCCTGACGGACGTGACCTCCGCTTACGCGGTGCTGGGCGTCATGGGGCCGTCGTCCAGGGATCTGCTGTCGCGCGTCACGGACGCGGACGTGTCCGACGCGGCGTTTCCCTTCATGTCGTCGCGCGAGATCGAGATCGGATACGCGCCCGTGCGGGCCACGCGCATAACCTACGTCGGCGAGCTGGGCTGGGAGCTGTACGTGCCGACGGAGTTCGCGCTGGGCGTGTACGACGCCATCGCGGAGGCCGGAGGGGAGCTTGGGCTCGCCCACGCCGGCTTCCACGCCATGGAGTCGCTCAGGCTGGAGCGCGGCTACCGCGCCTGGGGGCCCGACGTTACCGACCAGGACACGCCCGTGGAGGCCGGCCTCGGGTTCGCGGTCGCCTTCGGGAAGGGCGCGGACTTCATCGGCAGGGAGGCGCTGCTGCGCCAGCGCGAGGAGGGCGTGAGCAGGCGGCTGGCGGTCTTCACGCTGGACGACCCGGAGCCGATCCTGCTGGGCGAGGACCCGATCTACCGGGACGGCGCGCTGGTGGGGCGCACGACCTCCGGAGGGTTCGGCTACACGCTGGGCCGCTCGGTGGGCATCGGCGAGATACACCACCCCGGGGGGGCCGCCGTGACGTCGGACTACGTACTCTCCGGGAGCTACGAGATAGAGGTGTTGGCCGAGCGGGCGCCGGCGACGCCGCACGCGCGCCCGCCGTACGACCCCAGGGGCGCGCGCGTCAGGATGTGATATGGCCTTGGCATGTGGCGCGTCCGCGCTATAATCAATAGTGGGACCGGATGGATTCATGGGCGCCTTTCGTATACCTTGGGCTGAACAGGCTTTGACGATGAGAGCGAACGCGGCGAAGATGGCCGTGCTCCTCGCCGCCGCGTGGGCGTTGATTGCCGCGTCGCTCGGGACGGCCGTCGCCGACCGGGACGGGCCGCTGACCGTGGTCCCCCAGTGGTTCCACATCATAAGCAAGCCCGGCGAGCAGGCCGTCGTCATCATAGAGACCGAGAACACGGGCGCCGTGCCCATCGAGTTCTCGGTGAGCTTCGTCGAGACGCCTCCCGGCTGGGACGTGCAGTTCAAGGGAAACCCGACCTCCTACGAGGTCCGCGGCATCTCGCTGGTCAAGGAGGAGGAGCGGAACCTCACCCTGGAGGTCAACATCCCGGAGGACGCCCAGCCGGGCGACTACGGGGTCACGCTCAGGGCCGCCAGCGACGACGGCGAATTCGAGGCTATCCTCCCCATCAAGATCACGGTGGTCCCGCAGACCGTCGCGGAGCCGGAGGGGCCGGGCGCGGTGGAACTGGAGGAGCCGAGGTACACGTCGCTGACCGGCCCCAACGACGGCGAGTTCGCCTTCAACGTCGTCGTCCGCAACAGGACGCTTGACCCCGTCAACCTCGACCTGGGCTCGATAGCCCCGCCCGGCTGGAGGGTCAACTCCAGGCCGGCGTTCGCCGAGGGGAGGCGCATCACCTCCGTGAGCATCACGCCGGGCGCGGGCGAGACGGTCACGGTGGACGTGGAGCCGCCGGCGGGCGCATTGCCCGGGCGGTACGAGGTGCAGTTCCTGGTGAACGGCCCCAACACGGCCCTATCGACGGCCCTGGAGGTGGTGCTGACCGGTAGGAACGAGCTGTCGGTCAACGCTCCCGCCGGGCGGCTCAACGCGGAGGCCGCGGCGGGCCGCCGAACGCCCATAACCGTACTCGTCACCAACTCTGGGGCCATAGCGCTCAACGCCGTGAACCTGATCAGCCAGGCCCCCGCCGGCTGGGAGGTCGCCTTCGAGCCTCCGGTCATAGACACGGTGGAGCCGGGCGCAACGCAGGAGGTCATCGCCCAGATGGAGCCTCCCAGCAACGCGGTGCCCGGGGACTACGGGGTCTCCATCGTGGCGCTGTCCGGCGCCGCCGGCGACAGCATGGAGCTCGTCGTGACCGTGACGCAGTCCACCGTGTGGCGGTGGATTGGCGCGGCGCTGGTCGTGCTGGTGCTCGGCGGGCTGACCAGCCTGTTCATACGGCTGGGCAAGAGGTAGGAGAGTATGCGCGGCCTCGACGCCATGGCGCGACGCTTCGCGGCGGCCCTCCTGCTGGCCGTGTTGGCGCTGGGCGTCATGGGCGCCGCCCGCGGGGCCGTCGACGCCGACTCGGGGGACGACATCGTCGTCCGGCCCAAGTGGAGCCACGTCGTCACCAAGCAGGGGGCCGAGTTCCTGATCAACCTGGCCGTGGAGAACAACGGCAATTCGGCGGTCTCCTTCTCCCTGGAGTTCGTCGAGACGCCCGGGCAGGACTGGGAGGTGGGCATACGCGGCGCCCTTACGAACTACCCCGTCACGGGCGTCTCGCTGGCGCCGTCCGACACGCGCTCGATGCCGTTGGAGTTCAAGATCCCCGACGACGTTGCGCCGGGCGACTACCGGTGGGTGCTCAGGGCCGCCGCGTCCGACGGCTCTTTCGTGAAGCTGCGCGAGATCCTGATGACGGTGAGGCCCGCCGAATTGGATGAGCAGGAGGCGCTGCCGGGCATACTGGAGATGTCCGCGCCGAGGTACTCGTCCCTCAGCGGCGCCGCGGACAGCGACTTCGAGTTCAACGTCTCGCTCAAGAACGGCACAGAGGAGGCGGTCGTCCTGGACCTCGGCGGCAGGGCGCCCGAAAGCTGGACCCTGGAGTTCGTGCCGGCGTTCGCCAGCCAGGACGAGGAGAAGAAGAAGATCACCTCGCTCAGCCTGGAGGCCGGCGCCTCGGAGACGATCGTGGTAAGGGTCAGGCCGCTGCGCGACGAGTCCCCCGGCCAATACGGGATAGAGTTCACGGCCACCGGAGGAGAGCAGCCCCTATCGGCCGTGTTCCAGGTGGAGATCGTAGGCGACGTGGAGTTGCAGGTCGCCTCCCTGACCGGCAGGCTCTCGGCGGAGGCTGTCCCGGGCGAGGCGACGACGTTTCCCCTGTTCGTCACGAACACCGGGAACGAGGTGATCTCCACCATCGACCTGATCGGCAGACCGCCCGAGGGCTGGCAGATCGAGTTCGACCCTTCGGAACTCCGGTTCGTGGGCCGGGAGGAGCAGAAGGAGGTGCGGGCGCTGGTAACGCCGCCGGAGGGCGCGGCGTCCGGCGACTACCTGGTCACCCTGATAGCCCACACGGAGGGCGTCACGGACAGTCTCGACCTGATGGTCACCATCCCGGGGGAGAGCGTGATGGGCTGGGTATGGGCCGCCATAGCGCTGCTGGCGCTAGCGGGCCTTGGCGCGCTGACCTTCCGCCTGCGCGGGTCCTAGGGGGCGCAGCGATGAAGCGATACCCCGCGGTCGTAGATGGATGTAAGGGCGCTTACGGAGTGGTGGTACCCGATATGCCCGGGGCCTGCTGCGCTATGGGCGGCACAGTCGACGAGGCCCTGCTGAATGCCGAGGAGGCGCTGGCTGACTTCGCAAGGATGCTGGAGGAAGAGGGCAGTGCCGTCCCAGCGACCAACTCCGCAGAGGACATCGACCTCGGGCCTGGGGAGATGGTGGCCTACGTGACGCTGAAGGCGCCGGTTACCGGAACCGCCGTTTGACCTTACGCCTGCGGAGCACTAGAATCGTTGTAGGGTAGGAGCGTAGCTCAGTTGGTAGAGCAGCGGTCTCCAAAACCGCAGGTCGCGGGTTCGAGTCCTGCCGCTCCTGCCAGTCGTCGCCCCTGGGCCGGCTACCGGTCCGCGACCGAGCCGTCTCGCGCGATGGGCGTGTCCAGCACCTTGTCCACGAACGGGAACTTCGCAAGAGCCGCCTCGTCGAGCTCGATGCCCAGCCCGGGACCGTCGGGCACGGCCAGGTAGCCGTCGTCCAGCTCCAGCGGCTCCATCAGCAGGTCGCTCTTGGGCGGCTCCGACTCCCCGGTGTACTCCTGGAGCGCGAAGTTCGGTATGCAGGCGTCCAGCTGCACGCAGGCGGCCGTGCTGACCGGGCTGAGCGGGTTGTGGGGTATCACCTTGACGTGGTGGGCCTCCGCCATCGCGGCCACCTTCTTCGACCCGGTGAGCCCGCCGCAGAGGCAGACGTCGGGCCGGACGTAGGCGCAAGCCCGGTTCTCCAGTAGCTGCTGGTACTCGAATATGGTGGTGAAGCGTTCGCCGGTGGCGATGGGCAGGTTGCATTGCTGGGCAATGTCCGCCATCAGCGCGGGGCTGTCCGGCAGCATCGGGTCCTCGTAGAAGTAGGGGCGGAACTCCTCCAGCCGGCGGCCTAGGGCTATCGACTCGGCGGGGTTCATCTGGCGGTGGATCTCGACGCACAGGTCGGTCCCGCTGCCCACCTGCTCCCGCACCGCCGCCACGCGGGCCACAGCCTCGTCCGCCCACTCGGAGTACGACCTGTGGAGCCAGAACTCCGGGCCGAAGGCGCTGAACCGTACGGCGGTGAAGCCTGCCTTCACGGCCCGCTCCGCGTCCTGCGCGAGCTCCTCCTTCGTGTCGCCGTTGACGTGCATGTAGCAGCGCACCTTGTCGCGCGTCTTCCCGCCCATCAGATCGTGGATGGGCGAGCCTAGGCGCTTCCCCTTTACGTCCCACAGCGCTATGTCTATCGCCGACAGCGCGCCGGCGATTACCGAGCCCATGAAGTGTGAGCTGCGCTGCAGGTACTGGACGTGGTGCTCCACCCTGGACGGGTCCTTGCCCACGAGGTACGGCTCGCAGACGTCGATCATCGTCTGGGCGGGGCGCAGCCAGCCGTGGACGCCGGCTTCCCCGATCCCGACCGTCCCGTCCTCGCAGTACACCTTGAGCAGCAGCCAGCGGTCCCAGGGCACGGCCTCCACCGCTTCGATGCGAGTCGTCTTCATCAGGCCGCGCCTCCCTTGGTCCTCGTGATCTTGACAGTGTCGATCCTCAATCCGTTCATCTTCGCCACCTCCACCCTAAGGTCTCCGTACTCGAACTGCTCGCCCTCGGCGGGGATGCGACCCAGCATGTACAGCACGAATCCGGCCATCGTCTCGAATTCGCCGTCGGGAAGGTCTATGCCCAGCTCTTCCTCGGCCTCCTCCGTGCTCATGCCGCCGTCCACCTGGAAGGTGTCCTTGCCTATGGCCTCGTACTCATCCTCGGGGCTCGCGCCCTCTTCCCCGATGCGCCCGACGACCTCCTCCAGCAGGCTCTTGAGTGTCACCAGCCCGGCCACGCCGCCGAACTCGTCGATCACGATGGCCATCTGGTTGCCCCCATGGCGCATATCCTCGAACAGGTCGGCGATCCGCTGCGTCTCCGGCACGAAGTAGACGTCCCTTATCAGGTCAGTAATCGGCTCGTCGTGGCCGATGCTCCTGGTGGAGAGGGTCCTGAGTATGTCCTTGACCGAGAAGATCCCGACGATGTCCTCGGTCATGCCCTTGTACGCGGGGAAGCGGGTGTGGGAGTGGTCGGAGTAGATTTCCAGGAACTCCCCGAGAGTGGCGCTCCTGTCGACGAAGACGATCTCGGGGCGCGGGGTCATCACCTCGCGCACCTGGCGGTCTCCGAACCGAAACACCCGGTCCAGCCTGTCCGCCTCGCTCGGCTCCAGCTCGCCCTCCTCTTCGCCGATGTCGATCAGCGTCCGCACCTCTTCCTCAGTGACGTACGGACTTTCGTCGCTGTCGCTTTTGCCTATCTCGGCAATCCGGGTAGCCCATTGCAGCACGACCACGAGAGGCCACAGGAGCAGCTCGACGACCCTCAGGGGGCGCGTGAAGGTCATCGCCGTCCCCATCGGGAACCGGAGCGCCGCCGTCTTCGGTAGTATTTCCCCGAAGATCAGCAGCACCACTGTGCCGATCACCGTCGCGACCACGATCCCCGTGCCTTCGTCGGCGATGGCGTCCAGCACCAGGGCGGTGACGAGCGCCGTGAAGGCTACGTTGACCAGGTTATTCCCAAGGAGGATGGTCGAGAGGAGCCGGCCCGGCTCATCGAGCATGCGCGACACCCGGCGCGCCGCAGGCACACCTTCCTTGACAAGGTGGGCAAGCCTGGCGGTCCTCTGTACCGAAAGGAAGGCCGCCTCCGAGCTGGAGAAGAAGGCAGACAGGAACACGCATAACACGACTAGACCTAACTCGATGTCACTACTCATCGCATCTTTTCCCTCGCCATCCGTGTGGCTTGCCGTCCTCGAAGTCCTCCAGCGCCAACTGTTGGTACGGCAGATTCTACCATCACCCGCCCGGAGCGCCGCCTGCCTTGCGCTCGCCGCGGTCGGGTTCGCTCCGGCCGAAGGGGTCGTCCGGGTCGTACCTGTAGCGCCGTATGCCCGGCACCAGCCACCAGATGGCGGCCACCGCCGCCACCGATACGGCGCCGCCCACCACCATCGTTAGCCCGGCGCCGATGGCCGCCGAGAGCAGGCCCACCTCGATCTGGCCCAGGTTGTTCGCCGCCATCGCCGAGAACGAATGCGCGCTGCTCGCCCTGCCGAGGAGCTTGTCCGGCGTGGTCAGCTGCGCGACGGCCTGCCTCATCGTCTGTCCTATCGAGTCGGTCGCTCCCAGGGACGCGACGATGACGAGGCCGAGCACGAATACCTGGTTCAGCCCGAAGGCGAACAGCAGGAAGGCGTAGACCAGCGTGGCTGCCAGCACCAGCATCCCCTTGCGCGCGAACCTGTCGGTGAGAAACACGATGGAGCTCCCCAGTATCGCGCCGATGGAGTTGGCGGCGCTGAGCATCCCGGTGCCCGACGCCCCAAGCCCGTAGAGGTGGTCGGCGAAGACGGGGAATAGCATCCGGTAGAAGCTGACGACGGTTACGCCTATGTCGAGCAGGAACAGCCCCGGCAGTAGCTGGTGGCCCATGACGAAGCCGTAGCCCTCCTTCAGCGACTTGAGCGGGGCCAGCGCCGACCCGCCCTCCGCCTTCCCGGGCGCCCTGAGCATGCTGGGGGCGGCGGCGGCCGCGAGCGCGATGGCCGTCGACGCGGCGAACGATACCGTGACCCCGAATGTCTCGAACATCTGCCAGAAGATGAACGGCGCCCCCACCGCGGCGATCTGGAAGGTGACGTTCTGGGTAGTCACGCCGTTGATCAGCAGCGGCCTGGGGACGACGCGCGGCAGCATCGCCGGCCGCGCCGAGCCTCCCAGCAGCCCCACGACCCCCGACGCCCCCGTCGCGGCGAAGATGTGCCAGGGCGCGAGCCGGTCCAGCGCGGCCAGCGCCGTCAGAGCCAGCAGCACGGCGAAGGAGACGCCCTGCGTCAGGGTCATCAGCTTCTTGCGGTCCACGCTGTCGGCCAGCGTGCCGCCGTACAGCGCGATGGGCATCTGCACCAGGTGTACAGCCCCGAGTAGCCCAAGCTGCGCCGCAGAGCCGGTCTCCTCGTATAGCCACTGCGCGCTGATCAGCGTGGTCAGCGAGTGGCTGACCACCATCGCCACTCCGCTCCCGAGCAGGATGTTGAAGTCGCGGTGGTTGAAGACGGACCAGGGCCTGTACCCTGCCCGTTGCGGAGGGTCTCCGGATGGCATCAGCGGGTGTCTGCCATAGGGTGGGCGGCGCTAGTCTTGCGGCTCCGTGAACGCCAGGATGCGCCGGGGGTTCTCGACCATGATCGTGTTTACCTGCGAGTCGGTCACGCCCAGCGTCTTCAGCCCCGGGATGAACCGCTCCAGCAGGAAGGAGTAGCCGAGGCCGCCGTATGCCTTCAGGTGCATCTTCCAGCATACGTCCTGCGAGATGAGCAGGCGGTCGGCGTAGCCGGCCTCTATGATGCCCGGTATCGCCTGCGCGATCAGGGCCGTCCGGCTCGGGGTCACGACCTCCGGCTCGCGGCCCAGGTTGTCGAAGGCGGTGTAGACGCCGCGCTCCAGGAGCTCGTAGAGCAGGGGCATGTCGTGTACCAGCTCGTCGCAGTGGCCCATGATGACCCGCTCGAGCTCGACGCCCTCGTCGGCGGCGATGTCCAACATGCGGTGTTTTTCCATACCCACGCCGCCGAGGTGGATGCAGACCGGCGCGCCGGTGAGCCTCGCGGCCCGCGCGGCGGCGCGCATGCTCTTGAGCTCGTTGTCCGTCAGCGGGCCGCCGTTGATGCCCACCTCGCCCACGATGCCGGAACGCACCCCCGTGTCCCGCGCGCCCGCGGTCACGTCGCGCACGATCACATCCGTTAGCTGCTCCACGGTCCGCGAGTCCATGTCGTCCGGGTGGTACACCCTCTGGTAGTACGCCGTGCCCATGACGATGTGGACGCCCGTCTTCTCGGAGACGCGCCGCAGCGCCTCGGGGTCCCGCTTGCTGCCGATGCTGGTCATCTCGACGATCGAGTCGCCGCCGTGCCGCCTGTACTCCGCCACCTCGCGCACCGCGAGGTCCTCGTCGTCGAGGAAGTAGTTGTCCGAGATCGGGGCGACATTTCGCGCCAGGTGCATGTTGCCGAGGTCGAGCTTGGCCTCCCACTTGTGCAGCTCGGTCGCCGGAAAGTCGTCGTCGGGCGGGTCCGCGACGAGCTTGCCGTCCACCACGACGAACTTGCGGTATGGCAGGTGGGTCTTGCGCAGGTCGATGAAGATGTGCTCGTGCGTCAGCGTCACGCCGAGGTCCCCGGGGTCGATGGGCCCCAGCACGGTCATGACCTTCCCCGCGATGTTGGGCGCGCCCGCTCCGGTCATAGTCGTCTCCTCGTCTTCCTAGAGACTATCTTAGAATCCCTTCCCCCTGAGGGGGAAGGTTAGGATGGGGGTGAATCCCGTTGGGCGATTGACGATATAGCATGTGGATGACAGTTGCCGCCAGTTTGATATAGTTTCTTAGATCGGGGGCCGCTTGTATCCGGCGCCGTCGACAGCCTCCAGAGCGGCGGCGACCCGTAGCTGGGTGGCCTCGTCGAAGTGTCGCGCGACGACCTGCACCGCCAGCGGCAGCCCGTCTCGGCTCGTGCCGAACGGCACCGACATGGCCGGAGATCCCGTCAGGTCGAACGGCACCAGCGCCTTGAGCGCGTTCCTGGGCGGCGCCTTGGTCCCGTCCACGTCGAGCTCCGAGGCGCTGCACGGGTGGGCCGGCACGACGCTCGCGGGGCAGAGAAGGATGTCGCGTTCTGAAAAATACCGGGCGGCCACCCGGCGCAGCCGCTCGCACTTGTCGAGCGCGTCCAGGTACTCCTCCTGCGATGGCCTGGTGCCGATCAGCCTGGCGCGCAGAGGCGCCGACAGCATCTCGTGGCGGCCCGCGATCATCGGGTCCAGCGCGTGCCCCACCTCCGCGCCGTAGAGGGCAAGCGAGATGTCCTGGCCCTGTAGCTCCTCCCACTCCTCCAGCGCCACCTCATCCACCTCGCATCCCAGCCCCTCCAGCGCGGACGCCGCCCCTTCGACCGCGGCCTGTATCTCCCTCGACACCGGGGCGAACGGCCCCTCGGCGCACCAGCCGACCCTGAGCCCGCGTATCGGCCCGTCCAGCCTGTCGAACGCCGGCACGGGCACCGGCATCGCGTAGGGGTCGAGGCCGTCGGGCCCGGAGAGCAGGGAGAGCGCGACCGCCACGTCCTTGACGGTGCGCGCCATAGGCCCCACGTGCATGAAGCGCAGGATCGAGTCGGGCCAGTGGCCGGTCAGCGGCACGCGCCCGTGCGTCGGCTTCAGTCCCACGATCCCGCAGTAGGCCGCCGGCAGGCGGATCGAGCACCCCACGTCGCTGCCGATTCCCAACGGCGACATGCCGGCGGACAGCGCTGCCGCCTCGCCGCCGCTGGAGCCGCCGACGGTCCGCCCGTGCTTCCACGGGTTCTCCGTCCTGCCGAAGACCGCGTTGTCCGTCTCGAACCAGAATACGAACTCCGGCACGTTCGTGTGCCCCAGGAAGACGCCGCCGGCGTCCCTGATGCGGGTCATCACCACCGCGTCGGCGTCGGGAACGTGGTCCTCGTAGAACCTCGACCCGCGCGTGGTGCGGAGGCCGGCCACGTCCACCGAGTCCTTGGCGGTGAACGGGACGCCGTGCAGCGGGCCCCGAAGCTCGCCGCGCATCAGCGCGCCCTCCGCCTCGCGGGCCTGGTCCATCGCCGTCTCGTCTGGCGTCACGATGGCGTTGAGCCTGGGGTTGACGCCGTCGATGCGGGCGAGGTGCGCCTCCATAACCTCCGTCGGCGAGACGGACTTGCTGCGGATGCGCTCGGCAATCTCGGTAGCGGGTGCGAAGACTATATCGTCGCTCATGTCGGCACGGGTCCTGTCGTAGGATACGCGGCTGCGTCCGGCCGGTCCGGGATGGCCATGACGCCGCGCCGAGGGCAAGGCTAGCACCTATACTCCGAGCGGGCAAGCGCAGGGGCCACTCCATACGCCGGCGGAGACGCGGCCAGAAGCGCGAGCTTGCCTCGAGGGCGCGCCGGTCAGTTGTCGGAGTTGGACTGGACGGGGCGGAAGGGGTGTAGCCAGTCTGCCAGGGAGCGGGGGTTGCGAGACTGTACCCACAGCTTGCCTCGCCCGGAGAACTCCATGATGATCTGGTCTGAGAACAGGAAGGACCGGATGCGCCCGGCGCGGGTCAGCCGGTACTCGAGCGAGGGCTCCCACGCGACGGCGTGGCCGTTGTCGATCACGTACGAGCCGTCTACCTCGATCTCCTCGACGTCGCCGTAGGCGTTGAAGAAGAGCAGCCCGCTGCCCGATAGCTTGAGCACGAACAGCCCCTCGTTGAATAGCCCCCGGAGCCCCTGGAAGTCGGCGTTCGTATCGATGCCGGCCGTCGAGGCCAGGTAGGCCCCGCGCTCCAGCAGTAGCTCGCCGTCCAGCTCGTAGACGCAGATGTCCCCCGGCTGGCCGGGTCCGAAGCCGACGGTGGCGGGCGTTTCGCGGGCCGTGTAGGTGTTCTGGAAGAAGCTCTCCCCGCTCAGTATGGTCCGCTTGACGCCTGAGAGCAGTCCGCCGCGCACGGAAGTCTCGACGTTCACATTCGCGTCCATCCACGTCATGGCGCCCGCCTCGGCGACGATCTGCTCGCCGGGGTCGAGGGTCACTTCGAGTAGGCTGTAGCTGGGCTGCGCCTCGATCTCGTATTCCATCAGGACCTCCGGGGCGGCAGGAGCGGGCCGACGGACCTGCCGAACTCGTCCGGGTTGTGGCTCTGCACGTACAGCCGGCCCTGGCCGGAGAACCTGAGAGTTACCCCCTCCGAGGTCAGGAACGACTGTACCCAGCTTCCCCCGGCCTTGCCGATCGAGTAGGTCAGCGAGTCCTCGAAGGCCACCACGTGACCGGTGTCCACGGTAAGCTCGCCGTCGACCTCTATCTCGGTGATCTTCCCGAAGGCGTTGACGACCAGGGGGCCGATCCCCTCGACCGACAGGAAGGAGAGCGATTCGCCGGATAGGACCCCTCGGATCCCCTGGAACTGCGTGTCTACGTCGAGATACGGGGACGACCCCAGGTAGCTGCCGCCCGCGCAGACCCACCGGCGCCGGCCGTCGCAGTCTATGACCGCCACCTCGCCCTGGAGCCTGGGCGCTAGCCCCACCTCGGCCGGGTTGTCGTCGGCCACCGTGAAGGTCGAGAAGAAGAAGTTCTCGCCGGCGATCATGCGCTTGATCCCGGACATGATGCCGCCGCCCCCCCTGCTGCGCGTGGTGACGTCGATGTCCACGTTGCTGGAGACCCTGAACATCGAGCCCGCCTCGGATACGAAGCGCTCTCCCGGTTCGAGCCTCACCAGCGCCCAACCGAAGGCTCCCCTCTGTATTGCCTCTACCTGCATATCACCCGCCTACGCCGCGAACGGAGTCAGCCAGGAGGCTATGCCTGGCATGGTCCGTGTCTGGAGATACAGCTTGCCCCTGCCGGAGAACTCCATTACCAGCCCTTCGCCGGAGAGCAGCGTGCTCTTGATGCCTCCCATCCCGCGTATGGAATAGCTGAGGCCCGGCTCCCAGGCGACCACGTGGCTCGTGTCGACGATGAACGAGCCGTCGATATCCTTCTCGACGATGCTGCCGAATGAGTTGAAGAAGAGCTCGCCCGTGCCGCTGCACTCCATGAAGAAGAGCCCCTCGCCCGAAAAGAGCGACCGGATGCCGCCGAACTTGGTCCGCAGCTCTATGCCCGGCGTACAGGCGAAGAAGGAGCCGGCGGTCAGCGTGATCGAGTCTCCGCGCATGGCGCGTTGGACGACCATGCCGGGGCTTGCGGGCGAGAAGACGACCTCGCCCCCGTTGTCGGCGGCGTACTCGCCGACGAAGAGGGACTCGCCGCCGGTCAGCTTGCGCACGAGCGCGCGCAGGAAGCCCCCGAGGAGACGCGCCTTCACCGCCACCCCCGTGTCCATGCACGTCATCGAGCCGCCCTCCGCGAGGAAGCGCTCGCCGGGGTCCAAGCCGACGCGGAGATGGCCGTAGTCCGGATTGCCGTCGATCTGCAGTCGCATGCGGCCATTGTAGGCCCGTCGCCGGCGGCGGTCAATACGCGTGGGACGGGCCTTCGACAAGCTCAGGCCGAACGGACGGTACGACTTTATTCCAACAATGGAAAGGCCCTAGGACGGCCTAAATCTCCCAATGGCGGTGACGCTCTACGGTAAGGGAGGGTGATGGTTGGTAGATATGGCGCCGGACGAGCAGCCCGGTCGATGAGAGGATAGCGAATTTTACCCGATTTTCCTTGAAAGTGTCTCATTTTGTCTCTTTTTGTCTTTTTCAGCTATGGGCCGTGAGACAGGGGGAGACACGAACAAGGCAAAATGAGACGCGAAATAGACAGAATGAGACAGCAATGAGACAGAATGAGACACTCGGCCGCTGCCGTGTCCGGGCCGGGTGTCAACGGACGAGGGCGCGGCATGGCCGGTCCCAGGGGCAGGCAGGCTGCTTGCGCTCAGCTCGGTATGTGCGGGGTGGTGCATGGGGGGAGTATAGCACGCGCGTTCTGCGAATGGCAAGGGCCGGTGACGCTCTATGGCAGGGGGAGGGCTGGTTTGAAACCAGCCCCTACGGGAAACCAGCCCCTACGGGAAACCAGCCCCTACGGGAAACCAGCCCCTACGGGAAACCAGCCCCTACGGGAAACCAGCCCCTACGGGAAACCAGCCCCTACGGGAAACCAGCCCCTACGGGAAACCAGCCCCTACGGGAAACCAGCCCCTACGGGAAACCAGCCCCTACGGGAAACCAGCCCCTACGGGAAACCAGCCCCTACGGGAAACCAGCCCCTACGGGAAACCAGCCCCTACGGGAAACCAGCCCCTACGGGAAACCAGCCCCTACGGGGTGATGGCCGATAGATATGGCGCTGAACGTGGAGGTGGAGGATTTGGGTCGGCACGGTTCCCGCGATTGACGCCCGCCTGGGGCGTGTGCTACCAATTAGGCGCTCAGTCGGATTTGCGCCGCAGCCCGGTCGAACAGCAGCTAAAGGAGAAGTAGACGTGCAGACGCTCAGGAAGCCGCTCTCCGTCGTCCTCGGCCTCTTGGCCGCCGTGGTCCTGTTCCACTTCGTCTTGAGCCCGTTCTACGAGGACGCCCTGGACGTCATCTCAGTATGGCACGTGCTCAACTGGTTCATGGCCCTCGGCATCGTGCTCGCGCTGGCGGTCACCTACGTACACAGGAGAGAGGCCGACCCGGACGCCAGGGGCAGCGCCGGCGCCGACGCCGCCTTCTACGCCGCGGCGACGCTCGCCATACTGTTCTCCTGGAACTGGTTCGACGACCTCACCGCGGGCGAGGGAGGGCAGAGCCAGAACCGCGGCTACTTCTGGGTGATCATAAACACGACGTTCGTCATGCTTCTCGGCGCCCTCAGCGCCCGCCTCTGGAAGGACAGCCCCGGCGAGTGACCCTAACATCTCCGAGAATAGCTGTCGCACTGGCCGCCACAGCCCTGCTGGTGTCCGTCGCGTCCTTGGCCGTCGCGGTCATCGCGCTGACCGGCGAGGCGCCTACGACCGAAAAGCCCGCGCCGACCAAAGACGAGCCCGGCGCCTACACCAAGGCCGTGGTCGAGGACGCCATCCAGCGCTACAAGCGGGACGGCCTGCAGGCGACGGTCGACTACTACAACAGCATCGAGAGTGTCGACAGCGAGTGGTACGTCTTCATTATCGACGGCAACGGCTACACCATCGCCCACCACAACGAGATTTTCAGGAACCGGAACCCAAGCCTGCGCATAGACGCGGCCGGGTACTTCTACGGCGACGACTTGCTTGGCGCCACTGAGGACGGCCGCTGGGTCGACTACGTCATCCTGAACCCGGAAACGAGTGAGAACGACCGGAAGCACACCTGGGCGGTCAGATACGACGGCCTGATATTCGCCTCCGGCTGGTACGAGCGCTAGTGGACCGACAACCTAGCAATGAAGGGTGGAGAGAATACTGCGCGGGGCAGCGGCGCCCCCACCCTAACCCTCCCCCAAAATGGGGGAGGGGATTCAAGTCTCGGAGTCTCCGTCACAACCGACGATTACCTAACCCTCCCCCAAAATGGGGGAGGGGATTCAAGGTTAGCCATCATTTCAACAATGTTGGAGCACTAGTTTTCTGGATCCAGGCCCCCTTACCGCCGCCACTCGGCGATATTCCACATCTCGCTGTCCCAGCCGTTGATGCGGACGCCCTTCAGCGTGTCCAGGCGCGCCGAGACGCTCCCGCGGTTCACCAGCGGGATCTGGTGGTAGCTCCGCACATGAAGGTCGTTCAGCTCCTTCACCAGCGCCTCCCGCTCCGGGCCGGCCCGCGTCCGTTCGAGCGTGGCGAATAGGCTGTCGTACTCCGGGTCGCACGCCCGCGCGACGTTCGGCAGGGACCAGTTGTCCTCTCGCGTCGGGATATGCTTGCACAGCAGGCCGGATAGCGACTCCTGGGGGTCTATCCCCGTGCTCGAAGTGTACATCTGCACGTCCGCGAAGAACCTCCGAATCGACGCCTCCTTGTCATCCACCGGGTCGCCCCCGAAGAAGACGCTCGCGTCGTGGTCGGTCAGCTCGGTCTCGATGCCTATCAGGCCCCACCATTCGCGGACGAGGGCCTGCGTCTCCTGCCTGATGGAGTTCGTAGAGGTCTGGTAGACGATCCGCAGGGGGACGCCGTCGTGCTCGCGGACGCCGTCGCCGTCCGTGTCGACCACGCCGTTGTCGTCCAGCAGCTTCTTGGCGCCCTCGACGTCCTGGGACAGGCACCCGTCGTTCGCCGTCGAGACGTACGCCGGGGGGCCGTTGACGATGTTGCAGGTCGGCTCCCCCGCGAAGCCGTAGAGCTCGGATATCCGGCGGCGGTCGATGGCCATCGACATGGCTTGGCGAATAGGCTTGAAGCCCAGGAAGGGATGGGGATTCTGCCCGTCTAGGTACTCGGAGCGGTCATCGCCCAGCGCCGGGTCCGCGTTGGTCTGGTTCAGGATTATGCGCTCCACGGAGCTGGAGAAGGCGGAGACCACCTTGCCGCGTCCCTTCGCCTCCATCTCGGCCAGCACCTCGGGCTCCACCTGAAGGTTCCAGGCGTAGTCGGCTTCGCCCGCCTCCAGCACGGCCCTGGCCGCCGAAACGGCGTCGCCGCCGCCCTTCATCACGACCCTGTCGAAGTAGGGCGCACCGCCGCGGTAGAAGGGGTTGCGCTCGTATAAGGCCTGGTCGTTGGCCTCGAAGGCGACGATGCGGTAGGGGCCGGTGCCGAGCGGTGCGGCGTTCTGCTCCTGGCAGCCCGCCGCGGCCGCGCCGACGCAGCCGGCGAACTGCTCCCGGCTGATGATGGGGTTTCCGGCGCCGACGAAGGCGTTGTACGGATATGGCGTCGGCGCGTCGAATGTGATCTTGACGCTCAGGCCGCCGGCGTCCTCCACGGAAGCGATGCCGTCGAACGAGCCCTCGCTCGTGCATCCGGTCTCTTCATTCGAGCAGTAGCGCCACGTGAATACGACGTCCTCCACCGTAACGCCGCTGCCGTCCGACCACTTCAGCCCCTCTCTCAGCTTCCACGTAATCGACGTGAGGTCCTGGGCGAAGCCGCCGTTCTCCAGCGTCGGGACCTCGGCGGCCAGCGCGGGTATGAGCTTGCCCTCCGGGTCGTACTTCGCCAACGGCTCCAGCGTGACCGCGCCCGCGTCCGTGTCCTTGTAGCCGCTCGACAGGTATGGGTTTGGAATGGTGGGCGCCTGCCAGTAGAGAATGGTCAGCACCTTCTCTTCGTCCGCTGCCTGCGCCTCGGTCGTCGGGGAGGCGGGGGGAGCCGCGGCCGGCTCCTCCCCGGAGTCTCCGCAGGCTGCAAGCAGCAACAGCAGGGCCAGGACGGGGGCGAGCCTCAGGAAGGCGGGCATCGCGACCTGCCGCTATCCGGCCTGTTCCGGCTGCTAGCGCAGCATCCGGACGCCGCCGGAGGCCAACAGCAGCGGGAGCACGGCGTCGATGAACATCCACACCAGGGGCTGGTCGTTCTTGGGATCCACCAACGCGAAACCCAACCAGTTCCAGAGAAGCAGGAGGAGCAGCGCCGCCGAGAAGTAGAAGGTGAAGTTGGACTCCAGGTACTCCCTGTCCACGGCCGCGCCGCCGGGCAGCCGCCGCTTCCGGGCGAAGGCGTCGATCAGCACCACTATGACCCCCAGCACCATCAACGGATCGAGGACATTCCACACGGTGGTCCCGGCGCCCTCCAGCGTGGGGTCGTAGAACTGCGTGGCGAGGAAATGCACGGCCACCGCCGCGGCCACCAGGAGCATCAAGACGGCTACCAAGCGCTTCAAGGCAATCACGCTGCACCTCCAAATCGTAGTATCGTACCGCGTTCATGGTACAGCCGGACGCGACCGGCTGTCCACCGCCGATGATAGAACGTCCACGGCCGATGATTACCGCGATACGGCCCTTGACATCGACGGACTGATGGGCGAAATTGCGAAGGTCGGGCGGCGCCGTGGGCCGCTGGCCCAGCATACTACAGGGAGGGACGATGCCTGCCGGATTCCGCGATCCCGCGTTTGCCGCGAACCGGTCCGCGCCCGTTCACCGGTGGGTGCCCTGGATTGCCGGATTCTCGAAGCACTTCATCGAAGACGCGATATCAACATACGCCGCCGGGCATCGGCAGACCGTGCTGGACCCGTTCGCCGGCGTCGGGACGACGCTCGTGGAGGCGGACCTCGCCGGCCACGAGGCAATCGGGTTCGAGATCAACCCGTACGCCGCCTTTGCGGCTCGGCTCAAGCTCGGCGCCCATCGGGTCTCTCCCGACGCATTGCGCGACGCGGCCCAAGCCCTATGGGTCCACGCCTACACGGTCGAGGCGAACGGCGCAAAGCCGGAAGCCGCGACCCCCGAACGATTCCGCACCCGCTCGCCGTTCTATAGCCCGTCGGTGGAACGGAAGGTACTTCTGCTCCAGGACTTCATGCGGCGCCAGTCGGACGAGCGGGTCGTGGAGATGCTGCGGCTGGCGTTCGCCTCCACGATGGTCGAATACTCCAACTACTCGTATGAGCCGAGTCTCGGGCGGCGGCGGGCGGCTGGCCGGGCCGGGGTCGAGGACCATCCCGTCGCGGCAACCGTGGCCGCCAAGCTGTCCCAGATGGCGGACGACGCCGAATGGTATCGCGGGGCAAGGAAGCGGGGCGAGCACTCCGACGGGCGCGTCCACGCGCGGTCGTTCTTCGACGGCTACAAGATGCTCGACCAGGGAAGCGTCGACCTGCTCGTCACGTCGCCGCCGTACGCCAACAACTACCACTACACCCGGAACACGCGCCCCCACCTGTACTGGCTTGGGTTCTGCGAGTCGCCGGACGATATGAAGCGGCTGGAGTCCGAGAACTTCGGCACCTACTGGCAGCGGGCGCGGGATCGCGAACACGTCGAGCTGGACCCGTCCATCACCGACCGGGAGATCAGGCGCACGTTGGACGCGATCCGGGCGCGCAATCCGGACCGCGGCATCTACGGGGGACGGGGCTGGGCCAACTACGTCACGACCTACATGAACGATTGCGTCAGGTTCGCCTCCGGCGTGAAGTGGTGTCTGCGCCCCGGCGCGACGGCCCTGGTCGTGATCGGCAACAGCATCGTGCAGGGCGTACACGTGCCGACCGACAGGTTCCTGGCCGCGATTGCCCAGCGGCACGGACTGACCGTGGCGGGCGTCCACACCCCCCGCGCCGCCCGCGTCGGCAACAGCATCATAAACTCCAGCGTGCGCGCCGGCCCCGGCAATTCCGCCAGCCTGTACGAGTCGGTCGTGGAGGTCAGGCAGTCATGATCGGGGTGTACGGGCCGACCTCGGCCCGGTACTCTTCCACCAGGCGGCCCACGTCTTCAGGACCGATCCCCTTCTCCCTGACCCTCTGCTCTCCGTACCTGAGCAGATCTCTCCACTCGCACTCCTCGATGTAGCGGAGCACTGCCTCCCGAAGGAACTCGCTCCTGGACTGTCCCTGCCGCTTCATCGCCTCGTCCACCCGGTCCGCCATCTCCGGCGGCAACGAGAAGGTGATGGTCTTGGTCGTTCGCGGCATGGGCGTCTCTTGTTATCGAGTCTTACCAAGATATTGGGCTATCCACACAACTCCTGTCAACCGCCTTCTGCCCCAAGATGACGTCATGCGTGGCACCCATTATAGAGTGAGCCTGGCTGCTGCCCCAAAATCCCCACCTAAATGGCGGTGACGCTCTACGGCAAGGGGGAGGGCTGGTTTGAAACCAGCCCCTACGGAATGCGCTGATAGCCCCTACGGGGTGATGGCCGATAGATATGGCTCTGAACCTGGAGGTGGTGGATTTGGGGGCACAAGGGGCACAGTAACTGTTCAGAGTTGGTGCGTTCCTCGTCCAGGGCGCCCACAAGGGACGCCCCTACGACTACGGCTTCCATCCCGTAGGGTGCAGCCCTTGTGGCTGCCCTCCTGTACTCTGAACAGTTACGGGCTGGCCCCGCGGCGTTGCCGGCCCTGTCTGCCCATGCTAGAATCCCGGATGTTCCGTGCGCCCTCACGTGGGCGCAGTTGGCGAAGCCCGCGGGAACGAGTCCGCATAGCCAAAGCGAGGTCCTACCAGGATGACCCTTCCAGACAGACTGAAGTTCGGCGTGTTCCTGGCCCCGTTCCACTGGCTGGGCGAAAACCCGACGCTCGGCCTCGAGCGGGACATGGAGCTCTTGCAGTGGCTCGACTACCTTGGCTTCGACGAGGCATGGATAGGGGAGCACCACAGCGCCGGATGGGAGACGATATCCTCCCCCGAGATGTTCATAGCCGGGGCCGCCGAGCGCACCAAGCACATCAAGCTAGGCACCGGGGTGATCAGCCTCCCGTACCACCATCCCCTCATGGTCGCCAACCGCATGGTGCAGCTGGACCACATGACGAGGGGCAGGGCGATGATGGGGGTCGGCCCCGGGGCGCTCGTATCCGACGCCTACATGCTCGGCATCCACCCGCCCACGCAACGGCCCCGGATGGACGAGGCGCTCGGCATCATCATGCGCCTCCTCACGGAGACCGAGCCGCTCACCTACGAGTCGGACTGGTTCACGCTGAAGGAGGCCCTCATCCACCTCCGCCCATACACCCAGCCCCACTTCCCCATAGCGGTCGCGGCGGCGCAATCGCCCTCCGGCATGGTGCTGGCGGGCAAGCACGGGGCCGGCGTGCTGTCGGTCAGCACGCTCAGGGGCGGCAAGTCCGTCCAGCGCCTGAGCGACTTCTGGAGCATCGCCGAGGGCGTGGCCGCAGAGCACGGCAACACGATGAACAGGGAGGAGTGGCGCATCGTGGTGCCCACCTTCCTCGCCGAGTCCCGGAAGGAGGCCTTCGAGCAGGCGCGCGTGGGCGCGGCGCGATACCAGCGCGACTACTTCGAGGACACGATGGGCTTCGACAAGGCGTACGACGGCCCGGCGGAGAAGATCATCGACCACATGGTCGGGGAGGGCGCCTGGTGCGTCGGCACACCCGACGACCTAGTCGCCGCCATCAACCGGCTCGACGACGACAGCGGCGGATTCGGCGGCCTGCTCATACAGGTCACCGAGTGGGGCAACAGGGAGCAGATGCTCCACAGCTACGAGCTGATCGCCCGCTACGTCATGCCGCAGTTCCAGGGCTCGCTGGTGAACATGACTACCTCCCAGGCTTGGGCCTCCGAGAAGAGGCACGACCTGATGGCCCTGCGCAAGACGTCCCTGGACAGGGCGACCCAGGCATACGCCGAGAGGCGTTAGCGGCCGCTGGGACTCGCCGTGGGCAACGCGATCGTCGAAGCCAACAAGCTGGGCCAGTCCGTCTGGCTGGACAACATCCGTCGCGGGATGCTCGCGTCCGGCGAGTTGGAGAGGCTCGTATCCCTGGGCGTCAGCGGGGTCACCTCCAACCCGACCATCTTCGAAAAGGCCATCACCGGAAGCTCGGACTACGACGACGCGCTGCTCCGCTGCGCCGACGAGGGCATGGGCCCGGAGGAGACCTACGAGGCGCTCGCCATCGAGGACATCAGGGCGGCTGCCGACGTCCTCCGCGTCCACTACGACCGCACCGGCGGGGCCGACGGATACGCCTCGCTGGAGGTGAACCCCCACCTCGCCCACGACACGGAGGCGACGATCGGCGAGGCGAACCGCCTCTTCGAGGCCCTGGACCGGCCCAACGTGATGGTGAAGGTGCCGGCGACGCCGCAGGGGGCGCCGGCCGTACACAACCTCATCGGCAGCGGCGTCAACGTCAACGTCACGCTGCTCTTCTCGCTGGACGCCTACGGCGACGTGCGCCACGCCTACGTCGCCGGCCTCGAGGACCTGGCCTGGTCGGGCGGCGACCTCGGCGGGACCGCGTCGGTCGCGTCCTTCTTCGTCAGCCGGGTGGACACCGCGGTGGACGCCCAGATCGAGGAGCGGGCCGGCGGCGGCGACGCGGAGCTGACGCCGCTGCTAGGCAAGGCGGCCATAGCCAACGCGAGGCTGGCCTACCGCGACTTCCGGAAGGACTTCGACGGCGACCGATTCGCGGCGCTGGGCGAGAAGGGCGCAATGGCGCAGCGCCCCCTCTGGGCCAGCACGAGCACCAAGAACCCCGCCTACGGCGACGTCATGTACCCCGAGGCCCTGATCGGCCCCGACACCGTGGACACGATGCCCGACGCCACCCTGGCGGCCTTCCTCGAGCACGGCGCCGCCGAGCGCACCATCGACCGGCAGCTAGACGAGGCCGAGAAGACCCTGGAGAAGCTGGAAGCCGCCGGCATCGGCATGGCCGAAGTGACCGACAGGCTGCTGGCCGACGGCCTCCGGCAGTTCGCCGATTCCTACGACGGCCTGCTCGCCAACATCGAGGAGAAGTCCAAGCTCCTCGCCAGGGGCCGCTAGCCCCCCACGCCAGGCGCTCCGCCGCCGCGGGTAGACGTGCTGGACACCGGCCCCGCCATCGACCGCCTCCGCCGAACGGACGCGGTCGCCCGCGCCTGGAGGCGGGACCACTCGCTGTGGCGGCAGGGCGAGAGCGGCGCCCTCGGCTGGCTCGATCTGCCCGAGTCGATGCCGCCCAACTGCCCCGGCCTCTCCCGCCTCGCGTCCGATGCGGCCGCCGAGGGCGTCAGCCGCGTCGTGCTGCTCGGCATGGGCGGCAGCAGCCTGGCCCCTCTCGCGCTGGCGTCCGCCTTTGGCCCCCAGCCCGGCTTCCCGGGGCTGACGGTGCTGGACTCCACCGTGCCGTCCTGGGTAGGGCGCGTGTCCGCCTCCTCCGACCCGAGCGGCACGCTCTACGTTGTCTCCTCCAAGTCGGGGACCACTACCGAGACCGATGCCCTATACCGCTTCTTCCGCAAGGCCGTTGAGGCCCGCGTCGGCAAGCAGGACGCCGGCAGACGCTTCGTCGCGGTCACGGACCCTGGCTCGCCCCTGGAGAAGCTGGCCCGCGCGGACGGCTTCCGGGCGGTCTTCCTCGACCCGCCCGGCGTCGTGGGCCGCTACTCCGCGCTCTCGTATTTCGGACTCGTACCCGCCGCGCTGGCCGGGATCGACGCGTCCAGATTGCTGGAGCGCGCCGCGAACATGCGCCGACGCTGCGGAGCGGAGACGCCGCTACAGGAAAACCCCGGCGCGCTGCTGGGGGCGGCCATGGCGCACGCCGCCCTCGAAGGACGCGACAAGCTGACGATCCTGGCGTCGCCGTCCATGTCCGCCTTCGGCCTCTGGGTGGAGCAGCTAATCGCGGAGAGCACCGGAAAGGAGGGTAGGGGCGTCGTGCCGGTGGCCGGCGAGCCCCTGATGGACGCCCGCTCCTACGGCGCCGACAGGCTGTTCGCCTACCTGCGCCTGGACGGCGACTCCAACGCCGCCGCGGACGAGACGGCCGCCGCGCTGGAGGCGGCGGGACACCCGGTGCTGAGGCTCCGGCTGGCGGACGCCTACGACCTCGGCGCCGAGTTCTTCCGGTGGGAGCTCGCCGTCGCGCTGGCGGGAGCGCTCCTGGGCGTCTACCCCTTCGACCAGCCCGACGTGGAGCTTACCAAGCGCAACACCCGCGACCTCCTGGCCGCCCACGCCGCCTCGGGCGCGCCGCCAGGGGAGCAGCCGACGGCCGGCCTGGGCGACCTGCTGGCGCAGGCCCAACCCGGACGCTACCTCGCCATCATGGCCTACCTCGACTCGACGCCCGCCGTCGACGAAGCCGTAGACGCGCTGCGGGCCGCCGTAACGGAGCGCCGCGGCATCGCCACGACGATGGGTTACGGGCCGCGCTTCCTGCACTCCACGGGCCAGCTACACAAGGGCGGCCCCGGCTCCGGGCTGTTCCTCCAGCTCACCGCCGACCACCCACGCGACCTTCCCGTACCCGGCAGCTCCTACACCTTCGGCACCCTCACCGGCCTGCAGGCCCAAGCCGACCTGCAGGCCCTCCGGTCCAGGGGCCGCATAGCGGCCCGGCTGCACCTGGGCAGCGACGTCATCCCGGCCCTACGCGCCCTGCGCGGCGAGGTAGCGTAACGGAGGCCGCGCCGTCCGTTCTACGCTTGGGGTAGCGCCGGCGGCCTCATCGTGTGCCAGGTCGTCGCCTGCTGGTAGGCGTGCGCGATGCGCAGCAGCGTCTTCTCGGAGAGGTGGGGCCCCAGGAGTTGCAGGCCCACCGGCAGCCCGTTCGACAGGCCGGCGGGGACCGATATGCCCGGTATCCCGGCGATGTTAGCGGGCACGGTGCATACGTCGCTGAGGTACATCTGCACCGGGTCCTTGGTCCTTTCGCCGAAGCGGAAGGCTACCGACGGGGACGTGGGCGTTGCCAGCGCGTCGAAGTGCTGGAACACCCGCTGCAACTCCCGCCGGATCAGGGTGCGCACCTTCTGCGCCTTCAGGTAGTAGGCGTCGTAGTAGCCGGCCGAGAGCGCGTATGCCCCTAGCATGATGCGGCGCTTCACCTCCGGGCCGAAGCCCTCCTGCCGCGTCTTGTCGAGCGCGTCCCACATGCCCGAGGCGCTGGGGGTCGCGTACCCGTACTTCACGCCGTCGTAGCGGGCCAGGTTCGCCGACGCCTCGGACGGGGCGATGATGTAGTAGACGGCCAGCGCGTAGGGGGTCAGCGGAAGAGAGGTCTCCTCGATCTTCGCGCCCATTCCCTCCAGTACGCTCAGCGCCTCCCGCACCGCCTTATCGACGCCTGGGTCGGCGCCATCCACGAAGTACTCCTTCGGCACGCCGATCCTCAGCCCCTCCACTCCGCGCTCCAGGTCGGAGGTGTAGTCGCCCGCCCCCTCGGGGAGCGACGTCGAGTCGGCGCGGTCGTGGCCCGCGATCGCGTTGAGCACCAGGGCGCTGTCGGCGGCGTCGCGGGTGATGGGGCCTACCTGGTCGAGCGAGCTGGCGAAGGCGACCAGCCCGTACCTGCTCGCCAGCCCGTAGGTGGGCTTCAGCCCTACGACGCCGCACAGCGCGGCCGGCTGGCGTATGCTGCCGCCCGTGTCGGAGCCCAGGGAGAATATGCACTCGCCAGCGGCCACCGCCGCCGCCGGCCCGCCGCTGCTGCCGCCGGGCACGCGCCCGAGGTCCCATGGGTTGCGCGTCGGATCGCCCGCAGAGTTCTCGGTCGACGAGCCCATCGCGAACTCGTCCAGGTTCCCCTTGCCGACCAGCACGGCGTCCTGGTCGTAGAGCCGCCGCACGACGGTGGCGTCGTAGGTGGGAACGAAGCCCTCCAGCATCTTCGACGAGCAGGTGGTGTTCACGCCGCGCGTGGCGATGTTGTCCTTGATCTGCATCGGGACGCCGGTCAGGGGCGCGGCGCCGCCGGAGGAGATGCGGGCGTCGGCGCGGCGCGCCTGCTCCAGCGCCAGGTCGCCGGTGACGGTCACGAAGGCGTTGACGCTCGGCTCCGCCTCGCCGATCCGGTCCAGCGCCGCGCGCGTCAACTCGACGGAGGACACGTCCCCGTTGTCGAGGAGATGCCTCGCCTCGAGGATGGACAGGCCGGTCAGGTCGGGTGGATGCAATCGGCTTTCCTCGCAGTCGGGCGCGATGACCTAGTACCTGCTATCATAAGTCAGCGTAACGTTGTTTGAGGGTGGTAGGTCTGACAACGGTCTTGGTCCATTCAAAGGGGATAGGGTTCCTGTTGCGGGCAGCAGTAAAGCGGTCTATGGCCTCGCGGACCTGCTTGGGGTCCGTGGCACTGAGGTGTCGCAGCACAGCCTGTGTCAGGATGCTGAACCAGACCTCGATCTGGTTCAGCCAGGAAGCATGTGTGGGTGTGTAGTGGAAATGGACCAGGGGATGGCGTGCAAGCCAGCGGTCATTCTTGGGCTTATGGGTGACGAAATTGTCCAGCACCACGTGAAGCTCGGTATCGGGATAGTGGTCCACAATACGGTTCATGAAGTCCAGGAACTCGCGTCGCCGCTTGCGGCTATAGTGGGCCACGTTGACCCTGCCGGTATGCACCTCAAGAGCAGCGAAGAGGGTGGTAGTCCCGTGTCGCTTGTACTCATGAGAGTGTCCCCTCACCGCCTCTCCGTTGGGAAGGCGCAGCCACCCCTGCGCTCGTTCCAAGGCCTGAATGGAAGGCTTCTCGTCGACGCTGATCACCATCGCGTTCTCAGGCGGGTCCAGGTAGAGTCCCACTATGTCCGCCGCCTTTTGAGCAAACTGCGGATCGGTGCTCACGCACCGGCTGCGACGCCGCTGAAGGTGGATGCCGTGCTTGCGAAGCACACGCCAGACGTGGATCGCCGAGACGTCACCAAGGGCCTTGGCCAACAGCTTGCCCGTCCATGTCGTGTACCCGTCCGGAGCAGGCTCGTCCAACTGGGCCAGGATGCGCCGCTCGGTCTCCTCGCCGTATACCCGGGGCTTGCCCGACCGGGGAGCGTCTGCCAGACCGCTCAATCCCTGCTTGGCGAACCGGGTGCGCCATTTGCTCACCGTAGCCGCACGCGTATGCAACTCAGATGCGATCTCCTTCGTCGTGCTTCCCGCCGCCGCTGCCAGGACGATACGGGCTCGTTGCACAATGCGCTGCTCCGTCGTGGTTCCTCGCACCCATCTCTCCAGGGTCGTTCGATCGTCCTCAGTCAACTCAATTCGTGTCGCTACTCCAGCCATGCCGAGAGAATACATCATGACGCCGTATATTGATAGTAGGTACTAGGCCTACTCCAATACCGCGCGCACCCGGAGGAAGTCCGCTTCACGGTCCGGCGCGTTGGACAGCGCCTCGTCTCTGGGCAGCGAGTCCTCCACCACGTCCTCGCGGGTGACCGACTGCACGTCCACCGAGTGGCCGGTCGGCTCCACGCCCTCGGTGTCCAACTGTCCCAGGACGTCGAAGTGGCCCAGGATGTTCGATAGCTGGCCGCGCATCTGCTCGACCTCGTCGTCGTCAAGGCCGATCCGCGCAAGTTGCGCGACCTGCCTGACCTCCTCCGCGCTCAGCCGCATGGCCACTCCTCCAAAGCGCAAGGCAGTGTAGCAAAGGGACGACAGACCCGGCAACACGCTAAAGGTTAGGATGGGGAGCAGCAAGCCAGTGTCTCTTGACGCCGGCGGCGGGCGCATATACGCTTCTGGCGTGCCGCCGCTGCGGGTCGCGTACACAGCCATTAGGGCGGACGGAGGAGACCATGACCACAGCCACCATCCTGCGGGAGACGGCGCTGGAGACGGCCAGCCCGGCGGAGTTGAGAGCCATGTTCCGGGAGGGCGCTCTCATCAGGCCGACGGCCGGACTCGCTCCAGGCTACGTGCAGGCGAACCTCGTCGTGCTGCCGAAGGAGCAGGCGTTCGATTTCCTGCTCTTCTGCCAGCGGAACCCGAAGCCGTGCCCGCTGATCGAGGTGGTGGAGGCGGGCTCCGTCGAGCCTGCCGCCTCGGCCCCGGGCGCGGACCTCTCGCGCGACCTCGCCAAGTACAAGGTCTACCAGAACGGCGAGATGGTGGACGAGCCGGAGAGCGTCGCCGACCTCTGGTCGGACGGCATGGTCTCCTTCCTGCTGGGGTGCAGCTTCACCTTCGAGGACGCGCTGATAGGCGCGGGCATCCGGCTGCCCCACGTGGAGGCGGGCCGCAACGTCTCCATGTTCATCACCTCCGTGGAGACGACCCCGGCCGGGGTATTCTCCGGCCCCACCGTCGTCAGCATGAGGGCGGTGCCGCACGACAAGGTGGTCCGGGCCGTCCAGGTCACGTCCCGGTTCCCATCGGTCCACGGCGCGCCCATCCACGTGGGCGACCCGGAGGCGATCGGCATATCGGACATCACCAAGCCCGACCTGGGCGACCTCGTGGAGGTGGGCGCGGACGAGACGCCCGTCTTCTGGGCGTGCGGCGTCACGCCCCAGGCGGTGGCCATGCAGTCGAAGCCGCCGCTTATGATCACCCACTCGCCCGGCTTCATGTTCATAACCGACCTCCGCAACGACGACATGGCGGTGATATGAGATGGCTGACACCATAGAAGACATCATCCTGGACCGCGACCGGCGCGGGGTGTCGGGTCTGCGCCCGCACTCGCCCGCGGACTTCTGCGACCGCGCCGCCGGCCTGGTACTCGACAACCCCGGCACGGCCATCATCGCCACGGGGTTCTACATACTCTCCGCGGGCATGGTCGAGACCGACGGCCCGCCCGGCGCCGTCGCGATAGGCGACGCGCTGCAGGCCATTGGCTATGAGGTCGTCTACGTCACGGACTCCCACGGCGCGCCGCTGATGGAGGCCGTACTGGGCTCGAAGGCGCGAGTCGTCGACTTCCCAATCGCCGGCGACGAAGCCAGCAGGCAGGCGGCGGCGGACCTGCTGGCCGAGGTCCGGCCCTCCGTCGCCATCGCCATCGAGAGGTGCGGACTCACGGCCGGCGGCCTCCACCAGAACATGCACGGCCAGGATATTTCGGAATACACCGCGAAGCTCGACTACCTCTTCACGGAGGACATCCCCAGCGTGGGCGTCGGCGACGGCGGCAACGAGATCGGCATGGGCAAGCTCGCCGACGCCATACCCACGGTGCCGAGCCTGGCGGAGCCATGCGTCACCGCCACCACCGAGCTTGTCATCGCCAGCGTCTCCAACTGGGGCGGCTACGGCCTCGTCGCGGCACTGTCGAGGCGTCTCGGGCGCAACCTGCTGCCCTCCGTCGAGTGCGAGCGGGACCTCGTGCGGCAGACCGTGGACGCCGGGGCCGTCGACGGCATGAGCACGAAGCAGGAGTACCGCGTGGACGGCTTCACGCTGGAGGAGAATAGCCAGACCGTCCAGCGGCTCCACGACCTGCTGTCCGCCGAGGGCGTCGGCGCCTAGCGCCGCGCGGACCACTCGGCGATAGGCGAGTCACGAGTTCGTCCTGTGCTACCATAGCCCGCAGGACCAAGCGTCATGGCCACGATACCCACAACCCTGATCCAGGACAGGCCCGCCGAGGCCGATGAGGTTTTCTACCCCGAAACGGACGGTATGCCATTGCCAGACGGACACGAGCAGGAGCCGCATTTCGTAGACGCCGTTTCGACGCTGAGGTTCCGCCTGGAAAGTCCCACGACAGTGGTCAGCGGCAACACATTCGTCTACTACGTCGAAGGCGACCCCAGGAGGTGGGTGTCCCCCGACTGCTACGTGGCCTTCGGGGTCAGCAAGGAGTCGATCAAGCTGTACAACACCTACCGGGTGTGGGAGGTGGGCAAGGCGCCCGACTTCGTGCTGGAGATAGGGTCTCCTTCGACCGCGTCCAACGACGTAGGGGGCAAGCGCGAGTTGTACGCGAGCCTGGGAGTACGGGAGTACTGGCGCTTCGACCCGACGGGCGGCGACCACTACGGCGAGGCGCTGGTTGGGGAGTACCTGGCGGAGGGCGAGTACCGCCGCTTCGATGTTGGGAGTGGACCTGACGGCGTGATTCGCGGCCACAGTCCGCTGTTGGGCCTCGACTTCTGCTGGGAGGAAGGTCGTCTGCGCTTCTACGACCCTGCGGCTGGCCGCTGGCTGGAGAACTACACCGAGACCGCCGCGCGCGCCGATGTCGCCGAGACGCGCGCCAACGTTGCCGAGACGCGCGCCAACGTTGCCGAGGCCCGCGCGCGGTCCGCCGAAGCTCGCCTGGCCGAGATGGAAGCCGCGCTGCGGCGATTGCGGGGCGAATAGGAGCAGTGGAGTACCTGGAGAGGGCCGAGTAGGACGCCCGCGTCCAGGATTCGGGCTATCTCGCAATAGTCCTGACAGCGCGAGTCACGGTCCGTGGTGTGTTACCATGGCCCGCAGGACCAAGCGTCATGGCCACGATACCCACAACCCTGCTCCAGGACAGGCCCGCCGAGGCCGAAGAGGTCTTCTACCCCGAAACGGACGGTATGCCATTGCCAGACGGACACCACCAGGAGCCGCATTTCGTAGACGCCGTTTCGACGCTGAGGTTTCGCCTGGAAAGTCCCACGACCGTGGTGAGCGGCAACACCTTCGTCTACTACGTCGAAGGCGACCCCAGGAGGTGGGTGTCCCCCGACTGTTACATTGCCTTCGGGGTCAGCAAGGAGTCCATCAAGCTGTACAACACCTACCGGGTGTGGGAGGTGGGCAAGGCGCCCGACTTCGTGCTGGAGATAGGTTCTCCTTCGACGGCGTCGAACGACGTAGGGGGCAAGCGCGAGTTGTACGCGAGCCTGGGGGTCCGCGAGTACTGGCGCTTCGACCCGACGGGCGGCGACCACTATGGCGAGCCGCTGGTTGGGGAGTACCTGGTGGATGGCGAGTACCGCCGCTTCGATGTTGGAAGTGGACCTGACGGCGTGATTCGCGGCCACAGTCCGCTGTTGGGCCTCGACTTCTGCTGGGAGGAGGGTCGTCTGCGCTTCTACGACCCTGCGGCTGGCCGCTGGCTGGAGAACTACGCCGAGACCGCCACGCGCGCCGATGTCGCCGAGGTCCGCGCCGACATTGCCGAGGCCCGGGCGGAGTCTGAGCGCGCGGGCAGGGAGTCCGTCGAGGCCTGGGCCCAGTCCGCCGAAGCTCGCTTGGCCGAGATGGAAGCCGCGCTGCGGCGATTGCGGGGCGAATAGGAGCAGTGGAGTACCTGGAGAGGGCCGAGTAGGACGCCCGCGTTCAGGATTCGGGCCATCTCGAAATAGCTCTGACCGCGCAAGTCACGGTCCGTCCTGTGTTACCATAACTCGCAGGACCAAGCGTCATGGCCACGATACCCACAACCCTGATCCAGGACAGGCCCGCCGAGGCCGATGAGGTCTTCTACCCCGAAACGGACGGTATGCCATTGCCAGACGGACACCACCAGGAGCCGCATTTCGTAGACGCCGTTTCGACGCTGAGGTTCCGCCTGGAAAGTCCCACGACCGTGGTCAGCGGCAACACCTTCGTCTACTACGTCGAAGGCGACCCCAGGAGGTGGGTGTCCCCCGACTGCTACGTGGCCTTCGGGGTCAGCAAGGAGTCCATCAAGCTGTACAACACCTACCGGGTGTGGGAGGTGGGCAAGGCGCCCGACTTCGTGCTGGAGATAGGGTCTCCTTCGACCGCGTCCAACGACGTAGGGGGCAAGCGCGAGTTGTACGCGAGCCTGGGTGTTCGTGAGTACTGGCGCTTCGATCCGACGGGCGGCGACCACTACGGCGAGCCGCTGGTTGGGGAGTACCTGGCGGACGGGGAGTACCGCCGCTTCGATATTGGGAGCGAGCCGGACGGGGTGATTCGCGGCCACAGTCCGCTGTTGGGCCTCGACTTCTGCTGGGAGGAGGGTCGTCTTCGCTTCTACGACCCCGCGGCTGGCCGCTGGCTGGAGAACTACGCCGAGACCGCTACGGCCCGCGAGACCGCCGAGACGCGCGCCGATGTTGCCGAGACCCGCGCCGATGTTGCCGAGGCCCGAGTCGCCGTCGCCGAAGTTCGCGCCGAGTCCGCCGAGACCCGTGCCGACTCGGCCGAGGCCCGCGCCGCCGCCGAGCGAATGGCCCGTGAGTCCGCCGAAGCTCGCCTGGCCGAGATGGAAGCCGCGCTGCGACGATTGCGGGGCGAATAGGAGCATCGGACTCTAACAGCCCCTTCGTCAATCTGGCGGCCCATTCACAGATGCCAAAGATAGCAGGGTCCATCATAGACGTCGCGACCGTGGAGCCAGCTCCGGCGCTTGTCCATGACCTCGTCTTGACCGGCGATACTTCTACCCCCCCCCCCCCCCCCCGATCCCAACTGGAAGGCGCCTGGAAGGGGGCCGGGTAGGTGAGGCTCGGCTCTCCGCTCAGGTCATGGTGGCGCACCCACCGCTTCACACTTCTCCTGGCAGGCATGGGCGTCCTGGGTGCGGCCATAGTCCTCTTGCGCCTTGTCCACGGCGTCGGCGTGGGCGGCGACGCAAAGTATTACATAGAGCTGGCCAGGGCGTTGGCGGAGGGCGGGCGTGGGCTGGAGTGGCTGTCCGGGCAGGCCACGGAACTGGTGGGCGTCAACACAAGATTCGAGCTACACGTGTCCGCACTCTGGCCGCCGCTGTACTCGATCATGCTCGCGCTCTCTGGAGGCTTTGCCTTCGACGCCCGCTCGGTGGCCGGGCCGGTCAACGCCGCCGCGTTCGGTCTGACCGTCTTCGTCGCGGGGCTGTGGCTGCGCGAAGCAGTCCGCTCCCGTCTCCTAATCGTCCTTGGATGCGCCCTAATCGCGTTCTCAGTCACGGTAACGTATTGGGCGTCCTGGGCACTCAGTGAAGCCGTCTTCATACCGCTGACCGTATTGGCATTGCTTAGCATCCACAGGTTCTTGAAGTCGGGGGGATGGCCCACGCTGATTCTGGCAGCAGTGTTCTCCGCGCTTGCCTGCCTTACGCGCTATTCCGGAGTCTTCCTGGTTCTTGTTGTGGTTCCATTGCTTGCATTGCGGCCTGATCCCGCCCTCAGTGGAAAATTGCGGCGCATTGGTGTGTACCTGATGGTCAGCATAGGCCCACTGGCTCTGTGGCTGCTGCGCAACTACCTCGTCACGGAAACGCTCACCGGTCCCAGGGGAGGAGCCGCAGGCGGGCCTCTCGTCAAGCACATAGGCCGCGGGCTCAACTCCATAGAGGCTTGGAATCCCCTTGCAGCCGACGTACGAGCTCTGGCTCTGCCTCTCGATAGGACGCCGGAGTGGATTATCGGCGGCGTGATGACGGGCGTCGCCTTACTTGCACTGGCTGCGCTGGTGGGCTGGTGGGGCCTGCGCTGGTGGAGAGACGAAGCTCAGAGGCGCGACAGTAGACACGCCGCCATCGTAGTCGCCGGCGTCTACGCCTTCGGCCACATGGCCTTTTCCATCGCCAGCGCGTCGCTGGGTAGCCTTACGCTGACCTCACGGCAACTCGCCCCGATGTATGTGCCGATGGTGGTGGTGGCAATAGTCATGGCTGACTCACTGCTGAGCACTTGCCACAGAATGAGCCCACTTCACAGACGAGCTGCTCAAGCCCTGATTGCCGGACTCGTAGTCTGCGCGGTCTATGCGGCGTACGTCAGCGCCCGCGACACCCACACGGCGGTCTTCAACCCCGAGTACGGCTGGAATGCGCACGGCTACAATGAAGAGCACATAAGAATGAGCCCACTTCACAGACGAGCTGCTCAAGCCCTGATTGCCGGACTCGTAGTCTGCGCGGTCTATGCGGCGTACGTCAGCGCCCGCGACACCCACACGGCGGTCTTCAACCCCGAGTACGGCTGGAATGCGCACGGCTACAATGAAGAGCACATAGACATAGAGACGACTTCGGCCAAGGATTACCTCTACGGTCTCGTAGGCGACTCCGGCCCGGTCGTCCGCGCTCCCTTCGACCTGTACTTAGGCGATGGGACTCTCATATACTTCAAGGAGGACTGCACCCAGGAGGACTTCGAGCGCAAGGTGTTGCTCTACGTCCAGCCCGTTAGCAATTTTGCGCTGCCCGGGATCCACAAGAGCGTGGGTACGGACCTACTCGACTTCTTTCCTGCTAGGCAGGGCGTAAGGGTGGAAGGAGAGTGTCTCGCCATAGCTCCGCTGCCCGAGTACGACATCAAGCTCATCACGACGGGCCAGTATGTCCGGGATACGGTCTTCTGGGAAGTGGACTTAGCGCCGGCGGAGAGAGCCGAATAGGACGCCCACATCCAGGATTCGGGCTATCTCGCGAATAGTCCTGGCCGCGCGAGTCACGGTCCGTGGTGTGTTACCATAGCCCGCAGGACCAAGCGTCATGGCCACGATACCAACAACCCTGATCCAGGACAGGCCCGCCGAGGCCGATGAGGTCTTCTACCCCGAAACGGACGGTATGCCATTGCCAGACGGACACGAGCAGGAGCCGCATTTCGTAGACGCCGTTTCGACGCTGAGGTTCCGCCTGGAAAGTCCCACGACCGTGGTAAGCGGCAACACATTCGTCTACTACGTCGAGGGCGACCCCAGGAGGTGGGTGTCCCCCGACTGCTACGTGGCCTTCGGCGTCAGCAAGGATTCCATCAAGCTGTACAACACCTACCGGGTGTGGGAGGTGGGCAAGGCGCCCGACTTCGTGCTGGAGATAGGGTCTCCTTCGACAGCGTCCAACGACGTAGGGGGCAAGCGCGAGTTGTACGCGAGCCTGGGTGTTCGGGAGTACTGGCGTTTCGATCCGACTGGCGGCGACCACTACGGCGAGCCGCTGGTTGGGGAGTACCTGGCGGACGGGGAGTACCGCCGCTTCGATGTTGGGAGCGAGCCGGACGGCGTGATTCGCGGCCACAGTCCGCTGTTGGGTCTCGACTTCTGCTGGGAGGAGGGCCGTCTGCGCTTCTACGACCCCGCGGCTGGCCGCTGGCTGGAGAACTACGCCGAGACCGCCACGCGCGCCGGCGTTGCCGAGGCCCGGGCCGGCGTTGCCGAGACCCGCGCCGAGTCCGCCGAGGCCCGGGCGGAGTCCGAGCGCGCGGGCAGGGAGTCCGCCGAGGCCCGGGCGGAGTCCGAGCGTGCGGGCAGGGAGTCCGCCGAGGCCCGGGCTGAGTCCGAGCAGGCGGCCCGCGAGTTCGCCGAAGCTCGCTTGGCCGAGATGGAAGCCGCGCTGCGGCGATTGCGGAGCGAATAGGAGCAGTCGAGGCAGCCGCAAGATCACACAGTTCAGGATACGGCCATGCCAAAGATAACCGGTTCCATCACGGACGCCGCGACCGGAGAGCCGGTCCCCGCGCGCGTACAGGTCCTCGCCTCCACCGGCGAGACCGTACATCCCGCCGACGCGATCCTGAAGGTCGGCCCGGGCGCGCCGTTCTTCTACGCCGACGGCGTCTTCGAGGTGGAGGCGCCCAGGGGTCCCGCCAGGGTCGTGGCCGAGCGCGGCACCGAGTACGTCCCCGCCACGCTGTACCTGGACATCCCCGCTAGCGGTGTTGTCGCCGCCGACGTCAGGATGGAGCGCTGGAACGAGCTCGCAATGCAGGGCTGGCACCCCGGCAACACCCACCTCCACTACGACCAGAAGGAGAAGCGCCCCGACGAGCGCCTTTGGCTCGACCCGCGCATCGAGGACCTCCGCATGACGGCGGTCAGCATCCTCAAGCGCTGGGACCTCGAGTACGCGAGCAACAAGTACGCCCCCGGCTTCCTGACCGAGTTCTCGTCCGCCCACCACCACGTGCAGAGCGGCGAGGAGAACCGCCACAACGTCACAGGGTGGGACATCGGCTACGGCCACGTCATGCTGCTCAACATCCGCAACGTCGTCCATCCCGTGAGCCGCGGCGCGCTCGTGGACACCTTCGACCCGGACTACCCGCCCCTCAGCTACGCCTGCGACGACGCCCACCGGCAGGGAGGCGTGGTCATCTGGTGCCACAACGGCAGGGGGATGGAGGCCCCGGTCGCCGCCGCTCTCGGCAAGCTCGACGCCTTCAACCTCTTCGACCCGTACTGGATGGACGCGGAGTACGACATCTACTACCGGATGCTCAACGCCGGCATCCGGCTGCCCGCCTCCACCGGCTCCGACTGGTTCATCAGCTCCGCCAACCGCGTCTATTCCCATACCGGCGGCCCCTTCGAGTACGAGTCGTGGCTGGAGGCGCTCAAGGGCGGGCGGACCTTCATCACCAACGGGCCGGCGCTCGACCTGCGGGTGGACGGCGCGGGCATAGGCTCCACGGTCGAGACGGAGGCCGGCCGGCGGCTCTCCGCCGTTGCGTCCTGGAAGTCGCACTACCCCATCGGCGCCGTGGAGATACTCTTCAACGGCGAGGTGGCAGCGCGCCGCAGGTTCGAGGAAGGCTCGACGGGCGGCGTCTTCGAAGCCGAGGTCGGGGCGGCGTCGGACGGCTGGATCGCCGCGCGCCTCGCCAGCCACGCCCGCGACAGCTTCGCCCAGCCGATCTTCGCCCACACCAGCCCTGTCTACGTCAGGGCCGGCAGGCCCGCGCAGCAGCAGAAGGACGCGGCCGCCTGGTTCATCGACTCCATAGACCGCTCGCTCCAGTGGGTCGGCTCACGGGGCAAGTTCTACACCGACGCCCAGCGCCGCGAGGTGCTGGACCTCTTCCGCCAGGGCCGCGAGGCCTACGCAAGAATGCTCCAGTAGTGACTGCCTCTTCCCCCGCCGGGGAAGATTGAGATGGGGGGCTTCCCTACGGCAATTCCACCCTGAAGGCGTAGACCCCGCTCTCGATGTCCGAGACGTAGACCGTCCCATCGTACACCTTGACGCCCCACGCGCCCTGCAATATGTCGGCCTCGTCCTCCGCGGCGACGGTGTCGTAGTGCGCGACCTCGACCGGATTCCCCGGGTCCCGCAGGTCCACCACCCGCAGCCCGTCGATGTAGTAGGAGATATACGCGAAGCCGTCCACGACCTCGACGTTGTGGATCGAGATGCCGTCCCTCGTCTTGAAGTTGGAGACCACGCGCGGCTCCGACAGGTCGGAGACGTCCAGTATCGCCAGCGACTTGTCGTATCCCTCGGACGTGTGGGCGTAGTACAGCCCGCCGTCCGCCTCGAAGGCCCAGCCGCCGTGGCTGAAGGCGCCCTCCCAGTCTATCGTCGCGACGGTCTCCATCGCCGCCGGGTCGGTGGCGTCGAGTATCCATAGGCCGGCGCGCAGGTAGTTCAGGAAGGCGACCAGCTTGCCGCCGCGCCTGACGACGTGTACGTCGTGGGGCATGCCCGGTCCTTCCTCGACGGCGAAGCGGCCAACCTCCTCCGGGGACGCGGGGTCCGAGACGTCGATGACGCGCAGGTCGGCCGCGGGGTAGGACTGGTTTATGGCGAAGACGAGCGGCTCGTCAGGGGCCAGGTAGATGTTGTGAACGTTCGTGAAGTTCTCCGTCGAGCCCCTGGACTCGTACACGTAGTGCTGGCCGACCCGCTCCGGGCTCTCCGGGTCCGACACGTCGAAGACCACGAGGCCGTTCGACACGGTGGCCGCGTACAGGAAGCCGTCCCTCGCCTTGACATCGTAGACGGAGGCGACCCCGCGGCCACTGGCGCCGAGTATGCTGGCGAACGAGACACGCTCCCCGGTTGCCGCGTCCAGCAGCGCGATCCGCGCCTCGGTGTGGGGCGCGTAGACTATGCCGGCGTCCACCCAGACGTCGCTGTTGGGGCTGTCGGTAGCCTTCTCGCGCCAGAGCAGCGTCACGTTGTCCGACGCCTGGGGCTCGTCGCTCTGCAACACCTTGGCAAGGGTGGCGTGGCTCGTGAAGCCCCCCTGGACCAAGGTCGCCTCGAGCCCGGAGTTGCCCTCCTCAGGCACGAACGCGCTAAACTCCAGGCCCGGCGCCTCGTTTCCCCTCGCGTCGGTACACCCGTCCAGCCTCCAGCCTCCCTCCACCGGCGTGGGCTCGCACTCCAGCGCGGGGGTGCCGAAGCGCCCGCCCCCAACGCGCCACGGGTCCACGTCCGCGTTCGCCCCGGGGACGAATCTCAGGGCGATCCAGGGGATGGCGTACTGGTGGGCGTCGGGCACCGCTCCCGTCCATAGGCCCATGCGGTCGGACGCGTCGGCGGGGGCAGGCGTCGACGGCGCAGCCGTCGCGGGCGCCTCGGGGGGCGCGACCCGCGCATTGGCGACGGTCTCCGCGCCGCCGCAAGCCGCCATGACGAAGGCCAGGGCCGCCGGCACAAGGACATGGAACCCAATCTGTGCGCTCGAGTAACGCATGCAGGCGGAGCCTCCCGCTCCGTTACCATTCTCGTATTGGGTAATACGTTGACGCGGCCCTGCCCGGACGTACTCCTCGGCCCGGCGGGGCCGAGACTGCCAGCCTAGCCCTGCCGTTGCGCTTCGCCTTTGCCCCAGCGCGGATGGCGGAACGTCGGGTTGGCGTCCATGCGCAGGGAGCGTTGCGGCGCCTTCGCGGGCTCCGGCTCGGGGGCGTCGCGCCGCTCCAGGAGCCGCGTCTGCTGCGGCCGGCCCGGACGCCGTGGGGAGAGGCCGTTCAGGTGCTCCGCGAGCCCCTCCAGGCTGGCGAGGTTGTGCACGGGCAGGAAGTCGTCGACGAAGGGCAGGGCGGACTGCATCCCGCGGGAGAGCGGCTCGTAGCCCGGCGAGCCCAGCAGCGGGTTGAGCCAGATGAGCCGGTGGCAGCTCCGCTGGAGCCGCGCCATCTCGAAGCGCAGCGCATCCGGCTCCCCCCTGTCCCAGCCGTCCGAGATGATTAGCACGACGCCCCCCCAGCCGAGCACGCGCCGCGCCCACTGGAAATTGAACGCCTTCAGCACGTCGCCGATCCGCGTGCCGCCCGCCCAGTCGGGCACCGCGTGCGACACCTCCGTCACCGCGCGGTCAATGTCGCGGTTCGCCAGGTAGTTCGTGATGCGGGTGAGCCGCGTCGCGAACAGGAATGCCTCTATCCGGCTGATGCCCCCGTACACGGTGTGGATGAAGTGCAGCAGTATCCGCGTGTACCGCTCCATGGAGCCGCTCACGTCGCAGATCATCACGAGGGGCCGCCGCTTCTCCTTGCGCCGACGCCTCGGCAACTCGACGAGCTCGCCCCCGACGGCCATGTTCTTGCGCACGGCCCGCCGCAGGTCGATGAGCGCCCCGTCCCCCGGCGTCCACCGCCTGGTGCGCCGCTTGCCCAGGTCCCACCGCAGCTCGGCGATCAGCGCCCTCGCCTCGTCGACCTCGTCCGCCGTGAACTCCGCGAAGTCCTTCTCACGCAGCACCTCCCTGGCGCTGTAGGTCCGGGTCATCTCCACGCTGTCGCCTGGGTCGCCGCCCTCCTCCCTGCCCAGCGGGTCGCTCGCCGACGGAGGCGGGTCGAACTGGGGCTGACGGTACCGCCGCTCCTCGCCCAGGGACCGCAGGTCCATCGTGGTCCAGTCGTCCTTGGGGGGCCGCCAGAATACCTGGAACGCCTCGTCGAATAGGGCCAGGTCCCGCTGCCGGTGTACCAGCACGGTCCTGAGGGCGTGGTAGAAGTCCTGCCGTCGGCGGACTCCCACCAGCCGCAGCGCGCCCTCGGCGTCGATCATCCGCCCGGAGTGTACGTCGAGCCCCAACTCCCTGAGCAGACGCCCGAAGAGCATTAGGTTGTGCAGGAGATGGCCGCCGCCGTTTGCGGACCTAGAATATCTCGTCAAGGTCCACTTCGAAGCCGGGCAGCGTGGGCGATGTCAGCGTCTGCCCCATGCCGTAGACGGCCTCTACCTCGAATCCGCCTTCGCCCAGCAGCATGACGGTTATGGTCTGCGCCGCGGGGTCGGCGAGCCAGTACTCGGAGACGCCGTGCCTGGCATACAGCGCTCGCTTCACCGTCCTGTCCCGCCCCTCCGTGGACGGCGACAGTATCTCGACGACGAGGTCGGGCGCGCCCTGGACGTTGACGCCACCGAGCAGGATGTGCTCTCGCTCCCTGGATACGAACAGCAGGTCCGGCTGCACCACGTCCGTATTCGACAGCAACACGTCGCACGGCGCGGAGAAGACCTTTCCCAAGCCTCTCTCTTTCACGAACGCATTAAGCGCCGAGCCCAAGTCCATATCGATTCCCTGGTGTCCCAAGTTTGGCGCCGGCGCCATGATCAGATCTCCGTCTATGAGCTCGTAGCGCGTGTCGTCGGGCGTGTGCTTATAGTCCTCGTATGTGAACTTGGTTGCCGTGTTGGGGGCGACCATCTCAGCACCCTCCTTCCTGCCGGGCGTGTCGTTAGAATATCTCGTCCAGCTCTACGGCAAAGCCGGGCAGGGTGGGCGATGTCAGCGTCTGCCCCATGCCGTAGACGGCCTCGACCTCGAATCCGCCTTCGCCCAGCAGCATGACGGTTATGGTCTGCGCCGCGGGGTCGGCGAGCCAGTACTCGGAGACGCCGTGCCTGGCGTACAGCGCGCTCTTCACCGTCCTGTCCCGCCCCTCCGTGGACGGCGACAGTATCTCGACGACGAGGTCGGGCGCGCCCTGGACGTTGACGCCGCCGAGCAGGATGTGCTCTCGCTCCCTGGATACGAACAGCAGGTCCGGCTGCACCACGTCCGTATTCGACAGCAGCACGTCGCACGGCGCGAAAAAGACCTTTCCTAAATCTCTCTCTTTCACGAACAGGATCAGCAACGCTACCAGATTGGCGGCGATGTCCTGGTGGCCAAGGTTTGGAGCCGGCGCCATGATCAGATCTCCGTCTATGAGCTCGTAGCGCGTGTCGTCGGGCGTGTGCTTATAGTCCTCGTAGGTGAACTTGATTGCCGTGTTCGGGACGACCATCTCAGCACCCTCCTTCCTGCCGGTCGTGTCGTTAGAATATCTCGTCCAGCTCTACGGCAAAGCCGGGCAGGGTGGGCGATGTGAGCGTCTGCCCCATGCCGTAGACGGCCTCTACCTCGAACCCGCCTTCGCCCAGCAGCATGACGGTAATGGTCTGCGCCGCGGGGTCGGCGAGCCAGTACTCGGAGACGCCATGCCTGGCGTACAGCGCGCTCTTCACCGTCCTGTCCCGTTCCTCCGTGGACGGCGACAGTATCTCTACGACTAGGTCGGGAGCCCCCTGTACGTTCAAGCCGTTGAGCAGGATATGTCCGCGTTCCTTGGATACGAACAGCAGGTCGGGCTGCACCACGTCCGTATTCGACAGCACGACGTCGCATGGAGCGCGGAAGACCTCGCCAAGTCCCTTCTCGGTGATGAATACGTAGAGCCGGGTCCCCAGCTTCGTGGAAACACCCTGGTGTCCCAAGTTAGGCGTGAGGGCCGGGATCAACTCTCCGTCTATGAGCTCGTAGCGCGTGTCGTCGGGCGTGTGCTTATAGTCCTCGTAAGTGAACTTGATCGCCGGGTTCGGGATGACCATGCCTGCGCCCTCCGTCCTGCCGAAGCGGGACACGTCCTCAGTGGTCCGGGACATTTCCATCATAACATCACCGCGCCGCGGCTCAGCCCTTCCCGCGGCCCCTCCGCGTCCCGCGGTTCCGCGCGCGGTTCAGCATGGCCCGCGCCGGCTCGCCGCGCACCGCCTCTATGTCCTCCCGGTACTTGAGCATTATCCCCAGCGTGTCGTCGATGACCGACGGGTCGAGCTCCTTCTGGTCCAGCGCGACCAGCGCCGCCGTCCAGTCCAGCGTCTCCGCCACGCCCGCCACCTTGTACAGCTCGGCGGTGCGCAGCTCCTGTACGAACGCCGTCACCTCCTCCGACAGCTTGCGCGGCGCCTCCGGGATGCGCGTCGTGACGATCTGGTACTCCTTCTGGAAGTCGGGGTAGTCGATCCAGTAGTAGAGGCACCGCCGCTTCAGCGCGTCGTGTACCTCGCGCGTCCGGTTGGAGGTGATCACCACCGTCGGCGGCTCCTCGCACCGGACGGTCCCCATCTCAGGGATCGTCACTTGGAAGTCGGACAGTATCTCCAGCAGGAACCCCTCGAACTCCTCGTCCGCCCGGTCCACCTCGTCGATGAGCAGCACCGGGGGCCGCCCGGCGCCGTGCTCCAGCGCCCGCAGCAGCGGCCGCTTTATCAGGAACTCCTCGCTGAACAGGTCGCGCGCAGCCTCCGCGCGGTCCAAGCCCCCGCTCGCCTCCAGCAGCCGTATCTCCAGGAGCTGCCGCGCGTAGTTCCACTCGTACACCGCCTGGTTGACGTCCAGCCCCTCGTAGCACTGGAGGCGTATCAACTCCGTGCCCAGGCTCGACGCAAGCACCTTCGCCACCTCGGTCTTGCCCACGCCGGCCTCTCCCTCCAACAGGAGCGGCCGCTTCAGGCTCAACGCAAGGTGTATAGATATGGCAAGCCCCCGGTCCGCAACGTACAACTGCTCGCGCAGCGCCCGCTGCAGCTCGTCCACGGTAGCTGGGGCCGCGGTCGTCTCTCTCATGGCCATCTCACTCTCCATTCAGTACGCTTTCGCCACGCCTATCACGTACTCGTCGTGCATCCGCTCCTCGATCTGCGTGCGGCGCGGCCCGCCCCAGCGCGCCGGCATCATGCGCTTGTCGCGGTCGAGGCTTCGGACGCCCATGCCCGCCATCTCGAAGCCGGCGCGCTCGGCGATGCCGGCCAGCGCCCTGTGGGTCTCCACGTCCAGGCCGCGCAGGACCGAGGTCCCTACCACGATCACGGCGGCACCGCCCTTCTTCAGCACCCGCCGCATCTCCGCGATCACCGCCTCCATCTCGCCGAAGTACCGGCGCAACGCCTTCGCCTTCTTCGCGTCGTGCTCCGCCAGCGCCGACAGGGTCTCCTCGCACCGGCTCGGCAGAGCATCGTACACCGCGCCGGTCGTCGCGTTGTGGCCCAGGTACCCTGCTCGTATCTTCGCGAGGTCCGCGGTCTTCCAGCCGAGCCACACCAACGAGAACTTGTGCGCCCGCATGTAGTCGATCGCGTTGTTCGCATAGGGCGGAGAGGTCACGATCAGGTCGACGCTCTCGGGCGGCAGGCCGGTGTCCGCCGCGCTGGCCGCGCGCACGCCGTTCAGGGCTGGGGGACCGACGGACCGGAGCGGCCCGCTCCGGTCGAGGGCCGCCGCGTTGCGCTCCAGGCGCTTGGAGAACTCCGCGAACGCCGAGACGGGCGTCTTCTCGAGGTCCCTGTGAGGGCGTGTGTGGGCGAGGTCGCGCGCCAGCGTCACGCCCCCGGACTTGGCGATGATGGTGGAGGAGAAGACCACGAGGTGGAAGTTCCGCATGCCTTCTTCGGGGACCTGCTCGATGCGTTGCAGGAGGGCGAGCAATTCGACCTGTTGCCGGGGCGGGAACCAGTAGTCGACGAACTCGCGGGTCTTCGCGTCGAACCTCAGCCCCAGGTCACGCCGCAGCCTGTCGCCGTCGGACCGGTAGTCGTCCTTGGCTGCCCTCAGCGCTTCGCGCCCCGCTTGGAGCGCGGCTACGGGGTCGATGGGGGTCAGCTTGGCCGTCGCGATCATTCGGGCCAGCGGGTCGATGTCGCATCCGACGGCGCGGCGCCCCAGCCTGGCGGCCTCCACGAGCGTTGTCCCGGAGCCCGCCATCGGGTCGAGAACGACGTCGCCCGGGTCGGACAGCCGCTCGATCAGGAACCCGGGCAGCTGCGGCGGGAACTTCGCCGGGAAGGGGTGCCACGCGTGCGGCCCGTAGCCGCCGTCCGCGCCGTGGAAGCCCAGGTCGGCGCGGAGCGCCTCGCGCAGCGCGCCAAGGCTCTCTCCGACGCCGACGCGCGGCCCGCGCGGGAGCCGCCCGGCGGAGAGGGCCGCCGGTCGAGCTTCAGCCAGGGGCGGCCCTCCTACCGCGCCCGTCCCGCCGCGCACGACAGCGCCCGGCCCACGTACACCTCGGCCATCTTGGCCCGGTAGCCCGCGGACGCCATGACGTCGCCCAGCAGGTCGTCCCCAAGGTCGTTCGTCACCTGGGACGCAGCCTCGCACAGCGCGTCCGCTCCCAACCCGTTCTCGGTCACCGCGCACTCGACGGACGGCGCCTTGGTCGCGCTGGCCGTCAGGCCGCCGACCGCCACGCTCGCCGCCGTGCACGCGTCGCCGCTGGCAGTGAGAACGGCCGCCGCGCCGACGACCGCGTAGCGCGACGCCGGGTGCAGGTACTTCGCGTAGGCCATGCCCTGCCCGGACTGCGCCGCCGGCACGCTGACCGAGGTCAGCACCTCGTCGCCGCCCAGCGCGGTGGACATCAGCCCGCGGAAGAAGTCCCCCGCGGCGATGGTCCTCTCGCCCGAGGGACCCACCGCGTTGATCTCCGCGCCCAGCGCCACCAGCACCGTCGGCAGGTCGGAACCGGGGTCCGCGTGCGCCAGGTTCCCGCCTATGGTCGCCCGGTTGCGCACCTGCGGGTCTCCGATCAGCCCCGCCGCCTCCGGTACGATCGGGCAGGCATCCTTTAGCACGTCCGACGACGCGAGCTCGGCGTGCGTCGTCAGCGCCCCGATGCTCACGCAGCCGTTGCTGCGGCTTATCCCCTTCAGCTCGTCCAGCCGGCCTATGTCGACCAGCGTCGCCGCGTCCGACAGCCTGAACCTCAGCAGCGGGATCAGGCTGTGGCCGCCGGCTATGATCTTCGCGTCCTCGTGCTCCTGCAGGAGCCCTATCGCCTCCTGCACCGAGCACGCCCGGTGGTAGTCGATCTGTGCTGCGTACATGACCTAGCCCCCGTTCCTCTGGTTTATGGCCCGCCACACGCGCTCCGGCGTAAGGGGCATGTCCAGCCCGTCGACGCCGAACGGCCTCAGTGCGTCCATCACCGCGTTGTAGACCGTCACCGTCGATGCGATCGTGCCCGTCTCGCCGATGCCCTTCACGCCCAGCGGGTGGTCCGGCGACGGCGTGTTCGTCGACATCGTCTCTATCTCGGGCACCATGTCCGCGCGCGGCAGCGCGTAGTCCATCATCGACCCGGTGATCAACTGCCCCTCGTCGTCGTACACCGCGCCTTCCCACAGCGCGGGCCCGACGCCCTGCACCACGCCCCCGTGTACCTGCCCGTCGATGATCATCGGGTTGATCTGCGTGCCGCAGTCGTCCACCGCAAGGTACCGCGACAGCTCGATCTGCCCCGTGTCCGCGTCCAGCTCCACCACCGCCACGTGCGCCCCGAACGGGTACGCGAAGTTGGGCGGGTCGTAGAACGTCGTCGACTCGAAGCCCGGCTCCATGCCCTCCGGCATGTTCCAGGCCACGTTCGCCATCAGGGCTATCTCGTCTATCGTCTTGGCCTGGTCCGGCGAGCCCTTCACGAAGAACTTGCCGTCGTCGTAGTCGATGTCCTCTACGGCCGCCTCCAGCAGGTGGGCGGCGAGCGCCTTGCCCTTCTCCTTCAGCTTCCGCGCGCCGAGCGCGACGGCCGCGCCGCCGACGGCGGTCGTCCGGCTGCCGTACGTCCCCCAGCCCATCGGGGTGTTGTCCGTGTCGCCGTGGATGACCTCTATGTCGTCCACGTCCACCCCCAATTCGTGGGAGACGATCTGCGCGAACGTGGTCTCCTCGCCCTGGCCGTGGGGGGACGTGCCGATCATCACGTTCACCTTGCCCGTCGGATGGAAGCGGATGATCGCGCTCTCCCACAGACCGCCGCCGAAGCCGACCGCCCCCGCAACCTGCGAGGGCCCGAGGCCGCATATCTCGACGTAAGTCGTGACCCCGACGCCTATGTGGCGCCCCTTGCTCCGGCCCTCGGCCTGCTCGCGCCGCAGGTCCTTGTATCCGACGCCTTCCAGCGCCGCGTCCAGCGCCTTCTCGTAGTCGCCGCTGTCATAGGTCAGGCCCGTCGAGACGTCGTGGCCGTTCTCGAACGCCGGGATCAGGTTCTTGCGCCGCACGTCCGCCGGGTCCACGTCGAGCTTGGCCGCCAGCAGGTCGACCATCCTCTCTATCAGGAACGTAGCCTCCGGGCGCCCCGCGCCGCGGTAGGCGTCCACCGGCGTGCCGTTGGTGAACACGCCGTACACGTCGCCCTGCACGTTGGGAATGTCGTACGGCCCGGCGTACATCAGCCCGTGGAGGATCGTCGGTACGCCGGTGGAAGCGGTCGAGAGGTACGCCCCCATGCCGGCCCACACCGCCGACTTCACCCCGGTGATCTTGCCGTCCTTCGTCGCCGCCAGCTCCACGTCCTCGATGTGGTCGCGCCCGTGGATGGTCGCCAGGAAGTTCTCGCTGCGCGTCTCAACCCACTTCACCGGGTTCCCCGTCTTCATCGAGCAGAAGGAGACGATCGCCTCGTCCGCGTAGAACGGGATCTTGCTCCCGAAGCCGCCGCCCACCTCCTGGGCGATGACCCGTATCTTGTGCTCCGGCACCTCCGTCACCACCGACATCAGGAACCGCGCGATGTGCGGGTTCTGGCTTGTGCTCCAGAGCGTAAGCTCCTGGGTCGGCCCGACCCACTGCGCGACGGCCGCCCTCGGCTCCATCGCGTTCGGGATCAGCCGCTGGTGGACTATCGTGTCCTTGACCACCACGTCCGCCTCGGCGAACGCCGCCGCTGCGTCGCCGCCCGCCAGCTTCCAGTGGAACGCCTGGTTGCCCGGCGCGTCCTCGTGGAGCTGCGGCGCTCCGTCCGCAGTCGCGTCCTTGGGGTTCGTGACCGCCGGCAGAGGCTCGTATTCGACTTCGATGTCCTCCAGCGCGTCCTCGGCGACGTACCTGCAATCCGCCACGACCACCGCCACCGCGTCGCCGACGTACCGCACCACGTCCTTGGCGATGGGCGGGTGGTCCACCGCCTTCACGTCCGAATCCGGCACCTGCCAGGCGCACGGAATGCCGTTGAGCGCTCCCTCGGTGTCGGCGCCGGTGAAGACCGCCAACACGCCATCGCGCCCGCAGGCCGCGCTCGTGTCTATCGACGCGATCCGCGCGTGGGCGTGAGGGCTGCGCAGGATCGCCGCGTAGGTCATCCCGGGCAGCTTGATGTCCGCCGTATAGCTCGCCTGCCCGGTGATGAGCCGCGGGTCCTCGCGCCTCCTTATCCCCGAGCTGAATATGCGGGTGGTCATGACGCGCCTCCCATCGCCGCCGCAGCTTCCTGGACGGCCCTAACGATGTTCGTGTACCCGGTACACCGGCAGATGTTCCCCTCGAGCCCGTGCCTGATCTCCTCTTCGGACGGCGACGGGTTCTTGCGCAGCAGCTCGTTCGTCGCCATGATCATGCCGGGGGTGCAGTAGCCGCACTGGAGGCCGTGCTTGTTCCAGAACCCCTCCTGTATCGGGTGCAGCCCGTCGTCCCCGGCAAGGCCCTCTATCGTGGTTATGCAGGAGCCGTCCGCCTGCACCGCCAGGCACGTACACGACTTCATGGCCGACCCGTCCATATCCACCGTACACGAGCCGCACTGGCTCGTGTCGCATCCGATCTTCGCGCCCGTAAGGTTCAGCGTCTCCCGGAGATAGTCCACCAGCAGCAACCGGGGTTCCACTTCGTGCCTGTACTGGCGTCCGTTGACCGTGACTTCTATAGGCACTTTCAAGGCTATCGCACCTCCCATGAGAAATGGCGGCGCCGGGGCCGCGGCGCTGAGTTCCTGCGGCCTGCCGGCGCCCCGTCGCGTGCGCCCCAACTCTATGTCACCCCAAGCCGGAAGTCAACAATGTGACCGCCTTCACAAGGCCCGTCGACTGGGCAAGGCGATGATATACTTTCCCCACAGCCCTCTATGCCATTGGAGCCATGCGGGCCGGACAGGGGAGACGATGAGCACTCGGACGATCTACGCGACGGCGGCCGATCTTGCCGCGCTCTCCGCAGACGGGCATAGGTGCGAGCTCGTAGAGGGAGAGATCATAGAGATGGCGCCCGCGGGAGCGCGTCATGGCCGAACGGCCCTGCGAATCGGCCAGCGCATCGCCCAATACGTCGAATCGCGCGGGATAGGGGAGGCGTTCGCCGCCGAGACCGGGTTCCGCATAAGGCGCGACCCGGACACCGTCAGGGCGCCCGACGCCTCGTTCGTATCCGGCGGGCGCCTGCCGGTGGGCGGACTGCCGTCCGGCTACCTCGACTTCGCCCCGGACCTCGCCGTGGAAGTAGTCTCCCCGGGCGACTCCGCGGGCGACTCCGCGGACGCTGTCCGATCGAAGGCGGAGGACTGGCTGGCTGCCGGTACGGTCCTGGTCTGGGTCGTCTACCCCGAGTCCAGATCGGTCGTCGCCCACCGCGGCGGCGGGCGGGCGCGGGTCCTCCGGCGAGGCGACTCCCTGGACGGTCACCCCGTAATCGAGGACTTCAGCCTTCCCCTGGCCGAGCTGTTCGACTAACGCCCCGCGCGGCGTCGCGGCCGGATCAGGGGGGTAGGGCTCTTAGCGCGCTTTCGTGGACCTACCCGGCGGAGGGGCGGGCGGCGTGCTCCAAGTGGTCTACGTGGTGGTCTTCCTTGCAGCCGACGACCGAATGCTCCAGCTGGAACGTGACGTGGCTGATGCCGAATTCGTTGTGCGTGATGTCCAGTATGCGGCTGCGCAGCGTCCCGAGGTCCTGGTAGGCGGGGTCCACGAATATGTGGGCGGTGAAGGCTTCGCTCCCCGACGTTATGGTCCAGACGTGAACGTCGTGGATGATGGTCACGCCCTCGAGCTCTTCGATGTCGCTGCACAGCTTGTACACGTCTATGTGCTTGGGGGCGCCCTCCAGCAGCACGTTCGTCACCGTGGCCATCAGGTGGCGGCTGCTCCACAGGATCAGCAGCGCGATCAGGACGCTCAGGATCGGGTCGATGAGAGTCCATTCCGTGGTCAGGATGACTATCGCCGAGACTACGACTCCCACCGATCCCATCAGGTCGGCCAGCACGTGCTGGAAGGCGCCTTCGACGTTCATGCTGTGCCCTGCCGACTGGTGGAGTATCCAGGCGACGAGCAGGTTTATCAGCAGGCCGCCTATGCCGACGAGGAGCACGGGCAACCCGTCTATGTGGGCCTCTCCGCCGGACACGCGGTGGTACGCCTCGAAGACTATCCAGGCCGCGATCACCCATAGCGCGACGGTGTTGAGCATGGCGGCCAGCACTTCGGTGCGCTGGTACCCGAAGGTGCGCTCTGCCGAGGCCGCCCTGTCCGCGATCCACATGGCCACGAGGGCCATCAGGATGGCGAGGGCGTCCGTGAGCATGTGCCCCGCGTCGGCTATGAGCGCCAAGCTGCCCGACAGGATGCCGCCCACCACTTCGGCCAACATGTAGGTCGAAATCAGCGAAAGGGCGACAACGAGCCTGCGTCTGCTCGTTCCCCTCAGGTCGTGCGCATGGTCGTGATGGCCGTGTCCGTGGTCGTCGTGTCCGTGGTCGTCGTGTCCGTGGTCGCCATGGTCGTGGTCGTCATGTCCGTGGTCGTCGTGTCCATGGTCGCCATGGTCGTGGTCGCCATGGTCGTGGTCGTCGTGTCCGTGATCGTCGTGATCGTGATGGTCGTGGCCGTCATGGCCATGGTCGTGATGATCGTGGTCGTCATGTCCGTGATCGCCGTGATCGTGATGATCATGATCATCGTGGCCGCGGCTTCCACCGGAAGGACGGCCGGACCCGCCCCCGGACTGGCTGGCAAGGCTGAACCCAGCGCCCAAAGGCCCTGACAACCCCAATGACTTGAGTAACGCGGCGACTGCCTGTAGCACTACTTCAAACTCCGAATCCGAATGCCTGCCCCAACACGCCAGAGGACGCCCCCTTGCCGGGATGCAATCCGAGCAGGAGCGGACGGGGCCGGCTTACTTGCGGCGGCCCCGTCCGTAGTCCGTACCATGGCGTGGCGCCAGCGGCTAATGGGCGTGATGGTCGGCGCGGGCCGCACAAGAGCCGGCCCGGTCTGTAGCCCATCTCAGGGCGCGGCGCGGGCGGCTAATGGGCGTGGTGCTCGTGGTCGTCGCACTCGTGCGAGTCGTGAACGTGGGCGTGGTGCTCATGCTCGTCGCACTCGTGCTGGTCGTGCTGGTGGCCCGGCTCGTTCCCGTGGTGCTCGTGGTCGTCGCACTCGTGCTGGTCGTGCTGGTGGCCGTGGTGCTCGTGGTCGTCGCATTCGTGCTGGTCGTGTCCCATTCTGCAACCTCCTTAAAATCAGCCTGTTGGCCTATCTGTGAACGCCTATTCGACAACCGTGTCCATACCACTCTTGCAGACATGCTGAGCTTTAGCAAGTATTTATTGAGACGCGGCATCAGAATTCCAATGATTGATATGAGGTTTCAAGTCTCAACAACTCTTGCCGGCGATCGACGACCGCCTTGACGTCTGCGAACGCTCGTGCAATCCTGCCCCTATGCATACTCCGGTTCATACCGCGCTGCCTGCGGCCCACTGACTGTGGACCAGGACGCCAGGCGCGGGCAGCTATACGCCCTGCTGGGGGACCTGCCGGACCGCGGCCGGCCCATCTCCGCCCGGCTGATCGCCGAGGAGCGCCGCCCCGGCTACGTCCTGGAAAAGCTGGTGCTCGACCTGAACGGCATCGAGGACGTGCCGGCCTACCTGACGCGCCCTGACGGAGCGCGGGGCCGGATACCCTTCATTCTCTACAACCACGCCCACGGCGGCGACTACGAGCTCGGCAAGGACGAGCTGCTGCTGGGGCGCGAGGCCCTGTACGACCCGCCGTACGCCGACGCGCTGTCGGAGATGGGCTGCGGCGCCCTGTGCATCGACGCGTGGGCCTTCGGGGAGCGCCGAGGGCTGACCGAGCAGGCGATATTCAAGCGGATGCTCTGGCGCGGGCAGGTCATGTGGGGGATGATGGTGTACGACAGCATCCGCGCCCTCGACTACCTCGTCTCCCGCCCCGACGTCGACACGGAGCGCATCGGCGCGCTCGGCATCTCCATGGGCAGCACGATGGCGTGGTGGACGGCGGCGCTCGACGTCCGCGTGAAGGTCTGCGTCGACCTGTGCTGCCTGACCGACTTCCACACCCTGGTCGACCGCGGCCTCGACCACCACGGCGTCTACTACTTCGTGCCGTCGCTGCTCAAGCACTTCACGACCGGCGGGATCAACGCGCTCATCGCGCCCAGGCCCCACCTGGGGATCGCCGGAAACTTCGACAAGCTGACGCCGCCGGAGGGCCTCGACCGGATAGACGCCGAGGTCAGTGCGGCCTACGCCGCCGCTGGAGCGCCGGAGGCCTGGCGCCTCTCCCGCTACGACGTCGGCCACTTCGAGACCGCCGCCATGCGCGCCGAGGTCGTCGACTTCCTCCGCAGGTGGCTGTAGGGTAGGGCGGCGCTTCCCGCCGCGCTTGCGGCGTCCCGTTCCTTCCTGTTAGTCTTCCGGCTGGCGTCCCGCGAATCACACACCTTACGACGAGGCGACAATGGCAGGCGACCCCGCGCAGGTCTACCGCGACATCGGCGTCCGGCCGATAATCACCGCGTCCGGCTCCACGACGGCGTACGGCGGCAGCAGGCTCCGCCCCGAAGCGATGGAGGCGATGAACAAGGCCGCCGCCGTCATGGTCCACCTGGACGACCTCAACCGCGAGGCGGGCAAGATCATCGCCGAAGTCACCGGCGCCGAGGCGGGCCTGGTCACGAGCGGCGCGGCCGGCGGTCTCGTGCTCCAGGCGGCGGCGTGCATGGCGGGCGCCGACCCCGTGAAGATCTCCCGACTGCCCGACGGTGAGGGGATGCGCAACGAGATAGTCATCCAGAGGGCGCACCGGTTCATCTACGACCAGGCCTACCGGGCCGCCGGCGCCAGGCTCGTGGACGTGGGAGACGGGCGTTCCTGCACGGCGTGGGAGCTGGAGGCCGCGATAAACGAGAGGACCGCGGCGGTCGCCTACCTCGTCGCGCCGTTCACGTCCCGCCGCGCGCTCACGCTGGAGCAGGTGGTCGAGGCCGCCCACGCGAAGGGCGTGCCCGTCATCGTGGACGCGGCGTCGAGGCTGCCGCCCAGGGACAACCTGCGCAGGTTCATAGCGCAGGGCGCCGACATGGTGATATTCAGCGGGGGCAAGGGGGTGCGCGGGCCGCAGGGCACAGGGATCCTCTGCGGACGCGCCGACCTGGTAGAGGCCGCAGCGGCCAACGGCAGTCCGAACCGAGGCATAGGCCGCTCCATGAAGGTCGCCAAGGAGGAGATAATCGGCCTTCTCACCGCGCTCGAACTGTTCGTCGACGAGGACGAGGAGGCCGAGACCAGGGAGTATGCGCGGCTGTGCCGGAAGGTTGTGGACGCGCTGGTAGAGGTCCCCGGCATCAGGGTGACGGTGGAGCACGACGACTACGACTACCACATCCCGACCGCCGTGATCAGGATGTCGCGCGACTGGGTCGGCCCCAGCGTGGACGAGATTGCTGCCGCGCTGCAGGACGGCGACCCGCCGATCTACCTCAACCGCCTCGGCGGCATCGACGAGATGGCGGTGGACCCGTTCAACGTCGCCGAGGACGAGATGGAGACGGTCATAAGGCGGCTCCGCGAGGAGCTCATTGGGCGGTAGGCCGCCGTGGGCGTACATGGGTCCAACGATTCGCACATTCCTACTGCCCCTGTTGGCGGCGGCCATGACGGTCCTGGCGGCCTGCCAGGACTCGCCCGATCCCGTCGCCGGACTTGGCGCGACGGAGGAGCCGACGGCCGCGGCCGCCGCCGTCCCTCCTCCGTCTCCGACTGCGGGGCCTGCTCCGGATCCGTCGCCCACGGCCGCGGCTGACCTGTCCCCAACGCCCACGCCTACCCCGGAGCCGTTCGTCTACGACCCCAACCTGAACATGTTCCTGCTCTTCTCGGGCATAGGCCATCCGCCGGAGTACACCCTGGCGGCATTGCAGAGGGCGGAGGAGGAGGCGGACACCTCGCAGGCGCCGGTGATCCTGGAGGCAGTGCTCTTCTTCAGCCCCAGCCTGAGGGAGTTCGGCATGGAGATCGTCAGCGCCCTGACCGGCCAGGACTTCGGCCTGGACCTCCGGGCCTGGCGGGAGTGGCTCGGCCCGCGGCAGGACCAGTACGCTCCGCCCTCCGACTACGCCCGGTGGAAGGCCAACCTCCTCAGCCAGATCGACCCGGAGATGGCCGCTCTGATAGAGCCGGCCATCGAGGGCGGCTCTAGGGCCGACCTCACCGAGATCCTGTGGGGTGGGGTCAGGGTGGACGGCATCCCGCCCCTGGAGGACCCGTGGCACGTGAAGCCGGATCTGGCGTCGTACCTGGAGCCGGACGACAGGGTGTTCGGCGTGTCGATCAACGGCGAGCACAGGGCCTACCCGCTGCGGATACTGAACGCGCACGAGCTCGCCAACGACGAGTTGGGGGGCGAACCCATCTCGCTCGTCTACTGAACGCTCTGCGGGACCGGAATCGTGTATTCCGGCATAGTGAACGGACAGGAGACCACGTTCGGCACGTCGGGCCTGCTGTACCGCAGCAACAAGGTCATGTACGACCGCGCCACCCGGTCGCTGTGGCACCAGTTCACCGGGGAGCCGATCATCGGCCCGCTCGCCCACTCCGGCATCAGGCAGCCCTTCTTCCCCGCGGTCGTCACGACCTGGGAGGAGTGGCTCGCGGAGCACCCGGACACGACCGTGATATCCAACCAGACGGGCGTGTACGAGCCGGAGTTCTACGTGCCCGAGGACGACCCGCGCGCCATCTACTACGACTACTTCTCCACGGACGAGATAAGGTTCCCGGTCTGGTTCCGCGATCCCACGATAGACCCGAAGAAGGTGGTCGTAGGGCTCGCGGTCGGAGACGGCAAGAAGGCGTACACGGTGGACGACCTGCGCCAGGTCCGGGTCGTCAACGACACCGTGGGAGGCGTCGACGTCGTCATCGCGGCGTCCGGCGAGTCCCGCTCGGCCCGCGCCTACGAACGCCGTGGTGAGACGTTCTCGGCGGAGGATGGCGGCGATCCGAGCGCCGCGCCCAGGTTCCTGGTGGACGAGAGCGGCACTCGGTGGGAGGTCGCCGAGGAGGCGCTCGTCGAGGAGGGCGACCCCTCCGGCACACTGCCGCGCGTCCCGACGCTCACCTCGTTCTGGTTCGGCTGGTACCAGTACCACCCCGACACCGAGACATACCGGCCGGGCGGGTAGCCCCTCCGTCCAAAGCGGTAAGCCGTGTCCAGCCGTCTCTTCTCATCCCGGCGGGAGCGTCTCCTCTGGGCGTGTACCCTGGCCGTCGTGGCCGCAATCTACGCGACGTTGGGTCTGGCGGGGGCGCTGGCCGAGGCATTGCGCGGCACCCAGATCCACCACCTAGCGTTATTGGTGTGGACTTTGCGGTTCTACAGGGACATGTTCGTCGTTGCCTCGGCGTCACATATGCTCAGATTGGGCCGTAGGGAGGGGTTTGGACGACGTTTTGAGGGTATTGGGGCGGCCTGATACCAAGCGGCGGCTCTGTTGAGTCCAAGGAAGGCATGGCCCGGCCAGACGACACCGCTGAGTCGCCTTCAACCGATGGGCCCTCTCCCCCTACCGGGTCGCCTATGCCGTTTACGGCTCGGCAGCCAGCGCCGATAGCCTCTGCCGCGCTCTGAGCACCAACTCGTATGAGGGGTGTCCACGCGCCAGGCGGATGATCAGCCTTCGAGCGTGCCATATGACCCGGCCAGCAAGGGCGATCAGGTTGAAGCGGACCGCTTTCAGACGCTTGCTCACCCACTGTCCGCCCAACACCAGCCGCTTCATCGCCGAGTTCAGATTGAAGGCCAGCACCACTATGGCCCACCATGCCGCGTTGGCTCCGAACAGGCCCGAAGGGAGCCTGCCGCCCGCAAGGTCCTCCTTCAACACGCCGTGTACCTCCTCACCCTTGCCGCATCTCTGCCTCGACCACCCGATCACCTCGTCTCCCGGTAGGTCTCGGTTGGTCACCAGCCCGAAGACCTTGTGCCAACCCCGACCGGGCAACTCCATCGCAGGGAATGGAAGCTCTAGCTGGCTGTCCATCCCAGGCAGAGGCTGCTCGTTCAACCGCTCCCTGATGGCTATGAACCGATACTCAGGGCTGTTCTTCGAGTGCCCTATCCAGTTGGGCACGAAGTTGACCTCAGCCCACTGTTGGCCCGTATCCACCCTATGCTCGCCCACCTTCCGGTACAGCGGCTGCCACTGCCGCTCGGGAACCGCCGACACCGCACGGCGGAACTCCGCCGTCACGTCAACACCCACCGCAAACTCGATCACCCCGAACCGCTCGTTCCTTCCCTCGGCGCAGTATCGCAGCAACTCCTGCTCGTACCCCGCCGTATCAGACCTCAGCATCACCCTCTCGACGCTGTAATGCAGTTGCTCCAGTGCTTCGGTCAGCACGCGCAACTGCTGATGGCCCGCAGGCACGTTGCCGTCTCGGAACTCCGAATGAACGATCAGGTCGTCCTCTGAACAGTAGATCGTCAGCGGCTGGTACGCCCTGTATTTCCTGTAGCTGAAGAGCGCCTCCTGCTTGTGCGTCTCCACCAGGGTCGCGTCCATGTCCAGAGTCGCCACGGTGTGAGGCGAACGGCTCTGAACGAAGCCCACCATCTCGGCGTTGACCTCCCAGAGACCGCGCAGCGCCTGGTTGGGCGTAGGGATGAATGCCCGGTGAGCTTGCCGCCGAGACTCCTCGTCTGCGTCGTTGAATCCCGACAGGTACCGGAACACCGCAGACTCCGACGGTACGGTCCGACGCCGCTCCACACGCCATCTCTGGCCCAACGCTACGCGCTCCCTGCGACCCATCCCGACCATCTCCGTCTCTCGAAGCACCCGGCAGAACCCCTCGTCCTTCTCAAGGACATCCAGATCGGACACCGACTCGCCGCCCGCAAGGTTCAGCAGTATCAGCGAGGTGACTATCTGGCTGTCCGTCCAGCCCTGACCGCCTCTACGCAACCCCACGCAGCGCTCTATCGATGACTTCAACCCGCACACCTGTATCAACTCCAGGTACGTCGGTAGGCCCGACAGCGCCGTCATACCCGTCGTGCTCTTCTCCCCGGCATACTGGAACGGCAGGGTGACTTGCTTCATAATAGATGCACCTCGTTGGTGATGGCTTTGCCTGTGCAGCAACCATCTTAGCCCGCTTCAACACGGGCGCCAACGAGGTCTCTCTTTTACCTAGGTGGGGAATCGGGGGGCAGCGGCCTGGACGCAAGCCTGTTCCTGCTCGGGATGCTCCTGGTCGCGGCCACCGTCGCGGCGCGGGGCCTTCGGGCGCGGCCGGGAGGCGTCGAGATCGGCGTGATGCTGGGCGTCGTCACCGTCTACTTCATGGCGCTCGCCCGGATGTCGTTCCCCGAGCGTTCCCACCTCATCGAATACGGCGTGGTGGCGGTCCTCATCCACGCGGCGCTCTCGGAGCGGGCCGGCCGGGGCCGCCGCGTCCCCGCGCCGGCCCTGCTGGCCGTTGCGGCGACGGCGCTGGTGGGCGCGCTGGACGAGGCCATACAGGTATTCCTGCCGAGCCGCGTATTCGACCCCATCGACATCCTGTTCAACACACTGGCCGCCGCGATGGCTGTTGCGTCGAGCGCGGCCCTCGGCTGGGCGCGGCGTTGGACGGCCCGCCGCCCGTGAGGACGCGCCGTCCGCGAGCCGGCCCAGGGCCGGACTATACGGCGGCGACCTCGACGCGGGCCGCGCAGCCCTTGTAGATCTCGTCGGCGTACGCGACTATGGAGGGGTCCGGGCGGTGCGCGACGCTCTCGTCCTTGCCCGCGTAGCCCATGACGTGGATCACGTGGCGCATCGCGTTGATCCGGGCGCGCATCTTGTCCTCGGACTTGATGATCGTCCACGGCGCGATGCCGGTGTGCGTGTGGGCGAACATGTCCTCCTTCGCGGCCGTGTACTCGTCCCACCTGTCCTTCGACAGCAGGTCCATGGCGCTGACCTTCCACTGCTTGAGCGGGTCGTTGGCGCGCTGGTCGAATCGCCTTAGCTGCTCGCGGCGGCTGACCGAGAAGTAGAGCTTGATCAGGTGTATGCCGCTCTCGACGATCATCTCCTCGAGCAGCGGCGCCTGCTTGATGAAGCTCAGGTACTCCGCCTCGGTGGAGAAGCCGAAGACCCTCTCGACGCCGGCGCGGTTGTACCACGAGCGGTCGAACAGGACGATCTCACCCGCGGACGGGAAGTGGCGGACGTAGCGCTGGAAGTACCACTGGCCCACCTCCTCGCCCGACGGCTTCTCCAGCGCGACGACGCGGGCGCCGCGCGGGTTCCAGTGCTCCATGAAGCGCCGGATGGCGCCGCCCTTGCCCGCCGCGTCCCGTCCCTCGAACAGGATGATCAGCCGCTCGCCGGTGTCCTTCATCCAGTTCTGGAGCCGCACGAGCTCGACCTGCAGTGGGCGCTTGGCGTCGTAGTACTCCTCATAGCTCATCCGGTACGCGTAGGGGTAGAGGTTGTTGCGGAAGTACCGGACGCGCGTGTCGGGGTCGATGTTCAGCGGGTCGTCCAGCGGCTCGGCGTCCTGGATGGGCGGCCGCTCCTCGAGACCCTCGTGCGAGTCCCCGTAGAGGTATGCGCCGTATGTGAGTGCGCCGTCCTGTGTCATCGCCTCGCCACACCGGGTTGCGGGTTTGGGGCAATAATCTTAAAACAAGCACGAGCGCGGATTCAATCGCCCGCGGCTTCGGCTATACGGCTGTACCCGGCAGCGTATGCTAGAACGTACCCTGGTAGCAGTCTCTGCGGCTGTTCGTGGGAAGCAAAGGAAGAGTGGTGCCGAGGAGGAGACTCGAACTCCTACAGCCTGTTCGGCCACAGCGCCCTCAACGCTGCGTGTCTACCAATTCCACCACCTCGGCGCCGAAGTGAAGGGCGGGCGCCGCCGGTGGACGCCCAAGGGCAATTATAGGCGAGCGGGGGCGCGGTTGTCCATCGGGGAGTCCGCCCCAAATCCCCCACCTAACATTGTTGGGAGTTGTTTGGTGTGCTTGGAGGGGCGTGTCTGGGCGTCGGCTAGGGGCGAGACATGCCATGATCGGGCAGTGGAAGGGTCCGGTCGGCGCCTTCGAGGTATCGGCAGCGCTCCGGCGCCGACCATCGCTCTCTTCAGGCGAAAGCGGGCATGGCCCGGCTCGGCAACCCGGTTGAGTCGCCTACAACCGATGCTTCACGCAGGACGCCTATGTCGGGTAGGGCCCGGCAGCCAGCGCCAATATCCGCTGCCGAGCCCTGACCAGCAACTCGTATGCGGGGTGGCCACGGGCCAGACGGATGATCAACCTCCTGGAGTGACGCACCACACGCCCCGGTAGGGCGATCAGGGCGAAGCGCACCGCCTTCAGCCGCTTGCCCACCCACTGCCCACCCAACACCAGCCGCTTCATCGCAGAGTTCAGGTTGAAGGCCAGCACCGATATGGCCCACCACGCGGCGTTGGCTCCGAACAGCCCCGACGGCAGCCTGCCCCCGGCAAGGTCACTCTTCAGAACGCCGTGGACCTCCTCGCCCTTGCCGCATCTCTGCCTGTACCACCAGATCAACTCATCCCCCGCAAGGGCCCGGTTGGTCACCACTCCGAACACCTTATGCCAACCACGACCGGACAGCTCCATCGCTGGGAACGGAAGCTCCATCTGCCCACCCATTCCAGGCAACGGCTGTTCGTCCAGCCGCTCCCTGATGGCTATGAACCTGTACTCGGGGCTGTTCTTGGAGTGCCCTATCCAGTTCGGCACGAAGTTCACCTCAGTCCACTGCTGACCCGTGTCCACCCGGTGCTTCCCAACCTTCCGGTACAGCGGCTGCCACTCTTCCTCTCCAACCTCGGACACCGCACGGCGGAACTCGACCGTCACGTCGACACCCACCACAAACTCGATCACCCCGAACCGCGCGTTCATGCCCTCCGCGCAGTACCGCAGCAACTCCTGCTGGTACCCCGCCGTGTCCGACCGGAGCATCACTCTCTCCACACCCGCAGGCAGATGCTCCAGCGTCTCTGACAGCACCCGCAACTGCTGATGACCCGCAGGTACGTTGCCGTCCCGAAACTCCGAATGCACTACCACGTCGGCCTCTGACCAGTAGGTCGTCAGCGGCTGATACGCCCTGTAGCCCTTGTAGCTGTGGAGCGCCTGCTGCTTGTGCGTCTCCACCAACGTGGCATCCATATCCAGCGTGGCTTGAGCACAGGGCGACCGGCTCTGCACGAAGCTCACCAGGTCTCCGTTCACCTTCCACAGACCCTTCAGAGCTTCAGTTGGGGAAGGTATGAAGGCTCTGTGAGCCTCCCGCTTGGCCTCTTCACCCTCGTCGTGGAACCTCTCCAGATACCGGAACACCACCGAGGATGACGGCACCCCACGGCGGCGCTCTCGGCGCCATCTCCCACTCAGCGACCTGCGCTCCCTACGGCCAATACCGTGGCTCTCGGCCTGCTCGAGTAGCCTGCACAACTCCTCGTCGCTGGCCAGAACATCCAGATCGGTGACTGACTCTCCGCCTGCCAGGTTCAGGAGTATCAACGATGTGACCACCTGGCTGTCCGTCCAGCCCTGACCCCCTTTCCGCAGGCCCAGATACCGCTCTACCGATGGCCTCAATCCTGATAGGTGCATCAACTCCAAGTACGTCATCAGGCCCGACAGGGCTGTCACACCCGTCGAACTCTTCTCCTCCGTATACTGGAATGGCAGCAAGCCTTGCTTCATAATAGATGCACCTCGTTGGTGATGGAACTGTCTGTTCAACAACCATCTTAGCCCGCATCGCGTCGGGCTCCAACGAGGTCTTCACTTTATCTAGTACCTACTATCAATATACGGCGTCATGATGTATTCTCTCGGCATGGCTGGAGTAGCGACACGAATTGAGTTGACTGAGGACGATCGAACGACCCTGGAGAGATGGGTGCGAGGAACCACGACGGAGCAGCGCATTGTGCAACGAGCCCGTATCGTCCTGGCAGCGGCGGCGGGAAGCACGACGAAGGAGATCGCATCTGAGTTGCATACGCGTGCGGCTACGGTGAGCAAATGGCGCACCCGGTTCGCCAAGCAGGGATTGAGCGGTCTGGCAGACGCTCCCCGGTCGGGCAAGCCCCGGGTATACGGCGAGGAGACCGAGCGGCGCATCCTCGCCCAATTGGACGAGCCTGCTCCGGACGGGTACACGACATGGACGGGCAAGCTGTTGGCCAAGGCCCTTGGTGACGTCTCGGCGATCCACGTCTGGCGTGTGCTTCGCAAGCACGGCATCCACCTTCAGCGGCGTCGCAGCCGGTGCGTGAGCACCGATCCGCAGTTTGCTCAAAAGGCGGCGGACATAGTGGGACTCTACCTGGACCCGCCTGAGAACGCGATGGTGATCAGCGTTGACGAGAAGCCTTCCATTCAGGCCTTGGAACGAGCGCAGGGGTGGCTGCGCCTTCCCAACGGAGAGGCGGTGAGGGGACACTCTCATGAGTACAAGCGACACGGGACTACCACCCTCTTCGCTGCTCTTGAGGTGCATACCGGCAGGGTCAACGTGGCCCACTATAGCCGCAAGCGGCGACGCGAGTTCCTGGACTTCATGAACCGTATTGTGGACCACTATCCCGATACCGAGCTTCACGTGGTGCTGGACAATTTCGTCACCCATAAGCCCAAGAATGACCGTTGGCTTGCACGCCATCCCCTGGTCCATTTCCACTACACACCCACACATGCTTCCTGGCTGAACCAGATCGAGGTCTGGTTCAGCATCCTGACACAGGCTGTGCTGCGACACCTCAGTGCCACGGACCCCAAGCAGGTCCGTGAGGCCATAGACCGCTTTACTGCTGCCCGCAACAGGAACCCTATCCCCTTTGAATGGACCAAGACCGTTGTCAGACCTACCACCCTCAAACAACGTTACGCTGACTTATGATAGCAGGTACTAGATGGAGAATCTAGGCCGGGGAGTCCGACATGGATGGGAGGGATGGGCAGGATGGGCTGTGGGAGTGGGCACTCGACCTTGATAGCCGCACTATATTGTCGGTACAATATAGGTATGTAGTATGCGGTCCGGCGAGCAGGAGGGAGAGGAGCAGATATGTCCGAGATCGAACGTGAGGTGCTCATCCCATCGGACGAAGAGGAGGAGGCGATTCAACGCGGGATCGCCCTCGACCCGGATGCCCCGGAGTGGACGGACGAGGACTGGGCGCGCGCCCGTCCCGCGGTCGAAGTCGTGCCCCACGTCGTGGAGCGGCATCGGCGTACACGCGGTCGGCAGAGGGGCGCCACGAAGGAGAGGGTCACGGTGCGGCTCGACGCGGACATCGTTGCACACTTCCGCGAGGGCGGGAGGGGTTGGCAGACTAGGATGAACGAGGCGCTGCGGCAGGTCATCGGTCGCTGAGCTGGGGAACCCCCCATCTCAATCTTCCCCCAGCGACGGGGGAAGAGGTAAGAGGCATGTGGGAGCCCCCATCTCAATCTTCCCCCAGCGACGGGGGAAGAGGTAAGAGGCAAGTGGGAGCCCCCCATCTCAATCTTCCCCCAGCGACGGGGGAAGAGGTAAGAGGCATGTGGGAGCCCCCATCTCAATCTTCCCCCAGCGACGGGGGAAGAGGTAAGAGGCATGTGGGAGCCCCCATCTCAATCTTCCCCCAGCGACGGGGGAAGAGGTAAGAGGCATGTGGGAGCCCCCATCTCAATCTTCCCCCAGCGGCGGGGGAAAGAGGTAAGAGGCATGTGGGAGCCCCCATCTCAATCTTCCCCCGCGACGGGGGGAAGAGGTAAGAGGCGGGGATCAACTCAGGTGGGAGCCGCCGGAGACGTTGAGGCCTTCTAATTAGGCCAGAACTTGAGGACGGCTACAACCAAGCCCCCAACAACCCAGATCCACCACCTAGCGTTATTGGTGTGGACTTTGCGGTTCTACAGGGACATGTTCGTCGTTGCCTCGGCGTCACATATGCTCAGATTGGGCCGTAGGGAGGGGTTTGGACGACGTTTTGAGGGTATTGGGGCGGCCTGATGCCAAGCTGCGGCTCTGTTGAGTCCAAGGAAGGCATGGCCCGGCCAGACGACACCGCTGAGTCGCCTTCAACCGATGGGCCCTCTCCCCCTACCGGGTCGCCTATGCCGTTTACGGCTCGGCAGCCAGCGCCGATAGCCTCTGCCGCGCTCTGAGCACCAACTCGTATGAGGGGTGTCCACGCGCCAGGCGGATGATCAGCCTTCGAGCGTGCCGTATGACCCGGCCAGCAAGGGCGATCAGGTTGAAGCGGACCGCTTTCAGACGCTTGCTCACCCACTGTCCGCCCAACACCAGCCGCTTCATCGCCGAGTTCAGATTGAAGGCCAGCACCACTATGGCCCACCATGCCGCGTTGGCTCCGAACAGGCCCGAAGGGAGCCTGCCGCCCGCAAGGTCCTCCTTCAACACGCCGTGTACCTCCTCACCCTTGCCGCATCTCTGCCTCGACCACCCGATCACCTCGTCTCCCGGTAGGTCTCGGTTGGTCACCAGCCCGAAGACCTTGTGCCAACCCCGACCGGGCAACTCCATCGCAGGGAATGGAAGCTCTAGCTGGCTGTCCATCCCAGGCAGAGGCTGCTCGTTCAACCGCTCCCTGATGGCTATGAACCGATACTCAGGGCTGTTCTTCGAGTGCCCTATCCAGTTGGGCACGAAGTTGACCTCAGCCCACTGTTGGCCCGTATCCACCCTATGCTCGCCCACCTTCCGGTACAGCGGCTGCCACTGCCGCTCGGGAACCGCCGACACCGCACGGCGGAACTCCGTCGTCACGTCAACACCCACCGCAAACTCGATCACCCCGAACCGCTCGTTCTTTCCCTCGGCGCAGTATCGCAGCAACTCCTGCTCGTACCCCGCCGTATCAGACCTCAGCATCACCCTCTCGACGCTGTAATGCAGTTGCTCCAGTGCTTCGGTCAGCACGCGCAACTGCTGATGGCCCGCAGGCACGTTGCCGTCTCGGAACTCCGAATGAACGATCAGGTCGTCCTCTGAACAGTAGATCGTCAGCGGCTGGTACGCCCTGTATTTCCTGTAGCTGAAGAGCGCCTCCTGCTTGTGCGTCTCCACCAGGGTCGCGTCCATGTCCAGAGTCGCCACGGTGTGAGGCGAACGGCTCTGAACGAAGCCCACCATCTCGGCGTTGACCTCCCAGAGACCGCGCAGCGCCTGGTTGGGCGTAGGGATGAATGCCCGGTGAGCTTGCCGCCGAGACTCCTCGTCTGCGTCGTTGAATCCCGACAGGTACCGGAACACCGCAGACTCCGACGGTACGGTCCGACGCCGCTCCACACGCCATCTCTGGCCCAACGCTACGCGCTCCCTGCGACCCATCCCGACCGTCTCCGCCTCTTGAAGCACCCGGCAGAACCCCTCGTCCTTCTCAAGGACATCCAGGTCGGACACCGACTCGCCGCCCGCAAGGTTCAGCAGTATCAGCGAGGTGACTATCTGGCTGTCCGTCCAGCCCTGACCGCCTCTACGCAACCCCACGCAGCGCTCTATCGATGACTTCAACCCGCACACCTGTATCAACTCCAGGTACGTCGGTAGGCCCGACAGCGCCGTCATACCCGTCGTGCTCTTCTCCCCGGCATACTGGAACGGCAGGGTGACTTGCTTCATAATAGATGCACCTCGTTGGTGATGGCTTTGCCTGTGCAGCAACCATCTTAGCCCGCTTCAACACGGGCGCCAACGAGGTCTCTCTTTTACCTAGGTGGGGAATCGGGGATCCCGTCGCCTTTGACACCCGCGAACGCCCGTGCTAACATGTCCCCATGCACGCCAACACACACATACCGTGCGGCGCCTGCCTGGACGGCAGACATGACCGACGCCCGGAGCGCCGTTCCAAAGTCGTCCGAATCCGCCCCGATCACGGTCCGTTCGTAGCCCAAAGGCGTTCCGACACCCTCCCAAGAGACCCGAAGCCCAGATAGGAAACGGAACAAAATGGAACAGAATGGAACACTTTAGCGCCATATCTATCGGTCATCACCCCGTAGGGGCTGGTTTCAAACCATCCCTCCCCCTTGCCATAGAGCGTCACCGCCATTTAGGTGGGGGATTTGGGAAATCCCCCATCTCAGGCGAGTCCGGGGAGGTACGACATGGATGGGGAGGGATGGACAGAGTTGGGGAGCCCCCATCTCAAATCTTCCCCCAGCGGCGGGGGAAGAGGTAGGAGGCGGGGGTCAGTTCATGTGGGAGCCGCCGGAGACGTTTAGGGCCTGGCCGGTGATGTTTCGGGCGGCGTCGGAGGCGAGGAAGGTGACGGCGTTGCCTATGTCCTCGGGGGTCTGCTCGCGGCCGAGGGGGATGCGCTCCTGGACGGTCTGCTCGAAGACCTCGCGGGTGGTCATGCCGGGGTACTTCTCGGTGTCGCGGCTGTAGCGTGCGGCGATGCGGCCCCATAGGGGTGTCCAGAGCAGGCCGGGGCAGACGGCGTTGACGTTGATGGAGAAGGGGGCGAGCTCGAGCGCCCAGAACTGGGTGAGGTTGATGACGGCGGCCTTGGAGGCGCCGTACGGGCCGCTGGTGAGGGTGCCGAGGCGTCCGGCGATGGATGCGATGTTGACGATCTTGCCGCGGCGGCGCTCCTTCATGTCGGGGGCGACGGCCTCGGTGACGCGGGCCATGCCCTTGACGTTGACCTCGTAGATCATGTCCCAATCGTCCTCGCCGACCGAGTCGCGGTCCTCCCAGCCTGGGGCGGCGATTATACCGGCGTTGTTGACCAGGACGTCGACGCGCCCGAACTGGGAGAGCGCGTCGGCGACCATGGCCTCGACGGAGGGCTGCGCGGTCACGTCCACCTGCGCGGGCGCCGCCTGCCGCCCTGAGCCGGAGGCCTCGCGCGCGACGGCCTCGGCGTCGCGGACGTTCAGGTCGGCGACGACGACGTGGGCACCGTAGCGGGCTAGGGCGAGCGCGATCCCGCGCCCGATGCCCCGGCCTCCGCCGGTGACTATGGCCACGCTGCCGCTTACGTCCATGCGGGGAGCTCCTTACGAATAGAGGCGAGGATTATATCACGGGCGGCGTACGTCCTCTTTCTGCGCAGAAGTCCAGGTACTCATCGACCGAGTCCTTGAAGGCGACCCGCAGCTCCTCGACCGATTGCCCTTGGAACGTAACGACGTCCCGAGTGCCCACCACCTCGCCGTGGAAGATTCCGGCCTCGTCGTCGAAGCTAACGGCTCCCCGATATCCTTGTGCTCCATCATGGCTGCTCCTCACTCGTGATTCCCGCTCCGGCTAGGCAGTGGTGACATTCATGTCATTCCGAGCGCAGCGAGGAATCTAAGGACCTTGCTGAGGCTACCACCTTAGATTCTTCACTCCGCTGCGCTCCGTTCAGAATCACTGTGGCCTTGCGAAGGCCATACAAGTGGATGAAAATGGCGTGGCGCCGGGCGGTACAACTAGGGCGATTGTCATTGGTGCCCCGAGCCCGTGTCGGAATCTGCCTGGATGGCTGACGGGAATACAAGAATGTCGCCCCGCTGTGGCGGTGAGCACGCATGGTAAAGTCATCAGATGGACAGCCATCCACCGGCCGGCAGCCCGTGAGAGAGGTGCTCCGATGCAAGTCGTACATGAGCGGTGCTGTGGTCTGGACGTTCATAAGAAGTCGGTGGTGGCATGTGTGATTACGCCTGAGTATCAGAGGACGAGAACCTTTGGCACAACGACGCGTCAGCTCATGGCGCTGTCGGAGTGGCTTGGTGAGCGGAGAGTGACCCACGTTGCAATGGAAAGCACGGGGGTGTACTGGAAGCCTATCGTCAACCTGCTTGAGGACCGGTTCACGGTGTGGGTGGTGAACGCGGCTCACATCAAGACGGTGCCTGGGCGCAAGACCGACGTTAAGGACGCCGAGTGGATAGCGGACCTTCTGAGGCACGGGCTTCTCAGGCCCAGCTTCATACCTGAGCGTGCGCAGCGTGAGCTTCGGGAGCTGGTGCGCTACCGTCGTAGCCTGGTACATGAGCGCTCGCGCGAGGCGAACCGGGTACAGAAGGTGCTTGAGGGTGCCAACATCAAACTGGGGTCGGTAGCCTCTGACGTGCTGGGAGCTTCGGGCAGGAAGATGCTCTCTGCCATTGCCGAGGGTGAGGACGACCCCAAGGTGCTGGCAGACATGGCGAAGGGACGTCTGCGGGAGAAGCTCGATGCGTTGGAGGAGGCTCTGGAGGGCGTGATGGGGTCTCACCAGCGGTTGATGCTGGGTGCTCAGTTGCGGCATCTGAGCTACCTGGACAGGGAGATAGAGAGGCTGGATGAGGAGGTGGACCGGCGTGTTGGGCCTCACAAAGACGTTCTGGAGGCTGTCGATACGATCCCCGGAGTAGGTCGGCGCACTGCCGAGACGATAGTGGCGGAGATAGGAACCGACGTGGGCAGGTTCGCCACGCCGGGACGTCTGGCCTCCTGGGCTGGGGTCAGTCCTGGGAACAACCAGAGCGGGGGTAAGAGCAAGCGGAGTCCGGTCAAGAGGGGCAACCCCTCTCTCCAATCGGCCCTCGTGGAGGCTGCTAGGGCTGCCTCCCGCACAAAGACCTGCCTGGGAGCGCAGTACCACCGTCTGGCGCGCCGCATCGGAGCCAACAGAGCGGCCATGGCCGTCGCTCACAGCATCGCCGTCATCATTCACGCCATCATCAGAACGGGAAAGCCCTTTGTGGACCTGGGCCACGATTACTTCGAGAAGCGGGACAGAGACGCCGTCACCCGTAGGGCAGTCCGACAACTCGAGCGGCTGGGCCACAAGGTCACCCTCCAAGCCGCATGAACAATCTATTTTCATGGTAACCATCCATGTCGGTTGCGGTCCGGCGCACCAAGGGATGAAAAATAGCGTCGCCGGTTGGTGGATGAGTTCGGTAGTCATTGGCGCTTCGAGCCTGTGTAGTAACCTGATACCTGCGACCCGCCTAGAGCACCTAGCTGTAGCCGCTCAGAGATGAGTGAGCACGCGTACCAAATTGAGTCCACTCGGGGTCGCCCTCAACCGGTAGACAATTCTGGAGGTGAGCGAATTGAGTGGATTGAAGGTGTTGCATGACAGGTGCTGCGGCCTGGACGTGCATAAGAAGTCGATCACCGCGTGTGTGCTGGCAGGTGACGAGCGGCAAGTCAGCACGTTCGGGACGACACACAGGGAGCTTCTGGGGCTTGCGGACTGGCTGAGCCAGTTGAGAGTGAGTGCTGTGGCGATGGAGAGCACGGGGGTGTTCTGGAAGCCTGTGTACAACCTGTTGGAGCACGAGTTTGAGTTGATAGTGGCGAACGCTCGTCACATCAAGGCAGTTCCCGGTCGTAAGACTGACGTGAAGGACGCCGAGTGGATAGCGGAGCTTCTCAGGCACGGACTTTTGCGGCCCAGCTTCATACCTGATCGGGCACAGCGAGAGTTGCGCGAATTGGTCCGCTACCGGCGCAGGGTGGTGCAGGACAAGGCTCAGATCGCCAACCGGATGCACAAGGTGTTGGAAGGTGGCAACATCAAGCTGTCCTCGGTGGCAACGGACATACTGGGGGCGTCTGGGCGAGACATGCTCAGGGCGATGGTAGGGGGGGAGGAAGACCCGAACGTGTTGGCGGAGATGGCCCGTGGGCTGTTGAGGAAGAAGCTGGACGAGTTGCGTTGGGCGCTGGAGGGTACGATGGGGGACCACCAGCGGTTCATGCTCGGCGTGCAGTTGGAGACGCTAGAGATGTTGGAGGCCCAGGTCGCACAGTTGGATGCGGAGGTGGCCCGTCGTCTTGCCCCTTTAGAGGAGACGATCGAGCGCCTCGACGCGATTCCTGGCATTGCTCGCCGCGCTGCCGAGGAGATTCTAGCTGAGATAGGCGACGACATGTCCAGGTTCCCGTCGGCGAGCCACCTTGCGTCTTGGGCCAAGCTCAGTCCTGGCAACTACGAGAGCGCGGGCAAGCGCAGGAGCGGACACACCGGTCGTGGCAGTCCGTGGTTGCGGGCAACGCTGACAGAGGTCGCACAGGCGGCGGCCCGAACCAAGGGCACCTACTTGTCAGCGCGCTACCACAGGCTCGCAGCTCGCAGGGGCCGCAGGCGTGCGGTCACCGCCATCGCTCACACGGTGATCAAGAACATCTATCACATGCTTCGGGACGGGACCGAGTACCGAGACTTGGGAGGTGAGTACTTCGATCAGAGGAATAAGCACTACATCCTGCTCAGGAACGTCAAGCGCATCGAGCGCCTAGGGTATCAGGTCACTCTCCAAGCTGCCTGATTCCTATTTTCGTACCAATGACATGACTGGAGCCGTTTTGAATGTCAACACAACCTAGGAAGAATCTCCGCACCGAGGCGTCTGATATATACATCATGCCATGCGGCGTTGGGTAGGCCTTGCTGTGCTAGACTCGGCGCGCTTCGAGGATACGACGGAGGGAGCAGGCCATGGAAGTGGGAATGATCGGGCTCGGGCGGATGGGCGGGAATATGACGGCGCGGCTGCTGTCGGGCGGGCACGAGGTGGCGGTGTTCGACCGGGACGAGGAGGCGGTGCGGGCCTGCGTTCGGCAGGGAGCGCGGGGGGCCTCGTCCATCGCGGGGCTGGTTGGGCTGCTGGAGGCGCCGCGGGCGGTGTGGGCGATGGCGCCGGCGGGGGATGCGACGGAGGGCATACTGCGCGAGCTGCGGGCGCGGCTATCGGCGGGCGACGTGGTGGTGGACGGCGGCAACTCGAACTACCGGGATAGCATGCGCCGGGCGTCGGAGCTTGGGGAGGCGGGGATCGGGTTCCTGGACGCGGGGACGAGCGGCGGGGTGTGGGGGCTGCGGGAGGGGTACTGCCTGATGGTCGGGGGCGAGCGGGAGCACTTCGAGCGCGTGGAGCCGCTGCTGCGGACGCTGGCGCCGTCGCCGGAGCGCGGATACGCGCGCGTCGGGCCGGCGGGCGCGGGCCACTTCGTGAAGATGGCGCACAACGGCATCGAGTACGGGATGATGCAGGCGTACGCGGAGGGGTTCGAGCTGATGCGCGCGAAGACGGAGCTCGGGCTGGACCTGCCCAGGATCGCGGAGCTGTGGCGGTCGGGCAGCGTCGTCCGGTCGTGGCTGCTCGACCTGGCGGCGGCGGCGCTGGAGGAGGACCCGGCGCTCGAGTCGGTGGACGCCTACGTGGAGGACTCCGGCGAGGGCCGGTGGGCTGTGGAGGAGTCGGTGGCGCTGGGGGTGCCCGCGCCGGTGTTGGCGCTGTCGCTCCAGGCGCGGTTCAGGTCGCGGCAGGAGGCGCCGTTCGGCGCGAAGCTGCTGGCCGCGATGCGCGGCCGGTTCGGCGGGCACGCCGTCCGGCGCGCCGAATAGGGCGGGACGAGCCGCTCACAGACCCGACGGCAGGGGCGCCTCGAAGCGGGATGCGATGGAGCGCAGGTTGGCGACCGTCCCAGGCGGGAGCGGGATGCCGTTCGCGGCCCGGTCGCGGTAGGTCCTGCCCTCCGGCTCGCCGGGCACCATCACCTCGTCCACGCCGTCGGCGGGCGGCAGCGCCTTCTGCGCCTCGATCAGCCTGTCGACGTTGGCGCGGTACTCGTCGGCGTCCGTGAAGGCGGCGACGTCCACCGCCATGATGAAGCTGTTCTGGACGCCGCGCTCCACCACCTTCGCGCCCGAGAGCGAGGGCTCCAGCAGCGGGTTGCCGACCATCAGGCTGGAGAGGCACTCGAACATCAGCGCCAGCCCCGAGCCCTTGGGGCCGCCGGCCGGCAGCAGGATGTTCGGACGCCGCGGCTCGGTGGTCGGGTTGCCGTCCACGTCTATCGCCCAGCCGAGGGGGATGGGCTGGCCCTTGTCGACCGCCAGGTCGAGCTTGCCGCCCGCGACTACGCTCGTCGCCATGTCCAGCACGAGGTTGCTCTCGTTCCCCGGCGCCGCGATGGCTATCGGGCTGTTGTGAACGCCGGCGGCCCTGGCCCCGAACGGCGCCATGTTGGGCGGGCTGCACACCGACGCGATGCCCGCCATGCCCGCATCCGCGGCCATCAGCGCGTAGTAGGCCATTGCGCCCTGGTGGGTCGTCTCCCGGATGAGGCCCCAGCCTACGCCGACGCCGCGCGCTTTTTCGATGACACGCCGCATCGCCATCACCGTGACCACCGGCCCAAGCGCCCGGTCGGCGTCGATCAGCACCGTCGCCGGCGTCTCCTTGGTCACCCGTATCCGCGGCGTCGGGTTCATGATGCCCGTGTCCAGGTTCTCGACGTACCACGGGATCCTGAGCACGCCGTGCGAGTCTACGCCCCTGAGGTTGGCCCACACGAGCACCTCGGCCTCCGTGTCGGCGTCCTCCCGCGGCACGCCCGCCCGGTGGAATACCGTCGCGGTGAACTCGCGCAGCTCTCTCCAATCGACTCGAATCTCGTTCTCAGCCATGTCATGTCACCTCGGTACAGGATTGGGAATCGGGACGCCGGATCACCCGATGGGGCCGATGGAGTCCGCGACGCCGAGCTCGTCTATTAGCGCCGCGACCGGCTCCCAGGTCGCCTGCTCTATCTCTACGCCGTTGGCCATACGCTCCCGCCGCGTGTTGGCCTCCATCTCGCCAGGGTATAGCACGTCCGACGCTCCCTTGGCGAGCGGGGTGTCCTTGATCACGTCGATCGTCCTGCCGACGCGGGAGCGTACGGCCTCCTGGGGCGACAGCTTGCCCACGTCTATGACGGTTATCGAGGAGCCGTTCGCGCCCGACTCGACGTCGCGCTGCGGAAAGCCGAGCCCGCCCGCGATGGCGCCCAGCAGGGCGACCATGACGGAGAGGGCGTAGCCCTTGTGCCCGCTCTCGATGCCCCCTAGCGGCAGGATCGAGCCGCCGTCGTAGTAATCGTTCGGGTCGTCGCTGGGGTCTCCGTCCTTGTCGATGACCCACGCGGACGGCAGGCTGTGCCCCCTGTTGCGGTACACCCGCAGCTTGCCCTCGGCGGTGACGGACGTGGCGAAGTCGAGCAGCACCGGCGAGTCCGGCAGGTACGGGAAGCCGATCGCTATCGGGTTGGTGCCCAGCTTCCTCTTCGTCCCACCGAACGGGGCGACGTTCATGCCGCTCGCGCCCCCGACCACGCCGGTAACCATGATCGCGGCCATGCCCTCGGCCGCGGCCATCTCCGGGTACGTCCCGATCCGGCCGGTGTGGTCCAGGTTGGTCATGGTCACGGTGGCGACGCCGTTCCGGCGGGCCCTCTCGATGGCGAGGCGGGTCGCACTGGCGGCCACCACCTGCCCGAAGGCGCCGTTGCCGTCCATCTGCACCAGGCCGCCGTGGTCCTGCGCCACCACGGGCTCCGCCCTGGCGTCGATCGTGCCGTTGCGGATGTCCGCCACGTACTGGGTGATGCGTATGAAGCCGTGGGAGTCGTGCCCGGCGAGATTCGCGTTGGCGAGGTGGTCGGCCACTATGCGCGCGTTGCCGTCGGACGCCCCCGCCGCGCTCAATACGTGGAAGGCTATGTCGCGTATATGGTCTCCCGTCAGATTCGGCATGGGTCCCTCCTGTCTCTATGGCGAGTCGATGAGCGCGAGGGGCATGTCGCGGTAGGGAACGGCGGCCCCTGGCCGAGGGCGCCCAAGCTCGCCCAGGAGCTCGTTCAGCCTCTCGTGCATGTCCAGCCGCCTCCGGGGCGTCCACCACGCCAGGAACTGGTCGTGGGCGTAACTGCCGCTCCACTGCTCGAAGGCGGCGAGGTATGCGAAGAGCTCGCGCATTCCGTCGTCCCTGGCGCCGTTGCGCCAGCCCAGCATCAGCGCCCGCGCCGCGTCGTGGTCGTTGATCTCCCCAAGGCGCTCCTGCAACTCCTCCAGGATGGGCGAGACGCGGTCGACGGGGGGATCGGCGGCTTCCCGCAGCGCCTCCAGGGAGTAGCGCACCCGCTTCTCGGCGATCCTCATCGCGTGGAGCGCGTCCAGGTCGGTCAGCCCGGCGGACGACCGGGCCACGAACTTGTCCAGCATCGGGCGAAGCGCAGCCCCGGCCCACTCCCGCACGTCCGGCTCCGGCCCCTCCCCGCGCCACTCGATCCGCTGGGCCAGATCTCCGGCCCGCGCGCGGAAGCGCCGCTTGCGCGCCTTGCCGTATGCCTTCAGGAGCGGCTTCTGCGCCCGGCGGCGCTTGTCGCGGACCCGGTCGATGACCGCCGCGAGCTGCGGCGTGGCGCCGCCGGCGGCGGCAATCCGCGACAGCCTCTCCTCTATGACGTCCAGGTCCCGCGCCGGGCCGGCGGACTTGCGTATGCGCCGCAGCCGCGAGGCCATCCACTCGCGCTCGGCGTCCGGCAGGCAGGGCGCGAACATCCGGAGGGCCGCGGCGGCCCTGCGCGCGGCCACGCGGAGGTCGTGTACGTAATCCACGCTCCTCTCCGGGCGCTTGGCCGCCCGGGGCAGCAGGCGGACGACCTTCGCCAGCCGCCGCTCCACGACCCGCCCGGCAAGCGAGCTTACGGGCTGGGCGGCCGCGTCGTCCCGCGTCATCCGAGCTTCACCATCTGCTTCGGCGTCAGCGACCACTCGATCCAGCCGCACTGCCCATACTCCAGCGACGGGATGCGCACCTTGCAGAGCGCTCCCTTCTTGAGCCGGCTCACAGGCTCGAGGTCTCCGCTCACGAGCACCGCTATGAGGCTGCTCAGGTACGGCTCGTGGCCCACGATCATCACGTCGGACGCGGAGGCGTACTCGCTCGCGATCCGCTCCAGCAGCCTGGACGGCTCCCCCGTGGGCGCCAGCGCGTCGCAGAAGACGAGCGGGCCCGCCTTCCTGAGGCCCCTGTGGACTATCTCCGCGGTCTCGAACGCCCGCGCCAGGGGGCTGGTCAGTATCACGTCCACCGAGAGGCCGATCGCGTTCATGCCCTTCACCTGGCGGGCCATCCTCCGTGCGCCCTTTGGCGTGAGCGGACGCTCGCCGTCGTCCGGGTACGCCCGGCTGTCGCGGACGCCCGCCAAACCGTGCCTGAGAACGTGAAGGTCCATATCCAAGCTCACCTCATGCCGCGGCCACGACGCCCCGGCGGGCCTGCTTGCGCAGCCGCCGCCCGGGCCGCCACCGCATCGCCAGGTCCACCAGCACGCCTTCCCTCAGCCCGACCCTCGGGATGGTCAGAGTCGTCGCCCACACTACGTTCATCAGCGACTGTAGCACCACCGTGGCGGGGTAGATCACGTCCGCCCTGTCCCGCTTCAGCCCAAGCTCGCTGCGCCTGCCCTCGAAGCCCAGCGCCTCGAGCTCCAGCCGCGTCCGGTCGATGTCGCCGAGGTATGCGTACGACGTGGCCATCTTTCCCGCGCGCCTCCCGCTCAGGTCGCCTATCGTCTCGACGTTCCCCCCGGTCCCGATGAAGACGCCGACCAGGTGGTGTCCGAGCACCCCGCTGACCCAATCTCGGATCTCGGAGGCCACGTCCTCCACCAGCCGGGCAAATCGGCCTGTCCCATCATCGCCGGAGAGCACGTGGAGCATTCGCACCGTCCCAAGATCGTAGCTCCTGCTGTCCACCATGACCCCGCCGGACGTGATGGCAAGCTCCACGCTGCCGCCCCCGATGTCGACCAGTATGGCGTCGCCCTTCGATATGTCCAGCTTCTTCGATACGGCCAGGTGTACCAGGCGGGCTTCCTCCACCCCGGTTATGACGCTGACGTCGATGCCCGTATCCTGCCGTACCCGGTGCGTCAGCTCCAGACCGTTCCGCGCCTCCCTGACCGCGCTGGTCGCCACGGCGGCCGTCTGCTGGGCGCCGCTCTCGCGTATCGACTCTCCGAACCGGTGGAACGCCTCCACCGTCCTGTCGATTATCTCCGGGGAGAAGCGCCCCCGCGAGAAGGCGTCCCACCCCAGCCGGACGGGCTCGCGCGCCGTCTCTACTACCTTCACCCTGCCGTTCTTGCGGGTCTTGCCGATGGCCATCCGCATGGCGTTGGAGCCAACGTCGATGGCCGCGAGGGTTGTCAATGGACGCCTTGGGGGCAGAATGGATAGTCCGCGCAGGCCCCGGCTGCGGCCCTCCGTCCCGCGCCCACTGCGGGACAGGCTTCAAGTCTATCAACAGGCAGGCCCCCGTTCAACCTGCGCGCGTCAGCCAACGGAGCCTGTGCGGGTATCGACGGGAGCGGACCGGAGTCTCCTGCCTCTTCCCCCCGTCGCGGGGGAAGACTGAGACGGGGCTCCCAACTCTGCCCATCCTCCTATATCCATGTCGGACTCCCCGGACGCAGCCGATAGACAACCGCGCCCCCGCTCGCCTATAATTGCCTCTGGGCGTCCACCGACGGCGCCCCCCTTCCTCTGGCGCCGGTGGTGGAATTGGTAGACACGCAGCGTTGAGGGCGCTGTGGCCGAACAGGCTGTAGGAGTTCGAGTCTCCTCCTCGGCACCACTATTTCCTTGTTCGTATCTGAGATGGCATCGAAAGGCCCGATTTCAGGCGTTTTGGCGACCATTTGACCGCCAGATGAGGAGAGCATGACCGTCCGCAACTTGCGCCACTTCCACGCCACGTCGCCCTGCAGACTGGCCAGAACATCGTCGTCGTCAGCAAGCGCCTCGGCCACTCCAACGTCTCGATCACGTCCGCCATCTGCGCCCACGCCCTGCCCGGCTGGCAAAAGCAGACCGCCGAAACCCTCGCCCAAGCAATGGAGGAGTGACAAATGGCAGACTTCATAGCCATGCTGGCAATAGGAGGGGTGGGGCTGCTTCTTTTCTTGAAAAGGGTCGAACCCAGGCTCGGCGCACTACTCCTCCTGGTAGGCTTGCTCGGCATGGTGGTAGTCGTCTTCGGAACGGGATGTGGCGTTCCCATAGGCACCCAGGGAGCAGCCAGCGAGTCGGTGTCAGCGTTGGATGGCGGAGAGGCCGCCGAAGTTGACGCAGTGGACGCGAAGGATAAGGACCGCATCATGGCGCTCAAGGACAAGGGCGCATGGGCCAGCTTCTCCGGGGAGGCCGAGTGGTCGGACATCGAAGATGCGGAATGAGCGCGATGGAGGAGTTGCAAGTACGACGTCACGCTCGCCTTCGGTCCGATCTCCATCGTGGAGGTGGAGTTGCCGGAGAATCGCGTCGTGATAGTCGGGCTCACTGGCTACGACGTTTGCTAAGACGACAATGCGTAACGTCGGATGCTTCGCGCTGCTCTTCTTCCTACGCCCTCCCCGGCTGGCAAAAGCAGACCGCCAAGCCTTCGTCCAAGCAATGGAGGAGTAATGAACCACTGGGAGGCGAATCAGACCGATCATCCCGACGCCTGCGCGTGTGCGGGGTGTAATCGCCTACGACTGGCGAACCTGTCGGGGCCGCGCCCCGAGGAACGCGACAGTCCGCCATCTTCTGAGACGCGCCGTGTCGGAAGGCGGCCCGTAGGTCCACTCTTCCCAAGCCGACCAAGCTGGGAGCGTCCTGCGAGTGAGGACCGGAGGGGGCGTTCCCCCTCGGTGGAGCGGGGGAGCTCCGGGAGGAGGACAAACAACGGTCTGTCCGTTGGTGAGCAGTTGCTGATCGGAGCGGTCGCGGCAGTGTTCGTGCTGATAGTTGTGTGGTTCGTGCTAATTGCGTAGAGAGTGCGGGAGCGAGAAGAACGCGAGGAAGGGAACACCGAATGAAGGAACTGACCCTCGACGAGGCGATTGAGACCCTGAGGACGATGCGGAGGACTGCTCCTCACGGAGAGGTCGCAATCCAGGCGATCCTGTTCGGCATCGAGTATCACGATGAGCTCCGGCATCTGCGGATCGCGGACATATCAAGCGGCGTTGGCGTCGGGCCGAACACCTGCGGGGTCGAAATCAGGTACGGCATGAAGCTCGCCAAGTACGTGGACCTCAAGAAGGGAGATGTATGACCTTGACGACCAAAATGACGCCAACCCCCACAAGATGCCTGAAGTGATAGACCGATATGCCTACCGGGTGTCCTGGTCCGAAGAGGACCAGGAATACGTGGGGCTGTGCTTGGAATTCGAATTCCTCAGCCACCTGGACGAAACGCCGGAGAAGGCTCTGGCCGGGATTCGAGAGGTGGTGGCCGCCGCTATCCAACTCAACCGAGAGGACGGCATAGACTGATCGCCGACCAATGCCGACATTGCCGCCAACCCCACACACCGCCATGAGCGCACGGAATCCAACCCACCCGGCCGCCGGACTGCGTGACGGCCTGAAGGCGGCGGGCTGGAGCGTCAGCGAGTTCGCCGCCCGTCTGGGCGTCAGCCGGAACACGGCCTCGCGCCTGCTGTCCGCGCGTTGCGCCATATCGCCCGACGTGGCACTGGCCCTGGAGAGCATAGGCTGGAGCAACGCCGATTTCTGGATGCGCCGGCAGGCTAGTTACGATCTGGCCCAAGCCCGCCGCCGCGCTTTGGAAGCGGCCCCCGGCCCGGAGCGCGGAGGTTAGTAGATGTCGATAAGACAACAACTGGAAAACAGCGGTCTCTTCTATGCCCGGCGGCCACAGGTCAACGACAGTGTTTGCTTCAGCCTCAGGTCTGGACAATGGGGAGCCTCCATCTACGTCCTACAGAGCGACCGAGTCTTCGAGATAAGGCTTGGAGCCCTCGAAAACCAGAGATTCCCCAACAACCAGCGCCTGTACGACTTCGTGCTTGAGCACAACCACGGTATGCGTCATGGCGAGGGGGATCCGGCCGAATCCTTTCAACTTGACGGAGAATTCATCGACCGGGTCATCGAGATAATCCGCTCGGGCATGTAGCCATACAACTCCGAAATCGTCGTCAACGTCCACAGCTACAACCAACTCCCATCAGTACCCTTCCCGTCCCCCACATCCCCCCCCCACGCTGATAAGATACCCCCAAGGAGACACCCACCATGAACATCGACCAACAGCAATTCCTACGCGACGGCTACCTCATCATCCGCCAGTGCATCCCCCCTGACCGCCTCGACGAGCTCCGCGCCAGCTTCGAGACCCTTGTCGACCGCCAGCGCGAGATATGGGCGCGCGAGCGCGGCCCGGACGACCCGCCCGGCGGCGTCTGGGAGACCGGCGCGCAGCCGCGCGTCTCCTTCGACGAGGTCGTCGACGCCGACACCGCCAACACCGTCGAGTTCTGCCTCCACGAGAACACCCTCGGCGTCTCCCGCCAGTTGCTCGCCGGCGGCGAGGTCGGCGTCCACCAGCTACAGCTAATGTGCAACCCGGTCAGCGACCACCCCGGCGGCACCGGCTGGCACCGCGACACCAGCCCCGAGTGGGACGTCCCCCTCGAGGGCGTCCAGCAGGACATGCTCAGCAACGGCCCCGGATACGTCCAGTGGAACATCCCCCTGTACGACGACAGCGTCCTCTGGGTCGTCCCCGGCAGTGGCCGCCAGCCCACCAGCCCCGAGCAACTGGCCCAGCTCAGGAAGGACCGCCTCGCGCCCCCGCCCGGCGGCATACCCGTGGAGCTGGAGGCCGGCGACGGCGTCGTATACGTCAACCACATGCTCCACTCCGGCGCCAACTACGGCACCACCCTGCGCCGCACCATTCACATCGGCTACCAGTCCTTCGGCGGCGAGATGCTCCGCTACTTCCACCTCTGGTGGGTGCCCGGCTTCGCCGACGCCCTGCCCGAGGCCGTCCGCGAGCCGTTCCGGCGCTGGGAGACGGCCATCGCCCGCCAGCACGACCTCATAGAGTCCGCCTACCGCGGCATGATCGACAGGGACGCCGCACGCTTCGACGCCGCCCTCGACGCCCTCCACTCAGGCGAGCGGTGGAAGATGGCGTGCGTCGTCCTGCTCTGCAAGATCGTCAAGACCATCCGCGCCGACACGCCCACCGGCAACGCGCTCCCGAAGAACCAGTACCTCTACGACGACGTGAAACGGCGCTTCACGCCCGCCGAGCTCGACGCCCTATGGGACCGCTTCGCCGCCCTCGACGCCCGGCTCCAGGGCGACCCCCAGGAGGCCCGCCCAGGCGACCCCAGGAGGGTCACGCGCTACAACGGATACGACATGCCCGCCAACTACGACGTCCAGGACTTCGTGAACGGCTGGGCCGCCTGACCCCCTGCCATCCGTCGTTCTCGCGCCCCCACCCGTCGTTCCCGCGCAAGCGGGAATCCGGGGTATTGGAGTAAGATATAATCGCATATGGTTTAACCTGGCGAGGTAACCGCGTGGGTACGTTCTCGGTACTGATCGAAGTCGGCGACGTAGACGGCGGCGAGCCTATGCAGCTCGAGGCCGCGGTGGATACTGGCGCGGTCCACACGATGATTCCGCGGTCCGTGTCGGAACAGTTGCGCGTGCGGCCCCAGGGCCGCGAGGAGTTCGAGCTTGCCGACGGTACTACGGTCGAGTATCCCGTCGGGACAGCCAGGGTCATCGTGCAACGCCGGGATAGGTGGTGCCCGGTCATCTTCGGGCCGGACGCCGAATGCCTGCTTGGGGCTACGACCCTTGAGATCCTCGGGTTCGCCGTAGACCCTATCGAGGAGCGGCTGGTGGCCGTGAAGCGCCGCGCTAGGCCGTTCTGAGGCCGCTTCACTTCCACAACGAACGGAGGACTGGATGCTCGGTCAAGTCCATGATCATATCGTTAGAGAACTTGGCGAGAGCAGTCGCACGGACACCATCTTCGTGCTGACCGCCATCATATTCAACCTCATTGTCCTTGCCATTAACTTCGGCGTGGCCACGGAGGCCGCGGCAGAGGGGGATGCTGCCACGTACGACATCATATTGGCCGTGTTCATCGCTATGACGGTATTCCTCAACATTGTCGCGGTCGCAGCATTGGTCCTGGGCAGGCGCACCCGTAGAATACTGCTCGGCGGCCTGGTCGCCATGTACCGCGATAACGATGTCGACAAGTATTACGAGCCAGCCCTCATGTCGAACTACGGCGTCCGCTATCTCCTGTTCGCCGGTGTGATCGCGACCCTGGCAGTCACGGCGATCATAGTCCCTCTGATCATCCGCTTTACCGATTCAGCGTGAAAGGCGACCCCTTCTTCTCTGGGCCAACCGGCCTAGACTTGCCGGAGGACATCCAATGCCAACCTACATCCAGCTACTGACCCTCAACGACGCGGGGCGCGCCAAGGCCCTTGACAACCCCGGCAGCGTCTCCCGCGCCCAGCTAGACTCCGCAACCCCCGGCGTCAGGGTCATGGGCCTCTACGGCGTCCTCGGCCAGTACGACTTCGTAAGCATCGTCGACGCCGAGGATAACGAGGCCATCGCCCGCTACTCCCTCGAGCTCGGCGCGCGCGCGGGCGCCCACGTCGCCACCATGCCCGCCATACCGATAGGCCGTTTCACCTCCAGGCGCGACGACGACCCGCCCGAGGAAGAGGCCGGCATAGCCCTCTCCCTCCCCGAGGAGCTGCGGCAACTCGAAGAGAGCTTCTGACCCACCCGCAGCCGCGAGCGAAACGGCGCTCGATTCACGAAACTCAGATCTTCGCCCTAAGCGAGGCTGGTCCCTACGAGGCTGCTTCCAAGTTCTCAGCGTGCGGCCAGATCTCTACTATTAGCTTTGCCAGATGCTTGCTCCGTTCATGAATGGTCGACTCGTCCCACACAGTGGGAGCTCCATTCAACAATTCCCAGTTGAGACGTAAAGCTGTGTGCTGCTCCAGTGCATCGCACTTTTCAAGCCACGGACCGTTCGAAAGGCTCGCATTCAATTTATGGGTCGTTAGTGTGAGATTGCCTAGCTCTCTGACTGTCTGATTTCTGTATTCCCTCGCCTCCTGTTGGTCGAGATTGTTTGTCTGCAATGGCCAGTTCCTCTCCCACTGCTGCGGCATTATGTGTTCGCGTGTAAGTGCCGACTGGCCAAGAGCTTCGGTCTTATCACTTCTCATATGCATCTCTATAGCTTCCAGAACCATCACTTGGCGACTCACAGTCCCTCTCAATGGCGTCTCAACCAGGTTTGCCACTACCGTATTATCTGTTGGCCAAACTCGATTATCAACCTGTTGCCTTTTCAAGTATTGAATAATGGTTTGATCCGTTGATTCAATTTCGCCGTCTTCCAAGTCGGTCAAGAGCTCGACAAAAAGCCTATTCAGTCCTTGAGAATTCAGACCACAGAGCATACGCCGAACTACGTAACTCTCTAACGCCTGCTCGCTCCGCTGCCGCTTTTCTTTGGGAACCTCGTTCGTGTACAGCCACAACAAGGGAGGCATAACAACGCCAAGCTCCATTATCTTCATTCGTCTCAAGAAAGTCTCACTCCCCACGACCCGGGCATTTTCGACGTCTTCATAGACTACACCAGCGCTTCTAATGTCTTGCGCAATAGCATGAATATCCCGACACGGCTTTACTGACTCAACATGGCTAGTAAATTCACCCGACACACGTTCCGCTGTAATGTCTTTCCGAGCCCGCATGATCATCCAGTAGTTCAGGAACCTATCTAAGTGGATTCGAGTCAGACGCCCCTCCTTCGTCTCTTTACGCCACCATTCATTACTGTCGAACATGCCCCAAAGAGACCTCGCACTCTGAGCATCGTCAACAACGTCTGCTTCATACAAGACTGTATTCTTGACGAGATCCGACTGTCTCAGCGTTTCGGCCCTAGTATTCAGAACTCCAAATATGAAGTGAGGTTTTTCCCTCTCGTCCAGATCAATAGCCGCAACTTGAAAATGTTTGGTGAGGGTTTCTTCCAACGCCCTAGCCCTCTCGGCTCTATCTGCTGGCCGTTCGTTCAGCCACTTACTCACTTCTTCCTTGAAGTATTGATAAGCCTCACTGATGGAGCGCACGGGCCCATGATCATCACCAGAATCTCTGATGGCCTCTTGAAATGCCTTCTGGTCATTTTGGTTTGATTGACGAATTTTCGTCTCGTTGTCAGGATCATCAGCCCAATAGTTCCTACTATTCAGTGTAAGTTTTGACAGACGCTCGGCCCTGACAGTCTCGTTTATACTTTGGAATCCTTCCTGGGTTGCCCGTATCAACAATTGCAGTGTTGTAAGCCTCTGCTGTCCATCCACTACAATGCTCTTGACCACCTCTCCAGTGGAATGACCACGCGGCTGCAATACTATGGCACCCATGAAGTGTGGAGGAGGCTCATCTTCTCCTTCCCAATTAAGTAATCTCTCACAACTCTTTGAAACATCGTCCCACAGCGGTTCCCACTGTTTTCCTTTTCTCCAAGCGTAAGGCCTCTGGAACTGCGGTATGCGGTACGAGACCTCGGTTTCGAAGAGCGTCTTTAGGTTTACGATTCTTGCTTCCATGGATTCTTCCTCTCCCCGGCGCTAAGGGAAATCTGGTGACATTCTAGCATGAAGAATTGATTTGTCCAAGGGGAACCTTGCTCTACCTGCGAGCCACTAGTCGTACCCAGAAGTGCCACCCATCTCCTAGCCAAGGTGTCATATGGTTTCTCCTTAGTCCTATCGCGGACTGACGGGCTACGGGAGCGGAGAGCCTCTTATCCTCGTTACGCCGCCTGGATCATGGCGTGGATGTACCCGTAGCAGTACGCGAACCCCACCTGCTGCGCCTCGTCCCCGTCGATGCCAGGCACGTGGTCCGGCATGAGCATGTACGGGTAGCCGACCTCCTTGTAGGCGCGGACGGCCCGCAGCATGTCCACGTCGCCCTCGTCGGGGAAGACCTCCACGAAGTCCAGCACGCCGCCCTTGATGTTGCGGAAGTGTACGTTGAAGATCTTGCCGCGGCTCCCGAAGTAGCGGATAACGTCGTAGATTTCCTCGCCCGGCCTTTCCAGCATCTCCGATACGGTGCCCTGGCAGAAGTTTAGGCCGTGGTAGGGGTCCTCGCGCATGGCGACGAGCTTCTTTAGCCCCTCCACCGTGCCCATCACGCGCGCCACGCCGCGGTACTCGTAGTCCTTGATGCCGGGGTCCTGCGGGTGGCACGCAAGCTGCACCCCGTACTCGCTCGCCGCCGGAACGACGCGTGTCAGGAAATAGTCGATCCGCTCCCACATCGTGTCCGCGTCCGCCGCGCCGCCCTCGAACTCCGGCAATGACCGGTCGAGGTCGGCGTACCTGAAGGACGACAGCGCCGCGCCGCCTCTGCCGTAACGCGGCGCCGTGCGCAGGTGCCCCAGGATGGTGATGTTGTAGAGCAGCGCCCTCAGGCCGGCCTCCGACGCCATGCGGATGATATCGCAGAAGCCGTCCAGCTCCCGCTCCCTCTCGTCGCTGGGGCCCAGGAACACGTGGGGCATGCCGTTGTGGAACGCGGCCTTGGAGCCGAGGGGAGTGTGCATCGACTCCACTGTAATCCCGTGCTTGGCGTACTTCTCCCGGATCGACGCGAGGAGATCGACCGTCCACTCGGTCCAATGCTCCTCGGGCGTTACGTCGACGTGCTCGACGCCCAGTTGCGCAAGCTGCCTTATGTCCGTTTCGTGGCGCGCCCGGAACTGCGTTCCTACGTACATGGGCGGGCCCTCAATAGATGCCGGGGAAGACCCGGTACTTGACGCGCGCCTGGTACTCGGCCCACTTTTCGGCGCCGTATTTTTCGGCGCATTGCTTGTCGTCTTCACGTTGACGGAAGGTGAAGAACGTGACGACGAAGACGAAGTAGGTCCAGGCCCAGGGATTGGCGAAGTGGCCGAATACCAGCCCGATCGAAAAGGAGAGGAACCCCTCGCCGAGGTAGTTGAAGTGCCGGGCGAGACCCCACAGGCCGCTGCACAGTATCTTGCGGTCGCCGGCCTCGATGTACCGAGGCTCTATGAGCCCAAGGAACTTGCGGTCGGGCCACCGCTTGAACGTGTATTTCTGCATACTCGCGCCGCGCGAGATGCCCCACCCGACCAGGAACAGCGCGGCGGCCCCGATGAGCCAGACGTACGTCCACGCCGTGGAGAACCCGGGGTCCGGGTGAGCGGCCATGCCCCACAACGGGAGGATGAACACCCAGCCGTAGACCACCAGGCCGCCCCAGAACAACATGAAGCCGAGCTTCTCATGGATCAGGTCGTAGGTGTATAGCTGTACGTGCTCGAAGATGAAGTAGTCCAGTATGTAGAACGTGAAGAACGCCGCATACAGGAAGACGCCCGGGTTGGAGTTCTCGCCGAAGGTCTCGTAGTGGTACGCGGCCCCGGACAGGGCGTTGAGCGACAGCATCGTCCCGCCGACGACGTACAGGTACATCTTCACGTCGAAGCGCTCGTTGAAGAACGAGAGCTCCTGCGTCCGCCCGGTCCACAGCTCCGCGAGCAGATTCTTCGTCCCGACTCGCGGCTGGCTGAACACGGCCAGGACCGAAAAGATGAGGCATAGTACCGTGCCGCCGGCCACGGCATATATCGAGGACCGGTAGAACCAGTCGCGCGGCATACCGGTGATCTCGGTAGCCCACACGACGACCGCGATGGCAAACGCCAGGATGCCGTTCAGCCGGTAGTTGCGGGGCTTGCCCGTCTCAGGGTTGACGACGTAGCCGGTGACCCGCCTTGCCGGCAGTATGATCTGCGCCAGGAAGAAGAAGGCGAAGATCGCCAGCGGGGTGAGGAAGCCCGCGACCGCTTCCATCCCGGAAAGCTCGAAGAGGTGGCCGATGCCGAGCCATTCGATCATGGAATTATTCCTTCCCCCCGGTGATGCGGCCATTATTGGGCATGGGCGCGCGGGAAGTCAATCTATCAGCCATCACCCCGTAGGGGCTCCGACTCAGGCAGATGTCCCCACGAGCGGCTTGATCGAGCTGACGTCGGTGGTGGCCCGGGCCACGTCCAGGTCGTACATCCGCTGGAGGTTCAGCCAGTAGTCGGGGGTCATTCCCAGGGCCTGCCCGATTCGCAGCGCCGTGTCCGCGGTAATGGACCTGCGGCAGTGGACGATATCGTGGATGCGCACCTGCGGCGCACCTATCGCCTTCGCGAGGCGGTACTGGGTGATGTCCATCTCCTGCATCATCTCCGCCAGGTGTTCCCCCGGGTGTATCGGCTCGGCGGTAGTCATGGGTCCCTCCTCAGTGGTAGTCGGCGACTTCGATCTCCATCGCGCCCCGTTCCGTCCAGATGAAGCACACGCGCCACTGGTCGTTGACTCGAATACTGTACTGGCCTTCCCTGTCTCCGCGTAAGGCTTCCAGCCGGTGGGACGGCGGTACCCGAAGGTCGGTGAGCGCCGTAGCCGCCACCACTCGCTGAATCCTCATTCGGGCCCGCCTCTGGATGTCGGCCGGCAAGCGCCGGACAGTCTGCCCGGTGAAGAGCCGCAGCGCATCGGTATCCCTAAAGCGGTTCACTACCTGGAATAGTAACGTGGAAAGTTACTAACGTCAAGAATAAGCATCAGATACTATCCTGGCTTCATGTGTGCGTGTTGGCGAGTCTCTTGCCTCTTCCCCCGTCACAGGTAGATGGCTAGGGTCAGGGTGAAATGCCGGTGTCTGCAAGCTGGTTCCCATGTCTGGACGCCAGTACATGGGTTTGGCTTGCCGGACGCCTCTATGATAAACTGGCTCCACTCTATAATGATCGTACACGGCGGGTTCTTCGGACTGAGACGGAATGGGGATAGGGCAAGGTACACAGGGAGGACATGCTATGGGCGCGCACCGGAGGGTTGTAGTGCATGTTCCATTGGAGTCGGCAGTGCGTGAGGATAGGATTGTTGCCCGGCTTGGAGGCTTGGGGCTCTTCGCATATGGCGACTCCGAGGCAGAGGCGATTCAGGCCGTCAAGGGGCTATTCCGTGAGTTCGTCGAGGTCTGCAGAGGCTCAGGACAGCTCGAGGCGCGCCTGAACCAGTACCAGGTCAAGTGGTGGTGGGAGGATGAGTACCCCGACGGCCAGCCCTCGTATGAGGTTGTGGGCGAGGAGTCGCCGGAGACTGGGAGCGTGACTCGCCCCAGGTTGTCCGCAAGTCACCTGTTGGCGGCGTGATGTGGATCGACACCGCCGTCTTGGATGCAACTCTCGAAGGGATGGGATTCCGTCACGTTTTCTCCGCGTGCGCTCGAACGAGAGCGTGACGGACTTCCCATGATCCTTCCCGAAGGGGGCGGCGTTTTCTTGGAAGACCTCGTCGAGTACGCGAAGGCGCTTTCCGTTGGGAGAGACGAGAGGTTCCTCGACGATCTGATATCCGCATTGCTCAGCAGTTAGACCGCTTGCGCGATTGGTATCGACCTGCCGGCGCGGCAGGTCTGGATCCTAGGTTGGCGCCGGCCTGAAGGTGCTCGCATGACTCAACCCCACGAACTGACCGTCTCCGACGCCGCCGAGGCCATGCGCCTGCGCCGCCTCTCTCCCGTCGACCTCATGGGCGCGCTCCTATCTCGTTCCAACGCCCTCGACCCGGACCTCCGCGTCTGGGTGACGCTGGACGAGGACGCGGCCATGGACGCCGCGAGTGCCAGCGCCGACGAGCTTGCCCGGAGCGGCCCCGTAGGGCCCCTCCACGGCGTGCCCATAGGCGTCAAGGACATCTTCTACACCGCCAACCTCCGCACCACCGGCTGCTCCCCCATATACGCCGACTTCGTGCCCTCCTACGACGCCACCTCGGTCGCCATGCTCAGGCGCGCCGGGGCCGTCGTCATGGGCAAGACCGTAACCACCGAGTTCGCCTGCGCGGACCCGCCGCCCACCAGGAACCCCTACGGCTACGCCCACACGCCCGGCGGCTCCTCCAGCGGCTCGGCGGTCGGCGTCGCCGCCAGGATGTTCCCAGCCGCCCTAGGCAGCCAGACCGCCGGCTCCGTGCTCCGGCCCGCCTCGTACAACGGCGTCGTCGGCATGAAGCCCACCTTCGGGCGCATCAGCAGGTACGGCGTCATGCCCGTCGCCGAGTCGCTCGACACGATGGGCTTCTTCACCCGCTCCGTAACCGACGCCGCCGTCATGCTCGGCGTCATGTCAGGCCACGATCCCAACGACGACGTCTCGTCGACGGCTCCCGTGCCCGACTACGCCGCCGCGCTGGCGGCCCCGCCGCGCCCCCCGTCCGTGGGCGTCGTGACCGCCTTCATGGACAGGGCCGGCCCGGAGGCGCGCCGCCACACCGAGTCCGTCATAGAGGCCCTGCAACGCGAGGGCGCAAGCATCGACGAAGTACGCCTGGAGACCTCCCTGGACGACCTAATCCCGGCCCACGTGCTCGTGATGGCCGTCGAGGCCGCCGTGTCCCACCGCGACGACTTCGCGGCCCGCGCCGACGACTACGCCCCCAAGGTGCGGGACCTCATCGAGACCGGCATGGCCGCGCCGGCGACCGAGTACTTCCAGGCCCAGAGGATGCGAAAGCGCTTCCGCGACGAGACCCTTCCGCCGGCGGAGCGCTGCGACGCCCTGCTGACCCCCTCCACGCCGACCCCCGCCCTGCCGGACCTCACCAACACCGGCGATCCAGTCTTCCAGTCGCCCTGGACCACCGCCGGCCTCCCGGCCATAACCATACCCACCGGCCTCAGCGAGTCCGGCCTGCCCCTCGGCCTCCAGTTGGCCGCCGCCCCGTTCGCCGAGCAACGCCTCCTCCAGGCCGCCCTATGGTGCGAGACCGTCCTCGACGTCGACCTCAAGCCCCCGCTCGCCTAGCGCAACTTGATTTTCCTTCCCCCTCAGCAGGGGGGAAGGTTAGGATGGGGGTCCCGCCCAGGCGCTGGCGCGTTCGTTCCCAACGTGAGAAGATGCGGTGCATCATCGGCAGGAGGCTCGCATGAAGACCCAGCAACCGCTATCCGAAGACCAGTTGGACCACTTCAGGACCTTCGGCTTCCTCGCCTTCCCAGGCCTGCTGTCCGACTGCGTGGACCGCGTCATCGACGAGTTCGAGGCCATCTGGGCCGGGCACGGCGGCGGCCACCACGGGCGCGAGCACGACGGCGCCGCCCGCTCCGCCATAGTCCCATTCCCGGACCAGAGCGAGTACCTCAGCTCCCTCCTCGACGACCCCCGCATCCACGACGTAGCCTCCAGCATATGCGGCGAGGACTTCAACTATACCAGCGGCGACGGCAACCTATACGTCGGCGACACCCGCTGGCACTCCGACGGCTACGGCGCCAGGCCCGTGCTGAGCATCAAGATGGCCTTCTACCTCGACCCCACCACCAGGCACACCGGCGCGTTGCGCGTCATCCCGGGCAGCCACCGCGTCGGCGAGCCATTCGCCGACGCCCTCGAGAGCCACCTGCGCAACGGCGGCTTCGGCATCGACCCGTCCACGGTCCCAGCCGTCGCCCTCGAAACGACCCCCGGCGACCTCCTCGTCTTCGACCACAACATCAAGCACTCCTCCTTCGGCGGCTCCGGCAGGAGGCGCATGTACACCATGAACTTCTCCGAGCGCTACCCGGATGACAAGCTGCCCGAGCTCCGCGAGGCGCTGGGCAAGGAGGCCCGCTTCTGGATCGACCGCATCCACGGCGAGGCCATGATCAGGACCGCCGGCCCGGAGCGCATGGTCCACCTCCAACAGATCAGGGAGAACGACACCCACCTCGCCGACCTGACCCGCGAGTTCAAGAAGACCATGAAGGAGCCGTCCAGGGGCTAGGCCGCGCCGATGGACCTGGGACCGCAAGAGAGCGTCGCGCTGGCCAGGGACGTCCTGTTCCTGGTGCTGATGCTCGTCGTCGCGCTGGTCGCCTTCGCCCTCTTGCGCAAGCTGTCCAAGACCGCGAAGGCCGCCGGCAAGCTCGTCAACTCCATCAAGCGCATGGTCGAGCTGATGAGGAAGTAGGGGCCAAGAGAGACATGCCGCCATGCTGATAGACGCCCACAACCACCCCGACTACCACGGCTTCACCGCCCGGAAGATCGTCCAGGACATGGACGATAACGGCATCGACAAGCTGTGGCTCCTCTCGTGGGACGTGCCGCAGTCGGAGTACGACGTGAGGTCGAACCAGCTCACCATGCCCCCCGGCGCGGAGAGCGGCATCCCGCTGGACAGCGTCCTGCAGGTGGGCGCATACGCCCCCGAGCGCTTCGTGCTGGGCTACGCGCCGCACCCCAAGCGCCCCGACGCGATAGAGCGCATCAGGTCCGCCGTCGACCTCTACGACATCCGCCTGGCCGGCGAGTACAAGAGCCGCGTCGTCTTCGACGACCCCGATTCCCTGAGGCTCCTGCGCGTCTTCGGCGAGATGGGGCTGCCCGTCACCATCCACCTCGAATACGGCGTGAAGTTCGGCAGCGACTACCCCTGGCGCGACTGGTGGTACGGCGGCACGATGGGCGCGCTGGACAGGGCGCTCACCGCCTGCCCGGATACCATCCTGGTCGCCCACGGCCCCGGCTGGTGGTCCCGCATATCCGGCGACGACCGCTACGACAAGGAGATGTACCCCGAAGGCCCCGTGCTGCCCGGCGGCGCAAACCCCGCCATGCTTGAGAAGCACCCGAACCTCTACGCCGACCTGTCCGCAACCTCCGGCTACACCGCCCTAACCAGGGACGAGGAGTTCGGCCGCCGATATCTGGTCGACTACGCAGACAAGCTCCTGTTCGCCCGCGACATCTACGACACCAAGCTGATGGACCACATCAGGAAGCTGGAGCTCCCCGCAGAGGTCTTCGAAAAGCTGACCCACCTCAACGCCGAAAAGCTGGCCGGAGGGTGAGGTCACGCACCCTATTCCCGGCGGGGTCTCCCGGCTGACGCCGCCAACGCCTTCGACGCCTTCGCCAGTCCGCCGAGCTTGAGGCGGAGCAGGCCCTTCAGGTCGCCGAAGATCGTGGGGATGATCCGCACTCGCGTGTCCGGGTCGTCCGTCCACGTTACCGGCACCTCCTTGATCCGGTAGCCGTTCTTCTCGGCGACTATCAGCAGCTCCGTATCGAAGAACCACCCCATGTCCTGCACGACCGGCAGCAGCGCCGACGCCGCCTCGCGGCTGATCGCCTTGAACCCGCATTGGGCGTCGCGGAACCGGGTCAGGTACAGCAGCCGGAAGGTCAGGCTGTACGCCCTGGACATGACCTCCCTGTGGAATGGCCGCCCAATTACCCGCGACTCCTTCAGCAGCCGCGACCCGACGGCGATGTCGTACCCGTGGCTCTCTATCGCCTCCACTGCGTCTTCCAGGCTCGCCAGGTCGGTGGACAGGTCGATGTCCATGTAGGCGACGATGTCGGCGCCGCTCTCCAGCCAGCCCCTGCGTATGGCCCGCCCGCGGCCCCTCACGCCGAGGTTCACCACCCCGACGTTCGGCAGCGTCTCCGAGAGGCGGTCGGCGATCTGCGGGGTCGAGTCGGTGGAGCCGTTCTCGGCTACCAGGATGCGCCAGTCGTAGGACGCGAAGGCGCCGCCCAGGTGCGCGTGCAGCTTGCGGACGCTCGCCTCCAGGCTCTTCTCCTCGTCGAGCACCGGCAGCACGACTTCCAGGGAGGTGGTCACGGGCGCCTGCGCCGCCTCAGTGGAGGAAGTGGCGGGTCCCGGTGAAGACCATGGCCACTCCAAGCCTGTTCGCCGCCTCGATAACCTCGTCGTCGCGCATCGAGCCGCCGGGCTGCACGACCGCCGTCACGCCTCCCTCCGCCGCCATCTCGACGTTGTCCGCGAACGGCATGAAGGCGTCCGAGGCGAGCGAGCTGCCCCGCGCCTTGTCGCCCGCCAGGCGCAGCGCGAGGTGGACGCTCGTGACCCGGTTCGGCTGTCCCGCGCCCATCCCGGCCATGGCGCCGTCCCTGGCGAGCACGATGGTGTTCGACTTGATATGCCGCGACACCTTCCATGCGAGGGCGAGGTCCCTGCGCTCGGCCTCGGTCGGCTCCCGGTCCGTCACCGTCTTCCACGCGCCGGGGTCCTCGTCGGAGGTGTCCGCCGACTGGAACAGCGCCCCGCCGCCGACCCTCCGGGCGTCCAGCCCCGCCCCTGGGCCGCGCTCCGGCGCCGCCCTCAGCACCCGTAGTTGCTTGCGCCTCTCCAGGATGCGCATCGCCTCCGGCTCGTAGTCCGGCGCGACGACGATGTGGTAGAGCACCCCCCGCATCGCCTCCGCCGTCGCCGCAGTCACCGTGCGGTTGAATCCCAGGATGCCGCCGTAGGCCGAGGTCGAGTCCCCCTCGAACGCGCGCCTGTAGGCGGTCGGCTGGTCGTCGTGGACGGCGAGGCCGCAGGGGTTCGTGTGCTTGATGACGGTCGCCATCGCCTCCTCGAAGTCGCAGGCGATGCGCCAGGCCGCGTCGGCGTCGAGGATGTTCGTGAACGATAGCTCCATGCCGTGCAGGCGCTCGGCGCGAGCCACGCCGCCCGTCGCCAGGGGGTCGGCGTAGAGGGCGCCCGCCTGGTGCGGGTTCTCCCCGTAGCGCAGGTCGGCCAGCTTCTCGTACCCCAGCGTTACCTGGCCGCCGAACGGGCCGTCGCCGCCGGCCAGGTGACGCGCTATCGCCGTGTCGTACGCCGCGACGTGCTGGAACGCCTTCTGCGCCAGCCGCTGCCGTTCCTCCAGGGAGACCGCCGCCGGCCCGCCGGCCAGTTTCTCGGCGACCCAGCCGTAGTCCGCCGGATCGACGACCACGAGCACGCCCGGAAAGTTCTTCGCGGCGGCGCGTATCATGGCCGGGCCGCCGATGTCGATGTTCTCCAGCGCATCGTCCAGGGTCGCGCCGTCCCTCGATACCGTCTCCACGAACGGGTACAGGTTCACCGCCACGACGTCGATGGCGTCGATCGCGTGCCGCGCCAGCTGGGCCGCGTCGTCCTCGTTGCCGCGCCGCGCCAGGATGCCCGCGTGTACGGCGGGGTGCAGCGTCTTCACCCGGCCGTCCATGATCTCCGGGAAGCCGGTCACGTCCGATACCTGTGTCACCGGCAGCCCCGCATCCTCCAGGGCGCCGCCCGTGCCCCCGGTGCTAACCAGCTCGAAGCCGGCCTCCACCAGCGCGCGCGCGAACTCCGCAAGCCCGGTCTTGTCGGAGGTGCTAAGCAGCGCTTTCATCGCGCGGTGATCTCCATATTAGAGACTATCTCAGAGTCCCTTCCCCCTTGACGGGCCCTTGACGGGGGAAGGTTAGGATGGGGGTGAATCCCGCCACGCGCCGGCTCACATCCGTCTCTAGACCTCCATGGCGAGCTTGCCCAGCTCGAGCTGGACGGGGACAGGGTAGTTGCTCGTGAAGCAGCCCAGGCAGAGCTCGTTCCTGGGGAGGTCCACGGCGCGCAGGAGCCCCTCGATGCTGAGGTAGCCGAGGGAGTCCGCCGCCACGTGCTCGCGTATCTCCTCCACGCTCATGTTGGCGGCGATGAGCTCGCTGCGGGTGGCAAGGTCCACGCCCAGGTAGCACGGCCACATTATCGGGGGCGCGCAGATGCGCAGGTGAATCTCGGCAGCCCCTCCCTTTCGCAGCAGGTTGACCACGTGGGGCGTCGTCGTCCCCCGCACGACGCTGTCGTCCACCACGACGAGGCGCTTGCCGCCGATCAGCTCCGGCAGGGGGTTGAGCTTCAGCCGCACCCCGAGGTCCCGCAGCCGCTGGTCGGGCTGGATGAAGGTGCGCCCCACGTAGCGGTTCTTGACCAGCCCCTCGACGTACGGGATCCCGGACTCCTGCGAGTAGCCGACGGCCGCCGCCGTCGCCGAGTCCGGCACGCCGATGACCATGTCGGCCTCCACGGGGTGCTCCCTAGCCAGCTCGGCCCCCATCGCCATCCGGCTGGCGTACACGAGCTTGCCGTCGATCACGCTGTCGGGACGGGCGAAGTAGATGTGCTCGAACACGCAGGAAGCATGCCCGTTCTGGCCGCGCCTCCGGTACACCGTGCGCAGGCCGTCTCCGTCCGCGATCACCGCCTCGCCCGGCTCGACGTAGCGCACGAACTCCGCTCCGACGTGGTCGAGCGCGCACGTCTCGGAGGCGAAGATCCAGCCGCCGTTGAGAGCGCCGATGCACAGCGGCCGTACGCCCTTGGGGTCCCTGATGGCAAGCACCGAGTCCTGGGTCAGCACCACCAGCGAGTAGGCCCCCTCCAGCCGGCGCATGCAGTAGGCGGCCCGCTCGCCCCACGTGGAGGCGGGCGCGTTGGTCAGCAGGTGCGCGATGACCTCCGAGTCGCTCGTCGAAGTGAACCGGCAGCCCCACTCCTCCAGCTCGCCCCTCAGCTCGACCGCGTTGACGACGTTGCCGTTGTGGGCCAGCGCCACCTCCAGGCCGCGGCCGACCGACCTGATGGGCTGCGCGTTCCTGATCGAGCTGCTGCCCGTGGTGGAGTACCGGGTGTGCCCTATGGCGTGCGTCCCCGGCAGGCCGAATAGGTCGTTCTCGTGGAGGGTCTGGGACACCAGCCCCATCTCGGTGCGGATGACGATGCGGTCGCCGTCGCTCGTGGCGATCCCCACGCTCTCCTGCCCCCGGTGCTGGAGCGCGAACAGGCCGAAGAAGGCCGCCCTGGCTACGTCGTCTTCGGGTGAATAGACTCCGACAACGCCGCAGGCTTCCCTTGCGTGGTCACCGTCTGCCATAGCCGCCTCCGAGCTTTCAGAGTCCGCCGCGCAGTAGAGCCGATATTATAGGGCAACCGGAGAAGGAAGCGTCAACCTGGGTCAGCCGGAATCGCGGCGGATTTCCGGGGACTTGCCCCCTCGTCCTCCGCGTCCGGCAGCACGCGGCGCAGCAGGGCCGGCAGCAGCGCCGCTATGACGCCCAGGCAGACTATGCCAGCCGACGCGTCGATCCGTAGGGCCAGCGGCGCGCCCCACGAGCTCGCCATCGCTCCCACCAGCAGCGCGCCCAACGGCCCCGTGCCGATGGCCAGGCTGATGATCCCCAGCATCTTCCCGCGCATGTCCTCCCTCGCCAGCAGCATCGCGAGGGCCGCCTGCATGCTGCTGAAGCCGGCCGTCCCCAGCCCCAGGACCAGCAGCGCCGCGGCGGAGGCCCCGTACCACCGCGAGAACGAGAACGCCAGCAGCCCCAGGAGCGACAGCAGCGCCCCGCCTATGTAGAACCGGCCGTGGTGCCTCACGTACGCCAGCGACGCCACGAAGAACGCCCCAACCACGGCCGCAAGACCCGGGAGCGCCTGCAGCACTCCCATCGGCCAGGGCCCGACGCCGAGCACGTCCCGCGCGATGACCGGGACCATGTTCATGTACGGGTAGAGCAGCAGGTTCATCACGATCGTGACCATCACCGCCCCGAGCAACGCCTGGTGACCGGCCACGTACCGCACCCCCTCCACGAGGTCTCGGCCGACGCTCGTCCTGCCCCTGGAGCGCGCGCTGGGCAGCCGGATCCGCCACAGGAGTAGGAGGGTCACCAGGTAGAAGGCCGCCACCACTACGAACCCTCCCCGGACCCCTACGAGCGTGATCAGCCCCCCACCGAGCGCGGGCCCGGCCATCTGGCTGAGGCTCATTCCCACCGAGTCCAGCGCGAAGCCGTTGGTCACCCCGGAGCGGCCCAGCAGGTCGTGGATGGCCGCGCGCCGGGAGGGCGTGTCCATCGCCCAGCCAGCGCCGGCCACGGCGATCACGACGTAGGCGTGCCAGAACTGCGCGGCGCCGGCGAACAGCACCGCCGACATCGCCGCCGTGGCGAGCAGGTTGGCGGCCTGCGTCGCCCTGATCACAGTCAGCCGGTCCATCCTGTCCGCCAGCGCGCCGCCGAGCGTGCCCAGGACCAGCAGCGGGGCGGCCCCGAAGAAGCCCACCAGCGCCACGCGCCAGGGCGAGTCCGTCGCCTCCAGCACGAACCACGCCAGGAGGGTCATCTGCATCCAGCGGGATGAGTAGCCGAGCAGGTTCGAGGGCCAGAGCAGCCGGTAGTTGACGTTCCTGAACGCCTGGAAAGTCCGTGGCAGCCGTCTTCCGACCGGCCCCGATCTGGGTGAAGGGGTCATCCGGCTGTTCCGGCCCTGGACGGTCTTGCCGGCGCGTTCGCCATCTGCGAGCATGTGGCGATGCGCCAAGTTTGGGAGTCAAGCACGGGAGAGAGCCATATGACTAGCGAAGAGACCGTCACCCTGACCCGCCGGGAGTATGACGCCCTTGTCGAGCGCAACGGCGAGCTCGAGGACAGGCTGGCGGCCCTAGATGCGGATGATGGCATCCGCGTCCCTCACGCGGTGGCTCTCGCCATCATTCGGGGTGAGAGCCCTCGTCGCCGGGCCTGCGGCGGCCCTGGCGTAACGCCTGGCCGAGCTGGCCGCCTGGACGCCTGAATCCCCCAGCTCCGTCGTTACGGCGAAAGCGAGTAACTGTTCAGAGTTGGTGGGTTCCTCACCTAGGGCGCCCACAAGGGACGCCCCTACGACTACGGCTTCCATCCCGTAGGGTGCAGCCCTTGTGGCTGCCCTCCCATACTCTGAACAGATACGAAGGCGGGCAACTGTTCAGAGTTGGTGGGTTCCTCACCTAGGGCGCCCACAAGGGACGCCCCTACGACTACGGCTTCCATCCCGTAGGGTGCAGCCCTTGTGGCTGCCCTCCCATACTCTGAACAGATACGAAGGCGGGCAACTGTTCAGAGTTGGTGGGTTCCTCACCTAGGGCGCCCATAAGGGACGCCCCTACGACTACGGCTTCCATCCCGTAGGGTGCAGCCCTTGTGGCTGCCCTCCCATACTCTGAACAGATACGAAGGCGGGGGTCGGCTTGACACTCCGGCGAGACGGCAATTAACATGATACCTGGAAGCCTAAGCTTAACAGACAGGAGGGTGAGAGCGTGGATATCGCAATCGCCGTCCTTACCGGCCTAGGTGGTTTCCTAATAGGTGGGCTAGGTGGTTATTTCGGTCGGAAGATAGTCCTGAACAGGCGGTACGAAGCGGCTAGGGACGTTGCGACAGAGGTCTTGGAGGAGGCCAAGGAGCAACAGCGAACGCTGCTGCTGGAGGCGAAGGAAGAGGCGCTAAGGGTCCGGTCGGCTGCTCAGTCCGACATAAAGGAGCAGCGCGCCGAGTTCAAGCGCCAGGAGGGCCGACTCGCGAACCGCGAGGAGAGCGTCGACCGCCGCGAGGACAATCTTGACCGCCGCGCGAACAACTTGGACCGCCGCGAGCAGAGTCTCGGAGACAAGCAGAGGAGTGTCGACAAGCTTCACGCGGATCTGGAAGAGAGCCGCAGCGAGGCTGAAGAGCGCCTCGAACGCGTAGCGAACCTGTCGATGGGCGAGGCCAGGGCCGAGCTCATGGTCAGGGCGGAGCAGGATATCGAGCACGAGCTCGCGGTGCGCTACCGCGACATGGAGGAACAGGCCAGGGCGGAAGCTAATGACAAGGCGGTAAACGTCATCGCGCAGGCCGCGCAGCGCCTCGCCTCCGACGTTGTGTCCGACGTTACGTTAACCACCGTGCCCCTACCGAGTGACGACATGAAGGGTCGTCTCATAGGCCGGGAAGGGCGAAACATACGAGCAATCGAGAAGGCCACCGGGGTCGATCTGATAATCGACGACACGCCGGAGGCCGTTACGCTGTCTTGCTTCGATCCCATCCGCCGGGAGGTGGCCCGCCTGGCGCTGGGGAAGCTGATCAAAGACGGCAGGATCCAGCCGTCCAGGGTCGAGGAGACGGTCGCCAAGACCCAGCGTGAGTTGGATGAGGAGATACGGAAGGTCGGGGAGCATACGGTCCTCGACGTTGGCGTCCGCGGCGTGAACGCCGAGCTCTCCAGGCTGCTGGGGCGGCTCAAGTACCGCTTCAGCTATGGCGAAAACGTGCTCATGCACAGCGTCGAGGTGGCGCACATAGCCGCCGGCATAGCCGCCGAGATCGGCGCCGACGTCAAGGTCGCCAAGCTCGGCGGGCTGCTGCACGACGTCGGCAAGGCCCTGACCCACGAGGTCGAAGGCCCCCACGCCGAGATCGGCGCCGACGTCGCGGCCAAGAACAACATTAGGCCGCGCGTCGTAGCCGCCATCAGGGAGCACCACGACGACGACCACAGCAGCGCCGAGTCGTTCATCGTGGCGGCTGCCGACGCCATCAGCGCGGCCCGCCCGGGCGCCCGAAGGGATACCGTGGAGCACTACATGAAGCGCCTCGAAGCCCTGGAAGATGTGGCGCGCTCCTTCGACGGTGTTGAAAAATGCTTCGCCCTCCAGGCGGGCCGTGAGGTCAGGATCATGGTGAAGCCCCAGGACGTGGACGACGTCGCCGCCAACAAGATGGCAAGGGACATCGTCAGGAAGATCGAAGAGACGCTGGCTTACCCGGGCCAGATACAGGTGACGGTGATCAGGGAGAGCCGGGCCGTCGAGTATGCCCGCTGATCTCTACGGAGGGCCGGCCCGCCGCGAGCGCCCGGCCCTCCCCCGCGTCTCCGCCGGAGCGCATTAGCGTGAGAGTACTGGCCGTCGGCGACATATTCGGCCGGCCCGGCAGGGAAGCCGTCCGCGCGCTGCTGCCCGGCCTCAGGCGCGACCTGGCGCTGGACTTCGTGGTCGCCAACGGCGAGAACGCCGCCGGTGGGCGGGGGATTACGTCGGCGATCGTCGAGGAGTTGCTGGAAGCGGGAGTGGACGTAATCACCTCCGGGAACCACATCTGGGACCAGCAGGAGATCGTCCCCCACCTCGGCGGCGGACTCCCGCTGCTCAGGCCGCTCAACTACCCGCCCTCGACGCCGGGGCGCGGCTACCTCGTGGCGGACGGCATCATGGTCGTCAACCTCATAGGCAGGGTCTTCCTGGGGACGTTCGACTGCCCGTTCAGGGCCGCGGACGAGGTGCTGCGCTCGGTGGAGGACCGCCCGCCCGTCGTCATCGTGGACTTCCACGCCGAGGCCACCTCCGAGAAGGCGGCCTTGGGCTGGTACCTGGACGGTCGCGTCTCCGCGGTCGTAGGCACCCATACCCACGTGCCGACCGCCGACGCCCGCCTGCTCCCGAAGGGTTCCGCCTTCGTGAGCGACCTTGGGATGGTAGGGCCGCTGCACTCGGTCATCGGGGTGAGGCCGGAGGACGCGATGACCCGGTTCCTCGACCAGACGCCCCAACGCGCGAACGTCGCCAGGGGTGGGCCGGTGCGCTTCAACGGCGTGATGATCGACGTCGACGAATCGTCCGGTAGGGCGACTGCCATCGAGCGAGTCGACAGGGAGACGCCCTGACCTCATGGCGCTGGTAGACCTCCACCTCCACACCACCTTCTCCGACGGCAATCTGACTCCCGGCGACCTGGTGCGGCTCTGCCACCGGCGGGGGCTGCGGACCATCTCGATAAGCGACCACGACTCCACCGAGGGCCTGCCGGAGGCGTTCGAAGCCGCCGACGCTCTCGGGGACATGAGGGTCATCCCAGGCATAGAGTTGAGCACGGACATACCAGGGGCCGAGGTCCACCTGCTCGGCTACTTCCTGGACTGGTCCTCGCCCGAGCTGAGGGCCACGCTCCGGCGTTTCCGTGATGGGCGAGAAGGGCGGGCGCGTAGGATGGTGGAGCGCCTCGGCGACCTGGGAGTCCGCCTCGACTTCGAGCGCGTCGAGGAGCTTTCGGGGGGCGGCGCCATAGGCAGGCCGCACATAGCGCAGGCGATGGTCGAGAAGGGCTACGTCCGGTACCCGCGAGAGGCGTTCGAAAGATACCTCGGCCGCAACGGCCCTGCATACGTCGAGCGCTCCAAGCTGACGCCGAGGGAGGCCATCGAGCTAGTGCTGTCCCACGGGGGAGTCCCGGTGATGGCCCACCCCACCTACTCCTCGGCAAAGTCGGGTCGAGAAGGACTGGAGGACGTCGCGGGCATCCTGCGGGACCTGAAGTCGTGCGGCCTCGCCGGCGTGGAAGTGTACTACGGCGACTACACCCCCGAGCAGGTCGCCTGCCTCAGGGAAACGGCCGACGACATCGGCCTCGTCCCCTGCGGCGGAAGCGACTACCACGCTTCCGGCAATCCCGGCGAGCCGGAGCCGGGGTCCGTCGGCCCCCCGCCGTGGGTCGTGGAGAAACTCGAAGAGCTGAGGCCCCGGGGCAGTGCTTGAAGCGGCGGCGCTCGTAGTCGGAGCGTACCTGTGGGGCGTTGTCGTCGTAAGTGTCGTCGTCGTCGTGCATGCGGCGGCGCTCATAGTCGGAGCGTACCTGTGGGGCGGCATCCCCACGACCTATCTCTTCGCGCGCTACCGCAAGGGCGTGGACCTGCGCGAATTCGGCTCCGGCAACGTCGGGGCGTCGAACCTCGCCGTCCTGGCCGGATACCCCGCGGCAGTGGCCCTGGGCATATTCGACCTGGCGGGCAAGGGCACCCTGCCCGTGCTGCTGGCCGGCCATCTGCTCGGCCAGGACCTCTACGTCCAGGGGGCGGTGGGAATCGCCGCAACGGTCGGACACAACTGGTCGCCCTACATCCGGTTCACGGGGGGCAGGGGCGTATCCGTCGCCGTAGGCGCCGCCCTCGGGCTCCTGATGTGGAGAGAGGTCCTCGTACAGGCATTCCTGATAGCGTTCGTCGGGCGCTTCGTCTTCAAGGACGCGGGCCTGTGGACCCTGATCGCGGTGCTCGCCGCGCCCATGCTGGCATACGTCTTCCGGCAGCCGCCGGAGCTGGTGTACACGGCCTCGTGCCTGGCCGTTGTCCTAGTGCTCAAGCGCCTGACCGCGAACGACTGGACCCTGCCTAGGCAAGGCGGCCTGCGCGCGGTTATGATTAGGAGGCTGCTGTGGGATAGGGACGTGGGGCGGAAGGAGAAATGGACCACCAGGGGGCGGACTCAGGGCGGGGACGCCGGCGACGGGGTGGAGAGAGCCGATACTTGACCGGGAGGCCGCGTGGCCAGTCAGACATACTGCTCCAGGCATTCGGATACCGCTACGAGCCTGAGATGCGGCAGGTGCGAGGACCCCATATGCACGCAATGCATGATCTCGACGCCGGTGGGGTTCCGATGCCAGGAGTGCGCGCAGGTACGCCCCTCGCCCGTCTACGACGTCTCGACCGCCTACCTCGCCCGCGCGCTGGGCGTCAGCCTAGGCATCGGGGCCGCCGCGGGCGTCCTGATGGTCTTCCTGCGCCTCCTCCTCGGCGGGTACCTGTCCGGCATCGCGCTGGCCGGGCTGGGACTGGCGATCGCGGAGGCAGTGAGCTGGGCCGCCAACCGCAAGAGGGGCCGCACGTTGCAGTACGTGGCCGCGGGAGGCGTGGCGGCGGCGCTGCTGGCGCTGATGGTCTTTGGCGGCGCGCTGGGCCTCTTGGAGATCATCGGCGCGGGCGTGGGGATATACCTGGCCGTAACGCGGCTGCGGTAGGCCGGACGGTGCCCGGCAGGGCCCGTGTAGTGCGCCCATGGCCGTGGCTCTGATAGCATAATGCGGCAATCTACGCACAGGACAGGGGTATGGACTCGCTAGACAAGAAGATAATCGACGTGCTCGAACGGGACGGACGGACCTCCAACGCGGGAGTCGCCAGGCAGGTGGGCGTTAGCGAGGGCACGGTCCGCCGAAGGCTCAAACTCCTCGTGGACGACGAGACCATCCGGGTGACGGCCATACCGGACCCCAGGAAGATGGGCTACGAGTCCCAGGCCCTGATCGGCGTCCAGGTCGCCCCGGACAAGATAGACTCGGTGGCCGACGGGCTGGAGGAATTGGAGGAGGTCATCTGGGTGGCGGTGACTACCGGGTCCTTCGACATATTCGTCTGGGTAACGTTGGCATCCTCGGAAGCGCTCGGCGTCTTCCTGAGGACCAAGCTGGGCGTCGTGCCGGGCGTCAGGCGCACCGAGACCTTCGTCAACCTGGCGCTTAGGAAGAGGAGTCACACGGTCCTTGGCTAGTTCTGCCATCCGAATGATCCCGGCAGTTCCTCTCCGTTCTCAGCGTCCGGGAGGCGCATCCATTGGCCGCTGAGACCGCGTCCGGACGCGAGTGGGTATGGGTGGCGGCGTGCATGGCCGTGGGCGCGGCGGCCGCCGCCCTCGTCTTCTCCGGTCTCCATCCCCACCCCCTCGTCACGGCGGCGGTGCTCGCCATTGGCATAGTGGGAGGCGCCTTCCTGCTGTCCTGGGCCGCCGAGGCGGCCCAGATCGACGTCTCGGCCTCGCTGGCCATCGCCGTGCTCGCCCTCGTCGCGATACTCCCCGAGTACTCGATAGAGGCGGTGCTGGCATGGAAGGCGGGCGCGTCCTTCGATCCGGAGAACGGATCGAGCTTGCTGGCGTTGAGGTACTCCGGCGCCGTCACGGACGAGATGAGCAGGGTGGCCGCCAACGTCACCGGCGCCAACCGCCTGCTCATCGGGATCGGCTGGTCGCTGGTCGTCCTGATCTACTACCTGCGCCGCCGCCGACCTCTCGACATGCGCGGCGGCACAGGCATGTCCCTCGAGATAAGGACGCTGACCGTCGCAACGCTCCTGTCTTTCCTGGTCTTCGCGATGAGCCAGGTGCACGTTGCGCTGGCCGCCGTGATGATAGCCGTCTACCTCTTCTATCTCTGGGTCAGCTCCGCGCAGGAGTCGGGGGAGCCCCACCTCGTAGGAGTATCCCTGCTCATAGGATCGCTCCCCGATAAGAAGCGGCGGACGGTGCTGGCGGCGCTCTTCGTATACGCCGTGGCCGTTATACTGGTGGTGGCCGAGCCGTTCGTCGAGTCCCTCGTAGAGACCGGCCGCGAGATGGGCATCGACGAGTTCATACTGATCCAGTGGGTAGCGCCCCTGGCGTCGGAGGCCCCGGAGATCGTCCTGGCCATCCTATTCAGCCTGAGGGCCAATCCTCTGGCGGGCATGACCACCCTCATATCGGCGGAGGTCAACCAGCTTACGCTGCTGATCGGGAGCATGGTCGTCGTCTTCAGCCTGTCGTCGGGCGAGCCGCTCAACTTCGGGCTGGAGAGCCGGCAGGCGGCGGAGTTCCTGCTAACGTCCGCGATGTCCCTCTTTGCCGTCCTGCTGATCGCCTCCAGGGTGATCGACTGGAAGGGCGGCGCCGTCCTGCTGGGGCTCTTCGTCGCGCACCTGTTCTTCACCAGCGAGTCCGAGCGAATGCTGTTCGCCTACATCTTCCTGGCGCTGTCGGTCGTCCTCGTGGTGATGGACAGGAAGCGCCTGCGCGGCCTCGTCGCCGCGCCCAGCACGCCCGCCTGATCGTCCTGGGTCCTGCGTCCAGCGCGTAGATGCGGCGGCGCGCTGTATAATGGGCACTTGCAGACATACTCTAAGCCCACGAGGAGCGACCAGATGTCCACGCGTATCGGAATAAACGGATTCGGCCGAATAGGCAGGCTGGTGATAAGGGCCATGATGGAGCGCCACCCGGGTGAGCTGAGCGTGGCGGCCGTCAACGACCTGACCGACGCGGAGACGAACGCGCACCTCTTCAAGTACGACTCCACCTACGGCCCATACCCAGGCTCCGTCGAGGCCGGCGACGGCGCGATCGTGATCGACGGCTCGCCCGTCGCGGTCCTCTCCGAGAGGGACCCGTCCAAGCTCCCCTGGGGCGACTTGGGCGTCGACGTCGTCGTCGAGTCCACCGGCTTCTTCACCGACGCCGCCAGGGCCGCCGGCCACCGCGCGGGCGGCGCGAAGAAGGTCATCATCTCCGCGCCCGCCACCAACGAGGACGCCACCCTCGTCCTCGGCGTCAACGAAGACGCCTACGACCCCGACCGCCACCACGTCATCTCGAACGCCTCCTGCACCACCAACTGCATCGCCACCATGACCAAGGTGCTGCACGACACGTTCGGCGTCCAAAGCGGCCTCATGACGACCATCCACTCCTACACCAACGACCAGAAGACCCTCGACCAGGTTAGCGACGACCTGCGCCGCGCCAGGGCGGCCGCCCTGAACATCATCCCCACCACCACCGGCGCCGCCAAGGCCGTAGGCCTCGTGCTCCCCGACCTGAACGGCAAGATCCACGGAATGGCGTTCCGCGTCCCCACCCCCACCGGCTCCGTTACCGACTTCGTGGCCACCCTGGACGAGGACGCCTCGGTGGACGACATCAACGCCGCATACGGGGAGGCCGCCGCCGGCTCGATGGAGGGCATCCTGGCCTACTCCGACGAGCCGCTCGTGAGCAGGGACTACGTGCGCAACCCCCACAGCGCCGTCATCGACGGCCTGTCCACCATGTCGATGGGCGGCAACCTAGTCAAGGTCGTCGGCTGGTACGACAACGAGTGGGGCTATAGCTGCCGCACCGCCGACCTCGCGGCCTTCATGGCCGCCAAGGGCCTGTAAGGCCGCCATGCTTCCAGGTATGGACATACTCGGCGACATATGGAACGCGGTCATCATGGGGCCGATGATCAACGGCCTCGTCCTGCTCTACTCCGTCTTCTTCGACAACTTCGGGCTGGCGGTCATCGCCTTCACCATCATCGTGCGCGTGGCCATGGTCCCCCTCACCCTCAAGCAGAGCAAGCAGATGAAGGCGATGGGCCAGCTACAGCCCAAGGTCAAGCAGGTCCAGGATAGGTACAAGAACGACAGGGCGAGGGCCTCGCAGGAGACGATGCGCCTCTACCGCGAGCAGGGAGTCAACCCCCTCGGATGCCTGGGCCCCATGGTGATCCAGATGCCGATCTTCTTCGGCCTCTTCTGGGCGCTCAGGGCCACGCTGCCCTCCACCCCGGAGAGGCTGGCAGACCTCTCCCGGCATCTCTACCCCTGGCTCACTCCGGTGCACGAGGTGATCCCGCTGAACGGCATCGCCTTCGGGCTCAACCTCGCCGAGGTCGCCGCCGCCAACCCGCTGCCCTTCCTGCTGCCCGTGCTCGTCGGCGGGTCGATGTGGCTGATGCAGAAGATGACGACCATGCCCGCCGCCACCGAGCAGCAGGCGTCCACCAACCGGATGATGCTGTGGATGATGCCGCTCATGTTCGGGTTCTTCACCCTCCAGTTCGAGGCGGGGCTGGCCGTATACTGGATCGTGTCGAACATAGTCGGGATAGTCATCCAGGGATTCGTGACAGGCTGGGAGCCCGTCGTGTCTCTGGCGACGTGGCGCCCCGGCCGGCCCGCGCCGGCCCAGGGCGAGCCGCCGGAGACCCAGGAGACGGAGACCCAGGCAGAGGAGGCGGTAGCCATTGAGGACGATAGAGACGACAGGAAAAAGCCCAGAGGAGGCAATAGAGCTCGCCCTAAAGGAGCTCGACGCCGAACGCGGTCAGGTCGAAATAGACGTCGTTAGCGAGGGCAAGGCCGGGCTGCTCGGAATCGTGGGCGGCGAGCCCGCCCGCGTGCGCGTGACCGTGCTGGAGCAGGCGACCGACGTCGTCAAGACCACTTCGGACATCATCGAAACCCTCGTCGAACTGATGGACGTCGACGTCGTGGTCAACCTGCGCAGCGCCGAGCGCGAGGACGTTGGAGGCCCCGCCTTCGACATCACCGGCGACGACTCCGGCCTGCTCATCGGACGGCGCGGCGAGACCCTCAAGTCTCTCCAGTTCATGGTCGGCTTCCTCGCGGCCCGGAAGATGGAGCAGCGCGTCAACCTGTTCCTCGACGTATCCGGCTACCAGGAGCGGCGCTACAGGTCCCTGGAAAACCTCGCCCGCCGCGTGGCGGACCGCGTCGCCTCCTCCGGACAGCCCGTCACCCTGGAGCCGATGCCTCCCGACGAGCGCAGGATCGTCCACCTGGCGCTGGCGGAGAACCCCGACGTGACCACCACCAGCACAGGCGAAGGCGACGGCCGCCAGGTCACGGTCACGCCCGCCGACGACTACTCGTAATGCATTCGACGATAAGAGGGTCGAAAAGCAGCTAGAGGGTATTGGGGCAGTCCATCCATGCTGAATGGTGGACGCTTGGAGGGACGCGCCGGACACTGCATGAAGGAGATGATCGGATGAGACCGTCCATGACGCCTATTCGCGGCTTCGCGATCGCCGTGCTGGTGATCGCGTCCCTGTTCCTCGGCGCCGCGTGCTCGGCCGAGCCCGAGCCTACTCCCACCCCGACGCCCGAGCCCACGCCTACCCCCACGCCCACGCCCGTCCCCACGCCCACGCCAACCCCGCGGGTGGACGATTTCCTCGCGGCGATGGGGGCTAATATCGCCGCCATGTCCACCGCAAAGTTCAGCATGGTGGACGAGACGGAAACAGGGGCCCTGTTCTTCGGGACGACTTTCAAGAGCATGGAAGCGGTGCTCAAGACCCCCGACAGCTTCAGGATGCTGGTCGACGTGGTGGCTCCAGGCTTCGGTTTCGTGAAGATCGAGATAGTAAAGGTGGGCGACAGGGCGTTCATGAAGCTATCCGAAGACGCGCCCTGGGCCCCCCTGCCTCCGGCCCAGGTGCCCTTCAATCTTGCGGGACTGGGCATGATCTTTGCCAATTTGCCCGACACGATCCAGGACGTAACCCTGGTGGGACGGGAGACCGTGCAGGGAGCCCAGACCATCATCGTCGCGGGGGTCGTCTCCTCCGAGGCGCTGTCGGACCTCATCACGTCCGCCGACCCGGGTCACGAGGTGACCTTGACCTTGTGGATCGACGAAGCGGACCTCGTCTTGAGACAGGCAAGGCTCGCGGGCCGAATCTACAACGACGACGCCCCTGAGACCACCCGCCTCCTGGTCATCGAAGACATCAACGTCCCCGTCGAGATCGAGCTCCCGGAGTGACCTCGGGCCGGTGAGCGGCGTGAGGGCCAACCTCGTCCGCCTGGGCACTTCCCAGCCGGTCGTACTGGGCATCCTCTGCCTGGGGGTATTTTCGACCGCCCTCGACCAGACCGTCGTGGTCGCCGCCCTGCCGAGCGTCATGGTGGACCTGGAGATCCCGCTCACGGACCTGGACAGGGCGTCGTGGATCATAACCGGGTACCTGGTCAGCTACACCGTGGCCATGCCGTTGGCAGGGCGCCTGTCCGACGTCTACGGCCGCGCCAGGATGTTCCAGATTGCGCTGATCGTATTCGCCGTCGGGTCGGCCTTCGTGGCGGCGGCGCCGAACTTCACTTCTATCGTGCCCGCCAGGGTCGTCCAGGCCATGGGGGGCGGCGCTACGGTCCCCATAAGCTTGGCCATGGCCGTGGCGGCCGTATCTACGGAGAAGAGAGGGATCGCGATAGGGCTCGTGGCGGCGTCGGCTGAAGCCGGGTCCGTCGTGGGGCCCCTCTACGGAGGCGCCATCATCGAGTGGATCGGCTGGCGGTGGATATTCTGGCTGGACGTGCCCCAGAGCCTCATCCTGATAGCGCTGATCGCCGTCCTGCCCAACCGCGCCAATCCCGCCGCCAAGATGGACTACCTCGGGGCATTCGCGCTTGGAGGGGCGCTCACGGTCATGACCGTCGCGCTGGCCCAGAGAAGCATCTTCACCGCGGAGTCCGTCTACCCGTACCTGACCCTGGCGGCGTCGGTCGTTCTCATAGGCGTCCTGGTCGCGGTGGAGAGACGGGCGGCCCAACCTCTACTGGCCTCTTTCCTGTATACCTCCAGGGCCTTCGTGTCGTCCAACCTTACCCAGTTCCTGATCGGGATCGCGTTGATCATGGCCCTGGTATGCGTGCCCCTCATGTCCAACACCGTCATGGAGAGGGCCACGTTGGAGAGCGCCCTCAACCTCGTGCGCCTTACGGCCGCCATTCCGGTCGGGGCCTTGGTGGGGGGCTACATCCTTCGCTGGGCGGGAGTGAGAGAGGTGTGCATAGTCGGCCTCGTCTTGATGGGGGCGGGCCTGCTCTTCATGAGCGGCTGGGAGACGGACGTTGGGGGGCTCAGGCTAACCCTGCCCCTCGTGGCGGCCGGTCTCGGATTTGGCCTCGTCATCCCCCCGATAGGCGTCAGCGCCTTGAGCGCGGCGCCCAGCGACTATTGGGGAGCGGCGGCCTCATTGGTCACGGCGTCTCGAATGGTGGGGATGGCGCTGGGGCTGGCGGCCCTCTCCGCCTGGGGCATAGAGCGCTTCTACAGCCTGACCGCCGACGTGACTCTCGGATCGAGCTTCGAGGAGACCGAGGCCATGTTGATAGGAGCCGGCGTCACCGTCTTCCAGGACCTCTTCATGATATCGGGGTTCCTGTCCCTCGTTGCCGTCCTGTCCGCCCTGTTGATGAGAACCGAATACGTCAAGGAACCCGACGGCACCCCAAGCCCCCCGCCGCACACCTAGGGACTATCTCAGAATCCCTACCCCCTCAGGGGGGTATCTCAAATCCCTTCCCCCTCAGGGGGGTATCTCAAATCCCTTCCCCCTCAGGGGACTATCTCAAAATCCCTTCCCCCTCAGGGGGAAGGTTAGGATGGGGGTGAATTCAGAACGGTATGCCCCAGAGCGAGTACCACCGCTCCAGGTTCTTCTCCACCGGCACCTTCTCCTCCTCCATCAGCGCCCCCAGGCGCATCTCCGCCGCGTTGTCCCTCCGCTTCTCGCCCAACAGCACCATCGGGTAGAAGTTGCCGCGCTTGATGTTGTATATCCAGTAGGCGCCCTTGCCCTCGTAGTCGAACGAGAAGACCGCGGCCAGCAGCCGCTCGTCGAAGCCGTGCTCCGTTATCGTCTCCCCGACGGCGTGTATCGTGGTGGCCAGGTCCTCGAAGTCCCGGTCGTCCAGCACCACCCAGTGCGTCCCGAACGCGTCCGCGTGCATCAGGTGCTTGGTCCCCGTGGCCCTGCCGCTCACCTTCAGAAGCTCCCGCACCTCCGAGTCCAGGTTGTCGAAGAACTTCGACTCCACCGGGTTGTAGACGAGCCCCGCCTTCTCCTTCAGCCGCAGCCCGGCCCGGCCCGACAGGGACTCCGCCGCCGTCGTTATGGCGAAGTAGCCCTCGCGCTTCGCCCTGCGCCGCCTCGACTGCCCGAACAGCACCTCCAGCAGACCCATCGTCTAGCGCCGCCCGGACCGCGCCGGGCGCTCCATCTCCATCTGCATCCGGCGCAGCCGCTCGATGCGCTGCTCGACCGGCGGGTGGCTCGCCAGCAGGGACGCCGCCTTGTTCCCCTTCAGCGCGTTCACGATGAAGAAGGCGTTGGCGTGCTCGACCTGCCGCAGGTCCTTCTCCGGTATCCGGTACATGTCGTTGCTGATCTTCGCCAGCGCCGACGCCAGCTGCATCGGCGCGCCCGTCAGCATCGCGCCGCCCCGGTCCGCGGCGAACTCGCGGTAGCGCGACAGCGCCAGGATCAGGAGCTGGCTCAGGAAATAGACGAGGATCGTGCCCAAGTAGACGGCCAGCATGATGAGAAAGGCGTTTCCGCCCCCCTCGCCGCGCCCCCTGTCGCCGCCTCCGAATCCGCCGAACAGGCTCACCCAGAACAGCATCTGGAGCAGGTAGCCCGCCATGATGACGATCAGGCCCGCCCACGTCATCACCATGACGTCCCGGTGCTTTATGTGGCTCAGCTCGTGGCCGAGCACAGCCTCCAGCTCCGCCCGCGACAGCCGGGACATCAGCCCCCGCGTCACCGCCACGACCGAGTTGCTCGGGTTGCGCCCCGTGGCGAACGCGTTGGGGACGTGGGTGTCCATGACCGCGATCTTCTTCGGCTTCGGCATGTCCGCCATCGCGGCCAGCCGCTCCACCATCGCGTGCAGATCCGGCTCCTCCTGCGCGGTGACCTCCCTCGCACCCGTCGTCATCAGCACGAGCTTGTCCGAGCCGTAGTACTGGAAGACCACTCCGATGAGCGCGAATCCCAGCACCAGGAACCACGGGATCCCGGCCCAGAACAGCAGCCCCATGAAGAAGACCCAGACCAGGGCGAGCAACACCATCGTCAGCCCCATCCGCATCGTGAGCCCCGTATCGCCCGAATAGCTGCGCTGTCTCATATATTCCTCCATCCCCATAGGGGGTTCCATCCCCATTAGGGGGGTTCCATCCCCATTAGGGGGGTTCCATCCCCATTAGGGGGACCCATCCCCGTAGGGGCTGGTTTCAAACCAGCCCTCCCGTCGCCGCCATTGGCCGCTCCAAACCCTTGACACGGCCACCTTGGTGGTACATAAATTATAACCAATCTGGACGGCCCGCACAGACCCTTCCCTGGAATACAACGTCGGCGGGCGAGGAGTTGATATGAAAAGTTACCGTGCGGCGATAATCGGCCTCGGCAGGATGGGCAGCACCCTGGACATATCGGTCGCGGAGGCGTGCGCCGCCAGCGACCGCCTGGAGGTGGTGGCCGGCGCCGACATCCTGCCCCACAGGCGCGACGACTTCAGGCGGAGGTGGGGCGTCGAAGCCGTCTACGAAGACCACCGGCGGATGATCGAGGAGCAGAAGCCCGATCTCGTGGCGGTCTGCACCACCGCAACGGGCGTGCAGAAGCCCGGCAGCCGCGCGCCCTCCACCGACTTCCGCGGCGACCTCCACTCCGAGATGACCGTCGACGCCGCGAACGCCGGCGTCCCGATGGTCTTCTGCGAGAAGGCCATGGCCTCCTCCCCAAGGGCGGCCGACGCGATCCTGGAGGCGTGCCACCGCACCGGCGCCCTCCTCAATACGGGGGTCCTGATGCGTTTCACCGACCGTTTCACCGCCGTCCGCGACATCATCGCGCGCGGCGACATCGGCGAGCCCAGGTACGCCGTCGCCTACACCGAGTCGAACACCCTCATGCACATGCACATCCACTCGCTGGACACGTTGTCTTACTTCCTCGGCGATCCCGGCGTGGCCTCCATTAGAGGCGAGCTGCTCCCCAGGAGCACTAAGGTGGAAGGGAACAGGCTGGAGGAAGACCCCCACGCGACCTACCACGTCCGGTTCGCCAACGGCGTCGAGGCATGGGCGCTGCCCGCCGGGCCAAGGGACTTCGAGGTGATCGGCTCCGAGGGCATGGTGCGCGCCATGAAGTCCGCCGAGACCATCTCCAGGTGGGAGATCCGCCCAGGCGAGCAGTCGAGCGCCGAGTGGTTCGAGATCGACGCCCCGGCGGCAGCCGCGGATAACCTCACGACGCAGACCTGCTTGGAAGACCTCGTCGAGGCCCACGAGACGGGCCGCCCCACCCGCGGCAACGTCGACGTCACCCACAACGTCACCGAGGCGTGCCTAGCCGTCGCCGAGAGCCACCGCAGGGGCGGCGAATGGGTGGACCTCCCCATGACCAACCGCGATCTCTACGTCTTCCACGTCTAGGGGGTATCCATCGAGGTCTCCATCCCGGAACGCCTGTATACAGGCGTGGACGGCGTGAAGTATGTCAAGGGATTTGGGCGAAAGGGTATTGACAAGCTGGCCGGTCTGTGGAATGATGGGGACATAGGGTGTAGACGGTATGCCCCGCCTCGGCGGTAACCGAGGCTTTGATTTTGTTGAGGGGTCGCCAGGGGCTGTCCGCCTACACCCGTTTGCATTATACCCCACGAACCGCTTTCCCGATCTCCGACGGTGTTAGACGATGGGCCACCTAGGTTGAACCCATTTCGGCTATGAGCTCCATTCAGAAGCGATTGCCCTGCAGTGGTCCCTCTAAGGCTAAACCTCAAGAACTTCATCTGCTACGGGGAAGACGTCCCCGCGCTGGACCTCGAGTCCGTACACGTCGCCTGCCTGTCGGGGCAGAACGGCCATGGCAAGTCGGCGCTCCTGGACGCCATAACCTGGGCCGTCTGGGGCAAGGCGCGGGCGCGCACCCACGACGAGCTCATACACCAGGGCAAGAGCTGGATGAGAGTCGAGTTGGATCTCGCGGCACGCGGCCAGCGCTACCGCATCCAGCGCCGCTACTCCAGGCCCTCCGGCGGAGGCAGACAGGGCGCGACCCTGCTCGACCTGCAGGTCTCCTCCGGCAACGGCTACCGCTCCATGACCGGCAATACCGTCCGCGATACCGAAGCCCTCATACGCGGCATAGTCCACATGGACTACGATACATTCGTGAACACCGCGTTCCTGCTCCAGGGCCGCGCCGACATGTTCACCAGGAGCAAGCCCGCCCAGAGGAAGGAGTGCCTCGCGGAGGTGCTCGACCTCTCCTACTACGACGACCTCGAACAGCGCGCCAAGGCCCAGAGCGACCTCATACAGGACTCCGTCAAGGAGACCGACGCCGCCATCGCCCATCTACGGAGCGGCCTGGAGGCCAGGGAGGAGCATGAGGCCATGCTGGAGGAGGCGGGCGCCTCCATGCGGCGCCTCGCCCCCGAGGTGGAGGCCGCCCGCTCCCGCGTGGACGCGCAGAGGAGCAGGGTCGAGCTCCTGCGGAACATGGGCAGGGAGCGCGACGGCCTGAGGGCGCGGGCGGCGGCGGGCCGCTCCGAGATAGACGCGCTCGACAGGCAGAGGCGCGGCCACGAGACGCGGGCCGCCGAGTACCAGGCCGTCGCCCAGCGCCGCGCCGAGATACTGGAACGCTTCGACGCCCTGGAGACGGCCCGGCGCGAGTCCGACCGCCTCGACGACGCCCACCGGCGCCTCCTGGAACTCCAGTCCGGCAGGTCGCGCCTCGAGCAGGCGGTCGCCGTGCGGCGAGAGCGGCTGTCCGCAAACCTCGCCCAGCTTGCCAGCGCCATCGAGAACGGCCTGAGGCCCGCGGCTTCTCGGCTGCCCGAGGTGGAGCAGGCCATCGCCGGCCTGGAGAGCGAGGAGGAGGCCCTGGATGCAGGCAGGGCGGACTACGCAAGCATGAAGGACGAGGCCCACGGCGTCGCGCTCCAAGTCGAGTCCCTCGAGGCCGCCAACGCCGCCCTGAAGGAGGAGATGGGCCAGACCCGGCAGAAGTTCGACATCCTCCGGCGCGAAGACGCCGAGTGCCCGGTCTGCCGGCAGCCCCTGAGGCCGGAGGACAGGGAACACGTCCGCGCCGAGTACGAGAGCCAGGGAAGGAAGGCGAGCAGCCGCTACAGGAATAACGCCGCCGAGCAAGCCCGGCTCAGGGAGGCGCACTCCCGGCTGGCGACCGATGTATCGAGGCTGGAGGCCGGGCTGAGCAGGGACGCCCGCGAGCTGACGCGCAAGAGGACCGAGCTGGAGCGCGACCGCCGCGACTCCCTCACCGCCAGCCAGCAGTTGGACCTTGCGCTCGCCGAGAGCGAGAAGGAGCGGGCCCGCCTCGAAGCCGAGGACTTCGCCGAGGCGGAGCGCGCCGATCTGGCCCGCATCGACGCCCTGATCGCCGAGATGGAGTACGACCCCGGTGAGCACGACGCCGCCCGGCGGCTGGCCAGGGAGCTCGCGCCCTACGAGGAGCTTGCGCGGAAGCTCCGGGAGGCGGACCGGCGGCTGCCCCAGGTCCGGCGCGAACTCGACGAGGTCGCCGCCATGCTGGAGCGCCGCAGGGCCGAGACCGCCGAAGACGAGCAGCGCGCCGCCAGGCTCGGCAGGGACATCGTGGCCCTCCCCTCGATGGAAGCCGACCTACGCGAAATGGAGGTCTCCCTCGCGGCGGGCGAGAGGCGGCTCGAGGACGCCCGCGTCCAGCACGGCGTATCCACCGAAGAGCTTGCGAGACTGGACCGCATGGAGGCCGAGGCGAAGGATATGGAGAAGAAGCGCGGCGCGCTCGCGGACCAGAAGGGCGTCTACGACGAGCTGGCCGTCGCGTTCGGCAAGAACGGCGTGCAGGCGCTGATCATCGAGACGGCCATCCCGCAGCTCGAGGACGACGCGAACCAGCTCCTGTCTCGCCTGACGGACAACCGGATGTCGCTCAGGCTCCAGCTGCGGCAGGGCAGGCGCGAGCGCCGGATGGGGCTGCCGTCCGAGGAGCTGGACATCCGCGTCGGCGACGAGATGGGCACCCGGAGCTACGAGACCTTCAGCGGCGGCGAGGCATTCCGCATCGACTTCTCCCTCCGCATCGCCCTTTCGAGGCTGCTCGCCAGCCGCTCCGGCGCGCCGCTGCCCATCCTCTTCATCGACGAGGGCTTCGGCTCCCAGGACTCCACCGGGCAGGAGCGCCTCAAGGAGGCCATACAGTCCATCCAGGACGACTTCCGCAAGATCATCGTCATCACCCACATAGACGAGATCAAGGAGTCGTTCCCAACCCGCATCGAGGTCGCCAAGACCCCAACGGGCTCGACCTTTGCCGTAGTCTAGCCGGAGAACGGAGCATCATGTCCAACATCGAATCGGCGGTCGTAACCGGAGCCTTCAGCTACACCGGCAGGTACGTCGCCCGGCGGCTGCTAGACGAGGGCGCCAGGGTGAAGACCCTGACGGCCCGGCCCGCCGGCCAGGACCCCTTCGGGGGCCGCGTGGAGGCGGCCCCGCTCGACTTCTCGGACCGGGACGGCCTGCGCGAGGCGATGCGGGGCGCGGACGTCTTCTTCAACACCTACTGGGTGAGGTTCGGGCGCGGCCAAACCACCTTCGACCAGGCCGTGGCCAACTCCAGGACCCTCTTCGAAGCCGCCGCGGACGCGGGCGTGGGCAGGATAGTCCACGTCTCCATAACGAACGCCTCCGCGGAGTCCCGGCTGCCCTACTTCAACGGCAAGGGGCGCGTGGAGGCCGCCCTCAGGGAAGTCGGCGTCCCCTACGCCGTCGTCAGGCCCACGCTGGTATTCAGCGCCGAGGACGTGCTGCTCAACAACATGGCGTGGGCGCTGCGGCGCTTCCCCGTCCTCCCCGTCTTCGGAGACGGGCGATACCCCGTCCAGCCCGTGTTCGTGGAGGACATCGCCAACCTTGCCGTGGACGCCGCCTCGCGGACCGGGAGCTCCGTGACCGACGCGGTGGGGCCGGAGACCTTCGGCTTCGAGTCCCTGCTGCGCCTTCTCGCCGAGTCGATAGGGGCGCGCTGCCGGTTCGTCCACACCCCCCCGTCTCTCGGCCTGGCCATGACCAAGCTGGTCGGAATGCTCGTCCGGGACGTGGTCCTCATCCGCGACGAGGTCGACGGACTGATGGACGGCCTGCTCAAGTCCGACTCTCCCCCCACCTGCGAGACGAAGCTGAGCGACTGGCTCCGGGACAACGCCGCCGGCCTCGGGCGCCGATACGTCTCCGAGTTAGAACGCAACTACGACCGCCCCGCCTGAGGGCGGCGGCCCCCGAGGGCGTGATACCATAGCCGCGTAGAGAGGCGAGCCACGCGCGGAGAAAGCGGGAAACGGGGGTGACCCGAATGATGGGCAAGCAGGCGGTGATGGAGGTCCTGCGCGCCAACGGCGTGAGGTACGTCTTCGGCAACCCCGGCACCAGCGAGAGCCCCATCATGGACGCGCTGGAGGGGTACCCGGACCTCGAGTACGTCCTCGTGCTCCAGGAGGGCGTGGCCATGGGCATGGCCGACGCCTACGCCCGCTGCACAGGCAGGCCATCCTTCGTCAACCTCCACATCGAGACCGGGCTCGCCAACGGCCTGAGCCTCCTCCACAACGCCAACGCCGGGCGCACCCCGCTCGTGCTCACCGCCGGCAACAAGGACGTGCGCGAGCTTGCCCACGGCCGCACCGAGCTTGCGGACATGACGAGGGCGCTCACCAAGTGGAGCGTCGAGGTGACCCACCCCGACCAGGTGCCCAGCGTGCTCGGGCGCGCCTTCAAGGAGGCTGCGACGCCGCCAACCGGCCCGACCTTCGTCTCCCTGTCGGCCAACGCCCTCGACGGCGAGACCGGCCTGGACGCGCTACCCCCGACCGCGACGCACCCAGCCGTGCCCGACCGCGCCGCCCTGGAGGATGCGGTCAGGACGCTCGCCGAGGCCGAGAACCCGGTCATGCTGGTCGGGGACCCGGTGAGCGAGTCGCAGGCGGCGGGCGAGGCCGTGCAGGTCGCCGAGGCGTTGGGGGCCAGGGTCTACGCCTCCGCCTACTCCGGCATGAACTTCCCCACCGACCACCCTGCCTTCAGGGGCGCGCTCAGGGTAGACTTCCCCGAAGGTACTCGGACGCTCGCCGACGCCGACGCCGTGCTCGCCGTCGGCCCGCTCGCCACCGGCTACTACATGCTCTCCAACCCCGCCATGACCTACCTGGCCCCGGGCGCGAAGCTGGTTCACGTCGACTCCGACCCGCGCGAGGTGGGAAGGACGCAGCCTACCGAGGTGGGCATAGCCGCCGACCCCAAGGCCGCTCTCGGCGCGCTCGCCGACGCGCTGGACGCCAGCATGTCCGGCTCCCACAGGGAGGCCGCCAGGGGCCGCCTCGCCGAATTGGCGAAGGAGAAGGAGGCCCTCGGGCTGGCCTGGAATAGCAGGGTAGAGCAGCGTTGGGACGCGAAGCCCATGTCCGCCGAGCGGATGATGACCGAGGTGGCCGCGAGCCTGCCGCCGGACGCGCTGATAGCCGACGACGCGGTAACCTCCAGGGACGCGCTGCACGGAGCGATGGACTTCACCGAGCCCGGAAGCCTGCTGAGCGCCAGGGGCGGCGCGCTCGGTTGGGGCGTCGGCGGGACCATGGGCGTGAAGCTGGCCAACCCGGACCGTCCCGTCGTGGGCGTGCTCGGCGACGGCAGCGCGATGATGACGGCGCAGGGCTTCTGGACAGCCGCCGTCCGAAACATCCCCGTCGTCTACCTCATCTGCAACAACCGCGCCTACCGCGTCCTGAAGGTCAACATGAACGCCTACAAGTCCCGCGTGCTGGGCGAAGAGTCCCCCTCCAGCGGCTACATAGGCATGGACTTCCCACTGCCGCTCGACTTGGCGTCCATGGCCGAGGCGATGGGCGTCTTCGGCCGCAAGATCGAGGACCCGGCCGAGATAGGCCCGGCGCTCAGCCACGCGCTCGACCTCGGCAAGCCCGCCGTGTTGGACGTCTCGATAGACGGCGCAGTGTAGGCCAACGGCAGCGGAGGAGCCATGAGGCACATCCTCCACGCGGACTTCGACGCCTTCTACGCGTCGGTGGAGCAGTTGGACGACCCCTCCCTCAAGGGCAAGCCCGTGGTCGTCGGCGGCAGCCCCGAGCGCCGCGGAGTGGTGGCCGCGGCATCCTACGAGGCGCGCCGCTTCGGAGTCCGCTCCGCTATGCCCATGCGGACGGCCCTCAACCAATGCCCCCAGGCCGTGCGCGTGCCGCCCCGGTTCCCGCGCTACCACGAGATGTCCAGCCGGGTCATGGACATATTCCGCCAGACGACCCCGCTGGTCGAGCCGCTATCCCTGGACGAGGCGTTCCTGGACGTAACGCGGCGCGTGGAGCTCGGACAGGACCCCGTCGAGTGCGCCAGGGAGCTCAGGCGTCGCGTCGAGTCGGAGCTTGGGTTGACGATCTCGGTGGGGGTGGCGTCCAACAAGTCCGTGGCGAAGATCGCCTCGGGGATGGGCAAGCCGGACGGGCTGACGGTGGTGGAGCACGGCGGCGAGCGCGCCTTCCTGGCCGACCTGCCGGTGGACAGGCTGTGGGGCGTCGGCCCCAAGACGGCCGCGAGGCTGACGGGCCAGGGCTTCAAGACGATCGGGCAGGTCGCCGACATGCCCGATGCGTGGTGGGCCTCCTCGTTCGGCAAGTCGGGCGCCGCCATGCGCCGGCTGGCGCTGGGCCGGGACGACCGCCCCGTGGTCGTCGAGCGGGAGCGCAAGTCCGTCAGCGCCGAGACGACCCTGACCCAGGACACGGGCGACCCCGACGTGCTGGCCGACCTGGTGGACAGGCTGAGCCAGAGGGTCGGCGAGCACCTGGCGGAATCGGGCGTGCGGGCAAGGACGGTCAAGGTGAAGCTGCGCCTCTCGGACTTCACGACCTTCACCCGCCAGACCACGCTCGGAGAGTACGTCTCCTCCCCGGAGGTATTGGCGGGCGCGGCGGGCGCCCTGCTCAGGCGGGAGATCAAGCCCGGCAGGCTCTTCCGGCTCGTGGGCGTCGGCGCCTCGGGACTGAGCGGCGAGACCGAGGATCCCGTCCAACCCCGCCTGGAAGGCTTCTAGTGCTCCAACATTGTTGAAATGATGGCTGACCTTGGAATCCCCTCCCCCATGTTGGGCCCATTTTGGGGGAGGGTTAGGGTGGGGGCACCGCTGCCTCGCGCAGTATTCTATCCACCCTTCATTGCTAGGTTGTCGGTCTACTAGCCCAGGCGCGAGCCCACGAAGCCCGGATAGCCGCTGACCATCTCGCCGGCGGAGACCGCCCGCCTTCCCTGGAGCTGCACCCGGCGCAGCTCCAGCGCCCCCGAGCCGCAGGCCACGCCCACCCGGCCGTCCTCCAGGCCCAGCACCTCGCCGGGGATGGGTTCCCGCGTTCGCGGGAACGACGGATGTGGTGGACTCGGGAACGACGGAGATGGTGGACTGGGAGCGCCGCGGTCCGCTTCCGCCGCGGCGGCCTCCAGCACCTTCAGCCGCTTGCCGTCCATCTCGGTAAACGTCCCCGGCCAGGGGTCGTATGCGCGTACCCGTAGGGCGATCCGCTCCGCGCTCTCGGTCCAGTCGATGCGTCCGTCCTCCCTGGACAGGAGCTTCGTCACGCTGGCGAGCGACTCGTCCTGCGGCCTGGCCGCCGCTTCTCCGGCGACCCACGCCGGCAGAGTCTCGACCAGGAGGTCCGCCCCCATCCGAAACAGGCGGGCGGTCAGCTCGCCCGCCGTCTCGCGCCGGCCGATGGCGGTCCGGCGGGCCGCCACCGTGGGGCCGGTATCCATCCCCTCGTCCATCCGCATGACGGTCACGCCGGTAGCCGTCTCGCCGTCGAGGATGGCGGAAGCCACCGGAGAGGGGCCCCTGTACGCGGGCAGCAGCGACGGATGGACGTTCAGACAGCCGCGCCGCGGCAGGTCGAGCGCGCGCCTCGGAAGCAAGAGGCCGTACGCGGCCACGACGATTAGGTCCGGGCGCAGCGACTCCAGCTCGTCCAGGGCTTCCGCGCTTCCCAGGGACGGAGGCTGAAGCACCTGGAGGCCGAGGCTGAGGGCATATGCCTTGACCGGAGCGTGGGCGAGCTTCCTGCCGCGCCCGGCCCTCCGGTCGGGCCGCGTATAGACGCCCACCACGTCGTACGAGGCTTCCAGCAGCGACTCCAGCACGGGGACCGCAAAGTCCGCCGCGCCCATGAACACGACCCTAAGTGGCTTATCGCTCACGCGGTGTGTCCCTCCGCCACTCTGCTTCGACTATGCCGCCAATTCAGTAGGGGCGGGTTTCAAACCCGCCCTCCCCTGGGTGAATTGGTATAAGCAAAGAGGAGGGCCGACCCGCACTGCGGATCGGCCCTAACCTTGGCGTCCCGTATCGGGAACGCCGGATGTGCGTATCCTGTCTCCGAAGGAGCCGCTATCCGCTCAGCCTCGCTTGGACGATGGCCTTCAACTCCTTGACGCGGTTCAGGTGAGGCGTCTCGTTGCCTTCCTTCGCCTTGTCGTAGATCGTGTCGCCGTCGACGATTACCTGCAGGACTCCGGCGTCGCCGGGGGTTACGGTGATGGCGACGTCACCGCCGCCGACACTGTAGAACTCGGTGGCCATCCAGGCCGCCACCGCATGGTACCCTCAAGGTACGCAGTAGATGATCTCGATGTTCAGCTTGCCTTCCATGGGAATGTCCTCCTCCTTAGGCTAAGGTTCCGCTACGCTAGCAACGCGCCGAATGTATCAGAGCAGCCATACGCTGTCAACGCGCATACCGTTTAGTAGCTGTCCAGAATACGGGAGGGCAGCCACAAGGGCTGCACCCTACGAGATGGAAGCCGTGGTCGTAGAGGCGTCCCTTGTGGGCGCCCTGGGCTGCGCCCTAGGAGATGGAAGCCGTAATCGTAGTGGCGTCCCTTGTGGGCGCCCTGGACAAGGGCTGCGCCCTAGGAGATGGAAGCCGTAATCGTAGGGGCGCCCCTTGTGGGCGCCCTGGACGAGGGCTGCGCCCTACGAGATGGAAGCCGTAATCGTAGGGGCGTCCCTTGTGGGCGCCCTGGACGAGGGCTGCGCCCTACGGGATGGAAGCCGTAATCGTAGGGGCGTCCCTTGTGGGCGCCCTGGACGAGGAACACACCGACGGAGGTGGCCGGGGCTAGGCGGCCTTGAACAGGCCGGCGAGTACGTCGCCCTCGGCGGTCTCGTGGTCGACGAGGTGGCGGGCGATCCGGTCCAGCCTGTCCTTGTTATCCGTGATGAGCTTCTTGGCGGTCTCGTAGGCGGTATCGATCAGGGCGTGGACCTCGGCGTCTATCGTCTCGGCGACCTGGTCGCTGTAGTCCCTCTGCTCCGAGATCTCCCGTCCCAGGAAGATGAGCTCCTCCCGCTTGCCGAAGGTCCTCGGCCCCAGACGCTCGCTCATGCCGAAGCGCGTGACCATGGTCCTCGCCATCTGCGTGGCCTGCTCCAGGTCGTTGCTGGCGCCCGTCGTTATCTCCGCCTCGCCGAACTGCACCTCTTCCGCGACGCGGCCGCCCATGGCGACCGCGAGCTGGTCCTTGAACTGGCTCAGCGACTGCAGGTGCCTGTCCTCCTCCGGCAGGAACTTGGTGTACCCGCCCATCACGCCCCGGGAGACGATGGTCACCTTGGCGACAGGGTCCACGTTGGGCAGGAGGTAGCCCACGAGGGCGTGGCCCGCCTCGTGGAAGGCGGTGACCTCCTTCTCGTGAGCGCTGATGACGCGGGACTTCCGGGCCGGACCGGCCATTACGCGGTCTATCGACTCGGCGAACTCGTCGAAGCCGATGCTCTCCTGCTTTCTGCGGGCGGCCAGTATGGCCGACTCGTTGACGAGGTTGGCAAGGTCCGCCCCGCTGAACCCCGGCGTCTGCCTCGCGACGTTCCCCAGGTCGACGTCCTCGTCGAGCGGCTTGCCCTTGACGTGGACCTTCAGTATCTCCGTGCGCCCGTTGATGTCCGGGTTGTCCAGCACCACGCGGCGGTCGAACCGCCCCGGCCTCAGCAGCGCGGGGTCGAGTATGTCGGGCCGGTTGGTGGCCGCCACCACGATGACGTTGATGCTGGTGTCGAAGCCGTCCATCTCCACCAGTATCTGGTTCAGGGTCTGCTCGCGCTCGTCGTGGCCCCCGCCCAGGCCGGCGCCCCTGTGCCGTCCAACGGCGTCGATCTCGTCGACGAAGACGATGCACGGCGCGTTGCGCTTCGCCTGCTCGAAGAGGTCGCGCACCCTGGAGGCGCCCACGCCCACGAACATCTCGACGAACTCGCTGCCGCTTATGGAGAAGAATGGAACGCCCGCCTCTCCCGCGACCGCGCGCGCCAGCAGCGTCTTGCCGGTCCCAGGCGGGCCCACGAGCAGGACGCCGCGCGGTATCCTCGCGCCCAGGGTGAGGAAGCGCTCGGGGAACTTCAGGAACTCGACGACCTCCTCGAGCTCGATCTTGGCCTCCTCGACGCCGGCGACGTCGGAGAAGCTGATCGTGGGCTGGTTGTTCACCAGCATCCTGGCGCGGCTGCGTCCGAAGCTGAAGGTCTGGTTGGTGTTGCCCTGGGCCTGGCGCATCATGAAGAGGAGGACGGCGCCGAAGAAGATGAGGGGCAGGAAGTTGAGCAGTATCCCGAACAGGCTGCCGAGGCCGCTGGAGCCCCTGTAGTTGATTTTGATATTGGAGGTGGCGTCGGCGCCCTGCAAAGTGTCGTAGATGTCGGAGCGGTCCCCCTGCATCGAGGTGACGGTCTCGCCGCGTAAGGTGGTGACCGTCAGCTTGTCCCCGCTGACCTCAATCGCCTCCACCTGCCCTCGCTTGGCCATCTCCACGACATCGCTGAAGGGGACCTCCTGCGGGCCGCCCACGCCGGAGAAGAGCGTGAAGAAGACGGCTATGACCGCCACGACGATCAGGAGGTATATGAAGCTGTTGCGCATCCAGCGCGAATTCATCCAGGCCTCCCGGCGCTTGGGCGCCGCCAACGGTTACTGCTCACACCATATGATACCACGCCGGGACGGAACGCGCCGCGCGCCCCGGTTAAAGTTCAGAGTACGGGAGGGCAGCCACAAGGGCTGCACCCTACGGAATAGAAGCCGTAGTCGTAGGGGCGTCCCTTGTGGGCGCCCTGGACGACGGAATAGAAGCCGTAGTCGTAGGGGCGTCCCTTGTGGGCGCCCTGGACGACGGAATAGAAGCCGTAGTCGTAGGGGCGTCCCTTGTGGGCGCCCTGGAAGACGGGATGGAAACCGTAGTCGTAGGGGCGTCCCTTGTGAGCGCCCTGGAAGACGGGATGGAAACCGTAGTCGTAGGGGCGTCCCTTGTGGGCGCCCTGGAAGACGGGATGGAAACCGTAGTCGTAGGGGCGTCCCTTGTGGGCGCCCTGGAAGACGGGATGGAAACCGTAGTCGTAGGGGCGTCCCTTGTGGGCGCCCTGGAAGACGGGATGGAAACCGTAGTCGTAGGGGCGTCCCTTGTGGGCGCCCTGGAAGACGGGATGGGAACCGTAGTCGTAGGGGCGTCCCTTGTGGGCGCCCTGGAAGACGGGATGGAAACCGTAGTCGTAGGGGCGTCCCTTGTGGGCGCCCTGGAAGACGGGATGGAAACCGTAGTCGTAGGGGCGTCCCTTGTGGGCGCCTTGGACGACGGGATGGAAACCGTAGTCGTAGGGGCGTCCCTTGTGGGCGCCCTGGACGACGGGATGGAAACCGTAGTCGTAGGGGCGTCCCTTGTGGGCGCCCTGGACGACGGGATGGAAGCCGTAGTCGTAGGGGCGTCCCTTGTGGGCGCCCTGGACGACGGGATGGAAACCGTAGTCGTAGGGGCGTCCCTTGTGGGCGCCCTGGACGACGGGATGGAAACCGTAGTCGTAGGGGCGTCCCTTGTGGGCGCCCTGGACGACGGGATGGAAACCGTAGTCGTAGGGGCGTCCCTTGTGGGCGCCCTGGACGACGGGATGGAAACCGTAGTCGTAGGGGCGTCCCTTGTGGGCGCCTTGGACGAGGGACGCGCCAACTCTGAACAGTTGCGTGCCCCGGTGATATAATCCCAGCGCCCCTAATTCCAGCCGGAGGCGTCCATGTTCTCAATCTCCTTCGAGAAGTATTCCCTGTCCAACGGTCTCGACGTGGTTCTCCACGAGGACCACTCGCTGCCCACCGTCGCGGTCAACGTCTGGTACCACGTGGGTTCGAAGGACGAGGAGCCCGGGCGGACGGGATTCGCCCACCTCTTCGAGCACGTGATGTTCGAGGGGTCGAAGCACCACAACCGCAACTACTTCGAGCCGTTGCAGAATGCCGGCGGGGTGCTGAACGGCTCGACGGCCCTGGACCGCACCAACTACTGGGAGAACGTCCCGTCCAACTACCTGGAGCTCGCGCTGTGGCTCGAATCGGACCGGATGGGCTTCCTGCTCGACGCCCTCGACCAGAAGAGGTTCGACGTACAGCGGGACGTCGTAAAGAACGAGCGGCGCCAGAGCTACGAGAACCGCCCCTACGGCTCCAGCTACCTGCTGCTCCAGCCGGCGCTGTTCCCGCTGCCCCATCCGTACAACTGGCCGACCATCGGCTCGCAGGAGGACCTGGACTCCGCCTCCCTCGAGGACGTCAAGGGGTTCTTCAGAGAGTTCTACGGGCCGTCCAACGCGAGCCTTGCCATCGCGGGGGACTTCGACCCCGACCAGGCGAAGCGCTGGGTCGAGGCATACTTCGGGGACATCCCGCCGGGGCCGGCGGTCACCCGGGTCGGGCGGATGGCCTCGTCGCTCACCGGCGAGGTCGAGATCGAGGTCAGGGACAAGGTGCAGCTCCCCCGGCTCTACCTCGTCTGGCCCAGCGTCCCGCTGCTCGACGAGGCGGAAGCGCCATTGGATCTTCTCGCCTCGGTGCTGGGCTCCGGCAAGAGCTCCCGGCTCTACAGGTCGCTCGTATACGAGAAGCAGATCGCCAGCGACGTGAGCGTGTCGAACTACTCGGAGGAGATCGCCGGCGAGTTCGGCATCCAGGTCACCGCCAGCCCGGGGCACACGCTGGAGGAGATCCAGGACGTGGTGGAGACCGAGCTGCGGCGCATCCGCCAGGAGCCGCCCTCGGAGCGCGAGGCCGCCAGGGCGAAGAACCGCCTGGAGAGCCAGGTGACGCGGCAGCTGGAGCGGGTCGGCGGATTCGGCGGGAGGGCAGACCAGCTCAACCACTACAACGTGATGACCGGCGACCCCGGCCTCGTCAACACCGACCTGGAGCGCTATCGCGGCGTGGACTCCGAGGAGATGATGCGCGCCGCGCGGGACGTGCTGGGGGAGAACAGGGTTCATCTCTCGGTGCTGCCCGAAGAGCGGGTTAGCGTCTCCGCCACCGTGGTGGACAGGACGATCATGCCCGCCGCGGCCAGGGCAGGCGCGTTCTCGCCGTCCGTGCCGCGTCGCCACGCGCTTCCCAACGGCCTGAACGTGCTGCACGTCGGCAGGAGCGGCGTGCCGCTGGTGGCGATGGGCCTGGTGGTGGACGCCGGCGCGGTGACGGACACGCCGCAGAAGCCGGGAGTGGCCCACCTCACGGCGTCGATGCTGACGGAAGGGACCGCAACCCGGTCGAGCAGCCGGATCGCCGAGGAGCTGGAGTTCTTGGGCGCCCGGATCGAGAGCACGGCGGGCCGCGAGCACGTGGCGGTCGCCACAGAGACGCTGGCCGCGCACTGGGACACGGCCCTGGAGATCGTGTCCGACCTGGTGAAGAACCCCACCTTCCCCGAGAAGGAGCTGGAGCGCGTGCGCAAGGAGCGGGTGGCCGACCTGAGCCGCATCGCGGACGACGCGACGGCGATAGCCGGGCGGGCCGCGCGGGCGCTGGTCTACGGGCCGGACAGCCCCTACGGACGGCCCATAACCGGGACCGAGGCCTCCGTGTCCGGCATCACCCGCGGCGAGGTCGCCGACCGGTTCGATGGGCGCTACGGCCCGGAGAACGCCACACTGCTGGTGGTGGGGGACGTCTCCGAGGAGGAGGCGCTGTCCAGGGCCGACGCGCTCCTCGGCGACTGGCAGGCCGGCGGGGCGGAAACCACACCCGCCATTGCCATGGACGGCGCGGCGGCGCCCGCTACGGCCATATACCTCGCCGACAAGCCGGGGGCGCCGCAGTCGGTGATCAGGGCCGGGCACCTGACGGCGCCCAGGAGCGACCCCGACTACTACGCGCTGACGATGCTGAACTACCTGTTCGGCGGCCAGCCCACCGCGCGGCTGTTCATGAACCTGCGCCAGGACAAGGGCTACAGCTACGGCTACTACTCGTCCATCGACTGGCTCACCGGGCCGTCGGCCCTGTTCGCGGGAGGCTCCGTCGAAACGGGCGTGACCACGGAATCGGTGATCGAAACGCTGGGCGAGTTCGCCGGCATACGGGGAGAGCGGCCCGTGTCGGCGGAGGAGTTCCAGGCCGCCAGGGACGGCATCCTCCAGGGCTTCCCGGGACTGTTCCAGACGAACGGCCAGGTACTTCAGCAGCTCAGCAACATCGCTGTCTTCGGGCTGCCGGACGACTACTACTCTCACTTCGTAGCCAACATGGAGGCCGTAACCCTGGACGATACGCGCCGCGTGGCGAGGGAGCGGGTCGACGACGAGCGCCTGGCGGTGCTGGTGGTCGGCGACAGGGATGCGGTGGAGCCCGGCCTCGCCAAGCTGGGGCTGCCCATCGTCCACGTCGACTACGAAGGCCGCCGCCTGGACGGGGGCTGAGGCCAGGGGAGCTACATGGGAAGCGGACGCTTCGATGGGAAGGTTGCGCTGGTCACCGGCGCGGGGCGCGGCGTCGGGCGCGCCGTGGCGCTGCTCTTGGCGGAGGAGGGCGCGTCGGTAGTGGCCAATGACCACCAGTGCGGCGGCGCGGTGGACACCCTGGTGGCCGAGATCGAGACCCTGGGAGGAGTCGCCTCCGCAAGCTGCGAAGACGTTTCCGAGATGGAGGGCGGCGAGCGCGCGGTCCGCGCGGCCATGGACCGCTACGGGCGCATCGACGTCCTGGTCAATGCCGCAGGGACGTCCTTGCAGCGTCCGATCGAGGAGACGACGCCGGAGGAGTTCGGGCGCGTGGTGAGGCAAAACGTCAAGGGGACCTTCGTGCCTACCAAGTTCGCCGCCGTCCGGTTCCGCCAACAGCGGAGCGGGCGCATCGTGAACCTCACCTCGGACGCCGGCCTGGGCTCGGCCGGCATGTCCGCCTACGCCGCGGCTTCCGAAGCCATCGTGGGCTTCACGCGCACCGTGGCCCGCGACCTCGGAAAGTACGGTGTGACCTGCAACGCTGTCTCTCCGGCTGCCGGACAGAACCCGGACGGCGTGGAGAACGTGGCTGCGCTGGCGGTCCTGCTCTGCACCGGTGCGGCCCCCAACGCGAACGGCTACGTCTTCGGAGCCGACGGGGGCAGCATCTACGTCTACTCCAACCCCGAGATAGAGCGCAGCATCCACAAGTGGGGCGAGTACACGATGGACGAGATGGACGCGCTGGCGCCGAGCCTGCTCGCGGGCGGGTCATAGGCGCATGGGCGGCAGGCTGGAGGGCAGGGTAGCCGTAGTCACCGGGGCGGGCCGCGGCATCGGGCGGAGCGTGGCGCTGCTGCTGGCGCAAGAGGGGGCGTCCGTGGTCGTCAACGACCTGGGCGGCTCCGTGGACGGCGCGGGGCGGTCGAGCGGGCCCGCGGCGAGCGTCGTCGATGAGATCGGGTCCGCGGGCGGGCGGGCGCTGGCGAGCTTCGAGTCCGTCGCCGAGTTCGACGGCGCGGCGCGGATAGTCGAAACGGCCCTGGACGCCTTCGGCAGGGTGGACGTGCTCTGCCACGCCGCCGGCATACTGAGGGACCGGATGGTGTTCAACATGACCGAGGAGGAGTGGGACGGCGTCCTGAAGGTACACCTCTCCGGCGCGTTCAACGTGGTGCGGAACGCCGTCCCCCACATGACGGAGCAGGGGTACGGCCGCATCGTGCTCTTCTCCTCCATATCCGCGCTGGGCGCGGCGGGGCAGGCCAACTACGCGGCAGCCAAGGAGGGCATGGTCGGACTTGCCCGGTCCCTTGCCGCCGAGCTTGGCCCCCGCGGGATAACGGCGAACGCCGTGTATCCCGGCGCGAACACCAGGATGATGGCCACGGTTACGAACACGCCGCGCCCTTCGTCGTCGGGGTCCGGAGGCGCCGTCGGAGCCGACGCGCTGCTCTCGTCCCCCGAGCCGCCGGAGGCGCAGACGCCGAGCGCCAACGCCGCCAAGATCGTCTATCTCTGCACGGAGGCCGCAGGCTCGGTTACGGGCCAGGTCGTATCGACCAACGGCTGGTCGATGGGCCTATACTCCCGCCGCCGCGTGACGCGAAGCATCCACAAGGACGGGCGCTGGACGCTGGACGAGCTCGAACGGCTGGCCCCGGCCTCGCTGACCGCCGGTCTCGAAAACCCGGCCAGCCCGCAACCCCCGCGAGACGCCTAGTCCAGCGGGACAGGGTGATTGCGCCTGAACATAGGGGGCGCCGTAGGGGCGGGTTTCAAACCCGCCCTTCTTCGCCACAAGTCACCGCCCAGCCCCTGATGTGTCGGAACGCTCACCGCCTTTCTCCTCCTTCAGGCGTTCCTTCTTCTGCCTCTCGAAGTAGACATAGACAGCTACCGGGCCACCCGAAGCTGCGCCGGCAACGAAGAACAGTTGGTTGAACACCTCATTGTTGAATAGCTTGTTGAGTTCCTCATAGCTTGCCTGACCCTCTGGCGACAACCCTAGCAACAACAATAATATCCCCAGAACATAGTAAGGGACAACCCCGGCAAGTGCTCCAACGACCATCCCCAGAATAGCAACAAAGAGTTCCTTTCGGTACGGCGAAACAACCGACACTATGAAAAAGAGCACAACAAAGAAGTAGAGGACTGCGGCCAAGAAGCTCGGTGTGACGCCTTGCACTCCCTGCCATATGACCCATCCTGTGCAGGGGACAGCAACAATTCCAGCTACAATATCTAACCAGCGTTTCCATCTCTTGTATACGGCAGCGACGCGTCCGCACTTGGCAGCCACACGTCCGTATATAGCAGAGACCCATCTCCTCAAATCACGTATCAAATCAAGCATTCGGCTCCTCCCAGGCTCCTCCCCAACTCACGTTGTAGCCAGACACATAGTCTAGCATGATGGCATCTGCGTCTCATTCAGTCCCTTCATCGCCACCTCACTTCACACACGCGGCATAGTCCATCCTGAAGTGCGTCCTGACGTTGCAAACCATTGGGGCGCGCCAAGCACCACCACACTCGCCATCAACAGCACAGGCGCATCGGCGCACAGGATCGCGCCGGCAAAGCGACTTGATCTTCCCTGTCGTCCCCCTTACCAGCAACACGGCGATAAGCCTAGCCCGCATTGCCAACAAGTCTCACCAGCCATGTGCGTCCCGTGGGTAGTGCATAACTCCTGAAAAAGCCCTGGATTAAGAGGCCCGCAGCCACTCAAGGTGGCTGCGGGCCTTCAACTCGCATCGGCGGCACGTGCAACTCAACCCGTTTGTCCGATTCATTCACCCCATCGCTTCTTACTCATCGCAGGTGCTTTGACACGTCCACAGCCGCCAACAGGAAGTTTAGCCATATCCAATTCCGGTCAGCGTCACGGTCGACGGCCCAATTTCCCCACGTGAGTCCCACTACCTCGCCGTCCATGTTCACGATGGGACCGCCGGAAGAGCCACTCGTCACGAAGCCGAACACCAAGAAGTCTATCGACGCTATAGAGTCGATGTTCACGACGTGCGCGGGGACGGCTGATATTGTGCTGCCGGAGTGCATGTCGGGGGTAGCCCAACACCAAGACCGCCTCTCCCAGACGCGGCGACGTGGCTGACAGCGGGAGTTCTTGGCAGTCGGCAATGGCGCGTACCGGGCGCAACACGGCGATGTCCTTCTCCTCAACGTCATACTCGACGTCGGACGGAACGACCTGCCCGCTCTGCAACCGGACCGTAGCTCCGTCGTATATCTCTCCGTCCCCCTTGGACAGCAGATGCCGTGATGTCACGACGGCGCAATCCGGCGCTATGAAGAAACCCGTTCCTGTCCAACGCTCCGTCTCGATCTCTACGAGACCTGGCTTTACCCGTTCGGCAAGGTCGGCGAAGTCAAAGGGCTTGCCCGCCGGCCCTGGCGGCCCCTGCTGTCCCATCTCGCCTGCCGGCCCCGGCGGGCCGGGCGGCCCCTGAGCGCCCTGTGCGGCGGCTTGCCCTGGCGGGCCGGGAGGCCCTTGGGGGCCTGTCGCGCCTTCCGGACCCGGCGGACCTTCGGGACCTTGCGGCCCTTGGGTGCCCGTCGCGCCGGCGGGGCCTGTCATACCGCGTGGGCCTTCGGGACCTTCCGGCCCCGGCGCGCCCGTCTCACCCTGAGGGCCTTGCGGTCCCTGCGGGCCGGTAGCTCCGGGCGGGCCTTGCTCACCCGTCTCTCCCCGCGGACCGGGGTCACCCTGAACGCCTTGCGGGCCCATCGGGCCGGTCTCACCCGGAGGGCCTTGCGATCCCTGCGGCCCCTGCGAGCCGGACGGCCCCGAAGGGCCGGTCTCTCCCTGCATTCCCTGCGGCCCCGCGCACGAGACCAGCAGGACAGCCATCATGGTAGCCAGCACCGTAATAACAATCCGTACAGACATGGAGAACCCCCTTGTGGCAGTGGGCTTCTCCACGACGAGTTAACCCAAGTACTGTCCGTACGAGCCGCAAGGGGGCACGAGGCCCACTGCATCCCGTACGGATAGGGCATTGCGGCGGTGCCCGTCTCCATGCTCGAACGGGAGCTGCGCCAGAGGCTCCGCGACCCCTGTTACATTTCATCGTGAGTTGAGGCTGAGCGCCTCCTCCATTCGGTAGTAGCACCCCGCCCGGCCGGCCCATACACCCCAATCCGCGTCCCATACGCCCCAACCCGCGCCCCATACGCCCCAATCCGCTTCCCATTCGCGCATCACCCCGTACCATGGCCCATGCTAAACGCGTCGGTCCGTTCCAAATCCCGCGCCGCCTCCGAATAATTACACCATCACACCATCACGCGAATCACAGTCACGGGTAACTGTTCAGAGTACGGGAGGGCAGCCACAAGGGCTGCACCCTACGGGATGGAAGCTGTATCGTAGGGGCGTCCCTTGTGGCCGCCCTGGACGAGGAACAACACCAACTCTGAACAGTTACAGTCACGGTCCAGACCTTGACCCGCCGCGAACGCCCGTGCTAACATATTCCCCATGCACACGTGCCGCAATACCAGCCCCGCTGAGGCCGGACGCGCCCGAAGCGCCGTCCCATTTCCGTCCAGGAGCGCCCTGAATGCGCCCCATCCATATCTCAGGACCGTCCCGTACCGGCCCCAAAGTCCCGAAGCCTCACATACGAAATGAAACGAAATGGAACAAAATGGAACACTTTTTCACGTGCTAGCCGACTGCCATACACACCTCGACGCCTACCCGGACCATGAGGTCGCCGAAGTCCTCGACCGCGCCCGCGGCGCTGGCGTGGGCCTCGTCATCGTGGCCGGCACGACTGCCGCCTCCTCGGAGCGCGCCGCCGCGCTCTCGAACAGGTTCCCCCAGGTCTTCGCCGGCGTCGGCATCCACCCGATGGACCTCGAAGGGCCGGTGGACGATGCGACCGGGGCCCGCCTCCACCGTCTCGCCGCCTCGAACCCAAAGGTCCTCGTCATGAGCGAGATAGGCCTCGACTTCATGGACGACGTGCCGGACCGCGCGGTCCAATACCAGGCGTTCCGCGAGCAGGTGCGCATCGCGGTCGACCTGCGCCTCCCCATCGTCTTCCACAGCCGCGAGTCCCACGACGAGGTCCTGCGCGTGCTCAAGGAGGAGCGCGCCTACGAGGTCGGCGGCGCCATGCACTACTTCCAGGCCGACATCGACACCGCGAGGAAGGCCATCGACCTCGGCTTCTACATATCCCTCGCCCGCCCTCTCCTCAGGCTGCCCCGCCTCCAGCAGGTGGCCGCCCAGCTACCGATGGACAGCATCGTCCTCGAGACCGACGCCGCCCCGCAGCCCTTCAAGGCCAAGCGCGAGAACTGGACCGAGCCGCGCCACCTGAAGGACATCGCCCGGAAGCTCGCCGAGCTCAAGGGCGTGTCGCCGGAGGAGGTCGAGGCCGCGACCACCGCCAACCTCCTCGACATGGTGGGCCGCCGCTCAGTGCTGGAATACGTCGAATGCGCCGGCGCGGAGGCAACGCGGTGAGCGTGCTCGAATCCCTGAACATCGGGATCGTCGGGGCCGCGCAGCGCGGCGGAGGCATCTTCCGCGCCGGCGGCGTCCTCGACTCCGTGCGCGTCCACGCCGTCTGCGACATCGCCCCCGACGGCCTATACGCGGCGAAGGCGGAGCTGGGCGCCGCCGAGGCCTACCGCGACTACGAGCGGATGCTCGACAGGTCCGACCTGGACGCCGTGGTCATCGGTACGCCTATGCCGCTGCACGTCTCGCAGGCCATCGCCGCCCTCGAGCGACACGTCCATGTCCTGAGCGAGGTGCCCGCCGGCGTGTCCGTCGACGAGTGCCGCGACCTCGTGCGGGCGTGGAGCCGCAGCCGCGGAACCTACATGATGGCCGAGAACTATATCTACACCCGCCAGAACCAGGTCGTGAAGCAGATTGCCAAAGAGGGCCTCTTCGGCGCCCTCTACTACGCCGAGGGCGAGTACATCCACGAGCTAAAGGCCCTGAACGAGGTCACGCGCTGGCGCCGCCGCTGGCAGACCGGCATAGACGGCATAACCTACGGCACCCACAGCCTCGGCCCCATCCTGAACTGGATGTCCAGCGACCGCGTGGTCGGCGTCGCCTGCGCCGGGAGCGGACACCACTACGCCGACCCGCGCGGAGACCGCTACGAGAACCAGGACTCCTGCGTCATGCTCTGCAAGATGCGCTCCGGCGGACTCGTCAAGATCAGGGTGGACATGCTCTCCGACCGCCCGCACTCCACCGGCAACTTCCAGCTACAGGGGACCGACGGATGCTACGAGTCCGCCCGCGCCCCCGGCGAGAACGACCGCATATGGCTCCGCTCCCGCTCCGACGGCCTGGGGTGGATGGACCTGGACGACCTCGCCGAGGAGTTCATGCCCGACGCGTGGCGCAGGTACGGCGAGGCAGCCGCCCAGGCCGGCCACGGCGGCGGCGATCTCCTCGAGGTGGTCGAGTTCGTCGACGCCGTCATCTCAGGACGCGAGCCGGAGATAGGCATCCACGAGTCCATGGACATGACCCTTCCCGGCCTCATCAGCCAGCAGTCCATCGCCGAGGGGGGCCGCTGGACCGAAGTCCCCGACTCCAGGGAGTGGGTGTCTTCTTAGACAGGGAACTGCGAGAAGTCTATCCGGCCAGGTCATCAACAACGTCGAAGATGTACTGTCGAAGCCACGGCTCGGGCTCCGAATGTGATTGTAGGACTTCAATGAAGCCAGAGTCGCCCCACGATTCCGCCGCCTGTACGGCAGCGTCCCTAATCTCCACGCTGGCCATGGCCAAGCCGTCGCGCAGCAGACCTACGCGCCATGAAGCCGTCCCCACATAGTCGTGACGCCCCAGGCAGCGCAGAGCCGACGCAGCGAAGCTGGGCTGCGCGGCGTCGGCGCAGAAGTCTCTAAGCCAGTCGAGGACCCGTTCGTCCTCCGCGGACCGCAGCGCTTCGCCAATGATCTCTTCGGCAGGATGCTCCATGCCGTCTTCGACAGGATCGACTTCAAAGCTCGCCCGCAGCTTGGCGGCAAGCCGCTCTCGCCCACGATTAGCCGTCTCCTCTCGCGGTTCTGTCAGATCGTGAACAAGTGTGGTGGTAGCCATCGTACCCCATGTAGCCGCATGTACGCACGCTTGGCGTGTGACCTCATCATAATAATAGAACGCGGTAGGCTACTGCTAGATCATTCAAGGCATCCACGAGGCCATGGACATTACCCTGCCCTGCCTCATCAGCCAGTCCATCGCCGAGGGAGGCCGCTGGACCGACGTCCCCGACTCCACGGAGCCCCTAGCTGCTAGCTGGCCGCGGAAAAGCGGGTTGTGCAGAGGTGCAAGCCCTTTGCCGGGAGTCTAGGAACCCTTGTCCGTATTGCCATGCTACCTGCAGAGGATGAAAGCACCACGTTGCACCTAGTAGCCTAGTCAGCAGGTCGGGCCGGTCGGCAAGGCGGAGTGCGGCGGGTGGTTCAGCTACCGCCGTCTCCTGACCGAGGCCCGTCTGCCCGTTGGGAGGGCCTTGTCCCAGTTGAGCGCGGTCCCACCTAGGCGAATACCGGACAGCGATGATGCTGACCAACCTCAACGCGCATATCAGTCACCCTAACGATGGCGGTCAGCCACCGCTACCTGAGTCTCACGCAGCTTTGATCGAGGTGGTAGAATGCCGCCCAATGGGGACCACTGCGAGCACCGAAGACCTCCACGACCCCTTACAACTGCCAATTCGAAGGAGACCACGATGCCGAATAATGACCGCGAATCGGCCCGTGCCACCCACCCCTCACCTGTACGTGTGCCAGATGTGCGCACCAAAGATTCTGGGCCCACAGGGAAGGGCGCGCACCCGTCACCAACACCACAAGGCGTTTCTCAGTCTGGCCTGTGGTGCAGGCGGGCATCGACGCCATCCGCACACCCGTCACCAACACCACAAGGCGTTTCTCCAGCCATCGCCTGATTCTCGCAGGCACCATGGCCCTTGTCGCGATCATTGTTTTCACAGCAGCCGTCGGCTGGGACGCTTCACCGTTCTACGAATCTACTTTGGCCGCCAAGGTTAGAGAACAGCGTGACGCAATCACCGACTTCATCCAACGAGACTCGCGCCCCAAGTGGGTAAACATGCTCTCAGATAGCGCGCAGGCCGAATACGACCAAAGTCTCAAGCTTGCCCACGAACTGGGAATCGACAACTGGGGCTTACCCGATTGGGACCAGAAGCCCTCCCAATGGGACGAATGGACTCCCGAACGCCAGCAGGACTACAACCGCATGATGCAATCGCAGAAAGATCATCGTGAACAGGCCATTAGCGACGGCCTCTACTACCTCCAGGGTATCCGCGACGCCCGCAACGCTCAACTCACAGCCGAGAGCGAAGCCCGCAAGGCGGAAGAAGCAGCCCACAAGGCGGAAGAAGCAGCTCGCAAGGCGGAGAAAGACAAGAGCCGCATCCTAGCCTTACGCGACAAGGGAGCCACCTTCGGTCCCTTCTCGGTTCAGACCTTTAACTTATACACCGGCGAATCTGTAAGCTCTGAAGACCTAGCATGGCGCGAACTAGAGCAGGCCGAGTGGGCAGAATGGCAAGGTTGCGAGTTTACTGCCGCCGGTTTCAGTCCCCTCTCGCTCGTCACTGTCCGGCTACCTGAAGGAGCCGTCAAGATCCTTTGGGTAGACGGCTACGACGTCTGCGACTAGCCGTGATACTCCGACGCAGCAATCAAGCCGTTTCTAGGCGTTACCCCACGTCCTTGTGAACGGGGACGTTATTTGAACTGCGAGAAGTCGTATCCCTCCTTGACGATGCAGTCCAGCAGCGCGGGCCGGCCCGTGCGCGTCACCTCGATCGCCTGCTTCAGCGCGGGTACGAAGTCGTCCGGCTGCTCGACCTTCATCGACCACGCCCCCAGCGCCGCCGCGAGCTTCTCGTAGTCGCCGTACTGCGTCAGCGCGTCGTACATCTCGGCGGAGTAGGGCATGTGGCCGCGCTCTATCGCCATCACCTGGTTGTTGAACACGATCGTCAGTATGCCGATCTTGTTCCGCACCGCCGTCTCGATGTCCATCCCCACCATGCCGATGGCCGCGTCGCCCATCATGTTCACGCACAGCTTCTCCGGCTCGGCCAGCTTCGCGCCCATCGTGATGCCCAAGCCGTACCCTAGCTGCGTCGACTTGCCCCAGCCCATGTAGGTGTGCGGCGCGACCGTCTCCCAGAACGGCACGATCTGCTCGCGCGGGCTGCCGGCGTCGTGGGTGACTATCGTGTTCGCGCGGTCCACGTTGTGTAGCAGGTCCCATATGATCCGGTACTGGTTGATCGGAACCTCGTCCGAGGTCAACTGCGGCATCCACTCGTCCAGCCACTCCTTCTTCAGCGCCGCCACCTTCGGCGCCACGTCGCGGTCGTTCTTGCGGCCCGCGCCGCCGCTCTGCGCCTTCACTTCCTCGATGAGCGCCTGGAGCACCAGCTTGGCGTCGCCCAGCAGGGCGTGGTCGGTCTTGTAGTTCTTGTTGACCGCCGTCGGGTCGTTCGTCGAGTGGATGATCACCTTGCCCGGCGGTATCGCCCTGCCGTACCCCGTCGGCGTGAAGCTGCACCCTATGCCGAAGACCACGTCCGCCCTGTCCAGGAACCGCGCCACCGCCTTGGTCGTCGACGTGGAGGCCGCGCCCAGCGAGAGCGGGTGGTTTTCGGGAAAGGCGCTCTTGCCCGGCAGCGTCGTCATAACCGGCGCCTGCAGGAGCTCGGCGGCCTCCTGGAGCTCGTCCCACGCGTCCGCGTAGAGGCAGCCCTGGCCCGCGTGGATGATCGGGCTCTCCGCCGCGAGCAGCACCGACGCCGCCTGCCGCACGTCCGCCGGGTCCGGCGCGTACCGGTTGCCGCTGACCGGCGCGTACTCCAGCTCGCCCGGGTACTCCTGCTGCCAGATCTCCCTGCGCACCTCCAGCAGCACCGGACCGCCCCTGCCGGTGCGGAGCTGGTAGAAGGCGCGCCGCAGGAACTCCGGTATGCGGTCGATCCGGTCGATCACCGCTGACCACTTCGTGACGCCCTCGTAGTTCTTCGCGACCTCGAACACGCCCGTCTTGTACGTCATGTTGCTGTAGTCGGAGCCGGCGATCAGCAGTATCGGCACGTTGTCGGCGTACGCCTGCGCCGCGCCGGGGTAGGCGTTCTCCGAGCCCGGCCCCTGCTGCATGGCGAAGACCCCCAGCCTCTTGCCGCTGGTCGTGCGGCTGAAGCCGTCGGCGATGGCCATGCCGACCCGCTCCTGCCTGCACAGCACGGGCGGCACCTCGATCTTCGCCACGGCGTCGATCATCTCCTGCGCCGGAAAGACCGACAGGAACTCGACACCTTCCCTCTTCAGTATCTCAGCTATCGCGTCGGCGCCGTTCATCATTGAATCTCCTGGGAGCGGTCGGCTAACTTCGGGTTGGCCGCTGGCCGCCGTTTTCCTCTAGCTTTCGAATCGCGTCTGCAAGTGCGTTGTCGGGATACTCCCGCTGCACGTTCCGTAGGAAGTCCACGGCGCGCTCGAATCCCTGGGCGTCGCCTTCCTCGCGGCCTTCCTCGCGGCCCTCCTCGCGTCCTTCCTCCCTCGCCTTTTCCCTTGCTCTAGTAGCCCTGTCGAATAGTGGCATGACAATCTCCCCCTTGACAGCTACCACCCCCATAGACAAGACCGCCGCCGAAACGCCAACGCTCCCGACGCCGGTTATCGCTCGTTCGAGTAGCGGCAGCCAGCCCGTTACCCAAGAAGGCCCCACCAAGAGGTAGAGGAAGAAGCCGCCGAGCCACGTGGACGGAAACAGCCAAGAGTAGAGCCGCAGGTCTTCCGACGCAATCGACCAGATCGACTCGCGTGCGCTGGCGTCCAATCTCCCATCCCTTCCCTCTCGCAGCCTACCCTAGCGCGGATATCGCAGATATGTCAAGGATTCGCGCAAGAGCGCCGCCGGAGGGCGGACGAACCCCGCGGAGGGCGCACTTTGGCTAGGAGCGTATCTCCTCGCGCAGGAAGCGGGCGTAGGATATGCCGAAGCAGGCCGCCGCGAGCGCCAGGATAGCGGCGAAGTGGGGCCAGACGAGGTTGAGGCTCTGGCTCAGCGGCAGCGGCCTCAGCCGCTCCAGCCGCGACCCTTCCTGCACCAGCGCAGGCCCCAGGCTCCTGACCGTGGGAGTCAGGATGGTCACCGTCGCCTCCTGGAACAGGGTCACCGGCGACAGCCGCCTCGCCATACGCTCCACGCGCACCCTCTCCAGCGCCTCCTCCTGCGTCTGCGGGTCCGACACCAGCGCGTCCGAGACGGCGCCGGCCACCATGAGCATGATGAACCCGAAGAAGAGCCACAGCGCCAGGCTCGTCATCGCGGAGCTGACGGCCTGGTTGAACCATACCGAGCAGAGCATGGCGATGGCGAGCCAGAAGGCCATGTATATGATCGACGCCGCGGTGAAGATGGCGATGCGGAGAGAAAAGTCCAGCGTCGGCCCGAAGCCCAGGATGAACATCCCTATGCCTACGACTATCGCCACTATGCTGACCTGCACCACGGTTATGGTGGTCAGCCCGGCCAGGAACTTGCCGTTGAACAGCGCGTCGCGGTGGAGGGGCTGAGACAACACGCGGGACAGCGTCCCCTGCGAGCGCTCGGAGTTGATGGCGTCGAACCCCAGGGTTATGCCGATGAGCGGTCCGAAGAAGCTCAGGAAGAAGAGGAAGGGCGGGATGGCGCCGCTGCTGCCGGTGAACAGCTGTAGGAAGACGAGGTCCGGGGGCACCTCGCCCGCGAGATCCGGCAGCGACCGCACCGCGACGAAGCCCGCCCACGTCGACGCGAACAGTATCAGCCCCAGCAGGATGACGAAGCGCCGCCTGCCGAAGTGGTCGGATAGCTCCTTCCAGAATACCGGGATCATGGGGATGCCGCCTCCGCCGCGGCCTCGGCCTGCCGGAAGTAGTACATGTAGATGTCCTCCAACGTCCTGTCCACGGTCACCAGGCGGCGCAGCTCCACCCCGCTTTCCATCACCTTGCCGGCCACCGCGCCCCTGACGTCCCCCACGCAGTCCAGCACGGCCTCTCCTCCACGGGTGGTCACGCCGAGCACGCCGGGCACCTCCTTCAGGGAGTCGGCGATGGCGTCCGCGTCGCCGGACACGCCTACCTCCAGCCGGACGCCGCCCTCGCCCATGCCGGCCTTGCTGAGCTCGGCCACGGTGCCCTGCGCCACCAGGTTGCCCCTGAACATGATCCCCACGCGGGAGCAGATACGCTGCACCTGCTGGAGGATGTGCGAGGAGAGGAAGACGGTGATCGAAAGGTCCCTGGCCATCCCGACGACGATGTCCAGCAGTTCGTGGATGCCCTCCGGGTCCAGCCCGATGGTCGGGTCGTCGAGGAACGCCACCCTCGGCTGCTTGAGCAGCGTGTCGGCGATGCCCAGCCTCTGCCGCATGCCCCTGGAGTAGCCGGCCACGGCCCTGTCCGCCGCCTCCGGCAGCCCCACGAGCCCCAAGAGCTCGTCGATCCGGTCTTCCGCCTCCCGCTTCGGGATGCGGTTGAGCTGTCCGGTGTAGCGCATGTTCTGGCGGCCGGTCATGTCGTTGTAGAACCCGACGTTCTCGGGCAGGTAGCCGACGTTGCGCTTGACCTCCAGCGGGTCGTGCAGCGGGTCGAGCCCGGTCACGCGGGCGGAGCCCGACGTGGGCTCCGTCAGCCCCAGCAGCATCAGGATCGTGGTCGTCTTGCCGGAGCCGTTGGGCCCCAGGAAGCCGTATATCTCGCCCTCCTCGACGCTCAGGTTGAGGTCGTTGACGGCGCGCACGCTGCCGTAGTGCTTGGTCAGGTCGTGGGTCTCTACGAGGACTTCGGCCATCGCCTTCCAGCTACGCCTCCACCTGCGGCATCGTGTGTGGTTTAGAGGCCATTGACAAAGAGGAGTCGGCCTCCCATAGTGTTGCATCCCGTTGCGGCTACGAACCCATAGTACCACAGGAAGGAAGCAGGCTTCCCCGCAGTGAAGAACCTGTTCAGGCTGATCAAGTACGCGCTGGAGCGCAGGGCGCTCTTCGTCGCGACGGTCGTCGTGATGGTCGCGTCCGTGGTGCCCGACGCGTTGGTCCCCCGCCTGGCCGGCAACGCGGTCGACGAGGCGCTGTCCCCCGGCCAGGGGCAGCTACTCTTCGTAGTGGGCCAGATCGTCGCGGCGGGCGTGGCGAGGGGCATACTGGACTACTTCGCCCTGTACATGGGGGAGAAGACCGGACGGATAACGGAGTACCGGCTGCGCGGCGACTTCTTCGACAAGCTGCAGAGCCTCAACTTCGGCTTCTACGACAGCCAGAAGACAGGAGACCTGATGTCGAGGGCAACCGTCGACGTGGAGGTCGTCTCCCGGTTCATCACGTTCGGCGTACTCCACCTGGCGGCAGGCGCGACCCTCTACACCCTGCCGATAGTCCTCATGTTGGTCATCGAGTGGCGCCTGGGGCTGTTCGTGCTCGTCTGCTTCGTTCTGATCGGGGCCCTCGGTATCAGGTTGGCCTTCCGTCTCTTCAGGGCTTACAGGCAGGCCACGCGGGACGTTGGGGCCATGAACGCCGCGGCCCACGAGTCGCTGACCGGCATCAGGACAGTCAAGCTGCTGGGGGCTGGCGACTACGAGGCATCGCGGTTCCGGGAGCGGGCCAGCGCCGTCGCCTCCAGCTTCATCGTTGCCGACCTGCTGTACGTCACCAGGGACACCGTGATGCTCCTGCTGTTCGCGGGTGTGACGGCGGGGGTGCTGCTCTACGGCGGGTGGCAGGTGCAGCAGGGGCAGATGACGCCGGGAGTGCTGGCGTCGTTTGTGCTGTACGTGGTGATGCTGGGGAAGTCGATCGGCTCCCTGGAGCGGCAGGTGCAGCTATGCTCCCGCGCCGCGGCGTCCGCCGAGCGCGTATTCGAGGTGCTGGACACGCAGAACCCGCTCACCGTGCCCGAAGAGGCCCCGGACATATCTCCGAAGGGGCGGGTCACGTTCGACTCGGTGTCCTTCGAGTACTCCTCCGACGTGCCGGCGCTGTACGACGTCAGCTTCGAGCTCCAGCCGGGGCAGACGGCGGCCATAGTCGGCAGCGCCGGCTCCGGCAAGACCACGTTGGCGCACCTGCTGCCGCGCTTCTACGACGCGACGGCGGGCAGGGTGCTCATAGACGGCGTGGACGTGCGCGATGTCAGGCTGGAGTCGCTGCGGCGCAGCGTCGGGATAGTGATGCAGGACGTGTTCGCCTTCTCGGCGACGGTCCGGGACAACATCGCGTACGGGGTCGACGGCGCGTCGATGGACGACATCGCGGCGGCGGCGAAGGTCGCGCAGCTTCACGAGTTCATAGAGGGCCTGCCGGACGGGTACGAGACGTGGGTGGGAGAGCGCGGCGTAACGCTGTCCGGGGGCCAGCGGCAGAGGCTTGCCATCGCCCGGACGCTGCTGATGGACGCCCCTATCCTGGTGCTGGACGACTCCACGTCCAGCGTCGACGCGGCCACGGAGGCGCAGATACACAGGGCCATGGAGAGCGTCATCGAGGGGCGCACGTCGTTCGTCATCGCCCACAGGCTGTCGACCGTGAGGGGGGCGGACCTGGTGCTGGTGATGGACGAGGGCAGGCTGGTGGAACGAGGCACCCACGAGGAGCTGATGCGCCTGGGCGGCGTCTATCGCAGGATACACGACCTCCAGCTCGGCCCTGCCGAAGAGATGCGGGGGCTGGTCCGATGACCGCGCCCGCAGCGAATAGCACGACGCGCCTCGACCTGGACGGCGAGCGCCAGACCCCCTACCGGAGGACGCTGGCGCGGCTGCTCGGGTACGCGCTGCCGTACCGGCGGCGCCTGGCGCTGGCCGTCTTCACGACGCTCATTAGCAGCGGGGCCGTCGTCGCGCTGCCCTGGACGGTCAGGCTGGCGATCGACGGGCAGACGACGCCGGGGGAGAGCAGCCTGGCCGGGCTGGCGGGCGCAGTGGGGCTGTTCTGCGTCGTGGCCGTCGTGCGCTTCGCCGCCAGCCTGCACCAGAGGAGGGCCATGGTCGTCATCGGCGAGTCGGTGATTTTGGACATAAGGGCCCATCTCATGGGCCATCTCCAGCGGCTGTCGGTCTCCTTCTACGACCGGAACCAGGTGGGCAGGGTCATGGCGCGGGTGGAGGGGGACGTCGAGCAGGTCGGCGAGGCGGTCTTCATCCTCGCGCTCTCCTCGGCCAACTTCCTGAGCGTGATAGGGATCGCTGTGGCGATGCTCCTCATGGACGCGGTGCTAGGGGCGGCCACGCTGGCCCTCGTCGCGTTGCTCATTCCCATGCTCGCATTCTGGCGCCGGTTCGCGCACGGCCCCATGCGCAGGGCCAGGGAGACGAGCGCCAGCGTCAACTCGAGCGTCCAGGAGAACGTTGCGGGCATCCGCGTCGTGCAGAGCCTCAACAGGCAGCGCCAGAACACCCGCGAGTTCGGGCGGGTGAACGAGGAGAACCTCGACGCCTTGCTGAGGTCGGCGCGGTACCGGTACGGCCTGTGGCCGACGGTGGAGGCGATGTCCTCGTTCGCCATAGCCGTGGTCGTATTCGTCGGGGCCAGGACGGCGGGCGCCACGGAGGTGGGGCTTATCGTCGCGTTCGCCCTCTACGCGGAGAGGCTGTTCGAGCCGGTGCGCGACCTGACCGGCGAGTTCGGCCAGCTAACCAGGGCGTTGATCTCCGCCGACAGGATCTTCGAGATCCTCGACGTCCGGCCCGATGTGGCGGCCGCTCCCGGCGCGATTGCGCTTCCGCCGGCGGCCGGGAGGGTGCGGTACGAGAACGTCAGCTTCCACTACGACCCGGAGGTCCCGGTCCTGAAGGGCATCGACCTGGACGTGGAGCCGGGGGAGACGGTCGCGCTCGTCGGGCCCACCGGCGCCGGCAAGACGACCTTCGTGTCGTTGCTGATGCGCCTGTACGACGCGACCGAGGGAAGCGTATCCATCGACGGGCACGACCTGCGCGAGCTCAGGCCGGACTCGCTCTCGAGGCAGATCGCCATGGTGCCGCAGGAGCCGTTCCTGTTCTCGGCGACCGTGAGCGAGAACATCCGCCACAACCGGACCGACCTGACCGACGCAGAGGTCGTCGGGGCCGCGAAGGCCGTTGGGGCGCACGAGTTCATCGTGCGCCTGGAGGACGGCTACGACACGGCGCTGGAGGAGCGGGGGGCCAACCTGAGCATCGGGCAGCGGCAGCTAATCAGCTTCGCCCGGGCGCTGGCGCGCGACCCGAGGGTGCTGATACTCGACGAGGCGACGGCGAACGTCGACACGGAGACGGAGCTGCGCATCCAGCAGGCCCTCGCGGAGCTGCTGCGGGGGCGCACGTCATTCGTCATCGCGCACCGGCTATCGACGGTGCGCAACGCCGACCGCATCCTGGTCATGGACGGCGGCCGCATCGTAGAGCAGGGCGCGCACGACGAACTGCTCGCGAACAAGGGGCTGTACCACCGCCTACACGCGCAGTCGGGCTACACGCCTTCGTCCTGACCGCTCCCAAATCCCCCCACCTAAATCCACCTCCGTCGTTCTCGCGCACGCGGGAATCCATCCCCGGCCGCATCGGGGCTCCCAAACCGACGCCCACCTAAATAGCGGTGGCGCTTTCAGGGCAAGGGGAGGACTGGTTCCAATCCCCCACCTCTAGGTTCAGCGCCATATCTATCGGCCATCACCCCGTAGGGGCTGGTTTCAAACCAGCCCTCCCCCTTGCCGTAGAGCGTCACCGCCATGTAGGTGGGGGGTTTGGGCGGCTGTCTGGTATACTTTCCCGCGGCGGAAGATGCGGTTGGGAACCCTATAGAGAGAAGCTAGAGAGATACGATTATGACTGTTTGCGCGGTGCTTGGAGGGCAGTGGGGCGACGAGGGCAAGGGGAAGATCGTCGACTTCCTTGCCGAGGGGGCGGACATAGTCGCCAGGTTCTCCGGCGGGAACAACGCCGGCCACACGGTGATGAACCCCGGGGGCACCTTCAAGCTGCACCTCGTGCCCTCGGGCATATTCTGGCCCCAGGCCCTTGCCGTCATCGGCAACGGCGTCGTAGTCGACCCGGACGCGCTGCTCGAAGAGGTGGACGGGCTCCAGAGCCGCGGCGTAGACCTGGATGGGCGGCTGCTCGTCAGCGAGCGGGCGCACCTGGTCATGCCGCACCACGTCGTGCTCGACGAGTTGATAGACAGCGCGAGGGGGAGCCAGGCCATAGGCACGACGGGCAAGGGCATCGGCCCCGCGTACACCGACAAGGCCGCCAGGACAGGCATCAGGGCCGCCGACCTCTACGACGTGGAGGCGCTCTACCCCAGGCTGGAGCAGGTCATCGCCCACGCCAACGCCATCATAGAGAGGGTGTACGGCGGGCAACCGGTCTCCATGGACGCCGTGTTCGAGAAGTGCAAGTCGTGGGCCAGCCGGCTCCGCCCCTTCGTCGGGCCGGTGGAGCACGTCGTGTACGACGCCATCAACGACGGCAAGACGGTGCTGCTCGAGGGCGCGCAGGGCGCGCTGCTGGACCTCGACCACGGGACGTACCCGTACGTCACGTCGTCGCACCCCACCATCGGCGGCGCGCAGACCGGGCTGGGGCTGCTGCCCGGGCAGATCGGGACCGTCCTCGGCGTCTTCAAGGCGTACAGCACGAGGGTTGGCAGCGGGCCGTTCGTGACGGAGCTCCACGACGAGGTAGGCGACCTGATAAGGGAGCGCGCGAACGAGTTCGGCACCACCACCGGCAGGCCGCGCAGGGTAGGGTGGTTCGACTCGGTGGCGGCGCGCTACAGCGCCAGGATCAACGGCTATACGTCGCTGGTGCTGACGCGGCTGGACGTGCTGGACGACTTCGACTCCTTCAAGCTCTGCTCCTACTACGAGCTCGACGGGGAGCGGGTGTGGGACTTCCCCGGGAGCGCGGCGGTGCTGGAGAGGTGCAAGCCGGTCTACGAGGATGTCCCCGGCTGGGACAGCCCAACGGCGGGCGCGACGAGCCTGGGCGACCTGCCCCCGGAGGCCCGCGCCTACGTGGACCGCCTCCAGGAGCTCGTGGGGGTGCCGATAGACGTCATCTCAACGGGCCCGGAGCGCCACGAGACGATCATGGTCCGCGACGTGCTCGACCGGAGTTTTTCGAATACGCCCTTGGCGGCGCCCGCGGGGTGAGGGCGGGCAGGGGCTCCCAGCCATGGCGTTGACAGCCGTTCGTTGCTGGGGCTAGAATCCCCTAGGCGGCGCGAGGGCGCCGTTCGTTCCGAGGAGAAGGCAATACGACATGTTGCGAATTCGATTGAGAAGGGTTGGAGCCAAGAAGCAGCCGAGCTACCGCGTGGTGGTGGCTGACCAGCGCGAGGCGCGCGACGGCAGCTTCGTGGACCACCTGGGACACTACAATCCCCGCACGGAGCCGCCGACCGTCGTGATCGACGAGGAGAAGGCCCTGAAGTGGCTGAGGGTGGGCGCGCAGCCTTCGGAGGCCGTGGCGCAGATGCTCCGGCGTTCGGGGACGATGGACAAGCTCAAGGCGCAATGAAAGAGCTCGTCGAGTACATAGCGCGGTCGATAGCCTCCCACCCCGACGAGGTGAGGGTGACCGAGGAGGAGGACGATGGCCGGATCGTGGTCCGGCTGGAGGTCTCCCCGGAGGACAAGGGCAAGGTGATCGGGCGCCAGGGCCGGGTCGCGCAGTCGATGCGCACCCTCCTGAGGGTCGCGGCCGTCAAGCGCGGCGCGCGCGCCGTCCTCGAGATCGACTAGCCTCGCCCAGACCGCCCCAAGCCCCGTGCGACCCGATCAGCCCGGCCATGCCCCAGGGGACGACAGCGTCGAGGTGGGCCGGATCGTCGCCCCGTGGGGCGTGCGGGGCGATCTGCGCGTAGAGCCCGTCACCGACAACCCCAAGCGCTACCGCCCCGGCAGCGTCCTGCGCCTCCGCGGCCGCCCGACGAAGGTCGTGCGCTCCAGGGAGTCGGGCCGGCGCCTGGTCGTGAAGCTGGAGGGCGTCGACGACCGCAACGCCGCCGAGGCCCTGCGCGGCGAGTTGCTGACCATCAGGCCCGAGGAAGCGCCCCCGCTCGGGGACGGCGCATACTACCACTTCCAGATCATCGGCATGGGGGTGTTCGACGAGCGCGGGTCTCGCCTGGGCGAGGTCACGGGTATACTGCGCACGGGGGGTAACGACGTCTACGAGGTGCGCGACGGGGAGGGCCGCGAGGTGCTGGCGCCCGCCATCGCGGACGTGGTGCTGGACGTGGACACCGAGCGCGGTAGGATGACGGTGCGCCTGCCGGAGGGGCTCGCCGCAGCGACCGAAGGCTGAGCCGCCTTGTCCCGCGCAGGCCATAGGCCCAGGCAGTAATGCAAGATTCTCCGCAATGGCGGGACATTGCATCCAAGCAGAACGGAGGATGCAGATGCAGACCGCTATAGACTTGCTCGAGGCAGCCGACCGTGAATTCGCGTCAGGGGACGTCCTGCAAGGCTCCGAGAAGCTGTGGGGAGCAGCACGCCACGCCGTCATGATGGCGGCGCAGAAGCGGGGCTGGCCGTACAGCAAGCACGGGGCCGTTCGGGAGGCCGTCAACCGCATGGCGGACGAACATGACGACGATTTCCTGGAGGCCGGATTCTCGGTGGCAGAGGGGTTTCACGCGAACTTCTACCACGGCTTCAAGGAGGACGACTCCATAGAGCAAGACCGTCCCCTCGTCCGACGATTCATCGAACGGGTCCTTCTCTACGCGCATCAGTAGGGAACTATCCAGAAGTGAGGGTATACAGCCCGTTCGTGGATGGTGTAACCCAATTGGAGGCAGACGAAATGACATGCAAGTTGGAAATAAGCCAGCCCTTCGACCTTGCGCGCATCCTGGAAATGGGCCAAGCCTTTCGCTGGCGGAGGGTGGGGGACGAGAAGAACGAGTGTCAGGCTTGGGGAGACCCGCCACCCGAATGGCTAAAGGGCGGTGGGGGATGGTACTCGGGCGTCTTGGGGGAGCACCTGGTGCATCTCAGGCAGACCGGCGACGGCTTGGAGTACCGGGTGGGAGATTTGGAGTACCGGGTGGGAGATAAGGATGGGGAGAGGTGCGACGTGGATCTCGACCAGAGGCTACGTTGCTACTTCCGCCTGGATGAGGACATTGATGAAATCTACGCTCAACTGGAACAAAAGGACGCTACGCTTGCCCAAGCCATTGAGTGTTACCCAGGGTTGAGACTGCTGCGACAAGACCCGTGGGAGTGCTTGGTCTCCTATCTGTGCTCTCAGACTAACAGCATTGAGGGCATCAAGCGTAACGTAGGGAAGATAGCGAAGTTGAGCGGCGAGAAGGTGCGGCTGGGCGACGATAAGCGCTTCATCTTTCCCTCGCCTCAGCAGATCAAGCAAGAGCGAACAACATTGGAGAGCCTGGGGCTGGGGCTACAACGGGCGCCCAACATATACCGGATGGCCAAGCAGGTGGCTCAAGACCCAACGCTGTTGGACCTGGCCGACCGCGGGGTATCTGAAGTGGTGAAGGAGCTGAGCCGCTACCGGGGGATCGGTCCTAAGATTGCCAATTGCGTGGCGCTCATGTCGTTGGAAAAGATGGACGCGTTCCCGGTTGACCGGTGGATCCGGAGGGGTCTGGTCAAGTGTGACTTGTGTGACTTATCGGAAATGCAGGCGGGATTACCGGAGAAGGTGAAGTCCCAGCGTAGATTGACCGACGCCCAGCAGCGTATGGTTGCCGAATGGGCACGGCGCCGTTTCGGACGCTACGCAGGCTACGCCGGGCAGTACCTGTTCCACTGGGTCGAGCCTCACAAGGACGCAGCCCGCCACAAAAGGGGGATGTCCTGACTGCGGCTCCGATTGACGCGGCCCGGCGCGCGAGCCTAGGCCGAGTGAGCCGTCCCCCGGCGACCTCATAGCCCTGCCGGGGTGAGGCCGCGCCGCGTACGCCGCCGTCTGTAGGGTCGCCGTCTCCTCCTAACTCGTATATGTTCAGAGTATGGGAGGGCAGCCACAAGGGCTGCACCCTACGGGATGGAAGCCGTAGTCGTAGGGGCGTCCCTTGTGGGCGCCCTAGGTGAGGAACGCACCAACTCTGAACAGTTACCCTAACTTCTCCTCCGTTTGACGTTCCCCAGTCAACCTTAGTACACTCCCGCCGCTAGGGCAGTGGATATGGGCGCGATTCGTCCTCTGGGGGTGCGAGATTGCCTCGCGCCCCCTTCCGGCTGTGAATCGCGTTGGGAACTGCCCTAGCAAGCAATCTCAACCCGCTGGAAGGGGGTTCCATCATCCTCCCCCGTTTGGCCATCGTCTCAATTGACGGAGGCCTCGCCTCGGCGAATGGTTGATTGCAGTCTGGGACCGCGGAGGTGAGCGATGATGTTCCTGCGTCTGTTTGTGTTATCGGTGATAGTTGCCCTGGCGATGGCGTGCGAGGGGCCGCCCGGGCCCCCTGGGTCAGCAGGTCCCCAAGGGGAGCGGGGAGAGGCAGGGGCGGTCGGCCCTCGAGGCGAGCGCGGCGAGGCGGGGCCTGCTGGCCCTCAAGGGTCTCAGGGCCTGTCCGGGCCGCAGGGGGAGAGGGGCCTTCCGGGGCCGCAGGGCGAGGCAGGCCCCCAGGGGGTTCGCGGCGAGACGGGCATTCAGGGCGAGGCCGGGCCAGCGGGCGAGATGGGGCCAGTAGGCCCGTCTGGGCCTCTAGGCGAGCGTGGTGAGGTGGGGCCAGCCGGTCCGCCTGGGCCTCCGGGGGAATCCGCCAGCGTGACCCTCACCCCTTCGTCGACACCCACGGCGACGGCGACGCCCGTACCCACACCCACGGCGACACCCGTGCCCACGCCCACGGCGACGCCCACAGCCATACCCACAGCCACACCCACGGCGACGCCCACAGCCGCACCCACGGCGACGCCCACAGCCGCACCCACGGCGACGCCCACAGCCACACCCACGGCGACGCCCACAGCCACACCCACGGCGACGCCAGCCCCCGCCGCGAGGTATGCGGGGGGAGGCCCTCTCGACCGCGCGGAGATCGAGCGGTGGGTGATAGAGTTCACCAACGCGGAGAGGGCCGGGGCTGGCCTGCCTCCACTCGAGCACGACCCCCGCATATCGGCCATAGCGAGGGCGCATAGCGAGGACATGGTCAGGCTCGACGTGTTCAGCCATGACATTAGGGGCATGGACGCCAGCGACCGCGCGCGGGTGGCGGGCTACAACTGCCGAGGCCCTGTGCGCGCGGACGGCACGTACTCCGTCGGCCTGAGCGAGAACATCGCCGCGCACCCCAGGGTGACGCTGTGGGAGGGGAGCGGCTCCCGCTGGCGGCCCGTCACCTTCGACCGCACTTCGGAGGACATGGCCCGTGGGCTCGTGCGGGGGTGGATGGGCAGCACCGGCCACCGCGAGAACATCCTGGATGGGGAGGCCCGCAGGATCGGCGTCGGGGTGGCTGTGCGGGAGTATCAGAAGCACGGGTATACGAACGAGGAGGTGTTCGCCACACAGAACTTCTCGGCATGTGAGTGATCTGCCCTGGGTGGGCTTTTGACCGTGCTGTCTGGGCGGTGCTAGAATTGAGCACAGATTATCGGCCTGGGGGATTCGGCGATGTCAGGTCATTCCAAGTGGTCGACCATCAAGCACGGCAAGGCGGTCACGGACGCCCGGCGGGGGCAGCTGTTCACCAAGCTGACGCGGGAGATCATCGTTGCCGCGAAGCAGGGCGGCCCGGATACGGAGTCGAACTTCCGCCTTCGCATGGCCGTGCAGCGCGCGAAGGACGGCAACATGCCGAACCAGACGATCGAGAGGGCCATCAAGCGCGGCTCCGGCTCCGGGGCGGGCCAGGACCAGATGGTCGAGGCGGTGTACGAGGGGTACGGCCCCGGCGGCACCGCGATATTGCTCCAGACGCTGACCGACAACCGGAACCGCACCGTGTCCGACATCCGCTCGACGCTGACCAAGGGCGGCGGCAGCATGTCCGAGGCGGGCTCGGTCGCGTGGCAGTTCGAGCAGAAGGGCGTGGTCATCGCGGATACGGCGAACGGGGACGCCGAGGAGGCGGCGCTGGCCGCCATAGACGCGGGCGCGGACGATTTCGAGACGTACGACTCGACGCTGCACGCCTACGCGGCGCCCGGCCAGCTCGAGGAGATCCGCAGGACGCTCGAGGAGTCCGGCGCGTCGATCAAGTCGTCGGAGCTCTCGATGATCGCCAAGAGCACGGTGCCCCTGGACAGCAGGACCGCGAAGCAGGCGCTCAGGCTGCTGGACAGCCTGGAAGAGCTGGACGACGTGCAGAGGGTCTACTCCAACGCCGACTTCCCGGACGAGGCGCTGGAGGAGTACGGCTCCAAGGCCTAGCCCGCGGCCGTCCGCAACCCTGGAATGGACGACGCTGGAGGAGCCGGTGCGCGTATTGGGCGTTGACCCCGGGACCTACAGGATGGGTGTGGGCGTGGTGGACTCGGAGGGGGGGGCGCTCACGGCGGCGCACTACGGCGTGCTCGCGCCGAGGCGGCGGGACCCGCTCCATGACCGGCTGCAGTTCCTGTACGCGGCGCTGTGCGACACGATACGGGAGTGGACGCCGTCGGAGGTCGCGGTGGAGCAGCCGTTCGCGGGTCGCAACGTGAAGTCGGCCATATCCATAGGCCACGCCGAGGCGGCTGCCATGATGGCCGCGGCGAAGCACGGCCTCCCGGTGTCCACGTACGCCCCGCGGCAGGTCAAGCAGACGGTCACAGACTACGGCGGCAGCTCCAAGGAGCAGGTGCAGGGCATGGTTGCGGTGCTGCTGGGACTGCACGGCGCGCTGGAGTCGAGCGACGCGGCCGACGCGCTCGCCGTCGCCCTCTGCCACATCAGCGCCATGGAAGCGAAGACGGCGATAGTCCTTTGATTACCGCCGTCGAGGGAACGCTGGCGGGCGCCGGCGTCGGCTGGGTCGACATCAGCGTCGGGGGGGTCACCCTCCGGGCCGACATGCCCGAATCGGCGGTCGAGTCGATCGGCCAGATCGGGGAGCGCGTGCGCGTATTCACCTACCTCAACGTCCGCGACGACAACATCACGCTCTTCGGCTTCCCGTCGGAGGAGGCGCGCTCGGCGTTCGAGGCGCTGATCACCGTGAGCGGCGTGGGGCCGCGCATCGCGCTGGCGATACTGTCCGCCCTGAGCGTCGAGGCCCTGGCGGCGGCCATCGACGGCTCGGACACGGCCGCGTTCAAGGCCGCCCCCGGCGTGGGCACGAAGACCGCGAACCGCATCGTGCTGGAGCTCAAGGGCAAGCTCGACTGGGAGCCGGTCCCGGCGGCCGGCGCGCAGGGCGGCGACCTCGTGTCCGCGCTGGCGGCCCTGGGATACACCGCCGCCGAGATCAGGGCCGCGACCTCGTCCCTGCCGCGGGACCCCTCGATGACGCTGGAGGACCAGGTGCGCTACAGCATCGAGCAGATGGACGCGGAGGACGCCTCGCGATGACCGTCCGGTTCGACGACTGGGCCGACGTATACGACTCGGTTTACGCCTACGTCCGGGGCGACCTGCCCTTCTACGTCGACGAGGCCGAGGCGTCGGGCGGCCCCGTGCTGGAGCTGGGCTGCGGCACGGGGCGCGTATCGTCCGCAATCGCCCGCGCCGGCGTGGACGTGACCGGGCTGGACTCGTCCCCCGAGATGCTGAAGGAGGCGCAGAGCAAGGCAGACGCCCTGCCGTCCGGCAGCGGCGCGCTCACGCTGGTGCGGGACGACATGAGGAGCTTCCGGCTGGACCGCGCCTTCCCGCTCGTCATCGTCCCGTTCAGGGGGTTCCTGTCGCTGCTCACGGTGGAGGACCAGACGATGACCCTGCTCAACGCCAGGCGTCACCTCGCGCCCGGCGGGCGGCTGGTGTTCAACGTATTCGTGCCCGACCCGGACCTGCTCGCCCAGGACGTCGACACGCCGCGACACCTGCGCGACGTGACGGACCCCGAGACGGGCGCCAGCTACGTCCTCTGGCACATGAGCGAGTTCGACGGCTACAGCCAGATCATGTCCACGCGCCTGATCATCGAGGAGCTGGACGACCGCGGGACGGTGACCCGGCGAATGTACCGCGACTTCCAGCTTCGCTACTCCCACCGCTGGGAGATACACCACCTGCTCAGGTCGTGCGGCTACGAGATACTGGAGCTCTACGGCGACTTCGACCGCACGGGGTTCGACGAGGACAGCGCGGAGATGATATGGGTCGCCGCCGCGGCGGCCGGGTAGGCCCCCCATCCTAACCTTCCCCGCGGGGGGCCTCTATGGGGGAAGGCTAGGATGGGGGCGCCATCGTGGTTTCGACATTGCTGCGCTTGTGGTGGAGGATGAGTAATGTGGACTGGTGGCGTAGGGGCTGGTTTCAAACCAGCCCTCCCCCTGCTCAATCCTGCCAATCCCCTAATCCAGAAAATCCCGATTCTGACATTCCTCCCACAATCCAAATCCCCCGCCTCCAGTTCAGCGCCATATCTATCGGACATCACCCCGTAGGGGCTGGTTTCAAACCAGCCCTCCCCCTGCTCAATCCCGCCAATCCCCTAATCCAGAAAATCCCGATTCTGACATTCCTCCCACAATCCAAATCCCCCGCCTTCGGTTCAGCGCCATATCTACCAGCCATCAGCCATATCTACCAGCCATCACCCCGTAGGGGCTGGTTTCAAACCAGCCCTCCCCTTGCCCTGAAGCGCCATCGCTATTTAGGCGGTGGATTTTGGCCTGACAATCCCCTTGACAACCCCCACCCATCCCCCTATCATAGAACACATGTCCGCACACAACGGCAACAAACGGCGCAAGGGCGCCCAGACGACGCTCGCCGACATCGTCCGACAGGAAACGCGCGACGGCAAGATCATCGTCCGCTTCCTCGTCGACGCCATGCAGGGCCATATCGACGGCGTCAAGCCCAACCACAGGCTCGACGCCGCGAGGCAGCTCCTCGCCGTCGGCTTCGACGGCGCCCAGGCATTCATCGACCGCAACACCCCGGACGTCCGGCCGCGCGCCCCCGCCGGTTCGCGCGCGGCCAACGCCGCCAATGGAGGATTCGACCCAAAGCTCGCCAAGCTCATACGACAGCAGACCGGCAACGGCAAGGCCGCCGTCCGTTTCCTCGTCAACGTAATGCAGGGCAAGCTCCCAGGCTTCAAGCCCCACCACAGGCTCGACGCCGCAAGGGAGCTCCTCCACCGGGGTTTCGGCAACGACAACGCCGAAGACCCTGGCGACGACTACTACCACGACCGGCAACCCTCGCCGCGACCCTCGCGGCGAACGCATAAGACCGCGAAGAAAACGCCCAGCGACCACAACCGGAACGGCAGGGACCCCCTCGACGCCGAAAGGGACCGCCTCATCGAAAAAATCTACGGCAGCGAAGACATCTCCCGAAAGGCCGTCGAGAACTCCGTCCTCGGAAAGATCGAGTTCGAGGACCGCAAGACCTTCGAGGATCTGACGGACCAACAGGTGGAAGCCCTCGTCCGGCAATACGGCAGCCCCGAAGCATGGTTCGCCGCCGTCGGGAAGTTCGCCAGGGCCGAAGCCACCCTCGAACAGCTCCTCTCGGGCAGCATCGACCTCGCCGCCACAGACGACACCGCCAACGCCGACGCCAACGAGCGCGACCGCCCCGCCGATCCCCATGCCGACGACGGCTACGCGCCCCAGGAGGAGCCGCCCCCCGAAGAGCCGCCACCGAAACCCTCGAACGAGCCCAGCATATGGGAACTCAGGGCCGCCAACAGGGTGCTCGACTCCACCACGGTAATGGAATACTACCGCTCGTAAGGGACAAGTGGGGAACCCTCATCTTAACCTTCTCCCGTCCGACGGGAGAAGGGATAAGTCAAGTTGCGCGGGGCTATTTTCGTACCAACGACGGAGGTGGGGGCCTGCCCGCGTGGGCCGCTTTGGGCTATGATGTCCTACGGACACGGACGATGGGTACATTTACGCATCCGATAACCCTGCACTCGGCATCGGAAGACCGCCGCGAGGTGGTGGAGGCCCTGGTGGATACCGGCTCCACCTTCACCGTCATCCCGGCGGCGGTGCTTTGCGGTCTCGGCTACGGCCCCAGCCGCGTCGCGCGGATGCGCCTGGCGGACGGCAGGCCGCACGAGCGCCGCCTCGGGCTGGTTACCGCCGAGCTCGAGGGTATGACGGATACCATTCACTGCGTGTTCGGCGAGTCCGACGACCCTCCGATCATAGGGGCCCACACCCTGGAGGGGTTCCTGCTCGCGGCGGACCCGGTCGAAGAGCGGCTGGCGCCGTCCGAAGCCCTGTGGATGTAGGCGATGCCCGATTTCGAGATAGCCTCCGACTTCGTGCCGACCGGCGACCAGCCGCAGGCCATCGACAAGATGGTCGCCGGCATCGAGCGCGGTCTGAAGCACCAGACGTTGCTGGGCGTCACCGGCAGCGGCAAGACCTTCACGATGGCCAACGTCATCGCGGGCGTCCATAGGCCCACCCTCGTCATCGCGCACAACAAGACGCTGGCCGCGCAGCTTGCCACCGAGTTCAAGGACTTCCTGCCCGGCAACGCCGTCGAGTACTTCGTGAGCTACTACGACTACTACCAGCCGGAAGCGTACGTCCCGCGCACCGACACCTACATAGAGAAGGACGCCGACGTGAACGACGAGCTGGACAAGCTGAGGCACGCGGCGACCCGCGCGCTGCTCACCCGCCGAGACGTGGTCATCGTCGCCTCGGTCTCCTGCATATTCGGCCTCGGCTCGCCTGAGGAGTACCAGAGCTTCGTCGCCTTCCTGCGCAAGGGAGAGCAGCGCAGCCGCAACAGGCTCGTGCGCCAGCTTGTGGACATGCAGTACGAGCGCAACGACTACGACCTCTCCCGCGGGCGCTTCAGGGTCAGGGGCGACACGCTGGAGATACTGCCGGCGTACGAGCACGAGGTGGGCGTCCGCGTCGAGTTCTGGGGGGACGAGATCGACCGCATCGTCACGCTGGACCCGCTGACCGGGGAGATCTTGGGCGAGGTGGACGACATAGAGATATACCCCGCAAAGCACTTCGTCACGTCCGAAGAGCGCCTCCAGCTTGCGATCGCCGCCATCGAGGAGGAGCTCGAGGAGCGCCTGTACGGGCTCAAGGGCGCCGGCAAGCTGCTGGAGGCGCAGCGCCTGGAGTCGCGCACCATGTACGACCTCGAGATGCTGCGCGAGACCGGGTACTGCGCGGGCGTGGAGAATTACTCGCGCCACCTGGCGCAGCGCGCCGCCGGGAGCAGCCCGTACACTCTGATCGACTACTTCCCGGAAGACTTCCTGATCTTCATCGACGAGTCGCACATGACGCTGCCACAGATACGGGCGATGTACGGCGGCGACCGGTCGCGCAAGGAGGTGCTGGTCGACTTCGGCTTCCGGCTGCCCTCGGCGCTGGACAACCGGCCGCTCAACTTCGGCGAGTTCGAGGAGCGGGTCAACCAGATCATCTACATATCGGCCACGCCCGGCCCGTACGAGTACGAGCACAGCCAGCAGATCGTCGAGCAGGTCATCCGCCCCACCGGGCTAACCGACCCCGTCGTGGAGGTGAAGCCCACCGAGGGCCAGATCGACGACCTGCTGCACCAGATCGGCGCGCGGGTCCAGAGGGGCGAGCGGTGCCTCGTCACAACCCTCACCAAGCGCATGGCGGAGGAGTTGGCCGACTACCTGCGGGAGGCCGGCGTAAAGACCCACTACATCCACTCGGAGGTGGACACGCTGGAGCGCAGCGAGATACTCAGGGACCTGAGGCTCGGCGTCTACGACGTGATCGTGGGCATCAACCTGCTGCGCGAGGGGTTGGACCTGCCGGAGGTCAGCCTCGTGGCGGTCCTGGACGCCGACAAGGAGGGCTACCTGCGCTCCCAGACGGCCCTCGTCCAGACCATCGGCAGGGCCGCGCGGCACGTCGACGGCAGGGTGATCATGTACGCGGACGTGATGACCGACTCGATGCGCCGCGCCATCGACGAGACGGACCGCCGCCGGAAGCTCCAGGAGGCGTACAACCTGGAGCACGGCATCACCCCGCAGGGCATACAGAAGACGGTGCGCGACATCACCGAGAGGGTGAAGTCCGTCGCGGAGACGCCCGCTCCCTACGTCGTACAGGGCCAGATCCCCAAGGACGACATGCTCAGGCTGATCAAGGACCTGGAGGCGCAGATGAAGCGGGCGTCCAAGGACCTGGAGTTCGAGAAGGCCGCCCTGCTGCGCGACCAGATCATCGACCTGCGCAAGGTGGTTGCCGACAGCGAGACATTCGCCCGTTAGAAGGAGCGAATTCGCTTTGACACCCATTCCGGCGTGCGGCTAGAATGATTGCCTACGGCGCGACAGCGCCGGCTTCGAGGAGGAGCCAAATGGCTGAAACGGAAGAGCTTACCAAGGATAGCGTGCTAGAGGCGCTACGAGACGTGTACGACCCGGAGATACCCGTGAACGTGGTCGACCTGGGCCTGGTGTACGACTGCGACGTCGACGACGAGGGCGACGTCAGCGTCAAGATGACCCTGACCTTCCCCGGGTGCGGCATGGGGCCGTACATCGCGCAGCAGGCCGAATGGCGCATCGCGGAGCTCGACGGCGTCGAGGACGTGGAGGTGGAGATGGTCTACGACCCGCCGTGGAACCCGGACATGATCTCGGAGGAAGGCAAGGCCCAGCTCGGCCTGGACTGAACGCCGCGCGGCGGCATACGACTCACGGAGCCATGGGGGCGGGCTGGCAGCGTTGCAGCCCGCCCCTATCGCCATATCGCAGCAAGGAGACCGACCCATGAACCGCCCAGGTCCGGGCCATCCTCCCAACCCGCAGGCCGGCCAGGCCCGCGCCAGGATCGAGCAGATGAAGCGCCAGTTCGAGCAGCGGCGCGCCATCGAGTCGAGCCTCGCCGGCATCACGACGAAGATCGGCGTATACAGCGGCAAGGGCGGCGTCGGCAAGACGACCGTCGCCGTCAACCTCGCGGTCACGCTGGCGCAGGACGGCGCAAGCGTCGGCGTGCTGGACGTGGACATAGACTGCCCGAACGTGGTCAAGGCCATGAAGGTCGCCGAGCCGCCGGAGGTCGGCCCCGACAACCGCCTCACGCCGCCGGAGCGGTTCGGGGTCAAGGTGATGTCGATGGGCTTCTTCCAGAAGAACGAGAACGAGGCGATCATCTGGCGCGGCCCCATGATCCACAACGCCATCAACCAGCTTCTCCAGGCCACCGACTGGGGCGATATGGACTACCTGCTCATCGACCTGCCCCCCGGCACCTCCGACTCGCCGCTCACCGTCATGCAGACCATCACCGTGGACGGCTTCGTGGTCGTGACGACGCCGCAGGAGCTCGCCAAGATCGACGCCATGCGCTCGATAAACATGATCCGCACCCTGAACGTGGACGTGCTGGGCGTCGTGGAGAACTTCGCCGGGCCGATCTTCGGTTACGGCGCCGGGGAGGATCTGGCCAGGGAGATGGACCTGCCGTTCCTCGGCAGGCTGGACCTCCGCGAGGACTACCGCGACACATCCCGCCCAGCCGTCCTCAACAGCGGCGCCGTGCTGGAGGAGTACCGCGAAATCGCCTCCCGCACCAGGGCCGCCCTGGACGGCGTAGCCGCGAAAGCGGTCTAGGCGGCCCGTGTATGCTTCTGTACGGGATCTGCACACGCTAGTATGCAGTGAAGAGTAGAGGGTGACCTTGGCCAGCGACTCGCGGATACTGTTAGTTCACGAACGGTTAGAGAATGACCTCACGCTTGGAGAGAGTCACTTCCGTGAGTTCAAGAGCGCCTTGGAAGGACCTGAACGAAAGCGTCGGCGCCAGGTTAGCCGTGTGGCCAAGGATATTGGCGAGACACTTGTGGCGTTTGCCAACGCCGATGGAGGAACACTGATCATTGGAGCCGAGGACGACGGCTCTATATCCGGGATCACATACGCGGAAGACAGCATTGAAGTGCTGCGAAACGCGCCCAAGACCCATGTCCACAGCGATACTCCACTGCCCGGGGCCAGCGTTCAGAAAGTATCGATAAGAGACAAGACCGTATTGGTTTTCCAAGTGCAGAAGGGAACTCGATACGTACACCTCACGAGCGACGGGCGGTGTCTACAGCGAAGGGACACTGATACCGTACCGGTGGCTTCTGAGCAGATACAGTTCGAACGCCATGAGCAGTTGTCGAGGGAGTACGATCGCCAATGGGTTGACGGCGCAACCATGACCGATCTTTCCCTCGGCCTTTTGGCTCGTGTAACCGAAACGGTCTCGCCCGGCCTGTCGCCGGAGAAATGTCTTCAGACCCTGGGGCTGGCTGAATTCGTAGGAGGCTCACTGCGCTTGAGAACTGCCGCCCTATTGCTGTTCTCGTCGAACGTAGACAAGTGGCATCCTAGATCTGAAATTAGACTCTTGCAGATAGCTGGGACCGAGTTGCTCACGGGTGCTGATTATAATGTTCTACGTGATGAATCGTTTTCGGGTAATGTGCTTTCGCTACTTAGTGAAGGCTGGGAACAGGTCAGGCAACTCTTGGTACAGAAGCGGCTTGCGGGGGGTACATTCCAACTCCAATCGGCCTATCCGGAAGACGCGTGTCGCGAAGCGTTCGTGAACGCCATCGCCCACAGGGACTATAGCATTCAAGGTCGTTCCATCGAGATTCTCGTGTTCAACGACAGGCTTGAGATTCAGAACCCCGGCAGACTCCTATCGACCGTTACACTCTCCGAGTTGGAGCGGGGGGCGGGAATCCACGATTCGCGCAACACATATGTCGCCCGCACTCTCAGAGAACTAGGCTACATGCAGGAGATGGGTGAGGGCATCCGTAGAATCAGTGCTTTAATGAATGGTCACGAACTGGCCCCGCCTAAAATTGAGTCGATAGACCACAGTTTCTCGATGACCTTTTCCCAGAGAAACGTCTTCAATCCCACTGAGCAGCGTTGGCTCGACGCATTTGGAGAGTTCAACCTCAGTCGCGAGGAAAAGCTGGTCGTGCTACTGGGCCGGGGAAGCAAGCTCATATCACCATCTCATATATGGGAAGCGCTTGACTTAGTAGATACGGAGGAATACCGACGGATAGTCGAACAGCTTCAAACCAAAGGCCTATTGTCCTCACAGATTACAAGAAGAGCCGCTGGGTCGATTGCGCGTCGTCAAGGCATTGCGCCACGAGAAGTACCAAGATTTGCCATACGTACGCCGGACATTGCCCAGAGAGACCAACGGGAAGTCGTGAATGCCCTCATCTCCATTGGATCTCTGAGCCAGGTCAGAAACTCACACTACGAATGGATACGCCGGAAGCTGACCAGTCAAAACATATACCGCGGCACAGTCAAGATCAGGCAACTTCTTCGATGGTTGGAGTTGGTAGACACGAACGGCGCGCCCACCGAGCGGCTTGGTAGTCTATGGCAAGATGAGGTAGAGCCTGCGAGCAGCCAACTCAGATACAGCGCCGACTCCACGGAAAGAGCCATTCCCAGTTCACTGACTCCCGTTAAGGACATCTATGTTGGTAATGTGGACTACAGGGCCACCGAGCAAGACATCCGAAGTGTTTTCGAAAGAGTCGGAACAGTAGCGAATGTAACTATGCCACAGGACTATCTGACTGGCCAGAACCGCGGATACGCCTTTGTGCGGATGGCTGACGCGGCTACAAGTCTCATGGCATACAATGAGGTCAACGGACAACTCCTGAGAAATCGGCCCCTCAGATTGGGATGGTCCTTCCGGTAGGCCGAGGCGAGGGGGCCAACCTGCGCGTTGACCGGGCGTCGGCGCCTTCTATAGAATCCGGTGGCAGCAATGAACCATGGGAGAGCAGCGATGATCACACTCCACGTTTACCTCAGCCCCAAGCCCGGCATGGAAGGCGACCTGGTGTCGGCCACACTGGAGAAGTGGCTGCCCGCCATGGCCGATCAGCCCGGGTTCATGAACTGCGCGCTGGTCAAGCCGCTCCCCGACGCGGAGCTCTCCGCCATGGAAGCCGGCTCGCCCCCCGCGCCGTTCGAGGTCGTCGCCCTCTGGCGGTCGGAGGAGGAGCGGAAGGAGTGGGTGGCCCGCCCCATCCACGACGAGGTGTTCGCGCCCGTCATGGACGCCGCCGGCGGCATCTCGTGGACGGTCCAGAGCGTCGAGGGCGCCTGGGGAGTGTAGCCAGAGCGTCCCTGGCGGGCCGGCTACTCGCCCGTAGCCGTCGTGGTGGTGGCCGCCGAGTCCCGTAATCTCATTCTATCTCATCAACTCTGGACAGTTACAACCACCGACTGAGCCGGCCGAACGGCCGGATATGGCCCCATCAACGCAAGCGCCTAGTTCACCGGGGAGGGTGTTGCGGCGCGGAGGGAGGGTTCAGCAGGGTTGGGGGGCCGCCATGGTGAGGGCGCGTTGGGGGTTGTCGTTCAGGAGGTTGTGGACGGCCTGCTCGGTGAAGCCGCGAGCGCGCATCCTGTCGGTCACGTGCGAGAGGATGTAGTGGTAGCCGTGTCCGCCGTAGCGCGCGAGGCGGTGCTTGGAGCATATGTCCTGGGCGACGACGATCCTGTCCCCGTAGCCCTGGGACGAGAGCCAGGCTATGTCGTCGATGCGCCTGGCGTCGCTGGGCATGTCTATGGCGGGGTTGGCGGGGTAGTAGGACTCCTCTCGCCCGAACAGGTCCCACTCCAGGTAGCAGCCGGCGCGCGCCAGGGAGAGCAGGGTGTCCTTGAGGAAGACGGTGCGGTCTACGTGGGAGATGATGGTGCGGTTGGGGTCGCCGCCGGCCTCGACGATTATGTCGACTATCTGCGACGGCGACGCCTCGTCCCGCCCTGGGTGTATGAGCAGCGGGGCGCCGGTCGCGCGCTGGGCGCGAGCCGACGCCCTGAGCGCCTTGCGCTCGTTCGCCTCCAGCGGCCATGAGCAGCCGACCTCGCCGATGACGCCGGAGCGTATGCTGCCTTCCGGGCCCTTGGTGACGTCCCTGACGATCTCCTCGAATATGTCGTCCTCGCTCATCGCGTCCACGGCGGGAGGGTGTGCGACGCCGACGTAGTATGAGGCGCCCATCACTATGTGAACGCCGGTCGCTTCGGAGATGCGGGCCAGCCCCGCCGGGTCGCGGGCGATCCCGCCGCTGGTGGCGTCGACGAGGCAGCCGCCGCCGTGCCGCTCGAACAGCCGCACCTCGTCTATGGCGGTCTCGACGCTGGAGAGCACCGAGTTGTCGGCGTTGTGCGCGCCCTCGTGCCTGATGCGGCCCAGGGTCTCCAGGGAGACGGGGAGGCTGTAGAAGTCGCCGTGCTCCGAGCTGTCGGGGCCTCCCCAGAGCACGCGGAGGTCGATGAGCATGTGCTCGTGGGTCAGGGTGGCGCCGAGGTCCTCGGGCGCGACCGGGCCGAGCACGGTCTGGACTCTGCCTTCGAGGTTGAACACGCGCGCCCTCCGTTGCAGGGGCTCGGACGCAGGGGCGCGGACTAGCGCACCGTGATGACGCCCACCATGCCCTGGGTCTCGTGCGGAATGCAGATGAGCTCGTAGACGCCGGGTTGGTCGAAGGTGAAGGAGAACCTGATGGTGTCCGAAGCGTCCACGGCCTCGTCGATGTCGAGCTCGTCCACCGTGAAGGTGTGGAACTCGGTCTCGGCGGTCAGCGTGAAGGCTATCTGGTCGCCCACGTTGAAGGTCAAGTCCACGGGGTCGTAGGCGTACTTTCCGCTGCCGCCGGGGTCTTCGAGGTTCACCTCGAACGGTTCGCCCTCCACCTCGCCGGTGGTGGCCCTACTCTCCTTTACCGGCTGGGTTACGGCGTCGGCGACGCGCGCGACGAGCTCCGGGGGGGCGCTCTCCGGCGGCGACGGGGACTTGTAGTAGGCGCTGACAGTGGGAGGCTCCGAGGCCGCGCAGGCGGCGGTCAGTCCCAGGAGCGCTATGGCGGAGGTCACCAACAAGACCGTTCTTATCATGCTTCCCTCGGCGTATTGGACGTGGCGGGCCTTATCATATACCAATCCCGCGCGGGCGGCGCAATCCAGTCGGCCCGGCGGTTGCGGCTATTATAGCCCACCCGGTCCGAACCGTGACAGCCTGTGTTACCATACCGGGCAGGAGTGAGAGCCATGGCCACGACACCCACAGTCCTGACCCCGAGCAGGCCCGCCGAGGCCGATGAGGTCTTCTACCCCGAAACGGACGGTATGCCATTGCCAGACGGATACGAGCAGGGACCGCATTTCAGAGAGATCGTTTCGATAGTGGAACTCCACCTGGGCGGCCCCACGACCGCCGTCAGCGGCGACACCTTCGTCTACTACGTCAAGGGCGACCCCAAGAAGTGGGTGTCCCCTGACTGCTACGTGGCCTTTGGAGTGGACGTGGAGTCGATCAGGCGGTTCAACACCTACCGCGTATGGGAGACGGGCAAGGCCCCCGACTTCGTGCTGGAGATAGGCTCCCCGTCCACCGCCTCCAACGACATAGGTCCCAAGCGCGACCTCTACGCGAGCCTTGGCGTCCGGGAGTACTGGCGTTTCGATCCGACGGGCGGCGACCACTACGGCGAGCCGCTGGTTGGCGAGTACCTGGTTGGCGGCGAGTACCGCCGCTTCGACATGAGCGCCGGGCCGGGCGTCGCGCCGAGGGGCCACAGCCCGCTGCTGGGCCTCGACCTGTGCTGGACGGAGGGGCGTCTGCGCTTCTACGACCCGGCGATGGCCCGCTGGCTGGAGAACCACACCGAGACCGCCGAGCGCGCCGATTCCGCCGAGTATCTCGCCGCCGCCGAGCACGCCCGCGCCGATTCCGCCGAGTATCTCGCCGCTGCCGAGCAGACCCGCGCCAATGCTGCCGAGACCCGCGCCGAGTCCGCCGAGTCCCGCCTGGCCGAGATGGAAGCCGAGTTGCGCCGTCTGCGCGGCGAATAGCCGCCCGTCCCTCGAGACCGATTGCCCTCGGCGGCGCCTGCCCCGGTGACATGCGTGAGCGGGTGCAATATACTTGTGCCGCACTCTGACGGGAGGCTTTCCGGTGCAGCCAAACATTCCCAGCGAGCAAGAGGTCCTCGGCTACTTCGATTCACTGAGCAACTGGGGCAGGTGGGGCGACGACGACCAGCTCGGCACCCTCAACCTGCTCTCGCAGGAGTCGGCCCGCAGGGGGTTCGCCACGGTAAGCGAGCACGTTGCCGTCTCTTGCGCCCGCACCGTTTCGTACGAGCCGAGCCTGGACGCGCCGAAGCCTGCGCTGCACTTCATGACCAACAGCGGCGAGGGCGACAACCCGCGCGTCGCTGTGGACTTCTTCGGGATGGTCTTCCACGGGTCGACCATCACGCACGTGGACAGCCTCGCCCACTTCTTCTGGAAGGGCAAGATGTACAATGGGCGGCCTTCGCACCTGGTGTCCACGGCCGAGGGCGCGACCGTCGAGTCGATCGACCTCGCCGGCGGCGGCATCGTGACGCGGGGGATACTGGTCGACGCGCCGCGTATCCGCGGGGTGCCCTGGCTGGAGCGCGGTGAGGGGGTCATGCCGGAGGACATCCTGGAGGCGGAGCGGCGCTACGGCTTCAGGATCGCCGAGGGCGACGTGCTGCTGGTCAGGACGGGACAGCTTACGCGCAGGGGCATAGAGGGCCCCGCCGACCCGGACGCCGGCTCCACGGCGTGCCAGGCCGCCTGCCTGCCGCTGTTCCACGAGCGCGGCATCGCCGTGCTGGGCACCGACACGGGCAACGACGTCAAGCCCACGGGGTATCCGTCGCTGACGAACCCGGTACACCAGGTGGGCATCGTCGCGATGGGGCTGTGGATACTCGACAACGCGAACCTGGACGACCTTGCGGAGGAGTGCATGAATCGGGGACGCTACGAGTTCCTACTGATGATGTCGCCGCTCAAACTGACGAACACCACAGGGTCGCCGGTCAACCCGCTCGCCATATTCTGAGGAGGCACGTGCAATGGCAAAGTACCGAGCAGCAGTGATAGGCCTTGGCCGGATGGGCAGCACCTTCGACGACGAGATCCAGCGCGGGGGCTCGGTCTTCACCCCGTATTGCCACGGGCCGGCGTACCACGGCTCTCCGCTGACCGACCTCGTCGGCGGGGCCGACCTGCACGACGGACAGCGCGAGCTGTTCGGCGAGCGCTGGGGCCTCTCCTCCGACCAGCTATACGGCGACTACCGCGAGATGCTGGAGAGGGAGAAGCCGGACATCGTCAGCGTCTGCACGTCCGCCAGGCACCGCGCCGCCATCGTCAAGGAGGTGGCCGAGGCCGGAGTGAAGGCGATATGGGCGGAAAAGCCGATGTCGCTGAGCCTGGCGGAGGCGGACGAGATGGTGGAGGTCTGTCGCGAGCGTGGAGTGGCGCTGGCCGTCAACTGCGTGAGGAGGTGGACGCCCGTGTTCACCGAGGCGCGGCGCATCATCGACGGCGGCGAGTTGGGCAAGATACTCCAGGTGACCGCGTATGCGGAGTGCCCGCTGTCCGCCAACGGCAGCCACATGCTGGACGCCGTCCGCTTCGTGGCGGGAGGCGACGTTGAGTGGGTGTTCGGGGAGATGGAGTCGGACGAGGCGGCCGCCAGCGACGACGACATCATGGGCAACGGCTACCTCGCCTTCGACAACGGCGTACGAGCCTACGTGCGAGGCATGGAGGGCGGCGCGGCCGTCTGGGACTTCGACATCATCGGTGAGACGGGCAGGATACGGATAATGAACAACTGCCTGCAGGCCGAGTTGACGTTGATGCAGACGGGAGACCCGGGCGCGATAGGCGCAAGGTCGATCTCGAACCGCTTTCCGGTCACGCTTCCAGCCGTCTACCCCTATCCGTGGCCTGCCCACATCCAGGGGACCGGCCTGACGATCATAGAGGACCTCGCGTCGTGCATAGAGTCGGGCGGGGACCCGGCTTGCTCCGGGGAGGACGGCCGGGCGGCGCTGGAGGTGGCCATAGCGATGCGCGAGTCGCACCGCGCGGGGGGAGCGAAGGTCCGGCTGCCTGTCGAGGACCGCAGCCTCAAGATACTGTCCAGCGAGATACGGGGGGACGAGGTGCCGAGACGATGGAGGTGACTTGGAGGATGACTATGCGGTACGCTCTCATACTGATACTTCTGCCGTTTATGCTTGCGTTCGCGGCCTGCTCCGACAGCGCCGAGCCGGAGACGCCACGCGGGGCCGGGGTCGTCGCCGACCTGAGGAAGAATGCCGATGAGTTCGAGTACCTCATAGGAAAGCGGGGCGGCGCCTATACCTTCGCGACCATCTCGGACCCGCTGACCTTCAACCTCGCCATTGCGACCGACGCCTCCTCGTCTGGTGTCCTGGGATACCTCTTCGAGGGCCTCACCGAGATCTCGTGGCTGACCGACGAGGTGGAGCCGGCGCTGGCCGAGTCCTGGGAACGCTCCGAGGACGGCCTGACCTGGACCTTCCGCCTTCGCAGGGACGTCCGGTGGCACGACGGGGAGCCGTTCACCGCCCACGACGTCGACTTTACGTTCAACCGCATAGTCTACAACTACGACATCCCGGCCAGCGCCCGCCCTTCGTTCCACTTCCGCTACCTGGACGACGCGACCGGGGAGTGGCAGGAGGAGCCGATGACGGTCACGGCGGTGGACGACTACACGGTCGAATGCGTCCTCCCCGTGCCGTTCGCGCCGTTCCTGCGCTCGATGGGAACCGCGATATACCCGAAGCACATCCTCGAGAAGCACGTGGACGACGGCACTTTCAACGAGACGTGGAGCATCGACACGGACCCGGCGGAGATCATAGGCACCGGCCCGTTTACGATCGAGAGCTACCAGCCGGACGAGCGCGTGGTCTTGCGGCGCAACCCCGGCTACTGGCTCAAGGACGCCAAGAACGCCAGCCTGCCGTACCTGGACGAGATCGTCCAGATCATCGTCCCGGACCTGGAGGCGGAGCTTGCCCGGTTCCTCTCCGGCGAGTCGGACAGTCACGGGGTGCTCGGAGAGGAGCTGGCGGAGCTGGAGCCGCTCCAGGAGCAGGGGAACTTCACCATATACAAGCGCGGCCCCGCCTTCGGGACGACCTTCCTGGCGTTCAACATGAACCCCGGCGTGAGCGAGGAGACCGGCGAGCCCTATCTCGCGCCCGAGAAGCTGGGGTGGTTCCGGAACACGCAGTTCCGCCAGGCCGTCGCGCACAGCATCGACAAGCAGACGGTCATCGAGGACGTGCAGCACGGCGAGGGCTACCCGCAGTGGGCCTCCATAAGCCCGGCGGCGGGCGACTTCCACAACCCGTCGGTCCGGCGGTACGAGTACGACGTCGCGAAGGCTAACGAGATCCTCGACGGCCTCGGCTGGAAGGACACCGACGGCGACGGCATACGCGAGGACGGGGACGGCAACGCGATCGAGTTCACGATGGTGACCAACAGCGGCAACAGCGTGCGCGAAAGGGTGGGCGAGATAATCGAGAGGGGCATGAAGGAGATCGGCCTCGGCGTGAGCTACGAGCTCGTCGAGTTCGGCCAGATGGTCTCGCAGCTAACGTCCTCGTATGACTGGGAGACCCTGATCATCGGCTTCACCGGCGACACCGAGCCGCACGGCGGCATCAACCTGTGGCACAGCGGCGAGAACCTCCACCTGTGGCATCCCAACCAGGAGCGGCCTGCGACGGACTGGGAAGCCGAGATCGACAGGCTCTATATCGAGGGCAGCCAGGAGCTGGACCGGGAGAAGCGCGTGCGGATATACCACCGGGCGCAGACGATCGCCGCCGAGCAGGCGCCGCTCGTCTACACGACGCTGCCGGAGCGGCTGACCGCCGTCCGCAACGTCTTCGGCAACACGACGCCGACGCTCTACTCGATATGGGACGTGCGCTACGTGTACCGGACGGACCGGTAGGGTCGGTGGAGCGCGGCGTGGCTGACCAGGACCTGGTGGACGCGGTGGTGGAGTGGCTCGCGGAGATGCGGGTATGCCCGCAGTGCGCGACGAGGATCAGGTTCGGCGACTACGAGTGCCCCCACTGCGGCGCGGACCTGGAGGACGCGCTGCGCGAGTGGGCGGGCAGCCTCGTGGCCGAGCTCAGGTCCAGAGAAGGATAGCTTCGCCCGTCCGATCGATTTCGGGGATCCTCCATTGCCAAAGCCAGAGACCGCTTCGAGGTCCGTAGAGGAGGGCGACCTGCTGTGGGAGCCTCCGGACGAAGTGGCGTCCGCGGCGAACGTCACCGCCTATATGCGGTGGCTGAGGGAGGCCAGGGGCCTGAGCTTCGAGAGCTACCGGGAGCTTTGGCGCTGGTCGGTCACCGACCTCGATGCCTTCTGGGGGTCGATCTGGGACTACTACGAGGTCATCGGACACAGCCCGCATACGGCCGTGCTGGCGGACGACGCCATGCCCGGGGCGAAGTGGTTCCCGGGCGCGCGCCTCAACTACGCAGAGCACGCCCTCCGGCGCCGCGGCGACCGTATCGCCGTCATCTCCAAGTCGGAGCTGCGGCCCACCGCGCAGCTTAGCTACGCCGAGTTGTACCGGCAGGCGGCGCGCTTCGCGGAGGGGCTCAGGCGGCACGGCGTCCGGCGCGGCGACCGCGTGGCGGCGTACATGCCCAACATCCCGGAGACGCTGGTCGCTTTCCTGGCGACCGCGTCCATCGGCGCGGTCTGGTCGGCCTGCTCCCCGGAGTTCGGCTCCCGCAGCGTGGTCGAGCGCTTCCAGCAGATAGAGCCGGCCGTGCTCGTCGCCGTCGACGGCTACCGTTACGGCGGGCGCGACTTCGACCGCATCGAGGAGGTTGCCTCCATACAAGACCGGCTACCGTCCCTCAGGACCACGGTGCTTGCGCCATACCTGGAGGAAGAGGCGCGAACATCGCGTCTGACCAACGCCGTCCCGTGGTCCGAGATGACCGCCGCGGGCGGGGAGGCCGCCTTCGAGCCTGTGCCCTTCGACCATCCGCTCTGGGTGCTCTACTCCTCGGGTACGACCGGGCTTCCCAAGCCGATAGTGCAGGGGCACGGCGGCATACTGCTGGAGCACCTGAAGTACCTGTCGCTGCACGCCGACCTCAAGCCGGAGGACAACTTCTTCTGGTTCACGACGACCGGCTGGATGATGTGGAACCTGCTCATCGGGGGGCTGCTGCTCGGCGCGACCGTGGTGCTATTCGACGGCGACCCGGGCCACCCGGACATGAACGCGCTGTGGCGTCTCGCCGAGGAGACCGGCGTGACATACTTCGGGGCGTCGGCGCCGTACATACAGGCGTGTATGAAGGCCGGCGCGAGGCCGGGCGAGGAGTTGGACTTGGGCAGGGTGCGGGGCGTAGGTTCGACGGGCGCGCCGCTCTCGCCTGAGGCGTTCCGGTGGGTCTACGACCGCGTCAAGGCCGACGTACACCTCGGCTCCATGAGCGGGGGGACCGACCTGTGTACGGCCTTCGTCGGCACCTGCTCGCTGCTGCCGGTGCGCGCGGGGGAGATACAGTGCCTGTGCCTCGGCGCCAGCGTGGAGGCGTACGGCCCCGAGGGGCAGCCGCTGACCGGGGAGGTGGGCGAGCTTGTCATCACCAAGCCCCTGCCGTCCATGCCGCTGCGCCTGTGGAACGACCCCGGCGGGCGGCGCTACCGCGAAAGCTACTTCGAGACGTACCCCGGTGTATGGAGGCATGGCGACTGGATCAAGGTGACCGAGCGCGGCAGCTGCGCGATCTACGGCCGCTCCGACTCTACCCTGAATCGCGGCGGCGTCCGCATGGGCACCAGCGACTTCTACCGCGTCGTGGACGACGTGGAGGAGGTGCTGGACAGCCTCGTGATCGACACCGGCCACGCAGGCAGGGACGGGCGCCTCATCCTGTTCCTCGTCCTGCGGGACGGGAGCGTCCTGGACGGCGGCCTGAGAGGGCGCATCTCGGCCAAGCTGCGCCGGGAGCTATCGCCGCGGCACGTCCCAAACGAGATGCACGCGGTGCCGGAGATACCCAAGACCCTCAACGGCAAGAAGATGGAGGTCCCGGTCAAGCGCATCCTGTCCGGCCAGCCCGTCGCCGCCGCCGTAAGCAGGGACGCCATGGCCAACCCGGGGTCGCTGAGGCCATTCCTGGAGCTTGCGGAAGAGCTATAGCCGGCCGCGATTGCGGCGCTGATGTAAACGCGCGCGTCTCAGCCCTGGATGTCCGCCAGCTCCTGGAGGATCTGCGAGACCGGCGGGCGGTCGCCGATGCCGCTGGCGACGAACTTCCACCGTATGACCCCCTCCTTGTCCAGGATGAAGGTGGAAGGCGTGGCCAGGTTGTCGTTCAATAGGTTGAATACGCCGTACTTGCGAGGCGCCTCCTTGGAGGGGTCGTACAGGATGGGGAAGGGTATCCCTATCTGCGATACGACCCTCTCGGCGCCGGCGAGGTTGTCGACGCTGACCGCCAGCACCTCGGCGTCCGCTGCCCGTATCTCCTCGTACACTCCTGTCAGCTCGCCGAGCTGAGCGCGGCAGTAGGTTCACCAGAACGCCCGGTAGAAGACCAGCACGACGTTCTTATCGCCCCAGTATGACTCCAGCGAGGCTTCGGTCCCGCCCGCCACCGCGAGCGTGAACAGGGGGGCAGAATCCCCTACGTTGGAGCCTACGGACACGGCGGGCTGCTCAGGTACCGGCGTGGGCGTGTTGGTTGGCGTAGGTGAAGGTGGCACGGGTGTAGCCGTGTTAGTTGGCGTAGGTGAAGGTGGCACGGGGGTGGCCGTGTTGGTGGGAGTAGGCGAGGGCGGTACGGCGGTGGCCGTATTGGTAGGCGTCGGCGAAGGCGGCACGGCAGTGGCCGTATTGGTGGGAGTGGGCGTATCGGGTATGGCGGTGGCCGTGTTGGTGGGGGTCGGTCTGTCCGGAACTGCGGTGGCTGTGTTGGTGGGCGTAGGCCGCTCAGGCACTGCGGTAGCCGTATTGGTTGGTGTGGGCGCATCGCGTACAGCGGTGGCCGTGTTGTTGGGAGCGGGTCGTTCGGGCACGGCAGTGGCCGTGTTGGTGGGCGTAGGCCGCTCGGGCACAACGGTGGCCGTGTTGGTGGGCGTGGGTGTGTCGGGCACGGCGGTGGCCGTGTTGGTGGGAGTCGGTGTACCAGGTACAGCGGTAGCCGTATTGGTGGGCGTGGGTGTATCGGGTACTGCGGTGGCCGTGTTGGTGGGCGTAGGCGTATCGGGTATGGCGGTGGCCGTGTTGGTGGGCGTAGGTGTATCGGGTCTCGCGGTCGGCTCGGAGACGACGGCGACCGCTTCAGAGTCCTTGGAGTCGTCAACCTCGGTCGTTTCGCCGCAGCCGACGGTCACCCCTAGGGCGACTATCCCGGCCAGCAGAATTGCAACTTTACCCATACAGCCAGTCTAGCATATGGGTTGTGATGGTGGTGCTGGCCTTGCCTCGAGGCCCGGCCAGAGGAGCTCCTGCAACACGTCAACCGCCCCGACCGGGGTCGGCGCGTCCATCTTCCCAAGCAGCTCGGTGACGGCATCCGTGCCGAAGTCGTGCAAGTAGAGTCCCGATGTCCCTATTGAAGGGAACTTACATACAATTTGACCCGAACGGCAGTTCGAGCGGCGGCACTCCGGCCGATCTCACAAAAAATTATAGCGTGTGAGTCAGATTGTAAGACAACGGAAATTATGAAGAGGGGTGGTTTCGGGCCTCCTGGACAAGTGGCCTTAGCACTTTGGCTGCTTGACGGTATTCGGGGAGATCCTTCATGTCCGTGTTCAGAATGTTCTCAATCTGGAGGAGCACTCGTTGATGATCTATATGCTCAGCGTGAAGCGCCATTGTCACGATCTTCAAGAGGAGACTCGCGGGTTGACGTACCGCTTGACGGATTTCTAGGTCTTCGCTGGTGATGTACTTGTCAAGGTTCAGGCCGGAAACGTCGGTCATGACTCTCTCCTACTGTGACAGTTGATAGGGATAGAGTAGCACTCGTGTCAAGGCCGTGGGGGCGACGGGAGTTGAACTCGTATGAGCCTCAGGGAAGCTCGCCGCATTGGTAGTGCGGTGTGTCTACCGTTCCGGCATCCTCACCGTCGCCATAGTCCTCGCCCGCCACGCCCAGAGTAGTTGCCCTACCTTGACCCGGAGAGACTACAGCTAGAGGGTATCTAGCTAGAATATCGTAGCAGTGATATGAGTTGCAAGGTGGGAGTTCATGCTGTTAGACTACAGGTAGTCACGAGACGCCGGCCCGTGTCTTCCCGACAGGGTGGCTCTTACGTGACAGTTGAGCAAACTGGTCATCGGGAGGCATCCCTCATGAATTGTCCGAGATGTGGACAGTCCTTTGAAGGCGCAGGTGTGTATTGTGAGAAGTGCGCGCAACCTATTGCACGAAATAGGAAGGTTGATAAACAAAAACAACAGACAATGAATTCGACTACGGCTCCACATGTAACGGCAGGTGTCTCTCGCACTACGAATGTTCCAGAAGATGTGTGGATTGGTAGACACGGCCATATGTTTAGGTGGGGAGGGTGGTTGCTACTGACTGCCGTGCCTATGGTGTTGACTATGGGAGTGTTGTATCTCCTGATAGATGTATGGGACGTTATAGATTTCCCTGAGACGGATTGGCCGTTGACGTTGATCCTAGGGTATCTCATGTTGGCAATTCCGATTGGTGTAGTGTTAGTGTTGCTAGGGATAGGATCGGATGTTATTCAACGAGGGTGGAAGCACCTATCCAGATCAGCTAAGTGGGGTTTGGGATTAGGATTGGCGGTAACGGCGTTGCTGTTGGTTAGCGTGTGTATGTCGAATCTGCCGGAGACAGAGGACGAAACTACCAGTGACAAAGAAGCGCAATCTCAGAGTGAGACGTTCTCAGCTCCGGGAGTGCTTACGGTACAAGAAGCACGATCTCAAGGATTGTTGTCTCAGGAAGATGAAGAGCGATCAGACTTGTGGCGAGAGCGAGACACACATTGGGATACTCTGAATGCAATGGACGGAGTGATAAGAGGCATTCAAGAAGACAAGGTGACAAGTGTTGAAGAAGCTGAATTTTTGTGCACTATTGCACCACAGTGGATTGAGCAATTGAGTGAAGTCATGGCTTATGCACGACGTTTATACGCCGTAGATGAGACTACAGCAAAGACACTATTCAAGGAAGTAGGGCGGCGACAAGAAGCGGTGATAGAATTACAAAAACTATGTACTGAATCTCGATAGAGAGATGTGAACGATAACGTGCGGCATCCGGCTTCTTGCTGCAATAGCCCCGTCTAGGGTATCGGCGAGGGCCTCAGCCACCTCGGGCTCATTCCAGCATCGGTGAGTTCGGTCAGCGCCTCTGTGCGTCTCCGGTCGACGAGAGCTTCCCAAGGCTCGCCTGCATTGATGCCGTCGAAGAGCCGGACGTCGGTCTGGTGAAGCTCTCTGACGACCGCACCCACCCTGGAAGCGATTCCCAGCAGGTCGTCCCTGGTAATCTCAGGCCTGATAGCTTCGAGCGTGAGTCCAGGGCAGTACTCCTGTATCAGGTAGCTCCAAGAGAGCCTGTCCAGCAACTTGCCCGACGCGACGATTGACGGAGTAGGAACGGCCCCATTCCTGCTCAGAACCTCGAGCAGTCTGCGCTCCATGTCGAACTCGGGCCAGATCGGGTTGTAGATCTTGAGGACCAGACTGCGGTCGAGTATGAACACGGCGTTTGTGTTCGATCGAGGAATCTCGATTTGCCGGTAGGCTATCCCCTCATGCTCACATATGGCGTCGATCGCCGGCCTCAAGACTTCGACGTCCTTGAATATGGATGACCAATCCGACCATGAGTCGATCGGCGGCAACAGCACACTCAATGGATGCAACCCTCCATTTGGCATGAGCCTAGGGCTGGTATCGGTGGACTCCCGCTTTCGCGGGAGAACCAAGATGTGACGTGCCGTGCTCTCAACCGGATACCGGCTAGCTGATGCAGCGTCGGGCTAGTGATGCGCTACGGGGTTGGGACGCGCCGGGGCGCGATGCAGGGGACCCTACGCGAGCGTGGCCTCCACACTGAGCTCCACGTTGCCACTTAGCGCGCCTGAGATGGGGCAGCCGTCCTTGGCGGCCTCTGCGGCCTCGCAGAACGCGCCGGCGTCGATTCCTGGGACGTCGCCGCACACGGTCAGGGCGCTCGACGCGACCTTAAAGCCGCCAGGGACCTGCTCGAAGGTCACGGTGGCGCTCACCTCCAGCTTCTTCGGCGGCGTTCCGGCGCGGCCGAGACCAGCGGATAGGGCCATGCAGTAGCAGGAGGCATGGGCGGCGGCGACGAGCTCTTCGGGGCTGGTCTTGCCGCCGGGCTCCTCCGTCCTGGCCGCCCACGATACGGGCATGTCCGTGAAGCCGCCGCTGCTGACGGCGCTAACGACTCCATTGCCTGACATCAGGTCGCCTTCCCAGGTAGCTTCCGCGCGCCTAGTCGCTGCCATGGTGTTCCTCCGTTGTGTGGTTGTCTGGCCGGCATGGTACCACATCCGCCGCGCCTGCGCCGGTTGACCGGCTCGGCCGTTCGGACTACCATCGCAGCCGTCCCCCGGAGACGCCATGCACACAGTACTGACGCTCGCTTCCGCACACAGGCTCTCGCTCAGGGCGACCGTGGAGAGCCATGGGTGGGTGCGCCTCGCGCCGTGGCATTGGGACGGCTGCCTGGAGCGGCTGTCGCGGCCGGACCGGCTCTCGTCGGGCGCCGCGGCCACCATAGCCGTCCGGCAGACGGGGCCGTCCGAGCTTGGCGTAGAAGCGGACGTTGCGCTCGGCGGGCGGGACGAAGAGGAGGCGCGGGGGCTGGTCGAGCGCTGGCTATCCGTCCGTTGGGACCCTGGGCCGGCGGTGGAGGCGGCGCGGCGCATAGAGCCTGCGATGGCGGCACACGTCGATGCGGGCGGCGGGCGCATGTTGCGTTGCAGTACCTTCTACGAGGACTTCGCCAAGACGGTATGCACGATCAACACCTCCTGGGCGGGCACGCTCCGAATGTGCGGAGGGATGGTGAGAGAGATCGGAGGCGGCCTGTTTCCGACTCCCAGGCAGGTGCTCGACGCGGGCGTGGACGCGCTCTCCGGCGGCGTGCGGATGGGGTTCAGGTCGCGGGTGCTGTACGAGGCGACGGGGACACTGCTGGACCGGGGGCTGATGGACGAAGCGGGCAGGGGGCGCGAAGGTGCGATCACCTACGACGGCCTGTTGAGCATCAGGGGCATCGGTCCATACGCCGCCAGCCACACGGCGGCGCTGCTGCACGACTTCAGCCGGGTGCCCGTGGACTCGGAGGTGCGCCGGTTCTGCTCGGAGCGGTACGGGCTTGCCGAGGACGAGATCGAGGCCCACTTCGATGCGTGGGGCGAGTACCGCTTCCTCGGTTACAAGCTGGCCAGGCACGCCGCGGCTTAAGGAGCGCCGCCGAACCCACCGGTCAAAAATTCCAGACCGGGATGGGCTGGCCCGCTGAGATGACCTCCTCCAGGTAGGTTCCGGTGCGCGGTGTCGGGTCCATTGCGTGGGTCAGCTCGCCGTACTCCAGCACTCGGACGGCCAATACGTTGTGCCACCGGCCGTCGGCAAGCCGCACGGTCATCGCCGATGGATGGTCTATCCTCCACGTCGTGCCGCCGGGCGGCGGTCCCCACTCGCCCCGGCAGTCGCGGGCCACTATGGGCGTCTCGAGCCCCGTACGCTCCTCGTTCAACGGCCAGATAGCCAGGGTCTTGCGGGTCCAGCCTCCGGCGAGGGGCCTGCCTTCCGCGTCCAACATGACCTTCGTCGCACCCAGGGGGTGCAGAAAGACCTCGTAGAGGTTGGCCGCGACGTAGGGCGTACCGTCGGCGGCCTGGTTCAGCGCGATGGGCGCGCTCGATATGGCGCCGCGGACGTGGATGCTCTTCGACCAGCTCTCGCCGCCGCCGTCGGAGCGCCACACCTGGATGTCGAAGTCCGGGTTGTTGGTGCCGGCCGCTTTCCAGTCGCGTGGTTCGCGGCTGCCCCTGGCGCCGAACAGCAGTGTGCCGTCGATATCGCGGATGAGGGATGGCTCGACAGCCCCGTCCTCGCCGGTCACGGGCACAAATGACACCGGGCGCCACTCTTCTCCTTGGCGTCTCCAGCGCAGGACGCCGGAGCCGGGCGCGCCCCCGACCTTCCCTCCCACCATGCTGATGAGCAGGTCGTCACCGTCCGGGATGGCGTTGCTCATCCCGCTGTTGGAGATGTCCCATCCTGCCAATAGGTCTTTGCTGGATACGCGCTCGGTACTTACCACGCGGAAGGTGTCGCCGTCGTAGGCAAATTGATGGAGTTCTATGTACCCGTATTGCCCAGTCGGGGCCTGTGACCTGGTCTTCGGGTCGTGCCCCCACATGTTGACGCCGTAGGGAGGCGGTCCCTCGTACTCCGTCCGCCACGCGAACGCATAGCTCATTCCAAACCCCGTTCCCGCGTGGGGATGAGGAGAGCCGTCGGCCCGCTTCGCCCCCATCGGAACGAATCCCGCGCAGGTCGGGTACTTGACCATGATGGCGGGCTGACCCGGAGGGTCCGTGTTGGGATTGGGCTCCTCGTGGTTGCGCGTGACCTGGACCGCCCCTTGGACGGATACGTTGTCGATGTCGTCGATCAGGACGACGTCGGTACCGTTCTCGAAGTCTACGCCCTTTACACGCCCCTCGCGGACATTGCAGACGACGGCCGCCTCTCGCGCGGCGACCTGGAACGGGACGGCGCACTGGTAGAGCCATGTCCTCCCCGGGGGCGTATTGGGCGGAACTCGAAGGTCCACGCCCCCCTTGGTAACCTCGACAATCCCCCTCGGTTGTATTTGACTGGACATGATTTCTCCCCTCACGTCTCCATGCTCCGCGGGTCCAGGGCGTCGCGCAGGCCGTCGCCCAGGAAGTTGACGGCGAGGACCGTGGTGGAAATGGCGAGGCCGGGCGGGGCCCACAACCAGGGCTGGGCTTTCAGGACGTGCAGCCCCGTTGCGGCGGTCATCATGTTGCCCCACGTGGCAGTCGGGATGACGACGCCCAGGCCCAGAAAGCTGAGGGCCGACTCGGCGAGGATGGCATAGGCTAGCGTAAGCGTCGCCGAGACGATGACGAACGGGACCACCCCCGGGAGAACGTGAAGGAACAGCATTCGGCGATTCGTGCAACCGATCGCCCGCGCCGCGGTGACGTAGTCCATCTCCCTGATGGACAACACCTGGCCCCTTACCAGTCGGCTAGTCCCTGTCCAGCCAAGCACCCCGATCACGTACATGACGTTGAAGACGCTTGGCCCCAACAGTGATATCAAGATGATGATGGCGAAGAAGGAAGGGAACGTCATGACCAGCTCGGTGAAGCGTTGGAGCAGGTTGTCCACCCAGCCGCCGGCGTAGCCTGACGTCAGGCCCATGGATGATCCGATCACCGAAGAGATGATGGCCGCCACAACTCCAACGCTCAAAGACACCCGGGCGGCGAACAGTATTCTGGCGAACACGTCGCGACCGCCTCGGTCCGTCCCCAGGGGATGGCTCCAGCTCGGAGCCGCCCTCACCTGATCGAGGTCGATGGCGTCAGGCTCGTGCCACGAGATCAACGGCGCGAACGCCGCTGCGACGCCAAACACTCCGAGGATGATTGCTCCTAGCAGGGCCAACCTGTGCCGTCGGAACCTGCGCCAGACAGTCCTCCTTCGCCTGGGGCCGGCATCCTGCGCCTCGAACGGGCGCTCATCGCTGATGTTGGCGGTCGACACAGGCTCTCCTTCGACGGGGCTAGTTGACCCTGGCCGTGACTCGGATGCGCGGGTCCGCGTAGGCGTACAGCACGTCGGCGAGCAGGTTGGCCAGCAAGACGAGGCTGGAGACTATCATCGTTAACGCCATGAGCGTCGGGTAATCTCGTGCCTGGACAGCCCGGAATGAGAGGTGTCCCATACCGGGCCATGAGAACATGGACTCGATTATGATCGCTCCCCCGATCAGGTTGGGCAGTTGAAGAGTGAGGATGGTGATTATCGGCAGAAGTGCGTTCCGGAAGGCGTGCCTTACGATGACAAGAGAGTTCGGCAAGCCCTTCGCCCTGGCCGTCGTCATGTAGTCTGACTTCAGCACCTCCAGCATCGCAGTGCGGGCATAGCGGGTCTTGACTGCCATTGAATCGATGGACAGCACTCCCGCCGGTAGTATGAGGTGATGAAGGTTGTCTGTGATGGAGAACCCCTGGGTCTCGTCGGTCATGCCGAAAGCGGGCAATATCTCCAGGACGGCGGCGAATACGTACAGCGCCGCCAGGGCAAAGAAAAAGGTCGGGATGGAAACGCCGAAGAGAGAAGCGGTGCTGAGGACGTAGTCGAAGACGCCATATTGCCGGACAGCCGCTATCACGCCGAAGATTATGCCAAGGACCGTCGATAATAGCAGTGCGGTAGCTGTGAGCTCCAGCGTGGGCAGCACCCTGCTTCGTATACGCTCGATCACTGGCCTGCCGTTCTCATAGGAATAGCCAAAGTTTCCGGTCACGAACTCGCGAAGCCACAGGGCATAGCGGACGTGGACGGGCCTGTTCAGCCCCAGTCGCTCGCGCATGTGCTTCAAGTCGTCCGCTTGCAGTCCCTCCTCCGGGTCCATCATGGCCGTCACGGGATCACCCGGCGCCAGGTTGATGAACCCAAAGGTGATCACCGAGATCAACAGGAGCAGGGGTAGCGCTAAGAAAAGCCGGCGTAATATATAGGTGCCCATCCAGACTAGTCCAGGTTTGGAGTCAAGCCTGCCTGTGGCAGGTCATGCCAATTCGTTTTGACTAAGCCGCTAATTGGTTCGACTACTCTTCTTACCCTTGAAAGGTGATGCCAATTCCCTACCGTCATTGGTACGAAGCAGCCCCGCGCAAATTGATTGTCCCTTCTCCCGTCCGACGGGAGAAGGTTAGGATGAGGGTCCCCCTTCCAGGCGTCGAGAACCACACCCCAGCGCGCCCATTCTCATCCTTGGTGTGCCGGGCCCCAAACCGGCATGGAGTAGTTGCTCTGAGAATAGCCGCGCCACACCCCCATCCGTCTTTCCCGCGCAGGCGGGAATCCATCCCCGACCTTGGACTCCAGACTACGCCGGGATGCCGCAACAGCCAGTTTTCATACGCCTGTGTGGTCTCCACAAGGCCACGGTGATTCCCGCCAAAAGCCTGCCCCGTACTCCGATACGGTGCGGGGAATCCAGAGGCCACGCACATATATGGCCGCATCACGACGACTTGGTGTTATCGATGCTCCCGCGTCGTCGGCCATGTCTATCTGGAGACCTCAGCGACGATCATACGCTTACCCGGCCAGGGCGACGACCTGATCGCCGCCCTGGCCGGATGCCGCTCTTGCCTTGACCGCTTCTCGGGGTCCCTATGTCACCGGGACTATGGACGCAGCGGCGCAACTGGCTTGCTCCGCTCCGCTTAGTCCCGTAGGTCCCACTGCTCCGCATGGTACTCGAAGTATTCGTACTCCGAGCTGAAGATGGATGCTATCGGCAGGTTCGAGATGCTCGTCGCCCTGGGGAAGTCCGCCAACAACGGGATATGGAACCGGTTGTGAATGACCCGGACCTTCAAGGGCACGTACTCGACAAGCAGGGGCAAGTCCTCCATGAGCTGCTCGGCGATCTCTTGGTATATTGCCCTTCGCTTCTCTCGGTCGATCGATGTCAGCCCCAATTCGATCTTTGCGTCCAGCTCCGGTGTGGCGTAGTTCATGTTGTTGGCGGAGTCCGTCGTGAAATAGGTCTGGAGGAACCCGTCAGGGTCGGCGAATGTCCCCCATCCCCAGCGCTGAAGTCCCGGGTAGGTCACCGCGTCCCACTCCTCCAGCATTGTTCCAACGTCCTTCTCCACTATGTTGATCTTGAGGCCGACGTCCTTCCACATCTGCTGCATCGCCGCCAGCTCGGTTCTTATTTCATCGCTCTGAGCGCCGTATACGTCGAGATCGACTTCTCGCTCGGAGTCCCACCCGGCATCCTGCAAGAGGCTCCTGGCCATAGCTGGATCGAACGGATATCGGTTCTGCCACTCGGGCTTCTGGATCCAGCCGTGGATCAGCGGCTGGTTGTGGATGGTCGCCAGTCCGTTGTGGAAGACGTCTATCAACTTCTGTCTGTCCAGGGCGTACACCATGGCCTGTCGGATGCGTCGGTCCCTGAGGTCCTCGACGGCATGGTTGATGTTCGACGCCCTGATGATTGTGCTCTGCCCTCCAATGACCCTGAACCGTGGGTCCTGCAAGAAGGCCCTGTAGGCGTCGGACGACAGGTCGCCGCGAATGTTTACTTCGATCTCCTCCCTCTGCATGGCTATCTGGGTCGCGTCCGGCGATGCGATTATCCTGATGATGATCCGGTCGATGTTGGGCCTTCCGAAATGGTACTCGTCGTAGGCCTCTAACTCCATGAATTGCCCCGGCGAAAACTTGACGAGCTTGTACGGACCGAACCCGATCATCTCGTCTGAGAAGTGTCTGTGCGTGACGATGTCCTCAGGCGCAACGCTGCCTAGGATATGCTCGGGCAGGACACCGAACGTGCCGCCAATGATCCCAAGGAATGTCGCGTTTGGGGTGTTCAGGTCGATCCTGAGCGTATAGTCATCGAGCACGGTCACGCCGGGCAGTTCAGAGCTGGCGCCCTCCAGCATCTCTGCTGCCCCCTGTATCATCTTGTATGTCTTGCCTCTCCTGGTGCCGGTCTCCGGGGTGATGAGCGACTTGAGAGTGAATGCCAGGTCCTCCGCGGTCACAGGCTCGCCGTCGTGAAACCGGGCTCCCTTTCGGATGTAGTACGTAACGGAGCTCGCATCGGGAGAGACTTCCCACCGCTCGGCTAGATTCGGAGCCCACTCCTTGTTCAGTGGGTCCGACTGCTTCAAGGTGCCGTAAACGAAGGATACTATCTGGCCGAGCGCCCCGCTGCGCTCGGTGTGTGGAACGAAGCTCTCAGGCATGCTTGTCATCCGGACCCGCAATACCTTCTCTGGCTCTGGCGCCGGGACTTCCTTGATCACCTCCTTGGTGACCACCACCTCTTTCGGTACCTCCCTGATCACCTCCTTGGTGACCACGACCTCCTTCGGTACCTCCTTGATCACCTCCTTGGTGACCACCACCTCTACGGGTACCTCTTTGACGACCTCTTTCTCCACCACCACCGTCTCGCCCGGCACCTGTACCTCTTTGACGACCTCTCTCACCGTCTCCACCACCACCTCTACAGGTACTTCTCTGACGACCTCTTTCTCCACCACCACCTCTACAGGTACTTCTCTGACGACCTCCCTCTCCACCACCACCGTCTCGCCGGGGACCATCACCTCCTTGACCACCTCTTTCTCCACCACCACCTCTACAGGTACCTCCCTGATGACCTCCTTCTCCACCACCACCGGCACCTCCTTCACCGTCTCAGTGCCGCAGGCTGCGGCGGCGAACACGGCGACGGCTGCCAGCGCCATAAGTCCCATCCAGAGCCTGCGGCCACTTGTGAATGTCATCTCTCAACCTCCAATGTCCTGCGGGGTTCCCACATCCGGAACGCCGAAGCGGACCCGTATCGTACGCGCCGGGGGGATATGGTGTCCGACACGCCCAGCCTTACTTATCACAGGTAGGTAGTGCGAGTCAAGAAGTGGTTGTACCCAAATCCACCACCTCCAGGTTCAGCGCCATATCTATCGGCCATCACCCCGTAGGGGCTATCAGCGCATTCCGTAGGGGCTGGTTTCAAACCAGCCCTCCCCCTTGCCGTAGAGCGTCACCGCCATTTAGGTGGGGGATTTGGGAATCCCGTCGCGTTTGACACTCGACGAACGCCCGTGCTAACATGTCCCCATGCACGCCAACACATACATACCGTGCGGCGCCTGCCTGGACGGCAGACAGGACCGACGCCCGGAGCGCCGTTCCAAAGTCGTCCGAATCCGCCCCGATCACGGTCCGTTCGTAGCCCAAAGGCGTTCCGACACCCTCCCAAGAGACCCGAAGCCCAGATAGGAAACGGAACAAAATGGAACACTTTAGCGCCATATCTATCGGCCATCACCCCGTAGGGGCTGGTTTCAAACCAGCCCTCCCCCTTGCCATAGAGCGTCACCGCCATTTAGGTGGGGGAACAGTTATCCGCGGAGCGCCCCGGTAGTGGTTCTCCGAACGGAAGGCGCTGTGCTACCATCGATGGCATGGACCCGAAGCTGGTCAGGAACTTCTGCATCATCGCGCACATCGACCACGGCAAGTCGACGCTTGCCGACCGGCTGCTGGAGCATACCGGCGCGCTCACGGAGCGCGAGATGGTCGAGCAGGTGCTGGACTCGATGGACCTGGAGCGCGAGCGCGGCATCACGATCAAGGCGCAGGCCGTGCGCCTCGACTACTCGGACGCCTCCGGCGCCGCGTACCAGCTGAACCTGATCGACACGCCCGGCCACGTGGACTTCTCCTACGAGGTGTCGCGGAGCCTGGCGGCGTGCGAGGGCGCGCTGCTCGTGGTTGACGCCGCGCAGGGCATACAGGCGCAGACGCTGGCGAACGTCTACCTGGCGCTGGAGAACGACCTGGAGATCATCCCGGTCGTGAACAAGATAGACCTGGACGCGGCAGAGCCGGAGCGTGTCGCGCTGGAGGTGGAGCAGGCATTCGGCTTCAAGCGCGAGGAGATGCTGTTCGTGTCGGCCAAGGACGGGACCGGCGTCGACCGGGTGCTCCAGGCCATAGTGGAGCGTATCCCACCGCCGGGCGCCGACGCCGCGCTGCCTCTGCGGGCGCTCATCTTCGACTCGAAGTACGACCCGTACAAGGGCGTGGTCGCCTACGTGCGGGTGGTGGACGGCTCGGTGGGGCGCAACAGCCGGCTGAGGGTGATGTCGTCGGGGGCGCAGAGCGACATACTGGAGATCGGCTGCTTCAGGCCCAGCCCGACGCGCGTCGATTCGCTCTCCGCCGGGCAGGTGGGGTACATAGCGACCGGGTTGAAGGCCGTCGGCGAGGCGCCGGTGGGGGACACGATCACGCTGGCCAGGGGCGGGGCCGAGGAGCCGCTGAGCCGCTACACGCCGCTGAAGCCGATGGTGTTCGCTGGGCTGTACCCGGCGGACGGCGAGGACTACGGCGACCTGCGCGACTCGCTGGAGAAGCTGAGCCTGAACGACGCGGCGCTGACGTTCGAGCCGGAGAGCTCGGCGGCGCTCGGGTCCGGGTTCCGCTGCGGCTTCCTGGGGCTGCTGCACATGGACGTGGTGCAGGAGAGGCTGGAGCGCGAGTACGAGCTGACGCTGCTCGCCACGTCGCCCAGCGTCGCCTACAGGGTCGTCACGACGGACGGCGAGACGGAGGACATAGACAACCCGTCGTCGCTGCCGCCGCAGGACCGTATCGAGGAGGTGCAGGAGCCGTGGGTGGACCTGACGGTCATCGCGCCGGCGACCTACATCGGCGTGCTCATCGAGCTGGTCAGGGGCCGGCGCGGCGAGTACGCGCGGATGGAGTACATACAGGCGGGCTCGGACGCGGGTACGGAGCAGGGCAACGGCTACCGGGAGCTTCGGGGCCCGGCGGCCAGCCCGCGCGTGCTGCTGGAGTTCCGCATGCCGCTGTCGGAGATGCTCATCGACTTCTACGACCAGCTAAAGTCGAAGACGCAGGGGTACGCCTCCATGGACTACTCGATGTCCGGGTACAGGGCCGACAAGCTGGTCAGGCTGGACATCCTGGTCAACGGCGAGCCGGTGGACGCGCTGTCGCTCATAGTCCACCGCGACCTGGCGTTCGTCAAGGGCAGGGAGCTCGTCTCGCGGCTGAAGGAGCTGATACCCAGGCAGCTATTCGAGGTGCCGGTACAGGCGGCCATAGGCAGCCGCGTCATGGCGAGGGAGACGATCAGGGCGCTCAGGAAGAACGTGCTGGCGAAGTGCTACGGCGGCGACGTGACGCGCAAGCGCAAGCTGCTGGAGAGGCAGGCGGAAGGGAAGCGCCGCATGAAGCGCGTCGGCCGGGTGGAGATACCCCAGGAGGCGTTCCTGAGCATGCTGAAGGTGGAGCGGTAGGTCTGGTGGGATCAAGTAGGCACGAGGACCAAGAACCTCGATGTTGATTCCGGTGGCCTTCCCGGCTTCCGAAGAGAGGGTGTGGGAGACGCGGACGTCATGCATCTGAAGAGCCCGTCAACACAATTCACCAGGTACAGCACGACTCTTACGATGACTCTGGATGAGTTGATCGTCCGCCTACGCCGGCGAGAGGCGATCGACGGGATCATGATCATCGGTTCGATGGCTCGCGATGAATTGACTCCAGCTAGTGACTACGACCTCGTGATTGTCGCTTCCGATATGGCGGCTCTGATCGACATGGGACACACCATAGTCGACGGCCGGCAGACGGACCTCAGTTTCCTCGCCGTGCAGGAATTGAACGACATGGTGGGGTCCAATAGGCCAGTCAACCCGTACACGGCCGACGGCAGCACGTTCTTGCGCATGGGAGACGGTCACATCGAGAAGGACGAGTCCGGCTGCCTAGGCCGTGCGCGCCGGAAGGTTCTGAACGGAGTAGAGCTTGAACTGTTGAACGACCACCAGAAATACGACAGGTGGTGGTTCATGAACATGTTCCTCAGGATCGCCGGACGGCTGGACCGATCCGACGATCCAATCTACATTCAGGCTGTCGATATGTACGTGAACGGCATCCTTGACTACTTGATGGTCGACTACTTCACTTCAACTTCCGTGAACTACTGTGGAAAGGAGAGAAGGACGCCGTTCGCTACTGGACTTCCCATGACCCAGGTTTCCTGCATCTGTTCATGAAATGCCTCAAGGAGACTGAGACGAACCGTCGAGTCATACTACTCAAGACACTCTGCGCCTTGGCATCGAAACCGTTCGGACCCATCTGGGGTGAAGACCAGACAGCGATGCATGTCCGTACAGATGGCGACTCGACCTTGGACGTGGCACTATCAACCGAAAAAGCCCTCGATATCTGGGATGCCTTGGTCGGGCGCACTACAGCAACAGAGTAGACCCCCACGAGGACGCTTCGCGACACCGGAATCGCGAGTCCACGGTGCATTGACAGGCTCCCCAGCCACATTTCAAAGACAGTGGCATCTACCCGTATGCGATGGTGGGTCGGCGCCTTACTGCCAGGCGCCGATGAGCAGGCCCATCAGCGCGAAGGATACGACGGGGTAGCCTGCGTTGATGAGGTATAGCTTGAGCGGTCTCGACTCGAAGATGTAGCTGACGCCGGCGGTGGTCGCGACGAAGCCGAGCCCGGCGACGAGCCCGAGGACCAGTCCCTCGATTGGTGTGTCGGAGCCGGCGGCCTGGGCGAGCGACGCGATGGCGAGAGCGACGACGATGGAGACTATGACGCTCACGACGTAGCCCTTGGCCGCGCCGCCCGACTCCCTGATCGACTCCTCGGTAAAGCCGTTGGCGGCCATCCAGGGCTTGGCGAACAGCAGGGGCGAGTACCACAAGGCGCCGGCGGCCATGTTGATGACGACCGCTGCGATAACCGCAAGGTAGTTGATGCCGGCCAGGTCTATAACCATGTAGTCACCACCTCGTCGTGTTGCGGGCTCGATGCCGTCGGATTATAGTTACCGCCGGAAGCTACGGCAACTCGGAGTTATGACATAGGAGCATCCGCCAACCATGCTGTCCACACTGGAACGTTTCGACCTCGATTCCGTAGCGCACGGAGAGAAGCGCGCGCAGCGGCTCGATGTGTGCGAGCTAGCGGGCGGGGACGTGCTCCGGCTGCCTGTGCTGGTCGTGCGGGGCGCGCGGCCTGGACCTACGATCGTCGTGCTGGGCGGCGTACACGGCGACGAGTACGAGGGGCCGTACGCGGTGCGCCGGCTGTACGGCGAGCTGGACCCCGCCGCGATGAGCGGGGACTTCGTGGGGATATCGCAGACGAACCCGCCGGCCTTCGCGGCGGGGACGCGCACCAGTCCAATCGACGGCCTGAACCTCGCCCGCATCTTCCCGGGGGACGCGAACGGCTCGCCCACCGAGCGCATCGCCTATCGCGTGGCGCGCGACGTCATCGACCATGCCGACTTCGTGATCGACCTGCATAGCTCCGGCGCCCACATGATCATGCCCACGCTGGTGGGGTACGACGCCGGGGACACAGACGCGGGGCGCAGGTCGCGCGAGGCCGCCTTCGCGTTCGGCGCTCCCGTAGTCTGGGCACACCCGGACCTGTCGCCCGGACGCACCGTCAGCCGGGCGTGGGAGCGCGGGATTCCCTGGCTCTACACCGAGTCCCCCGGGGGCGGGTGGCTGAATGCCGAGAGCGCCGGCCTGTACGCGCGCGGGGTGACGAACGTCATGAAGGTGATGGGCATCCTGCCCGGAGCGGTGGAGGCCGGCGAGCCGACGCACCACCTCAGCGGCACAGGCGACGTGGACGGCTCGCTGACGGCGAGCGCGGCGGGGTACCTGGTGCGCGACGTGGAGGCGCTCGACCGCGTCGAGCGCGGCGACGTGCTGGGCAGGGTGCTCGCGCCCGACGGCAGCGTGGTCGAGGAGGTACGGTCGCCGATGGACGGCGTGGTGATCATGATGCGCATGTCGCCGCCAGTCACGCCGGGCACGAACGTCTTCATGGTGACGGGTATCGCATAGGTGGCGTTCCCATTTTAGGAGTAAGGCATGGCGAGGCAGGCGCACATCAGCAACGAGCTATTCGGCTTCCTGGCGGAGCTGAAGCTTAACAACGACAGGGAGTGGTTCCAGGCCAATAGGGACAGGTACAGGGCGGCGGTGCTGGACCCGCTGGTCGACTTCGTGGCCGACTTCGGCGAGCGCCTGCGGGAGGTCAACCCCCACTTCGTGGCCGACCCTAGGCCGAACGGCGGGTCGATATTCCGCATCTACAGGGACGTGCGCTTCTCCAAGGACAAGAGCCCGTACAAGACGCAGACGGCCATCCACTTCCGGCACGAGATGGGGCGCGAGGTGCATGGGCCGGGCTACTACCTGCACCTGGAGCCGGGAGAGGTGTACGCGGGGGTGGGAGTGTGGCACCCGGGGTCCGAGTCGCTGGCGAAGATACGGGGCGCGATCGACGGCAACCCGGAGCGGTGGAAGCGGGCGATAGGGGATGACGAGTTCGCCTCGGTCTACGACATGATGGGCGATTCGCTCAAGCGGGCGCCGAAGGGCTACGATCCCGACCACCCGATGATCGACGACCTGAAGCGCAAGGACTTCGTGGCCGCGACCCAGTTCACCGAGGAAGACGCCTGCGCGCCGGACTTCATCGACGCCTACGCGGACGCCTGCCGCAGGGCGGGGCCGTTCATGGAGTTCTTGACCAAGGCCGTGGGATTGAACTGGTAAGGGCGGCGTCCGGTCTTTGGCGCACACGGGCCCAATATCGCGTATGATGTCATGAGCGTAGTTGTTCAGACCGCATCAATCCGGGAGGCCCACGATGACCACTAGGACTGAAGCCGGACAGAGGGTTGCGGCCAGCCCGGAGCCGTTCTACGTCCTGCCGGACCCTCCGAGGATCGACATGGAAGAAGCCCCCTACATCGCCAGAGCCCTGCTGACATTGATGAGGCGCTATTCGGACCGCCCGGACGTGGTGGTGATGAGCCAGGGCTACCTGTGCTTCAACACCAGGAGCGCCCGTAGCGATTGGCTGGCCCCCGACTGCCTGGTCTCCTTCGGGGTGTCGCTGGAGGCGGTTACGCGCCGCAACGGGTACGTGATCGACGACTGGGGCAAGCCGCCGGACTTCGTGCTGGAGATAGGTTCCGAGAGCACGGGCGCGAGGGACTACACGGTCAAGCGCGAGGGGTACGCGTCGTTCGGGGTGGGGGAGTACTTCCGGTTCGACGCGACGGGGGGCGAGTACCACGACCGTCCCATGGCCGGAGACCGCCTGGTTGGGGGCGAGTACGAGGCAATTCCGACGGCGGTTGCTGCGGATGGCAGCATTCGGTGTTACAGCGAGTCGCTGGGGCTGTACCTGTGCTGGGAGGGTGGCCGTCTTCGTTTCTGGGACCCTGTGACCGAGGCATATCTGAACGACTACGACGAGGCTGAGGACGCTCGCTTCGCCGCGGAGGATGCTCTTGCGTACGAGAGGGCGGCTCGCCTTGCCTCCGAGGACGCCTTTGCGTCCGAGAGAGAGGCTCGCCTGGCTGCCGAGGCCGAGTTGGAGAGGCTGCGGGAACGGTTGGAGCGGTCGTAGCCTGGCTCGTTACAGTATCGGCAGGTCAGCCGGTGCGCTCGAAGCCCTTTCCGCGCCAGCCCCTGAGGCGCTGCTTCGGCAGCGTGACCGTGCGCTCCGGGTCAGGCACGGTGTGGCCTATGCGGTATGCGTCCGTGCCGTTGGCGTTGGCGATCTCGATGGCGGCGTCCGCGTCCCACTCCGGTAATACGACGCAGAAGCCGACGCCCATGTTGAAGACCTCGTACATCTCCTCGTCTGGGACGCCGGCCCGCTCCTGGACCAGGCGGAAGATGGGGTGCGGCTCAGGCGGGGAGTCGATGACGTAGCCTACGTTGGCCTCCAGGCGCGGCAGGTTGAGCAGGCCGTCCCCCGATATGTGCGCCAGGCCGCGCACGTCCAGCCCGGTCCTGAGCATCCCCATTACGTCGTCCACGTAGATGCGCGACCGCCGAAGGAGCTCGTCGCCCAGCGTGCATCCCAGCGCGTCCACGTGGGCCATCAGCGCCATCAGCTTGCTCTCGCGGGGCTGGTCCAGCGTTATGCCGAACGCCTTGCGCGCCAGCGTCAGGCCGTTGCAGTGTATGCCGGAGCTGCGTAGGCCGACGACGGCCTGGCCCGGTTCGACGCGATACCCTGTTATGGCGTCGCCCGGCCCCACCATGCCGATGCAGGCGCCCGCAAGGTCGAAGCCGTTGCCGCCCTCGTGGGAGAGCAGCAGCTCGGGGAGCTGGGCGGTCTCGCCGCCGACCACGGACACGCCCGCGTCCGCCGCGCCCTCGCAGAGGCCCGCGCCGATCCCGTCCATCATGTCGTCGTCTGCGCGCTGGACGGCTACGTAGTCGACGAAGGCGTTGGGCTCGGCGCCGACGGCTATCACGTCGTTGACGTTGACCGCCACGCAGTCGTAGCCCACTGTGTCGTAACGGCGCAGGAGGTCGGCCACGACGGTCTTGGTGCCCACGCCGTCGGTGGATATGGCGACGCCGATGCCGCCCAGGTCCACGACATTGGCGAAGTGGCCCATGTCCACCCGGACGTTGCCGCGGCCCCACGTGCCCCGCAGCCGGTCGAGCATGGGCAGCAGCGCGCCTTGGGCGCCTGCCGTGTCGACCCCGGCGTCCCTGTACGCGCTGCCGCCGCGGGGAGTTGCCATAGCGGCGACTATTCTAGCCTATTCGACGTGGATGGTCAGGATGGACGAAGGATGGACGCGGGCCGCAGGTTCCTAAATCTCCCACCTAGATGGCGGTGACGCTCTACGGCAAGGGAGGGTGATGGTTGGTAGATATGGCGCCGGACGAGCAGCCCGGTCGATGAGAGGATAGCGAATTTTACCCGCTTTTCCTTGAAAAGTGTCTCATTTTGTCTCTTTTTGTCTTTTTCAGCTATGGGCCGTGAGACAGGGGGAGACACGAAATAGGCAAAATGAGACGCGAAATAGACAGAATAAGACAGCAATGAGACAAAATGAGACACGCGGTCGCTGCCGTGTCCGGGCCGTGCGTCAACGGACGAGGGCGCGGCATGGCCGGGCCCAGGGGCAAGCAGGCAGCCTGCGCTCAACTCGGTATGTGCGGGGTGGTGCATGGGGGGAGTATAGCACGCGCGTTCTTCAGATGGCAAGGGCCGTAGCTGGCTCAAAATCTCCCACCTAAATGGCGGTGACGCTCTACGGCAGGGGGAGGCTGGTTTGAAACCAGCACCTATGGGGGTGATGGGGACCCTGGCCGCCGGTTGACTGCGCTTGCCGGGCCTACTATCATGCGGGGCGTGCTTTTGGGGAAGCCTCCGAGTCCGCGCAAAGGCCGAGCCTACCCCCGTACACGCCGGTACGACCGACACTCTTTTCCGCCTGACCACGCGGACGCCAGGCCAACGGAAAGGAGTGCCTATGCCCCATCGTTCTCTACCCGCGCGGCCTAGTCTCGAACATCTCAAGAAGCAGGCCAAGGACCTCCTGAAGGCGTATCGGGCCGGACGGCCCTCCGCCACCGCGCGCTTCCGGGAGGGGCTGCCCCGCCTGCGCGGGGCGTCGGACGACGGCCCGGCGAGACCGTCCGTATCCCTACGCGACGCACAGCACGTGCTCGCCGCGGAGTACGGCTTCTCCAACTGGCCGCTCATGCGCGCACACGTCGAAGAAAAGGAGGATATCGCCATGCTCGAAATGACAGTGGACCGCGTAGCGGTGAACCCCACCAGCCGGCAGCGTGTGGTCGTGCTCAAGTCGGAAGCGGTCAGCATGTACCTGCCGATATGGGTGGGTCCTGCCGAAGGCGACTCGATTGCGCTGAAGCTCCAGGGCAAGGAACTGCCGCGCCCGATGACGCACGACCTGATGGACTCGATGATCAGCGACCTCGGCGCAAGGGTGACGCAGGTGGTGGTGAACGCCCTGGAGGGGGACATGTTCCTCGGCAGGATCGTGCTGCAAAGGAACGGCGCGACCATCGAGCGCGACTCCAGGCCGAGCGACGCCATCGCCTTGGCCGTGCGCACCGGCGCGGCCATCTACGTGGAGGAGGCGGTGCTGGACCGCGCCGGGGTTGGCTTCGACCCGGAGACGGGCCTGCCGACTTCGACCAACGCGAATTGGACGGTCGGCTCGATAGAGGAGCTCGACGGCGTATTCTCGGATGAGGCCCAGGGCTTGCTGCTGCGGGCCGGCGCCTGCGCGGTAGGCCGTGGGAGCAAGGAGATCGCGCCCGAGGATATCCTCCTGGCGCTCATCGGCGAGCCGCAGCAGGCTGGCGCACGGGTGCTGGCCGACCTCGGCCTCGACTTCGGCGAGGCACGCTCGAAGCTGGAGGCGCACGCGGAGGGTGGGAGGCCCGCATCCGGTGAGGCGCGCGGCTTCAGCGAGGCGAGCCAGCGCGCGCTCGGTCTGGCGAGAAGAGAGGCGCACATGCTCTTTAGCGGGGAGACTGGCACGGAGCATATCGTGTTGGGCTTGGCGCTGGCCGGCGATGGTGTGGCGTCAATGATACTGAAGGACGCCGGAATCGATGCGGAGGCAGTGCGGGCCGCCATGACAGGGGCGCCCCAGGCTTGATTCGCAGACTTGTGGGCAACTGTTCAGAGTTGGTGCGTTCCTCACCTAGGGCGCCCACAAGGGACGCCCCTACGACTACGGCTTCCATCCCGTAGGGTGCAGCCCTTGTGGCTGCCCTCCTACACTTGTGGGATACGGCTTCCATCCCGTAGGGTGCAGCCCTTGTGGCTGCCCTCCTACACTTGTGGGATACGCCTTGCATTACGGTAACAAGAGTGTTACCGTAATGGTATGATTGAGGTTAGGGAGTATCTTGATGCGCGGCGCCTCTGGCGGGAGTACAAGCGCCGCAAGCGACAGGAGGCGTAGGAGATGGCACTCACACGCGACTTCAAGGAGACCGTGCAGGCCCGGGCGCAGCGTGACCCGGCCTTCAGGGAGGGACTGCTGAGGGAAGGGGTGGAGTGTCTGCTTTCAGGCGACGTCGACACTGGAAAGGTCGTGCTGCGTGACTACATCAACGCGACGGTCGGGTTCGAGAAGCTCGGCTCCCTCACGAACAAGCCTCCCAAGAGCCTGATGCGCATGTTCGGACCCTCGGGCAATCCCCACGCCCGCAACCTCTTCGAAGTCCTCAGCCACATCCAGCGTCACGAGGGGGTCCAACTCGAGGTTAGGGCGGTCCGCTAGGCCCACAGCCCCGCTGGCATCCCCGCCGTTCGCAAAGCGGCTGGGTTCGTGGTATCTTGACGCGGTGGTACGGCGGGAGGGACCGGGTCTATCCGGCCGGGGCCGCCGGGGTAGGGCAGCGACCATGAAAGCAGCGGTCTACAAGGGGAAGCAGCGGCTGGCGGTCGAGGAGATCCCGACGCCGGAGCCGGGCGCCGGCGAGGTGGTGGTCAAGGTCAAGCACTGCGCCATCTGCGGCACGGACGTCCACGGGTTCCTGTACGACGTTGCGGAGCCCGGCACGGTGATGGGACACGAGTACAGCGGCGTCATCTCCGCCGTGGGCCCCGGCGTCACGCGCTGGCGCGAGGGGGACCGCGTCATAGGCGGGGGACCGCCTCCTCCGGGGGTGCATTTCCCGCTGCGACATGAGCCGCGGTTCAACTTTCCCAAGAGGGGGTTCGCCGCAGAGCGCAGGCGGGGCTATGCCCAGTACGTGCTGATGCCGGAGTGGGAGCCGCTGGCCATCCCCGACGGCGTGAACGACCAGGAGGCCGCGCTCGCGGAGCCGCTGGCGGTGGCCGTGCGAGCCGTGCGCCGGTCGGCGATGAAGGTTGGAGACCTGGTGGCCGTGCTGGGCGCGGGGCCGATTGGGTTGATGTGTGTCGGGGCGGCGAGGGCCGCGGGCGCGCACAGGGTGTTCGTGTCCGAGCCCACCGAGGCGCGCAGGCGGGCGGCGTTGGAGATGGGCGCGGACGAGGTGGTGGACCCCACGTCGGAGGAAGTTATCGAGCGGATGGTCGCGCTGACCGGCGGCCACGGGCCGGACGTGGTGTTCGAGGCGGCGGCCGCGAAGCCGACGCTGGACCAGGCGCTTAACATGGTCAGGAGGTCGGGGCGGGTGATGCTGGTCGCCATTGCGTGGGAGCCCGTCTCACTCATGCCCTCGGAGTGGATGGCGCGCGAGGTGGGGCTCGACACGACGTTCAGCACCGACGAGGTGGACTGGCGGACGGCGCTCGGCCTGCTCGCGTCCGGCCAGGTGGACATAAGCCCGATGGTCAACCAGGCCAGCTTCGTGCCGATGGACGACATCCAGCAGGCGTTCGAGGCGCTGGTCGTGCCCACAACGCAGCTCCAGATGGTGGTCAACCCGTGGGACTGAGGGTCTGAACTGTGATTCTTGGGATTCATAAGGTGATCATGATTAGAGGGGCCGCGTAGGAGCGCGTATGGAGATCTCGCTGTCGGCCGTGGTGATGGAGGGGGCGGACAAGAAGCCGCTGATGGACCCCGGGCGGTTCCTGGCGATGGCGTCGGATATCGGCTACCACGGCGTATGCATGAGGGCATCCATAGCGGGGACGCACACGGAGAGGGGCGAGCGGCTGGAGGTGAGGCGGAGCATGGACCGGCTGGGGCTGCGCGCCACGATGGTGACCGCCAACTTCGACGTGCCGCTGAACAACGCCCAGGGCCCGCTCGCGCTGCGCGAGATAGGGCCGCACCTAGACGTGGCCGACGACTTCGACTGCAAGCTGGTGCGCGTCTGCATACTGAGCTGGGCCGACCTGAAGTGGGTGCAGCGGGCGGCGGACGAGGCGCTGGAGAGGGGCATCACGCTCACGCACATGGCGCACGGGCAGAGCATGTTCGAGACGGTGGACGGCTCCATCGAGTACGTTCGCCGGGTCAACCGGCGCAACTTCGCGCTGACGTACGAGACGACCAACTGGGTCTGGTGCCACCAGGATATCGGGCCGAAGACGATCAGGCGGGTGGCGCCGTATCTCTGCTACGTCTACCTGAAGAACACGAGGATGTGGGACGGCGGCGCCAAGCGCAGCCTGCGCTGGCACCCCGGCTGGGTCAGCTACGACGACGCGCAGTTCGGCGAGCCGGGCACGATAGACTTCGGGGAGATTCTCGGCGCGCTGGGCGAGGTGGGCTACGACGGGGTGGTGGCCGTACACCAGTCGCCGCTGGAGGGCGAGAGCATCGAGCACTGCGCCCGGGCGACGTACGACCACCTGACGATGGTCGGCGATTTCGCGCCTAGGGCGTAGGCGTCTGCAAGGTGCTACGCCTACATTGCGGGGGAGTGATTCGAAAGATACAATAGCTAATGAGGTGCCCAAAATATCTATTCGGCCTGAGTCCCGACCGTCCGGATCCACGCTTCAACTCCTTAGGCGTTGCTATAGATTCGTTAGCGCGGAGTGGCAGCGCGAGAGGCGAGAGCCATTGCCAGATGAAGGTTTTGAGCGGCGATTCCGTGAGAGTTGCGTACAACATCTACAAGAATGGTCTATCTCAGAGGAGCGCGAAATGCACCTTGGGGCAGGACTCGATACAGCGTCGGGCGTATTACATGAAGTTGACGTAGTAGCAAGAGGATCGAATATAACTGCGATATTGGAATTGAAGAATCGCAAAGGAGCACTGCCCGACAAAAATGACGTTATCGTTTTCTTTGCCAAGATTCTGGACTATCTGGCGGGGAATCCAGCACTCGTGTCTACTGAAGTTTGTCTCACGTTCTTGTCAAGCAGTTCGTATGAACCTAGTGGTCTTGCTGCCTGTCTAGGACTCGGCATCCATCCGGTTGCGGCCGACACACGTCCTATACCGATCCTTGTCAACAATGCGATGATAATGGAATCCGAACTCCGCAAAGGTCTCAAGGTTACTTCTGATACGAGGGACCGGTTCGAAGACTTATGCGCTCAACTCAACAACATCTCCTCGACTCTAAACGGGACTTGGTTGGACAATCGCTGCGGCTATGTTTCAGACGACAGAATCCTTCTCAGGGCGGTTGGATCCCTTCCTACTGCTGCTATAGCCCAGCAAGTCAGGCAACTTAACGGTGATTGTACGGACATCCTTAAGCGTTTTAGAAGTGCCAAGTACGAGAATGAATATTTCTAGCTACAACGTGACCGACGTTAGTTATCACTACGTCGGACTCCGAGTGTTGGATGGAATGCCGGCGCATGTGGGCCGACGCCATCAAGCGGAAGCCATCTCGCGGGGTGTCCGCAAAGTGGTGAATGATAGGGCCTTGCGTATGATGTTGCCGGAACCCAGAGGGACATTTGAGACAGTTGGAGAGAAAGTTTGCCAGGAGTTGGTCCAACTCCGGTTAGCTCACTCTGATCGAGTGGGCTATGAGTTGACTGAGGTCGGGAGAGAAGCTATCAGTCTACTGGCATCACGGAAATATGTGGAGTTGCGCAGGCTCATGACCGCTGCACATCTACAGACGTATGACAATCTTCGTACGGTTCTTCAGACTCACTTTGAAGTAGGATTCATATGGCGTCCTATCGTAGAGTCCATGCGACTTGGACAGGAAGGTTATATTGAAGGTCTACTGGAGCCCACCTTTGGAAAGGATGCTGTCACAGAAGCGACGGCACTGAATGGCGATATTACAGAGAGCCCGAAGCGAATCGAGAACACGCTGCATGCTAGAGTTCTTGAACGCGTCATACCTAGCCCTAGGATCGGTGTACCACTATTCAGAGCTATGTGCGATCGCCTAGTCAGCTTAAGACTACTTAACATCCAGAGGGCGAAGTATCGAGACTACGAGTTCATGAAAAGCTATTCGCCTTGCGTCTCTGGATCACCTACTCGCCCTTGGCATATGCCTACGGAGATTCAGTTGAGTAGTGGATCGTATGTGATCTATCTATGTGAACCAAATATGTCAGACACTTCCCAGAGAGACGTTCTATTGAAAGAACTTGATCAAGTTCTCGCTACACTAACTCTGGAAGGTGGATATTATGATATTCCTGAAGTGCGAGACTTGGTTTGCGAACGTCTGAAAATCCCTGAAGCCTCGTTCGATGATGGGATCAATCGTCTGTTGGACATGTCACCACCAGTCCTGTCCGTGGGCCTACGCTATGAGAGAATCTCGGGTCGAAGGAAGCCACTGGTTCGAAACGGGCAGATACACAACCTTATGAGGAGAGTCTGATGCTGAATCTACCAAGAAGACGAGCTCCACAACCTTCTGCACGGTACGCCTCTCTTGGGCTGACTGACTTGCCATTTCCTACCGAGCCTATAGTCAATCCTGGCAGTGCTGATCCTCGTCGTAATGGGGCAATTTACGCGCAATCTCCTGTACAAACCGAAATTAAGAAGTTTGAAGATCTACTGATCCGCCCAGATGATTTTGACAACAGAGTTAAGCTGGCGTCTCTGTGGTCAAAAGGTGACGCAGAGAGCGGGCGTGGTATGGGTAAGACTGCCTTGCTTCGCTTCTTCCAACAGAGGATCAATGCTGACTGGGGTTATACGGAGTTTAGCGGACGGTTCTCGGCAGTTGTCATCTACGTGGCCTTTCCGGCCCAAGTGGATCGGCGATACATGGAGCAACTGGCTTGGTCGGCGCTCGTCGATACGTGCCGGAATGGTGTGTTGACGGTATCGAGAGCTGCTTTGCGTCGTGATGCCCTTTCCGATGAGCAAGTCCAAATCATTGTTGGTACGCCTGGTGAAGAGAACTATGCTAATTTGCTTGAGGATAGTCTACTCATCACCAATGGGATCTCTCCTGGCACCCTAGACGAGGCAATTGCGGAACGCTTGGTGCAGGAGGGTGTTGAAAGAACGTCAGCCTGGGCATTGTCGGAAGGGCGCTTCGAAGATCATTTGAGAAGCCTTAGGAAAGACGGCAATCTTGAACCTTACTATGTCCCCTACAATACCAAAGGTTTGGACTACTCGCGTTCACTTTTCTTCAATGACATCGTCAATTATCTTCGTGTATCTAATTTCGCGGGTGGGTATCTGTTTGTAGATGATATCGAAAATCTAGTGGATCAAATGACAAGGAGGCAACGTCTCGAGTTTGCTAAGGAGTTCGGCCTTTGCACTGTGAGGCCGGGCTATGCCAATACAGCTCATAACTTCTTTTCGTGTGTACTAACCACTCATCAATCTTCAAGCGTTCCTCTTTCACAGGCGTGGAGCGAGGCAGGCTTGTCAGCAATGGCTCGTCTAGATCCTGCCGCGAATACTTCGGTTGAATTGCCTCTCCCGACTCAGGACCAAGCTCGAGAGATCATAATAGAACATCTCGACCATTTCCGCGTTTCGCCCGGCGATAAAGGTTCGATTAGACCATTTACAGACGAAGGACTTCACGTCCTCATCGGGACCAGTTCGCATCCTAGAATCTTACTAGCGAACGCTGCTCATGTTGTACTACACGCGTCAGAAAGAAAGATGTCCGTGATTGACGCTAAGACCATTAAAGAGGCGATGTCAAGCGATCTCGTACCACCGGCGACAGATTTTACCGAAGGCCTTGACGACGCACTGTGACTCAGTCATCGCTGTGAGTGGAGCCGGGTCTATTTTAGGAGCATAGGGGGATACAAGATGCTGACTCAGGATGAGGTTGAGCATTTCAGGACGTTTGGGTTCGTGGTGCGGCGGCAGATCTTTCCGGCTGGCGAGATGGCGGGGATCACTGGCGAGTTCGATGACGTGCTGGCGGAGGCGCGCGGGTACGAGGCGTTCGACGGGGAGCAGCGGCAGTCGGTGCAGCCGTTCGTTGAGAAGCGCGATCTGCTCACCGACGTCGTGGCTGACGACCGCATATACCTGCCGTTGCAGCAGCTTCTCGGCGAGGGCTTCATATGGGTGGGGTCCGACGGCAACCTGTACGTCGGGGACACGGAGTGGCACGGGGACCGCTTCCAGGGATCCGACGGCGACCACCTCCCGTGGGACTACGAGTCGATCAAGGTCGTCTTCTACTTCGACCCCGTGAGGGCGGACACGGGGTGTCTGCGCGTCATACCCGGGTCGCAGCGGCAGGATATGGGCGACCACCTGGAGTTCATGTGGCGAGCCGGCGCGCCCCGCCAGCCCAGGCCGTTTGGCCTTGCCCCCGAGGACGTGCCCTGCGCGGCGCTCGAGTCGGACCCGGGAGACGTCGTATTCTTCAGCCAGGGGATGGCCCACGCGTCGTTCGGCGGCGGCGCGGGCCGACGGATGCTGGCGATGTCGCTCATGCCCGCGCCCAGCAGCGACGAGCAGTTAGCGTTCCTGAAGCGCGCCTATGGGCGCATGACGTACAGCCTGCGCCCGTCCGACAGGTGGGTGGGCCACGAGAACCCGCGGATACGGGGGATGATCGAGCCGCTGCTGGCGCTCGGGTTCGAGACTATAGAGGCGTGAGATGCCGGAGCAATTCACGCTATATAGGGGTACGGACTACCAGGGAGCATTCCCGGACATAGTCCGCCTCGCCAACGGAGACCTGCTCACGGTGTTCCGGCAGGCCCCGGCGCGGCTCGGCCACGGCAACCCCGCCCACAAGAGGGACGAGAAGCTGCGCCACTACCACCTCGACCCGGAGTCGCGGATAGCCGCCGTCCGCTCGGAAGACGATGGCGCCACGTGGTCGGAGCCCGCCATCATCGACTCCTCGGACGGCTCCCAGGACCTGAACATGCCGGTGGCGACCCAGCTGAGGTCGGGGGAGGTGATAGTCCTCAACCACCGCTGGGACATGGGGAAGTCCGGCGAGCAGATCGCGTCGCTGAACGGCGGCAGATTCCTGCGGCCCATGCAGCCCGACAAGGCCTTCGGCTCCGAGCTATTCGACAGCATCTACATCTACCGCTCGCCGGACGGCGGCCATACCTGGAGCGACGCGGAGCCGGTCGCGCTGCCGGGCTTCGGGTTCGCGGCGTTCGTCGGGAAGACGGCGGTAGTCGAGCTGGCCGACGGCACCTGGATGATGCCGATCTACGGCACCTTCCAGGGCGAGAGCGTCGCCTCGTACCATCTCCTCAGGTCGCGCGACGGCGGGCGCTCGTGGGGAGAGCCGACCGCGGTGGCGCGGGACCCGCACGACGGCGCCGGCTTCTACGAGCCGCCCGTGCTCGATATGGGCGGCGGCCGGCTGCTGACGATGATGCGCACGGCGGACACGGACGGCTATCTCTTCCAGGCGTCGTCCGCGGACGGAGGCTGGATTTGGACGGGGCTGAGGCGGTCTCCCATCTGGGGGTATCCGTGTCACCTGCTGAGGCTGGACAGCGGGCGGCTGCTCTGCTCATACGGCTACCGGCGCGAGCCGTTCGGCGTCAGGGCCGTGACCAGCGGCGACGACGGCGAGACGTGGGACATGGAGCGCGAGCTCGTGATACGGGACGACGGCCTGCACTACGACCTCGGCTATTCCGCGTCCGTGCAGCTACGCGACGGGCGGATACTGACCGTATACTACTTCCACGACGCGTACGGCGTCCGATACATCGGGGGCAGCACGTACTCGGAGAGCGAGCTGGGAGGGCGGGTTTCAAACCCGCCCCTACGGCCTGGCGATTCATGGAGTGCGTGAATGACGGCTGCCAGAGGACGGGTAGATGTCCCGGCATAGAGTGAGGGTGGGGTTCGTCGGCGCGGGCGCCAACGCTAGGAACTCCCACATACCGCGTTTGAGGGCCATAGAGGGCGTCGAGATTCTGGGCGTCGCCAACAGCACGCGCCGTTCGAGCGAGCGCGCGGCGCGCGAGCATGGTATCCCACGGGTCTACGACGATTGGACGCAGCTACTCGACGACCAGGACATCGACGCCGTCGTCATAGGCACGTGGCCCTACATGCACCACCCGGTCACGCTGCGGGCGCTGGAGCAGGGCAAGCACGTGCTGACCGAGGCGCGCATGGCGATGAGCGCGGACGAGGCGCGGGAGATGCTGGCGGCCAGCCGCGACAGGCCGGACCTGATCGCGCAAGTCAACCCCGGCTCCATGGCGAACCCCGCCGTGGTGCGGACGCTGAAGGAGATGGTGGACGGCTCGATAGGCGAGGTTCTGGCCGTCGACTTCACGCAGGCGTCTGGCTTCGCAGACCTTGCGCCGGCTTACCCCTGGCGCCACGACAGGGGCCTGAGCGGGTTCAACGTCATGATGGTCGCCGCGCGGTACGAGGACATGATGCGCATCTTCGGCCCGGCGACGAGCGTGACCGCGGTTACGAGGGTGTTCTACCCGCGGCTGAGCAGCCCTTCCGGCGGGCGCATGGTTACCGACGTGCCAGACCACGTCGAGATAACCGCCGAGCTATCGGGGCGCGCCACGATGCACATGCGGTTGAGCACGGTAACGGGCTTCGCGCCGGCTAGCGAGCTGTGGGTGTTCGGATCGGAGGGTACGGTCCGGTGCGTTCTGAACCCTCCAGGCACGCCGGAGTCGTCGGGTGTGTGGCTGGGCCGGCGCGGAGAAGACGCGATGACCGAGGTGGTCATACCCAGGGAGAAGTGGCGGCCCATGCAGGCGGCGGCGGAGTTCGTGGGGGCGATACGGGGCGAGCGCCCCGTGGGGGAGACGACGTTCGAGGACGGCCTCAAGTACATGGAGTTCACCGAGGCTGTGACCAGGAGCGCGCAGGAGCGGCGCACGATACCATTGCCCTTGTAATGGGTCCCGGAAGTAGAGGAGCGTTGTAAGCATGACAGGACAGAAGCAGCTATTCATAGACGACCGGATAATCGAGGAGGAGAGGGGCGTCTGCCGCACGCTGAACCAGCCGGCCAAGTACGGCGGCAATCCCATCCTGAGCCCTCTCTATCCCTGGGAGGGCAGGGTAACCGTGTACGGCACCGTGACCCGCGACCCGGGAGACGGGCTGTTCAGGATGTGGTACCAGGGGTACGGCGGCATGGGGATTCCCAAGATAGGCTCGGCTGACAGCGGGCCGTGGAAGAACTTCGACGCCTCGAACCTGCTGTACACGATCGGCTACGCCACCTCGAACGACGGCATATTCTGGGAGCGCTCGAACCTGGGCCTCGTCGAGTTCGAGGGCTCGAAGGACAACAACATCGTGCTGAGCGACGCCGCTTTCGGCAACGTCATCAGGGACGAGCGCGACCCGGACCCGGCCAGGCTGTACAAGTCGCTCTTCTTCGAGGCCCGCGACCCGTCCGGCACCCCGAACATGGGCGACGGCGTGTCGGTGGCGTTCTCGCCGGACGGGCTGCGCTGGACGAAGTACGAGGGCAACCCGGTCATCCGAAGGTCCAGCGACTCGCACATGCTGTTGGGTTGGGACGAGAGCCACGGCAAGTACGTGGCGTACGCCCGCCCGTCGGTACACGAGGGGAACATGACGAGACGCATAGGCCGTGCGGTCAGCGACGACTTCGTGAACTGGACCGACCCGGAGGACGTGCTGGTCCCCGACGAGCAGGACCCGCCCGGCACCGAGTTCTACGGGATGCCGGTATTCCAGTACGAGGGCCACTACCTGGGACAGCTATTCGTCTACCAGACCTTCCTGGAGGAGCCTCAGATCAGGTTCTACGGCACGATAGACGTCCAGCTAGCGTCCAGCCGGGACGGCATCTCGTGGGAGCGGGTAGGGGGCAGGAAGCCTTTCATACCGAACGGCCCCCCGGGCAGCGTCGACGCGGGTGAGGTCTACACCGCAAGGGGGCCTGTCCAGGTCGGCGACGAGCTATGGTTCTACTACTCCACCTGCGAGCTCGAGCACGGCATGAACGGGCGCACCGGCTCCATTGCCCTCGCCAAGCTTAGGCTGGACGGCTTCGTGTCGGTCGACGGCGGCGACGAGCTCGGATACCTGCTCACCAAGCCGTTCCGTTGCGACGGCGGACAGCTCCAGATCAACGCGGCGGCGCGCGGGGGCGCGGTGCGGGTCGCGGCGCTCGACGAGGACGGCGTGCAGTACGACGGCTTCTCCAGGCCGGACTGCGCCCTCTTCGACGGCGACTCGGTGCGGCACCAGGTCACCTGGCGGCGGAACACCACCCTGGACGAGCTGCGCGGGCGCACGATACGGCTGAAGTTCTACCTACGCTCGGCGAAGCTGTACTCGTTCACGGCCGGCGGGTAGCGCGGCGGCGGAGATGGGCTGTGTGCCGGAGGCCATGATGGTTGAGGTGACGGAGGACACCCTCACGGCCGAGCTGTCGGACGGCAGGACCATCTCCGTCCCGTTGGCCTGGTACCCCAGGCTGGAACACGCAACCCCGGAGGAAAGAGGCAACTGGGAGCTGATAGGTGGGGGTCAGGGGATTCACTGGCCGAACCTGGACGAGGACATCAGCGTCGAGATGCTGCTGGCGGGCAGAAAGTCGGGGGAGGGCCACCGGTCCTTCCAACAGTGGCTTGAGGCGAAGAGAGAAGGGCGCGGGGTGACGCTGTACGAGCTTACAGCCCACGAGGAGGGTCGGCAGCGCTGATGGGCAAAGTTGACGCTCCGGCCTCGGCGCCGATATACTCTCCATGTCCGCCGACGATCCCCTTCTTCACCCTGGGGCCAGTAGCTCAGCCGGTTAGAGCGCAGTCCTGATAAGACTGAGGTCCGTGGTTCGAGTCCACGCTGGCCCACCACGACTCATCACGTCGCAGAGGGAGTCGCCGCCGGCTTTGCGAAGCGTCCACCGACACCTGTTCTTGTAGACCCCAGGTCTCTTGTAGACCCCAGGTCTCTTGTAGACCCCAGGTCTGCAGGGGCCTGCTCCAGCTGGAAGCCTGTGACAGGCCTGCATCGACGCTCACCGAGAACTCGACGCCCACGCTCAGGTCGTCCCCTGAACGCAGCTTGGCCAGTATTCTCCTGCCGATGAGGTCCCACACCTCTCGGTTAGCTCGCCGTCTTCAGATATTAAACCCCCACAGGGTCATGCCGGTAACTGTCCAGAGTTGGTGCGTTCCTCGTCCAGGGCGCCCACAAGGGACGCCCCTACGATACGGCTTCCATCCCGTAGGGTGCAGCCCTTGTGGCTGCCCTCCCGTACTCTGAACAGTTACTCATGCCGGTAGCTGTCCAGAGTTGGTGCGTTCCTCACCTAGGGCGCCCACAAGGGACGCCCCTACGACTACGGCTTCCATCCCGTAGGGTGCAGCCCTTGTGGCTGCCCTCCCGTACTCTGAACAGTTACTCATGCCGGTAGCTGTTCAGAGTTGGTGCGTTCCTCGTCCAGGGCGCCCACAAGGGACGCCCCTACGATACAGCTTCCATCCCGTGGGGTGCAGCCCTTGTGGCTGCCCTCCCGTACTCTGAACAGTTACTCATGCCGGTAACTGTCCAGAGTTGGTGCGTTCCTCGCCTAGGGCGCCCACAAGGGACGCCCCTACGACTACGGCTTCCATCCCGTAGGGTGCAGCCCTTGTGGCTGCCCTCCCGTACTCTGAACAGTTACTCATGCCGGTAACTGTTCAGAGTTGGTGCGTTCCTCGTCCAGGGCGCCCACAAGGGACGCCCCTACGACTACGGCTTCCATCCCGTGGGGTGCAGCCCTTGTGGCTGCCCTCCCGTACTCTGCGTTCCTCGTCCAGGGCGCCCACAAGGGACGCCCCTACGACTACGGCTTCCACCCCGTAGGGTGCAGCCCTTGTGGCTGCCCTCCCGTACTCTGCGTTCCTCGTCCAGGGCGCCCACAAGGGACGCCCCTACGACTACGGCTTCCATCCCGTAGGGTGCAGCCCTTGTGGCTGCCCTCCCGTACTCTGCGTTCCTCACCTAGGGCGCCCACAAGGGACGCCCCTACGACTACGGCTTCCATCCCGTGGGGTGCAGCCCTTGTGGCTGCCCTCCCGTACTCTGAACAGTTACTCATGCCGCGTTCCGCTTGACATTATCAGTCATGATAACGTAATCTCATTTTCAATCTAGAGTTATCGAATAGTGGTACGTAATGTGCATGACCTAGTAGGCGGCGTTCGACATACCACTTCGCGGTCTCGACTGCTCAGGTGGTTTATCGTGCTGCTGCTCGCCGCGCTGGCGTTTTCCACGTCGGACGCGCTGGCGCAGCAGGCGCCCGGCACGCCCTCCTCGGTGACCGTGACCCGGGCCGACGGGACGCTGGCCGCGACCTGGCCCGCCGTCGCCGGAGCGACCAAGTACCACGTCACCTACAGCTCCGACAACGGCGCAAGCTGGTCCCTCGCCGCCCTGGACCATGCCGACGCCAGCATCGCCATAAGCGGCGCGGACAACTCCAGGACATACATAGTCGCCGTGCGGGCCGGGAACGACGCGGGTTGGAGCGGTTGGACGAATTCCGAGTCCGTCGGCCCGTACGCGCCGCCCGCCATCGAGGTCGCGCAGGCCGCGGCAACGACTACCGCGGAGGAGGACGGCGCAAGCGGGGCCAGCGACAACGACGCGGACAACGACAACCTCATCGAAGTCACCAACCTCACCCAGCTCATGGCCATGCAGTGGGACCTGGACGGCGACGGCACGCCGGAAAGCAATACGACGGACTACAACGCCGCCTTCTCCAGCGGGGTGTCGGGGTGTTCGACCACCTGCGCGGGGTACGAGCTGAGCAACGACATCACCATCACCCTGAACCCGCCGAAATCGTCGGGGAGCTACCTGATTCCCGGCGTCTGGAACACGACGTTCGAGGGGAACGGCAACGAGATCGTCAACCAGGACAGGCGGCCCCTGTTCGAGACCATCGGGGCGGCTACGGGCGCGACGACAACGGTGAAGAACCTGACCATCGAAAGCAAGCACGCGCAGGGCGCGCAGAGCGCGGTACTGGCGGACAAGGTGGACGACAAGGGCAGGGTCGAAAAGGTGGCGGTCATCGGAATAGTGAAACCAGCCGACGTCTCCACCTCCGGCACTGTACGTTTCGGCGGCATGGTCAACCTGCTGGACGGCGGCGTCATATCCACATCCTATGCCCGTGTCGTGATGGAGGTCATCGTCACCAACAATATCGTTGGCACCAACACGGTGAACCTCTCCGTCGGCGGGCTTGTGGGCGACGTGTCCAGCGGCTCCAAGATAATCGCGTCCTACGCCACCGGCGACGTGACCATGAAGGCGAAGGACTCCCTGACCGTCTGCCGTCAGAACACCCCCTGCTCAGGCCACCTGTTCGACGACAGCGGCGAGCGGCAGGTGGGCGCCCTGGTGGGCCGGAGCGCCGGCGACATCCACGCCGTCTATGCGATGGGCGACGTGATCGCGTCCGACAACCTGAACACCTCCAGCGACGGAACCGACGCCGGCGGGCTGGTGGGCCAGGTGCTGAGCGGCGGGACGCTGCGCGCGGGCTACGCCACCGGCGACGTGTCCATATACCCGGGCGCGACGGGCGGCGACCGCAACCCCGATTCAGACGACTACGGCAAAGCCGTGGGCCGCAGCGCGGGAACCATAAACGACGTTTACGGCAGCGGCGCGAACTCCAACCACGCTTCCACCCCCTCCGGCGTAACGAACAAGACCGAGACGGAGTTGAAGACGCCGACGCAGTACGGCACGGGCAGCAGCATCTACGCGGCCTGGAACATAGACCTGGACAACGCGGACGGCAACAACGACGTGACCACGGGAACGGACGACCCGTGGAACTTCGGCACGAACAGCGAGCTGCCGACGCTCAAGTACAACTCTCCGAGGGAGACGCACAGCCAGCAGCAGCCGGCGACGTTCACGCTGACGGCTTCGCCCACGACGATCTACGAGTCCACGCTCGGCGGCTCCACGCGGGCCACGGCCAGCACGATTACGGCCACGCTGACAGCGGCCAAGACCTACGACATAGTCATCACCCTGCCGGCGCCGAAAGACTCGGCGTACGCGTACGCGGCGGGCGACAGCCGGATCTTCACCATACCCAGAAACACGACCGTAAAGACGCTCACGGTAAACGCCATCAACAACCAGGAGTGCGGAACGGGGGTCTGCGGCGTCACCTCGAACGCCAACCTGGTCCAGACCCTCACGCCCACGGCGGACCACAACGCGGAGCTGACCGGAACCGCGCCGACGCTGACGATCACGGATGACGACATCATGGCGAAGCCGTCCGGGTTCTACATCAGCGGCAAGGACAACGACCTCAAGCTCTACGCCTACTGGACCGCCGTAACCACCGGCCCTCCCGACGGCTACTACCTGGACTACAAGTCCGACGCGCAAGACTACGATACGACGAACCGGCGGGAAACCGTATCCGGCGGCTCCACCGTAACCACCGACAAATCCAGCTTGACGGTGGGGACCACCTACACCGCGCGGCTCATCGCCTACAAGTCGGGCTACGAGAACAGCGTGGCGTCGGACGAGGATACCGGTTCGCCCGGCGGGATTGACTACGACAAGGACAACGACAGTCTTATAGAGGTCAGCAGCCTGGAGCAGTTGAACGCCATCCGGCACGATCTTAGCGCCGTCGGCAACCAGACCGACTCCGTCTACACCGCCGCGTACCCCAGCGCGGCGGCGAAAATGGGCTGCGACGGCGGCTTCTGCGACGGCTACGAGCTTACGGCCGACCTGGACTTCGACACGGACGGGGACGGCGACGTGGACAGCAATGACTACATCGACCTGAACGGCAACGGAACGAAGGACACGGGCGAAGACCTCGGCGGGGGCTGGGACACCATAGACGGCGGCGGCAGCCAATACTACAGAGCCATTCTGGAAGGCAACGAACATGAGATAAAGAACCTATACATCAACGATACCGGTACAGGCACGGAATACTTCGGCTTGTTCCACGGCTTGGGCACGGGGGCTGAAATTCGAAACGTGTACCTCACAAACGTCTCGGTTACGGGCGCGTCTACCGGAACAGGCTCCTCCCACAACGTATTCGTCTCGGCACTGGCGGTATGGAATCTGGGGACAATCAGCGACTCCTACGTCACCGGCTCCGTGACGGCCAACCAAAGCGGGGGCGGCGGCGCCACCGCCTACGCCGGCGGATTCGTCGGCCAAAACCTGGGAACCATCCGCAAGAGCTACTCCAGCGCGAACGTTACGGCAACGGCGTCCGGCGACGCCATCGCCGGCGGGCTGCTGGCCTGGAACGCCGGCGGCACCGTGGAGGCGAGCTACGCCACGGGCAACGTCTCCGTCACCGGCAGCACGAACACGGGCAGCGAGATAGATGCGGGCGGGCTGGTGGGCCGCAACACCGCCGGGACCATCAGGGCCGTCTACGCCACGGGGAACGTGTCGGCCACCGCGGGCTACACGGTGGACATCGGCGGGCTGGTGGGCCACAACACCGCCGGCTCCACGATCACCGTCGCCTGGTCCAAGGGCACGGTGACCTCCACGGGGACGCCTACGACGAAGAACATCGGCGGCTCGGTGGGAGACCAGGACGGCACGGTCACCCACGCCTACTGGGACGCGGACGTTTCCGGCATCGCCGACGACACGGACGACACCGCGCCGGAGGGGAAGACCACCAGCGAATTGCAGACGCCGACGGAAACGCAGAAGTCGCTGCCCAGCTACCCGACGGGCATCTACTCCAACTGGAACGTGAACGTGGACGGGGTGACCGGCAACGACAACCCGTGGGACTTCGGGACGAGCAGCCAGTACCCGGTGCTGCACGTGCGGACGCTGCCCCACGCGCTGCTGCAAAACGTGCCGACGGTGACGTGGGCGGTCTCGAACGCGACGATCTGCGAGAGCGAGGCGGGAACGAACGCGAACGCCTGCGGCGCGAACCCGGCCACGACCACGATCATCACGCCGACCCTCTCCGGGGTATGGGCGACGGACCTGTCGTACACCTTCCCGACGAACGCCGCCTACACGCTGAGCGCGACGCAGGTGACGATACCGTCGGGCACGACGACGGCCTCCGGCATCACGCTGACGGCGGTGAACAACAATGTAGACGCCGCGCACAACGTGCTGAACCTGTCGCCGGCGTCCAGCCACCTGCGGCAGGCGTCGGCCGTCACGATCACGATCCAGGACGAGGACATAGGGAAGCCCACCGGCGTGAAGCTCTCCGTGGATGAAACGAAGGTGCAGGTGGATTGGACGGCGGTGACCCTGGCGACGGGCTACAGGGTGGATTGGAGCGCGACTAGCACGTTCGCTACGATCACCGGCACGGCAACGACGACGAGCAGCACGGTCTCCCACAAGGTGAAGTCCGGGTTGACGAACGGGACGACGTACTATTTCCGGGTCGTCGCCACGGCGACGGGCTACGAAGACTCGGCGGCGTCGGACACGGTGAGCGTCACGCCGACGACGGGGGACGTGGACTACGACGTGGACAACGACGGGCTGATAGACGTCGATACGCTGGCGAAGCTGAACGCGATGCGGTGGGACCTGGACGGGGACGGGGTACCGGAGACGGGGACGACCACCTACAACTTGGCGTTCCCGAACGCGGAAGACAACATGGGGTGCGGGGAGTCGGTCGGCAGCATCTCATCCCAGAACACCGGCAACCCGGCGTGTTCGGGGTACGAGCTTTCGGCGAACCTGGACTTCGACACGGACGGCGACGAAGACGTGGACTCCGGGGACACCTACTGGAACAGCGGGGCGGGCTGGACGCCCATCGGCGACGCAACGACGGGCTACACCGGGGAGTTCGAGGGCAACGGCGCGACGTACACCATCTCCAACCTGTTCATCAACTCCGCCACGAGCAGCGTCAGCGCATACGCGGGCCTGTTCGGGGTGATCGGGAGCGGGGGCGAGGTCAGGAACGTGAAGCTGGAGGGCGTGGACGTCACCGCCGCCGTGACCTCGGCCACGGCCACCCATGAGGTGTACGCGGGCGCATTGGCGGGCAAGAACAGCGGGACGGTCAGCGGGTCGAGCTCGCTGGGCGAGGTCGCCATAACCCGTAGCGGCGGCACGTCCGCCGGCAAGGGCTACGCCGGGGGACTGGTGGGCTGGAACGACGGGGCGATAGTGTCCAGCTACTCCCGCGCGGAGGTCACCGCCACCTCCGACGACGCCAACGAGGCCCACGCCGGCGGCCTGGCCGCGCTCAACGACACGGGCGACACCATCGCGGCCAGCTTCGCCACGGGCAGCGTTACCGCCACCACGACGGACACGGGGACGCTCACGAACACCGCCCACGCCGGCGGCCTGGTCTCCCACAACAAGGGGACGATCACCGCGTCCTACTCCCACGGCGCGGGCACGGTCAAGGGCAACAAGGTCGCGCGGGGCGGGTTCGCGGCGACGAACGCGAGCGGCGCGACCATCAGCGCGTCCTTCTCCACGGGAAGCCACACGGGATCGGGGACCGGGACCGGCGCGACCACCGCGTCCGGCGGCTTCACGGCGACCCAGTCCGGCACGGTCAACTACAGCTACTGGGACGCCACGACCTCCGGCATCGCCGACGACACGGACTCGAACGCGCCGGAGGGCAAGACCACCAGCGCATTGAAGACGCCGACTACGGAGACGGGCATCTACGCCAGCTGGGACGTGAACGTTGGCGGCACAAGCGCCAACGACGACCCCTGGGACTTCGGAACCGCCACCCAATACCCCGTCCTGGACTACGGGTTGACGGCGGCGGACCAGCGGGCGGCGGTGACCGTGGCGTTCTCGCCGGCCAGCATCTGCGAAAGCTCGGCCGGAACGAACGCGAGCGCCTGCGGCGCGTCTCCCTTAACCTCCTCCACGATGACGGCCACCATCAGCCCGGCGCAGGAAGTCCCGGTAACCCTCACGTTCAGCACCAACGCCGCCGTCTACACCCTGAAGTCGGGCAGCACGGCGAAGTCGACGATAACCATAGCCGCCAGCTCCACGAGCGGAACGCTGACGGTGGGAGCGGTGAACAACAAGACGGACGCGGCGAACAATACGGTGACGCTGACGCCGGCGACGGGCCGGAACTGGGTGAACATCACCGGGGCGTCCCTGACCATCACGGACGAGGACATCGTCGCCAAGCCCACCGGCGTCAAAATCTCGGTGGACGGCGCGAACGTCCAGTTGGACTGGACGGCGGTTACGGACGCGACGGGGTACAAGGTGCAGCGGAGCGCGTCCAGCACCTTCGCCACCGTCACGGAGACGCCGGTAACGGGCGGCGGCAACACCACGCTGAGGGTCACATCGGGGCTGACGTCGGGCACGACCTACTACTTCCGCGTAATCGCCACGGCGACGGGCTACGACGACTCCACGCCGTCGGACTCGGTGAGCGCGACGCCCGCCTCCAACAAGGTGGACTACGACAACGACAACAACGGGCTGATAGGCGTCGACACCCTCGCCAAGCTCAACGCCATTCGCTGGGACCTGGACGGCGACGGCCAGGCGGACGATCCCAGCAACCAGGCCAGCTACGACCTGGCATTCCCCAACGCCGAAGACAACATGGGCTGCGGCGAGACGGCGGCGTCCATCTCCTCCAACGACACCGGCAACCCCGCCTGCAGAGGCTACGAGCTGACCAAGGACCTGGACTTCGACACGGGGACGAAGGGCACCCGCAGCGACGACGCCTACTGGAACTCCGGCGCGGGATGGGAGCCCATCGGCGGCGTGAGCGGCAGCGCCTACACCGGCGACTTCGACGGCCAGACCTTCACCATCTCAAACCTGTACATCGACCGGACGAGCGGCAACTACGCGGGGCTGTTCGCGCATCTGAACGGCACAAACCAGACCATCGAGAACGTCTCGCTGGTGAACGTGGACGTGACGCTGAACGTCACGACGGGCAGCGCCGTTCACGTGGGCGGCCTGGCGGGGCACGTCTTCAACACGACCGTGTCCATCAAGGACAGCTACACCACGGGTAGGGTTCGGGCCGGCGAGTCGGCCACCGAGCCGGTGACGCTCACCGCGAGCAGCCTCAATTCCTACGTCGGCGGCCTGGTGGGCTGGTCGAAAGGCAGCATCGTTTCCAGCTACTCGCTGGCCGACGTGACGGGCTATTCGACGAGCGCGCAGACCGGAGTCGTGACGAACGTTGGCGGCTTGGCCGGCCGCGTCGGCAGTGGGGGCGTGAGCGCGTCGTTCGCGGGCGGGGCGGTGTCGGGAAACACCGTGGCGCAGAACAACGGGAGGGTCCACGCTGGCGGCCTGGTCGGACACACCAACGGGGCAATTAGCGCGTCCTACGCGCGGGGCGCGGTCTCCGGCGACTACGACGCCACCGCAACCACAAACGTCACAGGACGGGCGAGGGTCGGCGGCTTGGTGGGTTGGCAGGGCGCGAACGTCACGGCGTCGTTCTCCACGGGACGGGCAACGGCGACGGGAGACGGCACGCTGGCGGCGGGCGGGCTGGCGGGCCACCGCACGGGCGGCGCGACGTCGGACTCCTACTGGGACACGCAGGCATCGGGCATCACGGCCACGGGCTCCGGCACGGGCAAGACGACCTCCGAGCTCCAGACGCCGACGGCCTACGGCACGGGCGCGGACGACATATATAAGGACTGGGACATTGACCTGGACACGACGACGGCGGGCCTGCAGGACGCGTGGGACTTCGGGACGGCGAACCAGTACCCGACGCTGAAGTACGAGAGCCTGACGGCGGCGGACCAGCGCGCCGGGCTGACGCTGAGCGTGAGCCCGGCGACGATCTGGGAGCGGGCGCTGAGCAGCCCTAGCAGAGTGAACAGCGCGACGGTCACGGCGACGCTGGACAAGGCATGGAACGAGGACGTGGAGGTGACCTTCCCGACGAACGCGGCGTACACGCTGAGCGCGGCTACGAGCACCATCGCGGCGGGGGCGACGACTACGACGGTCACGCTGACGGCGGTGAACAACTTCGTGGACGCCGCGAACGCCGTCGTGACGCTGACGCAGGCGACCCATCCCACGGACACGACGTGGGTCTCGAAGGGCACGGACGTAAGCATAACGATCAACGACGACGACGAGCTGACGAAGCCGACGGGCCTCAGGCTGTCGGTGGACGGCACGAAGATACGGGCGGACTGGACGCAGGTGACGGGGGCGACTGGGTACAAGGTGCAGTGGAACACGTCGGACTCGTGGGCAAGTCCGTCGGAGGCTACCGTGTCGAGCGGGAGCACGGTGAACTACGTCATCGACCCGACGCCCGCGCTGAGCGCGAACACGACGTACTACGTGCGGGTGCTGCCGACGAAGAGCGGGGCGGACGAGCCGCCGTCGGACGCAGTGAGCGCCACGACCAAGGCCAGCGCGGGGACGGGGGACTACGACGCGGACAACGACGGGCTGATCGAGGTCAGCAACCTGGCGCAGCTTAACGCGATGCGGTGGGACCTGGACGGGAACGGCGTCGTGGACGACGCGGCGAACGCGACGAGCTACGCGGCGGCGTTCCCGAACGCCGAGGACAACATGGGCTGCAACGAGTCCGCCGCCACCATAACGGCGGGCCCCGGCAACCCGGCCTGCACGGGCTACGAGCTAGCGGCGAACCTGGACTTCAACACCAACAGCAGCGCGAAGAGCAGCGCCAACCCCACGGGCGCGGACTCCGGCGACACCTACTGGAACTCCGGCACGGGCTGGCTGCCCATCGGCATGGCAAGCGCCAGCCCGTACACGGTCACCGCATATACGGGCGACTTCAACGGCAACACCTACACCATCTCCAACCTCTTCATCGCCCGCACCTCGGGCAAGTACGCCGGCCTCTTCGCCTACCTCAACGGCGGCAGCGGCGCGCTGGTGGAGAACGTCGCCCTCGTCAACGTGGACGTTACCTTGACCCCGTCGGGCGTCAGCGAAGTCGACGTGGGAGGGCTGGCGGGACTCATGGGCAGTGGGGGCGTGAACATCGAGGACAGCTACACCACCGGCCGGGTCAGGGCCGGAGAGTCGGCTACGAGCCCCGTCACTTTCACGGGTGACTACAGTTACTCCCGGGTAGGCGGGCTGGTGGGCAGGATCGAAGGCGATGTCACCGCGAGCTACTCGCTGGCCGACGTCACGGGCCACTCCAAGGGCAGCAGCAATACCAACATTGGGACCTTTGCGGGCGGCCTGGTTGGATACGTCGGCAGTAGTGGAAGCGTGAGCGCGTCCTACGCGGGCGGGGCCGTCTCCGCCAACACCGAGGCCCAGAACAGCAGCGAGTCCTACGCGGGCGGCCTGGTGGGATACCTTCTTGGAAGCGTGAGCGCGTCCTACGCGAGGGGGGAAGTCTCCGCCGACCATGACGACACTGTCACAACCGGCATGACCGGCAAAGCCTACGCGGGTGGCCTGGTGGGTTACCAAACCGGGACCGGCAGCGTTACCGCGTCCTTCTCCACCGGCGCGCCCACGGCGACGGGAGACGGAACGCTCGCGGCGGGCGGCCTGGTGGGCAATAATAGCGGCACTGCCGCCAACTCCTATTGGGACACGGACACCTCCGGCATCACCGCCACGGGCCAGGGTACGGGCAAGACGACGGCGCAGTCACAGTCGCCTACGGGCTACAGCGGCATCTACGCGAACTGGAACCTGGACCTGGACAGCGACAACACGAACGACGACCCGTGGGACTTCGGCTCGGCCAGCCAGTACCCTGTGCTGAAGTACGGCACGCTGGACCCGGCCGACCAGCGCGCCACTACTACGCTGAGCGTCAGCCCGTCCACTATCTGGGAGCGCGCGCTTAGCAGCCCGAGCAGGGTGAATTCGGCCGAGTTGACGGCGACGCTGAACGGGACGTGGAACGAGGACGTGGTGGTGACGCTGCCGACGAACGCCGCGTACACGCTGGGCGCGAACACGCTCACCATATCGGCCGGGGCCACCACCGCCACCACGTCGCTGACGGCGGTGAACAACTACCTGGACGCCAACGACTTCGTCGCAACCCTCGCACGCGGCAACGACCACACGAACACCACGTGGGTCATCATTGGCGCGACCACCACCATCACCATCAAGGACGACGACGAACTGGCCGCGCCGTCTAGCATCGCGGCGGCCAAGGACACGGGCAACCCGAACCGGACGTCCCTGGTGGTGACCTGGGCCACCAGCACGGGCGCGGCCGCCTACAAGCTGGAGTACAAGGAGTCCACGGCGAGCGCCTGGACCCTGGCGGCTACCGTACAGGCGTCGTCCTGCACGCTGGAGAACAACACCAAGTGCAGCCACACCATTACCGGCCTCGACCCCACCAAGCTGTACGACGTCCGTGTGTCCGCGGTGGGCGCGGCCAACAGCGGCATAGACGACAGCGCCTTCACCACTACCAGCAACGTAAGCCCGGGCAAGGACTACGACGCCGACGGCGACGGGATGCTGGAGATAACCACGCTGGCGCAGCTTAACGCCGTTCGCTACGACCTGGACGGGAACGGCTCGCCCGAGCACGGCACCTCCACCTACACCGCCGCCTTCTCCGGGGGCGTGGCGAACCTGGGCTGCCCCAACACCGGCTGCGTGGGCTACGAACTGCGCGCCAACCTGGACTTCAACACCGACGGCAGCGCGACGTCGACGGCCAACCCGTCGGGCGCGGACATCGGCGATACGTACTGGAACGGCGGCGCGGGCTGGAACCCGATCGGCGCGACTACGACTAGGACGAATGCGAATCCCTACACCGGCGACTTCGACGGCAACGCGGACACGGACGCGAGCGGCGACGGCGGGCCTTACACCATAAGCAACCTGTTCATCAACAGCACGGTGGGCGGCAGACACTGGGGCCTGTTCGGGAGATTCGACAGCAATGGCAACCATACCGTAGAGGACGTCGGGTTGGTGAACGTGGACATCACGGTCAGCACGACGATCAGCAGCGACAGCGTTTTCGTGGGCGGGCTTGCGGGTTACATCGGCCCGAGCACCATCGAAGACAGCTACACTACCGGCAGGGTGCGGGCCGGCGAGTCGGCCACGAACCCCGTCACCTTCACCTATAGCGGCCAGACTTACGTGGGCGGCTTGGTGGGCCGGTCTTTCGGTAGCATCACTTCCAGCTACTCCCTGGCCGACGTGACGGGTTACTCGACGGGCACACAGACCGGCATCGGCATCTACGCGGGCGGCCTGATTGGGCACTCTCATGGAAGCGTGAGCGCATCCTACGCTGGCGGGGACGTTGTCGCTAACACCAGCGCCCAAAACAGCAGCAATGCCTACGCGGGCGGGCTGGTGGGATACCTGTCCTCCGGTGCAAGCGTGAGCGCGTCCTACGCCAGGGGCGACGTCTTCGCCAGTTACGACGCGGCGGTCACGACCGGCATCACTGGATGGTCCTACGCAGGCGGCCTGGTGGGTAGGCAGTCCGGTAACAACATCACGGCGTCATTCGCCACCGGCGCGGTGACGGCGAGCGGGGACGGCACGCTGAGCACGGGCGGGCTGGTGGGATTCCGCACGGGCGGCGGCAGCACCACCTATTCGTACTGGGACACGCAGACTTCCGGTGTCTCCACCAGCGCGACGGGCACGCCTATGACCACCAGCGAGCTACAGACGCCTACGGCCTACGGCACGGGCAACAGCATCTACGCGAACTGGAACCTGGATCTGGACAGCGTAACGGGCGGCGACGACCCCTGGCACTTCGGCTCGGCCAGCCAGTACCCGGCGCTCAAGTACGGCACGCTGGACCCGGCCGACCAGCGCGCCACCACTACGCTGTCGCTCAGCACGACGACGATCTGGGAGCGCGCCCTCATCACGCCGAGCCGCGCCAACTCCACCGTGCTCACCCTGACGCTGAACAAGGCATGGAACTCCGATGCCGTCGCCACGCTGGCCCCCAGCAGCGCATACACCCTGGGCACGACCACGCTCGCCTTCCCCGCCGGCACAACCGTGGCCACAACCTCGATTACGGCGGTGAACAACACCGACTGCGGCACGGGCGCGTGCGGAACGACGCAACCGGCCGACAACGCCATAGACCTAGCGCCCAGCGTATCGTTCGATACCGGGTGGATCGCGATTACCCCGTCCACCCTGACGCTCACCATCAAGGACGACGACGAGCTCGCCAAGCCCACCAACGTCAAGCTCTCGGTGGACGGCACGAAGATACAGGTGGACTGGACGCAGGTTACGGACGCGACGGGCTATAGGGTGGAGTGGCACACGGCGGACTCGTGGGCAAGCCCGACGGGAACGACTACCATATCGAGCGGCAGCACCGTAACCTATACCATCAGCCCTACGCCCGCGCTGACGGCCGACACCACCTACTACGTGCGGGTGCTGTCCACCAAGGGCGGCGGCGTGGACGAGCAGCCGTCCGACGTGGTGAGCGCGACGACCAAGACCAGCGCGGGCGACGGCGACTACGACGCGGACAACGACGGGCTGATCGAAATTACCACCCTCGCCCAGCTCAACGCCATTCGGTGGGATCTGGACGGCGACGGGGTGGCCGATGACTCGTCGAACCAGTCCTCTTACGACACGGCGTTCCCGAACGCCGAGGACAACATGGGCTGCAACGAGTCCGTCGCCTCCATAATGGCGGGCACGGGCAACCCCGCCTGCACGGGCTACGAGCTTTCCAACAGCCTGGACTTCGACACCAACAACGACAGGCGCACCGACATAACGGGCGACACCTACTGGGACGGCGGGGCGGGCTGGCAGCCCATCGCCCACGATTCCACCTCGCCCGACGGCAGCAGCGACCCCTTCAACGCCGTCTTCGAGGGCAACAACTACGTCATCTCCAACCTGTTCATCAACCGCCGCGGGACGCGGACCGGCAGCGGCACCAATACGGACCCTCACATATATACACTCTTCGCCGGGCTGTTCGGAGACGTGGGCAGCGGCGCGAAGATCAGGAACCTGGGCGTGGAGGACGTCTCCGTAACGTTCAAGAACTACCTCACCAGCATCCCCAGCGCCCCCGAAGTCTATGCCGGAGGTCTGGCGGGGTACAGCGCGGGCGAGATATTCAAGACATACGTAACAGGAACCGTCAACGCCACCGTCGAACCGGTCAGCGGCACGGACAAGCACCCCCACGCCGGCGGCTTGATTGGGCGGCAGGTCGGCGGCTCCATAACGTCTAGCTACGCCCGCGTCACCACCACCGCCAACTTCGCCGCCAACGACGCCAACTCCAAGTCCTACGCCGGCGGCCTCGTCGCCTACCAGGACGGCGGCGACATCGTCGCCACCTATGCCCGCGGCTCCGCAACCGCCATCGTCAGTTCTCAAAACAATGGGGAAGGGCACGCCGGCGGCCTCATCGGCTACCACAAGGACGGCGAAATCAAGTCCAGCTACTCCGAGGCGGACGCGACGGCGACCGCCTACGCCACTGGAGTTCAATACAACCTTTTCACCAAGCTCAACGCCGGCGGCCTCGTGGGGACGCAGGACGGCGGCAAGATAACCGCCAGCTACTCCGTCGGAACGCCCACGGCCACCACCACAGGCACCGGCACTATTTACCAACCTACCAACAGCGTCGGCGGCCTGACCGGGAATCACGTCTCCGGCACGACCACCGACAGCTACTGGGACACCGACGTGTCCGGCATCACCGCCACCGGCCAGGGCACGGGCAAGACGACCAGCGAGCTCCAGACGCCCACGGCCTACGGCACGGGCAACGCCATCTACGCCAACTGGGACCTGAACCTGGACGGCGTGACGGGCAACGACGACCCGTGGCACTTCGGGACGGCGTCCGACTACCCGGTGCTGCAATACCACCTGACGATCCCGCCGCAGCGGGCCACCATCACCATGTCCGCCAACCGGACCACCATCTGCGAGTCCGCCAAGGGCACCGACGCCAACGCCTGCGGCGCGAGCCCGCAGACCTCGGCCACCATCACCGCCACCCTGGCCAACGCTTGGCACGCCGACGTAATCGTCACCCTGCCGACGAACTCGGCGTACACGCTTAGCACGACGACGATGACCATCGCCAAGGGCGCGACAACGACGACGGCGACGCTGACGGCGGTGAACAACAAGACGCAGGTAGCCACCGACCCGTCGTTCACCCTCGCCGCCGACACCGGCGACCCGTGGGTGAGCATCCCCGGCGCGGCCCTGTCCATCACCATCGTCGACGAAGACACGCTGGCCAATCCCACGGGCGTCAAGCTCTCCGTCGACGGCGTGAACGTGCAGGTGGACTGGGACACGGTGATGGGGGCTACGGGGTACACCGTGCAGCGGAGCATGTCCACCACCTTCGCCGTCGTCACGGAGACGGCGGTATCGGGCGGCGGCAACACCACGCTGAAGGTCACGACGGGGCTGATGTCGGGGACGACGTACTACTTCCGGGTCATCGCCACCAAGACGGGCTATGACAACTCCGTGCCGTCGGACCCGGCGAGCATCACGCCCACCACAGGCGACGTGGACTACGACGCGGACAACGACGGCCTGATAGACGTGGACTCGCTGGCGAAGCTGAACGCCATACGCTACGACCTGGACGGCGACGGCGTGGTGGACAACGCCTCCGACTCGACCAGCTACGCCGCCGCCTTCGGCAGCCCGGAGGACAACATGGGCTGCGGCGAGAGCGCCGTCACCATCTCGTCCCAGAACACCGGCAACCCGACGTGCAAGGGCTACGAGCTCACGGCCAACCTCGACTTCGACACTGGCGCCACCAAGGGCACCCGCAGCGACGACACCTACTGGAACGGCGGCCAGGGGTGGCTGCCCATCGGCGCGACGGCGGGGAGTTTGACGGCCAGCGCGTACACCGGCGAGTTCGACGGCGGGACGTCCACCATCTCGAACCTGTACGTGAACCGCAGCGGCTCCACCACGGTAGGGCGCGCCGGGCTGTTCGCGGAGCTTGGCAGCGGCGCGGCGGTCAGGAACCTCAGACTGGAGGGCGTCTCCGTCACCGTCGCCACCAACGCGACGGCGACGAGCGCGGCGGACGTGTACGCCGGCGGCATCGCGGGCAAGAGCGCCGGGTCGATAACGGGCAGCTACGTCGAAGGCGCGGTCAAGGCGACCCAGAGCGACAACACGAACACCAGCCCCAGCGTGACGGAGGAGGACGCCTTCGCCGGCGGGCTCGTGGGCGAGAACACGGGCGGCATCGTCAGCAGCTACGCCCGGGCCACGGTGACGGCGGAGCAGCTCAGCGCCACGGCCAGCAAGGAGGCCCACGCCGGCGGCCTCGCGGGACGCCAGGGCACGGGCGGGTCCATCGCGGCCAGCTACTCCTTCGGGACGGTGGCGGCCGACAGCAGGTCGTCCACCGGCGCGAAGTCCTACGCGGGCGGGCTGGTGGGCTACCAGGACTCCGGCAGCGTCAAGGCCAGCTACTCCCACGCCAGCGCGGAGGCGAAGGCCGCGGCGTCGGCGGCGACGGCCACGCTGACGGCGGGCGGGCTGGCGGGCCAGCTGCAGTCGGGGGCCAGCATCGCGGCGTCCTACTCCACCGGCGCGCCCGCGACCTCGGGCGGGAGCAGCCCGACCACCTACGTCGGCGGGCTGGCTGGCCGGAACAACGGCACGGTGACCAACAGCTACTGGGACACGACGACGACGGGCGTCACGGCGACGGGCGCGGGCGCGGGCAAGACGACGAGCGAGCTGCAGACGCCCACGTCCTACGGCATAACCGCCGGCATCTACGGCCTCTGGAACATCGACGTGGGCGGGACGGCCGCCGCGGACGACCCGTGGGACTTCGGCACGGCCAGCCAGTACCCGGCCATCGACTACGGGATGACGGCGGCGAGCCAGCGGGCCGCGCTGACGCTGAGCGCGACCCACGCCAACATCTGCGAGTCCGCCAAGGGCTACGGGACCGTCCAGGGCGTGACCTACGCCTGCGGCAGCGACGACCGCACCTCCACCACCATCACCGCCACGCTGGGCGCTGCGGAGGTCCTGCCCGTCACCGTCACGCTGGACACGGACAGCGCCTACACGCTGAGCGCGGCCTCCATCACCATCGCCGCCGGGAGCACGACCGGGAGCGTCACCATCACGGCGGTGAACGACACGGCGGACGCGTCGGACAACGCCGTCACCGTGGGCGGCGCGACGGCGCAGAACTGGGTGAGCATCACCGGGGCGTCCCTCACCATCAAGGACGAGGACACGCTGGCCAAGCCCACGGGCGTCAAGCTCTCCGTCGACGGCGCGAAGGCGCAGGTGGACTGGAACACGGTGACGGGGGCGACGGGATACATCGTCCAGCGCAGCACATCCACCACATTCGCCACCGTCACGGAGACGACGGTAACGGGCGGCAGCACCGACACGCTGAAGATCAAGACGGGGCTGACGAGCGGGACGACGTACTACTTCCGGGTCATCGCCACCAAGACGGGCTACGACGACTCGGGGCCCTCGGACTCGGCGAGCGCGACGCCGACCACGGGCGACGTGGACTACGACGCGGACAACGACGGGCTGATAGACGTGGACACGCTGGCGAAGCTGAACGCCATACGCTGGGACCTGGACGGCGACGGCGTGGGGGACAAGTACGACTCCAACGACGACGGCGACTACACCGACGCGGGCGAGTACGACTACACCTCCAACTACGCCGGCGCCTTCGGCAGCCCGGAGGACAACATGGGCTGCGGGGAGAGCGTGGCGACCATCTCCTCCCAGAACACCGGCAACCCGACGTGCAAGGGCTACGAGATCACGGCCAACCTGGACTTCGACACCAACAACAGCGGCGGGCCGAACTCCGGCGACACCTACTGGAACGGCGGCCAGGGGTGGCTGCCCATCGGCGCGACGGCGGGGACGACCACCACCCGGGCCTTCACGGGCGAGTTCGACGGCAACGGCGGGACGTACACCGTCTCCAACCTGTTCATAAACCGCAGCGGCGCCACCACGGTGGGTCAGGCGGGGCTGTTCGCGGAGATAGGCAGCGGCGGAGTGGTCAAGGACCTCAAGCTCAGGGGCGTCTCCGTCACCGTCGCCACCAACTCCGGCGCGACGACCGGGACGGACGTGTACGCCGGCGGCCTGGCTGGCAAGAACGCCGGCGGCTCCATCACCGGAAGCTCCGTGGTCGGCGCGGTGAAGGCTACGCAGAGCGACATATCGAGCAACACGACGGAGAAGGACGCCTACGCCGGCGGCATCGTCGCGCACAACACGGGGAGCATCACCAGCAGCTACGCCCGGGCCGACGTCACGGCGGAGCAGCTCAGCGCCACGGCCAGCCTGGACGCCTACGCCGGCGGGCTGGTCGGCTACCAGGACACAGGCGGGTCGGTGACGGCCAGCTTCACCACGGGAACGGTCGTCGCCGACAGCCGGTCCGCCACCGGCGCGGAGGCGAACGCGGGCGGGCTGATCGGCTACCAGGACGCGGGCAGCGTGAGGGCCAGCTACTCCCACGCCCACCCGGAGGCGAAGACCGCGGCCACGGCGAACACAGCGACGCTGAACGCGGGCGGGCTGCTGGGCGAGCTGAAGGCCGGCACGGTCACGGCGTCCTTCGCCACTGGCGAGCCCTCGACGTCGGGCGGGAGCAGCCCGACGGAGCGCAAGGGCGGCCTGGCGGCGCACGAACACGCCGGGGCGACGGTCGCCAACTCGTACTGGGACACGACGACGTCGGGCATCACGGCCACCGGGGCGGGCGCCGGCACGACCACCACCCAACTTCAGACGCCCACGGCCTACGGCACAGGCATCTACGCCGCCTGGAACATCGACGTGGGCGGGACGGCAGCAGCCGACGACCCGTGGGACTTCGGCACGTCCAGCCAGTACCCCGTTCTCGACTACGGGCTGACGGCGGCGGACCAGCGGGCGTCGGTGACGGTGGCGGTGTCGCCGGCCAGCATCTGCGAGACGACCAAGGGGACGGACACGAACGCCTGCGGCGCGAGTCCGGTTGCCACGTCGACGCTGACGGCCACCATCAGCCCCGCCCAGGAGGTGCCGGTGACGCTGGAAGTCAACGAGACCGCCGCCACATACAGGCTGAAGTCCGGCAACACGTACACGACGGACCTGGTCATCGCGGCGGGGGCGACGACGGGAACGCTGATCGTCGAGGCGGTAAACAACACGACCGGCGCAACGGACGCCTCGGTCACGCTGACGCCGACGACGGACCAGAACTGGGTCGCCATGCCCTCCGGCGCGTCGCTGACCATCGAGGACGACGACTTCGGGCTGATCGCGCCGGCGTTCACCCTTACGGGAGGGGCCAACTACACCTCGGTCACCCTCACGTGGACGCGGCAGCCCGGGGCCACGGGCAACAAGCTGGAGTACAAGGAGTCGGCGGATACGACGTGGACGGAGGTCGCCAGCGTCACTTCGCCGCACACCATCAGCCCCCTCACCTCCAACGGCGTCTACACCTTCCGCCTCGCGGCCACCAAGACGGGCTACGACGACGGGCCGTGGGCGTCGGCGACCGCCAGCCCGGGCAAGGACTACGACGCGGACGACGACGGGCTGATAGAGATAACCACGCTGGCGCAGCTCAACGCCATCCGCTGGGACCTGGACGGCGACGGCTCGGTGGCTTCCGGCGACGGGGCCAACTACGAGTCCGCTTTCCCCACCGCCGAGGCCGGCATGGGCTGCAACGAGGACGAGACGCTGCCCGCCAACCAGGTCTGCGAGGGCTACGAGCTCTCCAACAACCTCGACTTCGACACCAACGGCAGCGGCGGCGCGGACTTGGGCGACACCTACTGGAACGGCGGGGTGGGCTGGGTCCCCATCGGCGGGACTAGCACGGTCTTCTACGCCGCCCGGTTCGACGGCAACGGCTACGAAATCGAAAACCTGTTCATCAACAGCACGTCGGGCAGCTACGCCGGCCTCTTCGGCCACATCCAGGATGGGCCTATCACGAACGTGGGCGTCACGAACGTGGACGTCAAGCTCACCACGTCCAGCGGCGGGCACGTCTACGCGGGCGGGCTGGCGGGCAGGATTTCCGGCAGGATTTTCGGCAGCAGCGTCACCGTCGAGGACTCCTACACGACGGGCTCGGTCTCCGCCACGTCCACCATGACCGCCGCCGACAAGCACCTCTTCGTGGGCGGGCTGGCGGGGACGCTCGAAGACGGCGTGACGATCTCCAGCTACTCGTGGGCGGACGTCACGGCCGTTGCGCAGGGGACGCAAAGCGGCACCAACACCTTCGCCGGAGGGCTCTTCGGGGCCGTGGGCGAGCACGTGCTTAACGCCGCCGCAACCCGCGTGGACGCCAGCTACGCCGCCGGCTCCGTCTCGGCCACCGCTCCCGGCGGCAGCGGAAAGCATGCCCAGGCCGGCGGGCTGGCGGGCCAGCTAAGCCCGAATGCCACCATCCGCGTCAGCTACGCCCGTGGCTCCGTCTCGGCCACCGCTCCCGGCGGCGCCAAAGCCTACGAGGGCGGCCTGGTGGGATTCCAGCGCGGGAACATCGAGTACAGCTTCGCCACCGGGGCGGTCACCCACTCCACCAACTCTAACTACGAGACCGGCGGGCTGGTGGGCTACAAGCAAACGGGCTCCACCACCGCGTCCTACTACGACTCCGAGACCGACGGGCGGTCGGACAGGGGCGAGGGCACGGCCAAGACGACGAGCCAGCTCCAGGCGCCCACGGCGTACGGGACCCAGAGCACCGACATCTACAAGGACTGGAACCTGGACCTGGACAACGCGGACAACGACAACAACCACGCCACCGGCCAGGACGACCCGTGGGACTTCGGCACGGCGAACCAGTACCCGGCGCTGAAGTACGGCGCGCTGACCGCGGCCGACCAGCGGCCCGTCGTATCGCTGACGCTGAGTCCGACCACCATCTACGAGCGCGTGGGCGGCGCGACCCAGACCACCGTCACCGTCACCGCCACCACCGAGTGGAACCGGGACCTGGTGGTCGCCGTGCCGCAAGACGCCAGCGCGTACACCGTCGGCGACGTCACCATCGCGGCGGGAAGCACGAGCGGGACGCAGACGCTGGCGGCGGTGAACAACTACACCGACGCCTCGAACTACAGCAAGGCGATGACCCTGGCCACCCACCCGGCGAAGACGGGCGGCACGACGGCGACGTCCACGTGGGTCAGCAACACCACTGCTACCGCCCCCGTCCTGAACATCGTGGACGACGACGAGCTGGCGCAGGTCACCGGCGTCACCGCCTCCCAGGAGGGCGGCGGCATCCGCGTCAACTGGACCAAGGTGACCGACGCCACGGGCTACCGGCTCTACTGGAAGTCCGGCTCAGAGGTTTATGACGACGCCCGCCACGTAACGGCGGGGGACGTGGCGACGCACCTGGTACCGGAGAGCGGCAACCGCTTCGTCCCAGGCACCACCTACACGCTGATGGTGCAGGCCACCAAGTCGGGCGCGGACTACAGCCAGCCCTCGGCCGACGCCACCGCCGGCTTCAAGGGCTGGGTGGTGGTGAGCAGTACGGCGGTGGACGTGAACGAGCCGCTCACCGGGACCACGACGGGGGCCTACACCGTCCGGCTGGGCACGAATCCCACGAACGACGTCACCGTGACCATCACCCGCAAGGCCGGTACCCACCAGGGCCGCCCCACCTTCGATACCGACCCCAACACGACCGGGGACCAGGCCACGCTGACCTTCACGTCCAGCAACGGGACCACGGCGCAGACGGTCACGCTCTCCGTAACGCCGGACCTGAACGACGTCGACACGGAGTCCACCACGCTGGTTCACACGGCGACCAGCACGGACGCCAACTACAGCGGCATCGCCGCGCCGGAGGTGGTGGCGCGGGCCGTGGACGGCAATACGCCGCCCACCAGCGTGGACGTGTCCTACGACGTTTCCGCGCCGACCTACGTTTACATCCCCTTCAAGGACTTCACGTACGTCGACGCCGACGGCAACACGTACCAGTCGATCATCATCGAGTCGCTGCCCGCCACCGGGGCGCTGTACGTCCATGAGCGAAATACCGTAACTTCATTCTGCAAGACTAGGCCCACCAGGAGTACCTGCAACAGGACAACGCTCGTCACCGCGGGGATGGAAGTGACCACGGCCACCACGGGCAACTGGAAGCTGAAGCGTCTGCAATACCGGCCCGGGAGCAGCTTCTCCAACGAGACCAGCTTCAATTTCAAGGTCAAGGACAGCACCAACTCAGAGTCCACCACCTACACCGTGGCCCTGGATAAGGTAGGCGTCCCCGGCAAGCCCACCAACTTCCGAGTGACCACCGACGACGGGCAAGCGACGCTGTCGTGGACCAAGCCGGCCGACCCGCCGGGCGACCCGGTGACCAAGCACCAGGTGCGCTGGGTGACCAAAAACCGCTCCCGGGCCGGCCCCTGGACGGACGTGGCGATCGTTCAGAATCAGGCGGATTACAGCCACACCTTCACGGGCCTGACAAACTACGGCGGGCACACATTCAGTGTCCGGGCGGTGAACAACGCCGGGGAGAGCCGCGCCGCCGGCGTCGAAGACGCCGGCGGGCCCGCCCTGGCCGCGCCAACGGACTTCGCCGCCTCCCCTGAAACCGGCAAGGTAGTCCTAGGCTGGACGGACCCGGGCAACAGTAACATCACGAGCTACCAGTACCAGGTGCGGACGCCCAACACCCAGGAGCTTGAGGAAGTGCGCTGGCAGGCTCCCGCCAGCACCTCGAACATAACCGCCTGGCAGTACCGCATCAAGAGCGACGGCGGCGCCTGGGGAAGCTGGGCCAACGTCTGCCGGCAGAGTACGGACACCGCCTGCAAGGACAGGACGAGTTATCGCATCCAGGACTCCACCCTGGTCAGCGGCACGACCTACTACGTCCAGGTGCAGTACCTTGCGCCAACGGCCACGACGACCAAGATCCTGGACGGCACGGCCTACGTGACCACCAACGCCAGCGGCAGCGTCACCGTCAACTGGGTGGCCGTCAGCGGGGCGACGGGCTACCGCTACCGCACCCAGACCGGCGCGGGAGAGTTCAGCGACTGGGCCGACGCGGGGACGGGCGCCAGCAAGATCATCACGGGCCTGGCCACCAGCACCGACTACCAGGTGCAGGTGCGGGCGCTGAAGGCCAACGAGGAGTACCTGCTGGCCGACGTGCTGACGGACACCTCCGGGCCCAAGGGCTCCACCGGGATGAGATGGCCCCTGGCCTGGACGGCCATGCCGAACAGCGCTTCGACCACCATCACCCACGACGTGACCGCCGGCCTCGCCGAGGGCGCCGCCAACGAGTTCCGCATCCGCGCCCGGAAGGGTACGGGCGCCGATATCCTGAACGGCAAGCCGTCCTCCGGCGCGAGCGTCACGCTGCCCAGCGCGGCCCCGTCCAAGCCCACGGGCCTGACGGCCGCGGCCCGGAACCGGTCGGCCTACCTGTTGTGGGACAACCCGAGCGACGCGTCCATCTACAAGTGGCAGTACAGCAAGGACAACGGTACGACCTGGACGGACGTGCCGAGCAGCGGCGCCTCCACCAGGCGCTACACGGCGACGGGGCTGACCAACGGCACGGCCTACACGTTCCAGGTGCGGGCGGTGAACTACAAGGGGAACTCAGCCGCCTCCGATAGCGCGACGGCCACCCCCGTCGGCATTCCCGCCAAGCCCACGGGCCTCCAGGCCGCGGGCCTGGGGAGCGGCTTCGTCGAGCCGCCGTCATGCAACCTGGTCCTGGGCGAATGTCACCAGAAGGGCCGCATCAGGCTGACCTGGGACAACCCCAACGACTCCTCCATCACCGGCTGGGAGTACCGTCATGCCTCCGTCGGCGCGTGGTCCGGCATCGCCTCCGTGAGCGGCCCGGTGGCGACCCCGGGCGAGGTGAGATTCCACAACTACGCCAACCCCAAGCCCTGGAACGTGGCCCAGCAGGTCCAGGTCAAGCTGACCCAACGCCCCACGGCCACGGTGACGGTGTCCCTCTCCCGGAGCGGTATGACGTTCTCCCCGTCCAGCCTCACCTTCACCACCGGCAACTGGAACACGGCGCAGACGGTCAACGTCAAGCTGACCGCCGAGCCGCCGAAGACCAACGGCAAGTACAACGTGCCCAAGACACTCGACCTCCGCCCGGACGTGAACGTCAGCGCGTCCAGCCTGACCTTCACCACCGCCAACTGGAGCACGGCGCAGACGATCAGCGTCCGGCCAGCCACCAAGCCCCTGGTCCCCACGCAGATATCCTTTGCCCAGTATGGCGTGACCTTCAGCCCGCACGCGGTGTTCTTCACCACGGCGAACTGGCGGACGGCGCAGACGGTCAGCGTCCGGCTGAACGCCCAGCCCCAGGCCGACATGACCGTTCCCACGCCCTGGATCGCCATCCCCAACAGCGGCACGAGCACCGTCGAGCACGACGTGCATCACCTGACTCGCAACGCCTTCTACACCTTCCACGTCCGCGCCGTGAACAGCGCGGGCAAGAGCGCGCCTTCGGACTCCGCCCGCAGCAACACCTCGTGGCGGCCCGGCAAGCCCACGGGCCTGGCGGCCTCCGCCGGGACCAACACGGCAAGGCTGCGCTGGACTCCCCCTTCCGGGCCGTCCGACAAGGCCCACGGCGGCCGGAAGGCGTACGAGTACCAGTACAAGACCGACGGCGGCTGGGGCGCGTGGACGTCCACGCGCCTGGGCGGCGACTCCTCCGCGTACACGGTCACGGGCCTTGCCGGGAACACGCCGCACACCTTCCGCCTGCGCGCCGTGAACACCTACGACGAGCCCGGTCCGGTCTCGGACGAGGTTACGGTCACGCCGACGGGAGTCCCGGACGCGCCGGCGGACCTGTCCGCGGCGGCGGGCAACGCGACGCTGCGGGTGAGCTGGACGGCCCCGACGGGGCACGTGAACGCGATCACGGGCTACGAGTACCGCTACAGGGCGCTGGGAGGGACGACTCAATGGCAGCCCTGGGTGGCGATAAGCGCGTCGGCGACGAGCGTGGACGTGGGGGGGTTGATCAACGCGCAGGAGCACGAGGTGCAGGTGCGGGCCGTGAATTCGGACGGGAAGGGGGCGTCGTCGTCGATCAAGGGGACGCCGGTGGCGGTCCCGTCCAAGCCCGCCGGGCTGGCGGCCAAGTCCGCCGGGACCCAGGCGTTCCTATCGTGGACCGACCCGGCCGACTCGACGATTACGTCGTACCAGATGCGGACGCGGTCGGGGAGCGCGGCGGACATCGTGATGGGCGCGTACGCGAGCAAGAAGCTGACGCTGGAGTGGACCGCCCTCAACGACTCCAGCATCGCCAAGTACCAGTACAGCCTGAATGGTTGGTGGTGGTATGACATCTCGTGCGGCGGCGGGTCGACCTGCCCGCAGGGGACCCCGATGTCCCACACCATCAACCAGTCCCTGACCTTCGGGCAGCAGTACACCTACCAGGTGAGGGGATACATCTCGAACAACAACACGGTGGCGGTGACGGGGCTGAAGGTGTGGGAGGAGATCAGCACGAGCGCGGCGGCCACTTCGCACACGGCTGCGGGGCTGGCGAGCGGGACGACGTACAAGTTCAGCCTGAGGGCGGTTAACTCGACCGGGAATGGCCTCGACGCGACGGTGACGCCGACGGCGCTGGCGGTCCCATCGAAGCCTGCGGGACTCACGGCGACGGCGAAGGACGGGTCCGTAGACCTGGCGTGGACCTATTCGAATCCGGATGACGACTACGTCTCCGGGTGGCAGCTCCGGCAGTGGACCGGGAGCAACGCGGACTTCGTGGTCAGCGACGGCGGAGGACAGACGTTTACCCTGTCGTGGACCGCGTCCGGCACGTCCAACGTCACCAAGTGGGAGTACAGCGCGGACGGGATCACGTGGACGGGCATCTGCTGGACCGCGGCGAATCCGGGCTGTCCGTCGGTTACTTCGCATACCTTCTCCACCGGCGGTTTGTCGGCGCTGCCGAGCGGAACGCATACGATCCAGGTGCGGGCGGCGGTGTCCTCCGGCACTGCGCCGACGGTGACGAACCTGCAGGCGTGGGAGACTGTAAGCACGAGCGCGTCCGCCACTTCGCACACGGCGACGGGGCTGACGAACGGTACGGAGTACACGTTCCAGGTGCGGGCGGTCAACGCGGCGGGGAACGGGGCGGGGTCGGACGAGGCGAAAGCGACGCCGAACCCGCCGCCGCCGGGGCCGGCTGCGCCGGCGGTTACCGCGACGGTGGGGCATGGAACGGCGACGCTTTCGTGGACGCTGTCGCCGGCGGACTCGTCGATCACTTCGTGGGAAACGCGGCACAAGCTGACCACCGCCGGCTGGCCGACCACCGGAACGCTGGGCTGGACGGAAGTGACCGGGACGAAGCTGGCGCTGAAGGGCAGCTACCGGGCGGGCACCGGCGCCCCCTATCTGCTGCTCACCTGGACCAACCTCAACGACTCCCTCATCACCAGGTACGAGTGGCGGAGCCGGCGCGCCGGGACCCAGACGTGGGGCGCCTGGACGGAGATCTGCAATACCGCTTCCAACAGCGGCTGCCCCAGCACGACCAGCCTCTACGTCAACAGCGGCGTGATCCCCAACGTGAACAACGACGTCGAGGTGCGGGCGACGACGAAGGATACGAGGACGCACACGGTGGGGAGCTTGACGAACGGCTCCGCCTACGATTTCCAGGTGCGGGCGGTGAGTCCTGCGGGCAACGGCGCCCCGGGCGCGGTCCAGGCTACGCCACTGGCCAGGCCGTCCGCGCCCACGGTGACGGCTACGCCCAAGAACGGCAGCGTCATACTGGCGTGGACGGACACGAGCAACGCCTCCACCACCGCCGCCATCACCAGGTGGCAGTACCGGTACAAGAGCGCGGGCGGCTACGGGGCCTGGACGAACATCCCGGGGAGCGTAGCGTCCACCACGTCCTTCACCAGGACCGGGCTGACCAACAACACGGCCTACACCTTCCAGGTGCGGGCGGTGAACGCCTCGGGGGACGGGACGGCGTCGGCGGGGGTGTCGGCCACGCCGCTGGCCGTGCCGACCGCGCCCACGCTGGCGTCGGCCACGCCGTCCGGCAGCGCCTCGGTCGTCCTCACGTGGACCTACTCCGGCAGCGCCGCGGCCACAAGCTGGGATTACAGCACGTCCACGAGCGCGGGCTGGCAGAGCATACCCGGCAGCGCCTCGACCACCCGCTCATACACCGTGACGAGCCTGGCCAGCGGCACGACGTACACCTTCCGGGTGCGCGGGGTGAACAGCCTCGGCGACGGGGCCGAGTCCAACGCGCTGAGGGCCACGGCCGGCGTGCCGGCCGCGCCCACGGGCCTGGCCGCGGCGGCGGTGAACGGGCAGGCGGCCCTGGCGTGGGACGACCCGTCCAACTCCACCATCAGCTCCTACGAGCTGCGGAGCCGCGCGGGGACCGGCGCGGACTTCGTGGTGGGGACGGGCGCGAGCCAGCAGACCAGGCTGGAGTGGACCAACCCCAACAACGGCAGCATCACCAAGTACCAGTACAGCGCCGACGGCTCCAACTGGACGGACATCCCCTGCGCGTCGCCCTGCGCGGTGGGGACGCAGACCTCTTACACGGTGACGGCGACGCTGACCAACGGCGCGCGCGTGACCTACCGGGTGCGGGGCTTCATCGCGGCGAACAACACCGTGGCGGTGGCGGGCCTGAAGGCGTGGGCGCGGATCAGCACGAGCGCGACCTACACGTCCCACACCGTTACCGGGCTGACCGACCGCACGGCCTACACCTTCGGCCTGCGGGCGGCGAACTCCACGGGCTACGGCGATGCCGCGTCGGTGACGGCGACGCCCATGTACAAGCCCCTCGGCCTGACGGCGGCCATAAACACGTCCACCGACACCTCCGTCGACCTGTCCTGGACCGCCGCCAGCGACTCGACGATAACGGGGTGGCAGTACAGCAAGGACGACGGCGCGACTTGGAGCGACGTGCCAAGCAGCAACGCCAGCACGTCGTCGTACACGGCTACGGGGCTGTCCTACGGCAAGACGTATCGATTCAAGGTGCGGGCTGCTTACTCCGTCGGCAACAGCCTGGCGTCGGACGCCGCCGCCGCATCGACCAAGCCGGCCAAGCCGGCGGGGTTCACCGCCACGCCCAAGCACCAGGGCGCGGTATTGGCGTGGACGGACCCGGGGAACGGCACGATAACCCGCTGGGAGTACCGGCAAAAGGACACGGGCAGCTACGGCTCATGGACTGCCATTCCAAGCAGCGGCGCGGCTACCACCACGTTCACCAGGACCGGGCTGACCAACAACACGGCCTACACCTTCCAGGTGCGCGCCGTCAACGCCTCCGGCGACGGCGTGGCGTCGGACGAGGCGTCGGCGACGCCCAAGCCGGTCCCGGCGGCGCCCACGGGCCTCGCGGCGACGGCGAGGGACAAGGCGGTGGACCTGACCTGGACGAAGACGACGGACACGACGGTCACCGGCTACGAGTACCAATGGAAGACGGGCGGCGCCTGGGGCGCGGCGTGGACGGCCATCACGGACAGCGACAAGGACACCGTGTCCCACAGGGTGATGGGGCTGACCAACAACACGGCGCACCAGCTCAGGATTCGCGCCGTGAACTCCTATGGCAACGGAACGGCGTCGGCGGAGGTGTCGGCCACGCCCGTGCCCCCGCCGGCCGCGCCCACCGGCCTCACCGCGACGGCGCAGAGCGCCGGCGCGCTCCTGGACTGGGACAACGCCAACGACGGCACCATCACCAAGTGGCAGTTCAGGTACAAGACCACGGGCGGCTACACCACGTGGTACGACATTGCCGGCAGCGGCGCCAACACCATCTCCTACACCAAGACCGGGCTGACCAACGGCACGGAGTACACCTTCCAGGTGCGCGCCGTCAACCCGTCCGGCGACGGCGCGTCGTCCTCCGAGGCTTCGGCCACGCCGCGCCCCACGCCCACGGCCCCGGACCTGAAGTCCGCCACGCCGGGCCACGCCCAGGTCACCCTCAGGTGGCTCTACAGCAGCAGCATCGCGGCCACCTCATACCAGTACAGCAAGGACGGCGGGTCCACCTGGACGACGGCCACCGTTTCCGGGACGGTGGGCGCTATCACTTTTACCGTGACCGGCCTGACCAATGGCACGGAGTACACCTTCAGGATCCGCGGCGTGAACAGCTACGGGAACGGGGCGGAGTCCGCAGGCGTGAAAGCCACGCCCCTCGCCAGGCCGTCGAAGCCGGCGGGGTTTACGGCGACGCCGAAGCACCGGTCGGTCGACCTGGCGTGGACGGATTCCAACAACTCCACCATCACCGGCTGGGAGTACCAGTACAAGACCGACGGCGCTTACGGCTCGTGGACGGACGTGCCCAACAGCACGGCGTCCACCACGTCCCACACGGTGACGGGGCTGACGAACGACACGTCCCACACCTTCAAGATCCGGGCGGTGAACGCCTCCGGGGACGGCGCGGAGTCCGATGAAAAGTCGGCGACGCCGAAGAGCTCGCCGGCGAAGCCGACGGGTTTGACGGCGACGGCGAAGGCCGCATCCGTCGACCTGGCCTGGACGAATCCGAATGACGCCACCATCAATAAGTGGGAGTACCGGAAGAAGAGCACGGCGGGCTACGGCTCCTGGACGCAGATGTCCATGTCGGATACGGCCACGTCTTACACGGTGACGGGGCTGACGAACGATACGGCGTACACCTTCCAGATACGGGCGTCGAACGCGTATGGGGCGAGCGCCGAGTCGGACGAGGCGACGGCGACGCCGACAGTAGTGAAGCCGGCGAAGCCGGCGGGGTTCACGGCTACGCCCAAGAACGCCAGCGTCATACTGGCGTGGGACGACCCCGGCGACAGCACGATCATCCGCTGGGAGTACCGCTACAAGACCGTCTTCGGCTACACCGGTTGGTTCAGCATTCCTAGCAGCGGCGCGGCGACCACGGCCTACACCAAGACCGGGCTGACGAACGACACGGAGCACACCTTCCAGGTTCGCGCCGTGAGCTCCACCGGCGACGGCGCGCCGTCCGACGAAAAGAAGGCCACCCCGCGGCCCGTGCCCACCGCCCCGGACCTGAAGTCCGCCGCGCCTGGCGACGCCCAGGTCACCCTCAGGTGGACCTACGGCGGCAGCATCGCGGCCACCTCATACCAGTACAGCAAGGACGGCGGGTCCACCTGGGCGTCGGCCACCGTTACCGGGACGGTGGGCGCTATCACCTATACCGTGACCGGCTTGACCAATGACACGGAGTACACCTTCAAGGTACGCGGCGTGAACAGCTACGGGAACGGGGCGGAGTCCGTAGGCGTGAAAGCCACGCCCATCGCCAAGCCGTCGAAGCCGTCGGGGTTGGCGGCGACGCCGAAGCACCAGTCGGTCGACCTGGCGTGGAACGATCCGGGCGACTCGTCCATAACCAAGTGGCAGTACACGGCAACGACCTCGCCCTTCGACTTGAGCCCACCGCCGTACACCTGGACCGACGTGGAGGTCCCCCTGGTTTCCAACCCGTCCGCGGTTACCTTCACCACCCAGAACTACCCCACTGTGCAGATTGTTGTAGTCAAGCTGCCCGCCGCCCCATCTTCCGACGTGACGATAACCTTCGACAGGGGCGTCAACGTTCGTTTCGCGCCCTCCACGCTCACCTTCACGACGCAGAATTGGAACACGGCGCAGGGGGTGTCCGTCAAGCTGGCGGCAGCGCCTCCAGGCGGCTCCAAGACCGTCGACCTCAGCTCCGCCATAGGGTCTCACGCGACGTCCGTCACCGTAACCGGACTGGCGAACGACACGGAGTACAAGTTCAAGGTGCGGGCGGTGAACGCGTCGGGCGAGGGGGCGGCGTCGGACGAGGCGACGGCGACGCCGAAGAGCGCGCCGGCCAAGCCCGCCGGCTTTACCGCCGTGGCCAAGCACCAGTCGGTCGAGCTGAAGTGGACCGACCCCGGCGATTCCACCATCGACAAGTGGGAGTACCAGCAGAAGTCCGGCGCGGGCAGCTACGGCTCGTGGACGCAGATGTCCACCTCGGCCGCCGCCACCGTTCACACAGTCGGCAGCTTGACCAACAACACGGAGTACACCTTCCGAATCCGGGCATCGAACTCCTACGGCATCGGCGCGCCGTCCGACGAGCGGACGGCCACGCCCGTGCCTGTGCCCGCCCAGCCCACGGGCCTCACCGCCGCGGGCAAGCACCAGTCGGTCGATCTCACGTGGCACGCCCCCGGCAACTCCACCATCACAGGCTGGGAGTACCAGTACAAGACCGGCGGCGGCTACGGTTCGTGGACGGCGGTGCCCAACGGCACGGCGTCCACCAAGTCCTACACCGTAACGGGGCTGACCAACAACACGTCCCACACATTCAGGATTCGCGCGGTGAACTCCGCCGGCGACGGCGCGGCCTCTGCCGAGGCGTCGGCCACTCCCATCCCCGTTCCCTCCAAGCCCACGGGCCTTTCGGCGTTGCCCAACAACCGCCAGGTCGCCCTGTCCTGGACCAACCCCAACAACGCCAGCATCGAGAAGTGGCAGTACCAGTACAAGACGACCGGCGGGTACGGCAAGTGGACCGACGTGCCTAACAGCGGCGCGTCCACCGCGTCCTACGCCGTGAGCAACCTGAGCAACAACGTCACCCACACCTTCAAGATTCGCGCCGTCAACATCAACGGCCCAGGCCCGGCGTCCGACGAGGCCTCGGCCCGGCCCGTGGCCGGCGCTCCGGAAGCCCCCTCGCTCAGCGCCACCGGCGGCGACGCCCAGGTCACGCTGGTCTGGACCAAGGGCGGCTCCACCCACGTCGATAGCTGGCAGTACCGGCGGAAGAAGGGAACGGGCAACTACGGCAGTTGGACGTCCGGGCCAAGCCCCGGCAACTCCACGACGACCTACGCGGTTACGGGCCTGGACAACGGCGCTACGTACACCTTCCAGGTGCGGGGCGTGAACACCTCCGGCAACGGCTCGGTGTCCGACGAGGTGTCGGCTCCCACGCTGCCGGCGAAGCCGTCGCGCCCGACCGCCGCCGCCAAGACCGACAAGACGTCCATCCTGTACACCGAGGGCCAGGTCGACCTGTCCTGGACTGACCCCGATAACGACAGCATCACCGCGTGGCAGTACCAGTACAAGTCCAAGCCCGACGGCGGCAGCTACGGCAGCTACGGCGCATGGACGGACATGACGCCCACTGCGTCCGGCAACAACCTGGCATACACCGTGACCGGCCTGACCCACGGCACGACGTACAGGTTCAAGGTGCGCGCCGTCAACGCCGCCGGCGCCGGCCCGGCCTCCAACGAGTCCGCCGAGGCCAAGCCCGCGCTGCCCACGCCGGCCAAGCCCGCGGGCCTGACGGCGACGCCCAAGGTCTCGAAGGTGACGCTGAGCTGGACGGACCCGAACAACTCCACGATCACCGGCTGGAAGTACCGGCAGAAGGAGGGCGCCAACACCTGGGGCAACTGGACGGCCATATCCAACAGCGGCGCGGCCACCACGTCCGTCGAGTTGATCGGGCTGACGAACGACACGACCTACAGGTTCAAGGTCCGCGCCGTGAACGCCTCCGGCGACGGCGACGAGTCGGACGAGGCGGCGGCCATCCCCCGCGCCCTGCCCGGCAAGCCGACGGGATTCGCCGCGAGCGGCAGGCTTGGGTTCGCCGCGTTGAGCTGGACCGCGCCCAGCGGCTCCACTATCACCCACTGGCAGTACCGCTACACGAGCGGCGGCGCAAGCGCCATCACGTCGGCGGCGTGGGCCGACGTGCCCGGCAGCGCCGGCAACACCACGAGCTTCGACACGCCGCCGCTGACGTGGAACACGAAGTACCACTTCCAGGTGCGGGCGGTGAATGGCAGCGGCCCGGGCGCGGCCTCCGACACGGACTGGGCCTTCCCCGTCGCCACCAAGCCTCTCAAGCCCAGCGGCTTCACCGTCACCAGCGGCGACGGCCAGGCCGTGCTGCGCTGGTACAACACCATGAACTCGTACTCGAGCCCCTACTTCCACTCCTGGCAGTACCGGGTGAAGCCCAAGAGCGACACCGAGAGCGGCTACGGCGACTGGGTAACGGTGAACGAGGAGAGCACGTCCAGCAGCGACCGCTGGCACACCAGGACCCTCACGGGCCTGGACAACAACAAGACGTACACCTACCAGGTGCGCTCCGCCAACGGGCTGGGCCACAGCCCCGTCTCCGCCGAGGTCTCGGTCATACCGCTGGCCCGCCCGACCAAGCCCGCGGGCCTGGGCGGGACGGGCGGCGACGGCCAGGCGACCCTCTCTTGGACGGCCACCACCGACGTCAGTACGACCGGCTGGGGCTACCAGTACCTGGTGTGGCGCGTGGCCAACGACGGCACGGAGGCCATACCGGGCAACGCCCAGGCGACGTTGAAGTGGACGCACGCGGGCAACGCCGGCATCTCCAAGTGGCAGTACAGCACGTCCACGAGCGCGAGCTGGACGGACGTCTCCGGTGGCGCGTCGGCCCGCCAGGCCACCGTGAGCAGCCTCACCAACGGCACGGCCTACGCCTACCGGGTGCGCGCCGTGGACTCCGGCGGCAATCTCGTCGCCGGGACCGCCAGGGGCCCGGTGAGCGCAACGCCCACCGCGGCCGGCGGCTGGCGGCACGTCTCCGGCAGCGACCACGCCACCACCGAGGTGACGCTGGACCTCTCCAACGGCGCGAGCTACAAGGCCCGGATACGCGCCATCAACAACGCCAAGCCCAACGGCATCAGCCCCGCCTCCGACGCCGTGAGCTTCGCTCTATTCCCGGCCAAGCCCGTAGGCTTCACCGTGGCGGGTGGAAACCGGCAGACGGTCTTGTCGTGGGCCGGCGCGGACAACTCCACCATCACCAAGTGGCAGGCCAGGATGCGCACCGGGAACTTCCCGGACTTCGTCGTGGGCCGGGGCGCAAGCACCGAGGTCGCGCTGGAGTGGACGGGGCCCGAGAACGGCAGCGTCGCCAAGTGGCAGTACAGCACCGACGGCAGCACGTGGACGGACATCTCGTCCAGCAACGCGGCCACCAGGACGCACATCGTAACGGCGAATTTGACCAGCGGGACGCGCTACACCTACCGGGTGCGGGGCTACGTCTCGTCGAACAACACCGCGGCGGCCACGGGCCTCGAGGCGTGGACGACGGTTAGCACCAGCGCGACCTCCACTTCGCACACCGTCACAAACCTCGTGAACGGCATCACGTACAAGTTCCAGCTTCGCGCGGTGAACGCCGTCGGCATCGGCGCGCCGTCGGACGAGAAGGCCTCCACCATGTACCCGGCGCCCCCCGCCAACCTGGCGGCGGAGCCGGGCAACGCGCAGGTGGTGCTGGTCTGGGACGACCCCAACGACTCCTCCATCACCGAGTACGAGTACCAGCAGAAGGAGGGGGTGAGCGGCAACTACGGCTCCTGGACCGGCGTGACCGATTCCGGCGCGGACACCATGTCCTACACCGTGGCCGGCTTGACCAACGCCACGCAGTACTCGTTCAAGGTACGCGCGGTCAACTCCATCGGCACGGGCGCCGCGTCGGGCGAGGCGTCCGCCACGCCGCAGCCGGCGCCGTCCCAGCCCACGGACCTGTCGGCCAGCGCCGCGGGCACGACGGTCTCCCTCTCTTGGGCTACGACCACCGACACCGCCATCCGGAAGTGGCAGTACCGCCAGAAGGAAGGCGCCGCCGCCTGGGGCGCCTGGGCCAATGTCCCGGGGAGCAATTCGGCGACCAACAGGCTGACCATCCCCGGCCTCGACGCGGGCACGGTCTACTACTTCCGCGTCCGCACCGTGAACACCAACGACGTGGCCGGGCCCGGCTCGGCGGTGGCCTCCGCCGCGACGAAGCCCCTCAAGCCCACGGGCCTGGCGGCGGTAAAGGGCTTCCGGCAGGCCGCCCTGTCCTGGAACGACCCCGGATACCCGTCCATAACCGCCTGGCAGTACCGCTACAAGTCCAAGCCCAAGGGCGGGCAGTTCGGCGGCTACGGCCCGTGGACGGACATGTCCCCCAGCGACGCGAGCACCAGGACGTTCACCGTGACCGGCCTGACCAGCGCGACGACCTACGCCTTCCAGGTTCGCGCCAAAAACCCCGCGGGCGACAGCCCCGCGTCGGACGATTCCAACCAGGTCAAGCTCCCGGCCAAGCCCGGAGAGCCCCAGAGCCTCGCCGCCGCCAAGTCGTACAGGCAGGCCACCAACGACTTCCGGATAACGCTGAGCTGGACGCTGCCGTCGGACCCCACCATCGTCAGGTGGCAGTACCGGGTCGCCCTGGCAGGCGTTGACCTGAACGCCGCTGCCTGGACGGACATCCCAGGAAGCGACAAGGACACGAGAAGCTACGATCTGCCCTTCAGCGCCACCGGGGCCGGATACCGGTTCCAGGTGCGGGCGGTCAACCTCGGCGGCGGCGGCGTGGCCTCCAGCGTCGCCAGCGTAACGCTGACTCCGGCGGCGACCACCCTCTCCAGGATAACGACCGTATCCTACGACGCGTCGGACCAGGGCTTCGACGTAACGCTGAGCTGGGCCGCCCTCGACCCGGCCGACCCGTCCGTAAGCAGATGGGAGTACCGCGCCGCCACCGGCGACGCGGATACCGACGAAGGGGAATGGACGACGCTGCTGGGCGCGGCGTTCTGGAAGACGGCGACCAGCACCCACTCGTCCACGTTCCACGTCGTGGAGAGCGTGTACGGCGAGGTGATGCGCTTCCAGGTGCGCGCCGTCAACCGGGCGGGCGACGGCCCGGCGTCCAACGCGGAGGATGTGACGCTGCTGCCGGACAAGCCGGTGAACTTCGTTGGCAATGTCACGCAGACGGGGGCCAGCCAGGCCACCCTGACCTGGACCGACCCCCAGGACAACTCCATCCGGAATTACCAGTACCGCATCATGGAGGGCAGCCTCGCGGCGGTGGCCGCCGACGGGCAGGCGACCCTGTACTGGGTGAACCCCAACGACCCTGCCATCACCAAGTGGCAGTACCGGTCCAAGGCCAAGCCCTCCGGCGGGCAGTTCGGCAACTACGGCGACTGGACGGACATACCCTGCTCCTCGCCGTGCTCGGTGCGCACCCTCGCCTCCTACGAGGTCTCCGACCTCACTAACGGCACGACCTACACCTTCCAGGTACGCGCCGTGACCCGGCAAAACACCTCGAAGGAGCGCCCGGCAGTGCTCAGCGAGAGCATCGCCAACGTGGGCGGCGCGGGGGAGACCACCCTGTCGTGGCCCAACCCAAGCGACAGCGACATCGTCAAGTGGCGGTACCGGGTCAGGGTTCTCCCCGACACCGGCGAGCCGGACGACCTTGCCGTCGTCACCGCCAGCGGCCAGGCGACCCTGTACTGGGTGAACCCCAACGACCCGGCCGTCACCAGGTGGCAGTACCGGCAGAAGGCGGGAACGGGCGACTTCGGCGCCTGGACGAACATACCCTGCTCCTCGCCGTGCGCGGCCAAGACCCAGAGGTCCTACACCGTCACCGGCCTCACCGACGGCACGGCCTACGCCTTCCAGGTGCGGGCGGTGAAGCCGAACGTGGAGAAGCCGCTTGCGGCGGTGGACAGCTGGAGCATCGGCAACATCGGCTCCAACGGGCGGGTCACCCTGTACTGGGCCAACCCGAACAACAGCTTTATCGACAAGTACCAGTACCGCCAGAAGACGGGAGCGGGCAGCTTCGGCGCCTGGACGGATATAACCAACAGCGGGTCGTCCACCACCTCCTACGGGGCGACGGGCCTGGCCGACGGCACGGAGTACGCCTTCGAGATACGCGGCGTGTCGCAGAGCGGCATGATCGTGACGACCGTGGGGCCGTGGAGCTTCACCGCCTACACAGCCAGCAACAACAAGACGACGCTCACCTGGGCCAATCCCAACAACAACCACGTCGTGAAGTACCAGTACCGGAAGAAGACGGGAACGGGCAGCTTCAACAGCTGGACGAACATACCCTCCAGCGACGAAGCGACCACGTCCTGGGACGTTTCATGCTCCACCGGGCGGGTCTGCCTGGTGGAGGTGCGCCCGGTGGTACACCCGGCCTCGGACGTGGCCACGGCAACGCCCCCCAGCGGCACGACGTCGAACTTCGTAGCGGGGACCGTCGAGGGCGGATGGACGGACATCGCGACCAGCCCGGACTTCAGCTCGTCCACGCTCACCTTCACCACCGGCAACTGGAACACGAACCAGACCGTCGGCGTCAAGCTGGCCTCCAGGCCCGCCGCCACCGTAAGAGTCAGGCTATCGATGGACGGCGTGGTCTTCAGCCGCTCCACGCTCACCTTCACCGCCGGCAACTGGAACACGGCGCAGAACGTGAGTGTGAGGCTCTCCGCCCAGCCTCAAGCCGACACGACGGTGTACCTGGGCGGCTGCTGCGGCTATATCGACGGCGCCATCAGGTCCTACAAGGTCAGCGGACTGGCCGCGGACAAGGAGTACCTCTTCCAGGTCGCCCCCGTGAAGCGGATCAAGAACGTCGAGTTCCCGCTGGAAGCCCATGCATCGTGGACGTTCACGGCTTTCAACGCCGGCAATAATCGGACGACGCTCACCTGGGACGACCCGCAGGACGCCACCATCCGGAAGTACCAGTACCGCCAGAAGACGGGAACGGGCAGCTTCGGCAGATGGGCGGACATACAGGGCAGCAGCGCAACCACCACGTCCTACACCGCGACGTGCGCGCCCGTCGGGCAGCCGCCAGCCAGCCAGGTCTGCACCGTGGAAGTGCGGCCCATTGTGCAGACCGTGACGTACCCGCCGACGGACGAGGCGACGGTGACGCCGCCCACCAACACGGGGTGGAAGGACATCTCCGCAATGGTGGAGCAGACCACCTCGGCGGCGGCGGGCGCGGACGGCGCGGCCCCGGCCAACGTCACCCTCGTGCCCAGGACCGAATACACCGTGACCAACCTGGACCGAGGCCAGACCTACAGCTTCCAGCTTCGGGCGGTGAACACGGCGGGAGCGGGCCCGGCCACCATCAACCAGCTGACCACCGAAAACATCGCCGTCACGCCTCCGGCCCCACCGCGAAACTTTGCCGCCGGCAACGGAACGGATCTGGGGACCTCCAGGCTCACGTGGGACGACCCCAGCCCCGCTGACTCCACCATCACCGGATGGGAATACCGGCAGCGATCCTATGGCGCCGGCACAGCCCCCACGTCGTGGAAGACGGTGTCCGGCGGGGCCGATGCCCGCGAGGCCGTCGTCAACGGCCTGGACACGCTGAACTCCTACGGGTTCCAGGTCCGGGCCGTCAACTCAGTGGTGAAGTCCCCCGCCGACGGCAACCCTTCCGGGTTCGCCGTGGTCAATACCCGGGGCGTGGAGCTATCCACCGAGCAGATAGACGAGGTGCAGGGAGGCAGGTTCGTCACCTACACCATCGTCCTCGTCAACGAGCGGCCCACCAGCGACGTGGTGGTGAAGGTAGACGTCACCGGCGACCGCGACGTGACGGCGAGTCCCTCGCTCGTCTTCTTCACCCCCGACGACTGGAACGAGGCGAAGACCGTCAGAATCACCGCAGGCAGCGAACACATCGGCTCGCGCAATGGGGTCACCGTCGAGCACACCGCCCACAGCCATGACCCCGGCTACCACGGCATATCCATCGGGACGGTCACGGTGGGCGAGGTCATCGCCGCGCCTCCTCCTGTGATAGAAGAGCCCGATCCCAGACCAAGGCCTGGGCTTGGTCGCATACCCACGCCTGAGCCGACGCCAACGCCAACGCCGACGCCAACGCCGACACCAACACCGACGCCCGAGCCGACGCCTGAGCCGACGCCTGAGCCGACGCCCGAGCCCACGCCTGAGCCGACGCCCGAGCCCACGCCTGAGCCCACGCCCGAGCCCACGCCGGAGCCGACGCCCGCGCCCACACCGGAACCCACGCCTGAGCCGACGCCCGCGCCCACACCCGAGCCGACGCCTGAGCCGACGCCCGCGCCCACGCCTGGGCCTACGCCTGAGCCCACGCCTGAGCCGACACCCGCGCCGACGCCCGAGCCTACGCCTGAGCCGACACCCGCGCCCACGCCTGAGCCTACTCCCGCGCCGACACCCGCGCCCACGCCGGAGCCTACTCCCACGCCCACACCTGAGCCGACAGCCGTGCCCACGCCGGAGCCTACTCCCACGCCCACACCTGAGCCGACAGCTACGCCCACGCCGGAGCCTACTCCCACGCCCACACCTGAGCCGACAGCTACGGCCACGCCGGAGCCTACTCCCACGCCCATGCCCGAGCCGACAGCTACGGCCACGCCGGAGCCGGAGTTGGCGCTTGCGGTCACGCCTACGCCTACGCCCGAGCCGACTCCCACCGCCGGGCCGGCCGTGGAGCCGACCGCCGCACCGGGAGCGCCGGTGGACCGGGACGCCCCGGCGCCGCTGGCGTGGCCGGCGCTCCTAGCCGTGGCCGTCGCCATAGGCGTATTGGCATCCGCGGTCCTCTTCCTTGCGGCCAGACGCCGAAGGCGCGGCGAAGACCAGGACCAGTAGGCCGGGCGTGAGAACTGCCCCATCCTTATATCAAGGGTATTGAGACCTCCCGCCGAAAAGTTCGCAAATCGGTACGCCTTGGCCCACCAGGCATGGCGAATCAAGAACCTCGTTGCGCTTCACGCTGGAGGTGTAGAGTCGGATGTGGGGTGTCATGATACACTGAGGGCCAACTCCCAAGCCTCACTTCTGACATGGCTTCTCCGTCTGCATCCTCTCTTCAGCCCGATACCGTCATCGAGGGTCCGTTCTGGCCCGGACCCGTGCGCGTCATTCGTGTGGGCGAGCACGGCTCAGCCGTTCGGATCGAGGCGGTTGGTGTTGTCGACTCCCAGTACTATGACCGGACGATCCCGGCCGACCAGGTAAGCGCCCAGGTCACCGAGGTCGCCGGGGGAACGCACACCTTCGACGCCGAGCCTCGCCTGTTCCGACTGGCCGTGGAAGCGCTGCGGACACACATGGCCCACGCCTTCGACCCACAGTTCGCCGTGTCCGTGTCGCAGGTCGATCCGTTGCCCCACCAGCTCGATGCCGTCTACGGCCACATCCTGCCGCTGCCCCGCATCCGCTTCCTACTGGCGGACGACCCCGGCGCGGGCAAGACCATCATGGCGGGCCTCCTCATGCGCGAGCTGATGCAGCGCGGGGAGGTCTCCCGGGTCCTGGTGCTATGTCCCAAGGCTTTGACCGACCAGTGGCGACGGGAGATGTGGGAGCGCTTCAGAGAGCCGTTCGTGCTCGTCACGGGCGACCTCATCTCCGGCAGCTTCGGGCAGAACGCGTGGGTCGAGAACGACCTCGTGGTTGCCTCCGTCGACCTGGCTATCCAGGACCACATCCTCCCAGGAGTCGAGCAGTCGCGGTGGGACCTCATCATCTTCGACGAGGCCCACAAACTCTCGGCCTATCGCTACGGGCGGAAGATAGACAAGACCAAGCGTTACGTGCTGGCCGAGCGGCTGGCCGCCAGCGCCAAGCACCTGCTGTTGATGACGGCGACGCCCCACAAGGGAGACCCTGAGAACTTCCGGCTGCTTCTTTCGCTTCTCGACGAGAAGGTGTTCGCGTCCGAGGAGGGGGCCAAGAGCGTCCTCGACAAGGACGGCTCGCCCTACTTCCTGCGCCGGATGAAGGAGTCGATGAAGCACTTCGACGGCAGGCCGCTCTTCCTGCCCCGCCACGTGGACACGATGGCGTACGAGCTTGAGCCGCGCGAACAGAGGCTGTACGACGCCGTGACAAGCTACGTGTCCGAGGGCCTCGCCCAGGCTGAGGAGGCCGGGAACCGGAACGTCACGCTCGCGCTCATCGTCCTCCAGCGCCGCCTCGCATCCTCGCTCTACGCCGTTACGCGCAGCCTGGAGCGGCGGCGCGACCGCCTGACCGAGGAGCTTGAACAAGCCGGCCGGTCGGGTCGCTCCAAGCAGCGAGCGATGAGCATCGAATACGACCCGGAAGAGGACGACCTCGACGAGCTGACGGCCGAAGAGGAAGAGGCCCTGTCCGGCGCGTCCACCGCGCGGACACCCGAAGACCTGCGCGCCGAGATAGCCAGGCTCGACGACCTGATAGCGTTGGCCGATGCGACGCGGCGCGGGGGGCCGGAGCGCAAGCTGGGCGAGTTCCGCCGCGTCATCGAGAGCCAGACCGTCGCCGACCGCAACGAGAAGATACTGGTCTTCACCGAGCACCGCGACACGCTGACCTACCTGACCAGACAACTGAGGGAGTGGGGCTACAGCGTCTGCAACATCCACGGCGGGATGAAGCTTGCCGACCGCATAGGGGCCGAGAAGGAGTTTCGCGGCCCGGCCCAGTTCATGGTCGCCACGGAAGCCGCCGGCGAGGGCATCAACCTCCAGTTCTGCAAGGTGATGATCAACTGGGACCTGCCGTGGAACCCGAATCGGCTGGAGCAGAGGATGGGACGGATACACCGCTACGGCCAGGAGTACGAGGTCGAGGTCGTGAATCTCGTGGCCAACACCACGCGGGAAGGCTCCGTGCTCGTTCGCCTGATGGAGAAGCTGGAGCGGATGCGCGAGCAGCTCGGCCACGACCAGGTGTACGACGTCGTGTCGAGCGTCCTCGACGCCGGGCAGGTCCGCCTGGACGCGCTGATCCGCGAGGCGATTCTGAACCGCCGCTCCATGGACGACATCCTCGGCGACCTCGAGTTCGTGGACGGCTCCGCGTCGGTTGCCGCCGCGCGTGACGCCCTGGGCGAAGCCCTCGCGACGTCCCACGTCGACATGGCCTCCATACTCGGCGACGAGCGCGACTCGAAGGAGCGGCGGCTGACGCCCGAGTTCGTGGAACGGTTCTTCGTCGACGGCCTACGGTACCTCGACGGCCGCATTACGCCCGGCGCCGATAGCGACTGGCGGCTCGACTTCGTTCCCGCCGACATCCGCCGGGGAGCGCAGGCCGGCAACGCGGGAGAGCTCGGGGCCGCTGGCCGGCTGATCACCTTCAGCAAGGATCGTCTCCGGCGCGACCCGCCCGCCGAATTCGTCGCGCCCAACCACCCGCTCTTCGATGCGGTCATGGGCCGCCTCCTCGACCTGGGGCGGCCCCGGCTCGCCAGGGGGACCGTCTTCGTGGACAAGGAGGCGCGCGGCCCCTATCTCGTGTGGCTCCTGGAGGTCGCGGTCGTCAACGGCGTCGGGGAAGAGGTACACGGGCGGCTGCTCGCGCTCAGGCAGCGCGGCGCCGAGTTCGAGCCGGTTACGCCCGGTGTGCTCCTCGACCTGCCCCCCTCCGACGTGGCCCCCGCCGCCCCAGACTCCCTGAAGGGCCTGGCCGAGGGAGACGGCGCGGTCGCCGCCGCGAGCCGCCTCTATTCGGAGGAGTACCTGGCCGAGGTCACCGCCGAGCAGGAGCGGCAGGCGGGCATAGTCGAGCGCGCCCTCCAGCAGTCGGCCAACGACAACCTCTCGGAGCTCCAGGGCCGGCTCGAACGCCAGCACGAGGAGGAGGCCGGGGGTAGGGACATGCGGATCGCCATCCGCACCACCAACGAGCAGATCGAGACTCTGACGGCCGACCTGAGACGGCGGCGCGAGGAGCTTCAGCGCAGAAGGGTCACGTCCATACGCACGCCCAGGGTCGTCGGCGTGGCCGCCGTGGTCCCAGGCCCAGTGCCCAGGGTGCGCGAGGAGGGGCGAGGCGGCGACAACACGACCGTCGAGATGGCCGCCATGAAGGTCGCCATGGACTACGAGGCCGCGCAGGGCCGCGACCCCAGGGACGTGTCGAAGACCGGCGTGGGCTGCGACATACGGAGCGACGGGCCGGACGGCGCCGTCCGCTACATCGAGGTGAAGGGACACGCCGCGACCGGCGGCGTTACCCTATACTATACCGAGTGGCAGTTGGCCCACCGGATGCGCGGCGAGTTCTTCATCTACGAGGTGGACCACGCCCTCGCCGAGCCGGAGCTCTGGATAATCCAGGACCCGGTGGGGAAGGGGGTCAAGGCCACGGAGCGCGTGGTGGAGTATCACGTCGATTCGGAGGAGTTGAGGGCCGCGAGCCGTCCGGCCAATGGAAAGGAGCGGGAGGAATGAGCGATTTGCAGTTTCCTGACCTTTCGATCCAGGGCTATCGCGGGATCAAGGACCTCTCGATCCCGAGGCTGGGCCGCGTCACCCTGATCACGGGAAAGAACAACACCGGGAAGTCTTCGATTCTCGAAGCGCTGCGCATATACACGCACAACGCCGCCCCTGATCTCATACACGATATCCTCAGATCCCGCGAAGAGCACCTCGGGGAGGCGGATGAAGAGGAGCGCTCCTCAGACCCCGAGAGCCTGTTCCAGATTTCCGCCATGTTCAACGGATTTCCCAGGCTCTCGGATGACTTCGCCCCAATCGTCATCTCGACGAACGGCGGAACTGGCCCTACGAAGCTAATGATGCGGCTGGATTGGTTCGCCGAGGAGGAGGACTCTGAGGGACGCATAAGGCTGGTCATGCGCGAAGACTCGCCCGGCTGGGAACCTGGATACTTAGCCGCGCTGGTAGTCGAGACGGAAGATGGAAGGCAGCTATATCGCTTGGAGCGATTTCTCCGCTATGCGCGCTCGAACCGGATGCCTCGCCCCAGGTCGTCCGACAGGGTGCGGATGCCCTGCATACACGTCAGTCCCTACGCCGGGGAGGAGACGAACGCGCTGGAACGTCTCTGGGCGGAAGTCGCGCTAACGGACAACGAAAAAGACGTGGTCGAAGCGCTGCGAATCGTCGATCCGAGACTCTCCGCCGTCACGATGATCGCCGGCGATGGGTCTTCCAGGATGAGAACGGCGATAGTGCGCTCCGAGAGCTTTGGGCGACCCGTTCCTCTGCGCTCGTTTGGAGACGGCATAAACCGCCTGTTCGCCATAACCCTGTCCATCGTCAACGCTCGCGGCGGGGTCCTGTTGATCGACGAGTTCGAGAACGGCCTGCACCACTCCGTGCAGTTGGACGTCTGGCGCATGATATTCCGGCTGGCCCAGGAGCTTGACGTCCAGGTCTTCGCCGCGACCCACAGCCAGGATGTAGTGAAGTCCTTCCAGGAGGCCGCGGCCGAGTCCCCTGAAGAGGGGGCGCTTCTACGCCTTACCCGCAGAGGCGACGACATTATCCCAGTTGTGGCAGACGAAGATGAGCTAGCCATCGCAACGCGCCACCGCATAGAGGTGCGCTGACCTTGGCCAACCTGAGGATATTGCTGGTGGAGGACAAAGACGACGAACACGTCCTGAAGCATATCTGCGGCAATAGAGACCTTCCGCTTCTGGACGAGGTCGCCACTCATGGCGGCGCCCCCGGCTTGCTAGAGAGCATTCCCACCAGACTCCGGTTCGCCGAGGAGGGAGACGTTGTTGGCGTGGTAATCGACGCGGATACCAACTTGGACGCCCGCTGGCAGTCCATTCGTGAACGGCTCATGCAGATCGGATACAAGAATGTGCCGGAAGCGCCAGATACTGATGAAACGGTATTGGAGCGCCAATCGGATCTACCAAGGGTAGGCGTCTGGATAATGCCGGATAACAAGACCCCAGGAATCCTGGAGGACTTTCTCCGTTTCATGGTTCCGCAACGGGACGCGCTCCTCGACCACGCGGCCGCCAGCGTAGATTCGGTCCCAGAGCAGCGTTTCAAAGACAATGACAGGCCCAAGGCGGTCATTCACACCTGGCTCGCATGGCAGTCGGAGCCTGGCTTGCCCTACGGTACTGCCATTACGGCCCGCTTCCTCGATCCGAATCTGCCTCAAGCCGACGTTCTCGTTTCGTGGCTGAGGCGGCTTTTCTTCCAGCCCGAAGAAACGGCATGACTTCCCAGCGCCGGAAGCGGCTCATCGAAGTCGCCTTCCCGTTGGAGGAGGTGTCGGCGCACTCGCGACGGGAGAAGAACGTGCGGCATGGGCATATCTCGACGCTGCACATCTGGTGGGCGCGGCGGCCGCTGGCGGCCTGTCGCGCCTTCATATACGCCTCGCTGGTGGACGACCCTGAGACGGAGGCCGAGCGCGAGGAGCTGCTGAAGGAGGTCGCCGACCTCGCAAGCTGGGACGCCGTGCGCCACCCCGAAAGGGTCGTGCGTACGAAGGACGACGGCGGCAGCGGCCTCACCGGGACAGAGTTGCTGGAGCGGGCGCGGCGCCGAATCCTCGACGACAACGGCGGCAGGCCGCCAAAGCTGCTCGACCCCTTCGCGGGCGGCGGCGCCATCCCCCTGGAGGGCCTGCGCCTCGGCTGCGAGGTCGAGGCAAGCGACCTCAACCCCGTCGCCGTCCTCATCCTCAAGGGCACCGTTGAGTATCCCCAGCGGTACGGACAGCCCGACAGCAGGCCCGCGCCCGGATACATCCTGGAGGCGGACGCCGACGACTCCCAGTCCAGCTTTGCCGACGGCAACCTTGCCGAGGCATACCGCCGCAACCCCCTGGCGACGGACGTGCGCTACTGGGGCAACTGGATGCTGGAGCGGGCGCGGGAGGAGCTGGCCGAGTTCTACCCCCCAGACCCCGACGGCAGCGTGCCGGTCGCGTACCTGTGGAGCCGCACCATCCCGTGCCCAAACTGCGACGCCGAGATGCCACTCATCCGCCAGTACTGGCTGGCGCGGAAACCAAAGAAGCGAGTGGCGCTGAAGCCGAACATAGACCAGGACAACAACCGCGTGGACTTCGAGGTCGTGGAGGGGGCTGATGTGACCGGCAACCCCGCGCAGGCCACTACATCGCGCGGTGACACCAGATGCCTGCTGTGTGAGCAGGTGGTGAAGGGCGCGGATGTTCGGCGGCTATCCACTCAAGGAAAGATGGGCGCGACTATGACGGCGGTGGTCTTGGAAAGCAAGGGGTCCGGTAAATTTTACCGGGAAGACTCAGACGATGACCAAGAGACGTTCCACAGGACTGTGGCGCGTATCGCTGAGAGATTGGCAAGCCACAATGGAGACCCTTCCCTACTGCCCGATGAACCAATGTCCAAGGGGCCGGAGACGGTAGCTGGCAGAGGTTACGGGATTGAGACTTTTGCGGAGATTTTCAGCTCACGTCAATTGCTAGCCCTGACGACCTTCGCTCGCCTAGTGGGTGAGTCCCATATGCAGATGCTCAGAGAGGGTTTGGACACTGAGTACGCCAAAGCGGTGGCTACATACTTGGGGATGGGGGTGGACAAGCTGGCGGACTACAATGCTACCGTATCCCGATGGGGCAATGAAGTGGAGAGTTCTCACAACGCATTGGCCCGGCAAGCGCTACCGATGGTTTGGGATTACTCCGAGGTCAATCCCATCGGTGCCGCTGGTGGTAGTTGGACAAGTCTACTATCTGGATTAGTCCGGGCGCTGAATGCGGCAATAGTAGGCGAATGGCGTGGTGAGGTTCGGCAAGTTGGAGCCGCGCATTCCCGTACGACTTGTAGAGCAGTCCTTACAGACCCGCCTTACTACGATGCCATCAACTACGCCGATCTATCTGACTTCTTCTACGTCTGGCTGAAACGCTCAATTGGGTTCCTGTATCCCGACCTGCTAGGACTGCCCTTAACCCCTAAGAGGGAACAGATAGTAATGAATGTCTACGCCAGCAGGGACAAAAGGGGTAAGAACCGCAAGGAAGCGGCAAGGCAGCATTACGTTGATGGTATGGCCCAAGCCTTCCAGTCCATGTCGCAGTCTCTCGAGATCGGAGGGCTTACGGGCGTCGTGTTCGCCCATACCGACCCGGACGCTTGGTCAACCCTCATTGAGGGGCTGCTAGGAGCAGGGTTGGTCCCCAATGCCTCTTGGCCCATAGATACCGAGTTGCAGAACAAGGTCGCCGGCCTGGGTCAGGCCCGGCTTGCCACCTCCGTCTGGATGGCGTGCAGGAAGCGGGAAGGCGAAGCACGCGATGCCTTCCTCAGCGATGTCATGGACGACATGCGCCCGGTCATCCGGGAGCGGCTGCTCTATTTCTGGAGCAAGGGCATCCGGGGGGCGGACTTCTTCATCAGCGCCATCGGCCCCGCGCTCTCGGTCTTCGGACGCCACGCTCGCGTGCTGCGCCCCGACGGGAGCGAGGTCTCGGTGCGCGACTTCCTGGACATCGTGCGGCGGGAGTCGACGGCTGTGGCGCTGGAGCAGGTCTTGCAGGGAGCGGACCTGGGCATGGTGGACCCGATCACCCGCCAGTACGTAACGTGGGTATGGAGCTACTCGCGGGCGCCGCTGGACGCGGGCGAGGCCATCGCCCTCTGCCTGGCGACCGGCGCGGCCTACGACGATATGACGCGCCCGCAGTCCATCGCGTCCGAGGCGCGTGAGAAGAGCAAGAAGGTCGTGAAGCTCCGCACCATACGCCGGCGGGCGGCGGACGACGAGGACCTGGGCTACGGCTCTCCGGCCCGGCCCGCGCCCCTCATCGACCGGCTCCAGCGCGCCGCCTGGCTGTGGGGCCAGAACATGACCGACAGGCTGGCGCTCTACCGCGGCGAGGTAGGCGAGACGCGCTGGTCGGCGCTGCGGACGCTGGGCCAGGCCGTCGCGGAGTGCCTCCCCGACGGCGACGAGGACCGCCGCATCATCCTCGGCCTCCTCGGCAGCGGCGTCATGGCCGCCCCACCGCCCGAACAGCCCGCGGCAGGCCCGCCGATGCTCCCGGGTTTCGAGGGCGAGAGGTGAATCAAGTATAATTTGTTGTGCCGGAAGGAGTGGGGCGATGATTGAGCGAGTGCAAATACGAAATTTCCGCATCCTCAGGATGCTCGAGATTGATCAGTTGAGCCGCGTCAACCTGATCGCCGGACTGAACAACTCTGGGAAGACCAGCCTGCTGGAGGCGCTCTTCCTACTTTCCGGGGCAGGGAATCCAGAACTCGCGATGAATGTCAATATCATGCGAGGGCTCGAGCCGTCCATAGGGCTTTCCGCAGTAGGTATGACGCCGGCAGTAAGTCAGACACAGTGGAAGGAGTTCTTCTCGGGTCTGGACTTGGACAGTCCGATAGAGATTTCCGGCCTGCACGCCTCTCTTGGCGAATTGGCCTTGGATATCCGATCGGAACGCCCGCAGACCACAGAGATTTCACTCGATGGGGGCTTGATGGTAAACCTTCCCGGTGAACGCGCTCTCACGTTCCGGTACGACGGGCCGGCCGGCGTTCATGCTGAGGGCTTCATACGACCAAAGGGACAGGGTGTCGAGATTTCACAGCCGGACGTCAAGGTCCCATTCAATTCGGTCATCCTGTCATCTCGAATAGGCAACGCCCGGGAAGACGCTGTACGCTTGGGGACACTGCGAAAGCAAAAACGCGGCGACCTCCTGCTAGAAGCCCTGAGAGTAGTCGAGCCCAACTTGCAGAGCATAGAGGACAGTTCGGCAAGCGGCGAGCCAATGATCTGGGGCGACGTCGGCCTATCGGAGTTGATACCGCTGTCCGTCATGGGAGAAGGCATGACCCGAATCGCCAGGCTCGTACTGGCCATATCTTCCGTTCCAGGTGGCCTGGTACTGGTGGACGAGATAGAAAATGGGCTCCACCATACCTTGCTGCCAAAGGTATGGCAGGTCATCGATACGGCGGCGAGACAGTTCAACGCCCAGGTGTTCGCGACCACTCACAGCCTGGAGTGCATCGGCGCGGCTCAAGGATTATTGGAGTCCGACTCCTTCCGACTTCACAGGCTCGAAGCCACAGACTCGGCGGTCCGTTGCGTGACGTATTATCCCGATGTCATCGGCGCTGCCATGCTCCATGGGTTGGAGGTCCGCTAGAATGGGGCTGGCGACACGCATCGAGAGCGAAATCCAGCTTCTCGTAGAAGGAAACGACCAGCGCAACTTCTTCGAGGCGTTCTCGGAACACCTCTCGCTTCCAGGTATTCAGATACACAACTTCGGCGGAGTGGATGAGCTGCGCGGCTACCTTGCCGCCCTCGTGAACGTGCCGGGGTTTCGTGACACTGTTAGGAGCCTGGGCATCGTTCGGGACGCGGAGAGAAACGGCGCGTCGGCGTTCGAGAGTGTTCGTTCGTCGCTCAGGAATGCGGGACTACCCATGCCAAGCAATCCCGGAGAGCGCGTCGAGTCCAGCCCGGCGGTGTCGGCATTGATCCTGCCCGGACGCGGGCGGGCGGGTATGCTCGAAACCCTTCTGTGCGAGACTTTCGAGGGAAGCCCTATCGATGGCTGCGTCAACACGTTCTTCGGGTGCGTGGAAGCATTGCCTCATTCCGTCGAGCGCTCGGATAAGGCGCGCGCTCGAGCCTATCTCACCACCAAGCCCGCTCCTCATCTCTCGGTAGGGGTAGCAGCCAAGAGGGGCTATTGGGATCTCGACGATAGCGCCTTCAGCCACGTACGCGATTTCTTGCACAGGCTGTGGCGGATAGCATAATATCCTAAGTAAGGGATGCAATGACCGAGACCAACCACGCGGCCCTGGGGCGCGGCCTCAAGCTGTACACCGACGCCATGCGCAGGCTCGTGAAGGAGCGGCTCACCGCGTCATTCAAGGGCCATTGGTGGGAGCGCGGCGTCCTCGACGCCATGACCACCCCGCAGAGGCGGGGCCTAAATCGCGAGCTGGACAGAAACCCTGGCGCGGACAGGGCGGACCTTCTCGACGCGGGCCACCTCGTGCGCGTCGTCACCAAGAACTTCGACCGCGCCTTCGAGGATACTTACCACAACTTCAAGCAGACGCAATCGTGGCTCCTGCAGGTGGGGGAGACCCGCAACACGTGGGCGCACCCGCGAACGGGCGACATGCTCGCCGATGAGGTCGGGCACGCCCTGTACGCCATGGCACAGCTCTTGCGCCCGGCGGGCCTCCCGGAGGCCGACGAGGTAGAGGCGATACGCAAGCAGGTCCTTGGCATGACGCAGGCAGAGGCTCCCGCGGTTCGGGAGGCCATGCCCGCGACGAAAGGGCAGATTCCGTACTGGTGGGAGGCGTGTACGCCTCGTGAGGGCTTCCGGGACCCGGCCCACATCGACGAGTCGCTCTTCGCGGCCACCCTCGGCGGCGTCTTCGCGGGGTCGGCGCGCGACGAATACCTCGACCCCAAGCGCTTCCTCTCCCAGACCTACTTCACCGAGAACCTGACGCAGATGGTGCGGGACATAGCCAGTAGGATGAGCGGAGGGCAGGGGCCCGCTGTCACCGAGGTGCAGACGCCGTTCGGCGGCGGCAAGACCCACGCCCTCCTGACGCTCTACCACCTGATCGGCAGCCCCCAAGAGGCGTCGAAAATACCCTCCGTCGCGGAGGCGCTGGGCGGAGTACGCATCCCCGCCGGCGCCCGCGTGCTGGTGTTCGACGGCCAGGAGGCGGGCAGCGAACCGGCGATGAAGGAGGATGGCGCGTCGGTAAACACGCTCTGGGGAGAGCTTGCCCACCAGGTGGGTGTCGGGATCTTCCACAAGCTGGTCATCGACTCGGACGGCCGGGGCGAGGCTCCCGGCAACGCCGTCTTCAGGCAGGTGCTGGAGGAGGCGTCCCCATGCCTGATCCTGCTCGATGAGATCGTCAGCTACCTCGTGAAGCTGAGATACTCCAGCTCCCGCCGCACGCTAAACCTCTACCGGCAGACGGTGCAGTTCCTCCAGGAGACCCTCCAGCTTGCCAGCAACGTTCCCGGCGTCTGCGTGCTCATCTCACTGCCCAAGAGCAGGCGTGAGTTCGGCGGCCTCGATCCTGAGCAGCTCCGCAACGAGCTGAGCATCATGGAGGAGTTGCAGCCGCGCGCCGACCGCGTGGTCTCCAAGCGGACGCCCATCAACGACGAGGACATCTACGTGCTCATGCGCAGGCGGCTGTTCGAGCGCGTGGACGCCGGAGCAGCGGAGCGAGTCGCGGACGCGTACAGGCAGGTCTATGAGAAGACGCCGGGGCTGTACGACGCGGCGGCCCTGACTCCCGAATACCTGGAACAGCAGAGGGCCGCGTATCCCCTCCACCCGGAGTTGATCGACGTCATCTACAAGAAGTGGTCGACCGCGCCGGACTTTCCCAGGACCCGGGCGACCCTCCAGCTCCTGGCGGGAGTGGTCGCCGACCAGTGGGCCAACCGGCGCGAGGCCCATGCGATACAGTCGGCGCACGTAGACCTGGAACGGGAGCGGACCCGCACGCGGATCGTCAGCGCCGCCGGCGCAGGCGGCGGCTACGACGGCGTGGTGGCGGCTGACATCGTTGGCGGAGACGCCCACGCCGACATGCAGGACCGGAATCGCGGGAGCGACTACGCGCGATTCCACATCGCGCGGGGAGTCGCCACGACGGTGCTCATGCACTCGTTCGGGGGCATGGAACGGAGAGGAGGCACGCCGCAGGAGCTTCGCCTAGGCACCGTGGCTCCCAACGTCGGCCCCGAGTACGTAACGGAGGTCCTGAGCTCGCTGGAGGAGACGCTCTGGTACGTACACCGGGAGGGCGATTCGCTCAGCTTCCAGACACGTCCAAACATCTATAGGGTGATCGCGCAGAGGGCCGACGAACAGTCGCAGTCCATTGTGGCGGACCGGCTGCGCACGGAGGTTGACGGAGTAATCGGGACGGCTGCCGGGTTCAGGGTGATCCCCTGGGCGGGCGCGGACGGCCAGATTCCCGACAACCCGGACCCCGCCGTCGCAGTGCTGGATCCCAGGTACGCCGTTGGCGAGTCCGGCAACGGCGGGACGACCGCCGGCGCCGATAGGGAACGGGTGCGTCAGCTATGGGACAGGGTGGGCGGCGGTCTCCGCCAGTGGAGGAACGCCCTGGTGCTTGTAGCGCCCGACAGGGAGTTCTGGGGCCGGGCGGAGCACGCGGTCCGTGAAGTGTTGGCCTATGAGTCCGTTGTAGGGTCGGCGGGCAGGAAGTCAATCGACCTCAGCAACCTCGAAGTGAAGGACCTGGAAAGCCGGAGCAGAGCCAAGCGCGACAGCCTGAAGACGAGCGTGGCGACCGCCTACAGGTGGGTGTTCTACCCGGATGAGCAGGGGATGGAGCCGCTGTCTCTGCCCGTGCCCGCCACCACGGGCGAACAGATTGCGCGAAGAGTGGTGCAGCGCCTCTCGGACCAGGACTATGGCGCGCCGAAAGTGCTTCCGAAGATGGGCGCCGTCTACTTCAACGCCAAGATCGCTCCGAGCCTGTGGAAGGATGAGACGGACGCCCTGGACTTGTCCGAAGCCAGCCGAAGGTTTCCCCAATGGACCTACCTCCCGATCCTTCCCAATAGGGAGGAGACCCTTCGCTCCTGCATCCGGGAGGGCGTCTCCCAGGGTTTATGGGCCGTCGCTATAGGCGATGTCGCTACGAGCAAGTACCAGGCGTTGGTCGAGAAGCCCGAAGGCGTCGACGGCCTGGCAACTCTCTTCGACGGCTCAGCCTCGCTGGTGAAGGGAGAAATGCTTCAGCTCATCCGCGAGGAATTGCGCCCGGAGGAGCCGGGGAGCGAAAAGGATGAGACCGGGAGCGAGAGTAAACAGGCCCCTGCTGAAGAGCACGGTAAGGCTGTCCGCAAGATCAGCGACCAGGTGGTCCCGCCCCCGCCCAAGCGCCTGACGCGGGTCAGGCTCGATGTCGATGACCTCGCCGTAGCCAAGACCAACAACCTTCAGCCATACCTGTTTAAGGTCCTGCAAGAGCAGGACGCCGGGGCAGAGTTGAGCGTGACCATAGAGGTTACCAGCGACGCCGGCATCTCCCAAGACGTTCTGAATCAGAGAATCGTCGAGGCGTTCGAGCAGTTGGGGATCTCTGTCAGATGGACGGAGGCGTGAAGCTCAGTCGGCCCGTTGCGGGAACCGTGTCCTGAACAGACGTTGCCAGAGGCTGATCGATCTATCGGCGTCCATCTCCTGAAGAGCGGGATAGCCTGGTCGATCGTCGTTACGTCTGCATTATCTGGACCAGGTTGCCGCAGGTGTCGTCGAAGACCGCGATGGTGACGTTGGCCAATTCCGTTGGCTCCATCGTAAAGGCTACGCCCAGCGACTTCAGCTTCTCATACTCTGCGCGGATGTCCGTGACGCTAAAGGACGCCGCTGGGATGCCCTGGTCGAATATCCCCTTCTGATATTCTCGCGCTACCGGGTTGTCATTCGGTTCGAGCAGGAGCTCGGTCCCATCCGGGTCATCGGGCGAGACGACGGTAAGCCACTTGAATTCCCCCACGGGCAAGTCATGCTTCTTCACGAAGCCGAGGGTCTCCGTGTAGAACCTCAGGGCTTCGTCCTGATCGCTTACGAAGACGCTGGTGAGTGTAATGCGCATATCCGGCCTCCTCTTCTTTCATAGTGTCACTTGAGCCATCGCTCCATGACAGCCCTGATGGGTCCGTCGTTGAAGACAAGCATCCGATACTTGCCGCGCTTCTCCGAGCTTACGAGCCCCGCTTGTTCCAGGAGATCGATGTGCTTGGCCAGGGCCTGTCGGGAGATGGCGACTTCATGCCGCATGATCAAGCGCGCCGTGAGCTCGTAGAGCGTCTGCTCCTTGCGCTCAGAGAGCTCGTCCAGCATCAACCTCCGTGTTGGGTCCGCGAGCGCCTTGAAGACCAGGTCTTTGTCCATGCGCGCATACAATACGCAACCACAGGGTTGCATGTCAAGGCCCCTGCGGGTCGGCGCGACGGTTACGATCACGGTGGAGGGAGCCAACGACGCCATCGCGGGCGGGCTGGTGGGTTGGAACGAACGGCGCGATAGTGTCGAGCTACTCGCGGGCGGCGGTGACGGCCACGGCGGACGGCGCCACTAGGAACGAGGGGCACGCGGGCGGCCTGGTGTCCCAGAACGACGGCGCGATAACGGCGTCCTACGCGCACGGCTCCGGCGCGGCGAGGGGCCGCAACGTGGTCCGCGGCGGGCTGGCGGCGGTGAACGCGTCCGGCGCGACCATCACTGCCTTAGGAATCCTGCTCGGGCGGCTCGCCCTCGGCCATGCGGTAGCCTACGCGGGGCTCGGAGAAGATGTACGTGGGGTTGCCGGCGTCCTCGTTCAGCTTCTGGCGCAGCCTCCTGAGGTGGGTGCGGAGCGTCCGCACGTTGCCGCGCTTCCCGGTGCCCCAGACCCTGCGCAGCAACTGGTCGTGCGTCAGCACCCGCCCCGCGTTGGTCGACAGCGTGCGCAGCAGGTCGTACTCCTTGGCCGTTAGCTGCACCGGCTGGCCGGCCAGGGAGACCAGCCTCATGGCGTAGTCGATGGTCAGGTCGCCCAGCACGTAGGGTTCCGACGGCTCGGACCGGAAGCGCTCTTCCCTCCTGAGCAGGGCCGCCCTCACCCTGGCCACGAGCTCGGTCGGCGTGAACGGCTTGACGATGTAGTCGGCCGCTCCCGCCTGGAAGGCGCGCGTCACCGTCTCATGCTGGCCGTAGGCGGACAGGAAGACGACCGGAATGTCGGAGATGGCGAAGATGTCGCCCATCAGGTCTATGCCGTCGTGTCCTGGCAGCACCATGTCGAGCAGGACCATGCGGGGCCGGTTCTCCACCATCAGGCGGAGCGCCTCCTCCGGATCGGCGGTCACGATGGGGTCGTAGCCTCCCCCGGAGAGCGCGTTGCGCACGTGCCTCAGAGTCATCGGGTCGTCGTCCAGCACGAGGATGGGGGCGGCGTCTCCTCCCTGTGCGCGCCGCGAGCGCTCCGAGGGCAGGTCGATCTCGGCTCCGGCCTCCACCGCTATCGGGATGGTGAAGGTGAACCGCGCCCCCAGGCTCGGCCCTTGGCTCTCGGCCCAGATGCGCCCTCCGTGGGCTTCCACTATCCCCCTGCATATGGCGAGGCCCAGCCCCGTGTCGCCCTGCCCCCTCGCGTCGGACCCAGAGAACTTCCGGAACAGGCGCGGGAGGTGCTCCGACGGTATGCCCCGGCCATCGTCGGCGACGGAGACCGCCACGTGGAGCCCGTCCCGGACCGCGCCGACCCTGATCGTCGACGATTCGGGCGAGTGCCGCGCGGCGTTGGAGAGCAGGTTGACGATGACCTGGGCTATGCGCCGCCTGTCGGCCATCACCAGGGGCAGGTCGGGCGCGAGGTTGATGCTCAGGGTGTCCCTGCCCCCGCCGCTCAGGAAGGTGTTCCTGGCCCTGTCCACCAGCCGGGCCATCTCGGCCGGCTCGGGGCTGACCGACAGCGCGCCCGTTTCGATGCGCGCCACGTCGAGCAGGTCGTCGATCAGCTCGCGCATGTTGTCGGACTGGTCGACTATGATCCGCAGGAACTGGCCCAGCTCCGCCGGATCCAGGTCCGGCGCGGCGTCCAGCATCGTGGTGGCCGAGCCGCGGATGGAGGTCAGGGGCGTGCGCAGCTCGTGGCTGACCATACCGAGGAACTCGGCGCGCAGCCGCTGCAGGTCCTCCAGCGGCGTCATGTCCTGCATGATGATGACGAAGCGATCGAGCTCGCCGCCCTCGGAGCGGATGGGCGTGGCGTTGAGCAGCGTGGTGACGCTCCGGCCGTCGGGGACCGTCATGACGATCTCCTCGGCCCGCACGGTCTCCCCGCCGCTCAGCGCCTCGGCCAGAGGCCACTCCTTCAGCGAGACCTCGCGTCCGTCCGCCCGCCGGATGGTCATCTCCTCCAGCAGCCCCTGGGGCGGCTGGTCGGGGTCCATCAGGCTGCCCACGATCCTGCTCGCCTCCTGGTTGAACGAGAGCGGCGCTCCGGTCCTGGCGTCGAAGACCACGACGCCCACGGGAGATGCCTCCACCAGCGTCTCCAGCGCCATCCTGGCGCGCTGCTCCTCCCGGTGCCTGCGCGCGTTGGCGATGACCAGCGCGGCCTGGGAGGCGAACATTACCAGCGTCTCCTCGTCCTCGCGGCTGAACTCCTCGCCGGGGTCCCTATTGGCTATGTGGACGTTGCCCACCCTGTCGCCCCGGTGCCGGATCGGGACGGTCAGGAAGGCGCTCATCGGGGCGGGCTCCAGGAATTCGGGCAGGCCCATCGACCTGGCGTGTTCGGCGAAGTCGGGGACGCGCAACGGTTCGGGGATGGAGTTCAGGTAGTCGAAGAGGTCCATGCCGCCCGGCATCGCCCACAACTCCTGCGCCTCCTCCTGGTTGAGGCCGGAGGACAGGAAGTTGTCTATCCGCCCCGACTCGTCCAGGGTGGTCATCACGCCGTAGCGAGCGCCGGTCAGCGCGCGGGCGCTGTCCAGCACCCTCTGCAGGACCACGTCGAGATCGAGGCTGTCGTTGATCCTGAGACTGGCCTCGCTCAGCCGGGTCAGCCGCTCCTGCAGCGCCTCTATCCGCCGGCCGCGCTCGTCTCGTTCCGTCATCTTTCTTCACCTCCGTCACGCCAGCGACGCTGGTATCTACAGCATATCACCGTCACGGGTGCGAAGGGACGAAGGGAGCTATCCCAAATCCCCCACCTCCAGGTTCAGCGCCATATCTATCGGCCATCACCCGTAGGGGCTGGTTTCAAACCAGCCCTCCCCCTTGCCGTAGAGCGTCACCGCCATTTAGGTGGGGGATTTTGGCTATTCGCTATTCGCCGCGCAGCCGCCGCAGCTCGGCTTCCAACTCGGCCATGCGGGCTTCGGCGGCATCGGCGCGGGTCTGCTCGGCGGCGGCGAGATACTCGGCGGCCTCGCGGGCTGTCTGCTCGGCGTCGGCGCGGGCGGCGGTCTCGGTGTGGTTCTCCAGCCAGCGGGCAGCCGCGGGGTCGTAGAAGCGCAGGCGGCCCTCCGTCCAGCACAGGTCGAGGCCCAGCAGCGGGCTGCGGCCCCGCGGCGCGACCCCCGGCCCGACGCTCATCTCGAATCGGCAGTATTCGCCTTCCACCAGGTACTCCCCCACCAGCGGCTCGCCGTAGTGGTCGCCGCCCGTCGGATCGAAGCGCCAGTACTCGCGGACACCCAGGCTCGCGTAGAGGTCGCGCTTGGGGCCTACGTCGTTGGAGGCGGTGGACTGAGAGCCTATCTCCAGCACGAAGTCGGGGGCCTTGTCTGCTTCCCACACGCGGTAGCTATTCAAGCGCATCATGGCCTCCACGTCCACCCCAAAGGCGACGTAGCAGTCGGGGGATAGCCGTCTCCCGGGGTCGCCTTCTACGTAGTAGACGAAGGTGTCGCCGCTGACGAGGGTAGTAGGGCTGCCCAGGTGGAGTCTCAGCGTCGAAACGATCTCAGTGAAATGCGGCTCCTGCTTAAGTCCGTCTGGCAATGGCATACCGTCCGTTTCGGGGTAGAAGACCTCATCGGCCTCGGCGGGCCTGTCGGGGATCAGGACTGTGGGTGTCGTGGCCATGGCTCTTGCTCCAGTGGATAGTGGATAGTGGGGAGGGGAGTTACTCGCCGCGCAGGCGACGCAGTTCGGCTTCCATCTCGGCCACGCGGGCTTCGGCGGCATTGGCGCGGGTCTGCTCGGCGGCGGCGAGATACTCGGCGGCATTGGCGCGGGTCTGCTCGGTAGCGGCGAGATACTCGGCGACATCGGCGCGGGCGGCGGACTCGGTGTGGTTCTCCAGCCAGCGGCCAGCCGCCGGGTCGTAGAAGCGCAGGCGGCCCTCCGTCCAGCACAGGTCCAGGCCCAGCAGCGGGCTGTGGCCCCGCGGCGCGACGCCCGGCCCGGCGCTCATGTCGAAGCGGCGGTACTCGCCCCCAACCAGGTACTCGCCAACCAGCGGCTCGCCGTAGTGGTCGCCGCCCGTGGGATCGAAGCGCCAGTACTCCCGGACGCCAAGGCTCGCGTACAACTCGCGCTTGGGACCCACGTCGTTCGACGCCGTCGACGAAGAGCCTATCTCCAGCACGAAGTCGGGTGCCTTGCCCGTCTCCCACACGCGGTAGGTGTTGAACCCCCTTATGGACTCCACGTCCACGCCAAAGGCGACGTAGCAGTCCGGGGACACCCACTTCTTGGGGTCGCCCTCGACGTAGTAGACGAAGGTGTCGCCGCTGACGGCGGTCGTGGGGCCGCCCAGGTGGAGTCTCAGAGTCGAAACAGTGTCTGTGAAATGCGGCTCCTGCTCATATCCGTCTGGCAATGGCATACCGTCCGTTTCGGGGTAGAAGACCTCATCGGCCTCTGTGGGCCTGTGGGGGGTCAGGACTGTCGGTGTCGTGGCCATGGCGCTCGCTCCTGCCGGTATGGTAGCACAGGAGGTGGTTAGTGGTCAGTGGTTAGTGGTAACTGTTCAGAGTTGGTGCGTTCCTCACCTAGGGCGCCCACAAGGGACGCCCCTACGACTACGGCTTCCATCCCGTAGGGTGCAGCCCTTGTGGCTGCCCTCCCATACTCTGAACAGATACGGTTAGTGGGGGAGCCCTCACCCTGATTTTCCTCGGAAGTGTCTCTTTTTGTCTATTCCAGCTACGGGCCGTGAGACAGCGGGAGACACGAACGAGGCAAAATGAGACGCGAAATAGACAGAATGAGACAGTAATGAGACAGAATGAGACACGACGGACGAGGGCGCGGCATGGCCGCATGTCGGGATTGGGAGGGCGGGTTTGAAACCCGCCCCTACGAGTATGTGCGCGGTGGTGCATGGGGGGAGTATAGCACGCGCGTTCTTCGGGTGGCAAGGTGGTTAGGGGATAGGGGATAGTGGATGGTGGATAGTGGATAGTGGGGAGTGGACACTTGGGCGTAAGGTGTGGGGGTTGATCGTTCTTGGGATGATTGTTGTTAAAGTAATGAAATAGGTTGATATTTCATCGTGATTTCATGAATGCGTGGTATAGCTGGTTAAGGTATGGTATCATTTGATGCGGCTTAATATCAGAACGTCATATCTGGGGGGAGGGTTTGGCGTTGTTTTGGAAGCTGGCGGTCGGTCTCGATTGGGGGCGGCGGCCCATGATTGGAGCCAGGCGCGGGACAGGGCCCGGCAGGCTGAGGGCTGGGCCGGCGTTGGCGTTGGCCGCGCTGGCGGCCGCCGTCCTGCTGTGGAGCGGCGGCGCCGTCTACGCCAACACCGATTACGACACCGACGACGACGGGCTGATCGAGATCACCAAGCTGGAGCAGTTGGCGGCGATCGGCTTCGACGTCGACGGCGACGGGACGCCGACAGCCAGCTTCGCAGGCAACACCGCTGACGTCACGTTCTACAACAACGCCTTCTCGAATCCCGAGGCGGGAATGGGCTGCCCCCAGAGCGGCTGCATAGGCTACGAGCTGCGCGCCAACCTGGACTTCAACGATGACTCCAGCTACAAGAACGCGTCCACCTGGAAGAACATATGGACGTCGAGATCTTTTCCCCAGAGGGGATGGTGGGCCATCGGCAGCGTGTACGCGACGCAGGGCTGGCCGTCGGATACCCAAAGGCCCTTCACCGCCACATTCGACGGCAACAACGACTCCGACCCCTCCGGCGACGGCGGGCCGTACGCCATCTCCAACCTGTACCTTTTGCAGGAAGGCTCCACCCTGGACAGTAACACCAACTACCGGATGGGCCTCTTCGGAGCCCTGGGAAGCGCGGGGAAGATCCATAACCTGACGCTGAAGGACGTGTACATCGACCACAACCCTCTACACGCGGGCTCTTCGGACGTCCGCGTGGGCGGCATCGCCGGCGCCTCCGCGGGGACGATAGAGGACTCCTTCGTCATCGGCGGCGCGGTGAAGCTGCGCGTCGAAGACTACTCCGGGAACACGGCGGCAACGGTCACCACCGGGCGCGTGGGCGGCATCGTGGGGTACCTGGAGAGCGGCGGGGTCGTCGTCGGCAGCTACTCCACCGCGGACGTGGAGTCGGCCGGGCCGATCACGACCGTGCATGGCGGCGGCGTCGCGGGCGACGCCGCCGGGACGGTCAGCGGCTCCTACGCGACGGGCGACGTCGACGTGGTCACCACCGTCTCGAGCTCGTCCACGGCCAACGCGGGCGGCCTGGTGGGCAATCTCGGCGGGACGGTCCAGGGCTCCTACGCCGCGGGCGCCGTGGAGGCCAGCGGCGCGGCGGCCAACCGCGCGGGCGGCCTCGTCGGGTACCTGAGCGGGAGCATCTTCTACAGCTACTCCATCGGCGCGACGACGGCGACCACGGACGGGGGGCTGGTGGCCGCCAAGGCGACGGGGCGCCTCACCGTCACCGATTCTTACTGGGACGCGACGGCGTCCGGCGACTCCAGCAGCGTGGAGGGCACGTCCAAGACGACGAGCGAGCTGCAGACGCCGACGGGCTACAGCGGCATCTACGCCAACTGGAACATCGACGTGGACAACGCCGACAACAACAACCAGCTCACCAACGGCACGGACGACCCCTGGGACTTCGGCACGGCCAGCCAGTACCCGGGGCTCAAGTACGGGTCTCTCACCGCATCCGACCAGCGCGCGACCATCACGCTCGCGGCGTCGCCGACGACGATCTACGAGCGCGCGGTCGGGAGCCGGGTGAACTCCGCGACGATCACGCCGACCCTGAGCGCGGCGTGGGGGAAGGCCATAACGCTGACGCTGCCGACCGGCACGGCCTACACCCTCAGCACGACCACGGTCTCCTTCGCCGCGGCCACCACGACCCCCAACCCGGCGACCGTGACGCTCACGGCGGTGAACGACAAGGTGGACGCCGCCGACAAGGCGATCAACCTCGCGACGGGTTACACCGTCAACGACATGCGTGTCATCGCCACGTCCACCAGTCCCACGCTGACCATCGCGGACGACGACGAGCTCGCGGCGCCGGCGAACCTGGCCGCGGCGAAGGGGACGGACTTCACGTCGCTGGTACTCTCGTGGGACCCGGTGACCGGCGCGGACAACTACAAGGCGGCGCACAAGGCGTCCACGTCCAACACGTGGGGCGCGGACACCACGGTGGCGACGTCCAACTGCACGGGGACTCCCACCAAGTGCTCCCACACCATCTCCGGCCTGACGAGCACGACCGTCTACGACGTGCGGGTGTACGCGGTCAAGACGGACGCGAACGTGGACGACGGCCCCGCGTCCACGGCCCAGCAGAGCCCCGGCAAGGACTACGACTCGGACGGCGACGGGCTGATCGAGATAAGCAGCCTGGCCCATCTGAACGCACTGCGCCACGACCAGGACGGGAACGGGGCTATCGGCAATACGAACTACGACCTCGCTTTCACGAACCCGGCTCCGGCCATGGGCTGCCCCTCCACCGGGTGCATCGGCTACGAGCTCGCCAACGACCTGGACTTCGACACCAACGGCAACGGGCGCGCGGACTCCGGCGACACCTACTGGAACAGCGGCTCCGGCTGGAATCCTATCAATACCTACGAGGCCATACTGGAAGGCAACCAGTACGGGATAAAGAACCTGTACATCAACCGGAGCGGCTCTGTGTCAACCTTTTGCGGCTTGATCAATACCCTGTACGACAGCGGCTCCGGCACTGGCGCCGAGCTGCGAAACCTGTACACGTCGAACGTATCCGTAACGTGCGTTTCGACCGCGGACGGCGCTTTCGCGGGAGCGCTGGTGGCCAACAACAACCAGGGGCTGATCACCGACTCGTACGTGAGCGGCTCGATAAGCGCCACCAGCGGCGGCGGCTCCGGCGCCAGGGCCTACGCAGGCGGGTTCATCGGCAACAACCTCGGCGGAACGGTACGGAAGAGCTACTCCGGGGCGACGGTGACGGCGACCGTGTCAGGGAGCGCCGCGGCCGACGCATACGCGGGAGGTTTCGTCGCCTGGAACAATGTCGGCACCGTCGAGGCGAGCTACGCGACGGGGGACGTGACGGCAACGGGCAGCACGAATTCGTCCAGCGACGCTGACGCCGGCGGGCTGGTGGGCCGCAACGAGAGTACCGGGACCTTGCGGGCGGTGTACTCGACGGGCGACGTGTCGGCGAGCGCGGTAGGCACGGTGAACGCCGGCGGGCTGGTGGGCTACAACGGGCCCGGCTCCACCATCACTGTGGGCCACTCGATAGGGGGTGTAACGGGCGACGACTCCGGCACGAACAACATCGGCGGCTCGGTGGGCAGCAACTCCGGCACGGTCAGCGAATTGTACTGGGACACCGACACCACGGGCATCGCGGACGACGCCGACACCGCCGCGCCGGAGGGGAAGACCACCAGCGAATTGCAGACGCCGACGGAAGCGCAGAAGTCGCTGCCGAACTACCCGACCGGCCTCTACGCCAACTGGAACGTGAACGTGGACGGGGTCACGGGCAACGACAACCCGTGGGACTTCGGCACGGCCACGCAGTACCCGGTGCTGCACGTGCGGACGCTGCCCTACGTGCTGCTGCAATCCGTGCCGACCGTAACCTGGGCCGTCGCCAATGCCACCCTCTGCGAAAGCTCCAAGGGCACCGACACCGCTGTCTGCGGCGCGTCGCCCGTCACCTCCACCACCATCACGCCCACGCTCTCCGGCGAGTGGAAGACCGACCTGGAGTACACCTTCCCAACGCCGACGGCCGCCTACACCCTCAGCGCGACGGAGCTTACCATCCCCGCCGGCACCACCACGGCCGCGGGCGTAACGCTGACGGCGGTGAACAACAAGGTGGACGCGGCGGACCTGACGCTGAACCTCTCGCCGACGTCCAGCCACCTGCGGCAGGATTCCAGCGTGCCGGCCATCACCATAAAGGACGAGGACATCCTGGCCAAGCCCACCGGCGTCAGGCTCTCCGTGGACGGGACCAAGGTGCAGGTGGACTGGACGGCGGTGAGCGAAGCGACGGGCTACACGATCGAGTGGAGCACCTCCTCCACCTTCACGGGCACGCCGTCGTCGGGCACATCGTCGACCAACTCCCACAAGGTAACGACGGGCCTTACGAGCGGCACGACCTACTACTTCCGCGTCACGGCCAACAAGACGGGCTACGACGACTCCGCGCCGTCCGACTCCGCGAGCGTCACGCCCACCACCGGCGACGTGGACTACGACGTCGACAACGACGGCCTGATAGACGTGGACAGCCTCGCCAAGCTGAACGCCATCCGCTACGACCTGGACGGCAACGGCTCGCCGGAGACCGCTACGTCCACCTACAACGCCGCCTTCCCGAACGCCGAGGACAACATGGGCTGCGGGGAGACCGGCGCGACCATACAGTCGAACAACACCGGCAACCCGACCTGCTCCGGCTACGAGCTGACCGCCGACCTGGACTTCAACACGAACAACAGCGCGACCTCCGCGGCAAACCCGGCGGGCGCGGACTCCGGCGACACCTACTGGAACGGCGGCGCGGGCTGGGACCCCATCGGCGGAGTGAGCGGCGGCGACTACACGGGCGACTTCGACGGCAACACCTACACCATCTCCAACCTGTTCATCGACCGCAGCAGCGGCAACTACGCGGGGCTGTTCGCCGACCTGAACGGGACCGGCCAGACGATCGAGAACGTGTCGCTGGTGAACGTGGACGTGACACTGAACGTCTCGACGGGCAGCGAGGTGAACGTGGGCGGGCTGGCGGGATATGTGGAATCCGGCGTGACGGTGGAGGACAGCTACACCACGGGGCGGGTGCGGGCCGGAGAATCGTCCTCGGATCCGGTGACGCTGACCGCGAGCGACCTCAATTCCGACGTCGGCGGGCTGGTCGGCCGGTCAAGCGGCAGCATCGTCTCCAGCTACTCGCTGGCCGACGTGACGGCCCATTCCAAGAGCTCGCAGAACGGCATCGCAACCAACGTGGGCGGTCTCGTCGGCCACGCCAGCGGAGGCAGCGTGACCGCGTCCTACGCGGGCGGGGCGGTGTCGGGAAACACCGTCGCCCAGAACAACGGCAGAGTCCACGCGGGCGGCCTGGTCGGGCGCAACAACGGGCCGATTAGAGCGTCCTACGCGCGGGGCGACGTCTCCGGCGACTACGACGCCACCGCAACCGCAAGCGTCACGGGACGGGCCAGGGTCGGCGGCCTGGTGGGTTGGCAGGTCGCCAACGTCACGGCGTCCTTCTCCACGGGCGCGGCAACGGCGACGGGGGACGGGACGCTGGAGGCGGGCGGGCTGGTGGGCCACCACACGGGCGGCACGAACACCGATTCCTACTGGGACGCGGACACGTCCGGCATCGCCGACGACTCGGACAACAACTCGCCGGAGGGCAAGACGACGGCGCAGCTCCAGGCGCCGACGGCCTACGGCACGGGCGCGAACGACATATATAAGGACTGGGACATCGACCTGGACACGACGGCGGCGGGCCTGCAGGACGCATGGGACTTCGGCGCGGCGAACCAGTACCCAACGCTGAAGTACGGCATCCTGGCCTCGTCCGTCCAGCGCGCCGTCGTCACGCTGAGCGTCAGCCCGACGACGATATGGGAGTCCAACACGGGCGGCTCGACCCGCGTCACGGCCGCCACGGTCACGGCGACGCTGGACCCGGCATGGCACGACGACTTGACGGTTACCTTCCCGACGAACGCGGTGTACACGCTGGGCGCGGCCACGAGCGCCATCGCGGCGGGCGCGACGACCACGACGGTCACGCTGACGGCGGTCAACAACTTCGCGGACGCCGCGAACGCCGTCGTCGCGCTCACGCAGGCCGCGCACCCGGCGGGCACGACGTGGGTATCCAAGGGCACGGACGTAAGCATCACCATCAACGACGACGACGAGCTGACCAAGCCGACGGGCGTCAAGCTCTCCGTGGACGGCACGAAGATACAGGTGGACTGGACGGCCGTGACGGACGCGACGGGGTACAAGGTCCAGTGGAACACGTCGGACTCGTGGGCCGGCAGCATCACCGGTACGGCGACGATATCGAGCGGCAGCACGGTGACGCACAAGATCACGAGCGGCCTGACCGCGGACACGACGTACTACGTGCGCGTGCTGCCGACCAAGAGCGGCGCGGACGAGCCGCCGTCCGACACGGCGAGCGCGACGACCAGGGCCAGCGCCGGCACGGGCGACTACGACGCCGACAACGACGGCCTGATAGACGTGGACAGCCTCGCCAAGCTCAACGCCATCCGCTACGACCTGGACGGCGACGGCGTCGCGGACAAGTACGACCACAACAACGACGGGGACTACACGGACACGAACCTTGGCGAGTACGACTACACGACCCAGTACGATGCGGCCTTCCCGAACGCCGAGGACAACATGGGCTGCAACGAGTCGGCGGTGTCGATAGCGTCGAACAACACGGGGAACCCGGCATGTACAGGCTACGAGCTATCGGGCGACCTGGACTTCGACGACAACACGGCGGGCGACCGCACGGACGACACCTACTACAACAGCGGCGCCGGCTGGCTGCCCATCGCCGATACGGCCAAAACTCACAACAGCAGCAGCCACCCCTACAACGCCGTGTTCGAGGGGAACAACTACGTCATCTACAACCTGTTCATCAACCGCACAGGCAGCCGGACCGGCTCGCAAACCGAGGACTACAGGTACGGTCTGTTCGCGGGGCTTTTCGGCGATCTGGGTTCCAGCGCGAAAATCAGGAACCTGGGCGTGGAGGACGTCTCCATAACCTTCACGAACTCCGAAATCACCGGGTCCTCCGGCCCCGAGGTGTACGCGGGTGGGCTGGCCGGCTACAGTGCGGGCGAGATATTCAAGACCTACGTGACAGGCAGCGTCACGGCCAAGAGCACGGGCACCACCGGCAATGACAAAGACCCCCACGCCGGCGGGTTGATAGGCCGGCAGGTGGGCGGCTCCATCATCTCCAGCTACGCCCGCGTCACCGTTACCGCCAACCAGCACGGCTCTGACTTCCAGCGCTTCAGCTACGCCGGCGGGCTGGTCGCGTACCAGGACGGCGGCGATATCGTCGCAACCTACGCCCGCGGCTCCGCTACCGCCGACGTGAAGACCTTTGGAACAGGCACGGCCTACGCCGGCGGCCTCATCGGCTACCACAAGGGCGGCGAAATCAAGTCCAGCTACTCGGAGGCCGACGCCGCGGCCACCGCCAGCGGCGGCACCAGTCACAACCTCTACGCCGGCGGCCTGGTGGGGGCGCAGGATGGCGGCAAGATAACCGCCAGCTACTCCGTCGGCGTTCCCTCCACAAACCCGCGCACAACCTCATTGCCCACGGAGAACAAGGGCGGGCTGACCGGGCGGTACGTCACCGGCACGACGACCGTGAGCTACTGGGACACCACCGTGTCGGGCATCACCGCGACGGGGCAGGGGACGGGCAAGACGACGAGCGAGCTGAAGACGCCGACGGGCTTCACGGGCATCTACGCCAACTGGGAGTTCGACCTCGACAACGCCGACAAGGACAATAACGACGCGACCGGCAAGGACGACCAGTGGCACTTCGGCACGGCGTCCGACTACCCGGTGCTGCAATACCACCTGACCATCCCGCCCCAGCGGGCCAGCGTGACGCTCACCGTCAGCCCTACGACGATATGGGAGCGCGCGCTGACCACGCAGGCCCGGGTGAACGTGACGACGGTCACGGCGACGCTGAGCGGGGAGTGGCACAACGACGTGACGGTGACGCCCCTCGCGGACGCCTCGTACACGCTGAGCGCGGCTACGAGCACGATCGCGGCGGGCGCGACGACCACGACGGTCACGCTGACGGCGGTGAACAACTACCTGTGCGGCGCGTCGGCCTGCCCGTCCACCGCGGTGAACAAGTCGGTCAGCATCACCGCGGCCACCGACGACCCATGGGTGAGCGTCGGCGACGCGCCGACGCTGACGATCAACGACGACGACGAGGTCGCCGCGCCGACGAACGTGAAGCTGTCGGTGGACGGGACGAAGATCCAGGTGGACTGGACGCAGGTGAGCGGCGCGACTGGGTACACGGTGGAGTGGAACAGCACGTCGGCCACCGACTGGAGCAGCCCCTCCTCGGCCACCATATCGAGCGGCAGCACGGTAACGCACACCATATCGAGCGGGCTGACGGCGGGCACTACCTACTACGTGCGCGTCATAGCGACGAAGGGCGCGGGCGTGGACCAGCCGCCGTCGAACGTCGTGAGCGCGACGCCGACGGCGAGCGCGGGCACGGGCGACTACGACGCCGACAACGACGGCCTCATAGAGGTGAGCAACCTCGCGCAGCTAAACGCCATGCGCTGGGACCTGGACGGCGACGGCGTCGTGGACGACGCGACGAACCAAGCGTCGTATAACACGGCGTTCCCCAACGCCGAGGACAACATGGGCTGCAACGAGTCCGTCGTCACCATAGCGTCGAACACCGGCAACCCGGCGTGCAGCGGCTACGAGCTTCGCGCCAACCTGGACTTCGACACGGACGGCGACGGCAGCCCGGACTCCGGCGACACGTACTGGAACAGCGGCGCGGGCTGGACGCCGATAGGCGACGGCACGACGGCCTACACCGGCGACTTCGACGGCAACGCCGACGCCGACTCGTCCGGCGACGGCGGGCCGTACACGATAAGCAACCTGCACGTGAACCTGAGCGCGACGTCGGGGAACTCCTACGCGGGGCTGTTCGGCGTCATCGGGCCGGGCGCGACGGTGTACAACGTCGCGCTGGCGGGCGTCTCGGCGACGGGGAGCACGACGGGCGACGCGGTGTACGTCGGCGCGCTGGCGGGGCGCAACCGGGGCGCGGTAACGGGGTCGTGGTCGCTCGGCGAGGTTACGGCGAACAGGACGGGGTCGGGCACGTTGAAGAAGGCCTACGCGGGCGGCCTGGTCGGGCAGAACGACGGCACGCTCCGGGCGAGCTACTCGCGCGCCGACGCGACGGCGACGGCCCACTCCGCGAACGAGGGGCACGCTGGCGGGCTGGTGGGCCTGAACGCCGCGGGCGGGACGATCGCGGCGAGCTACGCGAGGGGCGGCGCGACCTCGAACCGGGGCACGGACAGCGGCAGCACGCCCTTGAACAACGCCTACGCGGGCGGCTTGGTCTCCGATAACAGCGGGACGATAACGGCGTCGTACGCGTCGGGCGGCGTCACTGGCGCGGGACGCAACGCGGACGTGGGCGGACTGGTGGGGACGAACACGGGGACCATAACGGCCAGCTACTCCACCGGCGCGGTGAGCGCGACGGCGACGGGCGGCACGGCCACGACCGGCGGACTGGTGGGCGGCTCCGGCCCCACGGCAACGGTCACGAACAGCTACTGGGACACGACGACCTCGGGCATCACTGCCACGGGTTCCGGCACGGGCAAGACGACGGCCGAGTTGCAGACGCCGACGACGGAGACGGGCATATACGCGAACTGGGACGTGAACGTGGACGGCCAGACCGGCAACGACGACCCGTGGGACTTCGGCACGGCTGGGCAGTACCCCGTGCTGGACTTCGGCGCGCACGTCGTCTCCAGGCAGCGCGCGGTCGTGACGCTCACGGCGTCGCCGCTCACGATATGGGAGCGCGCGCTGACGAGCCCGAGCCGGGTCAACTCGACGACCGTGACGCTGACCCCGGGCGCGGCCTGGCACGAGGCGATAACGGTCACGCTGCCCTCGAACGCGGCGTACACCCTCAACCCCGCCACGAGCGCCATCGCCACGTCGTCCACCGCGGCGGTCATCGTCACGCTGACGGCGGTGAACGACAAGACGGACGCCTCCGACGTCACCCTCGCGCTCAACGGCGCGGCCGTTGGGCCGTGGGTGTACGCCTCCTCCACGCAGACGATCACGATCAAGGACGACGACGAGCTCGCCAAGCCGACGGGCCTCAGGCTGTCGGCGGACGGCACGAAGCTCCGCGCGGACTGGACGGCGGTGGACGACGCGGAAGGCTACAAGGTGGAGTGGAGCAAGTCGAGCACCTTTGCGTCCAAGTCGGAGGCGACCGTATCGGGCGGGAGCACGACGCACTACAAGATCGACCCGACGCCCGCGCTGACGGCGGACACGCGGTACTACGTGCGCGTCATCGCGACGAAGACGGGCGGCACGGACGACTCCGCGCCGTCCAACCCGGCGAACACGAAGACGACGACGGCGGTCGCGGGCACGGGCGACTACGACGCCGACAACGACGGCCTCATAGAGGTGAGCAACCTGGCGCAGCTCAACGCCATGCGCTACGACCTGGACGGCAACGGCGTCGTGGACGACTCCGCGAACGCGACGGCCTACTCTACGGCGTTCCCGGACGCCGAGGACAACATGGGCTGCGGGGAGAGCGTGGTGAGCATCGCCAGCGCGGGCACGGGGAACCCGACGTGCAGCGGCTACGAGCTATCGGCGAACCTGGACTTCGACACGGACGGCGACGGCAGCGCGGACTCCGGCGACACGTACTGGGACGGCGGCAAGGGCTGGTGGCCCATCGCGCACGACTCCACGTCGGCGGACGCCAGCAGCGCGCCGTTCAACACGACCTTCGAGGGCAATGACTACGTCATCTCCAACCTGTTCATCAACCGCTCCGGCGCGCGGACGGGCTCGTCGGGCAGCTACAGGTACGAGCTGTTCGCCGGGCTCTTCGGCGACCTGGGGCAGAGCGCGGTGGTGCGCAACCTGGGGCTGGAGGGCGTCTCGGTCACGTTCGCCAACGCCTCGGCCGCCGTCGGCGACCTCGGCGTCTATGCTGGCGGGCTGGCGGGCTACAGCCGGGCCAGGATAGTCGATACGTACGTCACCGGCGCGGTGACGGCCACGGCGAACGCGTCCTCCAACACCGACAAGCCGCCCCACGCGGGCGGGCTGGTCGGCAAGCAGGTTGGCGGCTCGATAACGTCCAGCTACGCGCGGGCGGCGGTGACGGCGACCCAGGACAGCAACGACGCGAGCGCCAAGTCCTACGCCGGCGGCCTCGCGGGCTACCAGGATACCGCGAACATCGTCGCCTCGTACTCGCGGGGGTCGGCCGGCGCGACCGTCAAGGCGACTAGCGGCGGGGAGGCGCACGCGGGCGGGCTGGTCGGCTACCACAAGGGCGGCGAGATAAAGTCGAGCTACTCAGCGGCGAACGCCAGGTCCACCGCGGCCGGCGGCGCCGCCACCCTGAACGCGGGCGGCCTCGTGGGCTCGCAGGACGGCGGCAAGATAACGGCGAGCTACTCGACGGGCATCGCCGCCAGCGCGACCACCAGCGTCAGCACCGTCACCAGCAACGTCGGCGGCCTGACGGGCAGGCACGGTTCCGGCATCACCGCCTACAGCTACTGGGACACGACGACGTCGGGCATCACGACGTCGGGGCAGGGGACCGGCAAGACGACGGCGGAGCTGAAGACGCCGACGGCCACGACCAGCACCATCTACGCCAACTGGGACCTCGACCTCGACAACGCCGACAACGACAGCAGCGACGCGACGGGCCAGGACGACCCGTGGGACTTCGGCGCGGCGTACGACTACCCGGTGCTGGACTACGACGGCATGGCGATACCGCCGCAGCGGACGAGCGTGACGCTGAGCGTAAGCCCGGCGACCATATACGAGTACGTCGGCGGCGCGACCACGACGGTCGTGACGGCGACGCTGAGCGGCGCCTGGCATAACGCGGTGACGGTGACGCCGCTAGCCGACGCGGCGTACACGCTGACGCCGGCGACGATCACGATAGCCGCCGGGACGACCACCGCCACGACGACGCTGGCGGCGGTGAACAATTACAAGTGCGGGACGTCGGACTGCCCGTCGGCGAAGGTGAACAAGACGGTGAACCTGACCTCGACGACGGACGACCCGTGGGTCGGCGTGGGCGCGTCGCCGGGCCTCACGATCACCGACGACGACGAGCTGGCCGCGCCCACGCTGTCGGCGGCCGAAGGCGCCGACCACACGTCGCTGGTCCTCACCTGGGGCGCCGTGTCCAACGCCACGGGCTACACGGTGCAATGGAAGCTGAGCACGGCCAGCGCGTGGAGCTCGACGGCTACGACGAGCCTCACGCACACGATCACGGGCCTGACCCACGGCGTACTGTACGACTTCCGGGTGGCGGCGACCAAGTCCGGCGCGGACCGGAGCGCGTGGGCCGAGGTGACCACGAGCTTGGGCCAGGACTACGACACGGACGACGACGGGCTCATCGAGATCAGGACGCTGGCGCAGCTGGACGCCGTCCGCTACGACCTGGACGGCGACGGCGTGGTCACGGGCAACGACAAGACGAGATACGACGCGGCGTTCCCCACGTCCCACTACAAGATGGGGTGCAATGAAGACCTGGCCCTGGCGCAGCGGACCTGCGCGGGCTACGAGCTGGCGGCGGATCTGGACTTCGACACGAACGGCAACGGCGAGGCGGACTCCGGCGACGCGTACTGGAACGGCGGCGCGGGCTGGGACCCGATCGGCGGCCAGCTCGGCGGGAGCTACTACGTAGGCGACTTCGACGGCAACAACGACACGTACACCATCTCCAACCTGTTCATCGACCGCACCGGGGCGGCGTACGGCGGCCTGTTCGCCTGGCTGGGCCCCGACTCCCACGTCTATAACGTGGCGCTGGAGGACGTGGACATATCGGTGAGGCCGACCACGGGGAGCAGCGTCAACGTCGGGGCGCTGGCCGGCCGGGCGCAGTCCGCCGTCGAGGACAGCTACTCCACCGGTAGGGTGGTCTTCACCGGCTCGTTCACCGGCTCCACCTCGCAGGACCTGCACGTGGGCGGGCTGGTGGGGCGCGCCCAGGAGGACGTGCTGGGGAGCCGGTCGTGGGTGGACGTGACGGCCACGTTGACGGTGACGGGGCAGGGCGCGAAGCGGGTGCTCGCGGGGGGCTTGGTGGGGCGCGCCGACAGCGCCGTGAAGGTGAACGCCAGCTACGCGGCGGGGACGGTCGCCGCGAGCGGCGGCGGCGACAACGCGCAGGTGACGGCGGGCGGCTTGGTCGGATACATGGAGGGCCAGGAGGCCGTCAACGCTTCCTACGCCCGCGGCGCCGTGAGCGCGAAGGTCACGAGCGGCACGACGAACACCGAGGCGAACGCGGGCGGCCTGGTGGGGAAGGCCCTCTCCGGCTCCAACGTGCGCTACAGCTTCTCCACCGGCGCGGTGACGGCGTCCGGCGCGGCGACGAACGAGGCGGGCGGGCTGGTCGGCGGCGGCGCCGGCGGCGGCACGGTCACCGCTTCCTACTGGAACACGCAGACCTCCGGGCAGTCGAGCAGCGACGGCGGCACGGGCAAGACGACGAGCGAGCTCCAGACGCCGACGGCCTACGGCACGGGCGCCAACGACATATACAAGGACTGGAACATCGACGTCGACGACGCCGACAACGACGGCAGCATGACGACCGGAACGGACGACCCGTGGGACTTCGGCGCGGCGAACGGGTACCCGGCGCTGAAGTACGGCAACCACACCGCCGCCGCGCAGCGGCCCACGGCGACCTTCACGGTCACGCCGGCGACGATCTACGAGAGCGTCGGCGGCTCGACGGTGGCCACGACTACGGGGACGCTGACCTCCGCGTGGAACGTCCCGGTGACGCTGGACATCGGCCTGCCGAACTGCCTGGTCCCGGTGGCCACGTCCACCCTGGAGTTCACTACCTCCAACTGGAGCACGGCGCAGACGGTCAGCGTGAAGCTGGCCGCGGATCCCGGCACGACCACCAAGATCTTCCTGGAGCAGGCGAACGTCCGGTTCACGCCGAGCGAGCTGACGTTCAGTACCAGCACGTGGAACACGGCGCAGAGCGTGAGCGTCCGGCTCATCGCCGCGCCGGCGAACGACGTGGCGGTGGTCCTGGGCACGTTCTGCGACCGCTACCGCCTCGACGTGCCCGCGCTCGTCGTCCCGGCCGGGACCACGACCGCGAGCATGACGATCACGGCGATCAACGACAAGGTGGACAGGCCCAACCACACCGTGAGCCTGTCGCTGGACGCCTACGTCACCGCCGACAAGTGGATCGCCAAGACGGGGGCGGCCGTAACGCTGACCATCGTGGACGACGACGAGCTCGCGACGACGGACGTCACGCTGACGGAGCTCGACGGCGGCGGCATCGGCGTGACCTGGACGACGGTGTCCGGCGCGACGGGCTACGTGGTGCAGTGGCGGTCCGGCGCGCAGGACTACGACCCCTCCCGGCAGACGTCGGTGGGCGCGACGACCGCGGCGACGATCCTGGAACCGAACCTCGTCGGCGGCACGACCTACACCGTCCGAGTGTACGCCACCAAGACGAACGTGGACGACGGGCCGGCGTCGGACGATGCCAGCATCGCCTACGTCGGCGGCGTCGGCGGCAACTTCACGCACGTGATACTGCCCACGAGCCAGGCCAGGCGGACGGAGGTCAGGGTCAGCCGCGACTTCCCGTACGACGACAAGCTGGACCTCAAGCAGGTCCGGATACTCACGCTGCCGGACTCCACCCAGGGCCGGCTGGAGTTGGTGCAGTTCGGCTTCCGGTACGGCAGCAACTGGTGCCGTAACCGCCCCAGCTTTTCCTTCTGCAGGGAGCTGTCTTCGACCCCGGTGACGGCGAACCAGGTCGTCTGGAACGAGCAGAAACAGGGCGCCCACTCCCGCAAGTGGCTGTTCTTCTACCCCAGCGACACCTTCAGCGGCGCGACGTTCAACTTCAAGACGATCGACGAGGACGGCACGGAGTCGGCGACCTCCATCGCCACGCTGTCGCTGCGGCCCGCGGCCGCTCCGACCGCGATCACCGACCTGGAGGCCGAGATAACGGGGTTCGTGCCGGGGAGTAGTCCGTCGAGGGAGGTGACCCTCACCTGGACGGCGCTCTCCACGGACACCGGCAACGCCGCGGGCAACGATTTCGCGAAGCTGTTCGTGGCCGTCAAGAGGGGTAACGGGGCCTACGGCCCCTGGCAGCACCTCGCCCGCGCGACCAAGGACTCTACCAGCTACGTCAGGTGGGTCCCCGCCGACGGCGCCAGCTACACGTTCAAGCTGCGGGCGTACAACGGCGTTGAATACAGCGCGGAGTCGAACGAGGCGTCGGTGAACACGCCGCCCGCCGCGCCCACGGGCTTCTCGGCAACGGGCGGCGCGGGGCAGGGTACGATCTCCTGGACCGCCTCGACGGACGCAACGATAGGCAAGCACCAGTACCGCCGGGCCGAGAAGACGGGCGACCTGCAGGCGTATCCCGGCGACGCGCGGGTCGACCTGTACTGGGACGCGCCGGACACCGGCGGGCGGCCCATCGCCAAGTGGCAGTACCGCGCCCACACCAAGGCGGCGACCGACCTGCTGGGCGCGATACCCGGCGACGGCGAGACCACGCTGTGGTGGACGGACCCCGCCGTGCCGCAGGACAAGACCGTCGCCTCGTGGCAGTACCGGTACGGTACCAGCACCGTGTGGAGTACCAGGGACATCCCGGGCGGCGCCGGCGTCCGCTCCCACGTCGCCGGGAGCCTGACGGACGTCAGGGCACAGATAAACGCCACGCGATGGAACTTCCAGGTACGGCCCAAGTACACGGACGACACGTTCGGCGCGTGGTCCAACTCCGCGACGCTCACGAACTCGTCCGACTATTCGAACTGGGTTGACATCCCGCGCAGCGACCACTTCCTCCGGTCCCACACCGTCGCGGACCTGGTCAACGGCAGCGTGTACTTCGTGCAGGTGCGCGGCGTGAGCGCGCCGACGGGCAACCCCGCGTCCGCCCACCCGCCGGCCAACGTCACCGTCACGCCCTCGGCCACGCTGCCGGACGGGTGGACGGACTTCCCCACGCTGGCCGCCTCCACCACGCCCGCGCTGACGTTCACGACGCAGAGCTGGAACACGGCGCAGACGCTCGCCGTCGAGCTGTCCTCCGCGCCGACGGCAACGGTGAAGGTGGGGCTGTACCAGGACGGCGTAATCTTCACGCCCGCGCAGCTGACCTTCTCCACGACCACCTGGAACACGGCGCAGAGCGTGAAGGTGAAGCTGGCGAAGCCGCCGGCGTCGAGCGTCACGGTGAACGTGACGGCGTTGCACCCGCTGGGATCTTCCCACATGTTCACCGGGCTGAAGAACGGCGTCGACTATTCGTTCCAGGTGCGGGCGGCGAACGCCTACGGCGAAGGCCAGGCGTCGCCGTGGAGGTCGTTCCCGGTGCTGCCCGCGCAGCCGACGGGCCTCTCGGCGACGGCGGGCGACGGGCAGGCGACGCTGCGCTGGAACGACCCCATCGACCGGACGGTCTACAAGTGGCAGCACAGCCAGGACGACGGCGCGAAGTGGGCGGACACGCCCGCAATCGGGACGTTCCGCTGGCGCTTCGGCTACGACGCGAACGTGACGTACTGGCAGTACCGGCAGCTTGGGCCGGTCTATAAGACCGAGGGCGGCCTGACGGCCATGGGCAACGCCGGCCCCGTGCGGCTCTACTGGGAGCCCGTCGACAACGACGTGGCCGGCTGGGAGTACAGGACCAGGAGCGCCAACGTCTCCGGCTGGACCACGGAGGAGTGGAAGGCCGTGACGGGGAGCGGCGCGTCCACGCGGTCGCACACCGCGTCCGTGCTCGGGGACACGACCTTCCAGGTCGTGCAGTCCGCCGCGCTGACCTTCACGACGCAGGACTGGAGCACGGCGACGACGACCACGATGAAGCTGGCCAGGCGGCCGTCGACCGACGTGACCGTGCTGCTGGAGCAGGACAACGTGCAGTTTACGCCGTCCATCCTCACCTTCACGACGGTGAACTGGAACATGACGCAGAGCGTGAGCGTGAAGCTGGAGGCGGCCCCCGCCTCGAACGTGACGGTGAACGTCATGCTCGCCGCCCACGTCAACGCGCCCTACGTGTACGAGGTGCGGCCCGTCAACGCCTCGGGCGGCGCGATCGGCCCCGCGATAAGCGGGACGGCCAATTCCAACGCCGACGGCGACCTGGCGCTCTCGTGGACGTTCACCGACACCTACGCGGTGTTGAAGTGGCAGTACCGTTACAAGAGCGGCGGCAGCTACGGCAGTTGGACGGACGTGCCGGGGAGCAAGAAGAGCACGGGCAGCTACACCGTCCCCGGCCTCACCCCGGGCACGGAGTACACGTTCCAGGTGCAGGCGGTGAACTCAGTCGGCACGCGGGTCAGCCCGCTGCTGGGCGAGGCGAAGGCGACGCCCTCCACGCCGACGCCGTGGAGCGACCTGCACGGGACCACGGCGCTCACCCGCTCCCACACCGTCGGGGACCTGCACCCGACCGCGTCGTACTCCTACACCGTGCGCCCTGTGGTCCAGGTCGTGCCCAACTCCGCCCTGGCGCCCCACCACTCCAACAACTCGACGTCGACGACGGTGAGCTGGAGCGGGTACGCCCACACCGCGGGCGCGACCGGGTGGGAGGCTCGCAAGCGGACGGTGGGCGGATCGTGGGGCGCGTGGGAGACGGTGAGCGGCGGCGCGTCGGCCCGGTCGCACACGTTCACGGGCCTGGATACGGGCGTCGGTTATAACTTCCAGGTGCGGCGCGTCAATCCCCACTACCTGGCGGAGATGCCGGCGGGCACGGCGATCAAGTCGCGCCCGGCGTCCGCCGTGGTGACGCGCCTGGACAACGGTACGACCTACACCTTCAGGGTGCGCGCGGTGAACGCCGCGGGCAGCGGCCCGGCCTCCGCCTCGGCCTCTACGACGCCGGCCACGGTCCTGGTCGGGCCCGCGCTGACGGCGGCGGGGCAGGGCGGCGGCGTGAAGCTGGACTGGACGACCTCCAACGTCGCCACCGTCACCGGCTGGGAGTACCGGCGGGCGACGTCGACGGGCGGCCTGGCGGCGCTGGCGGGCGATACGACCGCGTACCTGTCGTGGAGCGCGCCGAGCGATACGGGCATCGTCAAGTGGCAGTACCGTTACAAGAGCGGCAATAACAACTACCCGGCGACGTGGACGGACGTGCCGTCCAGCGGCGCGAACACCACCTCGCACACGGTGCCCAACCTTGCCAACGGCACGGCGTACACCTTCCAGGTGCGGGCGCTGAACGCCTCCAGCACGCCGGTCGGGACGACGCTCGGCGGCGCCTCCGCGACGGCCACGACCACGCCGTGGACGAGCGTCTCCGGCGGCGCGACGCGGAGCCACACGGCGACGGGCCTGACCTCGAGCGCGCGGTACGCCTTCCAGTTGCGGTCGGTGAACGCCGTCGGCCCGGGCCCGGCGTCGAACGCGGCCTGGACCTACGCGGAGGCGCGCCCCGCCAAGCCGACGGGCCTCGCCGCGACCTCCGGCGAGCACAAGCGGTCCACGCTGTCCTGGCCCACGTCGAACACGGCGTCGTCATGGCAGTACAGCAAGGACGGCGGGACGACGTGGGCCGCCGTGACCCCGACGACGTCCGGGACGGACCACACCTACGCCGCCACCGGCCTGGTCAACGGCGTGGCCTACGCCTTCGAGGTGCGCGGGCTGAACCGGTACGGCGAGCCTGGCCCGGCGTCGGACGCCGCCTCGGCGACGCCGAGGGTGGCCGCGCCGACGGGCCTCACCGTCGCGGCGGCCACCACGACGCTGACTGCGACGTGGACGGACCCGGGCGACGGCGCGATAACCCGCTACGAGTACAGGCTGACGCTGGCGGGCGGTACGGGCACGTCGGTCGTCCCGTGGACGGCCATACCGGGCAGCAACGCTTCCACCGTCAGCCACACCCTGTCGAAGCTCGGCATCGGCGCGTCGTTCGACTACTACCTGCGGGCCGTGAGCGGCGCGAGCACGAGCCTGCCGGTGAAGGCGACCGCCGCGACGCTGGGATGGCCCGACGCGCCGGAGGGCCTGCTGGTGGCGTCCGTCGGCGACCGCCAGGTACGGCTGACGTGGACGGACCCGCTGGACTCCTCCATCACGAAGTGGGAGTACCGGGTCGACCGTGGCGCATGGACCGACGTGACGACCGCCATAGTCGCCGCGCCGGACGAGCTCGGCTTCACCGACCAGGACTGGAACACGCCCAAGACCTTCACCGCCACGCTGCCCGCCGCGCCGCCCGCGCCGGTGAAGGTCTTCCTCGCCTCGGACATCGCGAACTTCAGCACGTCCACGATCATCCTCACGCCGCAGAACTGGAACACGGGCGTCGTGGTCAGCGTCACGCTGAAGGAGCAGCCGCAGCTTCCCCAGCAGCCCGGCAACCCCGGGGGGCTGCCCCCGGGGCTGATCCCACCGGGCCAGCAGCCGGTGGTCCCCGTCAACGTCCTGGTCGAAATACCCACCGAGGTGGTCTGGGTCAACGCCTCCAACGTCACGGTGACGGGCCTGACCAACCTGCGGCGGTACACCTTCGCGGTGAGGGCGGTGAACAGGAGCGGCGCGGGAACGCTGCGGGAGGCTTTCGCCACGCCGACGCCGAAGCCCGCCGCGCCGACCGGACTGCGCGGCCGGCCCGACGACACGAAGGTCCACCTGGAGTGGGACCAGGTCGTCCCCGGCAGCCTGTTCAGCCGTTTCGAGTACCAGCAGCGCGAGAAGTCGGGCCAGCAGTGGAGCGGGTGGAGCGCCTGGGAAAGCGTAGGCCCGTTCTCGCGCTACACGGTCACCGGGCTGACCAACGGCACGGAGTACCAGTTCCGCGTGCGCGCCGTGAACATCGCCGGGGACGGCGCGGCGTCGGCGCCGATAACCGTCACGCCGCAGCTCCCGCCGCCGGCCCAGCCCACCGGCCTGGCGGCGGCCCCCGGCGAGCGCAAGGTAACGCTGTCGTGGACGAACCCCGCCGGCGTCGCGCTGACGGGCAACTCCTACCGCTACAGGCCCGCCGGCTCAGGCGGCTTCCGCTGGACGGGCTGGACGAGCATCGCCGCCGCCACGTCCACCGACGTGACAGGGCTGGACAGGGGCGTGCTGTACACCTTCCAGGTGCGGGCGCACACCGCCGGAGGCGCGGGCTGGCCCTCCTACGCGGCGTTCACGTGGACGTACCCGGCGGCCCCGTCGAACCTGGCGGCGACGCCGGGCGACCAATCGGTGTCGCTGACGTGGGACTACCCGCTCAATAACAGCATCACCCGCTACGAGTACCAGCAGAAGACCGCGGGCGCGTGGGGCAGCGACTGGACGGCGATCACGGGCAGCATGGCGACCACGACGCAGCACGTGGTGGGCAGCCTGGTCAACGGCACCGCCTACACCTTCCGCGTGCGGGCGGTGAGCGCGGGCGCCGGGCCGGTTTCGGCGGAGGTGACGGCGACGCCGCAGCCGGCGCCGGCCATGCCGACGATCACGAGCGCCACCGCGACGTACGCGTCGTCCGTCTCCTTCACGTGGAGCCACCCCAACACGGCGGTCATCGAGAAGCTCCAGCTTCGCTACCGCGTCGGGACGGGCGCGTGGAGCGCGTGGGCGGACGCGGCGAAGACGAAGACGTCCTACACGATCCCCGAAGCCGCCAGCGTGAGCAACCTCGACCAGTCCACGTCGAATCTCGCGATGCGCTTCAACTCCGGCACGTCCTGGGCGCAGGAGTTCACCACCGGAGGCGCGCCGGGCGGCTACACCCTGTCGAGCGTGACGGTGGACTTCGAGACCGTGAACGCCGGCTCGGCGGTCGTGGTTGCCATATACGGCAAGTCCGGCGGCGACGTGGGCTCGTCCATTGGCGCGACGCTGAGCGGGACCGCGGCGGCCGGGCAGGTCACGTTCGCCTGCACTGCCGGCTGCAACCTGGCCGCCAACACCTCCTACTACGTCCACGTCAGCACGACCTCCCAGGGCGGCAGGCTGAATAACACCGCCAGCGGCGCGGAGACCCCGGTCCCCAGCGACAACGGCTGGAGCATTGCGGACCGCGCAATCCAGCAATCCGAAGGATTCGGGCCCTTCAGCAACTCCGCCAACGCGATGAAACTGGAGCTGGACGCCGTCACGCGCAACACCGCCGGCATCATGGACTACGGGACGGTCTACAGCTTCGAGGTGCGGGCGGTGAACAACCAGTCCCAGCACAGCCCGGCGGCCCAGGCCAAGGCCGCCACCGCCCCGGCCAAGCCCACGGGCTTCACGGCCACGCCGGGCGTGCGGCAGGTCACCCTCGATTGGGACAACCCCAACTATCCGTCCATCGGACGCTGGTACCACCGGTACGTGGAGCGCTCGGGCGGGCTGGCGGCCTTCGGCAGCAGGTACAGCGTGGACCTGGCGTGGGACACCCCGTCCGGCGCGGCCGGCATCGCCAGGTGGCAGTACCGCTACAAGCCGAAGAGCGACACCGAGAGCGGCTACACCGACTGGACCGACGTTGCCGGCAGCAGTGCGCCCACCACCTTCGCCAGTGTGGGCGGCTTCACACATTCCGCGATCTACACCTTCGAGGTGCGCGCGGTCGGCTCGTCCGGCAACCCGGTGGGGAGCGCGTTGGGCCCGGCGTCGACGGGGCTGTTCGTCTATCCGTGGGTGCGCATCGACGGCAGCAGCGCCGACACCACGTCCCACGTCGTGACCGGCCTGACCACGGGCACGGAATACGCCTTCCGGGTGGCGGCGGCGAACCCGGCCGGCAACCCGGTGGCCCTCGGCCTGCCCTCGGACGCGGTGACGGCCACGCCTCTGGCCCTGCCCGTCCCGGCTGCGCCCGCCGGCCTCACGGCGACGCCCGGCGACCGGAACGTCGCGCTGACGTGGAACCACTCGGCGGACGCGACGATTACGCGGTACGAGTACCGGTACAAGACGACGGGGGACTACCCGCAGACGTGGACGCGGATTCCCCACAGCAACCGGGACACGGTGTTCCACAGGGTCACGGGGTTGACCAACGGCACGGCGTACACGTTCCAGGTGCGGGCGGTCAACGGATACGGCGAGGGCCACGCCGCAGTGGCCGCGGCCTCGCCCGTCGGCGGCGCCTCGCTCGACGCGCCGGGGTCCTTCACGGCCGTCGGCAAGGACGCCAGCGCGGTCCTGTCGTGGACGGCGAGCTACACCGGGAGCGTCGATTGGCTGCTGCGCGTGTCGAAGCAGGGGGAGACGAAGAGCCTCGTCATCGGCGCGGGCGCGTCGCAGCGCGTCGCCCTTGAGTGGTACAACCCGGGCGCGGCGGGCACGACGAAGTGGCAGATGCGGCGGGCGACCTCGACGACGTGGAGCGACTGGGAGGACATCCCGTGCTCCTCGCCGTGCGACCCGCTCAAGCTGTCCTCCCACTCCTTCACGACGGCGTCGCCGTACCTGGAGCGGGACGCGGCGTACGTGTACGAGGTGCGGGCGGATGTCGGCGGAAGCTGGGTCGCCGCCGAGAACCTCCAGGCATGGCAGAGGATAAGCGCGAGCGCCAGCTACCGTGAGCACACGGTGACCGGGCTGGACAACGGCACGGTGTACCGGTTCCACCTGAGGGTGACGCAGGCGGGGAGTACGAGCCCGCCTGCCTCCTCCGCCGCGCTTCCGCGCCCGGCGCCGGCCAAGCCGACGAACCTCACCGCGAAGGCGGGCGTCGGCGAGGTCAAGCTCAGGTGGGACGCCTCCACGGACCTATACCTGGACAAGTACCAGTACCGCTACAAGACCGACGGCAGCTACGGCTCCTGGAAGGACCTGTACCCGTCCAGGCTGTGTACGCTGCCCGCCGGCCAGTACCCGGATAACAAGGACAACCGCACCATCGGCTGCACGGTCACGAACGACCTGTTCTTCCGCGTGCCCGGCCTGGAGAACGGCGCCGAGCACACCTTCCAGGTGCGCGGCGTGAACTCCGCCGGCGACGGGACGCCCTCCGACGAGGCGTCGGCCACGCCGCGCGCTACGCCGCTGAGCGCCGCCAACTTCAGGGCGACGGGCGGCGACGCGCGGATCGTCCTCGCGTGGGACAAGCCGCCCGCCGACTCCGACATCACGAAGTGGCGCGTCCGCTACATCGCGGCCGGCGGCAACTGGGTGGGCTGGACCGTCTTCACGCCCAGCACCAGCGGCAACACCATGTCGCACACGCTGACGGACCTGACCAACGGCGCGTGGCACCACGTGGAGGTGCAGGCCGGAAACGCCGTCGCCTACGGCCTGTCCGCCGTCGCCGTCGTGCGTCCCATCCGGCCGCTGGCCGCGCCGGCGAGCCTTACGGCGACGGCCGGGCACCGCCAGGCGACGCTGACGTGGACGACCGCCAGCCCGGCGGACGGCCGGATCGTCAATTGGGAGGTGCAGCGGAAGCGGAGCACGGACTCCAGCTACGGCGGCTGGAAACGGATTTCCAGCGTTCCGTCGGCCAGGTCGTACACCGTGACCGGGCTGACGAACGGCGTGACGTACAGCTTCAGGGTGCGCGCCACCATGGCCGACGGCGACGGCGCCGCGTCCGCCGCGGCTACGGCCAGGCCTCTGCCCGCGTCCGTCCCCGCCAAGCCGGCCGGCCTCACCGCGAGCGCGGGCAACGCGCGGGCCTCCCTGGCTTGGAACGGCAAGATCGACGACACGATCACCAGGTGGAGCGCCCGGGTGAGCCCCGACTCGGCCGCCGACGTGGTCATCGGCGCGGGGGGCGCCGCCCAGGAGATCACCCTGTCCTGGACGGACCCGAACAACAGCGCCATCACCTCGTACCAGTACAGCGCCGACGGCTCCAACTGGACGACCATCCAGGGAAGCGGCGCGAACACCACGTCGCACACCTTCACCGCGAGCCTGACCGCCGGCGCGGTCTACACCTACCAGGTGCGGGGCGCCGCCGGGCAGAACAACGTGACGCCGACGGGTCTGCAGGCGTGGACGCGGATCGACGACCGCGCGGCGTTCGGCTCGCGCACGGTGACGACGCCGACCGTGGCCAGCCCCGGCAGCGTGACATTCAACCGCAACAACTGGAGCACCAACCGGAGCGTCTCCGTGAAGTTGGCGTTCAAGCCGGCGGAGTCGGTGACGGTTAGCTTTGCGGCCCCGGGCGCGGTCTTCACGCCCTCCACGCTCACGTTCACCACCACGAACTGGAACACGACGCAGACGGCGCAGGTGAAGCTGGCCCAGCAGCCGCCCGCCGACGGCGCCGTCGTGATCGTCAGCGGCAACGCGATGAGCGCGGACCCGGTCGCCTACTCCTACACCGTGACGGGCCTCACCAACGGTACGCGGTACACCTTCCGCGTGTACGCGGCCAACCTGCGCGGCAACGGCGCGGCCTCCGACCCGAAGACGGCCACGCCCGCGGGCGCCCCCGCCAAGCCCACCGGCCTTACCGCGGCGGCGTCCACTTCGGGGACCGCGCAGGTGACGCTCTCGTGGACCACGCCGAACAACACCTCCACAGCGCCCATCGGCAGGTACCAGTACCGGGCGCGCAGCGTGCCGAACAACTGGCTGGCGTGGCAGGACATCCCCGGCAGCGGCGAGGCGACGACCGGCCACGTCGTGACCCAGACGGTCACCGACCAGGGCCTGGCGCACAACGACCTGTACGCCTTCCAGGTGCGCGCGGTGAGCGCGGGCGGCTACGGCGCGGCGTCCGACGCCGCGCAGGCACGGCCCGTGTCCGCGGCGCCCAACACGCCCACCCTGGTCTCCGCCGTCGGCGGCAACGCCCAGGCTTACCTGGCGTGGAGCGTGTCGCCGACGCGCTGGATCGACAAGTGGCAGTACAGCAAGGACGGCGGGGCGACCTGGGCGGACATCCCCGCCGGCAGCGGCGGCTACCGGGTCTGCCGCGACCACGACGGCAACGTCCTCACCCCCGCCGTCTGCGCCGACTACGCCACCCCCGAGCTGGGCGGCAACCGCCTCACCCGCTACGCGACCATCACGGGGCTGGCCAACGGCAAGAGCTTCACCTTTAAGGTGTGGGCCGTGAACGGGGCGGGCCCCAGCGCGGCGTCCGGCGGCAAGGCGACGCAGACCATCCCGCTGGCGCCTGCCGCCTTCTCGGTCACGGCCCTGGACGCGGAGGTCAGGCTCGACTGGACGAAGAGCCCTTCCGACGCCACCGTGACGGGCTGGCAGTACCGGTACAAGTCCACCGGGCAGTACGGCGCCTGGACTCCCATCCTGGACAGCGCGTCGACCACCATCAGCTACGTCGCGGCCGGCCTGGAGAACGACGTCGCCTACACCTTCCAGCTTCGCGCGGTGAACGGCAGCGGCGGCGGAATAGCATCCGACGAGCGTATTTCGACCCCGCGCCTGGCGGCGCCGGCGAAGCCCACTGGACTCCAGGCCCACCCCGGCGACCGGCAGGCGCTGCTGCAATGGGACGACCCGGACAACGCCAGCATAACCAGGTGGCAGTACAAGCAGGGCACGGGAAGCGGCAACAACGTCACCTACGGCAACTGGACGGACGCATGCGTCACCTCCACCGACTCCGACTGCCCGTCGCAGACCTCCCACGTGGTCGGGAGCCTGGTAAACGGCACGGCCTACACCTTCAAGATTCGGGCCGTCAACGCCGCGGGCAACAGCCCGGACTCCGATACGGCGTCGGCGACGCCCATCGCCGTCCCGGCGCAGCCGACGGACCTCGCGGCCACCGGCGGCGACCGGCAGGTGGGCCTGGTATGGAAGGCGCCCGCCGGCTCCACCGTCACCGGCTGGGAGTACAGGCTGTCGGACAGCGTCAACTGGCAATCCTGGCGCTCCGTCACCCCCGGCAGCGGCGCCAACAATACGCTGACGCACACCGTCACGCATGAGTACAACGCCACCCCCGCTACGCGGCTGGTCAACAACCATCCCTACAGCTTCCAGGTGCGGGCCAGGAACAACTCCGGCGGCGGGGTCCCGTCCGCGGTGGCGAGCGCCGCGCCGGTGTCGGCCGCCCCCAACGCTTCGGGGTACCTCTGGGCCGGGGGCGGAGACGGGCAGGTCTCGCTGCGCTGGAGCCGGACGGCGGGGCCGTGGGTCACTCACTGGGAGTACCGGTACAAGACCGGCTCCGGCAGCTACGGCTCATGGAACGCCGTGCCCAACTCGCGCTTCGACACGGTGGGGCACAGATTCACCGGCTTGGACAACGGGAAGAAGTACACCTTCCAGGTGCGGCCCGTGAACGACGCCGGCGCCGGCGGCGCGTCCCCCGAAGCGGTCGTGGATACGCTTCCGCTGGCGCCCTCCGCCCTCGTGCCCATGGCGGGAGACGAGGAGGTCGTCCTCGACTGGGCCAAGAACGCCGCCGACGGCACCACAATCACGAGCTGGCAGTACAAGCGGAAGACCTCGGGCGGCAACTACGGCGACTGGACGACCGTCCCCAACGGCGCGGACTCCACCAGGTCCCACACCGTGACCGGACTGGCCAACGGCACGACGTACGTATTCAAGATGCGGGCGGTGAACTCCGCCGGCGCCGGGCCGGAGTCTTCCGAGGCCGGCGCCGCGCCGAAGATACAGCTACCGGACAAGCCCACGGGCCTATCGGCCGTCATCGGCGACACGAAGGTGGTCCTGTCCTGGGACGATCCGGGCAACGACCGGATCACCAGGTGGGAGTACCTCATATACGACTCGGGGACCTGGCAGACCAGGATCGTCTGCGAGACTAGCAGCGACCAGGACTGCGCCTCCAGGACCACCGTCACCGTGACCGGGCTGGACAACGACACCGAGTACCCCTTCCGGGTGCGCGCCGTGACCACGGCCGGCGCGGGCCCATCCTCGGACCCCGTCAAGGCCACGCCCAGGGCGGTCCCGCCGCCGCCCTCCAGCCCGAGCGGGAGCCCGGGCGGCAGCGGTGAGATAGTGCTGACGTGGGAGGCCAACGCCTCGTCCACCGGGTGGCAGTACCGCTACAGGACCACCGGCGACTACGGCGACTGGATAGACATCCCGTGCGTTTCGCCGTGCGACCCGGGCACGCTCACGACCCACACCGTGACCGGGCTGGACAACAACGTCGCGTACACCTTCCAGGTGCGGGCGCTGAACGACATCGGCTGGGGGCTGCCGTCCGAGCTCACGGTGCGCCCGGTGGTGGGCGTGCCCGACACGCCCACGCTGAGCTCGGCGCAGGGCGGCGACGCGCAGGCCGCGCTGGCGTGGACGACCCTCGGCGCGATATGGGTGGACTCGTGGCAGTACAGCGGCGACGGCGGGAGCACGTGGTCGGACCTGGCAGGATCGCACCGCCAGACGCGCTCCTACCTGGTAACCGGGTTGACCAACGGCAAGAGCTACACCTTCAAGGTGCGGGCGGTGAACGGCAAGGGCAATAGCACGTCCTCCAACAGCATCGTCGCGCCGACGCTGCCCCTGGCCCCGGCCACCTTCTCGGCGGCGGGAGGGTACGAGCAGGCAACGCTCACCTGGTCCAAGTCCTCCAGCGACTCGACCGTCACCGGCTGGCAGTACCGCCACAAGTCCACCGGCGGCTACGGCGGTTGGACGGACGTTCCCAACAGCACGGCGGACACCACGTCCTACACCGTGACCGGCCTGGACAACGGCGTGAGCTACACCTTCCAGGCGCGGGCGGTGAACGCGGCTGGCGGCGGCGCGGCGAGCGCGGAGGCCGCGGCGTCCACGGCCCCGTCCAAGCCCACCGGCCTGGCGGCGTTGCCGGGAGACAGGAAGATCACGCTGGTATGGGCCAACCCCACGGGAGTCACGCTGACGGGCAACGCCTACCGCTACAAGCCGGCCGGCAGCGGCGACAGCGGCTATACCGACTGGATCAGCACCAGTACCCGCACGTACCACCAGGTGACCGGGCTGACCAACGGCGTTCTGTACACCTTCCAGGTGCGCGCGAGCGGCGCCGGAGGCGACGGGACGCCTTCGGACGAGTCGTCCGCCTGGACGTACCCGGCCTCGCCCGCCAACCTGGCGGCCACGCCCGGCGACCGGCTCGTCTCCCTGACCTGGGACGACCCGTCCAACAACACCATCACGCGCTACGAGTACCAGCGGAAGACCGCCGGCAACAACTGGGGCAACGCCTGGACGCGCATCACGGACAGCGACGCCGCCACCACGCAGCACGTGGTGAAGGGCCTGGTCAACGGCACGACCTACGTCTTCCGCGTGCGCGCCTTCAGCGCGGGCGCCGGGACGGCCTCGTCGGAGGTCACGGCCACGCCGCAGCCTCTCCCGGCCATCCCCACCGGCGTCAGCGCCAGCGCGACCGGCGCGTCGTCCGCGACGGTGACCTGGTCCTACGGGAACGTTGCGCTCATCGAGAAGTTCCAGGTGCGCCACCGCGCCGGGACGGGCGCCTGGGGCGCGTGGACGGACGTGGCGACGACGACGCTGACCTACACGGTGAGCTCCGGCCTGGAGTACGGCACGGTCTACACCTTCGAGGTGCGGGCGGTGAACAACCAGTCCCAGGCCGGCCCCGCCGCGCAGGCCAAGGCCGCCACGGCGCCCGCCAAGCCCGAGGGCTTCTCGGCGGCGCCGGCGTTCCGGCAGGTGACCCTCGGTTGGGACGACCCCGGCTATCCGTCCATAACGGGCTGGCAGTACCGGCAGGCGGAGCCGAAGGGCGGCCTGACGGCCTTCGGCGGCGACGGGGAGGCGGAGCTGTCCTGGAGCACCCCGGACAACACGACCGGCATCGCCGGGTGGCAGTACAGGTACAAGTCCACCGGCGACTACCCCGACACGTGGACGGACGTGCCCTCCAGCGGCACGACCACCACGGCGTACACGGTGGGCAGCCTGGCGAACGCCACGGCTTACACCTTCCAGGTGCGCGCGGTGAACGCCTCCAGCACGCTGGTGGGCGCGGTGCTGGGCGACCCGACCGCGACGCCGTCGGCCTCGGCGGGCTGGACGAACATGCCCAACAGCGGCGCGTCCACCGTGTCCCACGTCGTGACGAGTCTCGTCACCGGTACGACGTACGCCTTCCAGGTGCGCGCGGTGAACCCGGCCGGCAGCGGGGTCGCCTCGGACAAGGCGACGGCCACGCCGCCGGCCAAGCCCACCGAGCCCAGCGTCATATCTCTGGTCGAGACCTTCCAGGCGGGCGCGCCGGGCTCCTTCTCCCTAACGGCAAGTTGGGCCAGGCCCGCGGACACCACTATAGACGGCTACCAGTACCGTGAGGCGCAGCCCAAGGGCGGCCTTACGGCCTTCGGCGGCGACCGCTCCGTGGAGCTCTATTGGAGCAGCCCCAGCGACACCACCGACATCGTCGGATGGCAGTACCGGTACAAGACCGCCGGCGGCTTCGGCTCCTGGCGGGACGTCCCCGGCAGCGGCCCGGCCACCTCGGCGCACACGGTGGGCAGCCTGACCAACGACACGGCCCACACCTTCCAGGTGCGGGCGGTCGACTCCTCCGACGACGTGGTGGGCGCGGTCCTCGGCGACCCGACCGCCACCCCGTCGCCAGGGGAGGGTTGGAAGGAGATACCCGGCAGCACGGGCTCCACCACGTCGTACACGCTGCCCGTGGGATTCGTCGGCGTCGCGTACTGGGCCGTGCAGGTGCGGGCGGTCAACGAGTCCGGCCACGGCACGCCCTCCAACGTGGCGTCCGTGGACATGCTCCCGGGCAGGACGTCCCTCGGCATCGACAAGACCTACGCGTCGAGCGGCTACACCCTCGCCCTGGGCTGGGACAAGCTGCAGCGGAACAACGCGGACGACCCCAGCATCAAGTACTGGCAGTACCGCTCCGTCTATGCGAGGCAGGTCGTTTCCGAAGCCGCGCTCGCCGCCGAGCTGGAGAAGGCAAGCTGGAAGAGCGTGGGCAACAGCGGCAGGGATACCGTCGGCTTCAGCCTTCGCCACCAGTCATCGCCGATGTACGTGTTCCAGGTGCGGGCAGTGAACCCCGCCGGAAGCGGCGCGCCATCGAACAAGGCGTCCGTGGTCCTCGTCCCGGCCAGCCCCATCCTCGACGTGACGGTGACCCCGTCCGCCACCACCACTCACAGCGGACCGGAGAACGGCGGCAAGGCGACGCTGGCATGGCCGGACCCACAGGACCCATCCATCTATCGCTACGAGTACCGGGAGAGCGCGTCGAGCAGGTGGCGGCGCATCCGCTGCCCGGACCGCGACTGCACCAAGTTGAGCGGCCACGCCGTGTACCTGAAACTTGGCAGGACCTACACCTTCGAGCTGCGGGCCGTGAACCTGGCCGGCCCCGGGCCCGCGGCGGCGGCGCAGCGCCCCGTCGGGACCTACGAGTGGTCCTCCACCGCCACGACTACGGACGGGAAGATAACCATAGGCTCATTGAGCGGGACCGCCAGGCCCGTGAGCATGAACGCGGTCTCCCCGGACTTCGGCCACGTGCGCAATCACATGGCGGCCGGTTCGGAGGTGCGCATCGGCTCGTGGGTCGCCAGGGTGGTCGGCGCGCCGACGTTCACGCCTGCCAACGACGGCGCAAAGGGCAGGGTGGCGTTCGACGCGGAGTCCGTGAGCGGTACGCCGCCGACCTCCGGCGGCGACATCCGGGTCGCGCTGATGAACGCCGTCATAGTCACGGCCCCCCGCTCTCCCACCGGCTACGGCGCCTTCACGGGCAACGCGAGGGCCTCCGTGTCCCTGCGGTGGAACGAGCCTTCCGCCGCCGATACGGTTACCGAGTGGCAGTATCGGCAGAGGCAGGCGCCGCCCGTCCTGGTCGGGACCTACCAGTGGTCCGACACGACCCCGACCGAGGACGGCAGGATATCGATCGGCGCGGAGGTCAGCGCCGGCAGCTACGAGTGGTCCTCCACCGCCCCGACGCTGAGCGACGAGGGGAAGGTCCACATAGGCGGATTGAGCGGGAGCAACCGCTTGGTGACCCTCACCCCCGACGCCGAGAGCTACGCCGAGTTGAAGGCGCACCTGAAAGCCGGCTCGGAGGTGCAGATCGGCTCCTGGATCACGACGGCGGGCGGCGCTCCGACGTTCACCGACGGGACCGGCGGCAAGGGCAAGGTGGAGTTCTACGCCGAGCACGTGAGCGGGACGCGGCCCACCTCCGGCAGCGCCATCGCCGTCGCCTTGCTGAACGTCGTCATCACCGCCGGGACCTACCAGTGGTCCGCCAGCGTCCCAGCACTGGCGGACGGCGGCAAGATCCACGTGGGCGCTCTGAGCCAGGGCGCGCGCCCTGTGACCATCACCGCCGACGCCTCGAGCTACGCGACGATGAAGGGCGACCTGGAGAACGATTCGAAGGTCGAGATCGGCCGGTGGCGCGTCACCGTGAGCGGCGCTCCGACGTTCACGGACGGGAGCGGCGGCAAGGGCAGGGTGGAGTTCAAGGCGGTCCACGTAAGCGGGTCTCGGCCCACCTCCGGCAGCGCCATCATCGTGTCGATCATCCACCCCGGCCGCCACACGGTGACCCTGACCGCCATCGCCCCAGGCTTCGGCGAGCTTGAGCTGCACCTGGAGGATGGATCGGAGGTGCTGATCGACGAATGGCGCGTCCAGGTAAGGGGCGAGCCGACCATTACGCCGAACGCCTCCACGACTTCGAAGGGTACGGTGAGGTTCACCGCGGTTACCGTCAGCGGGACGCGGCCCACGGCCGGCAGCGACATCGCCGTCAGCTTGCTCCACGCCCACGATTGGGGCGCGTGGGGCGCCATGACGGACGGCGAGATCGACAAGAGCGGCGCACCCTACAAGTACATAGTCTCCGACCTCGAGACCGGAGGGACCTACGACTTCCAGATACGCGGCGCGAACACCGCCGGGAGCGGCCGGCACTCCGCCATGGCCAAGTACGTCACCCGCGGCATCTACGTCTCCCAGCAGGCCGCTCTCGGGCTGCCGGAAGACGGGAGCAAGAGCTACCGGCTCGAACTGTCGGTGAAGCCGACGTCGAACGTGACGGTCGCGGTATCGTCTTCGAACCCGTCCGTCATCGTCTCCCCGTCGTCGGTCACGTTCACGCCGGCGCGATGGTCCGATCCCAAGACCCTCACCATCTCGCGCGGCCGCGCCAACGCGGGCGCGATCGTCACGCACACGGCCAGCAGCGCCGACGCCGCCTACAACGGGATACACGTGGACTCCGTCCGCGTCCGGAGCCGCCCCGTCGCCGAGGCCGGGGCCAACCAGACGGTCACCGAGGGCGATTCGGTGCAGCTTACCGGCTCCGGCAGCACGGGGCTGGCCGACCCGTGGGCGGGCTGCTTCGCGTCCCCTGACACCTGCACGAACGCGGACCTGAACCTCCCGCTCACCTACTCATGGCGCCAGGTCGGCGGCCCGAGCGTGAGCTACTCCGCCAATACGCCCAACCCGAGCTTCGAGGCGCCCGAGGTTGACGCGGACACCACTCTTCGCTTCACCCTGACGGTCACGGACGCCAGGGGCGGCGCCGATGCGGACACGGTATCCGTCCTGGTCGAGGACGATCCGGCCACGGTCCTGGTACCCTCGCCGGATAGGATTGCGCAGCCCACCACGCCGACGCCTACGCCTACGCCGACACCCGCGCCGGATGCGACGCCTACGCCCACGCCGACGCCTGTGCCGGGGACTACGCCCACGCCTACACCGACTCCCGCGCCGGATGCCACGCCGACTCCCACGCCGACGCCTGCGCCGGACGGGACGCCTACGCCGACACCCGCGCCGGATGAGACGCCGACGCCCACGCCGACTCCCGCGCCAGACGTCACGCCCACGCCGACGCCGACTCCCGCGCCGGACGCGACGCCCACGCCTACGCCGACACCCGCGCCGGACGCGACGCCCACGCCTACGCCGGATGGAACGCCCACACCGACGCCGACTTCCGCACCTGGGGCGACGCCTACTCCTACGCCTGCGCCTGGTACGACGGCGACGCCCACGCCTACGCCAGCGCCTGGGGATGTGGCCACGCCCACACCTACGCCTACTCCTACGCCCACGCCTGCGGTTGCCGCCGCGGTCGTGGCTACGGCCACGGCCACGCCTACGCCTACACCCACGCCGACGCCCACGCTAGGGATCACGCCGTCGCCGGGGAGAACGCTGGTTTCCCCCGACAGCAGGACGGTGATCTGGACGGACGACATGAAAGGGCGGCTGGTGGTGCCGGTGGGCGCCGCGCCGGAGGTGCTGGAGATCCGGTTCGAAGCCCAGACAGTGGAGTCCGTGAGCGGCGCGCCCGTCGGCGAGAACGAGCACGTCGTCTTCGTGGTGGACGTGAACACCTACAAGGTGGGGAGCGACACGCCCACGCCGACGACCTACCCGGGCGGCGTGGAGCTATGGCTCCAGGTCCCCGAAGGAGAGGAGCACAAGTGCGCGGAAGGCCGCGTCAAGGTGTACCTGGTGGAACCCGAGGGGTGGACCCTTCAGTACCACGCCTGCGAGACCGACGCCGAGGGCAGGGTCTGGGCCGTCTCGAAACTGGTCCACTTCAGCACCTACGCGCTGGTCGTGGAGCGCGACCCAGCGGCGCCTGCTGCGGCGTCTCCCACCCCCACGCCGACCCCCACTCCAACGCCTACGCCCACGCCCAGGGCGGCCCCTCCGGCGGAGGACGATGGCGCCGCGTCGTCCGCGTGGATGGTCGTAACCGCCGTCGGAGCGGCGGCCGTCGCCATCCTCGCGGCCGCCTGGTTCTTCGGCTTCCTACGCCGCCGCTGGTCGCGCCGCGAGCGTGAGAGCGAGAGCTAGGCTACGGCGGCGGGGCATTGCAAAGGCCGCCAGGCCGCCCGCCTGTAACTGTTCAGAGTACGGGAGGGCAGCCACAAGGGCTGCACCCTACGGGATGGAAGCTGTATCGTAGGGGCGTCCCTTGTGGGCGCCCTAGACGAGGAACGCACCAACTCTGAACAGTTACGCCCGCCTGCGCTTCATTGCGCCGCCCGTCGGCCGCTGCTATAGTCAATCCTGGGTCCAGTACGGGAGATGTCGAAGTGAACGAGCCCATAGCAGTCGTAGGCATGGCCTGCAAGTTCCCAGGCGCTCCGGACCTGCCGTCCTTCTGGCGGCTGCTGGAGTCGGGCGGCAACGCGATAACCGAGGGCGTCCCCGGTTCGGGCGTGGGACGCATCGGCGAGATCATCCGCGACCCGCAGGTCGAGAACGAGGCGTGCCGCTACGGCGCCTTCGTGGACGACATAGACCGGTTCGACGCCTCGTTCTTCCGCATATCGCCGGTAGAGGCGGAGCTGCTGGACCCACAGCAGCGCATGATGCTGGAGACGAGCTGGCTGGCCCTCGAGGACGCCGGCATCGACCCGGCCGCGCTGAAGGGGAGCCGCACCGGCGTCTATACCGGGATCAGCAACGACGAGTACCGGATGCTGGTCGTGGACTCGAGCGGGCCCACCGAGGCCGCGGGCAGCCTCTACGCCCTCAGCGGCACCAACCTCAACGGCACCAGCGGGCGCGTCTCCTTCGTCCTGGGTCTCATGGGCCCGTCCAAGGCGGTGGACGCGGCCTGCGCGTCGGCCATGGTGGCGGTGAACGACGCCGTTTCGGACCTCCGGCAGGGCAAGGCGGACCTGGCCATCGCCGGCGGCGTACAGGCCATTTTGAACGGCCGCATATACGAGCTCCGCGCCGAGGCGATGATGTTGTCCCCCGACGGCCAGTGCAAGACGTTCGACGCGTCCGCCAACGGCTACGTGCGCGGCGAAGGGTGCGGAGTGGTCGTGCTGAAGCGGCTGAGCGAGGCGGAGGCCGACGGCGACCCGATATGGGCTGTCATACGGGGCACGGCTGTCAATAACGGCGGCGCCAGCGTCGGCCTGACGGTCCCGCACACGCCGGCGCTGGAGCAGGTGATGGAGGCGGCGCTGTCGGACGCGGGCGCGCTTCCGTCGGAGGTAGACTACCTGGAGGCGCACGGGACGGGAACGGCCGTCGGCGATCCGATCGAGCTCGATGCCGTGGCCAGCGTGTACGGGCGCGGACGCGAGGCGGGCCGCCCGGTCCTGACCGGCTCCGTGAAGACGAACATCGGCCACCTGGAGTCGGCCGCGGGAGTGGCCGGACTGATCAAGGCGGCGCTGGTGTTGAAGCGGGGCGTGATTCCCAAGCACCTACACTTCGACGTACCCAACCCCGGCTTCGACTGGGAGAGTCATCCGCTGCGCGTGACCTCAGACATGATGGACTGGCCCCGCCGCGGCGAGCGGCCACGGTTGGCGGGAGTCAACTCCTTCGGCATAACCGGTACGAACGCCCACCTCGTGGTGGAGGAGTATCCCGGTCAGGACGGCGAGCGCGGCTCGAATGGAATTGCGGGCTCCGCGCAGGCTGTAGCGGTCTCGTTGCCGACGCCCATGGCGGCACCGGAGGAAGACGCGGACCTGCGGCGGGCGCGTCTGCTGCCGCTGTCGGGCAAGTCGGATGGCGCGCTCAAGGAGCTTGCGGAACGGTACCTGTCATGGCTGGACGAGCGCCCGGAGGGGATAGGCGCGGCCTCGGAGCCGACGCTGTCGGACATGTCGTGGACGGCGGGCGTCGGGCGGAGCCACTTCGAACGCCGGGCGGGCGTGGTGTTCCGCGACGCCGCGTCCCTGCGCGAGCGGCTCGGCGCGCTGGCGGGGTCCGGCGCGGACGCGGCGCCGGGGTCGGCGACCAAGGCGGCGTTCGTCTACACCGGGCAGGGAAGCCAGTGGACCGGCATGGGGCAGGCCCTATACGAGAGCGAGCCGGTGGCCCGGGCGGTGCTGGACCGCTGCGAGGCGGTGTTCCGGGAGGAGAGAGGCGCGTCGCTGTTGGACTTGATGTTCGGTCGCCCCGGGGCGGTGGGAGACCTTGGCGACACCGCGTGGGAGCAGCCGGCCCTCTATGCGCTGGAGTGCGCCCTGACCGCGCTCTGGTCCAGCGTGGGCATTCGGCCCAGCGTGGTGCTGGGGCACAGCGTCGGCGAGATTGCGGCGGCGCATACGGCCGGGGTCTTCAGCCTGGAGGACGGAATGCGGTTTGCCGCGACGCGGGGCACCCTGCTGTCCGGGACCGAGCGGGGCGCGATGGCCGCGATCTTCGCGCCGCCTGCGCGGGTGGCCTCCGAGGTCGAGGCGCTGAACGCGGCGTCCAACGGCGTCGGGCTGAGCATCGCGGCGGACAACGGGGCCCACGTCGTGGTCAGCGGCCCCGTCGAGCAGGTCGAGAGAATCTTGGCCCGCTTCGAAGCCGAAGAAGTCCGGGCAAGACGGCTGAACACGACCCGGGCATTCCACAGCGCCCTCGTGGAGCCGGCCCTGGACGGGCTGGAAGCTTTCCTGGGCGGAATGGCGATCAATCCCCCATCCCTGGCAGTGGTCAGCAACGTCACCGGACGGGCGGTGGAGCCCTGCATGGCGCTGGACGCGGCCTACTGGAGACGCCACGCCCGCGAGCCTGTGGCGTTCGCCAGCGGCGTCAGGGCCATGGCCGAGCTCGGGGTGGACCTCGTCGTGGAGATAGGCCCGCACGCCGTGCTGGGCCCTATGGCGACGCTGGCCTGGCCCGAATCGGCTTCCGGCGCTCCGGTCGCCCTTGCCAGCCTCAGGCGGACGCCAAGGGACGGCTCGTCGCCGGAGCCCGAGAGCAGCTTCGTCGACGCCGTGGCGGAGGCATACGAGGCAGGGCTGGATATATCCTTCGAGGGGCTGTTCGCCGGGGAGTCCCGGCGCCGAGTCTCCCTGCCGAGCTATCCGTTCCAGCGCGAGCGCTACTGGCTGGAGCAGTCGAAGCAACGGCGGCCCGGCGCGGGCCATCCCCTGCTGGGCGTGAGGCACGAGTCCGCCCGCGGCGAGACCACATTCGAGACGGAGGTGTTCCCTTCGGACCCTGCCTGGCTCGAGGACCACAGGGTATTCGGCCGGCTCATCGCGCCCGGCGCTCTCTACGGGGCCATGGCGGCCTCGGCTTCGCTCGCCGAGGGAAGCGGCTCGACGGCGGTGGAGGAGATGCAGCTTCACAACGCTCTCGTCTTCCCGGAGCGGGGCTCCGAAGACGGCGCGGACGACGCGGGCCGGACGGTGCAGGTCGTGCTCGACGCTCCAGGGCAGGGGCAGTCGAGACCCGTACAGATATTCAGCAAGGGGGCCGACGACGCATGGACGATGCACGTGGAATGCCGCGTGCTGCCGGACGCCCCGGCGCAGGGAGCCGGCGAGCGCGTCGACCTGGAGGCGCTGAAGGCCCGGCTCTCGCCGGCCGACGTGCAGGCATACTACCGCGCCAAGAGCGGCACCGGCATCGATCTCGGTCCGCTGTTCCGCACCCTGGGCAGGGCCTGGTCCGGTCCCGGCGAGGCGCTGGCCGAGGTGCGCCTGCCGGAAGCGCTGGGCCGGAACCATCTCGACGTCCATCCTCTCGTGCTGGACGGCTGCTTCCAGGTCGTGGGCGTGGCGCGCAACATGAGCGGCGCGCCGGACGAGGCGACCTACCTGCCGTTCGGCTGGGAGCGGTTCTGGCTGAGCAGGCGGCTGCCGGACCGCGTGGTCTGCCACGTGCTCATGAGCGAGGCCTCGCGGGAAGCGGAATCGCAGCCGGGCGAGTCGCCCGAGGCCCTGACCGGAGAGCTGCGCATCTACGATCCGAATGGGGCGCTCATAGGCGGGCTGAGCGGGTACACGGTGAAGCGGGCCACGCGGGAGGCGCTTCTCTCGGCGGTCGAAGGGGTGGATGACCTGCTGTACGAGGTAGCCTGGCGCGACCGGCCCCTCCCGTCCGGAATCGAGGCCGCCGGCTTCTTCCCGAGCCCGGCCGCAGTCGCGGCGGGTACGCAGCTATTCCCCGGCTACCTGGAAGACGCGGGAGTCGACCCGCAGGGCAGGAATGAGCTGCTCGCCGACCTGGAGCGATGGTCTCGGTCCCGCGCGCTCGCGACGCTCGAAGAGCTGGGTTGGCGGCGCGCGAAGGGCGATACGGTGGACCCGGAGGATCTGCGGGAGCGGCTGGGCGTTCAGCCGGAGCACAACCGCCTCTTCCGCCGCCTGCTCGAAATGCTCGCGAGGTCGGGGGTGCTGGAGGAGGCGGGCGACGGCTTCACAGTGGTCGTGGGGCCGGAGGAGCCGCTGCCGGAAGAGATGCCGCGCGACCTGGAACGGTTCGCCGACGGGATGACGGAGCAGTATCCGCAGGGCCTGATCGAGATCGGGCTGTTCCGGCGGTCGGGCCTCGCCCTCGCCGACGCGCTTCGCGGGCAGCAGGACCCGCTGACGCTGCTGTTCAGCAGCGGCGAGCCCACCGCGGCCGACCTGTACCTGAAGGCGCCGGTTGCGCGCGCGGCGAACCGGATGCTGGCCGACGCGGTACAGGCGTTGGTTGCCGCGCTGCCCGAGGGGCGGCGGCTCAGGGTGATAGAGGTTGGGGCGGGTACGGGGTCCGCGACGGCGTCCGTGCTCCCGGAGCTTCCCGATGGGCGCTTCGACTACGTGTACACGGACATCTCCGCCGGGTTCTTCGCCGAGGCGGAGGCCCGCTTCGGCGACGGCGGCGGCTCCATCGAGTACCGTCCGCTCGACATAGAGAAGGACCCCGTCGCCCAGGGCTTCGACGCCCACGGCTACGACCTGATCATCGCCTCCAACGTGCTGCACGCGACGCGCTACCTGGAGGAGACGCTTGGGCATTGCCTGTCGCTGCTCGCGCCGTCGGGCCACCTCGTGGCGCTCGAAAACCAGCGCGGGCTGGGCTGGATGGACCTGACCTTCGGCCAGCTGGACGGCTGGTGGCGGTTCGCCGACGCCTACCGCCCGCACCACGCCCTCGCGGGCCCCTCCGTATGGCGCCGCGCTCTCGGCGACGCCGGGTTCACGGGAGCCGAGGTGCTTGGGGTCGACGACTCCTTCTCCCATGAAATGCTGGACAAGGGCGTGATAGTGGCGCAAGGCCCGGCGCAGGTGGCCGAGCCTCCAGGCTTGTGGGTGCTGACGGCGGACGAGGGCGGCGTAGCGGAGGAGCTGGCGGCGGCGTTGGCGGCGCGGAGCCAGACGGTGGTGCTGGCGAGCGGCGAAGCGCCTGGAGGCGCGGCGGCGGAAGTGGGCGGCCCTGTTGTGAGGACCGCGTTGGATATGGAAAGCCGCGAGTCGTGGCGTTCCCTGATAGAGAGTTGTCCAGCGCCTGAAGGTGAACCACGCCGCGTTAGCGGCGTGGTTCACCTTCAGGCGCTGGACGGCCATGGAGCACAGGCGGACGCCACGGAGATAGCGGAGGACGTAGAACGCGTCGGAGCGAGCGCGCTCGCGATGGTGCAGGGCGTGTCCGATTCCGACGCGGCCCCGGAGAAAGGCGTGTGGTTCGTCACGCGCGGGGCGCAGGTGCTGGAGCGCGAGCGCGGGGGCGAGCTTGCCGGCGCCGTCCTCTGGGGCATGGGCAAGGTGGTGGCCCTGGAAGCCGCCCACCTGCAACCTCGGATGATCGACCTGGACCCCGGCGCGGCGGCCCCGATATCCGATCTCGTGAACGAGCTGCTCTACCCCGACCGGGAGAACCACGTCGCGCATCGCCAGGGACGCCGGATGGCGGCGCGGCTGGTGCGGCCCAATGCCGAGGGCAAGCGGCTGGACCTGCCGGAGGGGCCGGACTGGGTGTTGGCCCCGGACCGGACCGGCGTGTTCGACAGCCCGGAGGTCAAGCCGCTACCCGCGCCTTCCCTGGAGCCCAGGGAGGTCCTCGTCACGGTGGAGGCGGCGGGGCTCAACTTCTGGGACGTGTTTCGCTCGCTAGGCTTCATCGAGGAGGGCAACCTCGGCCGGGAGTTGTGCGGGTACGTCATCGACGTGGGCCCCGAGGTCTCGACCGTCTCCATCGGCGACCGCGTGGTCGGACTGGGGTTCGGCGCGTTCGGGCCGCAGATGGTCACGAGGGAGGAGCTTGTGGCGCCGGCGCCCGAGGGTATGTCGGTGTCTGCGCTGGCCACCGTTCCGAGCGCGTTCGTGTCGGCTGCCCTCTCGTACCAGTTCTCGGGGCTGGAGGCCGGCGACCGGGTGCTTATCCACGCCGGCGCGGGCGGTGTGGGACTGGCGGCCATACAGATGGCGCAGGCCGCGGGCGCGGAGGTGTTCGCCACGGCCAGCGCCCCGAAGCAGCCGCTTCTCCGGTCTCTCGGCGTCGAGCACATATTCGACAGCCGCCAGACCAAGTTCGGCGAGGAGATCCTGGAAGCCACGGGCGGCGAGGGCGTTCACGTGGTGCTGAACAGCCTTACGAGCGAGGGCTTCATCGACGCCAGCCTGTCCTGCCTCGCGCGGGGCGGCCGGTTCGTCGAGCTCGCCAGGAGAGACATCCTGAGCGAGGAGGAGATGGCGGCGCTGCGTCCCGACGTCTCCTACGCCATCCTCGAGCTGGACGTCATGAAGAAGACCGAACCCGCGTGGGTGGGAGAGGTGCTGCGGGAGGTGATGGCGCGGCTCTCTACGGGCGAGCTGAAGCCTCTCATCCACAGCAGGTGGCCGCTGGCGGAGGCGGGCGCCGCCCTGGACTTCATGCGCTCGGCCCGGCACGTAGGCAAGATCGTGCTGACGCCGCCGCCGCTCATGAGAGGCCGGCTGCGGCAGGACCGCTCGTACCTGGTAACGGGCGGCCTGGGCGGCATCGGTTGCGCCGTGGCGGAGTGGCTGGCCGACCAGGGCGCCGGCGCAATCGTGCTGAACGGGCGCCGGGACCCCGACGCGGAGGCCGAAGAAGCCATAGACGCGCTCCGCGGACGCGGCGTCAGGGTCGAGGTGGAGCTCGCGGACGTGACCGACACCGACGCGGTCGACGCGATGCTGGAGCGCATCGACGCGAATCTGCCGCCGCTCGGCGGCGTCATCCACAGCGTCGGCGTGCTGTCGGACGCCGCGCTGACGAACCAGACCTGGGAGAGCTTCGAGCAGGTGCTGTGGCCGAAGATCGTCGGGGCCTGGCGCCTGCACCGCGCGACGATGGACCGCGATCTCGACCTCTTCATACTCTTCTCCAGCCGGGTCGGCGTCATGGGCAATCCCGGGCAGGCGAACCACGCCGCGGCCAACGCCTTCCTGGACCAGCTTGCGGGTCACCGCCGCGCCCTGGGCCTGCCGGGCCAGGCCATTGCCTGGGGAGCGTGGTCGGAGATCGGCGAGGCGGCGGAGCAGCGGGAGCGGATCGAGCGGCGGCGCGCGGCGCTGGGCGGACGCTGGTTTACCCCGGAGCAGGGCATCAAGGCCCTCGAAAAGCTCGTGCGCCAGGACGCCGCGACGTCCGTGGTGATGTCGATGGACTGGTCCGTATTCGAGGAGGCTGTCGCAGAACGTCCGCCCCTGCTCGAGGACATGCTGTCCTCGGTCTCCGACGACGGCGTCGAAGACGCGGCATCGTCCGAGGACGTCCTGTCCCGGCTGCGGAGCGCGCCGGCGTCCGGCCCGGAAGACGTGCTCGCCTCCTTCGTGCGGCAGGAGGTGCAGGCGGTGCTGCGGCTGCCGACAGCTCCCGCGCCGACGGTCGGCTTCTTCGACTTGGGCATGGACTCGCTGATGGCGGTCGAGCTGCGCAACCGCCTCAACCGCGCCCTGTCGGGCGAGTACGTGGTGTCCAACACGGCGGTGTTCGACTATCCCAACGTGACCTCCCTCGCCAACCACCTCGCCGGGGAGCTGGGCCAGGCGTTGGGCGCGGGCAGCCCCCAGGCCGTGGAGGAGCCCGCCGTACCTGGACCGCCGAGGGAAGCGAAGACGGATGAAGACGCCATAGCCATCGTGGGCATGGCCTGCCGCTTCCCCGGCGCCCCGGACCTGGCCTCCTTCTGGGACCTCCTGGAAGACGGCAGGGTCGCGGTAACCGACGGGCGAAGCGATGGAGGAGACTGGGACGGAGTCGTAGGGGACCCTGCCGCCGACGCCATCTACAGGCGGGGCGGCTTCGTCGATGGCATCGACCTGTTCGACAACAGGTTCTTCCGCGTCTCCCCCATCGAGGCGCGGATGATGGACCCCCGGCAGCGGATGTTGCTGGAGACCACGTGGCAGGCCCTGGAAGACGCCGGCATCGATCCCGACACCCTCAGGGGCAGCCTCACCGGCGTCTACGTCGGACTTGGCGGCAGCGAATACAGGGACGTGATAGCGGCCAAGGGCCAGGAGGACCTCTACTTCGGCACCTCCGGCGGCATAACCGCCGGCAAGATCGCCTTCGTCCTGGGGTTGGAGGGGCCGGCCATGCCGGTAGACATGGCCTGCGCGTCCTCCATCGCCGCCCTGCACCAGGCCGCCGCGGCCCTGCGGCGCGGGGAGGTCGACGTGGCCCTCGCCGGAGGCGCGAACGTGACCCTGTCGCCCGCGCTCGCGCGATTCCACCACGAGATGGGGATGCTGTCGCCCACCGGCACGTGCAACGCCTTCGACGCCTCCGCCGACGGGTTCGTCCGAAGCGAGGGATGCGGCGTGGTGGTGCTCAAGCGGCTCAGCGAGGCCGAAGCGGACGGGGACAGGATATGGGGCCTGGTCAAGGGGTCGGCGATCAACCAGAACGGGACCAGCGCCGCCCTCCCGGTGCCCAACGGCCCGGCGCAGGAGCGGCTCATCGGCGACGCCCTCGCCCGGGCCGGGGTCGCGCCCTCCGACGTGGACTACCTGGAGGCCCACGCCACCGGCACCGAGCTCGGCGACTCCATCGAGCTGCGCGCCGTGGCCTCGGCCTACGGCAAGGGTAGGGAAGCCGGTCGGCCCCTGCTGGTCGGCTCCGTCAAGACCAACATAGGCCACTCGGAGTGGGCGGCCGGCATGGCCAGCGTCATGAAGGCCGTGCTTGCCATGAATCGCGGCGTCATCCCAGCCCATCTACACTTCGAGGACCCGAACCCCAATTTCGACTGGGACCGGATGCCGGTCCGGGTCGCCTCCGAGATGACCGCGTGGCCCGACAGCCCCGACCGCCCGCCGCTGGCGGCGGTGAACGCCTTCGGCCTCTCCGGCTCCAACGCCCACGTCGTCCTGGAGGGCTACGGAAGGCCGGCGAATGGCTCCGCGCCCGAAAACGGGACGCCCTGGCCGGCCGGACCGCCGAAGCCCGTACAGGCTCCGCTCGACGGCCCGTCCGAGGATGCGCCGTCCGGGCGCGCGGCAAGGCTGCTGCCACTGTCCGGCAAGTCCCCCGACGCGCTTCGGGACCTGGCCGGGTCGTACCTGTCCTGGCTGGACGCGCTGCCCCCGGGAAGCGCTACGGCACCGCTGCTCGCGGACATGGCATGGACGGCCGGCGTGGGGCGCAGCCATTTCGACCACAGGGCGGCGCTGGTCTTCCGGGACGCGGCTGAGCTGAGGACGGGACTCGAAGCGGTGGTCGAATCCGGCGGCGAAGCCGACCGGCCGGAGCCCGGCGACGGCGTGGGAGCGCCGGCCGGCGCCGGAGAGGACCTCGAGGCCGTTGCCGCCGCCTACGAGGCCGGAGCCGATGTCTCGTTCGCCGGCCTCTTCGCCGGCGAGGAGCGGCGCCGGATCGCCATTCCGGGCTACCCATTCCAGCGGCGGCGCTTCTGGGTGCGGGCGCGCAGGGGCGCAGCGGCGTGACGATGGGTTGACCATCGTTGTCCGCATTGTTACGATTGCGCCGATTTGAGGCTACAAGAGTAAATATAAGCCTACGGGCAGAAGGAGAGATTCATTGCCAACTACCGCAGAGCGTTTTACGAAGCTGGTGGACGATAACCTGGAGATCGAGGGCCGGACGCCGGGCCGCCCCCTGGACTTGAACTCCAGCCTCAGGGATTCGGGAGTCACTTCAGTGGACTTCGTCGCCTTCACCAAGGTGGTGGCTGATGAGTTCGGCGTCAGCTTCACCCCCGAAGACTGTGCCAACTACAACTCGGTGGGCGAAGTCATAGCATTCCTGGACTCCCAATAGAGGCCGGTCTCCCCGCCGTTGCCGGTGCGTGGTGGAGGCCCTTCACGTGCGCGGCAGGCGTCGCGGTCGCGCACGTCGACTTGAGGCCCGATCCGGCCCGCGAGGCCGAGGCGTTCGCGTGGCTGGACCGTGAGGAGCGGTCGGCCTGGCGGAGGTGCCTGCCCGGCCCCCGCCGCCGGTTCTCTCTCTGCCGGGCCGCGCTGCGCGCCATCCTCTGCAATCGGATCGACTGCCGGAACGACCAGTTGTCCTTCGGCCTCTCGAGTTACGGCAAGCCCTTCGCCGTCGTGTCGGGAGCGCGGTCCCCCGTCAGCTTCAACGTTAGCCACAGCGTAAGCCACGGCCTGGTTGCCCTCGCCCCGGGAGGACGAATCGGCGTGGACATCGAAGAGCGAGTCCCCAAGCGTAACCTGGACGTACTGATCGAGGCGGTAATGGGGCCGGAGGAACGGGCCGACCTGGACGCCCTGCGAGGAGCCGAAAAATTGCGCCTGTTCTACCGTATCTGGACGTTCAAGGAAGCGCTCATCAAGGCCCTCGGTACGGGCTTCTCCACCGACGTTTCCCAGTTCCAGGTCCCTCCCGATATGCGGCGGGGCGATGCTGCCGGAACGTTCAGGTTCCCGCATCTTCCCTCCGTCGCATGGGGCCTGAACGAGATCGGCGGCCCGGAGTTCGCGGCCGCCCTGGCATACGAAGTCCCCTACGGACCTCTTATCGGAAAGGGCCTGAAGATTGGCTGACAACTCGGAGACCTCCTGGGACCTGCCGTATCCCATTTCAGTCCACGATATCCGGGTGGACGCCGAGACGCGCATATTTCTGCGCCGCCACGGCAATCCCTCCGGCCCCAGGATCGTCCTCAGCCACGGCAACGGGCTGGCCGCGGACCTCTACTACCCCTTCTGGTCGCTGCTCGCCGACGATTTCGACCTGGTCGTCTACGACCTCAGGAACCACGGCTGGAACGACGTGAGCGCCCTGGAAGACCACAACGTGCCCACGCTGGTATCCGACCATGACTCCATTCTCGACGCCATCGACGATAACTACGGGCAAAAGCCCCAGGTGGGCGTATTCCACTCCGTATCCGCCCTGGTGTCGCTCTTGTCGCCCATCCAAGGGGGCCGTTATTCGGCATTGGTCCTCTTCGATCCCCCTCTCTGCAAGCCGGGCCGCAACCACAGCGAGTTCGAGGCCGCGGCTGCGCGCGCCGCCGGCCTGATACGCCGCCGAACGGAACGCTTCCGCAGGCGCGAGGAGTTCTCGGAAGTCCTGCCCTTCCTGCCGCCGTTCCAACGTTTCGTGCCCGGCGCCTTCGACCTCATGGCGAGGACCACGCTCCGCGAGTCCAGGGACGGGTCCGGCTATGAGCTGCGCTGCCCCCGTGAGTACGAGGCGCGCATGGTGGACTACGCCAGCGTCTACGGCGTCGCCGTGGACTTCGACACCCTGAAGTGCCCGGTGCAGGTCATCGGAGCGGACCCAACCCTGCCTTACTCGTATCTGCCCACCCTCGACATGTCCGACATAATGAGCGTGAACTACGACTTCCTGCCCGAAGCGACCCACTTCCTCCAGATGGAGCAGCCCGAGGAGTGCGTCGCGGCCATGCGGGAGTTCCTCCGGTCGATCGCGTTCCGCTGAAGGCCGCGGCCTCCCGCGCACGGCTACTCCCGCGCCGGCGATGCGACGCGGACCGCTATCGCCTCGATGTCGTGGTACTGCCGGTGAGTGACCGAGGCCGCGTAGTGCCGCAGCAGCCGCAGGGAGGCGTCGCGCCCGGGGTCGTCTAGCTCCGGTCCCGCGCCTTCCGGGCCGGGGTTGGTCAGCAGGGCGATCCGGTCCTCCAGGTTCTCGGCGTCGCCGGCCGCGCTCACGAACTCCAGCTCCGCCGTGCGCCCCTCGCCGCTCGCGCTTACTACCAACCGCTTCGCGCCGCCCGCATCGCCTTCGCGGGCCTCCGACAGGGTGGCCACAGTCTCTTCGGCCACCGCCTGGAGCCGGTCCGTCATCCGGGGGCCCCAGCCGTGCTCGGCGGAAAACTCCTCCAGGAACCCGTTGATCCGCGGCAGGGCCTCCATGCTCGCCTCCGTCCGCAGGCGCCGACGTTTCCGCCTCCTGAATTCGGCGAAGACGGTCAGCACGATCAACGTGACGCCTCCCGCGGTAAACGCCTTCTGGAACACGCCCTCCCACAGGTCCCCGATCGGCAGAGGCGTCAACCCGGTCTGCAGCCCCACCCCTATCAGCAGCGCCGCCCCGATCGCCAGGCCCATGCGGTGGTCGGGGTCGTCCTGGACGATTATCTTCATGCCCTCGACCATGAGCGGGCTGAGCATGACCACCAGGAAGATCGCGGTCACGGGCGCCGGTATGCCGATCAGCAGGCTCCACGACTTCGGGAAGAATGCGGCCGCGATGAGTATGACGCCGGTTACGATGCCGACGTCGCGCGAGGCGCAGCCGGTCTGCTGCGCGAACACGGTCCCCCTCGGGCTCGTAGCCACGGGCATCACAGCGGAAAGGCCGGCCAGCAGGCTCCCCAACGCCGTGGCGACGGACAGGCCCTGTACCCTCCGGTAGTCCATCGCCCTAGACCTGCGCCAGGATACCCGCTGTATCGAGAGCGCGATGGAGCTTCCCTGGAGGACCGATACGACCGCGAGGAACAGGAACGCGGGCAGCAGCGACCAGAAGGCCGCGCCGAAGCTGAGCCCCAGGCCGGGCCACCCGTCCAGCGGCAGCCCCGCCAGGGGGGCCTCCCGCACCGGCCCAAAGTCGTAGATTCCGAACGCTACGCCCGCCGCGGACCCCGCCGCTATCCCGATGAGCGACGACCAGACCCGCCAGGCCCCGGAGCCGCGGAGCAGGAGGCCCGTGATCAGCGCGAACGTCACCAGGATGCACACCGGCCCCGCCGCTGCCGGCGCGCCCTCCGGCACGTCGGCCAGGCTCCCGAACACCACCGGCGCTATCGTGATGACGAGCAGTATCAGTATCGCGCCGCTGAATGCCGGCGTTACGAGCCGCCGCAGCAGGGACAGCCGCATGGATATGGCGACCTGGAAGAGGGCGGATACGACGATCAGCGCCGCGAGGGTCGCCGCTCCGCCCTCCTCCAGCGCGATGATGCAGAAGGGGATGGCCGTCGGAGAAGGGTAGGGGATGACCAGCAGCCCGGAGCCTGCGGGACCGGCCCGGAACGCCTGCAATATGGTCGCCGCTCCGTTGATCGCTAGCATTGCGAACACCGCCCACCCGAGCTCGGCGTCCGAGCCGTCCACGGCCTGCACGAGCACGATGGGGAACAGCGCTATGGGAGCGATGACGAGCAGCGCCGACTGTACCCCGAGGCCCAGCGCCTCCAGCGGCGGAGGTCTCTCATGCGGTTCGTACCGGGGAGTAGAAGAAGCCGGGTTCATGGTCGGTGAGTAGCGCGCAATGGCCTGGCGGCGCGGACGGATACCCCCGTCCCGTGGCCCATTCGCGACGCTAGGCGGTCTTGTGAAACAGGTTCAGGGCGGAGCCGGCCTTGAACCATTCGACCTGCTTTGCGCCGAAGGAGTGGTCCAGCTCCAGGGTCTCGGTTTCGCCGTCGGAGTGGTGGACCACGCATGCCACTGGCTCCCCCGGGGCGAGGTCGCCGAGGCCGAGGAGGCTGACGCGGTCGTCCTCGCGGATGCGGTCGTAGTCGTCCGGGTCGCGGAAGGTCAGCGGCAGCAGTCCCTGCTTCTTCAGGTTCGACTCGTGGATGCGGGCGAAGCTGCGGGCGATGACGGCCGCCCCTCCCAGCAGCCGCGGCGACATGGCGGCGTGCTCGCGGCTGCTGCCCTCGCCGTAGTTGGAGTCGCCGACGATGACCCAGCGCAGGCCCTCCGCCTGGTAGTGCCTGGCGGTCTTCGATATGGCCCGGCCCGTCTCGCCCGTCAGCACGTTCTTGCCCTTGCCGGCCTCTCCGGTGTGGGCGTTGGTCGCGCCCATGAGCAGGTTGTCGCTGAACTTGTCCAGGTGGCCCCGGTAGCGCAGCCAGGGCCCGGCGGGGGAGATGTGGTCGGTGGTACACTTGCCCTTGACCTTCATCAGCACCGGGACCTCCGCGTAGTCGTTGCCGTCCCACTCCGGGAAGGGTTGCAGGAGCTGCAGGCGCTCGCTGTCGGGGGCGACGACGATGTCGATGGCGCTGCCGTCCTCCGGGGGTGCGGCGTAGGAGGAGTCGCCGCGCTGGAAGCCGTTTGGCGGCGTCTCGGGCGCCTGCGCCGGGGCATCCAGCCTGAAGGCGTTGCCGTCCGAGCCGACCAGGGTGTCGGTGAGGGGGTTGAACGACAGCCTGCCGCCCAGCGAGAGCGCCACGACGATCTCGGGGCTGCCGATGAAGTTCATCGTCTCCGAGCGGCCGTCGTTGCGCCTCGGGAAGTTGCGGTTGTAGGAGGTGACGATGGTGTTGGGCACGCCGTCGAGCGCCTTCTCGCGCTTCCACTGCCCGATGCAGGGGCCGCAGGCGTTCGCCAGCACCACGCCCTCTATCGACTTGAGGGACGCCATCTGCCCGTCCCGCTCTATGGTGGCCCGTATCTGCTCGGAGCCGGGGGTGACCATCAGCGGAGACGCGGCCTTCAGCCCATGGTCCTTGGCCTGCTCGGCAACGTCCGCGGCGCGGCTCATGTCCTCGTATGAGGAGTTGGTGCAGCTTCCGATCAGGGCCGTGTCTATCTCGTCGATGAAGTCGTTTCCGGCGTCCCGCACCTCGGCGGCCAGCTCGGATATCGGGCGCGCCCTGTCCGGGGAGTGCGGGCCGGAGACGTGCGGCTCCAGGGCGGACAGGTCTATATCGACAACGCGGTCGAAGAAGCGCCCGGGATCGGCGACGACCTCGTCGTCGGGGGCGAGCAGGGCGCGGTGGCGGTTGGCGATTTCCGCGATGGCGGCCCGGCCGGTCGCGCGCAGGTACGTCTCCATGCGGTCGTCGTATGCGAACACCGACGTGGTTGCGCCAAGCTCGGCGCCCATGTTGGTGATCGTAGCCTTGCCGGTGCAGCTAATCGACGCCGCGCCCGGCCCGAAGTACTCGATGATGGCGTTGGTGCCGCCGGAGACGGTCAACTCGCCCGCGAGCCGCAGTATCACGTCCTTGGGCGCCGTCCATCCGCCCAGCCGCCCCGTCAGGCGGACGCCGACGCGCCTGGGGTATAGAAGCTCCCAGGGCAGGCCGGCCATCACCTCCACCGCGTCCGCGCCGCCCACCCCCACCGCGCATGCGCCGAGGCCGCCCGCGTTGGGGGTGTGGGAGTCGGTGCCGATGATCATGGCGCCCGGAAAAGCGTACTGCTCCAGCACCACCTGGTGGATGATGCCCGCGCCGGGCCCCCAGAAGCCCACGCCGAACTTCGCCGCCGCCGTGCGCAGGAAGTCGTAGACCTCGCTGTTCTCCTCCTTCGACTGGAGCAGGTCGAGACCGCCCTCCGTCCTGGCCTGGATCAGGTGGTCGCAGTGGACGGTCGTCGGCACGGCGGTCTTCGCCCGGCGCGTCTGCATGAACTGGAGCATGACCGTCTGCCCCAGCACGTCCTGGAGCGCCACCCTGTCGGGCTTGAGGAGCAGGTAGCTCTTGCCCGGCTCCGTCTCCTGGCCGTCCGGGTCGTCGAGGTGCGACAGGAGCAGCTTGTCCGCCAGCGTCAGCGGCTTGCCGAGCCGCCGGCGGACGGCCTCGATGTTGCGGCTCATGGCCGCGTATGCGTCGGCGGCCATCTCGGGCGTGGACTCTATGACGGGCATCGTATCCTCCAGCAAAGCGCCGCCGCCTTCCGTTGCGGGAAGGGCGGGGGCGGGGCGTTGTCCTGCCGGGCTTTTCCGGCGCGCAAGCCGCGCCAGGCGCCTGCGCTGCCCGGCCATCGGGGCGGGATGGAGTTATCGAGCTCAGGAACGGGACTGGCCGAAGTACTCGTAGTTGACGTCGATGTACGAGTCCCACTCCGGCGGCGTGTCTTCCTCGGCGAATATGGCGACCACGGGGCAGACCGGCTCGCAAGCGGCGCAGTCGATGCACTCCTCCGGGCTGATGTAGTACATCGGGTCCTCGTCCTCCGTGTAGATGCAGTCAACGGGGCAGACGTCCACGCAGGCCGCGTCCTTGACGTCGATGCACGGCTCAGCGATTATGTAGGTCATTTCGGTGCCAACCTCCAGCCTGGATACCTTCGTCTTGAAAGCAGGTCTTCTGCGAAGCTGTCCACATTATATCTACGCGCCCACCGCCCATCAACCGGAATCCATCGTCGTAACCGTTCGGAGTACGGGATGGCCTTCGGCGGCCCTTTGCGCTACGCTTCCTCTCGAGGGCGGCCCCAGCGCGGGGAAGCCCATGCTGGACCCGGGAGAGGCGTTATGACTACGGCTGCACCGACCATTACGACCATCGGCAAGACCGAGGCGCGGGCGCCGCGCGGCATGGTCGCGACCAAGGACGTCCACGCCACGAGAGCGGGAGTGCGGATGCTCGAGATGGGCGGCAACGCGGTCGACGCCGCGGTGGCTGCCTGCTTCGCCATAGGCGTGGTGGAACCCGCGTCGAGCGGCGTGGGAGGCGGCGGCTACCTCGTCTACCAGGTCGGCGAGATGGGCGGCGTGGTAGGCTTCCCCATGAAGGGGCCGCTCGCCGCCCGCCCGGACATGTACGAGCTGACCGGCGAGGCCGCCGTGGGCAGCTTCGGCTGGGCCGGCGTGGCCGGCGGCGAGAACCTGGACGGGCCGAGGTCGATAGCCGTGCCCGGCGCCGTTGCCGGCCTATGCGAGGCCCACAGGCTGCTGGGCAGGCTGCCGCTCGCGGACGTGGTCGCGCCTGCGGTCTCGCTGGCGCGGGACGGCCACTCGCCCGGCTGGCACAACATCTACTCCCTCGGGCTCATGGCGCCGCGGCTGCTGGCTTTCGACGCGCTGCGCGCCATATTCATGCCCGGCGGCGAGCTGCCCACCGGCTCCGCCGCCGCCCCGGCCCTCCTCCGGCAACCGGAGCTCGCCGACGTGCTGGAGGCCGTCGGACGGGAAGGGCCGGAGGCGTTCTACCGCGGCGACGTAGCCCGCGCCATCGCGTCCGACGTCCAGGCAAGCGGCGGTATCGTCTCGGAGCGCGACCTTGCCGAGTACCGCCCGTTCGTATGGGACTCCGGCCTCGAGTTCGCGTACTCGGGCCACACCGTCAGGGTGCCGCCCTTCGCCTGCGCCGGCACGACCTCCGCGATGACCCTGCGGATGCTGGACGGCTTCGACGTGCGCTCGATGGGCCACAACTCCACCGACGCGCTCCACTCCTATATATACGCCGCCCGCCTGGCCTACGCGGACCGGTACGCCTACGTGGCGGACCCGGCCTTCGTCGACGCGCCGTGGAAGGGCCTCGTATCCGACGGCTACGCCGGCCTGCGCCGCGGTCTCATCGACGCGCGCCGTCTGGGCGCGATCGAGCCCGGCGACCCGTGGCCATTCGACGACGCCGCGCCGGGCGAGCGGCTGCCGGCGAGCGCCCCGGTGCTCGACTCCGGCACGACGCACCTCTGCGCGATGGACGGCGACGGCAACGCGGTCTCGCTCACCAACACGCTGATGGCCGGCTTCGGCTCCGGGTTCGTGCCCAAGTGTACCGGCGTGGTCATGAACAACGGCATGATGTGGTTCGACCCGGTACCGGGCCGGGTCAACTCGATCATGCCAGGCAAGTACCCGCTGAACAACATGACGCCCGCGCTGGTGCTGGGCGGCGACGGCGTCCGCATGGCGGTCGGTGCGTCCGGCGGCCGGCGGATAACGAACTGCGTAACCCAGCTAATCTCGAAGGTCGTAGACTTCGGCATGGGCCCGCAGGAGGCGATAGACTCGCCCCGCGTCGACTGCTCCATGCCGTTCACGAGCCTCGATCCGCGAATGGACGCGGGGGTGGTCGCCGAGCTCGAAAGGCGCGGACACCACATCTACGTCGTCGGCGACAACCACATCGAGGGAGGGTTCGCCAGCTTCGCCAGCCCGGTGGCCATCGTCCACGACCCCGGTACTGGCTTCCGCGCCGGCGTGGACACCTTCCACTCGGCCTACGCGGAAGGGCTGTGATACGGAACTACTCAGGCTTAACGTGGTATGTGGGCATTGGCGAGGATGGGAGCCTCCCGCCTCTTCCCCCGTCCGACGAGGGAAAGATTGAGGCCTCCCGCCTCTTCCCCCGTCCGACGGGGAAATGGGAGCCTTCCGCCTCTTCCCCCGTCCGACGGGGGAAGATTGAGATGGGGTTGGTGATACCATTGGCGCGATTACGCGAAAGGACGGCATAGATGAACGATAACCTGGTCATACGCACGGACGGGCTGACGAAGCGGTACGGCGACATACTTGCCGTGGACGGGCTGTCGTTGGAGGCGCCGCGCGGACACATATTCGGACTCCTGGGCCCGAACGGGTCCGGCAAGACTACCACGATGGGGATGCTGCTCGGTCTCGTGAAACCCACGGCGGGCAGTTTCACGCTCTTCGGCGAGGACGTGGACCACCGGGCCGCCCTGGGCCGCATAGGCGCGATAGTCGAGACCCCTTCGTTCTACCCGTACCTGTCCGGCCGCGCCAACCTCGCCTACTTCCAGGGCATCACGGGGCGCGGCGACCCCGGGGAGATCGGCGGCCTGCTGGAGAAGGTGGGGCTTGCCGACCGCGCCGACAGCCGCTTCCGCACCTACTCCCTCGGCATGAAGCAGCGCCTCGGCCTCGCATACGCGCTCCTCGGCGACCCCGAGCTGCTCTTCCTCGACGAGCCGACCAACGGCATGGACCCCGCCGGCATGGCCGAGGTGCGCGACCTGATACGCAGCCTCGGCACGGGCGGCCGCACCGTGCTGCTGTCCAGCCACCTGCTGCACGAGGTCGAGCAGGTGTGCGACAGCGTGGCCATCCTCTCCAAGGGCAAGCTCATCGCGCAGGGCAACGTCTCCGACCTGGTCCACTCGCCGGGAGGCGAGCGGGTGCGCCTGCGCACCACCGACAACGCGAAGGCCGTCGAGGTGCTGTCGGCGCTGGAATGGGTCGGCGAGGTGACGGTGGAGGGCGAGTCGGTCGTGGTGGCGACCCCGGGCGAATGGTCGTCGGAGCTCAGCGCCGCGCTGGGCCAGGCGGAGGTCTACGTCGCCGAGATGGTGGCCGAGAAGATGTCCCTGGAGCAGTACTTCCTCGACGTCACGGGCGACGGCCAGGAGGCCTGATGGTCCCAAATCCCCCACCTTCAGCGCCATGTCTATCGGCCATCACCCCGTAGGGGCTGGTTTCAAACCAGCCCTCTCCCTTGCCGTAGAGCGTCACCGCCATTTAGGTGGGGGATTTTGGATGGTCGCTCAGGTGCATACGTGCGTTTAGGGGTGACACTATGGATGAAGCCTCTATCCGGTTGCACATCGAGCCGTTGGACGAGGGCGGGTTCTTGGCTACGAGCCCGGATGTCCCGGGTCTGGTAGCCGAAGGACGCAGCATCACGGAGGCCACCGAGATCGCTCAAGGTCTCGCGCGCAAGATTGCGGAATCCTGCATCGAGCACGGCGACCCGCTTCCCGACGCATTGTGTGTGATTGAGGGAGTGTCCCTACGCTAGCCTTGCTAGGCGGTGTTGACATTCGACGGAACGATAGCCCGACAGCCACCCGTCCTGTCATTCCGAACGTAGCGCAGCGGAGAGAGGAATCTAAAGTCGCTGCCTGCAAGACACGCTAATCGTTAGGCCGACGTCCTTAGATTCCTCGCTGCGCTCGGAATGACAAAGAAGTCGACACAGGGGTAGCCGAAAGAGGATCGTCCAAGTGCTGCGGCTCACGCGGTGGGAGTGGTTCAAGCTCCGGCGCCGCTGGATGCCGTGGATACTGCTCGCGCCCCTCGTCGTCATTCCCCAAATATGGCTCTGGGGCGAATACTTCGCCTACCGCGCCGTCAACTCCTACGAGAAGCCGAGCCTCTACTTCGCAGCGTCCGAGGACGCCCGGATTGAGGAAGACGTCATATCCGAGGACGACGTTATCGTCTTCTCGTGCGCCGACATTGACGACGGGACCGCCGCGGCCAGGCTGGCCGGCTTGCCGGAGAAGTACCAACAGGACGGCGTCGACTTCCTGGCGCGGATCCGCGAGCCACGGCGACACGGCGACAAGGAGCAAACGATCTGCGAGGAGAAGCTGGAAGAGGACTCTCAAGGCCGCGTCTGGCACAGCCAGGTGTTCGTCCTTCCCGTCGGCCTTGCCAACGGGCTGGCCGTCGCCCATTTCGTCGGCATGATTCTCATGCTCATCCTGGCCTCGTCGGCGATGGGGGCCGAGTACGGGCTGGGCGCCCTGCGGCCGGTGCTGGCCAGGGGCGTCGACAGGTGGCGCTTCCTGGCGTCGAAGGCGCTGCTGCTCACGCTGGCAGCCGCGGCCGCGCTGGTCATCGCGTCGGTCCCGCTCGCGGTCAGCGGCATGGTCGCCATCTCCCTCGTTCCCGACGGCATGGAGCTTGCGGAGCCGGGCGACTGGTCGACCGTGCTGGTGATGTACGGCAAGGTGCTGTACGCCCTTCTGCCGTACATGGCGCTGGCCCTGTTCCTGGCGGTATTGACCTCGTCGACGACCTTCGGCATAGCGATAGCCATCGGCTACGTATTCGCCGAGGGCATAGTGGTCAGCTTCCTGGGTTACCGGTTCGACCGGATGGACTGGTTCCAGGACGTGCTGGACCTCATGCTGGGGCCCGGCGTCGCCGGCTGGCTGATGGAGGACGGAGTGCGCGCGACCGGGCAGGACGCCGCCTTCTTCCCGCTCGACAAGGTGCAGAGCAACCTCCGCGCCTTCTTCGTGATACTGGCGTACATAGCGGCGCTGGGCGGCGGGGCGCTCTGGCTCATCCAGCGCAAGGACGTCCCCGGCTCCAGGGGCGAATGACCGCCCTGTCCAGGCCGCGGCGCTAGACCCTAGTGCTCCAACATTGTTGGAATGATGGCTAACCTTGAATCCCCTCCCCCATTTTGGGGGAGGGTTAGGGTGGGGGCACCGCTGCCTCGCGCAGTATTCTATCCACCCTTCATTACTAGTACCTGCTATCATAAGTCAGCGTAACGTTGTTTGAGGGTGGTAGGTCTGACAACGGTCTTGGTCCATTCAAAGGGGATAGGGTTCCTGTTGCGGGCAGCAGTAAAGCGGTCTATGGCCTCACGGACCTGCTTGGGGTCCGTGGCACTGAGGTGTCGCAGCACAGCCTGTGTCAGGATGCTGAACCAGACCTCGATCTGGTTCAGCCAGGAAGCATGTGTGGGTGTGTAGTGGAAATGGACCAGGGGATGGCGTGCAAGCCAACGGTCATTCTTGGGCTTATGGGTGACGAAATTGTCCAGCACCACGTGAAGCTCGGTATCGGGATAGTGGTCCACAATACGGTTCATGAAGTCCAGGAACTCGCGTCGCCGCTTGCGGCTATAGTGGGCCACGTTGACCTTGCCGGTATGCACCTCAAGAGCAGCGAAGAGGGTGGTAGTCCCGTGTCGCTTGTACTCATGAGAGTGTCCCCTCACCGCCTCTCCGTTGGGAAGGCGCAGCCACCCCTGCGCTCGTTCCAAGGCCTGAATGGAAGGCTTCTCGTCAACGCTGATCACCATCGCGTTCTCAGGCGGGTCCAGGTAGAGTCCCACTATGTCCGCCGCCTTTTGAGCAAACTGCGGATCGGTGCTCACGCACCGGCTGCGACGCCGCTGAAGGTGGATGCCGTGCTTGCGAAGCACACGCCAGACGTGGATCGCCGAGACGTCACCAAGGGCCTTGGCCAACAGCTTGCCCGTCCATGTCGTGTACCCGTCCGGAGCAGGCTCGTCCAATTGGGCGAGGATGCGCCGCTCGGTCTCCTCGCCGTATACCCGGGGCTTGCCCGACCGGGGAGCGTCTGCCAGACCGCTCAATCCCTGCTTGGCGAACCGGGTGCGCCATTTGCTCACCGTAGCCGCACGCGTATGCAACTCAGATGCGATCTCCTTCGTCGTGCTTCCCGCCGCCGCTGCCAGGACGATACGGGCTCGTTGCACAATGCGCTGCTCCGTCGTGGTTCCTCGCACCCATCTCTCCAGGGTCGTTCGATCGTCCTCAGTCAACTCAATTCGTGTCGCTACTCCAGCCATGCCGAGAGAATACATCATGACGCCGTATATTGATAGTAGGTACTAGGTTGTCGGTGTACTAGCAGGGGGCTGGCGGCTCGAGGCTGCTGTCGGAGAGCCGAAACCAGAAAACGGCGCGGTCGCCGTCCGCTTCCACGCACTCCGTCAAGTCCTGGGTTATCCTCCGCTTGACCCCATCGTCGAGTCTGGGATTTACCCTGACTCCCGAGACGACTGCGTAGGCGTCCAGTCCGGTGGCGGCGCGCAGAATCTTCGCGTTGTCGCTCGCTCGAATCACGTCGCCTGAGTCAACCGTGTAGGAGGCTTCCACCGCTACGTAAAACGGCGGCTCGTCCGAGTTTCTCCGCCTCACTTCCGCGATGATGTCGCCGTTTGGGAAACCCTTGGATGGATTGCCTTCCGTGTCGAGCCGTTCGATGGCGTCAGCGTTGTCATCGAACATGTCGTCTCGCTCTTCCCGCGTGAGACTCCTCAACCTGAAACGGCGTACTCCACGCGCGCCCGCGAACATTTCGGCTATGTCCCATTCGCTGTTGCGAGCGGCGTCGATGGCGTAGTTGCCGCGGAATCTGTGCATGGCTTGATGCTCCGTCCTATGCGACTCGCGTATGTGGCGTATGTCCGTGCTCATGCCCTCCATGCGCTTGTCCATGCCCTCCATGCGCTTGTCCATCGCGTCCACGCGGCGGTTCATCGCTGCGGTGTTTTCCACGAGTACCGCTATGCGCTTGTCCATGCCGTCCATGCGCTTGTCCATGCCGTCCATGCGCTTGTCCATCGCGTCCACGCGCCTGTCTATTGCGTCCACGCGGCGGTTCATCGCTTCCGTGTTCGCCACCAGCGCCGCTATGCGCTCGTCGATGTCGTCAAAGCGCTGGGCGGTCTCCTTCCTGTGCTCGGCGAACTGCCTCGGAAGGTCAATTAGCTCTTGAGTCAGAATCTCGCGGCGCGCGGCGGCGAGGAAGTCGCCGTTCCCTCGCAGCGCCCGCAGGAAGTCGTCAGTCGTCTCGATGGTTATGACCATTGGCTTCTATCCTCTCCCGATTGTAGCATCTTCGGCAGGATTGTTGCCGGATGCGCGGGCGCGTAGCCCCCGCTTACCGCGACGACTTTGAGAGGGTGACCGGGCCATATTTCAGAGAATGACCGCCCGGCCCAGGCCTCGGCGCTAACCGAGGAAGCGGCGGATGTGGGCCGCCTCCTCTATGTAGTGGCCGATGTTCACGGTCGCCTTGTCGTGGCTGAAGCTGGCCCAGATCGCGCCGGTCAGCCCCTCGTGTACCCGGTCCAGCTCGTCGGAGAAGCGGCCGAGCAGGCGCAGGTACGGCTCCCCCAGCAGCTCCTTGACGCGCCGCTCGTTGGCGAAGCGCAGCGCCGCCCGCAGGTCGCCGTCCAGGCTCGGGTATACCTCCCGCACGAAGGCCAGGTCGTTCTCGTCCAACGCTCCCAGGCCCAGCAGCTCGGGCGGAACGCCGATGGAGTATAGGGAGGCCGTGAAGCCGATGGCGCGCGGGAGGGTCACGCCTCCGACGCCGCCGAGGGTACGGCCGTAGCCGAAGAGGCCCACGTGCATCTTGCGCTCGCGCCGCTTCGGCACGTGGGCCGACACGGCCTTGATGATCGTGGCCAGCCGCTGCACCTGCGAATGGTACTCCTCGGTCGTCTTGTCGATTATCCGGCGGGCGGGCTCCTGCGCGATGAACACAGGCTCGCCCCGCCTGTGGGCGCCGATCTTAGCGATGCCCTCGCGCACCGTATCCTCCGGGTAGTCGTACTTGAAGGCGGACTGGACCGTGAAGGTCTGGGCGGTCGGGTACTCGACCAGCGCGCGCTCGATGTTGACGGGCGTCAGGTGGCCGCGAAAGGGCACCGACCCGGCCCCGATGATGGGGTACAGGGGCAGCCCCAGCCGCTCTTCGAGGTTGTGGAGCCGCAACAGCCCCACCTTCAAGATCAGCTCGGCGCCCACGATGCCGTAGTTCAGCGCCGGATCGCTCCTGGCGAGGAAGACCCGCTGGTGCGGCAGGTCCCTGTCCCGGAGGTACTCCTCGACGATACGGTCGCAGTAGGACAGGTGCTCCATGTCCTCGATGAGCGGGATCACGCGGACGGCCTTCGGGAGGAACTCGCCCACCCAGTCCCTGACCGACCTGCCGCCGAGCAGCGTCCGGTCTTCCTGGCCCACGATCACCTTCCGGTAGTACGCCTCCACCATGGATAGCTCTTCGGCTGACGTCGTGAGCGGAAGGATGACCTCCTGGATGGGCGCGGCGCCTTCGTCGCCGTAGAAGCTGCGCGCCATGTCCCAGGACGACGGCACGCTCTGGAGCGCCTCCACCATCGACTTGCGCATGTCGCGCTCGATGCGCGGGTTGGGCACGCGCAGCGTCAGGGCCACGTCCCGGCCGAGCCGATGGCCGTCCTGGAAGAAGTCGGGGTAGCTCGTGAGCAGCTTCCGCACGACCTGGGTGTCGGCCTCCTTGCCCTCGGAGTCCCACATCTGCTCGTCGCAGCCCAGCTCGAAGACGCTGACCGCCTCGTCGACCTCCCCCTCGCCCTTCAGCACCCCCGCTTCGTCCGCAAAGGGCGCCGGCGCGGCGTTGTCCGGGTGTTGGGTGCTCATCACCTTTGGCACGAGGACCACGTCTCATCCTCCTGTGCGTGAATCGTCCAGCCTGCTGTGGCGCTGATTGTAGCAGCACGGCCAGTTCGCGACCAAACGGCCCACCGCTTGCACGGCTGCTTTTCCTTGAAAGTGTCTCATTTTGTCTCTTTTCGTCTTACTCAGCTATGGGACCGCGAGACAGTGGGAGACGCGGAATAGACAAAATGAGATACGGAAAGCCGTGACACCCGCGAACTTAAGTGCTATCATCCCCGTGCGGCGTTGTACGCTGAAGTATGGGACAGCCCGTACTTGGTCGCGCTGGTTGTGAAGATGTATCGAGGTCAGAAATGAAACCCAGACGGGTTCTGCGAGCCACGCTAGATTGCTGCGACGCCAAACGGGAGCAATCCGAAGACCCCAAGAGCGCCGCCGGGTTCAGGCCCGTGCCCATAGAGGGAGGCCCCATCTCCGATACCGTTCTCGAAGATAGGCGCTGAGTCGTGTCCAGGCGGAAGCTGCCTGGACACGGGCAGGCTGTGCTCCGTCGCGCGCCCCGTGCCTGTGCCGTCGGCTTCTCGGGCATTGCGGTCGGCGGCGTTAAACTCAAGCTTAAATCGCCGTTTAGAATGTTGCCCAGCGCTACCCAATCCCTTAGAATGCCGTATTCATGAAATCCGCTACAGGAGGCGGCGCCATGACAGCCAGCAACCACGACGTTGCGCTAGTTGCTCACCTGATGCGCAGGGCCGGCTTCGGGGCCTCGCGGGCCGAGCTCGAGAAGCTCGCCGAGCGAGGGTACGACGCGGTCCTGGAGGAGCTGCTGGACCCGGAGTCGCAGCCCGACATAGACGAGGACACCCTCTACCGGTACATGCCGATGACCGAGGTGCCCAACACCTCGAACCACGCCCAGATGAAATGGCTCTACTGGATGGCCAACACCCGCAAGCCCCTCCAGGAGAAGGTGGCCCTCTTCTGGCACCACGTCTTCGCGACCGGCAACACCAAGGTCGAGTCCCATACCGACATGCTGCTCCAGATCGGGATGTTCAGGGAGCACGGCATGGGCAACTTCCGCGACCTCCTCGCGCGCCTCGCCAGGGACCCGGCCATGCTCTACTGGCTCGACAACAACGAGAACCACAAGCGGGCGCCCAACGAGAACTGGGGCAGGGAGCTCCTCGAGCTCTTCGCGATGGGTGTCGGCGGCTACACCGAGAAGGACGTCTACGAGTGCTCCAGGGCCTTCACCGGCTGGACGATGGGGAACAAGATACCGGGCGTTCCCTGGGGCCCGTGGCCGTGGAGCTTCCTCTACAAGGCCGAAGACCACGACTTCACCGACAAGACCTTCCTGGGCCATACCGGGGACTTCAACGGCGAGGACGTGATCGACATCATCGTCAACCAGCCCGCCTCCGCCATCTTCATCTCCAGGCACCTGTACAACTTCTTCGTCGCCGACGAGAACCCGGTGCCGACCTGGCCCATCGAACCCCCCAAGGACCCCGAGGCGGTGAAGGCCATAGCCGACTCGCTCATCGAGTCCGGCTTCGAGATGAAGGCCGCGCTGCGCGCGATATTCACGTCCGACTTCTTCAAGAACGCCACCTACCGGCGCGTGAAGAACCCTGTCGAAGTCTTCGTGAACACCCTCAAGGTGACCGGCGACATGATCGCGCCCGACCCGAGGTGGATCGAGACGAGCGACGCGCCGGGATACATGGGCCAGATAGTGCTCGACCCGCCCACCGTCGAGGGCTGGCACACCGGCAGGGAGTGGGTAAACAGCGGCGCCCTGATCAACAGGGTCAACTTCGTCGCCGACCGCGTCAGCAACCCCGACCTGCCCGGCGTCCGCGACATCGTCGAAAGGGTGTCGGACAACGGGTCGACCATCGGCGCGGAGGAGCTCGTCGATAGGTGCCTCGACCTCATCGGCCCGCTGGAGGTCACCGAAGAGACGCGCAGTGAGCTCGTGGAGGAGGCGGCGGGCGCCGGATCGGCCGGCAACGGCGACCTGCCCCGGAGAGTAGCCGACGTCCTGGCCCTCATAGCGGGCACGAGAGAGTACCAGTTCTGCTGAACGGTTCCATGACCAGCATGGCATGAGCGCGAGCGCTCGAAAGGAGTCTACCCAGATGGCCACCAAGACCAAGGACCCGGTCCTCGTAGTGCTACAGCTTACCGGAGGCAACGACTACCTCAACACCGTCATCCCATACACGGACCCGAACTACTTCGACAACAGGCCCACCCTCCACTTCACCGGGGACGAGGTGCTGAGGATCGACGACGAGATCGGCCTCAACCCCTACATGGGGCCGATGAAGGCGATGTACGACAAGGGGGACGTGGCGATCCTCCACGGCGTCGGCTACGAGAACTCCACCAGGTCGCATTTCCGCTCCATGGACATCTGGCACACGGCCGAGCCCGACGTGGTGGCCACGGAGGGCTGGCTGGGCCGGGTCACCAGGGGGCTCGACCCCGACGGCGAGAACCCGGTTACGACCGTCAACTTCGGCCAGGGGCTGCCGAGGGCGCTCCTGGCGGACGGCGTCTCCGCCGCGTCCGTCTCCGACCTGTCCGCCTACGGCATGCTCACCGCCGTCGAGCAGAAGGAGAAGCGCAGCCAGATGCTCCAGCGCTTCGCCAACATGTACGCCCCCGCGATAGGGACCGGCCCGGTCATGGACTACCTGGGACAGACGGGCCTCGACGCCCTCAAGGGCGCGGACATGCTCAAGGTTGCTCCGCAGCAGTACGCCTCCAACGTCGAGTACGCCGATACCCCCATAGCCAAGAAGCTGAAGGAAGCGGCAATGGTGCACACGGCGGACCTCGGCGCCCGCGTCTTGTATACGGAGTACGGCGGATTCGATACCCACGCCAGCCAGAAGACCACCCATCCCGTGCTGTGGACCGACGTCAACGCCGCGATCGCCGACTTCTGGGACGACCTCCGCGAGCACGACGCCGACGACAACGTGATCATGCTCATCTTCTCCGAGTTCGGACGGCGCGTCCGCGAGAACGGCAATGGCACCGACCACGGCGCCGCCGGCGCGGTCTTCGTCGTCGGCCCCGGCGTGAAGGGAGGCATGTACTCCGAGTACCCGGAGACGAGGGCAGAGGCCCTGCAGGACGGCGACCTCGCCCCCTCGATGGACTTCCGCAGCGCCTACACGACCGTTCTGGAGGACTGGTTCGGGCTGGACGCCCCGCCCATCGTCAACGGCCACTTCGAGAAGCCGAAGTTCATAGCCAATGGAGGATAGGACCAGGGCCAATGCGAACCACGACAGCCGCGGACAGGACATGGCACTTCAGCCACGCGCTCGGCCGCGCGACGGCCGAGCATAACGGCAAGACGGGCGGCATCGAGACCCCCGCCAGCATCACGCTGGCGCCCGACGACATAATCTTCATCCTGAGCCGGGGCTTCGGGTACCCGCTGCCCGGATTTGGGATCGACATCGGGTGCCGGATAGGCAAGACGACCATCGACGAAGACCACCTCGGCGACTTCGCCCGGGGCGGCTTCACGTGGCCGGTCAGCATCGCCCGCGCCTCCGACGGCAATCTCTACGTCTCCGACGAGTACGAGAACGTCATCAAGGGCTTCGGGCCCGACGGCATCCTGTTGCCCTTCGAGTACGACCCCGGCGGGGAGTACTTCTGCAAGTGGGGGGAGAGGGGCTGCGGCGAGGGCCAGTTCGACGGCCCCACCGGCCTGGAGTTCGATGCCGACGACAACCTGCTCGTCGTCGACAGCCGCAACAACCGCGTCCAGAAGTACACCAAGGACGGCGAGTACCTGTCGTGCTGGGGCGAGGGCGGCAGCGGCCCGGGACAGCTCAACCGCCCCTGGGGCATCACCATAGACTCCGACGGCAACGTCTACGTCGCCGACTGGGGCAACGACCGGGTGCAGAAGTTCACCGCCGACGGCGAGTACCTGGCGACCTTCGGCACCCCGCCGGAGCAGGGCGGCGACCTGCGCAAGCCCGCCGACGTCGCGGTCGACAGCGACGGCGACGTCTACGTCGCCGACTGGGGCGCCTACCGCGTGCAGATATACGAGCCCGACGGCCAGTACATCTGCGGCCTCTACGGCGACATCCAGAGCCCGCTCGACTCCAAGGCCGGCAACTACGTGACGCACCGGGACCCGGAGACCGTCAAGGCCTACGCCCGCCTCGACGACCTGTCGGCGCTCGGGAAGTTCGGCCGGCCGGTCGCCATAGAGGTGGACCACCAGGACCGCGTCATCATCGCCGAGAGCAAGCACAGGATCCAGGTCTACGCCAAGGACAAGGCATACGCCGAGCCCAAGCTCAGCCTCCAGCTAGTCCAGTAGCGGCACAGCTACGGCCTCCCACGACGTAGGGGTGGGTTTCAAACCCACCCTCCCCGGTCGCTGCCATCGATGTGGCACCATACCAAGGCGACGAAAATGGCTGTGCTGCGACGCTCCGGTGTAGCCTGAGTCCAGGGGCCGGGGACTGGATACCGGCTTTCGCCGGTATGACGGGTGGGGCGGCTATTTCACGGTAATGACAACACGGACTGGCTGGCGGTAAGGATGAGGGCGCACGCGAGCGAAAGTCCGGTCTTCCAACTCAAGCTGTGGAAGACCTACTACAACCAAGGCTTCTTCAATGTCCCGCGCCAATTTGATCACTGCGTCGGCGACGAGGGGCCGGTGACCCTGGTGCTCTGCGGCAATGGCCGGATCGCCGGTTACATCAATCGGAGTGCGAACCTCAACGGCACATCCCGCGTCATGGGTCGCGCAGCTCTACGGGACTGGTTCCAGAGCAACTACTCAGTGGGGGACACGGTGCCGGTCCGGTTCGAAACGCCTCGCCGGCTGATCCTGGGGTAGAGCTCCCGCCGCCGCGCTGCTACCCCCGCTCCGGCGCCTCGACCGCGATGGCGTGTATGCCGTTGTTGGCGTAGCCCCGGAAGTTCCAGGGCATGGCCTCCGGCTGGACGCGGCCGGCCGTGTCCGTGGCCCGCGCCTCCAGGATGAAGTGCCCCGCGCTCGCGGCGTCCCACCCGTACTCCCACGTGCGCCACGCCCCCGGCGCGCTCTCGGCCCCAAGGCGGGAGACCGCCCACGTGGGCGGTCGTAAACGCGCGCAGGGTATGGCCGCCATAATGATATATATTATCGTTTATACTCCAGTATCCATTTCTTTTTCATGTTACTGATTGAGAGGACATATCATTTATATGCATTGCATCCCTAGGAAAATTCTCTTACTATGAATGTCAGCCTAAAGTCAGCGTACGCCCGGATAGCAGTCCGGTGCTGACAGCTAGGCGGAGCGATACGAAGGAGATACCCAATTGAACAGGACGAGATCGGACCGAATCGGCCGCATACCGCTGATGGTGCTGGGAGCGCTGGCCCTTATGCTCGCGCTCGTTACAATTGCCTGCTCGGGGGACGAGGCGCCTGCTACCGAGGCGCCGACTCCCACGGCTACCGCCGTACCAGCTCCCACAGCCACCGCCACGCCCGAGCCAGTCGGCGTGACTATTGACAACTGTGGCGTGGAGACCCTCTACGACGAGGCCCCCCAGCGTGTGGTCGCCACGGACACGAGTGCACTGGAGGTACTGGTAGCACTCGGGTTGCAGGACTACGTCATCGGTTACTTCGGCGGCACCCCTGACCGGCTCCAGCCCCAGCACCAAGCCCGTGCGGCGCTGGTAGAGCGCTTGGGCGGCAGCTTCCCGTACCCCTCACTGGAGGCGGTCCTCGCCCCCGGGCCCGACCTGGTGTTTAGCTACGGCTTCAACGAGAGCGCAGGTCTCACCGTACAGAACCTACGGGACGCTGAAGTGCACAGCTTCTCGTTCACCGAAGCTTGCCCGAACTTCTCCGGCAACGTCACCCTCGACGTGATGTTCGAGGACGTCCGCGCCGTGGCGCAGATCTTCGACGTGGAGGAGCGCGGCGAGGAACTCATCGCCGCGTGGGAACAGCAGATCGCGGAGGTAGCGGCGGCGATACCGGCCGGTAGCCCGGTCCGCGTCTTCTACTTCGACTCAGGTGAAGATGCTCCATTCACGGCGCTTGGCGGCTCCGTAATGTCGGACATCATCAGCCGCGCCGGCGGGGAGAACATCCTCTCGGACGTGAGCGGCACTTGGGGCGCCGTGGAGTGGGAAGCCGTCGTCGAGGGCGATCCGGAGCTGATCATCTTCGTCGACTACGGCTTCGGCGGCCCGGATACGAACCGGGCGTTCTTGGAGTCCAACCCGTCTCTATCCGGCATGTCGGCGGTCGCGAACGGTCAGTACATGACGCTGAAGTTCCTGCAGAGCGTGCCCGGGCCACAGAACCTCGACGGCCTCATCAAGGTGGCGACCAAGGTCCGCAGTGTGAACGCCGCTCGCTAGTGCTCCAACATTGTTGAAATGATGGCTAACCTTGGAAATCCCCTCCCCCATTTTGGGGGAGGGTTAGGGTGGGGGCACAGCCGCCTCGCGCAGTATTCTCGCCACCCTTCATTGCTAGGTTGTCGGTCTACTAGAACGCCGCAAGTTCAGTCCGGCGACCGCGCGCTCACCGCATAGATGGAAGCCACAGGCACGGCGACGACAACCCTGGGCCTCGCGCTGAAGCGGGTCATCGTCTTGAGCTACCCACTCGTCGCCGCGAACCTCTCTCAGATGGTGCTTGGTATCGTCGACACCGCGATGATCAGCCGCGTCTCCACGGAGGCGCTCGCCGCAGCGGCCGTCGCTTCGTCCATCAACGTCGCCGCGGGCATGCTGTTCGGCGGATGGGCGACTGCCGCGCAGGTGATCTCGGCCCGCAGGTACGGCGAGGGCCGTCCGAGGGCCGTAGGGCAGTTGCTGGACGTGTCGTTGCTCGTCGGCGCTGGCGCCGGTCTCGTGGTGCTCCTCGTCTTGAGCATCGGCTCGGGGCCGCTCCTCGCCGCGTTCGGATTGAGCGAGGCAGTGCGAATCGAGGGCGTGCCGTATCTCCGAATACTCGCGTTCGCCGCGCCGTTCGCGGCCGCCACGGCTATGTTCCGCGCCGTCTACGCGGGCGTGGGTGAGACCGGCGTAGCATTGCGCATGACGGTCCTCGTCAACTTGGTCAACCTCCCGCTGAACTACATCCTGATCTTCGTGGTCGGCTGGGGTCTCCTAGGCGCCGGCGTAGGGACGTTGATCGCAGTGGCCGTGGGCTGCGGTTACATGTGCCAGTTCGGCTGGAGACGTTACCGGCACACATACGAACTGTTCCGTGTTGGTCATCTACGCCATTACCGGGAGGCGCTTCCGCGGCTCTGGTCGATCGGCTGGCCCGAGACGGCCATGCTCTTCCTCGGCTACGTCAACAACGTCCTGGTGCTGAGGATCGTCGCCTCGCTCGGCACCTCGGTCATCGCCGGGATGCAGGTCGTCACGAACGTGCAACAGGTCCTCTGGACGACGATCTGGACGCTTTCGACGGGCGTGTCGATCCTCGTCGGGCACAGCCTTGGCAGCCGCGACGAGCGCGCGGTGGCGCTAACGGAGCGGGCCGGACTAATGTTGATGGTCGCCCTGCCGGCGGTCCTTCTGGCCCCGGCGCTCGTCGCGCCGTCCACGGTCCTGCATCTGCTGACCCCCGACGGCGTCGTCGTAGCGGAGGCCGGACGCGTCCTCCCGATCCTGGCGCTGCAGGTGCCGCTCATGGCCTCGAGCATGACGCTGGCCGCAGTGTTGCGCGCCGCAGGTGACTCCAAGTGGGTCTTCTACGCGACCACGGTTGCCAGCTACGTGGTCATGGTACCGCTGACGTGGCTGCTCGCCGCGACGGCCGGCTGGGGGCTTACCGGCGTCTACGTCGCCGGGATCGCCTTCTTCGCGGCGCGGACTGCCGGGACCTGGTGGCGCTACCGGCAGGGGGCTTGGCGGACGGCAGAAGTGTGAGAGCGTCCTGATGGCCGCGCTGGTCCGGTCCGGCGTTATGCGTTCGCTTGGCGGCGTCGCGCGCATCCCCTGCGTTGCGAGTCTCGGCTTCGCCTCGGTGTTGGTGGCGCTCAGCGTTGCCCTGGCCGTGTCGATAGTGCTGTCAGTGACCCTGGGTCCGGCCGATATCTCCCCCGTTACGGCTTGGCTGATCGGGATCCACCAATTCTGGCCGGACGCGGTATCGGTCGACTGGCCCGCGGCGCACGAGCGGATCGTGTGGCATATCCGTCTCCCGCGCGCGCTCCTTGCCGTGCTGATCGGGGCAACTCTCGCCGTAGTCGGCACAGTGCTCCAGGCAATGGTGCGGAACCCGCTGGCCGACCCGACGATACTCGGCGGGACATCCGGCGCGGCAGCCGGCGCCGTGAGCGTCCTGGTGCTCGGGTTGGCCTTCGCGGGGATATACACGTTGTCGGTTGCCGCGTTCGCGGGTGGCCTCATCGGCTACGGACTGGCATTCCTCCTGGCGAACTCGTCGGGCGGCCTCAGCCCGATGCGCTTGGTGCTCGCCGGAATCGCGGTCAGCTACCTCTTCGCGGCCGTGACCAGCATGCAGATCTTCCTCAGCGAACAGAATCAGACGGCGCGCATCGCGCTCTTCTGGATGCTAGGCGCTCTCGGCGGCGCGCGGTGGGACCAACTAGGGCTGCCGACGGTCCTGCTCGTCGCGGGGCTCGTCTATCTCCTAGCCCAGGCCCGCGCGCTGAACCTGCTCCTCTTCGGCGATGAGACCGCAACGAGCATGGGGGCGCCGCCGGACCGGCTGCGCCGTGTCCTCTTCGTGGTCGTCGCACTCCTCACGGGCACGTCGGTTGCCCTGGCCGGTGGGGTAGGGTTCGTCGGCCTCGTGATCCCGCACGCCGCGCGGATGGTGGTGGGTTCCGATCATCGCCGGGTCCTTCCCCTCGCGGCGCTCGTAGGTGCGCTCTTCCTGCTGGCGTCGGACGTGCTCGCTCGGCTGGTGATACAGCCGAGGGAACTGCCAATCGGGGTGATCACCGCGCTCGTCGGGGCGCCGGTGTTCGCCTTACTCCTCCGCTCCCGACTGCGAGGATCGGACCATGGCCGGTGACCGCTCGGAGACCGACACTTCGAAGCCCTCTTCGACTGGCGCCGGCCCTCCTCCATTGTCGCTGACGCTATCCGGCGTGACGGTGTCGGTGGGCGCCGTAGATATCTGCTCGGAGGTCAGCGTGGTGGGCGATTCCGGCCAGGTGGTGGGCATCATAGGCCCGAACGGGAGCGGCAAGACCACGCTGCTGCGCGCCGTGTACCGGGTGCTGCGCCCTCGACTCGGGCGCGTGGTGGTGGGCGAGGACGACGTTTGGGAGTTGCAGCCGATCGAGGCGGCCCGTCGTATCGCCGTCGTCGTGCAGGAGCCGAGGACCGACTTCGAGTTCACCGTGCGGGAAGTTGTTGCGATGGGACGTACCCCTCACCAGTCGGCCTTCGCGCGAGAGTCCGCTGAGGACCGGCAACGCGTCGACGACGCGCTCGCTCACGTGGACATTGCGGCGCTGGCAACTCGGTCGTTCAGTACGCTCTCCGGGGGAGAGAAGCAGCGGGCGCTGATCGCGCGCGCACTCGTGCAGGAGGCGCGTATCCTGATCCTCGACGAGCCCACCAACCACCTCGACGTCCGCTACCAGCTCGAAGTCCTCGACCTCGTCCGCGGCGTCGGAGTGACCACTCTCATGTCAATCCATGACGTGAATCTGGCGGCGGAGTACTGCGATCACGTCGTCGTGTTGTACGGTGGCCGCGTCCAAGCCGCCGGACCGGTGGAGACTGTCCTGATACCGGAGGTGCTTGAGCCGGTGTTCGGCGTGAGGGTTGAACGCGTAACGCGGGCAGGTGGGCGGGCCCTATACTGGTTCGAGAGCCGCGCTGACCGCTCGCGCCTATAAGTCCAGATTAGCCGCCGCGCTGCTACCCCCGCTCCGGCACCTCCACCGCGATGGCGTGTATGCCGTTGTTCGCATACCCCCGGAAGTTCCAGGGCATGGCATCCGGCTGGACGCGGCCGGCCGTGTCCGTGGCCCGCGCCTCCAGGATGAAGTGCCCAGCGCTCGCGGCGTCCCACCCGTACTCCCACGTGCGCCACGCCCCCGGCGCGCTCTCGGCGCCCAGGCGGGCGTCCGCCCACGTCTCCCCGCCGTCGCAGCTCACCTCCACCCGCGCCACCTCCCCCTCGCCGGTCCAGGCCTTGCCCTCGACGACGTACTCGCCCGGCGGCACGACCTCGCCGTGACGGGGTCGCGTGATGATCGACTTGACCGCCAGCCTGCCCACGGCCTCCCACGACGCCTTCGCCGCGCCGCCCCGGATGAAGACGTAGCGCCGCTCCTGGAAGAAGCCGCCGAACGGCTCCGACAGCACGTCGACCCGCTCCAGCCACTTCACCGACGCCATGCCGTACCAGCCGGGCACGATGAGGCGCACCGGCCCGCCGTGCGCCGGCGTCAGCGGTTCGCCGTTCATCTCGTACGCCAGCAGCGCGCCCGCACCCATCGCCTCGTCGAGGGGCAGGCTGCGCTCGTAGCCGATCTGAAGCGTCTCGCCCTCCTCCTCCTCCTCGCCCACGTCGGCGCCCGTGGCCAGCACCTCCACCGCGCCCGCGCGCACGCCCGCCTCGCGCAGCAGGTCCGCCAGCGGCACGCCCCTCCACCTCGCGTTGCCGACCGCGCCGTGGCTGAAGCTGATGCCCTCCGCGGGCGGCGTCACGTGCCGCCTGCTGTTCCCCGCGCACTCCAGCATCACCACCGAGTCCGTCGCCGGCCTCGAGGTCAGGTCGTCATACGAAAAACTCAGCGGCCGGTCCACCTCGCCCTCCACGCGCAGCCGCCAGTCGGACGCGTCGACCTCCGGGACGTCGAAGTGGCTGCGCACGTAGAAGCGCTCGGTGGGGGTGATCCACGTGTCGAGGGCGGGCAGCGCAGCCTCCCTACAGTCGGGGTCGTCGGACAGCGGTACCAGCTCCGGCCCGGCGGCGCTCTGGGTCATCTCTCGCGCTCCATCTTCATTCGTCATTCCGGCGAAAGCATGTCCCGTACTCCGATACGGGGCCGGAATCCATCTCCCCATCCGCACTAGCGTACTATCTTCCCGATCTCCGGAACGCCCCTGGTGGGGTCGGGAAAGTTGGCGTCAGCGTACCAGAGAACGCCGCCGCGAATCGAGAGGCCGTGCGGGTCCGGCGAGACCTCTGGAAAGGTGATGCGCTCCATCTCCTCCCCGGTCTCCTTGTGGTACTTCACGATCAGCTTGTCGCCGCGGTCCGCGCACCAGATGCCCTCGCCGTCCCGCGCCAGGCCGTGCAGCACCGCGAGGCCCATCGGCAGCTTCCTGACCACCGAAAAGTCGGCGGGGTCCACCAGCGTCAGCGCCTTGGGGCTGAACGACGTCACCCACAGCAGGCCGTCGTCCCACTCTATGCCGTGGATGCCCCCGCCGTCGGGCGTCGGGTACCGCGCCAAGAGCTCGCCCGTGTGGTAGTCCAGCTTGAGGACCCACGGCTCGCGCGTGTCCGTCTCCCGCTGCGGCCTCGCCCTCGTCGCGCCGTTGGAGGCCGTCCACAGGTAGCCGCCGCCGACGGTTATGCCGGAGCCGTTCTCGGTCAGCGTGTCCATCTCGCGCAGCACCCGCCCGTCCTCGTCCAGCACGTACACCTCGTCCGTCTGCTGGTCTATGACGAACAGCCCCTCGTCGGCCCACTGGAGGCCGTTGGGCATGGGCATAGGCGTCGATTCGACCGCTTCGAGTCGCATGGGCGGCTACCAGTCGATGCGCAGCTTCGTCCAGCCGACGCCGAACCTGCCGTTCTCGCGGCTCCAGTGGGTCGCCAGGTAGGTGCCGTCCCGCAGGGCGATGGCCGTGGGGAAGCCGAACTCGAACTTCGAAATCTCGCTGGCCCGGTCCGTCAGGCCCACCGGCCGGTCCCTGGCCGTGCCCGGATCGTACAGTATCCCCTCGTAGTGGACCGTCCACCCGCTCTCCGTGAATGTGACGAGGTTCATGACGATCCCCTGGTCGCCGTAGCGCCTGTTGTAGAGCACCAGCAGCCGGTCGCCCCCAAGGTACAGCGGCGCCATCGTCTGCCCCCGGATCCCGGTGGAGACCGCCGGCCCCCAGGTGAGCCCGTCGTCGTCCGAGATCGCGAAGCTGTCCTCGACGTCGTCCAGCTCCTTCATCTTGATCGTCCAGGCCACGCACATGACCCGGCCCGGCCCTATGTTGGTGAACTTGTGCTCGATGTACCCCAGCTTTCCGGCGGGGTCCTGGAACACGATCGCGTGCCGTGGCCACGAAAGCCCGCCGTCGTCCGAGACCGCCGCTATCGTCTGCTCGCCCGCGCGCCCTTGCCCCGGCAGCGTGGCGCACGGCCCCAGCAGCCTGCCCGAGGGCGTCACGTGCGCGCCGAACGCCACCTCCAGCGGGCAGTCCGCCGGTATCGGCACCAGCGTCGGCTCCGACCACGTGCGGCCCCCGTCCGTGGAGCGGCAGATGATGCACTCGCTGGGCGTCGAGCCGAAGTTCCGCGTGCCCCGCCGCTGGTAGTACCGCCCGCCGTAGGCGTACACCGTCCCGCCGTCCGGCGAGATGGTCAGCTTCAGCGCGTTCGATACCGGAGGCTCCTCCGTGGGCGGCAGGATCGTGCCCTCCAGCGTCCATGTCTCGCCGCCGTCCGTCGAGCGCGCCCAGTCGCTGCCGCCCTTCGCCATCGGCCCGTCGCCCCAGCAGAAGGAGCACAGGATGTCGCCGTCGGGAAGCTGCACGGCCTGCGGAAACGCCGACTCGCGGTCGTCGATCCTGCCCGCGCCCAGTATCTCGATAGATGCCATCGCAAATCCCCCGCAAGCCGGCCCGCAGTACGCCCGCGCCAGCCGGCCCAAGGCTACCACCGCAAAACGGCAAGGGTCAACACGCCGGTGTCCGTGGGTGATACCATGGTGGCTCCCGCCGAGGATGGCGCGTCGGGTAATTTCCGGCTGAGGAGATGACATGAGGCTGATCCTGATCGGTTGCGAGTACGCAGGGACCACCACGCTGGCCGAAGGAGTCCGCGGCTGGAGCAACGAGGTCATGGGCAAGGGCAAGGGCCTGGCGGCCTACCATGACCACTGGAAGATCCCCCATACCAGCGGTCACCGTGGACTCGACGACGAGAATTTCTTTACCCCGGAGGAGCAGGCGCAATTCCTGGCGCTCAGCCCCAAGGCCAAGGAGATGTTCCAGCGCCACAGCCTCTCGTACCACGTCCAGCCGGACGCCCTGCGCAACCCGGACTACGTTGCGATCGGCCTGCACGTCGAAAACGCGATCTATGCCCCCATGTACTTCGACTACTACGTGGGCGACCAGGCGTGGATGCGCAGGGCGGTGATGGACCACGTCGAGGAGGCCATCCTCGAGTTTGCGCCCGACACGCTTCTCGTGCTGGTCAAGGCATCGGCGGATACGATCGCGACCCGGATGGCCGAGAGCCCCCACTACAATTCGGCGCTGCGGAAACAGGACATCCAGCGCGTGCTCGACGAGTTCCAGGCCGAGCACGAGAGATCGGCGATCCGGAACAAGCTCACCATCGACACCGGGTCGACGACGCCGAAGGAGACGCTCGCCGCATTCGTCAACAGGATGGAGCCCTACCTCAACGACACCGACCGCCAGCGCATCCAGGCCCATGAAAATAGTCTCCCCACGACATAGGGGCAGGTTTCAACCCCGCCGCCGGGTTCCCCACGACGTAGCGGCAGGTTTCAACCCCCGTGTTCCCCACGACGTAGGGGCGGGTTTCAAACCCGCCCTCCCATGCCCATGCCATCGATGTGGCGCCCATACCAAACGACCCAATTCTCATCCCCCCTGTGTGGCCTTCCCAAGGCCCCTGTCATTCTGAACGTACGGCTCCCAATCCTGTCATTCTGAACGGAGCGCAGCGGAGTGAAGAATCTAAAAGTGGTAACCTTAGCGCAAGGCCCTTAGATTCCTCGCTGCGCTCGGAATGCCATGAAATGTCAACACTACCTATAAAAGGTGACTGTTCAGAGTACGGGAGGGCAGCCACAAGGGCTGCACCCTACGGGATGGAAGCTGTATCGTAGGGGCGTCCCTTGTGGGCGCCCTAGACTGTATATCGTAGGGGCGTCCCTTGTGGGCGCCCTAGACTGTATCGTAGGGGCGTCCCTTGTGGGCGCCCTAGGCTGTATCGTAGGGGCGTCCCTTGTGGGCGCCCTAGACTGTATCGTAGGGGCGTCCCTTGTGGGCGCCCTAGACTGTATCGTAGGGGCGTCCCTTGTGGGCGCCCTAGACTGTATCGTAGGGGCGTCCCTTGTGGGCGCCCTAGGCTGTATCGTAGGGGCGTCCCTTGTGGGCGCCCTAGGCTGTATCGTAGGGGCGTCCCTTGTGGGCGCCCTAGACTGTATCGTAGGGGCGTCCCTTGTGGGCGCCCTAGACTGTATCGTAGGGGCGTCCCTTGTGGGCGCCCTAGACTGTATCGTAGGGGCGTCCCTTGTGGGCGCCCTAGACGAGGAACGCACCAACCCATAAAAGGAGTACAGCCAATGCCCGAAATAGTCCGAGTCGGCATCATAGGAGCGGGCAAGATCGCCCAGGCCCGCCACATCCCGCTGATGCAGAGCGTGGATGACGTCCACATAACCCATGCCTGGTCGCGTACGCCCGAGACCGCCCGGAAGGCCGCCCGCGAGTTCGGGATACCGAACGTGGTCGACCATTGGGAGCAGATACTCGATTCGCCGCACGTCGACGCGGTCGTCGTCGCCACGCCGCCGAACCTCCACCTCCCCGCGACCCTTGCCGCGCTCGACGCCGGGAAGCACGTCCTGAGCCAGGCGCGCATGGCCCGCAACCTAAGCGAGGCGCTCCGAATGCTCGAGGCCTCCCAGGCGACCGACCTCGTGACGGCGCTGTACCCCGCCGGGTTCGGGCTGAAGGGCGACAGGGTGATGCGGCGCCTCCTGCGCGACGAACGCTACGTCGGAGAGCTCCTCGAAGTGCGCGTGACCTCCGTGGTCCCGTCGATACCGGAGGCGGGAGCGTGGCTGGTCGACCCTGAGGTGGTCGGCGTCAACACGATGATGCTGGGCATCCTGGCCGAGATATACAACCGGTGGTTCGAGCCGCCTAAGTCGTTGGCGGCCGCCAGCGGAGAGGGGCCGCTTGCCGTGCCCCAGTCCCTGGCCATCGCCGCGGAGCTGCGGAACGGCGGCACCGCCAGCTTCCACCACTCGTTCCGCGTGACCCACGGGCCCGGGAGCTCCTTCGAGGTGTACGGCGCCCGCGGCGTGCTGCACTACAAGCTGCTCACCGAACGCCCGGGCGGCATCGTCGAGGATGAAGAGCTGGCGGGCATGACCGAGGGCGACGACGAAATGCGCCCCATCGAGATGCCGGCGCGCGAGCAGCGCAGCCGCACGACCGACTCCGAGTTCATCGCGGCCATCCGCGGCGGCGCGCCCGTCTCCCCCGACTTTGCCGAGGGCGTGCGCTACATGGAGTTCAGCGAGGCAGTGGCCCAGTCAATCTACGAGGGCAGGGCCATATCGCTACCGCCCGAGCCCAAGATGGACGCCTGGGGCAGGCCGCTCTGAACTGAGCGTAGCGCGCATGGCCCCCGATCCGGTCTCTGGCCTCTAGGACGACCATGTCGCGACCCACCTCCGAGAGGGTGACCGCCGCAAGGAGTCCGGAGGTGCAGTCGCCCACCACAACGCAGTCACCGTGAGTACTCGTCTGCACACCTGCGGTTCTTGAACGAATCGCACCCATTCATCACCCCAAACCTGATCGCTCAGACATTCGCACAGTACCGTCTATTGGACTGTCGAATATGCCCTCGGATTGTGCGTACCACAAGCCATACGGTATCGCTATCAGAGCTAAAGTGATCAGAAGCCCAGGGATTACCCTCATGGCAATCGTCCCCAAGGCGAGCCTGACGTTATCACCGACGCGGCCTGCTCGTCCGCCATGTCTCTATCCTAGAGTCCGTACCGTATTAGCTGGAACCCCGCGCCCGCACAAGCGCCGATCACACCTCACCACACCCGAACCTCACACTCCCCCCGGAACTCGCTCACTAATGCCCCCGCGCCTACCCCGGCGAGCCCGAATACGACTATCCAAAGATAAGCCACTGGAGCTTTACATTCATGTCGTGTATTCCTCACCAATCCTTCTGGAGCGCTTCCGGGAAGCCTCTACACGCATTATAACAGCGCAGGCCTAGTACTGGTTCCAGAAGTATTTGACAAGACAAGAAATAGGATAGCCTTGTGTATGATCCTATGAGGAGGACATACGAGGACATGCCTGCTCTCAAGTACAAGGTGGAGTTGAATGAGACGTCGCGAACACATCACATCGAGACTATACGGCTGGTGATGGACAATCTCAACACTCACAAGCTCGGTTCGAGCCAGCCGAAGCCCGGCGCATCCCAAGCGCCTGAGGTCTCGGCGCTGGAACGCGAGCGCAATCAGGCTGTCGCCACTATAGACTGGTGTTTCTCCACTCAGGACGCTCGCTCTAACTCCATCACATTCAAGTTGAAGCGGCACTAGTGCTCCAACATTGTTGAAATGATGGCTAACCTTGAATCCCCTCCCCCATTTTGGGGGAGGGTTAGGGTGGGGGCACCGCTGCCCCGCGCAGTATTCTCTCCACCCTTCATTGCTAGGTTGTCGGTCCACTAGGCTGGTTTGCCACCCAGAGGTCTGGGAGTGATCCACGCGCACTCCGTTACGCACACCCATCTGCAGAGTGAGGAGGGAATTCGAACCGGCTCCTCCAGCACCTGGCGCCAAGGACAGCCTCAACACTCTGCTCCAGTGTTGGCGTACCGTAGATTTCCACCACTTGACTGGGTAAGGTTGCGAGCCATGTTCGATGCCCGGCAAGACTCCGCCCTTCAGTGTTCACCACATCGTATCCACTAGACCAATTCATAAACGCGATGTGTTTCGCATGATTACTTCCACCAGGGTCGATAGTGTGGCCGTAGCGCTCTCGTTCCCGCTCCAAGGAACGCCTTAGCCTCTGTTCGGGTGGGACATACAAGAACACAACTTGATCAAACTCCGACGCAAGCTCGTTACCCCACGGATTCAAGGAACCGGAGAGCACCCAGCTTGGCGTACCGAGCAACGCAGCGCGCAACAGGCGAACTCGCTCTTTCACCGGACGCTTCCTCTCAAATTTTGGACACGACGGGTACCAGTAGAAGTCGTCAGTGTCGAAATGAGGTGCTCCCAATCGCTCGGCAAGCGCTGCGCCGAGCGTAGTTGTGCCCGAACAGGAAGCCCCCGTAATGTGGATTCTCCGCCGCATGGGTTCTCCAGTTTTCTCGCAATCCGGGAGTCAATCGGACGCTTAGCGGTGCTTCGCGTTCCTCAGGTTGAGTTGGCTGGTCTTCAAGGAGCGACTACTCCTGCGACAGGAACCAGCCTGCCAGGGCGTCCGCGAAGGCTTCGCCGTAGCCGGGCGCGTGGCTGCTGCCCACGCCCACCCAGAGCTCGATGCGGATCCCCTCGGCGCAGCCCGCGTCCAGGCGGAACGCCTGGGTCTCCGCGCCGGGTACGTACCGGTCCAGGTCGCGGATGTCGTAGGGCTGGGGGTCTTCGGGCCACTCGCAGCCGATGCGCCGGCTCCAGCGCGTCACCATCTCCTGTGCGCCGGCGTAGAACGCCGGGCCGCCGTCGCCCTTCGGGTCCGGCTCGGCCCGGTCGCCCTCGTACAGGACCACGTCGTCCGCCGTCCCGTGGACGTGCAGCACGGACACGGGGGGAGCGCCCTCGCAGCTCGAGTCCTCGACGTAGCTCGTGCCGGCCAGGCTGGCCGCGGCGCGAAGGCCGGGCAGGCCCTTGCAGGCCACGTGGTGCGACATGAACCCGCCGTTGGAGTAGCCGAAGAAATACACCGGCCCGAACTCCCTGGCCTTTCTTGCTTCCGCTACCAACTCGGTCAGGTAGGCCACGTCGTCCTCGCCGCTCTTGCCGCCCTCGCAGCACCGGTCGGTGGGGTTCCAGAAGCGGTTCCCCTGGCCGTCGAGCTGCCCGTTCGGCAGCAGCAGGGCGAAGCCGTCGGTGTGTACGCGCTCGTGGAGGGGCACGTAGGCCGCGTGGTCGGCGGAGTTCCCCCCGAAGCCGTGAAGCGAGACGATGAGCGGAGTCTCGCCGTCGACGAACTCCACGGGCGCGACCAGGACCGCGCGGCCTCGTTCCGGGTGGTCGACGTAGTGGACCTCGCCTCCGGCATCCTCCGCCAGCTTGGCTGTCCTCTCCAGGACTGTTCCATCAGGCAGCTTTTCCTTGGATGGAAAGTCCCATTCAAGGGCGGGGAAATCCCATTCAATCTTGGAGGCGGCCTCCTCGAGTTCCTCGATCCGGGCGTCCCGATGCTCCAATTCCACGCGAAGGGCCTCGCTCTCGCCCCTCAGCTCGGCGTTCTCCTCCGCGAGGGCCGCGACGGAATCTTCCAGCGAGCGGACCCGCGCTTCCGCCTCGAGCGCACGCTCGCTCCCAGTGGAGCCGCCCCCGCCAGTACACGCAAGCAGGACGCCGGCCAGCACGGCGCAGACCGCCGCCGCCAGCGTCAGCCTGCCGCCGGCCCGCGTGTCCTCTAGCCCCAGGGTGTCCATGCGCCAATTGGACATAAGCGTCATATCCCTCTATCTCTTCGTCACATCATACTCGCCCGGCCCCCCTCCTTGCGGAACTGCATGGACCCCGTAGGGGCTGGTTTCAAACCAGCCCTCCCCCTTGCCCTGGAGGGCCACCTCCACGTTCAGCGCCATATCTATCGGCCATCACCCCGTAGTGGCTATCAGCGCATCCCGTAGGGGCTGGTTTCAAACCAGCCCTCCCCCTTGCCCTGGAGTGTCACCGCCAGCCGCCTTGACTAACAGAACACCAGTGCGTACAATGTCGAGAGTCGGACGGGAACTCCCGCCGGGCCGGAGTCCCCGGCCCGCAGCCCGACGAGGCGGGTGGAACATTTTGGAACAAAATGGAACACTAAAACGCCTCGCCCAATACGGATCTGCCTGGATTAGCTACGAATCGGCGTTCCACAATCGCCCCGCTTTCGTCCATATCGCCCCACGAGCGCCCCATCTTCTCCCGTAAGCGTCCCACCGCCGGGCCCGGAGCGGTTGCCGTAGCGCGGCGGGGGTGTTAACTTAATACCCGCTTTACGACGCTACCCGGGAGCGCTCCATGACGGCACCTCGGCTAACATCCGACAGGCTGGAGTTCTACAGCTACTCCGACGCCGTCGAGTCCTACATGTCGCGCGGCTGGACCGACGGCCTGCCCGTCATCCCGCCCACGCCCGACAGGGTGAGCGCCTTCCTCGACCACGCCGGCCTCGCGCCGTCCGAGATACTGGGCGCGGAGCCGACCAAGGCCCGCGTCGTCACCGCCGAGAAGGCGGCCATCAACGCCGTCATGGCCGGATGCCTGCCGGAGCACTTCCCCGTGGTCGTAGCCGTAGTCAGGGCCATGACCGAGCCGCGCTTCAACCTGCACGCCGTCTCCGTCAGCACGATGGGCGCGGCCATCCTCGTGGTGGTCAACGGCCCCGTAACCCGCGACCTGGCCATGAACTCCGGCGTCAGCGTATTCGGCCCCGGCAACCGCGCCAACGCCACCATCGGCAGGGCCGTCCGCCTGATACAGATAAACGCCACCGGCGCCGTCCCCGGCGAGCTCGACAAGGCGGCGCTGGGCCACGCCGGCAAGTACACCTGGTGCATCGCCGAGGCCGAGGAGGCCAGCCCGTGGGAGCCCCTGCACGAAGAGCGCGGCTTCGAGGCCCACGACAGCGCCGTCTCCATCTTCGCCGGCATATCGCCCATCCAGGCCGGCGCCTCCGGCGACACCCCGGAGGCCGCTCTTGACCGCCTGGGCGACGCCCTGAGGCTGACCGGCGCGGGCCAGCAGGAGCTGGTGATCGTAATGAGCCTGGAGGCGATAGGACCCATAGCCGCCGCCGGCTGGACCAAGCGCCAGGTCAAGAGCTACCTGCACGAGACCGTCCCCGGCGTCGTCGACTCCCCCGGCGGCCTCACCATCGTAGTCGCCGGAGGCGCGGCGGGAGGCGCGACAGCCATCATCCCCCTCTGGGGCGGCGGCTCCAACTCCCAGCCGGTGACCAGGACAATCGACACGTAGTCAGCGCCAGACACACGGAGGAACAGCCATGACGACGGCGACGATGGTAGAGGTACTCGATCCGACGGTAGCGCCGATTCCCGCAAGCGCGGTCAGGGCGCCGCGCCCCGATACGCTGGACGGCAAGACCGTCGGCCTGCTGGCCAACGGCAAGCCCAACGCGGACGAGCTCCTGGAGCTCGTCCAGGAGGTGCTCTCGGACAGGTACGAGTTCGAGGAGGTGGTGGCCCGCAACAAGGGCAACGCCTCCAGGCCGTGCCCCAGGGACCTCCTCGAGGATATGGCCGCCCAGTGCGACATAGTCATCACCTCGACGGGCGACTGAGGCTCCTGCTCGTCGTGCAGTGTGTACGACGCCATCGAGTTCGAGAAGCTGGAGGTGCCCGCGGCGGTAATCTGCACGGCGCCATTCATATCCAGCGCCAAGGCGATGTCCAGGATAGGCGGCATCCCCGACTACCCCTACGTGGTGCTGCCGCACCCCGTGGGCAGCCTCTCGCAGGGCGAGTTGCGCGACCGCGCCATCCAGGCCGCCCCCGACGTGCTCAGCATCCTGCTGGCCAGGGGGTAGCCGCGCCGGATTTTTGGGGGGACTCCGACCGGTTGACATACCGAATCACTAGGTGTATCATGCATACACATTCCCCTAGAAGGGCGGTATGCATCTATGGCCAGAGTCCAGTTGGTAATCCCCGACAAAGATCGTGAACGCTTTGTCCTTCAGTCCCGCAGGGAGGGTATGACCTTCAGCGCGTGGCTGAGGGCTGCCGCTCGCACAAGGCTGGAAGACCGCCAGCGGTCCGGGCGTTTCGAGTCCCCGGAGGACGTGAGGGACTTTTTCCGGGCGTGTGACGCTGTCGAAGGTCCGGAGACCGAGCCGGACTGGACAGAGCACCTGCAGGTGATCAGCGAATCGCGCGCCAGCGGAAGTACCTACACGTGATCTTCGTAGATACGAACGTCTTCATGTACGCGGTGGGAAGACCGCACCCGCTGAAGACGGTTGCCCAGGAGTTCTTCGTAGAGGCGAACAGGGCGCATACGCCGCTGTGTACCTCCGCCGAGGTCCTTCAAGAGCTTGCCTACGCCTACCTGCCGGTGGACAGAGCGCCCGTCTTCGACTCTGCGATGTCCCTTGTGTCGAGGGCTGGAGTCGAGGTATGGCCGCTGGAGAAAGAGGACGTAGACCTGGCGCGACAACTCCATGAACGGCATCCCTGGCTGCAAGTCAGGGACCTCTGCCACATGGCCAGCTGTCGGAGGCGCGGCGTACGGGAGATCAAGACTTTCGACAAGGCCTTGGGCTCGGTACTCGGCGGCCCGTAGCGACCGCGCCGCGGCCCTTAGCCATCGTACCGCCTCGCCTCCGCCGGAGGCCGGCCCAGGCGCCGCGGCGACGGGGTGAAGAACGAGGCGGTCACCGCCATGGCGGCGAACACCGCGCCGGCGACCAGGGAGTCGCCGAAGGCCCCTGCCACCGCCTCGCTCACCGCCGCCGCCTCACTCAGGTACAGGCGCTCCCGGATGGCGAATATCGCGCCCGCCACCGCCACGCCGACCGAGAAGGCTACGTGCCGCCCCATCGCGACCGACGCCGACGCGGTGCCCAGCCTGCTCACCGGCACGGACCCCATCACGACGCTGGTTACGACGGGCTCGAAGAACGCCGACCCCATGCCTCCCAGCACCATCGCCGCGAAGATGGTCGGCTCGTCCGCGCCCGTGCCCAGCCTGCTCAGCCACAGCAGCGACGCTATCAGCATCCCGTTGCCTAATACCAGGGGGCCGCGCGGCCCGAATCGGTCGGACAGGAAGCCCGCCACCGGCGGCAGGAAGATGCGCCCTATGAAGAACCCGGCCACGAACAGGCCCATCTTGCTCTCGGAGAATCCCAGCGCGTCGATGAAGAAGAAGGGCGCGACGAGCAGTATCGGCCCATGCGCCAGGTAGTGCCCCAGCACGATGGCCAGCCCAGCGGCGTAGCCCCGGCTCCTGAAGAGCGCGAACTCGATGATGGGCCTGGCCGCCCGCCGCTGTGTCCACACCAGGACGGGCGCCAGCGCCAGGGTCGCCGCGGCGAGCGCCAGTATCGGCGGCGAGCCGTAGCCGAGCCGCCCTCCCTGGTTCACCGCCAGCAGGAAGCAGGTCATAGTGGCGAAGAGGACCGCCGCGCCGACGTAGTCCATCCTGAACCGCCCGCCCGACGGCGTGTCGTCAGCCAGGAGCCACCAGGCCAGCAGCGCCCCCAGCGCTCCCAGCGGCGCCCGCACGTAGAAGAGGGCGCGCCAGTCGAGCGCGTCCAGCAGGATGCCGCCCATCAGGGGCCCGGTGGTGAGCCCCACGCCCACCACCGCCCCGGAGAAGCCCATCGCCCTGCCGCGCTCCGCCGGTGGGAACTCGGCGGCTATGAGAGCGTTCAGGTTCGACAACACCATCGAGGAGCCGACGCCCTGTATCACGCGGAAGGCGATCAACTGCCAGATGCTGCCGGAGGCGGAGCAGAGCAGTATGCCCGCGGTGGAGACGAGGTAGCCGATGATGAAGACTCGGCGGCGGCCCGCGACGTCGCCCAGCCAGCCCAGCGTCATGACCAGCCCGATGCTGGCCACCCAGAAGGCCACGTTGATCCACAGCACCGTCGAGGTGTCGGCGTCGAACGCCTCGGCTACAGCCGGGTACGACACGCCAACGACGCCGCCGTCGAGCGTGGACATGAGCGTGCCGATCGATATGACCGAGAGCAGCACCCAGCGGTTGGCGGCCAGCCTTCCCCGGAGCGTAGTCGGTGGCGAGGAGTCCTTCAGCGCTGTTCGTCTCCTGCGAGCTCCGGCGTCAGCCGCGCCCTGCGAGCACCCGCATGGTAGCATGGAATCCCATGTCCGAACCTTGTATCGTGTGTGCCTCTTCCCGAACCTCCTTCTTCCACGAGAGCCGGGACAAGCTGGGCTACAGGCAATTCCTCCACTGCGCGGCTTGCGACGCCGTCTTCGTGCCCAGGCGCATGCACCTCGACTTCCCGGCCCAGCGCGAACGGTACCTGATACACGAGAACGACCCTCACGACCAGGGCTACCGCGACTTCCTGGAGCGGCTGCTGGTCGAGCTCGTGCCCCTGCTGGCCCCCGGGTCGAGCGGGCTCGACTACGGCGCGGGCCCGGGGCCGGCGCTGGCCATGATGATGCGCGAGAGGGGCTTTCGCATGAGCATCTACGACCCGATCTTCCACCCCGACGCCGGCGCGCTCGCGGCCAGGTACGACTTCGTCACGTGTACCGAGACATTCGAGCACCTGACCGGCCCGACGCGGGACCTCGACAGGATCGACGGTATCCTAAAGCCGGGAGGCTGGCTCGGCGTCATGACCGGCATGCCCGACGACTGGAGCGCATTCCCGGAGTGGGGCTACCACCGCGACCCGACCCACGTCGCCTTCTACAGCAAGACGACCATGCGCTGGATAGCCCGGCGCTACGGCTGGCACCCCCGCTTCCCCCGCCCCAACGTCGTGCTGTTCAAGAAGCCGGCCTCGGCAAGCGCTGCCCAAGCCCCGACCGATGAGCGGTACAGGGGCGTCAAGCCTTTAGTCAGTCCCAGAGCCAGTCCAGGTCTGAGAAAGCAAGCTTCCTCTCAAAGTTCTCGACGTTGTCCCTGACGTTGAGTATGAGGCAGCGGTCATTGCCACCGTTCTTGACACCGCGTAGCCCTCTGCCAATCATCTGGAAGTACAGATTGGGGCTGTACACCGGACGCGCGACCACGATGGCCCTTGTCTTCGGCGCGTCGAAGCCCTCCCGGAAGATGCCATAGTTCACCAGTACGTTGATGGCGCCCGAGCGGAACTCCTCGACGACTCGGCGGCGGATGGACGGCTCGGTATATGCGCTTACCGCCCGCGCCTTTACACCTTCGGAGGTGAGTAGAGCTGCAACGGTCTGTGAATCCGTAATCTTCGAATCCTTGGATGCTCTCGGCTGCTACCTGTGGGGCGACGTTGCGGGAGAGACGCCAGAACTCACTCCATGCGGCGTCTATCTCCGTTTCGCTCCGGGCATCCCTATATCTGTATTTCAACAGGTCTCTCGCCACTTCCTTGAACATGCTTTCCGGCGACGCGGGCTTGATACCCAACTCCTTCATCGCGCCCAGCGTTTCCGTGTCCGCCTCCAATCGTGGATGCACCAGGGCGCCCGCGCCGGGACTCCGCCCACCGCCAAGAAACACAGTGTCTGGACTAGGAGCGACCCAACTCCCGTCTGCCGTGAGCACAATGTCTCCGAGGTAGTTGTGTTCCCGCAAGGCTTCCGGTAAGAGCGACGCCGTCTGAATGGCAACCATCGAGGCCCCGAGAGCTTCGTCCTCAGTGCTCGCGTTGTCCGTCAAGGCCTCCAGCCACTCGGCGACCTTTGCTCTGGGAAGCGGTGGGGTATGAATCTCTAGGGTTCCGTCGTATCTGCGTATCTCCCTGGGTGGCATGAGCCGTTCGAGGGAGGCCAACCTATTGCGAGTCAAAGCGCTGTGATGTAGCCAGCCTGACGGCCGGCGGTCGTACGCCCCCCACCTTTCAAGCGAATCCGAGGTTGCCTGTCTATCGTCAGTAATCTCCCTTGGGGGATACCTGATCTTCAACAGCTTCCGCAGTACACCGTCCTGATCTGGGGCGACCTCCCGGTCCTGCAATCGCGAATTCAACTGGCTTCGAAGTCTATTGCTGTGCTCGTTGTCGCCGAACTCGTGCCTGCGCGGCAGAGCATCCAGGTGGCGTGCGGGATCTTCCGAGGTAGAGAGCCGTGGCAATACATTGACGACCATGCCAGCCGCCGCGTCGATGAGCTCGTCGTTGTAGACCCCGGGCAGCAGATTCTGGCGGTCCTCGTTGGTCTTCCAAGGGGCGTTCAGGATGCCGGCCAAGAGGCTCGTCGTCATCGTGGGGAAGAAGGCCCAGAACTTCCCTGGCTCGTTCAGCCTATCGACAGGCGCCGCCCACGAGAGCCGCACTTGGTCCGCGTCATCCAGGCTCCTACGATCATTCTTGGCGTCCGGGGATAGGTTGTGCAATCGCGTTTCAACCATCCACCGGGTCCGGTTCCCGCCATCGTCAAGCACCCATCGATCATCCTCGTGGGTGAGGGTAACTATCCGAGCCGTCTCCTCCTGGTCCGTCTGCAACACGAGCCGTCCGACGTGCTCGACTAGCAACAAGAACTCAGCGTGGAACTCCTTGATCTGCTTGTCGACGGTCTGATGAGTCCCGGGATTCAGGGGGAGACGAACGATATTCGTTGCCCAATAGGCCATCTCACGTAGGTTCGGGTCGGATTCTATGTCCGGCTGCGGATTGAAGGGTTCGGCCATACGCAAAACAGGGTACCGCCCGGTGCCCGGGGCGATGGGACTCAAGAGCTCGGCCGCGCGCTCTCTATCGAAGCGGAAGGAACCCGTCCTACTGAAGAATTCTGGTGTGTTGGTGACGCCAAGCACGGACTTGAAACCCAAGCCGAATCGGCCGATCTCAGAAGTGCCGCGCTTGCTGGACAGGTGTGCAAACAGGAGGGATCTTGCCCCGTTCTGATCCACCGGTTGTCCATTGTCGGCACAGTAGAGGTGAGTTGGCGTCAACCTGATCCAGATGTATTCACCGTCTGAGCTCGCCAGTGCGTCGGCGCTGTTCTGCACCAGTTCCAACAGCTGCCGATTTGCGTAGCCGCCGCGGGCGGTGTCCTCCTCATGGTTGGCGTGTTCGTAGACCAGGTTAGGCTGACTTCTGTATGACTCCAGGGACTTTTCAGATTCTTCGCGGAAGTAGGCCCCAAGGGCTCCATCTGGGCCAGCCCATCGCGCGTCCACGTCGGTCACACCGGCCCTTTCGATGACGTCCATCACACTTGCCATCAGACCGGGGTCGCCATCCTCGCACGCCGCCTCCAGGTAGGCGGCGACGTCCTCTTCCGTCTTGAGGTGTTCGGCCGGGTCCCACGGCCGGGTCAGAATCTTTGCCATACTTCCTTCCTATAGCCGACTCGCCAAGGCGAGAGCCGTCCTGATGTCCCTGTCTTGGCTGTCTTTGTCACCGCCTGCAAGCAGGATGATTAGGAACTCACCTTGCCGCGTGAAGTACACTCGGTAACCCGGCCCGTAGTGCATTGTTTGGCAATGTGCCGCCTCAGTCGGTGATGTAGGTGTGGGTTATGACCTCCCAGACGTGGCCGTTCTCGCAGTCGAAGTAGAAGCCGCGCCCCTGGTGCTTGTGGTTGATCTTGCCGTCCGTGCGCGAGCCGGGGCCGCTGCCGAAGGGGATGCCCTCGTCCTTGACGCGCCGGAGCACCGCGTCGAACTCCTCGTCCGTGGCCAGGAATGCGTAGTGGTTGGAGCGCGGGTCGTCTGAGTCGTCGAAGTCGAGCGTCAGTGTGTCGTTGACCTTGACGGGCGCGAAGTGTCCCCACGTCCCCTCGTACTCCAGCCCGAAGATGCGGGCGATGAACTTCGCGGACTTCACCTTGTCGTATGCGGGCACTATCGTGTGGTCCAACTGCAAAGCCATGGCAGACCTCCTTATTAAGAGACAATACACATACGGGCGGCGCCAATCCAGTGCGCCAGCCCAATCGTTCGTTGACAGCGCGCAGATGCCGCCATACACTCGCCGGCAGTTTGAAGTGAAGGATATGCGATGAAACTGGACCACGGCATCGTAGACGCGCACGTGCATATCTGGACGTCCGATACCGAGCGCTACCCGCTGGCGCCCGGATTCACGGCGAGCGACATGTGGACGCCATCGTTCACCGCCGAGGAGCTCTTGGACCACTGCCGGCCATCGGGCGTGGACAGGATAAACCTCGTCCAGATGACGTGGTACGGGCTGGACCACAGCTACGTCCTGGACACCATCGCCGGCGACCCCGAGCGCTTCTGCGGCACAGGGATGGTCCCCGCCGTCACCGACGTCACGCTGGCCGACCAGGGCGACGCGATGCTCGCCCTCTCGGAAGGCGGCATATACGCCTTCAGGGTGCGGGGCAGGACGGCGCGCCCGGGGATCGCCGACGGCCCGCGGTGGATGGACCACCCCGGCTACGCGAGGATGTTCGAGGCGGGCGCGGAGCACAACCTCGCCATCAGCTTCCTGCTCGACCCGGAGGACCTGCCGGAGGTGGACCGGATGTGTACGCGGCACCCCGGCACGCCGGTCATCATAGACCACCTCGCCAGGTCGCACGCCGCCGGCGGGCCGGTGGACGAGGGCGGCCTGCGGGCCCTCTGCCGCATGGCGCGCCACCGGAGGGTCATGGTCAAGGTGGGCGCCTTCTACGCCGGCGACCGGCCGGCGCCGTACACCGACCTGCTGCCCGCCATAGAGCGGGTCATCGACGCCTTCGGGCCGGAGCGGTGCATGTGGGAGAGCGACAGCCCGTTGCAGCTCGACGGCCCCCACGGGTACGACGACAGCGTGGCCCTGATACGCGACCACGCCGACTTCCTCAGCGCCTCGGACAAGGAGCAGGTGTTGCGAAAAACCGCCGAGAGCTTCTTCTTCGACCGGTAGGGCGCGGCAGCCCTGTCAGGCCGTCTCGGCCAGCCTCTTACGCACCTCGCGCCACCGGCCGGGCATGTCGGCCCGCGTCATCTCGGGCTCGAAGCCCAGCGACAGGTATAGGCTGATTGCGGGCAGCCTCCAGTCGTCCGTCAGCAGCCGGATGCGCTCATAGCCTCGGTCGCGGAAGAACCTCATGACGCCCGTGCAGACCGCGCGGCTCAGCCCCTTGCCCCGGTGGTCGGGGTGCGTGACCACGTAGTCCAGGAACCCGATCTCGGCGCACCTGGCGTCAGGCGTGGAGAAGGTCGCCGACACCAGGCTTTCTCGCAAAACGGCGACCCATGAGATAGTGGATAGTGGATAGTGGACAATCCCCGCTATTCACTATCCACTATCCACTATCCACTCACTACCCTTCACATGGGCCTTCGATGGGGGTAGGATTGGGTCTGTCCGACACTGATGCCCAGGACCCGGAGCTAGCGAGATGGCGCGACGAACGAGACGGCAGGCCAAGCGGCCCATTGAGTCATACGACCATCGCGGCGAGGAGCGGCTGAACAACCCGCCGGTCGGGCTGGTGACGCCCGATACGGACAGGGACGCGGGGAAGAAGACCTACGAATACGACCCACATCTGGACCCGCAGCTACAGTGGGCGGGCAAGGCGGAGCACACCTCCTTCGAGGTGCCTACCGTGTCGCTGCACGTCCACGAGCGCATCGACCCGCTAACCATCGTCGAGGCAGTGCGGAAGCGCAACGGCAACGGCGGCCCCACGCAGGGCAGCCTGTTCGAGCTGCCGGAGGAGAACCCGCCCGTCCGCGACGCCATAGACTTCTACAAGCACCGCCACAACTGGACGAACCGCCTCGTATCGGGCGACAGCCTGCTGGTGATGAACAGCCTGCTGGAGAAGGAGGGCATGGCGGGCAAGGTGCAGATGGTGTACATCGACCCGCCCTACGGCATCCGCTACGGCTCCAACTTCCAGCCCTTCGTCGACAAGCGCGACGTGCGGGATGGCCGGGACGAGGACTTGGCCCAAGAGCCTGAGACCATCAAGGCGTTCCGTGATACTTGGGAGCTGGGGATTCATTCGTACCTGTCATATCTGCGGGACCGCTTGCTGCTGGCGCGGGAGATGTTAACCGAGAGTGGGTCTTGCTTCGTGCAGATAAGCGATGAGAACGTGCATTTGGTACGATCTTTAATGGATGATGTGTTCGGTAAAGACGAGTTTGTCGCTACAATCGATTATCGTGTGTTCGGTATTCGAGCCGGCAAATTCTTGGACAATGTAACCGACAATATAATTTGGTATGGGAAAGACAGGGAGAAGACTAAGTACAGGCAGTTATTCCATATCGAGAAGAGAGTATCAGATGATTTCGAACCCGTAAGATTGTACAGACCAGGCTATTCCGAAGGGCTACACTTCGATTTGGGATTCGAAGGAAAGGTATATCAACCACCTTCGAATATGCATTGGGCCACTGGAAGAAACGGCCTCAATAAACTGAAAGTTGCAGACAGGTTGATCGGCTTCAGAGCGGACGTCAGGTACAAGCGACGTGCCGACGACTTCCCATACAGAGTACTGACTACTTCCTGGCAAGACACTTGGGGAGAGCAGGAAAAGCAATACGCCGTCCAAACTTCATCTTCGGTCATCCAACGCTGCCTTCTTATGACCACGGATCCCGGCGACCTCGTATTCGACCCCACGTGCGGCAGTGGCACCACGGCCTACGTCGCCGAGCAGTGGGGGCGCCGCTGGATCACGTGCGACACATCCCGCGTCGCCGTCACCCTCACGCAGCAGCGCCTCATGACCGCGCTATACGACTACTACGAGCTGGCGCACCCCGAAGAGGGCGTGGGCAGCGGCTTCAACTACAAGACGGTGCCGCACGTCACGCTGCGCTCCATCGCCAACAATCCGGACATCCGGGAGGGCATGACGCAGGAAGAGATCGACGCCGCCATCGCCCGCCACGCGCCCCAGGAGACGCTGTACGACCAACCCCTCGTGGACAGGCGCAAGAAGCGCGTGACAGGCCCGTTCAGCGTCGAGGCGGTGCCGGCTCCTGTAGTGGATAGTGGCGAGGGGATAGTGGATAGCGGGGAAGGGGAAGAGAGTGGCGAGGGGATAGTGGATAGCGGGGAAGGGGAAGAGAGTGGCGAGTGGATAGTGGATAGCGGGGAAGGGGAAGAGAGTGGCGAGTGGATAGTGGATAGCGGGGAAGGGGAGCCATCCGCTACTCACCATTCACTATCCACTACTCACTATCCACTCTCCACTACCTTCTCCCGCTCCGGGGAGACTTTGCGGCAGGCGGACTGGCGGGACGAGCTGATGAAGACGGGCATCAGGGGGAGGGCGGGGCAGTACATCCGCTTCGCGCGGCTGGAGCCTTTGCCGGGCGCGCCCGGGCTTCGCAATCTGCACGCGGACGGCGAGACGCTGCCGAACGACGCCGGGCGAGACGTGATCAGGGAGGGCGCGGCGTCGGCGGCCCAGAGGGTCGTGGTGTCGTTCGGCCCGGAGCACGCGCCGCTGGAGCAGCGCCAGGTGGAAGCGGCCATAGAGGAGGCGCAGACGCTGGTCCCCAGGCCGCGGGTCATCGTCTTCGCCGCCTTCCAGTTCGACCCCGAGGCGGCCAAGGACATCGACGAGACGAAATGGGGCGGGGTGACGCTGCTGAAGGCGCAGATGAACGCCGACCTGCTCACGGACGACCTGAAGAAGAAGCGCGCCAGCAACGAGAGCTTCTGGCTGATAGGACAGCCGGACGTGGTAGTGGATAGTGAAGAGTGGATAGTGAATAGTAGAGGGGAGGCGTTGGCGCCATATGAGGTCGTTGCAAAGCTATCGGGAGTTGACGGTCTGGCAGAAAGCGATGGAGTTGGCCGAGACGGTCTATCGACTGTCATCGCGATTACCGAAAGAAGAGACCTATGGGATGCGCTCGCAGCTGACGAGGGCGGCGGTGTCGATTCCGGCGAACATAGCGGAGGGCCAGGCGCGGCACGGCACGGGGGAGTTCCTGCACTTCCTGGGAGTGGCGCGCGGCTCCCTGGCCGAATTGGAGACGCTGCTGACCTTGTGCGGCAACTTGGGGCTCTTGCAAGGGAAGGATTGGACGACCGCGTTGAGTCTCTGCGACGAGACCGGCAGATTGTTGACCGGGCTCGTGAAATCGCTGCGTCGCTGACATCCCCACTATCCACTACCCACTATTCACAAGTCACTGTCCGAGGCTTCGACTACTACAATACGAAGAGCGGCAACGTGGAGTCCGGGGGCGAGGACAGGATAGCGATGTGGATGGTGGACACCGACTACGACGGGCGCAGCCTGTATCCGCGGCAGGTCTTCTTCCCCATGGCCGGCCCCAAGGACGGGTGGGACCGGCTGTCCCGGAACCTCAGGGCGGAGATCGACGATGACCTGATCGAGGCGTACAGGGGTACGGTCTCCCTGCCGTTCGAGGCGGGCGAGCATGGGCGCATAGCCGTGAAGATCGTGGACGACCGGGGGATCGAGAGCCTGCGGGTGGTGGATATCGAGCCAAGCAGGCCGAAGCGGTCCATTGAAGAGATTCTCAAGCACCAGGCACGGCAGGTCCCGCCTGAGGAGTGGTCTAAGTTGCCGAGCGACCTGATTGAAAGGCTGGATTACTATACTTCAGGAGCGGACGTATGAGGGCTGTGTTCGTTGACGCCTCCTACTTCATTGCGCAGTTCGGCCCTGCCGACCAGTGGGAAGAGTTGGCGCAAGAAGCCCGCAGCCGGTTGGGCGATGTCGAGCTGGTGACTACGGACGAAATCCTGATCGAGTTTTTGACCGGAATGTCCCGGGGCGGCGCGGTCATCCGAGAGAAGGCGGTGGTGGCGGTCCAGGATATCTTGCGGGACGGCGAGATTCGCGTCATTCCACAGACTCGCCCCTCCTTCCTTGACGGACTCAACCGATTTCGTCGCCGGCTTGACAAGAGTTACAGCCTCCAGGACTGTATCGCCATGAACGTCATGGAGGCCGAGGGAATCACGGAGATACTGACGAGCGACCATCACTTCGAACAGGAAGGGTTCACCATCCTGATGAAGCAGGTCCCGTAGGCCGGACATGGAACGATCGTCAATAGACCAGCTCGTCATCAACAGGCCCTACGAGGAGCCGGCGAAGCATTGGAGCTACGTCCGGGAGAGGCGGAAGTTTCGCCGGGAGGAGACCCGCCGGCCGGCGGGGTACCTGGTGGCGTCGGAGGACTCCAAGGCGTTCGACGACCCGGGCGTCTTCGTCGAGATACCGCTGGTCAACCGGATACGGGAGCGGGTCAAGGCGTGGCGGGAGGATGGGTACCCGGGCGTTACCAGCGTCACGAAGCGGCTGCTGGACTACTGGAATGACCCGGAGGAGTTCGAGGCGCGGCGGTTCTTCTTCTGCCAGTTGGAGGCCGCCGAGACGCTGATATGGCTCACGGAAGGGCCCGCGGCGGATAAGGCGGGCATCGAGATACCGTCGGACGGGGGGCCTTTCGAGCGCCTGTGCTCCAAGATGGCGACGGGGACGGGCAAGACGGTCGTCATGGCGATGGTCATCGCCTGGCACGTGCTGAACAAGGTCTCCCAGCCGCAGGACGCGCGGTTCTCCAAGAACGTGCTGGTTGTCGCGCCGGGCCTCACGGTGAAGAGCCGCCTTGCGGTGCTGGAGCCGTCGCACCCGGAGAACTACTACGAGGCGTTCCGAGTGGCGCCGTCCCACATGCTCGACAAGCTGCGGCAGGGCAAGGTGCTCGTCCGCAACTGGCACGCCCTCAACTGGGAGACCGACGAGCAGATAGCGCGAAAGCGGAGCGTGGACAAGCGCGGGGCCAAGAGCGACGAGGCATACGCGCGCGGGGTGCTCGAGGAGATGTCGCGGGCGCGCAACCTGCTGGTGATCAACGACGAGGCGCACCACGCTTGGCGCGTCCCCCTGGGGTCGCGGGTCGCGGGCGTCGCGAAGTCGGAGATCGACGAGGCGACGAAGTGGGTGGGCGGGCTGGACAGGATCCACAGGACCAGGGGCATCCTGACATGCTACGACTTCTCCGCCACACCTTTTGCGCCGTCCGGCAAGCGGAGCTCCGAGGAGGCGTTGTTCGGCTGGATAGTGAGCGACTTCGGGCTGAACGACGCCATAGAGTCGGGGCTGGTGAAGACGCCGAGGGTGGTCGTCCGGGACGACGCCGTACCCGACGCCAGGACCTACAAGTCGCGCCTCTACCACATCTACAACGACCCTGAGGTGAAGGACGACCTGAACCGCAAGGCCGAGGCGCACGAGCCGCTGCCCGACCTCGTGACCAACGGCTACTACCTGCTCGGCTACGACTGGAGGGAGACTGCCAGGAGCTGGGAGAGGGAGGGCTTCAAGACCCCGCCGGTGATGATCACTGTCGCCAACCGGACGGAGACTGCGGCGCGCGTCAAGTTCGCATTCGACAGGGAGAGGGTACTGATAGACGAGCTATGCGACCCGGACCGCACCCTGCACATAGACTCGAAGGCGCTGAAGCGGGCCGAGGAGTCCGAGGAGCCTATAGCCGAGGTCGCCGCGGGCGCGGACGGCTCCGGCAACGGCGCGGCAGACCGGAAGCTGACCGCGGACCAGCGGGCCGAGCGGCTGCGCCAGATGGTGGATACGGTGGGTCGGCCCGGCCAGCCCGGGGAGCAGATACAGAACGTCATCTCCGTCGGGATGCTGTCCGAGGGCTGGGACGCCAAGACGGTCACGCACGTCATGGGGCTGCGCGCATTCACCAGCCAGTTGCTGTGCGAGCAGGTGGTTGGGCGCGGCCTCCGCCGCACGGCCTACGACGTGAAGCCCGACGGGCTGTTGGAGCCGGAGTACGTCAACATATTCGGCGTTCCGTTCACGTTCCTGCCCCACGAGTCTGAGGGGGGGCCTCCCAAGCCGCCGAAGGCGAAGACCGCCATCGAGCCGGTCCCGGAGAAGGCCGCGTTCGAGATCGCCTGGCCCAACATAGTCCGCATAGAGTACGTCTCGCGCCCGCGCCTGGCGCTCGACATGGACAGGGTAAGTCCGCTGGAGCTGAACGCCAGGGAGACCGCCGAGTTCGCCGAGCTCGCCCCCGTCGTCGACGGGAAACCCGACCTCTCGAAGCTAAGTAGCATAGACCTCGAGGAGCTTGCGCGCGGGTACCGGACGCAGAGGATAGTCTTCGAGGCGGCCGGGGAAGTCTACGACAATATGCAATCGGGATGGCGGGGCGGCAAGCATTCCCTCATCGCCCAGCTCGTGCGCCTGGTGGAGCGGTTCATCGTCTCGGACAAGATCAGGATCACCCCTGCGCTGTTCCACCATGACGACCTGCGGCGGCGGCTCACCCTCATCCTGAACATGACCAAGGTGGTACAGCATGTCGGGGATGCGATTCGCTTCGAGAATACCGAGCGGCTGGAGCCGGTGTTCGACCGTGACCGCCCCATCCGAGCCACCGGCGACATGGCGACCTGGTACACGGGCAAGCCGTGCGAGCGCACTGAGCGCAGCCATATCAACTTCTGCGTCTACGACAGCGCGTGGGAGGCTTCGGAGGCTTTCGAGATCGACCGAAACCCGCGGGTAAGGGCCTGGGTGAAGAACGACCACCTCGGCTTCGAGGTGCTGTACGTCCACCGGGGTATCGTGCGCAAGTACCGGCCCGACTTCCTGGTCCGTCTCGATTCGGGCGACATGCTCGTGCTGGAGACCAAGGGCCAGTACGACGAGCAGAGCCGGGCCAAGCGCAGCTTCATGGACGAATGGGTACGGGCCGTCAACGCGCACGGCGGGTTCGGCCGCTGGCGGTCGGACGTGTCGAGGGACCCGGCCGACGTCAAGGACATTCTCGATAGTCACGCCCGCGCCGGTACTGTCCGGGCGAGCTGACCGCGGCCGGAGTCATAGCAGGCGTAGCACGGCCCCGGAGGCCGGCGGCGGTTGATGTTAGAATGGCAGCGCTCGGAGCCATAGGGTAGGGCGCGCAGCATGGAGGTAATGATGCCCAGCATAATGGAGCGGTTCACCGAGAAGTTCGGCAGGTCGGCGGAGTTGTACGAGCAGGCCGGGGAGGTGATACCGGGCGGCGGCCACCAGAGCCGGGTTGCGCACCCGTTTCCCGTCTTCGTGGACGAGGCGGAGGGGGCCGTCAAGGTGGACGCCGACGGCAACGAGATCATCGACTACCTGATGGGCTTCGGGGCGCTGCTGCTCGGCCACGCCCACCCCGCGGTCACGGAGGCCGTCGCGCGGCGGCTGAGCCAGGGGACGCACATGGGCACCACCTCCACGCTGGAGATCCGGTGGGCGGAGCTCGTGCGGGACCTCATACCGTCGGCGGAGCGCGTGCGGTTCACCGCTTCGGGCACCGAGTCGACGCTGCTGGCGCTGCGGCTGGCGCGCGGCTACACGGGCAAGAAGAAGCTGGTCAAGTTCCGTGAGCACTTCCACGGCTGGCACGACTACGTTTCGCCGCAGTCGGGCATCAACACCCAGATCGGCATCCCCGAGGAGACGATGTCCACGGTCGCCGTGCTGGAGCCCGACCTGGCCGAGGTGGAGCGGTACCTGTCCCAGGACGACGACGTGGCGGCGGTCATAGCGGAGCCGACGGGGGGCCACTGGGGGCAGTTCCCGGTGCGCAACCCGGAGTTCCTCCAGGGGCTGCGCGACGTGACCGAGAGGCGCGGAGTCGTCATGATAATGGACGAGGTGATCTGCGGCTTCCGCCTCTCGCGGGGAGGAGCGCAGGGGCGGTACGGGGTGACTCCCGACCTGACGACGATGGCGAAGATCGTTGCCGGCGGGCTGCCGGGCGGGGCGGTGGCCGGACGCGAGGATATCATGGGGCAGCTTGGCTCCGCCGACCCCGACAGCAGGCTGGCGCACCCGGGCACCTTCAACGCCAACCCAGTCTCCGCGACCGCGGCAATCGCCATGCTGGAGACGATCGCCGAGCAGCCCGTCAACGAGCAGGCCGACGCCGCTGCTGAGCGCCTGAGGGTGGGGCTCACGGACGCGCTGAGGAGGATGGAGGTCCCAGGCCACGTTCACGGCGTCTCGTCCATCGTCCACGTGGCGCTCGGCGTGGAGGGCGAGTACTCCGGGGACGCGTCCAGCGTGCCGCACGACAAGCTCGCTCGCGCGACGTCGTCGGCCGTGTCCCAGCCTCTCAGGCTCGCGATGCTCAACGAGGGCGTGGACATGATGGGCGGCATCGGCTTCATGGTGTCGGCGGTCCACGGCGACGACGACGTGGACAGGACGGCCGAGGCATTCGAGAGGTCGCTGGCGGCCCTCCGCGACGAGCAGGTCGTATAGGCATGGAAATGGCGCAGACAGCGGGGCCGATCATCGCGTCGTGGTTCCTCTTCTCGGAGGAGAACAAGCCCCTGGGGCAGATCAACTTTAGGGAGGGCGACGACCCCGCTCCGTCCGCGGGGCAGGAGTTGGAGGGCGGCGCTAGCTGGAGCGCGGCCACGGTGTTGGAGTCCGAGGAGGTGCGCGCCACATGCGGCGTACGCCGGTTCAGGGTCGTGGTCCGCGTCGCGGACTGAGGCGCGGCGGGGGAAGCCCATGCAGCTGAACGTCTTCTTCGCGATCATCGTTGCCGCGATCGCGTTCGAATACGTCCTCTCGACGAGCGCGAAGCTGCTGGACCTGCGGGCGCTGGAGCCGGAGCCGCCGGAGGGACTGGGCGACGTCTACGACCCCGCCGAGTACCGCAGGTCGCAGGAGTACACGCGGGCAAAGACCCGCTTCGACCTGGCGGCAAAGACCTACCGCGTCGGGCTGCTGCTGGCGTTCTGGTTCCTCGGCGGCTTCAACCTGCTCGACCAGGGCGTGCGCGGGATGGGGTACCCCTCCATCGTCGACGGCCTGCTGTTCATCGGGGTGCTGGGCATCGCCTTCACTATCGCCAACCTGCCCTTCGACGTATACTCGACATTCATAGTCGAGGAGCGCTTCGGGTTCAACCGCACCAGCCCGCGCACCTTTGTGATGGACATGGTGAAGGGCCTGCTGCTGACCATCGTTATAGGCGGGGTGCTGCTCGCGGTGGTGCTGGCCCTCTTCGAGTACGCGGGATCCCTCGCGTGGCTCTACTGCTGGGCGGCCGTCTCGTGCATAACCGTCGTGCTCCAGTTCGTCGCCCCGACGTGGATCATGCCGCTCTTCAGCAAGTTCACGCCCCTGGAGCCGGGGGAGCTCCGGGACCGCATATTCGAATACGCGCGCTCGGTCGGCTTCAAGGTGGGCGACGTCTACGTGGTGGACGGGTCGAGGCGGTCAACGAAGGCGAACGCCTTCTTCACCGGCTTCGGGAGCCGCAAGCGGATAGCGCTCTTCGACACGCTGGTCGAGAAGCACACCGTGCCGGAGCTGGTGTCGGTGCTGGCGCACGAGATAGGCCATTACAAGAAGAAGCACATCCTCATCCAGATGGCGCTGGGGGTGGCGCACGTAGGCGCGCTCTTCTTCCTGCTGAGCATCTTCCTGAACAGCCAGGGGCTCTTCGACGCCTTCGGGATGGAGGAGATGTCGATCTACGCCGGCCTGCTCTTCTTCGGGCTGCTCTATACGCCCATCGAGCTGGGCCTGTCCCTGGTGCTGTTCGCCATATCGCGCCGGTACGAGTACGACGCCGACAGGTGGGCCGTCGAGACGGTGGACGAGCCGGGGCACCTGGTCACAGGGTTGAAGAAGCTGTCGGCGGACAACCTGACGAACCTGTCGCCGCACCCGCTCCTGGTCGCGCTGGAGTTCACGCACCCGCCGCTGCTCCAGCGCGTGGCCGCGATCGAAGACGCGATGGCGCGCAAGGGCGGCGGCTGAGCGGGGCGGCTAGCGGCGGCCGAGGGCGACGAATAGCCCCGCGATGCCGAGTATCGCCATGAGCGCTATCGCCAGGCCGGCCCAGCCCCAGATGCTCCGCCTCGTGACAGTGACGAACAGGTCGACGTCGTCCGAAGTCCCTTCCGCGCTCGCCTGGAGGGTCACCCTGTAGTCGCCGGCCGCGGCGTCCGCCGCCGGTACGATCTCCACGGCGATCTCCCGCACCTCGTCCCTGTTCAGCACGGGCAGGCCGGACGGCTCGAAGCTGACGCTCCACCCCTCCGGGGTCTTGCCGCCCAGGCTGACGTTCCCGACGGGGAGGTTTCCGGCGCTGGTTACGATGATCGCGGCAGGGGCAGGCGCTCCGCCCGCGGCCTCTATGGGCCTCCCGCCGGACGGCAGGCCGATCTGGAGCTGCGCGAAGCCGGTGAGCTCGATCTTTATGGCGGTGGAGAGCTGGACCTCCTCGCCGATGGCGGTGAACTGGACCCCGTAGGAGCCCGGGTCGGCGTTGGCAGTGGGCCTGATCTGGGCCGTGACGCTCTCGCTGGCGCCAGGCTCGATGGTCACAGAGGCGACGAGCTGGTCCGGGTCGAACGAGGGCACGAAGCCGACGGTCCACCCTGCCGGGGCAACCGCTCCCAGATCGAGGTCGACGGCATCCTTGGTGCCGTTCCTGAGCACCACGCCGAACTCGAAGTCGCTGTCCTGTGTCCCGGTTAGGGAGGTGTACTTGGGGGCCTGTAGCTCGACGCTGCCGGTGGGCTGGAGCAGCGCCAGCCGCCTCTCGTCCACGAGCACGGTCACGCGCATCTGGGCCGTCTTGGAAAAATCGCCGTCCACCGAGGTGGCCGTGAGCGCCATCACGTAGTCCCCCGGGGGAGCGGCCCGGGGTATCCTGAACTCCAGGGGCATCGACTTCAGGTCGCCGGGCGCCATGATCACCCCGCGCACCTGGTAGTTCGTGTTGGCCCCGCGCAGCTCTATGTTCCAGTCCGGGGCCTCGGCAAGCTCGATCATGAATGAGACCGAACTGTCGCCCCGGTTCTGTATGTTGAGCGTGTTCTCGACCAGGTCGCCCTGGCGGGAGACGACGTGGGTCCACTTCGGCTGGAAGTAGAAGGTGTCGCCGGCGTCGGCCAGCGCAGGGCTCGAAGCGGATAGGAGTAACAATGCTATCGCCGGCAATATGGTAGTTGCTATGAGGCGCATAGGGACATCAGCCTCCTAACGGCGCGTCAAGCGTTGCAGGCAGCGCTTCCAGTTCTGGGTTGGTCAGGACAGCCTCAATGCACTCATCGCTCCCGCCGACATAGGTGTCGAACAGGTCGATGTCCGTTGCTACGCACCAAGCCCTGTCCTCGGGCCACCAGATGTTCGGCGAGTTCCCCCAAAAAGGGCCCTGCCGAACTAGGAACGACGTGACGGCGTCTATGGGGCCGCGAAAGAGCAGGTAGTCACGCCCGGGAGCTCTCACGCGAGCGGCATCAGGGTAGAGGCGAGTGTCGATGTTTCCATAGCCGTCCCAGAGACAGAAGCAGCATAGGCTAGGTGTCGAGGTGAAGCTTCTGAGCACGTCGACCAAGGCCGCGCACTCCTTTTCCGGGACCGACCCATGCTGCGGAAGATAGCCCCAAGGCGGGTCTTTGTAGATGTCGTGCGGGTCCTCACTAAGGTTGGCAATGCGTTCAAACCGCATCAGAGGGTGGACGGTTCGCCCGGTCCATGAAGCCACCGTAGCCCATCGAATCGGCTGCTCCGGGTCGTAGCCAAGATATGCGGGGTGGAACACGCGGGCGTAGGCCGAGAGCCCCGCGGGCAGCAGCGAACGCAGCTTCCCGAATTCCGACAGGCTATCCTCCACCCACCGAGCCGCTGACACATCCTCCGAGAACTCCAGGCCGTCAGGCGCCAGCCGCACCTGCTGGACAGGGATGCCTCCTCCCGTGGAGAGCATTGCCATGCTGGTCATGTCGTCTCTCCTCTCACGCATCGTCCAGCGAGCCGTCAGCTTCCGAAGCCAGGACAATCCAGAGGGTCTCATCTCTGTGCCGCCGCATCAATCCGCATCCGTTTTCGAGGTACGGAGCTATGAGCCGCCGCTTATCCTGACGTTGGCCATGTCCTCGAGGAAGTTGGCGATGGCCGAATGGTCGGAGTCGCCCTTGCCGTCGTTCATCAGCGACCCGATCATCTGCTGTACGAGGCTCGTTACCGGCAACGGCACGCCGAGCTCCTTTCCGGTGAGCAGGGCGTTGTGCAGGTCCTTCTGGTGCAGCCTGATGCGGAAGCCGGGCTTGAAGTCTCCGGCGATCATCATGGGGGCCTTGGCGTCCATCGCCGTGCTGCCCGCTAGGCCGCCCCTGATCGCCTCGTAGACGACCTGCGGGTCGAGCCCGGCCTTCCTCGCGAGCACCAGCGCCTCGCTTATAGCCTCGATGTTCGCCGCCACGATGATCTGGTTCGCGAGCTTGGTCGTGTTGCCGGCGCCGTAGCCGCCGCACAGCACGACGCTGGCTCCCAGCACATCCATGAGGTCGCGGTTCGCTTCGAAGACCTCCTGCTTGCCCCCGACCATGATCGCCAGGGTGCCGTCTATGGCCTTGGGCTCGCCCCCGCTCACCGGGGCGTCCAGGAACTCCACGCCGCTCCCTTCGCAGGCAGCGGCGATCTTCTGCGACGTGCCGGGCGCTATGGAGCTCATGTCGATGACGGTCGATCCCCGCGACGCGCCCTCCAGCACGCCGCCCGGGCCAAGGATGGCGGCCTCGGAGTCGGCGGAGTCCGGCACCATGGTGATCACCACGGGCGCGCTCTCGGCCACCTCCCTGGACGAGGCGGCGCTGGTTGCCCCGTCGATGACCAGCTCCTCTACGGCGGCGCCGACGACGTCATGGACGGTCAGCGAATAACCCGCTTTGAGAAGATTCCTGGCCATCGGCCGTCCCATGATGCCCAGTCCGACGAAGCCCACGTTTCCTTGGCCCATGCTGTCCTCCTAAGATCGGGGCCTAATCCCCGTAGTCGATTGAGAAGCTGACGCCCTAGTTGTAGCTCTGCCCATTATGGCGCGCTTCCGGCGGAGAGGGAGGCGGCTCGTCGAACGGCCTTCCCTCGTCCAGCGCCCGTTCCCGTCGCTCGTTCCACGCCATCCACCTCTGGTTTTCCTCCATGCGCCCCTCCGCTCGTCCCTCTACGCGTCCCTCTACGCGCCCCTCACTATATCGTCTCCTCAGATATCTCTCGGCTAGCATCGAGTATCCTCCACGATGATGACGGTCGCTGCCGTCAATACTATCACGAGAGGCTCCATCCCCCGCGCGATGGCAACGACTGTCTCCAGCCAACCGTCGTCCGTGTTGTTGAAGACCTCCTGCCAGAAGAGCAGTCCCAGGCAGACCGAGAATTCCACGAAGAACAGGCTTAGGTACCAGCCCTCACGCGATTTGTCTGGACTGGGTAACGCCACCGCTACACTGCCGGCTCGCTTGCCGCCATGGCTGCTCCGTTTCTGACGGTCTTTTCGATTATGCGCGAGGCGCAATATGGCAGTCAAGGCCGCGGGGTACCCCAATCCACCACCTCCAGGTTCAGAGCCATATCTATCGGCCATCACCCCGTAGGGGCTGGTTTCAAACCAGCCCTCCCCCTTGCCGTAGAGCGTCACCGCCATTTAGGTGGGGGATTTGGGGGTAGGGCGTGGTAGGGCGTACTCTCGGAGTTGACGCCCACCGGAGGCAGCCCTAACATGGCCGCGAGGAGGTGATGGCGGCGCATCATGGGACCACATACTGAGACGAGCGGCCTGTCCGAGAAGATGTCCCGCGCCAGCCAAGCGTCGCTCGAGGCGCAGTGGCTCAGCAGGGCGCGGGCCCCAGGCTGCGAGATGCTGGACCGGCCGGAGATACTCCGGGTCTTCACCGGCGCGCCCTCCCAGTCCTTGAACTGCGTTACTCGGGCCAGGTTCGAAGAGGCGGAGGCCGACGCGCGCATCCGGGAGACCCACGACTACTTCCGATCCAAGGGCGTCCCGATGATCTGGTGGATAGGCCCTTACTCCAGGCCGTCCGATCTGGGCGAAAGGCTGCTGGCGCACGGCGCCGAACGCCTGGAGCACGACCTGCCAGCAATGGCAATGGATCTGCGGCGCCTGAACGACGGCGCCTCCGCGCCCGACGACCTGGAGATCGAGCACGTGACCGACGCGGCGGGACTCCGGAGGTTCATCGCCGCGTTCGCCGCCGGGACAGAGGCCCCGGACGACATGAGCGCCGCATTCCTGCGCATCAACGCCGGCGCAGGATACGGACGGGAACGCGGGTGGCGGCACTACGTGGGGCTACTGGCCGGAGAGCCGGTCTCGACGGCTTCCCTCCACCTCTCGGACGGCGTGGCCGGAATCAACGCCGTCGGGACGGCGCCGAATGCCAGGCGCATGGGCATCGGGACCGCGGTTACGCTGGCCGCCCTGAGGCACGCGAGAGGACGAGGCTACAGGACCGCGGCATTGAAGTCGTCGGACATGGCATTCGGGATGTACCGCAGGATGGGCTTCGAGGAGTACTATAGGTACGCTATCTACGCTTGGAGGGCCTAAAGTGAATACCGTTGACAATATGCCGCAATGGTCGGCTGCCGACATAGCAGACCGGCTTGGAGCTTCGACAGTCGCCTTCACGATGGAAAGGCCGATCGGCGCCCGAGAGATAGCGCAGATGCGGGAGTGGGGCATCACCCGGATCGAGGTATGCGCCACCGGGAACCCGGCGCACTTCGACTGCCGGGACGCCGCGCAGGTCGCGGAGGTCGCCTCCGAGTGCCGGAGCCAGGGCGTCTCGGTCGTGTCGTTCCACAGCCCCAACCTCAAGTACGCCGCCAAGGACGAGGCAGAGCGCCGGCACGCCGTGGCCGAGGGCGTATACGCGGCCAGGGTGGCCGAGGAGATGGGCGCCGGGGTGATGGTCTGCCACCTGGGCACCAACGAGCGCTCCGAAAAGACCGTCGTGGAGATGCTGGAGCAGCTTGGCGACTCCGCAATCAGGTTGGCAAGCGAAAACGGCCAGGACCTGGGCGACTACACCGCCGTGGTCGACAGGGTCGGCTCGGACCGGTTCGGAATGGTCGTGGACGTGGGCCATACCAGGGACGATGACGGCGTCAACCCGTTCGTGAAGAAGGACCGCGCCAGGGAGACGATGGCGCAGTGCGGCGACCGCCTCATCCACCTCCACCTGCACGACTTCATCGACCGCGACCACTACGCCCCGTTCGATCCCGGCGGACTCCTGCAATGGGACGAGGTCTTCGCCGCCTTCAGCGACATCGACTACGGGGGCGCCTTCATGTTCGAGGCCGTCTGGCCCGCGAACAAGCTGGACGTGGAGCCCGAGCACGTCCTCAGGCGGACGGCGGCGTTCCCCCAGGCGTTCGCCGAGAGGTACGGGCAGTGACGGGCCAGGCCACCGAGGTCGACCTGAGATGGGAGGGCGGCAGCAGGTTCACCGCCTCGAGCTCATACGGCCACGCGGTCACGGTGGACGCGCCCCTGCTGGGCGGCCAGCCGGCCGGCTTCAAGCCCGGCGAGCTGCTGATGGCCAGCCTCGCGGCATGCTCCGGCATCAGCGCCGTGAGCATCCTCCGCAAGAAGCGCCAGGACGTAACGGCGGTGGACGTGCGCGTCGCCGGCGCACAGGAGAGCGCCCCGCCCGGGAAGTGGAGTAGCATACACTTAACGTACACCGTCCGCGGCAGGGCGCTCGACGAGGGAGCCGTGCAAAGGAGCATCCACCTGGCGGAGACGAAGTACTGCCCGGTGGCCGCCACGCTCGGCGCCGCCGCGGAGATTACGAGCGAGTACCGGATCGTCGAAGAGCCGGAACAGTGAGCACAGGAGGTATACCAGTGACGCAAGTGACGCCGGACCAGTTGGAGGCGCTCAGGCGGATGCAGTCGTGCGCCATCGCCAACGCCATCGAGACCTTCGAGATCAAGCCCCGCAACGAGGGCTTCATGTCCTCCGAGGTAAGGTGCATGTTCCCCCAGCTTGGCGGAATGATCGGCTACGCCGCTACCGCGGTCATCGCCGCCGACTCGCCGCCCACTACCAACATGAACGTGCCGCGCCCCGACTGGTTCGACCAGGTGCTCGAGATCCCGGAGCCCAGGGTCGTGGTCATGCACGACCTGGACGCCCCCAACCCGGTCGGATCCTTCTGGGGCGAGGTGCAGAGCAACATCCACCGAAGGCTCGGATGCGTCGGCACAGTCACGGACGGCGGCGTGCGCGACGTCGACGAGATGCAGGAGTTGGGGTTCCACGCCTTCGCCAGCGGCCTCCTGGTGTCCCACGCCTACATCCACATAGTCGACGTCAACGTGCCCGTCACGGTCGGCGGGCTGAAGGTCAGCCCCGGGGACATCGTGATGGGCGACAAGCACGGCGTGCTCACCATCCCGCCCGACATAGCCGGCAGCATCCCCGAGGCCGTGGAGAAGGTCGAGCGCAAGGAGCGCGCCATCATCGACCTGTGCAACTCCGCCGACTTCGACCTCGACCGGCTCAAGGACCTGGTCGGGAGGTAGCGCTCCCTATCCCATGCCGCTTACCCCGTTCCACCTGGGCCCCGCCCTGGCGGTGAAGGCCGCGGCTCCGAGGTACTTCAGCTTCCTCGTATTCGGCCTCATGCAGGTCGTCATCGATGGCGAGGCGGCGCTATACATGTTGGCGGGAAGCTGGCCCGTCCACCGGCTATTACACACCTACCTGGGGGCGACCCTCGTAGCGGCCGCAGCGGTCGTCCTGGGCCGGCCGCTGCTGGGGTGGGCGGCCCGGCTGTGGAACCGCATGGCGGCTCCCGACGGGGAGGGTTTCCTGTACGTAGAGCCGCACATCCCACTGGTAGCCGCAGTGTCGGGAGCGCTGCTGGGCGGCTATAGCCACGTCCTGCTGGACAGCATCATGCACTCGGACGTGAGGCCGTTCGCACCCTGGACCGACGGCAACGCGCTCCTACGGCTCATCTCCGCGGGCCACCTCGTGCTCGCATGCGTCGGGCTGGGGGTCCTGGGCGCCGCCGCTCTTCTGGCGGCGCGCCTACGCCGGAGGTGGGCAGGACGGGCGTCCGGATGAGGCTTGCTTCCGGCCATCTGCCACCGCCTCCAGGCGGGGACGGCGGGCCATTCATGGCAACTCGCTGAGCCGCCTCACGTCCCCCAGCTCGGGGCATAGCTCCGCGATGCTCTCGGGCTTGCCCGTCTCGAACGAACGGTTGCCCGCGATGCCCACCATGATAGAGGCCGCGCCCTGGCCGTGCCCGGCGCTCCGCTTCCAGGGGTCCGGCGGCGGGTTGGCGGAGAACATCTGCTCCTGGATAAGCGGGTCCGCGCCCCCGTGGCCGCCCTCGGCGCTGGGCACAGGCACTTCGTACGGCTCGCCGAACTGCGGAAGCACCACGAGACGGTCCGCCCACAGCCCGCCAAGGGCGCCGCCGGCGGACCCGTGCGTCTCCTGGTACTCCAGGCGGCCCCGCGTGCCGTTGAACGCGACCGAGAAGCCCTCGCGCGGCAGGTAGGCGTTGAGCGAGTAGTTGAGCACAACCCCGGTGCGGTACCTGACCAGCAGGCTCATAGTGTCCTCGATGCTGACCCCGTCCCCGAACACGTTCTGGTCCCGGCGGTAGCCGTCGTGCTTCTCGGCCTCCAGGTACAGCGCCCTCGTCCGCTCGTCGGCAGACAGGTCTATGGCGAACGGGTCCGCCGAGGTGTTGTGGCCCGTGTACCGGTCGTACTGTACGCTCACGCCGCGCCTCGCCGCGTTCTCCCGGCCGTAGAAGGCGAGGCGTCCCATCCCGAACACCGTCTCGGGAACGGCGTCCAGCCACCAGTTGACGAGGTCGAAGTGGTGAGTGGCCTTGTGTACCAGCAGGCCGCCCGACTTCTCCTTCTCCCGGTGCCAGCGGCGGAAGTAGTCCGCGCCGTGGCTCGTGTCGAGCAGGTAGTCCATGTCCACCTGTACCACGTCGCCGACCACGCCCTCCTGGAGCAGCCGGCGCACCAGCGTGCAGCCGGGCCTCCACCGGTAGTTGAAGGCCACCGTTACCGAGCAGCCCGTGCGCCGCGCCGCCTCCATGATCGCCCGGCACCTGGGGGCGTCGATGGTCATGGGCTTCTCGGTGATCACGTCGCAGCCCAACTCCATCGCCCGCACGATGTACCGGTCGTGAAAGGCGTCCACCGTGGTCACGATGACGGCGTCGGGGCGCGTCTGCCGCACCATCGCGTCGAAGTCCGCCGCGTCGAAGACGGGGACCGGCCGGCCGCCCAACTCCTCCACGACGTACCGGCTGTAGTAGTCGAGCCTCGCCGGGTTCGTGTCGCACAGGCCGGTCAGTTCGCACCGGCCCCCGAAACGGCGCACCACCGCCTCCACGAACGTCAGGCCGCGTCCGCCTGCGCCCACCAGCGCGTACCGTTTACGTCGTGCCATGGGGCCGCCTGTCCTCGAGCGCCGCTGCCTGCTTAGTGCGCGAACGGGCTGGCCGAATCAGAGTGGGTTGCGCCAGCGCAGGCCGGGGAAGCGGCTGAAGTCGCTGTCGTTGGAGTGTACCTCTGCCTGGTACTCCATCGCCAGGGCGGCGATGTGCGCGTCGGTCACGAGGTTCCCGCCGACGCCGGCGGCGGCGAGATTCCGCCGCATGTGTGCCAGGTGGTCGGGGCCGGGGTTGATGGGCGTGATGTGAGGAAACCGGAACCACTCGCGCACGTAGTCGAGCGCTTGCTCGGGGGTGGCCGGACGGAGGAGCACCTTCCGCTGAGTCAACAGTCTTACGAAGGCGGTCGATACGACCCACGGGACTCCGACTCTCTCCGCTCCGTTGACCAGGTCTTCCCACCAGCGCCTGGCTGAGTCGTGACGAGGCGCGTCGCCGTCGTGTGCGTACAGCAGCAGGTTGACGTCCGGGACTATCACCTCGCGCTCTCTTCGAGGAAGTCCTCGACCTCGAGCTCGTCGTTGAGCTGGTTCAGCTTCAGGGGGTCGATGCCGGGGACGAACCCGCTGTGGATCGGGACGACCCTGTAGGGCGTCCTGTAGTGCGCCTGCTCTTCGCTCACTCCCGGCGACAGGCCGCGGCGCAGCGTCTCGTTCACCACCTGCTTGAACGGCTTGTCGAGGAGTCGTGCCCGCTCTCTCAGCGAGTCGGCTATGTCGTCGTCCAGGGTCAGTGTAGTTCTCATGGAGGCATCATAGTGCATTTTTCCCCTGATGTCAAGATGCTCTCGAAGTGGGGCATGGGAGTTCGGAGTGGTGCTATAATATCCTCCGATGCTCTTGGAAGCCCGCTGGCCCCGGTCTCTGGGCCACCCTCCCGGGAGGGGAATTCCATCCACTGGTCGCTACATCCGCCCTCTACTGGGACTGCTTGAGTGAAAACGACGACTTCGATTAGAGAGCGGTCAGAGAGCCGAGAGGAGCTTCTCTCTCCCTTCGCCGCGCGGTCGAGCGCCAGCGGCAGGGACCGGCAGGAGGAGCCGGACCGCATCAGGACCGAGTTCCAGCGTGACCGAGACCGCATACTCCACTCCAAGTCCTTCCGCCGCCTCAAGCACAAGACGCAGGTGTTCATAGCCCCCGTCGGAGACCACTACGTCACCAGGCTTACCCACACCCTCGAAGTGGCCCAGATAGCCCGCACCATCTCCCGGGCGCTCAACCTGAACGAAGACCTCGCCGAGGCCATCGCCCTCGGGCACGACCTCGGCCACACTCCGTTCGGCCACGTCGGCGAGGACGAGATCGGCAAGATGCACCCCGGGGGCTTCAGGCACGCGGAGCAGAGCCTCAGGATCGTCGAAAAGCTGGAGAAGGACGGGGCGGGGCTGAACCTGACCAGGGAGGTGCGCCAGGGCATACTCCACCACTCGAAGCCCCGGGGCGACTTCATGGCCAACCATCTGCCGAACGGCCTCTCCCTGGAGGGGCAGGTCTGCCGCATTTCGGACGCGGTCGCGTACCTCAACCATGACCTGCTGGACGCATTCAGGGCCGGCGTGATCGCCTGGGACGACGTGCCCGGCGTGGTCGCGGGCGTGCTCGGGCGCAGCCACTCGCAGAGGGTCAACACGATGGTCTCCGACGTCGTCGAGTCCTCGTGGGCGGCCACGGGAGAGGGGGCCGCCGGCGCTCCCGAGATCGCGATGAGCGACCGCGTTCGCGGCGCCGTCATGACGATGCGGGAGTTCATGTTCGAGAATGTCTACCTGCCCAAGGACCAGGGCAGGGAGGGACAGGCCGCGCGAGAGATCATGGGGCTCCTGTACGGCTACTACTGCGAGAACCCGGACGACCTGCCGCACGGCCTGCCGCGGGACGGACGGCAGGTCGTCGACCACGTGGCGGGAATGTCCGACCTGTACGCCATACGAGCAGCCGAGCGGATGCGCCCGGGACTGGCGCGGCGCTTCGACAACGGCCTGGCGGGGCGTCTGTCGTGACTCCCTCCGACAGGATACGCAGCCGCATCGTCGGCAACAACGTCAAGCTGATCCAGGAGCACCTGGAGGCCATGCAGCGCGACACGCACGGCCTGGAGTACGGCCCGTGGAGGCGAGAGGTGGACGCCATGTGGAAACGCGTATTCGGGCAGATCAGCAAGATGAGCCCGGGGCCGCAGCAGAGGTCCCTCGAGTCCATACGCGACGTCTGGACCAGCTACGTCCAGCACTACGCAGGCGGCCATTAGCCTCGGGAGGCGCAGATTGGAAGAGACCTACGGACACGGCACAATTCCCACCCAGGACCTGGAGCCTGACATCGTGCGCGCCCGCATGACGGCCTTGAGGGCCCACAGCGTGGTCATCAAACTCAAGGAGATGGGTCTGCCCGACCACCTCGACGATGACCTCGCGCGCCTGAGCACCGACCTCGGCGACCTGTGGAACGCACAGAAGCAACTCGCGGCGCGCCTAAAGAGCCTCCTGCAGTCAGGGGACGACTGGGAGGCGGCCGCCGACAACCTCGTGGACCTGAAGGCCGTGCTGGACCATATGGGCTGGCACCTGTCCAGCGCCCAGCGGCCGATTACGCGCATAGCGCGCTTCGCCTACTCACAGGCGGACGAGAGCGGCGGCCTCGCGCAGCCCGCCCAGGAGACGGGAGAGGAGCCCGGGTGAGCGTCGTAGACGAGGTAAGGTCCCGCCTCGACATCGTGGACGTCGTCTCCGGCTACGTCCCGCTCAAGAAGGCTGGACGCAGCTACAAGGCCGCCTGCCCCTTCCACACGGAGAAGACGCCCTCTTTCGTCGTGAACCCGGAGCGGCAGACCTGGCACTGCTTCGGCGCGTGCTCCACGGGCGGCGACGCATTCTCGTTCGTAATGCGGAAGGAGGGCCTCGAGTTCGGCGACGCGTTGCGGCTGCTCGCGGACCGCGCCGGCATAGACCTGCGGCCCGCCAGACAGGGCAGCGCCGAGCGCTACGACGCCCTCTACCGCGTCAATCACGAGGCCGCCAGCTTCTACCAGAGCGCGCTGGCATCGCCCGAAGGCTCCCGCGCCGCCGCCTACCTCGCCGAGCGCGGAGTCGACCAGGCGGCCAGGGACTCGTTCAGGCTCGGCTTCAGCCCGCCGGGAAGGAACAGGCTCAAGGCCCGCCTCGACTCCCTCGGATTCGACCTGGAGCACGCCGTGGAGGCTGGCCTCGTACGCAAGTTCGATGACGGCGGTATGCGAGACTTCTTCTGGGGCCGGCTCATGTTCCCCATACAGGACAGGCGAGGCCGCGTCATAGGGTTCGGCGGCCGCTCCCTCGACGGGTCGGAGCCGAAGTACATCAACACCGCCGCGAGCCCTATATTCGACAAGCAGGCCACGCTGTACGCGCTCCACCTCGCCATCCAGCCCATACGCGACGGCAACATCGCCGTCGTCGTCGAGGGCTACATGGACGTCATAGCGGCCCATCAGGCCGGGTTCGCCAACGTGGTCGCATCCATGGGCACGGCGCTGACCGAGCGCCAGGTCGCCCTCCTGAGATCGGCCGCCGGCAAGTTCGTGCTGGCGCTGGACCCGGACGTTGCGGGCCAGGAGGCCACCCTGCGCAGCCTTGAGGCGTCGTGGAGGGTGTTGGAGCGCCACCAGGTCGGCTCCGGCTTCCGCGCCGTGGGTGCCGTCTACCAGTCGCGCAAGCTGGAGTTGGCCATCGCGTCCCTCCCCGCTGGACAGGACCCGGACACCCTTATCCGGAGAGAGCCCGAGGAATGGAGGCGGACCGTTGAGGAGGCGAAGCCCTACCAGGAGTTCATGATAACCGCCATTGCGGCGCGGTATGATCTCACACAGCCCCGTGGTCGCGCGGAGGCTGCGGAGGCCCTGGCGCCCATCATCACGGCGGTTGGCAACCCGACCGAGCAGGAGCACTACTTCCAGCTGACCGCCGACGCCCTCGGCGTCAGCAGGCAGGCCCTGGAGGCCACCATAGGCGGCCCATCCGCCGCGCGCCGCCCGGACCGCGTGGGCCGAGGCAGGCCGGGACCCGCGCCGCCGGACGCCTCGCCGGTCGCCAGGGAGGGGCGCGACTATCTGGAGGAGTTCATCCTGTCGCTGCTCCTGCGCAGACCCGACCTCTTGGACGTTACTGCCGAGGTGGCCTCCGACAGATTCCGCACAATAGAGAACAGAGAGCTATTTACCTCCCTGCAAAGCTGCTCTACAATAGACGAGCTCCGGGACTCAGTGGACGTGAGCCTGCATGACCGCTTGGACTACCTCAGTAGGGACCATGGGCCGGGTGACCGGCAGTCGGATGCGAACGCCCTTGACCAATCGCTCAGGCGGTTGGAGCAGCGCCATCTCCGTGAGCTCCAGGAGAGCATGTTGGCGTCCGCCGACGCAGCGGAGCCGCCCCCAAAGACCCTCGAGGGGCCCATCGTGAACGTCAACGCCAGGTTGAGGGACCTCTTTCGCAGCGGCACACGCGCCGGCTAGCCTTCATCAGCACACCAAGGATGACGATATGACCACACGCCCAGAGCAAGAAGACGGAGAGGATATGTTCAGCCGGCTCCAGGCGCTTTCCCGCAGGGAGCCCGACGCAATGGGGATAGAAGACCCCAGGGAGGCCAGGATATCCGCTCTGGGCACCGATGACGATCTCGACATGAGGGGGCGCAGCGGCCCCGCCGTGCCGAAGAACAACCCCGATTGGCAGGAGAACGTCGACTCCGCGGAGATGATCGACGACCCGGTGCGAATGTACCTCCGCGAGATCGGGCGCGTCAGCCTGCTCAAGGCGGCCCAGGAGCGTACCCTCGCCCGCGAGATGGAAGCCTCCAAGCACATCGAGATGCTGGAGGGAGAGCTGACCAGCCCCGAAGGCGTCCCCCCAAGGGCATGGCAGGTCGTCCTGCACGCGATAAACCGCGTCTGCGAGGGCGAAGACCTCGCAAACGCCCTCTGTAGGTACGCCGGCCTGCCCAGCGGCAAGACGCTCTACCAGCTTGCCCTGGAGCCCGAGACCCGCGACGTACTGGACGGCGAGCTGCCCGAAGAGATGCTCATCTTCATCGAGGACGCCCTCAACGTCGAGCCCGACAGGGTAAAGGGCATGATCCAGGAGATCGCCCTCGACACCCGGCTCATCCCGCATGAGGCCCTGGAGCTTATCGGCAAGGACGCCACCCTGCAGGACGTCAGGCGGCAGATCAACGAGCTGGACTTCACCAGCCGCCTCGACCCATACGAGCTCATCTTCCGCAGCCACGTCGCCCACGTCAAGTTCCGGGGCGAGGAGGCGCAGGGACACCTCGCCGAGGCAAACCTACGCCTCGTCGTCAGCGTCGCCAAGAAGTACATAGGCCGAGGCATGTCGCTCCTCGACCTGATACAGGAAGGCAACATCGGCCTCATCCGCGCCGTCGAGAAGTTCGACTACCGCAAGGGATACAAGTTCAGCACCTACGCCACCTGGTGGATACGCCAGGCGATCACGAGGGCCATCGCCGACCAGGCCCGCACCATCCGGATCCCCGTCCACATGGTCGAGACCATCAACAAGCTCCTCCGGGTCAGCCGCCGCCTCGTGCAGGAGTACGGCAGGGAGCCCACCAACGAGGAGATAGGCGCCGGCATGGAGGTACCGCCTGAGAAGGTCAAGGAGATCCTCAAGATCTCGCAGGAGCCCGTATCCCTCGAGACCCCCATCGGCGAGGAGGAGAACAGCCACCTCGGCGACTTCATCGAGGACCGGAGCGCCCTCGCGCCCTCCGAGGCCGCCTCCAACCAGCTCCTCAAGGAGCAGGTCGACGACGTGCTCTACACCCTCAGCGATCGCGAGGCCCGCGTCCTCCAGCTCCGGTTCGGCCTCGAGGACGGACGCGGCCGCACCCTCGAGGAGGTGGGCCGGGACTTCGGCGTGACCCGCGAGCGCATACGGCAGATCGAGGCCAAGGCGCTCCGAAAGCTCCGCCAGCCCAGCCGCTCCAAGAAGCTCCGCGACTTCCTGGAATAGGCCCGCCCTGACATGCGGCCCGCCCCCCGCTCGCCGCGCGGCGCAAAGCCCAAGGTTGCCGTCCTATACACGACCCCCGAGTCCGTCCTCGAAGACGTGGGCCGCGCCATGCGCCTCGCCGACTACCGCAGCGTCCTACCCGCCGACCTGGCAACGCTGCTCAAGATCAACATCTCCTGGCAGCACTACTACCCCGCCTGCTCCACGACCCCCTGGCAGCTCGAGGGCGTGATACGCGCCCTCCGCGGCGACGGCTACGGCGAGCTTATCCCGGCCCACAACGGCACCGTCGTCGTAGACCCCGTCGAGGGCTCCATCAACAACAAGCACAAGGTCGTCGAGGACAAATACGGCCTCCGTAGCGTCTTCCTCGACTTCCCGCCGGTCGAGTGGGTTCCGTACAGGCCCAGGGCCGCAACCCCGGCCCTGGACGAGATATACCCCGAGGGCTTCGAGATACCAAAGATATTCTTCGGCAAGAACGTCGTACACCTCCCCACCATGAAGACCCACGTCTTCACCACCATAACGGGCGCCATGAAGAACGCCTTCGGAGGGCTGCTGAACCGCAAGCGCCACTGGACACACTCAGTCATCCACGAAACTCTGGTAGACCTCCTGAAAATCCAGCAGGAGATCCACCCCGGCGTCTTCGCCGTCACCGACGGCACCTTCGCCGGCGACGGCCCCGGGCCCCGCGCCATGCGCTGGCATCGGAAGAACGTCATAATCGCCGGCGCCGACCAGGTGGCCGTCGACGCCGTGTCCGCCAGGATGATGGGCTTCGACCCCATGTCCATCAGGTTCATCAGGCTCGCCCACGAGGCCGGCCTCGGCGCGGGCGAGATCGCCGAGATCGACGTCGTAGGCGAGGACATCTCGGAAGTGGACTGGCGCTTCGAGGGCAGCGAGAGCACCCTAGCCAGCCGAGGCCAGCGCCTCATCTACTGGGGCCCCCTAAAGCCCCTCGAGAAGCTCCTCCTACGCTCACCCATCGCCCCCTGGTCCTTCGTAGCCTCCAACCTCTACCACAACGCCTACTGGCTCCGCTTCATAGGCCGCAAACGCGTCCGCGAAGCCATGAAAACCCCCTGGGGCCGCCTCTTCCGGAGCTACTAGCGCCACCTGAGATTCCAAGACCTGCGAACCGCGATGCGGTTCCGAAGCAGCGTCCCTGCCTTGGTCAGTCATCAGGGCCTTTTCAAAGTCCGGGTTATCACTACTTCGCTCGCATCGTCGTTCTGGGTTCCCGCTTTCGCGGGAATGACGGACTGGTGGCCAGAAAGCCGGAAGCCATAACTTTGAAAAGGCCCTGGTCAGTCATGCGGGACCTTGACAGCCTCAAAACGCATGTGCTATCGTCTTTCCGGCAGAAGGCCGGCGCGAGCCGAATCCGGATGAGAGGGAATGACGGAGTGAGGCGCATACCATGGTGAGCGGCGCGGCGGGCCGCACAGGCCCCATCGACATATCCGCCTACCGAGAGGGGGCCGCGTCGGAGAGGCATGGCGCGGCGACGATCCGGGAGATGCCCGCGTCCGAGCGTCCCCGCGAGCGGCTCAAGCACGTGGGGCCGCGGTCGCTGAGCAACTCGGAGCTGATCGCCATCCTGCTCCGCACGGGGAGCAGGGGCGAGAACGTCTTGGACCTCTCCCAACGGGTGTTGAGCGACCTGGACGGGCTTCGCGGGGTTCGCCGGGTCACGTACGAGGAGCTTTGCGGGGTTCACGGGATCAGCGACGCCAAGGCCTGCCAGGTCCTCGCCGCGCTGGAGCTGGGCAGCCGGCTCGTGTCGATGCACCCCGAGGACCGCCCCAGGATAAACACGCCCCTGGACGTGGCGAACCTCCTGCACGCCGAGATGAGCTTCCTGGACCAGGAGCAGCTTCGCGTCCTGCTGGTGTCCACCAAGAACGAGATACTGGGGGCGCACCAGGTGTACCAGGGCAACGTTAGCTCGTCGATGGTGCGCGTCGCGGAGGTGCTCAGGCCCGCAATCAGGGCCAACTGCCCGTCCATCGTCGTCGTTCACAATCACCCATCGGGAGACCCGACGCCCAGCAGCGAGGACGTGTTGATAACCAACAAGATACGGGCGGGCGCGGAGATGATGGACATCGATCTCCTGGACCACATCGTGATCGGCAGCCGCGGCCACGTCAGCATGAAGGACAGGGGGCTGGGCTTCGGCAGCGGCGTGGGAAGGCAGGCGCGCACCGCCGCGGAGCACGGGTGGGTGAGATGAGAATAATGGTCATGGGAACGGGCGCGGTGGGCGGATACTACGGCGCCGTGCTCTGCCGCGCCGGCATGGACGTCACTTTCATAGCGCGCGGCGCGGGGCTGGCGGCGATCAGGGAGCGTGGCCTGCGGGTCGAGAGCGTCACTTCCGGCTGCTTCGTCGTCCATCCCGCGGCGTTCGAGCGCCCGGAGGAGGCTGAAACCCCCGATCTCGCGCTCTTCTGCGTGAAGGGATACGACAACGCCGCCGCGATCGAGCTGCTGCGCCCGGCCGTGGGCGGCGGGACGGCGGTGCTCACCCTGCAGAACGGCATCGGCAGCGGGGACGAGCTCGGGGCCGCGCTCGGCCATGACAAGGTGCTGCTCGGGGCGACCTACGTGGACGCCGTGCGCCTGGAGCCCGGCGTCGTCCGGGAGGACGGCGGGCCGTGCAACATCGTCTTCGGCGAGCAGGACGGCAGCCGGAGCGGCAGGGCCGTGGCCGTGCTGGACGCGATGCGCGGGGCAGGCATCGCGGTCGAGCTTTCGGACGACGTGCCGAAGTCGCTGTGGAGCAAGCTGACCTACATATGCGGCCTGAGCGGGATGACGTGCATCACCCGCTCGCCCTTCCCCGAGGTGCTGGAGACGCCGGCGACCAGGGAGATGACGCTGACGGTGATGCGCGAGGTGGTCGCCGTGGCGGAGGCCAGGGGCGTGGACCTGGGCGAGGGGTTCGCCGAGAGCGCCATGGCCCAGTTCGTCGAGGCGCGCGGGCAGATGATGTCGTCGATGTACAACGACCTCATGAGCGGCAACCCGCTGGAGGTGAACGTGCTGAACGGCGCGGTGTCGCGCATCGGCAGGCAGGTCGGCGTGCCCACGCCGGCCAACGATTTCATCACCGCATGCCTTGCGCCAGCGCACAACCGCGCCGCGCGGGCGAGGCAGGCCTGCTAGGGCAGGGTCCTCCAGGCGTCCGCAGCCTCGGCGACGCCGACCTCCAGGACGCCGCCGAACCCGATCGCGTCGCCGCCCACGCGGCCTATGACCGCCGCCGGGCAGCCCGTCTCCGCGCAGAGCCGCAGCAGGCCGGGCAGCCGCGACTCCGACACGGCGGCCACTATGCGAGACTGGGACTCGCCGAACAGCGCGGCGTCCCACCTGCCGGAGACCTCGAAGCCGCCCGTGAAGCCGATGCCGCCGGCGATGCACGACTCCGCGACGGCAACGGCGAGCCCCCCGTCCGAGCAGTCATGGGCGGACGCGATCAGCCCCTCCCGTATCGCCCGGCGGCAGCACTCCTGGACGGCGGCCTCCAGCTCCAGGTCGATGGTCGGCCCGCCGGCGACCAACCCGTGGACGGTCTCCAGGTACTCGCCGCCGGCGAGGGACGCGGCGTCGGAGGCGACCTCCCTCGCCCCGAGGAGCACGACGACGTCGCCCTCGCGCCGGAACCCCGTCCCGGCGTGGGCCGTCACGTCCTCCAGCAGTCCCAGCGCGCCGATGATCGGCGTCGGGTATATGTCCCTGCCGTGGGTCTCGTTGTAGAGGCTGACGTTGCCCGATATGACGGGCGCTCCGAAGGCCGCGCTGGCGGCGGCCATACCCCTGACGCACTCCTCCAACTGGTAGTAGACCTCCGGCTTCTCCGGGTTGCCGAAGTTGAGGCAGTCCGTCAGCGCTATCGGCTCCGCGCCCGCGGCGGACACGTTGCGGCACACCTCCGCCACGGCGATCATGCCGCCCTGGTACGCGTCCAGGTAGCAGTAGCGCCCGTTGCCGTCCGTCGCGAGCGCGATGCCCTTGCGCGTGCCCTTGATTCGCAGCACGGCGGCGTCGGCGCCGGGTTCAACGACCGTGTTGGTCATCACGTGGTGGTCGTACTGGCTGTACGCCCACTGCTTGCTGGCGACGCTGGGAGAGGCTAGCAGCTTCAGCAGTATTTCCGAGGGCGTCGCGTCCGGCAGCGGCACGGCGTCCAGGTCGTAGGCCCTCAGCTCCCGCTGCCGCTTCGCCTCAACGCCTTGGGGGCGGTACTTGGGCGCGTCCGCGAGGAGGGGTATGGGTACGCTGCCCCCAATTTCGTCCCCGTCCGATACGGTGATATTGCCGTCGTCGGTCACGCGTCCGATTACCGTGGAGCTTAGGCGCCACTTCTCGAAGACTCGATTCACCCGCTCCACCGCGCTCTCTTCCACCACCACCAGCATCCGTTCCTGCGACTCCGAGAGCATCACCTCGTAGGGCGTCATGCCGGACTCGCGCCTTGGGACCCTCGAAACGTCTATGGCTACTCCGAGCCCGGCGCGGTCGGCGGCCTCCACGCTGGCGGACGACAGCCCCGCCGCGCCCAGGTCCTGCACGCCGGCGACGCCCTCCAGCCGGGCGGCCTCCAGGCACGCCTCGATCAGCGACTTCTCCATGAAGGGGTTGCCCACCTGCACGGCGGGCCGGAGGTCGTTCGTGTCCTCGAAGGGACGGGACGCCAGGCCGGACGCGCCGTGGATGCCGTCCCTGCCCGTGTCGGCGCCCACCAGCATCAGCAGGTTGCCCGGCGCGCCGGCGGTCGCGCTGACGACGCCGTCCCTTGGGACGATGCCGACGCACATCGCGTTCACCAGCGGGTTCTCGGAGTAGGATGGAGAGAAGGCGATCTCGCCGCCCACGTTTGGGATGCCGATGCAGTTGCCGTAGCCGGAGATGCCGGCCACTACTCCATTCATCAGGTAGCGGTTGCGCCTCTCTTCCGGCGGGCCGAACCGCAGCGAGTTCAGCAGGGCGATGGGCCGCGCGCCCATTGCGAATATGTCGCGCACGATGCCGCCGACGCCCGTGGCGGCGCCCTCGTACGGCTCGATGGCCGAGGGGTGGTTGTGGGACTCGATCTTCATGACGACGGCCAGCCCGTCGCCTATGTCGACCGCGCCCGCGTTCTCCGCGCCCTGGACGGTCAGCAGCCTGGGGCTCTCGGCGGCGAACATGCTGAGCAGCGGCCTGGAGTGCTTGTAGCCGCAGTGTTCGCTCCAGAGCGAGCCGAACAGGCCGAGCTCCAGGTCGTTGGGCTCGCGCCCCAGCCGCTCCACGATGGCTTCGTACTCCGCCTCGGATAGGGCCAGCGCCTCCAGCGCCTCTTTCGTCGCGGTCATATCCAATACCTCAGCTTCTCCCGACGGCGATGAGGGCTACGCCGGCGACGACGAGCGCGCAGCCCGCTATCATGCGCGGGGTGACGCTCTCGACCCTCTTCAGGAATACGATGGCGAACAGCATGGCGAACAGGGGCGCGGTCCCGGAGACGGGCGATACCAGCACCACCGGGGCGAAGTCCAGCGCGACGTAGTAGCAGATTGCGGCCGCCGCCGAGATGGCGCCCGCCGCCCCGGCCAGCGCCCAGCCCGCCCTCGAGGTCCTGGCCATGTCCGCGGCCGCCCCCCTGCCGGCGAGCGCCAGCATGATCGCGCAGGCGAGCAGCATCGAGTAGGCGACGGTCACCAGCGGGGTCGTGTAGTCGGTCACGGCCTTGCGCACGACGAGCGCGCCCAGAGCGAACGACAGCGCGGCGCCCACGGAGGCCGCGTAGCCCAGCAGGAGCTGCCGCCTCGGCGGCGCCGGCTCGCGGTGGGAGGGGGCCGCGGACGCTGGGCCGCTGCTCATTGCTGGCTCAGCACCAGCGCCAGCCCGACGATGATCGCCAGGGTGCCCGCGATTATGGCGGCGTTCACCGTCTCGCCTCCGAGCAGCACCGCGAGCGCCAGGGCGAACAGCGGCGTCGCGCCCACTATCGGGCTCGAGCGCGATACCCCGGCCAGCGATACGCCGGTGAAGTTGAGCAGCCGCCCGGCGTGGAAGTTCAGCACTCCCGACGCGATCAGCCAGGGCAGGGCGGCCGCCGATATGCGGACCATCGCGCCGCCGTCCACCATGACCGCCGCCGCCGTGCTGATGGCCGCGCCCACCACCAGCGATACCACCGTGACCGTCAGCGGCCGCAGGTGCTGGACGCTGAGGCGTACGACGATGGCAGTGGCGCCGAACCCGGCGCCCGCCAGCAGGGACAGGCCGATGCCTAGCATACGGCGGCGCGTTCCAGGATCGAGCGGAAGACGTACTTGCCGTCGTCGCCGCCCATCAGGGGCTCGCAGCAGCGTTCCGGGTGCGGCATCATCCCCAGCACGTTGCCCCGCTCGTTGGAGATGCCCGCGATGTTGCCCACGGAGCCGTTCGGGTTCGCCTCGCGGGTGACCTCGCCCTCGGGCGTGCAGTACCTGAACAGCACGCGCCCGCCGTCCTCCAGCTCGCGCTGCGTCCGGTCGTCGGCGTAATAGCTGCCCTCGCCGTGCGCCATCGGGACGCGGAGCACCTGCCCGGCCTCCGCGGCGTTCGTAAACGGCGACGCCGCCGTCTCGACGCGCAGGTCTACCCACTGGCACCTGAACTGCATGTGGTCGTTGCGCATCAGCGCGCCGGGGAGCAGGCCGGCCTCGCAGAGTACCTGGAAGCCGTTGCATATCCCCAGCACGAGGCCGCCGCGGTCCGCCATCTCCTCCACCGCCTTCATGACGGGGGAGAAGCGGGCGATGGCGCCCGCCCTCAGGTAGTCGCCGTAGGAGAAGCCGCCGGGAAGCAGCGCGCAGTCGTAGGCCGACAGGTCGGTCTCCTCGTGCCATACGTAGTCGACGCGCTGCCCGAAGACTTCGCTGAGGACGTGGCCGCAGTCCCGGTCGCTGTAGGTCCCCGGGAAGACGATGACTCCGAATCTCATGGCTCCGGCCCGCATTATACAAGCCGCCGCCCCGCGAGGTCAGGCCCGCTCCGGGTTACACGGGGCTAGACGGCGAGCCTGTTGATCCCGTCCAGCGCCGCCGTCTTGTAGCACTCGGCCAGCGTCGGGTAGTTGAAGACCGTGTCCACGAAGTAGTCGACCGTTCCGCCGAGGGCGAGCACCGCCTGGCCGATGTGTACGAGCTCGCTCGCGCCCTCTCCGATGATGTGGACGCCGAGCATCTTTCGGTCCCTGATGTCGAACAACAGCTTGAGCAGCCCGGCGTCGCCGCCGATTATCTGGCCCCGCGCTATCTCGCGGTACTGTGCCTTGCCCACCTCGTAGGGCACCACGTCCTCGGTCATGTCCTCCTCGGTCCTGCCCACCATCGAGATCTCCGGGATCGTGTAGATGCCGTAGGGGAGCAGCTCCGGCACGCTCTTGGCGGGCGCCCCGAAGGCGTGGCACGCCGCGAGACGGCCCTGCTCTCCGGAGGTGGACGCGAGGCTCGGGAACCCGATCACGTCGCCCGCCGCGTAGATGTTGGGGGCCGTAGTCTGGAAGTACTCGTTCACCCTGAGCTGCCCGCGCCTGTTCGCCTGTATGCCCACGGCCTCCAGGTTCAGCGACGCGGTGGCGCCGGTGCGGCCTGCGCTGTAGAGGGCGGCGTCAGTCACGATCTGCTTGCCGCTCACCAACTGGATCCTCACGTGCTGGCCGCGCTCGTCCTCGAACGGCCTCGCGAACGTGACCTCTTCGTCCAGCCGCAGCGTCATCCTCTTCTGGCGCATGTGGTACATCAGCGTATCGACGATCTCCCCGTCCACGAAGTGGAGCAGCCTCGGATACCGGTCGATCAGCGTGACACGTATGCCCAGCGTGGCGAATATGGTGCCGTACTCGAGCCCGATCACCCCGCCGCCGATGATCGCGAGGCGGCGGGGGAGCTTGGGCAGGTTCAGCACGTCGTCGCTCAGGAAGAAGAGCTTCCTGTCCACCTGCATCTCGTCCGGGACCGTCGCGGACGTGCCGACCGCTATCACGATCTTGTCCGCGGTGATCGGCCCGAGCCTACTGCCCGCCGTCGAGACCAGGTCCAGGGTGTGCTCGTCGATGAACGACGCCTCGGCGGTGATCAGCTGCACCCTGTTCCGCATGAGCTGATTGCGCAGCGTGTCGGTGTTCTGCTGCATCACGTGGTTCGTACGGACCAGCAGGTCCTTCATCGTGATGTCCTGCTTGACCGAGTACGACTCGCCGTAGATGCCGCGCTCGCGGTACCCCGTCAGGTACATGACCGCCTCGCGCATCGTCTTGCTCGGTATCGTGCCGGTGTTCACCATGACGCCGCCGATCTCGGCGTGGCGCTCGACGATGGCCGCGCTCTTGCCCAGCTTCGCGGCCTGCACCGCCGCCCGCTGCCCCGCCGGCCCCGACCCGATGACCACCAGGTCGTAATCGTATTCATCCATCTCTTCAGCCCTCCGGCGCTCTCATGAAGGTAGACCCGGCGGGTTGCATTGTACACCCGGAATCGACTGCCTAACGCCCTTTTGATACCGGCCCCGCACAGCGGAGTCTGGAGGCTAAGCACCCAGTTTCCGTTTGACACCCCGTCGCGGTAGTAAATATGATTAGAGCAGCGGGCAGTCAGGAGGCTCCCAATGGCAGACTACACAAGGGATGAGGCGCGCGACTGGGCGGCAGAGAACCTCAGGGGCCAGTGGTCCACCCTCGTCACGCCCTTCACCCTCGACGACGAGGTCGACGAGGAGGGGCTGCGCGCCAACATAAGGCACGTACGCGGCCTCGGCACGCGCGGCGCCGGCTGCACCTGGGGCATGGGCGAGTTCTGGAGCCTGACGCGCGAGGAGCGCCTCCGCGTCTACGACGCGGTCAGCGACGAGGCGGGGGGCGAGTGGCCCATCGGCGCGCACGTCAGCCACACCTCCGCCAAGGAGATGCTGGCGCTCGCGGACCACGCGGAGGCGGTCGGGTTCGACCTGCTCATCGTAGGCGCGCCGTACTTCGTCACCAGGACGCAGCGGCAGGTCGTCGACTACGTGCGCCTGCTCGCGGACCACACGCCGCTGGCGGTGATGTTCTACAACTCCCCGCAGTTCGGGATCGTCCTGAACGCGCAGGGCCTCCAACAGGTATGCGAGATACCCAACGTCGTCGGCGTGAAGGAGGCCAGCTTCAACCGGCAGATCTCGGTGAACGCCCACATCCTGATCGGGGACGAGGCGATAGTGAGCACCCCCGACGAGTGGATACTCTTCGAGGGGCGGGAGAGGGGCTTCCAGCAGCGGGTCATGTTCGCCAACACGTCCGACTGGCGCTTCGACAGGCCGGGGGAGAACAACTACGTCCGGTTCATAGAGCGCGCCACCGAGGGCCACGTGGACGACGCCTTCTACGACGAGCGGATACGCCCAATCAAGGCGCTGTCGGACGAGTGGTGGCAGCGGACGGTGAAGAAGCACAACGGCGCGCTGCCGGTATCGCTATGCAAGGCATGGGGCGAGATGATGGGCATGGCTGGCGGCCACGTCCGGCCCCCGCTGTCCGGCCTGGAGCCGGACGAGAGGGCGGAGCTGGGCGCCGCCGTCGATTCCGTGCTCGGCGCGGCCCTCGCCGGGGTAGGAGAGATGCGATGATCCTCATGGTGAGCGTTCAGAACCTGGAAGAGGCGATGCAGGCCCTGCGGGGCGGCGCGGACATCGTCGACGTCAAGAATCTGCAGGAGGCGCTGGTCGGCTCGGCCAACCCCTGGGTGGTGAAGGAGGTGCGGGACGCGATACCGATGGAGCGCCACGCGAGCGTTACCCTCGGCGTCGTCCCCAACCAGGTGGGCACGGTCGCGATGGCGGTCTACGCCGCCGGGCAGCTCGACGCGACCTCGGTGAAGGTCGGCTTCATGAAGACGGAGTACGACCTCGCCGTGGAGACGCTCCAGGCGTCGCGCCAGGCGCTGGAGGGGACGCCGACGAAGCTGATCGGATCGCTGTTCGCGGACAACCCGCTCTACGACGGCCTCGACCCGCACCGGATGATCGACCTGTCCAGGGACGGCGAATGCGACGGCTTCCTGGTCGACACGCTCACCAAGGACGGCAGGAACCTGTTCGACTTCATCAGCGAGCCGGACCTTCGCGACATGGTGTTCGAGGGCAAGCAGCTGGGGATGAGCACCGCGCTGTCCGGCCACCTGAAGATCGACGACCTGGACGAGCTTGCGCGCATCAACCCGGACATCGTGGGGGTGCGCGGCGCCGTCTGCTCGAAGGGCGACCGGAACGACGGGGTCTACTGGGAGGCGGTCGCCGAGTTCAAGCGCCAACTGTCGCTCCGCGAGACGGGCGAGGTGCAGGTCCACGCCGGCGCGGACCGCGCGTCGATGAACGGGTCGTCCGGCGGCTGGCTGATCATCGATGGCACGGGCAAGACGTGCGCGGGCATCCTGGCGGCGCTGACCGAGCAGGTCGAGCGGGACGACAAGTCGTTCGTCGAGGTGATAATGCCCGACGTGCTGAACGCCTACGACATCATCGTCTGGGCGGAGAAGGGCGGCCACACGGTGCTGACGCAGCGCCGCGACGCCGAGGGCTCGATGAGGATACTCGTCCAGCCCTAAGCCCCGGTCGAGTCCTCAGGGCCTAGGAGCCGGGAGGATTGGCCGCATCCCCGCCCTAGCGGTCGCGGCGCGCCAGGACCGTGCGCGGCCGCCTTTGGCGCGGAGGCTCCTCGGTCGGGAAACGGGACTCGGCGGCCTTCAGCGCCGCCAGCAGCTTGGTCACGTCGTTGATGCCTTCCCGCACGGACTCCGGTGGGTTCTCGTCCTCGTAGAAGTTGACGTGAAGTCCACGCGCTGCCAAGAGGCGCGACCGCTGACGGCCAGGCGCTTCCGCCACGCTCACGAGAGCGTGCGCGATTCGCATGATGTCGGCGTGGTGACCGTTCTCCCAGCCGCGCTCTTCCGCAACGGCCTTGACGTAGTGAGCCAATGCGCCCCACGCCTTCTCCGAAGCCTGGAGGGCGTCGCCGCGGTCCAACTCCGCCTGCGCGTTATATAGCCTGCGCGTTATATAGTAGGACACGGCTCACGTCCTGATGCTTCTTTGCCTCGACGTTAGCGGTCGTCATCTCCACCCTCTTAGCCGCAACTATAGCGGCCGGCGAGGGGCCCCACAACCGCCCACAACACCCAAATCCCCCACCTAAATGGCGGTGACGCTCTACGGCAAGGGGGAGGGCTGGTTTGAAACCAGCCCCTACGGGGTGATGGCCGATAGATATGGCTCTGAACCTGGAGGTGGTGGATTGGGGAGATGCGAAACGGGCCGGTTTTTCTTGCTGCTGTTACGTTCTGTAACATTTTGCCGCTTTCAGCTATGGCCCAGGTTACAGGGGAGGACGCGAATCCGACACTGGTGTAGCTGAATATGGCGCTGACGTGACCGTATGTAACACTCCGTCAAGCGTCCTCATCCTGGCCGGTCGGCCACCGAACGATCCCACGCGCTGGGGACGCCTGCTTTAGCAGAGATTATAGCACAAGAGTTCTTGTTGGGCCAAGCAATGCGGACCAAAATCCCCCACCTAAATGGCGGTGACGCTCTATGGCAAGGAGGAGGGCTGGTTTGAAACCAGCCCCTACGGGGTGATGGCCGATAGATATGGCTCTGAACCTGGAGGTGGTGGATTTGGGAACACAACCGACATTGCGCAGGCCCCTTGGGGCTGCTACGATGGGCCTACATTACTTCCCGAGGTCGGACCCCTGGAAATCGAGAACGTCGCCGAAGTCGTTGGCATCGTAAGGGACGTCATCCTGATCCTCGCGTTCCTAGTCGCGGCGCTGGCGCTCGTCCTGGTCTATAGGAAGCTGTCGTCCGTCCTCGACTCGGCCGGCAGGACGCTCAAGAACGCCGAGGAGCTTTCGTCTACGATCTCCAGCAATCTGATCGGCCGGGCCAAGTCCGGGACGGGGGTTGCGTCCGGCGCGGGCAAGGTGGCCGCGTTCATCCTGAGCTTCGCGCGGCGAATGAAGAAGAAGAGAGGAGATGGAGATGGCGAATAACGATAGCGGCGCTTTCCTGGCGGGCTTCATAGTAGGCGGAATAGTGGGCGCGATAGTCGGCGTCCTGATGGCGCCCAAGCCCGGCTCGCAGACGCGGGCGGAGCTGATAGAGCAGAGCGAGGCGTGGCGCACCCGCGCCGAGGAGCTCGCGGCCAGCCTTCGCGAGGGCGTCGGGCCGGCCGTGGAGGAGATGCGCGGGCGCGTGTCTCCGGCGGTGGAGGGGGTGCGCGAGCGCGTGTCTCCGGCCATCGAGACGGTCCGAAGCACGGTGGCGCCCGTCGCCGAGAGCGTAGCCGCAAGGGTGGGCAGGCGGCCCGCGGACGGCGCGGGGGACGAGGCGGCCGCGCCGGCGGAGGGGCGGCCCACCGCAGGGGCGTAACGCCGTCCAAGGAAGGTCCCTAGTAGACCGACAACCTAGCAATGAAGGGTGGCGAGAATACTGCGTGAGGCAACTGTGCCCCCACCCTAACCCTCCCCCAAAATGGGCCCAAAATGGGGGAGGGGATTCCAAGCGCTAGCCCTCCATCCGGTGCTTGGGGTAGGAGCCGAACAGCCTGAACATGGACGTCTGGGCCATCACCTGTGCGAGCGCCTCGGCTACGGGCTGGTCTAGCCTGTGCCCGTCCAGGTCTACCAGGAATATGTAGCGCCCCAACTCTTCCCTCGTTGGGCGCGACTCGATCTTGGCCAGGTTGATCTGCCTGTGGGCGAACTCGCCCAGCGTCGTGTATAGGGTGCCCGCCACGTCCTTGTCGTAGGCGAAGCAGATCGACGTCTTGTCGTCGCCGGTGGGCGGGTGGTCCGTGCGGGCGAGCACCACGAATCGGGTCACGTTGTTGGGGTTGTCCTCGATGCCCCTGGCGAGCAGCTCGGCGCCGTAGATGCGGCACGCCCTTTCGGTGGCGACCGCCGCGGCCCGGCCCCCCTCTCGGAGCATCTCCCTGACGGCGGACGCCGTGCTCTCGGAGGCGACCTGCTGAGTCCCGGGAAAGGTCGTCATGAGGTAGGAGCGGCACTGCACCAGCGCCTGCGGGTGGGAGTAGATGGTCTCGATCTCTTCGGTGCGGCTTCCCTCCGCCACGAGGAGGCAGTGGGTGATGGGTATGACGACCTCCCTGCTAATGAACAGGCCCCTTTCGCGGACCAGCAGGTCCAGCGTGGACGTAACCGCGCCGCCGAGGCTATTCTCGATGGGCAGCACGACCTCGTCCGCCTCCCCCGACCTCACGGCGGCGGCTGCGTCTTCGATGGACGGGTACGGCGCCCTGTCGGAGTCCGGGTCGTAGCTGATGCACGCCTGCTCGGAGTGCGTGCCGGGGGGGCCCAGATAGGCAAGCCTCCGCAGAGACGTATCCGTACTCATGTCGTCACCTCGGTCCGGGGCGGCCGTTTCATTCCTCGGCTCCTTCCACCATGATGTCGCGGAGCTCGCGTTCGTTGTGAACGGGAGTGACGGCGACCACGTGGTCGCCGGGGTGTATCACCGCGCCGGGCCCTGGGACGTAGATGTTGCCGTCGCGGCTTACGACGAGGGAGAGCAGGGCGCCCTCGGGCAGGTCCAGGTCCTCTACGGGCCTGCCCTCGGTGTCGGGCCCCAGCGGGGTGCGCACGTAGACCAGCGACTTGTTGTCGGGGAGGCGCATGAGCTGCACGAGGCCGTGGGCGGTCAGCCCCGCCTGGATTCGCCCGACCAGGAACTCGACGACGTCTATGGGCGCGTCGATGCCCAGCAAGTTGAAGAGGTCGACGTGGTCGCGGCTGCTGGCCACGGATATGGACCTGGGGACGCCGAAGCGCTGCTTGGCAAGCTGGCAGCAGGCGAGGTTGACGTCGTCGCGGCGGGTGGTCGCGATGAGCACGTCGGCCCGGTTGGTCCCGGCTCTCGTCAGCACGGACGCATCGGCGCCGTTGCCGTTGACGCAGACGCTGCCTAGAGACTCGTCGAGCGCGTCGCACACGGCGGGGTCTTCGTCCACGACGGTCACCTCGTGCCCGTTGGCGATGAGCCAGCGGGCCACCGCTTCCCCGACGTTGCCGCCGCCGACGATCACAGCGTGCATTTCCGCTACACGCCCAACGCCTGCACGACGTTCTCAGCGGCCAGGGCGGTGGAGCTGACGGCGATCAGCCCAAGGCCAACGTAGATCTCGCACAGGGCCGGGTCGTCCACGCGGCACACGACCCTGGGTACGCCGTATATCTGCCTGGCGAGCTGGGCGGCGAGGGCGTTCTGGGTGTCGCTTCCCGACAGGGCCATGAACACGTCCGCCACGGGCGTGGACACCATGATCAGATCGCGCCCCACCGTTCCGTCCCCTTCGCAGGTTACGATCCTCCCGTCTTCCATCCGCGACTGGGGCAGGCTGTCGAACGACGAAGTATCTACGTCGAGGACGTGGACGGCATGGCCGCGCTCGGACAACGACGCCGCGACGGCGGAGCCGAGCCCTCCGCAGCCCATGACGACCACCCGCAGGGTCCCGGGTTGCATCTGGTCGAAGGAAAACATGCGGCGGCTTCCCTATCGCGGCGCGGCGGCGCGTGCGGGCCGCTGGCCGTTGCGGGCCTCTTCGCCTGGCGCTACGTCGCGAGAGAGGAGGACGCGGCACGGAGCGTTCTTCAGGACGTAGGCGGCTGTGTCTCCGGGCGAGAATGAGCCGTGGACGTACTTGTGGGGCGCTCCGAGCACGATGGCGTCGACGTTGCGGTCGACGGCTTCCTGCACGACCGCGAAACCCGCCCGCCGGGACTGGAGGATCTCGGCCTGGGTCTCGAACCTGTATTCGGCCGCGCGCTCCTGGTATCGCTGGAGGATCTCTTCTCCCCTGGCGGTCTCGTCGGGTATCTCCGCGTCGATGGGGAGTTGCCTGTCGACTTCGATGACGTAGAGGATGTAGAGCTGGCCGTTCTGCTGGTTGAGAAGCGTGAAGGCCAGGTCTATGGCTCCGTCGTCGGAGCTCTGGCCGTCGACGACGGCCAGCAAGGCCGATAGGCCGTTTCGCTTGGACTTGTTCCTGTTGGCCCAGATGTTCACTGTCTACGCTCGTCCCGGCGCGCGGTCAGGCCTGGAAGTCCATTACCTCGTCGCGCCGCTCGTCGCTGCCGGCGAGGACGAGGACGTCGCCGGGGCGAAGCCTCTCGTTTATGTCGGGGTTCAGGATGATGTCCTTGCCCCGCTTGGTGGCGAGCACGGCCAAGCCGTACCTGTCCCTTGGGCTGGAGAAGCCCAGCTCTTTGAGCGTCTTGTCCACGAACCTAGGCGGCACCGTCAGCCGGCTCAGCCCAAAGTTGGGCGTCAGCTCGATGTACTCCTGGACCACGGGGTTGAAGAGATTGTGGGCCATGCGCACCCCCATCTCAGACTCGGCGTGCACCAGCTTGTCCACGCCGATACGCTCCAGGGTGTTGCCGTGGAGGTCGTTGTGGGCCCTGGCGACGATGTACGAGATTCCCATCGTCTTGAGCAGCACGCATGCCATGACGCTGCTAACGACGTCCGAGCCGATGGCCACTACCGCCGCGTCGTAGTCGGGGACGCCCAGCTCGCGGAGCACCTGCTCGTTGGTGGCGTCGCCCGTGACGGGGTAGGTTACCTGGCCCATCATGCTCTGGACCCGCCCCTCGTCCCTGTCCATCGCGAGCACGTCGTGGCCGATGTTGTACAGAGACGACGATACCGAGGAGCCGAAGCGTCCAAGGCCGATTACGGCTACGTTCTTCTTCATCTAGGGTCGCTCTCCTAGTGTCCGCGCCTGGCCAAGGCGGCGTCCATCTCGCCAAGCGCCAACGCGGCGGATTATACAGAATGCGGCCCTCCCAAGCCACCACCGCCGTTCGGCGAGATGCGCCGCGTCCGGGCCTAGCCCAGCGTCACCCTCTCCTGGGCGTAGCGGTATCGCGCCGTCTCCCTGCGAGAGGCCATGTACAGCGCCAGGGTCAAGGGTCCGACCCGACCCAGGAGCATGCTCGCGATCAGGACTCCCTGGCCCCAATGCGAAATCTCACCGGTCAGCCCGGTGCTCAGGCCGACCGTGCCGGCCGCCGAGACAGCCTCGAACAGGAGGTCGATGAACGTAAAGTTCGGCTCCAGGTAGGTAAGCGCAAGGGCGACCACGAAGACGAAGGCAGTGGCCAATGCTCCCAGGGTCATGGCAATCTGGACCTGTCCTACCGCGATCTCCCTCCCGAAGGCCGCCGCGTTCGGCTTGCCCTGGACGGTCGAAAGCACGGCCACCAGGATGACGGCGATGGTGTTGATCTTGATGCCGCCCGCTACCGACCCGGACGCCCCCCCTACGAACATCATGGCGATGAAGAAGAAGTTCGTGTTCTGCTTGGTCGCCCCGTAGTCGATCGTCGAGAATCCGGCGGTGCGGCCGCTGATGGACTCGAAGACCGATACGAGCGCCTTGTCGAGCACGGACCGCTCGGCGAGCGTATTGTCCGTCTCGGAAAAGAAGCAGACCAGCGCGCCGCACAGGATGAGCAGCCCCGTCATTATGATCACCAGCTTGGTGTTCAGAGGGAGGAGCGAGAACCTGCGCAGCTTGATGACGTCCAGGATGACCCAGTACCCGATGGCGCCCAGGAAGATGAGGGCCGCCGTTACGCCCAGCACGAGGTCATCCCCCTGGAAGGCCGACAGGCTGGCAGAGTCCGGCAGGATGACGAAGCCCGCGTTGTTGAAGGCCGACACCGCCTGGAACAGCGCCTGCCATACGGCCTCGACTGGCTCGTAGATCACGAACAGCCTGGGGAGGAGGGCCGCGAAGCCCATGAGCTGCATGGCCGCCGCCACGCTTACCAGCACGACGGTTACCCTCGCGAGGCCGCCCAGCCGATTGATCTGGAGGCTGTCCCTCGCGATCAGCCTGTGCGCCAGCGGCACCCGCTGCCCGAAGAAGATGAGCAAGAACGTAGCCATCGTCATGATGCCGAGGCCCCCGACGAACATCAGCACCAGGATCACCGCCTGGCCATAGAGCGACCAGTAGGTGGCGGACTCGCGCGTGACGAGTCCGGTAACGGTGGACGCCGAGGTTGCGGTGAACAGGGCGTCGATGAACGGCGTAAAGCTGCCCTCCGTATTGGCGAAGGGCGGCAACAGCAGGGCCGTGCCGGCGGTCACTAGGCCGGCGAATACGTAGATGAGGATCAGGGGCGACGCCAGGGCCTTCGACTGGACCCTGCGGGCCGCCGTCATGGTCAGACGCACGGGGCTGATCTGCGAACGCCTGGGGTGGCGTATCACGCGGTCAGCCGGCTTTGGCGTCCATACCTGCCCCGCTTCGTTCCTGGGAGTTTCCATCGCGTTGCCATCCCTCTGCGGCGGGACGAATGAGAGAAGATTCTATGGGCGGCCGGAAGCCGGTGTCAAATCGCGCCCTTCGACAGGCTCGGGGCGAACGGACTTGTACCCGCGAGTCCGAACGGTTACGGCTTGGCCCGGAGGACTGCGGGCATCCGTGTTGTATAATGCCGGCTCGCAGGCCGCCGGCCTGCCTGGAGGATGTGTGGTTGAACGCCCTTGGGACGCACCTGATCATCGAGCTCTCGGGGTGCGACCCGCGCATCCTGGGCGACGTGGAGCGCGTCCGGGGCGCGATGGTGATGGCCGCCGCCGAGGCTGGGGCCACGATAGTCGGCCAGTCCTTTCATAAGTTCAGCCCCGGGGGCGTGACCGGGATCGTCGCCCTGGCGGAGTCGCATCTCTCGATCCACACGTGGCCCGAGCACGGCTACGCGGCGGCGGACATCTTCACGTGCGGCGCCGCCCTCCGGCCCCGGAAGGCGGCCGAGGTGCTGGTAGAGCGCCTGCGCTCCTCCCGCTCCGAGACCAGGGAAGTCGCGCGCGGCCCCGCGCGCGAGACCGCGGCGTCCCCAGCCCTATGAGCGCCGGCTGTGGGCCGCCGCGCGGGGGGCGGTGGCACTACGAGCGGATCACGCCGGACCTCGTGCAGGGCGAGCGCGTCGAGCGCGTCATCCACGAGGGCAGGACGGCCCACCAGTCGGTGATGGTCCAGGACACGGCGCTATTCGGCCGCTCTCTCGTCCTGGACGGCAAGACCCAGTCGACCGCGCTGGACGAGTTCGTCTACCACGAGTCGCTCGTCCAACCGTGCATGGTCACGCACCCGGGCCCCAGGACGGTCTTCGTCGCCGGGGGCGGGGAGGGCGCCACCATCCGCGAGGCGCTGGCCCACGACGCCGTGGAGCGCGTCGTCATGGTGGACATCGACCGTGAGGTAGTGGAGCTGTGCAGGGAGCACCTCGGCGGCCACCACCAGGGCGCCTTCGACGACCCGCGCCTGGAGCTGCGCCACGCGGACGCGCTCCGGTACCTGCGGGAGACGAGGGAGCGGTACGACGTGGCGGTCATCGACGTGCCCGACCCGCTGGAGGGCGGGCCCGCCTATCCGCTCTACACGGCGGAGTTCTACCGGCTGCTAATGGCGAGGCTGACCGAATCGGGGATGATGGTCGCGCAGGCCGGCCCGACGGGGCCGGCCTTCTTCGGCCAGTGCTTCTCGGTCGTCGCCAACACGATCGGGGCCGTATTCCCCGCGTCGTACCCGTACGAGGCGTTCGTGCCGTCCTTCGGCTCGACCTGGGGCTTCGTCGTCGGCTCAATGGGGCCGGACCCAACCGCGCTTTCTCCCCGGGCCGTCGACACCCGCCTTTCCGAGCGCGCGGGGCGCGAGCTGCGCCACTACGACGGCGTGGCGCACCGGGGGATGTTCTCGCTGCCCAAGTACCTGCGCACGGGCCTGGCGGATGAGACGCGGGTGATCACCGAGGCCGCCCCGCTCTTCGTGCCGTAGGGGCCGGCGCGGTCCCGCAATGGCGGGCGGCCTCGACTCGGCTTACGAGTCTTCGGCCGCGCGGCGGAGCACCAGGCAGGTTATGTCGTCGAACTGCGGCGTGTCTCCCATGAAGCTCTTCACGGCCTCGAACATCGTTTGAGTGGCCTGCTCGGAGTCCTTGGGAGGATTTGCGGCGAAGACCTCGTGCATGCGCTCGACCCCGAACTGGTCGCCGTCGCCGTTCATGGCTTCGGTGACGCCGTCGGTGTATAGGACGACGGCGTCGCCGGGTTCGAGCTGTACGGTGTTGCTCGAGAACTCCAGGCCCGGCGCGACGCCGAGCGCAACGCCGCGGGTCGTGGGGAGTAGCTCCGATGCTCCGTCGGGCCGGACGAGCAGGGGGGCGTCGTGTCCGCCGTTCGAATAGGTGAGCCTGCCGCTCTCCGGATCGTAGATCGAGTAGAGCACCGTGACGAACATCATGGTCTCGTTTTCTTCGTAGAGCAACTCGTTGACCTCGCGCAGCGCCTCGCCGGGATGGGAGGTGCCGATTGCGGCGCCCTTCAGCAGGGTGCGGCTGGACATCATGAAGAGGGCGGCCGGCACGCCCTTGTCGGAGACGTCCGCGATCGCCAGACCGACCCGGCTGCCTTCCAGCCGGATGACGTCGTAGAAGTCTCCCCCGACGTTGCGCGCGGGCTCCATGTTGGCGAAGACCTGGAAGTCGTGGCTCTTGGGGAATGTCTTGGGCAGGATGGACTGCTGCGTGCTGCTCGCGACGTCGAGCTCGTTTTGCAGGGCTACGAGGGCATCGCGCGAAGACCGCGCGGCCCTCCACTGTTCGAGGTGTCGGACGGCCCGCTCGATGGTTATCTGCAGGTCCTCGAAGTCGAGGGGCTTGGTGACGAAGTCGAAAGCGCCCCTGTTCATTGCCGTGCGGATGTTCTTCATGTCGCCGTATGCCGATATGACGATGCAGAGGATGCCGCTCTCGGCGATGTCCGGTATCTCTCCCAGCAGCGTGAGGCCGTCCATCCGCGGCATGTTGATGTCCGTGACCACCATGTCGATGTCGGGATCCCGGTCCAGCGCCTCGAGCGCCTCTATGCCGTCGTAAGCGAAGTCGAAGCTATACGCGCCGGACCGAATCTTGCGCCTCATGCGCTGCCGCACCAGCGGCTTGAGGTCTACTTCGTCGTCGACCACGAGGATCCGGTAGGATTGGTTCATGCTTGGGCCTTGCGCCTCACCTGGGGGTCTCAGCGCCGCTCCGGTTTTGCGCGCTGACCAGCGCGTCGCGCGAAGAAAGCGCCGCCCTCCATGCCTCGAGGTGGCTCAGCGTCCGTTCGATGGTCACGTCCAGGTCATCGAAGTCGATCGGTTTCAGGATGAAATCGAAAGCCCCTCTCCTCATGGCTGTGCGGATGTTCGTCATGTCGCCGTATGCCGATACGATGACGGCGCGGACGTTTGGGTCCACCTTCGGTATCTGTTCTAGAAGCGTGAGACCGTCCATCTCCGGCATGTTTATGTCCGAGATCACTATGTCGATGTCCCGATCTTCCTTCAGCATCTCGAGAGCCTCGACGCCGTTGCGAGCGAATACGAAACTGTACTCGCCCGACCGGATCTTGCGCCTCATGCGCTGCAACACGAGCGGCTCAATGTCCGACTCGTCGTCAACCATCAGGATCCGATATGGTCGCTCCATCCCTTTCCCTCTCGGAAGCACTACCGTCCAAGCCTGCGGCATACCTGGAACCGGGCTCAAGTTGCGCGCCCGGCCACGTGAGGTTTCCGGCAGAAATCGTAGCACCCCTCTGAACATCGGTCAATCGCCGCCGCCTACGACCGGGGCCTTCGAGAGTCCCAGGGCCAACGGATAGGGACATGCCGGGCCGCGCGTGGTACGATACACTTGCCGGCGCGACGCGCTTCGTACCACCCCAAGCAAGGAGGCTGACCGATGACCACCACCGCCACACGCAGCCTCAGCGAGTTCACCGAGGCGTCGTGGGCCGGCATAGGCTCCCTGGAAGGTCTCGACGCGGTCGTCGGGGCCATCGCCGACGGCGCACGGATGGTGCAGGAGCAGGTGCAGGCGGCGGCCCTCGCGGGCGTGCTGGGGGCGACCGGGGAGACGAACGTGCAGGGCGAGGCGGTGCAGAAGCTGGACGCGGCCGGATCGGACATCTTCGTGGAGGCGCTGATCGCGGGCGGCAGCGTGGCCGCGGTGGGCAGCGAGGAGATCGAGGAGCCCGTGATCGGCGGAAGCGGCGGCGAGCAGGCGTACATCGTGCAGATGGACCCGGTGGACGGCTCGTCCAACATCGACGTGGCGGTGACGATCGGCTCCATCTTCGGCATATGGAAGCGGCCCCCCGGGGAGCCGGTCACCGAGGCGACGCTGCTGCGCCCGGGGCGCGAGCAGGTCGCGGCCTGCTACGTCGTCTACGGTTCGAGCACGATGCTCGTCGCGGCCACGCCGGGCAGCGTGGACGGCTTCACGCTGGACCCAGGCTCCGGGGAGTTCATGCTCACCCACCCGGGCATACGCATCCCCGACAGGTGCGAGTACTACAGCACGAACGAGGGCAACTTCGGCAAGCTGGACGGCGCCACGCGGGAGGCCGTGTCGCGCCTGCGGATGAGCCACTCGCTGCGGTACGTGGGCTCGCTGGTGGCCGACTTCCACCGGAACCTGCTCAAGGGCGGTATTTTCCTGTACCCGGGGGACGTGAAGAGCCCCGAGGGGAAGCTGCGGCTGATGTACGAGGCGAACCCCCTCGGCTACGTGGCCGAGCAGGCAGGCGGCGCGGCGTACTCGGCAAGCCAGCCCATCTTGGACATCCAGCCCGAACGCCTCCACCAGCGCACGCCGCTGATCCTGGGCAACAGGGCGGAGGTTGAGCAGACCGTTTCGATCATCGACGGCGGCGGCTGACGGCAGAGCAGCCGCGCCGACGCGCCCCACGGCGGCAAGGAGGAGCACCGATGAACACCGCGCAGATTTGCGAGACGGCGGAGGAGCTGGTAGCCCCGGGCAAGGGGATACTGGCCGCCGACGAGAGCTCGAACACGATAAAGCGCCGGTTCGACAGCATCGACGTGCCGTCGACCGCTGAGAACCGCAGGAACTACCGGGAGCTGCTGTTCAGGACCGAGGGCGCCAACGAGTTCATCAGCGGCATCATACTCTACGACGAGACGATGAGGCAGGACGGCGCCGACGGCACGCCGCTCGTGCGGGTGATCACGGACAGGGGGATGATACCGGGGATAAAGGTGGACACCGGCGGCAAGCCGCTGGCGGGCGCGCCCGGCGAGCAGGTGACCGAGGGGCTGGACGGCCTGCGCGACCGTCTGGCCGAGTACGTCGAGCTCGGAGCGCGGTTCACCAAGTGGCGCGCCATCTACGAGATCGGGCCGGGGACGCCCAGCCGCTATTGCAACGAGGCGAACGCACACGCGCTGGCGCGCTTCGCCGCCCTGAGCCAGGAGGCCGGGCTCGTGCCCATCGTGGAGCCGGAGGTGCTGATGGACGGCGGCCACGACGTAGGGCAGTGCTTCGAGGCCACGGAGGCGGCGCTGCGCGAGATGTACTACCAGCTTGGCACGCACCGCGTCGAGCTGGAGGGCGCCTTGCTCAAGACGAACATGGTGCTGTCGGGCAAGGACGCGCCGGACCGGGCCTGCCCCGAAGAGGTGGGGGAGAAGACGGTCGCGTGTTTGAAGCGCGCCGTGCCAGCCGCCGTGCCGGGCGTCGTCTTCCTGTCCGGCGGCCAGGGCGACGACGAGGCGACGACCAACCTAAACGCGGTCAACGAGTACGCCGCCGCGAACGGCGCCCCCTGGGAGCTCAGCTTCTCCTTCGGCCGCGGGCTGCAGGCCGCGCCGCTGAAGGCGTGGGGCGGCGACGCGGCCAACAGCGAGAGCACCCAGATGGCCTTCTACCACAGGGCCCGCGTCACCGCGGCCGCCCGCTGGGGCGAGTACAGCCCTGAGATGGAGAAGTAGCCCAGAACACTTGAGACGAGGGGAAGAAGCGACATGTTGAGATTTGCCGAAGAGATCATCCTGCTACTGCTCGACGACAGCGGCGGGCGGTTCGCGCGCGTCCCAAGCTGGTCGCTGAACTACGCGCTGGCCGGCGGCGTGCTGATGGACCTGGCGCTGGAGAACCGCATCGACACCGACCTGGAGAAGCTGGTGCTGCTGGACGACGCGCCGGTCGGCGACAGCCTGCTCGACCCGACGCTGGCAGACATCGCGGCTGGGGAGGAGCGCGACGCCCGCTTCTGGGTGGAGCGCACGGCGGACCGCGCCCAGGAGATACACGACGAGGCGCTCTCCCGGCTGGTCTCCCTCGGCATCCTGGAGCAGAGGGACGACAGCTTCCTATGGGTGTTCCGGTCCAGGCGCTACCCTGTCATCGACGGCAAGGCGGACCGCGAGGTGAAGCTGCGCATCATGGGGGTGCTGTTCAGCGACGAGATACCGGACCCGCGCGACGTGGTGACGATCTGCCTGGCGGACGCGTGCGGCATCTTCAAGAGCCTGCTGTCCAGGCAGGAGCTGGGCAGGGCGTCCGCCCGCATAGAGCAGGTGCGGAGGCTGGACCTCATAGGGCAGGCGATGACCCAGGCGATACACGACATCGAGCTGTCGATATACGCCTCGGTGCAGCCGCACACCTACTGACCGTAGCCGCGCTCCCTGCTTTCGCGGATCAGGCCGACTATCTCGCCGGTGGTCACGCCCAGGTCCACGCCCTCCACGTCGAGCGGGGAGCCGTTCGACGGCTCGGGGCGCAGGATGAAGGTCTGGCCGTTCCTGCGGCGAATGGCGACCCCTCCCTCCCTCTGGGCGGTGTCCAGCAGCGACGCTAGCTTCTGTCTTGCTTCCGAGTATGTGTAGACCCTCATGGGCCGACCTCCAGTACCTGCACTCCGACCTCAGGCGCGGCGATGATTAGGTCACTGTCCAGGGTCAGGAGCGGCAGGCGTAAGTTCAGTGCGCAGGCGAGTACGTATGCGTCGTACGCGTATAGCCCCAACAGGTATGAAATCTCTACCGATTGCCCCAAGTCTATGTCTACGAACCTGAGCAGCATTCGTTCATAGCTTCTGATCGCCTGCTTGGCCTGGACTAAGCTGATCCGACGCTTCTTGAACATGGCGGTGAAGGCGTTCCCTACTTCCCAGTGAACGGATGCGGGGGCCATTACCTTGGCGTCAACGGTGTGCTCGACGATAGCCGTCCTCTCGGGTTCGTTGGCTATGACGGCAATGACCGCTGACGTGTCGATTACTAAGTCCATGACCGTATTGTACAATTATACATGTCGCCGTGCAAGTCCGAGCTTTCGGCTACGGCCCCGCGCCCTTCGGCGGCTTGGGCAGGATGTCCTGGTTCATGGCCCAGCCGGGGTAGTAGTCGTAGAGCTTGGCCCCCGGATGGGGCGCGCCGAGGGTCTGCGGGGGGACCATGACGGGGCCGCGCTTGCCCTCCAGGTCCATGAAGATGTACTCGAGGCCGACGGACCTGAGCGTCCGTGCCGACGGCACGTTGAACCCGGCGACGGTGGCCAGCGCGACGCTGCCGCTCTCCACTATCCACCTCGCCGCCGCGGCCACGACCGCGCGGCCCAGCCCTCTGCCCTTCGCCCCCGGCGCCACCTCCATGCCGATCTCCAGCACGGGCCCGCCCCTGTCGACGACGGTCGCCAGCGCGGCAAGCTCTCCGTCCTCGTGTACGCCGAACGCGGCCACCGATCTCAGCCTGCAATGCCAGAATAGGTCGAAGTCCACCCTCGCAAGCTCCTCCGGCGGGACGGCCTCCACCGCGTCCTCCACGGGGCCGGCGGCGGCCATCACGGCGGCCTCGTCGCCGAAGAGGTGCCAGTTCGGGCCCCAGACGGATATGCCCTCCTCCGACAGCGCCCGCGTCAGCTCGTAGCAGCCGAACGCGGAGAAGAGCATGTCCGGGTGCGTCCGGGCGACTACGGGGCGCAGCTTCGCGGGCCACTCCGGGTCGGTCACGACGACCGCCGCCCGCTCGCCAAGCCTGAGCGCCGTGAGCGGGTCGCCGCCGTGCGCCTCCTCCCGGACCGCGACGGGCGCCGGCGGGCCGCCCAGCGCCGACAGCGGCGCGCCCAGGTACCCCTCGATCCACGGCTCCAGTCTCTCGAACAGCGGGGCGTTCGTCATATTGCCCCTCCTCCGGTCACGGTTGATTCGCGGCGAGTCCGAGTATACGATACGCCAACCTGGCGGCATAGACGCCGGCGGGACTCCAACCTCGGGGGAACCGATGACAAACGCAACGTGGGAGGCGGTCTTGACGACCCCCGACAGGGTCGTCGAGGACTACCCCGACATCCTCCACGAGATGGCCGACCTGAAGTACGGCGCGGTGATCGTCAGGGGGTTCTACGCCGAGGAGCACTGCCGGGAGGTCGTCGACAGGATCGAGCGGGACCCGGAGCGGTTCGTGACCGTGAAGGAGTTCGTCAACGCCGAGGGCGAGGATATCTCGCTCAGGTACGTCGGCCCCGGCCTCGGCCAGTACGTAAGCGACCGCGAGGGCTTCTTCAGGGAGTCGCGCCTGGCGGACGCCAAGTTCGAGCTGCTGTACGGCGGCCTGCCGGACCCGCGCGTCATGGTGCGCGAGATGCTGGGCAGGCTGCTGCCGGGGCGGCAGGTCATCGTCGCGCACGAGGACGGCGTGCCCTACGGCGACGCGGTGATCCGCATGATGCTCGACGGCGACGCGAGCGCGCTCCACCGCGACAGCGCCATGACCTACTTCAAGGGCTGGATGGTCTCGCAGTTTCCCACGCAGTTCTCCTCCCTCGTCTGCTTCCAGATGCCCGAGGCCGGGGGCGAACTGTCCGTATTCAGGCGTCGCTGGACGCCGGAGGACGACGAGAGCAAGCCAATGGGCACGACGGGCTACACGGAGGAGGTCGTGGCCGGCGCGGAGGTATGCACGATCAGGCCGCGAGAGGGCGACCTCTACATCTTCCACCCGGAGGTGTTCCACGACATCGCCCAGTCCCACGGCTCGCGCGCCAGGATAAACCAGGGCATATTCATAGCGATCTCGCCCAACGACGACCGCGTGGTGACGTGGGGCTAGGCGGCGACGGCCCGATTAGAGAGGGGGCTGATACGTGGGAACCATGACCGGCCTGGCGGTTGGCGCTCTTCTCCTGGCAATGGCGATGCTGACGGCCTGCGGGTCGGGCATCCCCCAGGAGGAGTACGACGACCTGGCGTCGAGGCTCGCGGCCACGGAGTCGCAGCTGGCGGACGCGCGGTCGGAGATAGACGCCCTCGAGACGCGTATCGAGGGCGCGCAGGGGCGTATCGACACCCTCGAGGCGGAGGCCGAGGAGTCCCAGGACGGCCTGTACGACGCGCGCTCCCTGGCGGGCCGGCGCGGCTCCAGGCTGGCGCACGGGGTAGCCTTCATGGACGTCGCGATGGCCACTCTCACCATCGGCTCGGTCGATCCCGGCACGGAGCTCGAAAAGGTCGCCGAGTTGTCGAAGCCCCTGGTGAAGCTGGGAGAGGAGAACCCGGCCTACGAGGACCTGACCATCCGGCTCCTGCGGGCCACTGACCCCGACCAGGCCCAGCGCCTATTCTGGACGTGGCTGTTCTACACGCTGGAGCAGACGCGGGCGGCCCTCGACGAGAGCGACCCCGAGGACGAAGCAGAGGACGAATAGCGCTGGGCCAGACGGTGTTGACGATTCCGGTTTCGCTATCTATTTAACGCGGAAATAAGCCGTCCAGTAGCAATTGAAACCGATCGGTATTCTGCAAGAATTGCGGTAAACTGTTCAGAGTTGGTGTGTTCCTCGTCCAGGGCGCCCACAAGGGACGCCCCTACGATACAGCTCCCATCCCGTAGGGTGCAGCCCTTGTGGCTGCCCTCCCGTACTTTGAACAGTTACGAATTGCGCCCCGTCTTGACGGGCGCTCGCCCAATAGGGTAGTCTTCCTTGGCTTGTAGAGGTTGGCCTCTCTGACGATGGCCGTGCTAGGCTGCGCGGATGCCATGGATGCGCCGACATTAGGGAGTCGCTGCGCACTTCCCCAGGAGGGATTGAAATGAGCCGAACATCTAGCTGGAAGGCATTGCTCGTCCTGGTGGCGGGGCTCGTGGCGACGCTGGCCATCGCCTGCGGGACCGAGACCGTCGAGGTCGTGAAGGAGGTCGAGGTCATCAAGGAGGTGGAGGTGCCGGTGGAGGTTGTGAAGGAGGTGGAGGTCGTCAAGGAAGTTGAGGTGGTGAAAGAGGTGGAGGTGGTCAAGGAGGTTGAGAAGATCGTCGAGGTGCCGGTGGAGGGCAGAGGCATCGAGCGCGAGTTCTTCGGCGAGGACCTCCACAGCTTCGTCTATACCGGCCCGGCTCCCACCAGCTACGGCGAGTCGCCGCTGATGGCGGCCATGGTAGCCGCTGGCGAGCTGCCGCCGGTCGAGGATAGGCTGCCCAATGAGCCGATGGTTATCCCCACCGTCGAGCGCGTGGGCGACTACGGCGGCACGTGGCGCCGCGGCTTCACCGGCCCGAACGACAACGAGAACATGAACCGCCTCACCCCGGACCACATACTGATGTGGGACACGAACGGCGTCGACATCTACCCGAACATCGCCAAGGCGTGGGAGGTCAACGAGGACGATACCGTCTTCACCCTCTACCTGAGGGAGGGGATGAAGTGGTCCGACGGCGCGCCCTTCACGGCGGATGACTTCGAGTTCGCCAAGCTGGACGTGATCGAGAACGAGACGATCAACCCTGGCAGGAAGGGTTCCATCGGCGGAGGCGGAGCCGGCGGGTCCGGTTTCGCGCCGCGGTTCGAGAAGATAGACCAGTACACGATCAGGTACCACTTCGACAATCCCACCCCTGCGTTCTTGGACGAGCTGGCGAGTCCTGGAGTGGGCGAGATCAACATCTGGACGCAGGCCGGAGGCTCGATCGCCTACCCGAAGCACTACCTGTCGCAGTTCCACATGGACTACGGCGATAAAGAACAGATCGAGAAGTGGGTCGCGGAGGGCGAGTACGAGAGCTGGGCGGCGCTCTTCCTAGCCAAGGCGGACACCCACAGGAACACGGAGGTGCCCATGGTAGGCCCGTGGAGGGTCACGGTGCCTCCCACGGAGCAGACTTGGGAGCTCGAGCGGAATCCCTACTACTGGGTGGTCGACCAGGAAGGCAACCAGCTTCCCTACATCGACAAGATCGTCATGTCGCTCTTCACCGACACCGAGGTGCTCGCCCTCAGGGCGATGCGCGGCGACGTAGACTACCAGCGCCGGCACGTCGGCCTCGACAAGCTGCCTCTGCTGGTCGCCTCGCAGGACGTAGGCAACTACAGGGTCCAGCTCACGGACCACCCCGGCGGCACCGGGTTCACCTGGAACCTGACCTACGCCGAGGATGAGTACATCAACGAGCTGTTCAACACGACCGAGTTCAGGCAGGCGATGGCCATTGCCACGGACAGGGAGGGCTTCTACGAGGCATTCTTCCAGGGCATGGGCTACATCCGCAACGCGTCGCCGCTTCCGTCTCACGGCTTCTACCTCGGCGAGAAGTACGACACGCTGTGGAACTACCTCGACGTCGACCAGGCCAACGCGATGCTGGACAGCGTCGGTCTGACGGAGAAGGACTCGTCCGGCTTCAGGCTTCGCGCGGACGGCGGGGGGGCGCTCACGATCGAGGTCGGATGCGTGACCGGCTACTTCGCCAACTACTGCGGAATGGCCGACCTGCTGAGGGCCCAGTGGGCCGAGAACGTCGGCGTCAAGCTCGCGATCAACCCGATGGACGTCAGCCTGTACGCCGACCGGCGCGAGAAGAACCTGAACATGACGATGCTCTCGGGCGCCCCCTCGGGCCGCCAGCCGTACGCCGCGTTGCAGAGCTATGCAGACATAGCGCCTGCGGTTGGGCTGTGGCACGAGACCGACGGCGAGCAGGGCGTCGCGCCGTTCGGGCCGCTCGTGGAGCTGAACGAGATCGCCCTCGAGACGCAGCCCCTGAAGAAGGGCGACCGCAAAGAGCAGTACCAGAGGGGCTTCATGCTCCAGATCGAGAACGCTCTCGGCATCACCCTGAACCACGCGGCCCCTGGCTTCATGGGCGTGCTGGTGGTGAAGAACAACTTCCGGAACACCCCCATAGGGGTGCCGGACATCTCCCACATCCCTGTGGAGCAGAGGCCGGACCAGTGGTTCTTCATCGACGGCAAGAACGACGCGGGCTACTAGACGACCCTAAGCTCACATAGACCGGCGGCCGGAGCGGAACGACCCGCTCCGGCCGCCGGGACAACGCCCCAATCGACCGGAGAAGGCCACGCGCTTTGGACTACCCCGAGGCTACCGATACGCGGCCCCGCATGAGCGATACGCCGAGGAGCACGTGCTGAGATGGTAGCCTTCCTCGTCCGGCGCACAGTCCTCGCGATATTCACGATCTTTTCCATATCGATATTCTCGTTCATGATCATCCAGTTGCCGGCGGGCGACTACGTCGACAGCTACATCCAGAGGCAGATCGAGGAGGGCTTCGGGGGCGTCCAGAGGCAGTCCGCGGCGGGGCTGCTGGAGCGCAAGGAGGCCCTGAGGCAGCTCTACGGCCTGGACAGGCCGGTCTACATCCAGTACCTCAAGTGGATCGGAAGGGTGCTGCGGGGAAGGTTCGGCCAGGCCCTCGAGTACCGGCTGCCGATCTGGGAAGTCATCAAGGACCGTCTATTCCTAACCGTCGTGCTTGCCGGGGCGACGGTCGTGTTCACGTGGGCGCTCGCGATACCGATCGGCATATATACCGCGGTCAAGCAGCGCTCGGTGGCCGACTACTCCTTTACGTTCGTAGGCTTCCTGGGCCTGGCCACGCCCGACTTCCTGCTGGCCCTCATCCTGATGTACCTGGCCTTCGTCTACTTCCACTTCAGCGTGGGGGGGCTGTTCTCGCCCGAGTACGTGTCGGCGGCGTGGTCCCTGGCGCGAGCATGGGACCTGTTCACCCACCTGTGGATACCCGCGCTGATCCTGGGCACGTCCGGCACGGCCGGGCTGATCCGCGTGATGCGCGCCAACCTGCTGGACGAGCTTCGGAAGCCCTACGTGGTCACCGCCCGAGCCAAGGGGCTCGCCGAGTGGCGGCTCATCATGAAGTACCCGGTACGGGTCGCGCTGAACCCGCTGGTGAGCACCATCGGCTACCTGCTGCCCTATCTCATCTCCGGAAGCATCATCGTATCGGTCGTCCTGAGCCTGCCCACGCTGGGGCCCGTGCTGCTCCAGAGCCTGTTCACCCAGGACCTCTTCCTGGCGTCCAGCATAATCCTGCTGCTCGGCGTCATGACCGTCATCGGGACGTTGCTCTCCGATATATTATTGGTCGTCGTCGATCCGCGGATAAGGATTTCGTAGGAAATGGCACAGGCAGTCGTACCGACGCAGCAGCAGGCAGCGGTCACAGAAGAAGAGCGCGTATTCGTCGCGTCGCAGTGGCAGCTCATGTGGTGGCGCTTCAAGAAGCACCGCGCGGCGATGGTTGCGGCCTACGTGCTCCTTTTCCTATACGTGATCGCAGTGGCGGCCGAGTTCTTCTCGATGGCCCACCCGGAGGACATCGAGACGAGCCTCGGATACCTGGCGCCTCAGACGATCCACTGGTTCGACGGCGGGTTCCACCCCCACGTCAAGGCAGTCTCCGGCGGCATCAATCGCGAGACTTTCCTACGCGAGTACGAGACCGACCCTGACGACAAGATCCCGGTCCACTTCTTCGTACGCGGCTTCGAGTACAAGTTCCTGGGGTTCATGAAGACCGACCGGCACCTGATGGGCATCCCGGAAGGCTACGACAGGGCGGGCCCCTACGTCCTGGGCACCGACAGGCTGGGGCGCGACATGTGGTCGCGGCTGATGTACGCCACCCGCGTCTCGATGTCCATCGGACTGGTTGGCGTCGGCATCAGCCTGCTGCTGGGCGTCTCCCTGGGCGGGGTATCCGGCTTCTTCGGCGGGATAACGGACACGGTCATCCAGCGCATGATAGAGATCGTCCGCGCCGTCCCCACCCTGCCGCTGTGGATGGCCTTGGCCGCCGCCGTGCCGCGCGAGTGGGGGCCCCTGAAGCTCTACTTCGCCATCACCATCGTCATCTCGCTATTCGCCTGGACCGACACCGCGCGCGTCGTGCGCGGCAGGTTCCTCGCCATGCGCGAGGAGGAGTTCGTCATGGCCGCAAGGCTCGCAGGCGCCTCCACCGCCAGGGTCATCTTCCGGCACATGGTGCCGTCGTTCGCCAGTCACATCATCACGGTGCTCACCCTGGCCATCCCCGGCATGATCATCGCCGAGACGGCCCTGAGCTTCCTCGGCCTGGGTCTCCAGGCCCCCGCCATCAGCTACGGCGTACTGTTGCAGGCCGCCCAGAACCTGCAGTCGGTGGCGCTCTACCAGTGGCTGATGATGCCCGCCATCGCGGTCACGGTCGCCGTGCTCGCCTTCAACTTCATGGGAGACGGAATACGGGATGCGGCAGACCCCTACAGCCAGTAGGCCGGACACTGCCGCCGGCCGGGGAACGCCCCTTCTCTCCGTGACGGACCTGGAGGTCCACTTCCCCACGGACGAGGGCCTCGTGCGCGCCGTCGACGGCGTCTCATTCGACATCCTGCCGGGCCGCACCCTGGGCGTCGTAGGAGAGAGCGGCTGCGGCAAGAGCACGGTCGGCCGGGCGATCCTGCAGATCCTCGACAGGCCGGGCCGGATCGTCAACGGCTCCGTGGAGTTGCGGCTGGAGCCGGAGAACGATCCGGACGACGCCGTGGACCTGGCGTCGCTGGGTCCCAACAGCGGCCCCATGCGGGCCGTGCGGTGGGCGGACATCTCGCTGATATTCCAGGAGCCGATGACCTCGTTCAGCCCGGTCCATACGATCGGCAACCAGATGATCGAGGCCATCCAGTCGCACGGCGGCTACAGCAAGAGAGAGGCCCGCGAGTGGGCCATAGAATTGCTGGGCATGGTGGGCATATCGAACCCGCAGCAGCGCATCGACGAGTTCTCGCACCAGCTAAGCGGCGGCATCCGGCAGCGCGCCATGATTGCCATGGCCATCTCCTGCGAGCCCAAGCTGCTAATCGCCGACGAGCCGACCACGGCGCTGGACGTGACCACGCAGGCCCAGATCCTCGACCTGCTGCGCGAGCTGCAGGAGAGCCAGGGCATGGCGATCATGCTCATCACGCACGACCTGGGCGTCATAGCGGAGATGGCGGACGACGTGCTGGTCATGTACCTGGGACGCGGCGTCGAGTTCGGGCCCGCGGACGCCATGTTCCACAACCCCAAGCACCCGTACACCACCTCGCTGCTCACCTCCATACCGAGTATCTACTCGAAGCGCGGCGAGAGGATGCAGCCGATAGCCGGTTCGATACCGCACCCGTTCAACCGCCCGCCCGGCTGCACCTTCAATCCCAGGTGCCCCAGCTTCATGCCGGGCGTATGCGACCAGGACCCGCCCCTGTTCCTGCCGCTGGAGGAGGCCCACCTCGTGAGGTGCTTCCTCTACCACGACGCGCAGGGGACACCCGTATCGACCAACGGCGCCGCAGAGGCCCAGAACGATGGATGATTCGAACGCGACCCAGCCGGAAGAGAACGGCAAGCTCCTGGAAGTGAAGGGGCTGAAGAAGTTCTTCCCGATACAGAAGGGCTTCCTGAAGCGCACCGTCGGACACGTCCGGGCGGTGGACGACGTGACCTTCGACCTCCACGAGGGCGAGACCCTCGGCCTCGTGGGCGAGAGCGGTTGCGGCAAGACGACGACCGCCCGCTGCGTGCTCCGCGCCTACGACGTCACCGAAGGGGAGATCATCTTCCGCACCAGCGACGACCGGACGGTGGACATTGCGTCTCTACCCGGCGGCGAGCTCCGCTCCCTGCGCAGGGAGATGCAGATGATCTTCCAGGACCCCTTCTCGTCGCTCAACCCCAGGATGACGCTGTTCGACATCGTGGGGGAGCCCCTATTCGTCCACGGCATGAAGTCCGGCAACGACCGCGCGGACCGGGTGGCCGAGCTCATGCGGCTGGTTGGGCTGCGCCCGGAGTACATGCGCCGGTTCCCGCACGCCTTCAGCGGCGGCGAGAGGCAGCGCATCGGGATCGCGAGGGCGCTGGCGCTCAATCCGCGCCTCGTCGTCGCGGACGAGCCCGTCTCCGCGCTCGACGTCTCCGTGCAGGCGCAGGTCATCAACCTGCTTATGGACCTCCAGGAAGAGCTTAGCCTGACATACCTGTTCGTGGCGCACGACCTGAGCGTCGTCAAGCAGATAGCCGACCGCGTCGTCGTGATGTACGTCGGCAAGATCGTCGAGGTCGCCGAGACGGAGGAGCTGTACGCCAACCCGAAGCACCCGTACACCGCGGCGCTGCTGTCGGCGGCGCCCATCCCGGACCCGCGGGCCCGCCAGGCCACACGCACCCTCCTCAGCGGCGAGGTGGCCAACCCGGCCGACCCTCCGAGCGGCTGCTACTTCCACCCCCGGTGCCCCTTCGCCACCGACGTCTGCCGCGAGGTTACTCCCGTCCTCGAGGAGATCGCCCCAGGCCACTCCGTGAGCTGCCACCGCGCCAAGGAGCTGGAGCTCGTCGGCGTCGGCGACGTGTCCGGCCCCCAGCCGACCGGCTGACGCCCGGCACTTGGCTACTTGCCGTGCAGTCGTTTTCACTAGCTGTAAATGGCACGTCATCGCGCTTAGACATGGAGGTATAAGGATACGATGGCAAAATATGATGAGATTCGCAGGGTAAATGCCCAGCATAATCGGACCCCGATTAGTTTGCTTTTGCAGAGGCGTCTGGACGTTCCTCCTAGACCATACTATTGTCTGTCCTGGAGGACGCTTTATCCGAGTGGCTCAAACAGGCGATTCTATAGGATGCGGGAGAGTGGGTTCTGGACGATTCCCGTCCAAATGGGATTACATCTCTTGCGACAAGCTGGAGATAGGGGGATGCTTGATGACAGATACGATGATCGGCAAGTCCGACACCGCGGCACTGAGAACACAATAATCGATTCGAGAACACTGGGATCTCATGAGAGGCTGGAAGTGTTCGACACTATAACCTGCAATAGCGGTGAATCCGATTGGGGCAGGGTGCCTCTCTTCATGATAATTTAGGTTCCTGATGGAACTTGGCGAAAGATCATGATCGTAGACACCCAGAAAGAGGTTTGCACTTTCAGATCAACTACCACGAACCGTGACTACAAGCCGGTTATTGACTGCCTCGAAAGCCCTTGGCGAATGGACAATGCCATGCAAGACGCCAGTGCCGCAATGATGCGCAGGTTCCTAGAAGTGTTGGAAGACTCTGACTAAGCGGCATCAGGACTTCACGGTTGAGAGTCTTAGAAAGCAAGATTCTCGCCCAACATATTATCCAGTAGTACGGATCGAGAAGTGCTCGAACACTTCCACGTCAGTCCTACGATAAGGCCTATGAGAGTGAGTACGATGACGATTCGCCAATTCCTGCTCACTTTGTTCTATCCCTCATAACTCCCAGTGTAGGAATTGGGAACGACTCTTGTATGAACCAGCCAAAACCACCGCCGGGCCCCGGTCGCTCAGGCTCCGGGCTTCTCCGCGTCCTCGCCGTCCTCTGCTTGGACGCCGCCCCACCACTTCGCCAGCCGTGAGGCGACCTCGGCCTCGTAGCCCTGGTCGGTGGGGGTGTAGTAGCGGCGGCCCCGCAGGCGCTCCGGCAGGTTGCGCATCGGCGCGAAGTGGTCGTCGTAGTCGTGGGCGTACTTGTACCCCTCGCCGTAGCCCATCCCGCGCATCAGCCCCGTCACCGCGTTGCGGAGGTGCATAGGCACGGGGTCGTTGCCGGTGGCGCGAGCGTCCTCGAGCGCGGCGTCTATGGCGGCGTAGGCCGCGTTGCTCTTGGGCGCAGCGGCGAGGTAGACCGTCGCCTCTGCGAGGGGTATGCGCCCCTCCGGCATGCCCACGAAGTGGACGGCCTGCTGCGCGGCAACGGCCACCTGCAGCGCCAGCGGGTCCGCCAGCCCCACGTCCTCGGCGGCGAGGATGACCAGCCGCCGCGCGATGAACAGCGGGTCCTCGCCCGCCTCGATCATGCGCGCCAGCCAGTAGACTGCCGCGTTGGGGTCCGAACCCCGCAGCGACTTGATGAACGCCGATATCGTGTCGTAGTGCTGGTCGCCGGCCCTGTCGTACAGCAGCGACCGCTGCTGCATCGCGTCCTCCACCGTCGCCACCGCGACGCGGCGCCGCCCGTCCCCGGAGGGCTCCGTGGCGCCCGCCGCCAGCTCCAGCGCGTTCAACGCGATGCGGGCGTCGCCGCCGGAGAGGGCCGCGAGCGCCCCCAGCGCCTCCGGCTCCACGTCGACGCGCATCTCCCCGAGGCCGCGCTCCTCGTCCGACGCGGCGCGCTGTAGCAGCGCCGCAAGCTGCTCCTCGGTCAGCGCGTTCAGCCTGAATACCCTGGAGCGTGACAGCAGCGGCGAGTTCACCTCGAACGACGGGTTCTCGGTGGTCGCGCCGATCAGGATGACCGTGCCGTTCTCGACGTGGGGTAGGATGACGTCCTGCTGCGCCTTGTTGAAGCGGTGTATCTCGTCGATGAACAGTATCGTGCGCTGCCGGTGCATGCCGAGCCGGTCCCGCGCATCCTTGACCACGCTCCGCAGCTCGGCGACGCCGGAGCCCACGGCGCTCACCGGGCTGAAGTGGCCCCGGCTCACCGACGCTATCAGCTGCGCCAGCGTCGTCTTGCCGCTGCCGGGCGGGCCCCAGAGCACCATGGACGGGATGCGGTCGGCCTCGATGCTTCTGCGCAGCGCCCGCCCCGGCCCGACCAGGTGCTCCTGCCCGACCAATTCGTCGAAGCTGCGCGGCCTCATCCGCGTGGCGAGCGGCGCCTGCCGCTCCATCAGCGACTGCGCCTCGTGCTCGAAGAGTGTCACCGGCCAACCCTCCGGCCCATTGCCTTACCCCTCGGCCAGGCAGCCGCGCAAAACCCGGAATTGTCGAGGGACCCGCAATAGGCCATCGCGCCGGACCTCCTGGCTGCTGTTAGTGATTCAACAGGACGAAGCGGTATGCGTCAAGAAGCGAGGCAGCCTCCACCAGAGCAATGGCATCTTGCTCATCGAGGGGGCCGAAATTTCTCCATATCCGTAACGTTCTGTAACATTTTGCCACTTCCAGCTATGACTCACGGTACAGCGGGGTTACATGAATATTACATGAAGGAACGCAAATGTGACTTCATATGACTCCAATGTGACAGGATGTGACACGCTCTCCGGCAGGCCCCCAGCCGGGGTTGGGCGCCCACAAGGGGCATACGCCGGAAGGTCTTTGCAAGGATGGCGGAGTCTCACGGGCAGATAGTAGCACTCCAGTTCGTGTAGATCAAGGGCTGTGAGGTAACTGTTTCAGAGTACAGGAGGGCAGCCACAAGGGCTGCACCCTACGGGATGGAAGCCGTAGTCGTAGGGGCGTCCCTTGTGGGCGCCCTGGACGAGGAACGCACCAACTCTGAACAGTTGCGCTGTGAGCGGTGCTACCAGCCTCCATATGCAACCGCGAACGCGCACGTCACAAGGCGCGGCGGCTACATAGGCATCATTTCGTGAAAATCGCAGATACGCCTCCGACGTGAATCGGCTATCATGTCCCTGACAAGATCCTGGCCCTGCTACGCCTGCTGCTGCCGAACGGCCATCAACGTGGCACCGACGAATTCAGATCCAGTTCGTGTGGAGAATTCGGCAAATGCCGGTCGGTCCTCAATTGGGAGCGTCTGCCAATCTTTGATAAATCGGCGTGTCCAGTCCAGGCGATAGAATCGCACGTCCAACTTGTTCAGCCCCAAGTCGTCTATCGTATGCTGCGCTTTCTCCCGAGCTTCGGAAGGCAACCCAGGTATTGGGATTATCTCCCCCGTACTGGCATCGTAATCGAAGTACCGTTCTGGCCGTTCCTTCTCATCGGTGGCACCAGGATCCACGTAGCCCGAGTCTGGCCATTTGCCTGCCTTGTTATCATGATTGCATCTGCGGCAACTGAAAATCCAGTTGGACCATCGGTAGGCCAGATCGGGAAAGCGGTTCAGCGGCCGGAAGTGGTCCACCGTGGGCGCTCTTACACCTTCATCCGCTTCCCGCAGGCAACGCCGCTCGCAATACCAGCAGTTGCCGCCGGAACAGCCTCCCAGCACCTCCCTGAATTCCCGCCAGTATGAGTCGTCGGGGCGTCCTCCGACTCTGTCACGAAAGTACTCGACCCATCCCTGCGTGAACCGCCGGGCGTACTCTTGGACGCTGCTAGGCTCCGGTCCCCGGTCGATCCACCTCATCGCCGTCTAACCGCCGTCCTGCGACAAATCGGACTGCCGGGACTGCAAGAACGCCAGCATCATGTCCCCATAGCGCTCCCTTTGCGCCTCCAGCGGCGTACTGCTGGAAACGAAGTCCTCGTTCACCTGGTGACGTAGATCGGACATCTCCTCCGCTTCGGCGTCGCTGAGTTCTTCCTTGCCACGTAACTCACGCAAGCGGTTCGCCCGGTCAACCGTAAGTTGGTCGGTAGGCTCATCGACACCCATGAACGTCCGCAGAATCTCATCCGTAGTCCAGCCGATGATGTCGCGCTCGTTGGTGCTGGCCGAAACCAACCCGTTCGCATCCCGCTTTAGCATATGCACTTGCCCCGCCCTCAACCCGGCCACCACAAACGGGGAGTGCGAAGTCGCGAAAATCTGCAACCCCGGGAAATGATCCAGCAAAGACGGAATCACCCGCCGCTGCCAGGTGGGATGCAAGTGATTCTCGATCTCATCAATCAGCAGAACGGCCGGCTTCTCATTCCATCCCTCAGCGAATTCATAGTGATTGAGCATCTTGAATGCCAGCCACAGTATCCATAGGAGAGTCGACTGCGATCCCGAGCTCAGGTCTCCGACGTAAATCCGCGCGGAGTCGGCCCCTTCCCATCCGGTGGGCCTGTCTGTGGGCCTGATGTGGTCGAACGTGGGCGTGTCTTTGGTAGCAATGCCGAGCATCCGGTTTATGGATACGCTATCCAGATCGGCCATGGGTTGGTCCCCGATGAAGCTGGCATCCAGGCCGGTGGGATAGTTGAGAGCCCTATCGGAAGCGAGCACTTCCTCACAGATAGACTTGGCGCACGAATGGGTTACCTTCCCTATATTCCAGAAATGCCAAGCCCTACATTCATTGACTGGCAGGTCCTGTTCTCTTTCCTGTTCAAACATGCTGCGCGCTTTGGCGTACAGCAAATCGATGGCGGCTTTCAGCCTGGCTCCGCAAAATGGTCCGGACAGCACCTCCTCCACTGTCGATCCGTGGGAATCCGATTCACCCAACTCCGATATGACGGGAAGTCCAATCCTGGTAGGGCCTAGGTATATCACCGGCAGAACTGGTTTGTCGCGGGAGCCGTAGTGCGCTTCAACCAACTCCCGGTCCGCGCACAGTGCGTTTTTCCCCTTCATCCAGTCGTCAAGAAGGTTCTCTTCTTCGCAAAGAGTTAGATGTAGCAGGTCAAGGGGGTACGGTTCGAAACGAACTGGGCCGCCGTCATTCCATCTCTGGACGCCTTCCCTCTCGTTGAAGTGCTCGTCGATTGCCGACAGCAGCCTGCTCTTCCCAGTCGCGTTCGCCCCCACGAACACGTTCACACGTTCGTCGAAGCTGAACTCAACCGGTTCCGTGAACGGCGGAACTCCGCCGAAACGCATCTTCGTGAGGTGCATGTCACATACTCCGCACTACCATTGTACGCCGGTAGCCAACCTTCTGCATCATCGCCTACGCCTCGTATTGCGCTAAGAGAACCGCTAACCGCCGCGCACGGACAGTTAGGTCGAGAGAAGGCGTACGACAGCGAGCAGCGCGTCGTCCTGCTCGTGGAGCACCGTGCGCGGGTCCAGCACGACCGCGTCGTCCTCGATGCGGGCGACGACCGGCGGCGTGCCGCGCCGCAGCTGTGCCGCGAGGCCCGTCGCGTCGCGCGTCTCTAGGCGCAGCAGCGTGGTGGGCAGCGTCTCGCCCGGCAGGCTGCCGCCGCCGATGGTGGACTGCCCCTCGGCGACCGTCGCGCCGCCGCCCAGGTACGCCGCCCAGATAGAGGCCCGCTTCCGCAGCGCCTCCGCGGATTCCGCGATCATGCGCCAGGTCGGGACCTGCTCCACCGCCTCGCCCTTGACGTAGTGGACCAGCGTCGCGCTGAGCGACGCCAGGCTGAGCTTGTCTATGCGCATCGCCCGCGCCAGCGGGTGGCGCGACGCCATGCCCACGAGACCACGCTCGCCGACGATGATTCCCGCCTGCGGGCCGCCCAGCAGCTTGTCGCCGGAGAAGAACGACAGCGACACGCCGGCGGCGACGCTCTCCTGCGGCATCGGCTCGCGCGCCAGCCCGAAGCGCGTCGTGTCCAGCAGGCAGCCGCTCCCCAGGTCGTGCAGCACCGGAACGCCGCGCCGCCGGCCCAGGTCCGCGAGCTCCTCCGTCGTGGGCGAGTGCGTGAACCCCGTCACCTTGAAGTTGCTGGCGTGCGCCGACAGGATGGCGCCGGTGTCTTCCGTGATCGCCGCCTCGAAGTCGCGCACGTAGGTCCGGTTCGTCGTGCCGACCTCTACCAGCGTGCCGCCGCTCTGCCGCATCACGTCCGGGACGCGGAAGCCGCCGCCTATCTCGATCGCCTCGCCGCGAGAGACGATCACCTCCCTGCCAGGCGCGACCGCCGACAGCCCGATCAGCAGCGCCGACGCGTTGTTGTTCACCACCAGCGCCGCCTCCGCGCCCGTGAGCTGGCACAGCAGCCGCTGCACGTGCGCCTGCCGGGAGCCGCGGCGCCCCGTCTCGAGGTCCAGCTCCAGGTCGGAGTAGCCGGCCGCCGCCTGCCGCGCCGCCTCCACGGCCGCCCCGCTCAGCGGCGCGCGCCCCAGGTTCGTGTGCAGCACGACGCCGGTCGCGTTGATGACCTGGGACGGCCACGCCCGCCACAGCGACGCCGCGTCGCCCTCGATGCCCGACACCAGTTCGTCGAGGCCCGGCGCCGTCCCGCCGTCCGCTATGGCGCCGCGCGCGTCGTCCAGCCTTGCCCGCGCCAGCCCGAGCACCGCGCCGTGGGAGTACTCGTCGACGAGCCTCCGCACCCGCCGGTCCGACAGGACGGCGTCGACGCTGGGAAGGGAGCGAAATTCGCTGCTCATGGGGTGCCCCATTATACCCCAGGGGAGTAACATGCACGGACGGCCAGCGCCTCCTGCCTCTTCCCCCGTCCGACGGGGGAAGATTGAGATGGGGGCAGCCATCATGCCGACGGAGGAACTACCGTGAAGAGATACAGCGCAGCGGTCATCGGGTGCAGCCGGATGGGCGGGTTCATAGACAACGAGAGCCGGCGCAGGTTCCCGCTGTCGCACGCGGCGGGCTACGAGGCGTCGGACCGCGCCGACCTCGTCGCCTGCTCCGACCTCAGGGCGGACGTGATGGAGCGCTTCGGTGCGCGCTACGGCATCCCGAAGGAGCGCCAGTACCTCGACTACGAGCAGATGCTCGCCAAGGAGCGGCCCGACATCGTGAGCGTCGCCACCCAGCCGGAGCACCGCGCCGAGATCGTGATACACGCCGCCGACCACGGCGCCAGGGCCATCTACGCCGAGAAGCCGTTCGCGCCGTCGCTGGCCGACGCCGACGCCATGGTGGAAGCCGTCGAGCGCAACGGCGTCGTCTTCAACATGGGCACCAACCGCCGCTGGGACCCCGGCTACGACGCCCTGAAGGCGCTGATAGACGGCGGCGAGATAGGCGGGCTCCAGTCCATCATCATCTACGACGCCTCCACCCTGTTCAACATGTCGAGCCACTGGCTGGACATCGCCCTGCGGCTCAACGACGACAGGCCGGTCGCGTGGGTGCAGGGCACGCTGCTCGACGACAGCATGATCGACGGCGACAGGCTGCGCGAGGAGCCGTCGGCGCACGGCATCGCGCAGTTCGAGGACGGCGTGACGGTGTACGTGCTACAGACGGCGCGGCGGGTCGAGCTCGAGGCCGTCTGCGAGACCGGCGCCGTGACGACGACGAACGGACAGGACTGGCAGCTCCGCGCGGGCGGCGACCCGGACGAAAAGGGCCGCTCGACCCTACGGCCCGCGTCCTTCCCGGCGTTCGAGCCGGGCAGCTCCACCGTTGCCCTGATCGACGACATAGCCCACGCCCTCGACACCGGCGAGCCGACCCGCGGCGGCGTCCGCCTCGCGCGCAGGAACGCCGAGCTGGTCTTCGGCTTCATCGAGTCCCACCTGCGCGGCGGCGCCCGCGTCCCCATGCCCCTCGCAACCCACCCCCTAACCCTCCGCCGCGACCGCGCCCCCCGCCAGCCGACGTATGAGCCCGCCGGCCATTAACGGTCTCCTAGGACCGCAGAGCGCTTGGGCAGGATTAAGACGCCACCAGCGAAGCGGAAGATTGCCTCTAGGCCGCGCGCACCGTAGAATTGTCGCTGGGAGTGAGATGGCTCTGGACAATTCGGACTACAGGTGATGGGCATCGCTTCAGTAAGATGATTGAGCAATTCGAGGCAGTTAACTACAAGGGACTCCGGGATTTCTCCCTCGGCCCACTGCGGAGAGTGAATCTCGTGACCGGCCCAAACGGCGTGGGAAAGAGCAGCCTGACCGAAGCGCTTTGGCTGTTCCACGGGCGCTACAATCCCGTCATCCTATGGAACCTCCATGTACAGAGGCGCGGGCCTTCGCAGGGATTCAGCCCACTCATTGCACTGGGTGGCGGCGGTCCTATCGAGTTGCGAGGATGCGAGGATGGCGCAAGTTACGGTGTGAGGTTCGAATACGACGAAATCGCGCAGCCCTTACAGCGCCGCCCGAACGGTTCCTCACGGCCGGCGGATATCGGAGAGGAGCTTGGCGCCAGCTTAGGGAACTTCGCTCCAGGTGGTGTTGAAGGCCCCAGTCTCTTCCCGGTCCTCGGTAGCCTTAGAGCGGACTATGGCGGGAACGACCCGTACGTGAAGAAGTACCACTCTGAGGTCATCCTGGGACCGGATGGTCCAGGACTTGCAAGGCCTATGCAACGGGTCGAACGTCCGACGGGCATAATAGTCAATAGGGATGCCCCGTTTCCCATAGACTCTGATCGAGTTGAGCGTTTCTCGAACGTGGTCGCGCGGAGAGAAAAGCGCCAGCTGCTCGACATCCTGCGCCTGATACGACCTCACATAAGAGACATTGAGATATTGAGTCACCAGGGTACGCCAAGTCTTTGGGCGGACGTGGGTGATCGGGACCTGCTTCCCCTAGAGGCCTTGGGGGGCGGCGTTGTACGCTTACTTAGCCTATTTGTGAATTTCTTCAACGCTAGGGGTGGATTGATTGTGATCGACGAGATCGAAAACGGGATACATCATTCCGCTCTCCAGGAGATGTGGCGGCAGATCGGAGAACTCAGCGCCCTACTCGACGTCCAGTCCGTCATTACAACCCACAGCCAGGAATGTATAGAGGCTGCCGTCGCCGCCGAGGATAGCGAAGATGGGCCCTCCGATTTCGTCGTTCACCAGATGTACCAGGCGAAGGACGGAGAACGCCGAAGCGAAACTTACGCTGGCGAAAAACTGATGGCGGCCCTCGAGCTAGGTTTCGATACCCGGTGACAACCCCGAACGTAAACCAGGCGCTGACCTCCGATCGTCTCTTGCTGGTGGAGGGTACGGATGAGGTCAACCTGACGACCGCGATGCTGTGCCGATGGAACATCGGAGGTGTCCAAGTTGTCAGGGTAGGGGGTAAGTACCAGTTTCGAACAAGACTTGACGCGCTGTTGTCACAGGCTAGGTCCAAGGGTCTCCAACTGTCCGCAATCGGCGTCATGCGCGACGCCTACGAAGCCCCCAAGAGCGCTTTGCAGTCCGTCATGGGCGCCTTGCGGTCCGTGGATCTGCCCGCGCCCAACTCCCAGGGCGCCTTTGTGCCCGGCCCTCCTTCTGTGGGCATCTTCATTTTGCCGGATGGAGAGTCTCGAGGCTCTGTCGAGAACCTTTGCTGGGCGTCCGTGAAGGATACCGCGGCCGCCCAATGTTCCACATCCTACTTGAACTGCCTCCAGGAATCGACAGCACTGGAGTCGACGAACTGCGCCAAGACTTTGGTTCACGCCTACTTGGCAGCCCAGGAGGATCCTTACACACGCGCGGGCGAAGGAGCGCTCAAAGGCTACTGGCCCTTTGACCATCCCGTGTTCGGTCCTTTGCAGGAGTTCGTACGCCATCTCGCCCTCATTTGACCACGCTACGAAGCATCAACTGTAAGCACGCCTCATGAGTAGAGCAGTTCACGGACTGGTTCCAGTGCATCTACTCAGAGGGTGACACGGGCCCGGTCCGATTCGAGACGCCGCGCCGGCTAATTCTGGGATAGCACCCCAGCCACCGGCCAGCCCCATTTAATCCGTCCGGGCATCTCCATCGCTATAGCGTGCATGCCGTTGTTCGCGTACCCGGAAGTTCCAGAGCGTGGACTTCGGCTGGACGCGGCCAGTTGTGTCCATCGCCCTCGCTTACAGCAGAACCCAAGCCCCCTGCTGCGCCAAGGGTGTCTGGTATCATTCCACGGCAAGCGATGACCACGGCAGACTTACCCCCAACCTCAGACAGCGCTGCTCAGAGGCGCAGAATCCTGATAATCGCCGGGCCGAACGGCGCGGGGAAGACGACGTTCGCGAGGGAGTTCCTGCTCCACGACGCCACGTGTCCCACCTTCGTCAACGCCGACCTGATCGCCGCCGGGATGAATCCGTTCCAGCCGGAGGAGGAGGCCGTCCGCGCCGGTAGGCTCATGCTCGAGCTCATAGACGAGCACGTCGGCAGGGGAGACAGCTTCGCCTTCGAGACCACCCTCAGCGGCCGCGCCTACGCCCGCAAGATTCCCACCTGGCGCAGGATGGGCTACGAGGTCGTGCTATACTACCTCATGCTACCCTCGCCTGACGACGCCATCAGGAGGGTTGCGGAACGCGTGAGGGGAGGCGGGCACAACATCCCGACCGAGACGATTCGGAGGCGGTTTCACGCCGGGCGGCGCAACTTCCGGGAAATCTATAGGGACATCGTCGACGAGTGGCAACTGTTCGACAATCGAGGGGACAGGCCGGTGCTCCTGGCGAGGAGGTACAACACGTGAATGACGACCATTCGCGCTCCGACGGGGATTGGTGGCCCTACGAGGGTGACCCGATAGAGCCGACGGATGAGCACGCCCGCAGCGCTCTAGCCGCCATGACGAGGGCGGCCATCATAGCCCGCAAGCGCGCCCTGGCGCGTGACGGCTATGTTTGGATGGAATGGGACGGCAAGTTCCAGCGCGTCTCGGACCCCGACATCATCTTTCCTGACGGCATGGACGAGGACGCCCTTCGCCCGCGCCGCGTGAACGGCGGAGACAGGGCCGGCGCTCCTGGCGAGGAGGCGCTACACGTGAATGACGGCCACTCGCGTGTCCAGGAGGAGTCGTGGCCCTACGGGAGTGACCCGATAGAGCCGACGGACGAGCACGCCCGCGGCGCTCTCAACGCCATGAAGCGGGCGTCCATCATAGCCCGTAAACGCGCCTTCGCGCGTGACGGCTATGTCTGGATGGAGTGGGGCGGCAAGTTCCAGCGCATCTCGGACCCGAGCATCATATTCCCCGACGGCATGGACGAAGAGGCCCTCCGCCCGCGCAAGGCGGCCGGCAGTAGCTGACTGGACAGGCGCGCACGTCCGGGTCCGCCTGGACGAGGCGCGGCGGATATGCCCTCGTTACGCCGCGGACGCCTCGCGCAGCCGGGCGATGTCGATCTTCTTCATCGTCAGCATCGCCTCCATCACCCGTTCGGGCGCTCCCGCCATCAGCTCGGGCAGCGCCTCCGGCGTCACCTGCCAGGACACCCCGAACCTGTCGTTGAGCCAGCCGCACCAGCCGAGCTCCCCGCCTTCGGACAGCCTGTCCCAGTAGTAGTCGATCTCTTCCTGCGAGTCGCACGACACGACGAACGAGACCGCGGGCGTGAACTCGAACATCGGCCCGCCGTCGATGGCCGAGAACTTCCGCCCCTCCAGCTCGAACTCCACGACGGCGCCGCCCGCCGCCGGGCCGGCCGGCACCCTGGAGACGCTCAGTATCTTCGAGTTCCCGAAGATGGACACGTAGAAGTTCGCGGCCTCCTCGGCCCTGTTCTCGAACCATAGGAACGTGCTGATCTTGTTGTTGGGGGTAACCGCCATCGTCAACCTCCCGTGGCCGCCTGTAACTGTTCAGAGTACGGGAGGGCAGCCACAAGGGCTGCACCCTACGGGATGGAAGCTGTATCGTAGGGGCGTCCCTTGTGGGCACCCTGGACGAGGAAACGCACCAACTGTATCGTAGGGGCGTCCCTTGTGGGCGCCCTGGACGAGGAACGCACCAACTCTGGACAGTTACGGCCGCCTTGTACGGCGTCCACACATGATACCCTGTCAGCCCAACTGCGGCGCGCTCCGGTCCTTGCTATCCGCAGAACGCAAGTGCTATACTCCCCTCATGCACCACCGCGCACATACTCAAACCCGCCCTCCCAATCCCGACATGCGGCCCGGACACGGCGGCGACCGCGTGTCTCATTCTGTCTCATTGCTGTCTCATTCTGTCTATTTCGTGTCTCATTTTGCCTATTTCGTGTCTCCCCCTGTCTCACGGTCCATAGCTGAATGAGGCAAAAAGAGACAAAATGAGACACTTTCAAGGAAAAACAGGTAGAATCCCCTATCCTCTCAACGTCACCGCCATAGGTGGGCCACGTGATGAGGGTTGACTTTGGGAATCGGGGGCTGTTTAACTGGCGGCGGGCCAAGCATGGGTAGGTGTCGGCCTTCAAGGGGGTAGACGTGGGACAACTCGACGGGAAGACAGCCATAGTGACGGGAGGCGGCACGGGGATAGGCAAGGGGATCGCCAGGGCGTTCGCCCGGGAGGGCGCCGACCTGACCATCGCGTCCCGGAACGTCGACAACCTGGAGGAGGCCGCCGAGGAGTTCCGGGGCCTGGGGGCGCAGGTGCTGGTCGCGCAAGCGGACCTGACGGACGAGGCGCAGGTGCTGGAGCTGTTCGGGCAGGCGATGGACAGGTTCGGACGCCTCGACCTGCTCGTCAACAATTCGGGGATATTCAAGGGCGGCCCCATAGACGAGATCGCGCTGGAGGACTGGCAGGACGTGGTGGACATCAACCTGACGGCGGTCTTCCTCTGCTCCCGCGAGGCGATGAAGATCATGAAGCGCCAGGGCGGCGGGCGGATCATCAACATAGGCAGCATATCCGCGCAGATGCCGCGCATGGGCTCCGCGCCCTATACGGCGACGAAGTTCGGGCTGGTGGGTCTGACGAAGAGCACGGCGCTGGAGGGCCGCGAGTACGGCGTGTCCGCCGGGTGCCTGCATCCGGGCAACGTGAGCGTCGAGTGGCGCGCGGCGAGCAGCGCCGACATGCACCAGGAGCCGATGATGACGCCGGACGAGCTGGCGGCGGCCGCGCTGGCCATGGCGGCGATGCCGCCCCACGTCAACGTCTGGGAGTCCATAGTACTCCCGGTGGAGCAGCCCTACCTGGGCCGGGGCTGATCCCGGGCGGCCTATCCGGCCCGCTGCGCTTCGATCAGTGTCGAGGCCGGCCGGATGTCGGCGGTGATGCCGCCCTTCTCGCCGGCCAGCCCGCGGAAGTCGCATTCGACCTGCAGCCCATGCCAGAACTCGTCCGACTGGCCGAAGAAGGCCCCGAACCGGATGGACATGGCAGGAGTAATCGACCGCCTGCCGTGAACGATCTCGTTGACGGCGCGCGGCGCGACCCCGATCGCCCGCGCCATCGCGTTCTGTGAGATGCCCATCGGCCGGAGGTACTCCTCCAACAGTATCTCGCCGGGTGTAATGGGGGTGTCCATGCCGTATAACCTATAACGTCATAGGGGTCTTGTCAAAACGTCTGTTGATTATGTCCCTTCCCCCGTCCGACGGGGGAAGGTTAGGATGGGGGTTCCGCGCCGGGGGTTGCCGGGTCGTTGTCGGATGGGGAGGGCGCCGTCTGGAGGAGGAGGCCGGCGTCCATGCGGGCGCGGGTCTGTTCGAGGGCGTTGTCGAGGTCGGAGGGGGGCGGGGTGTAGAGTTGGCACGTCCTGAGGAACAGCAGGCTTGCCTGGGGGCGCTGGCCGACCGCGCGCTGTAGGGCGGATGAGTAGAGGGCCAACTGTGGTAGGTATGGCGCGGCCGCTTCGGCTAGGGCGTCTTCGCTGGCGTCGTCGGTCTTGAAGTCGACCACGTGCCAGGCGCCGCTGCTCTCGTATGCGAGGTCGATGGTCCCGTGTACGGGCGCTCCGTTCCAGTCCCAGGAGAAGGGCAGCTCGAAGTAGGCGCGGGAGCCAGGGTCGCGCAGGGTTGCGGCCAGTGGGCTGGCGTCGAGCAGGTCGAGCATCCCGTCCACGTCGACGGCGACGCGCTCGATTTCCCGGTCGCCGTGGTCGGGGGCGAGCGTCCGGGCGAGGTCGCCGAGCGAGGGGCGGACTCCGGTGGTGAACCAGAGCTCCACGGCCTTGTGGGCGAGGCTTCCGCGAACGAGGGCGAGGCCGTCCCCGTGGCGGCGCGGGGTGTGCGTAGGCGGCTCCCGCAGGGCGGTGACGGGGGTGCTCGAACGCAGCGGTATCACCCGCGGCCGGGCGACGAGCGGGGGCATTACGTCCACTTCCCGTTCCGGCGCGGGCACTGCGACGGTCGAGGGCGCGGGTCGCTTGGCGATGGCGTCGAGGTCGACGGGCAGGGGCGGGCGGACTTCGACCCCATTGAGGTTGGCTTCTTCCACGGCGTCGAGGACGTATGCGAGCCAGCCGTCGCCGCTGGGCCTGTCGTCCCTGCGCGGCGGGTCGTCCCCGCTGAGGTAGAGCTTGTCGGCGGCCCTCGTCGCGGCCACGTATAGCAGCCGCTTGTGCTCCGACGCCTCCTCGCGGTTGTCCCGTTCCATCAGGTGGGAGTAGAAGCCGGGGCGCCGGCGGCTCCCGCTCGCGCCGGGCTCCCTAGCGAGGGTGAGGGAGATGCCCTCCTCGGCGCGCCATCGTATGGGGTCGTAGGTCCCGCGGGACCGGACGTGGGCCTCCGGGACGAAGACGATGGGGAACTCGAGGCCCTTGGCGCCGTGGACGGTGAGCAGGCGCACGGCTTCCGACGCGTCCAGGACGGCCTGTCCCTCGCGGGCTTCCAGTTCGTCCCGCCTGCGACGGACGTAGCCGACGAACTCGTCCAGCGAGTGGCTGGCGAGCGTTCTGGCGAGGGCGACGAACTTCCGTATGTTGGCGAGGGCCTGGTCGCCGCCCTGGAGGGCGGCCCAGGACGCCTCGAAGCCTGTCATGGAGATGGCCTTTTCCATGAGCGCGTCCGGGGTGGCGAACGGCACGTCGCGCAGCAGGTCGGCGAGCGCTACCGCCGCGCGGGCGCAGAAACGCCGGGCCTGCCCGGAGACGTCATCGGGCGGGTCGCGGAGGGCGTGCAGCGTGGGGAGGTCCGATGATCGGAGGGCAAGCAGGGACCGGTCGTCGATCATGAAGAAGGGCGAGCGTAGGACGCCCACCAGCGCTATGTCGTCGTCGGGCTCGGCCAGCCATCCGAGCAGGTTGGTGAGGTCGCGGACCTCCTGCCTGGTGAAGAAGCCGCCGCCGGCCGGGGTGCGGTATGGGACGCCGTGGCTCTCGAGGGCCTGCTCGAAGATGTGGACGTTGGTCAGCCGGCGCAGCAGGACCGCCACGTCCGACGGCCTCGCCTCACGGTACGATCTCGTCTCGCGGTCCCACACGGACGCGCCCCGCTCCAGGAGGGAGGCGACCTCCCTGGCGAGGGCGTCGGCCTCCACCCGGCGGCGCTCGCTTTCGGTGGTCTTGACGCCCCTGGGCGTCGTGTCGGAGACCGGCATGAGCACGAGGTGGGGGCCGGGCGGCGAGTCCGGCCCGCGCCCGGTCATGGCCTGCATGGGCGCGTCGAACTCTTCCCGCGAGTCGCCGAACACCCGCCCGAAGATGGCGTTGAGCATCTCCACGAGCGGGTCGTGGGTGCGGAAGGACCGGCTGAGAGAGAGGACGCCGCCGTCCGTCCGCATCTCGCGTTGGAGGCGGGTGAAGTGGCGAACGTCGCTGCCCCTGAAGCGGTAGATAGCCTGCTTGACGTCGCCGACGAAGAACCGCTCCGGCGCCGGCAGCGCGGCGTCCCCGCCCCGCGACAGCAGGCGTATGACGGCGACCTGGGCAGGGTTGGTGTCCTGGAGCTCGTCCACCATGAGGTGGCGGAAACGGGAGCGGTACGAGGCGGCGACGTCCGGGTGGGTCCTGAGCAGGGCCTCGGTCTTCAACTCCAGGTCGAGGTAGTCCAGGGCCGCAAGCTCCTTCTTGCGGGCCGCGTACCGGGCGCAGGCGTCGTCGAAGAGGTCCCGGAGCGAGTCGAGGGCCTCGAGGGCGAGGGCGTCGTGCTCGTTCCACCTGGGGAGTTTGCCCAGCCGTCCCGCGATTTCGCGGAAGGCGCGCAGATTGTCCTTGACGGCTGCCAGGTCGCTCGCCCATCCCGCAGCCCTTCCGCCGGCGAGGCTGATCCGCCGGTTGGCGTTGGCGACCCGGGCCAGCAGGTCGCGCCAGTCTCCTTCCGCCGGGTCGCCGAGGGTGTGCAGGAAGTCGCCGAGCCGGGCGGCGAATGGGTCATCTCCCGCCCCGGCGTGGGCATCCCGCAGCCATGCCGCCAACGCGGCGACCCGCGGGCGGGCCTCCTCCACGGCGGCGGCCGCGGCGGCGTCCAGCCGCGCCTCTATCTCGCCGGCCCAGACCGTGGGAGCGCCGGGCAGCGCCCGGTACGCGGCTTCGACCTCGTCGCGCCGCGCCACCATGGCGGGCAGGTGATTGGTCAACGAGTAGGGGCTGATCTCGCGCAGCGACAGCGCCCGGCGGTCGTCGGCGTCGGCTGCCTCCTCCAGCGCGTCGGCGCAGGCGGCGATGGTCTCCAGCTCGGCCTCGTCCTCGGAGAGGACTCTTGCGGCCGGGTCGATTGCCGCCTCCACGGGATGCTCCCTCAGGATGCGGCTGCACAACGAATGTATCGTGCCTATTACGGCTTCGTCCAGGTGGGCCCGGTGGCCCGCGAGCCCAGGCCGGCAGAGCACCTCCTTGCGGACCCTTTCGCGCATCTCGGAGGCGGCGGCGTCCGTGAAGGTGACCGCGGCGATCTGCGGGATGGAGCACTCGCCGAGGAGGGAGACGTAGCGCTCCACGAGCACGCGCGTCTTGCCGCTGCCCGCGCCCGCGGTCACCAGCAGGTCGCCGCCGCGCCGGGCTACGATCTCGGCCTGCTGGCCCGTCAGTCCCAGCGCTTCCATCGGCTGTAATCGTTCACGCGGCAGACGTGCTGGAATGAGCAGTAGGAGGGGCAGGGCTGCACCTGCGGGTTGACCCTGAAGTCGCCGGACGCGACGGCGTCCCTGACTTCCTGGGCGACTTCGGCGACGCCTTCCAGGACCGCCTGGTCTTCGGGCCGGGAGGAGTCGAGGTCCCAGCTCCTGTTGTTGGGGTTGAGCCAGGCGTATCGGGCCACGACCCTCCCGGCCGCGGCCTCTTCGCGCGCCAGGTATCCGTATAGCTGGAGTTGGACGCGGCGGTTGTCCATCACGTGGGATTTCAGTATCTCCCTGCCGGACTTGTAGTCGACGATCACGACCATGCCGTCGCCCTCGTCGAGGCGGTCGACTGTAGCGGTGACGCGCATCGGGGGGGAGAGCGGCAGCGAGGCTTCGATCTTCTTCTCGGCGCCCATGGTCCTGGCGACGCCGGCGCGCTCGCTCTCCTCGGCCTCGCGTTGGAGGAGTAGCTCCAGTTGTTGGAAGACGGCCTCGGCTTCGAGGCGCCATAGGACGGCGCGTCCGAAGCCCCTGTCGCCGGGCGCGCTGTTCCAGATGTCCAGGCCGCTGGACCTGAGGCGCGCGAGCGCATCGTCCAGGGTGTCCGTCGCAAGGGGGCGGCCCTGCGCCACGAGCGGCTCCAGCGCGTCCTGCAACACTTCGTGGATGACCGTCCCGCGCATCGCCGCGTCGGCGCTCTCCATCTCTTCTTCCAGCTCCCTGAGGCGCAGGGCGTAGCTGCCGAAGAATTGGAAGGAGCAGGTGCGGTAGGACTCCAGGCGGGATGCGCTCCATACGGCGTCTTCGCCGGTGAGCCAGGGGACCAGCCCGGCGTCTAGGCGGCCTTCGTATTCGCCGCCGTGGCCGAACGAGCGGCGCCGCTGCTCGACGCGGACAGCCTCTCGCACCACCGGCCACGCCTCCGCTCCCCTGGGCCTCAGAGTGCTCCGCGCGGGCCACAGCCGGGCGCAGGCGATTGCAAGCTCGCGGTTGGAGGCGGTCTGCTCGGGGGCGGCGGCGGTTGTGGTCTCGACGGCGCGGTCGCGCGGCAGCGCGTCGAAGTAGTACGACTGCGCCGCGGGCCGTCCTCGGTCGTCCAGCCGGGTCTTCCAGAGCGAGAGCGCGGCGTCCGCGCGCGTGCTCACGGTCGCCCAGAGCTCGTCCTCCGCGAGGCGCAACTCCGGCGGCAGCGCGAGGCCCGCCTCGTTCAGGGCTTCCCTCGCCGCGTCGTCGAGCAGGGCCGTCCCTGTGCGCTGCGCCGGGAACTCGCCCTCTACCAGGCCGCCGAGGGCGACGTAGTCGAAGCGGAGGCCGTGGAGGGTGTGCATCGGGGCGAGCAGGACGCCGCCCGCTTCGCGCAGGATGACGGCGGGAGCGTCCAGCCTGCGTTCAAGGCGGGCCGCGAAGGTGTCGAACGGCTCCGGGGGGCCGCCGAGCGCCTGCTGGGCGGCCGTGACGTCGCGGAGATAGCCCCTTAGGGCGTCGATCTCCACGTCAACGCCGGGCAGGTCACGGGAGTCCGGCCGGACGAGGGGGCGAGCGCCGAACAGGGCGTCGTCGAGACGCCTGGCGTGGTCGCCGGCGTCGCTCGGCGGCTGCTCCAACAGGCCGCGCAGATCTTCGAGCGCGGCTTCCACGCCGCCGGCGATGCGGGCGGCCCCGTATGACGACTCGCCGGGGTGCGCTCGCAGGCTGTCCGCGATGCGCTCCAGGGCGTCCTGCCCGGCCCAGAGGTTGTTCCTGCGCCCCTGCCGTTTGAACGGGGCCACGTCCTCCTGGCTCAGCCCCCACCGGGCGAGGTCGATGAAGCCGCTCGATAGGACGGCGGCGAAGTCGCGCAGCCGCCAGCCGTCCCGCGCAAGGTGCAGCAGGCGGCGCAGCCAGACCCCCAGGGGCCGGGCGCTGAGGCGCTCTCCCGCCGCGGGGTCGAGGGGGAGGTCGTACTCGTCGAACACCTGCCTGGCCAACCCAAGGTAGGGGGGCATCCGCCTGAAGGCGACGGCGCAGTCCGAGGGGCGGAGGGACGGGTTATCGGTGAGGCGGCGCTTGATCTGCCTGGCGATGGCGCGGAGCTGGTCCTCGCGGTCCGCGGCGTCGCCCGCGCTTACCGTATCCGGCCGGGCCGCCTGCCGTCTCTCCAGCTCCAGCACCTCCGCGTTCGGGAGGCTGTCGAGGATGCGCCTAAAGTCATGCCGCGCCCGCGCGCCTGAATCCGGGTCGAAGGTGATGACAAGCTCCGAGCGCCTGGCGACGGCTTTGATGAGCTCGATCTCCACGCCGCGGAAGGTCTGGAAGCCGTCGAGCAGCACGAGGCCCGGCAGCGGGGCGCCGGCCTTCACGGCGTCCGCGGCGGCTAGGGGCGTCCGCGCCGGGTGGAGCCAGCCTCGGCGGTCGAGCTCGGAGCGGTACGCCGCGAAGATGGCGGCGAGCGCCGCCAGGGCGGAGGAACCGGACCTGCCGGCGGCCTCGCGGAAGGCATGCGGCTCTATCGCCTCGGCGAGCAGGTCGGCGACGGCGGCGCTCAGCAGGCCGGCGAAGCCCTCGGTGCTGGCGATGGGCGCGAAGTAGGCGGCGGCCCCGCGCTCGACCTCGCGGCTGGCCGTCTGCGCCAGGAGCTCTTCGGCCACCGCGTGCGAGAGCTTCCCGGCGCCGGAGGCGAGGCTCTCGCTGAACTGGGTTATCGTCTCCACGCGCAGGCGGAGGGCGACGCCGCACCGGGAGACGAGGCGCCGGCGGAGCTGGTCGCCGTGCCGGCTGGTGGGGACCAGCGCGGCGGCGTGGTGGAAGGGGTCGGGCTGGTAGCGGGCGGCCAGCCTCGCCATGGCCTCTTCGGTCTTGCCGCCGCCCAGCCCGCCGACGATGATTACAGGTCTCGGCACGAGAGCAACCTACTCCGCGGGTATGGTTGGCCCAGAGTAAGCGTAACGGCGCCGGCATTCAAGACCCCGCGCCAGCGGCTCGCGGGATAGAATAGGTTGCGGAGGCGGGCATTGGCCACACGGGGCAGGGTACGCGCGGGCGGCGCGACCATAGAGTACGAGGTGCGGCGCAGCAGGCGGCGCAAGAAGACCATCCAGCTTACGGTGGTGGACGGCGTCGCGCGGGTCGCGGCTCCTTCGGGGGTGCCGATGAGCGACCTGAGGAGCTTCGTGCGCGACCGCGCGCGCTGGATACTCGACCGGCTGGCGGAGCCGCAGTACGGAGCGCCGCCGCGACTCATCGACGGCGACGAATTGCCGTACCTGGGGCGGGATCTCCGGTTGGTGGTGAAGCGGGCCGACGTGGGCTTGCCGCAGGTCCGGTTCGACGACTGGCGACTGCTCGTCACGGCGCCTCGCGGCGCTTCCGTGGACGGGCGGCGCGAAAAGTTGCTCTCGGCCATAGCGGCCTGGTACCGGGAGCGCGCGGAAGAACACGTGCGGGCGAGCGTCGAAAAGTGGCTGCCGGAGTTCGGGCTTTCCGAGACGCCGCTGATACTAATTGGGGGCCAGCGCAGCTTCTGGGGAAGCTGCAGCCCCGACGGGACGCTGCGCTTTAGCTGGCGGACGGTGATGCTGGAGCCGGCGCTGATCGACTACGTCGCGGTCCACGAGCTTGCCCACCTGGAGGTGATGAACCACTCGAAGGCATTCTGGGCGGTGGTGACCAGGGCGATGCCGGACGCGCTGCAACGCCGGCGGCGGCTGAGGGAGGCAGGGCGGGGCATCCCGCTGTGACGGATAGGGGAGGCCGGATTTCTCCGTATCTGTCACATTCCGTCACATTTGTCACTTTTCAGCTATGGAGTAGTTGACAGGGCGGGACGCCAAGGTGACACGATGCGACGTGAATGTGGCTGAAATATGATTCCAATGTGACAAGATGGGACACGCCTTTCGGCGGTATATTCGAGGCTCTCACGCGGCAGGGCGGTCGCCGGGGAGCGGCTTGCATGGAGATACGTCGTTGCCATGAGGAGACTGTAGCACATGGGTTCGCCCTGGGTCAAGGTCGGAGGTAGGGATTTCTCATCCCCTTCACATGGTTGGCAGACTACAGCCCCAGTTGGACGCTTATGGCGAGGGCGACGAGATCCATGTCCGCGTCCGATACTTCGCCGAAACGGCCGTCGAAACGACGCTTGCTGACCGTCATGAGCTGGTCCGCCATGGCCTTGTGGAGGACATCGTTGACTGTGACGAGCGCCTCGGCAGGGTAGACCCTGCTGACATTCGAAGTCAGCGGTACTACCTGCACCCGGTTGAGATGTGGAACCGCGACATCGCTTGTGACTACGATGGCGGGCCTGCGTTTTCTAATCTCACCGCCGACGGACGGTCCGAATCTAACCCACCAGACCTCACCTCGCCTCATCGACGACCGCCTCGGAAGTCCCTTCTACCCACTCCATGGCTTCAGCCTCTCGCTCGGAATCCGCAGCCATACTTCGGTAACCGGCATCTAGGTCGTCGTATACCAAGTACGGACTGACAATCGATTCGACGAAGCTGCTGATTCTCCTGCGGCCAGCAACCCTGTACAGCCCATCATAGACCTGTTCGTCTAGCGTCAAGGTGAGTTTCTTACGCATTTTCGAATCCCTGCACGTGTGTTATACGTATAATACCGTGTTGAAGTCTCGGGGTGCAACGCCGTGCCTTGCCCTATGGCGCTAGAAGGGGCTGTGGCGGTTGGCTATGGGCATTCGGCGGTCGCGGCCGAAGCTTCGGGGGGTTATCTTTATGCCGGGCGGGGACTGGCGGCGCTTGTGCTCGCTCCGGTCGACTAGGCCCACCACCAGCTTGACCACGTCCTCGTCGAAGCCCTGGGCGACGATGCCATCGAAGGCGACATCCTCCTCCACGTATGCCTTTAGGATGGGGTCGAGCACGTCGTAGGGGGGCAGGCTGTCCTGGTCGGTCTGGTCGGGGCGGAGCTCGGCGCTGGGCGGTTTTTCCAAGACGGACCGGGGTATGAGCGGCCCATCGCCGGCGGCGTTGCGCCGCCGGGCCAACTCGTACACCATCGTCTTGGGCACGTCCTTGATGACGGCGTAGCCGCCGGCCATGTCGCCGTATATGGTGGCGTATCCGACGGCCATCTCGCTCTTGTTGCCGGTGGTGAGGACCATCCAGCCCATCTTGTTGGAGAGCGCCATGACGAGGTTGCCGCGAATGCGGGACTGTAGGTTCTCCTCGGCCTCGTTCGGCGCCATGCCGTCGAAGTGGGGGGCGAGGGTGTCGAGGAATGCGGCGAAGGGGGGTTCGATGGGCAGGCTGAGCAGCCGGATGCCGAGGTTGGCGGCGAGGGCCCTGGCGTCCTCCACGCTGCCACCCGATGAGTATCGGGAGGGCATCGACACGCCCACCACGTTCTCCGGGCCGAGGGCGTCGGCGGCTACCGTCGCCACTAGGCTGGAGTCGATGCCGCCGGACAGGGCGACGATTACCTTGGAGAAGCCGCACTTCCGGACGTAGTCTCTCGTTCCCGCGACCAGCGCCCGGTAGACCTCTTCGGCGGGGTCGTAGCGGGTCGGCTCCCGGCGGGTAGGGAGGCTGGGCAGATTCCTGGGCGCATGGCCCGAGATGGGGAGCACCCTCGGCGGTCCCAGCGTATCGGATGCGGCGGCCCTCTCTCCGCGCGGCGCGGGATCGTTGGGCCGGGAGTCCCGCATGGTCTCGATGTCCAGGTCGACGGCGATCAGGTCCTCCTCGAACTGCGCCCCGCGCGCGACGGGCTGCCCGGCGGGGCCGAACACGACGCTGCCGCCGTCGAAGACGAGCTCGTCCTGTCCGCCGACGAGGTTGACGTATGCGACGTAGAAGCCGTTTTCGGAGGCGCGGGCGGCGAGCATCTCCTCTCGTTGGTCGCGCTTGCCGGCGTGGAAGGGGGAGCCGTTGATGTTGACGATGAGCTCGGCGCCGCTGTCCCCCTGGACGGCGGCGGGCCCCTCGGCGTACCAGATGTCCTCGCAGATGTTGACGCCGACGGCGGCGCCGTTGACGACGTAGACGGGGCACCCCGAGCCCGGCTCGAAGTACCTGACCTCGTCGAAGACGCCGTAGTTCGGCAGGTATATCTTGCGGTAGACGTCCACCAGGCGGCCGTCGTGGGCGACCGCGGCGGCGTTGTGGACTAGCTCGCCGGCGTCTACGAATCCGACCACGACGCAGATGCCCCGCGAAGCCTCGGCCACCTGGCGCATCTTGCGCATGTTCTCCCGCAGGAACTGGGGCTTGAGCAGGAGGTCCTCGGGGGGGTAGCCGGTGATCGCGAGCTCGGGGAAGGCCACCAGGTCGGCGCGCAGGCCCCGCGCCTGGTCGACGCGGTCAAGGATCCTGGCGGTGTTTCCCTCCAGGTCGCCCACGGTGGGGTTGATCTGGGCCATGACGAGGCGGAAGGTACGCATCTGGCGGGGGCTCAGGCGAAACAGGCGTGTCTAAGGCTTATGCCAATTCGTGGCCTGGGACTGGATTCCCGCCCCGTATCGGGGTACGGGGCAGGCTTTCGCGGGAACGACGGATAGGGGTGTTGCAGTGAAGGCGGACCAGGGCCGGTCGTTTCATCGTTGCGTCGAAGTAGCAATCGACGGCTTCCTTGACGTTGCGGCGCAACTCTTCAACTGATTCGCCCTGGGTGTGGATGCCGTGGCCCAGTGCGCTAGCCGAATATCCGCCGTCGACTTCGTCCTCGCTGACCTCGAATATGATCTCGGAGATAGTGGAGTGCATCATGGTGTTCTTCCGTGGGTGACCGGGGAAGGCGGGTTTGAAACCCGCCCCTACGAAATATCCGCCGTCGGTTTTGTCCTCGCTGACCTCGAATATGATCTCGGAGATAGTGGAGTGCATCATGGTGTTCTTCCGTGGGTGACCGGGGAAGGCGGGTTTGAAACCCGCCCCTACGAAATATCCGCCGTCGGTTTTGTCCTCACTGACCTCGAATATGATCTCGGAGATAGTGGCGTGCATCATGGTGTTCTTCCGTGGGTGACCGGGGAAGGCGGGTTTGAAACCCGCTCCTACGAACTGAATTGGCGGTATAGTCAAAGCGATTTAGTACTTATCAAAGCGCGGTGGGCTTCCGGCTTCACCACTTGGAGGACTCTTCGGCGTGGGGGTGGTCGGGCATTTCGTAGGTGATGCCTTCCTCGTCGAAGATAGAGACGTCGAACAGGGCGGTCAGCTTGTTGTTGTTGCGGACGCGGCTCTTGAACAGCCTGCTCATGAGGCGGTCGTAATTCTCCTGCGTTCGGAACCACCAGAGGACTCCGAACGTTGGATACCGGGGGTATTTCAACTGGTTGGCGAGCGGAGGCCTGATGAGAGCGCGGGAGACGCGAAAGACGTAGTTGGCAAGCCTCCGGCGTCCTACGGGGTCCGATATTCCCGCAATCAGGGGAGCGGACTGGACCAGCGAGTGCGCAAGGGCGGTAGACTCGGCTCCGGGGGAAGGTTCGCAGATGCCGCCGATCTCGAATATGCGCAGGGCGTGGGATTCGTCTTCGTACAGGATGCTTTCGGGGATGCCCATGAGGTACCCGGAATAGCGCCAGACCTGCATGAAGCTCGCTCGCTCGTCGTCGTCGAATTCGGCCCCCAAGCTCTTCAGGTGCCTGAGCAGTCTTGCCGAGAATGCGGTGATCGCGTATCCGACGTGCGCCGCGCTGATGGGCGCGCCCCATGCTTCATGGTCCCAGTCTTCGGAGTTGTTCAGCAGGCGCCTGACCATCGCGTGAACGAGTCGGATGCGGACCGACAGCTTCCAGCCGTCGCCTTCTCTGCGCAGGCCGCCGGGAAGGAATATCTCGACCATGTGGCGGTTGTTCTGCCTCAGGCGCCTGACGCCCTGGTCGCGCAGGCGGCCCGTTATGAAGAAGGACTTGGAGATGTTCGTGGAGAAGCCCTCGACGAGCGTGCCGCCTACCATCGCCCCCAGGACGAGTCTCGAATTCCTGTGGAACATGCGGATGCCGGGGATGTGCGCTTCGAAATCGACCCAGTCGGGCACGGTCTCGCAGGACTCGAAGAAGTCCAGCAGCGATTGGGGCGCGCCGCTAAGCTCGGAGTCGTCCTGGTTCATGACGGCCTGGATGAACCGGCCCGCTTCTCTCTGCCCGAGGCTGTAGAGGTCTTCGATCAGCGCATCGGCTTCGGGGTCTCCGATGGTCGTGTGGGCGACGTAGCTGTCCGCCAGCTCTCGGTCGAGTGCGCTGGCCTCCGGGTAGCCCGCCGCGTAGTCGGATGGGACTTTCATGGGTGATCTGCACTTCCCACGGCGCGGGTCTAGTGTTCCTCTTCCGCTTCTACGCGCAGGTCGGGCAGCCAGCGCAGCCACGAGGGCAGGTACCAGTTGCCTCGTCCCAACACTTCCATGCTGGCCGGGACCAGGACGGACCGCACGAGCGTAGCGTCCAGGAGCACGGCTATCGCCAGCCCGAAGCCCATGAGCTGGTTGACGATGGTCTCGCCGGTGGCGAACGCGCCGAACACGACCACCATGATCAGGGCGGCGCCGGTGATGATGCCGGCGGTGGAGCGCAGGCCGTAGGCCACCGCCTCGGTGTTGTCCTCCGTTTCGTCGTAGCGCTCCCTGATGCGGCTGAGCAGGAATACGTGGTAGTCCATGGACAGGCCGAATAGGATGGTGAACAGGAAGAGCGGCAGCCATGCGTCGATGATCTCGGCGTGGTCGAAGCCGAGCAGGCTGGCGCCGATGCCCTTCTGGAAGACGAGCACCAGCAGTCCGTAGGTGGCGCCGACCGAGAGGAGGTTCATGATGATGGCCTTGAGCGGTATGACCAGGGAGCGGAAGACCATCATCAGGATGATGAAGCTGAGGCCGAGCACGAACGCGAAGACGATGGGCGTGTAGAAGTCGACGATGCCGTAGAAGTCGGCCGTCTCGGCGGTCAGGCCGCCGACGTAGACCTCGGCGGGAACGCCGTCGAAGGCGGCAGGGATTAGCTGCTCCCTGAGTGTGGCCATGTCGGCGGTGGCCGCGCGGCTGGAGGACTCGCCGGGGAATGGGAGGCTCAGCAGCGCGAGGTCGCCCTCGTCGTTGACCTCGAGCGACGGCGGGACGGGGAAGTCGGGGGACGCGGCGAGGGACTGCTGGAGGCTGGCAATCGCCCCCTGCACCTGGGGGTCGTCTATGTCGCCGACGATGACTATCTCGGCGGGGCTGAGGAAGCCTGCGGGGCTGACTTCTCCGAAGGAGAACTCCTCTTCGAGTAGGAGGAACGCCTTCTTGGTCTCCGCGCTGTCGGGGAAGGTGTTGACATCGTTGAGACCGGTCTTGATGTCGAAGTAGAAGGCGGTGAGCGCGATCATTGGGACGGCGATTACCAGGATGCTGACGACGGGCATTCGCGTTACGACGCGAGTGATTGCGTCCCAGAAGCCCTCCTTGGTGGCCTCGGGGCTCTTCAAGGCGAACCTGGAGAGGAAGGGGACTGTCAGGAGGTCCACCTTGGGACCCAGCAGGGCAAGCACGGCGGGCAGAAGGGTGAGGGTCGCCGCCAGCGAGGCCAGCACGACCAGGATGGCGCCCAAGGCCAGGGACTGGTAGAAGGAGGCGGGGACTATGAGCAGGCCGATGAGGGCGAGCACGACGGTGGCGCCGCTGAAGAGCACGGTGCGGCCAGCGGTGCCGCCGGTCTTCCCCACGGCCTCCTTCACGGGCATGCCTTTCTCCATCTCTTCTTTGAATCGAGACACGATCAGCAACGAGTAGTCGATGCCTACGGCAAGGCCTATCATGACGACCATCAGGGTCACGAAGAAGACCAGCTGGAACTGTTGGCCGATGACGGCAACCGCGGCCAACGCGATGATGATGGAGACGATCGCCAGGCCGAGCGGCAGCATTGTGGCGACGACGGCGCCGAAGAGCAGCAGGAGGACGATGAGCGCCATGGGTACGCCGAAGCGCTCGCCTCTCTCGAGGTCGTGCCTCGCGAGCTCGTTGTTCTCGTAAGCCACGCTGGCGTCCCCGCCGATCAGCACCAGGAAGTCGTCGGTCTCGTTCGCCTCCTCCACCTTGTGAATGACGTCCGCAACGTTGGCCGTGGCCTCCTGGGATGTGCCGGCGAGGGTGTAGTGGACCAGAACTGTGCGGCGGTCGGCGGAGACCAGGAGGGGAAGTAGCTGCTGCATCTGCTCCGGGGCGATCAGGGGGCCGGCGTCCATGGCCTGGTAGTAGTGGGAGATCGGACTGCCGTTGATTCCGCCGGCTATCGTGCCCTCCAGCGAGGCTATGTCCTGGTGGACGGCCTCCACCTTGTCGCGGAATGCCTTGTCGTCGACGGTGAGGGACGGCGATTGGATGATTACGATCTCGGCGAGCTTCTCCGGGCCCCGCCGCTGCCCCGGGCCCTTCTCCTCCAGGAGGGCCGCGGCGCGCTCGGACTCGTACCTGCCGGCAAGCCGGAAGTCGGTGGTGGTGGCGCTGCCGAGGAATTGGGATATGAGCGCGCCGGCGATGGCGACGACCACCGCCCAGATCACGACGGTTATCCAGGGCCTTCGGGCGCTGATTCGGGCCAAGGATTCAGTCACTGGCGCGGCCTCCGGTTCGAGCGGTTCGAGTAGGATGCTTCGGTTATTCTACTACAGGACTCAACCGTGAGTGGGCCGATGGGCCGCCGCCGCGGCGTTCTCCGCGGCTTGCGGCTGCCGCCGCAGTATCCCCTCAGGCATTTCGGGGAGCACCACGCCGCCGTTGGTGGAGGCGCGCTCCGTGTCGTATGGCGCCACGGTCATGCTCCCGCGGCGTAGCGCCAGGCCGAGGCGGACAGGGAGTCGTAGAGGCCCGACATTCCCCGGGCCGCCGAGATCCATCCCCTCCTGGACGCCTCGTCCCTGGCCGCGGCCCCCATGCTCGCGCGGAGGCCCGGGTTCGACAGCAGCATCTCTATGCGCTGGGCGTAGGGCTCCGGGCACTGCCAGGGGATCAGGTAGCCGGTCAGTCCGTCCCTGACGAAGGTCCTGGGGCCGCCCACCCTGGAGGCCACCACGGGCACGCCGCAGGCCATGGCTTCCAGGGCCACCAGCCCGAAGCTCTCGTAGTAGGAGGCGAGCACGAAGACGTCGGCGGCGTTGTAGTAGGCCGGCAACTCGGCCTGGTCGACCTTGCCGGCGAAGGTGACGGCGCCGCCGATGCCCTCCTCGGAGGCGACGGAGCGGAGCCGCTCCACCTCGGGGTCGGACGCGGGGCTTCCTCCCACGATGAGTAGCCTGGTGTCCGTGACGTCCTCGAGCTGGGCGACGGCCCGGATGAGTATGTCGAGGCCCTTGAGGGGTTCGATGCGGCCGACGGATAGGATGACCTTGCTCTCCGCGATGCCGAGGGCCTCGCGCGCCTCCCGCCGGTCCATCTGGCGGAAGAGCTTGGTGTCGACGCCGGGGGGTATGACGTGGGCGCGCTGCGCGGGGACGCCGTAGAGGTGGGCGAGGTCGTCGCGCTCCTGGAGCGTGGAGGCGATGATGGCGTCCACGCCGCCGGCGATGGTCGTCTCGGCGCCGGCCCGTAGCTGGGACTCTCGCTCGCCGACGCGGGACTGTAGCTTCTTGCGGGCGAGGGTGTGGAAAGTGACGACGTGGGGGACGCCCCAGTCGCCGGCGAGGGTGAGGCCGGCGGCGCCCGACAACCAGTAGTGGGAATGCACCACGCCGTAGCTGAGGTCCTCGGAGCGCTGGAAGGCGTAGAGCTTGTCGAGGAACTCGGGGATGTCCTGGTAGACGTCCTCCTTGGACCTGTCGTAGGGGCCGGCCTTGAGGTGGACGACCCTGGCGTTTTCGCCGAGGGGCATTATCTGCTCGTCCCTCGGGTCGTGCCAGCGGGTGTAAACGTCGACACAGCGGCCCATTTCGCCGAGGGCGCGCGCGGTCTGGAGGACGTACACGTTCATGCCGCCGGTGTCGCGCTCTCCGAGGCGCGCCACCGGGCAGCCGTGTACGCTCAGCATGGCTACTCTGTTCATATCGAGATGGGTTCCAATTGTCTGAACTGTGATTCGTGTGATTGGGGTGATGTACGTGATTTAGGGGTAGCGGGCATTACCTTCGTAGGGTCAGCCGGAATACGCGGCGGTCCCTGCCGCCGAGGTCGTACTTGTAGCGCTCGTCCCCCCTGAGAAAATCGAAAGAACGCTTGCCGGCCTCGATAGCCTGCTTGATGGCCATCGCCTTGTTGAGCAGGCCCGCGCTGAGGTTGGAATAGGCCGGGTCGTACCCACTATTGTACAGCAAATACGAGTCGGCATAGTCGAAGTAGATGCAGCTTGCGATCTTGGTTTCGTTCAGCTCCAGGAAGGCCAGCTTGACCTGGCCCCTTGCTCCGAGCTCGACGGCGGCCTCCGTGAAGAAGCGCTCGCGCTCCGCGGTCATGAACCTCTTCTTGTCGGGGCGGCTGCCCCGGTGGAGGCTCAGGAAGTCGGCCATGCCGTCGGCGATGGAGTCAGGGTCTTCGCAGACGTTCTGGGTGAAGCTGCCGGAGGCGTCCAGGCGTCGGAACTTCCGGCGCAGCTCGTGGCGGTCCTTCTTTCCCAGCGCGGCGACGAAGGCGTCCCAGGTGTGGGGGAGCGAGGCGATGGGGGCTACGTCCTCCAGCTCCACCGAGACGGCGTAGCCTCGTTTCTCCGCCTGCGGCGGGAGGTGCCGTAGGGTGGGGGAGGACTCCGGCAGCGACCGCAGGTCTATCGCGGCGGGCTGGGTCTCCATGTAATCGAATAGGGCCGTGTAGAATGGCTCCTCGCTGCCGCGCCGGACGAGGAAGTCGTTGTAGTCGCATAGGTCGGTGTCCCCGATGAAGTGGAGTGCGCCGCCGGCCTCTCGCAGGGGGGCGATCCCGATGAGGGAGCCGTTGCTCCTGGCCGAGAGCAGCCGCAGGTCGGAGGCGTGCCCGAAGCTATTCCACCACGTCCTGTGCCACAGGGGGGTCACGAAGACGGTGTTGGTGGAGCAGAACGGGAGGAGGTTGTCCCATTCTTGCTGGAGGTCGTCGAAGTCGTGGAGGGCGACGGCCGGGCGCACCTCAGCCGGCCTCCAGCAGGGCGTTGAACCGGGCCATCATGGCGGGGTCGGTCTTCAGGACGCCGCGGCTCGCGGCGGTGACGACTGTGGAGCCGGGCTTGCCGGCGCCGCGGATGGCGACGCAGAGGTGCTCGGCGCGCAGGACGACGGCTACGCCGGCGGGATCGAGGGCGGTTTCGATGGCGTCGGCAAGCTGCGCCGTGAGGCGCTCCTGTAGCTGTGGGCGCCGCGCCAGCGCGTCGAGCGCCCTCGCGAGCTTGCTGATCCCCACGACCCGGCCGTTCGGCACGTAGCCTATGTCGGCTGTGCCGTGGAAGGGTAGGAGGTGGTGCTCGCAGATCGAGAAGAAGTGGACGCCCTTCAGGACGACGAGGTCCCTGTACTCTTCGTCGAAGCCGGTGCGTAGCAGGTCTGCCGGGTCCTGGCCGATGCCCGAGAAGAGCTCGCCGTACATGCGGGCGACGCGGTCGGGCGTGCGCCGCAGGGCTTTGCGGTCGGGGTCGTCGCCGACGGCGTGGAGGATGGAGGCGACGGCCTCCCTGATCCTGGCTTCGTCTACCACTGGGGCGTCTGTCCTGGGACTAGGTGGTTCATGAGGCGGTTTCCGGTGCTTTCGTGGGCTGGGCCGGCTTAGCCGGGGTAGAGGGAGCCGCGAAGCTATCGGTGAGAGGCCGAGAACCGGGCTTCGGCTCGGGCTTAGGAGGCCGCGGCGGGGGAGCGCTCTTCGAGTCCCGCTCGCGGCTCCGGTCCATAGTAGCTTTCGACGGCACGGTATGCCTCCTCGTTGCACTTATTGTTGAGAGTCTCGTTGACGGAGAGGAAGGGATCTTCTCTAACAGCAGATTCCACTCGGCTTTCGAGAAGCTCGACAATCTGCGCGTCCGGGGAATCGTTGTGCCATTGCAAGCGTAGCTGGACCTCGATTTCCCTCAACTGTCCGGCAATCATCCTCGACACCTGAGCCCTGCCCGAGAAGTCGAGGACTACACTGACGATCGACATGAGCGCGCTCAGAAAGAAAAGCACGGCGCTGGCTGGCACGTAGTCCCAGAGCAGCACCGTCGCAGCCGCTATGGTGGACATGATGGTGGCGATGGTCAGGACCAGATGGTATGTCTGCGCCCTGTCCGACCGAGAGCCGTAGTACCGGCTCATGCGCCCAGCGTCCAAGAGGTTGTCCCAAATACGCTGCTTCATTTCCATTGCAGCCCTCCTGATAGCTCGCTCATCCCAGTCTAGCATACCACCAACTTATGGGTGAGGAAGTGTCTGGGCGTCTGGCGTATGGTCTGGGGTTGGTCGGGGTTTGACACGTGTCGAGCGGGGTGACTAGACTACCGCATCGACCGCGTGGGGGGCTTTGATCTTGGTGGAATCGCCACTGGCCGCGTACCTGGCGGAGGCCGCGAGAAGCGGCAGGACGCCGGACGCGGGATTCGTTGGATACCTGGCGTCACTGGAGCGCGTCGCGTCGGTGTCGCCGGAGGTGGCGCGGGCGATAGTCTCGGAGCTGGCGGACCAGCGCGGGAACCTGAAGATGATCGCCAGCGAGAACTACTCGTCGCTGGCGGTGCAGCTCGCGCAGGGGAACCTGTTCACGGACAAGTACGCCGAGGGGGTGCCGGACCGCCGTTTCTACGCCGGGTGCGACAACGTGGACACGGTAGAGGCGCGCGCGGCTGAATTGGCCCGCTCGCTGTTCGGGGCGGAGCACGCGTACGTGCAGCCGCACTCTGGGGCGGACGCGAACCTGGTGGCGTACTGGGCGATACTATCGGCCCGCGTGCAGGCGCCGTTCATGGAGCGGGTGGGGCAGACTGACCCTTCGGCGCTCGGCGGCGAGGAGTGGCGGGAGCTGCGGGCGGCGATGGGCAACCAGCGGCTGCTGGGCATGGACCTGTACGCCGGCGGCCACCTGACGCACGGCTACAGGCACAACGTGTCGGGGCGGATGTTCGACGTGGCGTCGTACGGGGTGGACCCGGAGACGAAGCTGCTGGACTACGACAGGATACGGGAGCAGGCGAAGAGCTTCAGGCCGCTGGTCCTGCTGGCGGGGTACAGCGCGTACTCTAGGTTGATCGACTTTGCGGCGTTCCGTGCGATAGCGGACGAGGTGGGGGCGGTGCTCATGGTGGACATGGCGCACTTCTCGGGGCTGGTCGCGGGGAAGGTGTTCGAGGGAGAGTACGACCCGGTTGCGCACGCGGACGTGGTGACGACGACGACTCACAAGACGCTGCGCGGGCCTCGCGGCGGGATGGTGCTGTGCAGGGAGGAGTTTTCGGAATACGTCGACAGGGGGTGTCCGCTCGTGCTCGGCGGGCCGCTGCCGCACGTGATGGCTGCGAAGGCGGTGGCGTTCGAGGAGGCGAGCGCGCCGGGGTTCAGGGAGTACGCGGCGCGCATCGTGGCGAACGCCTCGGCGCTGGCGGGGTACTGCGTCGACGAGGGGATGGAGGTGCTGACGGGGGGCACGGACAACCACCTGATGCTGCTGGACGTGACTCCGTTCGGGCTGACGGGCCGGCAGGCGGAGTCGGCGGTTCGGGCCGCGCGAATGACGCTGAACCGGAACACGCTGCCGTTCGACGCGAACGGGCCGTGGTACACGAGCGGGCTGCGGCTGGGTACGCCGGCGCTGACGACGCTGGGCATGGGGGACGAGGAGATGCGGGAGATCGCGTCGGTGTTGAGGCTGGTGCTGGCGAACACGGAGGCGGCGGCGATCGCGAAGGGCAGGAGTGCGGGGCAGCCGAGCAAGGCGCGGTACAGGACGGGCGCGGGGGCGCTGGGGGAGGCGCGGGGGCGGGTCGCGGGGCTGGTGGGGCGGTACCAGGTTTATCCGGAGGTGGAGTTGGGGTATCTGCGGCGGGCGTTTGGGTAGGGGTTGATGGGAGGTACGGAAAGTGCCTGACGAAATCATCGAGGAACTGTGGGGGATCAAAGACAGCATGGCCCGGGAGCAGGGCAATGACGTTCGGAAGCTCGCTGTATATCTCCAGGATGCGGGGGTCGTGGTACATGAGCGGGCTGCGGCTAGGAACGTCGACGCTGACGACGCTGGGGATGGGGGACGAGGAGATGTGGAGATCGCGTCGATCGAGAGATGGGAGCGCGCTATGCCATTGATAGGAGAATTCGTCGATCGCCGCTGGGCGGATGCCAAAGAGGAACTGCGGAAGCAGGACCCGGACTACGTGAGGACGATTGAAACCAGAGGCCAATCCGAGCAAGATTGGCTTACGCCCACTTCGGGACTACCTTCGAAGTGGCATGACCTATTGGCGTCTTGCGACGAACTCCACCTACTAGCGTCTATGGTGCAAGCGGCAGCAATGGGCCTGACTCCCTATCCCTACCTTCATGGAGACTTGACATCCGTCGCCGTTGGACAGCTAAGTACGTACAACGGACGGTCCTGGTTCGTTCATGCAAAGGCATTGGCTGAGCGTGCCAAGGATGTTATTCACAAGACCGTCGAGGTCTACATATGTGACAGCAGGGCGGCCAAGGAAATGGCTGAACGCCACTGCAAGGCTGTGAGATGTCGTGTAGAGGCCCATAGAGTACAATTCGAACAGGAAGGGACTATAAGAGAGCTTAGGAACGAATTTGCGCACGGCAACGAACCTTCTTGGGCCAGGGTGATAGCCGAGATAGACGATGACCACGGGTATCTTTGGGAGGCTTTCATCGCACGTGGCTTGACCCCACGGCGGCGTCTTGAGGAGGGATTTTTTTCGACTATAGGAGAGAAAACCAGTTCAGGTGAGTATTCTTTGGCCATAGAAGACACGAAAGAGCTATTCGAACGTATCGCCTACATCCTTCATGAGCTTGAAGAGGACATTTCCGCTCACAATGGTCAACCCGATCGCCGAGACGTCGAGGGAGAGAGGTAACGTGTTTTCCACGAAATGGAGAGCATATCCAAGCTGAGGAAAAACGAATGTCCAAAGTGAATACGAAAAAGCCCGAGCTAGCGGACTTCGGGATAAAACCTGAGGAATACGCTCTCTATAGTCAACGTATAGAGCGCTTTTCATGGCGGAGCTTCAGCTTTGCCTTGAACCTCTTCCTGTTCCTTTTTGTAGTTATATACGTGCTTCTTCTAACTAAATGGGAATCGGAATTGGGGATTCGTAACCTACTGACTAGCTTCTATGGGTCATTAATGATTAGCAGCTTGTTGCCTGGGCTCATTGTAATCGCCGGTGTTTGTGGTGAAGTTGGGAATGCTATTGCGAGATCTAATCAGTCTCGTCTGTTTAGAAGCCCTGTCGCCTCCCAAATCAAGCTGTATGAGAGGGCAATAGCGACTTACGCAGAGGAAGAACGAGAGGCTGAGAGGCAACAGCGAGAGGACGAAAGGGCGCGACGGGGGGCGGAGACGGCACGACTGAAGGCTGAGAGAGCACAGCGGAGAAAACTCGAAGACTACTGGATGTCTCTAAGTGGGGCCGACTTTGAGCGTGAGTTGGGAAACGTCATGAGGGCCTTGGGCTATCGTGTCGAGTCTACCCCCAGTTCGGGAGATGATGGCGTCGACCTCATCCTCAAACGACCCGGCAAGACCATCGTAGTTCAATGTAAGGCCCACAGGAACCCGGTCGGGCCGGCGATTGCAAGAGAGCTATTGGGCAGCATGATTCACTTCAAAGCCGATCAGGCGATTCTGGCCTGCACCGGTGGATTCACTCGGGGCGTCATGGAGTTCGTTAGGGACAAACCGATAGACCTTATCTCTGTTTCAAGACTCGCTAGATTGGGCGCGCAGGTAGAAGGTAAAGACATCCGTGACACACCAATATGCACTAAATGTGCAAAGGCAATGGTCTTGAAGGAAGGGTCGTACGGAGTGTTCTGGGGGTGCACTAGGTATCCAAGGTGTAGAGAAACCAGAGACGCGGGTGAATGGTAGTCGAACTATGTGAGTTCCTATGTGGGGTGAGCCGGAACACACTGCCGTTCGACGCGAACGGGCCGTGGTACTGGGTCTAGGCCGGTGGCCGGCTCGTCCTTGACTGCGTGGTGGTGCATGAATTATGCTGTTGCGCATCATGCGAAACAGCTATATATCAGAAACACGGCTGATCGACACTATTGTCAGAGACATAGGCGCGCGCCTACCGCGGCGGTGGGTCCTACGCGACCGTGAGAGATACGCCCCCTGGCAGTCTCCACGGGGCCAGGAACGCGAAGTGGACGCGGTGCTGGAGATCAGAGATCCCGATGGAGTCTCATCCGACATCATCGTGGAGGCCAAGGCTAAGCCGGTGGAACCCCGTCTGGCGGCAGGTGTGGCGTCCCAGTTGAAGGGCCTATCACTCCTAGGGCACGACGAGGCTGGACGTCCAGGCGCCATCCCCGCAACCATGCTGGTTTCGACCTACCTCAGCCCCCTAACGAGGAAGCGGCTGGCGGAAGCCGGCATAAGCTACGCTGACTCCACGGGGAACTTGCGGCTGACCGTTGACCGTCCCGCCGTCTTCATCGAGAGCCAGGGGGCAGACAAGAACCCGGTCAGGGAAGAACGCCCCCTTCGCTCGCTGAAGGGAGGCCGCGCCGCTCGCGTGGTTAGGGGCATGTTGGATTACAGGGCTCCCTTTGGGACTCGGGAGCTGGCTGCCGAGACGGCATGCTCTCCAGCGATGGTATCGAGGGTGTCCAGCCTGTTGGAGCCGGACGGAATCGTCACCAAGGAGGGTCCACGGGGGCGCATCATTTCCGTTGACTGGGAAGCCCTAGCAAGCAGATGGGCCATGGACTACGACTTCGCGCCTCCCAAAGTTTCCGCAACGTGGCTCGAACCGAGAGGAGCGTGGGCGCTGCTCGACCGGCTTCGCGATGCGTCTTTTCGATACGCAGTCACCGGCTCCTTCGCTGTGAATCGCCTGGCGCCGATTACGGAGCCACGCCTGGTTGCGCTATTTGCCGACGACCCGGAGACGGCCGCGCGATCACTGGGGCTGCGCCCGGCAGATACCGGAGGCAATGTTCTCATCGTGAGACCGTTCGATCCCGTCGTATTCGAGCGAGCCGAATACGACAATGACATTACATACGCTCGCGTCACCCAGGTCCTGATGGACCTTATGACAGGGCCGGGACGCGGACCAGCGGAGGCGGAGGCCCTCCTGGAGTGGATGCGGGACAATGAGGACGAATGGAAACTACCTATGACGAAGACCGGATAGATGCTCGGGAGGCTCTGCTGGACGCTGTGGATGCGCTGGGAGGCCATAGTGATGCGGTCATCCTGGTGGGCGCCCAGGCAATATACATGCACACGGAGAGCGAGGAAGCGAGCTTTTCTCTCTCTCCCTTCACGTATGACGCGGACATCGCGCTTGACCCTGACCTCCTGGGAGGCGACCCGACGATAGTCGACGCCATGGGTGTCGCGGGGTTCACGCTAAAGAACCAACCGGGTCTGTACAGGAGAGGGGAGAGGTCGCAGGTCGACCTGCTGGTGCCGAAGGGCGTGAGCGGTCCAGGGCGCAGAGGAGCTCGGCTAGGCGTCCACGGCAACAGGGCGGCGATGAAAGTTCACGGACTTGAGGGCGCACTTGTCAGCCATGCGCCCAGGACCATCAGCTCCCTGGCCCCAAGTACCGATCGCTCACGCATTCTGAAGGTCGCCGGACCTGCCGCGCTGCTGGTGTCGAAAGTGCATAAGATAGCGGAACGCATCTCGGCTGCGGACTCACATCGCCGCGAACTACTCCACAAGGACGCCTTCGATATCTATCGCCTTCTGCACACGATTGACGCTGCAGATATGGCTTCCGAGTTCGTACTTCTTCGGTCGCACGATATTTCGAGCCAGGTGACCTGCGAAGCGTTGTCCATGTTCGAGGATCTATTCGGTACCCGTTCCGGGACGGGTACCGAACTCGTGGTCCAACATGTTCGTGGCCTTGAGGAATCCGACTTTATCGCTGAATCGAGCGTTGTCCTGAGCCAGGATATGCTGGAGGCGACTTCACAGTAGCGCCGTCTGTTGGGGCGGCGGGGCTATGTGAGTTTTTGGACGGCTACGATTACGGCGGCGGCGACGCTTACGATTCCGCCGAGGCGGATCATCAGCCGTGTCTCCATCGCCTGCATTTCGGCGCGTACCCGCTCTACGTCAGCGCGCACCCGCTCTACGTCGGCCTTCAGTTCGGCGCGCACCCGCTCTAGGTCGGCGCGCAGCCGCTCCACGTCTGCGCGCACGCTCTCCACGTCGGCCTTGGTGGCCAGGTGCTCGTAGGCTCCTTCCAGCCTGCTGAGCCTCTCTCTTTCGGACGCGGTCATGGTCGTCATGGACGGTCTCCGTCTCGCCTAGCCGGACGATTATAACATGGTACGGATGGCGCGGTCTCCGCCTTCCATAGACCTGGCTGTGGCCTGCTCAGGGTCCCGTGGACGTTAGGGCTTGCATGGCTTGGCGGAGGGGGACTTGGGGTTGCCAGCCTATTAGGGCCTTGGCCTTGGAGTAGTCGGCGGACTTGCGGCGCTCTTCGAAGTCGCCGCGGGGGTTGGGGTGGACGTGCTCGACGGGGCCGCCGATCATGGCGGCGATCTCGTTTACGGAGGTCTCCTCGGCGGGGCCGATGTTGAGCACGGTGTTCTGGCCGGCGGGGAGGTCGGATTCGGCGGCGAGCAGGTTGGCGCGGACTACGTCGGAGACGTGGGTGTAGCCTCGGGTCTGGCGGCCGTCGCCGTAGACGGTGAGGGGCTTGCCTGCGTCCCTGAGCCGCAGGAAGTGGGGGATGACGAGGACGTATGCGCCCTGGGTGGCCTGACCGGGGCCGTAGACGTTGAAGTAGCGCAGGGAGGCGACGCGCAGGTCGAAGAGGCGGGCGAAGATGGCGGCGTACTGCTCGCCGATGAGCTTCTGGAGGGCGTAGGGCGACTTGGGCGCGGGGGTCATGTCCTCGCGCATGACGTGGGTGTGCTGGTCGCCGTAGACGCTGGAGGAGGAGGAGTAGACGACGCGGGGGACGCCGTTTTCGCGGGCGGCCTGGAGCACGTTGAGGGTGCCGTTGACGTTGACGGCGTGGGTGCCGATGGGGTCCTGGATGGAGCGGGGGATGCGGGCCCAGGCGGCGGTGTGGAATATGCAGGCGGCGCCCTGGGTGACGGAGGCGACGAGGGAGGGGTCGGTGACGGAGCCCTGGACGAGGGCGGCCTTCGGGTTGGGTTTGGGGCGCTCGCTGGTGGAGAGGTCGTCGAGGACGACGACCTCGTGGCCGAGCTCGACGAGGCGGTCGACGAGGTGGGAGCCTATGAAGCCGCAGCCGCCGGTGACGACGTGCTTCATCGGTCGAGGGCGTCCCGGTAGTTGCGGGTATTGACTCTCATGCTATGATACGTCCCAAACTTTGGCGGGAAGGCCGCCAGTCCTCGACGCTGGGCCTAGTCTTGATTGCAGCAGTCACGATAACACGCGGTGCGCGTCTCGGACAAGCTCAGGGCGCGGCTTGGGGAATGGCTGCGGGCGGAATTGGGACGCTCGTGGGGCGGTATGGGCGGAAGTGAGACGGTTGTGGGACGCTGATTCGTAGCTAATCCGGGCCAATTCGTATTTGGCAGGGCGTCATATTGTTCCAAAACGTTCCAAAATGTTCCATCGGCTTCGCCGGGGTCATGGGCGGGAGGCCCCGGCGCGCGTCAAGCTCGACATTCCGCATTATACGGACGTGCGTTCTGTTCGTCAAGGGCTGCTTCCAGGCCCAGATCCATCACCTAAATAGTGGCGCTCCAGAGCAAGGGGAGGGCTGGTTTCAAACCAGCCCCTACGGGGTGTCTGTGGATATGTCGTTGAACGTGGAGGTGGGGGATTTGGGATCGGGGCGGCTGGGCGGGCGGCTGGGGGCGGGTCGGCGGTGAGGACGGCGCGGGCGGCGATTGGGGGCTTGAGGGCGTTGGCGGCGCGGGTGTCGTCTCCGTCGGACCGGCGGGTGGCGCGGCAGACGTTCTGGATGGGGACGATTACGGCGGTCGAAGTGGTGCGGGGGCTGGTACAGATCGCGATTACCGCCAGGATCTTGGGACCGGAGGGTTTCGGGGCGTTGGCGGTCATCGTCGCGGTGGGCACTCTGGTCCACGGATTGGTGGCGCTGCCGGGGGGCGATACCGTGACGACCTTCGTTACGCGGAGTGTCACCGAGGGGCGGCGCGAGGAGGCCGGCGCGATACTCCGCCTCACCATGGTGGTCTCCCAGGGGCTGTCATTGGTGGCCTACGGCGTGATAGCTGTGCTCGCACTCAGCGGCAGCAGTCTGCTAGGTATAGGCGAAAGCCATGTGAACGCGCTGATGCTGTACGGGTTGCTGGGCGTCTTTCTCGCCACGGGGTCTGAGACGTTGGCGGTACTGAGGCTGTCTGATCGGGTGCATCTGGCGCTGGCGGTTACGCTAGCGGCCACCCTTACCAGCCTTGGCCTGATAGTGTTGGCATGGCGGACAGACGGCGGGCTGCCCGAAGTGGTGGTGGCCTATGTTGCCGCTGCCGCTATTAGTGCGGTGGGGATGTTGGCTGCCGCAGCCGCGTCCACCCGCAAGGCGGGGGTAGAACGGTTTCTGAGTTCGCTCTCGCTTAGGGCCCCTTCTGATGTGGTAAGGTTCCAATACGGGACGTTCGCGAGAACGAAGTTGGGAACACTGTCCCAGAACCTAGACTTCATCCTCATCGCCCAGTTTGCGGCGGCAGCGGACGTGGGCATCTACAGGGCGGCGCGCCGGATCATCGACATGACCAGATACCCCTTTCAGCTTATTCGCTTTGGGGTGCAACCGGAGTACAGTAGGCAGTGGTACTCGGGACAGGGAGCAGAACTGAGGCGCTCGTTTCGACGGTTCACCATCATGTCGCTCTTGGTGGCCACCGCTGGCCTTGCGCTGCTGGCCATACTTCACGAGCCGATTATTGACCTCGTGCTCGGGGACGGTTTTGCGGAGGCGTCCTCGCCGCTGCTGATCATGATCCCGGGGGCTCTAGTCGCCAGCACTGTTGTGTACAGAATCCTTCCTGTAGCAACCGGGCGCACTTCGCCTAATTTGGCTGCCGGGGTAGCCGGGCTCTTGGCGTCCTCCGCTGTGCTGGTGTGGCTGGTGCCGCAGTATGGGGCAGAGGGAGCTGCATGGGCTAGGACGACCCACTCGCTGGTGTCAGCCTTGGTGTTGGTGCCGTTCATTGTATCTATTCTGAGGCAGAGCTATCAGATACGGCAATCTACGTAGGCTACCTCGCCCGACGTGAGCGCGGTTCATCAAGAGGTGAAGTATGTTAGACCCTATCAATGTCGCTAACGCTATTAGGGAGAGCGTCGGGTCGTGGTTAGAGGAAATGGGAGAGGGTCTGTCTCCCGGCAGGTTCAGGTTCTGTAGGAGCCGGGGCCTAGTGCCTACGCGCGGGAAGAAGGGGCAGGTCACCTCCTGCTTCGCGGCGAAGAGCGCGTGGCATATCGGGGCCTGGCGGGGCTGGCCGGCGGAGACGAGGGAGGGGTGTACGCGGTTCATCAAGTCGTTCCAGCAGGCCGACGGGAACTTCGTCGATCGCTGGCTGTTGAACAGCATCCCCTGGAGCAGCCGGATCGTGCTGGCCAAGCATGGCAGGTTCGGGGAGATGTTCGCCAGTTTTCGAGATGAGAAGACCAAGGCCGTCCGAGCCGAGACCAGGCAGTCCGCCGCCACCCTGATGCTGTTGGGAGAGCGTCCGAGATACGCCCTGCCCATGGAGTGGCCGACTGAGGACTCCGTGCGGGAGTTCGTGCGGTCGATGGACTGGACGCAGCCCTGGGGCGCGGGGAGTCATACGAGCCACCTCGTGGCGTTCTTCGTGATGAACTCTGAGATCGCGGAAGGGCATGAGCCGGCGGCCCGGATGTTGGACGCGGCTTTCGAAGAAAGCGACAGGTACCTGGACGATGCTACGGGCTCGTGGGCAAGGGGCGATGTCTCGCACGTGCAGAGAATAAACGGCGCGATGAAGATGCTGGGGGCGTACAATTGGGCTGACCGCCCGCCGCCGTACCCGGACCGCCTGCTGGACTATACTCTCAACGAGGTCTCGGACGAGGATGGGTGCGGGGTGCTCGACAGGCTCTTCGTCATCCAGCAGGCGGGCAGGTGGGCGCCGGGCTACAGGGCGCGCGACGTGGAGGAGATCGCATTGGAGGCGTTGGGCGAGATCGGCAGGTATCGGCAAGACGACGGCGGCTTTTCGTTTCGCCCGGATAGCGCGCAGCACCTGTACTACGGCGCGTTGGTCAGCTTGAAGGGGAGGCAGAGCGACATGCACGGCACGGTCATGTTCACGTGGGCGTGCGCCGTTGCGCTGGACCTGCTGGGCGCGCGAGAGGAGGCGGGATGGCAGCTCAGCAAGCCTTGAACGTCTGCGTTCTCTTTGACCTTCTCGACTCTCCGTGGGGTGGGGCCAATCAGTTCCTGAACTCCCTGGTCTCGGAGTTTCGCCGCCGGGGCCACAGGGTGACGAGCAGTCCGACACGCGAAAGCCAGGTCGTCCTGCTGAACGCATTTCTTCGTGGGCCGGGGGTGCATCTCCACCCCGGCCAGATCGCGCAATTGAGATGCACGGGCGAAATGAACCGCCTTGGTAGGGTGATTCCCAGCTTGGCTTACAGGTACCGGAAGAGAAGAGGGCCGGTGCTGGTCCACCGGCTCGATGGGGTGGCGGAACTAATTCGAGGGCGCAGGACGAAGGCGGACGAGGTACAGCCTGCCGTGAACCAGCTGACCGACCACACGATCTTCCAGACGGACTATTGCAGGACGAGCTTCGCCGAGCATAGCGGGGTCGTACCCGCGAGTTGGCGCGTCGTCAAGAACGCCGTCGATCCGCGGGTCTTCTTTCCTAGCCCGGACCCTCCCAGGCCCGACGGAAGGCTCAAGCTCGTTGCCGTGTCTTGGTCTTCCAATCCCCTCAAGGGCTTCACCATTCTCGCGGAGGCGTCGCGCCTGCCGGGAGTGGAGTTGACTTTCGTGGGCAACTGGTGTCCCGAGGTCAATTCGGCGAACGTGAAGCTAGCCGGCGTTTTGCCGTCGGAAGAGGTTGCGGAAGTCATGCGATCTTCCCATGCGATGATTCATGCGGCTTGGAATGAGCCTTGCGCCAATGTTATTGTAGAGGCGCTGGCCTGCGGCCTACCCGTCATATACCGTGATTCCGGCGGCAACCGCGAACTGGCGCAGGAGTACGGAGTACCGTTGACGGAAAACGTATCGGATGTACTCGACAACCTGAGACAGCACTACACCGACCTCCGTGAGAAGGTCTTGCTGAACATGGACACATTTCTCATAAAGAGAGCGGCGGAGGAATATTTGTCCATGTTTCGATTTGCTGTTGACGGCCACGGGAGTCGATTGTGACAATCCAATCGGAGCTGATGTTCTGTGCCTTGGGAAGTGGATACCTGATGCGTGTGAAAGAGTAGAGATGCCTCTCTTCTTGCGAAGGAACCGGTCCGAAACAATTGAGGATTTACAGCTGGAGTCACCGGTGAGGGTAGCAGTCATCGGGTTGGGTGCTATGGGACAAAGAAACCTGGAGCATCTCAAGGGTTCGCGTAACTTCCGGTTGGTCGGTGTACATGACCTGAGACGGTCAATTACGGAGAAGACGGCTCGGAAATTCAGGTCGAAGTCTTACGATAGCATTGACGCATGCGTGTCTGATCCAGACATTGAAGCGATCTTCGTATGCACTCCACATCATCTCTTGGCCAGCGTCGGCCTGAGGGCACTCCGGTCGGACAAGCATCTGCTCATTGAGAAGCCGATGGCAATTGATACGAAATCAGCAGACGAACTGATCGAATTGGGGATTGAACGAGAATTGGTGGTGTCGGTGAACTACTCGAGGATCTTTTCAGGTTCCGTTAGCTCTGCACGCCGCTTGATTGCATTGGGAGCCGTAGGAGACCTGATAGGTATTGAGACCAGGTGGAACGGCTACAAGCCACCAGGGTACTACCATGGAGTTCATAGCCCCAGCCCTGACGATTGGCGCCTCGACAGGAACAGGGCTGGTGGCGGAATGGTGATGATGACAACCTGTCATGCCCTCCACTTCGTTCCGTATATCACGGGGGCCAAAGTCACGTCGGCGGCAGCAGTTTTTACACGTTCTGCAGTCGCTGGAGACGTAGAGGACACACTTCAGGGTGTCATGCAGGTTGACGGCGGGGCGACTTGGGCTGTACTGACTTCGAGCAGCCAGCGCGGAATCGGAGTTAATGATACGACAATTTGGGGAAGCAGCGGAACCGTTGTCTTGCAACCGGACCAAATCAAGTACTACTCGACGCGAGTCATCGAAGGTAAGAGGCCCGGTGCTTGGCATGAAGTGAAACAACACCGCTACGTGAATTATTTCGGGCGATGGCTGGACGACACCGCAGGAGCCATTAGACGGCGTAAAGACTTGGAGGCGAGTCCTCAGCGAGCGTGGGGTACTCTTGCGGTGATCGAGGCACTCTATCAAAGCGCAAGCTCGGGTTCGGTGGTACAGGTGGGATGACCCTGGCACAGGAAGAAGAAGGGTGGGACGCCTCGGTTCCTCCTGGTTACAAGAGCGCGGCGTGGGGAGTCTACCTCCTTGCGTTGTACCTTGTGGACATGGCCCAGATCAACTTGGGCCATACGGTCGTAGTCGCAGGCGGGCATCGGCTCGACTGCGCCGTTAAAAACCTATTGAGCTGCAGGAGTATTTGTCAAGTGATCCAGCCGGAAGGAAATAACGGAGAACCAGTTGATGCGTTCATTGGTTGTGCTATGTCTGTTCTTGGCGATGTCTTGCCAGATATTAGGGAGCGAGGGGTTGTGGTCGTGACGTGTGCGGGCGAAAGTGAAGAAAGTCTCGACGTCTATTCCACGATTCACAGGAGCGGTCTCAACGTGTATACTCCAAGAGTGGAAGGTGACTTCGGTCACAAGGTTGGCAATCTGAGTGAGCGGCTGTGTAGATTGGCGAATCGATTTGAGACGGTGCGGGCCGCTCTTTCAGAACTACCCTGAAAATTAGATCGTCAGTGTCCAAGAAAGTGATGGGTCGCAATATGAACAAAGGCGGCGGAGATGTCCGGATCAACCTAGTCTTGGGCGTCCACGTCACAAACATGGGAAATGCTTTCCTCGATATTGGCTCGGAGGCATCGATGCGCCTTGCGGTCCCAGGCGCAACTATTCACAAATCGTCATCATTCCCTTCATGGTTCGCAGACCAACCCGAAAACAACACTCTCTTGGAACGGCTTTCCGGCAGGCAACCTCTCAACTCCAGTGCTTTTTTCGTCGCAGATAAGGTGGATTGTGACTTTGCGGTGTTTTCTGGAATGGTAGTTACCGACAGATTCGTTCGACGATACGGCCCTCTGATACGTCGTATGAGGGAGCGTGGAGTGAAGATCATATTGAACGGCGTCGGTCCAGCAAGCTACGACAACGCTGAGAAGTTGGCGGTCACTGGGTTCTGGCGTGATCTTGGTCTCCATGGTCTTATCTCTCGTGACCGCTATACGTACGAGACTTATGGAGAAGCCGCTGACCATGTTTTCGACGGCATTGACTGCGGGTTCTTCTTGAGTAACGCTTTGTCTCCGCCAAAGCTCAAATGGGACGAATACCGCGTCCTGACGTTCGACAGCATGGAAGAGCCGCACGGACTTGCATCAGGGAAGAACTCCATACGCCCCAAGCATAAGCTCTATCCTACCCCTGGGAAGTCAGAACGCAAGGCCCTTCGGCGGTTGAACTCCTTCATCTCTGAGCAGGCTTCTGAGTATCTGACTATCTATAGCAACGCGAGTGAAGTTCACTCAGACCGCGTCCACGCGTGTGTAGCCGCTGCTTCATTTGGCAAGCCCTTTCGACTCTACTCGTCCACTAAGAGGGCGCTGCTGTTCGAAAGGATGGGGGTTTCCCTCGATGCGTTACGACAATCCTTGGTTACAATGGACAGAGAGAGGCTGAAAGAAGAGAAAGATGCCCAGGTGGCTTTCCTCAGAAGTCTAATGGGCTCGTGACGCGTGATGATTGAAACACTCCTTAAGTCTGTGGGTAGACGATTTCCCAAGCGGTATCACTCCAGTCTAAGGAAGGCTTACGATGTACAGGGCGGTCTTGCGTCCTCGCTAAAGGCACTACGGAGACCTAGAATGGGGCGCCGCGTGGTATTTCGCAGCCACGAAATCGCCGACCTGGAATGGTTTCTTTGCCGAGGCCCAGGCCCGTCTGAAGTCGCAGTTAAAGTCCTCTATACAGCGATAAGCGTGGGGACCGAAAGTGCCGTTCTTCTTGGCTTGGCCAACGCAATTCGGACGATGCCGTACTATCCGGGCTATTCAGGATGTGGTGTGGTTATCGCAAGGGGTCGGAACGTAGTCGACATTCAATTAGGAGACTTGGTTGCCGGACAAATTGGACATTCGTCTCATGCTGTAGTCGAGTCACATAAGCTAGTGGTCTTCGAAAGCGAACGCGACTCGTGCAAAATGGCGTTTTCCGAACTTGGATGTATAGTCCAACAGGCGATGCGAAAAGCATGCGTACAACTGGGCGAGCACGTAGCAATCGTGGGGACCGGATTGCTGGGCCAGTTTGCCGCGATATATGCTAAGCACCTTGGGGCTGGGCGCATAACCATGGTAGACCGAAGCGGTCGTGCGGCGTTGGCTATCGCTGAATTGCCAGGCGAGGTGACATATGTCGTAGCGGCTAGCGAGAGGTCTGAAAAGATCAAGAGTATATACGCAGACGTCGTGATTGAGGCCGCCGGTAACGCCTCTGCATTATTGGTTTCGATAGAGGCGGTTAATCGGGGAGGTAGGATTGTGAATCTGGGCAGTGCGAGAGACGTTGTCGATGCGACCAAGCTTGTGAATCTGCTGATCAGTAAAGAGGCGTCATTGATAGGGGCGCATATTTCGACAACGGACCATAAGGAAGGTTCACGCGATGTCTGGACACATGGCCAAGAAAGGGACTTGTATCGAAGGTTGGTGGAAGATGGCACTATCCAAGTCCCATCTCACGAGATAGTCCACGCAAGGCGAGGCGAGGATGTCAACCATATCTACGAGGAGATGATTATGCAGCGTAGGAGTCCCGGGGCAATCCTGCTCGCGTGGCCTAGGTGAATCCAATGCTAAAGGTTTCGATCCTTACAAGCAGCTTTCTGCCTACGGTTGGAGGGCTACAGTATGAGTTGAAGTGGTTTCTAGACAACTTGGACAGGCGTTTGGACGAAGATGGGAATACACAGGTGTACTTTGCTTATCCAAACGAACGCTCGACGGCCTACACACTCTTCAAGAACATAAGACCCTACGATCTGCGGTTGGGAGACCTTCGGAAGCCGACGATTGCGCGGATGCTCATGCGACTAGGAATGTTCTTGAGGAAGACTAAGCCCAATGTAGTGCATTGTCACAGCATCTTGCCCGACGGGTTCTGGGTTCTTGCTGCCAGCCGAATCTTCGGAGTGCGCACCAAGGTCGTCGTGACCTCGCATGGACAGGACATTGTAAGTTTACCCCAATGGTCCTATGGCGAACACACCAGGTCGACGAAGTCTCTCACACGGTATGTGACTGGCCGCATAGCCATGCACGTGTTACCCAGCAAAGCAATCGTTGAGCATGCCATGCGAGCCGGGAGCCCTCAAAAGAACATGATCATCATTCCAAACGGCGTTCCACTGGACGACGATTACGACTTCGAAAAGGATGCTGTATTTTCTCCACCAAGCTTACATGGAATGGACTTGAGCGACGGTGAAGGTTTCAATATCCTTTCACTTTCAAGTGGACGAGAGATAAAGAATTTGGATGCCTTAATTGAGGCGTTCTCTCGAGTCAGACACAGGATGGGGAAGTCGAGATTGCTTCTGGCGTGCCATGGGGAATCCTCGGAACGGATCGTAGGTCTGGTCAACGAAAAGGGACTGGACCGGCATGTTCTTTTCATAGGAGAGATTGCAGGGCCAGTGAAGGAAGAGTATTTTCGAGCGAGTCAGGTCTATTGCAATGTGTCCCACTTCGAAAACTTCCCTATTTCTCTGCTGGAGGCTATGAAGTACGGTTCTGCCGTGGTGGCAGGCAGAGTGGGAGGCATTCCCGAGTTCGTGGAGGATGGGAAGAATGGGCTGCTGATTTCGCCCACCAACGTGGACGAGATCGCTTCAGCCCTGTTGAGACTCTATGAGGATGAAAGCTTGCGCAGCCGCCTCGTGGAAGATGGTCTGCGCACCGTCAGGAAGTACTCGATTTCGCGGACGATTGACGAACACGTAGCCCTATATAGGCGAGTGGCTTGATGATATCGGACGGCGCTGTTGTAGCGCCGCTTTCGCGCAGCCTGCGGGATCTGGACGCGCCCGGCGTTCCTGCCGAGTGGTACGCTCGCGCGGCCAGGGTGCTGCGGGGCGGGGACGGCGGGGAGCATGGGCTGCTGCTGTACAAGCTGGTCTCGGGAGGGTCGCGGCGCGGCGGGCCGTTGGTGGCGCTGGACGTGGGGACGGCTAGGGGGTTCTCGGCGTTGACGATGGCGCGGGCGATGCTGGATGGGGAGGTGGAGGGGCGGGTGTACTCGGTGGACGTGATCGGGCACGATGAGCCGGTCATCTGGCATGGCGACAAGCACGACGCGGACGAGCCGCTGGCGGGCGTGGAGATGAGCCGCGCCGAGATATGGCGGCGCTGGTTTCCGGACGAGGCGGGGATGGTGACGACCGTCGAGGGCACGTCGTTGGATGTCTTGGGCGGCTGGCGGCATGGGCCGATAGACTGCGCGTTCCTGGACGGCAGCCACGAGTACGAGGACGTGCGCGGCGAGCTTGCGGCGCTGGACTCGCTGATGGCGGAAGGCGGGGTGATCGTCGTCGACGATTTCCACCTTGGCGTGGAGGTCGCGCGGGTGCGCTCGCGGCTGCTGAACGCGGTCCCCTGGCGTATCGGCGGGCTGCTGGGGAGGGTCTGGCCGGGGGCGCGGGCCTGGTCGCGGCGGTTGGGCGCGAACAACGAGTACGCGGTCGTCAGGCATAGGCTGTCGGGCGTCCGGAACGCGGTGGTGGAGTTCGCGGAGGAGGGGGCGGGCCGGTGGTCGCTGGAGGTGGTGACGATGCCATCGCGCGGGGAGTACCAGGGCGGGGACTATTCGCTGGCGGTGTTGAGCAGGACGGCGTCGGGCGGTTGTGACATGGATGGGCAGGATGGACAGGATGAATCGAGTTGAGGGGAGTGTGCCGGGCCAGTTCGACGGTCGGTCAGACGGCCAGGGAGCGGCGGCGTTTCTGGGCGAGGTCGTATTGGGCCTGCCTCCTCATCCAGAACTCGGCGTTGCTCCAGCCGACGCGCTCGAGGGCGAGGGCCATGGAGGGGGAGATGCCGCATCGGCCGTTGACGAGGCGGGACATCGTATTGCGGCTGACGCCGAGCCGGACGGCGCATTCGGTGATGGTCCAGCCCATAGCCTCCATGCTGTCGCGGACGCTCAAACCGGGGTGGGAAGGATTCGCCAGGCTCATGATGCTCCCTGCGTGGTAATCGACCAGGTCTACGTCCACCGCCTCGCCGTGAAGTCCCCGGTCGTGGAGTTGTATTACGTGGTCAAGGAAGGGAAGTGAGCCGGGTCGGGGAAGGGGCGTGGGCTACGCGGTGAGTTTCAGGAAGGCTACGGCGGCGCTGACTATGGCGGTCGTGACGCCCGCCAGGAAGATGCCAAGTTGCATCACGGCCCGATAGAGGTCGGCCTTGGTCGCAAGATGGTCGTAAGTAGCCACGTGTCTCCACTCTCCGCCGTGTAGTCTTTCCGCAGTCTATCACAGGGGTCTCATCTTGCGACCATACCCGGCAGGTTCTCCTGGACCATCCAGCGGCTGTTGCACGACCCCCGCCGGGGCCCCGTGGGGTCCAGCTTGCGGTAGCCCTTTGCGGGCAGGGCCGCCAGTCTTTCGAGTTCCGGCGAGGCGACTCCCAGGGATTCCAGCACCCACCCAAGGCGCTTGGCCGTCGTTGTGCCCAACCTGACGGCGTACTCCGCGATGCGCCCGGTGTTCAGCCGGTCCATCGCTACTCGGAAAGCGTGAAGCACCTCGGCGAAGTCTCCGCAATGCTGCGGCATTGAGAGACCGTCCAGCAAGGTGCGCTCCAGGTCCGTGACGGAAACGCGGGCATCGCCTACCCAGACCTTCTCAGCGCCGAAGAAGCGGTCCGACTTCACCTGCACGAACCTGTAGGTGACGTCTCCTACCGGGTAGCCGTTGCCTGGACTTCGCGGGTCATTCCCGCGTCTCGGTACCCAGGTCCCCTTCGTCGTCAGGACGAACACGTCCCTCGGCGCCTGCTCCGTCAGCCCGTGGTGGTGCAGGGCCGACCAGTGGGAGATCATGGCAGGGTCGACCAGGGGCATGGCTATCTCGAACTCGTGGGCGGCGGCGACGCCGGGCACCGTTGGAGACAGCGCATAGAGTCCCCGCCGCAACGAGACGATCCAGTTATTCCTTCGGAGGTGGTAAAGTGACTCGGCGACGTAGGCGTCCTTCAGACCTACGCGCGGCGCCATCTCCCTGGCCCGGCCCGTCGTGAAGATACGGTCCCCCTCATAGGCGAGGAGCCGGACGAGCTCGATTCCGACCAGGGATTGCTTGGGTCTTATGCCGGTAGCCATCGATGGGCTCCAAGATCGGTATTTCCAAGAGGTCAGCCATTTGCAACTGTACAGCTTTAGTTGGATAATGTCAAATGATACTACACCTGCTGACAGAGTGCGGCGAGTAACTGTTCAGAGTTGGTGCGTTCCTCACCTAGGGCGCCCACAAGGGACGCCCCTACGACTACGGCTTCCATCCCGTAGGGTGCAGCCCTTGTGGCTGCCCTCCCATACTCTGAACAGATACTGCGGCGACGGGATAATTGAGTTCGGTGTTAATATGGGCGGAGTAGGGAACCGGGCTTGGGGGTGATAGACTATGCGCGCGCCGAGGCGCAGGCGGCCTAGGAGGCGTGAGGCGCACGTTCCGCCGGGCGTCGACCTGCACGCTCTCGCCCGCAGTGTGAAGTACGTGGGGAGTCCCGAGCACAAGGACTTCCCGAGTTTTGCGGGCCGGCCGGCTCTGCGCGCCGACGCTTCGTGCTGCCCCAGGGAGATAAGGGACGTGGAGATGGTGACGGGGTGGCTGCGCTCCGCGATTCTGAGGGGCGCGGCGGGGGCTCCGTGGGAGGGCGGATTTCCGCGTTACGTGTGGCACAGGGAGGGGGACACGGTGTTCGAGGGGCGGCTCGTGAACCGCGGCGATGGCTCATACAAGGGTTATCCGCTCGGCGAGGACGAGTGGCCCCGGTCCATAAGGGATGTTGATGGCTGAGATCGGCTTCGACTTCGACTGGGTGGACCCGGAGGGCGTGAACGGCCCCGAGCTGTCCGCGACGTGGGCATCCCTGGGAATCAGGGTGGGCGATTCCGTCGTCACGCGCGTCCTGGATAACCGGGCGAAGACCGTGCGCGACTTCGTGTACGTCCCGCTGTACCCGCTTGCCGAGTGGCTGGCCGCGAACTGGTGGTTCCTGTCGAGCGAGTACCGGAATCCGGACAGGGAGCGCGACGCCGACTTCCTGCGCCGGCACGCGCTGGGCACGGGCAGGGAGGGCTACGCCTATCCAGACCTGGAGGTCGTCTCTTCCGGCTCCAGGTCGCGCCTGATATGGAGGGCAGGGGCGCTTCAGTGGGGGAAGGTGGAGTTCCTGGATGGGGGGCAGGAAAGCGTGGACAGCGACCAGCTCCGCCATGCGTGCTCCGAGTTGATCGACGGGGTGTTGCGGCGGCTGGCTGCGCTCGGCGTCGCCGGGACGCCCCTGGAGGAGGAGTGGGAAGCCGTCCAGGGGGCGGACGATGCGGAGGCGAGGTTCTGCGAGACTGCCGCCGGCCTCGGCTGGGACCCGTACGCCCTGGGAGACCCGGAGCGTGAAGCCGTGCTGCTGCTCGCCGGCGAGCTGGGCGATTTGCTGGACGAGGCGGTGCAGGCCCTGGGCGCGTCGGACCCTCGCTCGCAAGCCTCGGCCATAACGTCGGCTCTCGACGAGGCCAAGAGCAGCGGCCCGTGCCTGGGGAGTCTCAGGCCATACCACGAGGAGTTCGTCAAGGATACGGCGGCGGGGCTGACTCCATGGGACACGGGATACGATTGGGCGCGGCGGTTGCGCCGTAAGCTCGACCTGGACGGGCAGCCGTTGCCCGACATGGGCGCGCTGGCGGATGCTCTCGGCGAAAGGCTCGACGGCGCGAATCAGCCGGCAAGCTCGCTGGACGGGGCGCCACTGGTGGACGGCGTAGTTGCCTGGAACGACGACGAAAGCGCTTCCGTCGCTTTGCGGCGGTCCGGGGAGCAGGGCAGGCGGTTCGGTCTCTGCCGCGCGATTGCGGAGGCGCTGGGGTCTCATGGGACAGGGGCGCTGCTAACGAGGGCGCACTCCGAGCGGCAGCAACGCAACCGGGCGTTCGCGGCGGAGTTCCTGGCGCCCGCCTCCGAGTTGAAGCGGAGGGCGGCGTCGGTGGTGGACGGCGAAGACGTCGACGAGATGGCCGAGGAGTTCGGTGTCTCCTCGTGGGTCATCCAGCACCAGATCGAGAATCACCGGATAGCCCAATTGTCGGAGCGCGCGGTCGGCTGAGATACCTCACGGTATGCGGTTTGTGTTTACGGCTCCGAGGTATCATACGAACCAGCACTTCGCGGTGAAGGCGTTGCTGGACGCTGGGCACGAGGTGTCGTTCCTGGCGTTGAGGCGGGGGCGTAGCGAGTTCTACGAGGCGTTGCGGCCCACGGTGCTGGGCGACGCGAGGGGGGTGTGGCGGCGGATGAGGGCGCTGGGGCCGGACGCGGTGGTGGTGCGGGAGCCGATGACGGCGTACGGGCTGGCGTCCATCGCGGCGGCGAGGCTGTCGGGCAGCGCGGTGGTGCTCTACTGGCAGACGCCGATGCACATGCGGTTCAGGTGGTGGCAGAAACTGAAGCTGTGGGCCGTGGCGCGGGCGGCGCGGGCGGCGTGGATGACGCCGGTGCTGGGCTGGCCGGAGCGTCACCCGCCGGGGCTGGCGGCGATGCGGTACGTGCCGTTCCCGATGGAGCCGCAGACGGCCCCGGAGCGCAGGCAATGGTTCCGGGACGGCGCGGTCAACGCGCTGTGCATCGGCAAGTTCTATGAGCGCAAGAACCACGGCCTCTTCCTGGAGGCGGTGTCCAGGCTGTCGGAGCGGTACGAGGTGCGGGCGACCATCGTGGGGGAGTGCTCGACGGAGGAGCACCGGCGCGAGCTTGCCAGGGTCGAGGAGGTCCGCGCGTCCCTGGGGCTTGCGGACCGCGTCGTAATCAGGACGAACCTGCCGTACCCGGAGGTGCAGCGCGAGTACGCGCGGCACGACCTGTTCGCGCTGCCGGCCCGGGACGAGCCGGCGTCGGTGTCGGTGCTGGAGGCGATGGCGCACTCGCTCCCGGTGGTGTGCAGCGACTCGAACGGGACGCGGTGCTACGTCCGCCAGGGGGAGAACGGGTACGTGTTCGGCACGGACGACGTCGACGGGCTGGCGGCGGCGATGGAGCGGGTGGTGGGGGACCGGGAGAGGCTGAAGGCGATGGGCAGGCGCAGCTACGAGCTCGTGGTGTCGGAGCACGCGCCGGAGCGGTACGCCAGGACGCTGGAGGGGCTGGCTGGCGGGGAGGCGGCGTGACTCCGAAGCCAAGGCGTCCCGACGCTGCGTTGTTCATGGGCACGCTCGGAGGCGGCGGCGCGGAGCGGGTGATGATCGACGTCGCCCGGCTGCTGGCGCGGCGCGGGTTGGCCGTCGACCTGGTCGTGATCCGGGCCGAGGGGCCGTACCTGGGGATAGCGCCGCCGGAGGTGCGGCTGGTCGACCTGGAGTCGAAGCGGATGGCCATGTGCCTGGTCAAGCTGGTCCGGTACCTGCGGCGAGAGCGTCCCAGGGCGCTGCTCGCCACGATGGAGACCGCCGAGCTGGTGGCGCTGCTTGCGAAGGCGAGCTTTGCTAGGGACGTCCGTGTGGTGGTCCGGCAGGCGATTGCCTTTTCGGCCCACTATGCCCATGTTGGCCTCAAAGACCGGGCCATCATGAGGATGTTGAAATTACTGATGCCGTTGGCCAATGTCGTTGTGGCCAACTCCCGCGGCTCGGCGGATGACCTGGAGCGGAGCATCCCCAGGGTAGCGGGGCGGGTGCGGGTCGTGCCTAACCCCGTGGTCACACCGGAACTGAGGGAGCAGGCGGCGCAGCCGGTGGAGCACCCGTGGTTCGCGGACGGTGAGGCACCCCTAGTCCTCGCCGTGGGGAGGCTGGCGCCTCAAAAGGACCACGCGACGCTGCTGAGGGCGTTCGCGCTGGTGTCGCGTTCGGAACCGGCGCGCTTGGTGGTGCTGGGGGATGGGCCGGAGAGGGGGCGGCTGCTGCGGCTGGCGCATGAGCTCGGCATAGCGGAGCGCGTCGACCTGCCGGGGTTCAGGGTCAACCCATTCGCGTACATGTCGAAGGCGCGGCTGCTGGCGAACTCGTCGCTGTTCGAGGGTTTTCCGAACGTGCTGGCGCAGGCGATGGCGTGCGGGACCCCGGTGGTGAGCACGGACTGCGAGCACGGGCCGCGTGAGATACTGGAGGGCGGGAAGTGGGGGCGCCTCGTGCCCGTGGGCGACGCCGAGGCGATGGCCGAAGCGATCCTGGATACGCTGCGGGCCCCCATCGAGCCGGGGATGCTGGCGTCGAGGGCGGGGGCGTATTCTGCTGAGGCGTCGGTCGAGCGGTACGTGGAGGCGCTGGGGCTGTGCTGAGGCAACGGGTCTGTCGAGGCTCCAGCATGACGTGCGTTAGCGACCCCAGTGATGGGAAGATAGCGCTGTTTATGCCCAGTCTTGGCGGCGGCGGCGCGGAGCGAGCCATGTTGGACGTTGCGACGGGACTGGCGCATCGGGGGATGTCCGTGGACCTCGTGCTGGTCAGGGCGGAAGGGCAGTACCTCGAACTGGCGCCGGAGTGCGTGCGTATCGTGGATCTGCGCTGTCACAGGATAGCGGCGAGCCTGGTCAATCTGCTCCGGTACGTGAAGCGGGAGCGTCCCGGGGTCCTGTTAGCCACCATTGAGGCCGCCGAGCTGGTGGCGCTGCTCGCGAAGGTGAGCTTCGCCCGGAGCGTCAGGGTGGTTGTGCGGCAGGCGACCACCTTTTCGGCGTACTATGGGCACGCGGGGTCCAAGGACCGGCTGGTCATGAGGGCGTTGAAGCTGCTGATGCCGTTCGCCGACGCGGTGATAGCCAACTCGCGCGGCTCGGCGGACGACCTGGAGCGCAGCATCCCCGGGGTATCGGGGCGGGTGCGGGTCGTCCCGAACCCGGTGGTCATGCCGGACCACGCCGAGAAGGCGGCCGAGCCGGTGGACCATCCCTGGTTCGGGGACGGTGAGCCGCCCGTCATCCTCGCCGTGGGGAGTCTCGCGCCGTTGAAGGACCACGCGACGCTGCTGAGGGCGTTCGCGCTGGTGTCGCGCTCTCAGCCGGCGCGGCTGGTGGTGCTGGGGGAGGGGCCGGAGAGGGGGCGGCTGTCGCGGCTTGCGGAAGAGCTTGGGATAGCGGAGCGCGTCGATATGCCGGGGTTCAGGGTCAACCCGTTCGCGTACATGTCGAGGGCGCGGCTGCTGGCGCACTCGTCGCTGTTCGAGGGGTTCCCGAACGTGCTGGTGCAGGCTATGGCGTGCGGGACTCCGGTGGTCAGCACGGACTGCGAGCACGGGCCGCGTGAGATACTGGAGGGCGGGAAGTGGGGGTGCCTCGTGCCCGTGGGTGACGCCGAGGCGATGGCGGATGCTATCCTGGATGCGCTGCGGGCCCCCGTCGAGCCGGGGCTGCTGGCGTCGAGGGCGGGGGCGTACTCGGCGGAGGCGTCGGTCGAGCGGTACATGGAGGTGCTGGGGCTGTGCTGAAGGCGATGTCCAGGAAAGGAGCGGCGCGCCTGCTCTCCAGGCTGCGGCCGCGCTCCGTGCCGGGGCTGATATTCGTGATGCTGGCGGCGACGCTGGCGCTGAACGGCATGCCGGACTCGCCGCTGCCGCTTGGGCCTCACGTCACGTTGGGGCGCTTGACGGTGATGCTGCTGGCCGGCTACGTGCTGTGGCGGGCGCTGCCGCTGCGGAGACCCCTGGCCATCGTCTCGTCCGTGGTCGCGCAGTTCCGCCCGGTGTTCCCGATCATGGCGGTGTCGGCGCTGCTGACGGCGTGGGCGCTGGCGGTGTACCTATTCACCGACACGCTGCACCTGCCGAGGCTGTCGCAGTTCGTGTTGGGCATGGGCGTGCTGGCGGCGGTGTACTACTCGGTGGACACAGCGCCGAGGGCGGTCGTGATGCTAATGGCGCTGGTCGGCGCGACGCTCGTTTCCACGCTGTTCGGGCTGGCGGTGCTCGTGGCGGGCGAGCCTTTCCTGACCGCCTGGCTGTACGCCGCGACGGCGAAGGTGAGGGACATGCCGGCCACTTTGATCCACGGCAGGATCGCGGGCCTTACCGCGTTCACGATAGCTTTCAGCTACCACCTCGCGGCCGCCATCCCGGCGGCGTTCGCGGCGCTGGTGTACGGGCGGTCCTGGGGGAGGTGGGGCGCGTGGCTGTTCGCGGCGTTCGCGATCATGGTCATTGGGATGGTGCTGAATGCGACGCGGTCGTTGATCCTGGGCGCGATAGTGAGCGCGGTGGTCATCAGCGTGCCGGTCATAGCAATGCCGCGGCTCTCGCGGCGACTGCCGGTGTTGGCGGCGCTGACCGCTGTGTGGCTGGCGGCGTTCTTCAACCCGTGGTTGACGGTGGGGGAGGTCGTGGGCGGCATCGGCGCATCGCAGGAGGCCGCCGCCGGGGGCAGCCCCGCGGTCGCCGGCCTGTCGGCCGGCGTTGGGGCCCTGCGCGGCGACGGCGACGGGCAGATCAACGGCCACACGCTTTCGAAGCTGGAGCCGGGGGAGCGGTACACGGCGCAGGTGCGCGGCAGGAACGACCGGGGCTACGGCGAGGCCAGCGGGGAGGCGGCGGCCGAGGCGCTGAGCGACGGGGGCCTGTCGCTGGTGTGGTGGGAGCCGAGCGGCCCCGCGAGCGTCGCCGGCTACGAGATGCGGGTGAGGGCGGATGGCGAGACGGCATGGCCGCCGTGGGAGGAGTTCGTTCCGCGGCTGAGCACGGACAACCTCGTCGTGGGCAAGCCCGTCTTCAGCATCGAGCAGAAGATAGCCGTCGCGCGCGTCCTCCGGTACCAGTCGAGGAGAGGGCTGGAGCTGAACACGCGGGTGCTGGAGACTTCCGACATGTCGGCCAGCGCCCGGATTCCGATGACGCTCGCGGCGCTGCGGTACTCGCTGGACCACCCGCTGGGGACTGGGAGGTACTCGCCGACGAGGGAGCACATAGGGGAAGGGCTGGACGAGGCGATGGTGGAGCACCTGCTGGTCAACACGCCGCACAACCAGTTCCTGAACGCGCTGGTGTACTACGGCTACCCGGGCCTGGCGCTGCTGGCGGCGTTCTACCTGCTCATACTCCGGTCGCTGGTCCACTCGGCGAGACACGTCCTGCGCTCGGGGGACGCGCGGCTATACTTCCTGTGGACGGCCGTGGTCGGGGCGCTGGCGGCATACGGGGTGAACAGCCTGCTGCACAACAACGGGCCGTTCATGGGAGACTGGGCGCACTTCTTCATCGTGGGGCTGGCGTTCAGCATCGAGCGCATCGCGGCCACCAATCCTCTTCCCCCTCAGGGGGAAGATTGAGATGGGGGTGAAACCGTGCATGGGCAGTTGCCCTGATGCCCCCCATCCTAACCTTCCCCCGCAGAGGGGGGAAGGGACAAGATGGTGTTACCTCTTCCCCAGTCGGACGGGTGGAGATTGAGATGATGGACGAGAGCGGCTTCCAGGCCGAGGTGGCGGCGGGAGGCCGCTTCGAGTTCGGCAAGAACTGGCGCAGCTTCCTGGACTCCCTGTCGGACGACAGGATCGCCGTGGCCGAGGAGAGCCTGCGGGAGGTGCTGGGGCTGTCGGGTCCGTCGGACCTGCGGGGCAAGACGTTCCTGGACGTGGGGTCCGGCAGCGGCCTCTTCTCGTTGGCCGCGCGCAGGATGGGGGCGAAGGTCTGCTCCTTCGACTACGACCCTGTATCGGTCGCGTGTACGATGGAGCTGCGGTCGAGGTATTTCCCCGACGAGCCGGGATGGACGGTTGAGGAGGGGTCCGTCTTGGACCGGCGTTTCCTGGAGGGGCTCGGGACGTTCGACGTCGTCTACGCCTACGGGAGTCTGCACCACACGGGGGACATGTGGAGCGCGTTGGCCAACACCGCCGCGCTCGCCAAGGGCGGAGGACTCCTCCACGTGGCGATATACAATGATCGGGGCCTGGTGTCGAAGGCGTGGCGGAGGGTGAAGGAGTGCTACTGCTCCGGCGCGCTGGGAAGGGCGGCGGTGAGCGGCGTCTTCATCCCGTACTTCTTCGCGAAGGCTTGCGCGGCGAGCGTGTTGCGGAGGCGGAACCGGTTTGCCGAATACAAGAGGATGAGAGGCATGTCTATCGTCCATGACTGGCGCGACTGGCTGGGAGGGCTGCCGTACGAGGTGGCGTCCGCCGACGAGATAGCGGGCTTCTTCCTCGAACGCGGATTTCGGGTCGAGAGACTCAAGACGGTGAAGAACCTAGCCAACAACGAGTTCACGTTCGCCAGGGAGCCGGGGGACGGCTCTCGCTGACGGAATGACTGTGGCGCCGGGAATGGATTCCCGCTTTATAACCCCCCATCCTAACCTTCCCCCGCAGGGGGGGAAGGGACAAGTCAAGTTGGTCGGGTCTATGGTAGTGACGTGTGTGGAATAGGGGGCATATCGTACCGGGACGGCAGGCGGGTCGACGTAGGCCTGCTCCGCCGCATGGGGAGTTGCCTGAGGCACCGCGGGCCTGACGACGAGGGCGTCTATGCCAGCGGGGCGACGGGGCTGGCTCATACACGGCTGAGCGTCATCGACCTGACGGCCGACGGGAGCCAGCCTATGCTCTCCGACGACGGCAGGTTCGCAATCGCCTACAACGGCGAGGTGTACAACTTCCCCGCCCTCAGGCGGTCGTTGGAGGAGGCGGGCCACCGGTTCCGCGGGCGGTCGGATACGGAGGTCGTCCTCCACGCCTTCATGGAGTGGGGGGAGGGGGCGTTCCCGATGCTGGAGGGGATGTTCGCTCTCGCGGTCTGGGACGACCGGGAGAAGCGCCTCCACCTCGCCAGGGACCGGTTCGGCATCAAGCCGCTCTACTACTGGGCAGGAGCGTCGAGCTTCGTGTTCGGGTCGGAGATCAAGGCGCTGCTGGCGTCGGGGGAAGTGGCGCCCCGGCTGGACTGGCACGGCCTCCACGAGTACCTGTACTACGACACCGCGCTGGGCGCCCGCACCCTCTACGCCGGGGTCTGCAAGCTGCTTCCCGGCCACAAGCTGGTCCTGGACGCGGAGTCGGGCCCAACCGTCGGGCCGTACTGCTCGATATTCGACGTGGAGCCGGTGGAGGACGACTTCCCGACGGCTGCCGAGCGGGTGCGGGGGCTGCTGGACCGCGCCGTGCGCGGCCACCTCGTCAGCGACGTGCCCGTGGGGGTGTTCCTGAGCGGCGGGATCGACTCGTCCGCGATCACCGCCTTCGCAAGTAGGCACTACCCGGGCCGGATCAGGACCTATTCGGCGGGTTTCGACTTCGAGGGGGCGCAGACGGTCAACGAGCTTCCGAGGGCGCGGATGGTGGCGGAGCGCTTCGGTACCGACCACCACGAGCTGCACGTCGCCGGCGGGGACGCGGCGTCGGTGATCGAGCGGCTGGTGGGCCAGCACGACGCGCCGTTCGGAGACGCCGCCAACATACCGCTGTACCTGCTCTGCGAGCAGCTTGGCGGCGACAACAAGGTGATCCTACAGGGCGACGGCGGGGACGAGATATTCGCGGGCTACGGCAGGTACTCGCTCATGGCCATCGAGCGCTGGGCGCGCGTGCTGGCCCGCTCCACTTCATGGGCGGCGCCGTTCGTGCCGCCGGGGACCCGGTACTACCCGCTGCTGCAAAGGCTCGTCCATCCCGACCCGGCTCTCCGGTTCGCCCACATCATGGCGAACAGCGACGTCGACGACCCGCCGGCGCTCGTCTTCGGCGCGGAGGCGCGGTCGATGCTGGAGGCCAACGATCCGTTCAGCCGCTACCGCGAACTCCACCGCCGGTTCGAACGGCTGGACGCCGTGCAGCGCGCGCTCTACACGGACGCGGGGATCCTGCTGCCGGACGTCTATTTCGAGAAGGTGGACAAGGCGACCATGGCGCACGGAATCGAGGTGCGAGTGCCGCTGGTGGATACCCGGCTGGCGTCGTACGCGATGGGGCTGCCGGCCAGCTACAAGGTCAAAGGGTTTCAGAAGAAGCGCGTGCTGCGCCAGGCCCTCCGGGGGCTTGTCCCGGACAGCGTCCTCGACCATCCCAAGGTCGGATTCGGCGTGCCTGTCTCGCACTGGCTCAGGACCACCCTGGCGGAGTACGCGAGGGGGGCGCTGCTGGACCCCTCCCGCCCGAGCGCGTCGCTCTTCGACGCGGCGGCCCTCCGGGCGTGCCTCGAAGACCACGTAGCCGGCCGGCGCGACAGGGGAAGGCTGCTGTATCGGCTGCTGAACCTGGCGCTGTGGTACGACCGGTACGGCGTCAGCGCGTGACGCGGGCGCTCCGCGGCGGGCCGGCGAGTACGGGAGGGCAGCCACAAGGGCTGCACCCTACGGGACGGAAGCCGTGGTCGTAGGGGCGTCCCTTGTGGGCGCCCTGGGCGAGGGACGCACCAACTCTGAACGGTACGGGAGGGCAGCCACAAGGGCTGCACCCTACGGGACGGAAGCCGTGGTCGTAGGGGCGTCCCTTGTGGGCGCCCTGGATGAGGGACGCACCAACTCTGAACGGTACGGGAGGGCAGCCACAAGGGCTGCACCCTACGGGACGGAAGCCGTGGTCGTAGGGGCGTCCCTTGTGGGCGCCCTGGGCGAGGGACGCACCAACTCTGAACGGTACGGGAGGGCAGCCACAAGGGCTGCACCCTACGGGACGGAAGCCGTGGTCGTAGGGGCGTCCTTTGTGATTCCGTGGGCTACAGCTCCCGGAGCAGGGCGGAGACTATCTGGCTGACCTTGCGGCCCTCGGCTTTGCCGCGGACGCGGGGCATGACGGCGCCCATGACGCGGCCCACGTCGCCCGGGCCGGAGGCTCCCGCGCCGGCTATGGCGTCCCTGGCGATTGCGGCGATCTCGTCGTCGGTAAGCTGCTCGGGCAGGTAGCCCATGATGACGGCTAGCTGGGCCTCCTCCTTCTCGACGAGGTCGGGGCGGTTGCCCTGCTTGAAGGCGTCGATGCTGTCGCGCCTCTGCTTGGCCTGCCGCTCCAGCACGGCCATGACGCCGGCGTCGTCGAGCTCCTTGCCGTCCGCGATCTCCTGGTTGTGTATCTCCGAGCGCAGGTAGCGCAGCACGCCGGTGCGGGCGGCGTCGCGGCTGCGCATGGCGGCTTTAAGGTCTTCCATCAGCTTGTCTTTGATCGACATAGTTGGCACTCCGTTGAATCTTGGTGTCAGGCAGGGGTGGCCGCTGCGCGTTCGGACAGCTTGTGCAGGGCTTCGTCTATGGCTTCCAGGGTGCGATCGCGCCCCAGGACCTCCATCGTCTCGAACAGCGGCGGCGCCACCTTTAGCCCGGTCGTGGCGACCCTGAGCGCGCCCAGTAGCTGCCCGGTCTTCAGGCCGAGCTCGGCGGCGAGCGGCCGCAGCGCGCCCTCTATGGACGCGGCGTCGTGGGACGGGAGCGCGTGGAGGGCGGCGCGGGCCTGCTCCAGCGCTTCCAGCGTGCCGGCCTCGTCCATGCGCCTCTGCACGAGGTCGGCGGGGTCGTAGTCCACATCCCTGAAGAAGAACTGGACGAGGGGCGCGGCGTCGCGCAGGGTCTTTAGCCGCTCCTGGACCAGCGGAGCGATGCGGGTGAGGAGGTCGAGGTCGTCCGGCGCGGGGAACTCCGCCGGCGGGTAGCGGCGCCAGTAGTCGAGCAGCGCTTCGGCGAGCTCGCGGTGGGTGATGGCGCGTATGTAGTGGCCGTTGAGCCAGGTGAGCTTGTCGGCGTCGAAGACGGCCGGCGAGCGCGAGACGCGCTCCAGCGAGAAGGCGCCGACCAGCTCCGTTTCCGAAAACACCTCGGTGCGGTCGTCCAGGGACCAGCCGAGCAGGGCGAGGAAGTTGACCATCGCCTGCGGCAGGTAGCCCATCTCGCGGTACTCGGTGACGGCGGTCGCGCCGTGGCGCTTGCTCAGCTTGGAGCGGTCCGGGGCGAGGATGATCGGCAGGTGGGCGAATAGCGGCGGCTCCCACCCGAACGCCTCGTAGAGGCGCAGGTGGCGCGGCGCGCTGGACAGCCACTCCTCCGCCCTGAGCACGTGGCTGATCTCCATCTCGTGGTCGTCGACGACGTTGGCGAGGTGGTATGTGGGGAAGCCGTCGGACTTGAGCAGCACGAAGTCGTCCACGAGGGCGTTCTCGAAGGAGACGCGGCCCCTCACGATGTCGTCCAGCGAGGTCGCGCCGTCCTCCGGCATGGCGAACCGGACCACAGGGGGCGCGCCGTTGGTTTCGTTCGCCGCCCCCTGCTCGGCGCCCAGGCCCCGGCATAGGCGGTCGTAGCCGACCTGCTGCTTGCCGCGCGCCTGCTCGTCCCGCATCCGCTCCAGGCGCTCGGGGGAGCAGTAGCAGGGGTAGGCCCTGCCTGCGTCGATGAGGCGTTGTGCCGCGGCGTGGTATCGGTCGAGACGCTGCGACTGGTAGTAGGGGGCGTGGCCGCCTCCGACGCCCGGCCCCTCGTCCCAGTCCACCCCCAGCCACCGCAGCGCCTCCAGTATCTCATCCACGGCGCCTTCGACCTTCCTGGCCTGGTCGGTGTCCTCTATGCGCACCATGAAGGAGCCGCCGGCGCCGCGGGCCAGCAGCCAGTTGAATAGCGCCGTGCGTATGTTGCCCAGGTGCGGGCCTCCGGTGGGGCTGGGCGCGAACCTAACCCTCACGTTCGCCGTTGGGGCCATCGACTCACCTCCGTGCGGCATGGTGGCCCTGACTACGGCGCCGCGCCCGGCTCTTTCGTTCTCGATGCCAGCAAGTATTCGTCAAAGGATGATTCGATCGATCTCACGAACCGAGACGCCTCCTCGTATAGGGCGAATATCTCTTCGCTTGTCTTTTCGAGCGTGAAGTTGCCGAAATCCTGGTGTACCAGCCTGTTTCTTGCATCTCCGATCTCGAGGAACGCCCGTACCGCCTGATCATACGATTGGTCTGCCTTCACGCGCTGAGCCATATATGACTTGTAGCCTTCTCCGAACAATCTGAAGAATTGATTTGCGTTGCGCGCGCCCCAGCTAAAGTACGAGTGGAACTGCCTTTCTATCGCCTTGTTCCGTACGAACTCTACGACCACTTCACCGTTGCTGTGCTTCCTTACCAATTTCATGATGTGGTCTTGGATCTCTCGTTCGAAGTAACTGGCAGCGGCGAGCAGCAGAGCTTTCCGGAATGTTTCTTCAGCGGAGAGACGTAAAGATACCTCCGCTTGACCAAGATTGCATACTATATCCTGGAACTCACCATACAGACGATCTACAATGGTTTTTTCCATACCTAGAGCGCTTTGATGAAATGCTTTCCCCGCTCCAGTCTGGCTCGAACGTTCGCAGTCTGAGTCGTCGATCGGGAGGCGGCTTCCAGAAATTGAGTATCCGCCTTGAGCGCCTGCAACTCGTCCACGTTCAGGCACCCGATGAGAGTGCGCCTTTCGTCAAACGCCTTGTGGCACGCGGCAGTAAACACCGCCTCTATCAGGGCGATGCTGAATCTGCTAGTGCTCTTGCTCAGGAAGGTGTTCCTGGGAAGGTCCTTCGTTGCGTCCAAGAAGGAGTCGAATAGCTCTTCCAAGTATCGATTCCCATCCTCGTCGTTCGCCTGGCACTTGCGCGAGAATTGATTAAGGAACTTCACCATAGAGGGAGAATAGTTTTTAGCGTCAATCAACATTGCGAAGATACGGAGCAACACTTCTATGTCTTTCAGGTGTAAGTCGGGTTCATCACTGACCAGGAGACCGCGCCAGCGCTGATCCGCATTCATGCGCACCAGCGCATCGTAGAAATCGGAATGATAGAGGCTGAGACGTATCTCCTGAGGTCTCAGGTTGACGCCGCCGGAGTTGAGACGGCTGAATATCTCGTATATCGACGAATCGTTGTCGCTTGGGGAGTTCTGTTTGACTACGACATTTCGTATTGGGCGCAGATTGAGTTCAAGCTGACGGTCTCCCAGCGTGGCATAGCTGAGCCCATTGAGCAGATTGGGTTGGCCTGGCAATTTTTCCGGGAGTTGAAGTCTGAAGTTCGTAAAGTATTTATCGTCGTGCAAGAGGCGGTCAGGTATGGCTCCCTCCTGCTCGAAAACGTTGCGAAGCTCCGGACGCGCCTCTTTACGGGGGAAGCGCTGCTTTATGAAGTAATAGATCGACATCAACCGTTGTTGTCCATCTATTACCAGGAGCTTGTTCTTGTCCTCTTCGTACAAAAACAATTGGGGTACGGGTAAGCCAAGAATCAGAGATTCGATCAATCTCGAAGCTCTCTTTCTGTCCCAGACATAGTGCCGCTGGAATCCAGGAATGATGATCGCCCCCGATTCGATATAGCTAAAGAGCGTGGAGACGTTGAAATCGTTGGGAGTGGCGCTCAGATCGTAGTCGATCACGTCGGGGTCATCGTCTTCATCAACGTAATCTTCGAACCAATTGGCGCCATTAGTCGATGGAGTCATGGCGTCGGCCTCCGGCTGTCGTTCGCGGATGCAGCAGATTATAGCACTTGGGAGTAGGTATGCGGACCAAGTCCCTCGGGCAGAGCGCGGCTAGCCGCCGGGGACCAGCAGGGAGCGGTCGGTGACGGGCAGGGCGACGCGGGCGCCGCCCTGGAGGTGGGAATGCGCTATGCCGAACTCGGCCTCGACGATCTGCATCGTCGTGTCGATGTTGCCGCGGGTGCGCTCGCCGGTCTCGATCTCATTGATGATGTCGCGGATGGTGGTGACGGTGGGGCTCTCGCCGGTGGGCCGGAAGGTCTGCACGTCCAGGACGCTTTCGCCCCACTTGCCGCGGCGGACGAAGTTGGTATCGCCGTTGTCCCAGGACACCGCGAAGCCGTCGGTGCCGTGGACCTCGATGTTCCACCCGGAGCGCGCGGGGACGTAGATACCCTCGGCGCCGTTCTCGTAGCCGACGCGGTAGAAGCCGACCAGCGGGTCGGCTATCTCCTGGCCCTCCGGCGGCACGAAGCGGTGGCCGTCGGGGTCGTACTCGGGTTGGGGGAGGGGCAGGCGCTGCGACAGGCCCGGGCCGAACCTGGGGCCCATGCGGGACATGGCGGCGTCGAGGGGGTCGCCCTTCTCGACGAGCCTGCCCTCGACCCAGACCGGCTTGGGGTCGCCGAGCATCATGGAGACGGTGTCGAGGGTGTGGGGGTGGTGCTTGATCAGGTCGGTGAAGGTGAGCATGATGGCGTGCGTGGGCGTGCCTATGGCGCCGCCGGCGATGGCCTCGGCCAGCTGGACGTAGCCGCTATGCTGGCGGCGGGACGCGCCCCAGTTGAAGGCTACGCCGTTGCCGTTGCAGGCGTCGCGTATCCGGTCGGCCTGGGCGAGCGAGGAGCAGAGCCCCTTCTCGGCGTATATGCCCTTGACGCCGTGCTCGGCGGCGAAGATTATCGGCTCGGCGCGGGCGAACGTGGGAACGGTGACGCTTACGATGTCGGGCTTCTCCACCTCGATCATCTTCCGGTAGTCGAGGTAGGTGTTGTGGAAGTCCCAGCGCTCGGAGAACGCCCTCATCCGCTCGGCGCCGCGGTTCGCCACGGCGACCACCTCGGTCTCCTCGATCGCCTGGTAGGATGCGAAGTGGGAGTAGGGCTTCGTGTACCGGTTGGTGTACGGCTGCTCGTCCTCCATCAACCCGCCCATTCGTCCGGTCCCGATGATCGCCGCCTTGTACTTGGCCATGCTCGCCTCCGTGCAGTGTTCGGCAGAGAATGTACCAGCAGGGGCGCATCCGCCGCAACGCCATCGACAAGGATGGACAGGATTCACTGGATTGGACTTGAACGGCTTGCGTCCATGATGTAGATTATCCCGGAACGTAGTCGGTATGCATGGCGCAACTAGGAATCGGGGCGCAGGAGGAGACCATGACCTCGAACGGACATGACCGGTCGCTGGTGGTTATCCAGCTTTCGGGCGGTAACGACTATCTGAACACGCTAGTCCCGTACAACGAAGGGCTCTACTACGACTACCGGCCCGCCGTTAGGATCGAGCCGGAGCAGGTGCTCCAGGTGGACGACCAGTACGGGTTCAGGCCCGGCATGGAGCCGGTGAAGCGGCTGTGGGACGAGGGCAAGGTGGCGATCGTGAACGGGATCGGCTATCCGAACCCGAACCGCTCCCACTTCCGCTCCATGGACATCTGGCACACCGCCCTGCCGGAGGACATCGGCAACGAGGGGTGGCTGGGGCGGACAATCCGCGAGCTCGACCCCAAGGGCGACAACGTGCTGACGGGCGTCAACTTCGGGCGCGGGCTGCCCCGCGCGCTGGGGTGCAGGGGAGTGCCCGTTGCCTCCGTGGGCAACCTGGAGACCTACGGGCTGTTCCCGGACATGCAGGACGAGGCGCTCCGCAAGTTCGCGCTGGAGACGTTCGCGAAGATGTACGGCGGGGCCCGCGGCGGCGACGCCGTGATGGACTTCCTCGGCCAGACGGGCACGGACGCCCTGAAGGGCGCGGACATCCTGCGCACGGCGCCGGCGATGTACTCGTCCAGCGTCGAGTACGCTGCGAACCCGATAGCCCAGAGCCTCAAGAGCGCGGCGCAGGTCATGTTCGCCGACCTCGGCACCCGCATCTTCTACACCGAGCACGGCAGCTTCGACACCCACTCCGGCGAGCTGAAGACCCACGCCCAGCTTTGGGACGACGTGGCGGGCGGCATTGGGGACTTCATGGACGACCTGAAGGAGCACGGACGGGAGGACGACGTGGCCATCCTCGTCTTCTCCGAGTTCGGCCGCAGGATCAAGGATAACGGCTCCGGCACCGACCACGGCTCCGGCGGCATCGCCTTCGTGATCGGGGGACAGGTCGAGGGCGGCATGTACGGCGAGTACCCCTCGCTGAAGGAGGAAGACCAGCTCGACGGCGACCTCCACTACAACAACGACTTCCGGTCCACCTACACGACCATCCTGGAGGACTGGATGAGGCTGGAGGCCGCGCCGATAGTCAACGGCCGGTTCGAGTCATTCGACCTGATCAAGAACTAGGCCAGGGGAGGGCGGGTTTGAAACCCGCCCCTACGAGTTGGCGCCGACGGCGTGCCAACGGACGAGGAGGCGCAAAAATGAGCAGTCGCGACATGGAGACTATGGCGCACCTGATGCGCCGCGCCGGCTTCGGCGCCACCAGGGCCGAGCTGGAAGAGCACGTCGCCCGTGGGTACGAGGCGACCGTGGAGAAGCTCCTCAACCCCGGCGAGCCCAACAACCTGCCCGACGACGTATTGCGGCGGTTCCACGTGGACATGGGCGAGGCCCGGTTCCCGAACACCGCGGCCGCATACTGGATGTACCGGATGGTGACCACGGATAACCCGTTGGAGGAGAAGGTCGCCCTCTTCTGGCACGGGCTGTTCGCCACCGGCTACGCGAAGCTGAACCAGGCGCGCTCGCTGCTGAACCAGATCGAGATGTTCCGGCGCTGCGGGCTGGGCAGCTTCCGCGACCTGCTCGTGGAGCTGTCGAAGGACCCGGCGATGCTCGTCTGGTTGGACAACAACGACAACCACAAGGGCGCCATCAACGAGAACTACGGGCGCGAGTTGCTGGAGCTCTTCTCGATGGGCATCGGCAACTACACCGAGCAGGACATCAAGGAGGCTTCGCGGGCCTTCACCGGCTGGACCCTGGGCAACGCCGAGTACATGGTGACCAGGTCCATGAAGGACTCGATATGGCCCTACGGCAGGATCTCGTGGCACTTCGACTTCCGCGAGTGGGACCACGACGACGGCGAGAAGACCTTCCTCGGCGAGACGGGCAACTGGAACGGCGACGACATCGTCGACATCATCTGCAAGCAGTCGTCAGCGGCGGAATTCGTGTGCAGGCGCCTGTTCCAGTTCTTCGCCTCCGACGAGATCGACGAGGAGGGGGAGACGGTCGTCGCGGAGATGATGCGGAGCTACTTCGACTCCGGCTACGAGATCAGGGCCGTACTCCGCACGCTCTTCAACTCCGGCTACTTCAGGTCGGAGCGCTCCATGTACAAGAGGGTGAAGGCCCCCGTCGAGCTGGTGGTCGGCGCCGTCCGCACTGCGGGGAGCTACCGCGAGCCGACCCTCGGCGCGCCCCAGCTTGCCAGCCAGTCGATGTTCATGGGCCAGGGGCTGCTCATGCCGCCCACGGTCGAGGGGTGGCACGAGGGCGACGAGTGGATCGACAGCGGCGCGCTGGTGGAGCGCGTCAACTTCGCCGCGCAGGAGCTCCGGAACGTGGACCTGCCGGGCGTGCAGGACATCATCTACCGGCTCGCCCACGTGAACGGCGGCACGCTGACGCCCTCCGAGCTGGTGGACGGCTGTCTGGACCTGATCGGGCCGATCCAGGTCTCCGACGAGACGAGAGCGGCGCTGACAGGCTACGTTGCCGTGAAGGGCGACGTGCCGCTGCGCGACGGCGAGTCCGCCGAGGGATCGGCGGAGCGGGTCGGCGAGGTGCTGGGCCTGATTGCGGCGACTCGCGAGTACCAGCTAGCCTAGCCCGGACGGAGCATAGCCAAAGTGACTACACAGACCGCGGCGCGGCCGCAGTACCTCAAGACGATCGGCATCGTCAACAACGGCCTCAACGGGCGCGGCTTCGCCTACCCCTACGACCTCGCCGTCAGCGGCGACGGCAGCATCTTCGTGCTGAACAGGTGGGATACCGCCCCGCGCATCGGCGTATGTACGCTGGACGAGGACTACGTCACGGAGTTCGGCGGAGGCTACGGCGGCGACGAGGGGCAGTTCACGTTGCCGGTATCCGTCGCGTTCGACAGCGATGAGCGGCTGTACGTCACCGACGAGTACCTTAACAGGGTCTCCATCTTCAGCGCGGGCGGAGAGGTGCTGGGGTCATGGGGCGCGGCGGGCTCCGGCGACGGCGAGCTCAGCGGCCCGTCGGGCATAGCCTTCGACCCCGACGACAACCTCTACGTGGCCGAGCAGCACAACCACCGCGTGCAGAAGTTTTCACGTGACGGCGAGTTCCTGGGCAAGTGGGGGAGCCTCGGCGACGGCCCGGGCGAGTTCAACATGCCCTGGGGCGTGGCCCTGGACGGCGACGGCAACGTCTACGTCGCCGACTGGCGCAACGACCGCGTCCAGAAGTTTTCGCAAGACGGCGGCTACCTCGCCAGCTTCGGCGAGCCGGGCGAAGGCGAGGGCCAGCTTAACAGGCCGGCGGGCGTCGCCGTGGACGGCGAAGGCAACGTCTACGTCGCCGACTGGGGCAACGAGCGCGTCCAGGTCTTCGCGCCGGACGGCAGCCTCGCGGCGCTGCTGCGCGGCGAGGGCACGCTCTCGCAGTGGGCGAAGGAGTTCCTAGCCGCCAACCCGGACGAGCAGGTCGTGCGCGATCAGTCGAACCTCATCCCGGACCTGCCGGCGCACCTCAACACGCCGTACCTCGTATCCTCGCAGACCGAGCCCTACTTCTGGGGCCCCACCTCCGTAAACCTCGACGCCCAGGGCCGCCTCTACGTCACCGAGACCAACCGCCACCGCTTCCAAGTCTACGATCTAGCTTAGGCGCCGGTCCGAATCGAGGGCCGGAGATGGTGTGGCGTTGCGCCATAGTGCTGCTGTTGCGCGTGTGAACGGCTATAATTCGAATGCAGGCCCGCATGGTTAGGCATCGAATGGAGGGCTGGTATGTACAGGGTCACAGATCAGACTAGGAATGCCGTTTGGCAGAGCCTTCTGGACGCAGAGCGATACGTTAGGTACTACGGAGCGCTTGCGGACAAGTACCGGCGCTTGGACATGGGCGTGCGGTTTGGGCTGTTGGCGGCTGTCGTAATCGAGGCGGCTGTAGTCGTGCCTAACACCCTAAACACGTCCCTGGCATGGGTCATCTGGGTTATGGTTGCCGGGATAGCCGCGCTCGCATGTTGGGATGCGGTGGCGCACTACGCGAGTAAGGTTGAGAATCTTTCTATAACCGGTACCCGGTGTGCGGCGTTGCAGAAGGACCTCATGAAGCTGTGGATGGATATCGAGGGTGACAGTGTGGAGGAGTCCGAGGTTCGCACACGATATGATGACTTCTTGGACAGAGCTAATGAAATTACGTCTATGGCAAGCGGTGTGAGCGTGGACGAAGGCTTGAATGTGCGGTGTGAAGACGAGGCATACAGAGTGCTGGAGCAGCGGTATGCAGCCTGAACCCTTGAGGAAGGACTTCGGCAGTCCTCCCCATTGACCTGACGCTTATCCAACGCTATTCAGGGCGCTATCCGCTCCTTGGCCAACTCTGCCGCGTAGTGCAGGGACGCCTTCACCGCATCGACGGAAACCGACGGGTAGCTCTCTGCAATCTCCTCGGCGGCCAACCCCGCGGCGAGGTTGTCTAGGACTGTCCGGCGACAGCCGGATTCTCCCTGTCCAGTGCCCACTTCAGAGGATTGTTCACGATATACTCCCGGGCACGGTCCAGTTCGTCTTCGTCTCGGATGACGTGCTCGTAGTAGTTGCGCTGCCACAGCCGCCCATCGAACCGCCGCCATCCACACGCCTTCACCCCCCGCGCATACTCCACCGTCACCATCGACTTATACGCCCCAACCGCATCACCCAACGTAGGGGCAACCCTCGTGGTTGCCTTCCCCCCGTCACCCAACGTAGGGGTAACCCTCGTGGTTGCCTTCCCCCCGTCACCCAACGTAGGGGCAACTCTCGTGGTTGCCTTCCCCTCGTCACCCAACGTAGGGGCAACCCTCGTGGTTGCCTTCCCCCCGTCACCCAACGTAGGGGTAACCCTCGTGGTTGCCTTCCCCCCGTCACCCAACGTAGGGGTAACCCTCGTGGTTACCCTCCCTCCGTCTTGGGTACCCACAAGGGGCACCCCTACCGATTCCTCCATTACGATGATCCCGTGAACATGATTCGGCATCACCACGAACACGTCCAGACCGACGCCCCGAAACCGTCGTGGCAACCCCTCCCATGCCGTCTTGACCATCTCCCCCGCGCCGTTCAGACGCATCCTGTCTTCAACCACATCACCAAACAGGCACACCCTGCCCTGCGTGACGATGGTCACGAAATACGCGCCCGATTGGGAGTAGTCGTACCCCTTCAGCCTGATCGACCGGCGCCGGAGTTCACTCTGCTCGCCCATAACTGCCCCAGGTTCTACTCCTGCCCTAACGTATTCCCGACTCATTCATCCCGCCATCAAACGTAGGGGTAACCCTCGTGGTTACCCTCCCCCGCTTGGGTACCCACAAGGGGCACCCCTACCGATTCGTCATCCGGCCATCAAACGTAGGGGTAACCCTCGTGGTTACCCCTACCCCGCTTGGGTACCCGCAAGGGGCCCCCTACCGATTCGTCATCCCGGCCATCGTAGGGGTAACCCTCGTGGTTACCTTCCCCCGCTTGGGTACCCACAAGGGGCACCCCTACCGACTCGTCATCCCGGCCATCGTAGGGGTAACCCTCGTGGTTACCCTCCCCCGCTTGGGTACCCACAAGGGGCACCCCTACCGACTCGTCATCCCGGCCATCGTAGGGGTAACCCTCGTGGTTACCTTCCCCCGCTTGGGTACCCACAAGGGGCACCCCTACCGATTGGTGTCTCTAGTCCTCTCTCGATAGCAGTCATGTCATTTTCTCAAATGAGGTTCTCCATTACCGTTCCCAACTCTCCCGACAATAGCTTCGGCAGCAGTGTATCCCTTATCCTAGCAAGGTCTTGATTCTGTTGCTCGTTACACAATATCACTTCGTGGATAGGTGAAACCATCGCTTCAAAGGACGTAATACATGCTCTTCCAGCATCCAGAATCTCCATGGCACTGAATGTTGACTTATTCATGTTTTGGAATACGGAGCCCCCACTGCCCTTTAGCATTATTTCAGAAGCAAGCTGCCTACAGAACCAATACAGGTATTTGTTAGTGTTCGGTTCATTGGGAATGATGCTATTGATTTGCTGGTTGGTGTGGGTTTGCTGATGATTCAATATGACCAACCCAGGAGTGGCAATACAGCTAACTGATATGCTTCCTGCTGGGAGCGACTGCCGAGGTTGGGACAGTGCTCCGGCGTACGATAGCATCGAACCAGTAGTTACCGCATACATCCGTCCGTGCATATCAGGTATTCTCAAGAATGGCACATCTGATCCATAGAAGGATGGGTTGCGAGTACTAGGGGTCTTCCCAGTAATGACTTGGCCGAAACTGCCCAACGCCCGCACCTCCCACCCCTCCGGCGCCTCCCCCGCCTCCGAGCCCACCAGCCGCCCCGGGAACAGGTCGTACAGCTCCGCCGGCAGCCCCGGCAGAGACTCCCCGCGGCGCCAGCGGCCCTCCATCTTGGCGCGCACCGGCTCGAAGTCCACGAACCACGACTTGAACAGCGCCCGCGCCATCTCCTCCAGCGTCTCGTTCATCCGCCGGTTCAGCTCTATCTTGTCGTCCAGCGTCCCCAGCACGTGGGCGATGGCCCGCTGCTCTGGCAAAGGAGGATAGGGGATTGCGACATCGCTGAGTATCTGAGTATTCAGAGACGGCATCGTCGCACCGACGGCGACCGCTCTGATGTGTTCCCTAAACGGTGCCCAACCGAAGAAGTAGGAAAGGTAACCAGGGTCGATCTTGTTTTGGTCTGGCCGCACTCGCAAGCAGCGTCCCGAGAATAGCCAGCCTTCTTCTGCCCCACTCACCAGTGCGCGCCGGTCCACTGACCCAACACGGCTGAATACGATGTCCCCTTCCCGGAGGGTGTACCTGGATAGTCGGTCTCGGTCGTAATCTGAGACCTTGGGGAGGTCCTGGTGGATGATACGATTTTCGCCCAGATGCTCTACCGTGATGATGGGAGTTCCTACGGGCACATAGTCCCTCTGGTGAAGCTGGCTCCCAAAGGGCCCAGTCTGAATTCCACGATCATCGTCACAGAGATCGGATAGCGCTTCTACTTGGTATTCAGGTGGGAACGTGATGTGATAACTTTCTTGCACGGTTTCAGGATAGCCTCGAACTCGTCGATTGGCAACTTGCGCGGAGTGGCAGTAGGGAAGGGAGTTCAATTTGACTTCCGGATTCCTTCCCCGTACATTCGGGCTGCGCGAAGCGTGGAATGGGGTGAGTGCAATGGCTGGCAAGACGTCCGGGAAGTCAACGAAGGCCGCGAAGGAAGACGTCGCAAAGGGGGACGGCGCGAAGCCGCGGCTCCTATCGGGCGGCAATCCCCAGATCGCGAAGGCCGACGGCGACGCTCCCGTGCAGGCATACATCGCGGCCATGCCGGGCTGGAAGAGCGACCTCGGGCGCCGCCTCGACGACCTCATCGCGCGCAACGTGCCCGGCGTGCGCAAGGCCGTGAGGTGGAACTCGCCTTGGTACGGCGTCGAGGGCCAGGGTTGGTTCGCGAGCTACCACGTCTTCACACGTTACGTGAAGGTGACCTTCCTCAATGGCGCGTCGCTGCGCCCCCTCCCGCCCGGCTCAGGCAAGGACCCGGACTCGCGCTGGGTCGACATCTACGAGGGCGAGCTCGACGAGGCGCAGATGGCGGAGTGGGTCCGCCAGTCGGCGGCCCTGCCCGGCTGGCCCGGTTTCTGACGCCCCGCCGTTCTACGCAGGCATCAGGCGTTCGCCGGGGTGCTCCTCGGCCAGACGGTAGAACCTGCGCTCATACTTCCTCCAGCAACGCTTCGATCTCGCGACGCAGCAGGGGTAGATGCACTTGGACCACATCCCAGACCACCCGGTCGTCCACGGTGAAGTATCCGTGGATGAGCCGGTTTCGGAAGCTGATACTGAGCGAGTGATCGGAGCGACTTTGCTTCATGCCGCATACAGCAACTCCTTGGTCCGGTCCACGGACTGGCGGAAGTAGGGGTTCTCGATGGCCGAATAGACTATGAGGTCCACCGGCCTTCCGAAAAGTCGGTCCAGCGCGTCCAGCAGGCCGAAGTAGGCGCTGGCGTAACTTCCAGGGGGCAACTCCTGGAACTCGACGAGAAAGTCCAGATCGCTGTCCGTAGGGTGATACTCTCCTGTGGCAGCCGAGCCGAATAGCTCCAGGCGCAGCACGTTATACCTCCGGCAGAGCGACTCCAACTCGGCGCCGTGCTCGGCAACTATCGGGACCATCACGGTACTCCTCTCTTCTTTCAGCATAATCTCGAACTCCCCGATTGAACAACTTGCGCTGCTCGCGGCATGCGTAGGAAGCAGCGTCTATGCTGGCTTCAGCTTCCCGGCCCGCCGAAGAGGTGGTGGCGCTTGGAGTGGAGGTAGTGGGAGGCGATGAAGGTCAGGGGCTTGCGGGCGGAGGTGAAGTTCTCGCGTAGGAGGGCGAAGACGCCGGCGAGTTCCATGAGACGGGCGGCGGGGTGCTCCTCGGCGAGGCGGTAGAACCTGCGCCCCTCGGTCTCGTAGTCCTCGATGGTGCGGCGCGTTCGCATGCGCCCGCGGCCTTGCCGCGCGGCCTGGGCGTGGAGGCCGGCGTGGCCTGGAAAGACGCCCGAGGTGAAGAGGCATACGTCGGCGATGCGCTTGTAGAAGGCGAAGCGCTCGTGCTCCCCGGCCTTCGCGCATAGGGCGATCAGGCTGTCGACGTCCATGTCGTTGTAGCGGATGCGCCGACGCACGCCGGGGCGTACCCGCACCGGCACGACGTAGCTTTGGATACGGGTGAACGAGGCGAGCATGTGCGCCAGGTACTCGATCACGCCGCCGCGGCCCATCAGGTCGGTCACCTCCGGCGTGTCGAAGATGGGGATGCTGTCGCGCCCGCTCCGCTCCACCGTGTAGGCCGCCGTCTCCAACTCCCTGGACGAGCCGCGCAGCAGCACCTCGAAGAAGAGGGCGGGCCCTATCTTGAGGAACGCCTCCTCGTCGTTCAACACCGCTTCGAGGACCTTCTCGTCGCCGACCAGAGCCTTCCTGAAGTCGGGGTCCTGCCTGATCAGACCGGCCAGCCTCGAAGGGTTGGCCGCGCCGGGTGCGGCGTGGGCCACTACGAACGCCAGGTCGGCGTCGGTCAGGCCTGAGTGTGTCGTTACGCCTTCCAATCTCTGCCCTCATTCCGGTTGCGGCCGGCCAGCGCCGGCCTGCTCCATGATAGCGAATCCGTCGTCGATGACCGCTTCGAGGGCAACGGCGTCGATCTCCTCGCGGTCGGTCACCGGGGCGAGGAGGTCGCGGTAGAAGTCGGGGTCGGTTGCCGCGCGCGTCCAGTCGTCGCCGGCCGCCTCCTCTAGGGACGAGTCGTACGCGCGCAGCAGGAAGACGGCCCTGAGCGGGTCGACACCCTCGGCCTCGTACACGGCGACGCGCAGGTCGACGCCGCGCCCGGCGCCGAAGCGGTGCGGGCCGGCGGGCGGGCCGGGCAGCACGTCGCTGAAGATGTCGTACGCGGCGGCGTAGGACTCCGCCTCGGCGAGAAGCTGCTCCACGTGCCGCTCGCCCTGGGGGGTGACCTCGACGCCGGTCTCGTGGGCGCTCACGCGGCCCTGGTCTTCCAGGCGGCGGATCGCGCCGTCCAGCGCGTCGTTCCCGGCCGTGTGGAGGCGGGCGGAGCCGGGACGCCGCCGGAGGAAGAATAAGACGGCGGTCTCCTCCAGCCACCGGAGTATGGCGGTTGCGTCGGCGGCGTAGCCGCGATGCACGGCGTATTCCAGCGGCGTGGGGACCTGCTCCATGACGAGGTCGAGCAGGCGGGGGGCGCCGCCGCGCTCCGCAAGCCAGCAGCCGACGCGGGCGTCCAGCGTGAGCTCTGGGCCGTGGTTGACGTAGAAGCGCAGGTCGCAGCGGCGCTCTCGCCAGTCGTCCAGGAGCTCGACGAGGGCGTCGTACACGTCGGGTAGGTCGGGGTTGGCCCTGGCGTCCAGGAGGCGTTTCACGTGACGCTGCTCCAGCGGCTCCAGCGGGAATGTCGCGTCCAGCAGGCCGCCCAGGGTGGTGTCCGACCCGTAGGGCGCCTCGACCTGGAAGGCGTCCTCCAGGGGCATGTCGCCCAGGGTGATGCGGAGTAGCAGTGTCGGCGCGTCCGGGGATGGGTTCCCGCGTGCGCGGGAATGACGGTCATGGGGGAGTTGGCGCGCGAAGGTGTCTGGGCGCGGGCCCTTGGCGTATTTTGGCGGCGCGGCCATGGGTGGGGGGCCTTCGACAGGCTCAGGCCGAACGGCGTTGGCGGAGACCGGGCTCAAGCTAGCGGGCCTTCGACGGGTCCAGGCCGAACGGCGTTGGCGGAGACGGGCTTAAGCTGGCGGACCTTCGACAGGCCCAGGCCGAACGGCGGTGGATGCCGGGGGCGCGAAGCGGTCGAGGCCGATCAGCCTCTGGGCGCCGCCCCCGCCGCGGAAGAAGCCGCCCCTGCCGCCGAAGCTGGAGCTTCGCGCGGCGGTGGTGGACTTGCCCCAGGAGCTCCTGACGCCGGTGCTGCTCTTCTTGAAGGCGCCGCTCGTCTGCTGCTTGCTCATGTACGACTGCCGCGAGGTGCTGACGTTGCGGCTCGCGCTGTCGTAGCGGGAGCCCTCGAAGCGCTTCTGCGTCTGGAAGTAATTGCTGTTGCGCGATACCTGGCTGCGGTACTTGCTGCCGCTCCTGTAGGAGTCGCGCTGGCTGGCCACGGTGGTGCGGGCGTACCCGGGCGGGGTCGAGTAGTAGTAGCCGCCCGGGGTGAGGGAGGAGATGATCAGGTAGGTGAATAGGAAGTCGCCGGCTCCGAAGGGCCTGTGGTAGTACGAGTTCGCGCCGTAGCCGCGCATCTCGTGCTGGTCGTTCCGCTCGAGGATCGTGAAGAGCAGGTCGTCCTGGGCGTCTGAGATCTCGTAGTTGCCGTCGAGGTCCTCCCAGCCCTCCATCACCAGGCCCTCGGCCTCCTGCTTGGCCCGTATGAGCACCAGGCCGTCGCCCTCGTATATCTGGTTGACGCGCTGCTCGAAGTCGGTGGCGCTCTTGGCGCTCTTGAACGCCTGCTGCACGTCGTCGAGGTTTATGCGGCCCGCCGCGCCGTCCGTCGCCGCCCACTGCTCGTAGGTCGGGCCGGTGCTGCACGCCGCCATCATCGGCCCCCCCGCGACCAGGGCGCCCGCAAGGGCCCATCCGCCGGCTTTGCCCATCGTTGCTGCCATATTCAGCCTCCAGTGAGACCGCGACGCGCGCGGCCTATACGAGAATCTGCTCCGCGTCTTCCACCAGTTTCAATTCGGGCGCCGCCGCCATCTCCGCTTCGGACAGGCCGCCGGTGAGGAGCTCGCGCACGAAGCTGTCCGCGGCTTCCTCCGAGAAGGACTGGTACGCCTCGACGCTGCGGCGTCCGAACTGGGAGACGGCCTCGGTGTGGCCCAGAGCGGCCGCCTGGATGCCGGCCATCAGGCCGTCCATCTGCGCCAGGTGCTCGCTCCACGTCGAGTCGTATGCCGTGAGCATGAGCCGCTTGGCCTGCTCCTCGAAATGCTCCAGGGGCATGGTCCTAGTGCATTCCAAGACGCGCTCCTCCATTAGCCCTGCGAAGACCTCGGTTGCCTGCTCGGGCCCAAGGCCCCAGAGGTGCGCGGCATCGAGCCTGTAGTCGAGCCATAGGGTCTCCGCCATCCGCTCGAACCGGGCGGCGTAGCTGCCGGATAGGCCCGGGGCGAGGTAGCGGTCTACGATGCGTTCCGCGCAGTCCGCCGCCAGCCGGAGGCACTCGCCCAGGAAGTCAGCGGAGCGCATGACGCGGCGGCGGCTCCTGTAGTAGGCGGAGGTCTGGCGCTCGACGATGCGGTCCAGGTCGGCGCGCGCCTTCAGGGCGGCGTGGTCGTCCGTCTCGGCGGCTGCCTGTGCGCGGCGCACGCTCCGCGAAGTGCGCGGCCCCTCGTAGTAGACGCCACCGGCGCCGTCGCGGTGGCTTTCCCGCCGCGCCGCCGGCCCCGCGCGCGTGTTGGACGCCAGCGGGCGGTCCTGGAGCGACAGGATGAACCGCGACGCTCCGGGCTGCCCCTGCCTGCCGGAGCGGCCGCGTAGCTGCGTGTCTATGCGCGAGTCGTGGCCTAGCTCCGCGCCGATGACGTACAGCCCGAGCCCTGCCTCCAGTCGCGTCTCGCCCAGGCCGCCCCCGCCCGGCGTACCCGCCGCGAGCGATACGCTGAGCACGCATCCGCTCGCGTCCACCCTCTGCGCGAGGTGGGGCCGGCGGCCGAGCGCCCCGCGCAGCACAGCCGCCTCACCCGGGGTGCCGCAGGCCAGCGACACGGTGCCGTAGCCCTCGGCAAGCCGCTCTTCCACCATCGAGACGTAGCCCCGCGCTATCCGGTCGTCCAGGCCGGGCTCGAGCAGGATGTCGGTACCCCGTCCGGCGACGTTCGCGGCGACCGTCACGGCTCCCGCCCGGCCCGCGCGCGCAACGACGCGCTCCTCGTCGTCCAGGCTGTTGGCGTCTAGCCTGTCGTGGGGGATGGCGTGCTCGGCGAGCAGCGCGCTGATCTCGCCCGCCTGCTCCACCGTGGCGGCCCCGACCAGCACCGGACGCCCGGCCCGGCGGCAGGCTGCGACCTCCTCCACCAGCGACCTGTTCTTCTCCCCGGCGCTGCCGTACAGGCGCACCGGGTGGTCGACGCGGTGCGACGGCAGGGAAGGGGGCGCCACCGCCACTTCCAGCCCGTACAGCAGGTGGAACTCCTCCTCCGCCCCCGCCGCCGTGCCGGTCATGCCGCACAGTGTCCGGTACTGCTCGAAGAAGCCCTGCACCGGAATCCGCGCCAGCGCGTCGGCCTCCTCCACTACCGGGACGCTCTCCTTGGCTTCCACGGCGGCCTGCAGGCCGTGCTGGTACCTGCTGTCCGGGCGGCGGCGTCCGGTGACGCGGTCTACGAGCACGACCCTGCCGTCCGAGACGACGTAATCGACGTCCCGCCGCAGCACCGCCTCCGCGTGCAGGGCGCGGTCCACCTGCTCCATGAGCTCGTACCGCGCGGACAGCCTCCGTGCCAGCTTCCCGGCCGTGCCGCGCTTCTCCGCCAGCGGCAGGTCGCCGCCTGTCTGCCGGCAAGGCAGGCGCTCGTGGAGGCGGTCCAGGCGCTCTTCCAGGTCTGCGGTGTCGAACACCGGGCCGAGCGCGGCCTCGACGCGCTCGCGCCCCAGCGCCGTGAGGGAGGCGCTCTCCCCGCGCGCGTCGACGACGTACGGCAGCGCCTCCGCGATGCCGTTGCCGGGGCGGTCGGCGGCCAGCGCCCGGACGCGCCCGTACAGGCCGGGGTCGGCGGCCATGCGGCGCGTCAGGGCATCGTTCCACGGGTCGGCGAGGTACAGCGCGGCGGCGGCCTCCAGGTCCCCGGGGTCCTCCTCCATGCGGCTGCGCAGCGCGGCGGCGGCCCGCTTCTGCTCCTCGGCCAGCCTGGCCATCGCCGACCTCACCCTGGGCGCGTGTCGCGCTCGCCGGCCGCCGGCGCCGGAGATGATGATCGGCGTGTGCGCCTCGTCGATCATCGCCATGTCCGCCTCGTCTACGATCGCAACGTCGAGCGGCCCCTGCGCCATCGCCTCCTCGGAGTGCTTCAGGTTGTCCCGCAGGAAGTCGAACCCGAACTCCCGGAGCGTGCCGTACACGATGTCGCCGCCGTATGAATACGCCCGCTCGGCGTCGTTCATCGGCGCGAGCACCGCGCCCACGCTCAGCCCCAGCGACTCGAACACCGGCGCGAGCAACTCGGCGTCCCGCGAGGCCAGGTAGTCGTTCGCGGTGACGACGTGTACGGACCTGCCCAGCGCGGCGTGGAGCGCCGCCGGAAACGCGGCGGCTACGGTCTTGCCCTCGCCGGCCGCCATCTCCACTACCGCCCCCTCGTACAGCAGGCAACCCGCCGCGAGCTGCTCGTCGGTCGGGCTGAACCGCGTCTCCTCCGCGACGCCCCTTCGCCTGAGCGCCCTGTAGAAGCGGCCCGGAAGCATGACGTTGGACGCCTCGGTGCGCCGCGCCTTCTCGGACACGTAGACCAGCCCGTGGACGATGGCGCGGTCGTCGGCGTCCAGCCCGGTCATGGCCGGGTCCGCGTCCACGGCGCGGCGGAAGGGCGGGCCTTCCAGGTATTCGTCGTCCGCGTAGTAGGCGGGGTTGGACCTGTAGCCGCCGCGGTCGATGATCTCTTGGGCCGCCGAGTAGTGCCTGGCGAGCGTCGGCAGGTCGAAGCCTGCGTCGAATATGCGCCAGAGGCCCAGGCGGCGCCCGACGGCCTCGTTCACGACGGCGAAGACGATGGGGACCAGGCACTCCTTGCCCGGCGCGGCGGGGCCGCGGGCGTACCTGGAGATGGTGCGTCGGAGCCCCTCGTCCGAGTGGCCCCCGAAGTCGTAAGAGCGGATGCGCCCGACCGTGGAGGATGCGTCCATGTCAGCCCTTGCCGTACCGTCGTGGCGGCGCTATTTTTCCGAACATTCCTACCTCCCCCCGGCGGGCCGTCGCTGCGCGCCTTGCCGCCGTCATGGTCCGAGACCGTCCCGGTTCCTCGCTCTCGACGATTGTACTATGCGGCGGAAGCTTTCGTTGCCATCCGGGTCGTCTATCCGGTAGACGCGCCTGTACATCTCGCGCGCGACCCGGAGCGCGAAGCTCCCCGACGGAGGCCCGGCCGCGCCCACGGGCAGGAAGACGAGCCTCAGCGGCGTCCGCTCCAGCCCCTGGACCTGCGGCTGCTCGTAGTCGAGCGCGGCCTCGTGCGCGCCCCATCGGCCCACGTATGCGCTGAGCAGCCCGCTCCCAGGCCGCTGTTCCGAGACGACGTACTCCACGCCGCCGGCCCCGCGCTTCGCCGCCTCGCAATCGAAAGCCTCGATCAGCCGCCTGCGCATCGACCTGTATATCCCCTGGCCGCGCCGCGGCCCGGCGACCGCGCTGTAGAGCACCGCGCCGACGTTGACGGCCGGCAGGTACGAACCCACCACCGCGCCCCGCGGGGACGGACCCTCCGACGCGCACACCAGCAGGGGAACGGCGCCGCCCGCGGCGGGCGAGAGCGTCTCGACGAGGGACGGCAGGTCCTCCACCAGGCCGGGCGCCATCTCGTCCTCCAACAGGCAGTGGACCGCCTTCACCAGGCAGGGGCCCGGGTTAGAGACCAGCTCCACCGTCAGCGTTGCGTTCGTCGGCAATGCGCGCCTTCCTGGAGACGGGCCATAGGCCCTCGTCCGCGAACTCTATGCGGAGTCCCATGAACCCGGCGCCTACCAAGAAGGCGACGTCCGGCTCGTGTACGAGCAGGGACTCCCTGATCTTCTTCTCGTGGCCTTCCATCTCGTCAGGCAGCCGCAACACGAGGGTCTCCGTCTCGCCGGACGCGCCTGTCAGGATAGCCTCCATCGGCCCCGGCGCGGGCAGCCCCGCGTACGCGGCCTCGCGTATGGAGCGGTAGCCCAGCTTCACGCCCAGCACCGACACGGAGTCGTCGGAGCGCCCCAGCACCTCTACCCTGGGGTAGGGCAGCCCGCAGGGGCAGGCGCCGCCCATGATCTTCACCCGGTCCCTGAGCGGGTAGCGTACCAGTGGAAGCCCCTGCTGGTACAGCGTCGTTACCACGATCTCCGGCGCGACGCCGCCGGCGCCGGGGGCGCACTCTACGATCGACGCGTTCGTGAAGAGGTGGACGCCTCGATGCGAGCGGCACTCCATCCCCAGCGTAGACGTCTCGGACGAGCCGTAGTAGGAGAAGACCTCCACCCCCGCGGCCTCCAGCGCGGCCCGCGCGGCCGCCGCCAGGGGCTCCCCCGCGTACACCATCGCCCGCAACCCCATGCGCCCGCCGTCCAGCCGCCGCAGCAGGGCCGCGAGCACGCGCTCCAGCACCGACGGCACCGTCATGACGACCGTGGGGTCCAACGCCGCCAGAACCTCCACCGCCGCCTCGGAGTCGGGGCTGACGGTGAACGCGTACGCCTCGGCTGCCCCCAGGTCGTCCAGCGCCTCCGTGAAGGACGCCATGAGCGTGAGCGGCCCGGTGTCGAGGCAGGCCACCCTGTCGACCGGGGTTACGCCGCACATCTCGAACGCCCTCTCCAGCAGCCGCGCCTCGAGCCGCGCGTCGTCGTAGGTGATGGGCCGGCGCTTCCTCACGCCGGTCGTGCCCGACGACGCCTCCAGGTCGATGATCTCCCGGTTCGCCTCGAGGCCCTGGCGGAACAGCGCCGGCAGGTCGCCGGCGTCGAGGGTGGGAAGCCGCCGCAGCGCCTCCAGCGGCTCCGCGCCCAGGGGGGCCTGCTCGGCCAGCCCCGCCTCGCGGAAACGCGCCCTGTACAGTTCGAAGTCCGACCGGGCGCGCTCCAGGGCGCTGCCCAGGGCCCGCCGCGCCGGGCCGTCCACGCTACCCAGGAAGGACGGGCCGCGCTGGCGGGTCGACCCCGGAGCGCCGGCGCTCATCGGCCCCCTTGGGGCGCCGCCAGCATGGGCCCTATCTCGCTCCATCCGATCTGCGACTTGCTGATGTAGACGAGGCGGTCGCCTCCCGTCATCGACTGCCCGACCATGCTGGCGATCACCGAGCCGTCCCGCACCACCCCCACGAGGTTCACGTCGTGGTCCAGCAGCGCCTTGGCGGCGTCCACGTAGGACATCCCGGGCGGGGGCGCGGCCACCACCGTGCTGGCCAGCGTGCCCTCCATCTCGTTGCTCGTGATCGCCTGGGCCAGCGAGTGGACGCCTGGGTCCTGCGCCTCCTGCACCAGCATGTTGTTCGCCATCTTCAGGGTGTACACCAGCGACACGTCGGACGTCAGGTCGAACAGCACGTCATGCTTCGGGTCCAGCACCTCCGCGACGATGCTGAGGTCCGGGTTTATCCGGTGCGCCACGAAGGCCGCGGACGCCACGAGGCTGTCGCTTCGCGGGTCGTCGTAGCTCGTGCTCAATATGATCGCCTGTCTCGCGTGGGCGATGTCCGCCCGCTCGTAGGAGTCCTGCTCCAGCGGCGACCCCCGGATGAACGAGACGTGGTTAACCTCGAACGGCAGGTGCTCTATCTCGTTCGAGACGATCACCACCTCCAGCCCCTTGTGGCGGCGGTCGATGCAGAACTCGTCCACGATCTGCCGTACCCGGGACTCGTTCGGGAAGTTGACGATGATCAGGTGACCCTTGGACGTGGCTCTGCCCATGCCTGTTCGCTCCTTCTGTCTCAGGTCCACTATCCACTCGACTACGATGCCGACGGAGGTCGTGAACGCCGCCAGCCCGATGAATATGATGAATACCAGCGTCCCCAGCCGCGCCGCGGCCGTCTCCGCCGAAAAGTCGCCGTACCCTATGGTGGTGACGGAGATGATGCTGTACCAGACGCTGTCCCACAGCGTGAGAGGCGGGTCGTGGGCCATCCTGTCGAAGGTATAGAAGACGACCGTATTGCCGGCGAGGCTGGATAACAGTACGGCAACCAGGAATACGGCGCCGAGCCGTCTCTGGCGCCTCAGCTTCCTTATGATCCTGCTCAGCGCGTGGTACATCGCTCCCGCCTTGCCGCTGCCGTCTCCTCAGTCTACCAGCCGCGCGATCTCGAGGCAGCGGCCGTCGGGAAGCCTCACCTCGTCCTCCGTCTCGATCCTGAGCAGCGGGAAGGCGCGGCTCCGAAGCGCCGTCACCACCAGCCGCCCACGGCGCGATAGCTCATAGTAGTACAGGTCATTATATGTCGTCCAACGCCGCCCGTCGGTGGAGTGGCCCAGCAACCCGAGCTCGTCCACCATGTATACGTCCAGCCGCGGCGCCGTGCCGGTTGGCCTCGCGCCCGCACCCCGTACAGTGACCCACAACTCCCCCGGCGGCGGCAGCCCCTCGCCGCCGGCGTCCCCGGCGAGCATCGCCAGCACGTCCGGCCGCATCGACCGCAGCATGGCGGCGGCGCGGCCATCGCCGCGGTCCGTGACGACGTGGGTAGCGACCCCGGCGTAGCCCAGCATCGTGGCGACCTCGGCGGCGAAGTACCTGCGATCGGGCGTCGCCAGCGCAACCCCGTTCCGTCCGCGCCGCGCTGGCAGCGCGTCCTTGAGCGCGTCGCGGAACACGGAGTAGCGCAGCGCCGTCTCTTCCGCCCCCTCCGCCACCGCTACCTCCCCCCGCCTCCGTCCCCGGCGCCGACCGAATATCCAGCCCACCCGGTCCGGCTCGGCCACCACGTCGGCCAGGGCCTGGCGGCGCAGCTCCGCTATGGGCGTGACGGGCAGGCCCTCGAAGTCCCGCAGAGACCCTACGCCCCGACGCTCTCCCAGCATGGAGCGGTAGAACCGCGTCTTCAGCGCCGCGCCGAGCGCCCCGTCCAGCAGCTCCACCACGTTGTCCGGGGTCCTGTAGACGGAGGTAGCCACGACGCCGCGCCCTACCGCCGCAGCGAGATCACGACCAGCCCTGCGTCGTGTCCCGGGCCATGGCAGTCGTCGTACCGCTCCAGGAGGTGGTCCCTGGACGCGAGCGCCTTCGCCGCCGCGTCCGTCTCCGTCTCCGCGAATCGCCGTCCCAGCGGCGTATCGAGCGTCCACTCCTGGGAGACCGAGCACTCCACGCCCGCGTCGCCGCACACCCGGGCGTACTCGCCCCGTAGCTCCCCATACGCCGCGTCGTCCCTGTACACGACCGCCGTGACCATGAAGTCCCTGGATATGTACAGCCCAAGCTCGTTGTCGAATACCTGGACAAGGTCCACGTACGGGACCCACCCCTCCATCGCGAAGAAGAGCATTTCGGGTATGTCCTGCGAGACCCTGTGGTAGTAGAACTCCTCCTCGTGTATTGCCATTCGGACCCTCACCGGCGGCTTGTCCGAGTAGCCGAGTAGCCGTTCGGCCTCCGCGCCCCGGATGAACAGGAAGGGTATGTTGCCATTCGTCGCGTCCACCAGCACGGGGCTGCCGCCGACACGGTAGAGCAGGGCGGTGTGCTGCCAGTAGCGCATCTGCCGCTTGGCGAACCTGAAGTCGAAGGTGGTCAGCAGCTCGCGGAGCCTGCTTTCCGGCACGGGGTCCGGCACGTTGGCGCCGGCGATCACGTACTCGGACTTCAACCCGTAGCGGTCGGTGAGGAACTTGAGGGCTTGCACCTTCTCCGAGCAGATGCCCCCGCGGCCGCCGATGACGTTGCGCACCGTCTCGTCGCCCGTCTTGTAGACCCACTTCGCGCCGGTGAACCGCGAGTAGCTCTCGAAGTCGGACTCCCATATCCTCCGAGCCAGCGCCTCCAGCAGCGCGAGCTCGTCCGCCTCGGCCCCGTCCCGCGCCGCGCCGCCGCGATGCTCCTCCAGGCACCCCTCCACGAAGTCCGAGTACAGCCCGGCGCACGCGTCCCACCTGCGGCGGTTGAACCCCGTCCAGTTCCTGCCGTAGCTAACGTTGGTACGGTCTATGACGACGTCCATGACCAGCGCGGGGGAGCCGGACACCCACGCCGGCTCGGCGCGCGGCGCGTCTCCCGCGTCGAGCGGGCGCCCGCCCTGGAAGAGCTGCACGCCCGGTATCGGCTCCGTGAGCGCGCCCTCGTCCGTGCAGCCGTACACCAGGTCCTGCAGCGACGCCAGCGTCTCCACGGAGGCCGCCGTGATACGCCTCTCGCGCCGCAGCCGGGCGAGGTCCGGGCGCTTCAGGTACCGCTCCAGCAGCGCGGAGGCCGGCAGCCCCTGCTCCCCCGGGTCGATGCGCACGGCGTAGCGCCTCGTCGTCACCTCGTCCGTGACCTGGAGCAGGACGTTCGGCGTGCCGCTCACCCTGGAGTCCTATCCGCCGCGTCTCGCCGGCCGGGTCCAGCCCGCTCGCCCATCGGCTCCGGCGTCGGCTTCATCCTCGGCAACTCCGCTCCTCCGTTACGCCATGCCGGGTGACCCGAAGCGGGCCGAGACGGCCATCCGCAGGATGCGCGGATTATCATAGCCTCCCCCGAAGCGAGTCAAGCGCCCGCCGAGGGACCCAATCCACCATCTCCACGTTCAGCGCCACATCACCCCGTAGGGGCTGGTTTCAAACCAGCCCTCCCAACAATGGAAAAGGCCCTCGTGACGCCTTCGTGGATTTGACGAACGGCCGTCGAACGTGGTACGAATTACGCATCGACCTTGGCGGCTTTCCTTGCTATTGCGTTGAAACCGGTCTGAGTGCTGACGTAGCTGTGGAAAGGGTAGGGCAATGTCCCACCGCTCCATCGTCGTCGGTCTGCCGGCGCCCTCCTGCGTCGTCGTCCTGCTGCTCGCGGCCACCGCGCTGGGGCAGGAGGAAGAGGACGAGGGCAAGCCCAGCGACATATGCTTTCCTCCTGTCGAGCCCATCAACTGGCCGATATGCTTCCCGCCCACGCCCACGCCGAGACCCACTGCTACGCCCACCTCCACGCCGAGGCCTACCGCCACGCCGGTGTTGCCATGCGACATCGACCTTGACCCCTGGTTGTGCTATACGCCCGTGCCGTCCACCGCTACGCCCACGCCTAGACCGCCCACCGCTACGCCCACGCCAAGACCGCCAACCGCCACGCCTACGCCGAGACCGCCAACCGCCACGCCTACGCCGAGGCCCCCAACCGCTACGCCCACGCCGTCGCTGCCGAGTCCGCCGGCGCCCTCGAGCGTGGGGGCGAGTCCCTCGGGCAAGAACGCTATCACGGTTAGCTGGGGTTCGCGCAGCGGCATATTGCGGTACTGGTTGCAGCGAAGAGCCGGCCTGACCGGCCCGTGGACCACGGTAAGCTCCTACGTGTACGGGACGAGCCGCACGGTCTCCGGGCTTTCGTGCGGAACGACCTACTACTTCAGGGTGAGCGCCCGCGGCGACGGGTCCACGTACAGCTACTCATGGAGCGCGTGGTCGTACACGTCCGCGACGATAAGCTGCGCGACGCCCACACCCACACCCACACCCACACCCACACCCACGGCGACGGTGACGGTAACGCCCACTCCTACGCCCACGCCCACTCCTACGGTTACCCGTCGAGGCAGGGTGGCCGCTACCAGTCTCACCATAGACGTGGGTGCGACGACGACGGTATATGCGTACGACGTGCATCCAAGCAACCTGGCGATAAAGTTCAGTATCAGCGGCCCGATTCGCGTCGAAGGCAAATGCACGTCACAGGCGAGCGATTCCGGGTACGAGGTGCATTCCAAGTTCACGGCTGAGGGCTGCTCGTCGGGACTGCCACCGTGAGGCTGCTGGCGAGTAGCGACAATGCCCAACTGGACAGCACGACCATCACGGTCCGGGGAACCACACCTCTGCCAACCAAGCCGGGACTGGTGCGCAACCTGACGCTGACCGCGGGCAACGGGAGCGCGGCGGCCAGTTGGAGCGCTCCGTCCAGCGGCGGGTCTGCGTCCAGTTATGAGGTCCGGTACAGGCGCACCACGGTCTCAAACTGGACGAGCGCGGGGTCGGTGACCGTCACCAGCAAGACGATCACCAGCCTTACGAAGGGTGCGTCGTACAGAGTTGGGATACGTGCCTGCAACGCTGGCGGCTGTGGGAGTTGGATATCCGGCACGGTTACGCCGCCCCTGCCGCCGGGACCGGTGCGCAACCTGGCGCTGACTGCGGGCAGCGCCGGTGCGGCGGCCAGTTGGAGCGCTCCGTCCAGCGGCGGGTCTGCGTCCAGTTATGAGGTCCGGTACAAGCGGACCACGGTCTCGAACTGGACGAGCGCGGGGTCTGTGACCGTCACCAGCAAGACGATCACCGGCCTGACCAAGGGTGCCTCGTACAACGTTGGGGTACGGGCCTGCAACGTTGGCGGCTGTGGGAGTTGGGTATCCGGCACGGTCACGCCGCCCCTGCCGCCGGGTTCGGTAGGGAACCTGACGCTGACCGCGGGCAACACGAGCGCGGCGGCCAGTTGGGATTCTCCGTCCAGTGGCGGGTCTGCGTCCAGTTATGAGGTCCGGTACAAGCGCACTACGGTCTCGAACTGGACGAACGCGGGGTCTGTGACCGTCACCAGCAAGACGATCACCGGCCTGACCAAGGGCGCCTCGTACCAGGTTGGGGTGCGTGCTTGCAACGCTGGCGGCTGTGGAAGTTGGATATCCGGCACGGTTACGCTGTCGACCAACACGCCAACGCCGCCGGGCCCGGTGCGCAACCTGAGGCTGACCGCGGGCAACGCTAGCGCGACGGCCAATTGGAGCGCTCCGTCCACTGGCGGCGCTCCGACCAGCTACAAGGTCCGATACAAGCTCAGCACGGCCTCAGGCTGGCCCGACCCGGAGTCGGTGACTGAAACCAGCAAGACGATAAACAACCTGACCAATGGGGCTTTGTACGATGTTGGGGTACGGGCCTGCAACCTTGGCGGCTGTGGGGGTTGGGTATCCGGCACGGTCACGCCCGCAGAACCCATCACCCCCACTCCGACGCCCACCCCCACGCCCATCTCGACCACCTGCCAGGCGGTCGAGTTCACCACGCCGATGCGCCCGGGCACGACCATCGAGCACGACGGCAACTGGAGCACGGCGTGCAGGCACTTCCGGTTCCTGGTCTCGACGACCACCCACATGATCGCCGACTTGGACGGGGCCACGTCGCTCCAGCTCCGCAAGAGCTCCAGCGACTGGCGCAGGACGCTCCACGACTATGGGCGCTCCAGCAGCAATCCCGAACCCGATGGACTGGCAACCCGGATCGGGCGCACCGTCCCGACGGGCTGGTACGTGCTGGTGGCAAAGCTCGACAATCCTCAGAGCGGAGGCCCCGGCAAGTCGCTCGACCTGGACATCTACGGGCATGATGCCGCCATGCTGGACGGCGCTCATCAACCTGACTTCGCTGTGGGCTACCAGCTGAACGATAACCTGACGCAAGACATGGAGGACGAATTGCGTGAAGGGATCCGGCTCTGGGACAACGCCCTGAGTCCGGGCTGGCCCGACATCAACTTCTGCGAGTGGCCTGATCTCCCGAAGACCAATGACGCGTGTGTCGTGCTGAACTACGACAAGCAGGTGGTCGCCATGCGCATGGCGTCGCCCGACGAGTGCGGCAAGGTCGTCGCCTGCGTCGGGCACACACCGCCGATTGGCAGCGACCCGCATCTCATCAACGTGGTGCTCCGGCTGGAGAACCCCGGCACCGGATTCCATTACGTGAAGGAGATAGACGCTCGGTTCTTCTGGACTAAGGACTCGAGCCTGCATCTTCAGAATGTGAGGGGTACGCCGGGGTATTACTACTGGCATCTGCGGGGAACCGTCCTGCACGAGATCGGGCATACTATAGGGGCGGCCGACCAGAAAGAGGGCGCACCACGTCGGTTCCGGTACTCCTTGATGGGGGTCGGCTGGCCCGGGGACCACACCAAGATCCCAGACAGCGCGGTCGAGATCGTCCACCAGCTCTACCGCCATGCGGGTGCCAGGAAGCACTGACCGGGAGGCGCGACATGAGGACGGCATCGAGGGTGTTGAGCGCTGCGCTGTTGGGGCTGGTCGCCCTCGCCTGCTCGTCTCCCAAGGTCGAGGTGATCAAGGGGCTGGAGCATTACGGTCTGTACCCAAGGGAGCACACCGAGATAATGGCGGACGCCAAGGTGATCGCAAGGGTGCGGTTCAGATCCGTGGAGGCGGTCGGCGTACACTCGCCGCACACGCGCTGGCCCGACCGCTTGGGCGGCCCGGAGATTGACCGGGGCTACCACCCGGCTCTCGACGTCACGTTCGACGTTATCGAGTACCTCAAGGGCACGGGCGGCACGACACTCACGGCCCTGATCTACAAGTACAACAACCCGCTCTATATCAACATGACGCAGAGCCAGGCAAAGGAGAAGGCGCGGGAGCTGCTGTCAGCACGAGACCGGCGCTGGGACGACAGGGACGCGATTGTGTTCCTGCGGCGCGACGAGCCGACCGGACGGCTCTACCTGGGGATGCTGGACCACGCCCCCGGCATAAATGTCACGGTCGACAGCGACGAGTACAAAGCGTGGCTCCCGGCAGTGTCCACGACGACCGCGAGCACGGCGACCAAGGGGTCAGCGAGCACCAGGGGCGCACCGCCCGACCCCGTGTTCTATCTGGACGACCCGGACTCGCCTGCACCTGTGCAGAGTGCAGGGCTGGTCGCCAAGGGGACGGGAGCAGCAAGAGCGGCCACATCGACAACCCCCACTATCACGCTGAGTGCGGTGAAGCGAGAGATAGCGAAGATACAGCGCTGGGTTCAGGACAGCGGCGGAACTGCTGAGGCTGAGCAGTGCGTCCGGGACGCCTACACGATACGGCGCGGCTTGGATCAGCTACCGAAGACTCATAGAGTCGAGCAATTCGCGGCAGCGTCCGGGCAGCCGGCCGGCTCCGACGCCCTCCGCTACGTGCCTGCCGAGTTAGATGCCTCGAAAGCGAACGCCCCAGCCTGGTACGAGGGCCCCGATGCTCACTTGTTCGCCAATCGGCCGGGTCACTCAACATTCGTGCGCCCGTTGCCTGCGGGCAAGTACAGTTTCTTCTACAACTGGCGTGAACCCCTGTGGCTGATCTGCGACTTCTACGACGAACGGCTCAGGAACAAGGACGAGTTTCACGTGACGGTCACGGCACCGGCCGGCACCCTCGCGGAATCGTTCTTCGACCCGTACGCCTCCAGCACAGCGGTCATTGGTACCACCACCGTGGGCACGATCTCGTGGCAGTCGGGACGGGTCACGGCGGACCTGGACATCGACGTGACCGGCCACGCGCTGGACTTCATCGCCCTGGACGGCACGACCACGCTGTCGCTGATCGTTGCCGACGCGACGGAGAGCGGCGGCACGCTGAGCTGGACGTCGGCCAGCCGTCCCTGGAACGCGGGCGACAAGCTGATGCTGCGGGTGCGCAAGGCCGATGCCTCCACGCTTACGCCTACTCCCACGCCCACGGCAACGTCCACACCCACGCCTACACCCACCCCCACGCCTACGCCTACAGCAACCCCCACGCCTACGCCAACTGCAACGCCCACGCCAACGCCTACGCCCACGCCCGCTCCGAAGCCTACGGCAACCCCCACGCCCACCGGCAAGCTCAGCATAGGATCGACCTCGATAGTCAAGGGCGGATCGACGAAGGTGACCGCGCACGGCGTCAATCCGGCCAACCTGCTGGTCAGGATTTCGACGTCACACCACCTGACCTTGACCGGCTCGTGCGACGGGTACGGCATCTTCGGCGCCGAGAGCGCGGCGCCCATCACCGAGACTGTGACCGGGTGCAACGTCGGGAGGGCGACCGTCAAGCTGGTGACGATCGGCAGCGGCGCCGTGCTGGCCACCCTCCAGATAGAGGTCCTCCCGTCCAATAGCGGAGGCAAACGCTAACCGCAACGTCCGGTGGGGTCTGGTGGGGTGGACGGGGGTTGAGCCGGACGCGGTTGTGTGCTACGTTCCGTGCAGCCTGACCGGGGAGCGCACGGCACATGTTCATCATCCTCGTACCCATCCGAATAGAGCAAGGCTACAAGGAGCCATACCTGGAGGCGCTGAAGGTCAACGCGACCGCCTCCGTGAAGACCGAGCCGGGGGTGCTGAGGTTCGACATCATCCAGGACGCCCGCGACGACGACGTGATATGGCTCTACGAGGTCTACAGGGACGAGCAGGCGTTCAATACGCACCGCGAGTCCGCGCACTTCCTCAACTTCTACACCAAGTGGAGCCCGCGAATGCAGGTGCTCCCGCACGGCGCCGAGCGCGGCCCTGGGAACCAGCGCGGCACGCACCAGATCTGGCCCCCCGACGACGAATGGTACTAGGGAGGGACGCATGACCACGCAGACCGCTCCCACCACGGCGCGGCGGATGGCCAAGGCGGCCGCCCGGTTCCTCGACGGCCTGGGCCCCGAGCAGAGGGCGAGGGCCGTCTACCACTACCTCGACGTGGAGCGGGTCTACTGGATACACCGCCCGCAGAACCGCCACGGGCTGCCCATCAGGGACATGACCGCCGACCAGCGGCGCCAGGCGTTCGCCGTCATGGAGAGCGGCCTGAGCGCCGACGCCTACCGGAAGGCGCGGGGTATCATCGACCATGAGCTGATACTGGCGAGGGTCGAGAAGGACGAGGGCAACGTCCGGTACCGGCGCGACCCGGAGCTATATTACTTCACCGTCTTCGGAGACCCCGTCGGGGAGGGCCCGTGGGGCTGGAAGGCGGAGGGCCACCACATGTCGCTCAACTTCAGCGCCTGGGGCGACGAGGTGCTCTCCACGACGCCGCTGTTCTTCGGTTCCAACCCGGCCAAGGTCAGGTACGGCCCCAGCGAGGGGCTGCGCCTGCTGGGCGCGAGGGAGGACCTGGCCTTCGAGCTGATCGGCAGCTTCGACAAGGCGCAGATGTCGAAGGCGCTGCTGTTCGAGAAGGTGCCCTTCGAGATCATCACCTACAACGCTACCCGGCCCATGCTGCCGCCCGAGCAGGGGCTGGCGGCGTCCCGGATGAGCCGTGTGCAGCGGGAGGTACTGATGTCCCTGGCGACGGAGTACGTCAGGCAGGCCGCGCCCGACGTCGCGGAGGGGAAGCTGGCGGCGCTGCGCGGCGGCGAGTTGGACGCGGTCTACTTCGCGTGGGGCGGCGCGACGGAGAAGGGACAGGGTCACTACTACAACATCGTCGGCCCCAACTTCCTCGTCGAGTTCGACAACCAGCAGAACGGCGCCAACCACATCCACTCGGTCTGGCGCGACGTCAACAACGACTTCGCCTACGACATCCTGGAGGAGCGCAAGCTGCTCCACGAAGTGCTCTGAGCGCGTCCGGGCCAGGAATCGCCGTTGACGGCGGGGCCGCTGCGCCCCTATACTATCTTCAAGGTCAGGTCCCCTGGTGATTCAAGCGAGGCGGAACCACCCGTTCCCATCCCGAACACGGTAGTGAAACGCCTCAGCGCCGACGATACTGCACTCGCGAGGGTGTGGGAAAATAGGCCATCGCCAGGGGGCTTGATTTTTCTGCCCCCGTCGCCTCGAAGACTGCCGCGCGCCTGGGCTGCGGAGAATCACGGGCCGGATGGGCCGAAGAGGTCTTCTAGGTCGCGCTCCACCTCCGCCTTGAGGTCCGCGGCGTCGCGCCAGCCGAGGTCGCGGTAGGACTCGGCGGAGCCGTAGTCGCGGGTCTGGAATACGACGGGCATGGGCAATGCGTGGCCGAAGGCCAGGGCCTGCTGCTTCGACTCCAGCCGGGCCAGGACCGTTCGCAGCTTGCGGCTGCCGGATACGCCCGTTAGCACGGCGTCGACGTCCTTGTCGTTGTCCAGCAGGCAGGTGATCTTGGTGCCGAGCTGGCTCATCACCTCGTCGTCGATGCCGCTGGGGCGCTGGTCGACGATGAGCAGCGTTACGTTGTACTTGCGCATCTCGCGGGCGATGGCGCCGAAGGTGGTCTGGGAGGCTACGGACGGGGTGAGGAACTTGTGCGCCTCCTCGATGGTGATGACGAGCGGGCGCGGCTCCTGGGCGGGGTCGCCCATGGCGCGCTCCTTGCGGTCGACGTAGCGGTCGTGGATGCGGCGGGTGATCAGGTTGGCGACGAGGATGTAGGCGGCTAGGTTGCTGCCGTGGCGCCCGAACTCGAGCACCACGTGCATGCCGCGGTCGAGGTACTCGATTATCCGGTTCACCGAGTCGTGGGCCGCGGACCTGTCCATGAAGTCGAGGCGGGCGAGCCGGCGCAGGCGGTTCTGGAGGGTGATGAGGGCGCTCTGGTTGACGTTCATGCGCTCGGCCACCTCGGCGACCTCCTCGCGCCCGGAGAGGTCGAGGAAGCGGTTCAGCCAGCGCTTGCCGTACTCGCGCTGGAGGGAGAAGGCGGCGTCGGCGGCGACCTCGGAGAGGCCGAGGGTCTCGCGGAGCATGGCTACGTCCTCCGGCTCCACCTCCTCGTAGCCGATGCGCACCACGTAGTCGGGGTTGATGCCGCGGCGCTTCGAGCTGTCCTCGTCCAGGGAGAAGAGGGCGACCTGCGAGGAGAATAGCTGCTTGAGGCCCTTGACCTCCGCGCCGCCCTCGCTGTAGCCCTTCCAGCCGTACTCGCTCTGCATGTCGAAGACTAGGTTGCTGGCCCTGCGGCCCTGTAGGATGCCGATGAGCAGCAGGCGCGTTAGGAAGGTCTTGCCGGTGCCGCTCTTGCCGAAGACGCCGTTGCTGCGCTTGACCAATTCCTCGACGTCTATGCAGAGCTTGGACTCCATGTCCATTGGGTTGCCTATCCAGAACCGGCGCTCGTCGGGCGCGCCGAAGACGGTCTCGATGTCGGCGTCGGTGGCGGCGGACACGGCGGAGAAGTGGGCTGGGACGGTCTTCGCGGGCGATGGGCCGTCCTCTCCCAGCACGGCGCCGCCCCCGCCGATGGTGAGCATGGGCTCGACCTTGAGCGCGCCGTATGCGGCTGTGCCGGAGACGACGCGGGCGATGAATGGGTTGGACACGTCGGGGGGCGTGCCCCTGAGGGCCTGGTCGGTGGCGTCTAGGGCGACGTCGGTAACGACGCCGAAGAAGCGCATCCGCTCGCCCTGGACGCTGACGAAGGAGCCGACGCGTACGTCCTCCACGGATGCGCCCGGGTCGAGCTTGACCTCTACGCCCTCGGTCAGCGAGCCGCCGACGACCATGCCGAGCCTGCCGCCGTTCACGGCGCGAGCCTCTTGAGCAGGGAGTTGAGGCGCGGGACCTGCGCGCCGAGGAGGGCGGCGAGGTTCCTGCCGGCGGCGACGAGGAAGGCATCGGGGTCGTCGTGGGCGTCGGCGGCCTGGCGCAGGAAGGCGGCCGCGACGTCGTCGGGGCTGGCCACGGGCGCGGCGAGCAGGGCGGGTAGGAAGTCCAGGGAGTCGCTGAGGCGGCGCATCTCGGCGGCGTCGCAGAGGGAGACGAAGGCGTGTATGCGCGGAGGCGACGGCGGCAGGTAGCGCAGGAGGCGGCCGTCGTCGGCGCCGTGGGCCACGGTGACGGCTGTGACTTCGGTGGAGAGCAGGCGTGTTAGCTGCGGATTGCGCCTGTACACGTCGTCCTCGGTGGCCTCGTCATGGCCGACGGCGGTCGGTCGCCTGCCCGGGTCGAGGCTGCGCGTCGTCACCTCGGCGACTACGGCGTATACGGCTGTGCCGGGTGGGCCGCAGCGCAGCAGCGCCCCCAGCGGCGGGGCGTCGTAGAGGCGGTGGCACTGTGCGACGAAGCCGGAGGTGGATGCCTCCACGACCTCGCCGACGCGGATCTCCTCGGGCATGGTCACGGCTTCAACCTTGCCATGCAGTAGCTGTCCACGAGCTCGCCGTCCCTGACGGCGTACGCCCTGTGGGTACCCTCCACCGCGAAGCCGGCCTTCTCGTAGAGGCGTATGGCGGGCGCGTTGTCTGTGTACACCGTCAGCTCGACGCGCTTCAGGTCCAGCCAGTTGTCGGCGATGTCCAGAACGGCCTTCATCAGCGCCGTACCTATGCCGCGGCCCTGGAAGTCGTCGTGGACCCCCATGCCTATCGAGGCGGTGTGCCGGCGCCGGCCCTTGCCGCAGATTAGGACGATGCTTCCGACGACGCGCCCTTCGACCTCGGCGACGAGGTGGTGGCCGTCTTCCGGAAGGTCTCGCAGGCGCGCCTTCTGGCGGTCGAGCGACGTGAAGGGCGTCTGGAGGGTGCCCCTGGCGACGCCTCGGCAGGTCCAGAGCTCGAGCAGGTCGTGGCAGTCGTGCTCGTTGGCGGCGCGTACGGTGACGTTGCTCATGGGTGTGCGCGGCCTCATCGGGTCATAGCCATCGGAGGCGCTTCGATAGCGCCTTCTCGGAGGTGTATACGGCCAGGCCGCCGCGCTGGAGCGCGCCGTCCACCAACTCCGCGAAGTAGCGTCGGTCGGCGCCGGTGACCACGGCCTGCTCGTGGGCTTCCATGAGCGCGACCGGGTAGCCGCGCCCGCGTTCGCACTGGTCGACGACCAGCGCGTGGGCGAGCCCCAGCAGATCGGGGCGCTCGGCCACCCATGAAGGCACCTCGACGCGGCCTATCTCCTCCCCGGCGTGAACGTAGAAGAAGGCGACGCCGGTGCCCATGTAGTACTGTTCGACGGCCATCGAACCCGTGGCGAAGAGGGCGGAGCGCTGCGACGGTCCCAGGATGCGGGCGAAGACGTCGCGGTCTCGGACGCCGCCCACGCAGCTATCGCACGGGTCGCGCCCGGGGCCGTAGTGGCTGCACCGGTAGCCGCCGCCCTCGAGGTCGTAGGGGCAGGTGACGGCGCGTATGCCTGATACGACCTCGGCGCTGCCGGGGAGGCTGACGTAGCCGGCGACGGCGAGCGGACGCGCGCGGGCCATCTCCTCCAGCTCTTCCAGCGCGCGTACGAAGCCCTCCTCGACGAGATCCCTGAGCACGAAGTCCTGGTTCAGCGCGCCGACGAGGCCGAGCATGATGAGCGAGCCGTCCACAAGCGCCAGCGTCGGGAGGCCGGGCGGCGTACGCTTCACGGCCTCGACGAGCGCCCACATCTCCTCCACGGTGCGCTTGGCGCCCAGCACGGCGCCCTCTATCGCCTGCTGGCGGTAGGTGAGTGGGTCGCCGATCACGATCTCGTCGTCGCCGGCGTAGAGCCTGGGCCGGCTGGAGAGGTGGGCGTCCGGCTGCGAGCCGTAGTTCAGGACGGCGAGTCCGGTGTTGATCAGGAAGCACCGGGCGGCCACGTGGCGGTCGACGTCGATGTGGGAGCCGTCGGCAGCTGCCACGGTGAAGTCGGGTGGTGTTGCGGGTGGCGCGCGGCGGGAGGCTGGGGGCTCCAGGATCTCGGGAATCGGGCCCTGCAGGTCTCGCCCGCGGCGCTGCCTGACCTGCTCGTACTCGTCGGGGTCGATGCGGACAAGCGCGTCGGTTGCCCTGCTCACGCGCAGGTCCGCCTCCCCACGCCGCGACGAGAGGGCATGGGACATGTCCTCTATCTGCGTTGCGGTGCGGGCGAGGTCTAGCGCCATCGTGACCGCCTACCTGAGCACGCGGGCGTCGCCGACGCGGCGGGTGACTCCCTGCTGGTCGAGGTGGTCGAGCAGGGAGATGGCGTATTTGCGGCTGGTGTCGAACATGTCCCTCACGTCGGCCACGGTGACCTGGCCGCGCTCGCCGGCGAAGGCGCGGATGCGCTCGGTCATCTCGGCGTATGCCTGGGAGGTGAAGACGACCGTTTCGCTTACCCTGACGACCCTGCCCTCGTCGGCGAGCATGGAGACGAGCTCGGGCTCCGGCGGGTCGTCGGTCGGGGGAGAGTAGGGCGCGGAGGCGAGCAGGTCGACGTAGCGCTCCGCGGCGGCGGCCTGCGCCGGCGACGGACGGGGCCTGTGGCCGGGGCGGTGGACGACCGAGTCGCGCTCCGCCAGCACGCCGCCATCCACGAGCCGAGGCACGGCCTGGTTGAAGAGGTGCGGCGGCAGCTTGAGGCGGCTGCGCAGCTCCTCCCTGGGCGCGCCCGGGCGCAGCGGGTGGCTGGCGTGGTACCCGTCCAGGAAGGCAGCCGTCCTGCCAGCCAGGTCGTCCCAGCCGGCGGCGGTGTAGACGGGCTCGCCCCTGGCGAAGGAGCCGTTGCCTAGGGGTACGACCAGCCCCTCTACGGCCATCCGCCGCAGCTCGGCGCGGGCGGCGGAGGGCTCCATGTTGGCGCGGTTGACCAGGGCCTCGATCTCGGCGGGCTCGGACGCCTCGATGCTCTTGAGGAGCACGTCCCTGTCGGAGCCCTGGAGCATGAGCTCCAGCCGCTCAAGCACCGGGGCGTGCCGGCGGCGGTGGCGCCTGGCGTGAAGCTCGACTACGTTGCCGCCGCCGAGGGTGGTCTGGTTGGAGCGTATTACGAAACAATCGCCCTTGACGACGGCGATGGGTTGCTCGGTCTTGATCTGCGCCCATGCGGCGTCTCCGGGCTCGAGGCGGTCGTTCTCAAGCAGCCTCAGCCTGCCCACCACCTCGCTGCTGCCGGTATGCACGGTGACGAACATGTTGTGCCTGACGGCGCGCGGGGCGTCGGGGATGACGCGCAGGCGGACATCCATCGCGTCCGTGGGGCGCAGCCAGCCGGGCGCGGTGAGCACGTCGCCGCGCGCCACTTCCGACGGGGCGATGCCGGCGAGGTTGACGGCGGTGCGGCGGCCCGGCGGGACGCTATCCAGCTTGTGCTTGTGCGACTGGAGGCCGCGGATGCGGGTGCGGCGGCCCGAGGGCGCTAGCTCCGCCTCCTGTCCCACGGAGAGGTTGCCGTCGACCAGCGTGCCCGTGACGACGGTGCCGAAGCCGGACATGCTGAACGAGCGGTCGATGGGCAGCCGGGGACGGCCCAGGTCCTTGCGGCTCTCGGTCTCCTGGAGCTGCGAGTCGATGGCGGCTGCGAGGTCGTCCAGGCCGTCCCCCGTGGCCGCCGACACCGGGACCAGCCTGGATCCCTCGAGCGTGGCGCCTTCGAGTGCGTCCTCGACGTCGGCCATTACGAGCTCCAGCCAGGCGTCGTCTACGAGGTCGCGCTTGGTTATGGCGACCAGGCCGCGCCGGACGGAGAGCAGGTCGAGGATGGCGAGATGCTCGCGGGTCTGCGGCATGACCGACTCGTCGGCGGCGACCACCAGCAGGGCCAGGTCGATGCCGCTGACGCCGGCCAGCATGTTGCTGACGAAGCGCTCGTGGCCGGGGACGTCGACGATGCTGGTCTCCTTGCCGCTGGGCAGGGTGAGCCAGGCGAAGCCGAGGTCTATGGTGAGGCCGCGCTCCTTCTCCTCTAGGAGGCGGTCGGGGTCGATGCCGGTCATGGCCTGGACGAGGGTCGATTTGCCGTGGTCGACATGGCCGGCTGTGGCGATTACGTACATGCGGGGGCTGCCTCTTGCTCAGAGCCCAGAATAGCACAGAGCCATCGGGCGCGGGCGCGCCGGCGAAGGGCTACACAAACCGGCTGAATACCTCGTTGCCCAGGAGGCGTCCCCTGGCCGTCAGGGTGACGGCGCCGTTCGAGGCGTGGAGCAGCCCCGCGTCGGTCAAATCGTCCAGCGTGGGGGCGTAGACGCCGCGCATATCCGCCCCGAAGCGGGCGGCGAAGGCGTCATGGGATACGCCGTCGCCCAGGCGCAGGCCGAGCATCAGGGTCTCGGCCATCTCGGTCTGCCGGTCGATGGCGGTCACGTCTTCCACGACGGGGACCGCGGCTATCGAGGCGGCGGGAGTGGCGTCGTTGCCGACGTGCTGGACGGGCGCGCTGCCGCTGAGGCGGCGGATGTACTCCCTTGGCGACCGGAGGTTGGCGAACCTGCATCCGGCGAGGTAGGAGTGCGCGCCCGGGCCGACGCCGAGGTAGGGCCGGTTGAGCCAGTAGGTGAGGTTGTGGCGGCTCTCGCGCCCGGGCAGTGCCCAGTTGGAGATCTCGTAGTGCAGGTAGCCGGCGGTCTCCATGACGCCCTCGGCGTGCTCGTACATGTCCGCTGCCAGGTCGGGGTCGGGCTCGGCGACCTGGCCTAGCTCCGCCTGCCGGTGCATGGGAGTGCCGGGCTCCAGCGTCAGGCAGTAGATGGACAGGTGGTCGGGCCTCAACTCCAGGGCCTCTTCCAGCGTAGCCCGCCACTCTTCGAGAGTCTGTTCCGGCAGGCCGTACATCAGGTCGATGCTGAGGTTTGCGAATCCGGCCCGCCTGGCGGCTCTCACGGCCTCCGTGGCCTGGGCGGCGTCGTGGCGGCGCCCCAGGGCTGCCAGGCGGCGGTCGTCGAAGGACTGGACGCCGATGCTGAGCCGGTTGAAGCCGCAGTCCAGCCAGGCGTCCGGCTTGGCCTCGCGCAGGTCGTCCGGGTTGGCCTCCAGGGTAATCTCGGCGCCCGGGTCCAATGCGAAGGCGTCCCTGGCCGTGCCCATGACGGCGCGGATGTCGCCGGCGAGCAGGTAGGATGGAGTGCCGCCGCCGAAGAACATGGTCGAGACCTGAGCGCGGCCTGTCAGGTCGCCCCAGAGGCGCATCTCGCGCCGCAGCGCGTCGGCGTATCCGGGCATCAGCGGCTCTATGCCTTCGTAGGTATTGAAGTCGCAGTAGGGGCACTTGGTCTCGCAGAATGGGACGTGAACGTAGAGCGCGATGGGTGCGTCCGTATGGAGGGCGGTCGCTGGCATGGCTATATAATAGACGCAAAGCGTAGTCTGTGGAGGGCTGAGATGGGGCGGGTAGTAGTAACCGCGATGCTGGTTGGGGACGATTCGGGTAGGGACTATGAGTTCCTGGTCGACACGGGCGCTACGCACATTGGGCTTCCTGCGGAAGAGATACGCGCGCTAGGGCTGGCGCGAATTCCGCACGGGAGGACCAGGCTGCTGACCGCCACGGGGGTTGTCGAGCAGGACACCTTTTCGGCCATCGGACGATTGCGCGGCAGGGGATTCGTGGCGACCGTCACGCAGGCTTCGGTTCCTCTAATCGGATACGAGCTGCTGGAGAACCTCAGGCTCAGGGTCAATCCCGTGACCCGCGAGCTTGAGGACGTGCCGGACGGCCAGTTGGCGCCACCGTATCAGCTTATGGGACTGCCTCATGCACGAGGCGCGTCACGCCTCATCCATCACTCTGTAGAGTTCGTCCCTGTTTGATACGTCGACCAGCATCTCGCCGCCGTGCCAGGTCGGAAGGGGTGGGATGGACCTTGGCGAGGGGTCAGCGTCTGCGCCTTCGTCGAGGATGCGCCGGCCCCCCGCTTCCACCAGCGCAGACATGGTCGTGCCCCGACGCGGGGCCTCCTCGCGCAGCCGCTGCATAACCGTATCGTCGATGTTGAGGGTGGTCTTCATATGGCAAACCATAGACGGAGTTCATCGAACTTGCCACTCACACCGCCTTTCGGGGAAAGCGGTAGATGGGGGCGGAATAAGCCGGTTCGCCCGTGGCTGCGCGCTCGATCTCTCGGGCGGTCTCGTCGGCGAAAATCTGGTCGCCGCACATGTCGCATACCAAGGCAGGCACGTCTTCGACGACGATGAGACGATTACCGCGCCGTGCGCTGAAGACGACCAACTCGTCCCGATAGGAACCTACGTGGCACAGGGTGCATCGTCTCATCGTTTTCCTCTACAGTTTCCCTGATGCGCTCCCACGTCATTAGGCTAACCGTCCTCGCAATTGCTCGGCGAGGTCGGATATGGGGACCCGGTCCTGGGACATCGTGTCGCGGTCGCGGATGGTGACGGCCTGGTCGTCGAGGGTGTCGAAGTCGACCGTTACGCACAGGGGCGTGCCGACCTCGTCCTGGCGGCGGTAGCGGCGGCCGATGCTCTGGGCGTCGTCGTACTGGACGAGGCCGTCGATGGCGCCGGAGCACCGGATCAGGGCGTGGACTTCGCGGGCCGTGGGGGCGAGGCGCTCGTTGCGGCTGAGCGGGAGGACGGCGACCTTGACGGGCGCAAGGGCAGGGTGGAGCTTGAGTACCACGCGGGTCTCCGGCTTGCCCCTGGCGCCGACGGTCTGCTCCTCGGTGTAGGCGTCCACCAGGAAGGCCATGACGGCGCGGTCGACGCCGGCGGACGGCTCGATCACGTAGGGTGTGACGTGCTCGCGGGCCCCGTCGTCGAAGTAGGCGAGGGCCTCGCCGCTGCGGTCCGAGTGGGCGCGCAGGTCGAAGTCGGTACGGTTCGCTATGCCCTGGATCTCCGCCCAGCCCCAGGGGAAGCGGTACTCTATGTCCGAGGTGGCCTTGGAGTAGTGGGAGAGTTCGTCGGGGTCGTGGGGGCGCAGCCGCAGGCGGTCCTCGCGGATGCCGAGCGCGGAGTACCAGGCGACGCACTCACGTATCCACCTCTCATGCCACTCCTCGTCCGTACCCGGCTCGACGAAGAACTCGATCTCCATCATTTCGAACTCGCGGGTGCGGAAGATGAAGTTGCCCGTGGTGATCTCGTTGCGGAAGGCCTTGCCGACCTGCGCGATGCCGAAGGGGGGCCGGCGGCGCGTGGCGGTGACGACGTTGTTGAAGTTCACGAAGATGCCCTGGGCGGTCTCGGGCCTCAGGAATGTCAGGCTGCCGTCGTCCTGGACGGGGCCGAGGCTGGTCGTGAGCATCTGGTTGAATTGGCGCGGCTCTGTGAGCTCGCCTCCGCAGCTTGGGCAGGCGGGCTCTTCGAGCTGGTCCTCGCGCCAGCGCATGCGGCAATTGCGGCACTCGACGAGGGGGTCCGAGAAGTGGTCGGCGTGGCCGCTGGCGCGCCAGACGTCGGGGTGCATCAGTATGGAGGCGTCCAGTCCGATCATATCGTCGCGGCCCCAGACGAAGTGCTTCCACCACGCGCTCTTGACGTTGTTCTTGAGCTCGACGCCGAGGGGCCCGTAGTCCCACGTGCTGGCGAGGCCGCCGTATATCTCGCTGCTCTGGAACAGGAAGCCGCGCCGCTTGCACAGCGACGTAAGGGTAGTGAGGTCTACCTTGGATGCGGTGTCTGTCATCGGCGCCTCGCGTGGTCGGAGTCAGGGCAGGGTAGCAAGGAAGGTTGGAGGAAGTCAAAGAACCCGAGCGGCGGACGGTTGCGGGACGGCGGACGGGGACGGGAGACGGGATTCCGGGTTGACAGGGGTGTGGTTGTGTGGTAGCGTATTGGCGTCGCCTTATGTGCCACTACTTTTGCCTTGTCCCTTCCACCGGGCCGCGCCTTGGGCGGCCTGCGCCCTTTTTCGGACACTCTACCCCATAGCAAGCCGTCTGGGCCAAGCCTCATGACGCTAGGAGCATAGGAGCGTATGGTATCCACCGCTGCGCGAGTTACGAATGGTGTGAACGGAGCCGAGCACACGTACGCGAGGACCCCTCGGGTACTCGACGTGCCCAACCTCATACAGGTGCAGCTCGACTCCTTCGAGTGGTTCAAGACGGAGGGCCTGAAGGAGCTCTTCAGGGAGATAACCCCGATCGAGGACTTCCCCGGGGGGCGTTTCGAGCTGGGCTTCCTGGAGCACAGGTTCGAGGAGGCGCCGTTCACGGAAGAGGAGTGCCGGGAGCGCGAGTCCACCTACTCGGCGCCGCTGCACGTCATGGTGGAGCTTCACACGAAGGCGGGGCCCGCGGAGGGTGAGAGGAAGGTCCAGGACCTGTTCATCGGGGACATACCGATGATGACGTCGACCGGGACCTTCGTGATCAACGGCGCCGAGCGGGTGGTGGTGAGCCAGCTGGTGCGCTCTCCGGGCGTCTACTTCACTACCAGCACGGACACGACGACCGGGCGGCCGCTGGCAGCCGCCAAGCTGATCCCCTACAGGGGCGCGTGGATGGAGTTCGAGACCAGCAACCGGGACGTCATATCGGTCAAGGTGGACCGCAAGCGTAAGAGCCCGGTGAGCATGCTGCTCAGGGCGCTGGGCTACACGACCGACCAGGAGATCATCGAGCTATTCGAGGACATCGACACCGGCCCGGACCATCACTACGCCAGGACGACGATAGATAAGGACACGCGGGTCGACAGCCAGGAGGAGGCGCTGCTGGAGTTCTACCGCCGGCTGCGGCCCGGCGAGCCGCCCAGCGTGGACAACGCCAAGAACCTGCTGGACAACCTGTTCTTCAACCCGCGCAGGTACGACCTGGGCCGGGTGGGGCGGTACAAGCTGAACCGCAGCCTCGGCCGCGACTCCGAGGAACGGACGCTGTCGCGCGAGGACATCATCGGTCTGCTGCGCACGATGATCCTGATCAACAGGGAAGAGCGCGAGGCGGACGACATAGACCACCTGGGCAACCGGCGGGTGAGGGCCGTCGGCGAGCTGATCCAGAACCAGGTCAGGGTCGGCCTGATGAGGATGGAGCGCGTCATCAAGGAGCGGATGACCACGCAGATGGACCCGTCGACGGCCACGCCGGCCGCGCTGATCAACATAAGGCCGGTGGTGGCCGCGGTGCGCGAGTTCTTCGGCGGCTCCCAGCTTTCGCAGTTCATGGACCAGACCAACCCCCTCGCGGAGCTGACGCACAAGCGTCGCTTGTCCGCCCTGGGGCCGGGCGGCCTGTCGAGAGAGCGGGCCGGGTTCGACGTGCGGGACGTCCACTTCTCGCACTACGGCAGGATATGCCCCATCGAGACGCCCGAGGGGCCGAACATCGGCCTGCTGGGGTCGATGGCGACCTACGCCCGCACCAACGAGTACGGCTTCATAGAGACGCCCTACAGGAAGGTGCGCACCGAGATAAGCAGCAAGGACCCGCGCCTGGACGGCCGGACGTTGACCGAGGACGTGGTGTCCGACGAAGGCGCCACCATCCTGAAGGCCGGCGGCACGCCTACCAGGAGCAACGGGAGGCTGACGCAGATCGCGGCGCTCCCCGAGAGAATGGTCCAGGTGTCGCCCTACGTCTCCGACGACCTCGAAGACATCGTGTACCTGTCCGCCGACGAGGAGGAGCGGGTGCGCGTGGCGCAGGCCAACTCCCCGCTGGACGCGAGGGGACAGTTCACTGAGGGCAGGGTGGAGACGCGGCACGGGGATACGGTGTACATGGAGGTCCCGGAGAACATAGACTTCATGGACGTGTCTCCGATGCAGCTCGTGAGCGTGTCGACCGCGCTGATACCGTTCCTGGAGCACGACGACGCCAACCGCGCGCTGATGGGCTCGAACATGCAGCGCCAGGCGGTGCCGCTGCTGCGTCCGGACCCGCCGCTGGTGGGGACCGGGATGGAGCGCCAGGTGGCGCGGGACAGCGGGCAGGTGGTCGTCTCCAAGGCCTCCGGGATAGTGAGCGAGGTCTCGGGCCATAGGGTGACGGTCACCGACGGCGACAACAACGAGGTGGTCCACAAGCTCCAGAAGTTCATCCGCAGCAACCAGGGCACCTGCATCAACCAGCGTCCCATCGTGAGGCAGGGGGACATCGTGGAGGTCGGCGACATGCTGGCCGACAGCTCGTCCACTGCGTCCGGGGAGCTCGCGCTCGGGCAGAATACGCTGGTCGCCTTCATGAGCTGGGAGGGCTACAACTTCGAGGACGCGATCATCATCAGCGAGAGGCTGGTCAAGGAGGACCGGTTCACCTCGATCCACATCGAGAAGCACGAGGTGGAGTCGAGGGACACGAAGCTGGGGCCTGAGGAGATCACGCGCGACATCCCCAACGTCGGCGAGGAGAGCCTCCGCAACCTGGACGAGGAGGGGATAGTCAGGGTGGGGGCGGAGGTGGGCCCGGGCGACATCCTGGTGGGCAAGATCACTCCGAAGGGCGAGACGGAGCTCAGCGCGGAGGAGAAGCTGCTGAGGGCGATCTTCGGGGAGAAGGCCAGGGACGTCAAGGACACTTCCCTCCGCGTGCCTCACGGCGAGCGCGGGAAGGTGATCGAGATCCGCGTGCTCAGCAAGGCGAACAACGACGAGCTGCCGCCGGGCGTCAACAAGCTGGTGCGGCTGTGGGTCGCGCAGACGCGCAAGATCGCCGAGGGCGACAAGATGGCTGGCCGCCACGGCAACAAGGGTGTGATCTCGAGGATCCTGCCGGAGGAGGACCTGCCGTTCCTTCCGGACGGGACGCCGCTGGACATCATCCTGAACCCCATAGGCGTGCCGTCCCGCATGAACCTGGGGCAGGTGCTGGAGACTCACCTCGGCAAGGCGGCGAAGACGCTCGGCTTCAGGGCCGTCACGCCGGTCTTCGACGGCGCGCGCGACGTGTCCGTCGAGGACGCGCTGGCGCTCTCGTGGATCATCGAGAAGTCGGGCGCGGTGGACCCCAAGCCCCTGGAAGGGACGAACCAGTCGCTCATCGACCTCGGGGTCGTGCGGGGCTGGCTCGGCGAGCGCGGGTACGACTACGACCGGCTGTTCAGCTCGCAGGCGCCGGGCGAGGCGATGGAGGCAGGGCTGCGCATCTGGTTCCAGGAGGAGCGCGGGCTGGACGTCTCGGACAAGACCACGGAGGAGCTCCGGGAGGAGATGCTGAGGCTGAACAGGGAGGAGCAGGTGGCCGCGCCCGTGCTGGGCAAGTCGATCCTGTACGACGGGCGCACGGGCGAGCCTTTCGACCAGCCGATCACCGTCGGCTACATCTACATGATGAAGCTTATCCACCTGGTGGAGGACAAGATACACTCGCGCTCGACCGGCCCCTACTCGCTGATCACGCAGCAGCCCTTGGGGGGCAAGGCGCAGTTCGGCGGGCAGCGCTTCGGCGAGATGGAGGTGTGGGCGCTGGAGGCCTACAGCGCGGCCTACAACCTCCAGGAGATGCTGACCGTCAAGTCCGACGACGTAGTGGGGCGGGTCAAGACGTACGAGGCGATCGTGAAGGGCGAGGACATCGTCCAGCCTGGCATCCCGGAGTCCTTCCACGTATTGCTGAAGGAGCTCCAGAGCCTCGGCCTGTCCGTAGAGCTGCTGTACGAGGAGCCGGACCACCTCGCGCTGGACGGCGACTTGGCGGTGGAAGGCAACGGCGGCGTGCAGGGGTTGGGAGACGGCGGAGGGTTCGACGTGCTGGGAGAGGACTCTCCGATAGTCCCGTTCCTTACCATGCTGGAAGGCCAGGGCGGCTCCGGTGGCGAGGCGGACGGCGATGCGAACGCAGCGGTGGACGGCAATGCCAACGCAGCGGTGGACGGTGAGGCTAGCGCGGCGGAGGACGGCGAGGCCGAAGGCGACGGCTAGGCCGGGCATAACCGACAACCCGCCGACGTGCCGACATTAGTTTCGAGAGTGTGACAGGAGAAAGCCAGATGGCCCCAAGCGGCAACGACTTCAACGCAGTGCGCATCTCCCTGGCGTCGCCCGACCAGATAAGGACTTGGTCTTACGGCGAGGTCACCAAGCCGGAGACGATCAACTACAGGACGCTGAGGCCGGAGAAGGACGGCCTGTTCTGCGAGCGGATCTTCGGTCCGACGAAGGACTGGGAGTGCTACTGCGGCAAGTACAAGAAGATACGGTACAAGGGCGTCATCTGCGACCGGTGCGGCGTCGAGGTGGCGCGCTCCAAGGTGCGCCGCGAGCGCATGGGCCGTATAACGCTCGCGGCCCCGGTGGCCCACATCTGGTTCTCGAAGGGCACGCCGAGCCGCCTCGGCCTCCTGCTGGACCTGTCTCCGAGGAACCTGGAGAAGGTGGTCTACTTCGCGCAGTACATGGTGACGCAGTTGGACGACGAGATGCGCCAGGCCTCGATCCAGCGCCTCCAGGCGGAGGCGGAGCGGCTGGAGGAGGGCATCGCCGCGAAGTCGGACGAGCTGAAGTCGGAAGTGGGCCGGATGGAGGAGATCGCCAAGGCGAAGGTCAAGGAGCTCCAGGCGGAGCTGCGCCGGCTGGAGGACGAGGCGAAGGCGAAGATCGAAGAGGCCCAGGCGGCCGGAGACGCGGCGGAGACCGTAGAGGCGGAGGGGACCGCCGAGGAGCCTGCGCAGACCGAAGCGGCGATCAACGAGCAGCTCAAGAACGACAAGGAGGTGATCGAGGGGGCCATCGCCCAGATCAACGATCGGCTCGAGAAGGACAAGGTGGAGGCCGAGCGGGAGCACACGCCCCAGATCGAGGCCCTCAACGAGGACAAGGAGGAGCTCGACGCGCAGGTGGCGGACCTGGAGGAGCTGCGGGTCGGCCTGCTGTTGACCGAGAGCCGGTACCGCCAGGTACGCGAGACGGGCGGGGAGTTGTTCCGCGCCGGCATGGGCGCGGAAGCCGTGCTCGACGTGCTCAGGGAGCTCGACCTGGACCGGAAGCGCAACAAGCTCCAGGAGGAGATCAGGTCCACGTCGGGGCAGCGCCGCAAGAAGGCGATAAAGACGCTCCGGGTGGTGGAGGCGTTCCGGACGAGCGGCAACAAGCCGGAGTGGATGGTGCTGACGGTGCTGCCGGTGCTGCCGCCGGAGCTGCGGCCCATGGTCCAGCTGGACGGGGGCAGGTTCGCGACGAGCGACCTGAACGACCTGTACCGGCGGGTGATCAACCGGAACAATCGGCTCAAGAGGCTGATAGAGCTCCAGGCCCCTGAGATCATCGTGCGGAATGAGAAGCGGATGCTCCAGGAGGCTGTCGACGCGCTGATAGACAACGGGCGCCGCGGCAGGGCGGTATCGGGCAGCCACAACCACAAGCTGAAGTCGCTGTCGGACCTGCTGCGCGGCAAGCAGGGCCGCTTCCGGCAGAACCTGTTGGGCAAGCGCGTCGACTACAGCGGCCGCTCGGTGATCACCGTGGGGCCGAATCTCAAGCTGTACGAGTGCGGGCTGCCGCGCAGGATGGCTCTGGAGCTGTTCAAGCCGTTCGTGATGAACCGGCTGGCGCTGGAGGGCCACGCCCACAACATCAAGAGCGCCAAGCGGATGGCCGAGCGCGCCCGGCCCGAGGTGTGGGACATCCTGGAGGACGTGGTGAAGGAGAGGCCGGTGCTGCTGAACCGCGCGCCGACGCTGCACAGGCTCGGCATCCAGGCGTTCAAGCCGCGGCTTGTCGACGGCGGCGCGATACAGGTCCACCCGCTGGTATGCACGGCGTTCAACGCCGACTTCGACGGCGACCAGATGGCCGTCCACGTCCCGTTGTCCCGCGGGGCGGTGCAGGAAGCGAACAAGATCATGTTGAGCACCTACAACATGCTGTCGCCGAGCTCCGGCGAGCCGATCGTGGCGCCGACCCAGGACATGATCCTGGGGTGCTACTACATGACGATGGTGAAGGAGGACGCGCCTGGGACCGGCCGGAGGTTCGCGAGCTTCGAGGACGCGCGGCTGGAGTACGAGCTCGGGAACATCCACCCGAGGGCCCAGGTCAAGGTGCGCCACACGACGCCGGACGGAGAGGCCGAATGGATCGACACCACGGTGGGGCGGATCATCTTCAACGAGGTGCTGCCCCCCGAGCTGGGGTTCCGGAACTCCGACCTGGACAAGTCGGCGCTCAAGGAGATAACGGCGGAGTGCTTTAGGATGCTCGGCAACGAGAAGACGACGGAGGTCTTGGACGCCATCAAGGACCTCGGCTTCCGCTACGCGTCCAAGTCGGGCATAACGATCGCGATCAACGACATCGAGGTGTCTGCCGAGAAGCAGGACATCATAGGCGGCGCCGAGCGCGACGTCGCCACCCTCGAGCAGCAGTACATGGACGGCCTGATCACGGAAGAGGAGCGGTACAGGAACGCCGTCCAGATATGGACGGGCGCCAGCGACGCCCTTTCCGACGTCATCGAGACGAACCTGCGCAACTACGGCGGCATCTACCTGATGGCGACGTCGGGGGCGAAGGGGAATATCGCGCAGATCAAGCAGATGGCGGGGATGAGGGGGTTGATGTCGGACCCGAAGGGCCGGATCATCGACAGGCCGATCAAGTCGAGCTTCCGCGAGGGGCTCAGCGTGCTCGAGTACTTCATCTCGACCCACGGGGCCAGGAAGGGGCAGGCCGACACTGCGCTGCGGACGGCGGACAGCGGTTACCTGACCCGCCGCCTGATCGACGTTGCGCAGGAGGTGACCATAGCGACCGACGATTGCGGCACGGAGGCGGGACTCTGGATCCAGAACGCGCCCGACGCGCCGCTGGTGACCCCGTTCGAGGAGCGCGTCGCCAGCCGCATGGCGGCGTTGCCCGCGGCCCACCCGGAGACGGGCGAGGTCCTGGTCGACCGGAACGAGGCGATCACCGAGTCCATCGGAAAGGCGCTCCGGGACGCGGGGGTGGACGGCGTATACGTCCGCTCCCCGATGACCTGCGATGCCCAGAGGGGCGTTTGCAGCAACTGCTACGGCAGCTCGCTGGCGACCTGGTCTCCGGTGATGATGGGCGAGGCGGTGGGTATCATCGCGGCGCAGAGCATCGGCGAGCCGGGCACGCAGCTCACGATGCGGACGTTCCACACGGGAGGCATCGCGGGGATCGACATCACCAGCGGCCTGCCGAGGGTGGAGGAGCTCTTCGAGGCCCGGTCGCCCAAGGGTGAGGCGGTGCTGTCGGAGATCGACGGCGTTGCCGAGGTGAATGAGGCCCCGGACGGGCGCACGATAGAGGTGGTCAGCAGCGATACTTACACGGACGAGTATGCCGTACCGGAGGGCTTCGAGGTGCTGGTGGCCGACGGCGACGAGGTGGTGATCGGGGCCCATCTCGCGGCGCCCGAGGACCGGGAGGCCGCGGACGACGAGACCGCCATCCGCCCCGCGGAGGTCTCGGCGCGCGTGTCGGGCATAGTCCAGGTGGGCGACGGCGCGGTAAGCGTGGCGTGGATCGACGAGGAGCGGCGCGAGTACGTAATCCCCGCGGCATCGCACATCACCGTCAAGACCGGCGACCACGTCGCGGCGGGCGAGGCCCTCACCGCGGGGCCGAAGAACCCGCAGCAGATACTGAGAATCCAGGGCAGGGAAGCCGTGCAGCAGTACCTGATCGACGAGGTGCAGAAGGTGTACCGGTCGCAGGGGGTGACGATACACAACAAGCACATTGAGGTGATAGTGTCGCAGATGCTCAAGCAGGTCCGAATCGACGCGCCGGGCGATACGGACCAGCTGCCGGGCGAGTTCATAGACCACCACAAGTTCGAGGAGACCAACGCCGGGATCCTGGCGGAGGGCGGCGAGCCGGCGACGGCCAGCCCCGTGCTGCTTGGCATCACGAGGGCGTCGCTCAGCATGGATAGCTTCCTCGCGGCCGCCTCCTTCCAGGAGACGACGCGGGTGCTCACGGAGTCGGCCGTCAGTGGCAAGACCGACAATCTGCGTGGGCTGAAGGAGAACGTCATCATAGGGCGGCTGATCCCTGCTCGGTTCGACATGTCCGACGAGGGCAGGGAGCGCTTGGGTCTGGAAGAGGCCGAGACGCTGGAGCCTGTCGGCGCGCTGCCCGAGGCCATCGACCGGCCTCCCATATTCCAGTCGGATGACGAATTCGAGGAGTTGCCGGCGCTGTAGGAAAGACGGGCGACGCCCGGTCTTCTTGACCGTCCCTTGGCGCGCTTGCTAAACTGGGCTTGGCGTCGAAGGATGCATTTGGAGAATAGGCGGGGAGGGGCGGTTAGCTCAGCGGCCTAGAGCGCTGCGTTGACATCGCAGAGGTCATTGGTTCAAATCCAATACCGCCCACCAGCCCGATTTCCGTCCGTGCCGTTTGGAGGCGCTAGGACTCTCATTGCGGCCCCGTGGTGTAGATGGCATTAACACACCGCCCTGTCAAGGCGGAGATCGCCGGTTCGAGTCCGGTCGGGGTCGCCACGAGGTCCGGCGATGCAACATTCGTAGCGCCGGAGTCCCAATCGGCCTGCCCGCGAAGGTCCTAGCGTAGACGCCAGAGGAATATCACATCGGCGTGAGGTAAAGCGATGCCCAAGTATATCTGGAAGCCGTCCGAGTACATCCAGTGGATCAACGAGGAGTACGTCGACCACGACCACGAGGAGTACACGGGGTCCACGGAGAAGACGGGACGCGAGTACAAGCAGACGAACGTGCGAGGCTTCACGCTGCCCGGCAGCGCCGGGGCCGAGGACAGGTTCGGCTTCGGCTCCAACCTGTGGATGGGCGCGAACTCGTTTGCTCCCGGAGGGGTGTACGAGGCCCACAAGCACGAGACGTTCCAGTACTTCTACGTGATCGAGGGCACGGCGAAGGTGATCGTCGGGGGCGAGGAGAGGACCGCGGAGGTGGGAACGTGGGTCTTCGTTCCGCCCTTCACCGACCACTACGTGGAGAACACGGGCGACGGCCCGTTCACGTACATCCTGGTGGGCGGCAATCCGCCCCCGGAGCACGCCGAGTCCTAGCCGTACGCAGCAACGTACTCCCGGCGCGCGCCCGTAGCTCAGCGGAGTAGAGCATCGGTCTTCGGAACCGAGGGTCGCGGGTTCGAATCCTGCCGGGCGCGCCAACACCGTCTCGGCGCGCGGCCGCGGCTACCCCCTGCTGACACGCCCCTTCAGGGCGAGCAGGGCGAGCGTCAGGCTCACCGCGCCCACCACCGCTATCGACGCCAGGCCCCTGGCGATGGCGGCGCCGTCCCAGCCGCCGGACACCAGCGAGCGCAGGGCCTCCAGCAGGTATGTCACGGGGTTGTACGTCGCCATGGTGGACATCCAGCCGGTCAGGGCCTCCTTGGGCAGGAAGACCGTGGTCAGGAAGACGAAGGGGAAGAATAGCAGGAAGCTGGTGTTTACAGCCGCCTGGTTCCCCGTCCTGAAGGCTATCGCGTACGGGAAGCCGGAGTAGGCTATCGCCCATACTCCCGCTATGCCTACGAACGCGAGTATCCCGACTATCCCGGTCTCGAATCTCACTCCGACGACGAACGCAAGGGCGAGAACGGGCAGGGACAGGGTGACGACCATGCCGAGGTCGGCCACCATGAGGCCCAGGAGGAGGGCCAGCCGGTTGACGGGCGTCAGGGAGAGGCGGTCGAAGTAGCCGCTCTGGATGTCCGAGACGACCACGAGCGCCCTGGACATGCCCGTGACGGCGAAGATGATCGCCACCGGGAGTTGGAACGCCTTATAGTCGATGCCCGGTATGCTCTCGGCGAAGTCCTGCAGCGCGCCCACGTTGACCACGAAGAAGAAGACGGGGATGATCAGGGCGGGGATCAGCGCTTCGGGGTCTCTGCGGACGGAGCGTATCGCCCTGCCGCCCACCGCGGCGACGTCGTAGAAGAAGGCCAGGGGCCTCTTTCGCTCGGCCACCGGTACGGACGCCGAAGCGCTCATTGTCCATCCTCGGCTGACGGCGCGTCCACCGGCGCGTCGACCTCCAGCCGTGCGCCGGTTACACTGAGGAATACGTCGTCCAGCGTCGGCGTGCGCAGCGTGAGATTGTCCGGCGTTATACCGGCGTCGTGGAGGGCTAGGGCTACGCTGCTGATCGACGCGGGTCCGTTTTCGACGCTGACCGTCAGCTCGGTCTCGTGAGCTTCCACTTCTCGCACGCCCTCGACGTTGCGGACGGCTGAGTGGGCCGCGGACATGTCGCCTCCGATCTCGGCGATGATGATGTCCGAGCCTATGGTGCGCTTCAGGTGGGCGGGAGGGCCTTCGGCGGCCAGCTTGCCGTCGTCTATGATGCCCACCCTGTCGGCGAGGGAGTCGGCCTCCTCCAGGTACTGCGTGGTGAGGAATATGGTCACGCCCAGGTGCTTGTTGATCCGCTGCACCTCTTCCCAGACGCGGGCGCGGCTGATGGGGTCGAGCCCGGTCGTGGGCTCGTCGAGGAAGAGGATGCTCGGGTCGTGAATCAGGGCGGCGGCGAGGTCGAGCCGCCGCTTCATGCCGCCGGAGTAGGTGGCGATGAGCCTGTCCATCGCGTCGCCTATGTCTATCAGGCCCTCCAACTCCCGTATGCGGGCCTTTGCCTCGCGGCGCGACAGCCCGAAGAGGCTCGCCTGGAGCCGCAGGAGCTCTCGGCCGGTCTGCTTGCCGTCGAGGGCGGCGTCCTGAAGGGCGCCGCCGATGCGCATCCTCACCTGCTTGGGTCGGGCCACCACGTCGATCCCGGCGATGGAGGCGCGCCCGGCGGTCGGCAGCAGCAGGGTAGTTAGCATCCTCACGACGGTGGACTTGCCGGCGCCGTTGGGTCCGAGGAAGCCGTATATCTCGCCTTCGGCGACGGACAGGTCGACGCCGTCGACCGCGCGGACCTTGCCGAAGTCGCGCACCAGCCCCTCCGCCACTATCGCCCTGCCGTTCAATTGCGCTGACGCTCCATGCGCTCGCGGTCGGCGCCGGTGAAGAAGGGTCCCATCTTCTCGACGAACTCGGCCAGCGTCTCCTCGGGGGTCGCGGAGGTGGTGTCCAGCGCCATCTTGTTCCTGATCAGCGAGGCGGCGAACTCTTCTCGGAACCTGTCCAGCACAAGCTCCACGTCCTCCTCTCGCACGACGCCGCGGGTCGGCTCCCCGAACGGCTTGGAGCGGTGCTGTGCCGCCGCGGTGTCGGCGTCGGGAAAGGCGTTGGCCCTCATGCGCTCCCTGATGACTTCGGGGGAGGCTTCGACCAGCACGAGCACGACCTCCGGCGCTCGCTCGAGGATCTCCTCCTCGAAGTGGCGGGCCAGCTCGGTGCGCTGGCCCTCGGGGCTGCGCGACGGCGCCGCGCTGTCCGGGCCTCCGTAGCCGTAGTAGAGAGGCGCGTAGACCGCCTCCTCGATGTGGGCGCCCATCAGGTTGTGGTCGGGGTTGCCGTAGAACGATTCCGAGACGTGGTAGGAGATCATGAAGCGCTGGAGCATCTCCTTGATCTGCGGGTGGGCGGCCCTGTACTCCTCGGAGGCCTGCCCCGTCAGCTCCGACGACGGTATGGTGAAGTGGTCGTGGAAGTGGCTGCTGCCTCCCAGGTTGCGCTCGCACCACTCCACTATCCCGTCCGCCAGGGTCGTCTTGCCCGCGAACTCGCACCCGATCAGGATGACGTTCATCGACGTGTCCTCCTCCGCGCCGCCGCTGACCGGGCGGACGTTGTCGTCTCTAGGGTAGCAGAGTAGAGAAGGCCGCGGTTGCCTGGAAGTGACGCAGGCGACGTCCGCGGGACGTATAATGTGTGTCATTCTACGTTTCTTACTGGACGCGGGGGAAGATGCTGATCCGTTTGCAGATAACACTGCTTGTCCTGGTCTTGGCGCTGGCTCTCGCTTCCTGCAGGACGGAACCGGCGCCGACCCCAGTGTCGACGGCAGCCCCGCCGGCTGCCGTGGCGGTCTCCGAACCCACTTCGACGCCCACGCCCACGCCCACGGACACACCCACGCCGGCGCCGACGGCCACCCCGGCCCCAACGGACACGTCCACGCCTGAGCCGACGGCTACGCCCACGCCTGAACCTACCGCTACGCCCACGCCGGAGCCAACGGCTACGCCCACGCCAGAGCCGACGGCCACGCCCATGCCTGAGCCGACGGTCACACCCACGCCAGAGCCGACACCCACGCCCACGCCAGAGCCGACGGCCACACCTACGCCGGCACCGACAGACACACCTACGTCTGAGCCTATGGCCACGCCCACGTCAGAGCCAACGGCCACGCCCACGCCAGAGCCAACGGCCACGCCCACGCCAGAGCCAACGGCTACGCCCACGCCAGAGCCAACGGCCACGCCGACGCCAGAGCCAACGGCTACGCCCACGCCTGAGCCGACGTCCACGCCCACGCCAGAGCCAACGGCTACGCCTGAGCCAACGGCCACGGCCACGGCCACGCCAGAGCCTACGGCTACGCCGACGCCAGAGCCAACGGCTACGCCCACGCCTGAGCCGACGTCCACGCCCACACCTGAGCCGACGGCTACGCCCACACCCACCGCTACCCCCGTCCCCGTTACCGAGGCCGCCTTTACGAGGTTCAACCAGGAGAGGCAGAGATTGGGGCTGGGCTCCCTCAGGCTGGCCGTGGAAGGCGACGACTCTTTCATACCGATACAGGAGTTTGTCGTGGGGTGCTATGCCTCTGTGGAGGAGTACGAAGAGCTTATGCGGGAGGACCTCCACGGCATAGGCATTTCCCCTAGCACGGAGGGCTCGGAGTGCGGCCTGAGGATCGTCACCTACCACGTAGTGCCCCTGGGCGAGAGGTTGGTCGTGGAGCGCGGGATATGGGAGTGCTTCGCCGAGAGCAGGGACCTTCGCGAACCCAGCGACGTATCCTGCGGGGGGCGGTTCAGCTTCCTGGGCAGGCACGTCAAGTGGCTGCCGAAAGAGGTCTTCTACACGATAGTGGAGGGCGCGGAGATGCGGGACAGGTTCCGCACCTTCATACCATGGATCGAAGAGAAGCTGGGGACCGAGGTGTCCGAGGCCGGGTCCTCGGAGGGGGCCAACCTCTTCCTGCACCTGGGTGTCCAGAACCCGCCCGACTGCCCGGAGCGTTACGGCTGCAACAGGTACGAGGAGGTCGAAGACAGGGTGTTCGCCACCATCTACGTCTCGGCGCCGGACGAGTTCTTCAGCCAGGTGCTCAAGCATGAGCTACTGCACGCGCTGCTACCGATGGGGCACCTGCCGGAGGGGAACTACCTGATGAGCGTCAGGCCTGCCGACCCGTCGCAGACGCACACGCTGAGCGCGCACGAGGAGAAGCTGTTGAAGCTGTACACCCACCCCTATCTGCGCGCGGACATGACCATGGAGCAGTTCCGCCGGTACCTCGTCATAGAATGAGGACAGGCGGGCGTTCGGCGCGCCGGTTACGTGGTATCATCGGCCCGTCACCAGGATAGCCGAAGGAGGATCCAGATGAACGTGGAGATTCGCGACGAGCGCTTCCGAGACGTGGTGGGCGCGGACGTAGAGATCGAGCGGCTCGGTACGGGGTTCATGTTCACCGAGGGGCCGATCTGGAACCACGTGGAGAAGCACCTCATATTCAGCGACATGCCGGGCGACGTCATGAGGAAGTGGACGCCCGGCGGGGGCGTGGAGACTTTCCGGCAGCCCAGCAACAAGGCGAACGGGAACTACTACGACCGGCAGGGCCGGCTGGTCACGTGCGAGCACGCCACCAGCCGCGTGACCCGCACGGAGCCCGACGGCTCGATAACGGTGCTCGCGACGCACTACGAGGGCAAGGAGCTGAACAGCCCCAACGACATCATCGTCAAGAGCGACGGCGCCGTCTACTTCAGCGACCCGTCGTTCGGGCGGATGGAGTACTACGGCGTGCCCCGCGAGGAAGAGCTAGGCTTCCGAGGGCTGTACAGGCTGGACCCGGAGAGCGGCGATCTGAGGCTGTTGGACTCGGACTTCGACCAGCCGAACGGACTGTGCTTCTCGCCGGACGAGTCGCTGCTGTTCATCAACGACACGATGACGAACAAGATCCGAGTGTACGACGTCGGCGCGGACGGCGGCGTGTCGAACGGCAGGGTATGGGCGGAGCTTACGGGGGATCTGGAGGGCGTGGCCGACGGCATGAAGATCGACGGCGGGGGCAACCTCTTCTCCACCGGTCCCGGCGGCGTCCAGTGCTTCGCGCCGGACGGGACTAGCCTGGGCGTGATCATCATGCCGGAGGCGGTGTCGAACTTCACCTGGGGCGGCGACGACCTGCGGAGCCTGTTCGTCACCGCCTCGACCTCGCTCTACAGGGTGCGCGTACGGACGCCTGGGCGCAACGTCTTCTGAACCGGGATCTGTTCAGAGCATGGGAAGGGGGCAGCCACAAGGGCTGCACCCTACGGGGTGGAAGGCGTAGTCGTAGAGGCGTCCCTTGTGGGCGCCTGGACGAGGAACGCACCAACTCTGAAAGTTACGAACGGAGGCGCGTCAGCACGGCCCGCCGAGAATCTCGGTCAGCAGGGCCATACGGACGTACAGGGAGTTCTCGGCCTGCCGGTAGTAGGCGAGCCGGCGGTCCTGGACCTCGATGGGGAAGTCTCCGCTGCGCTGCATCGGGTCGAGTATGACGCAGTGCGGCTTCAGCATCGCCATGAAGTCGGCGTCGATGCGCAGGTCGAAGGCGCCGCGGGCCCGCAGGAACTGGACGTGCGCGAGCGTTCGCGGGCCGTTGAGGTAGACGACGTCGGCCTCCCGCACCGCTTCGATCCCCGCCTCCTCGATCCGCACGCCCCTTTCCTGGCAGTAGAGGACGACGTCCGGGTCCGCCTGTCCGCTGAACGGCACGACGTGGACCTTCACGTCGCGGAAGAGGGCGAGTCCGCGCAGCAGCGCGCTTACGTTCCGGTGGTCCGGCCGGCCCACCACGGCCACGGTGACGCCGTCGACGCCGCCCAGCTCCCGCCCGATGGTGTTGACGTCGGTGATGGCCTGCGTGGGGTGGTCGTCGCTGCTTCCGCCGTTGATGATGGGCAGCGCGTCCGCCTCCGCCGCCCGCTCCACTATGCGGGGTTCGCTGGTCCTCAGCACCACGGCGTCTATGCGGAGGCTGGCGAGCATGCTCATGATGTTGTCGATGAAGCTGGGCGACTTCACGGGGAAGAACTGGGAGGCGTCCTCGGTGTGGTGCGCGGAGCCTCCGAGCAGGTCTATGGCGCGCTCGAAGGAGGTGCGGGTCAGGAAGCTCGGCTCGTAGAAGAGGCAGTAGAGGGAGCGGCCCGTGAAGGCCGAGCGCCGGGGCCCCTCCGCCCTGAGCCGCTCGGCGAGAGGGAATAGCTCACTCTCGAGCCAGGGCCGGTCGACCTGGCCGGTGCTGATCAGGTGCCTGAAGGCTGAAATCGGCGTGTCCCCCTCCCAAGCGGCTGGCGGAAGCGGCGGCCCGCTCGCCAATGGAAGTGTACATCACTCCGTATGCGCCCGCCAGCACAGCTACCGGACGGTAACTGTTCAGAGTTGATGAGGTGAACTTGAAAAGCCTAGCGTTCAGGTGACCAGTTGTGCCATAAGGGAGTGGTGAAGATTGGATCAGACCTCAATAGCGCAAGCCGGGAGACCCTGCTGGCGATCATCGCCGAGCAGCAGTTGGTGATCACAGAGCTTCGGCGGCGGGTCGAAGGGTTGGAGCGCCGCGCAACTCGTGGTTCGTCTGTAGGGATGCCGGGCAACAAGGCGACCAAGCGGCGAGAGTCGGAGAGCAGGAAGCCTCGGAAGGAGCGTGCTCACGGCTTTGCCCGTCGGCGGATGGAACCCACCCGGAGGGTGGTGCATGCCGCTGAGTCGTGCCCTGGGTGTGGGACGGGCCTGACGGGGGGCTGGGTGCATCGTACGCGGGAGGTGATCGAGCTTCCGTTGGCTCCGGCAGAGGTGATCGAGCAGGTCATCGTCGCCCGAATGTGTGCTCTATGCGGACAACGGCGGCTGCCCCAAGACCCGTTGAAGGGGCTGGTAGTGGGCCGTCAGCGCTTTGGCGTCAATCTGGTGAGCCTGATAGTGACGCTTCGAGAGGAGGGCCGGCTGCCCATAAGAAGCATCCAGCAGTACCTCCAGACAGTCCATCAGCTCAGGCTGAGCGTGGGCGCCATCGTAGACACGATTCACCGGATGGCGCGACGGGCACAGCCGACAGTGGCTGAGATGGTCGAGCGCATCCGGGGCTCTCCGGTGGTCAATGCCGATGAGACCGGATGGCGTCAGGACGGGGTCAACGGCTATGTCTGGACATTCAGCACACCGACTGACCGGTACTTCCTGCGTCGTGGCCGGGGCAAGGGTGTGGTGGACGAGGTGTTGGGGGACTCCTTCAGCGGGGTGCTGGTGAGCGACTTCTACGCCGCATACAACCACTACCCTGGCCTCAAGCAGCGGTGCTGGGTCCACCTTCTGCGGGACATCCGTGACCTGGAGGCGCTGTACCCTCAGGACGCTGGCCTGTCTCGGTGGGCCCGAGCGGTGCGTCAACTATATGACGAGGCCAAGACCTGCGCTGCCACTGTCGACCATAGGGCGGCCGGTTATCAGCGGTCAGTGTCGTCCAACCAGTTGGTGTTGGAGAGACGGTTGCTGTCGCTGTGCCACCCCTTCTCCGACGACCAGACGGCGCCTCAAGCCAAGCTCTGCCGACGCATGGAACGGTTCATCAAAGAGTTGTTCGTCTTCGTCTCGCATCCCAACGTGCCGCCTGAGAACAACGCGGCTGAGCGGAGCCTCAGACACCTGGTCATCAGTCGAAAGATCAGTGGCGGCACTCGCTCTGAGAGGGGAACCCAAAGCAAGATGGCCCTGGCATCCCTTTTCGGCACATGGAGAGCCAGAGGTCTCAATCCCCTCATCGAGTCCCGTAATCTCCTCCTCTCTCATCAACTCTGAACAGTTACCCCGGACGGTTTCCGCGCCCCGATTTTCTTTGAAAGTGTCTCATTTTGTCTCTTTTCGTCTCTTTCAGCTATGGGACGTGAGACAGCGGGAGACACGGAATAGGCAGAATGAGACATGAAATAGACAGAATAAGACAGCGATGAGACAGAATGAGACACGCGGGCGCTGCCGTGTCCGGGCCGGGCGTCGACGGACGAGGGCGCGGCATGGCGGGGTCCTCAGCTCAGTATGTGCGCGGTGGTGCATGAGGAGAGTATAGCACGTGAGTTCTGCGAATGGTAGGGTCTGTATGGCGGTGATGGCGAGGGGAGGGCGGGTTTGAAACCCGCCCCTACGCGAAACCAGCCCCTATGGGGTGATGGCCGATTTGGGGCCCTGCGGCGCATTGACACCCGCAGCCCGTCAACTATAATCGGCATGGAAGGGTGAGCGTGGGGATATAGCTCAACTGGGAGAGCGCGGCGTTCGCAATGCCGAGGTTGGGGGTTCGAGTCCCCCTATCTCCACCAGGCTTCCAGACTCTTCGCACTGCGTCACAACTTGCCTGCGCCGGGGGGGACGGCCTTGCATCCAATGGTATCTGCCATGAGGCAGTGCCTGACCGCCTTGATTGCGGCATCGGTCCTGCTGGCCCTGTCCCTGGGCTGCAATCGAGGCGAATCGCAGGCTGTTCCAACGCCCGCGCCCACTTCCGAGAACACCGACGCAGCCATAGCTGAGGCCGTTGCCACTCCCACTCCTGACCCCAGCCCTACTCCCGCTCTCGACGACAGGGAGGAGGCCATAGCCGCGGCCGTAGCCGAGGCGGTTGCCAAGGCCATGGCCGAGGTCGCATCCGATCCCACTCCCACTCCCAATCCTGGCCTCAGCCCTACTCCCGCTCTCGACGACAGGGAGGAGGCCATAGCCGCGGCCGTAGCCGAGGCGGTTGCCAAGGCCATGGCCGGGGTCGCATCCGGTCCCACTCCCGGTCCTGGCCCCAGCCCTACTCCCACTCCCGACGACAGTGAGGAAGCCATATCCGCCACCGTAACCGAGGCCGTTGCCACGGTTATAGCCGCGGCCGTAGCTGAGGCGGTTGCCAAGGCCGTGACCGAGGTCGCATCCGACCCCACTCCCAGTCCCACCCATACGCCCAGTCCTGCCCCTACGCCCAGTCCCACCCCTACGCCCGGTCCTGCCCTTACGCCCAGTCCTGCCCCTACGCCCAGTCCTGCCCCTACGCCCAGTCCTGCCCCTACGCCCAGTCCTACCCCTACGCCCAGTCCTGCCCCTACGCCCAGTCCTACCTCTACTCCCAGTCCTGCCCCTGCTCTTACTCCCGACCCCAGTCCCACCCCCACCCCCACCCCTGACAACGGGGCGGAGGCCACCGCCACCGCAGCCGCCAAGATCAACGCCGCGGCCGAGGCCCTGGCCAGGGCCGTGGGTATCGCCCTGGACCAACTCTACAACGGCCGATTTCGCGGCGACCTGGAGGGCGCCATGGCCCACGCCGTCTCCGTGACCAACGCCGATCCCGACGCCCTGGCCAGGGCAATGAACGAGGCCCTGGGAAGCTTACCGCCTCCTCCCGTCATCGATCCCAATGCCCCAACCATCTCCGATGCCCTGGCCAGGGCCGTGACCCTGGCCCTGGAATACCTCAGCCGCCTTCCCAACGACATGGAGGGGGCCATAGCCCACGCCGTCTCGATGACCGGCGCCGATGCCGACGCCCTGGGCGCGGCCGTGGACCAGGTCCTGGTCAACCCCTTTCCCACTCCCAACGTCTTTGTCTTTCCCAACGTCGACATCAATACAGCCTTAGCCGCCATCAACGCGGTGTCCGAGGCCGGGGCCCTGGACGCGGCCCGCGCCCGCGCCGACGCAGCGGAAGCCGCCCGCCAGGCCGCGGCCAGGGCCTCCGCCGAGCAGACGGCCAGGGCCAATGCCACCGCCACTCCCGTCCCCAACTTTACCCCCACCCCCGTCCCGCGTTACGACTCCTGGAACGACCACGAGTGGCTGGCGGTTCCAATGCCATGGTGGAGGCCGTCCAACCCCTACGACTGCGACCCGCCGCCCAACCCGAATTCGCCCTGGACCGCCGCGGGGATGCCGGACCTGGGCGGCCAGGACCCACTGTCCCTGGTACGCTACTTCGGCAACGGCAGCTATGTCCGCTACGGCCTCATGGGATTCGAGGGATGCACCTTGATGGGCAAGTACCCCGAGCGCACCCACCTGGACATACCCGCGGACCCCACGTACTACTCCCTGGGCAACCTGGAGATAGCCGTGGACATTGCCAGGGTGCCGGCGGGCGCTCCCGAATGGCCGTATGACGACGGCTCCCGGGTAGGCATGAGCATGGCGGAAGCGGTCGATGCGCTCAACGACAACATAGCCGCCTACTTTCGCAAGATCTCCCAGGGCAAGCTGCGGATGACCTTCGTCGCCGGCGAGGAGTTCCAGGCGAGCGGCCGGGGAACCCCGCAGGAGGTGGAGAACCAGTGGCTGGCCCTGATTGGCGTTGTGGGATGCGACCCGGACGACCCAGACAGGCCCGGCTGCCGGTGGGGTATGCCCGGCGCCCTGAACCGCTTCCTGCTGAACGACGTCGGAAGCTCCTCCGGCGGGTCGGCGTGGAACGGCTATGCCGACTTTGGGCTTGTCATCCTGGAAAACGCCGTGATGACGACGCTGGTACACGAAATCGGCCACGGCTGGATGTTCTGGCCCCACTCCTACATCGAGCTTCCCTGGAGGCCGGACACCAACGCGCCGTACCAGAAGCCGAACTTCTACAGCAACCCTCATGACTTCATGTCCGAGCTGACCTTCGCCAGGCCCACCGGCTGGCACCAGGACATGCCGGCCACCCTTGCCATCAACCGGTACGCCGCCGGCTGGATCGAGCCGGAAGACGTGGCGCTGCATCTTTCGGACCAGGCAACCTACAGGCTGGCCAGGCCCTTCGAGAGCGGATACCAGTTCCTGGTCGTCCACTCCGGGCGGCCCGGCGCCTTCACCACCTTGGAGGTGCTGGACGAACGGAACGCCGTATATCGCGACACCAACGCCGTGGTCTACGACCCCGCAAGTCCGGGCCAGCGGCGGCCCATTCGATACGAAGGCGTGATGGTGAGCCGGTACGACCAGACCACCGGCACGGGCTATAACGCGCGGGTCGGCCCGGCCCTGTACGACTCCGCCAACCCCAGCTACGAATCGGACGTGGGCTACGGCCGCGACGACTTCTCCGTCATTGCGGACGGGGAGTCCAGGCGCATAGGCGGGGGGTTGACCGTCAGCGCGTCAAGGAACGCGGACGGCAGCTACGACGTAGCCGTATCGGGCGGCAGGACGGCGGAGTACGAGCCGTGGTGCATACCGATCTGGTTCTCGGGGGAGTACGACACCGGCTGCATGCTGGAGGGCTTCAACTTCAACTAGCGGCGGTAGTGGGCCAAGGCGCGCCGATTTGCGAACTTTGCACTAGGACTCTATCAGGCCCTCTTGGGGCATGGTCCAGGGCAGGTTGTAGAACGGCGCGAATTGCGGGGCGCGCGCCACTGGCATCTCTCCGAAAGGCACGTCGATTATCACCGGGGCCTGCCGCTCCAACGCGAGGGGAATCAATTTTTCCAACTCCATCGGGTCGTCCGCTCTCATGCCGACGGCGCCGAACGACTCGGCGAACCTGACGAAATCCGGGTTGTGCAGGTCGGTCCCATAGGCTCCGCCAAAGGCGTCGTCCAGGTCGCGCGCCACGTTGCCGTAGGAGTCGTTGTTGAAGACCACGGTCACCACGTTGATGCCGTACCGGACGGCCGTGGAGAGTTCGGACGAGTTGAACATGAACCCGCCGTCTCCGGTCATGCAGACCACGGGGAGGTCGGGCTTTGCGACCTTCACCCCGAGAGCCGTCGGGAAGGCGTAACCGAGATTGAACGAGTAGCCGGAGTCGATGTACGACTTTGGGTGATTGACCTGCCAATGGGTCCGGGCGTAGTAGCCGAACTGCGTAACGTCCCAAACTACGAAAGCGTCCTCAGGGACGCCCTGCCGCATTGCTTCCAGGACGGGGTACTGCGGTTCCTTGAGCCGAATGTCGTAGTAGGCTATCAGTTTGCGCGCGGCGCTTACCGCCTCGGCAGGCGACGGACGGTCTCCCGCTCCGGCCTGGATGAGATGGGGAAGCAACGCCTCTATGGTTGCCCTGGCATCGCCATGCAGGGGAATGGTGTTGGGATGATGCCTTGCGAGCTCCGTGTCGTCTATGTTGATGTTCACCAGCGTGGACGCCTCGCCGGCGGGATAGCCCAGCGAGAAGCGCGCGCCGACCCCTATCACCACGTCGGCAGACTGCATCACCCCGTAGAGCTGGTTCATCTCCTGTCTCTCGCCCCTGGGACTGAAGCAGGAGCCGTAGGACAGCGGATGTCCGTCGGGGACGGTCCCCTTGCCTCCGCTGGACGTGATGACGGGTATGTTCGTCGCCTCGGCCAGGCTGACAACAGCGGCCTCGGCGTCGGAGCGCGCCACGCCGCCTCCCGCGTAGATCAGCGGCAGGCGAGACTTGGCGACGACCTGCGCCGCCTCCTGCAGCGCTTCCCTGTTGGGCACGATTCTAGGGACACGGACGGGACTCCGCAGATCGACCTCTTCCCGCTCCACCCCGACTTCCGGCGGCATCTCCAGGAGAGTTGGACGGGGGCGGCCGCTGCGCATCTGCCGGAACGCTTCCAACACGGCGTTCGGAACTTCGCGAGGCCTGGATGCCTGTCCCTGCCACTTGGTCACGGAGCGCACGGCCGCGGGCTGGTCGGCGATTTCATGCACGGCCCCAAGGTTCTTTCCGATGGCGCCCCTGGGGATCTGGCCCGCGATGAGGAGAACGGGTGTGGAGCGGGAGTATGCGTTGGTCAGGCCGGAAGCCGCGTTGTAGAGACCGACGCCCGGCACCACCAGCGCGACCCCCGGCTTGCCTGACGCGCGGGCATAGCCGTCGGCCATGTACGTCGTCGCCTGTTCGTGCCGCGTGGTGATCATGCGAATGCCGGGTTCGTCCCGAATCGCGGCGACAATGCCGTAGATCTGTATGCCCGGTATGCCGAATACGACTTCCACGCCTTCCCCTACAAGCGATTGGGCAAGCGCTTCACCTCCGCTCAACTTGACCAATGGTGCCTCCTACGTAACGGCAAAGAGGGCGCCGGGAAGTGGTGGGGGATAGAGGACTCGAACCTCTGACCTCCTGTGTGTAAGACAGGCGCTCTAACCATCTGAGCTAACCCCCCTGGAGCCTGAAGGGCCCGCCGCGGTCTTCGATCATGGGCGGTGGCGCGCTTGGCGGGACTCGAACCCACGGCCTCAGCCTCCGCAGGGCTGCGCTCTATCCAACTGAGCTACAAGCGCGCGAATCGGGACGGTCTCGGCTGGACGGTCTGCTTGGTGCCGAAGGTGGGATTTGAACCCACACACCCGTACGGGTACTACGCCCTGAACGTAGCGCGTCTGCCGTTCCGCCACTTCGGCACGTCCTAGCCGACCTGTCCTCTCCGCACCGGGACGCTGGTGGGCGGTCGAGGGGTCGAACCTCGGACCTCTTGCGTGTGAAGCAAGCGCTCTAACCACTGAGCTAACCGCCCCGCTGGCGAGCCGTCCGATGGGTCTCCTGTCTGGCGTGGCAACGACAGGGTTCGAACCTGTGACCTAGCGCTTATGAAGCGCCCGCTCTACCACTGAGCTACGTTGCCTCCCTCGCGAGCCGGCTTTCGCCCGGTCGGGACTGATGATAGCGAACGGAGGCGGGCGTGTCAAAGCGCGTTCCGAGACGGGGGAGGGCGGGTTTGAGACCTGAGACAGGGGAGGGCGGGTTTGAAACCCGCCCCTACGGTGTCGGGGAGGGGGGGCGCTTGGGGAGGATGGGCTGGCGGCCGGGGGGTTTGCGCTGGCCGCGGGGGCGCGGGGGCGCTTCCCTTGGGGCGGTGCCCTTGATCATTACCCTGTCGCGGCGCTTGTCTTCGCCTGGCAAGTGGGGCCTCCTGTTCGGGAATTGCGGGCTATGCGACGCGTTCAACGATATCATGGACGGTGGTCGCGTGCCATCCCCTGGCGGAGCCTGGGTCCTGCGACGCTTCGGGGTTGTAGAAGTAGGAGTAGAGGAGGACGGTGTCGTAGACGTATGCGCCTACTATGAACTCGAAGGTCTCGGCGTGGGACTCGCCGGGTTCGACTATGAGCTCGCCTTCGTCCCAGGCGCGGTCTACTTCGTCGAGGGTGGGCCATTGCAGGGTGTCGTGCTCCATGTCCTCGAAGGTGCCGGCGTAGAGGGACTCGACCTCCTCGTCGGAGACGGGGGACACGCCCTGCAGGCGCGAAAAGCCGTTTCGGAGCTCTATCTGGACCTTGGACCTGTTGTGGAGGGTGGCGGTTACGGCGAGGTGCATGTAGCTGTCGCTGAGGACCCTGTGGGAGATGTCGTGGGAGATGGTGAGGTGGGGCTTGAAGTCGCGGAATAGCTGTAGCTTGTAGTAGGCGAAGACGCCTCCGGTGACGATCGCGGCGGCGGCGACGGACGATTGGACGATGGCGGCCACGTCCTTGAGCCTGTCGACGCCGGAGAGGGCGAGATTCAGCGTGAAGGCGACGGCGGCCAGCGTGGCGAAGACTATGGCGACGGTCAGCAGGCCGCGTTGTATCCGGCCCTGGGGCGGGAGCCTGGATTTCAGGGCGTACACGGCTGGCGCTCAGCCCGGGGGCTCGGCGGGGGCGTCTTCGACGATGGCCGTCAACCGCTCGACCAGCGGCGGCAGGTCGTTCCGCACGATGTCATGGAGGACGCCCAGGTCGACGGCGTCGTAGCCGTGGACCAGCCGGTTGCGCGCTCCGACGATCTGGGGCCAAGCGATTTCGGGGCGGCGCTGACGCGTCGCCGGAGAGACCCTGTTGGCGGCCTCGCCGATGATCTCCACCAGCTTTCGCAGGGCAAGCGCGGTTACTCGGTCGCTCGCCAGGTCATCCGCGCTCGCGTCTCCGAGCAGATCGACGGCTTCGCGGGCGTGGTTGAGCATGTCGGCGAGAAAGACGCTGTCATCGCGCCTGGTCATACACCACCTCCGCGGAATCGAGTATCTCGGCTTTGAGGATCCAGTTGCGGCTTTCTTTGACTCCCTTGAAGGTGTTCATGTCGACTCGGCGTCCGAGTATGCCGGAGAGCTCGTCCTGCATGGTGAAGAAGGCGAGGCCGACCCTTGCGCCGGGTTCGAACTCGACGAGGATGTCCACGTCGCTTTCGGGGGTGAAGTCGTCGCGGAGCACGGAGCCGAAGAGGGCGAGGCGGCAGATACGGTTGCGCTGGCAGAACTCGGCGATCCTGTCCGTTGGGATGTCGATTCTAGGGTTCATGGGGGGATGGTAGCACGTGCGTTCGTGGGTGTCAATGTCTCGCATGACGGCAGGGGCCGGGGAGGGCGGGTTTCAAACGTTTCAAACCCGTCCCTACGTCGTGGGGAATGACAAGTGTGGGGGGTGGCGCTGGGAGGGAGGAGGGCAACCACGAGGGTTGCCCCTACGACGATGGTGGGGGTGGCGCTGGGGGAAGGGACAGGAGGGCAACCACGAGGGTTTGCCCCTACGACGATGGTGGGGGTGGTGTTGGGGGAAGGGACAGGAGGGCAACCACGAGGGTTTGCCCCTACGACGATGGCGCGGGAACGACGGAGGGGTCAGGTGCCGTCAGGTGCCTTTGTAGTTGACGATTTGGCGGAGGGTGTGGATGGGGCGGGTTAGGTCTTGTTGGTCTTGCATTACCTGGTCTATGGGTTTGTAGGCGGAGGGGTGCTCGTCGAGGAGGGCTTTGGCATTGCGGCTGTTCCAGGCTTTGCCGGACATTTGCCGGTTTAGGGAGTCTACGGTGAAGGTGCGGCGGGCGGCTTTTCGGCTGTATTGGCGGCCTGCGCCGTGGGCGGAGGAGTTGTAGGAGTCGGGGTTGCCGAGGCCGGAGGTTATGTAGGTGGCGGCGCCCATGGAGCCTGGGATGACGCCGAGGTCACCCTTGTCGGCCTTGATTGCGCCCTTGCGGGTGAGCCAGACTTCGTTGCCGAAGTGGGTCTCGCGTGCGGCGAAGTTGTGGTGGCAGTTGATGCGCTCCTCCTCGCGGAGGCCGCGGGCGAGGGTGGCCAGGTCGGCCATGGCGGCGTCCATCATGAATTCGCGGTTGGCGAAGGCGTAGCGCTGTGCCCACTCCATCATGTCGACGTAGAGTTCGAATGAGGGGCCGCGCAGGGCGGCGAGGTCTCGGTCTTCGAGCTTTGCGGTGTTCTCCTGCTGGGCGCGGCGGATGAAGGTGGTGGCGATGGCGTTGCCGATGCCGCGGGAGCCGGAGTGCAGGACGATCCAGACGCGGTCGTCTTCGTCCAGGCAGACCTCGACGAAGTGGTTGCCGGAGCCGAGGGTGCCAAGCTGTCGGAGGGCGCGGTCCTGGTCGAAGCCTTCGGGGCCTGCCTTGCCTCGCTCGGCAGGCAGGTGGGGGAGCGGGTCGTCCTCCAGCCAGCGCGCGGCCCTCCGGGTCTGGGCGCGCTGTGAGTCGCCCTTCGCGGCCTTGCGCTCGCGGCCAACGCCGGCTGGTATGGAGCGGGAGAAGAGGTTGACGAGGGGGGAGAGGTCTCGCGGGAGGGCGCGGCGGGTCTTGTTGGTGCGGACGGCGATCATGCCGCATCCGATGTCCACGCCGACGGCGGCGGGTATGAGGGTGTCGGGGAAGGTGGGTATGACGCTGCCGACGGTCGCGCCCATGCCGAGATGGGCGTCGGGCATGAGGGCGACGTGTCCGGCGATGCCTGGGGCGCGGGAGAGCATCTCCGCCTGCTTGCGGGTCTGGTCGTCGAGGATGGATGCCCAGTTCTTTACGTTCGGCATGGTTAGCCTCGGCCCAGGTATGGCATGCCCAGGGGGAGGATTATGGCCTGGTATAGGTTTACGTCGGGGGGCATGGCGGCCATGGCTACGGCGGCTTCGGCTACGGCGGCTACCTCCATCATGGGCTCGGGGTGTATGCGGCCGGGGCCGCGGGTCTCTATGTCGACGTTGCCGGGGTGTAGGCAGCAGACGGCTATGCCGTGTGCGCGGCCCTCTATGGCGGCCGCGTGGGTGAGCCCGACGACGCCGAACTTGGAGGCGGCGTATGCGGATGCGTCGGGGCGGGGCATCTGGGCGGCGGTGCTGCCGATGTTGATGATGCGCCCGCCGCCACGGGGCATCATGACCCTCATGGCCTCGCGGCAGCATAGGAAGACGCCGGTGAGGTTGACTTCGATGACGCGCCGCCAGGTCTCGAGGGGGAGTTGGTGCAGGGGCGCGCCGGCCTCTATGCCGGCGTTGTTTACGGCGACGTCGACGCGCCCGAAGCGGTGTACGACGTGGTCGAAGAGGGCGGCGACCTGGGCTTCGTCGGTGACGTCGGCGCGGTAGGTCTCGACGGCGCCTGGGAGGGGGCGCATCTCTTCGGCGGCGCGGGCCATGACGTCGGTGCGCCTGGAGGCTATGACGACGGTTGCGCCCTCGGCGGCGAAGGCGCGGGTCATGCCCCTGCCGACGCCGGTCGCGCCTCCGGTGATGACGGCGATCTTGGAGTGTAGGCGGGACACGGGGGGCTCCTGGGTTTGGGGTGTTGGGCGCCAGTATACATCCACGAAGGGCACGAAGGGGCACTAAGGGGGCGTGGCGGGGGGGTGGGTTGTGGGGTATGCTGGGGTGGACGATAGGGAGGTTAGGAGACAGTGGAAGTTACTGGGGTTAAGACGTTCTTGGCGCATCCGGGGGCTCGGAAGAACCTTTGCTTCGTGAAGGTGGAGACGGACGAGGGGATATACGGGTGGGGGGAGTGCTATACGCAGGCGGACCGGGACGTTCAGATAGCGGCGCACGTGGCGGCGCTGGAGCGGTACCTGGTGGGCCGGGACCCGATGCACGTCAAGCATTTCACGCAGGTGGCTTACGACGACTTCGCGACGCGGCGGGGGGCGATGGACCTGTACTGCGCGCTGAGCGGGTTGGAGCAGGCGATGTGGGACATCGCGGGGAAGAAGCTGGGGGCGCCGGTGTACATGCTGCTCGGGGGCGCGTGCCGGGACAGGGTGCGGGTGTACGCGAACGGGTGGTTCGGGCACGCGAGCACGCCGGAGGAGCTCGCGGAGGCGGCGCGCGGGGTTGTGGCGCGTGGATTCACGGCGCTGAAGTTCGACCCGCTGCCGGGCGCGTGGCGGACGTACGTTAGCCGGGAGGTGGAGGAGACGGCGGTGCGGAGCGTGCGGACGGTGCGGGAGGCTGTGGGGCCTGACGTGGACATACTGCTGGACATGCACCGGCGGCTGGCGCCGATGCACGCGGTGCGGATTGCGCGGGAGATGGAGGCGTACCGGCCGTTCTGGTACGAGGAGCCTGTGTTGGCGGAGAACCTGGACGCGCTGGCGTCGGTGCGCCGGGAGGTGCGGATCCCGGTGGTGACGGGGGAGGAGCTTTACACGAAGCACGAGTTTCGGGCGGTGTTCGAGAAGCAGGCGGCGGACATCATCAACCCGGACGTGGGCAGCGTCGGTGGGATACTGGAGCTGCGGGAGATCGCGGCGATGGCGGAGCCGTACTTCGTGGCGGTGTCGCCTCACAACTTCAACAGCACGACGGTCGCGCTGGCGGCGACGCTGCAGGCGAGCGCGGGTATGCCGAACTTCCTGATCACGGAGTACTTCGTGAACATGGAGGCGTTCGGGGAGCAGGTCGCGGTGGAGCCGCTGCGGGTGGAGGACGGGTACATACGGCTGCCGGAGGGGCCCGGGCTGGGCATCGACCTGGACGAGGCGGCGCTGGCGAAGCACCCGTACCGGCAACTGAGCCCTCGGTGGGTCAGGCAGTACTACGAGGAGGGTCTGCCGGGCGAGGAGGCGAGGCTGAGGGCGGACATCTCGGAGGCGGAGCCGGGGGCGTAGCCGTGGGTAGGCGGGCGGACATAGGCAGGGTGGCGATAACCGGGGGCAGCGGCCGGCTGGGGCGGTGGGTCGTGGACTACTTCGCGGAGCGCGCGGATGTCACGGTGGTGGACGTGCGTCCGCCGGAGCGGCGCGGGGTCGGGTACGCGGAGGCGAGCGTGGTCGACTTCCTGGCGCTGGAGCGGGCGCTGGCGGGGCACGACTCGGTGGTACACCTGGCGGCGGTGCCGAACCAGCGGACGGCGCCGGCGAGCGTGACGTTCGAGGTCAACGTGCAGGGGACGTGGAACACGCTGCAGGCGTCGGAGAACGTGGGGATACGGCGGGCGGTCGTGGCGTCGAGCGACGCGGCGACGGGGCTGCACTACAACCCGCCGGACTGGGCGCCGCAGTACCTGCCGGTGGACGAGGCGCACCCGCTGCGGCCGACGGACGCGTACTCGCTGAGCAAGCAGCTCACGGAGGCGGTGTGCCGGGCCTACGCGGCGCGGGGGAAGATGCGGGTTACGGCGATCCGTCCGAGCCGCATCGTGTACCCGCCGCACTGGCACGAGCTGGAGGAGTGGGGGGCGGACCCGCGCAACCACCACATGTGGGCGTACGTGGAGCCGGAGGAGGTGGCGCGGGCGCTGTGGCTGGCGCTTGCGCGAGACGGCGAGGCGTACGATGCGTTCTTCGTGTGCGCGGACGATACGCTATCCACGCGGCCCACGCTGGAGGTGCTGCGGGAGCGGTTCGGGAGGGTGCCGGAGGTGCGGAAGCCGGAGGTGTACGAGCGCAACCCGAGGGCGTCGGTGTTCGACAACAGCCGGTCGCGGAGGGTGCTGGGGTTGGAGGCGATGAGCGACTGGCGGCGGCTGGCCGCGCGGGCGCGGGTCGGGTAGGGTAGGGGGCCTCGGGGGCTACACGTCGTCGCTGAGCTACGTGCCCCTGGCCTCGCAGTCGCCGTCCACGAACGACGTGTAGTAGGTGCGGAAGAGCCGGCCGTCGGGCAGGCGGACGATCACCGGGTAGGCGCAGTCGCGGTTGGGGGCGGAGTATGCCCGCGGCTGAGCCTTGGCATCGCTAGTGAAAGCGCAGGGAGTACAGGTCGGCGTCCTTCATGACGAACCGCAGGCGCACCGGCTTGCCCGCCAGCGCGCCGACCGAGCAGCCGCCCTCCCACGCGACGGCGCGCGCGATCTCGTCGCCGATCACCTCGCGGCACTCGTCCAGACCGTAGCCGGGCACGGGTACGCCGTCGGCGTCCTGGACCTCGACCCTGATACTGCCGGCCGCGCTCGTGGAGTAGTTGATCTCCAGCCGCTCGCCTGAGAAGGTGAACGGACGGGTGGTCATCTCGCCGCCGTCGTAGGGCGCGTTGAGCGACGAGAAGCCGTCCAGGCGCAGGGTCAGCCGCTCGAGGTACGCCGTCTTCTGGGCGTAGTTGCGCTGCACGTACAGCGACATCTCGGTTGGACCAGTCTGCACCACGCCGCACGCGGGATAGTTGTTCCGGGTCGTCCAGTTGTTGAGGCCGATGCCCGGCCTGACGAAGCTCTCCCTGAACGTGAAGTCGTACATCGTCGTCCCGGCCCTGGACGTTAGGAACACTCCGTCCGCGACGTCTCCCGCGCCTCCGGCCCTCCCATCGACCTCGGCATCGTAGAACCGCCGCACCTCGTCAGTGATGACGCGGCTGCGGGCGAAGGCAACGTCGTCTTCGCGGGAGATGTGAACTAGGTCCGCGAAGAATATGCGGCCCGGCATCGAGACGTAGATGTGGGGTGCGCGGAAATAGGGTTGCGTCTGGTTCGTGTACAACTGAGCCGACGGCGTGGCGGCGCCCGTGTCGCTGTACTCCATTAGGGTGGGCCCCGTCCAGTCGGCGAAGTCCTCGGAGGTCGCCCTGGCCGTGGCGCGTCTGCCGCCCTCCATGTGGCGGGCGTATAGCAGGTAGAGCTCCTCCACCTCGGACCAGAACATCACGCTGTTCGCGTCGAAGTGGTTCACCAGCTCCCTGGGCACTATGACCTCGTCGCGGATCTTCCTCCAATGGATGCCGTCAGCCGAGACGTGGCCGAGCAGCCCGCCATCCCCCAGGGAGTTTGCCTTGTACCGCTCGGACTCGGGCACTCCGGGGCGGCCGTCGATAAACGGGTAGAGCGGACGGCCCCTGACGATGGCGTTGTTCTCGGTGGAGCCTTCCACCTCCACGAGTCCCAGGCTGGGCTTCGTCCAGTTGATGCCGTCGGCGCTCTCCGCATAGCACGAGTAGGCCATGTCGCCCCTGTAGTACATGCGGTAGATGTCGTCGTCCTTGATGACGCTGGTGTAGAAAGAGCGAGACCCGGCGGGCTCGCGTTCGCACGGCTGGTCGTACTCGATGGCGACCCCGCCCGGCTTCGGCTCCTGGAGCTTGAGCCTCGCGCCGTCGAGGCTTTCCACCAGTAGGTCGTCCACGAAGAGCTCTCGCCTCGAACCGATGTCGAGAATTGCAGGTCCCATTTGCCTTACTCCTTCAGCCGTAGTTGGCGCGCGGCGGGCCGCCCCTCAGAGAACTCGAAGCCATCAGACCATCGCGCGCAAGGACACGCCATTGTGACAAGTGCGGAGGAGTCGCATCCTTGAGGCACGTCCTGCCTAGGTCGGCGAGGATGGTCAGACACTGGTGCCGGACCGTGGGTCCAGCGCGTCCCGCAGACCGTCTCCGACGAAGTTCACCGCGATCACCGTCATGGAGATCGCGAGGCCGGGAGGCACCCAGAGCCAGGGGACGTTCCTGAGTATGTGCATCGACTGCGCGGCGTTCATCATGTTGCCCCAGGTGGCGGTGGGGATCTGCACGCCCAGCCCGATGAAGCTGAGGCCGGACTCGGCCAGGATGACTCCCGCTATCTGCAGCGTGGCCGCCACCAGGATGAAGGGCAGGACGCCGGGAAAGATGTGGACTCCGATCAGGCGGACGTCGCTGGCTCCGAGCCCCCTGGACGCGGTCACGTAGTCCATCTCCTTCAGGGAGAGCACCTGGCCTCGGACGAGCCGGGCCTTCCCCTCCCACCCGAGGACGCCCATTATTATCATCAAGTTGAACACGCTGGGACCCACCAGCGAGACGAGTATGATCAGGGCAAAGAACGTGGGGAAGGTCATCACCACTTCGGTAAAGCGCATCAGCGCGTTGTCGACCCAACCGCCAAGGTACCCCGACACCATTCCGATGACGGCCCCGATCATCGAAGCGATGGTGGCCGCGATGAGGCCCACGCTCAGGGAGACTCGCGCCGCGTAGACCATCCTGGCAAATACGTCGCGTCCAGACGCGTCGGTGCCGAGGACGTGGGAGAAGCTGGGCGCGGCCCTGATGGAGCTCACGTCGGTGTAGAAGGGGTCGTGCCAGGTGACCAACGGAGCAAACAGGGCCATGAAGCTGAACGTGCCCAGGACGGCGAGCCCGAAGAGCGCCCCCTTGTGGCTGCGGAACCGTTGCCACCGTCTCCTCCCGGCGGGCCTGCGAAAGGCCTGCTCCGCCGACGCGGCGGCGCTGACGTTGGTATCGGTGCGGGCCATAGTCTTCTTCCTACCCCTTGGCAGCTCTCAACGGCGTGCTCACGTGATGCGGATGCGCGGGTCGATATATGCGTACAGTACGTCGGCGAGCAAGTTCGCTAGTATGACCATCGTGGAGACAATGAACCCCATTCCCATCAGCATGCTGTAGTCCCTATTGAAAGCTGCCTCGATGCTGAGCCGGCCCAAACCCGGCCAGGAGAACATGATCTCCACGATCAGGGCGCCCCCAAACAGGCCCGGCAGCTTCATCGCGTTGATGGTGATCAACGGAAGGAGGGCGTTGCGGAAAGCATGCCTTCCGAAGACCGCCCGCTCGGACAGCCCCTTCGCTCGCGCGGTCCTCACGTAGTCCGATCTCATCACTTCCAACATCGCCGTGCGGGCATACCTCGTGTTGCCGGCCGTGGAATCGAGTGAAAGTACCAGGGCCGGGGCGATCAGGTGGTGGAGATTGTCGAGGATGCTAAAGCCCTCGCTGCCCGGGTCCTGGATACCGAAGGTGGGTATCCACCCCAAGACGAGGGCGAAGATGTAGAGCACGGCCAGCGCGGAGAAGAACGTCGGGATCGCGACGCCGACCAACGAGACGAAGCTGAGCACGTTATCATACAGGCTGTACTGCCGAAGGGCCGCAATTACTCCAAACAAGGTCCCCAAGACCGTGGAGAGCACAAGCGCAGTCCAGGTTAACTCAGCAGTTTGCCAGAAACGCTCCTTGATTTGATCCAATACGGGCCGGTTGCTCTGGTACGAGTGACCGAGGTCCCCCCGTAGGACCCTACCGAGCCAGTGGACGTACCGGAGCGGTATCGGTTTGTTCAGCCCCAGCGCCTCGCGCGCCTGTTCCTTCGCCTTCTCAAAGTCCACCACGCTGGAGTAGGCTTCTTCTCCGAGCTCGAGAGGGTCGATCATGGCGTCGACAGGGTCGCCGGGCGCCAGGTTGATGAACGCGAACAATATCACGGTGATGATGAACACCAGGGGGATGGTGATGAGTATGCGGCGAATTATGTATTTCTTCATCGACCTCCGCTCCCCGGTCGCCTACCGCCTGCTGTACGCCGTCGTACCGGGACCCCAATACTCGCCGGGCCCAGACGGAACCTCACCCCAAACGAAGTAGCGCTGGGGTTCGCGGATCCCCCCCCCCCCAGCGGAGAGGGGGAGATCCGTTCTTGTCACGGCATCAAGAGTAGAGACATAGCAGACGCGGAGAGCCCCGCTCTCCGCGTCTGGCTTAGTCTCTGCAGGCCTAGCTCAGTCGGTAACGTCCCAGAGCCAGACCTCTAAAAGCGAAGCGTCGGTGCCTCTCCAGAATGGCGGGAAGAAGGGTACGTCTCTGAGGTCGGTCGCGGTACTCTCGTGGAGGTTTATCGCTTCGTACCCTGGAAGCAGAGCCCTCTTGGCAACAGCGAAGTACGACATCTGGCCGAGAGTCGCGATTTCGGGCATGTCTTCCATCAATTGATCGCCTAGCACGTGGAAGCGGGCGACAGCCTCTTCCCGGGTGATGGCCGCCTGGAGAGCTTCGATCTTGGCGTCCCAGCCGGAGCCTAACGCCAACTGGTCGGCGGCGTAGCCGGTCTCGTCTCTCCCATCGCTATGCCACTCCCTCCTGAATTTGTTCGCGGGGTTTTCGCCGCCCCCCAACCCCGGCAGCCTACTGCCGGCCCTTCGCATCTCGTAAGCGAACGTGTTCATTACGTTTGAGTGGGTCGCTCGTTCCAGCACGTTGAATTCGATCTTGATGCCCACGTCCGCAAGGTACTGCTGCTCGATAGGCATCGCGGCCTTATCGGTGTCTCTCGGATTAGTGAGAGTGACCTCTACGACGCGGTTGGAGTCCCACCCCATCTCCGCGAGGAGCGCCCTCGACTTCTCCGGATCGTACTGGTACATGGTCTTCCATTCGGGTCTCGCGTCTGGGTTGAGGGTCAAGTTTATCGGGGCGTAGACGCCACGGCCTTTCAGGATTCCCTCCAGCATGGCCGGCCGGTCGATTGCGTATGCGAACGCCTGGCGGAACCGCTTGTCCTTTAGCTGGGCGTCGACATTCTTGCTGAAGCTGTATGCTGATGGGTTCCTCCCGGTATTCCGGGCGACACTCCAATTAGGGTCGAGGAGGATCCCCTGGTAGGCGTCAACCCCAGAAAGCCCCCCGCGGATGCTTATATCGACTTCCTGTCGGTGCATGGCGACTTCGGTGGCATCCGGGGACGAGATATATACCAGTATCAGCTTGTCGAGAATCGGCCTTCCGAACCAGTAGTCTTCGTTAGGCACAAGCTCGATGTACTGCTGGACCACGTGCCTGGCAATCTTGTAGGGACCGCCTTGCGTCAGGTCGTCCTTCCAGTACGCCGTCTGGCGGAATTCATCCACCGGGAGGTCGCCAAGGATGTGCTCAGGCAACATCGTCCAACGGGTCTGGAGCCCGTGCATCAGCTCTATGAAAGCACGTTCAGGCTCATCGAACTCGAACCTGATCGTGTGGTCGTCCACGACCACTACACCGGGGAGCTCGTTGGTCTTCCAGTTGGCAAAGTCGTCGCTGAACGCCTCCCCGCCCTTGAGGCCTTCGAATTGCAAAGCGAAGGGGCTGGTCGGGTCGAGGAACATCTTGTAGCTAAACGCTACGTCCCTGGCCGTGATCGGCTCTCCGTCGTGCCACTTGGCGCCCCTCCGGAGGTAGTACGTGGCCGATTTGAAATCTTCAGCGAACTCCCACCTCTCCGCCAGGTCCGGGGTCTGCTTTTGCTGGATGGAGTCGGTCCTTACCAGGTGGGTACCTATGAAGTTGTAGATGATATCAATGGACCCGCTGCCCGAGTAGTGCGGTGCGAAGGAGTCAGCCATGCAGCACACGCGGGCACGCATGATCTTCTCCCCCCTCGGCACCTCTGTGACTACCTTGACCTCCTTCTCGACGATGACAGGCTTCTCTACCTCTACTACCTTCACGACCTCCTTGACAACCTCCTTCTCCACCACCACCGTCTCGCCCGGCACCTTTACCTCTTTGATGACCTCCCTCTCCACCACCACCTCGACAGGGACCTCCTTGATGACCTCCTTCTCCACCACCACCGTCTCGCCCGGCACCTGCACCTCTCTGACGACCTCCTTCTCCACCACCACCGTCTCACCAGGCACGGCTACCTCTTTGATGACCTCCTTCTCAACGGTCACCACCTTCTCGACAGGCACCTCCCTGATGACCTCCTTCTCCACGACCACCGTCTCGCCCGGCACCTCTACCTCCTTGACCACCTCCTGCGTACAGGCCAGGGCAACGAGAACCGCGACCAGTGCGAGCAACAAGCTGAGATGTTTCATCATCTTTCCTCCCCAAATGACTCAGAGCAACGCCCGTCTCTAGGAGTGACGTCACAAGACCTGTAAAACCCAGGACGGCTTGTATCACACGTCCTAGGGCTTGTCAAGCGCCGCCCGCAGGCGACGAATTCGTGCAGTTTTGCACTGGCGCAGGCGCGACACGACACGGTATCGGCGGCGGCTGCGATCCGATCACGAAAATCGTATTCGGCATGGCCGCTCGGCCTACACGATACCGAGGACGGCGCAGATTATTCCGCCTAGTGGACCGACAACTAGCAATGAAGGGTGGAGAGAATACTGCGCGGGGCAGCGGTGCCCCCACCCTAACCCTCCCCCAAAATGGGGGAGGGGATTCCAAGGTTAGCCATCATTTCAACAATGTTGGAGCACTAGTGGACCGACAACTAGCAATGAAGGGTGGAGAGAATACTGCGCGGGGCAGCGGTGCCCCCACCCTAACCCTCCCCCAAAATGGGGGAGGGGATTCAAGGTTAGCCATCATTTCAACAATGTTGGAGCACTAGCCTTCAAAGAACCAGGAGATCGGGAGGCCGAGGCAGACTTCCCCGCTCGCGCTCGGGCGGCTCTGGCCCTCCAGGCGCTGCCGCTCGCTTGCGGGCAGGTCTCTCCGGTCATAAGCCGTCCCGCCCTCGGAATCGACTATGTACCGGGCCCGCTCGACGGCTCCGAACTGGATGATGGCCCGGTCCTTCCACAGCGTCAGGTAGGGGTACATGCCTTCGATGTCGTTGGAGGGCAGCCTGGGCGAGAGCCGCATGGCCCGGTAGCTGCGGATGGGCGGAGCCTCCACGCGGTCGACGTCGCCCTTCTGTTGGAAGATGGAGAAGACGTTCCTTCCCCGTTGCCAGGTCTCCCCGCCGTCTCTGCTGACGGCGGAGGAGAGGCGGTGGCGCTGCAAGCCGCTCTCGATCTCATCCGCCGAGGACTGGTTCCATATGATCAGCAGGTCGTTCGTCCCGGGTATCCTCGCAGTGGCCGCCGGGGACCTCGACGAGGCCAGGGTGGTGGGCTCGGGTTGGGACCAGGTCCCGCCGTTGTCGTTCGACCAGGACTGGTAGAGCCGCCCCAGGGGCGTCCGGTGAATCATGAGGAGGTGTTCGGGGCTGACCTCCACGAGGTCGGGCTCCTCGCAGGTGTAGTGGCCGCCCGCGCTGGTGTCCAGGGTCACGAACAGGTCCCCTCCCGTCGCCCAGACCCCCTTCGCGTCGTTCGGATGCCACGTTTGGCCTTCGTCGTCCGAGTGGTAGCTCCAGCAATAGGACATTGCATTCTCGTGACCGTGGTGGCCCACCAGGGCAAACGTGTCCCGGAAGGGGGCCTTACTGGGCTCCCTGCGCAGGTGGTGACCGATGAAATCGTAAACGGGAGCGACTATGCGGCCGGTGCTCGTGACGACGGCTGCCCCGTGCATCACGGCATTGTTGTACGGCTCCGCCACTCTCACAGGCTTGGACCAAGTCTTCCCCTCGTCATCGGACCGGGTGAACCAGGGGCTGAGCCCATAGGGCTTCGCGTTGTTGGACTCGCCGCCGAATCCACCGATGCCGCCCGACTTCAACCGCAGTAGGCGGATGCCGGTGAACTGCCAGCCGGTGTGCGGCGGGAAGAGGCTCACCAGCCCTTTCTCCAGCTGCCGCCCATCTTCGCCGCAGATCGGCTCCGGCTCTCCCCAGGTCACTCCTCCGTCGCGCGAGACGGCCCGGCCGGCTCCGGAAAGGCTCATCAGCGTCCCATCCTTCAACTCGATCATGCCGCCGAGGTTGCGGCCGACGTGGAGGAACAGGACATCCTCAGGTACGTAGGAACGGACTTGATCGACGAACTCTTGCTCCATGATTCAGGCCTCCTGCCAGTTTCGGTGAGTAATGATCTTGAGGCGGTCGGCCTCGGTCAGGTGCGTCTCCATCTTATCGACGAACTCGGCCAGCGTCTCTTCGATGGTGGACGCGCTCGTGTCGAGAACGAAACGCCTGCGAATGAACGAGCGCTCGTATTCCTCTTCGAAAGCGTCGAGGACGTGCTCGATGTCCTTCTCCTGGAGGAGTCCCTCGCGATGGGGGTTCTCCCTCATGCGCCTGCGAATGACCTCCGGCGATGCCTTCATCAGCACCAGGACGGTATCGGGGGCGACCTCCATGATGTGCGATTCTATGATGCGCCCCTGCCGGCTTCGGGACTTCGCGTAGCCGTCCTCCGCCAAGCTGTAGCCGTAGTACAGGGGGGCGTAGACCGCCTCGTCGATGTGGAACCCGACCAGGTTGTGGTGCGAGTCGCCGTAGAACGCCGAGGAGAGATGGTAGTCCATCTGGAACCGCTGGAAATGCTCCTTGAGCCGCGGAGACATTCCGCGCACCTGCTCCAGCTCTTCGTCCGTGAAGTACAGCTGCTCGCTGTCGGCGGTCATGTGGCCGATGAGGTTCGGAATCTTGAAGTGGTCGTGGAACCCCATCTCGTCGCCCATGGCGTCCCTCGCCCACCGGCAGATCGCCTGTGCCAGGGTCGTCGTACCGGCATACTCGCAGCCTACCAGGATCGTCCTCATGTCCACCCCCTTATAGTCGGTGTTCTCGAACGGACTTGCTTGCCCGCGAAGCCGCAACAAGACCGAACGCGTCGGACGGTAACACCATCTTCCGGTGCGGTCAACGCCCGTCCGGGCGACCAACCTGACTCACTGGTGAGGGGCCGGCCTCAGGTAGACGGCATACAGCCTTGGCTCCAGGCTCTCTTGCCTGTTCATGTGGACCCTGATGCGCACGCTCCGGCCCGACAGCGCCGACGGGTCGCCTGCGGGCCACGACACGACGGACTCCAGTCCGCCGCCCGCCCGCGGGACGCCGCCGTCGGGGCCGGAGTACCCAGGCAGGGGTACGAACCGCTCGTCCGTCAGGTCGACCCGCATCAGCTCCGGGCGGTCGGCGTTGAGCACGACATCGACGCCGCCGTCCGGCAACGTCACGGGCGCGGAGCAGACCCAGCCCTCCGACTGTTGCGGAGACAGGCCCAGAGCGCCCCAGCGGTCCCGGGGCAGGGTCGCCAGGGCGACCTCGGCGTAGTAGCCCCCGCCGGGCGGCGCGTTGCGCCAGCGCCCATGGTAGATGAGGGTCTCGTCGCCGACGTTGAGGATACCGTTGCACTGGCACAGGAGGGTCGGGAAGTCGCGGCCCTCCATGGGCGTCACCGGCGAGTCGTGCCGGGAGATGTAGACGTGGCCCCTGACCGGCTCCCTGAAGTGGATGCCGTCGTTGCTGATCACCAACCCGAAGTCGCAGGTCGTCCCCTTCAGGTTGAACAGCGGCAATTCGCCCTCGCCCTGATGCCAGAGCCCGTATAGCCCCACCTGCACGTTGCCGAAGTTGGCGGCGCCGACCCCAAGGTGGACCTGATCGTAGACGTACAGGTGGCCCCGCCGGGCGGGGTCGGCCGGCTCAGGCAGCGTGAACGCCTCGGCCCAGCCAGGCAACCACTCCTCGAAGTCGGGGGAGACCCACACATATCCCTGTCGCCCATGTTCGCTGCCGCCCTCACCCCCGCCGACGAATAGCCCCTGCCCGTGGACGTAGTACATCCCGTCGTGCTTGTAGAAGCCCGACTGCTCGGCGAAGACGTCGAGCGGCCATTCGGGGCCGACATTCCAGTGTATGCCGTCCGGACTCGTTGCCGTGCGCAGGGTCGACATCGCCTGGCCGTAGCGGTCGGCGACGGGGCCGCTATGCTGCGCGGGGTCGTAGACCATCTTGTATCGCCGCTGCGGGTCCGGGTCCTCGTCGTCCTTGATCACGGAGGCGCCGTAGGTCTGCTGGCCCGGCAGGTCCAAGGCGTTGTTGTCGCGGCTGCCCTTCACCTCCTTCTGGCCAAGGCTGGGCTTGGTCCAGTGGACGCCGTCGGAGCTCTCGGCGTAGCAGACCATGCTCGTCTCCAGGGGTCTCGGCAGCACTTCGTTCATCGCGTAGTACCACATGCGGAACCTGCCTTCGTCGTGCAGCACGGTCCCGTAGAAGTGGGCGACCATGTGGTCGGCCGCGTTCGGGTCCCCCAAGCTGGGGGTCAGTACCGGCTCCCGGCGGACATCGGGCTTGGTCAGGTAGTAGGCCAGGTCCCGCCTGAAGGGCAGGGAGTGATCGTCTATTGCAAGCAGAGTCAACGCGGGCCACCCGCCGGCGCTCGCGAAGCTCGCCTCTCTCGCCCTTCCGGGGCTGGTTGCGCCTGCCAAGCCTTTTCGTCCTATCGCCGGCCCATCTCGACGTCCCACTGCTCGATGCGCCAGGTCAGCCATTCCTGGTCGAAGTCCTGTATGGCGGTCACCTTACGTCGTAGATGCTGGTCGCGAAGTATGGCCGCGTGTTATCACAAAACGACGGCATAGTCAAATCGCGGGCCGAGACGAGAAGCCATGTAGTCACGGTGTGGTCTTGTGAGTGGTCACGGGCTGGTATATAATATGGTGAGTCTGGACTGCCAGGAGGGATGGTCGGATGGAACTCGCACTGCGGGAGGCGAAGGCTCGGCTCTCCGAGGTCGTCGTGGCCGCGCAGAACGGCGAGCGCGTGGTCATCACCAAGCACGGCGCGCCGGCGGTAGAGGTGGTGCGGTACCGCCGGACCGGTGGGATCGACTTCGACAAGCTGAATGCGTCATGCGAGAGGCTGGGAGTGGAGACGGACGAGGAAGGGTGGCCGGCCGAGTTCGACGATCCGGAGTTCAGCCGGAAGGTCCTGGGGCTTCCATAGGGGCCGGCGCGTGCGGGTCCTCCTCGATACGAGCTATCTCTACAGCTTGATGGCCGCTCGTGGACGGCTCTCAGACGCCGAGCGTCTCATCCTCACGAACCAGGCGGTGCGGATATACGTAAGCGCCGTTTCGATCTGGGAGATGCGCCTGAAGTTCCAGGCGCGCGACCGGTCCGGGGGGAGGAAAAGCCCTTTCGCCCCCAGCGACGTGATCGCCGTACTGATAGAGCAGGGTGCGGTCTTCTTGCCGATGACCGTAAACCACGCGGCTGCCGAGCTCGAAACCCCCATCGAGCACAACGACCCTTTCGACGAGCTTCTCCTGGTCCAGGCGCAGGAGGAGGGACTCAGGTTTCTGACGGTCGATAGCAGGCTTGTCGGGCATCCGCTATCGATCACCGCGTAGGCGGGGCAGATCTTCGTGTCTGCCGTCATGGTAGGATACAACCGGGATCGAAAATCACCGTGAGCAAGATGCGTCCAAGGCAGAGGACTGGAGGCTTGGCTGAACAAGGTCACCATGAATCTTCAGGTGCGCTAATGCAAAGCGAAGCGTCTAGTTGGCAACAGGCGGACATGGTTGCAGATGCCGGGCAACAGGAGCATCTTTGCGTGGATTGTGATGTCGATATTTCGTACCGAAGGCGTGATGTGCAGCGTTGTGAAGATTGTTCACACGAACGAGCCAATCAACGTAAGAAACAAAAGTATCGAGAGAAGACAGGTTACAATCCAGATGGTCGTACCTGCGGAAAGTGTGGCGCTGATATATCCAATAGGGGACATAGGGCTAAATGGTGTGAAGATTGTTCATACGAACGAGCCAATCAACGTAAGAAGCAAAAGCATCGAGAGGAGACAGGTTACAATCCAGGAGGTCGTACCTGCGGAAAATGTGGCGCTGATATATCCGGTAGGGGACATAGAGCCAAAAGGTGCGTGCGCTGTTCAACGCCTCCTAAGCGGAAGTGTCTAGTATGCAGTACTGACATTTCGCACAGAGGGGGTAGAGCACAGTTTTGTAATGAGCAATGCAGGCAACGCGATCAGCAGTCGAAGGAGTTGGAGGGATACACCAAGACGTGTACCAAATGCAACCAGACCAAAAAGCACACTGAATTCGGACTGCACAACAATATGAGACGCTCAGCCTGCAAGACTTGCGAGGTGAATAGCGCGTTGGAGCGTTACTACAAATTCACTCCTGAGCAGAGAGCACGAAGAAATCGCCTTCGGCGCGAGCGTGAGCAAAGCAAGAGGGCTGGTCTGTCCCCAGCGGAAAGGACAATGCGAAAGACCAAGGCTCGTGAGGCTCTTATGCGGAAGCGGTTCGGTGACTTCGATGAGTATGCGGAGTATTCGAAGCAAAACGGCAAGTGTGCTATCTGCGGAGTTGCCAAGCCGTTCAAGAAAGATACAACTGACAATGATTGTCTGGAAGTTGACCACGACCACGTGACGGGGAGACCGCGTGGGTTGTTGTGCAAGAACTGTAATTTGAAGCTGTTGTCTTCCTACGAGAGATTCCCATCCCAACACCAAGACTCGTCCTACTTGAATGCATATCTGTCGAGAGGCGAATTGCAGTGACCCAAATGACCTTGATCGATAGTTCGGAGCCGGCACGCAAACAGTGCAAGGCCTGCCAACTGTGGTTTGAGAAGACAACATTCCCTCCCGGACGTGCTCGTTGTAGGAAGTGTCATTTGGCTAGGACTCGAGAACTAGGCAGCGTATGGAAGTCGAGATTGAAACATGAGTATGGCATTACGCCGGAAATTCACAAGATGATCTACGAGGATCAAGGCGGCAGGTGTTATTTTTGTAATGACCATAAACCAAGCAGAGGAAAAGGAGGACTGGCAATAGACCACGACAAGGAGACTGGATTTGTTCGTGGTCTATTGTGTCGTCCGTGTAACGCCAATTGGGTTGATGAATACAGGAGGCTTCCAGATGAATACAGGGACTCGCCACGAACCAATGCTTATTTGCTTCGTGGTGAAACAGGTGATTACATAGAGAGCATCAAGCAACGTTTGGCAGCGATGTTGGTGTGCCACCAATGAAGTACGGCGCCTTTGCGTGCGGCTCGGCGGCTATGCTATAGTTGTTGCATCGCAACTGGAGGGGTGAAGTATGCCTGACGTAGTGATCCGCGGTATGCCGGACCGATTGCACAAGGAGATCGAGGCAGCCGCGAGCCGGAACAACCGCAGCCTGGATGAGGAGATACTGAACAGGCTGAGGTTGTAGGGTTTCAGTCGGCCGGTAGACCCTAAGGCGCATCTGGAACGCATACGGCGACGGAATGAGGCTTTTGGACAGGTCCACCTCAGCGACGAGACCATCCGGGAATTGCGGGACGCCGGGCGGCCTTAGGTCCTCATCGCACTATTTCCAGTGCAGACCCATCCGCGAGACGATAGACGTAGAAGTCACTATCGAATGTGAACACTCGACGGAGTGAGTGGCTTTCTGCCATCGCCATCAGCGACGCATCTGCCAGGTCCATCGGCGTCTCCCTGTACTGTTCCATCAACGCCGCCATTCTATCGGTCTCAGCTAGCGTTGGAGTGTGTAGGACAAGCCGTCCTGAGGTGTATAAACCCCAGAGCGCAGCTTGATATGGATAACTACCGACCTTGTCCAGCAGATACATGGCTTCTGTGAAACATACCCACGTTGTTACCAGTGGACCTGGCGGCATGCGAGTCAAGGCGGCAACACACTCTGAGTGATGTGTGTCGTCCTCGTCAAGCAGTGCGACGATGGGGCCAGTATCAGACAGTATTGTCATCCACTCTCCCGATGTTGCTCTAATAGTCCTTGGGCGAACTTCTCCCCGGTGCGCTTAGACATATGAGCTCCGCCGGGGACGTGTTCGCCGCTATGCAGAACGCCAATGTGCTCCCGGAGGAAGTCCGCCAGGGTTTCTCCAGTCTCAGCGTGTGGACCAAGCGTTGTCGTGGCCAAATGCTCCCTCAGGCTGTCAATGGCAAGTCGTTCGGGAGTAGTCCCGAGCCTCCTGGCCTGTTCGGCCAATTTGCGCTCGATATCGGGTGTGAGCGTGATTATCACAGTCTATCCCTCAGGCCGCTTCTTCGATTGTCCTTGGGAGCATAGCACATCCTGCCCTCACACGAAGAGCAGTGTCTCCGCTTCAACCTCAACTGGCGGTCACCGCGCGGACCTACTTGGCGGGCCCGGGCTCCGTGATGGTGGTCACTCGGTTGGGGGGAACGTTGGTGAGGGTCTGGGTGATGCCGCTGGGCCAGGTTATGACTATCTCGGCGACGGTTGCGGCTGGACCGAGGCCGAACTCCAGGTCGGTGCTGCTCATGGAGAGGTAGCCGGAGCCGGCGATTACCTCCTGTACCTGGACGAGGGGGGCGTTCGCGCCCTCGGGGCGGGTCTTGAGGTAGACGCGTGCGCCTATGGCGTCGGCGTTGCTGCCGGTCCCGTCGACGGCCATGCGGCCTATGAGTCTCAGGGTGATCCAGTGGTTGCCGCCTCCGCCGTTCAGCCATAGGAAGATGGGGCCGGGGGCGAGCTCGGGGGTTGGCGTGTCGGAGAACGGGTCCGCGGCGCCGGGGCCGCTGCTGTTGGTGCCTATGAGGTCGACGTAGCCGTCGCCGTCCAGGTCTCCGTGGGCCAGGCCCTTGCCGTTCTCGTGGCGCTCGGGGTCGAGCCTCAGGCCCTTGACGTAGTTCGCGCCGGCGACGTCGAGGAGGCGGGCGCGGACGGTGATGTCCTCGAACGCGCCCTGGCCGTCTCCTCGCATCATGCGGCCGGCGCCGGGGTAGATCTCGCCGCCGGGGGCGCCGCCGCGGGCGATGGTGGAGCCGAGCCAGTAGAGGTCCTGCGCGCCGTCGTTGTCGTAGTCGAAGAAGGTCGCGCCGAAGCCGAAGTCGTATGCGGCCAGCCCGTCGGGGGCCTCGAAGGCGGGGTGGACGTTGGCGGGGTCGAGCGACGGCGGGGGCAGCAGCGGGCTGGGCGCGACGGCGGTGGAGGGCGCGACCTCCTCGTAGATGCCCACGGTCCCGACGCCGGGGACGCGCCTCGTGCCGTCGTTGCGCAGGAGGAAGTGGGCGCAAGTGCCCCAGTCGAAGCGCATGTGGTACTCGCACGTGCCGCGTGGCTTCTCGACGGGCGGGCGCAGCAGCGGGTGGAAGCCGATGTTGGTGACGAAGACGTCGAGGTCGGCGTCGCCGTCGTAGTCGCCGAGGGCGAAGCCCATCCACGAGCCGACGGCGTCTATGCCCATGGCGGCGGCGACGGGGGTGAAGCGGACGTTTCCGGGCGTGGAGTCGTTGCGGTAGAGGTGGAGGCGGTCGCCGTCGTTGGCGACCCATAGGTCGGGGTCGCCGTCGTCGTCGTAGTCGAAGAACAGGGCGGCGTGGGTCTGGCCGGTGGGGTCGCCGACGCGGTTGCCGAGCTTGTCGGTGCGGGCGGGGTCGTAGCCCTCGTAGCTCTCGCCGGTGCGCGGGTCCTCGAACAGGACGGGCTGGCCGTCCGGGGTGCGCATCAGCACCTGTGGGCCGCGCAGGCCTGCCTGCTCGGAGATCTCGGTGAAGGTGAGGTCGCCGTTGTTGCGGTATAGGGCGTTGTAGTGTCCGGGGTGGTCGGGCCTGACCATGAGCCGGAAGTCGCTGTCCAGGAGGTTGGCGACGTAGATGTCGAGCCAGCCGTCGCCGTCCACGTCGGCGCAGACGATGCTGGTGGCCGAGCGCAGGTTGGCGTCGCCGCCGAAGGCGGAGGCGGTGACGTCGCGGAATGCGCCGTTGCCGTCGTTGAGGTAGAGGCGGTCCATGCTGGGCGCGCCGTCCACCGGGGAGCGGTAGCCGAGGCCGTCGAAGAGGGCACCCCATGCGCCGACGTATAGGTCCTGGAAGCCGTCGTTGTCGACGTCGCAGGCGGCTACCCCCGTGCTGTTCGAGCCGGCCGCCTCTACGCCGGCCTGGGCGGCGACGTTGGTGAAGGAGCCGTCGCCGTCGTTGCGGTAGAGCCAGTTGGCGTGTCCCTGCTCGGAGGTGACGTAGAAGTCGAGGTCGCCGTCGCGGTCGTAGTCGAAGACCGCGACGCCTGGGCGGTCGTTCCAGACCTGGTATCCCTGCTGGAGGACCTTCGAGTCGGGGGCGACGTTGGTGAATGGGGTGACGCCGGAGGGCTGCGCCAGCTCTTCGACGAGCTCGGGACGGACGGCGGGGGTATTGCTTATCCTGAGGCCGGTGTCGTCCGCGTCGAGCAGCGCGGTGAGGGCGAGGACGCCGAGGCCGCCGGCGACGCCTATGAGCCAGGCGGAGCCGGCGAACGCGGCAATGGCCCGCTTGGGCATGACCTTGGCGAGGCCCCAGAAGGTGATCGGGCCGGCGGCTGCCGCGGTGAATAGCAGGGTGGCCGCGGGCGCTGTGCCCATGCCGACGAGTAGCAGCGCGGCGACCAGCGGTATCTCGAATAGCAGGGGGACGTTGATCAGGAGGCCGGCGGTGGCGGCGACGGCGACGCCGGCGGCGTGGTTGCCGGCCAGGGCGGATACGGTGTCGGCGTCGATCCACTGGACGACGAGGCCGCTGGCGAAGCCGGCGATGACCATGACGGGGCCGAGGCGCAGAAGGTACTTGAGGCTGGAGCGTACCCATGCAATGCCGGCCTCGGACAGGGTGTCCCGCCAGGTGGAGCCGTCGGGATGTTGAGGGGCGTCGTCGTCGGGCATCGCCGGCAGCGAGCGGCCAAGCTGTCCGGCGGCGAGCGCGGCTATGGGGCCTATCAGGATGGCGCCGGCGACGCTCAGCAGTATGCGCGTGCCGCCGATCATGGGGGCGAAGACCATCGCGGTCATGGCGAGGGCCGGCAGGTTCAGCGTGGAGGACCCCTGGGCTATCGATATGGTGGCCTCTATGCTCGCGCCCCGGCCGCGGAAGGCGGCGGAGACGGGCACGATGCAGGCGGAGCACAGGGTCATGGCGGGGCCGACGATGAGGCCCTTCAGGGCGCCCTTCAGCCCGCCGGCGGCGAACTCTCTGCCGCTGAAGCCTGGGAAGACGAACGCCTCGATTGCGCCGGCGACGAGGAAGGCGAAGGTCATGCCGGCGGCGACGAGCCCCAGGTAGGTGAGGGAGAATCGCCACCAGCGCTCCAGGAAGGTGGTGTCGGGTTCGGCCTCTATGCAGAAGCCCTGGAAGCATTCGATCTGCGGCCCGGTGGCGGCCTCGAGGTCGTCCTGCACCTCTCCGAGCTTGGGGATGCGGCTGAAGACTACGAAGAGGGCGAGCAGGACCGCCAGCAGCAGGAGGCCGGCCGCGCGCTTCTTCTTGAGGGCGGTGTCGAAGAGGGCGCCGGGGTCGGAGGCCAGCCTGCCTAGGCGCCGCCACGCCGTCGCTGGCGCGTTCTCGGTGGGGGAGCGCGTGCCGGCGGCGCTCATGCCAGCCGCCTAGCGCGGGCGGGCCGTCGTCGCCAAGGGTCAGACGAACCTGGCCGAGGCCATTGATACGACGGCGACGACTACCAGCACGGCGGTTATGCGCCCCAGCAGGGTCGCCCTGGACGAGAGCCGGGCCGCGTCGGCGTCGTCCCCTGAGGCGGCGGCGCGCTTGGAGGCCGATACGGCAATGGCGCCGCTGGCGACGGCGGGTATGGAGACGACGATCCCTACCAGGATGGCCCACGCCCAGCCGGAGCTGAGGTCGAAGAGGTCGCGCGGCAGCCTGATCACGAGGGCAAGACCTGCCAGGATGGTGACGGCGGCGCTAACGTCGAGGGCGATGCGGAGGCGCGGGGCGATCGCGCCCATTACCCTGCGCTGGACGTCGGGCCCCAGCGCCTTGAGGCGCGGGTCGAGGACGGCCGCCAGGAAGATGGCGGAGCCGGCCCATATGACGCCGGCGAGTATGTGCAGCACTCGCATTACGACCATCTCGAAGTCCATGCGGCAAATCCTCCGGGGGAGATTCTATCAGGAAGGGGAGGATGGCGCAGCACAGACTGTCTGATGGGGTCTCATTTGACATACTCCACTAGTACCTACTATCAATATACGGCGTCATGATGTATTCTCTCGGCATGGCTGGAGTAGCGACACGAATTGAGTTGACTGAGGACGATCGAACGACCCTGGAGAGATGGGTGCGAGGAACCACGACGGAGCAGCGCATTGTGCAACGAGCCCGTATCGTCCTGGCAGCGGCGGCGGGAAGCACGACGAAGGAGATCGCATCTGAGTTGCATACGCGTGCGGCTACGGTGAGCAAATGGCGCACCCGGTTCGCCAAGCAGGGATTGAGCGGTCTGGCAGACGCTCCCCGGTCGGGCAAGCCCCGGGTATACGGCGAGGAGACCGAGCGGCGCATCCTGGCCCAGTTGGACGAGCCTGCTCCGGACGGGTACACGACATGGACGGGCAAGCTGTTGGCCAAGGCCCTTGGTGACGTCTCGGCGATCCACGTCTGGCGTGTGCTTCGCAAGCACGGCATCCACCTTCAGCGGCGTCGCAGCCGGTGCGTGAGCACCGATCCGCAGTTTGCTCAAAAGGCGGCGGACATAGTGGGACTCTACCTGGACCCGCCTGAGAACGCGATGGTGATCAGCGTCGACGAGAAGCCTTCCATTCAGGCCTTGGAACGAGCGCAGGGGTGGCTGCGCCTTCCCAACGGAGAGGCGGTGAGGGGACACTCTCATGAGTACAAGCGACACGGGACTACCACCCTCTTCGCTGCTCTTGAGGTGCATACAGGCAAGGTCAACGTGGCCCACTATAGCCGCAAGCGGCGACGCGAGTTCCTGGACTTCATGAACCGTATTGTGGACCACTATCCCGATACCGAGCTTCACGTGGTGCTGGACAATTTCGTCACCCATAAGCCCAAGAATGACCGTTGGCTTGCACGCCATCCCCTGGTCCATTTCCACTACACACCCACACATGCTTCCTGGCTGAACCAGATCGAGGTCTGGTTCAGCATCCTGACACAGGCTGTGCTGCGACACCTCAGTGCCACGGACCCCAAGCAGGTCCGCGAGGCCATAGACCGCTTTACTGCTGCCCGCAACAGGAACCCTATCCCCTTTGAATGGACCAAGACCGTTGTCAGACCTACCACCCTCAAACAACGTTACGCTGACTTATGATAGCAGGTACTAGGTCGCTCTAGTCCACCTGCCAATGCGCCTTACGTTGAAAGACATTTTCTGCAAGTCACTTCGTCCATGAACCCGGCAGTCTTCCCCCTTCCGCCACAAATGGGCGTGCCGTCCCACATGTCTTCCGCGTGGACAACAGCCCTCCTGCTTGAAGCTCCTTGTCGCTTGGGAGAAGTCTTTGGCGCTTCAACAAACTTGCTTTGGGGAATGGTCTTGGTAGGCACAATTTGGGTTTGAGCCACTCCTGCGGCTCGATATTTGCGCCGAAATTCCTTATCTGTCAGCGTACCCTTGCGCGTGTTACAGGTGCGGCAAAGCAACTGAAAATTGCTTCTCCTGTTGGTTCCCCCACGAGCAACGGGGATCTTATGATCAAGATCGAACAAGTCTCTTCCTACTCTTCTGCCGCAGTACATACAACGACTCTTCTGCTTCTTTATAAGGTCGTCGATAATGGCCTTCTTCAGAAACGGATCAATAGGAATACGCTTGTTCTTCGGCTGTTCTTCCTCAAACAAGTCTAAGAAACACATCATGTCTCTCCTTAGCAATAACACATATAACGCCCATAAGGACTAGCATAGGCATAAACCACCACTGTCACAACCACGACACGAACATCCATGCAGCAGCCACTGGAATGAGGATCGATAGAATTTTTCAGAACAGTGGGTCAGTGTCCCTCACACCGCCATCTCCTTTCATTCATCGCCTTCTATATCTTCTCGAAAGACGCGGTCCCTCTCACCGGTGACTTCCAATTCGTTGAGGTGGACCCAGATCGCCTCTTGAAGGTTCTCATATGCCTCCTGAACAGTGTCGCCGCAACTAGCAGTTCCAAGCTCGACGCAGAATGAGACGAACTGGCTGCCTTCTTGCTCGACGACGGAAGTCAAGACGATTGCGCCCTCTACCGCATCGTTTCCCATCGTGCGTGTCACTGTACGCTCCTCCCTATGTGGGGCGCCCACCCACTTGACTCAAGAAGCAAGTCGCCTGAAGAGATTCTATCATATGCTCTCGATGGCCCCGTGTGGCCTGTGCTGGACGTAGGGGCCGTTTGACGAAGGGTAGGCCATCGTGCCGGAATAGGAGCTGTGGGGGCGCTTGCCGATTACCTCAGGCTGCCTATGGGCCAGATGGTGAAGTCCTCGAACTGCGTCGAGCGGCCCGCGGCGCCGTGGCCGGAGAAGTAGCTGCCCACGGCCCTTACGTGGCCGTCGTCCATCAATCCCTGTAGTTGCAGGTCCGCGATGTAACCGCCGTTGACGTACAGCTTGCCTTGCTTGCCGTTGGCGACGATGCGGACGTGGTTTTCGCCCGGATGGGCCGTGTCTATCTCGCCCAGGAACCTGACCGCCAGCCGTTGGTCGGTTTGAGCGTCGCCCGTGCGCAGGTAGTGATAGAAGTAGCCGTCTCCCGTAATTACCACGGCATGGAACACGGGAGTATCGTCGTCTCGGCGGCTGTGCCTGAAGAGGAAACCGCTGCTCCACTTGCCCACGTCCTTGGGATATGGGTTGTGGAAACGGGCTTCGATAATCCCGTCCCTTATGCGAATCCCCCTGGCGAGATAGCTGTCGATGAAGCCGCCCCCCGGATTGTGGTCTATCTCGCCGTCCGATGGGCCGAATAGGGACTCGGGAGCCGGCCATACCGTGAAGTCTTCGAAGCGCGTCGAGTAGCCGGCAACGCCGTGCCCCGTGAAGTAGCTGCCCACGGCGTAGACGGTCCCCGCCTCCGTCAGGTCTCGCAGCGCCAGGTCCGCGGCGTATTCTCCGTTCACGTACAGCAAGCCTTCGGCTCCGGTGAAGACGATGCGGACGTGGTTATCGCCTGCCGGATCGGTGTTTACCTGGGGGACGTGCTCGGACGCCAGGCGTTGGTCGGCGCCGCCTCTACCCGTGCGCAGGTAGTGGTGGAGATAGCCGTCATACGTAATCACGACGGCATGGAACGCGTCGGCGGCGCCTTGAGGGCTGTTTCGGAACAGGAAGCCGACGCTCCACTTGCCCATGTCCGCGGAGTATGGGTTGAAGAAGCGGGCTTCTACGATCCCATCCCTTATCGCGACTCCGTCGGCGCGGTAGTCGTCGATGAAGCCGTCGTCCGGGTCGTGCTCGATCTCGCCGTCCAGCGGGCCGAACAGGGGCTCGGCGGCCGGCCACACCGTGAAGTCTTCGAAGCGCGTCGAGTAGCCTGAGACGCCGTGGCCCGAGAAGTAGCTGCCCACGGCGAAGACGCCCCCCTCTTCCATCAGGCCGTGAAGCCGCAGGTCGGTCACGTAGCTTCCGTTGATGTACAGCTTGCCCGCTCCCCCGGTCAGGACGACGCGAATATGGTTGCTATCCGTTGCGCCGGTGCGTATCTCGGCGACGAACCTCCTGGCCAGGCGTTGGGTGTTTCCAGGGCCGCCCATGCGCAGGACGTGGTGCAAATAGCCGTCCTCCGTAATCACGACGGAGTGGAACTTATTCGTGCCATCGTCGTTGGAGCTGTGGCGGAACATGAAGCCGCTGCCCCAACGGCCCACGCTGGGAGAATACGGATTATGGAAGTTGGCTTCGATGACCCCGTCTCTTACACTGACCCAACTGGCATGATAGCCGTCGATGAGGCCGTCGTCGGGCTTGTGCTCGATCTCGCCGTCCACGGGTCCGAAGATGGGCTGCGGCCCTGGTCCGGGCGTCGGGCTGGCCTTGGGCGATGGGGTGGGCGTGGCGGTCGGCGGCGTCGTGGAGGCGGCCAGCATGACGGGCAGTTGAGCGTCCAGCACGTCGTACCGGATGGCGAAGTTGATGCCTTGGGCTTCTCCCTCCCTATAGGCCGACGTGTTCATGCCGACGACCTTGCCCCGGAGGTTGAGCAGCGGGCCGCCGCTGTTGCCCGGGTTGATTTCCGCGTCGGTCTGTATGAAGTCCACGCCGTTATACGTGCGGAAGGACGACACTATGCCGACCGTCACGGTCAGGTTCTCGCCTATCACGTGGCTGAAGGGGTAACCGAGGGCCACGACCGTCTCCCCCTCTCTCGCGTCCGCCGCGAATGACAGGGCCGCCAGGGAGTGGGCCCCGTCGATCTTCAACAGGGCCATGTCTCGCTCTTCGTCGTAGGCGACCACGCCGGCGGCCAGGTTGACGCCGTCGTCGAAGTGGACCCTCAGCCCTTCGGGCTTCTCCACGACGTGGGCGTTGGTGAGGATGTACCCGTCGGGATCGACGACGAAGCCCGATCCGGCTCCGAACCGCGTCGTGACGTGGACGACGCTCGTCCTCGCCCTCTCCACGACGTCGGCGACCGTCGATGCCGGGCTCGGGGTCACCGTGGGCGTTGGGGTCACCGTGGGTGTTGGCGTCGGAGTGCTGGTTGGGGCAGGCGTGGCCGTGGGCGTACTCGTGGGCGTGGGAGTCGGGGTGCTCGTGGGCGTTGGCGTCGGCGTGGCGGTGGGTGTGGGTGTGGGCGTGGGCGTGGGGACCGGGGTCGGCGTGGCCGTGGGGGTGTTGGTGGGTGTGGGAGTAGGGGTGTTCGTGGGCGTGGCGGTGGGTGTAGGTGTGGGTGTGGGCGTGGACGTGGGGACCGGAGTCGGGGTGGCCGTAGGCGTGGGCGTGTTCGTGGGCGTAGGGGTAGGAGTCGCGGTGGGCGTCGGCGTATTCGTCGGGGTTGGCGTGGCGGTCGGCGTGTGCGTCGGGGTAGGGGACGGAGTGGGGGTGAGCGTGGGCGTCGGGGTTGGAGACGGGGTATGGGTGGGCGTGGCCGTGGGCATGGCCTCCATGGTGGCCTGGACGGCCGCGGCTATGGCGGCCTGCCTGGCGTCTTCCTCGGCCTGCTCGGCGGTGACCGTCGCGTCGATGGCGGCGATCTTCGCCTCCACCGTGGCCTCTATGTCGGGGTCTTCGCCGCACGCGGCGAGCACGGCCAGGGCGAGCAGGGCGGCCAGGACGGGGGCGATTGCTCTCAGGTACGGTCTCGCGGTCACGTCAATCCAATTATAGACGAACGGCGTCCACGAAGGACACGAAGGGCGCGAAGGGGAAGGGGGAGCGAAGGGGGGAAGGGCTGCGTCGGTGGGCGTGCGGGTTGGCGGTGTTGGGTCTAGTTCCCGAGTATGCTGACGACGGCTGTGGTGACGGCGGCGGTCAACGTGGCGGCGGCGGCGACTCCGGCCAAGGCCACGCCTACGATCCACTTGACGAGCTCGGACTTCATGTCGGCTAGGTCGGTCCTCACTCTCGCGAGGTCGGCCTTTGTGGCGTAGTGCTCCTTGAACTCGTCGCGCATGACCTGCATATCGTCGCGCATGACCTGCATCTCGTCCCGCAGGTCGGCCCTGATGGCTTGTATCTCTTCTCGGAGCTCGGCCCTGGTGATCGGGGGCGTAAGGGTAGCCATGTCATTCTCCTTGTGCATTCAGGGTATAGGCGCACATGGGTTGTGTCAAGGAGATGGACGGGCAACGGGCGCATGTGGTTGACGCAGGGGATAGAATCGTAGGCAACGACGTTCATGTGTCCGTGACGAATCATTAACCATTAGCCGCCTACTTCATGGCTTGTCTTCTGCGGGTCACGTATGCCCGAGAGAATCGCAATGATGTTAACTACTGAGGCTGTGGCTTCGGCGCAGAGGGCGGCGTTACGAAATACCGCGGTCCGCTTGTGCTGTAACTCATTGGCGAGATCAAGGGAAGCCTTAGCATACTTGCGGGCGATGGTGTTCGACTTGCCATCGACCTCCACTGCCAGATAACTGTCGAGCATCCGCTTAGCATCAGTCCTACTGGGGTCCACATCATCAAGCGGCGGATGTTGGTCTGGGTCGAAGACAGCGTGGGCGAGTGAAGTCAGTGCTTCACGACACAGTAAGCCGACGGCTTGAAATTGCTCCTCGGTTGACGCGGACTCCAATCGACTCCGTATCTCTCCCAGTGTTCGATCGACACGTGGCCAACCAGTGGGTTCTGTGAAGACATCCGCACCACGCGACGAAGGGCCCTCACGAAGATGTTGCTTAAGAGGTTCACAGAGACCACGGATATACTCTCGGCGCGATTGATACGTAGGGAGGTCTCCGATTCTCCACTTCCCGTACCAGTCCCACAGGTCCTCGTACGGGATTGGATTCTCCAATCCCCACGCTTTCAACTGTTCTGTCAGACGAGCGTAGTCTTCCTTATATCTGGTGTTGACCTCTTTGATCATCCGGCCACCAGTAGAGACTTCTATCATTATGTCTCGGAGCCGATCCAACTGTTGGAGGAGGTCATTGTAGGAGGTATCCCTTAGTGAATCCGGATTGAGCCGATAGGCAACTTCGTTGATCGTCATATCTCCATCCCTTCCTTAATACTCCTCTACCCCTATATCTTGCACCTGAAGGTAGTCGGATGTCAAGTTGTAGGTGGACGAGTCATCACCTAAGGGCACTTAGCGGCCATATGGCAAAGTCCTTGAAGCGAGTTGAGTAGCCTGCTACGCCTCCCCCCGTGAAGTAGTTGCCCACAGCGAATATGCTCCCCGCCTCCATCAGGCCCTGGAGTTGTAGATTGGCGATGTAGTGGCCATTGATGTACAGCTTTCCCTCTCTTCCCGCGGCGACGATGCGGATGTGATTACTGTCCCTTGAACTGGTATTTACCTGGCTGATGTGCCTACGCGCAAGGCGTTGGTCAGACTCGCCGTCGCCAGTCGTACGCAGATAGTGGTGGAAGTAGCCAGTCTCTGTAATGACGACGATGTGGAACTTGGGCCCGTCGTCAGTTCTTCTGTGCCTGAACATGAAACCACTGCTCCACTTACCTACACTCGCGGAATATGGATTGTAGAAGCGGGCCTCGATGATTCCGTCCTCCATTGAGACGCCCCAGGCGTGGTAACCGTCAATGTAGCCAGTTTCGTGGATCTTATGCTCGATCTCACCGTCCACGGGTCCGAAGATGGGCTTGGGCTCCGGTGTGGCGGTCGGGGTTGGCGTGGCGGTTGGAGGCCTTGCGGCGGCTCTTCGTAGGACTGGAAGGCGGTTGGCCAGTACGTCGTACCGGATGGCGAAGTTGATCCCTTGGGCTTCCCAGTCCCTTAAGACACTCGTGTTCATTCCAACGACCTCGCCACGGAGATTCAGCAGCGGGCCACCACTGTTGCCGAAGTTGAGGTCTGTATCGGTCTGGATATACGCGACTCCGCCGGAAGTGCGGAAGGCCGAGACGATGCCGGTCGTTATCGTCATGCTCTGCCCCAGTGTGTAGCTGAAGGGATAACCGAGGGCTATTACCTCCTCACCCTCTCGCACCTCTGTGGCGAATTGCAGCACCCTATGAAAGTGCCTGTTGACCTTTATCAATGCGATATCACGGCTAGTGTCAGACGCGGCGACGTAAGCGGTCAGCCTGTCTCCGTTGTCGAGTATCACCGTTAGCCAACTCGACCCTCTGACCACATGCTCGTTCGTGAGGACGTAGCCGGTGGTGTCCACGACGAAGCCCGATCCGGTACCGTTGCCGGTGTCTATGAGGACGACGCTTTGCCTCGCCTCTTCGACAATGTCGGCGATTGTGGGCGCGGGCGTCGGGGTCATGGTGGGCGTAGGAGTCCACGTTGGGGGCGGGGTTGGAGTTGGAGATGGAGATGGGGTTTTGGTGGGTGTGGGAGTAGGGGTGAGCGTTGGTGTGGCTGTGGGCGTGTTAGTGGGCGTTGGGGTTGCAGTGTTGGTGGGCGTCGGTGTGTTGGTAGGCGTAGGCGTAGGAAGTGGAGTAGGAGTTGGCGTGGGCGAGGGCGTGTTGGTGGGCGTGGGTGTCGGGGTTGGAGTCGCCGTAGGTGTCGGTGTGGCGGTGGCTGTAGCCGTTGGGGTTGGCGTGCTGGTCGGCGTGAGTGTAGGAGTTGGAGACGGAGTGGGCGTGAAGGTCGGCGTTGGGGTGGGGGAGGGAGTAGAGGTGGGTGTATGTGTGGCCGTGGGCATGGCTTCCATGGTGGCCTGGATGGCGATGGTGATGGCAGCCTGCTTGGCGGCTTCCTCGGCGGCTTCGGCGCTGATTGTTGCGTCGATGGAGGCTATCTTGGCTTCGACGGTCGCTTCTACGTCAGGGTCTTCGCCGCAGGCGGCGAGGGACGCCAGCACGATCACGGCGGTCAGGACGGAAGCGATTGCTCTCAGGTTTGGCTTCATGGCGGAGCCCCCTCACGGCAAGGAACGCGGGTCCCTCTACACAAGGTTACCAGCCCACAGACCGCAAGGGGGCACAGCGACCCCATCCCTAGCCTGTGGGCTAGGTAGACCTTGTGTAGAGGCGAGGCAAGCCTATAGGGAGAGGCTATTCGAGTCAAGCGGAGAATTGCCTAATGGTCCTGTACAGAACAATAGGCTGGGGGATGGGTTCCCGCCTGCGGAGACCTTTGCACAACTCGCTTGGCGGCCACCAATCATCCTCCCCTGAGGGGTAAGATTGAGATGGGGGTGAAACCGTACGTGGACAGTCGGCCTGATTGCCCCCATCCTAACCTTCCCCCGCAGAAGGGGGAAGGAATTTGACTCCGTGCCCCTGATTCTCAGGATGTGGGCGGTTGCGATATGCGGATCCGTCCACCGCGAACGGTGACGACAGCGCGACCTTCAAGTGCCTGATGGTGATCCTCGATTACCGCTCTAACCGCTTCGATTCGCTGGGGCACTCGAACGTCGGGCAGAAGTATCAGCCCCGCGTGTGAAACTCGTCGCAGGTAGATCAATTCTCCAAAGTCCTTGTCCACCGTGACGAGAACCCGGTCATCCGCTCGCGCTAGTTCCAGCAAGGCCCTATCGCCTGGGTCCGGGCCGAGGGTCCGTGCCTCAACGACGTCATGTCCGTTGTTGCCTATCCACTCCGCCAACCGTCGTCCGGCGCACCGGTCTACCAGGAATCTCACGGCGCTGTCACTGAGACGGGAGCCAGGGTGTCGCCGGCTATTACGGTGTGGGCATAGGCGATGCAGGCGCGGATGTCGTCCGGTTCCAGCCCGGGGTAGTCATCCAAGAGCTCCTCTTGTGTGGCCCCCTGGCTCAGGAGGCTCAGAATGAACTCCACCGAAATCCGCATATCACGGACTATTGGTTTCCCGCCAAATACGTCGGGGCGGGCCGTGATGCGTTCTAAGAGATCCCCGTTGTCCGGCATTGCTCCCCTCCTGGTCGGATGACTCAACCGTATCTTCTCCTGAGAGCGCCGCTACTCGGTTTGGCCTCACCTCGGCGCTGCCAATAGCATAGCATCCAGCAGAACGGCTGCAACAGCGCGGACGGGATAGCGGAGGTGACGTTCACCACGCCGTAGCCGCCCGGCGCAATCGCGCTCTCTCTCCCCTACGCTGTCGCGCCACCTCCCCCATGGATGGGGGAGGTGGGAGGGAACCGCGGCTAGACGTGGAGGGTCTCGTTGGAGACGAAGCGTTCTGTGGGGCGCCAGAGGGGGGTGGGGTTGCGGTAGTGGTCGCGCTGGTAGATGGGGCAGACGCTGCCGGGCGGGTCGATGCGGACTACTTCGTTGCCCTTGATTACGACGGTGTAGCGGCGCTTTTCGATCCAGACCTCCTTGGTGCGCTCGGAGATGGGGAAGGTGAGGGTCACGACGTCGCCGGGCTTGACGTCGCCGACGTTGGCGTAGCGGCCGTCGAAGCCGGTCTCGCGGGTCGCGCCGGAGACTTCGCAGCGGGTGTCGGCGGGCGTGGCCCACGCCGGGATGCGGACGGAGAGGTCGCATGGCGTCTTCACGCGTATGTCGACGCGGCCGGTGTAGGGGATATGGCTGTCAATGTCGGCCCAGGGAGAGGCGCGGTTGAGGAGGAGGTCGACGCGGAGCTTGCCGGGCGAGTAGTCGAGGATGTGATCCCAGATGAAGTATATGGCGCGGGAGGCGTTGCCGGTGCAGCAGTGCTGTATCTCGACGCCCCAGTCGTTGGCGAGGGGCCATCCGGCGAAGTTGCCGACGTTCCTCTCGATGACGCGGTCGTTCGTCTGGTACATCGGGTCGATGGCCGAGCCGGCGACCCTGCCGAGGGCGGTGGACTCGCGGTGGGTGCTGGCGCTGGGGTCGGTGTAGCGCTCCAGCCAGTGGCGGCGGTCCGGCGTTAGCTGGCCCTCGGCGAACATGTTGCGTATCCAGGGGTCGACGTCGTCGATGTAGTCGCCGACTCCGGCGTCGGTGAGCTTGAGGCCGAGGGCGATCATGTCGGCGACCTCGCATAGCTCCGACTCCTCCTGCTGCTCGCTGTTGAGGTATTCGGGGAAGTAGCCGAGGAGGGTGTTTCCCATCGACTTGCCGTACTCGTACCCGAGGCGCACCTGCTCCAGGAGCTCGGCGTCGTCGGTGAGGCGGGCGAGCTCCAGCATGGCCAGGAGGGTGTAGGTGTGCATGTGGAAGTGCGCCCAGGGCGAGCCGGGGAGCTTGTGGTCGGCGACGAACCTGCCGCCCTCGCCGAAGTACTGGATGACGTCGAGGGTGTAGCGGACGAGCTTGTTGGCGAGCGCGGCGGCGGGTTCGTAGCCGGACTCGCGGTAGAGGTGGGCGAGGGAGAGGGTGATGAAGTTGACGTTCGCGCCCCGGTGCTTGTACTGGTGGCGCGGGTCTGTCGTCCTGCCCCGTATGGCCTGGTGCGCGGACGGGGAGAAGTAGGCGAAGGAGCCGCGGTCGACGGCGAGGTCCGCGAGGGCGTCGACGACGCGCTCGGCCTCGCGCAGCAGGCGCGGGTCGTGGCTGCGCCGGGCGTATAGCACGACGGACGAAAGCAGGCGGCCACCCGGGAAGGGGGAGATGTAGAAGTCGCCCTGCGGCTCGATGTCCCACCAGGCGGCGTTGATGAGCGCCCAGGGGCGTCCCACCAGGGGCATGTATGGCGCGCCGTCGGGGCCTATCCAGCGGAGGCCCATCTCCATCCAGCGGCGGTCGACCTCGATGTTCTCGTCGCTGCCGCTGACGATGCGCATGAGGGGCAGGGCCTCCATGAACTTGACCTGTATGGCCACGTCGGAGTAGTCGTGCTGCATCATGGCGGGGCTCTGGTTGCACCTGACGCGGAAGTAGACCTCGTAGTCGGCGTCGGGGTCGGTGATGCCGGTGAGGCCGGAGACGGACCATTCGGCGCGCTGCTGGAGGTCGAGGGTGTCGGGCACGAGGGCGGTGTAGCGCTCGCCCTGGTAGGCGGGCACGTCGAAGTCGGGTACGTCCTGGCGGACGTAGCCTATGGGGTCGCCGCGCTTCCAGCCGGTGTAGTCGGGTAGGGTCAATGTGGGGCCTCCGTGACCGTTGATTCTTGTGATTGCCGTGATTAGGGATGATTTGGGAGATCTATGAGGCGGGGATCAACTCGCGTGGGCGGATGCTCTCGATCTGCTCCGCCTCGGTCCGTTGGGCGTGGTAGAGGTCCCAGCGGACCTGCAGGCTCATCCAGAAGCCCGGGGAGTTGCCGAAGAACCTGGAGAGGCGCAAGGCGGTGCTGGGAGTGATCCCACGGTTCCCGCGGACGACTTCGTTCACGCGCTGGTAGGGCACCTGGATCGCGTTCGCCAGCTCGCGCTGGGTCATCTCCATGGGCACCAGGAATTCATGGAGCAGCATCGCGCCTGGGTGCGTCGGCTCGCGGTCGGTCGGTATTCGTACCATGGCTGATCTCCTAATTTAGTGACTATCTCAGAATTCCTTCCCCCTCAGGGGGAAGGTTAGGATGGGGGTGAATCCTGTTTGCCGTTTCCGGTTGGGGCGGGTGTGGGGGCTACGCCCTTTAGGTCGAGCTCGCGGGCTCGGTGGCAGGCTACGAAGTGGCCCGGCTCCAGCTCCTCGGAGACGGGGGTGTCGGTGCGGCATACGTCCTGCGCGTAGGAGCAGCGGGGATGGAAGTAGCAGCCGGCGGGCGGATCGGCTGGGTTGGGGGCGTCGCCGCGCAGCACGATGCGCTGTGCGCGTGCGCGGGGGTCGGCCACGGGGACGGCGGATAGCAGCGCCTCGGTGTAGGGGTGCTTTGGGGCGGTGAAGAGCTTGCGGGTCGATGCGGTCTCGACGACCTTGCCGACGTACATGACGGCGACGCGGTCGCTTATGTGCCTGACGACGCTCAGGTCGTGGGCGACGAACAGGTAGGTCAATCCAAGCTGGCCCTGGAGGTCCCTGAGCAGGTTGAGCACCTGCGCCTGGACGGAGACGTCTAGGGCGGAGACGGGCTCGTCGGCCAGGATGAGGCGGGGGCTGAGGGCCAGGGCGCGCGCGATGCCGATGCGCTGGCGCTGTCCGCCGCTGAAGGCGTGCGGGAAGCGCCTCATGTACTCGGGGCGCAGGCCGACGAGGCGCAGTAGCTCGGCGACGCGGTCCTCGCGCTCGCGCCTGTTGCCGGCGCGGTAGTTGTAGAGGGGCTCGCTGACGAGGTCGAAGAGGGTCATGCGCGGGTTCAGGGACGAGAAGGGGTCCTGGAAGATCATCTGCATCTCGCGGCGTACGGCGCGCAGGTCGGAGCCCTGCAGGGCGGCCATGTCCACGACGGGGCCGTCCTGCGTGCGGAAGAGCACCTGGCCGGAGGTGGGGTCGATGGCCCTGATGACGCACCTCGCGGTCGTGGTCTTGCCGCAGCCGGTCTCGCCGACGAGGCCGAGGGTCTCGCCCTCGTCCACGTGGAAGCTGACGCCGTCGACGGCCTTCACCTCTCCTCGGACGCGGCGTATGAGGCCGCGGCTGAAGGGGAAGAGCTTGCGGAGGTCCTTGACCTCCAGCAGCGTTTGGCCGTTGGGCTGGCTCTCCGCGGTCAAGTCTGTCCTCCGTCCTCGTAGAGGAAGCAGCTCACGTCGTGGCCCGGCGCTACCGCGGTCCGTGCGGGCGGGCGGGCGTCGCACGTGCCGGCCATGAAATCGGGGCACCTGGGATGGAACAGGCAGCCCTCGGGCCGGCTGTACGCGTGGGGCACGGCGCCGGAGATGGTGGCGAGAGCCCCCTCCGCCTCGGCGTCGATCTTGGGTATGGAGCGTAGCAGCGCCCTGGTGTAGGGGTGCTTGGGGGCGTGGAATACGTCGTCGACGGGGGCGCTCTCTACTACCTTGCCGAGGTACATGACGGCCACGTGGTCGGCCATTTCGGCGATGACGCCGAGGTCGTGGGTGATCATGATTATGGCCATGCCCGACTGCTGCTGTAGGCTTCGCATCAGGTCGAGTATCTGGGCCTGGGTGGTCACGTCCAAGGCGGTGGTGGGCTCGTCGGCAATGAGGACGCGGGGGTTGGAGGCCATGACGGCGGCGATCATGACGCGCTGGCGGAGGCCGCCGCTGAGCTCCCAGGAGTATGCGTCGAGGCGCTGCTCGGCGAGCGGTACCTCGACCTTGCGCAGCAGATCGATCGCGATGCCGCGGGCCTCCTTCTTGTCGACGTCGTTGTGGAGGCGGATGGCCTCGATAAGCTGGTTGCCGACTGTGTGTACGGGGCTGAAGGCGGTCATCGGCTCCTGGAAGACGTAGCCTATCTCCGCGCCGCGTATGGCGCGCATCTCCCTGCCGTTGGGCTCCAGGGAGGCCAGGTCGATGGTCTCGTCCGGGCCGCCGCCGCGGCGCTTGCGGTAGAGTATCTCGCCGGCGACTATGCGCCCGGGGCGGCTGAGGGCCATCATGATGGATAGGGCGGTGACGCTCTTGCCGCAGCCGCTCTCGCCGACGATGCCGAGGGTCTGGCCCTCGTACAGGTCGAAGCTGACGCCGTCGACGGCGACCACGTTGCCCTCGTCGAGGGGGAAGTGGGTCGCCAGGCCGCGCACCGACAGCAGGGGCGTCGGCGCGTCGGGAGGGGCGGCGCTACTGGCCGTATGGGTCTGCCGCATCTCTGATCCCGTCTCCCATGAAGTTGAAGGCGAGCACGACGACGATTACGGGTATGGCGGGCACGAGCACCCAGGGCGCAAGCGCCACCGTCTGTATCTTCTGGGCCTGCTGGAGCATGACTCCGTAGCTGATGGCGGGGGGCCTGAGTCCGAGGCCGAGGAAGCTGAGGGAGGTCTCGGCCAGGATCATGCCGGGGACGGCGAGGGTGGCGGAGGCGATGATGTGGCTGTAGAAGGAGGGCAGCATGTGGCGGAACATGGTGCGGACCTGGCCGGCGCCCGAGAGGCGGGCGGCGGTCACGAAGTCCTCGGTGCGCAGTGCGAGGAACCTGCCTCGCACGACCCTGGCCATGCCCGTCCAGCCTATGAGGGAGAGGATTATGGTGATGGCGAAGTAGACCTTGATGACGGTCCAGTCCTGCGGCAGGGCGGCGGCCATGGTGAGCCATAGGGGGATGCCGGGGATGGAGATGAGCACCTCTATGAGGCGCTGTATGGCGGTGTCGACGATGCCGCCGAAGTAGCCGGAGACGCCGCCTAGCACTATGCCGATGGTCATGGATAGGAAGACGCCCACGAGGCCGATGGAGAGCGAGAGGCGGGTGGCGATCATGAGGCGTGACCAGAGGTCGCGGCCCTGCTCGTCCGCGCCGAGGAACGATATGACGTCCTCGGCCTTGCGGTCGCCGCCGACCCCGATGAGGTGCCAGTCGGTCCTGATGAGTCCCAGGAACTTGTACTGGAAGCCTCGCGCGAAGAGGCGCAGCGGTATCTTCTCGCTGTCGTCCGTCTCGTAGACCATCTTGAAGGAGACGGGATCGCGCTTGCCCTCGAAGGCGTAGACGTAGGGCCAGGCGGGCTTCCAGCCCTCGAAGAAGTGGACGCGCTGCGGGGGCAGGAGGCTGCGCTTGGCAGCCGGAAGGCCGGGCTCGCTGGTCGCCAGGAACTCGGCGGCGACGGTTACGAAGTAGAAGCAGGCGAGCACGATAGCGGCGAAGACGGCGACGCGGTGCTTGCGGAAGCGCCACCACATGAGCAGCCACTGGGGCGCCAGGTATATGCGCTCCTCGGCCTCGGACGTCCTTTCGGCGATGTCTAGCTGGGCCACGGGTGTTGCCTTGCTATCCGCTGCCGGCGAAGCCCTTGCGTATGCGCGGGTCGAGCCACGCGAGCAGGACGTCTGAGATGAGGGTGCCGATGACGGTAAGGCCGCCGATGAGCATCATGATGAAGGCGGCGAGCTGTGTGTCCTGGCCGCGGAGGGCCTCCAGCAGCACGGGGCCCAGCGTGTTCAGGTCGAGCACCACGGAGACGATGACGCTGCCGCCTATGAGGGCGGGGAGGACGTAGCCGACGCTGCTGACGGCGGGGTTCAGGGCGACCCTGAGGGGGTACTTGAGCAGCAGCCGCATCTCCGGGAGCCCCCTGGTGCGGGCGGTGAGCACGTATGGCTTGCGTATCTCGTCGAGCAGGTTGGCGCGCAGTATGCGTATGCCTCCGGCGGTGCCGGCGGTGCCGAGCACGATGCCGGGTATGACGAGGTGCTTCATCAGGTCCCACAGCTTGCCTAGGCTCCAGGCGGCGTCTATGTACTCGGGGGAGAAGAGGCCGGCGACGGCGACGCCGGCGAACTTGAATATCAGGAAGAGCAGGACGAGGGCGATCAGGAAGTCGGGGACGGCCATGCCTATGAAGCCGATGAACGAGGCGGCGTAGTCGCCGAGGGAGTACTGGCGCACGGCGGAGTAGATGCCGATGGGGACGAAGATGAGCCACGTCAACACGGTGGCGGCGCCGGTTACGGCAATGGTCATGGCGAACTTGTCGCTCACCACCTCCCAGACCGGCGTTGGGCTCGCGTAGCCGCCGTAGGTGTAGGAGACGCCCCACCTGCCGACGGCGAGTCGCTGTAGCCAGTTGACGTAGCGCACGAGCAGGGGCCTGTCGAGGGCGTAGAGCTTGCGGAGGTTGTTCATCTCCTCGTCGGTCATGATGAAGCTGGTGCCGCTCTCGCCGCCGGCCTGCAGGCTCATGGCGGTCGTGATGGCGTCGCCTGGGGGGAGCTCGATTATGACGAAGACGATGAGGGAGATGCCCCACATGGTCACCAGGGCGATGACGAGGCGGCGGCCTATGTAGGCCAGCATTTGACGGTCACCTGCTCCAAAAAGCGGAAGAGGAGCCTACGCGATGCGGCTCCTCCTCGGTCTTCTATCGGCGCCCCGCGTCGGGCGGGGCGCCGAAGGTTATCTTTACTTGCTCGTCTTACCGTACCGCCCTTCGACAAGCTCAGGGCAGGGGTGGAGGGCCGCTCCCACTACTGGTTCTTCAGGTACCACTGGCTCGGGAAGGCCATGCTCGGAGGCCTGCGCGCCGAGTGGACCGAGTCGAGCGTGCCCGTCTCCGGTACGTTGCCGAGGTCGTTGCTGACGGCGAACATGGAGAGCGCGCCGCCCTGCACGTTGACGACGGTGCCCATGAGGAGCATCTCGTTCGCCACGTTCATCAGGGCCTCCCTCATGAGGGGGGCGCCCTCTTCGATGGTCAGGCCCTTGGCCCTGTCGAAGAGCTCCTGGTTCTTGGCGGCGGTGCTGCCCGCGGGCGGCTTCTCGCCCTCCTTGCCTCCCGTCGCGTAGTAGACGGCCCACTTGGTGCCCCAGCTATGCGCGGGGTTGAAGGGGACGACCATGTGCGGGGAGATCATGGGGGTCAGGCTGCTGCCCAGCGCCCAGACGTGGATCGGGATCTCGTTGGTCGTGTGCGGCCCCCAGAAAGCGTTGGGGTCCACGACGTCGACGAAGATGCTGATCCCGATGTTCCGCGCCATCTGCTCGGATATGTTCTCGCTGATGCCGACGTGGTCGACCTCGCCGGTTCGGACCTGGATGGGGATTACCAGCCTCTCGCCGTTGTCGGTGCGCAGGCGGAAGCCCTCGGAGTCCTTCTTATCCAGGCCCAGGCCGTCCAGGATCTCGTTGGACAGGGCGGGCTTGAACTGCGTGTACTTCCTTACGAACTCACGCCCCGTGGCGTATATGCCGGCCTGGGGGTTCGACTGGCCCGGCTCGCCTAGTCCGAGGAAGAAGATGTCGTTGATCTCCTCACGGTCGAAGCCGTGGGAGAGGGCGATGCGGAAGTCCTTGCTCTTGATCCACTTGGCGACCTCGGGGTCGTCCTCGTAGGTCGTGTTGAAGATCCAGCCACTGCCGGAGCCGTCCGGGAAGTTCCAGAGCCTCATGCCGAAGTTGCCCTTCTCGGCGTTCTCGAGCAGGAAGGGCAGCCTGTGCATCTCGTCGATCTGCTGGAAGTGGTAGCGGCCCTCGGCGGTCCTGAGGTAGAGGACCTCGGGGTCGGTGGCCTTTTCGAACTCCACGCTGTCGATGTAGGGAAGCTGGTTGCCCTCGGTGTCTACGGCGAAGTAGAAGGGGTTGCGTACCATGATAGGCCGCTCTTCGCCGGACGGGACCATGAACATCCAGGGGGTGAGTACGGGGGCTTCAGGGTTGGCCTGCGGGTTGTTCTTGGCGCGGAAGAGCTGCTGCCAGTTCTCGAAGCCCTCGTCCACCGCAAGCTTGTCGACGGCCTCCTGCCCGGCGTAATCGGGATGGAACTGCTCCATGTAGTGCCTGGGCGTGATTACGTCGGTGAGGGACCCGCCTTGGATCATGTGTCCGCCGACCCTGATGGAGCCGATGACGGACAGGAAGACGGGGTAGGGGTTCTCGAACGTGACGCTGACGGTGTAGTCGTCGATCTTGTTCCAGACGCCGGGGTTCTCCTCGGTTACGGAGGAGAAGAACCAGGAGGAAGGCGTGGGCACGAGGTCCCTGTTCATCAGGATGTCCTCGTACCAGAACATGATGTCGTCGGCGGTGAGCGGCGCTCCGTCGGACCACTTCATGCCCTCGCGCAGCTTGAAGGTCATGGTCTTGCGGTCGTCGGAGATGTCGAAGCTCTTGGCGACGAAGGGGATGGGTAGCGAGTTCTCGTCGTGGTAGTTGAGGCTGCTGTTCATGAAGCCGCCGACGTTGGGGGTGAAGCCCATGCCCATGACGATGGTGCCGCCGTACGTGCCGATCTCGTGGGCGGTCTGGATGACCAGGGGCTCGTTGGGCAGGCGCTCCGCCACCGGAGGCAACACGCCCGCCGCGACGTACTGCTGGAGCACGGGCGGCTCGTTGAACGAGCTTGGGATTGCCGCGGGGTCCTGTACGACCGAGGGGATGCCCTGCTGCACGCCCACGATCTTGACCACTTCCTTCTCCACCTCGACCTCCACCTCCTTCTCGACCACCTTCTCCACCTCTTTGATTACCTCGACCTCCTTGACCACCTCCACCGGGACCTCTTTGATTACCTCGACCTCCTTGACGACCTCCACGGTCTCGGTGCCGCAGGCGACGGCCATCGTCGCCACGAGGCCCGCGAGCAAGAGGAGCAAGGTCTTCCAGCTACGTATCCGGCTCATATCGAATCCCTCCTTGGGAGGTGCGCGTGGATTATCCCACCGCGCATCCACCAGGCTTCCGGGCGGCCTTGGGCGACCGCCTACGGAGAGGCCCGCCTTTCAAGCGTAGAGGCTACCCCATAGCGCGGTTGGCAGTCAAGACTTCGTAACTGTTCAGTCGCCATGAGTTGAATCGTGAGAGCCACCCCGTATTGTCATTCCGAACGTAGCGCAGCGAAGTGAGGAATCTAAAAGACCTTGCCTGCGAGTCCAACGTCAACGTAGGGAGACGCCTTAGATTCCTCGCTGCGCTCGGAATGACAGAAAGAGGGGACTATGCCTGCGCTCCCCACGCCGCAAGAGGGCGGGTTCGAAACGGGTGGGGATTGTAGGAGGGCGGCTATGGGCCCCTGGGGAAGTTGGTGGAGTCTATGGGGCGGGTGTAGGGCCGGTAGGGGCGCTGGTTGACGTCGTCTGATGCCCAGTAGACGGGGGGGTCGCGCCAGATGTCGTGGCCCTTGCTCATGGCTCTGCGCTCGTAGTAGCTGGGCTCCGTGTCGACGGGTGTTGGGGGGTCTTCTTCCTGCCGTTGCGCGGCCCTGATCGCGCGGTACTCTTCCATCGTCACGACCGGGGGCGGAGTCTTGCTGGCGTACCAGGACGTTTCCGCGTCGTCCTGTTGCGCGCCGTTGCGCTGTCGGGAGGCGTCGGGGACGGCTTCGCGGTCGGCGGTCGGGTCGGCGGCCTCGCCGTCGGGCTGCGCCGGGGCGTGTTCCGGGGCTTCCGCCTGCTCGGGGTCTCCTTCGGGGGCCGCGGTCTTGTCGGCGCCGTCGCCGCGGTTGTCGTGCTTTCGAGCCGTTCCGTTACGCCGCCGCCGGCGGGTTTTCGGCTGCCGCTCTATCGGCATGTAGGTGCGGCCGCGCCATACGTCGTCTTCGTGTTCGCCGCGGTCGTCATGGCTGTCGGCCTTGTCGTCCTGGCAGAGGCGCAGGAGCTCCTTGGCAGCCGAGAGCCTATGGTGGGGCTTGAAGCTTTCGAGCTTTCCTTGCATGACGTCGACGAGGAAGCGGACGGCGGCCTCGCCGCCCTTGGTCTGGAGTCGTATGAAGTCGGCCAGCTCCTGGTTCAGGGGCATCCTGGGGCCGTTGCGGCCGTTGGAGGCGTGGTTGGCATGGTTGCCGTTGCGGCGGTTGGAGGCGTTGTTGCCGAGGCCGTGGGCGGCGACGTAGAGCTGAGCGTCGTCGGCACCGAGCTTGAGTAGCTGGCGGGCGGCGTCGAGTCGGTGGCAGGGCTTGGCGTCCTGGAGGTCTCCCTGCATGGCGGACATGAGGAATCGGACGACGAGTCTTCCGCCGTCGGTTTCCTTGCGGACGATGTCGGCGAGGGAGGGGTAGCTCCCTTTGACGTTCTTGCCGTTTCGCTTTGCCTTGTGGGACATGCGTTCTATGATAAGGGGAGGATGCGGGGGTTGTCAAGGCCGCGGTGGCGCTCCTGGCGCTCCAGGGCAAGGGAGGGGCTGGTTTCAAACCAGCCCCTACGGGGTGATGGCCGATATATATAGCGCTGAACGTGGAGGCGGTGGATTTGGGACAGAAGACAGAAGAATGATGGTAAGCTGCGGGGAGAGGAGCAAGAAGCCTTCGATGGGGACCTTCACGGTAGAGATCGAGATCGGGGACTCGGGACGGGCCCGGTGGGCGGCGATGAATGCGCTGGTAGATACGGGCGCTACCATGACGTCCGCTCCCGCGTCGGTCTTCCGCGGGCTGGGCGTCGAACCCGTTACGGAGAAACTCTTCGAGTTTGCCCAAGGTGAAGTCAAGACAATGGAGGTCGGCTACACGTGGGTGCGGTTCGCGGGCGAGGAGATATTGACACAGGTCATGTTCAACGAGGAGGGGACACCGCCGATACTGGGAGCGATAGCGCTCGAGAACGCGTTCATGGGAGTAGACCCGGTAGCGCAGCGCCTGGTCCCCGTCCGGGGCCTGATGATGCGGAACCGTTCCGCCGGGACTGGCTAATCCGCCAGGGAGGCGGTCCGTGAGCGTCAGGAAGGGAGGGCGCGGTTATGCACGTGACGCTCACCCGCTAGGAACTCTTCCTGCGTCCTCGAACACCCCATTCAAATGCTTCGACGCTCGCCGGATCGTGACGCCGATCGGGTCCATGACTGGATCGGGCGGCAACTCCCGCCAATACGTCACGAGGTCGCCGTTCTCTGTGACGTGGGCGGGGTCACTCATGGTAGCGCCGAGGGTGAGCGTATCGGTCTCGGCATCGTAGCCTCGCCTGCCTAAGGGTAGGTACGAGGAAGCGCCGAGCACCTCAAGGCCCACGACGTGACGACCTTCGTCGTCCGCAAGGTCAACCACCACTTCGAGCAGGTCTACCAAGGAAGAGCTCGTCTCTCCCTCTTCGCCGGTGACCACTCGCAGAACGTCAACGTCCTTGTCATACAGAAGTCGTAGGCTCATCTCGCACCTCCACGTTGTCGTACATCCTTGCAAAGTATGAGCGGTCGCCGCGATTCCATGCTCTCGTCGCATTCCTGTCGGGAAAGGCGGTCACAATTGTTGACTCGTCTATCGAGACAACCACCCGCACCAGTTTCTCTAGGAACGGCACGTAGGCTAGGTAATGCCAGCTTTGTCGGCCATCCGAGTCAGTGCGCTTACCCTTCACCAACCAGTTGTCAAGAGCATCCGCAACGATCCGCCTTGTAATTCTCGGGTGCGGGTCCTCAACGACGTGGCGAGTCAACGTCCTGATTCTTCCCCCGCCGCTCAACTTGCGCCGGGAACCATGTGACGGGTGCCCGTTCAAGAGTCCTCTCCCAAAGTTCTCACCCAGTTTGGCCGCCATACACACGGACTTCGGGTCGCGCCGCGCGGTTTCTGATGGGCGTCAATCCGTGGTCTTCGGTGGACGATTTCGTTGGAGGGAAGGGGAGTGGTAGCGCGTACGGGATTCGAACCCGTGATCTCCGCCTTGAGAGGGCGGTGTCCTTGGCCGCTAGACGAACGCGCCACGCATCAGGTTGGCTCCCCCTGTCGTGGGGGACTGGGCCGCATGAACTCCGGGCGGCCCAATATGTCGAGTAGACGCTTCACCCTCTCGACCCTGCGCGCCAGGGCGTCGAGGGGGATCGAGTCTACGTAGTAGTTCTTATGTAGGCTGTCGGCAGTCTCGAAGAGGTCCTCTATCGGATCATCCGTCTCGCCGTCGAGCTTCCTTACCAGCCCGTATACCTGCCTATGCTGTTCGTACTTCTCCCCGCGCCCTTCGGCTACGGCTTTCAATCGGTGGGCGACCGCTCCCCACGCCTTCTCCGACGCCTGTAGCCGGTCGCCCCTAGCCAACTGCTCCTCAGCGTGCTCGATGAGGCGCTTGCTGTGGACCAGATGACTTTCTATTGGGGAAGCCCGCGGCTCTCGCACGGTGGTCATGAGGGCATCCGGCTCCGTTACGGCGGCTATGATAGCAAGTCCGCAGGCCGCCTACAACCCATGTTTAGCTTGGCTGGGGATCGAGGATTCGAACCTCGGCTTACAGATCCAGAGTCTGTCGTCCTACCACTAGACGAATCCCCACCGTCTTCGCAGTTTACCAAGAGTCGGTGTCTCTTATCAAGGCCGCGAGGGCGCCCCGATCGGCGGTTGCGGCGTAGGCGGCGGAGTAGGGGTCCATGCGGCCGCTCTCGATTTCCTTCACGAGGCTGCCCATCTCGCCGTCCTCGGAGCTCGCGCCGGAGAGCCTGCTCTCCAGCTCGCCGAGCAGCAGGCGCACGAACTCCGCGCGTCGGCGCTCGGCGCGTCGGCTGTCGAGGTTGGAGGTGGCGCGGGAGCGCTCCAGGTGGCTGGCTATGGCGTCGGAGAGCTGCCCGAGGCCCTGGGCGCGGTGGGCCGTGGTCATGAGCACGGGCGGTGTCCACCACGCGCCGGCGCTGCCGTGCGCCGCCTCCGCGCCGACGACGGCGGCCATGCGGTCGGCGTTCGGCCTGTCGGCCTTGTTGACCACGAATATGTCGGCGGCCTCCATGAGTCCGGCCTTGAGCATCTGCACGGCGTCCCCGGCCTCGGGCACGAGCACGACCACCACGGTATCGGCGACGTTCATGACGTCCAGCTCCGTCTGGCCGACGCCGACGGACTCGACGATCACGACGTCCATGCCGAAGGCGTCGAGCAGGCGGACGGCGGCGGCGGCGCCCAGGGATAGGCCGCCGCGCCAGCCGCGCGTGGCCATGCTGCGTATGAAGACGCCCTCGTCGAGGTAGTGGCGCCTCATCCTGACGCGGTCGCCGAGCACCGCGCCGCCGGTGAAGGGGCTGGTGGGGTCGACGGCGAGCACTCCCACGGAGGCGCCGGACTCGCGGTACCGGCGCACCAGCCCATCGACGAGCGTGCTCTTGCCGGCGCCGGGCGGCCCGGTCACGCCGACGCAGTGGGCGTTGCCGGTCACGGGGTGAATGGCCTTCATGATCTCGCCGCAGGCGCGGGGGCCGCGCTCCAGCAGCGTGAAGAGTCTAGGCAGGGCGCGGCGGTCGCGGTCCAGGGCTTTTTGGACAAGCTCTTCAGTCATCGCAACCCTAGTTGGACGGGATGGAGCAGGGGAACACGTGCGACGCCCGGGGGGCTATTTCGAGTCCAGGGCGCGCATGAGGTTGGCCATCTCTATGGCGGCGAGCGCTGCGCTGTAGCCGTCGTTGTGGTCGCCGTCGTCGGGCAGGGGGCCTAGAGGCGAGTCTTCGAGGCCCGGCTTGCTCGGGGGCTTGGGGGTCTCGACGCGCTCGCCGCCCACGCCGCCGGCGCGCGCCCATGCCTGCTCTATGGAGTCGGTGGTCAGCACGCCGAATATGACGGGCACGCCGGTATCCAGCCCGGCCCTGGCGATGCCGCTGGACGCGGCGTCGGCGACGTGGCGGTAGTGGTCGGTCTCGCCCCTTATGACCGTGCCCAGGCATACGACGGCGTCGTAGCGGCCCGACTCGGCCATCCTCCTGGCCGCCACCGGGAGCTCGAAGGATCCCGGGACGGACGCGACCGTTACGCGGTCATCGGGCACGCCGTGTTGCGCCAGCGCGGCCCTTGCGCCGGCGAGGAGCCTGGAGGTTATCGCGTGGTTGAAGCGGGCGGCCACTATGGCTATGCTGAGGCCGGCGCCGTCGAGGCTTCCCCGCAGCTCCGCGGTCATTCCACGGCCTTTCCGGCGCCCGACGCCTCCAGCATGTGGCCCATGCGGGTGCGCTTCGTCTCCAGGTAGCGGACGTTCTCCTCGTTGGGCGGCGTGATGATGGGGACCTGCTCCACCATGTTGAGCCCGTAGCTGCTCAGGCCCACGACCTTCTTGGGGTTGTTCGTGAGCACGCGCATGTCCCTTACGCCGAGGTCGACGAGTATCTGCGCGCCGACGCCGTAGTGCCTGAGGTCGGGCGCGAAGCCGAGGTGGACGTTGGCGTCCACGGTGTCGAGGCCCTGGTCCTGGAGGCTGTACGCCTTCAGCTTGTTGTGGATGCCTATGCCCCTGCCTTCCTGCCTCAGGTATAGGAAGATGCCCTTGCCCTCGCGGCCGATGGCCTCCAGGGCGAGGTCCTTCTGCTCGTCGCAGTCGCAGCGGAGGCTCTTGAATACGTCCCCGGTGAGGCAACCGCTGTGTACCCTGACGAGGACCGGCTCGTCGGGGGCCACGTCTCCCATCACGAGGGCGACGTGGTCGTCCTTGTCCACGAGGCTCCTGAAGGAGATGGCCTTGAAGACGCCGAACTTGGTGGGGAGGCGGGCCTCCGCCACGCGCTCCACCAGGTTCTCGTGCTCGTTGCGGTAGGCGATGATGTCGGCGACCGACACTATGCCGAGGCCGTGCTCGTGGGACACCTTCTCCAGGTCGGGCAGCCTTGCCGAGCGGCCGTCTTCGGCCAGCATTTCGCACAGGACGCCCGCGGGGTAGAGGCCGGCGAAGCGAGCCAGGTCGATGATCGCCTCGGTGTGGCCGGCCCTCACCAGCACGCCGCCCTCGGTGTACTTCAGGGGGAAGACGTGGCCGGGGCGCGCCAGGTCGTCGGGTTGCGTTTCCGGGTCTACCAGGGCCCTGATGGTGGCCGCGCGGTCCTGGGCGGATATGCCGGTGGTCGTGCCGTCGACGGCGTCGACGGACACGGTGAAGGCGGTCCTCATGCGGTCGGTGTTGCGCCGCACCATGAGCGGCAGCCGCAGCTGCTCCAGGCGCTCGCCCAGCATGGGGACGACGACGAGGCCGCGGGCGTGGGTCACCATGAAGTTGACGGCGTCGGGCGTGGCCATCTCGGCGGCCATCGCCACGTCGCCCTCGTTCTCGCGGTCCTCATCGTCCACGATGATGACCATACCGCCGGACTGTATCCGCTCGACGGCGGTTTCGACCGAAATCTGCGGCATCGGCGTCTCCTGGGGTGAAATCTACAGCTGGTTGCCCGGGTCCGTAGGGCGCTCCGCCCGTTTTGTCGTTGGCGTTAGGTTGGGTCCGGCCAGTCTTTCGACGTACTTGGCCAGTATGTCCACCTCTATGTTCACCAGGTCGCCGACCCCGCGCAGGCCGAGGGTGGTCCTGTCTCTCGTGAACGGTATGACCGTGAAGCCGAAGCCATCGCGGTAACAGTCTACAACCGTGAGGCTGATACCGTCCACCGCGACGAACCCCTTCTCGACGACGTAGCGCAGCAGCTCCGGGCGCAGCGCGACCGTGACGAGCAGCGCCGCGCCGTCCTCGCGCACCGCCTCGATCCTGCCCGTGCCGTCGACGTGGCCCTGCACTACGTGGCCGTCGAGGCGGCCAGCCGCCGGCACGGGGCGCTCCAGGTTGACGCGGGAGCCGGGCGACAGCGATCCCAGGTTGGTGCGGCGCAGCGTCTCCGGCACCACGTCCACGTCGAAGCCGCGCCGCTCGAGGCGGGTCACGGTCAGGCAGGCTCCGTTGACGTTGACGCTCGCCCCGAGGCCGAGGTCCTCCATGACCTTGGAGGCGGAGACGGAGAGGCCGTTTGGCCCGGCGGCTTCGACGCGGCCCATCTCTTCGACTATACCGGTGAACATCCTACGGCTCCTCCCGTCAGCAGTAGCCTATGACGCAGGTGTCGCGCCCGAAGCGGGCGACGCGCACCTTCTCCAGCCGGAGGGCGTCGGAGAGGCGCTCGACGCCGAGGCCTCCGACGGGGGAGGGGGCGCCGCGCCCGCCGATTATGACGGGGGCGACGAACGCGACCACCTTGTCCACGAGTCCCTGGTCGAACAGGGAGCCGAGCAGCGCGCCGCCGCCCTCGACCATCACCCCGCACTTGCCCATCGCTCCGAGGAGGCGCAGCATTCGATGGAGGTCGACGCCGCCGTCGTCCCCTGGGGCCTCCACCACCTCCGCGCCGGCCGCGGTTAGCCTTGCCGCGGCCTCGCGGTCGGCGCGCGCGACCGCTATGAGGGTCTTCCCTGGCTCGCGGAGGAGCCTGGCGTCGGGGGGCGTACGGCCGCGGCTGTCCACGATGACGCGCAGGGGCTGGCGCTCGTTGGGGTTGCCCTTCTCGTCCCTGGCGGTCAGGAGGGGGTCGTCCGCCAGCACGGTGTTGATTCCGGCCATTACGGCGTCGGAGGCCGCCCTGAGCCGGTGGGTCTCCCACCTGGCGCGGTCGGTGGTTATCCACTTGGAGTCGCCGGCGCGGGTGGCGATCTTGCCGTCCAGGCTGGCGGCGAACTTGGCGGTCACGAAGGGCATGCCGGTGGTGGAGTGCTTGAGGTACGCCTCCGTCACCCTCTCGGCGGCTTCGGCCTGCTCTCCGAGACGCACTCGGACGCCGGCCTCCTCGAGGCGCTCCAGGCCCCGGCCGGTCACGTTGGGGTTCGGGTCCCGGAGCGCGGCGTGGACCTCCGTTACGCCGGCGGCTATGATCGCCTCGGCGCACGGCCTGGTGCGGCCGAAGTGGTTGCAGGGCTCGAGGGTGGTGTAGATGCTGGCCCCGGCGGCGCTTTCGCCTGCCTGACGCAGGGCGACTATCTCGGCGTGCTCGCGCCCCGGGGGCTGCGTCCAGCCCCTGCCTACCACCTCGCTGTCCCTGGCGACCACGGCGCCCACGGCGGGGTTCGGGCTGACGGAGCCAAGCGCGCGCCTGGCGAGCGACAGGGCGAGGCGCATGTGGCTCATATCAGCTTGTCGGACTCGTCCGGGGCTAGGAAGCTGGCCTGCGATCCCGGGTCGCCTGTGGCGTAGCTCTCGATGCGTGTGAGCTCGAACAGCTTCGCCCTGTTCTCGGCGTTGGGGCTATTTCGTCCGTAGACCCACTCCTCGGCGGTCTTCGCGGGCACGCCGATGACGGCGGAGAGCCTGTCGATGCTCCCCTCGTACTCGCTCTCGTCCAGCCACCGCCGCAGCTCGGTGGGCGCGGGCGCGTACGGCCGGGCAGGGCGGCGGCCGTCGCGGAAGTCCATGTGCGACCGGGTGGCCGTGGGGCCGACCTGGCCCTGGTACTTGCTGCCGAGGCGGGCGCTGCCGTATGGCCGTTCCGCGGGAGTGGTGAGACGCAGGAAGGATATCTGGCTGATCCTCATGCCGTAGTAGAGGGTGATGTTGACGTTGGCGACGTTGCTGATCTCCAGCGTAAGCTGGCCCTTCCAGCCGGGGTCGACGTAGCCCGCGGTGGAGTGGATCATGAGGCCGAGCCTGCCCAGCGAGCTCTTGCCCTCCAGCCGCGCGACCACGTCGTCCGGCAGCTCCACGGTCTCCATGGTGCTGGCCAGCACGAACTGGCCGGGCCTGAGGATGTAGGGAGCCGGGTCCGGGATGTGCGTACTGCGGGTGAGGGGGGAGGCGTCCTCCCTGACGTCTATGAAGGAGTAGCCCTCCGACGGGACCATCTCGAGCAGGTCCGCGTCGAGCCTGAGGTCGACGCTGGCCGGCTGTATGCACCCTTCGCCCAGCGGGTCGATGACGATCCGCCCGCTGTCCAACTCTTCCCTGATGGTTCGGTCGCTGAGGACCATGTCGCGGCTTGGTGCGGCCCCCCCTGGAGCGGTGGGCGAGATTGTAGCAGCCGCCTCTCTGGAGGCGCAACGGAGAGACCGCGCAGCTGAGATCAATCAGTCTCGGAGGGAGACAGGCGTTCGATCAACTCGTAGTCACGATGCATAGATGACCTCGGCAGACCCCAGTATGGCATTACGGCGCAGGCGATTACGGCTCGCCTCGACGCCGCGTCGGCTAACGAGGTCTATCTCGCGCCCGAATAGCCCCCTCAGTTCAGTTTCCATATGCTCCATGTCGAACAGAGTATGTGTGGCTTCGTCTTCGAAACTCACCAACACGTCTATGTCACTCTCGGGACCGAAGTCGTCGCGCAGGGCGGAGCCGAATAACGCAAATTCGGTAACCTGCCAGCGTTTGCAAAACGCGATGATCTCGTCGAGAGGCGCGTCTATATTCACATCTGCCCTCCGGTATGTTTGGGGATGGGGCTCCCCCAGGCTCTGAACAGTCGCTATTCGACGACCTACTCGAATATGTCTCTGACCGGCATACGCCATCCGGGCACGGCTTCGTCGACGCTCAGCACGTCCGCTTCCGTGAGCGTTACTACGTCGGTGGATGAGCGGTGTACCTTTACGGTCCGCCTGCGCGGGTCGACGACTATGACGGCGAGCGTTCCGGCTGCGAGCCAGTCGGCGACCTTCTCCTCCACCTCGGTATAGCGGTCGTTGGGAGAGATCACTTCGACGGCGGCGTCGGGCGCGCCCTGGGCAAATCCGTCGGATTCTCCAATCTCCCGCAGTCTCTCGTTGGAGACGAATGCCATGTTGGGAGCGCGGACGTGGTCGGGGCGCGTCGCCAGCATGAAGCCGGTATCCGCCGTATACGCCTTGCCCAGCCGGTTCGCCTTGGCGTGGCCGCCCAGCGAGATGCTGATGTTCATCGCGTACTCTCCGTGAGACTGTCCCGCTGGCGCCATCTTTCTCAATTCCCCTCTGACCAGCTCGTAACGAAAGCCGTCATCTTGCATATTCAGAAGCTGTTCCGCCGTCATAGGCTGCGTTGTCGTAGTCATGGCATCGGCTCCAGGTGCTGGCAAAATGACCTTTGGACTAATCCTATTCGTTTCCGCGCTTCGGGGGATGGGGGAGTGAGCCGGCTGGGATTCGAACCCAGGACACTCGGATTAAAAGTCCGATGCTCTAACCAGACTGAGCTACCGGCCCACGACGCCAGGGCGGGCCGCCCTGGACTAGGAGGCGTCCTCCTCGACCTGTACGGCGGTGCCGTAGGCGAGCATCTCGGCCGCGCCCCCCATGATCATGGAGGTGACGAACCTGGCGCCCACGATGGCGTTGGCGCCCATCGCCTCGGCGCGCTCTACCATCCTCGACACGGCCTCTTCCCGCGACTCCGCCATCAGCTTGGTGTACTCGGGCACCTCGCCCCCGACAAGAGTGCGCAGGCCGGCGGTGATGTCCTTCCCGATGTGGCGCGCCCTGACCGAGTTGCCGCGCACCAGGCCGAGGGCCTTGACGGTGCGCATTCCGTCGATCTCTTCCGTTGTGGCGATTATCAATAGTCTACCTCCTCGAATGTCTCGGCCTTGCGTCGGCGCAAGCGGTCCACCACAAGCGCCGCGACGACGAGCACCAGGCCCACTGCCGCCGCGGGGAGCGCCACGCGGATGAGCAGGGGTACCTCTTCGTCTCCCACGATAGCGGTGAGCGCCCCATACATACCATAGCCTACCAGGGCGGCAACACCCGCCACGATGAGGACCACGCCGGCCTTTTCGATCAACTTCATCGTCAATGCCTCCTCGTGACGAACTCGGACCCCGCTCCCGTACGGCCCGGCGTACAGCGGGCGGGAGATGCGGGGGAGCTTCGCCGCCGTCATTCCTGGGGCAACGCCTGGAGGGTGTGCATGCGGTTGAAGGGCCATAAGCCCGCCCATGCCTTTCCAACGATGTTCTCGAAAGGCACCGGGCCCCAGTCCCGGGAGTCGTTGCTGTTGCCCCTGTTGTCGCCCAGCACGAAATACGAGCCTTCCGGCACGAGCGTGCTGGACATGTTTCTGCGGTCCCGCCGGGCGGGGTCGTTCTCCATGAGGACGCCGTTGACGTACACGTCGCCGTACCGTATCTCCACCACGTCCCCCGGCTCTCCCACGATGCGCTTGACGAACTCGCGCGACTCGTCCTTTGGGAACTTGAAGACGATGACGTCGCCGACCTTTGGAACGTCGAAGGGGTGTACAGGGCCGTCCGACTCGACGTTGACGAACGGGATGAGGCCGGCGATCCTCTGCGGCTCCAGGCGCAGGTAGGCCAGCTTGTTGACGATGACGTAGTCGCCCTGTTCGAGGGTCGGCTGCATGCTGCCGCCCTCGACCCGGAACGGCTGCACGGTCACGTGCAGCGCCAGGAACAGGGCGAGTGAGAGTATGGCGGTCTCGAATAGCTCTCTGAGCGTGGCGCGCATCTCGGGTCTCCAGGCACCATTATAATCGCGGCCCCGCTCCGGCGCACCTATGGGAGTGTGTCCGTAACTGTTCAGAGTACAGGAGGGCAGCCACAAGGGCTGCACCCTACGGGATGGAAGCCGTAGTCGTAGGGGCGTCCCTTGTGGGCGCCCTGGACGAGGAACGCACCAACTCTGAACAGTTGCGTGTGTCCGTAACTGTTCAGAGTACAGGAGGGCAGCCACAAGGGCTGCACCCTACGGGATGGAGGCTGTATCGTAGGGGCGTCCCTTGTGGGCGCCCTGGACGAGGAACGCACCAACTCTGAACAGTTACGTGTGTCCGTAACTGTTCAGAGTACAGGAGGGCAGCCACAAGGGCTGCACCCTACGGGATGGAAGCCGTAGTCGTAGGGGCGTCCCTTGTGGGCGCCCTGGACGAGGAACGCACCAACTCTGAACAGTTGCGTGTGTCCGTAACTGTTCAGAGTACAGGAGGGCAGCCACAAGGGCTGCACCCTACGGGATGGAGGCTGTATCGTAGGGGCGTCCCTTGTGGGCGCCCTGGACGAGGAACGCACCAACTCTGAACAGTTGCGTGTGTCCATACCAGCCGCTTTTCTTATATCATGTTTAGAGAGCATGGCTCGGAAATGGAGGTTAGGACGATGAGAAGACTGATAGGTCTGCTTGCGGTATTGGCGGCCATAGCCGCGATGACCCTGGCCGTGGCATGCAACGACTCGCGGTCCGACGAGGATGCTGCGTCCGGCGATACCGACGCGGCGGATGCGGAGGCGTTGGTCGCGGTCACTGCCGCCATGGCGGAGATGTCCAGCGCGATGGCGCAGGCGCAGCCCCAGCCGTCGGGGGGCCAGGCCGGCATCTGGGTAACGGGCGAGGGGCGCGTCAGCGTCGAACCCGACCTTGCGATCGTCACCATCGGAGTCGAGGCGCAGGCTGAGACGGTCGCGCAGGCGAGGGCGGACGCGGCGGGGGCCATGACTAGCGTCGTGGCGGCGGTCAAGGGCTACGGTCTCGAGGACGCCGACATACAGACGACCTCGTTCAACATCTGGCCTCAATACCAGTACGAGGAGATCGAACGGGACGGCAGGCGCGTGAACAGGCAGGTGATCATCGGGTACACGGTGAGCAACTCCGCCCAGATCAAGGTCCGCAATCTTGGCGACATCGGCCCGATCATCGACGACGTGGCGGAGGCGGGCGGAGACTTCACCAGGATCGACGGCATCAGGTTCACGGTGGAGGACCCCAAGCCCTTCATGGACGACCTGCGGGAGGCGGCGTTCGAGGAGGCGGTCGGGAAGGCGGAGCATTTCGCCGACCTGGCGGGCGTGGGGCTCGGTCAGCCGCTGTACATTAGCGAGGGGGCGCCTGTCTCTCCCGATCCGTTCCGCGCCGACTTCGGCCTACGCGCCATGGCCGCCGAGGCCGCGCTCACCCCTATCAGCGCGGGGGAGACGGAGTTGAGCCTTACCGTCACCGCGCTGTTCGGCATCGCGCGGTAGCCGGCGGGACTCAGTAGGGGTCTTCGACCCGCGCGGCGGCCGAGGCGGGGGAGGGGTAGGGCCACGTCCAGCCCTCCCTCGCCACGCGCTCGTCGCCGGACATCGAGTAGGGCATGGGCATCCGGTCGTACATGGCGAATGCCAAGGATGACATGATCTCCTGCGTCAGCGCGGCGTCCAAGCGGCGGTAGACGGAAACGGCTCCGCCGTCCGGCGCGGCGAGCAGGTTATTTTGCTCGTGCGGGTCGGCGTCGAGGTCGAACAGGTGCGCTTCTCCAGGCCCGCAGTGGCCGCCGTACTTGGCGAGCTTGTAGCGGCCGTCGAACGCCATCCACGACTGCGTGAGGTATCCGAAGAGGATGTCGCGCGACGGCGGGCCTTCCAGCCCCAGGGCGGGCAGCGGCTGCGCGTCCATGTAGTCGGGCAGGGCGCAGCCGGCCAGCGCGAGCATCGTCGCCGTCACGTCGCGCAGCTCGACGAGGTCCTGGCAGACGGCGCCTTCCGCGCGGCCCGGGGCGCGCACCAGCAGCGGCACGTGGGCCGCGGACTCGTAGAAGGTCGCCTTGCCCTCGATGCCGTGGTCGCCCAGGTGGTCGCCGTGGTCGGTGGCGAATACGATGACGGTGTCGTCCAGCAGGCCGTTGCGGCGCAGCGCGTCGATCGTCTCGCCGACCTCGTGGTCGATCTGCTTCACCAACCCGGCGTAGTGCGCCCTCACGTCCAGCATCTCGTCCACGGTGTAGCTGCTCAGGTCCATGCCCATGCCCGCCCGTGAACGGACCCTGGCGGCGCGCAGCGTGCCGCCGTGGGACTCGGACGCCGGTATGGGGGCAGGCATGTCCTGGGCGCGGTAGGTCTCCGGAAAGTCCTTCGCGGGGTCGTAGGGGTCGTGGGGGCCGGGGAAGCCGACCATCAGCGCGAACGGGCCGTCGTTGCCGTGGGCGTCGATGAAGCGCCGGGCCTCGCGCCCGGTGTAGCGGTCCCAGGAGTGCTCCCAGGGCACGTCGGTATGTGCGACGCCCTTGCGCTCCAGGTACTCGCCGTACTCCTGCCAGCGCAGCTTCCTCAGTCCATGGTCCTCCAGATAGCGGTAGTAGTCGTCGCGGATGAGCGACCATAGCTTGTCCTCGCAGACGACGCGGTACTGGAAGCCGTGCCTGGCGTCCCAGGGGTAGAAGTGCATCTTGCCGACGGCGGCCGTGTAGTAGCCGGCCTCGGCGAGTATCTGCGGCCAAGTGCGGATGCCGGCGCGGGCGTGGTCTGGCCGGAGGGCGTGCAGGTTGTCGGTGACGCCGTTGCGCAGGGCGTTCATCCCGGTGAGCAGGGCCGTGCGCGCGGGCACGCAGAGGGGCGAGGCGGAGTAGGCGTTGTCGTAGCGGACCCCGTTGTCCGCGATCCAGTCGATGTTGGGTGTGTCTATGAAGTCCGCGCCGTAGCACGACAGGAAGTCGCGCCGCAGCTGGTCCGGAAATAGGAACAGGAAGTTAGGCCGTGTCCGGTTGTCCAAAAGCGGGTCCTTGCAGGCGGGCGTATCAGGAGAGGTCAGTCCGCTATCCCCAGCGCGTGGGCGCGGGCGCGTATCTCCTCGGCGTAGCCGGGGTTGAACTCCAGGGCGCCGTTGGCGTCGCGGCGTCCGGCGGACATGGCCGCGGTCTCGTAGAGGGTGTAGCCGGAGACCCTGCCGTCGCGGTGGACGGTCTCCAGCCAGTCGCCGTGCTCCTTCGGGTCGTCGCTCTTCCAGACGGGGTGGCTGTAGTGGGTGGGCACGCCGGATGCTCTGCCTTCGTCGGCAACCTCGCCGTAGAAGGGGTGCCGGACGGCCTCGCCGGGGAAGAGCACCCTGCCGAACATGGTTACTTCGTCCGCAATGCCGTTGCGGAGCCAGCGTTGCCATGCCAGCCGCAGTACGCCGGGGTAGTCCTGCCGCCTGCCTGGGACCTCGGTGTCGCGGAAGGCCTTCGACTCGAGCTCGACGTGGACCTGGAACGCCTTGCCCGCGGCGCGTACCCGCGTGCCGGCGCGCCGTAGGAACTGCTCGAAGTACTCGCCGCGCAGTCCGGCGAGGAGCGCGGGGTCGTATGCGCCGGTGTCGGGGTCGGAGCCGTAGCGTCGCTCGTACTCGCGGGCGATGGGCTCGTTGAAGCCGTATATGCCGGGGGTGTTGGTCCAGCAGCTATGGTTGGAGACGCGCACGTCCACGCCATCGGCGCCGGAGGCTATGCACTCGCCGACCCAGCTCATCCAGTAGTCCTGTACCTGCGGGTATGCCTCGCAGAGAGCGCCGGATAGGTACTCGTTGCGGCCCTTCGCCACGGCGATTACGCCGTCCATCGAGTCCAGGCGCGAGTAGTCGGCGTCCAGGGTCGTGATCATGTTGCCGAAGCCGCCGTCGAAGGTAAGGTCGTCCGAGCGCAGGTCGCGCTCCCCGCGCCAGGTGGAGTGGTAGCTGCCCGTGAGGGTGGGTATCTCCGCGCCGTCGGGGCCGTAGGCCCGGATCATCTCCTGCACGACGTTGGCGAACGCGCCGTCCTTGTCCGAAAAGTCGGTCGTGACGGCGACGAAGGGGTCGAGGAGATTCAGGCCGGTGACGTTGAGCGCCCTCACCTGGTCGCCCTTGCCGGTCAACGGCACGTTGTCGCGCCCTATGGCGTCGGTGGGGCAGGTCTCGACGGACTCTGAGAGGTCGAAGGGCACGTCCTTGCGTGTGTAGCGGTAGTTGTCGGCGCTGGTCCATACCTGGAGGTTCTCCCGGCGGATGCGCACGGGGGCCATGTCCTTCTGGCGAAGCTGGATGCGGGCTATGGGGACGTTTTCGAGGCCGGCCGGGAGGTCGGCGGAGCGCGCCCGGACGCGCAGCTCGGGGTGGGCGAGTGTGAAGGCGTCGGCCTCGTAGACGCCGCCGATGCCCGGCAGGCCGGGCATGTCGAGGACCTTGCGGCTGGCGGCGGGGTCGGTGTGCGTGATCCCGGTCTCGTAGGGCTTGATGACGACGAAGAACTCGAGGCCGCGCTCGTGCGCCAGCTTGCGGGCGGCGAACAGGGGGTCGCCGAGGATGGCGAGGGTCTCGTTGATGTTGGGGCTGCCCTCGGCGAACGAGCCGTCGCCCACGAGCTCGAAGAAGCCGGGCTGGTGGTAGTTCCAGTAGAGCCGGCGCACCCCCATCCAGACCAGCCTGTCCATCATGGAGCCGAGGAGGGCGTGGTCGTAGGTGAGGTTTCGGCAATCGTCGTTGAAGTCGCACATGGCCGACAGCACGAAGGGGTTGTCCATGGGTACGGCCTCCCGCAGTTAGGGTGGGGGTAGTCTATGCGGGGGGCGGGAGGGTGTCAACGACGGATCAGGGCTTGACATCACGCTCGCAATCACAGAATATCTGTGCGACTTGATACAAGGAAGGAGAGCGTGGGACAGTGAACAGGGACGCTCCGCAGGTCAACTCTACGGGCACGGGCCGCCGGATCGCCGGGCGGCGAAGGAACGGCCAACGTCGGAAGATCGCCTTTGGGTGGTATGGCGGCAAATTCAGCCACCTGGACTTCATTCTGCCCAACATACCGCTGGACGCCAAGCACTTCTGCGACGTGTTCGGCGGATCGGCAGCCGTGCTGATCAACCGTCCCCCTGCTCCCGTTGAGACGTACAACGACATAGATTCCGAGCTGGTCAACTTCTTCGAAACCCTGAGGGACGACGGACAGGAATTGATTCGCGCGATCAGCCTGACCCCGTTTTCCAGGGAGGAGCTCGCTCGCGCGTGTGAATACAAGCCGGGGCTTTCCAAGCGAGAACGCGCCAGGCGCTTCTTCGTGAGGGCGCGGCAGACGCGGACCGGGCTCGCCCAGCGGAGTAGCGAGGGGCGTTGGGCCCACTGCGTGCTTACCTCTAGGGCCGGCATGGCGGGCGCGGTGTCCAGGTGGCTGGGGTCTGTCGACGGACTCGCGGAAATAACGCTGCGGCTCCAGCGGGTCCAGATCGAAAACGCCCCGGCCCTGGAGGTGATACGACGCTACGACACACCCGACACGGTCTTCTACCTGGATCCCCCGTACGTGCATTCGTCGCGCGGCGACACGGCGGCGTATGGGTGCGAGATGAGCGATGAAGAGCACGTCGAGCTCGCCGACGCGCTTCAGTCCATTCGAGGGCGCGCGGTCCTGTCCGGCTACCGAACGCCGCTCTACGACCGCCTCTTCGAGGACTGGCGGCGCATAGACGCACCCGTGCGGACTGCCAACTCCGTCCGCCAACCTCGCCAAGAGTCCCTGTGGGTCAACTTCGAGCCATGAACGAAGATGAGTTGAGGCAATGGCTGGATAACCGGTGGGAAGACGTGCTGGCCGATTACGCGGGCGATCCGGACCCTGAGGTCGATCGTTTCGTAGATTCGTCCATCGTCAGTATCCGGTATGCGTTCCTGACTCAGCTATTGGGGAAACATGCTGATCCCGCCCGTGACCTGCTCTGCCTTCAGAGCGGGGGACGCAGTTCACGCGCGGAGTCGGCCGGGCGTTGGGATCCCAGGGGATTCTGTGCTCGGGTCGTGGTGCCCTGGGTCCAAGGAAATCAGGGCGTCTTGGGGACCAGCGCCGACCCATATGTCAACAAGCCACTCCGCCGGCCCCGGCTCGATCAGGGTACGGAATCCCTGAGGAATAGGAAGGAGTGGAAGGCGCTAGTGGACCTTCTGGGCGCATTGCAGAGTGCGTCCGATGCGGCAATGGTAGAGGATGCGATCATCCGAGGTCTCAGGAGCATCGCGCGCCGGCTCAGGAACCAGCACGTGGACTATCCAGTGCCGATGCGAATCGGCTTGGACCACCTTTGCAGCATACTCGATCGCTACTTGGCGGTCTCAAACGGCGGGCTGAGGCCGATGATCGTGGCGACCGCTCTCATGCGAACTATAGGGCGGGCCTTCGCGCTGTTCCCCAAGGTCGAAAGCCAAGGCGTAAACGAGGCGGACGCAGCGACCAATATGCCTGGAGACGTAATGTGCTACGGACAGGATGGTACCTTGGCTTTAGCGATCGAAGTCAAGGGGAATGAGCTTACCCTGGTTGAGTTGGAGGCCACGGTAGCAAAGGCGCGTACCGGTCGAGTCGCAAACATCCTATTTGCAACTCCCGGCCTCGCCGCCGCTGATAGTGAAGCAATTGAGGCTAGGGTGATGGAGGAGTTCGCACAGGGAAGCAACATCTACCAGACCTCAATTCAGTCGCTGGCGCGCAATTCGTTCATGCTACTGGGTGAAGATTGGCGCATCCTGTTTCTTCAGGCGGTCTGCGAAGAGTTGGATGTTCGCAGTACACAACCCGCCGACCGCGTCGCGTTCGCACGACTGCTGACCTCATAACCCCCGACGAGGGCGTATCGGTGGGATACAAGTTGTACGTCGCCAGGGGAGATAGCATGCGGCCGGCGCTGGCGCATGGGGACGTGCTGTTGGTGGGCGGCGTTGGGGGGGCGCCGCGCAGGGGGGACGTGGTGGTGGCGCGGGGGCCGGCTGGGCGGGCGGGGGAGTACCTGAAGCGGGTGGTGGGGCTGCCGGGGGAGGAGGTGCGCCTCCGCGACGGGCTGCTGTTCGTGGACGGGAAGCGCGTCCGCGAGCCCTATCTTGGCGGGCTGCCGTCGTCGGTGGGGTTGGGGGATGCGGCGTGGACGCTGGGCGCGTCCGAGTACTTCGTCATGGGCGACAACCGGGCGCACAGCACGGACAGCCGCCACTTCGGGCCGGTAGCGCGCTCCGACATAGCCGCCAGGGTGCGGCTACGCTGCTGGCCGCCGTCGCGCTTCGGTCGCGTGTAGGCGGGTCGTCGTGATGCGACCACGTATGCGCGGGACGTTCGAGCAGCGGATCCTACTCGCCGCGCAGACGGCGCAGCTCCGCTTCGAGCCGGGCCGCGCGGGCCTCCGCGGCCTCTCGCGCCGCGCGCTCGGCGATCTCTCGCGCTTCCGACGCATCCGCCCGTTCCTGGGCGGCGTATGCCCGTTCCTGGGCGGCGTATGCCTGTTCCTGGGCGGCGTATGCCTGTTCCTGGGCGGCGTATGCCTGTTCCTGGGCGGCGTATGCCTGTTCCTGGGCAGCCCTGCGCGCCTCCACCTGCTCCTCGATCGTCGGCAGAAACTCGCCCGTCGCGGGGTCCCGAAAGCGTATCTCGCCGCCGTCCCACCATAGCTCCAGGCCCAGGGCTTCGCTGTATCCCCAATGCCGCCCGTCCGGCTCGCTGACTATCTCCAGCGGCCTGTACTCGCCGTCCACCAGCAGGTCGCCAGCAAGGGGCGCGTCGTGGTACTTGCCGCCCGTATGGTCGAAGCGCCAGTACTCCCGCACTCCATAGTCGGCGTAGCCCTCGCGCTTCACCGTGTAGTCTCGTTTCCCCGTGCTGCGAGACGCCACTTCCAGCACGAAGTCCGGCGGCTTGCCCACCTCGCTTGTCACGTATCCGTTGCGCCATATGATCGCCTCGGGGTCCTCCACTCCGTCGACGAACACGCAGTCGGGCACGAAGTCGCCGCGGTCGGCGGCGTCGCGCCGCAGGTATCCGCCGCCCGAAATGAGGACGTCGCTGCGATGCGCAAAATGCGCCCTGAGCGGAGCGTCGAATTGCTGAATCGCTTCGTACTGCTGCATGTCAGGCTCCCTTCGAGGCGGGTCTGGCAGCGGCTCTATGTGCGAGTAGGGGTGAGTACGCGTCTGCGTGAGTGCGCTTTGGGTCGTCATAGCTGGACTCCTCCGTGGCGCCGTCCTACCTAATCTCCATGCGCGCGAAGATGCGCTGCGGCGATTATACCAATCGACGCGGCGGTTATGTTGATGGCGCAGTGGCGGGCAGTGGCGGGTCAGCCGTTCAGGATGCGGGCAATCTCCCTGGCGTGGTAGGTGATGAGGATGTCGGCGCCGGCTCGCTTGATCGAGGCCGCTATCTCCATCATGATCCGGCCGCTGTCGATCCACTCGTTCTCGGCGGCGGCCTTGACCATCGAGTACTCGCCGCTGACGTTGTACGCCGCGATGGGGCACGAGAACTCCTGCCGCGCGCGCGAGATGACGTCCAGGTAGGACAGCGCCGGCTTGACCATCACGACGTCCGCGCCCTCGTCGAGGTCCTGGCGTATCTCGGCCAGCGCCTCCCTGGCGTTGCGGTGGTCCATCTGGTAGGCGCGGCGGTCGCCGAACTGCGGGGCGGACTCGGCGGCGACCCTGAAGGGGCCGTAGAACGCCGAGGCGTACTTGGCCGAGTATGACATTATGGCGGTCTCGTCGAGCCCGCCGCCGTCCAGGGCCGCCCTGATCGCCCCGACCTGGCCGTCCATCATCGCCGACGGCGCCACCACGTCCGCGCCGGCCTGCGCCTGGCTGACCGCGGTCTGGGCGAGCAGCTCCAGCGTGGCGTCGTTGTCCACGCCGCCGTTCGCCACGACGCCGCAGTGGCCGTGGCTGGTGTACTCGCACAGGCAGACGTCCGCGATGACCACCAGCCCCGGCGCCGCCTGCTTGACGGCCCGGATAGCCTGCTGCACTATGCCGTCCTCGGCGTACGCCCCGGAGCCCACGTCGTCCTTGCCGTCCGGGATGCCGAAGAGCAGCACGGCCGGTATGCCCAGGTCGGCGACGCCGCCCACTTCGTCGTAGAGGCGGTCGACGGAAAGCTGGGAGACGCCGGGCATGGGCCCGATCTCCACGCGCCTGTCCCTGCCGTGCGTGACGAAGATGGGGTAGACGAGATCGCTGACGGCGACGCGGGCCTCGCCCACCATGTCGCGCAGGCCGGCGGAACGGCGCAGCCTCCTCCGGCGCGCGATTGGAAAGTCGGTCATGACGCTCCCTCCTCCGAGTAGTATGCCCTGAGCGCGGAGACCAGGCCGGGCATGGTGTGCGGCTCCGCGACGACGTCCACCTCCAGGCCGTTGTCCGCCGCCGTGCTGGCGGTTATGGGCCCCACGCAGGCTATCACGGCGTCCCCCAGCCGCGCCGGGTCGCCGTCGAGAAGCGCCAGCAGCCCCTTGACAGTGGAGGAGCTTGTGAAGACGGCGGCGTCCACGCCCCGCGAGAGCATCTCGGCCAGCATGGGCGCCGAGTCGTGGGCGGTCACCGTGGCGTACGCCGGGACCTCGTCCACCTCCGCGCCCATCTCGGCGAGGCCGGCGGGCATCGTCTCCCTGCCGCTCCGGCTGCGCGGGTAGAAGACGCGCGCGCCGCCCATGCCGAACTCTCGCAGCCCCTCCAGCGCCGACTCGGACACGAAGCGCTCGGGCACGAAGTCGGCCATGATGCCGCGCTGGCGCAGGCTCGCCGCGGTCTCGGAGCCTATGGCGGCCACGCTGGCCGAGTGGAAGTCGCGGGCGTCAAGGCCCAGCGCGTCCATCCGCGCGAAGACGAAGGCCACGGCGTTGACGCTTGCGAAGACGACCCAGTCCACCTCGTCCAGGTGGAGCAGCCGGTCGTCCAGGTCGGAGTAGTCGGGCAGGGGCTCCACCCTGATGGCGGGGACCTCCAGCGGGACCGCGCCCTCGCGGTAGAGCATCTCCGATAGCCTGCCCGCCTGCTCCCTCGCCCTCGTCACGAGCACGCGCTTGCCGTACAGGGGCCGGTTGTCGAACCAGCGCATCCGCTCCCGCAGCCGCACCGCCTCGCCCACGACGATGACGACGGGCGGCTTCATGCCCGCGGCGGCGGCCCTGCCCACGATGTCCGCGAGCGTGCCCGTGACCGTCCGCTGGAACGGCTCGGTGCCCCACATGATGACCGCGGCGGGGGTGTCGGGACCGCGGCCCTCGCTCGCGAGGCCCGCGACGACGGCCTCGATATTCTCCCAGCCCATGAGCACGACGACCGTGCCCTCGCCGGCAGCGGTCTGGCCGGCACCGCCGGCAGCGGAGGAGCCGGTCGTGACGGTCAGCGACGACGACGCGCCCCGGTGGGTTACGGGTATGCCGGCGTAGGCGGGCGCCGCGAGCGCGGAGGTTACGCCGGGTACGACCTCGAACGGGACGCCGGCCTCCGCCAGCGCGAGGGCCTCCTCGCCGCCGCGCCCGAACAGGAAGGGGTCGCCGCCCTTGAGGCGCACCACGAGCGCGCCGGACCGCGCCCTGTCCGCCAGGATGGCGTTGATCTCGTCCTGGCCCACCGGCGCGTCGCCGCGGGACTTCCCCACGTCCACCATCTCAGCGTACTCGGACGCCCTGTCCAGCAGCCTGGAGTCCACGAGGCGGTCGAAGACGACCACCTCCGCATGCACGAGCAGCTCCAAACCCCTGGCCGTAATCAGCCCGGGGTCCCCAGGGCCCGCGCCCACGAGATAGACCGTTCCCCTACGCGCGCTCATCGTACGACCATCTCCCCGGCCCCTGCGTCGAGGCCCGCAACTGATATGCTCGCTACCGTCCACATTCTCGTTATCATGGCGCCGGTTCCAATCACTCGCAGTAATCGAGGCCAAGCTCGTCCAGGTCGTTGCGCTCGACATTCCGCAGCGCCTGGGGGATGCAGCCGGTCAACTCATTGCCGCCCAAATACAGTTGTTGTAGATTCGTGAGCTTGCCCAGCTCGGCGGGGATGGTCCCGCTCAGTTGCGAGGACCGGAGGTCCAATTCATGCAGGTTCGTCAGATTGCCTATCTCCGGAGGGATGCTCCCGATGAGGTGAGTAGACGCCAACGTCAGGCGATACAGGTTTATCAGATTGCCTATCTCAGGCGGAATGCGCCCATTGAGATTATTGCCTGACAGAACCAACTCCGTTAGCCTATCCAGATTGCCTATCTCCGGTGGGATATGCCCATATAAGTCTAGCGCTGGTGGACCTGATAAACTAAGAGAATAGACACGGAGTGGGTCGCCTCCCACGTGGACTCCCACCCACTCCCGCCTCGTGATCGGAGTGTCCGAACTCCATAAGAGAGTCCCAGAGCCGGCGAGAGTGTCCCTCATACCCAGGAGCGTCCGGCAGTCCTTGACCAGCCCCGGGTTCTCCTCCGGGTCGGGAACGACTGCGCCATCGGAGCACTCCCTGATCTCGGCGGGGGGCATCGGGAGTAACAGGTAAGGCGGGGTTGTAGTAGGGGCGCTGCCCCCTCCCTCCCACACGGGTCTCCCCCACACGAGAATGCGCAAGTCCGTGCCGTCGCTGTTGGTGGTGTACAGGAACGGCTTGCCGAGACCTACCCTATCAGCCACGTCCCGCACCGCGATCCTGGAACCGTCTGGCGACCAGGCCGCCAGGGGCCTGTCTTCACTCGGCTCGTAGGTAGGATTCCGTCTGGTGAGATAAGTCCACTTGAACATGAATGGCAGGGAGTCGAGGACTACGGAGCCGTCATCGGCGTTCACCACAGCCAGTGCCCCGTACATGATCTTCGAGCCGTCCGGCGACCAGGCGACGTTGGGAACCCACAGTGCGTGCGGGTCGGACTCCGACCGCCTGCGGTCGATCAGGTCGTTGTGGCCGATGCTGGCGACCCTGACAGGGTCCGACCCGTCCGTCGCGAAGGTATAGAGCGCCGCGTCGTCCTCCTCCTCTGGCACCGCCACCGCTATCCGCTCGCCGTCGGGAGACCAGGATGGGGCGCTTACCACGTTCGACACTATCCGCTTCAGATTCGAACCGCTAGCCCCCACTGTGTAGACGTCTAGTTCAACGCCACTTCGGAAAGCAGTGCTATTCCTGAAAGTACTCCCGCCACCATCCGCAGTGTCGATGTTATATGCCAGGAATGCTATACGTCGCCCGTCAGGGGACCATGACGGTGGATGCCAAACGACTGCGTCGCGTGGAATCTGGAATGCAGAACGACGCTCAGAGATGGTGACGAGTGTCGTCCCTTGAGTAGCCACCGTGTATATCTTGACATGAGTAACGTCACTCACGTCGATGAAGGCCACGCGAGTCCCATCAGGCGACCATACAGGGTAGTTGTCGAAACGGTCGTCCTCAGTCAGCTTCATCGTGTCGGTGCCGTCGACATTCGATACCACTATCTCGTAGTCGCCGTCGTCATGGGGTCTCTCGTTATAGCGGTCGGGGTACGCGCACGTGGAATATACGATCCGTGAGCCGTCGGGCGATACGTCGAAATACCTTAGGGGGCCGTGGTAACCGCTCACCAAGTCGCCTGGGACATCCTCGATGCTCCATAGCCTGGAGCCGTCGGCCTCCACGACGTTAACCGGCGTGGTGCGATTCTCAGTTAAATATGTGAACAGTATCTTGGAGCCGTCCGGCGACCATTGGAGCCTCCCCTGCACAAAATCTGTATCCGTGTCGTCCGCATAGTAGCAAGGCCCAAGCGAGATGCTTAACTCTACCTCCGTCGCGGTCGATTGCGGGGTAGGCGTCGCGGTTGGTTGCGGGGTAGGCGTCGCGGTTGGCCGTGGAGTGTGCGTCGCGATTGGTTGTGGAGTGTGCGTCGCGGTTGGTTGAGGGGTGTGCGTCGCGGTTGGTTGCGGGGTAGGCGTCGCGATTGGTTGTGGAGTGTGCGTCGCGATTGGCCGTGGAGTGTGCGTTGGGGTTGGGGTGTGCGTCGCAGTGGGTTCCGTGGTAAGCGTCACGGTGAGCGCCGGGCTGTCGCCCGAGTCCCCGGCGCAGCCAGACGCGCCAGCGAGTGTGGGCACGAGGAGCGCCGCCAGGACCACCCATGCATACGCACCCCCACGCTCGCTCACGGTAACACTATCTCCGCCGCCCCAGAATCCAGCAGCGCCTGCGCGGCGGCGCGGCCCGCGGCCTCCGGGTCGCTGGCCGGGGCCGTGGTGGATGTCCTGAATACGCGGCTGCCGTCGGCCAGCGCGGCCATGGACGATACGGCTAGGTCCGCGCCGTCGACGCGGGCGTAGGCGGCCACCGGGACGGAGCAGCCGCCCCCGAGCTCGGCCAGGAAGGCACGCTCCGCCATGAGCGACGCGCTCGTGTGCGGGTCGGATATGCGCCCCAGCATCTCCAGCACGGCGCCGTCGTCCCGGCGCGCCTCGACGGCGAGCGTCCCCTGGCCTGCCTCGGGCACGAACAGGTCGGGCGGCAGGTACTCCGCTATCTCGCGCCCTCTGCCGAGCCTGAGCACGCCGGCGGCGGCCAGGACCACGCCGTCGCAGTCGCCTCCGGCGGCCTTTTCGATCCTCGTGCCCACGTTGCCCCTGATGGGTACTACGTTCAGGTCGGGGCGCATGGACTTTATGGAGGCGGTCCTCCTTGGGCTGCCGGTGCCGAGCCTCGCCCCGGCGGGCAGCCTTGCGAAAGACAGGCCCCAGCGGTCTATCAGCACGTCGCGCGGGTCGTTCCTACGGCCCGCGGCTATGGCCGTCAGCCCGTCCGGGAGGTGTACGGTCAAGTCCTTGGCGCTGTGTACCGCGAAGTCGATCTCGCCGTCCAGGATGGCGCGCTCGATCTCCTTCACGAACGCGCCGCGCCCCAGGCTCGTTATGGAGGCGGTCTTCTTGCGGTCCCCCTCGGTCGCCAGCGGCACGACCTCGAAGCGCGCGCCGGGGCAGAGCGGGCGCAGCAGCGACAGCGCCTCCTCCGTCTGGACCGCCGACAGGGGGCTGGTCCTGGAGCCGACGCGGAATGTCCGTCGCCCGTCCACGTGGCGCCGCTCAGCCGGCCTGGGCGGCCCCGCCGGGCTCGCCCAGCTCTTCCCACGCCCTGCACACCCCCTCCGGGCAGCCGCACTCCGTGCCGGCCATCAGGTTGGCGACCAGGCGCTCGGACGCCTCTTTCGTACGCCCCGCGCGCGCCAGGTCTATCAGGTCGTCGGTGAGGCAGGCCTGCCAGTGGTCGGGGTTGAGGCGGACGCCCTGGCGCGCAAGCTCCCGCCTGGCGGCGCTGAGCAGGGGAGCGAGGTCGGCCAGCGCCATGAGGTCGTGGCCGGTCTCCACCCTGTTCGTCCCGTCCAGCTGCTCGCGGAAGCGCCGCGCCAGGGCTGGGCTGGCGCCGCCGGTCGACGCGGCCACCACCACGTCGCCGCGCCTCACGATGGAGGGCGCTATCCACGTACACAGATCGGTCACGTCCGCCACGTTCAGCGGCACGTTGCGCTCCCGCGCCTCGGCGCTGACGGCCCTGTTCACATCGTCGTCCGAGGTGTCGGCCACGATGGCGATGAAGGCCCCCTCGAGGTCGCCGGGCCGGTAGCCGCGCCGCACCCATGCGAGGCCGTCGTCCACCATCGCCGCGAGGCCGTCGGTCAGCTCGGGGCTGACGACCACCGCGCCGGCGCCGTACTCCAACAGCCGCGCCGCCTTCTCCTCGGCGACGCCGTTGCCGCCGATGACGACGCATCTGCGACCGCGAACGTCCAGGAATACGGGATAATAAGGCGGCACGGGCTTCTTACACCATGCGGGGCAGTCTCAGGCAGGCCACGGGACTCGGTCCGACTAGACTAGCACGGCAAGGGGGGTGTAGCAATCATGAGTAGGCTGCGGTAGATGTTCAGAGTATGGGAGGGCAGCCACAAGGGCTGCACCCTACGGGATGGAAGCCGTAGCCGTAGGGGCGTCCCTTGTGGGCGCCCTGGATTAGGAATGCATCAACTCTGAACAGTCACAGGCTGTGATAGTCTCTGGGGCAGGGGAAGGCAGGTACGAAAATGAAGCTACGAGACTTTTTGGACAAGATGCCGGAAGGCGCCATCGAGACCGTCGCCGGAGCGGGCTACCGCGTCGGCGTTCCGGCCAGGGACGCGGACATCGGCTGGTCTACCGGCGTCGTGAGGCGGCCCGACGGCGACCTCGTATTCGGCGACATCCGAAGCCACCGGATCTGGCGCATCGACGGTGACGGCATCCTCCACAACTTCGTCGGCGACGGCGTGCCGGGCACGTCCGGCGACGGGGGGCCCGCAGCCGACGCGCGGGTGTACACGCCCCACGACTTCTGGCAGGACAAGCACGGCAACCTCTTCTTCGTGGAGCTTGGCGCGCGCGGGCCGGACGAGGGCCCGAACACGGTGCGCCGCATCGACTACGAGACCGGCGTCATAACCAGGGTCGTCGGCTCGGACAGGGTGGGGCGCGGCGGCGAGGGCCTGCCAGCCCTGGAGTCCGAGTTCGACACGACGTGCGGCGTCGCCGTGGACGACGACGGGAACATCTTCGTCTGCCACAAGTGGGACAGCAAGGTGACGCGCGTCGACGCCAAGACCGGCATCGTCGAGACCATCGCCGGCCAGCCCACCCGCAACTACCTGCTGGAGGACGGCGACAGCCGCCCGTACACAGGCGCCGGCCACAGCTTCCACGGCTACCACGGCGACGGCGGCCCGGCGAAGGAGGCGGCGCTGAGCCTGCCGGAGCACATCGCCTTCGACTCGAAGGGCGACCTCTACGTCTGCGACAACGGCAACAACCGCATCCGCAAGATCGACATGCGCTCCGGCGTCATCACGACCTTCTTCGGCACCGGCGCGAGCGCATCGTACGGCGACGGCGGGCCCGCGACCGAGGCCGCGACCGATACGCCCGACTCCATCCACATAGACCGCTTCGACAACGTCTACGTCGGCGAGGCGCGCGGGAACAGGCTCCGCAAGGTCGACGGACGCACCGGCATCGTCACCACAATCGCCGGCACGGGCATCCCGGGTTGGGGCGAGGACGGCGTGCCCGCGACCGAGACGATGGCGAACGCCATAGAGGTCGGCATCTGGGCCGACCCGGACGGCACCGTCTTCTATAGCGACAGCTCCGGCCGGCTGCGCAGCATCGACCCCGAGACGGGCATAGTGACCACCGTCGCGGGCGGCGTCAGCATCCACGACGGCGGCCCCGCCACGGAGGCGTTCGTCAGCAACCCCCGCGGCCTTGCCGTGGGCCCCGACGGCGCCGTCTATATCGCGGACATGCAGAGCGACCGCGTGCGGCGGGTGGACGCCGAGACGGGCGTCATCACGACGGTCGCCGGTAGCGGCGGCCGCGGGTTCGGCGGCAACGGCGGGCCCGCGACCGAGGCATACTTCCTCAACCCATACGACGTCGCGGTAGACCCGGAGGGCCGCCTGCTGGTCGCGGACACGCTCAACGGCCAGGTGCGGCGCGTCGAGCATGACGGGACTATCCACGCGCTGGCCGGCGTCGGCGGCGACGGCGGCGACCGCGGCGACGGCGGGCCAGCCCTTGCCGCGAGCCTCACCACGGCGCACTCCGTCGCCTGCGGACCCGACGGCAGGATATACGTAGGCGACGTGGCCGGGCGCCTGCGGGTCGTCGACCCTGCGACGGGCCGCATCGAGACGTTCGCGGGCACAGGCCAGGCCGGCTACTCTGGCGACGGCGGCCCGGCAACGGAGGCGCGCATCGGCGGCCCGTCGGCAATTGCATTCGACCAGGACGGCAACCTCTACTTCGCCGACCTAACACAGCACGTCGTCCGCAAGGTGGATGCGGCCGGCGCCATCACGACCGTCGCCGGCACGGGCGAGCCGGGATACTCCCCCGACGGCACGCCCGCCCTGGAAGCGAAGCTGTTCAAGCCCCTGGGAGTCGCGGTCACGCCGGATGGCGCGGTCTACTTCTCCGACTCGCGCAACAACCGCGTGCGGACCATCGCCGAGGACGGCGCGCTCCGGACAGTCGCCGGATGCGAATTGACTGGGGACGGCGGCGACGGAGGCCCGGCAACCGACGCGAAGCTCAACGAGCCCCACGGCCTCGCCCTCTACGGCCAGGACGTCCTGCTAATCAGCGACCACTACAACAACCGCGTCAGGGCAGTGAAACTCTAACGGCCATCACCCGTAGGGGCTGTTTCTCGTAGGGTGCAGCCCTTGTGGCTGCCCTCCCATCATGTCTATCCTGCCCATCCACGTCGTCCTGTCCCTTCCCTGCCGTGTACAGTGTGTCGCCGAAGTGCTACGATTGCGGCTGTTCAACCATGCCCGCGGGGTGGAGGAGCAGTGGGTCGATTCGACGGACAGGCCGCGATCATCACCGGCGCCGGCGGGGAGATAGGGTTCGCCGCCGCCGAACGCCTCGGCGGCGAGGGCGCTTCCATCACGGTGGTCGACTTCCACCGGGAGAGAGGAGACACCGCGCTGGCCCGCCTCGGCGAGGCGGGCGTAGACGCCAGGCTCGTGGTCGGCGACGTGGGCGACCCGGCGGCGGCGGCGGCCGCGGTCGAGGCGACCGTGGAAGCCTGGGGCCGCGTTGACGTCCTGGTCAACAACGCGGGCGGCGGCGGCACGTACGACTACGGCAACATATGGGAGCTGCCCGCCGACGCCCTGGACGTATCCTTCCGCAACAACTTCATGGGCGCCTTCCACTTCACGCGGTCGGCTGCGGCGCGGATGATGGAGCAGGACTACGGGCGCATCGTCAACGTCGCGTCGGTCGCCGGCAAGGAGGGGAACCCGCAGCGAGTCCCGTACTCCGCCTCCAAGGCGGCCGTCATCGGGCTTACCAAGTCCGTCGGCAAGGAGCTCGCCCACACCGGCATAAGGGTAAACTGCATCACGCCCGCCGTCGTCATGACGCGGCCTAACCGGGAGCTGGAGCAGCGGGAGCTCGACTACATGGTCCAGAGGATCCCGATGGGGCGGACCGGGACGGTGGAGGAGATGGCCGCGCTGATCGCATGGCTCTCGTCGAGGGAGTGCTCCTTTTCGACCGGCGCCGTCTTCGACGTCACCGGCGGGCGGGCCACATACTGAAGCCACGAGGGAACAGCCAGCTATGACGACGATGCCGCGCGACAGCCTGACCGTGGAGGACCTGCGGGAGATGTACCGGATCATGCTCCTGGGCCGCCGGTTCACCGAGCGCGCCCTGGAGCTCGCCTGGGAGAAGCGCCTGCCCGTGGGGCTGCACCCGAGCGCCGGGCAGGAGGCCGTCGGGGTGGGGGCCTGCTACGGGCTGCGCCCCAGCGACTGGGTGCTGCCGTCGCTCAGGACGACGGAGGCTTTTTGGACAAGGGGCGTCAGCGTGCTCCAGATGTTCAACGCCATCATGGGCAACGCCGGAAGCATCAACGCCGGCAAGGAGTCCTTCCACCACAGCGGCTACCCTGAGCTCGGCATCCTGGCGGGCACGGCCATGGTGGGCGCGCAGATACCGGAGTCCGTGGGCGTCGGCTGGGCGATGAAGATGAAGAAGACGGACGACGTGATGGTCTGCTTCTTCGGCGACGGCGCGGCGGCGCGCGGCGACTTCCACGAAGGACTGAACCTCGCCGCGCTGCTGAAGGTCCCGGTCGTCTTCGTCTGCGAGAACAACCTCTACTTCCAGACCGTCCCCGGGACGGTGGGCCAGCCGGTGGAGGACATCGCCTCCCGCGCCGCCTCGTACGCCATGCCCGGCGAGATCGTCGACGGCCAGGACGTGCTGGCGGTGTACGACGCGACGCAGAAGGCAGTGGACAGGGCGCGCGCCGGAGAGGGGCCGACGCTGCTGGAGTGCAAGACCTACCGCTTCCTGAGCCACTACCCGCTGATGCTCGAGGACTCCAGGCCGCCCGACGAGGTCGCCCACTGGAAGAGTCGAGACCCGATCACGATACTGGGGGGAAGTCTCGAGGAGATGGGCTACCAGGACGCCGCAACGGCAAGGGCCGTCGAGGACTCCATCCTGGAGGAGATCGATACCTCCTTCGAGAAGTGCGTCGCCACCCCGTTCGCGGACAACAGCACGGCGCTGGCGAACGTCTACGAGGAGCCGCTGGAGGCGATGGGAACGTGAGGAACCTGGAGCTGAGGGAAGCCATACGCGAGGCGCTCGTACAGGAGATGCGCCGGGATGAGACGGTACACATCTTCGGGGAGGACGTAGCCTACTACGGCGGCATCCTCGGCGTGACGAAGGGGATGCTGGAGGAGTTCGGCCCGGACAGGGTAATGGACACGCCCATCTCGGAGTCCGGATTCGCGGGCATGGCCGTTGGCGCGGCGCTCATGGGCCTGCGCCCGGTGATCGAGATGCAGTTCACCGGCCTCATCACGGTGGCGATGGACCAGCTCGTCAACACGGCGGCCAAGGCGCGATACGTACACGACGGCGCCATGTCGGTCCCGATGGTCGTCCGGTCGCCGCACATGATGCACGGCAACGCCTACATGAGCCAGGCGCTGGAGGCGTGGTTCACGCACATACCCGGCTTCAAGGTCGTCACGCCCTCGACCCCCGCCGACGCCAAGGCGCTGATGATAACGTCGATACGCGACCCGGACCCGGTGCTCTACGTCGAGCACGAGGACCTGTACGGCGCCGCCGGCCCCGTCCCGGAAGGGCATGAGGGCATACCCTTGGGCCAGGCGTCGGTCCTGCGGGAGGGGACGGACGTGACGGTCGTGGCCTGGCTGGCGATGGTTCCCGTTGCGGAGGCGGCGGCCTCGAAGCTCGCCGGCGAGGGCGTCTCCGTCGAGGTCATAGACCCGAGGACGCTCGTGCCGTTCGACGCGGACTGCGTGCTCCGGTCCGTCCGCAAGACGGGGCGGCTGGTCATAGTCCACGAGGCCGTCCGTCGCGGCGGCTTCGGCGGCGAGATAGCGGCGATGGTCGCGGGCAGCGACGCCGTCGCCCACCTCAAGGCCCCCATACAGCGCGTCGCCAACCCCGGCGTCCCGGTGCCCCACGCCAGGCGGCTCAACCGCGCCGTGCTGCCGGACGAGGACGACGTCATAGCAGCGGTTAGACGGGCGCTGGGCTAGGTCTGGAACTCGCGTTGTCGCGGGCCGTCTGTCTCAAGAGTAGGTTAGTGTACACAATGGTATAAGTCCCCATCAGAAAGGGCACAAATGACCGACAGCTTCCGAAGTTGGATTGGTGAACGAAAGGCGATCTACTTGAAGGAGCTACAGACCATGCAGAAAGCGCTGCACGTCAGGACGACCGTACTGCCAGGAGGCAAGATAGAGATCGTGGACGATGAACTCCCTGTGGGGGAGTCCGTTGACGTGGTCGTCAGCCAATCGCCGGCGTCGTCGAGGCGTCCGATCATGGAAATCCTCAACGGCGGCCCGGAGCGCCGACTGTTCCAGACAGCGGAAGAGGTGCGGGCCTACCTGGCAGAGGAGCGAGCCTCATGGGACCGCTAGGGCTGCCGCCTAGGTCGGGTATTCCCACGGAAGCTGATTGATGTAGAAAGCTCCTCTAATCTGTTGGCGCTCTTCGTATCTCTGTTGTTGCCTAATCAGATTCTGAAGGGCTCTGAGTTGTTGTTCGGTCTGCCATGGTGGGTTGTTGAATATCGTGAACTTCTTCGGATCCATCTTTTCCGATGCCTGCTCTATACCAACTCTTCCGAACCGATCAATCACTAGCTTTAAGGTGTATTCCATCAAATCACGGTTTATATGTTTATCTATAAAGGTTCGGCATTTGACCTCACCATTCGGAAGAGTTATCGTTAGCCGGACTGTTTCGCCGTACGTACTACACTGAACCAGGGGCGGTTGCGGTGGCAGTTCCTGTGAAACGAATGCATCGAATGGCTTGAAGGTGGGAGTAAGGTTCTCGAAAGGCGCGTACTCTACATGGTCGCCCGATTGAAGGTTCTCCAACGTCACCCGTGCAGGCAACCGATTAACATACATGGGCGAATATGGGGTCTCATAACTATAGCAGGCACCCATGCTGATCCCTACTAATTCCAAGTCAGGCAACCCGATCAATACGGGTAGTAGTTCTGAGGCGCGCTTTACCTTCTGTGTTCCAAATATCCTCGACAGATGTTCGTAGAAATACTGTGACTTGGTAGGCCCACCGAACAGAATTATTCCATCGACATCCTTAGCCAAGTCATCCCAAGTTGACTGCCAAACGAAGCGCACCGCACCAGTCTCGTTGTCTCGAGTGATCACTTCGCCGATAGGAGGATCGTCTTCGCCGTCGCTGCGTTTCCACAGCAGCTTTGCGCCGAGGTATGCGTCCCATATACTATTGCGAGATCTGTCAACAAACTTGCCATCCCTCAATGTGGATTTGAGATCCTGAATAGTAACAACGGTACCGTTGGCCAAAGTTTCGGATGGATTCTCGGGACTGAGTCGCTCCTTGGCCTTCCGCAGCAAATCCGGTTGTCCATCATAGCCCAATTTCGCTATGAGCATGTTGTCAATGTCGGAGCCTCCCAACAACGGATGGCCGTCGGCCCCGTGGACAGTCATGTGGTAGTTGTCTCCCCGTAACTCTACCAACGCACAGTCGAAAGACCCACCCCCGAGGTCATAAACCAGATAAGAACCCTTGAGTGGCGCGCCGTCTAGATCGCCAAGCCGATTGACAAGAAGCAAGAACAGGATCGGCTCCTCGGCAACCCAATTGACATTGCCTGTGCCCATTATTTGTTGCAGCACGCGGGTCAATTCTGCACGGTAGCTGAAGCCCGCATGTACCGGACAGCCTGCTCGCCATTCGGCACCTTCGCCTACACCGGCCCTATCGAGCGCCTCTTCTAGGATGTGACCTATCAGATCCCAAACAGGAAATTCTTGTCCCCACACTTGAACACAGCGCTTTTGAGGGTTCCACCATGTGGGTGGCCACTTGGGGGATTCCATCTGTGCGCTCCTAGCCTCCAGATGCCAATTGACGTAGGCATCGTCAGATAAGGCATATCGTTTGATATTTCGAATCACTAAGATTTCGTTGGGATCGTCTATCTCGGAATCCGCTTCCTCACCCACAATAACCGAGACTTCACCGCCTGGCTGGCGTCGCAAGGCGACTACCGCAGGCATGGTGGTGATTCCATCAGCGCCTATTTCTTGTGGCTGGGGCGGGAGGTCCCGTTCGGAGTCCCATATGGAAACACGAACATTGGTTGTGCCGAAGTCTATGCCGACGATGTCCATCAATTAACCTCTGACTCTTGAATCACGCTAGCCTTGAGAATCACCCGGTCACTTAACGTTCTGCTACGAACCACCACGCCCGGCGCCGATAAAAGCACTTTGGTTCCCCTGGAAATCGCCACCGCCGAATGGTGCAACCTTGGGTCGTATTGCACGATATCGCCAACTGTACCCAAAGCCTCCGCCCCACCTGCTTGCAAGGCGGTGGGGAGAGTTGCTATCACGTCTTGCAGCCTGTCCTCCGCGCTCCTATCGGGGCGATTAGCCCGTTGGAGGATATCACCTATGGCCAGAAGCATATCCTGGCGCACTTCAAGTCTGGATTCCTCGCGCCCTGATTCCATTTGGGCACGAAAGGCTGCAAGGCGGTCTTCCTTCTGCCGTACTTGCTCAGACAAGGCATCGTATTTCCGGCGTTCGGACTCTCTCACATCATCCAGCAGATTCTCGTTATTGGTACTAAGTTCCCGGAAGTGGGCCCTAAGTCCCTGGAAGAGAGCTTGTGTTGAGGCTCCGTACTGCTCCGGCGATGCGAGAACATTCACCAGTTCCGTAGATGCTTTGTCCACGACCTGATTTGTGCCATCTGCAATCAACAGAGTCGCAAAGACCAATAGGGGCAACCAAACACTCCGGTCGTTGGCCTTGGCAGCGTGTCGACTCTCAGCAAGATAGTCCATGGTCCTTTCTTTGGATACATCGCCGGCCGCGGAGCGAATGATCAGGCTGTGTATGATCCGAATTCGCTCGTTGGCAGATAGCACGTGCACGTCGCCAAGCAGATTGTCCAATTGGGTATTCCGATGGGTCGAATCAGCTGCCCTCAAAGCGGCGATAGAAACCTCTTCTATCAGGGCTGCCTGCTTCCGTCGTCCAAGTTGCCCATGTGCTGTCTTGAGCAGGTCACGTACAGGGCCGCTGGAGTCTTGAAAGGCCGACCATATTCCCGCTGCGAATCCGCTTCGCCATTGGTCAGGTTGCCCAGCCAAGGCTCCTAATATAAGATCCGACCCATCCATATCTTCAGAAACTTTAGCTAACGGCGGAAGCAGTTCGCCAGTCTGCACAGCCAAATCATTACTACGGTCAGACTCCATACAGTCGCGCCATCTCAAGGACACCTGGCTCATCGCATTCAGCCAAGCCGTGCCTGCTTTCTCAGGTGTGCTTCCCGAGGTTAGGAACTCCCGAACGGCCCATATCGTTCGCGTCAGGGCCTGCTCGACCTCTATAGCAGACCATTTGTCGAGATCGCTAAACACCTTACTATTCGGCCAACGCCCCGGTGCTGGTTCTTCTGTCTCGCTCAGGAACCAATCCTTCCACTCACGTTTTGAAGGTGCTTTCTTCTTCGAAGACCTGACTGCCTTCGGTTTCTCTGGCAGGGGTTCTGCGGGGACATCGGCGACGTCTACACCAGACGCGAGAGTGATTCCGGTGATTGCGTTGCGCTTGTTCTTGATAGCATTGAAATGGATGGAAGCATCAGCCGCCGATCTTACACGTTCCCACCAGGAGGGCCACTTGAAGCCATTCTCGATGACTAGACTCTCGAGTTTCTCTATGATTGCGCTATTCCTGGCCGTACCACCAATATCTATCAGGGTTGCGGCAAGAAGTTTCAGGGATGCACTATTGATCCAGGATCGTACTTCTTCCGGGCTGCTCCCAATCAGCGCTTCAAGCCCGTTGTGCGGGAGCATCTTCAGATTGCGAGCCACGGTGGCGCTCATCTGACGGCTCTCCCCGGTCCTAAAGTCAACCGTTATTCCACCGGAATCGTCTCGCGCTGTTACTCTGCCGACGCCAAAGCTGTCGTGCCGAACGAATGTCCCTGGCTCAAATCTTGAATCCGTCATTCCGCTCACTTGAGTGTCAATGCGCACTTCGCTTCTTTGGCGTGTCTATATCTGACACAGACTGACATTGTACCATTCATGTGGGTGGTAGCGCAGGCCCCGTGTTTGATTGGAGCCTCTTCCTTGCTGGCGTTCCGATACGCCCTGCCTCCAGCAGCTCCTCCAGCACCCGCGCCACCCCGTCCTCCTCGAGCGTCGGCGCGACGCGGTCGGCGACCTCCAGGACCTCGGCGACGGCGCCGTCCACGGCTACTCCGAGGCCCGCCCAGTGCAGCATGTGTACGTCGTTGTAGCCGTTGCCGAAGGCTATGGTCTGTTCGCGCTCGACGCCGAGGCGGCTGCTCAGCCAGGCTAGCGCCTTGTGCTTGCCGCCCTCCGGGTGGAGTATCTCGCAGAAACGGGGTAGGGAGCGGGTTACGTGGAGGGCGGAGTCGAAAGTCGCCACGAGGTCGGCGTGCAGCTTTGCCACGTCGTCCTCGTCGCCGACGGCTACGAGGCGGCATAGGGACATGTCCGCAAGCTGCCTCAGGTCTTCGACGACGTGTACGCTGCCAGGGTTGCGCTCGGCGTAGCCGTCGGCCCAGGGGGTGCTCTTGTTGACGTAGACGTTGTTGCCGAGATAGGCGGCGACCTCGGTCGGCCAGTCGCCCAGGGCGTCGAGCGCGGCGTTGGCCATCTCGGGCGTGAGGGTGCGGCTCCAGAGCACGTTGCCGCTCCTCGGATCGGCGACCACCGCGCCCTGGAAGGCGACTATGGGCGTAACAATGCCAAGCTCGTCCGCGGCGTCCGCGGCGGACCTGAATATCCTGCCGGTGGCCAGCGTGACCGCCGCGCCGGCCGCCCGCACGGCGTCTATGGCCCGCCGCGTGCGCTCGGAGGGGGAGCGCTCGATGGTGCGTATGGTGCCGTCGACGTCCAGGGCGATCAGCTTGTACATGGCGTGGGCTATTCTACATCAAGGGCGGGCGGCGTCTGCCTTATGACTGTTCGGAGTACGGGAGGGCAGCCACAAGGGCTGCACCCTACAGGATGGAAGGCGTAGCGGCTGCCTTCGCTCCGGCGGCGAGCGTTCCCTATGCTAGAATACGCTTGCATCGCCGCCGCGAGTCCTTGGCCCGGCCGGCGAGCCTTCGGCAACCAGGAGACCGTGACGATGGCTGACACTGCTACGGCGAAGACCGGCTACAGGGTCGTGGGCGCGCGCCCCGTCAGGCACGACGGGGCGGACAAGGTGACGGGCAGGGCGCTCTACGGGGCGGATATCCGGCCCGCGGGCCTGCTCTGGGGCAAGGTGCTCCGCAGCCCTCACGCGCACGCCCGCATCGTCTCCATAGACGCCAGCCGGGCCGAGGCGCACCCGGACGTCGCCGCGGTGGTCACGTTCGCGGACCTGCCGCGGCCCGAGGACACGCTGGCGGAGGTCGGCGAAGACCAGGTCATGAGCCAAAAGTACCTGAGCAACAACGTCATCGCCGAGGACAAGGCGCTCTACAAGGGCCACGCCGTCGCGGCGGTGGCCGCATCCAGCCAGCACGCGGCCGAGGAGGCGCTGGGCCTGATCGACGTATGCTACGACGCTCTGCCGTCGGTCACCAACGCCGAGGACGCGCTGAAGCCGGGCGCTCCCATACTCCACGAGCACATCACCGCCCCCGAGGGCCTCGGCGGCGAGCAGTCCGCCGGGACGAACGCGACGGGGCACGTGCAGCACAAGCTGGGCGACGTCGAGAAGGGCTTCGCCGAGGCCGACGTCGTCATAGAGCGCGAGTTCCGCACCCGGACGGTACACCAGGGCTACATCGAGCCGCAGAACGCGACCGCCCTTTGGGGCGAGGACGGCAGGCTGACGGTCTGGTGCAGCAGCCAGGGCCACTTCGGCATCCGCGACCAGGTGTCCACCATCCTCGACGTACCGGTCTCCCGGATCAGGGTCGTCCCGATGGAGATCGGCGGCGGCTTCGGAGGGAAGCTGCGCGTCTACCTGGAGCCCATCGCGGCGCTGCTGTCGAAGAAGAGCGGCTCGCCGGTGAAAATGGTCATGACCCGCGCCGAGGTGCTGGAGGCGACAGGCCCCACGTCGGGCAGCTACGTCAAGGTCAAGATGGGCGCAACCAACGACGGGCGCATTACGTCCGCCTACGCCTACTTCGCCCTGGAGGCGGGGGCATACCCCGGCGCTCCGGTCGGAGGCGCGGCCGCCTGCATACTCACCCCCTACGACATCGAGAACGTCATGCTCGATGGCGTGGAGGCGCTGACGAACAAGCCGGCCACCGCCGCCTACCGCGCGCCCGGCTCGCCCATCGTGACCTACGCCGTCGAGTCGGTGGTGGACGAGATCGCCCGCCAACTGGACATGGAGCCGATGGAGTTCCGCATCCTCAACGCCGCCAGGGAGGGGACGAGGCGCGCGGACGGCACCCTGAACCCGCCCATCGGCGCGCTGGAGGTGATGGAGGCGGTGCGGGACCATCCCAACTATTCGGCCCCGCTCTCCGGCCCCAACGAGGGCAGGGGGGTCGCCGTCGGCTTCTGGCGCAACAACACGGGACCGGCGGCCGTGGTGGCCAACGTGCTTCCGGACGGGCGCGTCAGCCTCATCGAAGGGTCGGTGGACATCGGCGGCACGCGCACGGCGATAGCGCAGCACCTCGCCGAGTCGCTGGGCATACCCGTCGAGGACGTCTCTCCACAGGTGGGCGACACGGACACGGTAGGCTACACGTCGGTCACCGGCGGCAGCGGCGTCGTCTTCAAGTCGGGGATGGCCGCGCTGGAGGCGGCGGACGACGTGAAGCGGCAGATGGAGGAGCGCGCCGCGCTCATCTGGGAGACGCCCGCCGACGAGGTCGAGTACGCCGACGGCGCGGTCCGGCACAGGCGCGACCCGGAGCTGAGCATCGGCTTCAGGGAGCTTGCGGCGCAGCTCAACGACACCGGCGGCCCGGTGGTCGGGCGCGGCAACGTCAACCCCACGGGCGTGGGCGGATCCTTCGCCGCCAACATCGTCGACCTGCGCGTCGACCCCGAGACGGGCAAGGTGGACGTGCTCAGGTACACCGCCGTCCAGGACGCCGGCGTCGCCGTACACCCCTCCTACGTGGAGGGGCAGATGCAGGGCGGGGCGGCGCAGGGCGCCGGATGGGCGCTGAACGAGGAGTACTTCATGAGCGAAGACGGGGCGCTCCTCAACGCCACGCTGCTCGACTACCGGATGCCGACCTCGCTGGACCTGCCCATGATAGACACGGTCATCGTGGAGGTCCCCAACCCGGGACACCCGTTCGGCGTCAGGGGAGTGGGGGAGGCGAACATCGTCCCGCCGCTGGCCGCCTTCGCCAACGCCATCGACGACGCGGTGGGGGCCAGGATGACGGAGCTCCCGATGTCGCCGGCGGCCATCGTGGCCACCCTGGCGGAGGACGGGAAAGGGTAGCGGGCCGCCGCGTTCGGGTTGACCTATCTTCCAATGCGTCCTAGAATATGGATTCAGCAGTCTCGGTTCGGGGCTGCTGTTCGTTCGCAAGGGAGGCGTACAGTCTCGGTTTCGGAGAATCCGGGCCGGGCGGAGTGAACGTAATTACCCAGGTAGAGGTTCGCGCGCATGCCTGAAAAGAAGAACACGGCCGAGCTGACCATACAGGTCAGCGGGGTCACCAAGGCCTTCGGCCCGACGGTCGCGGTCGACGACGTCTCCTTCGACGTGCGGAAGGGCGAGGTCGTCGGCTTCCTGGGCCCCAACGGCTCCGGCAAGACGACCACGATGAGGCTGCTCACCTCCTACTACACGCCGGACAGGGGCGAGATACTCATCGAGGGCGACGACAACCAGGAGAACGACCTCGTCACCAGGCAGAAGATCGGCTACCTGCCGGAGAACAACCCCCTCTACGGCGACATGCTCGTCCACGAGTACCTCAGCTTCGTCGCCGACCTGCGCGGCCTGTCGGGCGCCGAGAAGAAGGCCAATATCGAGCAGGCCGTCGACGAGACCCACATCGGCGAGATCTACTACAAGCCGATAAGCGAGTGCTCCAAGGGCTACCGGCAGCGGACGGGCCTGGCGCAGGCGCTCCTCCACAGGCCCGACATCCTGATCATGGACGAGCCTACCGAGGGGCTCGACCCGAACCAGCGGGTGCCCATCCGCGAGCTGATCAAGGCCATCGGCGCGCAGAGGACGGTCTTGCTCAGCACCCACGTCCTGAGCGAGGTGGAGCAGACCTGCGACCGCCTCCTCGTGATCAGCCGCGGCAGGATAGTCGCCCAGGGCACCCTGGACCAGTTGAGAGCGCAGGCGAGGAGCAGGAGGCAGGTCAACGTCGAGGTCAAGGGCAAGGAAGTGGCCGTCGCGCTCCGCGACATCCCGAACGTGGACGAGGTCGAGGACCTGGGAGCCGTGAACGGCCGGCGCCGATATTCGCTGCTGGTGTCGGGTGAGGGTGACGTGAGGCCGCAGGTCTTCGACATGGCCAAGCGGCGCAACTGGGTGCTCTGGGACCTACACGAAGAGGGCGCCAGCCTCGCCGACCTCTTCCACTCACTGACAGCGGCTGACGGCGACGAGGAATACCGGCCGGAGAGCGACGAGCCCGCCGAGGCGGGGCGCTTCAGGTGGGGTTGGCCTCCGTTCCGGGCATAAGACCACGATGCGAATCTTCACCGCCCTAGTCAAGAAAGACCTCAAGGCGTACTTCGACCAGCCGACGGGCTACATCCTCCTCGTAGTGTTCCTCGGCGTCATCTCCTTCCTGTTCTTCAGGTCGCTCGACACTACGAGAGAGGCGTCCCTGCGTCCCCTGTTCGAGGTTATGCAGCTGCCCTGGATACTCCCGGTGTTCGTGGCGGCGGCCAGCATGAGGCTGGTCGCGGAGGAGCAGCGCGACGGCACGCTGGAGATCCTGCTGACCCAGCCCCTCAGGGGCTGGTCCGTCCTGCTTGCCAAGTTCGTATCGGGCTTCGTGTTCGTCGGCGTGGGCATACTGTTCACCATCGTGATCCCCATCGCCCTCTCGACGGCCGGCGATCTGGACAGCGGCGCCATCGTCGCGCAGTACATCGGCACCCTGTTCCTGACGGCCTCCTTCGTGGCGATCGGCGTGTTCAGCTCGAGCCTGACCCAGAACCAGATCGTCTCCTTCATGGTGGCGCTGGCGCTGATGGTCGCGCTCATGCTGGGCGGCTCCCCCCTCATCACCCTGGCGCTGCCGCCGGGCATCGCAGCCCTCATCCTGGACCTGAGCCCGGCGACCCACTACGCTTCGATGCTCCGGGGCCTCATCGACCTCAGGGACGTGCTCTACTTCATAGCGCTCATATCCGCGTTCCTCAGCGGCTCGTACCTGCTGATACGCAGCAAGAGCATCAGCCACCGGTCGCCGCTGTACCGCAACCTGCAGCTTGGCGTGGCCGGCCTCGTCGTCATCAGCCTGCTGGTGGGCTGGTTCGGCGGCATCATCGAGGGGCGGCTCGACCTGACCGAGAAGCGGCTGTACACCTTCAGCCCGGCCACCAAGGAGATACTGGGGAGCCTGGACGACCTGCTGACCATCAAGTTCTTCTACACCGAGGAGCTTCCGCCCGAGGCAAAGCTGGTGCGGCGCGACCTGGAGGACTTCCTGGACGCCGTGGAGGAGCAGGGCAAGGGCAAGATCAGGGTCCTTACCCGGAATACGAACCCCGAGGACGAGGACTCCGTGCGCGAGGCCCAGGAGAACCTGATCCGCCCCATCCAGTTCAACACGCAGTCGGAAGGCAAGATCCAGATCGAGGTCGGCTATCTCGGCCTCGGCATGACCTACATCAACCAGAGGGAGGTCATCGCGGTCGTGCGCACGACCGACGGCATGGAGTTCGCCATCGCCTCCGCCGTCTTCAGGATGCTCCAGAAGGACCCGCAGACCATCGCCTTCCACACCAACTCCGACGACCCCGCGCTGCGGTTCGAGGAGGGCGGAGAGCCCGACTTCAGGACGATCCGGAACGCCCTGACCACGCAGGTCCAGGTCGAAGAGAGCAGGGAGGGCAGGGAAGGCCAGATGCAGATGGGCGGCATCGACGCCCTCGTGGTGACCGGCCCCATGAGGCAGCTGCCCGAGATCACGCTGACCGAGTGGGACGCCTACTTCGCCGAAGGCGGCGAGGCCGTCTTCCTGGTGGACCCCGTCATCACGGATACCCAGAACTTCAGGGGCATACCCAACCAGTTCAACCTCGACCGCTTCCTCGCGCAGTACGGCGTGCGCGTCAACAGGGACATGGTGTTCGACACGCGGTCGCACGAGTCCCTGACGGTGCCGGACATCTTCCAGCCCATCATCGTGCCGTACCCGTACTGGGTGCGCATACCGCAGGCCGACGCCAGGGTGTCCGGCGGCGTGACGTCCGCGGTCTTCCCGTGGGCCAGCTCCGTGGACCTGATAGACCCGACCGAGCCGTCGGTGCAGGTAGAGGACGTCGTTACGCTTATCGAGACCACCGAGTACGCGGTCTCGGATACCTTTTACGACAACCTCTTCCCACAGTCGCCCCACCTGGAGGACGTGGCCGAGGACCAGATGGAGGCCAAGACCCTGGCCGTCGCCATTACCGGCACGAGGTGCCTGCCCGGGGAGTCGGAGTGCGAGAGGGACCCGTCCAAGCGCTTCCGCATAATCGTCGCCGGCGACTCCGACTGGATAAACGAAGGCTGGGCGGCCCAGGGGCCAGGCCACGTCGAGATGATGAGCAACTGGGTCGACTGGCTGACGCAGGACGACGCGCTAGCCGCCATACGCGCCAAGGGGCGCACCGTCCGCACCCTGCTGTACGACTCTGAGACCCAGCGCCTGCTGGTCCGGTACGGCAGCATGGCGGGGGTGCCCGCCCTCTTCGTCCTGCTCGGACTGGTCCGCTTCTTCATGAGGCGCAGCATGAAAAGGAAGACGTACGCAAGTGAAGAGTAGACAGGTAGGCATCCTGCTCGCCGTCGTGGTCGTCGTGGGCGTCCTGGGCCTCCTCATCAGGCTGCTGTCCACCGACTTCCTCGAGGAGAACGAGCTGACCGGCCTCGCCCAGCTGGACGAGGAGGTGATCGACAGGGTCGTCATGACCGGCGAACAGAGCGAGATCGCCATCCTCAAGCAGGAGGACGGCTGGTTCGTGGAAGATTACCCCGTGTTCGACGCCAAGCTCTTCATCATGTGGGACACCGTATCCAAGTTCGAGGGCGCCGACCTCGTCTCCGACAACCCCGAGAACCACTGGCTCATGGGCGTCACCCCGGAGCACGGCACGACCGTCAAGTTCTACAGCGGCGACGAGCTGAGGGAGGAGCTGCTGATAGGCGACCACTTCTCCGGCTCCATAGGCATGAGGCAGCTATCGGCCTGGTCGCAGGCCGTGCGCATGTGCTACATCCGGAAGCCCGGAGAGGACGACGTATACGGGATAACCTGCCTCTTCTCCGACAACTTCGCCCCCACCGGCAGCGAGTGGAAGTCCCCGATAATCGCACAGGTCCCGCCCGAAGAGATCCACTACTTCATCTACGAGTTCCGCGACGGCGAGACGTTCGAGGTCCGCCCGATCGAGGGCGGCGGCTGGGCCGTCGTCTCGGATTACGGCTTCGAGGCCGCCAGGGAACCGGTCATGAACGGCATCATGTCCGTCCTCCAGCGCTTCATCGCCTCCGGCGTGCCGACCGACGAGGAGAAGGGGCAGATGAACTTCGACGACCCCCTCCTCAAGATCGGCGTCATAACCAAGCCCGACTCGGAGACCCCCTCCCTCCGACTCCTGGTCACCGAAAAGGACGACTTCAGCTACTTCGTCAAGGACGAGTCCAAGACCTACGCCTACGTCATGGAGTCCGACCCCATCTACGACCTGATAAGCAACAGGGAGCGCTTCACCACGGAGCCGACGTACGAGGGGCCGATCGTCCCGCAGATCGACACTCCCGCACCCACCCAGGACGACACGGCGACGACAACCCCGTCCAGCTAGCCTTCCCGCCGAGAACATAGAGTCCCTCCCCCCGTCTGGGGGGGCGGATTAGTCCTCTCCCAGCGCCCACCGTAGCCATGCGGCCACCCGCTCCAGGTACTCGACCCGGTAGACGTGGCGGCCATCCGGCTGGTACGCCGTGAAGGTGAAGTACAGCCTCGAGGGCCGACGCTCTCGAGCTTGCCCAACTCGTCGTAGGCGGCGCGCACCACGGGAACCAGGTCGTCCACCCCGGCGCGGGGCATGTCTTCGTCCTCGGTGGGCGCGACCATGAAGAGCGGGCGCGGCGCGATGCAGGCGGCGACTACCTCCGGGTGGTCGAAGTGGCGCAGCATGTGCGGGACGAAGTAGTAGGCGCTGTGGCGCTCGTTCTGCCCCTCGTGGATGACGCGCTCCATGCGCCCCAACCCGCCGCACACGGGCGCGGCGGCCGCGATCCACTCCGCGCACGCCATCGCGTACCATGACGCGTTGCCGCCCAAGGACATGCCCGTAAGGCCGATCCTGCCCTCGTCCACGCCCTCGGCCGCCGCCAGCACGCGGGCCGCCAGCAGTGTCTCCTCGACCAGTATGCCCATCTGCGAGCGTCCGTAGGGCGCCAGCAGCTTCATCTCGTGCGCCCACGCCTCCGCCGAGCCCCTGCGCGCCTCGGTGCCCTTCGGCGTGATGGCGATGGTCGCGAAGCCGCGCCTCGCAAGCTCGCGCCCCCATCCGAACAGCCGGCCCTCCTCGCGCGTGTGCAGCATTTCGTGCGACAGCATCTCGACGCTGCCGCCCGTGCCCGGCACGCAGACCACGCCGGCCCTAGGGCGCTCCGAGCCGCCGGCGGGCGCCATCATGGCGGCGGGCACGTCCTCGCCCAGGTAGGTGCGGAACGAACCGCGCGTCACCGTCAGCCCGTCCTCGGCGTCCACGGACTCTACGTTAAAGTCGGCCGCCTCCGGGACCGCCTCCAGCCCCAGGAGCTCCATCAGCTTCCCGCGCACCTGTCCGCGCTCCACCGGCTGAGGATTCGCCGGGCGTACGTGCTTCGGGATTGCCATTACCATCAGCGTGCCCCCCTCTCGCTCCATCGCCGCCAATCATAAGCCATCACGAGAAGCGGATGGCCGCGCCCGCGCGGCCATCTGGGATATAATGTACGTTCTTGCAGGGAGAATTGGCTCGGGCGGCCTTGCAAGCCGGAATACGGCCCCTAAGCCGGGGCGGGAAGAGGTATCCACCATGATGCACTACGGCAACCCGGAGCACGTCAGCCAAAGTATTCTCGGACAGATCAAGTACGGAGAGCCGGAGGTCGTCTGCGCTTCCCCCGTGACCTTCAAGATGCAGTACCTGGACCTGCTCAAGGACCAGGGCCTGTCGATACAGGTCCTCGCGGAGGCGGACGGCGAGGAGCGGCAGCTACTGCGCTTCTACTGCCTCGACCAGCTGCCGCACTACTTCTACGGCCCGGACGAGCGCGGCTTCCGCGTCAGCATAGACGCGACCACCGAGGGCGACCCTCTCGACTGGTCGATATGGCTGCTCCGCAACAGGCTCCCCGAGCTCGTCGCGCGGGCGGGGTTCGAGCAGGTCGCCTCCGCGATAGACCTGGCGGCGCTGGGGCCCGCGCTGGACGAGATGGAGCAGACGGCCCGCAGGATGGCGCGGGAGCAGCGCAGCACGGTGGTGCATAACCGCGGCGACATGGTGGTGGAGGCGGGCCCCGTCCGGTTCGGCGTCGAGGACCGCGAGCCCGGCATAGCGATCCACGTCCTGGGCGACGTCGACGGCGAGGAGCGCGAGATGCTCGCCTTCGACTGCTTCGATGTCGACCCCCACTACCACTACGGCCCGAGGGCGAAGAACGAACGCCTCTACCTGGACCCGGCAGCCGTGCCCGACCCGCTGCGCTGGACCATAGACCTGTTCAAGGGCGGCAAGCTCGGCCCCATGCTCGAAAGGGCGGGGTACCACGACCACGCCGCCCGGCTAAACCCCGCGACCGTCGCCCAAAAGGTGGCGGAGGTCGAGTCCGCGGCGTTCGAGATGCGCGCCGCCCGCGGGGCCTGAGCCAAGAACGCCCCGCTTCGGGAGACTGAGCTATGGAAGACCGCCTGGGAGACCTGCTGCGTGAGAACGACGTTCTCTACGGGCTGACGTGCAGGGACGCCACGCACACCGACCTCGAGCTGATGGCGCAGGTCGGCTACCATATCGTCTGGATCGACCTGGAGCACGGCCCGCAGTCCGCCTCCGACGCGATCTCGTTGGCGCGCACGGCGGCCCACCTCGGCATGGTCCCCCTCGTGCGCATCCTGGAGTTGTCGCGCACCCACGTGCAGCGCCTGTTGGACGGCGGCTTCCAGGTGATCAACCTGCCCGACGTGACCGACGCGGAGGAGGCCGCCGAGCTCGTACGCCTCGGCAAGTACCCGCCCATGGGGCAGCGCGGCGTCTCCAGCACGAGCGCCGGCACCGGGTTCACACTGGGCGGCGACACCCGCGAGACCCTGCGCCGGGCCAACGAGGCGACCCATCTCATGGTCATGTTCGAGGGCGACCGCGCATACGAGAACAGGAAGTCGATCCTGGCCGTGGACGGCATCGACGTCGCCACCGTCGGCCCGATGGACTGGGGGACCGGCTTGGGCCTGTTCGGCAAGGAAGCGGAATCGTACCTGGCTCCCAAGATCGACAACCTGGTCGCCGACATACGCGACGCCGGCAAGATCGCCACCATGAGCGTCACCACCCCGGAGGCGGCGCAAAGGTACCGCGAGATGGGCGTCCGCATCTTCTTCCTGGGCGTCGACGTCTCGATGAAGCGAAAGATGCTCACTGACACCCTGCGCCCCATCGAGCGGTCATGAGATGCGTCACCCTAAGGCGATTTCATCGGACGAGGCGCTGAACATATCTTAAGAGGTTCTTATGGGTACGAAATCGCATATATCCAAATGGGGCGCTAGCCTGGCCGTCCGCATCCCAAGGCCCATAGCGGATCAGTGGGGTGTCCAGGAAGGCTCTGCCATAGAAATCCTCTCCCGCGGCGATCAGGTAGTCCTGCGCAAGAAGCCCTATGACCTGGCCGACATGTTGGCCGAGGTGACACCCGACAATCTTCATCCCGAACAAGACACAGGCCGGGCCGAAGGCAATGAGGTATGGTAGAGAGTGTGTATGTACCCGGTCGAGGGGATTCGTGTGGCTGCGATTCACTCCTCAAGCCGGTCGCGAACAGGCTGGACACCGCCCTGCTTTGGTCCTTAGTCCAAGGACATATAACGAGAAGACTAGCCTCGCGCTGTTCTGTCCCATCACCTCGAAGGCCAAGGGGTATCCTTTCGAAGTTACACTCCCGTCCGGCCCTGTTTTGGGAGTTGTACTCGCTGACCAGATCAAGAGTCTGGATTGGAGGTCGCGCGGGGCCCGGTTCGTGTGCCAGGCTACACCACAGGTCGTCAGCGAGGTCTTGCACAAGATCGACGTACTCTTGGATTGAACGGAGATGTGGCGCCAACACCCGCTGAGGGACAGCTACGACGTCGTCATAGTCGGCGCCGGCGTACACGGCCTGTCGACCGCCTACTACCTCGCCAAGCGGGGCATAACCGACGTCGCCGTGCTCGACAAGGGCTACGTCGGGGGCGGCGCCAGCGCCCGCAGCACGGCGATCGTCCGCGCCAACTACCTGACGGTAGAGGGCATCCCATTCTTCAGGGAGAGCCTGAAGCTCTACGAGCGCCTCGCCCTCGAACTCGACTTCAACCTCATGTTCAACCAGACAGGACGCCTGGACATCGGCCACGCGGAGTCCACCGTCTACGCCCTCAGGCAGCGGGTGGAGCTCAACAGGCTGCTTGGAGTGGACAGCCGGCTGATAGGCCCGGAGGAGATAAAGGAGCTCGTCCCCGTCATCGACCTGCGGCAGGGCAAGCACCTTCCCGTCATGGCCGCCCTATACCATCCCCCGGCCGGGACAGTACGCCACGACGCCGTGGTGTGGGGCTACGGCCGGGGCGCGGACAGGCTGGGCGTGGAGATACACCCCTTCACCGAGGTGACGGGCATCCTGCGCGACGGCAACCGCGTCGCCGGCGTGCAGACCCCGAAGGGTGCCGTGAGCGCCGGCACGGTGGTCAACGCCACCGCGGGCTGGACGTCCATCGTGTCGGCCATGGCGGGGGTCGAGCTGCCGATCGTGACCTATCCGCTGCAGGCGTTCGTCACCGAGCCGCTCAAGCCGTTCATGGACAAGGTAATCTCGTCGGGCAACCTGCACGTCTACATTTACCAGACCGACCGGGGCGAGATCGTCATCGGCGGCCCCGTGGACCCTTACCCGACCTACAGCCACCGCTCCACGCTGAACATGCTGGAGGAGCTGGCCCGCTTCGCCGTGGAGCTCGTGCCGTCCCTGAGCGACGTCAAGGTCATGCGCCAGTGGACGGGGATATGCGACATGACCCCCGACTACGCGCCCATAATGGGCGAGGTCGAGGGCCTGGGCGGCTTCATCCTCAACGCCGGCTGGGGCACGTGGGGCTTCAAGGCCGCCCCCATAGCGGGGAAGTGCGTCGCGGAGCTGGTCGCCACGGGGAGGACGCCGGCGCTGATGCAGCCGTTCGGGCTGTCCCGGTTCGCGGACGACCGGCTGGTAAACGAGCGCGCCGCCGCGATTGCCGCGGCGCTGCACTGAGGGGCAGGGGGACCTATGAAGGCGGTGCGAAAGGTGGCGGCCGGGCCGGGGTTCGAGCTCCAGGAGATACCCGTTCCCGAGGTCGCCCCGGGCGAGGTGCTGGTACAGGTAGAGACGGCCAGCATATGCGGGACGGACATCCACATATGGGACTGGGACGAATGGAGCGCCCAGCGCGTGAACCCGCCGCTCACCGTCGGCCACGAATTCGCCGGCACGGTGGTCGAAGTGGGGGAGCGCGTCGAGCAAGTCAGGGTCGGCGACTACGTATCCGCCGAAAGCCACGTCACCTGCGGCATGTGCTTCCAGTGCCGGAGCGGCCAGCCGCACATGTGCCCGCGTACGCGGATACTGGGCGTGGACCGCGACGGCGCATTCGCCGAGTACGTGGCGCTTCCGGAGAAGGTGATATGGCAGAACGACCGGGAAAAGATGTCCCCGGAGATCGCGACCCTCCAAGAGCCGTTTGGCAACGCGGTCGTCGCCGCCCTCTCCCACGACGTATCGGGGCAGAGCATCGCGGTGCTTGGCTGCGGCCCCATAGGTCTGTTCTCCATTGGGATAGCCCGCGCCTCCGGTGCGTCCAAGGTGTTCGCCGTGGACCTCAACCCCTTCCGTCTGTCCCTTGCGACGACCATGGGAGCCGACGCGGTGTACAACGCCTCGAAGGATGGGAAGGGGGATGTAGTGGCAGGCTGGATCGTGGAGGCGAACGAGGGGTTCGGGGTGGACATCGTGCTGGAGATGAGCGGCGCCGCCTCCGCCGTGGACGCCGCGTTCAAGGGAGTGCGCAACGGCGGGCGCGTGACGCTGTTCGGAATACCGTCGAAGCCGGTCACGATAGACGTGGCGGAGAGCATGATCTTCAAGAACCTGACCGTGCTCGCCCTCAACGGCCGCCGGATTTTCGACACCTGGTACCGCACCAGGTGGATACTCGAAAGCGGCCTCGTGGACGTGAGACCGCTGATAACGAAGGAGATGGCCCTGGAGGACTTCCACGAGGCGATGGAGCTCCTCTCTTCCGGGCAGGCTTCCAAGATCGTGCTGCGCGTAGGGCAGGGAGGAGACCGGGAGAAGCCGCCGAGCGCCGCTCACGGCGAGGCGGACCCAAATATCCGGGGCCAGGTGGTCCACCGCTAGCCCCCAAGGGCGCGCCGCCTGTTGACACGAATACGCGGCGGCGATAATCTCCGAGCCTGTAGGCCGGATGAAGAATCGAGGAGGCTCCAAGTGACATATACGTCGATAAAGTCCTGGCTCGACGAAGAGCTACAGGGCATCCGCGACAGCGGACTCTACAAGGGCGAAAAGGTGATGACCGGCCCGCAGCACTCCCGCGTGAGCACCCTCCAGGGGGAGGCCATCAACTTCTGCGCCAATAACTACCTCGGGCTCGCCGACGACCCGGAGATCGTCCAAGCCGTCAAGGACGGCCTCGACAGCTACGGCTTCGGCATGGCGTCCGTCCGGTTCATATGCGGCACCCAGAACATCCACAAGACGCTGGAGCAGCGCATCTCCGAATTCATGGGCACCGAGGACACTATCCTCTACACTTCCTGCTTCGACGCGAACACGGGGCTCTTCGAGACCCTGCTCGGCCCCGAGGACGCCATCATCAGCGACGCCCTGAACCACGCGAGCATCATCGACGGCGTCCGGCTGTGCAAGGCGCAGCGAAAGGTGTACAAGCACAGCGACATGGCCGACCTGGAGGACAAGCTCAAGGAGACCGAGTCGGCGCGCTTCCGCATGATCGCCACCGACGGCGTCTTCAGCATGCAGGGCGACCTTGCCCGGCTGCCCGAGATATGCGACCTGGCGGACCGGTACGACGCCCTGGTCATGGTCGACGACTCCCACTCCACCGGCTTCCTGGGCGCCAACGGGCGCGGCACCGCCGAGGAGCTGGGAGCGGACGGCCGCGTCGACGTGCTGACGAGCACGATGGGCAAGGCGCTGGGCGGCGCGTCCGGCGGCTTCACCACCGGGCGCAAGGAGATCGTCGACCTCCTGCGGCAGCGCTCGCGCCCGTACCTGTTCTCCAACACGCTGGCGCCGCCCATCGTAACAGGCGCGCTCAAGGCGCTCGACCTGCTACGGCAGCGCCCCGAGCTCCGCGAGCGCCTCTGGGAGAACACCCGCTACTTCCGCGGCGCGATAACCGCCATCGGCCTCGACGTGATCCCCGGGGGCCATCCCATCGTCCCGATCATGCTCAGGGACGAGCTCAAGACGGTGGAGATGGCCAGGGCCATGAACGAGAGGGGCATATTTGTCGTTGGGTTTAGCTTCCCGGTCGTGCCCAGGGGCGAGGCCAGGATACGCGTCCAGATATCCGCCGCCCATACGAGGGAGCAGCTTGACCGCGCCCTCCACGTCTTCGAAGAGGTCGGCAAGGAGACCGGGGCCATCTGAGCCGCTGATATGATCGACCCACGCGAGCTGGAGGGCAGGGTTGCAATCGTCACGGGCGCGGGCCAGGGCATGGGCCGCGCCGTCGCCGAGCGGCTCTCCGCGGCGGGAGCCAGGCTGGTCGTGAACGACCTGGACGAGGAGGCCGCGGCGCATACGGCGCGCATCGTCTCCGACAGGGGCGGCGAGGCAGCCGTGGAGCCGGGCGACGTGACGTCCGCCAAGGACGCGCGCGGGATGGTGCGGGGCGCGCTGGCCCGCTTCGGCGGCGTCCACGTCCTGGTCAACAACGCCGGCGTGCTGCGCCCCACCCCCGTCATCGACATCGAGGAAGAGGAGTGGGACTTCGTCGTGGGCGTTAACCTAAAGGGCACGTACCTCTGCTCCAGGGCCGTCCTCCCGGCCATGCGAGAGGCAGGGTGGGGGCGCATCGTCAACTTCTCCTCCACGGCGGGCAAGAAGTACAGCACCATCGGCGGCGCCCACTACTCGGCGGCAAAGGCGGGGGTGCTGGGCTTCACCCGCCACCTGGCCAAGGAGGAGGCCGCCAACGGCATCACGGTCAACTCGGTCTGCCCTGGGCTGATAGACACGGAGATGGTGCGCTCCACGATAACCCCCGAGCAGGCCGCCGCCTACGGCGCCAGCTTTCCGATCCCTAGACTGGGCCGCCCCGACGAGGTAGCGGAGTTGGTCGCCTTCCTCGCGTCGGACAGGGCGGCGTACATCACCGGCGCGGCCCTCGACATCAACGGCGGCGACCTGATGATGTGAAGACCGGTAGAACACCAAGGAGCCAAACCATGACACAGACGAAGGACCTAGAAGTCTACAGGCGGCTGGGCGTGCGCCCCGTGATAAACGCCCAGGGGAACAGGACCGTGCTGGGCGGCTCGTCGCCCGGACCGGAGGTCAAGGCGGCCATGGACCGCGCCGACGGCAGCTACGTCAAGATGCAGGACCTGCTCGACAGGTCCGGCGAGTACATCGCCGACCTGCTGGACGTGGAGGCCGCGTACGTCACCTCCGGGTGCGCCGCCGCCCTGGCCCTGAGCGCCGCCGCTTGCATGACGGGCGACGACCCCTCCAAGATCGCCCAGATTCCCGATACCGCCGGCCTCAAGAGCGACATCCTCATACAGAAGGCCCACCGCTACAGCTACGACCGCAGCTTCACCGTGCCGGGCGCGAAGCTGGTCGAGGTCGGCACGGACGACGCCTGCTCGCCGGAGGAGCTCGACGCGGCCATCGGCCCCAACACCGCGGCGGTCGCCTTCCTGGTAAGGCCGGAGGAAGACGCCTCCACCGTATCCCTGGAGCAGGCGGTGGAGGTGGCGAGCGCCCGCGGCGTGCCCGTGATAGGCGACGCCGCGGCGCAGCTATACCCTCTCGACTACTTCAGGCGCAACGCCCAGACCCCCGACCTAGCCTGCTTCGGCGCCAAGTACTTCGGCGCGCCCCACTCCGCGGGCTTCCTCTGCGGCAAGAAGGACCTCGTCGACGCGGCCGCCGACCACGGCTTCATGGCCTTCCAGCACAAGGGAGGCAATGCCTTCGGGCGGCCCATGAAGCTGGACCGCCAGGAGATCGTCGGCGTGGTCACGGCCATCGAGTTGTGGCTGACCATGAACCACGAGGACAGGCTGCTCGGCTACGAGGAGAAGATAGAGGCCATCCAGCGGGACCTCCAGGGCGCTCCCAACCTGAAGTCGGCCCCGATGGTCCGCAACAAGAACTTCTGGGGCGTGACCCTCAACGTCGAGATAGACGTCGAAGGGCTGGGCATGGACGCGAACGGCGTGTCGGCCAGACTGGACGAAGGCGACCCCTGCATCCTGGTCAACGTCGACGGCGACGATACGATAGCAATCAACGTCCATACGCTGAACGAAGGCGAGGAGCGCCTCATTGCCGAGCGGCTGAGCAGCGTCCTTGCGGGGCAGGGGTAGGCGCACGCCGGAAGGAGTTGCACGATGGCAAGCAGTAAGTACCGGGTGGGGCTGGTGGGGGCGACCGGGATAAGCGCCCGGCGCCCGGAGGACCCGCCCGCTCCGTTCGAGAACGAGATCACTGTGTCCCACGCGGCTGCGCTGGCGCTGCTTCCCGACGCCGATCTGGTCGCCGTGTGCGACCTCGTGCCGGAGCTGCTGGAGGACTTCAAGACCGTCTGGGCGCGCGAGTGGCCCGACGCGGCGACCTACACCGACTACGGGGAGATGCTCGCCCGCGAGAGCCTGGACATCGTGGGCGTGGTCACCTCGGACCACAGGCACGCCGACATAGTGGTCGACGCCGTTGCCGCTGGCGTGAAGGGCGTCATGTGCGAAAAGCCCCTGGCCACCACCCTGGAGGACGCCGACAGGATGATACGGGCGTGCGCAGAGCGCGGCGTACCCATTCACGTCAACCACACCCGGCGGTGGAATCCCCTGATGCACAAGGTCCGCGACGACGTGCGGGCCGGCCTGATAGGCCCGCTTAACGCCGTCATCGCCTACCACGGCGGGACGCGCGCCATGATGTTCCGCAACGGCACCCACATCATCGACGCCGTCTGCTTCTTCGCGGAGTCTGAGCCGGCGCGGGTCTTTGCCCGGCTGGAGGACGGCTTCGAGCACTGGGACCGCTACAGGGGAGACGGCGGAAAGCTGCCGGAGAACGACCCCGGCGCGGCCGGCATGGTCCTATTCCGCAACGGCATAACCGCGCTCTACAACTGCTCCAAGGGTACCTCCGCGGTCTCGCACATGGTCCACCTGATGGGTACGAAGGGCGAGGTCCGCGTGAGCATGAACGGACACGACGCCGTCGCGGTCACGGAGCTCGAAGGCTCGAGGGAGTCGGTGACCCGCTCCCTCCACGCCGCCCCGTACCAGGTGCAGTCGATGCCCGCGGCCTACGCCGAGCTTATAGACGTCATCGAAAACGGCGGCGAAGGCGTCTCCACCGCCGCCGAGGCCCGCAAGACCCTGCGTATACTGCTCGGCTTCCTAGAGTCCCACCGGCAGGGCGGCCGCCTCGTCGACGTCCCCGGCTAGACGCGCCGGCGCGTCACCCGCGCCTCGGGCCGGCCCCGCCCACCAGCTGCGTGGACACGAGCTGGGCGTACAGCCCCTTCTTCCGCAGCAGGTCCTCGTGCGTGCCCTGTTCGACCACCCTCCCTGAGCTCATCACCACTATCAGGTCGGCGTCGCGCACGGTCGACAGCCGGTGCGCTATCACGACCGTCGTGCGCCCGCGCATCAGGCGGCGCAGCGCGTCCCGTATATGCTTCTCGTTCACCGCGTCCAGGTGGGACGTCGCCTCGTCCAGTATTAGCGACGGCGCGTCCTTCAGCACCGCCCGAGCGATGGAGATGCGCTGGCGCTGGCCGCCCGAGAGTTGCATCCCGCGCTCGCCCGCCAGCGTCTCGTAGCCGTCGGGCAGGGCGTCGATGAACTCCTCCGCGCTCGCCAGCCGCGCCGCCCTCCGTATCTCCTCGTCGGTGGCGTCGGGCCGCGCGATACGCAGGTTCTCCATCAGCGACGTGTTGAACAGGTACGTGTCCTGCGTCACCAGCGCGATCCGGCTCCGCAGCTCGTCCAGCTCGAACTGCCGGAGGTCGTTGCCGTCCAGCGTGACGCGCCCCTCGTCCGGGTCCCAGAACCGCATGATCATGTTCGCCGTGGTCGACTTGCCCGCGCCGGAGCGCCCCACCAGCGCGACCGTTGCGCCCGAGCCCGTCTCGAAGCTCACGCCGTCCAGCGCGCGCCTCAGCTCGGGCCCGTAGGCGAAGCCCACGTCGCGGAAGTCTATGGAGGGGGCGCCGCCGTCTTCACCGCCGGATTCCGTACCCACGCCCGGCCCGTCGTGGACGGCGACCGGCTCGTCGTACACCTCGAAGACGCGGCGGGACGACGCCAGCGTCTCGATGAGCTGCTTCAGCGTGACCGCCAGCTCCGTCACCGGGCTGAACGACGACAGGGCCAGCAGCGTGGCAAGGGGCAGGTCGGTGCGCTCCATCTGGCCCTGCGACACCAGCCACGCGCCGAGGGATAGCACCGACAGACCGGCCAGCGCCGTCAGCACCTCGATGGTCGCCGAATGCGCCGACTGCGACCTGAGGAACCGCATCCGGTGGTCCGCGAGGTCACGGCCCCGGCGCGTCGTCTCCTCCACCCGCCGCGGCCCGGCCCCGAACGCCGCTATCTCCCGCATCCCCTGTATGCCGTCGACCAGGAACGCGTTCAGCCTTCCGAGCCGCCGGCGCATCTCGGTCCCCACCCGCTCCGTGCGGGCCTGCGCTATGAATGGACTCAACGCGCCAAGCGCCAGGAAGGGCAGGAGCACGAGCGCCAGCGGCCACGCGATGAACGCCAGCACTACCAGCACAGCCCCTGGGGCCAGCACCGCTACCATCGCCGGGGTGATCGTGTGCGCGAAGAAGTACTCGATCTTCTCCACGTCGTCCCCCGCGATGCTGACCAGGTCGCCCGAGCGCCGCCTCACCAGGTACGCGGGCGCCAACGGCTCCAGCCTCCGGTACATCTCGATCCTCATCTCCGCCAGCAGCTTGAACGCCACGTGATGCGAGATCCACGACTCGCCCCACCGCGTCAGCGCCGACAGCGGCGTCAGCACCGCCAGCAGGGCGACCAGGAACCATATCGGTTCCTCGTCGAAGACGGCGGCCACCAGCAGCGCGCTGACCGCCCCTAGGGCTATCGTCGAACCGTGGTACAGCAGCCCCAGGACCAGCGTAGCGGCCACCTGTACCCACCACCGGCGCACCAGGCCCGCCAGGCGCGTCCAATTCTCCCACCGGCCCATCGTCCTGGCGGGACTCCACGGAGGCAAGTCGCCGGTACGCCGTCCGGCTGCGCCTGCGATACCTTCGCTGGCAGTATCCGCCGCGGCTGCCGCGATCAGGCCCTGGGTCTCGCCGACCTGCTGGTCGGCCATTAGGCGGGCGTATATGCCTCCGGCAGAGGCAAGCTCGGCGTGGCTGCCGGACTCCACGACGCGCCCTTGGTCGAGAACTATGATCCGGTCCGCGCCGACCACGCTCGACAGCCGGTGCGCTATCACCAGCGTCGTCCTCCCCTCCATCAGCCGGTCCAGCGCCTCCTGTATGACCGATTCGTTCTCGGCGTCCACGTTGGACAGCGCCTCGTCGAGGAGCAGTATCGGGGCCGACTTCAGCAACGCCCGCGCTATGGCGATCCGCTGCCTCTCGCCGCCGGAGAGCCTCACGCCGCGCTCGCCTATCTCGCTGTCGTAGCCGTTCGGCAGGGCGGTTATGAAATCGTGGGCGTTGGCCGCGATTGCCGCCTTCTCCAGCTCCTCGCGGGAGGCGTCCGGCCTGCCGAGCCGCAGGTTTTCGGACACCGTTCCCTGGAACAGGTACGTGTCCTGCGTCACGACCGAGACATGCTCCCTGAGCGCGTCCAGGGGAAGCTCGCGCAGGTCGTGGCCGCCGAGCAGCACCCGGCCCCGCTGTGGGTCGTACAGCCGGAGCATGAGCCAGACCAGCGTGGACTTCCCAGCCCCGCTTGGGCCGACCACCCCGAGGCGCTCCCCCTTGCGGAGCGTGAACGAGACGTCGTGGAGGGCCTCGCGCCTGCCCTTCTCGTACCCGAAGGTCACCTCCTCGAAGGTGATCTCGGGGTCCAGGCGCCCCTCCGCGGCCGGCTTCGCGGGCGACCTGATCTCCACCGGCGTGTCCAGCAGCGCGAACACCCCCTCCGCCGACGACATGGCCGTCATGCCCTGGTGGTATAGCTGCGCAAGCTCGCGCATCGGCCTGAAGACCTCGGCTCCCAGCATCAGGATGATCAGCAGCGCCGACAGCTCCAGCTCGCCGCCGCTCACCCTGACGCCGCCCCACACCAGCGCCACCGCCGCGCCCGCCGAGATGCCCAGCACCGTCGCCGCCCCCGAAGCGCCGTCCGCCGCCAGCATCCACATCGTGGTGCGGAACACCTCCCGCGCCCGCCTCGCAAGCAGCTCGCCCCTGGCCTTGCTCTGCCCGAACGCCTTCAGCGTGCCCAGCCCCTGGATCGAGTCCAGCAGCTCGGCGCCCATCGCTCCCCACGCGTCCCGGCGCGCGATGGTGCGCGGACGGTTCGCCTTCTGTATGAAGGACGGGGCCAGCAGCGTGAACAGGGCGAACGCCACGAATACCAGCCCGATCCACACGTCCAAAAAGGCCATGAAGCCGAAGATCAGCAGCGGAGCGATGGCCGCCACTATGAACTGCGGCAGGTACTGTCCAAAAAAGGTCTCCAGGTTCTCCACGCCGTCGACCAGGAACGTCGTAACCTCCCCGGTGCGGCGGCGGTCGAAGTGGCCCGGGCCGAGGGCGAGCGAGTGCTGGTAGAGCCTCTGCCGCAGCGCAACCTTCGTCTCCGCCGCCGTCCTGTAGCTCACGTTGTCCCTGAAGTGCTGGAGCGCGCCCCTTACGAGGATGAGCGCCACCAGGATCGCGAGCGGCAGGACGAGCGACGAGAAGCTATCCCCCTGGAATACCCTCGCCAGGATGATGCCCGTCAGGGCAAGCCTCGCTATGCTCGCCGCCACCGTCAGCAGCCCCGCCAACGCCGCGGCCGCTATGCGGAGCCGCAGCCCCCTCGTCATCCCGAAAAGACGCATGTTGAAGTACAAGACAGCCCTCCCAACAGGCCCTTAGCTACTTATCTCAGAATCCCTTCCCCCCAGGGGGAAACCTCAGAATCCCTTCCCCCTCAGGGGGAAGGTTAGGATGGGGGTCCTTCCGGCGCCCCATCCCCCCTCACGCAAGGCACACCACCCGCGCGGCCCTCAGCGCCAGCGAGGGCAGCGGCTCCAGCAGCGCCCGCAGCCTGTGGACCAGGAGCGCAGCCGCCACCCCTATGCCGCACCCCGCGAGCACGTCCAGCGGGTAGTGTACCCCAGCGTAGACGCGCGAGAAACCGAGAGCCGCGGCCGCCGCCAGCATCACCGCGCCGACCCTACGGTCCGCCGCCCATACCGCCGCCGCCAGCGCGAACGTGGCCGCCGCCGAGTTCGACGGGAAAGACGGGTCGGTCGGGTAGTAGAACAGCACCGTGATATCGTTGTCCGCGAACGGCCTCGGACGATCGTACACGCCGTTGATCGCGTACACGCACCAGCTCGAAAGGGCCATCGCCGCCAGCGCGGCCAGGACGCCCTTCTGGTTCATCGCCCTCTCGCAGGCGTCCTTTCCCCCGAACCAGAGGCCGACCAGCGCGAGCGCCATGCCCACCGCGACCATGTAGTCGCTCACCACCAGCTCGACGGCGCCGTCGACCCATGACGCCGCGCCGCTCCACCCATTGACCCACAGCAGGACCTTCTCGTCCAGATCCAGCAGCCCGGCGACCGCGCCGGAGCCGGGCAGCCGCGTCGGGGAGGGTAGGGCGCCGGCGCTCCCCCTGCTCCACGCGAACGCCAGCCCGACCAGCGCCACCGCTCCGGCGGCCATGGTGAGTCCAAGACGCTTCGGATTCCAGTCCGTGTTCCAGGCACGCCACGTGTTGAGGCTGGCCGCAAGCGCCCGGAAGTAGCTCGCGGAGCGCAGCGCGTCGAGCCCCTCCGTGTGCAGCGCGTCGAGTCCCTCCGCCTTCGAGCCGGGCGGCGAGGTCATCCTGGAGTTGGCGAGCGACGAAGCTACCAGTGTGAGCGCGAGCGCGGATAGCGCCCCCAGCAGGAAGAGCACGGCTTGGTCGTTCGCGTCCAGACCGCCCGCCGTGTCGTTTACGTTTCGGTCGGCGGAGCCGAAGAACCAGGCCGCCGCACCCGCTACGAGGACGGCGCCGAGCGCCCTCGCCGCGCGGAGCGAAGGAAGGAAGAGAAGGCCGCGCAGGCGCGCCTGGGAGGCCGATACCTGGATTACGCCTACCGTTGCCGCGAACGTGAACAGGTAGTAATCGGCGGCGAAGCTGAACATGTCCGGCGCTGGGGCGTCGTCAACCCTCCAGCGGCACCGCCGTACACCAGTGCATGTAGCGCGGCGCGTTCCCACGGACGGCGGAGGCGTATATCTCGCTCAGCGACTGCGTCACGGGCCCCATCTCTCCCGTGCCGATGGTCCTGTGGTCCAGCTTTCCGACGGGGGTGATGTGGGCCGCCGTGCCGGTCAGGAATACCTCGTCCGCGAGATACAACTCGCTGCGGGAGACGTGCCTCTCCACTATCTCGATCCCTAGCTCGTTCCTCGCAAGCTCGAACACCGAGTCCCTCGTTATGCCGGTCAGGTTGTTGTCGCCCAGCATCGGCGTGTGGATCGAACCGTCCGCCACCAGGAACAGGCTCTCGCCCGCCCCCTCCGAGACGGTGCTGTCCTGGTTCAGCAGTATTGCCTCGTCGAACCCCGCCAGCGTCGCCTCCGTCTTGGCCAGGATCATGTTCACGTAGGCCCCCGACACCTTCACCCTCGGAGGTATGTTCGTGTCCTCCAGGCGCCGCCAGGAGGAGGTGCAGCAGTGTATCGCGCCCTCGGTCTCTATGTACGACCCGAACGGCACCACCACCAAGGCGAAGTCGCTGCTCAGCCGCTGGAGCATCAGGTTCGCCACCAGCTCCTCGCTCTTGTAGGCTATCGGCCTGATGTACACGTCCTCGGTGTAGCCGCAGGTCTGGAGCAGCGTGGAGGTGATGTCGCACAACTCGTCCACGCCGTAGGGGATGTCCAGCATCATGAGCCGGCAGCCCTGGAGCATGCGCTCGTAGTGCTCCCGCAGCCGGAAGACGAACAGCGTCTGCTTCTCCTCGTTCCAGTTGCCCCGCACCCCCTCGAAGACCGAGGTCCCGTAGTGCAGCGCGTGGGTCATGATGCTTACCTTCGCGTCGGCGATGGGCACTATCTCGCCGCGAAAGAAAGCCATGGCCTGGGGCATCTCGTCCTCCTGCGTAGCGGGTCCGAAGCTGCGCCACATTATAAATCAACCCCCTTAGGCGAAACAACAGACGCCGCCGGCGGCCTGCTCTCCCATACTCCCTTCCCATCATCCCAAATCACACCCATCACCCGAATCACAGTTCAGACGACCTCCTTCGGCGAAACAACAGACGCCGCCGGCGGCCTCTGGCGGCCTGCTCTCGCCACGGCCTTCATCCCACGTAGGGTGCAGCCCTTGTGGCTGCCCTCCCATACTCCCTTCCCATCATCCCCAATCACACCCATCACCCGAATCACAGTTCAGACAACCTGGCGCCTAGCCGGGTCCCGCTCCGCTCTCTTCCGGGAGGACTTCTATCTGGAGGCTCGCCAGCACGGCGCCGCTGCCGACCGCCACCAGCTTGACGGTCGCCCTCCCGACGTTGCACCCGGTCAGCGTCTCGGTGAAGGGCGCCGCGCTTCCGGCGCTGAATATGCCGAACCCGTCGTCGCACGAGCCGGTGGAGGATAGGTGGTCTGTCGTGGAAATCCTGACTTGCAGGTTAGCCGGCTTGACGCCGTATGCGGTCACCTGCGTCGATCCGCCCTTGACTATCCAACTCGACGCTGCGCGCAACTGGCCGGTGGGCGTAGGCGTTGCCGTAGGCTTCGGAGCGGGCGTTGCCGTGGGGGTAGGCGTGGGCGTGGGCGTAGGTGTAGGTGTTGCCGTGGGCGTAGGAGTGGGCGTGGACGTTGCCGTGGGCGTAGGGGTGGGAGTGGACGTTGCCGTAGGCGTGGGGGTGGGAGTGGACGTTGCCGTAGGCGTAGGGGTGGGAGTGGACGTTGCCGTAGGCGTGGGAGTAGGCGTAAGCGTGGAAGGATCGTACTTGCGCACCCGCAGCATCAGCTTGTCGCCCGCCTTCCACGGCTGCTTGCTCACGGCCCAGACCAGCGCGCCCGCCGCCGTGGTGGTGGCGTTGGAGGCCGGCAGCGACAGGGTGGTGGTGCCCGTGAGGTCTATGAAGTCGAGGGCGTGGCCCGTGAAGCTCCGTGTCAGGTCAGCAGTGACCTTGCCGGACTGCCATGAGATAGTCCCGACGGTGGTGGTGCCGGTGATTGCGGTGCTGGAGGCGTAGGGGTCGAAGAACGACTCGGCCAACGTCCCGGCCGGGGCCGTGACTGTCAGGGCGTACTGGGAGGCCTCCGTTTGCGCTCTAGGCTGAGCGTCGCAGATGGCGTGGCGGGCGGGCATAGCTCCGAATAGCACCCGGTACTCACCAGCCGGCAGCGGACGGGTCGTCTTGATGACGCCTGGCCAGACCCCGACCAGCACGTGGGAGTCAGGGCCTTCCGTCCAGATACGGTCTCCGGGCGGAAGCTCCGTCTCGTCCCGTTGTCGCCACCTAACCGAGTCTGTCGTGAACGCTATCGTCTGGGCGGGCAGGCCGGACTGCATTCGCTGCGTTTCGACGGGCCAGAGCATTGAGCCGTACCGCTGTATCTTCTGCTGCACCCGGCTGTGCCACTCATACTTGAAGACCACACAGTCCCGGTACGCTTGGGAGCCGTCGCCTCCGTTGTACTCGCGCTCCACCGCTGCCACCCTTGACCTGATGTACTCGACCGTCACGGACGGAACGCCCGACTGCTGGGCCGCCACCCTGGTCTCGCCCCCGGACCCTTGCCAGGACGCCACGTTGCCGGTGCCGGTGGTGCCCGCGATACTGAGGACGCTGGGGTTGTCAGGGTCGTCCAGCAGGAACCGCAGCGTCTCCTTTTGCGATGCCGAGCGGTTGGCGTCCAGTGTTTGGGCGGCGTTCGTCGTACTGGTGGCGGTCGTGCTGGTGGCGGTCGTACTGGTGGAATTCGCCGGCAGCCATGCTCGGAACTCGTCGGACTGGACGCCGAAACTCCAGACGCCTCCCTCGTTGACCGCAGTAAAGCCTAGATACAGATCACCAGTTTGGGCGCGCCGGAGGAACACGATGGCCTCGCGGTCATCCCAGCGACGGTCACGAAACTCAAGCAGCGGCTCCCCAAGCTGTTCAGCTTTCTGGACGGTCGGGGCAGTGTAGTCCTCGTGGCAATCCTCCCGGCCATAGGCATAAGCCGTTAGCTGAGAGCCACCGGAGCCCTTCAGGTACTCCAGAACGTCCAACGTGAAGCGGAGCGATCCGTTGTAGCCGTCGTCGTCGTTGTGGGCAAGGTAATGGGCAAGCCGGACTCCAGCCACCTCAACCTGCCGGAGCCGCACCCGTGCTATAACGGCGGCCTTCAAGGCCATCTCGTCCAGCGATGCCGTAACTTCAAAGTAATGCCCTATGCAGCCGCTCTCATGAACGACGTCGTATTCCCCTTCTCTACCCTGAGTCTCCTGCCTGACCCTCTCAGCCTCCGCCATATATTCGGCTAAGGCCCGTTTCTGCTGCTCGGTTAAGACATGCTCCTCGCTTAACACCGGCCGGCCGTCTGATTTGACTCCATTCCCCAGTTGACGCCACAATGCGAACACCGCGACCCCAGCCAGTAGCAGCATACCTGCCACGCCAACCAAGACGAGCAGCTTTTTCATCGTCACGGGCTCCTGTGAATCTCAGACATGTGGTTCCGGTAGACTTGCTTCAGGTATGTGCTGTCACCTGGAGTCAAGTCCAGATGATCGTAAGCCTTGTACATCAGGTAGCCTTTATACCTTGACTGCCCCGGGCCTCTGAGGTCGTCCAGACCAAGGGCATGACCCAACTCATGAAGCACCGTCGACGGCAGGTAACGCTGGAGCTTGCCGTCCTTTATGTCGTTGTGCTTATTCCGATCGTTGACCCACTCTACCTGGGTGTCGGCACCGCCACTATCGTGCTGCCATGCGGGATTCTCTATCCGCAACTCTACATAGGTCATGTGTTGATTCTGCGCAATGCGCCTTTGGGCAAGGCACGCGATGGTACGGCCGCAGTCGATGATTCTCTTGCCTGTGCTGGTGTCCATCCAGCCATCCACCGTCGGGGCGTCGTGGCTTCGTTTGTCGCCGACACGCACGGTGGTGCGCATGACATTACCATCCTGCGCACCGCTGCACGAACCCACGGGACAGAAAGAAACTAGATTGCTGGCTCTGTTCCACTTAGCTATCTCATCCCCCACCAGAGTGTTCGTCCAACTCCATGGCAGCCACCCGATAGGTGGAACTTCATACTCGACGCTGTAGTCGCCTTGGTGTCCGGTCTTACCCGCGTCTATCATGTCGCCCAGCACTGCGGTCTCAACCACGATGTCTAGGCGGAAACGGCTGTCCGAGGGCGGGCTACTCTTTGCCTCAGCCTTTAACGTGTAGGTGCCGCGCCCAATGGTAGCACCTAAGAAAGAACCGGTGCCGGAGCCTTCCAAGGTGTCGTCATTGGCATGGGTTGCGGTGCCACTGACCCCTTCACCCTTGTACACCGTGAGCACGGGGTCCACACCCGTAGACTCCAACGAAACGCGGATATGGGCAGGGAAGGACAAGGCTCGCAGGACGAAGTACACGCAACCGGTTACCCACCGGTTGTCGAATCCCAGCCGGTCTCTGTCCGAAAGGACGACCATAGACTCCCGGCCCTTCTCGCAGACGGGAGGCGCCGGGGTAGGGGCCAATACATCCAGCTTGTAGGACTTCAGCACCGTGCCGGACGAGTTTTTCAGCTTGACGTAGGCCGTACCCTCCTGACACGCGGCCAGCCAAACGTGCTCGTTGTGCCGCCTGAGCGCCTGCTGGCCCAGCGAGGGCGGGCACCGGTCAGTGGTTTGTTCGCTGGTGCTGATCTCCAGCCGGGTGTTCACCAGTTCCGGGTTGACCTGGACATTCACAGGCCCGCTGGCCTTGACCGTGAACCTATGCCATTCAGTGCCGTCAGCCCGAAAGACCACAGTAGCCGGGTCGGGCTCCAGCCACGCGCTGGGTGTGGGCGTCGGCGTCGCCGTCGTGCTGCCGATTCCCGAGTTCGACCAAGCGCCTGTTCCCTCGGCGTTCGAGGCCCGCACCTGCACCTCGTAGCCGGTCCCAGCATCGAGACCGGAGATCGTCGCCGTGGTCGCAGTGCCGCTATGGCTAGTGCCCTTGAACGTCCCGCTGCTTCCCTTGCGGTACTTGACTCCGTAGCCTGTAATCGGGGGGCCAGTGTTCGACGGCGCCGACCAGCTTACATTCAGGCTGCTCTGGCCGCCGCTCGTGACGGTGGGCGCTACAGGCTTGCCCGGCGGTTCGTTCACGTCGGTGACAGTGACTTCGACGGCCTTCTCCGCAGATTTCTTGGGAGAGCCGTCGTCGGTCGCCTTCACCGTGATGTTGTAGACGTTGTTCTTTCCCACGTCCTGCGGCCTCTCGTAGTCCGGGGATGACGCAAAGCTCAGAGCGCCGCTGGCGTCGATGCTGAATCTGCTTTTGTCGCCGCCGCTCTTGAGCGTCCAGGTGATTTTGCCTTTTTCCGGGTCTGTGGCGGAGTACGTCGCCACTGTAGTGGTGCCGTTCTCCTTGTATGAGACATCGGTAGAGCCGCCAATGGTCGGCGGTTCGTTCACGTCGGTGACGTTGACGGTCACGGCGATGTTGGCGCTCCCGCCGCGATTGTCGGTCACGTCAACCTGCACCGCCGAGTACGACGACTTGGCCTCGTAATTAAGCTTCGCGTTGGTCTTGAGTTGTCCATTCGTCGCGTCGATGGAAAAGGAGCTCGCGTCGGTCCCGGATATTGAATACGTCAGTGAGTCGCCGTCCTGGTCGGTCGCGCCGACAGGGGAGTCGAACGCTGTGTTGCCGGACGTATTCTCGACAACCGCGCGAACCGTGGAAGCTCCATCGCTGAAGACAGGCGGTTCGTTCACGTCGGTGACCCTAACGGTGACGGCCTTCTCCGCAGACTTCTTGGGAGAGCCGTCGTCGGTTGCCTTCACCGTGATGCTATAGATGTTGACCTTCCCCACGTCCTGCGGCTTCTCGTAGTCAGGGGGCGACTTGAACTCCAGGGCGCCGCTGGCGTCGATGCTGAATCTGCTTTTGTCGCCGCCGCTCTTGAGCTCCCAGGTGATTTTGCCTTTCTCCGGGTCTGTGGCGGAGTACGTCGCCACTGTAGTGGTGCCGTTCTCCTCGTATGGGACATAGGTAGAGCCGCCAATGGTCGGCGGCTCGTTCACGTCGGTGACCGTGACCTTGACGGTCTTCTCCACAGATTTCTTGGGAGAGCCGTCGTCGGTCGCCACCACAGTGATATTGTAAACGTTATTCTTTCCCACGTCCTGCGGCTTCTCGTAGTCCGGGGGCGACTTGAACTTCAGGGCGCCGCTGGCGTCGATGCTGAACCGGTCATTGTCACCGCCGGTCTTGAGCGTCAACGTGACCGTGTCGCTTTTGTCCGGGTCTTCGGTGGTGTACGTCTCCCATACGCCAGTGTAGTTCTCACTGTTCGTCACCTGGCTGGACCCACTCTTGAATTTGGGCGGCCTGTTGGAAGGGGTGGCCGTCGGCGTCGGCGTGGGTGTGCCGGACACGATGGTGACGTCTGTCGAGGACAGCCTCGTGTTGCCTGTGGTGTATAACTCCACGGTGGCTTTCCCTTCGAAGCAGCCCATCAGCGTTATCGACGTGCCTCGATGGACCCCCGTGGGAGACGCCTCATCTAAACCTGCGGGACACTCGATAGCGTCTACAAGCTTGTAGGGGTAGCGTATCTCGACGTTCAGGTTGGACGGCGACAGCTTCCTCGCCGTCAACCGGGTAAACTGCCCCACCTGTATTGTGCTTGTGGAAGCTTTCAGTTCGCCTGACGGCGTGGGCGGTGAGCAGTTTATCGTCGCGGACGTGTACGACCAGGAGCTCCATGAGTAGCTGTACTTGGACCCGTTGCCGAGAGCGCGAACCCTGAAGTAGTAGGTCGTTCCGCACGAAAGCCCGGAGACCGTGCGGCTCGTCCCGTACACGTAGGAGCTGACCGTGGTCCACGGGCCGGTCAGGCCGGCTCTTCGCTGCACCCCGTACCGTAATATGCCGCTGCGCGAACCCCAGCTCACCGTTATGGAGGTCTTGCCCGAGGGGGTCGCCCCCACGCTCGAGGGCGCCGGCGGACTCGGTAGCGACGGCGTGGCCGTGGGACTTGCCGTGGGCGAAGCGGTGGGACTTGCCGTGGGCGAAGCGGTGGGACTCGCCGTGGGCGAAGCGGTGGGACTCGCCGTGGCCGTGGCCGTGGGACTAGCCGTAGCCGTGGGACTAGCCGTAGCCGTAGGCGTAGGTGTATAGCACGTCAAGGGGTCAAGGTCGATGTCGCATGGCGTAGGTGTGGCCGTGGGACTCTGCGTAGGTGTGGCCGTGGGACTCTGCGTAGGTGTGGCCGTGGGACTCTGCGTAGGTGTGGCCGTGGGACTCTGCGTAGGTGTAGCCGTGGGACTCTGCGTAGGTGTGGCCGTGGGACTCTGCGTAGGTGTAGGCGTATAGCATAAGAAGGGGTCAAGGTCGATGTCGCATGGCGGCGGCGTAGCCGTGGGACTCGCCGTGGGCGTGGGGCTCGGCGTGGGGGTGGCAGTGGGACTCGGCGTGGGCGGGAAGCAGATGGGGTAATTTATGGGCTCGATAGGAGGGTTGCATATGTCGCTGGGCTTGCCCTCGTCCTCTTCCTCCTCCTGCGCCTGCGCGCTGGCCGCGAACATGAGGAGGGAGACGCAGGAAAGCGCCAGCAGACCGACGACGATGGTGCGGTGGGCCATTGCCGACCCCTTTCCACAGCTACGTCAGCACTCAGAGCCGGTTCAGCGTAATAGCAAGGAAGGCCGCCAGGGTCGATATGTAACTCGCGTAACTGATACCACATTCAACAGCCTTCGTCAAATCCATGAAGGCAACCATCGGCAGCCGCCATCCGTCGCCCGTGACGCAGTCCTTGACGCCCGCGAACGCCCGTGCTAACATATCCTCCATGCACGCCAACCCAAATACCGCGCGCCGCCTGCCTGGCCGGCCGGCAGGCCGCAGCCGGCGCCCGGAGCGCCGTCCCAAAGTCGTCCGAATGCGCCCCGTTCATGCTCCGTTCGTAGTCCACGGGCGCTCCGACACCGCCCCAGGAGATCCCAGGCCCAGATAGGAAATGGAACGAAATGGAACAGAATGGAACATATTTTTCGCCCCGCCCCCCGGAGCCGTGCGACCCCACCAGGGTTTACAGGGACTCGGCGGCTGCTCTAAACTCTGTGGGTAACGACTGTCCCGGCTAGCAGCGGACAGGGTAGGGAGGTCGGACATGCCGAAAGGCCACGCCCCCAAGAGAGAAGCCAAGAAGCGCAAGAAGAAGAAGACGGACGATCAGATCCTCGCGCCGTCGTCGGAGTTCGTCTCCCCAGAGGTCGAGGTGATCAAGAGGAAGCGCAAGCGGCGGGACGACGAGGAGTAGCCGCGCGGAGACCTCTACCGGCTAGTAGCCGCCGCGCTTGTCGCAGACGTACGGAAACGGCCTGCCGCTCATGAAGCGCTCCACGAAGTCCACGTACACCTGCCAGCGGTTCTCCAGCAGGTCCGTGGTGTACGCGGAGGCGTGCGGCGTGATGATCACGTTCTCCATGTCCCAGAGGGGGCTGTCGCTCGCTAGGGGCTCCGGCTCGAAGGCGTCCAGGGCCGCGCCGGCAATATGGCCCGACCGCAGCGCGTCCACGAGAGCCTCCTCGTTCACGATGCCTCCACGGGAGATGACCACGAGGCGCGCCCCCTTCTTCATCAGCCCCAGCCCGCGGGCGTCGATGAGGTCGCGAGTCGCGGGCGTCAGCGGCGCGGTGACGACGAACCAGTCCGAGATCCCCAGCAGCTCTTCCAGGCGCTCGGGGCCCCATACCTCCCTGGCCTCCGGCACGTCGCGCGGCTGCACGTCCACCCCGTAGATTCTCATGCCGAACCCGTGCGCCCTCCGCGCGACGGCGGCGCCGATGTCTCCCATGGCCAGTATGCCCATGGTGGAGCCTTCGAGCTGGACGTAGGTATTGTGGTACTTGCCGGTCTCCCAGCGGTGGAGGCGCTGGTCTTCCATAAGCTCACGCCACCTGTGGGCGAGCATAACGATCATCCCCATCACGTGGTCGGCCATCGGCGCGACGTGCGGCCCCCTCGTGTTGGTGACCACCACGTCGCTCTCGACGAGCTCCGGCACCTTGGTGATCTCGTCGATGCCGGTGCCGGGGCAGTGCAGCCACCGCAGCTTCTCCGCGGCGGCGAAGACCTCCCGGCTGGGCCAGCCGTAGTACGCGTCGGCGTCTCGTATCTGCTCTATCTGCTCCTCGTCCGTGGAGGCGACGACGAACTCTACGTCCGGGTAGGCGGCCCGCAACACGGCCGTGCGCTCCTCGGCCTCGTGCCCCGACGACCTTCCGGCAAGCAATATCTTCATGACGCTGTCTCCTCCCCGTACTCTATATCCCGTCGGGCGGTCGGGCAACCCCCGGTTTGACAATGTAGAGATGAATATGCATTGTATAGGCAACATAGCATTGGGATTGGGATTGGGCATCACATGAGACAGATCACTGCGGCTACCACACAGAGGAACCAGGTGACCATTCCAGCCGAAGTGCGTCGTCTTCTGGGCCTGAAGCCCAGGGATAAGGTTGCCTTCACCATTGGAGACGGAGGCGAAGTGCGCCTAGCTCCAGTGTCTTTCAGCCTGGAATCGGCTTACGGCTCCGTAACGCCCTCCAAGAGGCCCGAAGACTTCGACGAGATTACCCGGAGCGCAAAGGAGGCTAAAGCGGAGGAGACCGCGAGGGAGTTGTCTGAGGCTTGAGGTTCCTGGACACGAACGTCATCCTGAGGTACCTGACCAAGGACGATGAGGTCAAGGCCGAAGCCTGCTACCAGTTGTTCCAGAAGGTGGAGCAGGGGGAACAGGAGTTGTTCACCTGTGAAGCCATCATTGCGGAGGTTGTCTACGTGCTTTCCTCCCAACGCCTTCCCTACAGGCTGAGCCACGAGGAGATACGGGGGAGGCTTATGCCGATACTGATGCTCAAGGGCCTTAGGTTGCCGCAGAAACGCGTCTACGTGGAGGCTCTCGACCTCTACGCATCGTCGCCCGTCCTCGACTTCGAGGACGCCCTGGCGGTAGCTCACATGGAGATGGAAGGTGTCACGGAGATCGTGAGCTACGACAGGGACTTCGACCTCCTGCCAAGTCTCCGAAGAGTGGAGCCGTAATTCAAGTAGCTTAAGCAGCAGAGTGCTGCGCTATCGGGCCCGCGCTTCCGTTAGGGCCGCGTCGATCTCCTCTCGCACCTCGGTTGCCCCCTCGCCGGCCAGTGCGTCCTCGAGGGCCGCGATGGCCGGGCGGCCGCCGATGCGCCCGAGGGCCCAGGCGGCGTGGGACCTGACGAGCGGCTCGCCCCGGGTCAGGCTGCGCGCCAGGCCGGGCACGGCCGCGCGGTCGCCGATGTTGCCGAGGGCGACGCATACGTTCCGCTGTAGGCCGACCCTCTTGGCCCGCTTCACCGGGCTGTTGCGGAAGCGCTCGCGGAAGCCCTCGTCGTCCAGTTCCAGCAGCGGCAGCAGGGCAGGGGCGCCGAAGTCGTGGCGCTGCTCGAAGGCAGGCTCGGACCCGGGTTCGAAGTCGCGGTTGACCGGGCATACATCCTGGCAGATGTCGCAGCCGAATACCCAGTCGCCCACGAGAGGACGAAGCTCTCGCGGGATGGCGCCTCGCAGCTCGATGGTCAGGAACGAGATGCACTTCCTGTTGTCGATGACGTAGGGGGCGACGATCGCGCCTGTGGGGCAGGCGTCGATGCACCTGACGCACTCGCCGCAGTTCTTCGCCAGGGGAGGGTCCGGCCTCAGGTAGAGGTCGGTTATCACCTGGCCCAGCAGCACCCATGAGCCGTGGCTCGGCGTCAGGATGTTGGTGTTCTTGCCGAACCAACCGACCCCGGCGCGCTCGGCGGCCGCGCGGTCGTTCATGGGCCCGTCGTCTACGAATATGCGGGTCCTCACCGGCCTGCCGGCCGCCTCCGGGAGGGCATCGACGAACCGGCGGAGGCGCTTCTTCATGACGGTGTGGTAGTCGTCGCCCCATGCGTAGCGCGCAATCTTGCCTCGCGGCGCCGTCTCGCCGGGCTTGGGGTCGCCGGTGAAGTAGCTCATGGCGAGGGAGACTATGGACCTCGCCCCGGGCAGCAGCTTCTCCGGGTGGGTCGCCTTGCGGACGCGCTCCTCGGTGTACCAGGGCAGGCCGTCCATCAGCCCGCCGCGCACGCGCCGGACGGCGGCCTCCTCGTCGCGCAGGAACGGCTCCGCCGAGGCGATGCCGACGAGGTCGAAGCCCATGCGGCGGGCCAGCGTCTTGACCGCCAACTCGGTTTGTCCCATGAGGCGCGATGCCGGATGTAAGCGGTTACTCCGCTTCCATCTCGGAGGGGTCCAGTTGATACCAGAACACCTCGCCGGACTCTATGCTCTCATCTATCCGGGCATCTCTGCGCAGGCCGGCCACCGCGGCTTGCGCTCTCTTGCCGGTGAACATGGTCAGGAAGCTGGCATTGCGGCCGGCCCTCGTGGTATCCCTACCGTTGGCTGTGAAGGAGACCTCCACGGCGAGGTAGCAGGTCTCCCCCTCACCGTCGGTGACCTCCATGATCAGATCGGCCCTGTACAAGCTCCTCAGCTCGTTTTTGGGAATGTCCGTCGTGTCCTGGGACTGGGCGATGACCCTGATCTGCTCAGGGGAGAGTGTCCGCACGAATTCAAACCCCATGTCATGGGCGATCAAGCCAGCCTCTCTCACAGCGGCGTTCCTGGCGTGGGCGCCCTTGAGCGGCGCGATGTCGTCCCGGAGGGCGTCGATGCTACGTTCGACCTTATCGAATCGCTTATCGATCTCCACAAAGCGCTGGTCAATCTCCGCGAAGCGCTGGTCAATCTCCGCGAAGCGCTGGTCAATCTCCGCGAAGCGCTGGTCAATCTCCGCGAAGCGCTGGTCGACCTTGTCGAATCGCTTATCGATCTCCGCGAAGCGCTGGTCGACCTTGTCGAATCGCTTATCGATCTCCGCGAAGCGCTGGTCCGTCGAGGCTGAGAGCCGGGCGAGAGTTTGGGGCATCTCGATCAACTCGCGCGTCAGGACACGGGCGCGCACGGCGTCGAGCCACTGGGGGTGCTCGTCCAGCAGCCGTACCAAGTCGTCTATGTTGTTGATGGTCGTCATGAGTCTGGTAGGATTATAGCACCTCGGCCTTGGTGGCAGCCGTCATGACGAGCAGGGCGCTAGTAGAGCGCAGGCGGTCCCGCTAGTTCCAGGCCGCCATCTCGCTCCTGAGGTCGGGGGCGAGCCCTTCGTTGTAGGACAGCAGGGCGTTGTCTACGTGGCCGGTGGACCTTGCGCCTATGAGGGCCGCGGAGACGTCCGGGTTGGTCATCACCCAAGCCATGGCGAGGCGAACCATGGGCACGCCGAGCTCTTCCGACTTGGCCCTTAGCTGGTCGACCACTCGGAAGTTCCTGTCCGAAAAGTAGATGTCGGCGTGGCCCGGCATGATGTCGTAGCGCGTTCCCTTGGGGAACTTGGAGCGGTCGGGCGTGTACTTCCCGGCGAGGAAACCGGCGCCCAACGGGCTGTAGGGCGTGACGGCGACTCCCTCCTCCGTACACAGGGGGAAGAGATCTCGCTCGGCGTCGGGCACGGCGAGATTGTAGATGGGCTGGGTGATCTGGAAGCGGGCGTAACCCTTGGAGTCGCTTACGTCCAGGGCCTCTCGCATCTGCTCGTAGGAGAAGTTACTGCACCCGATGGCGCCTATGAGCCCGGCGTTCACCTGCTCGTTCAATGCACCCAAGGTCTCCGCTATGGGTACGTCGTCGTCCGGGGAGTGCATCTTGTAGATGTCAACCTTGTCGACGCCGAGGTGCTCCAGGCTGCCGTTCAAGGACTTGACGACCTGCTCGGGGCTGCCGCCGTAGCTGAACTTGGTGCAGACCGTGACGTCGTCCCGGTTGCCCCGCAGCTTCATCCAGCGGCCGATGATCTTCTCGGAGGAGAACATCTCGGTCGTGACCTCTTTCTGGACCTCGACGCCCTCGGCCTCCTTGCGGCCCGCGTAGGACTGGCCGCCGCCGTAGCCCTCGGCGGTATCGAAGAAGTCGATGCCGTTCTCGAGGGCGTGGTCCATCACCTGGTAGCAGGTGTCCTCGTCGATCTCGCGTCCGAAGGTCACGCATCCCAGCCCAATGGCGCTTATGGTGCGGCCCGTACGTCCCAGCGGCTTCCTGTCAAGCATTGTTCGTCTCCTCTCCTCATCTATTTCCTTGAACTGGTGAAGGGGAGGCGGGTTTGAAACCCGCCCCTACACCGGCAGGTCATCTACCGGTCCCAGTCGATTATGACGCCGAGGGCGCTCTCCGGGCTGTTGTACAGCAGGTGGTACGCCTCGGGAGTCTGCCGCCACGGCATCCTGTGCGTGATGAGCGGTTCCACATCGATCTGGCCGGACATCATCATCTCCCCGGCCTCCTCCTGGTGCTCGGAACGGCTCCCCGGTATGCGTATGCCCGATACGAGCATCTTCCTCTGGATGTCGCCGGAGCTCATGGGGACCGAGCCGTGGCCCTCCAACGGGCCGGGCTGGTACTTGGCGATCAGGTGTATGACGCCGTCGCGGCGGGTCATGGCGAGGGACTGCCCGAAGGACTTGACGCCCGCGGGCCCGCCCACGCATTCGACGACCACGTCCGCGCCCTCGCCGTTCGTCCTGTCCATGATAGCCGCGACCGGGTCCTCCCTGGCGGCGTTGATCGTCTCGTCGGCGCCGACCTGGCGGGAGACCTCGCACCTGGACTCCTCGGCGTCTATGGTGATTACCCTGCCGGGCTGGCGCTCCCGCACGGCCTGCGAGTAGAGCAGGCCGATGATGCCCTGTCCGACGACCACGACGGTGTCGCCCGGCTCGACCGGGGTTGTGCGCGCCCACATCACCGCGCTGGTCGCAAGGTGCAGGAACGTGCCGTTCTCGTAGCTCATGCCCTCGGGCAGCGGGGCGACGTCCTTGACCTCCGCGGTGGGGGAGGCGGTGACGTACTGCGCGTGCGGCCCGACCGCCTTGACCCGCTGGCCCACCTCCAGGCCCTTGACCCCGGCGCCGAGCTTGCTCACGTCGCCGGTGTCGGAGTAGCCCATCATCTCCACGGGCACGGCCTCCTCCAGGACGTACCGCCTGAACAGCTCCGAGCCGCGGCTGATCAGGCTGCGCCTGACCCTGACCTGGGCCTCCCCGTCGTTCGGCTCCGGCACGTCGTCGTCCATCATCCGGACGTTGCCGAAGCCATCCAGCTTTACCAACCGCTGCATCTTCGCCATTGGTGCGTCTCCGTTGCCTAGTGGCCCGCGGTCGAGACCGAGGCCGTGAAGTCCAGTTCGAGGCGGATATTGTCCTCCACGCTCAGTATGAACGCGAGCCTGGGGACGTCCAGGTCGAAGGTGTCGAAGGTGAAGGAGGTGGTCGCCTTGCCGGTGACCTTCCCATCGCCGAACTGCGCGGTCGCGTCCCATGCCAGCGGCGAGGTCACGCCGTGTATGGTCATGTCGCCCCTCAGGGTGAAGGAGACCTCGCCGGAGCCGGGCAGGGGCCACGGCAGCCCCTCGGTCTCCGTGGGTACGAAGTCGGCGGTAGGGTACCGGCTCGTCTCGAAGGTGTTGTTGCGGACGTAGTTGTCGCGGCGGTCGGAGTCGCTCACGATCGTGCGCAGGTCGACGGTGATGCGCGACTGGTCGGCGAACACCACGCCGGCGGTGTCGAAGTGGATGCTCCCGCTGACGTCCGCGGTCTCCCCGACGGCGTCCTGGATCCCCGTCCGCGCCAGGGTCTCGTTCACGAGGTAGCGGGCTACGGAGCCCTCGGAGATCTCGACCACGGTCTCGCCCGAGGGGGCGGGGGGAGGCGTCGTCGGCTCCGGGTCGGCCGCGGCGGCGGTGGGCGCGGGCTCCGGTGTGGCATCCGTCCCGCCTCCGCAGGCGGCCAGCGCCGCCGGCACGGCAACGAGGGCCGCGAGCGCGGCAAGGATGCGTATCAAGCGGTCTATGGTCATCTCAGGGGTGCGCCTCCTCATTCGCGCGGTAGCGCCCCATCTCTCCGGGGCAGGGCTATGTCCGTCCTCCAGGATGCCCGCTCGAAGCCGATCGTTTCCACTCGGTCATAGGCCGCCTTCCTGGCCTCGGCCAGGTTATGGGCCATGCCAACGGCCATCAGGACGCGGCCTCCATCCGTAACGACCCTCCCGCTGCCTTCGTCGAGGCGCGTACCCGCGTGGAACAGCACCGTATCCGGCCTCGCCGCGTCTAGGCCGTCGATCTCGAAGCCCGTCTCGTACGCGCCTGGGTACCCCTCGGAAGTCATTACGACACCCACGCAGGGCCGGCTGTCCCACTCCAGCTTCATGCCCGAGAGGTCGCCGCGGGCCGCACCAATCATAACGTCGGCAAGGTCGGTTCGCAATCTGGGCAGCAGCACCTGCGCCTCCGGGTCGCCCAGCCGGCAGTTGAACTCGATCACCCGGATGCCGTCGGCGGTGTGCATGAGGCCGGCGTAGAGGGCGCCTGCGTAGGGCGCGCCTTCCTCCGAGAGGGCGCGCACGACGGGCCCGACGATGCGGTCGCGCACCTCGCGGTCGACGTCGTCGTTCCAGAGGTGGGGCGGGGGAGGGGAGTAGGCGCCTATGCCGCCGGTGTTGGGGCCGGTGTCGCCGTCCCCCTGGCGCTTGTAGTCGCAGGCGGCCACCAGGGGCGACACGTTGCGCCCGTCCACGAACGCGAAGACGCTGATCTCCTCGCCCTCGAGGCACTCCTCGACGAGGACCCGGTCCCCGGCGGCCCCGAACCGCCTCTCGACCATCTGGAGGCGCAGCGCCTCCAGGGCGTCCTCCTTCGTCCTTGCGACCACCACGCCCTTGCCGGCCGCGAGGCCGTCGGCCTTGATCACGACGGGCGCGGGCGTACTCTCGACGTACTTGCGGGCGGCGGCGTAGTCGTCGAAGACGGCCGCGCTCCCGGTGGGGACGCCGTGGCGGAGCATCAGGTCCTTGGCGAACGCCTTGCTGGTCTCGATGCGCGCCGCGGCCCGCGTGGGGCCGAACAGCGGCAGGCCCGCCTCGGCGAACCTGTCAGCGATGCCGGCGGCGAGGGCCGCCTCGGGGCCCACCACGGTGAGATCGACGGCGCGGTCCTGGGCGAGGCGCAGGAGGGCGTCCACGTCCTCGGCGTCCACGGCGACATTCTCGGCGACCTGCGCCGTTCCCGCGTTGCCCGGCGCGGCCAGGAGCTCGGTCACGCGCGGGCTCCGGCGCAGCTTCCACGCGATTGCGTGCTCCCTGCCCCCGCCGCCAACCACGAGCACTCTCATACGCGTACTCCCAGGCGGGCGCGGCTCATGGACCAAGCCCGCCGCGGCAATGATAACCCACCGCTCGGCGGCTGTCTCGCACACCGCAAGACCCTAAATCTCCCACCTAGATGGCGGTGACGCTCTACGGCAAGGGAGGGTGATGGTTGGTATATATGGCGCCGGACGAGCAGCCCGGTCGATGAGAGGATAGCGAATTTACCCGCTTTTCCTTGAAAAGTGTCTCATTTTGTCTCTTTTCGTCTTTTTCAGCTATGGGCCGTGAGACAGGGGGAGACACGAAATAGGCAAAATGAGACATGAAATAGACAGAATGAGACAGCGATGAGACAGAATGAGACACGCGGTCGGCGCCGTATCCGGGCGGCGTGTCGGGATTGGGATGGGCGGGTTTGAAACCCGCCCCTACGAGTGCGTGGCGGTGCATGAGGGGAGTATAGCACGTAGGTTCTGAGGGTGGCAAGGGCTTGAACAGACCAGGAACATAGTTTACTATATGACCATATGGCAAGAGGGAGGGAGTAAAGCGCAAACGACCATGACCACCGCGAACACGCCTGCTACAACCGTGCTCAACATGCACGAGGCCAAGACGCACCTGTCCGAGCACGTCGCCAAGCTGAAGGCCGGCGACCGGATCATCCTCTGTCGCCGGAACCGCCCCGTCGCGGAGATCCTGCCCATCGCGGAGCCCGCGAGCGAACCGCGGCCGGTTGGCCTGGGGAAGGGGCTCGCGGAAATGCCGGACTCGTTCTTCGACCCGCTGCCCGACGACATCCTCGACCTGTTCGAGGGGAGGGCGTCCTGACGGCCGGCGGCGGCGATGAGACTCCTGCTCGACACGGCTGTATTCATTTGGCTCGTCGAAGGCGACGCGAGACTGAGCGGGCCGGCGCGGGGGCTGATCGTCGACCCTACGAACGAGGTGTACCTGAGCGCCGCGTCGGCGTGGGAGATCGCGATCAAGTACGGCGTCGGCCGGCTCCTCCTGCGGGAGCCGCCGGAGGAATACGTCCCCCGCCAACGCCTGCTCCATCGGATCGAGCCCCTGCCGATAGGTGAGGAGGCCGCGCTACAGGTTCACAAGCTGCCCGACCTTCACCGGGACCCGTTCGACCGCATCATCATCGCCCAGGCCATCATAGGCGGCCTGGCGGTGGTGACCCCCGACCGACTGATCAGGCAGTACCCCGTGCGCGTCGAGTGGTGAAGGTCACGGAGCTTCTGCTCGGCGGCGCGCGCCGGCGATGCGCACGATCAGCTCGTCGAGCAGGTACAGGCCGAGCAGGGCAACCCCCAGGTAGGCATGGACCGCGGCTATCGCGGTATGGCGTTCGAGCTCGATGCCGCCGCCGTGGTAGTTCAGCCATGCGTGGGGGACCGCCAGCAGTATCATAGCCAGGGGAACGAGCGCCCACGCTCCGTATGGGATGGTCCTCCGCATCCAGAGCACGATGGTGGCGACGACGCTGATGATCACTACGCACACGCCGGCGGTCAGCAGGTGGCGCCGCTCGGCGGCGTTGACCAGGCGGTCCGTGGGAAACAGCGGCCCGAACCCAGGGTGGGCGTACCCATTCACGCGGAAGCCGTACATGTCCCAGAACTGGCGCGCCGGAGCGGTAATCGAATAGATTGGGTGTGAGACCAGGAACTTCAAGTACGTCCGCCTTCCGTGCTCTCCGCTCCAGGCGCGGAACTCTTCCAGATCCGGGTTGCGATTGATCGATTGCTCGCCGTCTTCCCCCGCGGCCTTGCCGGCGCGTTCGAGCAGCGCATCGCTCGTTGGCATGCCGTTCTCCGCAAACCAGTCGACGAATTCCGGGTCGGGCAGGATGCGCTTTCCCATCACGTCGTAGAACGGGACTCTCCAACGACCCCTGTCATCAAACCCATTGTCTATCGATACTGCCATCGCCGCGAACACGATGCCGGAGAAGACCGCCAGGGCGAAAATCGCCATACGGGGCGGGGGGGGTGACGAAAAAGCGAGTGCCAACGACGGCACGGCAATCATGGGGACCAGGTAGGCATGGACGTCCCTGGTACTGGCGAAGGCCGCCGTAGCCACCGCGACCCCAACGGCCCAGGCGATTCGCCCGGTCCGCAGGAACAGCATCCACGCGGCGGCGAGAACGGCCATACACGACAGCGCGAAGGACTCGCTCAACGCTAAGAAGTTCCATAGGGCGACGGGAGCGATGACGCTGAAGGCCAATGGACATGAGAACAGCAGCAGGCGGGACGCGTTGCTCCTGCCGTTCCGGGCGCACGCGACCGCCAGGAGCGACCAGGCGGCTATGCTGAACGCCGTCTGCGCGTACTCCAGCAGCGGGTCGTCAATGATGACTATGCCGGAGTCGGGAAGGGGCGTTGCCTGCCTGTAAGCCGTCAACGAGCTGAAGTACTTGTAGAACAGCAGTATCCCGGGAGAACGACCCGAGCTCCAGAACTCGGCGCTCGTCAACGAGAGGCGCGACTCCCCGTAGTACCCGCCGCTGTCGGCAAACCTGCGAATGCCCTCGGTGTCGAACAGGTAGTAGCAATGGACGAGGAGGACCACGAGCCATATCGCGGCATAGGGCAGGGCGCGCTTCCATCCGGACAGGCGGGAAACCAGGTAGGCGGGTGGACGCCGCGCACCCTTCATTCCAGCGGTGGGTCCGCCGGCGGCGATGAGGCTCTGTTCGACGGGATCATTCATTGCTCGAGTGGTGAATGTCACGGGGATTCCGCTCGGCGGCGGGCGCCGGCGATGCGCGCGATCAGCTCGTCGAACAGGTACAGGCCCAGCAGGGCAGCCCCCAGGTAGCCATGGACCACGGCTATCACGGTATGGCGTTCGAGCTCGATCCCGCCGCCATGGTAGTTCAGCCATACGTGGGGGACCGACAGCAGTATCATGGCCAGGGGAACGAGCGCCCACGCTCTGTAGGGGACCGCTCTCCGCATCCAAAGCGCGATGGCGGCGACGACGCCGATGATCGCTACGCACACGCCGGCGGTCAGCAGGTGGCGCCGCTCGGCGGCGTTGACCGTGCGGCCCGTGGGAAACAGCGGCCGGAACTCAGGGTGGGCGTACGAATCTAATCGGAAGCCGTACATCTCCCAGTCATGGCGCGCCGGAGCGGTAATCGAATAGACCGGGTGTGAGACAAGGAACTCCAGGTACGCGCGCCTTCCGTGTTCCCCGCTCCAGGCTCGGAACTCTTCCAACTCCGGATTGCGATTGATCGATTGCTCGCCGTCTTCCCCCGCGGCCTTGCCGGCGCGTTCGAGCAGCGCATCATTCGTTGGCATGCCGTTCTCCGTGAACCAGTTGACGAATCCCGGGTCGGGCAGGATGCGCTTTCCCATCACGTCGTAGAAGGGGACTCTCCAACGGCCTTGGTCGTCCCACCCATTGTCTATCGAGACGGTCATCGCCGCGAACACGATACCGGAGAAGACCGCCAGGGAAAGAACTGCCAGGGCGGGAATCCGTTGATGGCGATAGGCGAATACCAGCCCCAACGACGGCAAGGCAATCATGGGGAGCAGGTAGACGTGGACGTCCCGGGTGCTGGCGAAGGCCGCCGTAGCCACCGCGATTCCAACCGCCCAGGCGATTCGCCCGGTGCGCAGGAACAGCATCCACGCGGCGGCGAGAACGGCCATGCACGACAGCGCGAAGGACTCGCTCAACGCCACGAAGTTCCATAGGGCGACGGGAGATACGACGCTGAAGGCCAACGGACATGAGAACAGCAGCAGGCGGGACGCGTCGGTCCTGCCGTTCCGGGCGCACGCGACCGCAAGGAGCGACCAGGCGGCTATGCTGAACGCCGTCTGCGCGTACTCCAGCAGCGGGTCGTCGATCACCATGACCATGCCGGGCGCGTCGGGATGGGGCGTTGCCTGCCCGTAAGCCGTCAACGAGCTAAAGTACTTGTAGAACAGCAGTATCCCGGGAGAACGCGCCGCGCTCCAGAAGTCGGCGCTCGTCAACGAGAGGCGCGACTCCCCGTAGTACCCGCCGCTGTCGGCAAACTTGCGAATACCCTCGATGCCGGTGTCGAACAGGTAGTAGCAATGAAAGAGAAGGACCGCGAGCCATATCACGGCATAGGGCAGGGCGCGCTTCCATTCGGGCAGCCGGGGGAGCGGGTTGGCGCCTACCACGCGGCGGCCCTACTCCCACTCTATGGTGCCGGGCGGCTTGCTCGTTATGTCGAAGACGACCCTGTTCACGCCGGGGACCTCGTTGGCGATGCGGTTCGAGATGCGGGCGAGCACCTGGTAGGGGAGCCGCGCCCAGTCGGCGGTCATCGCCTCGGTGCTCGTGACGGCCCTGACGGCGACCACGTGGCCGTAGGTGCGGTAGTCGCCGGTGACGCCCACGGTCTGCGTGTTGGTCAGCACCGCGAAGCTCTGCCACAGCCGGCGGTAGAGGTCGTTGCCCTTGATCTCGTCCATGACTACCCAGTCGGCGGCGCGCAGCGTCTCCAGCTTATCCCTCGTCACCTCCCCCATGACGCGGATCGCCAGGCCCGGGCCGGGGAAGGGCTGCCGGTAGACCACCTCCTCCGCCAGTCCGAGCTCCAGCCCGACCTCGCGCACCTCGTCCTTGAACAGGTACCGGAGGGGCTCTATCAGCTTGAGCCTCATCCTGCTGGGCAGGCCGCCCACGTTGTGGTGGGTCTTGATCTTGGCGGATACCTTGTTCTCGGGGGTCTTGCTCTCGATGATGTCCGGGTAGAGCGTCCCCTGCGCCAGGAAGTCGACGGTCCCGAGGCGCGACGCCTCGCGCTCGAAGACGCGGATGAACTCCTCGCCGATGACCCTGCGCTTCTCCTCCGGGTCGAACACCTCGCCGAGCGCGTCCAGGAACCGGTCGGAGGCGTCCGCGTACACCAGCGGGATGCCGAGGTGCTTCTTGAAGGTATCGAGCACGCGCTCGGGCTCCTCGCGGCGCAGCAGGCCGTTGTTGACGAAGATGCAGGTAAGCTGGTCGCCGATGGCCCTGTGGATGAGGGTGGCGGCGACGGCGGAGTCGACGCCCCCGGACAGGGCGCATATCACCCTGCCGTCGCCCACCCTGTCCCTGATGTCCCGCACCGCGTCGGCCACGAAGTTGGCGGGAGTCCAGAGCGCGCGGCACCCGCACACGGAATGGACGAAGTTGTCGAGCAGGGCCTTGCCGTCGGGCGTGTGGACGACCTCGGGGTGGAACTGTATGCCCGCGACGCCTTCCCGGTTGCCAATCGCCGCGACGGGGGAGTTCTCCGTGTAGGCGAGGGTCTCGAACCCCGGCGGCGGCTCCACGATACGGTCGCCGTGGCTCATCCAGACCGGCATCTCGGCCGGCAGTCCGGAGAAGAGCGGGTCGTCCGACGTATTGCGGTGGAGCACGGCGTGGCCGTACTCGCGCTTGGCGCTGGGCGCCACCTCGCCGCCGAGCTGATGCACGAGCAACTGCATGCCGTAGCAGATGCCCAGCACGGGCAGGCCCTTGTCGTACACCCACGATGGGGCGGTGGGCGCGCCGGGGTCGTAGACGCTGGCCGGCCCGCCGGAGAGGATCACGCCGCGCGGGTTTAGGCGCTCGACCGACTCCCAGGCGGCATCGTGCTCGATGATCTCGCAGTAGACCTTCGACTCCCTGACGCGCCGGGCTATCAGCCGGCTGTACTGCGAGCCGAAGTCGATGATGAGGATGGCCTCGCGCTGGGGCTCCGCTGGCCGGTCGGGGGCGGACTCGCGCCCGCGCTTCTCCTGGGCGATCTCCAGGTATGCGGAGACCTCCAGGTCGTCGCTGGCGGCCACCCTGCGGCTGGAAGGGGTAGGGGTTGTCTGAGTCATTGGCGGTGGAGGGTGTCCAAGGCTAGCACCTGCAGGGCTGCACGGTCAAGCTGGTACCAAAATCCAAAACCCCTACCCCAGATCCAAAATCTTGACTTCGAGGTTCGAATTGTGATAATCAATAGCCCGTCAGGAATGTGGTAGGGGCATCCAAAGGTTCGTTGGTTTGGTCCTGAGAAAGGGAGGAGATCGATCTATGAATAGCATGAGGGTTTTGTTCGCAGCGGTCGCGGCTCTGGTCCTGCTCGCCTCTTGGGCATGTACCAGGGAGGTGGTGAAGGAGGTGCCGGTGGAGGTGGTGGTGGAGAAGGAGGTCGTAAGAGAGGTGCAGGTGCCCGGCGAGACGGTCGTCGTGGAGAAGGAGGTGGTCAAGGAGGTGAAGGTCGAGGTGCCCGGCGAGACAGTCGTCGTAGAAAAAGAGGTGGTGAAGGAGGTTCCTGTAGAGGTGGTGGTTGAGAAGGAGGTGATTAAGGAAGTCAAGGTGCCCGGCGAGACGGTCGTCGTGGAGAAAGAAGTGGTGAAAGAGGTTGAGGTTGAGGTTGTGGTGGAGAAAGAGGTGGTAAAGGAGGTGCCGAAGGAGGTGGTGGTCACCAAAGAGGTGATCAAGGAGATAGTGGTGGAGCGACCGGGTGAAGAGAAGGTGCTGAACATCCGCATGGCCAACATGCCGCCCAGCCTCCCGCCGCATACGACGGGCAGCGGGGCCGTGGTGCAGGTCATGGGGTACATGTTCCCTCGCCTGGCGCAGCCGGACCCGACGCTCGGAAGGTGGGTCCCTGACCTGGCCGAGAGGTGGGACGTCGCTCCCGACGGCAGCCAGTGGACATTCTACCTTCGCAAGAACGCGGTGTGGAACGACGGGAACCCCATCATCGCCGAGGACGTCAAGGCTACCTTCGAGTCGTACCTCCTCCCAGAGGCAGGGTGGTGGATGCAAGGCATGTTCGAGAGCCTGAAGGGGGCGTCCGACGTCTTGGAAGGCACGGCCACCGGAATATCGGGTGTGACCATCGTAGACGACCACACGATCCAGTTGACGATGGACCCACCGACGCTGACGTTCCTGGACACTCTGAGCAACCTGTGCGGCCTGGCGCCGCCGCCGATCCTCCCCGCGCACATACTGAAGGAGATACCGGACGACCAGCTTCTCGAGCACGATTTCTGGTCGAGCGGTTTCATGGGGGGTGGGCCTTTCAAGTTCGTCGAGTATGTTCCGGACCAGTACATGGAGATGGAGGCCAACGACGAGTTCTACTTCGGTAGGCCGAAGATAGACCGCCTCATCCTGGCGATCATCCCCTCGGCAGACGCGACCCAGATCGCCATGCAGCGGGGAGAGATCGACGTGACCGTCCGCGGCGGGGTCACGAACGACGCCGCGCAGACGATGCTCCTGGACCCCAGGTTCGACGTCTACGCTACGCAGGGCACCGTCGCGGTGGGCTTCGGCTTCAACCAGCGCCACGAGCATTTGCAGGACGTGCGTCTGCGGCAGGCCTGGGTACACGCCCTCGACCGGCAGCTACTGCTCGACAAGTTCCAGAATGGACTGGGAAGAGTGATAAACAGCCCCCTGGTACACAACTGGTACCAGAAGCCTGAATGGGACGATGCGTTCCCGTACGACCTCGAGAGGTCAAAGGCGCTGCTCGCGGAGATGAACTGGGACTCCAACCGGATAATCAAGGTGCAGGCGGGGGCCCCGAGGGACGAAGAGGGGCGAGCGCGGCTTGCGGTCATGCAGCAGATGCTCGGGGACGCGGGCATCAAGATAGAGTACGACACGGAGCCGGGCGTGGCCGGACAGAACAAGTGGTACGACACCCACGAGACTGAGGTCCTGTACTCCGGTTGGGGCACGTTCGGTCACCCGACCGGGTGGCTCTCACACATCAACCGGCCGCTGGAGGATGGCGAGTTCTACTACTACAACGCCGATCTGCACGAGTTGACCAACAAGGGAGCCTCGGCAACCAATCAGGAAGAGGCCGCGAAGATCTGGCAGCAGATAGTCGAGGAGTTCTTCCACAAGGACCTCCCCTGGGTGGGTCTGTTCAACGGCGCTGGGGTAAAGGTGAAGAACAAGCGCTTCTACATGCCGCACTTCGGAGAGATCCCGAAGCCGTTGAAGCTCTCCGAAATCAAGGTATACCCGGTCCACGTGGGGCGTGACGACAACTGGCAGTACCACGTCGAGCAGTGGGACATCAGGAACTAGTACGATTTCGGGACTCGTTCAGGAAGACTAGGGATGTGCGCGGTCGGCCCTGGCTGGCTTCCGGCCGGGCCGACCGCGCCCTTCCTCTAGCGTACGGTTAGGCAGTGATCGATCCGCGCATTGACATCGTATGCCCGTACAGCGTCGAGTGGCCTCGCAACCCGGAGGGATCGATAGCCGTACTGCCCGATGGTAGCGGGCCCGTGCCGGCTGGGCGCATGGGCGGCGTAGCCTCGTAACGGAGCCTCTCCTTCATGCAAAGGTACATCGCGCGACGCCTGCTCATTGCCATTCCTATGCTGTTAGGCATCACCATGATGACCTATGCGTTCATAAACCTGGCGCCAGGGGACCCCGTATCCGCCATGGCGGACCCTCAGCTGACCTTGGGCAGGGCCAATCCCAAGCAGCTAGAGCGACTGGGGCTCGACAAACCCGTAGCTGTCCGGTACCTGATCTGGCTCAGGGAGCTTGGAAGGGGCAACTTCGGCTATTCCTACCAGTCCGGCAAGCCGGTGCTGGAGATAATCAGGGCCAGGATAGTGCCGACGCTGGAGCTGACATCGGTTACCCTGGTCCTGTCCGTGGTGCTTGGCACGCTGTTCGGGGTCCTTGCCGCCCTGCGGCAGTACAGCATATACGACTACGTGCTCAGCGTGTCCGCCCTGATCGGTCTCTCGATCCCCACCTTCTTCTTCGCTTTGCTGGCGCTCTACCTGTTTGCCGCGGTATGGCCGATCTTTCCCTCATTTGGCTTTACCACCTATGGGAGCGAGTACTCCCTCCTCGACAATCTTCACCACCTCATTCTGCCCGCGACCGTGCTGTCGGTCGAGTCGATGGCGGGCAACACGCGGTACGCGCGCACGGCGATGCTGGAAGTGATGAGGTCGGACTATGTGACTACCGCCAGGGCCAAGGGGCTGAGCGAGTTTTCGGTAATCGGGACACACGCATTCAAGAACGCGCTGCTGCCGCTGATCACCATCACGACTCTGCGGCTTCCATTCCTGTTTGGAGGCGCCGTCATCATCGAGTTCATGTTCGCATGGCCTGGAATGGGGCAGCTATCCGTACAGGCGGCCGTCATGCGCGACTACACGGTGTTGATGGGGCTGGCGGTCATCATCGCCGTTCTCGTGCTTGGGGCGAACCTGCTGGCCGACGTGTTGTACGCTTTCGCCGATCCGCGCATTCGACAGACTTGAGCGGCCGAAGGACATAGCGAAGAATGTCGACAGCCGACGACACAAGAGATGCAGACCTCAAGCTAACGGCTCTGCCCCGCAGGTCCGATCAAGGTGTCTGGCCGCGGTTCCGACGCCACCGCCTCGCGCTCATCGGACTCGGCATACTGGTCGTCTTCGGCGTCATGGCCCTCCTCGCCCCATGGGTCTCGATCAACGACCCCATGAGGGCGGATGTGTACAACATCAAGACTCCGCCCAGCCGCGAGCACATTCTTGGCACCGACTCCGCCGGACGCGACATCTTCGCCAGGATAGTCCACGCCGGGCGTGTCTCATTGAGCGTGGGCATTGTCGCCGCCCTGATCTCCTCCGCGATCGGCACTATCCTCGGGCTGATCTCCGGGTACGTCGGCGGGTGGGTGGACAACTTGCTCCAGCGCTTCACCGAGCTGGTGATGACCATCCCGACCTTCTTCGCCGTGATCATACTGGTCTCAATAGTCGGGGCAAGCATCTGGAACCTGATGGTAGTCATCGGCTTCCTGGGGTGGACGGGGAAGGCCCGGCTCGTACGCGGACAGGTGCTCTCACTGCGCGAGATGGACTACGTCACGGCGGCGCGGGCCATAGGCGGCACTCACGGCCGGTTGATGTTTACCCATATCTTCCCCGGCATAGTGCCCTACATCGTGGTGGCCGCCACGCTGACGCTGGCGGGCGCCATACTGACCGAAGCGGGCCTCAGCTTCCTCGGGCTGGGCGTCAAGATCCCAACCCCTACTTGGGGGAACATGATGAACTCTGCCCAGTCCCTCCACATACTCCAGCACCAGCCCTGGCTCTGGCTTCCTCCAGGAATCGCGATCTCCGCGACCGTCATCGCCGTAAACTTCGTGGGAGACGGTCTCAGGGACGCCCTCGACCCGCGCACGCAGATAGAGTGACCCAAGCCGGGCGCTAGCGCACCACCTCGATGGTGTGGGCCATGCCCCGGTCCTCCCAGGTGCGGCTGTACATGTAGATCGAGTCGAGATCTGCGGGGACGATGAATTCGACCACCTGCTGGTCGCCGGCCCACAGCTTTAGGTCGGCGAACCTCTCGCCCTTCACCCTGCTCCTTCTTTCCCTGCTTACAGCAAGGCCGAAGTCGATTCACCAGCACTCGTCAGGGTCGGTGAAGGTGTTGGTGACGATGAACCTCACCCTCTTGCCGGCCGGCACGGTCAGGGGCTCGTCGAACTCGAAGATGTAGTTGTAGTTCTCGTCCCACGTTATGTCGACGTAGATCGTCTTGGCTACGGTGCCATCGTCGACAGCTTCCGACGAGGGACGGCCGTCCGAGTCGGGGATTGGCCACTCGACCGACGCAGGCAGGACGGTCATGGACGGCTGGATAGCGGGGGCGGCCGAGTCCTCGACGCGCGACGCGGCATCGTGGGCGCCGGCCCGTTCCGGGTGTGGACTGGAGCTGGCTGCGGTGTCCGCCTGCCCGCCACAGCCGATACTCACTGCCAGAAGCACTGATAGGACGCCCCACAGGGCCGGTTTGAGCATACTCATCAGCCTTGGGTGAACGTAGTCTCGCTGCGCCATCATAGCAGACGGGCAGGGGTCGAGGTCGGCGCCGCGACCGGCTCGGCCAGATACGGCCAGATACAAAATCTTGACACGTAGTCCTCGGTTGTGATAAGTAGTCCCCGCTGGAGGAAGCTTGCAGGATGCGGTGTCCGTGCTCTTACGGTTTTCGTCGTTCCGGTTCTGAGTAATAGGGAGGAGATTGACTCATGAGTGGACTGAGAGCTTTGTTCGCAGTGGCGGCGGCCATAGTACTGGTTGCCTCCTTGGCATGTACGAGAGAGGTCGTCAAGGAAGTGGAGATCCCCGGCGAGACGGTCGTCGTGGAGAAGGAGGTCATCAAGACCGTCGAGGTGCCGGTGGAGAGGGTGGTGGAGAAGGAGGTAGTCAAGGAGGTGCCGGTAGAGGTCGTCGTGGTGGAGGAGGTGGTCAAGGAGGTACCGAAAGAGGTGGTGGTCACCAAGGAGGTGGTCAAGGAGGTCCCCGTAGAGGTGGTGGTGGAGAAGGAGGTCGTCAAGACCGTTGAGGTGCCGAAGGAAGTCGTGGTGGAGAAGGAGGTCGTCAAGGAGGTTGAGGTTGAGGTGGTGGTGGAGAAAGAGGTGGTCAAGGAGGTTGAGGTCGAGGTGGTGGTGGAGAAGGAGGTCGTCAAGGAGGTCCCGAAGGAGGTCGTGGTCACCAAGGAGGTGGTCAAGGAGGTGGTCAAGGAGGTCGTGGTGCAGGTGCCCGCGGGGCCTGAGGAGAAGGTCGTCAACCTGCGGATGTCCTCCATGGTCCTCAAGTTCGCTCCGTACACGGCGGTCAGCGGGGCCGTGAGCGCGGTTGGCAACTACGTCTTCTCGCACATGGTGTTCGCCGACCCGCACAACTACGAGTACATCCCCGACCTGCCGGATAGGTGGGAGATCAGCCCCAGCGGCGACTCTTACACCTTCTTCCTGAGGAAGAACGCCACCTGGCACGACGGCACGCCGGTGACCGCTCACGACGTGGAGTTCACCTTCCAGACGTACATCAACCCCGAGTCCCTGGTGAGGGTCCCCAAGTCCCTGGAGATGGTCAAGGGAGCGGGCGCCGTGATCGACGGTGAGGCAGACTCGGCCACCGGGATAACGGTGATCGACGACCACACCATCAAGTTCGACATGGAGTTCCCCACGGGCGTGTTCCTGAACGCCCTGTACCTCAAGCCGGTCCTGCCGAAGCACGTCCTTGGCGAGTTGCCGATGAACGAGATCGACGGGGACAAGTTCTTCGTCGACGGCATGATGGGATCGGGGCCGTACACGTTCGTACAGCACCAGCCCGACAGCTTCCTGGAGTTCGAAGCCAACCCTGACTACTACTTCGGTAGGCCGAAGATCGACCGTGTCTTCATGCACGTCATCCCCTCGCCAGACGCGACGCAGATCGCCATGCAGCGGGGCGAGATCGACGTCAGCAGGCGCGGCGGCCTCTCGACGGAGGGGTACAAGGCGTTCATCCAGGACCCTCGGTTCGTCGTCAACGCGGTCGCGGCCCAGATGACGAACGCCGGGTACGGATTCAACCTGCGCAACCCGTGGCTGCAGGACAGGCGGGTCCGCCAGGCGTGGCTGATGGCGCTCGATCGCCGGAAGATCGTGGAAACGTACGCAGCCGGCGGCTTGGGCAACATCTACAACTCGACCCTGCACCTGCCGCCCGGCTCGCACACCGCCGAGATGGACGCGCTGTACCCGTATGATCCGGAGGCGGCGAGGGCGCTCCTGGTGGAGGCCGGCTGGGACTTCGACCGCGTGGTCGAGGTGCAGATCGGCGTCATCTCGGACCCGAACTACAGGGCACAGTTGGCCGTCGAGCAGGAGATGCTGGCTGAGGCGGGCTTCAAGACCGAGTACGTAGAGTACGAGGGAGCGATAGCCCAAGAGAGGTGGTACACGAACCCGCGGACCAAGGAGGAAGGCGGCGCCGAGGTGACACGCGGCGGCGGCTGGGGCGGTAGTGTGCTGAACAGCAGGTACTACTACGACTCGACGGGGCCGGACCCGCACGGCTACACCACCCCCGAGATGGACGCGCTGTTCGACAAGGCCCCGAGGGCCCTGAGCACGGCAGAGATGGAGGAGATCGGCAGGGCAATCAACGAGATGCTCGTGAGGGACCTGCCGGTGGCCCCGCTCTGGTCGGGCGCTCGCCTGTTCACGTACGCCAGCAAGGTGTACGTGCCGGGATTCGGCGACCGTCCTCAGCCGAAATCGCTTAGCGAGATCGACATCATGCCGATCATGATGTGGAACGCCAACTGGTTCTACCACATCGAGCAGTGGGACGTCAGCGAGAACTAGGGTCGTGAGCTTTGGCCGCCGCCGGTAGAAACTGCCGGCGGCGGCTAAGAGCCCTCGGCTCGGAGTTAGACCTAAACGCAGCGACGCGACCGGTCCGGCGGGACCAGGGGCGGTTTAGGCCCGTTATCCCCGCCAGGCCGGGCGCGTCGTAGCAGTCTGGCCTTTCTCGACCGAACTTAAGTGGGACTCCATACAGGGACGCATTCCCCATGACAGCGTACATTGCCCGCCGTATCCTGATCAGCATCCCAATGCTGGTGGCCATCTCGCTGATAACGTTCGTCTTCATCAACATAGCGCCGGGCGACCCCGTCGACGCCATGATAGACCCGGAGCGCGGCCAGGAGGGGATAGAGAACAAGGAGATCCTGCGCAAACACCTCGGCCTGGACAAGCCGGTCCCCGTGAGGTACCTCATCTGGCTCAGGGAGATCGTCCAGGGCAATTTCGGCTATTCGTACCACAACGGCCTGCCGGTGTTGAGCCTCATCTACTCCCGGTTCTGGGCCACGATGGAGCTGACCACGACGGCAATGGTTCTGGCGACTGTGCTCGGCACCCTGTTCGGCGTGATCGCGGCCCTCAAGCAGTACAGCACCTATGACTACGGCCTTACGGTGGCCTCGCTGTTCGGCATTTCCATCCCCACGTTCTTCTTTGCGCTCATGGCGCTGTACGTCTTCTCCGCCAGGTTCGAGCTGCTTCCGGCCTTCGGCATGTACAAGGCAACGGAGGGCTATTCCGTCCTTTCGAATCTTCACCACCTGATAATGCCCGCGTCCGTGCTTGCCATCGACTCGATGGCCGGCAACACCCGCTTCGCCCGCACCGCCATGCTGGAGGTGCTCAAGTCCGACTACGTGACGACCGCGCGGTCGAAGGGGCTGTCGGAGGTGGTCGTAATCGGCAGGCACGCCTTCCGGAACGCCCTTCTTCCGTTGATCACGATCACCATGCTGCGTCTGCCGGGGCTGATCGGAGGCGCCATACTGATCGAGTACATGTTCTCCTGGCCCGGGATGGGGCGCATGTCCCTGGACGCCATACACGCGAGGGACTACCCGGTGCTGATGGGACTGGCGTTCATCGGCGCGTCGCTGGTCCTGCTGACGAATCTACTCGCCGACATACTGTATGCTTATGCCGACCCACGCATTCGGCAGCCGTGAGCCCTAACCCCATGAGCGGACAGGACGGGATGGACGATGGCGACCAGCAATGAGGCACGGCAGGAGCTGACCGCTCCGCTGGCAGAGGCCCCCGCGCGGAAGTCGCAGCAGACCGCCTGGCGGCGCTTCCGGCGCCACCACATGGCGATCCTGGGCCTGGGCATCCTGGCCGTCTTCGGCGCCATGGCCCTCTTCGCGCCGTGGGTCGCCTGGCACCACCCCTTCGACACCGACCTGGACCGCTACCGCGGGGCCCCAAGCTGGGACCACATCCTGGGCAATGACGACGCCGGCCGCGATGTCTTCTCCAGGCTCCTCCACGGCGGCCGGGTATCCATGAGCGTGGGGATAGTCGCCGCCCTCATCGCCTCGTTCATCGGCGCGGTCCTCGGGCTCGTGTCGGGACATTTCGGGGGATGGGTGGACAACCTGATCCAGCGCTTCACCGAGCTGGTGATGACCTTCCCAACCTTCTTCGCCCTGATCATACTCGTGTCCTTGGTCGGCCAGAGCATCTGGAACCTGATGATGGTGATGGGCCTCCTGGGCTGGCCCGGTCTGACCCGGATCGTCCGCGGCCAGGTGCTCTCGGTGCGGCAGATGGACTACGTGACCGCCGCGCGGGCGATAGGCGCGAATGAAACACGCCTGATGTTCATACACATCCTCCCCAGCGTCATGGGGTACGTCGCGGTGGCGGGCATGCTGACGGTGGCCGGAGCCATAATCTCGGAGGCAACCCTGAGCTTCCTGGGGCTGGGCGTTCGGATGCCCACCCCCACGTGGGGCAACATGATCACGGGCGCACAGTCGCTGTACGTGCTCAAAGAGCTACCGTGGATATGGGTCCCGCCCGGAGTCGCCATCTCCATTACGGTGATCGCGGTCAACTTCGTTGGCGACGGCCTCAGGGACGCTCTCGACCCACGGACCCGGATAGAATGACTGCCGGGACGAGCAGGGGAAGATAAGCCATGCGAAGGTGGGCGCCGCTGGCCGTTCTCGTCTCCCTCATCCTCGGCCTGGGAGCAGCCGGGGCGTGCGGCGGGGGAGAGGGGCAGCCGACCCCAGAGGTACGCAATGAGAGGGTCTTCTTCATCGAGCCCGCGGACGGGGCCGAAGTTACCAGCCCCGTCCTGGTGAAGATGGGCGCCGAGGGCCTCACCTTGAGAAGGCCATTCGAGTTCCAGGTAGAGCGGGGATACGGGCACCACCACCTGTTCATCGACGACACCGAGATGGCGGTGAGGAAGCGCGCCCACACGACCGAATCGTGGAGTACCGATGAGCGCACGATAGCGCACGACAGCACCCACATTCACTTCCACGAAGAGCAGACGGAGACCCTGCTGACCCTGGAGCCGGGCGAGCATACGCTGACGCTCATCTTCGGGGACGACTTGAACCTGCTCTACGAACCTGTTCAAATCGAGACCATCACCATAACCGTCGTAGCGGGGGAGAGCCAGGTATTCATCGTCGAGCCGGAGGACGAGGCCCAGATCAAGGAGTTCCCGTTCAGCGTCAAGATAGACTCGGAGGGGCTCGGCGAGACCACGGGCCACTACGTCGTAGTGTGGGGCGTAGAGGACCCTTATCCCGCCGAGGGCGAGCCGGTGCCAACCGACGAGCGCCACATCCACCTGGAACCGGGCCAGACCGAGGCCCAGCTTGACCCTTCCGGAGGACGACAGCCCATCCACGTTCTCTTCGTCGATGAGGACAAGATGATGGCGGACCGGTCGCTGTCCGACTCGATCAGCGTTACCATCTGGAAGGCGGTGACTGACGACATCCCGCGCGGGAGCATTCGTTCCGAGGTCTACTCAGGGCAGGCAGCTACTCCTACTCCCGAGCCCGACAACTGAGTCCCCCGCCTCCGGCGCCCGTCGGATTTGATAGGATAGCGTCCGAGGCATAGGACGCCATCCCGCCAATGACCGCGACGCAAGCATCCCATACACCCCAGTTGGAAGCCGCAGTGCGCCTGTTGCGCGGCGGCGGGGTCGTGGCCATACCCACGGACACGCTCTACGGGCTGGCGGCGGCGGCGTCCGACGTTGGGGCGGTGGAGCGCCTCTACCGCATCAAGGGCCGCCCGGCGGCGATGGCGGTCCCGCTGCTCATCGCCGACGAGAGCCAACTCGATACCTACGGCTCATGCGTCTCCGACGTTGCGCGCGCCTTGGCGCGGGCGTTCTTCCCGGGCGCGCTCACCCTCGTGCTGCCCAGGAGCGGCCTCGTGCCCGACGCGGTGAGCGGGGGAGGGGACACCGTCGCCCTCCGCGTGCCCGACCACCCGGTCCCAAGGAGGATCGTGCGTATGCTCGGCTGCGCCATCACGGGCACGAGCGCCAACCGCAGCGGCGCCGAGAGCCCCACCACGGCGCGGGACGTGAGGCGGCAGCTAGGCTCCGAGGTTGACCTGATCGTCGACGGCGGCGAGTGCCGGGGCGGGGTGGCCTCTACCGTGGTGGACGTGACGGGCGCGTCGCCAAGGATTCTCCGCCAGGGGGCCGTGTCCAGGGAGGACATGGAGGCGGTCCTTGGCGTGAAGCTCGACGAGGCCGCAAGTTGACCGACGTACGGACCGACGCGGTCTCCGGCCTCGCCGCCCTGGTGGAATCGGGCCTGCGAGACGTCTTCGAGTCGCGCCGGATGCCCCTGTACGGGATGATGTCCTACCATATGCTATGGACCGACCGGAGCGGCAATCCCGCGCAGCTATCGCCGCCCGCCCGCACCCACGGCGTCGCCTGCCTTGCCGCGTGCGCGGCCTGCGGGGGCGACTTGGAGAAGGCCGTACCGGCCGCGGCCGCGGTGGAGCTGGTGGAGAACTTCTCCCAGATCCACGACGACGTGCAGGGGGGCCGCCCTCAGCGCGGCGGACGCGATGCCGTCTGGTGGGTATGGGGCCCGGCGCAGGCCATAAACGCCGGCGACGGGATGCACGCGCTGGCCCGCCTAGCCATGTTCCGGCTACGCCTCCACGGCGCGCCCCCCAAAACGGTCTACCACGCCGTGCGCATGCTGGACGAGGCGAGCCTGGAGGTATGCGAGGGGAGGTTCGAGGACCTGGAGGCCCAGGAGCGGATCGACCTCAGCGTCGACGCCTACCTGGACACGGTGTCCAAAAAGACGGGCGCACTATACGAATGCGCGATGAAGCTGGGCGCGCTCCTGGCGTCCGTGGAAGATAATGCCGTCGAGGCCCTGGGGCGTTGCGGCCGCAACGCCGGCATAGCGCTGCAGGTCCGGCGCGACATGCTGGAGCTGTGGCCCATCGGGGCCGAGGACCAGGGGCCGAGCGCCTCGGTGTTGAACAAGACCAAGCTGCTCCCCGTGGTCTATGCCGTGCAGGAAGCTAACCTGAACGACAAGAGGCGGCTGGGAGACGTATACTTCAAGCGGGTGCTCGACGGGAGCGACGTAGAGGTCGTCAGGGAGACCGCCGAGAGGCTGGGGGGCCGCCTGTACTGCGAGGACCTCATCGCCGAGTACACGGCGAGGGCCGAACGGGCAGCCGCTGACGCCGGCCTTTCCGACGACTCCATGGCAACGGTCGGGCAGGCGCTGAGATTCCTCCTGGAAAGCCCCAACCCGGCATGAGAAGGGTGCTCGTAATCGGCAGCGGAGGCGCGGGAAAGACCACCCTGGCGCTCGAGGTGGGCGAGATAACGGGGTTGCCGGTCGTCCACCTGGACAAGCTGCACTGGGGCCCCGGCTGGACCATGCCCGACGCAAGGGTCTGGCGTCGGCGCCTCGAGGACGCCATGTCGGCGGACGATTGGGTCCTCGACGGCAACTACAGCGGCTCCCTCGACATGAGGCTCGCTAAGGCAGATACGGTCCTGTTCATCGACTTCCCGCCGTACCTCTGCGTGTGGCGAGCCTTGAGGAGGGCCATACAGTATCGCGGCCGGACGAGGCCGGACATGGCGCCGGACTGCGAGGAGAGGTTGACGTTGAGCTTCCTCTACTGGATATGGACCTTCAGGAGCCGCAGGGTCGCCGCGATCATGCAGATGATCGAAGAGCACGCTAGGGCTGCCGAAGTCTTCATATTCAGGAGCCCTGGCCAGGTCGACCGGTACGTGGAGGCGCTCCGGGCCGGCGGACCCGGCAAGCTCGGCGAGGTGGACGAGAGATGACCGCGAAGAAGACCGTCGAGGACATCGACGTCGCGGGCAAGACGGCGCTCGTGCGCGTCGACTTCAACGTCCCGTTCGCCCCGGGTACGGCGCGGATATCGGACGACTCGCGTATCAGGGCCTCTGTACCGACCATAGAGTACCTGCGCGCGCGGGGGGGCAGGGTGGTGCTGTGCTCCCACGTGGGCAGGCCCGGCGGCAAGGTCGTCGACGGGTTGAGGCTAGGCCCGATCTCCGAACGGCTCTCGCAGGTCATCGACGCGCCGGTGGCGCAGGCCGACGACTGCGTGGGGCCCGGCGTCGAGGCCATGGTCTCCGGCATGGAGCCCGGCGGCGTGCTGATGCTGGAGAATACGAGGTTCCACCCGGAGGAGGAGGCCAACGATCCCGCCTTCGCGGCGCGGCTCGCGGAGCTTGCCGACGTGTACGTCAACGACGCCTTCGGAGCGGCGCATCGCGCCCATGCCTCCGTGGAGGGCGCGGCGCGGCGCCTGCCCGCCGTGGCGGGATTGCTGCTTGCCAGGGAGCTCGACATGCTGGGGAGAGCGCTGGAGTCGCCGGAGCGGCCTTTCGCGGCAATCTTCGGTGGCGCGAAGGTGTCCGACAAGCTGGCGGCGCTGCGGCGCCTCGCGGGCAGGGCGGATACCCTGGTCGTGGGCGGCGGGATGGCGGCGACCTTCCTCGCCGCCAGGGGCTTGGACGTGGGCGCCTCCGCCGTCGAAAAAGATATGATGGGCGACGCGGCGCGGCTGATCGAGACAGCGGCGGCGGACGGGCCGAAGCTGCTCCTGCCCGTCGACTTGGTGGTGGCCGACGAGTTCTCGGAGGGCGCCGCGCACAGGACGGTGGACGCCGACTCCATCCCTGGGGGGTGGATGATAATGGACATAGGACCCAGGACGGTCGATGCCTTTTTGGACGCGCTGGCTCCGGCCAGGACGGTCGTGTGGAACGGCCCGGCCGGGGTGTTCGAGTGGGAGCCGTTCTCGCGCGGCACCAGGCGCATGGCGGCGGCGGTGGCCGGCCTGCGCGGCGCTACGACCATCGTGGGCGGCGGCTCCACCGCCGAGGCGGTCGCGAAGCTCGGCCTGGCCGGCGAGATGTCCCACGTTTCCACCGGCGGAGGCGCTTCCCTGGACTATCTCGCCGGCAGGGAACTGCCCGGCGTCGCCGCGTTGATGGACAGGTGAGATGATCGACTTTCCGTACATAGGCGACATATGCAAGCGGACCGACAGCAAGATCGTCATGCTGGTGGTGGACGGCCTTGGGGGCGCGCCCCATCCTGGGACGGGGCTATCCGAGCTGGAGTCCGCGTCGCTGCCGAACCTGGACAGGCTCGCCCGCGAGAGCGCGGCCGGGCTGACTACGCCCGTCGCCCCGGGTATCACGCCTGGCAGCGGTCCTGGGCACATGGCGCTCTTCGGCTACGACCCGGTGAAGTACCTGCTGGGCCGGGGCGTGCTGGAGGCGCTTGGAATAGGCGTCGATCTGGGCGGCGGCGACGTAGCGGCGCGCGGCAACCTGTGTACGGTGGACGCGGACGGGACCATCGTGGACCGCAGGGCAGGGCGGATACCGAGCGAGGAGAGCGCGCCGCTCGTGGAGCGCCTGGCCCGGATCGAAGCGCCTGGCGTCGAAGTCTCGGTACACATGGTGAAGGAGCACCGCTTCGTGCTGGTGCTCAGGGGCGACGGCCTGGGTGAGGCCGTCAGCGAGACGGACCCCCAGGTCGAAGGCGCTCGCCCGCTGGAGGCCGCCGCGCTCGCGCCGGACTCCGAGAGGACGGCCGCGGCGGTAAACCGGTTCGCGGACGGCGCCAGGGCGACCCTTCGAGACCGGGCGACGGCCAACATGGTGCTGCTGCGCGGCTTCTCGCGGCTGCCAAGCCTGCCGGACATGGGCGAAGCGTACAGGCTGAATCCGGCGGCCATCGCCGCATACCCCATGTACCGAGGGCTGGGGAATGTCGTCGGAATGAAGGTGCTGGCCACCGGCTCCACTTTCGACGACGAGGTCGAGACGCTGCGGGCGAGCATCCACGAGCACGACTTCTTCTTCCTGCACTACAAGCCGGCGGACGCGGCCGGCGAGGACGGCGACTTCGACGCGAAGGTGCGCGCGCTGGAGGAGCTGGACGCGCGGATACCGCGGATATTGGACGCCGCGCCCGACGTGCTGGTCGTAGCCGGCGACCACGCCTCGCCTGCGACCCTGGCGGGCCATAGCTGGCACCCCGTGCCGCTGCTGGTCAGGTCGCGCCTGACGGCGGGGGACGGCGTGCCCGCCTTCTCCGAGAGGGCCTGCGCCCAGGGCAGCCTCGGCAGGCTGCCGGCGACCGGCGTCATGTTCGTCGCGCTCGCCCACGCGGGCAAGCTGCACAAGTTCGGGCCGTAGGCTCAGGACGCGCGCTAGGCCTTCTCCAGCAGGGCCTTCAGCGCGGTCATGTCCGCCTCCAGCTGGCGCCTGGCCATGCGGGTAACGATCGGGTCCGGTATCTTGAAGAAGTCGCCGGTATCGGCTTCCAGCTCGAAGGTGAGCTTCGTGCCGTCCCCGGTCGGCTCAAAAGTATAGGCCGAGCTATAGCGCGTCCGGCCCGAGGTGCTCGCCACGGCTATCCTTGCGTTGGGCGTCAGATCCGTAACCGTCCAGTCGTTCTCCATCTCCCGCCCCAGGAAGCTCTGCACCCTGCGCCCCGTCGATCCCACGCCCGGCGGCCCTTCGGATGTCCCCTCCGAGGCGGTCAGACCGGCGCGCCACTTCGTTTCGTTCTCCGGCTCGGCGACGAAGCTGAACACCTCCTCCACCGGACGGTCTATCTCGATAGCGTACTCGATTCGCTCCATCTTCCAGGCTCCTGGCTGTGTTGGCCTCGATTATAGATAAGCTGGGCCTACATATCATCCATTACAATGACCCCGACCGGTTAGGAGGACGCAAGCCGATGAGGACCCCTGTCGTAGCGGGCAACTGGAAGATGAACAAGACGGTCGCCGAGGCGGGCGCGCTCGTGGCCGCCATGAAGGACGGCCTCGAATCGGTACGGGGCGTGGAGGTAGTGCTGTGCCCCCCCTACACGGCGCTGGAGGCCGTCGGAAGGCTGCTGGACGGGACAGACATCGCACTGGGCGCGCAGGACCTGCACCACGAGGCGGGCGGCGCCTTCACGGGGGAGGTCTCTCCGTCCATGGTCGCGGAGCTTTGCCGATACGTGATCGTCGGCCACTCCGAGCGCAGGCAGTGGTTCGGCGAGACCGACGAGTCCGTGGGCAGGAAGGTCGAGGCGGCGCTGGAAGTGGGCCTGAGGCCGGTCCTGTGCGTCGGGGAGACCCTCGAACAGCGGGAAGGCGGCGCGGCGCAGGCCGTCGTCGAGCGGCAGGTGCGGGCCGGCCTGGCGCGGGCGGACTCCGTGGAGGGGCTGATAGTGGCCTACGAGCCGGTGTGGGCCATAGGCACGGGCAGGGCGGCGTCGCCCGAAGACGCCCAGGCAATCATGGCGCGCGTAAGGGCGGTCATCGCCAGCGCGTTCGGGGAAGCGGCCGCGAACGCCGCGCCGGTCCTATACGGCGGAAGCGTCAACCCGGACAACGTCGACGACTTCGCGCGCCAACCCGACGTGGACGGCGCCCTCGTGGGCGGGGCGAGCCTGGAGGCCGAGTCGTTCGTCCAGGTGGTGCGGGGCGTAGCCGCGGCGGTCGCCTGAGTGGCCGGCAAACCGGCTTTAGGGGTGGTGCTGTTCATCGTCGGCCCCACGGCGGCCGGCAAGACCGAGCTTGCCGTGAGATTGTGCGCCGAGCTCGGCGGCGAGGTCGTGAGCGCCGACAGCCGGCAGGTGTACCGCCACATGGACGTCGGTACGGCCAAGCCCACGGCGGAGCAGCGCGCCGCGGCTCCGCACCACCTGGTCGACCTAGTTACCCCGGACCGGCAGTACAGCCTCGCCCTGTTCCTGCGCGACGCGCGGCAGGCCATCGAAGACATACGGCAGCGCGGGCGCCTGCCGATAGTGGCGGGCGGCACGGGGCAGTACGTCCGCGCGCTGCTGGAGGGCTGGCGCGTGCCCGAGGCGGAGCCGGACCCGCGGGCGCGCCGAGCGCTGGAGGCGCGGATAGAGGCCGAGGGTGTGGACGCGCTGTACCATGAGCTGGCGTCCCTCGATCCCGCGGCGGCCGAGCGGATAGACGCCGCGAATCCGCGCCGTGTCGTGAGGGCGTTGGAGCTGTACGCGGGGCCGGAGCCGGCGGAGCAACCCTCCGCCGAAGGGCCGGGGTTCGAGCCCGTCGTGCTGGGGCTGACCCTGGAGCGGCAGGCGCTCTACCGGCGCGTCGACGACAGGGTTGACCGCATGATTGCCGAAGGGTGGGTAGGGGAGGTCGGCGGCCTGCTCCGGCGCGGCTACACGCGGGAGCTGTCCTCCATGTCCGGGATAGGGTACGGCGAGCTAGCGGCCCACCTGGAAGGGGAGATGCCCCTGGACGAGGCGGTCCGGAGGACCAATAGGCGCACCCACCGCTTCGTCAGGCAGCAGTACAACTGGTTCCGGCTGGACGACCGGCGGGTGACATGGTTCGAGGGGAGCGACGAGGGCATTAACGGCGCCGCGGCATGGGCGGCGGCGCGCCTGGGCGGGTAAGCCGGGCCTAGGAGAGGCGTTCGACCCCTGGACAGGCGTCGAAGCCGCGGTCGAAGCTCAGGATGCGATTGGTCCCAGCCTGGCGCATGACGACCACGTGCAGAGCGTCCCGCGCGGAGATGCCCTGCACGGTACCGATGAGCGTCCTGGCAGCGCGGATCTCGTACATGCCAAAGGTCAGGATGTCGTCGGTAATCCCGTCGAGGCTATCGAACGCGGCGTCAATGGCGTCGGGCCTCTGGATGGCGGTATACCGATGGAGAATCTCCTGGTAGACCTCCACGTCCGTGATCAGGCGCTCGCCTGCTCGCACCAGCTTCGTCAGCAGCGCGATAGCGCGGTCCTTGTTCGGATGGGGCTGTCCCACCATGTACATAGGCACGTTCGAATCTACGAACGTCACCGTATCGTCTGCCCCGCCTCTATCTCGCGCAGCATGTCCTCTATGTCTGCCGTCGGATACTCGTGCTGCGACGCATCGTCGATGGCGCGCAACTTGGCTTCGACGACCCCGGGGTGATCGCCTTTTGCCCTGCGCAGCGCTTGTCGAACCCATTCAGCAACAGTCATCCGCTGCCTCCGGGCAACGCCTTGAATATCGACGTACTCTTCTTCATCCAGGAGTACCTGGAGGCGTCTACTCATGGGAAGAGTATAGTTGACTCATGCCCCATGAGTCAACCCCCTACATTCCCTCCCGGAATGTGCTCGGCGAGGATGCGCCGCATCAGCTCATGGGGCTCTACCCCGGGGCCGGGCTGGAAGACCGAGGCCGCGATCCCGAGCCGGCGGGCGGCGTCCACGTTGGCCTCGACGTCGTCGATGAACAGCACCTCGCCGGGGGGCAGTCCGAGCTCCTCCAGTATGGCCGTGTAGTAGGCGGGGTCGGGCTTCTTGTAGCCGATGCGGCAGGAGTAGAACTCCATGTCGAAAATGTCCGCGTAGCCGAGCTTTTCGGACATGTAGCGGGCCCTGTAGGTCATCTGGTTGGACGCGAGGCAGCACAGTATGCCGGCCCCGCGCAGCCTCCGGACTATGCCGATGATGGCGCGGTCCACCCGTATCGACGTGGAGGGCTCAATGAAGTCCTGCAGGCGCCCGGCCATACCCCACTTATCGAGCGCCGCCGACAGCGCCTCCGAGAAGTCCACGCGTCCGGTCAGCGCCGGCCCCTCCGCCTCCCATATGTCGCGGTACATCTCGTCGACGCTATGGGCCGGCGCTCCCAGCACGTCGGTCAGGACCGCGTGCAAGGTCAGCGTCTGTCGCTGTATGACGCCGTCCGCGTCGAACAGCACCGCTTTGATCGTCACAGGCTACCCCCCCCATCTCGTATCTCGTTGAAACGCCTTCATGGGCTGGATCATTGCTCCAACGCCTCTTGCTTGAACACGCGGAATCCACGCGCCTTGTAGTTAGCCAGCGAGTGAGAGTGGTCCCTGGTACACGTATGGAGCCATACCCTGGACGCGCCCATGTCCCAGGCTCGCCGCGCGGCTATCGTGAGCAGGCGCCCGCCGATCCCGCGCCCGACGTACCCGGGCAGCAGGCCGAAGTAGGCGATCTCCACGTTACGTTCCTCGTCCATGGCCAGCTCGAAGTAGCCGGCCATCGCCTCCCCCTCGTAGGCCACCCACGTCTCCACGTTGGGCAGGCCCAGCCGCTCCAGCCATTGCGCGTCGCTCCACCGGCTCCGGTCCGTCCACTCGTAGTCCCGCCCGACCGCCCCGTACAGGTACCGGCCCAGCACCGCGTCGGGGACATCCTGCCGTTCCACCGCTATATCTGCCGACTCCCTGGACGACCGGCGCAGTTCGCCCTCAGCCATCATTTCGAGGTAGTAGGTGGTAACGGCCAAGGGCGGAAGGGAAGCGCTACACTATTCTGACGACTTCGCGCTGCGGCTCCGTGGTTATGTGGGGGCCGGTAGGGGCGATGAAGACGTCGATCTCCGAGCGGACGCCGAATGCGGGCAGGTAGACGCCCGGCTCGATGGTGACGGCGACGCCGGGAATGAGCGGCCTCGTGTCCCTGGTCTCCCAGCCGTCCAGGTTCACCGCGTTGCCGTGTACCTCACGCCCAAGGCTGTGCCCGAGGCGGTGGCTGAAGTAGTCCCCGTAGCCGGCGGCCGAGATGTACTCCCTGGCCACCGCGTCGACCTCCCAGCCCTGGAGCGTGCGCCCCTGGGCGAACGCCCTCCCGATAGCCTCGACGGCCGCGTCCCGTCCCCCGGTCACGGCGTCGAAGACGGCTTGGTGCTCCGGCGGGACGCGCTCGCCGACGTAGGCCGTCCACGTGATGTCCGCGAACATCGAGTCCTCGCCGTCGACCCTCGACCAGAGGTCGATCAGCACCCAGTCTCCGCCTCGTATCGGCACCGCGTTACGGCGCGTAGGCTCGAAGTGAGGGTCGGAGGCGTGCTCGTTGGCCGCGACGACCGGCCCGTCCGTCACCACCAGGCTTTCTTCGCGGAAGCGGTCGCGAATGAACTCCGCAACGTCGTACTCCGTCGGCCCGGTCGCCAGCCTGTCGCCGACGTAGGCGAACGCCTCTCCGACTATCCGGGTCAGCTTGCCGGCGGCGACGAGGTGCGACCGGAGCTGCGACTCGCTCCAACGCTGCGTGGCGAACTGCACCGTGTCCGCGGAGGATACGACCTCGGCCCCGAGAGCGCGCACCAACTCCAACGTGCCGCCGTCCACCCTGGACACCCTCGGCAGCGCGCCCTCCGCCGAGTACTCCATAGCGACGCGCCTAGCGCCGTCGAGCATCTCCCCGAGTCGAGCGAGCATGTCCGCGCGGCTGACGAACAGCCTCGTAGGTATGCCCAGGTGGCCGAAGCGGCCCTGGTCGACGTAGCTCACGAGCAACTCCGGCTCGCCCTCGGCGGGAACCCACAGCCAGCAGGGGCGGGTAACGTTGTCGATGGCCCCGACCGTATCCCAGAAGATCGGGTTCATCCCACGGTAGTCATAGAGCAGCCAGCCGTCCACGCCAGCCGTACGCAGGTGCTCCTGCGCGCTATCCGTGACTGCCTCAATGTCCATGGTTGGGCTTCTCCTACAGGGTTCGGCCCCAATTATAGCTGCCGAGAGGCTGGTCGGAGACGAGCACCCTAGTGCGAAGAGGTTCGGAGTGAACGGTCCCTCAGGCTGAGGAAGGCGGCGAGTCCGATCGGTCAGAGCCTCCCGGCGACCCGCATCCATCCTCAAGGCAGCTTCAACATTGGAAAGTGATCTGCAAACGCGCTGCGTATAGTGGGCCAAAGACTGTCATCGTGTTGATGCCTACTCCTGACCTTGTTCAGCACGTCATATCCGACACACTCCAGCGTCTCGGCAAGCTTGCGTTCCAAGGCTGCAACCTTGTCTCGCCGCCTCTTGTGCTCAGGCATGTCCTGCGCCTCGGGGAACAGTGGCCCATGTGAGATCAGGACGAAAGACCCACAATCCTCCGGCAGAATGTGGCGTTTCTCTAAGTGCTGGCGGATCATGTTTTCGTTCCTATTCTTCCCCAAGTGCTGACCCATGCGTGTGAATGGCGCTGCTGCATTACGTGATGAAGTATCCCCTGTGCGTCCGACGTATAGCAGCAATTCGCCAGAGGGAGACTCGATCTTCCACACGTACAACCAGAACCCCCGTTGAATCATGGCGCCAGGAAGAGTCAGCATATGCGTTGATGGTGACATCGTTACAACCTTTCTTCAGCCGGGTGCCCGTAATCCCTGCCACCCGCGCCTACGACTACGCTATTGGTGGACGCCGCCGAAGTGGGAGGTTGCGGTGTGCCTTCCCAAGTCTCCTCACGTCCTGAGAATGAGCGTCACAAGTAGTCCAACCTGGGCAGCCCCAACGCCCGCGCCGACGGTGAGCACGGCAAGGTATAGTCGATCGATGCGGCCGTTGACTGCGGCCAGCTCAGCCCGCACGTCGGCCAGCTCAGCCCGCACGTAGGCCAGCCCAGATCTCATCTCTTCCCGCACATCTGCCAGCCCGTCCCGCAGGTCTGACCGCAGGTCTCGGATGTCGGCCCGCAACTCCGCTACGGCAGCGGCCTGTTCGTCGACGCGCCCTTCGAGAACTCCCAACCGGCTGTCTGTGGTCATTCGACAATCTCCCCTGCGCGGTGCGCTTAATGCTACTGTATCAGCAGAGTCCAACCGCGTCCATCGTTGGACAAGGCGCAGGGGCAAAGTGGCGTCCCTGGCAGGATTCGAACCCGCGACCCGCTGCTTAGAAGGCAGCCGCTCTATCCACTGAGCTACAGGGACGCTGCCTGACCAGTGTAGCAACGCCAGCGAAAGGCGGTCAACGACCCTCGCGGTTTGATGCGGGGCAGACCCCAAAGTACTACAATGCCCACAGCTTCGGACTGGGGTGCAGCCTATCATGACGAGCAGCGGTGTCGTGGTCACCGAGGGGTTCGACGCCTTCCGCCGGGGCGCATTCGGCAACGGCGGGCAGAACATCTACGTCTCCCGCGCGGGCGTGCTGCAGCGCATCCACCAGTACGACCTCGACCGCGACGGCTACGTCGACCTGGTCATCTGCAACAGCCAGCCCCACGGCGAGCAGCCGCCGTCCTTCCTGTACCGCGACCCGCTGGGGCAGGCTTCCCGTACCGAGTTGCCGTCCGACGGCGCATGGTCCGGCGCGGCGGCCGACCTCAACGGCGACGGCTACGACGACATCGTCATCGGGATGCTCCACAACGGCGCCCGGGGCGACCTCAACGCCTTCGTATACTACGGCGGCCCCGACGGGTACAGCGAGCGCCGCCACCAGCTCCTACCCGCCCCGGCGTGCGTCTCCATCGCCGCCGGCGACTTCGACGGCGACGGGCGCCCCGACCTCGCCATGGTCTGCGGACTGGCAAGCGGGAAGTCCGACGGCAAGCTCCGAGTCTTCTACCAGGCCGAGCTGGGCCTGGAGCCCAAGCGATTCGTCGACCTCCCCATCACGGCGAGCCAGATCGACGCGGACGACATCGACGGCGACGGCTACGCCGACGTGGTGGTCCGCGCGTCGGACGGGACCGTTGCCGTCTACTGGGGCGGCCCCGAAGGCATCGGCCCGGGCGTCAGCACGCCTCTCCCCGTGGCGCTGGACGAGCCGGACCTGGGCACGGAGGAGGAGGCGAGGGAGGCGCTGCACTCCGAGTACAACCGGGACGCGCCGGCCCTGGTGAGGGTGCTGCGCCTGCGAGACGGCCCACACGTCTTCGTGGCACGACACCGCTCCGTATCGCTCGTGCCGGTCCTGCCCGGCCGTGCCGTCGGCAGCCCCATCGCGCTCGACTGCCCGCGGGCCATGGCGGCCGCGGTCGGCGACGTGGACGGCGACGGCTTCGATGATCTCGTGGTTGCCGCGCGGCAGCCGCACGGGGAAGGGGAGCGCTCGTGGATATACTGGGGCGGCGAGTCCGGCTTCGACCGGGACAGGCGGACGATGCTCGCCAGCAACCGCGCCTGCGACGTCGTGGTAGCCGACTTCGACGCGGACGGCCTGGACGACGTGGTGCTGTGCCAGTGCCACACCGACGAGTCTTTCACGACCGACTCCTTCATCTACCGCGGAGCGCGCGACCGGGCCATCGACCCGCCGGCGGCGCTCGAGGCCTACGACCCGCGCCGCGCCTTCCCTGTCAGGCCGCCGGACGGAGGCTCCCCGGACCTGCTCTTCGTAAACCACTACAGCCGCAAGATATTCGAGGTCAGCCCGACCATATACTACGGCGGCCCCGGCGGCTTCTCCCCGGAGCGCAGCGAGCAGGTGCGCGGCGTGGGGGCCGTCGAGGCCGTCTGCTGCGACCTGAACGACGACGGCCTCGTGGACCTCGTACTGGCCAACAGCGCCCACAACTGCGAGAGCCGCGACCCCGGCGCATTCGTATACCTGTCCGGCGCGGACGGCTTCCCCAGGGACCCCAGCATAGTCCTGCCCACCAGTCACGCGCACGGCGGCGCCGTCGGCGACCTCGACCGCGACGGCTATCTCGATTTCGTCGTGACGGGCTACTACAACCCGGACATGCTCATATTCCGCGGCGGGCCGGACGGCCTCGACGCCGCCAACCCCCAGCGCATCCGCATGGAGCGCGACGGCGTAGTATACGACTACTGCCTGTGGCTGGCGCTGGCGGACCTGGACAACGACGGCTGGTTGGACATCGTCGCGCCGCAGGGCAACGGGCACGAGCGGTGCTTGGTCATGTGGGGCGGGCCGGACGGGTACAGCATGGAGCGCGTCCAGCTCCTGGCGGCCTTCAACACCATGAGCGCCCGCGCCGCGGACCTGACGGGCAACGGCTACCTCGACCTGATCCTGGGCGGCGCGCAGACCTCGCCCGACGGGCCGCACGACTCGTTCGCGTACATCTACTGGAACGGCCCCGACGGCCTCAGCGACGACCGCAAGACGATGCTGCCCGCCAATCACGTCAACGCCATGAGCGTCGCCGACTTCAACAACAACGGCCTGCCGGACCTGTTCGTATGCTCCTACGCCGACGGCAGGGTCCGCGACCTCGACTCCTACGTCTATTGGAACCGCGAGGGCAGGGGATTTTCCACAGCGGACCGCACACCGCTGTTCACCCACTCGGCGACCGGCTGCATGGCCGCCGACTTCGACGAGGACGGCTGGACCGACCTTGCCGTCGCCAATCACAAGGTCTGGGGCGACCAGGTGGCCTACTCGGAGGTCTGGTGGAACGGCCCCGAAGGCTTCTCCAAGGAGAGGACGACCAAGCTGCCCAGCCAGGGGCCGCACGGCATGTCCGCGGCCCCGGTCTCCAACGCCGCGGACGGCGGCCCGGAGGAGTACTACGTATCGACCCCCTTCGAGCTGCCCCACGGCGCGCGCGCAACCTCCGTCTCGTGGCGCGCCGACGTTCCCGCCAAGACGTGGGTGAAGGCGCAACTGAGGACCGCGGATACCGCCCAACGCCTGGAGCGCGAACCCTGGCCCGGCGGCTGGCTCCAGGACGGCGAGCCCACGTCCGCCCCCGGTCGCTGGGCGCAGTACCGGCTGGCCCTGGGCGCGGTCAACGGCGGACGCACTCCAAGGGTCGCGAGGATCGAGGTGCGCTACGAGGTAGATGGCCCCTGATCGCTATCGACCTAGGCGGGCTGTGCGAAGCCGCCGGTTCTGAGGCAACACCTATGATACAATCACTCTCATGACAACTCCATCTGACGGAACCCCCGGGGTCCTCGAAGCCATCTCCGCTTTGCAAAAGAGCTTCGACGGTCTAAAGGCCCAAGTGGATGCTCAGAATCTCTCTCTGCAGTATGTCGTCAAGGCGCAAGAGGCGTCGGCTGCGGCATATAAGGTGATGGCAGAAGGGATCACTGACCTGAACTCCAAGTTCACTGGCCTGAGCACCAGGGTGGATGGACTCACTGACAGGGTGGATGGACTCACTAACAGGGTGGATGGACTCACCGACAGGATGGATGGACTCACTGACAAGGTTGACGGCCTTACAGACGACATCGCCGAGGTCAAGGGGGGACATGCCCGTAGCGCGATGCTCCGCATCCCCGCCTTGATCGCCGATGCTCTGGATTCCCAACTCATTGCGGAAGTTCCTCGAGGAGTCCTCCTTGGTTTCGCCAAGGTCGCGGAGGCATATGGCGAGCCTCACAACGACGTGCAGAGCTTCAAGAATGCCGACATGGTCCTGCACGTGATGAATCCCGACAATCAGCCGGGATATATCGCGGTAGAGGCCTCGTTTACGGTCAACGGCCGTGACGTAGCCAGGGCGGCGAGGAACGCTTCCTACTTGCAGAGATACACGGGACTCCCTTCTTGTCCTGTAGTCGCCGGCGTTGACATCCTGCAGGACGCTCAGCACCGGATCGATCAGGGAAACGCCCAGCTCTATAGCATTCAGCGCCGAGAGCTCCAGCCCGAGTAGGCAGCTAAACTGCCGGTACAAGGCTGAAGTCAATGTGTCGAACGTCGCCGAGGGCTATGCTATGACCACTACCCTGCCATACAACCGCCAGCCGACTGCGATAGAGGAGTCGATCTCATTCGACCCGGACCCCGGCCCGCTGCCTGACGCCATGCAACAAGACCTGCCCATACAGGAGTTCCTACACGTCCTTTCGTACCGGTTCACCAACTTCGGGCGCGTCCCGGACGTATTCCTCAGCAGCAACACCTTCATCTGCTACGACCCAAACGACCTGAACGTCCGGGTATCGCCCGACTGCTACATCGCCTTCGGGGTGGACGCGGCGGCCATTCGCGCTCGCAGGCTCTACCTGCCGTGGGAGGCGGGCAAGACGCCGGACTTCGTGCTGGAGGTCGGATCGGAGAGCACGGGCCGGCAGGACACCGTGGAGAAACGGGCCGTGTATGCCCGCATCGGCATCGGCGAGTACTGGCGGTTCGATCCGACCGGCGGCGACTACCACGGCGACGCGCTGGCCGGCGACGTGCTCGCGGGCGACGAGTACCGGCCGCTGGAGTTGACGACGGAGCCGGACGGCGTGCTGAAGGGCTACAGCCCTGTTCTCAACCTGAGCCTGTGCTGGGCCGCCGGCCGGCTCATCTTCTACGACCCCTCCACCGGGACGTACGTCAGGAACTTGGGTGAGGAGAGTACCGCCCATGAGACGACGCGGACAGCCTTGGAGGTCGAGCGGGCAGCCCTGGAGGCTGAGAGGGCAGCCCGTGAGACTGAGCGTGCCGCCCACGAAGACACGAAGGCACGGCTAAGGCTGCTGGAGGAGCGGCTTTCCCGGCAGCAGCCGGAAGAATAGCCGCATCGACGACTACCCCTGGCCCGCGCCCCCGGCTGGAGGCTCTCCGGCTTACCCTGCCGCGCCCGCCGTTTCGAACCTGTGGATGGCCAGCGGCCCAAGGCGATAGCGTGTGACGGAGACGATTTCCACGCCCTCGACGTCCGGTAGGGTAGTGCAGTGCCGCTGCACCAGCGCCCCCAGCGGCCTCGCGAAGACGGCTGAGGCCATCGCTCCCCACAGCAGCGCGGAGAAGGTCGGCCTGCTGCTCCCTGAGGCCCGCGCCACCAGGTAGGAGACCGCCGCCGCGACCAGGGCGCTCACGACCAGGTTCGTCCCGCAGTAGGGCGAGACCGCCAGGTCGCGCTCTCCCGCGGCCATCCGCGACAACGCCTCCATCGCCGCCGACTCCACCTGGTCCACGGAGGCCCTGCTGTAGATGTAGAACCCGCCGGGAGTCGCGTTACCCCCCATGGGGGGTAGGACGCCCCGCTCCAGCAGCACGGCTACGGTCCCGTGCTCTATGCCGTGGTTGCGCCGCACCGCTTTCACGACGTCGTAAGGCGAGGCGGGCCTGCGGAGCGCTCTGTCCATAGCCGCGCCAGTCTAACACCGGCTATGCGGAGGGTCAACGAACGCTGCCTCCCAAATCCCCCACCTCCAGGTTCAGCGCCATATCTATCGGCCATCACCCCGTAGGGGCTATCAGCGCATTCCGTAGGGGCTGGTTTCAAACCAGCCCTCCCCCTTGCCGTAGAGCGTCACCGCCATGTACGTGGGGGATTTTGGGCCTGAAATCCTATTCCGGCTTCCTGAAAAGCCATCTGTGCTATTTTCAGGCTTTCGGAATTGTCCGAGAAAAGGGGCTGAATAGTCTTGACGTAATCTTACGAGCACGGTTAGCATGAGTACACTACAGCTTTGGGAGGCTATAGCAATGATCGGCAGAAAGACCAAGAAGATGGCCGCAGTCGAGGAGAGGTTCAACGAGCCCCTGGAGGTGATGCTTCCTCCGATGCTGACGGAGAGGGGGCTGTCCGCAACGGCCGAGAGCATCGGCGTCAGCAAGGCTACCCTGGGCTACTGGCTGCTCAAGCTGGGGATCAGCGTCCAGCGGGTGGCCGTCTCCCCCGGCGAGACCATCGAGGTGAAGAGGGCAGGCTAGCCCTCAGCGGGCCATCGGCTCGAAGCACAGGAGGCCGGTCCACTCGGACCGGCCTCCTTGCTTTTCCCCAGGGGGGAGCCCCGCGAGGGCAGGGCGGTCACGTGGCCCGGCGCACCGCCTGCCTGGCCTCCCGGTCTCTCTCCCTCTCGATTATCGCGCGCCGCTTGTCGTACTGCCTGCGTCCCCTGGCCAGGCCAAGCTCGACCTTCGCCCGGTGGCGCTTCAGGTACAGCCTCAGCGGCACCAGGGTCAACCGCTTCGCCTCGACCTGGCCGGTGAGCCTCGTTATCTCGTCCTTGTGCAGCAGCAGCTTCCTGGGCTGCTTCGGGTCGTGGTTGACGCTGCCCCCGGCGGAATACTGGCCGATGTGCGCGTTGACCAGCCACATCTCGCCGCCGTCGGGCCGCGCGTAGGCGTCGGCGATATTGGCGCGACCCTCCCGGATCGCCTTTATCTCCGTCCCTTCCAGCACGAGTCCCGCCTCGTAAGTCTCCAGTATGTCGTACTCGAAGCGCGCCTTCCGGTTGAGCGCGAACGTCCTGCCTGCCGTCATGCCCCCACCTTCGCCGCCTTGTTCTGCTCTACGATCTTCTCGATCTCCTCCCTCGCCCGGCGGAACTGCTTCACCTCGGCCTCCTCGGAGTTGCGGTCCACCACTTCGATGTCGGGCGGGATCCCTTCGCGGTCGATCAGCCGACCCGACGGCGTGTACCAGTAGGCGGTCGTCAGGTAGAGACCGGCCCCGTTGCTCAGCTCCCGCAGCGTGTTCACGCTGCCCTTGCCGAAGGTCGTCGCCCCTATGATGGTGGCGCGCCCATGGTCCTGGAGCGCCCCGGCGAGCACCTCGCTCGCGCTGCCGCTCCCGTCGTTCACCAGCATCACCAGGGGGATGTCGAGCGCAACGCCGCCCTGCCTGACCCTCCAGTCGGTGCGGCGGCCGTCGCCCCGCTGCACGTAGAGCACCAGGCCGTCGTCCAGGAACTGGCTGGCCACGTCCACCACGGACTGCAGGGGGCCGCCAGGGTTGTTGCGCAGGTCAAGTATGATCCCCTCGGCCCCGTCCCGCTGCACCTGCTGGAGCATCTCCCGCAGCTGGTCGACCGTGTTGGGGTAGAACTCCGTGATCCTTATGTGCGGGAACTTCTCCCCAGGCTCGCTTCTCAGCAGTACGGTGGACAGCTCTATGACCCCCCTCGTTATCGTGATCTCGACGGGGTCCAGCGCCAGCAGGTGCTTTATCAGCAGCGTCACCTTCGTCCCCTTCGGCCCGCGTATGAGCGACACGACGTCCAGCAGCCCCCAACCCTCTATGCTCTCGCCGTCCACCTCCAGGATGATGTCCCCCGGGCGTATGCCGGCGGCCTCCGCCGGGCTGCCCGCTATGGGGGAGACGATGACGATCTTGCCCGCCGCGTTTATCTGCACGTGAGCGCCGATGCCCTCGAAGTCGCCCCGGAACATGTCGCCGAAGCTGGACCGCATCGTCTCAGGCTCCACGTAGGCCGTCTGCGGGTCGTCCAGCACCGACAGCATCCCCCGGACCGCCCCTGCCACGAGCTCCTCCGAATCGAGCTTGGAGGTGTCCACGTACTCCTGCGACAGGATGTCCCACGCCTCCCATATGACCTTTAGCTCCTCCGGCACGTCCTCCGGCTTCTCGTAGGCCCTCTCGAACTCCGCAGGGGTCGGTAGGGCAGGGGCGTCCGTAACGGATACCGCCGCCTCCATAGCCTCGGAGGTCTTATCGGCAGGCTCTTCTACGGCCGTAGCCTGCTGCTCTCCGCCCCCGCAGGCCATGCCCAGGATGGCCAGGGCTATCATCATTGCCAACAGCGTCGTCTTTATGCGCGAGTGAGTGAGCAAAGTAGGTCCCCTCTCTCTAACCCCTGTCTCTTGTCTCCCATTCTACACGAAGCACCGCGGCGGGCCTCAGGACCGCCGCGAGATACCCCTGCCTACTCTACGACGCCCGCGCGGGATAGGGTTTCCACGGCGCCGGCGGCGAAATCGCTGCCGGGTCAGCGCATTCCGTAGGGGCTGGTTTGAAACCAGCCCTCCCCCTTGCCGTTTGAAACGGCAGCCACGCCCGGCCTGAATGCATTTCATTCCTTTTCAGCAATACCTCACCGTAAACTTGTAAAAGCCTGATATGCGGTGAATATCGGTGAAAATGGCGCTTGACATCCGGCCCCGCCAGTCCTATATTTCTCCGTATTCAGCGCTTTCGACACAGGGGTCTATTCAATGGCGGCAGGCGTATACGAAGCGACGGCGGTCGGCGCGGGCAGGAAGCGCACGAGGCTGACCAGGACGTACCCCGTCCACACCCTGGAAGAGGCCCTGGCCGTGCCCACGGCCATATACGAGGCCAACTCCGGGCTGCCGTTCGACCGCGTGCTGCTCGCCCGCGAGCTCGACACGACCCCCGCCAGCAGCGCCTTCACCATGAAGCTGAGCTCCTCCGCCAGGTACGGCCTCACCAAGGGCGGCGCGGGCGAGGAGCGCGTCTCTCTAACCGGCCTCGGCGAGTCGCTGGTAGGCCCGCAGGACTCGAACGAGCGCCAGCGCGCCCTCGTCGAGGTCTCCCTGAAGCCGGAGCCCTTCCGCCGCTTCTACGAGATGCTCGACGGCAGGAAGGTGCCCGACGACTCCTACGCCGAGAACATGCTGCGCCGCGAGCTCGGCATCCAGCCCGAGCTTACGTCCGAGTGCCTGAGGATCATCAAGAAGAACGGCCTGCTAACAGGCGTCATCGACGAAGCGGGCGGCTCCCTCTACGTCAGGCTGTCCGCCAGCCGAGCCGCCCCCGAGGTCTCTCCGCCGACGCCAGCCGCCGCGGCGCCCCTGCGCGCCGACGCCCCCGCGCCGCCCGCGGCCGAGCCCGGCCCCTCGCCGGAGCAGGCCGCCGTCTTCATAGGGCACGCCGGCGCCGAGGACGTCGCCCAGGCGGTCGAGGACATCCTCGACTCCTTCGGCATATCGAGCGTCCAGGCCGAGGCCGACCCCGACGACGGCTTCGTCGTCTCGCCCAGGACCGTCGAGGCGATGCGCGGATGCGCCGCGGCGGTGATAATCTTCGCCGAAGCGCGCAGCGGCTCATGGGCCGGCCTTGGCCTACGCCTCGTGACCCCGAAGGTCCTCGGACAGCTCGGGGCCGCCGCCGCGCTCTACGACGACCGGGTCATACCGCTGAACGAGTCCGGCCTGGACTCCGACGTCCACTGGGACGGCCTCGGCTTCCACCGCGACCGTGTACACGAGATGGGCCTGCAACTCCTCGGACAACTCCACAAGCTCGGAGTCATCCAGGTCCACGTCGGCGCCTGAGACCATCCCAGAGCCTGTTCGAACCACTGCGTACTTTACATAACATATATAGTGCGAATATGCGCCCATGACGCTCCCAGGATCCCGCCGAACGCCTCGGTCCTGCTCGCACCAGCCCCGATTCGCCTCGGCCCCGCGCGCTCCCGCGGAAATATCGCCCAGGATGCCCGTAGAGCCGCCTTTTCGCCCCGCCGCGTGTCTCACGCCGTCCGCCCACCCTTTCGACGCCTCCCCCGCGCGGCCATCTCCCCTGCCCTCAACGCTCAATCCCGGCCTATCCGAATCCGCCAGCCTCCTCGGTTCATGCCTTGTGTGACACGCATCCGCTTGCTATACTGTGGAATGTAAGGGTATGATGCTTAATGCAATGCTAATTGTCTAAACGTAATTCTAAAGGGGATGTACCATGATTGAGTCTAGTATTACTTCAAAGGGACAGACCACATTGCCAAAGGCCGTTCGGGAGGCGCTCTCCGTGCGGCCCGGGGACCGGGTGCGGTACGTCATACAGGATGATGGGGTCTGGATCATGCCGGTGCGCCCCATCGGGCGGTTGTTCGGGATGCTGAAGTACGACGGCCCGACAGTGACCCTGGAAGAAATGGAGCAAGCCATCGCCGAGGGAGCGTCTGAACGTGATCGCAGTAGATACGAACGTGATAGTGCGCTACCTGGCGCGTGACGACGCCGAACAGGCGGAAGCGGCCCGCGTGCTGCTGGAAGGATTGACAAGCGAACGACAGGGCTTCATCTGCCGAGAGGTCGTAGTCGAGGTGGCGTGGGTGCTGGAGCGGTCTTACGGGTTCACTCGCGCCCATGTTGCCGACGCGTTGGTGGAGCTGAGCACCACGGACAGCCTCGTCGTCGAGACTGCGGACGACGTTATACGCGCAGCCTTACGTTACCGCCAAGGCGGCGTTGGCTTCTTCGATCTGATGATTCTGTCGGCGGCCAAACGTGTGGGAGCCACCCCTCTGTACACCTTCGACCGCAAGCTCGGCAGGATGGAAGGCGCGGCGCCGGTCGAGTCTGCGTAGGCCGGCATCCCCGTCCTGAGAGGCCCACCGGCTCAGCCCATCAGCGCGGCCATCCTCTCGACGAAGTCCCGCACCTTGGGGCGGTCGGCGTCCAACTCGAAGTCCTCCATGTTGTCATGGTAGAAGTTGCGGTGGAACTTCTCAGCGACGCCAAACCCGTACTTGATGAGAGTGTCGTCGTGCTCGACCGATAGCCTCTCGACGGCGTTCTTCATAGCGCGGTGGCTGCCGTGCGGCCAATCGCGCCGCTCCGCTGCCGCCATCACCACATGGGAGGCCGCGCCCCATAGCTTCTCCGACGCCTGCAGACGGTCTCCCTCGTCGAACTCGCGGTCCGACGCCTCCAGGAAGTCGAGCGCGGCCCGAACGTGGTCCACAGGCCGCGTCGGCTCCCTGACGCGCTCCCGAGAAGTCATAGCGTCACCTTCGCCGTATCCCAGTCCAGGACGGGGTCGGAGGGGTCCCGCAGCCGGTCCGATGCTACGGAAAGGTCGTCGAAGTCTTCCAGGTATCGCTCCAGCGCCTGGCGAATCACCTCCGTGCGGCTGCGCTTGAGCTGCGCGGACGCTGCGTCCAGGGCTTCCGCCAACTCATCCGGCACGCGCGCGGTGATCTGGGTCATTGAATCCCTCTTGGTGGGCGTTGGAAGTCGTATGATGGCATGGTCATCGATGAGGATTACGATATTCCCAAAGGCGTCGCCTGTCAACAGGCGATGGCAACTCATACTCAATTGGTATAGCATGGTGTGTGGTCAGCGACAGAGCGGCATGGCAGCCGAAGGAGAACGATGAGCAGCAGGAAAACACATGACGGAGCGGAAAAGGTCTACGAAGCCGCGCAGAAGTGGGTCGACTGCGCACTGAGGGCCGACGACTCGCTCTTTACGCCTAGCAAGGCTATCTGGTCTAGCGGTTGGCTGGAGGAGCTGCGACGGCGGTTCTTAGATCAGCCGGACAGGGAGCCGGGCAATTTCATGGAAAAGTTGCGTCGGCAGTTGGAAGGCAGCCCATCAGAGGTCTACCAGTTGATTGGCGAAGCGCTGTACGTTCACTACCTGATCATTTCCGAAAGCGCAATGGGAAGCGAAAGGAAGAAGCACCGAATCAGTATGGTGCTTAAGGGGTCAGCGCAGGACACAATTCCCTGTGACCTCGTTGCCGGTCTAGCGTCTGGTATCGCCCACCCAGGAGACGACTTCCTCAACTACTATACGTACCAAGTCGGATTCCTCATCGAATTCGTCGAGCAGTGGAAGTCCCAGCAGGCAAGTGAGTGCGACCGCATGCTTGCCGATCCGCAGGCGTTCGGGGATTTCCTGATGTCAATGTCTGTCACCAGCAATCTGCTTGCCGCGTATTCAAGCAGAGTGCTCCCACAGCGCCAGGCTCTGCTCCATCTCATTTTTCCCGACACGTTCGAAGCGATTGGCGACGATACGGAATCTATCGCAGATTACTCAACACAACCGACAGATGACGGCGACCACCAATTCAACCCCTGGGACGAGTTCGTTAAACGCGCTCAAGCGTACGTAAACACAGGGCGACTGGAACGCGATGAGATTGCCCATAAGCTTGGTATTGAGCGAAAAGTCGCGGCAGCGCGAAAAGCTGTGCTCAGTAACGACCATGCGTGGGCCGGGCTGGTCAAGAAGGGAATCAGTAGCAACCTCATCCACCGAATATCACTAGCACAGTTCGGCGATTGGGTGGATGAGTCCCCAGAGGAGGCGCTGCGTGCGTTGCGAGAGATTTGGACTGAGGATGACGTGTCAGTTGCTCAACGAATCCAGGCCTTCTGCAACTCATTTCCCAAGTCCGCTGTAAGTGGCGCAGGAACCCGTATGAATATCATATCCGTGCTGCTGATGGGCTTGGACGCCGAACTGTATCCGCCGTTCAGAACCACCGTATTCAACGACGCGTACGCTCGCATCGCATACGATCGGCCATCGCAGGGCGCAGACGAGGCGGCGTTATATGAGCATTCTCTTGGTTTTCTCGATCGCTTCATTGAGGAAGCCAAGGACCGCGGCCTTCCGTTACACCACCGTCTTGGTGCGCAATCGGTGGTTTGGGCGGTCAGTCGTGATTACTGGGAAGTCGATGACCGTGGTGACGACCCAAATGAAATAGAAGACCAAGCACAGGCCGGGCCCGACCTCCCTACCCTTGCCGACCAACTCCACCTCACCAACGACTTCCTACGCGAGATACAAACCCTACTCGACGACAAGAAGCAGGTCATCTTCCAGGGGCCGCCAGGCACCGGAAAGACCTACGTCGCGCAGGCCCTTGCAGAGCACCTCGCCGGCTCGAAGGACCGTGTCACCCTCGTGCAACTACACCCCTCCTACGCCTACGAGGACTTCGTGCAAGGCTTCCGCCCCACCCTGGAAAACGGCCGTCCCGGCTTCCAACTCAAGGATGGCCCGCTGCTGCACGCCGCCGAGAATGCGCGCAGCGAACCCAACGCCAAGCACTTCCTCGTCATAGACGAGATAAACCGCGGCAACCCCGCCAAGGTCTTCGGCGAGTTGTACTTCCTGCTGGAGTACCGCGACCGCGAGATGCGCCTCCTGCACTCCGATGAGCCGTTCTCGCTGCCCGACAACCTCTACATAATCGGCACCATGAACACCGCCGACCGCTCCATCGCGCTCGTCGACCTCGCGCTGCGCCGCCGCTTCTACTTCGTCGAGTTCCACCCAGACGACGAGCCGGTCAAGGGCGTGCTCCGCCGCTGGCTGAAGGCCAAGGCGCCCACAATGGAGTGGCTGGCCGGGGTCGTAGAGCGCGCCAACGAGAAGATGCAAGACGACCGCCACGCCGCCATCGGCCCCAGCTACTTCATGAAGGACGGCTTGGACAATGACGGCGTGAAGCGCATCTGGAAGCACAGTGTCCTCCCCTACATCGAGGAGCTCCTCTTCGGGAGTGGCGACCTTGGCGGGTTCGACCTGGATACGCTTCGGAATGAGGCCGATGTGAATGGCGAGGCTGACGCTGAGAACGAGGGTGGCGGTACGCAGTGATGCGTCAAATCGACCTAGTAGAGTATGAGAAGAGCAGTCCACACGCTCTCTCAGCCTCCGAGCTCTATGCAATTCGAGAAGCGTTGCCGTCGCTAACCATAGAGCCAGCCCCCGGCGACGAGGCCACGTACCGCCTGACGCCCGGCTCCACCGTCGGCGCTGCCGAGATCGGCGGCCTGTCGGTACTCATACGCCCCAAGATAGGCATCCCGCAACTCCTGTCGCTCGCCTGCTACGCGATAGGCGCCTACCGGCCGCGGCCCGAGATGTTCGACTTTGACGAGCGCACCGCCCTGCCCGACGCGCTGGCGCTCGCCCTGAGCTCCCATGCGCGCAGGGCGTTCTCGCGCGGGCTCCTCCACGGCTACCGCCAAGAGGAGGAGGCGCTCCACACCGTGCGCGGGCGCATCAGGTTCGACGACCAGATACGGCGCAGGTTCGGCGTCCCCCTGCCAGTCGAGGTGCGCTACGACGAGTACACCGCCGACATACTGGCGAACCGTCTCGTCAAGGCCGCGGCCGCCCGGCTCGGCGCGATGCGCCTGCGCTCGCCGGAGGCGCGAAAGGGACTCGGGTGGATTGCCGGTATGCTCGAAAACGTATCGCCCGTAGAGTTCCCGCCCAACCGGGTGCCGGACGTCAAGTTCGACCGGCTGAACGACCACTACCAGGGCGTCCTCGTCCTGTCCTGCCTCATCCTACGCCACGGCGCCTTCGAGGCCGAACGCGGCGCTGTCCGGGCCTCCGGCTTCCTGATGGACATGAACGACGTCTTCCAGGAGTTCGTGACGACCGCGCTCCGGGAGGCCCTCGGCGTCTCAGAGCGCGTCTTCCTCGAAAAGAGCATCCCAAGCCTCGATACGGAAGGCAGGGTGCGTCTCAGGCCCGACCTCACCTGGTGGCAAGGCGGGCGATGCCTGTTCGTAGGCGACGCCAAGTACAAGCGCATATCCGACCGCGACGTGCGCCACGCCGACCTCTACCAGCTACTCGCCTACGCCACCGCGCTCGACCTCCCAGGCGGAATGCTAATCTACGCCCAGGGCGAGGCGAAACCGACCGTCCACCAAGTCCGACACGCCGGCAAGCGCCTCGAAGTAGCCGCGCTAGACCTCTCCGGCACGCTGGAGCAGGTCCTCGCCCGCGTCCAGCGCCTGGCGGAGAGAGTCAAGGCATGGCGCGACAAGGCACATAAGCTTCCCATAGCCGCTTGACCGCACCCAACCCGTCCCTAATCCTGCCCATCCTGTCCATCCATGTCATTAGGGGGTTCGCCATGAGACTCATACTCGCCGGAATCGAATACGCGGGCAAGCATACGCTGGCGCTCGAGATAGAACGCTGGTGGGCCGAGCAGACCGGCCAGGACATCGGCGTCGGCCCCCACGGGCGCGCCGGGGACGCTCAGGACGAGCAGCCGCGCTTCCACAAGTTCCACGACCACTTCAACATCCCCTACGTCATGCACACCACCGGCCACCACGACGACGAGCAGGTCGAACTCGGCCAGGAGCACGTCCTCACGCTGCCGCCCGGGCTGATGGAGTACTTCCAGCGCTACAACATCATGAACAAGTTCTCGCTGGGCTACGCCGTCAACTACATCGAGTACCCCGACATGTTCTTCATCGACTGGTACTACGGCGAGGCCGTCTACGCCCCGCTCTACTACGGCTACGGCGGCGTCGGAGAGTACGGCGACCGCAGGAAGCTGGCCCGCACCCTGGACAAGAGCGTCCTAAAAGTCATCCCCGACACCGTGCTGGTGCTGATGAAAGCCTCGCCCGACGCGATCAGGAAGCGCTTCCAGGAGCGAAAGAGCCCCTTCCCGCACAGGCACGGCGAGACGCCCTTCCGCGTGGAGGACACCGAGCTCGTGCTGGACCGCTTCGAGGAGGAGTACGAAAACTCGCTGCTGACCTACAGGTTCGACCTCGACACCACCGACGCCTCGGTGGACGAGACCATGGCCGAGTTCGCGCGCAAGATCAAGCCGTACATAACGCCCGAAGACCGCCTCCGAATGCTGACCCGCGACCTGCCGACCGGCGCCGGCTAGACCTCCGCCCCATCGGGATCAGACAGCCTACCTGCCGCCGCCCGCCGGTACCGCCGCCTGCTCCAGCAGCACGGCGTCGATTTCCGACAGCAGGCCGTTCAGGCCCTCCCCCGTCAGCGCCGAGGTGAAGACGGCCCGCGCGCCCGGCGGCAATAGCTGCCTCAGGGGCGCCCCCAGGATGTCCATGTCGTCCCGCGCGCCGCCATTCGCTCCCGCGCCCTCCCCTATCCTGTCCGTCTTGTTCAGCACCAGGACGCGCGGCTTGTCCGCCGCGTCGAGATCGGCCAGCACCCTGTCCACCACGTCCACCTGCGCCGCCGCGTTCGGGTGCGTGATGTCCACCACCTGGAGGATGACCGACGCCTCCTCCACCTCCTCCAGCGTCGCCCTGAACGCCGCCACTATCGCCGGCGGCAGCTTCTGGATGAAGCCCACCGTGTCCGTGAGCAGCGCGTCCGCCCCCGACGGAAGGCGCACCCGGCGCGTCACCGGGTCGAGCGTCGAGAACAGCCGGTCCTCGGCGTCCACGCCCGCCCCCGTCATGCTGTTCAACAGCGTGCTCTTGCCCGCGTTCGTGTAGCCGACCAGGCTCGCCACCGAGAAGCCCTGCTCCCTACGCCGCGCCCGGTGCCGGCCCCGGTGGCGCCGCACGTCCTCCAGCGCCTTCGTGATCCGCTGTATCCTGCCGCGCACGAGCCGCCGGTCCGTCTCGATCTGCGTCTCGCCCGGCCCCCTCGTGCCGATGCCGCCGCCCAGCCGCTCCAGGTGCGACCACTGCCCCGCCAGCCGCGGCATCAGGTACTGGTGCTGCGCAAGCTCCACCTGCAGCCGCCCCTCGCGCGTGCGCGCCCGGCGCGCGAACACGTCCAGGATCAGCGCCGTCCGGTCGATGACCTTGACCTGCTCGCCGAATGCCTTCTCCAGGTTCCGCTGCTGCGTGGGCGTCAGCTCGTCGTCGCAGATCAGCGTCCCGACGCGCAGACGCTTCAGCAGACCCTTGAGCTCCTCGACCTTCCCGCTGCCCGCGTACTGGTGCGTGGGACGGTTCACCCGCTGGGACGTCGACCCCGCCACGGCGGCCCCGGCGCTGCGCGCCAGCTCCGCGAGCTCGGCCAGCGAGTCGCGGATCGCCGCCGCCGAGGAACGGCGCCCCTTCGTCTCCACGCCCAGCAGGTAGGCGCGCTCGGCAGTCCGGGCGGTGCGGACGAGCTTGCGGGCGATGCCTCGCCTCCCCGCTGCCTACCGCGCGCCCGCCGGGTCGGGGACCTGCCAGGACGATATCCTATCCACCGCCCTGTCCACCCCCTCGTCGGACACCGTCATCGACAGCCGCACGTAACCCTCCCCGTACTCCCCGTACCCCGACCCCGCGCTCACCAGCACGTCGCGCTCATCCAGCAGCCTCTCGGAGAACTCCGCCGACGTGTACCCCTCCGGCACACGCGCCCACACGTACAGGCTCGCCCTCGGCCGCTCCACCGAGAGCCCGATCGACCTGAGCGCCTCCACGACCCGGTCCATGCGCCCCTGGTACACGGCGTTGCGCTCGTCGATGACGTCCTCGCCAAGACACAGCGCCGCGATGCCCATGCGCTGCACCGCCTGCGGCACGCCCGAGTCCAGGTTCGACTTGACGACCCTCAGCGCCTCGATCAGCTCCGCGTTCCCGACCGCCATCCCCAGCCGCCAGCCGGTCATGTTGTACGTCTTCGACAGCGAGTGGAACTCTACCCCCACCTCCTTCGCGCCGTCCGCCTCCAGGAAGCTCGGCGGACGGTAGCCGTCGAACGCGACCTCCGTATAGCACCCGTCGTGTATGACCGCCACGTCGTACTTCCGCCCGAATGCGACCGCGCTCTCGAAGAAGTCCGGCTCCGCCGTCGCGCCCGTGGGGTTATTCGGGTAGTTGATCCACAGCAGCGACGCGCTCCGCGCGACCTCCTCCGGGATGGCGTCCAGGTCCGGAAGCCAGCCGTTCTCCTCCGTCAGCGGCAGCATGTGGCTCTCCGCGCCCGCGAACAGCGTCCCCACCGAGTAGACGGGGTAGCCCGGGTCCGGCGCCAGCGCCGTATCACCCGGGTCCAGCACTGCCAGGGGCAGGTGTCCTATCCCCTCCTTTGCCCCTATCAGCGACAGCGCCTCCGTCTCCGGGTCCAGGTCGACCCCGAACCTGCGCCCGTACCAGTCCGTCACCGCCTCCCGGAACTCCGGCAGCCCCTCCGACTCGGGGTAGCGGTGCGTCGCCGCATCCTCGGAAGCCGCCTTCAGCTCGTCCAGGATGGGCCGCGGCGTCGGCAGGTCGGGGTCCCCTATGCCGAAGCTGATCACCTCGATGCCCCGCGCCCGCTTCTCCGCTATCTTCCTGCTGATCTGCACGAACAGGTACTCAGGCACCTGGTCGATACGCTTTGCCCGCTTCATCTCTTGCCAAACCCCTCTCGTCATTGGTACGAAAATAGCCCCCCCGCAACTTGACTCGTCCCTTCCCCCCCTGCGGGGGAAGGTTAGGATGGGGGGTTATAAGCCCGCCTACAATACGAATCCTGGAAATCCCTGGATCCCACGAATCACAGTTCAGACAGCCTCAGCCCGGCCACTCTCCGTCGAATACCGCCTGCACCGGGCCCTCCATGACCACCTCCCGCAGTCCGTCCCACTGCACGAGCAGGTCGCCGCCCGGCAGCGCCACCTCCAGGTTGCTCCCCGTGCGCCCGCTCAGCAGCCCCACGACCCCTATCGCGCACGCCCCGGAGCCGCACGCCTCCGTCAGGCCGGAGCCGCGCTCCCACACCCGCGCCTTCACCCGCCCGCGGTCGATGACGTTCGCGATCTCGAAGTTCACGCGCCTGGGAAACATCGGGTGGCGCTCGACCAGGGGGCCGATCTCGTGCAGCGGCACTTCGTCCACCGGGGTGTCGATGAACGCCACCGCGTGGGGGTTGCCCATCGAGACGCACCCGATGACGAAGGACTGCCCGCCCACCTCCAGCGGGTACTCCATCACCCGGTCCAGCCGGGGCGCGATCACCGGTATCTCCTCCGGCTCCAGCACGGGCTCGCCCATGCCCACCATCGCGCCCGCCATGCGGCCGTTCTCCCAGAGGGGCGTCACCGTCCTGCGGCCCGACAGCGTCTCCACCGTTACGGGCGACCTGTCCTCCGACACGATCCCCCTATCCATCGCGAAGGCGACCAGGCAGCGTATCCCGTTGCCGCACATCTCCCCCTCGGAGCCGTCGGCGTTGAACATCGCCATCCGAAGGTCCACGCTCTCCGACGGCAGCGCCACGATGAGGCCGTCCGAGCCCACGCCCCGGTGCCGGTCCGACATCGCCACGGCCAGCCCAGGCCAGTCCCTGCTCTCGCCGCGCCCGTCCACGTATACGTAGTCGTTGCCGGCCCCGTGCATCTTCGTGAATCTCAGCATAGCCCCCATCGCCTCGCAAGCCATTCTAGCACAAGGCCCCGACCCGCCCGCTACGCCGGAAGCTGCCGTGTAACTGTTCAGAATACGGGAGGTCGCCCAGGGCCACACCTACGGGAATGGAAGCCGTAATCGTAGGGTGCAGCCCTTGTGGCTGCCCTCCCATACTCCCATCCCATCATCCCAATCACACCCATCACCCGAATCACAGTTCAGACAACCTGGCGCCTACCGTTTGCCTCCGCTATTGGACGGGAGGACTTCTACTTGGAGGGTGGCCAGCACGGCGCCGCTGCCTATCGTCACCAGCTTGACAGTCGCCCTCCCGACGTTGCACGCGGTCAGCGTCGAGGTGAAGGGCGCCACGCCCCCGGCGCCGAATATGCCGTACCCGTCGCACGAGCCCGTCAAGGTCAGGTGGTGTGACGTCGAAATCCTGACCAGCAGGTTAGACGGCGTCACGCCGTGCGCGGTCACCTTCGTCGAGCCGCCCTTGACTATCGAGGTCGATCCTATGGTGAGCTTGCCGGTGGGCGTGGGGGTTGCCGTAGGCTTCGGAGCGGGCATTGACGTGGGCGTAGGAGTAGCCGTTGCCGTGGGTGTAGGCGTAGGAGTAGCCGTGGGTGTGGGTATGGGCGTGGGCGTAGGTGTGGGCGTTGCCGTGGGAGTAGGCGTAGGCGTGGAGGCATCGGCCTTGCGCACCCGCAGCATCAGCTTGTCGCCCGCCTTCCACGGCTGCTTGCTCACCGCCCAGACCAGCGCGCCCGCGCCCGTGGTGGTGGCGTTGGAGACCGGCAGCGACAGGGTCGTCGTGCCCTTGAGGTCTATGAAGTCGAGCGCGTGGCCAGTGACGCTCCGCGTCAGGTCCGCGGTGACCTCGCCGGACTGCCATGAGATGGTCCCGACGGTCGTGGTGCCGACGACTGCGGTGCTGGATGCGTAGGGGTCGAAGAACGATTCCGCGAGGGTGCCAGCCGGTGCCGTTACCGTCACGTGATACTCGTACTTGTTCCTGAGCCGCTCGTCGTAGAAGTCGCAGACCAGCCACAGGGGGTCGCGCCAGTTTAGGAAGAACCGGTACTCTCCAGCGGGCAACGGACGCGCGAAGGTCGAGTACCCCGGACGGTTGCCGAAAAGGTGAGCATCAGGGCCCTCGCGCCATGACGGCGCTGTCGCTTCGGAGGCATCCACCTCATCAGGGACATAGCGCAGGGCGTCTGAGCCGGCCGGTTGCCCTGATGCGGCTGTGAACGTGTGCATGACGACCTCCCGTGGTCGCTGCCCCAAGCTCCGTCGCATTGAGTAGGCAGTTTGGACGCAGTTCTCGGCCTCTGCGGTTCCCCCACTGTCCTGAACCCAGCGCTGTATCTTCGCTATCTCGCGCTTCACCGCGCTCAGCGTGATGGTGGGGATTGTCGATGTGGCCGCTCTTGCTGCTGCTGTCCCCTTGGCGGCCAGCGCTGTACTCTGCACAGGGGCGGGCGAGTCGCCGGGGTCGTCCAGGTAGAACACCGGATCGACGGTGCTCTTGGACTCTGACCCTCTGGCCCCCTTAGCCGGCGCGGCGCTCGCGGTCGTGGTGGACACTGCCGGAAGCCACGCCTTGTACTGACCGCTGCTGACCGTGACGTTTATGAACGGGCTGGCTAGTTGGCCCAGATAAAGCCGTCCGGTCGGCTCGTCAAGCCGTAGGAACACAAGCGCGTCCCGGTCGTCCCACCGCTTGTCTCTCAGGCCCAGCAGGCCCCGGGCCTTCTCCTGCGCCTGAGCCTGCGTCATGTTGATATAGAGAGGGTTGTGGTACTTGTAGATCAGGGCTTTGAGTGTCGTGCCGCCCGTGCCCTTCAGGTACTCGATAACGTCGAACGTGACGTCCAGCGCCGGGTGGTATCCACGGTCAATCTCCGGGCCGCCTATATGGTCGGGCCAGCGCGTGTGCGGCGAGTGGACGCCTACCGCCTCCACGGATCTGAACCGTACCAGCGCTATCACGTCCGAGACCGCCATTATCTCGGTTTGGCTTGCAGGGTACGAGCCGTAGTAGTCCAGTCCCTCGATCACTTCGACTTGCTTGGCAGACGAGCAGGACAGGGCGACCAGCCCCAACAGCGCCACGACCAACGTTCTCCATGTTGTTCTCATGTCCCGCCTCCCAGTCAGTGCTTCCCGCCGCCCGCGTGTCGGTAGAGCTGGTGGATGATCTCGATGTCGTCGCTCGTGATCGCTGTATAGTCTTCGTTGTCCCAGCCGAAGCCCATGATGGCGTCCTCCCTGAACCGAGCCAATGTGTGAGATCCCTGGTCCTCTGCCCCTATGGTATGCCCGACTTCATGCAGCATGGTTCCGCCGAGCCACCAGTAATAACGTCCGGGCAAGAGCGGCACCGGGTCGAGATGCAGGTTGTAGTTCTTAGTCCATACGAAGACGACTTTGGGTCGTTTGGGATCATCGTAGAGGATTCCCGTGCCGGGATTCTCCAGCCGGAGCACCACGTTAATGAGATGTGGGTCGCTGCCTGACGGCGGGTTGTGTGCGACGCAGGCGACGACATCGCCGCACTCGTAGGGCGACGCCATGCGCATGGAGACCACCTGTTTGTCGTAGTTGAGCAGGACACACGCGTCGTTGGTCTTCGGGCGCTCCGGCCACTCGCAGAAGTTGATGTCGGGCCAGCCCGGGCTAAGGGCGTCGTCCCATACCTTGATAGCCCACCGCAATTCGTCCTCCATATCTTGCGTCAGGTTATCGTTCAACTGGTAGCCCACAGCGAAGTCCGGCTGATGAGCGCCGTCCAGAAGGGCGGCGTCGTGACCGTATATGTCCAGTCCGAGCTTCTTGCCGGGCCCTCCGCTCTGCGGGTTGTCGAGCTTTGCCACCAGCACGTACCAACCCGCCGGGACGGTGCGCCCGATCCGGGTTGCCAGTCCATTGGGTTCGGGATTGCTGCTGGAGCGCCCATAGTCCTGGAGCGTCCTGCGCCAGTCGCTGGAGGTCTTGCGGAGCTGGAGCGACGTGTCGCCGTCCAGGTCAGCGATCATGTGGGTGGTCGTCGATACCAGGAACCGGAAGTGCCTGCACGCCGTGCTCCAGTTGCCGTCGTGCTCAATGGTCGCGCCCGGTCGTATCGGCGTCGTGAACTCGACCGCCTGACAGGTGGTCGAGTTGGGTGTAGGTGTGGGTGTGGGCGTAAGTGGTACCGGCGTGGGTGTATCGGGGGGCGGTGGCACTGGCGTATTTGTGGGCGGCACTGGCGTATCTGTGGGTGGCGGTGGCGTGGATGTAGCCGTGGGCGTGGGTGTAGGTGTAGGTGTAGGTGTAGGTGTAGGTGTAGGTGTAGGTGTAGCCGTGGGGGTGGGCGTAGCTGTAGCTGTAGGTGTCGGTGTGGGCGTAGGAGTGGGTGTAGCTGTGGGCGTAGCTGTGGGCGTAGGTGTCGGTGTGGGCGTGGGCGTGGGCGTGGGCGTGGCCGTCGCTGTAGGTGTCGGCGTGGGTGTAGGCGTATCTGCCGGCGTGGGCGTACCGGACACGACGGTGATGGTCGCCCTGTCAATCTCGTCGTGGTCGCTGCGTCTCAGCAATTTCACCAGCGCCGCTCCCTCGAAACATCCCATCAGTGTCAGCGACGACCTATCTCGGACCAGGCCCGCGGCAGTGGAGTCGTCGGGGCCGGCAGGACACTCACTCTGGTCCGTGAGCCTGCTGGGAGGAAATTCGATGCTCACCAAAACCCCCGGGGGCGATAGGCTCGCGCTGTCCGCCCTCACCCACGTCGTCTCTCCAATCCCTATCGTCGCACGGCTCACGAGCAGCTTGCCGGATGCACCAGGCGTAGGCGTAGCCGTGGGCGTGGGAGTCGCGCAGCTTATCGTCGCGGACGTGTACGACCACGCGCTCCATGAGTAGCTGTACGTGGACCCGTCGCCGCGGGCGCTCACCCTGAAGTAGTAGGTCGTTCCGCACGAAAGCGAGTGGACGTTGCGGCTCGTGCCAGACACGTACTGGCTGACCGTGCTCCACGGGCCGGTCGCGCCGGCTCTGAGCTGCAACCAGTACCGTAATATGCCGCTGCGCGAGCCCCAGCTCACCGTTATGGAAGTCTTGCCCGAAGGAGTCGCCCCCACGCCCGAAGGCGCCGGCGGGCGCGGCAGCGACGGCGTGGGCGTAGCGGTTGGCCTTGGTGTATTCGTGGGTCTCGGCGTAGCGGTGGGCCTTGGCGTGGCGGTGGGCCTTGGCGTAGCGGTGGGCCTCGGCGTGGCGGTGGGCCTTGGCGTAGCGGTGGGTCTCGGTGTAGCGGTGGGCCTTGGCGTGGCGGTGGGCCTTGGCGTAGCGGTGGGCCTTGGCGTGGGTGTGGCGGTGGGTCTAGGCGTAGGCGTGGGCGGGAAGCAGATGGGGTAATTGATAGGCTCGACAGGAGGATCACACCTGGGATCGTAGCTGCCCTGGCCGTCCTCCTCCTCCTGCCCCAGCGCGGTGGCCGCGAGCAGCAGGGCGACGACGCAGGAGGGCGCCGGCAGACCGACGACGATGGGGCGGTGGGCCATTGCCGACCCCTTTCCACAGCTACGTCAGCACTCAGACCGGTTTCAACGCAATACCACGGAAGGCCGCCAGGGTCGATGCGTAATTCGTACCACATTCGACAGCCGTTCGTCAAATCCACGAAGGCAACCATCGGCAGCCGCCATCCGTCGCCCGTGTGTAACTGTTCAGAGTACGGGAGGGCAGCCACAAGGGCTGCACCCTACGGGATGGAAGCTGTATCGTAGGGGCGTCCCTTGTGGGCGCCCTGGACGAGGAACACACCAACTCTGAACAGTGTCGCCCGTGACGCAGTCCTTGACGCCCGCGAACGCCCGTGCTAACATATCCTCCATGCACGCCAACCCAAATACCGTGCGCCGCCTGCCTGGCCGGCCGGCAGGCCGCAGCCGACGCCCGGAGCGCCGTTCCAACTTCGTCCGAATGCGCCCCGTTCATGCTCCGTTCGTAGTCCACGGGCGCTCCGACACCGCCCCAAGAGATCCCAGGCCCAGATAGGAAATGGAACGAAATGGAACAGAATGGAACATATTTTTCGCCCCGCCCCCGGGTGAGCGCCGCCGCCCTCGCCGCCGATCCGGGCGAGCCCAAGTCCCCACCTCCGTCGTTCCCGCGAACGCGGGAATCCATCCCCGGCGGAGCCCAGAGGTTGCGCTTTCTCCGAATCCGCCCTAAGATATCTGCTTCACGAACGAATCGAGGCGACTGGGGCAAGGTCGGACGATGGGCAAGAAGAACCGCGTCAACGGCAACCGAAAGGGCTTCCGCCAGAACGGCCACGAGGCCAAGAAGAAGAAGCGCCCGAACATACCGGACGCCCTGCCTCTCGCCGACCCGCTGAACATCAGCCCCGAGAACCGGGTCAAGTACTTCCGCGAGAACCTCTACCCCTACGCTCGCCGCATGAGGAGCAAGGAGTACTACCGTCACAAGCTCCCCCTCCAGGTCGAGCTCGTCAAGCTCCAAAACTGGGTCAAGGAGTCCGGCAAGCGCGTCATCATCGTCTTCGAGGGCCGGGACGCCGCCGGCAAGGGCGGCACCATCCGGCGCTTCATGGAGCACTGGAACCCGCGCAGCGCCCGCGTCGTGGCCCTGGACAAGCCGTCGGACGTGGAGGCTGGCCAGTGGTACTTCCAGCGCTACATCGCCAACTTCCCCACCGCCGGCGAGATCGTCCTGTTCGACCGCTCCTGGTACAACCGCGCGGGAGTCGAGCGGGTGATGGGCTTCTCAACCGAAGATGAGTACCGGCTCTTCCTCGAGCAGGCGCCGGCGCTGGAGAAGATGATCGTCGATGCCGGGATACAGCTAATCAAGCTCTACTTCTCGGTGAGCCGGCACGAGCAGCTCAGGCGGTTCGAGAAGCGGGCGAAGGACCCGCTCAAGCACTGGAAGGTCAGCCCCATCGACCTGCTGTCCAAGGACAAGTGGGAGGAGTACACCGAGGCGAAGGAGGCGATGTTCATGCTTACCCACCGCGACGCCGCCCCCTGGACCATCATCAAGTCCGACGACAAGATGCGCGCCCGCATCAACGCGATGCGCCACGTGCTCCACGTCATCGACTACGAGGGCAAGGACGGTGAGGTGGCCTACGCCCCGGACCCGTCCATAGTAGCCTCCGCCCACGAGGTCTACACCGCCGGCGCCCCCGTCAGCGTCATCGTCTAGCCATCGCGGCGTTGCGCCGCCGTAGTTGGTCGAACACCTCTCCGGCAGGAACGGTCTGACCGCCGTCGGCCTGCTCCGTGCCTCGCCGCACACTTTCGCGCATCTCGGCCAACTCAGACTCCAGGGCCTCGTCGCGCTCGTCCAGCAGCGCAAGGGCATTGCCGATCACGTCGTCAGTCGACGAGTATTTGCCGGACTCGACCTTGCGCCTGATGTGGGCAAGGTTCCGCTCATTGATTGAAACATCCATGGTCATACCGTAGACCGAAAGCGCCGAGAACGCAAGCGTGAAGCCGGGCGCGGCTTGGCCTCATGCCGCCGCCCTCTCCCCTGCCGTATAATGCGCCGTGGACCGGGGCTTCCCGCCCCGACTATGCGGCGTCACGCGGAGGCTCTATGAGGGACTGCGACAGGCTGGAGGCCGAGTTCAGGGCCGGGCGGCTGCTCAAGCCGTCCGGGGACACGCTCAGCGTCGTCGACTTTGGGAACGCGGTGGCGTCCGCGGTCGGCGCGTCCGGCCGCCCCATGGCCCAGGGCGCGGAGACGATAGCCGGGTTGATAGGCCCCGCGGACCACCTGGTATTCGTAGCCGCCGACGGCTTCGGGGCGGTGACGCTCGAATCGCTGGACCCCGACTCGTTCCCGCGGCGGCGCGCGGCGGCCACCCTCCACACCGTGATACCCTCCACCACCGCCTCGGCGTTCACCTCCATGGCCACCGGAGAGTGGCCCGCCCGGCACGCCGCCGTCGGGTGGTACACCTACGTCCCCAAGGCAGGCGCGGTGACGACGATAATCCCGTTCGTCCGGACGGTCGACGAGACCCCACTCGCCGGCCTCGGCCTGACCGTCCCCGACGCTTTTCCCGTCCCGTCGCTGCTGGCGAACGCAGACAGGTCCAGCCTCTCGTTCGTGCCGGAGGAGTTCGCTTACAGCACCTTCTCCGGATACCTGAGCGGAGGCACCCCACGGGCGGGCTACTCCTCCTTGGCCGAAGCCGTCGAAGGTGCGGCGGCCAGGGTGAGAGCGGCCTCGGCGCCCACCTTCACCTACCTGTACGTGCCCCACGTCGACGCGTTGGGCCACGAGTACGGGTTCTCCCATCCCCGCACGCTGGCAGCCGCGGCCGCGCTCGGACAGGCGCTGGAAGGCCTGGCGGCAGCCGTAGCGGGCCGCGCGCGCATCGTCATGACCGCGGACCATGGCAGCCTCGACGCCCGGGAAGACGAAATCCACGTCATCGGCGCCCCCGACCCGATCATGAAGTTGCTGGAGCGCGAGCCGTCCGGCGACAGCCGGGTCATCTACTTCCACGTGCGCGAGGGCAAGGAAGCCGAGTTCCAGGACGTGTTCCGCGGCCGGTTCGGAGAGCGGTTCCTCCTGGTTGCCGTCGGCGAAGCGGAGGAGATGGAGCTGCTCGGCCCCGGGCGCCTCTCGGACGAGACCCGGCGGAGGATTGGCTCCTTCGTAGCCGTCTCCCTGGGCGCGGACGTGCTCCTGTACGGCTGGCCGACGCGGTCCGCCGAAGGCAAGCCGCACGTCGGGTACCACTCCGGCCTCAGCCCGGCGGAGGTGCTCGTGCCGCTGGTAGTAGCATAGCGGCGGGCGCCGCCGGTTATCGAGGAGGGAGCGCTCTATGTCAGCCACGACGGTCGGAGACCTGCCGGTACGACAGCGCCGGATCATTCGCGCCTGGTGCATGTACGACTGGGCCAACTCGGCCTTCTCCGCCAGCGGCGTCGCCGCGATCATACCCATATACTTCGTCTTCCTCTTCAAGGAATCCCTGGGCGAGGACGCATCTTTCTTGGGGCTGACGTTAACGGGCAGCGCCGTGTGGAGTTTGGGCGTAGCCGTATCGACGGCCGTCGTCGCTCTGTCGAGCCCCGTCCTGGGCGTCATAGCCGACCGCGCGGCGCTGAAGAAGACCCTGCTGGGCGTGTACGCGGCGGCGGGCTCGCTCTTCACCGCCCTGGCCTTCTTCTCGGCCTATGCCTCCCAGCCGTGGGCCTGGCTGCTGGGGACCTTCATACTGGCGAACGTGGGCTTTGCCGGGAGCCTCGTCTTCTACAACTCCCTCCTACCCCACGTCGCGCCCCGCGCCCTCCTGGACGACGTCAGCAGCAGGGGGTTCGGTTACGGCTACGTGGGCGGCGGGCTGCTCCTGCTGGTCCATCTTGCGCTGATCCTCCTGACGCAGGACACCGACGCCGCCGACCTCGTGACACGGGCGTCGATAGCCTCCGTGGGGGTGTGGTGGTTCGGGTGGGCCCTCTGGACGCTGAAGGTGGTGCCAGAGCCTACCCTCCACGCTCCCGCCGGCCGGCTGACGCCGTGGAGCGCGGCGAGCATGGCCGTAAACCAGCTCCTCCACACCTTCAGGCAGGTCCGTAGGTTCAGGGTGGTGCTGGTCTACCTGTGCGTCTACCTGCTGTTCAACGACGGCGTCCAGACGGTCATAGCGATCGCGGGCGCCTTCGCCGCGGACACGCTGGGCATACCGCTGGCCTTCAACATGGCCACCATACTGATCATCCAGTTCGTTGCCGCCGGCGGTGCGATGGCCTTCGCGTGGCTGGCGCGCCGGACGGCGACGAAGACCGCGCTAACCGTAGCCCTGGCCGGCTGGATAATGATAGTGGCGGGCGGCGTGGCGATAGCGCCGCTGGTCCCCGCCGCGCACGGCGATTTCGACTACCGGCTGACGTATCGAGCGGCCTCGGCCGCCTACTCGGCGGACGCCGTGCCCGATCTGGGGGAGTCCGACTCCGAATCGGCGTGGCGCCTGGAGGGCCGCGACGTCGCCGAGGGCGACCTGCTCTCACCCGAACGGGCCAGGGCGCTGCTGGAGGCCGTCCACCTGTCGGAGCATTCGGCCTACGCCATTTCGATAGAAGGGGGCTTTTTGGACGGAGAGACGGCCGTGGGGCCGCGGCACCCCTCGATCCTGGGAGACGGTCCTATGGACTGGTGGCCGGATACTGTCCGAAAAGTGCTGTGGGAGCCGCTGGGCCTGGACGCGGGCTACCAGTGGGTACTGCTGGGGGTCTGTCTGGGCGTCGTGCTGGGAGGCAGCCAGGCGCTGGCAAGGAGCCTGTTCGCCCAGATCACGCCGGAGACCCGCAGCGGGGAGTTCTTCTCGTTCTTCGGCTTCATGAACAGGGCCTCGGCCGTGTTCGGGCCGACGCTCTACGTATTCGTGGCGGCGGCGTTCGACACGCGCGTCGCGGTGACTTCCATCATAGTCATCATAGTCGCCGGCGCCATAGGGCTGCGCTGGGTGGACGTTGCCGAGGGCGCGCGCGTGGCCGCCGCGGAAGACGCCGGCCGGAGGAGCGCTGAGTGACGTTGCCATACTGAGCCAAGGCTAGGTGCTAGAGAGCGACCTCGCCATGCTCGCCGGTGCGGACGCGGACCACGTCCTCCACCCGCGATATGAAGATCTTGCCGTCGCCGATCTGCCCGCCGTCGGGGCTTCTCGCCGCTCCTATGATGGCGTTGACGACCGCTTCTTTCAGGCTGTCGGGAATGACGGTCACCACCAGCGTCTTGGACCCCGCGGCCCTGACCATCTGCGCCCCTCTGCCCGTGAAGACCATTACCCCCCTCTGCTTCCCCTGGCCTGTGACGTTCTGGTAATGGAAGCCGCCGCATCCGGCCTGCTCCAAAGCCGCGGTTACCGAGTTGACCCGCTCGGGGCGGACGATTGCTTCTATCTTTATCATCGCAAGCTCACCTCAGTTCTCAGGAATCGCCGGAATGACGGATAACACGGTAACCTAGTCGGCGCCGTCGCTGACGAATGCCCTCTCGCCGTGAGAGGCTATGTCCAGGCCGGTGTCCTCGGCTTCGGTGGACACCCTCAGGCCGAGCCCCGGTATCAGGTCCAGCACCTTCAGGATGACCAGCGTAGCCACGAACGAGTAGACCATCGTGGCGACGACCGCCACCACCTGCGTCACGATCTGGCCGCCGTTGCCCTCGATGGCGCCCGCCGTGCCGCCTATCGCCGCCACCGCGAAGATGCCGGTCGCGATGGCGCCCCAGATGCCGCCTACGCCGTGGACCGCGAAGACCTCCAACGCGTCGTCGACCTGCGTCTTGGTCCTCAGGTAGACGGCTATGTAGCAGAGGACTCCGGCGCCTGCGCCTATGCCTAGCGCGCCGTACACCCCGACGTACCCGGAGGCCGGCGTGATCGCCACCAGGCCCGCGACCGCGCCCGAGGCGACCCCGACGGCGCTCATGCGGCCCGTCTGCACCTGCGATATGACGCCCCACGTCAGCGCCGCAGCCGCCGCGGCCGTGTTGGTGACCAGAAAGGCGTTTACGGCCTTCCCGTCCGCGGCCAGGCCGGAGCCGGCGTTGAAGCCGAACCACCCGAACCAGAGCAGCGCGGCCCCAAGAATGACGTAGGGCACGTTGTGGGGCTCGGCCCCAGGGTCTCGCCTCCTGCCGACGAGCAGCGCAGCCGCCACGGCGGCCAGCCCTGCGTTTATGTGTACCACCGTGCCGCCGGCAAAGTCGAGCGCGCCGTCCCCAACCTCGCTGATCCAGCCTCCGCCCCACACCCAGTGAGCGACGGGGGCGTACACGAGGGTGACCCACGCCACCAGGAATATCAGGTAGGTCGTGAACTTGAAGCGCTCCACGAACGCGCCCGTGATGAGCGCAGGCGTGATGATGGCGAACATCATCTGGAATATGACGAACAGCAGCGTGGGGATGCCGTTCTCAACGTCGTTGACGTCGATGCCCGACAGGCCGAAGAAGCTCAAGTCCCCTACTACCGGGCTTCCCTCGCCGAACGCCAGGCTGTAACCCCACAGCACCCATACGATACTCACCACGGCCATGGCGATGAAGCTGTACATGAGCGTACTGATGACGTTCCTGGCGCGGACGAGGCCCCCGTAGAAGAACGCTAGCCCCGGCGTCATCAGCAACACCAAGGCGGAGGCCGTCAGCATCCAGGCTGTGTGACCGGAATCCATCTCTACATCCCCCCTGCTCGTATCCTGCGGACGCGGACCGGATGCGCAGCGCACCGCGGCCCGCGTAGCCGCCAAACTGGTGAGGGATGCTAACCGGTAGTTGTTACAGATGTGTTTCCGGCCTGTTAACTTACTGTTTCAAGCCGGAAGACATGGACGGCAAGACGGGCTTGCTGTGCCTACGAACGCAAACGGCGAAGCTCTTCCTCAAGCTCTCGCGCCCTAGCCTCGGATTCCAGCAGCGTACGGAGGTACTCACCCGTCATGGGATTATAGAACAGGAGCCTATCCTCTCCCACGCACAGGCTGAGCCCCAGGACGTGGCTGTAGCCGCACTGCAGACCGTCATCGTTGCCGCTCAGAGCAATGGGAGCGTAGCCGCCATCGACCAGCCGCTCGCCAGCCAGCGGCCGGCCATAGAACTCCCCGCCGCTAGGATCGAACCGCCAGTACTCCCCAACCCCTATCCGGGCGTACAGGTCACGCTTGAAGGTCATGTCCCTGCGAGCCGTGCTCACTGAGCCTATCTCCAGGACGAAGTCGGGGGGCTTCCCAACCTCCCATATGAGGTAGCCGTTCTGTGCGTAGATGGCGTCGGGGTCCACGCCGAACGCGACGTAGCAGTCCGGCAGCACCCTATCGTTGAGGTTGTCGGGGTTGTAGCAGACGATCGTGTTGCCTTCGACCAACACGTCCGGGGCGCTGCCGAAGTGCGCCTTCAGCATGGATACCGCGTCTAAGAAGTGCGTGCTCTGGTACAAACCGTCAGGCAGTGGCTCTAGGGCGGGCAAGCTCGCCGGGTCCACGACCGGGTAACGCGTACCAGGCCGCGCTCGAACTGTGGACTTCGTGACCATCGCCAGCCTCCCATGATCGAGAGAACGACCTGATGCCGCATCCTACCATACCGGATTGATGCCCTTCCCCCCTGTGGCCGCGGCGAGTGAAGTGGCCGGCAGCCGTTCCTACGAACGCAAACGGCGAAGCTCTTCCTGAAGCTCTCGCGCCCTGGCCTCCGCCTCTCGTGTTTCGGCAAGCGCCTCCGACAAGGTGCGGAGATACTCGCCCGTCACGGGATCGTGGAACAGGAGCCGGTCCTCTCCCACGCACAAGCTGAGCCCCAACACAGGACTGTAGCCGCACTGCATACCGTCATCGTTCTCGCTCAGCGCAATGGGAGCATAGATGCCATCGACCAGCCGCTCGCCGGCCAGCGGCCGGCCATAGAACTCCCGCCGCTCGGGTCGAACCGCCAGTACTCACGAACCCCTATCCGGGCGTACAGGTCACGCTTGAAGGTCATGTCCCTGCGAGCCGTGCTCACTGAGCCTATCTCCAGGACGAAGTCGGGGGGCTTCCCAACCTCCCATATGAGGTAGCCGTTCTGTGCGTAGATGGCGTCGGGGTCCACGCCGAACGCGACGTAGCAGTCCGGCAGCACCCTATCGTTGAGGTTGTCGGGGTTGTAGCAGACGATGGTGTTGCCCTCGACCAACACGTCAGGGGCGCTGCCGAAGTGCGCCTTCAGCATGGATACCGCGTCTAAGAAGTGCGTGCTCTGGTACAAACCGTCAGGCAGCGGCTCTAGGGCGGGCAAGCTCGCCGGGTCCACGACCGGGTAACGCGTACCGGGCCGCGCTCGAACTGTGGACTTTGTGACCATCGACAGCCTCCCGTGATCGAGAGAACGACCGTATACCGCATCCTACCATACCGGATTGATGCCCTTCCCCCCTGTGGCCGCGGCGAGTGAAGTGGGCCGGCAGCCGTTCCTACGAACGCAAACGGCGCAACTCTTCCTCCAGCTCCCGCGCCCTGGTCTCCGCCTCTCGCGCCCTAGCCTCCGCCTCCAGTCTCCCGATACGCTCTTGGCTCAACCCGGCCTCCGCCTCCCGTGTTTCGGCCAGCGCCTCCGACAAGGTACGGAGGTACTCACCCGTCATGGGGTCGTGGAGCAGGAGCCTGTCGTCCCCCACGCACAGGCTGAGCCCCAACACAGGACTGTAGCCGCACTGCATACCGTCATCGTTCTCGCTCAGCGCAATGGGAGCATAGATGCCATCGACCAGCCGCTCGCCGGCCAGCGGCCGGCCATAGAACTCCCCGCCGCTCGGGTCGAACCGCCAGTACTCACGAACCCCTATACGGGCGTACAGGTCCCGCTTGAAGGTCATGTCCCTGCGCGCCGTGCTCACTGAGCCTATCTCCAGGACGAAGTCGGGGGGCTTCCCAACCTCCCATATGAGGTAGCCGTTCTGTGCGTAGATGGGGTCGGGGTCCACGCCGAACGCGACGTAGCAGTCCGGCAGCACCCTATCGTTGAGGTTGTTGGGGTTGTAGCAGACGATCGTGTTGCCCTCGACCAACACGTCAGGGGCGCTGCCGAAGTGCGCCTTCAGCATGGATACCGCGTCTAAGAAGTGCGTGCTCTGGTACAAACCGTCAGGCAGCGGCTCTAGCGCGGGCAAGCTCGCCGGATCCACGACCGGGTAACGCGTACCGGGCCGCGCTCGAACTGTGGACTTCGTGACCATCGACAGCCTCCCGTGATCGAGAGAACGACCGTATACCGCATCCTACCATACCGGATCGACGCCCTTCCTCCCTGTGGCCGCGGCGAGTGAAGTGGGCCGGCAGCCGTTCCTACGAACGCAAACGGCGAAGCTCTTCCTGAAGCTCCCGCGCCCAGGCCTCCGCCTTCAGCCTTCCGATGCGCTCTTGGCTCAACCCTGCCTCCGCCTTCAGCCTTCCGATACGCTCCTGGCTCAACCCGGCCTCCGCCTCCCGGGTTTCGGCCAGCGCCTCCGACAAGGTGCGGAGATATTCGCCCGTCATGGGGTCGTGGAACAGGAGCCTGTCGTCCCCCACGCACAGGCTGAGCCCCAACACAGGACTGTAGCCGCACAGCAAACCGTCATCGTTGTCGCTCAGAGCAATGGGAGCGTAGCCGCCATCGACCAGCCGCTCGCCGGCCAACGGCCGGCCATAGAACTCCCCGCCGCTCGGATCGAACCGCCAGTACTCCCCGACCCCTATCCGGGCGTACAGGTCACGCTTGAAGGTCATGTCCCTGCGCGCCGTGCTCACGGAGCCTATCTCCAGGACGAAGTCGGGGGGCTTCCCAACCTCCCATATCAGGTAGCCGTTCTGTGCGTAGATGGGGTCGGGGTCCACCCCGAACGCGACGTAGCAGTCCGGCAGCACCCTATCGTTGAGGTTGTCGGGGTTGTAGCAGACGATCGTGTTGCCCTCGACCAACACGTCAGGGGCGCTGCCGAAGTGCGCCTTCAGCATGGATACCGCGTCTAAGAAGTGCGTGCTCTGGTACAAACCGTCAGGCAGCGGCTCTAGGGCGGGCAAGCTCGCCGGGTCCACGACCGGGTAACGCGTACCGGGCCGCGCTCGAACTGTGGACTTCGTGACCATCGCCAGCCTCCCATGATCGAGAGAACGACCGTATACCGCATCCTACCATACCGGAACTCATCTACGTTACCGCGGCGAAGCTGTGGATGCCCGTGGCGCCGCTGGGGTGGTTCCCGCGCTTCTCCTCGATCTGCGGTGTGCCGTCGCCTTCCTGGCAGCGCACCTCGAAGTGGAACAGCCCGCTCTCGAAGGGCCAGTCGTACCGCCAGACCACCCAAGTCGTCTCGGAGAGCGGCGCCCTCAACTGGGCCTCCTGCCACGGACCGCGGTTCACCCGCACCTCGACCTTGGAGACTCCCCGAGCGCCGCCGAAGGCGATGCCCCCGACGGGCACGAAGGTCTGCCCGTCCCTCTCGTACCTGGCGTCCGCGGCCACCACGTCGATGACCGACGTCGACTCGACCCGCGCCACCGCGTCCCACCCGCGCTCTACCCAGTATCCCTGCTTCAGGTCGCTCCGCGCCTCTATCCCGGTTATCCACTTCGGCTGCTTCATGCCGTACCGGTCCGGGAGCCAGATCCGCAGCGGGAAGCCGTGGTCTATGGGCAGCGGTCGGCCGTCCCAGGAGTGGCAAAGCATGATGCGCTCGTCGGCGTCGATCATGTCCAGGCTCACGCTCTCGTAGAAGCCGTCGCCGCTGGTGATGTACAGGTACTCCGCCTCGGGCTTGGGCCGCGCGTCGGCCAGGATGTCCTGCACGCTTACGCCCGTCCACTGCGTGGTGCTGATCAGGTCGGTGCCGACACGCCCCGATATGCAGGACAGCGTGACGAACTGGTCCCTGGACTCGTAGCGGCTCCTGATGTCGTAGATGCTGAGCGACACCGGGTTCTCCACCAGGCCCGTTATCGGCAGCGTCCACGTCTCCCCGTCGATCCTGGTGGGCTCGGAGCGGATGAATATCTTGTAGTGGTCCTCGATCGGGGTGTATTCGGGCCTGGTCCCCGGGGCCGGCATGATCGGGTCTTCCGCGTTGGGGAGCGAGACCGCCGAGGGCTCTTCCGGCCGGATCGCCATCGACGCGGCGATCTCGGCTTCGATCTCGCGCCTCGCCGCCCGCGCCATCATGTATCCCAGGCCGCTGCTCGCCACCGTGATCGTCGCCGTGGCCGCGCCCACCTGGATGAGGAACTGCCGCCTTCCCGGCCCCGTGCTGGGGACGCTCGCCGCGTCCGTCTCGGGCCGAGATTCCGAGACTTCCGCCTCCCACGGGTTCAGGCGCACGTACGCGTACCTGATAGCCAACCCCCAGGCCGCGAACGCCGCCGCCAGCCACAGTATGACTACGACCGGCTGTAGCGTGGAACCCCCTATCGCGACGCTGACCGCCATCATCGGAAGCCCAAGCAGCGCCCCCGCCGCTATTCCGGTTACGACTTCCGGGGACGTTCCGCGAAGCCTGGCGATGACGAAGAAGACCGTGCCCACCGCCGTCCCGAGTATGAAGAACTGCCCTAGGGCCATGAGCCGTTCGGCTGTCTTGGCCGTGCCTGCAACGCTCACCCCGAGCATCCGCAGCACGTCTATCAGGAGGTCCAGGCCGAAGGTGACCAACCCGCCGGGCAGCACGCGCGCCATCCAGTCGAACAGGTCGTAGGGGACGAATGGCGTGCCCGCTAGCTGGTCGACGAAGTACAAGACGGCCGTGAGCGCCGTCGTGACCAGCGCGCCGCACAACACTCCGAGACCGACGTTAGCCTTCATTGTTCCTGCCTCCAGGTGCGGGATCCGGGCTGACGAGCCGCCTCGGCGTCCAGTCTAGCATAGGCGCGAGACGGCGGCCTGCAACTCTGCGATCAGCGCGTCGGCGGCCTCGTGAGACAGGGCAACCGGCTTGCGCATCGTCGGCCTCGCCGTCAGGTAGTGCCAGAAGGAGAACCAGACCCGCTCCCGCTCCTCGGGCGTAGCTGCTCGCCGCAGCGCCGGCAAGTACTTGCCGGAGAAGCGGGACGCGACCTGCCGCGCCCCCTCGGCGTCTCCCGCCAGCTCGTCCTGGCCGGCGGCTATCTCGAACCACCTGTGCTCGCCGTCCCCTCTTTCCATAGGCGAGGCCCCGGCTCAGCCGGCGTGGTGGCCGATCTGAATCGGGTTGCCGTCCGGGTCCGTAACGTGGGCAAGGGTGAGACCCGGAATGTCGCCTGGCCGTGGGGGGGCCACGATGCGGCCGCCGCCGTTCTCCGCAGCCCTGCACGCCGCCTCCACGTCATCCACCTCGAACGCGAGCCCCGTGACGCGTGGGCTATCGCCGCGGCCTACGTGCAGCGCCAGCGTCGCGTCCCCAAGACTCAACTCGCTCCAGGACGGCGACTCCGACCGCAGCGTGAGGCCCACGGCGTCGCGGTAGAAGGCAATCGCGCGGCCCATGTCCGAGACCCACAGCATGTAGAGCATCTTCGTGACTCTCATAGCGCCCTCAGAAGCTAACCTTAACGCCAAATGTGCGCTGGGAACTGCGTCAGATGGCGAAGTAGAGGATGAGAGCGGCGCTTATCACCACTGCGCTCTCGATGAAGGCCGCCCCGAGGTTCCGGTCCACAGCCAGCTCGTGGGAGACCCGCGTGCCGGGCAGCAGCACGAAGTCCACCACCACCCGCACCACGTAGAGCAGCACGAATCCGAGCACGGCGAACGTCAGGAACGCCGCTATGCTCTCCCCCCAGCCCAGAAACTCCCCGAATATCGACTTGAAGGCCACTATGCCGATGGCTACAAGGTTCCCTCCCAGGGCGACCCCCACCGCCGCGTTGTCCTTCTCTATCTCCTCGTGGATGTCGAACGGGGTCGCCACCTGGTAGAAGAGCGCGTAGGCCAGCAGCACGACCATGCCCAGCGCCAGGAAGACCACGGACCGGATGACGCCGTCGACCACCGTTACCGAGTCGCCGTCAGCGCCCGTGCCCGCTATCGCTCCCGCTATCACGAGCCCGACGGCCACGTAGACGCCGAGCTCCACCGCCCCGGTCCCGACGTTGCGGTCCTCCACTATCTCCTTCTCGGTATCGAACTTGAACAGCACCAACCGGTCGACCGCCAACCTGGCGGCGTTCAGGACGAGGATACCGGCTATCGAGTACAGGAAGACCTCCAGCACGTCGAGACCGAACTCCCCGTCGAACTGCTCCCACCACGCGATGTCCGTCACCGCCGTGACCGGCTGGTACAGGGCCCCCAGGAAGACGACTATCACGCCGAAGTAGTAGCCAGTGATGCTCAGCCCGAGGGCGATGTTGTCCTTGTTGCTGAGCTGGTCGCCTATCCGGTACGGCGTGATCAGGTCCTGGACCACCTTCGCCGCCAGCAGCACGACGATGCCGAGGGCCACGTACACCAGGCCCGCGGGGAAGAACTCCAGCGTGTCCGTGAATGATTCGATCATGGGTATCCTCTCCCTTTCGCGGACCGGCTCAGCGCCCGTACACGGCCACGTTGTCCGCCGGCACTACGTCGCTCAAGTAGGCGTGGAAGGGACGGCCCTCCCACTTGTCTATGCTCAGCACCCTGATTCCGTCGTCCGACTCGAACTCCCAAAGGTAATGGCCGTGGCCCTCTTCCCGGTTGTCCTCGAAGAAGAAGACCTCGCCGCTGTTCTTATAGTGGAACCTCTCGCCGTCTATGCTCACGCTGTTGCCGATGGCGTGCTCGTTGTCCATGCGGACCAGGTCGTCCTCCGTAACCCCTATCTGCGAGAGCCCCATCGCCCTGTCGTCCGGCGTAGCGGTCACGAACAGGTCGCCGCCGCCCGAATAGCTCAGCCACAGGCGGACTTCTCCGTCGACGCCCAGGAGCTCGTACCACTCCGAATGCTCATTCGCGTACCGGTTGAGCTTCTCGATGATGAAGTAGCTGTCCTCGTACTCGAGCTCCAGCCCGGTCACGGTGAAGACGTCCCCCACCCTCGCGTCCCTGATCGTCTCGACCGCAGGGGCGTCGGAGGGTCTTGGTTTCTTTCTACCGAACAGCGACTTGAACAAATTGCGTCCCCCGCGACGGTAAGCGATGGAGCGGCTTCCGCTCTACTCCTCGATCGGCTCGGCGGCGTCGAGATTGTGGTAGTACCGGTTCCCCTCCCCGACTCCCTCTTGGATCTCCACCTCGTGTACATACAGATCGTGAGAGTCCACGAGCAGGGTCTCCCCCGTCGTCTCGACTATGAGGCCGCTGCGAGTCTTGAACTTCAGCCCGGCCTCCACCGACTCCGACTGTGCGTAACTCAATGTGCTACCCCCTAAATTGGCCCTCGCCGATACGGCTTGCTCTACTCCGGCGGCGTCAAGCTGCACGGACTCAGATTCTACCAGCCGCGGCGCGGGTTGCATATATGAGCTAGCTGCCCTCCAGGCCGGCGTATCGACCAGGATCACGGCGAGCGGCCGGAGCGCATCGCCTCGAGGTCGCCCTCCCAACCGTCTCCACCTACCATACACCACGAGGCGGAGGAGGTTAAGCTACGCTCTGCAACCTATTGGCGTAGTCGCGCCCGGCCGTAGGTGGAGGCAATGGCTTACCGTCTTCTCGATACAGCGCGATAACTTCATCGACTATTTCGCACAACTCATCGAACACTGCTTTCTCGTCTGCCCCGTCACACCCGCCATATATCAGGCCGGGCGCGCTCCCTACGTAACACAGGTCATCTTCAGACCATTCGACAAGCTTGACGTATCTCGCACTGTCCCTCACTTCTTGGCCCCGCTCTCAAGAACCTCCGCTTCGGCAGGTCACGTCGGCGCCTACGCCCGCGCCGAGGCGGGCCGCCGCGCTCCCGTTCGACTCCGCGATCTCCAGGTAGCCGTGGCTGCCGACGAGCGCCATCAGTCCGTCGCCGTCCGAGTAGGTGCGGCCTACCCCGTCCACCCTGACGCCGGCGGCTTCCACGACGACCTTGCCGCCCGGGATGCAGCCGGCGGGTATGTTGCTCACCAGGTTCCCGAAGCGGTCCACGTGTACCACGAGGCCCCTTACTCCGTCCTCCGTGACTGATGGCGCGGGTACGTTGAGGGCCGTCACCTCGTACACCTCCCGCCCCATATCGCCGGGCGCAACCCCCAACGACAGGTGGGCCGCCGCGGGCGCGAATATGTCCCTGCCGTGGAACGTCGCGCTGACGGGAAGCCGCCAGTACTCGGGCCGGTCCAGCTCGAACGCCCGGCACCCGGGAGGCACACCGACCGAAATAGGCTCGAACAGGCCGCGGCCCTCGACCCCAAGCGCGCCGCCGTAGCCGCGCAGCACGTACGTGAAGATGCCGTTGTCCGGGCCGACGAAGGCGGCGCCCGGCGTCGCCAGCAGCAGAGGACGCCTCGGACCGCCCACCCCGGGGTCCACGACCGCCACGTGTATGGCGCCCTTCGGGAAGCTGAGGTAGCACGAGCCCAGGACGAACGCCCCGTGCGCCACGTCCTGCGGCGGCACGTCGTGGGACACGTCCACCAGCGCGGCGTTCGGGTTGACGGTCAGCGCCGCGCCCTTCATCGAGGCCGCGTACTCGCCCGCCCCGAAGTCGGTTGTCAGCGTGACGACGGAAGAGGCCATCGCGTCTCGCCGATGGGAGGTCAGGCAAGCCGTCTACGAGAAGGGCCAGGCGCCGTTGACGTACCGCACACTCATTATCGAGACGAAGATGAAGACGGCGATCAGCCCTATCGTGAACTGGAAGAGTGTCTTCTCGATGCCCCTGCGCGTTCGGTACGAACTCTCCGCCGCCCCGAAGAGCCCGCCGCCCTGCCCGCGCACCTGCATGAGCACCACCGCGATCAGTACTACCGAGAGCACGATCTGCACCATGTTCATCAGGGTCTGCATATATCGTTCACCTTCTCGCCTGCGCGGACCGGACGCCTCTCGATACGTTGCGCGTACCATGATACACGCCCATAATCGCATCCGCCAGCTTTGCCGCGTCGTGCCGCGCCGGGTGGCCTGCGTCCGCAAGGCGGTCGGTCACCAGGCGCGCCTGCCCGACGCCGCCTTCGCCGACCCGCACAGGGTCGCCGTGCCCCCCGTCTCCCGCCTCCGCCGGATCCTCGTTGGCTATCACGTAGTCCGCGATGCCCGTGAACGTGTGGGCGCGCAGCGCCGAAACGTGGTCCGACAGCGTATAACCCTCGGTTTCCCCCTTCTCGTTGGCCACGTTGGCGACGTAGATCTTCGTGGCGCTCGACTCGCGTATCGCCGAGGAGATGCCCCGGACCAGCAGGTTGGGCAGGATGCTCGTGTAAAGGCTCCCCGGTCCTATGACCACTAGCTGCGCGTCGGCGATGGCCTCCAGCGCCGGCCGGTGGGCCTCGGCGTCCGCGGGCACGATCATGACGCGGTCTATCGGCGCGCCGTTGCTCGTGATCCTGGACTCGCCCGAAACGTACGAGCCGTCCACCATGCGGGCCGACAGCGTGATGTTCCCCATCGTGGCGGGTATCACGCTGCCCCGGACCGCGAGCACCCTGCTCGACTCCAAGATCGCCTTGTCGAAGCTGCCCGTCACGTCCGTCATGGCCGCGATGAATAGATTGCCGAAGCTGTGGCCCTCCAGCCCTTCGCCCTTCTCGAACCGGTGCTGGAACAGCTCGTGAACCAGCGCCTCGGACTCCGACATCGCCACCAGGCAGTTCCTGAAGTCGCCCGGCGGCAGCACACCAAGCTGCTCGCGGAGGCGGCCCGAGCTGCCGCCGTCGTCGGCCACCGTCACGATGGCCGATATGTTGTCGGTATGGTCCTTCAGCCCGCGCAGGAGCACCGAGAGGCCGGTGCCGCCGCCGATGGCGACGACCCGCAGCCCCCGGTCCCGGTAGCGCCTGGAGTAGATGGCGTCGGCCAGCGAGCCTACACCGGGGGACGGCAGCAGCAGAGGGCCGATGGAGCGGTAGAGCCCGTACACCGCCGCCAGCACCAGCGTGACGCCGGCCGCCGCGATCGCCACGCCCTCGAAATACCACGGCAGGACGTTCGGCAGAGCCAGGTCGAAGATGTTCTTGATGACGAAGGCCAGCCCCACCGAGCAGACCCCCACCCCGGCGCTGCCCACCAGCAGCCACCTCTTCACCCCCAGGCCCATGTACAGGAACTTGTGCAGGGCGTTTCGCCGCCCCCCCGGGTGGGCCATGCCGCTCAACGGCGCCTTACCGTTACTCACTGCTGCCTCATCGCCTCCAGCTTCTCTTTGACCAGCCTCGAGGCCACCTGCGGGTTCGCCTTCCCCCTGGTCGCCTTCATCACCTGTCCGACGAGATACTTGGCGGCGGCCTCCTTCCCGTCCAGGTAGTCGCTCACCGGATGGGGGTTGGCGGCTATGACATCCGACACCACCGAGCCCACCGCGTCATCGTCGCTCACCTGCGCCATCCCCGACGCCTCGGCGATCTCCCTTGGCCCCCTGCCCGTCTCGAACATCTCCTCGAAGACGCTCCTCGCCATGGACGTGCTCAGCGTCCCGTCCCTGATCAGCTTCAACAGCTCCGCAAGCTGCTCGGGGGCCGCCTTGGAGTCCTCTATCGCGGTCTGCGTCGCGTTCAGCAGCCGCGCTAGGTCGCCGAGTATCCAGTTGCTCGCCGCCTTCGCGGAGCCGTCCGCCTTCCCGCCGTCCCCGGCGGCGGCCAACACCCGCTCGAAGTAGTCGGCCATGGCCTTCGATGCCGTCAGCAAGTCGGCGTCGTACTCCGAAAGGCCCAGGCGCTCGATGAACCTCGCCTTCCGCCGGTGCGGAAGCTCCGGCAGCCGTTGCCGCACCCTCTCGACCCATGCGTCGTCGATGACCAGCGGCGGCAGGTCCGGCTCGGGGAAGTACCTGTAGTCGGAGGCCCCCTCCTTCGTCCTCTGCGATACGGTCGCGCCGCGCTCCTCCGACCACCCCCTCGTCTCCTGTACGATCCGCTCCCCCCGCCGCGCCAGCGCCGTCTGACGCTTCGCCTCGTACTCCAGGGCGCTGTGCACCGACCGGAAGCTGTTCATGTTCTTGACTTCCACCTTCGCGCCCAGCTCCTCGGAGCCGGCGGGCCGGACGCTGATGTTCGCGTCGCACCGGAAGCTGCCCTCCTCCATGTTCGCCGTGCTCACCTCCGCGTACCGCAGGATGGAGCGCAGCAGCACCAGGTACGCCCGCGCCTCGTCGGCGGACCGCACGTCGGGCTCGCTCACGACCTCCATCAGCGGCGCACCGGCGCGGTTGACGTCGAGCAGGCTGTAGCTGCGCCCCCCCTCGGACCGGTGCATCAGCTTCGCCACGTCCTCCTCCAGGTGGACCCGCGTGATGCCCACCCTCCTGCCGCGGCCGTTCACCTCCACGTCGAGGTGGCCGCCAATGGCGATGGGCATGTCGTACTGCGATATCTGGTAGCCCTTCATCAGGTCCGGGTACGGGTAGTTCTTCCGGTCGAACTTGGTGTGCCGGGAGATCTCGCAGTCGAGCGCCAGGCCAGCGGCTATGACCAACTCCACCGCGCGGCCGTTGATCACGGGCAGCACGCCGGGCATCCCCATGCACACCTCGCACACCGTGGAGTTGGGAGGCGCGTCCTGGTAGCCCGCGGCGCAGGAGCAGAACATCTTGCTCCTGGTCAGTAGCTGGCTGTGTACCTCCAGCCCTATGACGACCTCGTATTCGCTCACGCGCGGCCTCGCCTACTTCCAGCCGTTCTTCGGCCTGGGAAAGCGCTCGCCGGCTTCATTCTCGCTCCAGGCGTCCTTTCCTATGAGCGGCACGAACCGGCACGCGCCGATGGTATCGACGGCGTAGCTATCGCCGGACCTCGTCACCTTCATCAGCTGCTGGCTCTCCAGCGACCCCACGGGAAGCACGAGCCTGCCCCCGTCCGCCAACTGGTCCATTAGCGGGCGCGCCAGCTTGGGCGCGGCCGCGGCTACGATTATAGCGTCATACGGGGCGCCGCGGGGCCAGCCGAGCTCCTCCTCCGCCAGCACGACCCGGACGCCTCCGTACCCCAGCCTCTCCAGGCGCGCCCTTGCCGACTCGGCCAGCGAGGGCAGCCGCTCCACCGACACCACCTCGCCCGCGAGCTCCGCCAGTACGGCCGCCTGGTACCCGCTGCCCGCGCCTATCTCCAGCACCCTATCCGTGCGCCTCAGCCCCAGCGCGCTCACCATGAGCGCCACTATGTACGGCTGCGAGACCGTCTGCCCCTCGCCGATGGGCACCGCGATGTCCTGGTAGGCCAGGCGCCTGCTCCCCTCGGGCACGAACGCCTCCCGCGGCACCCGCTCGATTGCGGCGGCCACCCGCTCGTCGCCGATCTCCCTCCTCAGGCGGTCGATCAGCGTCGCCCTGGCGTCATCCCGGCTCCGGTCGCCCATCGGCCCAACGATAGCACGCGCGAGCTTAGCCCACAACGAGCCTCAACCCCGATTCCCCACCTCCAGATTCATCGCCATATCTATCGGCCATCACCCCGTAGGGGCTGGTTTCAAACCAGCCCTCCCCTTGCCATAGAGCGTCACCGCCATTTAGGTGGGGGATTTTGGCTCAAGGCCTCAGGCGCGGACAGACAGATGGGGGAGGTGGGCCAGCGCCGTGTCTCCCCAGGCGCACGGGCCCGAGGGGACGGAGGGATCAGCTATTCGCCGCGCAGGCGACGCAATTCGGCTTCCATCTCGGCCATGCGGGCTTCGGCGGTCTCAGCGCGGGCGCGTTCGGCGTCGGCGTTGGCTTCGGCGGACTCGGCGCGGGTCTCGGCGAACTCGCGGGCGGCGGTCTCGGCATCGGCGCGCTCGGCGGTCTCGGTGTAGTTCTCCAGCCAGCGGCCAGCCGCCGGGTCGTAGAAGCGCAGCCTGCCTTCCGTCCAGCACAGGTCGAGGTCCAACATCGGGCTGCGACCACGCGGCGCGACACCCGGCCCGGCGCTCATGTCGAAGCGGCGGTACTCGCCCCCAACCAAGTACTCCCCCACGAGCGGTTCGCCGTAGTGGTCGCCGCCCGTCGGATCGAAGCGCCAGTACTCACGGACACCCAGGCTCGCGTACAACTCGCGCTTGGGGCCCACATCGTTGGAGGCGGTGGATGGGGAGCCTATCTCCAGCACGAAGTCGGGGGCCTTGTCTGCCTCCCACACCCTGTAGCTATTCAAGCGCATCATGGCCTCCACGTCGACATCGAAGGCGACGTAGCAGTCGGGGGATAACCGTCTCCCGGGGTCGCCTTCCACGTAGTAGACGAAGGTGTCGCCGCTGACGAGGGTAGTCGGGCCGCCCAGGTGGTGCCTCAGCGTCGAAACGATCTCAGTGAAATGCGGCTCCTGCTTAAGTCCGTCTGGCAATGGCATACCGTCCGTTTCGGGGTAGAAGACCTCATCGGCCTCGGCGGGCCTGTCGGGGATCAAGACTGTCGGTGTCGTGGCCATGGCTCTCGCTCCTCAAGCCATGGTAACACAGGGCGCCCACAAGGGACGCCCCTACGACTACGACTTCCACCCCGTAGGGTGCAGCCCAGGGCGCCCACAAGGGCCACAAGGGACGGCCCCTACGACTACGGCTTCCATCCCACGTAGGGTGCAGCCCAGGGCGCCCACAAGGGCCACAAGGGACGCCCCTACGACTACGGCTTCCATCCCACGTAGGGTGCAGCCCAGGGCGCCCACAAGGGCCACAAGGGACGCCCCTACGACTACGGCTTCCATCCCACGTAGGGTGCAGCCCTTGTGGCTGCCCTCCCATACTCTGACCCCCTGCGAGTCCGTCGCCCGCTGCCTTATAATTGGCAAGGTGCGCAGAACGCCGGTGAGAGACGGAAGGGCCGCGAGGCGTCCGAAAAGTCCGTCCTCCACTTCCGCAGAGGTTGCCGTGACCGGAGCCAAGGTCCTGGCCGAAGATGAGCGCGGGCGACGCTAGGCCGCCGGGCCGCGGCGTCGACGCCAGGGGGCTCGCCTGGGTGTGCATGATGAGCCTGATGCTCTTCGTGCTCATGATGCCCTTCTCCAGCTACGTCGCCGCGCTGTCGTACATCCGGGAGGAGTGGGGGGCCGGCAACGCGCAGCTGGGAGCGGTCTACTCCGCCTACCTCGCCGGCTATGCCGTCTCGGCCCTCGTGGTGGTACCCATGACGGACCGCGTCGGGCCCAAGCGCGTGTTCGTGCTCTCCGCCTGCGTCTCGGTCGTCGCTCACGCCCTATTCCCGCTGGCCGCGAACGACATGATGGTGGGGGCCGCTCTGCGGGCAATGGCCGGGGTCGGGCTGGCGGGGCTCTACATGCCGGGCGTGAGGCTCATATCGGACCGCTTCCCCGTCCACGGCAAGGGCCTGGCCATCGGCTCATTCGTAACCGCGTACTACACCGCCCACAGCGTGTCGCTGATGGCCACCGGCGTCCTCATGGCAACCCTGGAGTGGCGCGAAGCCTACCTCGTCATGGCCGCCGTATCCGCAACGGCCGTGCCGTTGACGTATGCCCTCGTAAGGGGGCACAAGCGCCTCCCAAGCGCGCGCTCCTCGGGCCGCCTCGACCTGGGCGTCCTGGGAGACCGCGAGGCCCGGCGCCTGATTACCGGTTACGCGCTCCACGCGTGGGAGCTGTACGCGGTCAGGGTGTGGCTGCCCGCGTTCCTGATGTCGGTCCAGGTGGCCAGGGGCGCCGACGCGGCGGAAGCGGCGGTGACGGCCGCCACGGTGGGCGGACTCGCGCTGACGGCCGGCGGCGCGGGGCCCCTGATGGGGGGCGTAATCTCGGACCGCTGGGGCAGGAGCGCGTCCGCAATGGCGATCTTCGCTCTCAGCGGCCTCTGCGGGTGGGCCATCGGCTGGACGACCGGCCTTCCGTGGGTGGCGATAGTCGCGCTGTGCGTCCTGTACGGCTGGGCGATATCCGCCGACTCCGCCATATACACCGCCGGCATAACCGAGGTGACCGACCGCGAGCGCCTCGGCTCTACCCAGGCGGTGCAGGCGTTCATAGGCTTCATGGGCGGCGTGGTAGGCCCCATCATGGTCGGCGGCATACTGGACATCGCCCCCGAGTCGATGAGGTGGACGATAGGCTTCTCGTCGGTGGGCGTCGTCGCCGTGGTCGCAATCGCCGTGCTCTCCCGGCTGCGTTCGGCGCCGAGGAGCAAGCTGCTAGCCGCCGGACGCGGCTGACGCCGGCGAGCACTGTCCCATCATCCCAATCACCCCATCACACGAATCACAGTTCAGACTCTCCGCGAAGCCGCGCCGCCAGCCTTCGCGTCCCCTGCCCGGCGCTGTCCGCCGCCAGCAGGTCCACTCCGCGCGTGCGGACGGCCTCGTCAGGCTCCGTGTGCCACCTGATGCGGCCGCTCTCCAGCGAGGCCACGGGCACGCCGTCCCTGAGCAGCACCCTGTTGCCCAGCACTGCCGGAACCTTCGGCCCCGGCGTCGTCACCCCCGCCAGGTTCAGCGGGTCGCAGGCGGACAGCGCCAACAGCTCGCCCTCCGGCTGGACCTTGCGCATCGAGCGCAGCATCTCCACCGCCTCCGGCAGCGCGAACTGCTCCCCTACGAAGCCGGACACGAACCTGCCGCCGCGTATCTCCCCCCTGGCCTCCGCCCTGCGGTATGCGTAGAGCAGGTCCCGCCAGCGCGGCGCGTTCGACTCCCTTGCCAGCACCTCCGGGAAGACGATGCCGTACCTGCGCAGTAGCTGCGCGGCCCTGTCCTCCACCGGGTCCTCCTCGGCCGCGGGCGCCTCCAGCAGCGACCAGCGGCTGGTCGGCTTCCGCCTCCTGGGCCGCCGCCGGTATCGGGAGGACTGCTGGAGCTTCCTCGTCGTGCCGTCGACCAGCCCCCGCAGCGCGGCGAAGCCGTCCGACGTCGCCAGCCCCGCGGCGGCAAGCTGCCACAACGCCTCGTCCACCTCCGACGGCAAACGTCCCGTGCCGGCCGCGACGTCTGGCTGGAAGGATGCGCCCCGCTCCCCCAGGTACTGGAGCACCTGCCCCGCCGCGCCCAATGGGGCGCACTCTTCGCCGATAGGCTCAAGCAGCCAGGGCAGGTCCTCCCGCAGTCCCAGCGAGATGGGTATGACGCGGTTCAGCGGGGCGCGTCCGCTCCCAGGGTCGCCGTTGCTCTTGCGCCGGCTGAACCGGCCCCAGACCACCTCTCCAGACAGGCATACCTCGTCGAGCGTCTTCGAGGAATAGCCGTCGATGCGGGCCGGCAGCAGATCCGACTCCCACGCGCCGGACGCCGCCTCGAACCCCTGGAGCTGGTCGATTACGTCGAGCAGGCCGCCTTCGCGCGCCAGCCGATGGCGAGGCGCGGCGTGCTGCCACCGGAGCAGGAAGCGCATCAGCACCGACGGCGCGACCGGCTCGATCTCCTTGCGCAGCCTGCCCACCGTGTCCCGGTGTATGCGCGCCAGTATTCGCCTGTCGCAGAACTCCTCCACGTCGCGCCCCGGCGTGAAGCGGCCGCGCAACACCCCGCCCGTCGCCTCCAGGTGCGCCAGCGCGATGTCCACGGCCCCCTGCCCCATCCCCAGCGTAGCCGCCATCTCCTCCGGCGAGAACGGCCCGCTGCACTCGACGCGGTTCCGCACCAGCGCAAGCTCCGCCTCGTCCTCGTTCGCCGCGTCGAATAGCTGGGCGACCTCTGGAGGCAGGGGCTCGAAGCGGACCCCGGGGAAAGCCAGCGACACGAGACCCACGCACTCGGAAGCCACCCAGGCCGAGCGCCCGTCGCCGTAGAATGCCTGCACGGCCCGGCCATCCTCCGCAAGCGACCGGAGCCACTGCGCCCGCCGCTCCACCTCCAACGGCCTGTCTGCCTGCCAGGCAGGCCCCTGCCCCCGCGACACGTCCGCCGTAGGGGCTGCCCTTGTGGCTGCCCCCTCGATGTCCGCCTCCGTGAGCATGCCCAGCGTGAGCAGCGCGTCGTGAAGCTCGTACGCGTCGCGCATCGGCGGCCAGGCGTTCGCCGACGCCGACGCGATGGCGTTCGGATCCAGTGCCGCCAGGTCCCGCGCGTCCTCCGGCAGCGCGCGCCTGAGCGCGACCGCCCTGGAGCGGCGCTCCTCCAGCGGCGCGTCGTCCAGGAAGGCGTACGGCATGGCGTTCAGCACCTGGTGGCTGAAGACCGAGGGCTGCGTCGTATCCCTAGCGAAGACCTCTATCTTGCCGCTCTCGATGTCCGCCAGCAGCCGCCGGAACCCCTCCACGTCCATCGCCTCGGTGAGGCAGTCGCGCATCGTCTCGAATACGAGCGGGTGGGCGGGCACCTCCACGTCCCCCGGCGGCGCGTTGTCCTGGCAGGCGACCTGCTCGGGGAAGACCGCGGCCAGCAGGTCCTCGGAGCGCATGCGCTGTATCGGAGCGGGCACCTTCCTTCCCCCGGAGAACCTGAGCAGCGCCAGGTACCTTGAGGCCGACCAACGCCAGCGGACGCCGAAGAGGGGCGCCTGCAATATGGCCTGCGTCAGCACCTTCTCGGCCTTGTCCGCCTTGATGTACCGGAACACGTCCTGCAATTGGAACGTCATCCCCGGCCCCAGCGAGAGGTTGATCCCGTCCTCGGTGGCCGCCGCCTGTAGCTCGAAGTCGAATGCGCGGCATATCTCCTTGCGCAGCGACATGCCCCAAGCCCTGTTGACCCGCGAGCCGAACGGCGAGTGGATGACCAGTTGCAGCCCCCCGGCCTCGTCGAAGAAGCGCTCGGCGACGATGCGCTCCTTAGTCGGCACGGCGCCCAGCACCCGTACCCCCTCGGATACGTAGGCGGCGGCCTGCTCGGCGGCGTCCTTCCCGAACCCCTGCTCCGTGAGCCACTCCACACCGTCGCCGGCCTCGGTCCGCGAGTGGAGCTCCTGCCGCAGGTCCGAGAGCTCGTCCGAGAGCTCGACGGTGCGGCCGGGCGCCTCGCCGAGCCAGAACGGTATGGTCGGACTGGAGCCGCTGGCGTCCTCCACGCGTACCCTGCCCGCCTCTACGCGGCGGATGCGCCAGGGGGTGTTGCCGAGCAGGAAGACGTCGCCCCTCATGCTCTCTACGGCGAAGTCCTCGTTCACGGTGCCGACGAAGGTATTGTCGGGCTCGGCGATCACGTCGTAGTCGGCGTTGTCCGGGATAGCGCCGCCGCCGGTCAGCGCCGCCAGCCGCGCCCCTCGGCGCGCCCGCAGCACGCCGTTCACCGCGTCCCTGTGTACGTAGGCCCCACGGCGACCCTCGCGTGGGGCGATCCCGCGCGACAGCGTGTCCAACACCTCGTCGTACTTCTCGCGCGGCAGGTCCCTGTACGGGTACGCGCGGCGGCACAGATCGAACAGGCCGTCCTCCGCGCATTCCCTGGCCGCCGTCTCCGCCACGATCTGCTGGGCGAGCACGTCCAGCGGCCACGGAGGCATGATCAGCCTGTCGAGGTTGCGTCTTGCAAAACCCCTGATGAGGGCCATGCACTCCAGCAGCTCGTCCCGCGTCAGCGGAAAGAGCCGGCCCTTGGGCGTAGCGGCCAGGTGGTGCCCCGACCGCCCTACCCTCTGGAGCAGCAGGCTGATGGAGCGCGGCGACCCGATCTGGCACACTAGGTCGACCGTGCCGACGTCGATGCCGAGCTCCAGCGACGCGGTCGCCACGCAGAGGCGCACCTGTCCCTCCTTGAGCCGCCGCTCCGCGTCGTGCCGGCGTTTCTGGGACAAGCTGCCGTGGTGCGCCACGACGTGCTCTTCCCCCAGCCGCTCCGACATCAGGTGCGCCACCCGCTCCACGAGCCGCCGCGTGTTGACGAACACCAACGTCGTGCGGTGCTCTCCCACCATGGCCGCGATGCGGTCCAGCACGTGCGCCCACTGCTCGTGGGTCGTAATCGGCCCGAGCTCGTCGCCGGGCGGCAGCTCGATGGAGATGTCCATCTCCCTAGCGTGCCCGGTGTCCACCACCGCGCACCGCGCGTTCCCGTCGTCGTCCATCGAACCCGCGCCCACCAGGAACCGCGCCACCTCGTCGATGGGCCGCTGCGTGGCCGACAGCCCGACGCGCGTCACCGGCCCGTCCGCCAGCGCGCACAGCCTCTCCACGGACAGGCTCAGGTGGGAGCCGCGCTTGTTGCCCACGACGGCGTGAAGCTCGTCCAGGATGAGCGTCGCAGCGCCCTTCAGGCTCTGCCGGCCGCTCTCCGACGTGAGCAGTATGTACAGCGACTCCGGCGTCGTTATCAGGACGTGCGGCGGACGCTTCGCCATCGCCTGCCGCTCCGACGCCGGCGTGTCCCCCGTCCTAACCGCGGTCCTTATCTCCGGCAGCGCCTCGCCCCGCTCCGCGGCCAGCCTCCTGATGCCCTCCAGCGGCACGGCCAGGTTGCGGTGGATGTCGTTGGACAGCGCCTTCAGCGGCGACACGTACACGACCTGCGTCCGGTCGTCCAGCCCCCCGTCCAGCCCCTGCCGCACCAGTCCGTCGATGCACGTCAGGAACGCCGCCAACGTCTTGCCCGACCCCGTCGGCGCCGCGATCAGCGTATGCCGCCCGCGCGCAATCGCCGGCCACCCCAGCGCCTGCGCGTCCGTAGGCTCCCCGAACTCGCCGACGAACCAGTCGCGCACCAACGGATGCAGCAACGACAACGATTCAGACCCGGACATCGCCTCTCCCCTCTCGCGCGTAGGCGCAGGGACTACCCTGCCTTCACCTGCCTGCCGACATGGTACCCGTTTCCCGCAGGGGCGTCCCTAGCGGGCGCCCACGTCCCAATGGAAGCACATCCGTTCCTGTCCTGTCAACTCACGTTTGACGCCGGTTTACACATACGGCTATTCTGCCATAAAATGTAAACCGAAAGGAAGGAACCCATGTTCAGCGAACGTCTCAAACTCGCAAGAAGACGCAGTGGCCTGTCGTTACGGGCATTGTCCTCAGCCATGGATGGCATCGTCTCGGCCCAAGCGATCGGCAAGTACGAGCGTGCGGAGATGATGCCGAGCTCAACCATAGCCATCGCCCTCGCGGAGGCCCTGGACGTATCCTTGGGCTACCTGCTAAGCCCCTCGAACGTCTCACTGGAGTCTGTTGAGTTCAGGAAGCTGGCCTCGACGAGGGCGCGAGAGCGTGCCGCGGTGGAGGGGGAGGTTCTTGATCACGTGGACCGCTACCTGCAGGTGGAGGAGATCCTGGGGATAGATGCAGCGGAGCAAGACGATCTTGATGGGGCGCCCTATCGAATCGCCACCTTGGAGGAAGCGGAAAGGGCAGCCGCGTCGGTTCGCATCGCCTGGAATCTCGGAGGCGGTCCGATCCCGGACATGACCGAGCTAATGGAGGAGCGCGGCATCAAGGTATTCAAGCTGAGTCTGCCCGGGTCGGTGGATGGGCTCAGTTGCCGGGTGCGTCGGGGGGATGGGGACGATGTTCGAGTTGTGGTCTGCTCCACGGGGAAGTCTCTCGAACGAGAGCGCTTCACGATTGCTCACGAATTGGGCCACCTGGTCTTGGATGTCGCACCCACGATACGGGAAGAAAGAGCCTGCCAGCGCTTTGCCGGCGCATTCTTGGCGCCAGGGGACGAGCTTATCCGTGAGGTAGGACGCCGTAGGCTCAATTTCGGATTCGGTGAACTCATCGAGATCAAGCATATGTTCGGCATCAGCGCCGCGGCCCTCGTCATGCGAATGCGTGACTTGGGAATCATCACGGAGACCACTCTCCGGGACATATTTGACAGCATCGGAAGCACCTGGAGAACCGAGGAGCCACGTCCTCTCGAACGAACGGAGAGCGCCACCCGTTTCCGCCGACTCTGCTTGAGAGCCCTGGCAGAGAATGAGATTTCGGAATCCAAGGCTGCGGAGCTGCTCAGACTGCGGGTCAGCGAGATCGAAGCCATCATGGCTGGTTCGGCCGCTTAGGGGAGCGGATGAAGGTCCTCGTCAGCGACAGCTCCATCCTGATTGAATTCTCGAAGCGCGAGGTGCTGGACAAGATGTTCGCACTGGAGTTTCAGTTCGCGGTGCCCGACATCCTGTTCCATGAGGAGCTGATAGACCTCGGTTCGTACAGCCGACGAGATCTCCTTGGCTTCGGCCTGAGGGTGGAATCACTGGATGCCAAAGGCTTGGAAACGGCAATTGCCTATCGGTTCGAGCGGCCGGCCCTGAGTTTGGTCGACTCATTTGCTCTTGCGCTTGCCGACCGTCGAGGATGGCGCCTGCTGACGGAAGACAGGACCATGCGTAGTGTCGCCGAGTCCAAGGGCATCGCACACTTGGACGCACTGTGGGTCGTCGGAAGAATGCTGGACGCCGGCATTCTATCGGCGTCCCAGGTCGTGAGCGTGCTTGAAGCGATGAGGGACGATCCAAGATGTCCCGTTCCCAAACCTGAGTTAGCTGTTCGCATCCGGCAGTTGGGTGTCTGATACCACCTCGTTCTAATATACAGGGGGCAACAAGTTGAGAAGCGTAATCTTCATAGCCATCGCCCTGGCCCCGATCGTGCTCGTGGTGTTCGCGCTCTGGCTATTCCGCCAAGAGGCAAGGGTATACATCCTCACTTTACCGGAGTGGGAGCTTGGCCCGGCACCCGTCGATAAAATGGTTCGCCAGTCCGTGGTAATCGCCAGGGTGCGGCTCTTGACAGTCAAGCCCCAAGCGGTGCTCCATCCGTCCGACGGGTACTTGCCGGCGCTCGTCTTCAGGTTCTCCGTGCTTGAATACCTGAAGGGCGCGGGCGAGACGCAAATCACGGCTCACGCCTACTACGACACGGACGGGATGAGCCGTGACGATGCAATGGATATTGCCATAGAGCAGTTGCTGCCGGCCCGCGAACGCCGGTGGGACTTCCGGCAGGCGCTCGTCTTCCTCAGACGCTTCGAGGATCAACTCTGGCTGGGGTGGATGGACCCGGCCAGTTGGAATCCAGTGGTTGACTACTCCGTCCGGGGGAGTATCTTCAGGGCATGGCTGCCGGCAGTGGAGCCGCCCGGTACGTTTGCCCTGGAAGACCCCGAAGCCTTCGCAGCGCCCGCCACTGTCTCGCTCGACGAGATCAGGGCCATGGTGGGGGAGTGAAGAGCCCAAATCCTCCACCTCCGACCATCTATCGGGTGCCGGACGTTCCCCGTGACGACTCTACCGCGCGTCCCACGTCGCTCTCCCGGCCAGCATAGATATCCTTGATCAGAGACTCGATGTCCTTGTCGTCCACCTCTCGCCAAGCACCCACTAGCGCAAGAGCGCCCTGGGGGCGTGCCGAAGTCGAGCAGTCTTGTTCCAACAACTCCTGACAACCCACGCTCACTATTGCCGCCAGCGGCCTGCCATCATGCTCTATGATGACTTGCTGACCCTCATAGGCCACCTCTTCGGCTAGCACCGAAAGCCGATCTTCCACCTGTGCCACGCTCACTCTCTTCGCCACTGGCCATACCTCCGACCCCTTTACAATCCGAACCTATTATGCATTGGCCAGACAGTGTGCGCAACGAAGAGACACTACTGGAGATTCACCCCTCCGGTCGGCGCGGCTGAGGCCTGGGATTCACGAATAATGGAGGAGCGCGGGCAATCCAGAATGGCGGGCCGTGCGTATTGAGTAACGTGATGGCTGAGAGCGGACTATCCAAGGACAGCGGCCCTCCGACCGGCGGCGAAGCGGGCAACGTCTACCATCCCCTCTACGGCGGCGCCACTTCCGCCAGACCGGGAGTGGCGGAGAGGCAGGCGCCCGGCGAGCCCAGCTCGGATGGCATCGGCATCTACCTGCACGATATCAGCAAGGTGGACCTGCTGGACCGGGTGGACGAGGGCGACCTCGGCAGGCGCATCGAGACCGGCCGGAGCCTGAGAGACCTGGAAGCGGACCTGGCGGCCCGCTTCGGCAGGCCCCCGCTGGCCCTGGAGACCCTCCAGGAGGTGCTTGGCCGGCTGCGCGAGACGGCGAGGCTGGCAGAGGCCCTGGGCCGGCTGCTCGGCGCGTATCCCCCCACCATATCGGCACTGGTCAACGACGGGCGCGTCCGCGACGCAATCGACGGCGAGCTGTCCGACGACCTGGTGGACCTTCTCGCCGGAGACCTGGAATGCGAGCCGGAGGAGGCCGCGGCGCTGGCGGTCTCCCTCTCGGTGTGCCGGCGGCTCGTGCCGCCGGAGGTGGTGCGCGACGGCATAGGCCACCTGGAGCCACGCCAGCTACGGCGCTACCTCGGCCGACCCGTCTCCACGACGGGGCTCCAGAGGTACACCGACACCTGCAGGCGGCACTTCGAGCACGCCAGGGAAGACGGGAGCGCGGCCAAGCAGGCGATGGCGGAGGCGAACCTCAGGCTGGTGGTCAGCGTGGCGAAGCGGTACGCGGGCCGGGGCATGAGCCTGCCCGACCTGATCCAGGAAGGCAACATCGGCCTGATCAGGGCCGTCGACAAGTTCGACTTCCGGCGCGGCTACAAGCTGAGCACCTACGCCACGTGGTGGGTACGCCAGGGCGTCACGCGCGCGCTGGCCGAGCATTCCAGGGTCATCAGGCTGCCGGTACACGTGGTCGAGTCGATCAACAAGCTGGTCAAGGTGGTGCGCCGGCTGGTGCAGGAGTACGGGCGCGAGCCGACCAACGAGGAGATCAGCGCCAAGATGGACATCTCGCCCGAGCGGGTGCGGGAGCTCCTGAACATCTCGCAGCAACCCGTCTCGCTCGATACGCCGATACGAGACCAGGGAGAGAGCCGCGTCGGCGACCTTATCGAGGACTCGAACGTGGAAGCTCCCGCGGACGCCGCCTCGGAGGAGCTATGCAAGGACGGCGTGAACAGGGTGCTCGACACCCTTGGCGAGCGCGAAGCGAAGGTGATCAGGATGCGCTTCGGCATGGAGGGCGGACGCACCCATACGCTGGAGGAGGTCGGCAAGGAGCTCGGGGTGACGCGGGAGCGCATCCGCCAGATAGAGACGAAGGCCCTGCGCAAGCTCAGCCACCCGTCCCGCGCCGAGAAGCTGCGCGTCTTCCTGGAGCGCTAACCCTGCTCCGGAGCCGCGCTTACACCTGGCCCATCACCGGAACGGGCGGGTCCACGTACTTGACCACGAGCTCGATCTGGTGGAGGACCCTGTCCTCCGTCCGCGCCGCGAAACGCCTGTCCATCGTCAGCTCGAAGACATTCTCGCCCTGGCGCGCGAGGTCGATGGGCAGGTCGAAGTGGTGCCAGTAGTAGGTATTTATGCTCGCTGGCAGCCCCGCCCTGAAGGCGGCGTAGGCAGTCGAGCCGCCGTAGTAGGTGACTATCTCCGCGTCGTTTTGCGACAACTCCTCGCCGTTGAACCTGAACGTGAACCTGTCGTCTGGGCCCATTTGCACTATGCGGACGCCCAGCACGACCGACTTCAGCTCCCCGTCCTGCCGGGCGGAGTCCAGGTCGTCGCCGACGAACACCGGGATGCGGGCGGTCAGCCCTTCGGTCATGGTTACGGGCAGCCGGCGGTCCAGGGGCGCTGAGTCGGGGGTATCGACGCCCGGCGCGAACATGAAGTGCTTGGTCTTGCGGGCGTAGGCGTCGGGGTCGCCCATCTCGCGCAGCACCACGTACTGGTCCCGGTCGTGGGGCCACTTCAGGTCCTCGATGTATAGGCCGTCGGCGCCGCGCGCGTGGAGGTTGGAGGCGTTGGCGCGGAACATCTCGATGGTCTGCTCGTAGTAACGGTCGTCGTAGGGCACGCGGCCCGGCCGCGAGTAGACCCAGGCGCCGGCGTCGCGGGCGGCGGCGGCGAGCCAGTCGAAGGAGAACTGGGAATCGGTTAGATACTCGTGGGACCCTCCGAGGTACGGTACCACGAGGTCGAGTAGACCCTCCGACAGCCAGGCGCGGACGTCCATGCCGGCCGCCAGGTTTCCTTCCTCGGTGGGATGGACGCGCATCGCGAGGCCGATGCGCCGTCCCCACTTCTCGCCCATGTGGTCGAGCAGGCCGCGCACCTCGCGGATGAAGCCTGTGAGTATCGGCGTGTTCTGCCGCGCCTCCGACGGCTTGAAGAAGACGCGCAGGTGGCTGTCCTTCAGGCAGTCGTCGAGCTCGATGCCGTCGGGGCCGTAGTTTCCGACGACCTCCTCCAGCACGTCCAGCCGCTCCTGCCGCACCTCGGGGCGGGCGTAGTCGGAGCATGTCGCGATCTTCGGCTCGTCGGGGTCCTCCTCGCCGATCATCACCTCCGGGTGGTCCCACTTCAGCTTGCCGAGCCAGTAGAGCTTGTCGGACTCCAGGTACGACGGGTCGTTGAGCTTGAGGCTGCAAAGTATCTGCAAGCCCTTCTCGTGCGCCCTGTCGATGACCACCTTCAGCGGGTCGATGCCCTGCCTGAGCGCGTGCTCGAGGTTCTCCCCCGCCCGCCACCACATGACGCCGTTGTTGTGGCGCTCCACGCGCTCGCCCCACTTCAGGCCGACCTTCGTGTCGTGCCAGAAGGTCTGGCCGGACGCGAGTCCCACCGACAGCGTATCGACGCCCGTGCATAGTATCTCGTCGACGGGCCGCCGGAACTGGTGCAGGCTCATGGGAGGGTCGAAGCGGTACATCAGGTAGTGGCGCAGGTCGTTGTAGTAGATCAGCCTGGGTTTCTTCATGACGCATCCTCCGGTGAGCGGGCCGCTAGCTCGAAGCGGCGGGTGTACTCGTCCATGTCGATCAGAACGCCCCCGTTGAGCCTGGACTCCTCGGCCGCGAAGGCGAGCAGGTGGCTCTGGAGCGCCTCCTGCACCGGGCTGACGCCCGACCGGTCTCCATCCCGCACGGCGCGGACGAAGGCCGCCATGAGCCGCTCGTCGCCTCCGCCGTGGCCGGCGGAGGCGTACGGCACCGTCCTCTCGCTCGTCTCGGTGAGATGGTCGTGGACTACGATGTCGGGCTCCGGATCGGAGAAGTCGCCGATGAGCGTGGCGCGGCTGCCGTCGTAGCGCATCGAGCGCCCCTCGACGTGGGAGTGGCCGTGCATCGTCAGGGTCACGGTCAGGCCGTCCTCGGTCTCCATGCTGACGACCTGGTGGTCGACGACGTCGCTGCCCGCGCGGTAGACGCATTCGCCGTACGGGCCAGTCTGCAACCCGCGCTTCACTCCGGCCCGGCTGGCGTCAAGCGGCGACACGGTCCCGGCGAGCAGCCCCATGCGGTCTCCCAGGTAGATCCTGGGGGCGTAGAAGGGGCACTCGTCCTCCACCGGGCAGCCGTCGGTGCAGCGCTCCGGCACGTCCGGGTGCGGGGCGCGCTCGGGGCGGTAGTGCCTCAGGGCGCCGAACGATGAGAGACGCTTGACGCGGATGCCGAATATCCAGTAGAGGATGTCGAAGTCGTGGCAACACTTGGTGAGGATCATGGGCCCCGACGTGGCCTCGTTGGACCAGTTGCCGCGTATGAAGCTGTGGGCCATGTGCCAGTAGGAGACGTTCTCCCGGTGGCCGACGTGGACGATCTCGCCGAGGCGGCCCGAGCGGACGATCTCGCGCACGGCGCCGAAGTAGTCGGTGTTCCTCAGCTCGTGGCAGACCCACACGTCGGCGCCCAGCCTGTCGGCTGTCCGGGCGAGGCTGACGCAATGCTCCGGTGTGACGGCGACCGGCTTCTCGGTCAGCACCTGGTAGCCGGACTCCATTGCGGCCATCGTGGAGGCGTAGTGGGTCGTGTCGTTGGAGGCGTTGATGAGGGCCGGGGCCAGCCGCGGCCGGCCGGCCAGGTCTTCCCAGGAGCGGAATGCCAGCTCGGAGGGGATGTCGTGGGCTCGCGCGAAGCGGTCCCTGAGCGCGTCGTTGGGCTCGGCGACGGCGATGATGCGCAGGTCGCCGGGATGCTCGAGGGCGTACCCCCCGAAGTTGCGAAAGCCTCTGCGGCCTGCGCCCACCAACACCGCGTCTACGGGAGCCTTTGAGGTCATCGCGGTTGGCTCCGGTCAGTGTTGCCGCTGCGACGGCCCTATTCGTCGCGGGTGTTGCGGCTCTTCTTCATGGCCGCCTTGACGTTGTGGGCGAATTCGGCGAGCTCGGGGCCGTCTGGCGTGTCGTCGTTGGCGAGTCGCTCCTTGAACTGCTCGAACAGCCAGTCCTCGCGCCTGCCGTGCGGGAAGTCGAAGAAGCTGCGGTCGAAGTGGGGCAGCTCGCCGGGGCCGAAGTAGCCCTTGTCGTGCAGGGCATACCCCTCCAGCTCGTCCGTCCCCTTGCCGAGCACCTCGCCGGTCTCCACGTAGTGGCTCATGACGGCGGGCATTCCGAACTTCTGGATTGGGCAGACCTTCATGCAGACGCCACAGCCCTCGTACTCGGCCATGACGGGTCGGCAGCGCTCGTAGATGAGCTTGTTCTTCTCCGCGCCCCGCCACCAGACCTTGTCCCTCACGAGGGCGCGCCCGGGGCACCTGTCGACGCAGACGAGGCACTTCTGGCAGAAGGCGTGGATGCCGTAGTCGACCGGCTTGTCGTAGCGGACGGGCGCGTCGGTGGAGACCATCATGAGGCGCGCGCGGGAGCCGAAGTGCGGCGAGAGCAACTGCCCGTTCGCGCCAAGCTGTCCGAGGCCGGCGGCGACGAACATGGGGATGAATGCGGAGCTGGGGTCGCGCGGACTCTGTAGCTGGGCGCGGTAGCCCTTGCTGCGGATGAAGTGGGCGAGCTTGCCGGCCTTCTCGCTCTCGATCTCGTAGGTGCCGTAGTGGGCGTACTCGGCCTCGAGGCTGGGTAGGCTTTGCGTCTGGTCGTAGTCCTGCTCCAGCGCCAGGCAGACCACGTGGGGGAACTTGACCCAGCTACGCTTGCTCTCGTAGACGTATCGGCGGTCGAACCGGGTGAAGCCGATCTCGCCGAAGCCGAGCTCTCGCGCGGCGCGCCGGATGTCTTCGGTGAGGTCTTCGCCCTCCTGCGGAACGCCGGACGGCTCCACGTCCGCCGATACCATGGCTTCGTCGACGTAGGGCTCCATGCGCTCGTCGTGGCCCCTGATGTACTCGGCCACGTCGGGGGCGTAGACGGACCATACCCAGTCCCTGTCCGCGCCCTTCTCGATGTTCTGGCTCTCGAGGGGATCGACGCGGCTGTAGAAGGAGACGTCGATCTCGCGGAGGGGGATGCCGGGCGTGGTGGCGAGGTCCTCGGCGATGGGGATCTCGACGTCGGGCTCTCCGGCAACCCTCCCAGGCCGTTTGACGATGTGGCTAATTGGCTTGGCCATGATGCCTCCCTATGCGAGGGCTACTGCCAGTCTAACACGGCTGGGAGTGTACGACTCGGAGGTTGGACGGGTCAAGCCTGCCCACGAAGGGGTAACTGTTCAGTCTCCATGAGTTGAATTGTGAGAGCCACCCGTATTGTCATTCTGAACGTAGCGCAGCGGAGTGAAGAATCTAAAAGACCTTGCCTGCGAATCAACGTCCAATTGTAGGAGACGCCCGTAGATTCCTCGCTGCGCTCGGAATGACGAAACTAGGGCGGCTAGCCGTCGGCGCGGTTCGGTACGTCCGCGGGTTGTGGCACGGCCTCTTTCTTCAACTGGATCAGGGCCGTCCAGGGCGTGGGCGCCTGCTCGACTTCGCGCGTCAGGCCGATGTGGAATAGCGCGTCGCCCTCGTGCGCGAGGGGAAGGTTGGTGCGGCCCACTATGAAGCCGTCGACGGGCGACTTGATCTCGGTATCCGTCTCGCCCAGGGGATCGGAGAGGACGGCGAGCACCTGCCCGGCCTCCACGTGCGAGCCTATCGACCTGTTTGCCCTGACCACGCCGCTGGACGGCGCCCTCACCCAGCGACTCGAGCGCAGGACCAGGGGATCCCGCGAGCCAGCGGGACGTCTCGCGGGCGGCAACATGCCGAGGTATCGCATGACCCGGGCCACGCCCCTCACCCCGACCCGTATGGCCGTCTCGTCGAAGCGCAGCGCTTCGCCGGCCTCGTAGACGATGACGGGGACATTCAGCTCGTTGGCAGAGCCGCGCAGGCTCCCCTCCCTGTATTCGGAATTGAGCACGATGGGCGCGCCGAACGCGCGGGCCATGCGCTCGGCGGCGCGGTCCTTGAAATCGACGCGGACCTGCGGGTAGTTCTCCCTGTGGATGGCGGCGGTGTGAAGATCGATGCCGTGAGTGGAGTTCGCGAGGACCTGGTCGAGGAACATGTTGGCGAGGCGGGCGGCGAGGGATCCCCTGGAGGACCCCGGGAATGAGCGGTTGAGGTCTCGCCGGTCCGGCAGGTATCGGCTGAGATTCAGGAAGCCGGGCACGTTCACTATCGGCACCGCGATCAGGGCTCCCCTGAGCCGCCCCAGCGCGCGCAGCCTGATGACTCGCCGTATGATCTCGACCCCGATGATCTCATCGCCGTGCAGGGCGGCCGAGACGAACAGCGCCGGCCCGTCCCGTCTGCCGTTGATTATGTGGACGGGCATCGTTATCGGGACGCGGATCGACAGGTCCGCGATCGGCAGGTCCACCTGGGCCCGCTCCCCTGGGGCGACCTCCACGCCGCCGATGCTGATGGCTTCGGACGGCCTAACGGCGTGTGCGCTCATCGAACGGCGCCCTACCCCTGCGTCCCGGCATGCATGGGCCTGGCATGGGTTTCCAGGAAGGCGATTATCCGCTCCGCGATGTCGACCCCGGTGGCGTGTTCGATCCCACGCAGGCCGGGCGTCGAGTTCACTTCGATGAGCACGGGTCCGCGGCTGGACCGGAGCATGTCCACGCCGGCTACGTTCAGACCCAATGCCCTGGAGGCGCGCACCGCCGTGGAACGTTCTTCCGGCGTGATGCTGATATTCCGCGCCGTGCCTCCGCGGTGGAGGTTGGAGCGAAACTCGTCCGGCGCGCTCTGGCGCTTCATCGCGCCGACCACGCGGTCGCCTATGACGAAGGCTCGAATGTCCGCCCCGCCCGCCTCCTTGACGAATTCCTGGACCAGTATGTTTATCCTGGCCCCTCGAAAAGCCTCGTAGGTGCTCTTCGCCGAGGACATCGTCTCGCCTAGCACGACCCCCATGCCCTGGGTGCCTTCCACCAGCTTGATGACGACGGGCGGGCCGCCGACCATGCCGATCAGCTCCTCCGCCTGCCGCGCGGAGTTAGCGAAGCAGGTGACCGGGAGCCCAACGCCGAGGCGAGACATGATCTGGAGCGCCCAGAGCTTGTCGCGCGCGCGGCCTATGGCCTCCGATTCGTTCAGCGGCCACACTCCCATCATCTCGAACTGGCGCAACACCGCCAGCCCGTAGAAGGTTATCGACGCGCCAATGCGCGGGATCACCGCATCGTAGCCGGCAAGGGGGGCGCCCTTGTACAGCAACTGCGGCCTGCTGGACGTGATGTTTACGTAGCACTGGGTGGTGTTGACTATGTCGATGCGGTGGCCCTTCGCCTCCGCGGCCTCCACGAGCCGCCTGTGGCTATAGAGATCGGGATTGCGCGCCAGCATTGCGATCTTCACTTGGACACCCCGCCGTCCTCGGCGCCGTCGAGATCCTCGAAGGGACCGTCGACGGCTCCGGCCAGATTCTTACCCGCTCGGAATGAGGCCGCGGGATCGACCGCCAAGCGGCCCCGCATCGCTTCCCGCCCGATGATCATGGGAAACTCCATGGCGTCGCGATTGGTGAGACTCAACTCTATGGGCCAACGGCTGGGGCCTATGCGGAGGTCCGTCGATATTATGTACCGGCGCTCGCGCGCGCCGCTCGAGTTCGTCACCCACCGCCGATCGCTGAGCGGCGCCTCGCAGACCACGGACGCGGTCTCGTCTCCATGCATGGGATGGACGCGAAAGCGTATCCACTGCCGGCCGTCGACTTTGCGAAGGCTGAGGTCCCAAGCGTGCAACGCGGATGTCCTCGCGCCCGTATCGAGCTTAGCCTTGATTGCGGCAATGCCAAGGCCCGGCAAGGATACCCACTCCCGCCAGCCGAGCATTTGCCTATGGGTCACGCCAGATCTCACCGAGTGCCCATTGTATCCGTTCTCGCCCGCCTTTGCCTCCATTCCAGCCCGGTCGATTGTGTGAACCAGATCTTCCGGAGTGGAGATTCCCAGGATTGGCATGAGGACGCTATGGGGCATCGCGCCGGCGGACGCGGAGCATGAGCTTGTCTCCGGGGCTCCAGGGCTGGGTGGGGACGGTCCAGGTGAGGGCGCCGGCGGCGTCGTCTTCGGCGGCTTCGGCTACGACCAGAGAGAGGGTGGTTGCGCCGTCTAGGGCGATGAAGTCGAGGTCGTGACCGGCGGCGTCAATGGCGAGGGCGGCAGTGACCTCGCCGGACTGCCATGAAATGGTCCCGACGGTGGTGGTGCCGACGATTGCGGTGCTGGAGGCGTAGGGGTCGAAGAACGACTCCGCCAGCGTGCCAACGGGGGCGGTGACGGTTACAAGCAGCCTATTGCTCTCGAGGCTCTCTTTAGAATAAGGGGGGCAGTCCACCGTGCCGCCAATCGTAAAGTTCCAGAAAATCTCATACTCCCCCTGCGGCAGAGGACGGTTGGTGTAAAGATATCCTCCTCTGAGAATGAGCAGGTCCTTGTCCCTGCCGACGAGCCATTCGGTCCTTATCGTGTAGGATTCATACCCCTCTATGTGCCCCCAGGGATTGGTAACTTTAGTATCTGCTGGCAAGCCTGAATCGAGGTCTCGCGTCTGGGTTATGCTATGAGTTCCCGTTCGCCTGACACGCTCTCGCCCGATACGTTCCGAACGATGCTTCGAAATTACACATTCCCTGTATGCGTCGGAGGTTATGTTTCCCTCGACATCAGCGATCGTGGCCTTCAATGAAGTCTTGGTGATAGTGGCGACGGTGCTGGTCCCGGCCACGCCCTGCTTAGCCACGCTGGAAGACGCTTCGTCCGGGTCTTCGAGGAGGAAGCGCTGGCCGGGGGCGGCGCCACCGGTGCCAGTGCTCTTTGTGGGTCCAGGCTGAACGGCGTCGGGCAGCCATGCTTGGCGCTCGTCATCGGAGACGGTGACCGTGTTGAGTATCTTCGCGCTCTGAAAGGTGCGCGTCCCAATCTCACCTAGCAGGTAAGGTCCGTCCTGCACTGGTCGCACCAAGAACACGATGGCCTGCCTGTCGTCCCACCGGTCGTCGCGGTGGCGCTCAAGCATCCAACCGTTCTCCTTGGCCTCCTTCGCGGTATCGTAAAGGGTATCGGCGTTCTCATGGTGCCCGTAGGCTATGGCGGTCAGCGTGGCCCCACCCGTCCCCTTCAGGTATTCGAGCACGTTGAACGTAAACTCGACTGCGGGGGAGTAGAGGTCTACTGGTGTGCCGAACTTATTGATGTACTTGGCACCAACGGTCTTATGAGAGACCAACTCCACTCTGGCGACGATCGCAGCCCTGAGTATACGTTCCTCCAGGGACTGTTGCCCCTCGAACGGGAGAATCCTCACCATTGGCGCGTTGTCCTTTATCAGGGTGTCTCCCTCGCCACACGCGACAAGCAGTGTGGCGGAGAGTACGATGATGATGCTGGCCCGCATGGTCTGAGCTCTCTCCCAATGCCATCCTAATCGGGCGTCCCTTATCCGGCCGACCCGCGGCCTACGGCAGGCAGCTTCCCCAGGCGTCCATCTTCGGCTCCGGCGGCATCCGCACCTGCTGCCCGGACGTGGCCGACTGCGCCACGGCCTCGCATAGCTCCATGTACCGCAGCCCCTCCTCGAAGCTCGGCGAGACGGGCGGGCCGCCGCGGATTGCGGCGATGAACTCGGCGTCCGTCGTCTGCGCCCGCGCCTCGTCCGCCGGAATCTCCAGGGGGGCGAGCGCCTCGTCCCCGCCGCTTGCGCCCATCACCTCCTCGGCAAACAGCTTGTACGCCAGCGCCCCGCGAGTGCCGTAAATCTCCACCCAGCTACCCGGCCCGAACGAAGCCCGGCTGGACAGGTGGTAGCTCATCGTCGCGCCGCTCTCCAGCTCCGCCGAGACGCTGATCGAGTCGGGCACCGGCCCGCTTCCCTCATGGGACGCGGCGACCGCCGAGACCGACGCCGCCGGCCCGACCCACCGGTTCGTGATCTCGGCCAGTATGCCCAGGATCATGGCGTTCACTCCCACGACCTCCGGGTCGTTCCGCCAGTGAGGAAGCACCGCCGTCGGCAAGTCCATCGCGGCGACGCGCACCTCCGTAACGTCGCCGACGTACCCCTCGCGCCGCACCAGCCGCCTCACCATCCGGTCGCCCTTCAGGCCCGGCATCGGCGGATACAGGGCGGTCACGAGGTCCGCGGCGCCGGCCGCCTCGCACATCCTCCGCGCCTCCGCCAAGTTGCGCGCCATCCGCGCCTGGCATAGCACATGCTTGCCCGCGTCGAGCGCGGCCAGCGTCGCGGGCAGGTGCAGGACGGGAGGCGTCGCCACCACCACCGCGTCGACGTCCGGCGAATCGACGATCTCGCGCCAGTCGCCGACTACGACGGGTATGTCGAACCGCGCCGCCGCGCCCCGGGCCGTTTCGGGAGTGCGCGACCAGGCGTGGGTGACGCGCACTCCCGGCACGTTCTTCAGCCTGGGGATATTCCTGTCCTGGGCGACTTTGCCCGCGCCGATTATGCCTACGCGCACGTCTTCCAATTTCGCCTCCTCATGCCTGTCTGTAACTGTTCAGAGTTGGTGCGTTCCTCACCTAGGGCGCCCACAAGGGCCACAAGGGACGCCCCTACGACTACGGCTTCCATTCCGTAGGGTGCAGCCCTTGTGGCTGCCCTCCCATACTCAGAACATATACGCCTGTTTCCTGCTCTTCCCATTGCAGTATACTGGTGTGTACCCACGAGGAGGAATGCATGGCCACGATAGAACAGCGGGTGAGCAGCATCGAAGCCGTGCTGCCGCATCTTGCCACCAAGGCTGACCTGGCCGAGCTGGAGACGAGGCTGACTAAGGAAATGGGCAATCAGCTCAAGTGGATGGTTGGGATTCTCTTCGGGGGCATGAGCGCCGCCGCCGCCATAGCCGTGGCCGTATCGAAGCTGGTGGAGTAGGCGTCAGCCCCGCCTGACGGTGGGCGCCGCGTGCCTGGATATGGAGACGTTCACGCAGGCAGGCAGGCCGCTGTCCAGGGCCGCCCGGAGCGCCGGGCCTAGCTCCTCCACCGACGCAACGTTCGCCCCGTAGCCGCCTAGGGCGGATGCCACCCGGTCGTAGCGCGACGGCAGGAGCTCGCACTCGAACAGACGGTCCGGGCCGTAGTCGCGCAGTTGTATCTGGTACTCGGCGTTCCAGGCAGCGTCGTTGCCAACCACTAGGATGAACGGGATGCCGTACCGCACCGCGGTGTCGAACTCCATCGCGTGGAACCCGAACGTGCCGTCGCCGAGCGTGGCGACCACCGGCGCTTCCGGGCGGGCCAGCCGGGCCGCCAGCGCGAAGGGTATCGCGCTGCCGATGGCGCCGGACGGGCCGTTGATCAGCCGCTCCGGGGCCGTGACGCACGCCTGCGCCCATTGGCCGAACTCCCCGCCGTCCGAGACGAATACCCCGCCGTCGCCGAGCAGGTCCTGGACCTCGCGGCAGACCTGCACCGGGTGGAGCGCGCCATTCTCGTCCGGCCCCAGGTCCCGCCACGATCGGGGCCTGAACGCGATCGCGCCGCGCACATCGTAGGCCCACCCGCCGCTCCGCGGTCGGAAGGCGCCCGCACGGGCCAGCAGCCGGCGCGAGGCTGCCGCCGGTTCCGCGACGATCTTCAGCGCCAGTCGTCCGGCGTCTCCCAACACGGCCTCCGTCGCTGCAACTGCGGACTCCTCGGCGTCCACCTGGACGAAACGGCAGTCGCGTCTGAACGTCGGCTCGCCGCCGAACTTCAGCATGAAGTCCAGCCTCTTCCCCACCAGGACGACGAGGTCGGCCTCCGCCAGCACCTCCGCGAACGCACCGAGACTCGGGTCCGCCACTCCGCGCGGGCTCTCCATGTAGGCAGCCGGGACGCCGGCCGCGTCCGCAAGCTCTTCGACGGCCCGGCGGGGCTCTCCCCGAGACGCCGCGGACCCGGCGACGAGCAGGGGCCTGCCGGCGCCGCGCACAAGCTCGAAGAAGCTGGCTGCCGCGGCGTCGTCCAGCACGTCCTCCGGCCCAGCCTCGGGGGGCGGACGCTCCGCGCCAGGGGCCGCGCGCGCCTCCAGCGCGTCCACTGGGATCGTGACTTGTACCGGCCCCGGTCGCCCCGACGCCGCGACGCTGAAGGCCCTCTCGATCTCGGTCCCCAGGTCCGAAGCGTCGGACGCCGTCCACGACGCCTTGGCGACCGGCTCGGCCATGCGCGCCTGCGGCATCTCCTGGAATGCGCCCCGTCCCGCCTCCGCGGCGGCGGAGCTACCCGAGATGAGCACGAGCGGCGACTCCGCCATCCGCGCCACGTAGAGGGCGGACAGCGTGTTGGCGAAGCCCGGCCCGGCGGTCGCCAGCGCGACGCCCGGCCTGCCCGTCAGCCTCCCCCATGCATCCGCCATGTGTACGGCGGCCGCCTCGTGGCGCACGTGGTAGAGGTTGACGTCCACGTCCACGAGGGCGTCGTATATCGGCATGATCTGGTTGCCCGAGAGCGAGAAGACGTGCTTCGTCCCGGCCCGCGACAGAGACCGCGCGACGATATCCGCCCCTCTAGGCCCTCCTGGCGTTCCCACTGCCTTCCCCCCTGTCCCCTGATTCCGACATCATCCCAATCACATCAATCAAAAGAATCACAGTTCAGACGTTGATTCCTCAGGGCAGCGGGCTCCAGCGCAGGCCGAGCGCGCCGGCGGAGAGCGCGAGCAGGGCGCTCATCGCGGTCAGCACCGCGGAGACCTCCATGCGCACCTTCTTCTTCTCGATCTGCACCGGTATGTCGGAGAAGACCTGCAGAAGCTCGTCGGCGCTCTCGGCTAGGTAGTACTCGGCTTCGGTGATCTCGGCGACGCGGCTGAGCGTACTCTCGTCTAGCCTGAGGAAGTTTCCGCGCCCAAATCCGCGTCCGAATCCCCCGAAGCTCCCGAAGCCGCCCCTCCCGATGCGGTTGGCGAGCTCGTCCCCCCCAAGCTGGCCCGGCGTGCATCTCAAGACCGTCTGGCTCGTCGTGCCGAAGCCGATCGTGTACACGCGCACCCCGCGGTCGCGCGCGGCCCACGCGGCTGCCAGCGGCTGGACGCCCCGGTTGCTCGCCCCGTCCGTCAGCAGCACGATAACGTCCGGCTGGAGGAGGGCATCCAGGCCGGGATCCGTCCCCTCCTCGCGGGGAGCCACGTAGACGCTGATCGGCGCGATGTCCGGGTTCACCTCGGCGAGCGCGTCCAGCGAGCGGGCGATCGCGCTCCCCACGGCCGTCGCGCGAGCCGTCGTCAGGTTGGCCACAGCCTCCGTCAGCGCGTCCCTGTCGGTCGTGGGCGGCACGATGAGCTGGGCGATGCCCGCGAAGGCGACTATGCCCACGCGGGTGCCGGTCTCCTGGTTGTCGATGAACCTCTGGGCGGCTTCCTGGGCGACCGTCAGCCTGTTCGGATATATGTCGTCGGCGCACATGCTCAGCGACACGTCCAGCGCCAGCAGCACGGTGGTCCGGCTGGACGCGACGGTCACGTTCGTGAACGGGCGCGAAAGGGCAAGGATGAGCAGCGCGACGGCAAGCGCCATCAGGACGAACGGCAGATGGCGCCTCCACCGGAAGCCGCTGGGCATCGCCTGCCGGATGAGGGACAGGCTGGAGTAGTGGACGGCATACCGCCGGCGCCGGCGCAGCGCCAGGACGTACGCCAGCACGACCAGTGGAATCGCGGCCAGGAGCAGCAGGTAGACCGGCCAAAGCAGTCCCATGAAAATTACCTCCGGCTACGGCACTCGCCCGAACCAGAACAGCGACAACGCGCCGCCAACGAGCAGCAACAACGCGCTCACGCCCCCAAAAGCCGACGTGACCTCCACCTCCCTGGACTCGACCACGAACTCGGTCTCCAGCTCCTCGTACACCGACGCCAGGTCGCCCAGGTCTTCGACCCGGAAATAGACGCCCTCGGTCTGGAGGGCGATCTCCTCCAGTACAGGCTCGTTCAGCTGCGTGAACAGGTTGAAGCCGTCGACCTCGATGACCGCGCCCTCCGCGGTCCCAAGGCCCACGGTATGGACCCGCACCCCGCGGTCGATGGCCGTCTGCGCCGCCTCCAGCGGGTCGGGCGGGTCCGTGTTCTCCCCGTCGGTCAGCAGCACGACGACGGCGGGGGCGAATGCGCCGCGCGGCGCCGTCCCGTCCGGGGCCGCCTCGCCGGGGCGCAGCTCCCCGACCAGGTTCAGCGCCGTCAGTATCCCCCTGCCCAGCGATGTGCCGCTCTGCGGTACGAGGCGGTCGATGGTGGCGTCCAACGCATCGTCGTCGTCGGTCGGCGGCTGCACGATCAGCCCGCTCTCCCCGAAGGCCACTACCCCTATCTTCGCGCCGGCGGGACGCCTATCGACGATCTCCTTCGCGGCCGCCTTGGCGGCGTCCATCCTCGTGGGGTCGACGTCGTCCGCCGCCATGCTGGACGACACGTCGAACGCCAGCACGACCGTACCCTCCATCCTCGGCAACGGTAGTGAGAGATGAGGGCGGGCCGAGGCCACCGCCAGGAGCGTCACGCCAACCAGGAAGATGATGGGCGGCACGTGGCGGCGCCGCCCAGCCAGCGCCGCGGCCCCCTCTACGACGCCCAGCGTGCCCAGGCTGGCCGCGTCCCTGCCGCGCCTCTGTTGCAGCCGTACGTACGCGTATACGCAGAGCGGCAAAGCCGCCAGGGAGACGAGGACCCAAGGCCACGTGAACGACACCGCCTTACCCCCTCCACTGCCGCCGCCGCGCCTGGCTGCGCAGCGAGGCGAACCGGAGTATCGCCAGCACGAGGTCCTCCTCCGTGGACAGCGTCAGCTCGTCCACGCCGGCGCGCTCGAAGGTCCGCGCCAGCTCCGCCTCGCGGAGGCGCGCCGCCTCGTGGAACCGCCTACGGAACCCCTTGTCGCTGGTGTCCACGCTCATCTGGACTCCCGTCTCCGAGTCCTCGACCAATACCACGCCCACGTCCGGCAGGTCGGTCTCCCTAGGGTCCCAGAGGCGCACGGCGAGCAGCTCGTGCTTCCTGTTGAGCCGGTCCATCGCCCCGTCCCAGCCGGGCAGGCAGATGAAGTCGGAGACCAGGAAGACGAGCGACCGGCGCTTGATGCTGTTGAAGGCGGACTCCAGCAGCTTCGCGAGGTCCGTCATCGCCCCGCCTGCCGACGACTGCTGCCCCTGGATGTCGTTGAGCAGCCGCAGCACCTGCGGGCGGCCGCCGCGCGGCGGGATGGCGAACTCGACGTCGTTGTCGTACAGGATGGCGCCCACCCGGTTGCCGTTGCGCGTGAGCAGCCGCGCCAGCACCCCTACGAAGTCGACCATGACGGACTCCTTGCGCCGCTCCAGCGCTCCGAAGGCCATGGAGGGGCTGAGGTCCAGCAGGAACCAGGCCGTGAGCTCCCTGTCCTCCAGGTACCGGCGCACGTACGGCACGTCCATGCGCGCCGTCACGTTCCAGTCGATGTGGCGGATGTCGTCCGGCGGCTGGTACTCGCGCAGCTCGGCGAAGTCCAGGCCGCCGCCCATGAAGAGGCTGCGGTAGTCTCCCTGGAGGATCCCGTCGAGCCGGCGCAGCACCTGCCAGTCGAGGCGGTGCAGCACCCGCTCGGGGTCCCTCCGCTCGCTAGATAGGACGGGTGCCTGCATACTCACGCAGCGGGACCTCCGGCATCGGGACCGCCTCCATAAGCCTGTCCAGTATGTCGTCGCTCTGCACGTTGTCCGATAGCGCCTCGTAGGAGAGCACGAGCCGGTGCCTCATGACGTCCGGGGCCACGTCGCGAACGTCCTCTGGCAGCGTGTAGTCCCGCCCCCGCACGAAGGCCAGGGCCCGGCCCGCGATGATCATGTTGATGGACGCGCGCGGGCTGGCCCCGAACAGGATGTAGCGCTTGAGGTCGTCCTGCCCGAACGTCTCGGGCTGGCGCGAGGCCGTCACCAGCTTCACCGAGTACTCGATGAGCGCCGGGTCCACGTACACCTTGTCCGCCTGCCGCTGCAGGTCCATCAGCTCTTCCGTGTCGAATACGGGCTGTATGTCCTGGAGTGCCCCGGTCATCCGCTCCACGATTACGAACTCCTCGGTCGTGCTGGGATATCCGACCACGACCTTCAGCATGAAGCGGTCCACCTGCGCCTCCGGCAGCGGGTAGATGCCCTCCGACTCGATCGGGTTCTGGGTCGCCATGACGAGGAACGGCCTCGGAACCGGGTGGGTCTCGCGCCCTATCGTGACCTGCCGCTCCTGCATGACCTCCAGCAGCGCGCTCTGCACCTTGGCCGGCGCGCGGTTGATCTCGTCGGCCAGCAGCAGGTTGGTGAAGACCGGCCCCAGCGAGGTGTTGAACTCGCCCGTCTTCTGGTTGTAGATGCGGGTGCCCACCAGGTCGGCGGGCATCAGGTCGGGCGTGAACTGGATGCGCTGGAACTCCCCGCCTATGGCCTGGGACAGCGTCTTGACCGCCATCGTCTTCGCCAGCCCCGGGACGCCCTCCACCAGGATGTGCCCCCGCGAAAGCAGCGCCACCACCATGCGCTCCAGTAGGTGGTCCTGGCCCACGATGACCTTCTTTACCTCGTAGAGTACCCGTTCCATCGGTTGGCTGTTGTTGTTATTGATCATGCCGGATGTTACCTCTCAACGGGCACCACCATGTCGATGGGCACCGCGAATCCTATGCCAATGAAGACGTCGTCGTCCGTGGGGTTGATCAGCCCCGTGACTATGCCGACGACCTGGCCGCGCCGGTCCAGCAGCGGCCCCCCCGAATTGCCGGGGTTGACCGCCGCGTCGAACTGGATCAGCCCTCGAATCGGCTCCTCCCTGCCCGACGGCATGAAGTCGCGGTCGAACCCGGACACCACGCCCGCGCTCATCGAGCCCACCAGGCCGAGCGGGTTGCCCACCGCGAAGACCTCGTCGCCGACGCGAATCGCCGATGAGCTGCCAAGGGTCGCCGGCAGGACGAAGTTGGGCAGCACGGCCGGCGTCAGCACCGCGATGTCCCTCTCCGGGTCCACGTTGGCGACGGCGGCGGACGTCCTGGTGCCGTCCGCGAAGGCGACCTGGATCTCCGACGCGCCCTCGATGATGTGCAGCGCCGTGAGCACCTCGGCGTCGGCGTTGACCACCACGCCGCTTCCAAAGCCGAAGCCGTCCCCGTCACCCTGCATGTCCGTCTGCACGACCACCAGGGACGGCAATATGGCCTGGTACACTTGGGGAGAGACCACAGGGGGAGGCACGGAGGACGCTATCGCCTCCGCGACGGCCCCCTCGACGTCCACCGCCGCCGGCTCGGGGTCGTCGCTTGAGAAGGTCCTCCACAGCACGAGCGCGAGCAGCGCCGCCACCACGCCGAGGGCGACCGGCGTGGCGACGAAGATTCGCCTGCGGACGGTCAGCCAGCGCCTCCTCCACCCTGGCGGTCGCCGCGGCGGAGGAGGGTCAGCTACCCTCTCCTCGCGTCGTTCCCGCGCAATGCTGTTCGATGTAAGCGTTCGGGGGCGCAAAACTCCTCCTCAAGTACATATACGCCCGGTCCAGCGTTTTGGACTACCGCCCGTCATGAGACCCCCCCAAAGTACCACAGTAACGTCAAGGAAGTATGAAGGCTAAGCCCCACCTCCACCTTCAGCGCCATGTCTACCCGCCATCACCCCGTAGGGGCTGGTTTCAAACCAGCCCTCCCCCTTGCCGTAGAGCGTCACCGCCATTTTAGGTGGGGGATTTTGGCGGGCTGGCCGGTGATACCTTGTTGCGGCTCGATGGTAGGGTAGCGTAAACTGGTTGATAAGAGACGACCTGAGGCTACTATGGGCACATTCAAGGCACGTATCGGAGTGAGCGACGGCAACGGTGGGTCTGCCCAGTGGGTAGAAGCTACTACGGACACTGGCGCTACCTACACGGTGCTACCTGAGTCCCTCTTGCGGATCCACGTCGGCATAAGACCAAAGCGGTTCATGGAGTTTACGTTCGCGGACGGCAACCGGGAGACGCTGCCCGTAGGGGAAGCGCGATTTACGGCGGAAGGCCAAGATGCCATAAGCTCAGTCGTCTTTGGGAAAGATGGTATCTACCTGTTAGGTGCTACCACTCTACAAGAGCTAGGCTTGATTGCCGACACGACCAATCACCGGCTGATACCCGCACCAGTCCTCACTATCTAAGCTATGCCGCCTTGTGGCGGCCACGGCGGGGCCCCCTCCCCCTACAGCCGAAGCTCGGCCCGGGGTGCTCGCAGCGCCTCCGGCAGGCGCGTGTCCGCCATGAACTTCACCAACCTCTCGTGTACGCCGCGCGCAACGTCCGGCTTGCGGCCCGCCAGGTCGCTGCCCTGCCCCGCGTCGGACGGCAGGTGGTAGAGCTGCGACATCCCGGCGTCGATGCTGTACAGCAGCGACCATTCGTCGGTCGTGATTGTCGTCACCGGCGCCCTGCCGAGCCTGCGCCTGAAGGCCAAAGTCCCCCACCTCCACCTTCAGCGCCATGTCTATCGGCATCTCCCCGTAGGGGCTGGTTTCAAACCAGCCCTCCCCTCGCCATAGAGCGCCATCGCCTCCAAGAGGGGGATTTGGGAAGGTCCGTAATGTCTCGGTTTGAGGCGAGGCAATCCAACTAGCTAGCTAGGGAGAGGGGTCAGGCGGAATGGGCGAACGCGGGGTAATACAGGCATAGGCGGTCGCCCCCTGGAGCCAACGCTAAACCAAATCAAGTCTCGGTTACCGCCGAGACGGGGCTTCCGCCTACACCCCATGCCTCAATTCTTCCACACGTCCCCCAACCGGTCAAGCGATTTCCAAAGAAGGCGGCCCGGAGGTGCGCGCTATAGCCGGAGCTCGGCCGGGGTGCTCGCAGCGCCTCCGGCAGGCGCGTGTCCGCCATGAACTTCACCAACCTCTCGTGTACGCCGCGCGCAACGTCCGGCTTGCGGCCTGCCAGGTCGCTGCCCTGCCCCGCGTCGGACGGCAGGTGGTAGAGCTGCGACATCCCGGCGTCGATGCTGTACAGCAGCGACCATTCGTCGGTCGTGATTGTCGTCACCGGCGCCCTGCCGAGCCTGCGCCTGATGTTGTCCACGGAGTCCACCGAGTCCCCAGGGTTGGCGAACGGCACCGTCGAGACGGTGAAGTCCCGGCCCGGCAGAGACGGGTCGTGTACCTTGGGCAGCAGCGACTCTCCCTCCACCCAGCCGGGGACCTCCCTGCCCATGACTTCCAGGACCGTCGGCATGACGTCCACCGCCGAGCTCAACCCTCCGTAGACGCCCGGGCTCGCGCCCGGCACGTAGACGAGCAGCGGCACGAGGACGATCTCCTCGTACAGCGGCGAGAAGTCCCATACCGCGTCGGCGTCGCCGTGCCGGTACAGCGAGCCGTCCGAACGCTTGGCGAAGGTGAGCTTGCCGAACAGGCCGTCGTGCTCGCCGAAGTAGAAGCCGTGGTCGGAGGTGAAGATGATGGCCGTATTCTCCATCAGCCCCATGTTCTCCACGGCGCGCAGCAGGTAGCCTACCCACGTGTCGACCATCGTGACCTCGCCCTTGTAGGTCGCCAGCGCCTTGCGGACGCGGTCGCCCGTGAATCCCTGCGCGTCATGCCAGTGGCCGTATATCGGCTGCACCACCTCGCCGTCGTAGTCCGGCAGGTACATCTCCGTGTAGTAGCTGGGCGCGTCCCAGGGCTCGTGCGGGTCCCAGGTGTCCACGTACAGGAAGAAGTCCTCCCTGTAGTGCACCTGGAGCCACTCCATCGCCCGCGTCACCGTCTGGGCCACGTTGCGGTCCGACTCGAAGCGCCAGGCTTCCCGCGCGTCGCGCGACTCGTGGTGGTGGGCCTCGATCAGCCGGGTGACCGACCCCTCCTGGCCGGTGTACATCGAGAAGGTCTGGAAGCCCTTGTCGTAGTTCATCCCGCCGCGCAGGTAGAAGGGGGTGTCCACCATGGCCGCCGTGTGGACGCCCTGCCGCGCCAGCATCTCGGCCAGCGTCGCCGCCTCGTCCGGTATCGGCTCCCAGCCCATGAACGACATCGTCCACCGGCCCGTGGCGTGGTCTGCGCGCGTCGGCATCGTCGGGAAGCCGGCCGTGTAGTGCCGCTCGAACCGCATCGACTTCGCCGCCAGCGCGTCGAGGGAGGGCGTCCTGATCTCGGCCTTGCCATACGCCCCAAGGTGGTCCTGCCTGAACGTGTCCGCGACGATCCATATGACGTTCATCCCGAAACTCCTCCTCCGGCGAATGGCCGCCCACAGTATATCGGCTTGCGGGAGCGTCCGGGGCGGCGGGTAGCACTTGACAAACCCCGCGCCACCTCCTAAGATAGAACGTATGTCTTACGAAGCGCAGCCCGCGCAACACGACGGCGACGCCAGCGAGGACGGATACCCCTCGCTCGCCGACATCGTCCGCGAGGAGACCGACGGCGGCAGGCTCGTCGTCCGATTCCTCGTCGACGCCATGCAGGGACAGCTTGAAGACGCCAAGCCATGCCACCGGCTCGACGCCGCCAGGCAACTGCTCAAGCTAGGCATGGACAACGCGCGCGTCTACGTCGCCGAGAACGGCCTCGCCCCCAACAACCGCAACGGCCATTACCGGCGCAACGGCTCCGCTCACGCCTACGAACCCTATCCGCCCGCCCCGTCGTCGGACCCGCCCCTCAACAGGGAGCTAGCCGACTTCATACGCCTCCAGACCGAAGGAGGCAAGGCCGCCGTCCGATTCCTCGTCGACGTCATGCGCGGAAACCTTGACGGCTTCAAGCCCCACCACAGGCTATCAGCTGCCAAAGAGCTCCTGCGCCTCTGCCGGGACGACGGCGATGGCTATGACGGCGATGGCTACGACGAGGACGACGACGGCTGCGACGACGAGGACGACGACTACGACGAGGAGGACGAGGACGAAGAGACCTACCCCCACGGCATCCACAATATGTTCCACGTGGCCTACCAGGACGACGAGGCCAAGCTGGAAGAAGCCCTCGATGCAGAGCACGAACTATTCTCCGCCTACCTGGAGAGGAGAGAAGCAAGAGCCGCCTCCAGGGACCGGCACGGTCACCACGACCACGACGAGGAGACCTACCGCGCCGACACCCTACATACGATCTACGACACCTACAAGGACGACCCAGACGAGCTCCTCGAAGCCATCAAGAGAGAGATCGAGACCTACCCCGGATACCAGGAGAGAGAAGAAGCAAGGGCCGCCGTCAGGGCCCGGCGCGACGCCGCGTTCCGGGAGGCTGGCCTCCGACCGCCCGGCGACCCCGATCTGTCGCCAGACCCCCCAACGCCCCCGACCCCCTCCAACGAAGAGCCTGGAGCGGGCGCAGACCCGCCGCCCCAGGAACCGGAAGAGCACCGGCCCGCCTCCACCGGCCTCAGCTACTACGAGCGCAAAGCCATGAGCAAGGGCCACGACATCTGGCGCGACCCCGCCGACTCCTGGATATCAGCCGACGTCAACCCATCCGTCAGCTACTACCCAACCTCCAGGCCCATAGACTCCACCAACTTCCCCAGGGGCCCATAGAACCCGTCCCACAACTCGACGGCACACACCCCTCTACATTGAGGAATTACCGTCGTCGCAGCTATCCGCCATCACCCCGTAGGGGCACCCGCCATCACCCCGTAGGGGCTGGTTTCAAACCAGCCCTCCCCTTGCCCTAGAGCGCCACCGCTACTCAGATGGGGGACTTTGGTAGAATGCGGGCACTCTTGGAATCGGGGTGTGGAGCACATGGCTAGCGAACAGGACATCATCGTGACGGCGGACGCCCATCGCGCTTTCAGCGAGAGGGCGTTCCTCGCCGTTTCCGTGCCCAAGCTGGACGCGGCGGTCATAGCCGACAGCCTGCTGGAGGCGGACCTGCGCGGGGTCTATTCCCACGGGATCCAGCTCCTGCACAGGTACGTCCGAGGGCTCCGGAACGGGATCAACCCGACGTCCGAGGTCACGACTGTCGCCGACGCGGGCGGGCTGGTGGTGCTCGACGGCGGCGGGGGCATGGGGCAGATCGTAGCGGTACGGGCGATGTCTCTGGCGATAGACCGGGCCCGTAGCCACGGCGCGGCCACGGTCGTCGTCCGCAGCTCGAACCACCTGGGAGCGCTGGCCTACTACGGGATGATGGCCGTCGACCAGGGGATGATCGGGGTGTGCAGCACGAGCGGCCCTGCCGTCATGGCGCCCTGGGGCGGGGTTACCGAGACCCTCGGCAACAACCCCTTCTGCGTCGCCGCGCCGGCCGGCGAGACGTACCCTGTCGTCCTCGACATGGCCACCAGCACGGCGGCCCGCAACAAGATCCGCGTGGCCGCGGCCAAGGGCGAGAGCTTGCCCCCGGACTGGGCGCTTGACCGCCAGGGACGCCCCACCACGGACGCCGAGGAGGCGTTGCTGGGGCTCGTAGCTCCCATGGCCGGGGCGAAGGGCTTCGGGCTGACCGTCGCCCTGGAGGTGCTCAGCTCGGTCTTGAGCGGGGGGCTTATAGGCAAGGAGGTGCCGCGGGACGCCCTGGCGTCGTCGGACGTCTTCTACCCCGTGCGGGCGAGCCACTACTTCCACGCCGTAGACGTCGGCAAGGTGATGCCGCTGGACGAGTTTACCGCGAGGGTCGATTCGCTGGCCCGCCAGGTACATGAGAGCGACCTGGCCGAAGGCACGGACGCGGTCTACATGCCCGGCGAGATCGAGTTCCTGACGAGGGAGCGGCGCCTGGCCGAGGGGATTCCCATCTCCCCCGCGGTGATGGCTACGATAGACCGCGTGGCAGCTGAGATATCGGTCCAGACTATCGAGAGGTAGCTTATGGGTGAGCGCGTCCGTAGTAGCCCCCGGCGGCGGTGTCCGGGTCCAGGGTAGCGCCAGCGTCGTCCTGCGGCCGGTAGCCCAGCGCCTGCTCGGCGGTGTCGATCTCGTGGATGCGCATCGTGTTGTTCGACATGCCATAGACGACCAGGAAGCCCACCGACTCGGGCGCGTCGATGCTGCGCTCGATGAGCTGGGCGGCGTCCCTATGGCTCAGCCACATGGCGAGGCCGGGGTATGACTGGCGGTGCCATCCCGGGTCCATGTTCACCCCGCCGATGCGCAGGGCAATGAACGAGATGCCGTACTTGTCCCAGTAGAGGCTCCCGATCGCCTCGCCGAATGCCTTGCTGACGCCGTATAGGCAATCTGGCCGTATGCGCTCCGCGGTCAGCAGCGGGAAGGGCCTCCGCGCGTCCTCGAGTCGGCCTTCGAAGACGGCCCTGTACGGGTCGTCCTTTTCGGGGTAGTAGCCGACCACGTGGTTGGTGCTCGCGAATACGACGCGCTTGACCCCCGCCTCCCGGCTCGCCTCCATGACGTTGTACGCGCCGACGATGTTGTTGGGCAGGACGGAGTCCCACGGAGCGCCGCCGCTCGGATCGGCGCCAAGATGCACGACGGCGTCCTGCCCCTCGAAGGCCGGCCGTATGGCGTCCAGGTCGGCGATGTCGGCGACCCGCGAAGGGACGTCCCCTACCGCCGCTATATCCAGGGCGCTGAGCTCGTACTTCGAACCCAGGAACCGCCGCACGATTCCACCTATGCGTCCAGCCGCCCCGGTTACCAGGACCTTCTTCTTCATGGCATTCCCCCTGTCCATACCCCTGTCATCCAGCTCCCGATAAGTGTATCCTAGTGTAAATCCTTATGTGGTCGTTACGACAATGACACCCGAGCTCATAGCAGTCATCTCAGCAGGTATTGGGCTAGCGGCGCTGATGGCGACGCTGGGCGGCCTGTTGCTGGCTGCCATGCACCGGCTGGAAGCACGCTTGGGAGCACGGATCGACCGAGTCGATGTACGGATCGATCAAGTCGATGCACGAGTCGGCCAAGTCGATGCACGGACCAGTCGGATGGAAACACAGATCGACCGGGTGGAAACGCGGCTCGATCAGGTGGACACACGGCTCGACCAGATGGACACGCGGCTCGACCAGATGGACACGCGGCTCGACCAGATGGACACGCGGCTCGACCGGATGGACATGCGGCTCGACCGGGTGGACATGCGGCTCGACCGGGTGGACACGCGGCTCGACCAAGTCGACACGCGGCTCGACCGGATCGGCGCGCAGTTGGACGCGCTCTCGAACCGCATGTCAGCGCTGGAACAGCGCCAGGCGCGTCTCGAAGGTCTCCTGGACGGCCTGCGGGAAGCAATGTTCGGGCGCGCCCCCGCCGGAACGTCCGGAACGTAGCGACAGGCCCAGGACAGGTCCACTACTCCCGCGCCGGACTCCCCGACCACCATCCCACTGAGGAATGACATGCCCAGGATCAACAAGTGCATAGAGTTGCTGGAGCAGGGGCAGACGGTCACCGTCACGGGCGCGCCGGCGCTGACCTACGAGGCGGGCCTCGAGGCGTCGCAAACGTGGTGCGACCTGCTGTTGGTGGAGTTCGAGCACCATCCGTTCGACACGGTGGGGCTACGCGACTTCATGCGAGGGCTGAAGGACGGAGGGCCGACGCCCGGCGGACGTTCGATGCCTACGGTGGTCTCGACTCTGCCGTCGAACTGCATCACGCCGGAGGAGGTGTTCTACAACGCCTGGCAGTCCAGGCACGCGCTCTCGACGGGCATCCACGGACTCCTGCACACCCACGCACGCAGCCCGGAGGCGGTGCGGGCGTTCGTCAGCACGGCGCGGTACCCATTCCAGACCATCGGCCTCGACCAGGGTATACCGGAGGGCAGGCGCGGAGGAGGAGGACAGGGAGGCCCGGCCCAGATATGGGGACTCCCGCCCGCCGAGTACGTCAGGAGGGCCGACCCGTGGCCGCTCAACCCGGACGGAGAGTTGATGCTGGGGCTGAAGATCGAGGACCGCCACTGCCTGCCATACGCGGACATGACGGCGGCCGTCCCAGGGCTGGCGTTCGCCGAGTGGGGGCCTGGCGACATGGGGATGTCGTTCGGCGACCCCGACGCCCACGACCCGCCCTACTCGCCGCAGATGGACGAGGCGAGGCGCATAGTCCAGGAGGCCTGCCGCAAGGCAGGGCTGGCATTCTACTGTAGCTGGGCGGACGACTCGATGACGGAGAGGGAGCGCGTGAAGCACCTGGTGGAAGAGGTGGGAGCTCGCATAATCGCCACGCCCACGAGGGAGCTTGCGGAGTACCTCTGGAAGCTGACCGGCCGCGCCGGCCCTTAGCGGCGCTTCCCGCCCAGCCTGTGTTTGCCGATGAGCACCACCACGGGGGTAGCGGCGAGCAGCTTGAGGTCCAGCACTGGGCCGAGGCGCCGGATGTAGAGATTGTCGTACCTCAGCTTGTCCCTAGGGGGCGAGTCGTAGCGTCCCCTGACCTGGGCCAGGCCGGTGAGGCCGGGCAGCACCCTGAGCCGTGAGGAGAAACCTGGGACCTCCTGTACGAAGCGGCTGACCAGCTCGGGGCGCTCCGGGCGCGGGCCTACGAGGCTCATGTCGCCCCTGAGGATGTTGTAGAGCTGCGGCATCTCGTCGAGGTGGAGCAGGCGGAGGACCTTGCCCACCCTCGTGGCGCGCGGGTCGTGGCCGGAGGCCCAGACGGGGCCGGTGAGCCTCTCGGCGTCGGCCAGCATGGTGCGGAACTTCAAGGCGGTAAACTCGCGCCCTCCCTTGCCCACCCGCCGCTGCGCGTAGAAGACGGGCCCCCGGTCGTTCAACCAGATTGCCAGCGGTATGACGGCGGCGAGCAGGAGCCAGATCGGGGAAAAGACGACGAGGGACGCGGTAACTATGGTGATGTCGAAGGCGCGCTTGTAGCCGTCGCCCACGGGGGCGCCGTCATCCAATGGCGCCTCCGCGGCCTTGCGGCCCGCCCGGTCCGGGACGCCTTCGATCTCTGGAACAGCCAAGACTGCAAGTCCGTTCGCGCCGGGTCGAGATTCTGCAGCGGCGGAGCCCCGGCGACGGTCGAATGGCCGGATTATAAGACCAAGGCTAAACGCTTTCAACATCCTTCCAGAAGGAGAGTCCCTTCCCCCGTCTGTGGGGGAAGGTTAGGATGGGGGCGATTCAGGAGGAGCCATCCCTCCGCATTGCGGAGTTGGTATAATTGCCACAGCGCATCTTCGCTCGGACGGAGATTAGGTAGGACGGCATCACGGAGAGGCCAGCTATGACGACCCAAAGCGCACCCACGCAGACGCGCACTCACCCCTACTCGCACATAGAGCCGCTGCCAGACCCGCCTCGAAGGAAGCCTGACATGCAGCAGTACGAAGCGATTCAGCAATTCGACGCTCCGCTCAGGGCGCATTTCGCGCACCGCAGCGACGTCCTCATTTCGGGCGGCGGATACCTGCGGCGCGACGCCGCAGACCGCGGCGACTTCGTGCCCGACTGCGTGTTCGTGGACGGCGTGGAGGACCCCAAGGCGATCATATGGCGCAACGGCTACGTGACAAGCGAGGTCGGCAAGCCGCCGGACTTCGTGCTGGAGGTGGCGTCTCGCAGCACCGGAAGGCGAGACTACACGGTGAAGCGCGAGGGGTACGCCGGCTATGGCGTGGGAGAGTACTGGCGCTTCGACCATACGGGCGGCAAGTATCACGACGCGCCCCTCGCGGGCGACCTACTGGTGAACGGCGAGTACAGGCCGTTGGAGATAGTCACCGAGCCTGACGGGCGGCATTGGGGATACAGCGAGGCATTGGGCCTGGAGCTGTGGTGGGACGGCGGCCAGATACGCTTTCGGGACCCTGCGACGGGCGAGTTTCTGCCGACGATCGAGGAGCAGGTGGAGGCGCGCAGGGCCGCCCAGGAACAGGCATACGCCGCCCAGGAACAGGCGTACACCGCCCAGGAACAGGCATACGCCGCCCAGGAACGGGCGGAGGCCGCCGAGTTGCGCGCGGCCCGGCTCGAAGCCGAGTTGCGCCGTCTGCGCGACGAGTAGGGCCCTGCTCCGTCGGGGGTGGCGCTTGCGTTGTCTTCGGGCCTCTTGTAGTCTTTAGGCACATTCACGAAGGAGACCTATAGGTAAGATGAGACTGCATCAGACGCTTACGCGATGGCTACCGGTGCGCGAGGGGCTGGCCCACTGCGACATCCCCTGCGGCATATACGATCCGATTACGGCGAAGATAGCCGCCCAGACCGTGCTGAAGATGGTGATGCGCATCGAGGCCCTGGGGGGCGAGATGCACGTCGCCGCCGGAAACTCGTTCGGCCGCTACGTGGCGGTCAAGGAGGAGCACGCCGACCTGGTGAAGCACGAGGTGGACGTGCTCTGGCACGACTACTTCAAGCCGGAGCACTTGGAGAAGTACCCCGACCTCCACACCACGGTCTGGGAGACGACCAAGCTGGCGTCGGCGAACAAGCAGAACGTCGACGTGGACTCGGCCAAGAAGCTGGTCGCCTCCGTGGACGAGATCGCGGCCATATTCTGGGCGACCAAGGGCGTCGAGTACTGCGACCCCAACGCCGAAGTCCGGTTCGGGACCTAAAGCCGCGCGCGGCCGTCCACGCGGACGGGGCTCCTGTCACCCCAACTCAGGGTGATCGAGGAGGGCCGTTGACGTACCAGTTCATACGCTACGAGAAGCGGGGGCCGGTGGCCGTCGTCACGATTGACCGCCCCCACCGCCTGAACGCCGTCCACCCGCCGGCCAGCGCCGAGATGCGGGAGGCGTTCACCGACTTTCGCGAAGACCCCGCGTTGCTTGCGGCCATCCTGACCGGCGCGGGCGATAGGGCCTTCAGCGCGGGCAACGACCTCAAGTACACCGCGGAGCGCGGCAAGGCAGGCGAGCCCTACCCCGAGGCTGACCGGATGCCGTTCGGCGGGATCACGTCGGACTTTACCTGCTGGAAGCCGATCATAGCCGCGGTGAACGGCTACGCGGTGGGCGGCGGGTTGGAGTTGGCGCTGGCGTGCGACATCGTGATCGCGGCCGAGCACGCCACCTTCGCGGCGCCGGAGCCTAGGGTGGGGCTTGTGGCGGCGGCCGGGGGCGTACACCGCCTCCCCAGGCAGGCGCCCTTCAAGGTCGCGATGGCGATGCTGCTGACCGGCAGGTCGATCACAGCGGCGGAGGCGCTCCGGTGGGGCCTCGCCAACGAGGTCGTCCCGCCGGCTGAGCTGATGGCCGCCGCCGAGCGTTGGGCGCGGGAGATAGCCGAGTGCGCTCCGCTGTCGGTGCGGGCGCACAAGCAGATGGCCACGGAGGGCATGGCCCTCAGCGTGGAGGAGGCGATGCGGCGCGAGTTCAGCGAGTTGGACCGGGTGCTCGCGTCGCCCGACCTGCTGGAGGGGCCGCGCGCCTTCGCCGAGAAGCGGAAGCCGGTGTGGCGTGGGGAGAGCGATAGCGGGTAGTTTGACGGTATTTTGGAGGAGTGGCATGGCTGAATCGGGCGCGGTGATGCTTCCCAAGAACGTGCGGCCGCTGCATTACCGGCTGACGCTGAGGCCGGACCTGGAGGACGCGGCGTTTTCCGGGGAGGTGTCGATCGACCTGGAGGTGCTGGAGCCGACCGATACGGTCGTGCTCAACGCCATAGAGCTCGATATAGCGTCGGGCGGCGTGAGGCTCCCCGACGGCTCGGAGCGCGAGGGCGAGGTCGCTCTCGACGAGGACACCGAAACCGCGTCCTTCCGGTTCGGGGGCGCGCTGCCCGCCGGGCCGGCCACCCTGGACATCGCGTTCACCGGGGCGCTCAACGACAAGCTGCGCGGCTTCTACCGCAGCAGGTACGTCGACGCGTCGGGCGAGGAGCGCTACCTCGCCACCACGCAGTTCGAGGCTACCGACGCGCGGCGGGCGTTTCCGTGCTGGGACGAGCCGGCGCTGAAGGCGAGCTTCCAGGTCACGCTGGTCGTGCCGTCGGGCTTGCAGGTCGTCTCCAACACGCCGGTGAAGCGCGAGAGCGACGCCGGAGGCGGCAAGCGGAGGGTCGAGTACGCGAAGACGCCGGTCATGTCCACGTACCTGCTGGCTTTCGTCGTGGGCGACCTCAGGTCGATAGAGAGGCGGGCCGACAACGGCACGCTGATCAGGATATGGGCCACGCCCGGCAACGAGGACAAGGGGGAGTTCGCGCTGGACGTGTCGTGCGGGCTGCTGGCGTACTTCAACGACTATTTCGGCATCCCCTACCCGCTCGAGAAGCTGGACCACCTGGCGATCCCCGACTTCGCCGCGGGCGCGATGGAGAACTGGGGGGCGATCACCTACCGGGAGCCCGCGCTGCTGGTGGACCCGGAGGAGAGCTCGGTGGAGACGAAGAGGCGCGTCGCGGCGATCGTGTCCCACGAGATGGCGCACATGTGGTTCGGCGACCTCGTGACCATGGCGTGGTGGAACGACCTCTGGCTCAACGAGAGCTTCGCCTCGTGGATGGGCGACAAGGCCGTCGACAGCCTCTTCCCGGACTGGCAGGTCTGGACCGAGTTCGTATCGAACGACACGAACGTGGCCCTGAGCCTGGACGGCCTGAAGAGCTCGCACCCGATAGAGCAGGAGGTCAGGCACCCGGCCGAGATCGGGCAGCTCTTCGACGCCATCAGCTACAGCAAGGGCGGCTCGGTGCTCCGGATGCTCGAGAACTTCATAGGCGCGGAGACCTTCCGCAAGGGCATCAACCGCTACTTGGACAGGCACCAGTACCGGAACGCGGCCACGCGCGACCTGTGGGACGCTCTCGGCGAGGCGTCGGGACAGCCCGTCGCCGAGATGATGGACTCGTGGGTACAGCAGACCGGATACCCCGTGCTGCAGGTGGCCTCGCGGCGCTCCGGTGACAACATCGAGGTGACCGCCAGCCAGGGCCGGTTCGTGTACGAGCACCTGACGGACCCGGACGACGGCGACGAGACGACGTGGCGCGTGCCGCTCGACGTCGCCACGTCCGCCGGACAGGCGCCGGAGCCGGTGCTGATGAGCCGGCGCGAGGGCGCCATCAGCGTCCCGGCGCCCGACGGAGACGCATGGGTGAAGGTAAACCCCGAGCAGACGGGCTTCTACAGGGTGAACTATGCGCCCGACGGCTGGGCGGGGCTGCGGACGGCCATCAGGGAAGGCGCCGTCTCCGCGATAGACCGGCTGGGCCTGCAGGACGACGCATTTGCGCTGTCGCGGGCCGGGTACATGCCCGTGGGCCAGCTTCTCGACCTGGCGCAGGCCTACGTGAACGAGACCGAGTACTCCGTCTGGTCGGACCTGAGCGCGAACATGGGCAGCCTCGACAACCTGCTCGGCGACCGGCCATACCATGACGACTTCAGGGGCTACGCCAGGGGCGTGTTCGAGGCCGCCGGGCGGAAGGCGGGATGGGACGCGCGGACGGGAGAAGGACAGCTGGACGCGCTGCTCAGGAGCGCGCTGCTGTCGAGCCTTGGGCGCTACGGCGACGAGGCGACGCTGGACGAGGCGGCGCGCCGCTTCGCCCGGTTCGCGGAGGGCGGCGAGACGGTGCATCCCGACATCCGCGACGTGGTGTTGGGCCTGGCGGCGCGCCAGGGCGGCAAGCCGGTCTTCGACACGCAGTGGGGCATGTACATGGAGGCGGGCTCGGAGGAGGAGAAGGTGCGCTTCCTGAGGGCCATCGCGCACGTCGACGACGGCGACCTGCTGGACGAGCTCCTGGGGAGGTCATTGACGCCCGACGTGCGCGTACACAACACGATCCCGGTCGTAACGAGCGTGGCGTCCAACCGCCGCGGCAGGGACCTGGCCTGGAGGTTCCTGAAGGAAAACTGGGACGAGTTCGACCGCCGGTACGGCGAGGGCGGGTTCGGGCTGATGCGCCTGGTGTCGCTGACGCAGCGCTTCAACACCATGTCGATGCACGACGAGGTGGAGGCGTTCTTCGCGGCGCACCCCGCGCCCGCCGCCGAGCGCACGGTGCGCCAGTCGCTGGAGCGGATACGGCTGAACGCCGCGTGGCTGGACAGGAACGCCGCCGAGGTGGGCGAGTACCTGGCGCGCCGGTAGGCTACCGCCTCCCCAGCCTCAGGAAGAGGCCCACCATGCCCGCCGCGACGGCCAGCACCGCGGCCAAGCCGACCCAGCCCCATATCGTGGACTGCGTGACGGTTACCACGACGTCCACGGTATCGGCGGCGCCCTCCCCCACGGCGGCAATCGTCATGCGGTAGTCGCCTGGGATGGCGTCTTGGGTGGGCTGGACCCTCAGCTTCACCTCCTGCTCGTCGCCAGCTTCGAAGAAGTTGATGGTGGAGGGCGTGAGCTCCAGCACCCACCCCTCGGATGCCTGGCCGAACAGGTTGACGAATTCGAGGGGCGCGCCGCCCGTGTTCGCCACGATGACGGTCATCTCGGTCGGCTCGCCCGGGGCCGCCTCGGCGTTCAGGCGGCCGTCAGGGGTCTTCAGCCTCAGCTCCCTGGCGCCGGTCAGCTCGATGGACAGGTCGGTGGAGAGGTCCCTCCCGCTCCCGGAGGCTACGAACTCCACCTCGTAGCGGCCCGTGTCGGCATTGCTCGCGGGCGCGACGACGACCGTAACGGTCGCGGATGCTCCGGCGTCGATGCTGACGGAGATGATTCGCTTGTCGCGCTCGAAGGACGGGAAGAAGCCGACTTCCCAGCCCTGTGGGGCAATTGCCCCAAGATCGAAGTTCGCGGGCTGCTCGGTGGCGTTGATCAGCCCGACGCTGAACTCGAAGACGCCGTCGTTCTCGCCCGTGAGAGACGAGAAGCGTGGGGGCCTGAGGTATATGTCTCCGGCCGGGAAGAGGGACTGAGGCGCCTCCTCCTGGGGCTCGATGGTGACGGTGAAGGGCAGCCGCCTCTCCCACCCGCCGTCCACGGACTTGGCGGTCATCTCGAAGTCGTATGCGCCCGCCCCCACCCTCTCGGGCGCCTTGATCTCGAGCGACAGCGACCGGGTGTCGCCCGCGGGCATGGCTACGCCGATCACCTGGAAGTTGGTCAGCGCGCCCCTGATCCCGGTCTCCCAGTCGGGCCCAGGGGTCTTCTCCCAGGCCACGACGAACTCGACGGCCGCCGCGCCCTTGTTCTCCGCCGTCGCCGGTATGACGACGTCCTCCCCAGGCTCCAGCACGACGTGGTGCCATCTCGGCACCAGGAAGAACGTCTCGGCCTCCTGGGCAACGACCGGCTGGGCTGCCGCCGCGAGCGCCGCCAGCGCGACGGCCAATACTCCGACGAGGGGCTTCACGCAGATTCTGGGTTCCACTTCCGCTCTGGGACCTCCGTCTAGTGCTGTGGCTCCACTGGATTGTAGCAGGCGACCTTGTGGCCCGGCTCCAGCTCCGCAAGCGGGGGCATGGGGCTCGTCCTGCACTCATTGGACGCCTTCGGGCAGCGCGCCAGGAAGGGGCACTCCGCCGGCATCTCCATCGGGTCCGGGGGAGAGCCCGCGAGGGGCCTGAGCGTGCTGTATGGCGAGTCCAGGCGAGGGACGGCCTGGAGCAGCGCCCACGTATAGGGGTGGGCCGGCCTCTCGAAGATCGTGCGCGTGTCCGAATACTCGACGAGCGAGCCGGCGTACATGACCGCCACCGCGTCGGCCGTGCCGGCGACCACGCCCATGTCGTGGGTGATCAGCAGGATCGCGGTGTCGTACTCCTGCCTCAGCGTCCTCAGCCGGTGCAGCAGCTCGGCCTGGAGCGTCACGTCGAGGTTGGAGGTGGGCTCGTCGGCTATGAGCACCCTGGGGCTGAGCGCGACCGCCATGGCCATCATGACGCGCTGCGCCATGCCGCCGCTGAGCTGGAAGGGGTAGCCGCGCATGATCCGCTCCGGGTCGGGGAGGCCCACCTGCTCCAGCAGGTGCATGCTCATCTTCTCGGCGTCCTTCCTGGTGGCGTCCAGGTGGACGGTGATGCCCTCGACCATCTGGTTGCCGATCGATATCACGGGATTCAGGGACGCCACCGCGTCCTGGAAGATGATGGATATCTCGTTGCCCCGCACCTTCCGCAGCTCCTCGGAGCTGATGGTGAGGAGGTCGCGTCCGTTGAGCTTCACCTCTCCGGATACGACCTCGCCCGGGAAGGGGACGACTCCCAGGATGGAGAGGGCGGTCATCGTCTTGCCGCTGCCGCTCTCCCCCACCAGTCCGAGCACGCCGCCCTTGGCTATCTGGAACGAGACGCCGTTGACTACCCTCGCCACTCCCTCCTTGAGGAAGATGTGAGTATTCAGGCCGTCCACTTCGAGGACGGGCGCATCGATGTCCGTTGTCATAGAGTTCCCACCGCGGGCGTCCTCATAACAGTATGCCACAACCGGCCCCCATCTGGACTCCCGTTCGGCTCGCACGGGTCTGAACTCGCACGGGTCTGAATAGGGGGGAGTGCATGACTCCACTGCCCGGTGTTGGAGTATAATGTGAGTAGACGCCGGGGGATTGAATGAGTCACAGGTGCGGGCCGCAGTGACGGCGCAAGCAGACACCGAGCACTCGCGTAGGGTGTCCGACGTGCGGCTCGAAGAATAAGTTGGCGGGCGGCGGCAGAGTCAGGAGAATGACCCGCCACTTCGCCAAGAGCCCGCACACCGAGGTCACGCGGAAGATCACGGCGGCCGCCCTTGACAACTGGATCGTCCGGGGAGTCCGCACGGATCCTACGGGGCGCGAAAGCATCAACTACTTGGGGTACTCGCCGGAACTCGGGAACCTCGTGCGGGTGGTGGTCTCGCGGGACGACGAGACAATCGTATCGGCCTTTCAGGACGGCAACGCCACGAGGGCTTGGAGACGCGGCGACAGGCCGTACTTCGAGCGGTTCTACACGGGACTGGAGATACGAGATGAACCTGCACATGACCTATGACCAAGAGGTTGACGCGCTCCGGCTGTGGAATGGGGAGAAGCGGACGACCAGCACGTCCATCGTGGGCTTGGAAGATGTCGTGCTGGACCTTGCGGACGAAGACTCCCGTCACGTCGTGGGATTGGAGATTCTGGGCGCGGACGCGTACCTGCCCTTGGGGAAGCGGGACTACGACCCTAAGAACGACACCCTGACGCTCGGGGCGGTCGTGGGCGACCCCGCGTGCATCTCGGAGTCCGGCGACATCGTGACGTACTGGCGGGAGGCGCCGGACGTGGACCCGGTCGGCGTCTTGATCCGGCAGGCGTCAAGGCACTTGAACGGCATTGGCCGGCTGAGATGAGTCAGAGCTGTCCTTCCTTGGGAAGACTCGCGGTTGACACCGCTTCCTCAAACGTGCTAACTTTCGGGCGACGTTGGGCGTACCGGGTTCGCCTGCGCGTGCCATCGGTTGTCTTCCAGCCGAACGGCGGGCGTGGGCTTTGACGTAACCGTAGACGAGTGAATCGCCAGGAGGAGGAATCATGACAAGGGTTTACCGGTTGTTGGCCGTGATAGCTGCCGTCATCGCCTTGGGGGCGGCCCTCGCGTGTACGCGCGAGGTGATCAAGGAGGTACCCAAAGAGGTTATCGTCACCGAAGAGGTGATCAAAGAGGTGCCCGTGGAGAGGGTGGTCGAGAAGGAGGTGGTCAAAGAGGTGCCCGTGGAGGTGGTGGTCGAGAAGGAGGTAGTCAGGGAGGTCGAGGTCCCGGTGGAGAGGGTGGTCGAGAAAGAGGTCGTGAGGGAGGTCGAGGTGCAGGTGGAGGTTGAGAAAGAGGTGGTCAGGGAGGTCGAGGTCTTCAAGGAGGTGGTCGTGGGCGAGGGCGAGGAGGCAGCCTCGGTCATCAACTGGCGCGCCTCCAGCGCCGTAACCAAGCTGTCGCCCTTCACGGCTGTCAGCGGGTACGTCAGCCTGATAGGCAGGCACGTCTTCTCGACGCTCATGACGGGTGACCCGCACGAGCAGATGTACGCTCCCAACATGGCGGCCCGCTGGGAGGTCGCTGCCGACGGAAGCGCAGTCACCTTCTACCTACAGAAGAACGCCTTCTTCCACGACGGAGAGCCGGTGACGGCTGACGACGTGGCCTTCTCCTTCACGGCCTACATGGATCCGCGGACCAAGAGCCGCGCCGTCCAGAGGCTCGCCATGGTGAAGGGTGCCGAGGCATTCGCCGAGGGCACGACTGACTCGGTAGAGGGTATCAACGTAATCGACGACCACACGATCCGGTTCGACATGGCCTTCCCGACGGGACAGTTCATTACCCAGGCCGCAGGAGTCTACGTACTCCCCGAGCACATCCTGGGCGGCCTAGCCCCTGAGGACATCGACGACAGCGAGTTCTTCATCGGACTCGGCTCTCAGAAGCCCATCGGATCCGGCCCCTGGAAGTTCGTCAGGCACGAGCCCGACCAGTTCCACGAGCTGATCAGCAACGACGACTACTACCTCGGCAAGCCGAAGATCGACAGGGTGTTCGTACACCTGATCACCCAGCCCGACGCGGCGCAGATCGCCATGCAGCGGGGCGAGATCGACGGCAGCAGGCGCGGAGGCTTCTCGCCGGAGGTGAACCAGGCGTTCCTGGCAGACCCCCGCTTCATCATATCGGCGGTTGGCGGGCGCGGGAACGGCCGCGGCTTCTCGTTCAACTTCCGCACCGAATGGATCGCGGACGCCCGCATCCACCAGGCGTTCATGTGGGGGCTGAACCGCAAGCAGATCGTTGACACGTTCAGCGCCGGGCTGGGCTACATCCATAACACGAACCTGTTCGTGCCCACGGGCGTCGAGACCCCCGAGATGATGGCCCGCTACACGCACACCGGCGACACGGCGAAGGCCAGGGCGCTCCTCGAGGATGCGGGCTGGGACTTCGACCGCGAGGTTACGGCCAAGGCCCCAGGGTACGGCGCCGACCAGCGGCCCCAGATGGCCGCAAAGCAGCAGATGCTTGCGGAGTCCGGGCTAAAGGTCAAGTTCGAGACCATGGAGACCCCGGTCTGGGCTGCCGTGTACTACGAGAACTACAACTACGACCTGGTGTACGTCGGCGGCTGGGGCGGCGCCGTGGACCACCTGAGCTACTACTTCCACAGCCAGAACACCAACGCGATGGGCTACGCGACCCCCGAGCTGGACGCCCTGCTCGACGCGGTGCCCAGGGCCCTCAACGACGACGACCTCGTGAAGATCGGTCTCCAGATCAACGAGATGTTCATCGAGGACCTCCCCATCGTGGTGATCTCCACGGGGCTGAGCCTGACGACCTACGGCGCCCACGTATGGGTGCCCGGCTACGGCAGGCGCCCGCAGCCCACGAACCTGAAGGACATCGTATACACGCCTCAGTTCGCGGGCGGCGGTGAGTGGGAGTACCTGATGCACCAGACCGACATCGTAGAGTTCGGGACGACCCACCCGCTCAACGAGACCGGCCCGCTCCACGGACAGCTACAGTAAGCTAACGGGACACAACGCTGAATAGTAGAGGGCCCGGCGCGCTTGCGCCGGGCCCTCTTGTATTATGGCGGCAGGCTCGTGCGAGGGGATTGTCTGAATCAAGATTCGCGGGATTCTGGGATTTTCAGGATACGGGGCCGAATGGCGAGGTACGACCCCAATCCGACCACGGGAGGCTCGGGATGACGAGAACCAGGGTGAATGTGAGCTGGGAGCCGGAGAGCGGCATCCTAGAGGTGACGTGGGCGCCGGGCGGCGGGACCTACGAGGCTGTGGACGGCCACGAGCGCGTGCTGGAGCGGGTCGATGCCCACGGCAATACCCTGGGCTTCATGGTCCACGAGTTCACGGCCCACGGAGGCCCGAACGCCCTGGAGTTCGAGTTGGCGGGAGAGGCTAGAGCCGGTGTATCGAACCTTACCGCCGACCTTGCCGCCAAGGAGTTGGGAGTATCGGGGGCGAGGGTGCGCAAGCTGCTTGGGGACGGCAGGATCAAAGGGGCACGAAAGATCGGTCGGGACTGGTTGGTGCCCGCGCCGGTCAAGGTAGAGCCGGCGGCCGATCGCGCGGTAGGCGTGGCGGGCGGACACGACAAGGAAGAGGCCCGCGCCCGGGGCCGGTAGCCCTTCCCTGTCCCGCGTTCTATACGATCTTGGCGTGGCCGTTGCGGGCGGCAAGCTCCTCGATCACGGTCTCGCGCGGGGTCTCCTCGGTCCACGGGGACGGCAGTTCGTTGCTGCCGTATATCTTGATCATGCGCGGGTCCGGCTCGCCGTCGACTCGATGCACCGTGTGCCACCTGCCGTCCTTGAGGACGACCTCCATCTCGCGGTTCTCCCCTACCCACCCGAAGCTGACGTATCCTATGCCTGACGCCTTCGTTCCCATGTCGCTGCTCCGTCTTGGTTGTGGCATGAGAGGCTAGTCCCGGCGGGGCCGTTTGTCAAATGCGGCCCGGATGCATTACTGTCAATGCGCGTCCAGGCGAGGGCAACGTCGGTATGATGTCCTCCAACCGCCTGGACGAGGAGGCACGCCACGAAAGAGACGGTGCTGGTCGTAGAGGACGACGGGAACCTGCTCAGGGCCTTACAGTACAGCCTGGAGCGGGAGGGTTACTCCGTGCGCACGGCCACCGATGGGGAGAGCGGCCTGGAAGCCGCCCGGGAGGCCCAGCCCAGCCTGGTGGTCTTGGACGTGATGCTCCCCAATCTCGACGGCTTCGAGGTGTGCCGCATTCTCAGGCGCGACAGCGGCGTGCCCGTGCTCATGCTGACGGCGCGGGGCGAGGAGATCGACCGGGTGCTGGGGCTTGAGCTCGGAGCGGACGACTACGTGGTGAAGCCGTTCAGCATGCGGGAGCTGCTGGCGAGGGTGAAGGCGATGCTGCGGCGGTCCCGCATGGAGGCTGACGGGGCAGCGGGCGCGGAGGGCCGGCAGGTGTTCAGGTCGGGCGACCTCGAGGTGGACGTCGACGGCCACGCCGCCGCGCTCGGGGGCGAATCGCTGAGGCTGAAGCCGCGGGTGTTCGAGCTTCTGGCGCTCATGATCGCGCGCAAGGGCAGGATACTCAGCAGGGACCAGATACTGGATCACGTCTGGGGGCACAACTACGTTGGAGACAGCAGGACCGTCGACGTCCATATCCGCTGGCTCCGCGAGAAGATCGAGGAGGACCCGGGGGAGCCGAAGAGGGTGATAACCGTCCGGGGAGTCGGCTACCGGTTCGAGGGATGACCGTGCGTCCGCTTCAATGGCGCCTGGCGCTCTTCTCCGCTCTCATCCTCCTCGCCGCCCTGTTGCTCGGCTCGATGGCTGGCGGGGCGCTGGCCGAGCGGGCCGCGGCCGTCGCCCTGGCGGCCCTGGCGGTCATAGCCCTGGCGGCGTGCATATTCATCACTCTTCGCGCGTCGCGCGTCGCGCGGGCAATATCGAAGGGCGCCGAACGGGTCGCCGCCGGCGACCTGGAGCACAGGATAGAGGCGCCCGCGTCGGGCGAGGGCCGCGACCTTGCCGACGCGTTCAATCTGGTCGCGGCGGCGATGGGAGACGCGGTGGGCAGCCTGGCGGCGGAGCGCAATAAGCTGGCCGCCCTGCTGGACCTGATGGCGGACGGCGTGCTGGTGATAGACGCGGACGGCAGGGTCTCGCTGCTGAACCGGGCTGCGCAGTCGATGCTGGAAGCGCACGCTCCGGACGCGGTCGGGAGCGGGGTCGCGGAGATAGTGCGCGACCACGAGCTCCAGACCCTGGTGCGCGAGGCCTTGGAGTCCGGCCGGCCCAGCCAGTCGGACGTGGAGCTTGTGGCCAACCGCAGGTTCATACGGGCATTGGCCATTCCCGTCCGTGAGGACGGCTCGGAAGGCGTCTTGCTGACGCTGCACGACCTGACGAGGGTGCAGCGGTTGTACACGACCCGCAGGGAGTTCGTGAGCAACGTATCGCACGAGCTTCGCGGCCCGCTGGCGTCCATCAAGGCCATGGTCGAGACGCTGGCGGACGGGGCCCTGGAGGACAGGGTGGCGGCGGCGGAGTTCCTGGAGAGGATAGGACGAGACGTCGACCGCATGACGGTGATGGCCAACGAGCTGCTGGACCTGTCGCTCCTCGAGAGCGGCCACGTCGAGCTGCACCTCGGCCCGCTGCCGCTCAAGCCCATCGTCGAGGACGTGATCGCAGAGGCCGCCGGCCGGGCCGCCCTGGGGGGGATAGAGGCGAGCGTGGACATCCCGGACGGCCTCGCCGACGTGGTGGGCGAGGAGGACAAGGTGCGCCAGGTGCTGGTGAACCTCGTAGAGAACGCCGTCAAGTTCATGCCGGAAGGCGGGCGCGTGCGCGTGGGCGCGATGGAGGACGGCAGGCTGGTCGAAGTGAGCGTCCAGGACACCGGGATGGGAATACCGGAAGAGCACCTGCCCCACGTATTCGAGCGGTTCTACAAGGTGGACCGCTCCCGGGGCGGAGAGGGCACCGGGTTGGGCCTGGCAATCGTCAAGCACATCGTGCAGCTTCACGGCGGAGACGTGCGCGCCGAGAGCCGCGAGGGGTCGGGAAGCACCTTCTACTTCACCCTGATGCGAGCCTAGCCCGCGTCAAGCTAACCGTAACGGCAAAAGGAGACCGCTCTGTTCACACCGGACCGCCGGACTGGGAGACGGCCCTAGTGGGAGAGGCCCTGCTGCTCGGCGCGCTCCAGGGGCTCTTCGAGTGGCTGCCCGTCAGCTCGGAGGGCGTGATTGTGCTGGCGCGGTCCCTGGTATTCGACCGTAACGTGGCGGAGGGGATCGAATACGCGCTCTGGCTCCACGCCGGGACCGCTCCCGCGGCGCTCGCCGCCTTCAGGTCGGAGGCCGCGCACGTCCTTCGGGACATGTTCACGAGGCCGACGAGGCCCTCCCCACTGACGGCTTTCCTCTTCATATCGACGGCGGTAAGCGGCGCCGTCGGGCTGCCGCTGCTGCTATTCCTGACCGAGACGTCGGAGTGGCTGGGCTCCGCGGCCATGGCGGTCGTGGGGGGCGCGCTCCTGGTCACCGGCGCCCTCCAGGTGAGGCGGCCCAGCGCGGGGAGGCGCAGCCGGGCCGACCTGTCCTGGATGGACGGAGCGCTGGCCGGCGTGTCGCAGGGGCTGGCGGTCGTTCCCGGCCTCAGCAGGTCGGGCCTGACGGTGGCGGCGCTGCTGTGGCGCGGGGTGGACCGGCGGGAGGCGCTGGCGGTCAGCTTCCTGATGAGCGTCCCCGCAAGTATCGGGGCCGCCGTCTACGCCTGGACGTCCGGCAGCTTCTCGGTTTCCGCCGAGGCCGTGGCCGCGGCCGGCGTAGCGTTTGTGATCGGCCTCGCCACGATTCGCGCGCTGACGGCGGCGGCGGCGCGGATCAACTTCGGGGTGTTCCTGCTGGCGGCGGGCGCGGCCGTCATAGCCGGGGCCGCTCTCCTCACTGTCGGCGCCCCCACGGGTTAGAGACTATCTCAGAATCCCTTCCCCCTCAGGGGGAAGGTTTAGGATGGGGGTCCCTGCCCTCACGTCGAAGCCCTGACGTTAACGCTCCGTTAACGTTCCCTTAGCCGCGCGTTAAGACTCCGAGAGTAGTCTGCCTTCGGAGTTACGCGAGATAGAGCCGGGAAGGCGGATTAGGAAGAATGCGAATGATCAGGTCCCGCAGTGGTTGGAAGACGTGGATGGCCGCGCTGGCGCTGGCGCCCTTGCTGGCGGTCGCCTGCGGCGGCGGGAAAGAAGAGCCGACGGAAGCGCCGGCAGCCGTAGAGAAGCTCACCGGCGCCATAGAGATCGACGGCTCCAGCACCGTCTACCCGATCACCGAGGCCGTCGCCGAGGAGTTCAGCAAGGTACACCCCGAGGTGCGGGTCAACGTCGGCGTCTCCGGCACGGGCGGCGGCTTCAAGAGGTTCGTTGTCGGCGAGACCGACATATCCGACGCCTCAAGGCCCATCAGGGATGCCGAGGCGCAGTCAGCAGCCGACAACGGCATCGAGTACGTAGAGATTAGAGTGGGTACCGATGGCCTGTCCGTCGTGGTAAACCGCGAAAACGACTTCGCGGACTGTCTTTCGGTATCGGACCTCAAGAGGATTTGGGAGCCTGGGTCCACAGTCAACGTCTGGAACCACGTCAACATGTTCTTCCCCGGCAGGCCGCTGAACCTCTACGGGCCGGACACCGACTCGGGCACGTTCGACTACTTCACCGAGGAGATCGTCGGAGAGGCGCAGGCCAGCCGAGCCGACTACACGGCCTCCGCCGACGACAACGTGCTCGTCCAGGGCATATCCGGCGACAGGAACGCGCTGGGATACTTTGGGTACGCCTACTACCAGGAGAACGCTAACAAGCTCAAGGCGATAGCGATAGACGGCGGCAACGGCTGCGTCGCGCCCACGCCCGAGACGATAGAGTCCGGTGAGTACACTCCCCTGGCGCGCCCGATGTTCATATACGTGAGCAAGAAGAGCCTGGAGCGGCCGGAGGTCTTGGCCTTCGTCGAGTTCTACATGGAGCACGGACGCGCCCTGACGCGCGAGGTCGGGTACATCCCGCTCGAAGCCTCGGCGTACGCGAACGCGCTGGAGATGATCAGGTAAGGGAAGACGGCACGGCTGAGCGGCAGCCCCGGAAGGCGGATTGTCGCCCAGCTTCATCTCACGTAACAGTACCACGAAAGACAACCAAGGTGGACGGCAACATAGCGATCACAGGTCCCATCGATAGCACTAAGTTGAGCCGCGCGTCCGGCCCCTGGCGCAAGCGGCGGGACATAGAAGGCCACGTCGTCAAGGCGATATTCTTCGCCTGCGCCGTGGTATCCATCTTCACGACCGTCGGCATCGTGGTCAGCCTGCTGAGCCAGGCTTGGGGCTTCTTCACGGAGATACCGATCTGGGAGTTCCTCCTGGGAGCACGGTGGTCCCCTATACTGAAGCCCCAGGCCTACGGCGTGCTGCCGCTGGTCGCTGGGACCCTCCTGGTGGCGGCCATAGCCGCCCTCGTGGCCATACCCGTAGGCTTGGCTACGGCGATCTTCCTATCCGAGTACGCGCCCGACAGGGTGCGCCGGGCGATCAAGCCGTCGCTGGAGGTGCTGGCGGGCATCCCCACGGTCGTGTACGGCTACTTCGCGCTGACCTTCGTAACGCCGCAGCTCCAGGTCATCTTCCCGGACATGATCGTATTCAACGCCCTGAGCGCCGGCTTGGTCATGGGGCTGATGATCATACCCATGGTCTCCTCCCTCAGCGAGGACGCGATGCTGGCGGTGCCCAGGTCGCTCCGGGAAGGGGCGTACGCGCTTGGCGCAACCCGCCTGGAGGTCTCGGTAAAGGTCGTCGTGCCCGCCGCGCTCTCCGGAGTCATGGCCTCCTTCATCCTGGGCATCTCGCGGGCCGTGGGCGAGACGATGCTCGTGACCATCGCAGCCGGCGCGACCCCGAGGATGACCCTCAATCCGCTGGAGAGCATCCAGACTATGACCGCGTACATAGTGCAGCTCAGCCTGGGCGAGACGCCCCACGGCTCCCTCGAGTACAACACGATATTCGCCGTCGGCCTGCTGCTCTTCCTGATGACCCTTCTCATGAACGTCCTGGGACACTGGGTAGTGAGGCGCTGGGGGGTGAAGTGGACGTGACGAGCAAGATCGTTCGGCAGTTCCGCCCCAGGCTGGCCCATCGGAAGCTCGTGGGCAACGTCTTCTACGCCGTCTTCTTCGGCGCCATCCTCATCGGCATCGCCGGGCTGGTCATACTGCTGGCGCGGATACTGTACGAGGGCCTGCCCAGCTTCAGCAACAACCTGATCTTCAACTACCCGTCCAGGCACGCCGAGGAGGCCGGGCTGCGCGCGGCCATAATGGGGACCGTCTGGCTGATGGGCCTGACCGCCCTGTTCACCGTGCCGGTCGGGATCGGCGCGGCCATATATCTCGAGGAGTACGCGCAGCGCAACAAGCTGACGACCCTCATCGAGGTCAACATCTCCAACCTCGCCGGCGTGCCGTCGATCGTGTACGGACTGCTGGGGCTGGCGCTCTTCGTCCAGTGGCTCGCGCTGGGGCGGAGCGTCCTGGCCGGGGCGCTCACGATGTCGCTGCTGATCCTCCCGATAGTGATCCTCGCCTCCAGGGAGGCGATCAAGGCCGTGCCGCTGACGTACCGGCAGGCGGCGTACGCCCTTGGCGCCACCCAGTGGGAGGTCATCAAGAAAGTGGTGGTGCCGACCGCTTTTCCAGGGATGCTGACCGGCATCATACTGGGCCTGTCCCGCGCGGTGGGAGAGACGGCGCCCGTGATAGCGATCAGCGCGCTGGTCTACCTCCGCTTCGTCCCCAGCAATCCAATGGACCGCTTCACGGTACTGCCGATCCAGATATACAACTGGGTTTCCAGGCCGCAGGAGGAGTTTCGAGACATTGCCGCCGCCGGCATCATCGTGCTCCTCATAGTGCTGCTGTCGATGAACGCGCTCGCCATATACCTCAGGAACAAGTACCAGGTGAAGTCCATTGAGTGAATCGAACGGCGCGTACGTCCTTACTGCCAGCAACCTCCAGGTCCGCTACGGCGCCTTCCTGGCCCTCAAGGGTGTCGACCTGAAGGTCCAACGCAACAAGATCACCGCGCTGATAGGCCCGTCGGGATGCGGCAAGAGCACGTTGCTGCGCTGCTTCAACCGCATGAACGACCTTATACCGGGCGCGGTCATCTCGGGGGAGATCTACTTCAACGACGAAGAGATCAACTCCCCGGCGGTGGACCCGACGGAGGTGCGGGCCAGGATCGGAATGGTCTTCCAGAAGCCCAACCCGTTCCCCAAGTCGATCTACGACAACGTCGCCTTCGGGCTGAAGATCAATGGGTACACCGGGCGTGTCGACGACGCCGTGGAGTCATCCCTCAGGCGCGCCGCGCTCTGGGAGGAGGTGAAAGACCGCCTGGACAGGAACGCCCTCGAGCTATCGGGCGGACAGCAGCAGAGGCTCTGCATAGCGAGGGCGCTGGCGGTGGAGCCGGAGGTCATCCTGATGGACGAGCCTGCCTCGGCGCTCGACCCGATCGCGACCCTCGCGATCGAGGAGCTTATAAGGGACCTCGTGAGCGACGTGACCATCGTGATCGTCACCCACAACATGCAACAGGCGGCCAGGGTCTCCCATGAGACGGCCTTCCTGATGGTGGACGAGAACCGCTCCGGGTATCTCGTGGAGCACGGGGACACCAACCAGATATTCACCGACCCAAAGGACGAGGGGACGGAAGCCTACATAACCGGACGATTCAGCTAGACAGGGGCCGCGCCATGGCAAGAACAGACTTCGACCGGGACCTGCGGATACTCAACGACGACCTGCTCATGCTGGGCAGCATGGTGGAGAAGGCGCTCGCGAAGGCCGTGGACGCACTCAAGCGCCGCGACCTCGAGGCGTCGCGAGAGGTGGTCGAGCAGGACGACCTGATCGACCGCCAGACGTACGATATCGAGGAGAAGTGCATCAACCTGATCGCCACCCAGCAGCCCATGGCGAGAGACCTCCGCCTGCTGATATCCCTCCTCCACATCTCCGTGGAGCTGGAGAGGATGGGAGACTACGCCGAGGGGATCGCAAAGATCAGCATCATGATGGGCGACGAGCCTCCCCTCAAACCCCTGATAGACATACCCCGCATGGCCGACCTCGCGAGCGGCATGCTGCGCAGGAGCCTGGACGCGCTCGTCAACAGGGACGTCGTCTCCGCCGCCCAGGTCTGCAACGACGACGACCAGGTGGACGCGATCTACGACCAGGTGTACCGCGAGCTCCTAACCTTCATGATCGAGGACCCCAAGTCCATCCGGCGCGCCACGTTCCTCCTCTGGGTGGCCCACGACCTGGAGCGCGTGGCGGACCGCGCCACCAACATCGGAGAGCGCGTGATCTTCCTGGTGACCGGGAAGCTCGCCGACGTCAACGTATCCACCCACCACTAGGCGGCGCAACGTTGACCACCGGCCTCGCCAGGCGAGCTCTCGAGGAGGCTGCGAGGCCCCGATGGGCGGCGCCTCGTTTGACTTCGGGTGGGCGCGTAGGTTATACACATTCCATAGATGTGGACCGCGGCTCGCCGCAGAGAAAGACCACAGCGCCCGGCGGCGCGTTCCGGGAGACTGTCCGAGGCCATGTTCGCACAGGGAACGATACGCATCCCATGGCGAGGCGCCCTGATGGGCGCGGCGCTGTCGGCCGCCGTCCTGGCGTGTACGCGGGAGGTCGTGACCGAGGTCCCGGTCGAGCGCAACATAATCATAGACCAGCCCGTGGTCAAGGAGATCCCCATCGAGAAGCTCGTGGTGGTCGAGAGGGAGGTGGTCAGGGAAGTGCCGGTGGAGAAGATAGTGACCGTGGAGCAGCGAATCGTGCGGGAGCTGGGGCCCGTGGGGGACGCCGAGACCGTGCTGCACATGCGCACGTCCAGCGAGGTCCGGAAGCTGTCTCCATTCACCGGCGCCAGCGGCTACGTGTCGCTGGCGAACGCATACCTGTTCTCGAACCTCGTCATGGCCGACCCGATGCGGCAGGCGTTCGGCCCCGAGCTTGCCGAGAGGTGGGAGGTGTCCGCCGACGGCGCGTCATACACCTTCCACCTGCGCGAGGACGCGGTCTTCCACGACGGCGCTCCCGTAACGGCGCGCGACGTGGCCTTCACGATCAGCGCCTACGCCGGACAGCAGACGGGCGGCCACCACGTCGACAGGCTGTCCATGATAAAGGGGGCGCGAGACTTCTCCGAGGGCATGGCCGAGGGCGTGGAAGGAGTGGTCGTGCTCGACGAACACTCCTTCCGCCTGGACCTGGTCTCGCCGTCTGCCTTCTTCCTAGACGCGCTCTACGTGAAGCCGGTCCTGCCGGAGCACCTGCTGGGAGGGGTGGGGCCGGAGAAGCTGGACGCAGACGAGTTCTTCGTCGACGGCATGGTCGGCTCAGGGCCGTACCGGTTCGCGCAGCGGCGGCCGGGCCACTTCATACAGTTCGAGGCGAACCCGGACTACTTCCTGGGCGAGCCCAAGATCGAGGCCGTGCTGGTCCACCTGATCAGGTCGCCCGAGGTGACCCACGCGGCGATGCAGCGGGGCGAGATCGACGTCAACAGGCGCGGCGAGCTGTCAATGGACGCTTACAAGGCTCTGCTCCAGGACCCGCGCTTTGAGCTTGCCGCCGTCGCGTCGCAGCGCACGTCGGCGGGGTACGCCTTCAACTCGAGGACCGAGTGGCTGGCGGATCCCAGGATAAGGCAGGCCGCCATCCTGGCGCTGGATAGGCGCGGGCTGGTGGACAGGTTCGTCGGCGGCCTCGGGGTCATCAACAATACGTGCCTGTTCATGCCGATGGGCGTGGTGACCGACGAGATGAAGCGGAAGTACCCCGAGTCCGGCGACTCGGCGCGCGCGAAGAGTCTTCTCGGCAAGGCCGAATGGGACGGCGCCAGGACGGTGACGGTCAAGACGCCCGCATTCGCCAACCCCGACCAGAGGTCCATGCACCAGGCGGAGCAGGCGATGCTGGGCGACGCCGGCCTGCGGATATCGTTCGAGGAGATGGACACCCCATCCTGGGCCGTGGCCTACTACCGGGAGCACGACTACGACGCGGTCCGCGTCGGCGGCTGGGGCGGATCGCTGTCAGGGGCCTACTTCTACTTCCACAGCGCCTATACCGACGCCATGGGCTACGCCAGCCCCAAGCTGGACTCGCTGCTGGAGGCCCTGTCCGGCGCGTTGACGCGAACTCAGCAGGAGCGGATCGGACGACAGGTGAACGAGATGTTCATCGAGGATCTGCCCATACTGCCCATATACTCGAGCGTGTGGCTGGGCGCGTACGGCGCGCGCGTCCACGTTCCGGGGTTCGGGGACCGGCCCCAACCCTCCGACCTTGGCAGCATCATGGTCACCCCCGAGTTCAAGTGGCACGCCGAGTGGTTCTACCGCCTCGAGAAGTGGGAGGTATCCGAATAGGCCGGCGCATCCCCGGATTGGCGGTTGCAAGGGGCTGGCATAACGGCTAGAATCTGGTAAGCTTTGACCTGAACACCCAAGGAGAGCACAGGCAGGCCGATGAAGAAATATATCCTCCGACGAGTCCTGATCTCGCTGCCCATGCTGCTGGGCATCTCGATCATCACCTTCACGTTCATCAACCTGGCCCCGGGCGACCCGATCAGCGCGATGATCGACCCGGAGGAGTTCCAGGGCCTGGAGGACGCGCAGAAGATGCGCGAGTCCCTGGGGCTGGACAAGCCCATCCCAGTGCGGTACGTGCTGTGGCTTAGGGAAGTGGTCCAGGGCAACTTCGGCTTCTCCTACATGAGCAGGCGCCCGGTGCTCGACATCATCATGGACAGGATGCTGGCTACCTTGGAGTTGACCATCACCGGGCTGATAATCGCCACGATCTTAGGCACCGTCTTCGGAGTCATAGCCGCGCTGCGGCAGTACAGCGCCTACGACTACACCCTCAGCATCGCGTCGCTGTTCGGCATCTCCATACCGACCTTCTTCTTTGCCCTCGTGGCCTTATACGTCTTCTCCCTCAAACTGCACTGGATCCCAAGCTACGGCATGTACAACGCGGCCGAGGGGTTCACCATTCTGGGCAACCTGCACCACCTGATCATGCCCGCGTTCATACTGTCGATCGACTCGATGTCGGGGAACACGCGCTACGCGCGCACCGCCATGCTGGAGGTGATGAACGCCGACTACGTCACGACGGCGAGGGCGAAGGGGCTGACCGAGTACGTGGTGATAGCCCGGCACGCCTTCAGGAACGCGCTGCTGCCGATGATCACGATCACGACCCTGCGGCTGCCGGGGCTGATCGGCGGCGCCATCCTGATCGAGACGATGTTCTCCTGGCCGGGGATGGGGCTTCTTTCCATCAAGTCGATAACGAACCGGGACTACCCGATCCTGATGGGGCTCACCTTCTTCAGCGCGACCCTCGTCCTCTACGCGAACCTGCTGGCGGACATCCTTTACGCCTACGCCGACCCGCGCATAAGAGTCTCGGAATAGACAGGCCGCCCGCGGCAGCCTTCCGCTGGCCGCGGATGGAGGATTAGAAAACGGAAACCACAGGGGAACGCACAGAGGGCATAGACCAGGAGGCTCTGGAGGAGTTTGATCGGCCCAGGCGAGGCGCTCCTTCCGTGTGGCGTCGCTTCCGCCGTCACCGCTTGGCGCTCATCGGCTTGGTGATCATCGCGATCTTCGCCTCCGTTGCCATCTTCAGGCCGGTCGTCACCTGGCACCATCCCAACGCCGTCGACCTGACCAAGTTCAAGAACGCCCCCACGCTGCCCTTCATACACGGCTCGTGGTCCGAGTCCCACATAATGGGGACCGACGAGGCGGGCCGCGACATATACGCGCGGATCGTCGACGCCGGCAGGGTATCCCTGACCGTAGGGCTGCTCGCTTCGGGCGTCTCGGCGGTCATCGGCACCATCATCGGGATGGTGTCGGGCTATGCCGGAGGCCGTACCGACGATGTCCTGATGCGGTTCACAGAGCTCGTGATGACGTTCCCAACGTTCTTCATGATCATAATCCTGGTCTCCCTGGTTGGACCGAACTTGTTCAACCTGATCATGGTCATCGGATTCTTTGGATGGCCCGGCAAGGCGCGCCTCGTGCGCGGGCAGGTGCTCTCCCTGCGGGAGATGGACTACGTGATGGCCGCCAAGGCTCTGGGAGCCTCGGACGGGCGCCAGATATTCATACACATACTCCCCGGCATCATGGGCTACGTGGCCGTGGCCGCCATGCTGACGATAGCCGGAGCGATCCTGACCGAGGCCGGCCTCAGCTTCCTGGGCATCGGCGTGCAGATCCCAACGCCCACGTGGGGCAACATGATGACCTCGGCGCAATCGATGTTCATCCTGGAGAACAACCCCTGGATATGGCTGCCGCCCGGCGTCGCCATATCCATGACGGTGATCGCGGTCAACTTCATGGGCGACGGCCTGCGGGACGCCCTCGACCCCAGGACGCGCATCGAGTAGCCCACGCAGCGGCTCACCACAGCCACGACCCGGGAGGGCGCCGCAGGCTGAGCGGCGCCCTCCCGCTGCTATAATCCGCTGCGACACTGCCCTCGGAGCGTGCGACATGGCCGTCCTGCAGCTTGCCCACAGCGCCGATCCGGTACTCCGGCAAAGGACGCGCCGGGTCAAGCGGGTGGACGCCTCCATCCATAGGACCATCGACGACATGATCGAGACGATGCGAGCGCATCGGGGCGTCGGCCTGGCGGCGAACCAGGTCGGGATACCCCTGCGGTTGGCGGTAATAGAGACGGAGGAAGAGGACGAGCCGATCGTGCTGATCAACCCCGAGATCCTGCGGCGCAAGGGCGAACGCGAGGTCGACGAGGGCTGCCTGAGCATCCCAGGCTACCGGGGCACCGCCCGCCGTTCGGTGAGGGTGCGGGCCAAGGCGCTGGACCGCGCCGGCAAGCCCTTCAGGATCAAGGCCGAGGGCGGCGTCCTCGCCCAGGCGCTGGAGCACGAGACCGACCACCTCGACGGCGTGCTGTACACCGACCACCTCGTCGACGACCGGCTGAGGGCCATTGGCGAACCGGCCCCAGGGCCGGAGGACGCAGGCGAGCCGGAGGCGGCCTCTCCCCCACCCTCCTGACCACACCAACCCAAGTAACCAAGGCGGCTGCGGAGAGACTATCTCAGAATCCCTTCCCCCTCGAGGGGGAAGGTTAGCTCGACTTTGTACAAAACTTAGAAAAGGACAAGGTAAGCTGACAAGACCGAACCACCACGAAAGGTCATGTCATGCTCACCCTGCCCGATGTCATTGTATCCCTACTCCGTCCGTTCGCGCCGATGTTTCAGGCCAGGACATGGACGAAAGTGCAGGTGCTGCTCGTCGGCGCAGTCCTGGCCACGCGCAACAGGACCGTCACCTCCGCGCTCCGCGCCATGGGACTCAGCGACGAGACTGGCTTCGCTCGGTACCACCACGTTCTCAGCCGCGCTCAATGGTCACCTCTCCAGTTGAGCCGTGTACTGCTGTCGCTCCTGGTCCAATACCTCGATGGGGGTGACGGGCCGCTGGTATTCGGCATCGACGAGACGCTGGAGCGGCGGCGAGGCCGCCGGATCAAGGCCAAGGGGATATATCGTGACGCAGTGCGCTCCAGCGGGAGTCATTTCGTCAAGGCCTCCGGCCTGCGTTGGATAAGCCTGATGTGGCTGACCAACATACCATGGGCACATCGGACATGGGCGTTGCCTGTGCTGACCGCGCTGGCGCCGTCTGAACGCTACTACCAGAAGCTGGGGCGGACTCACAAGAAGCTCACCGACTGGGCGCGCCAGATGATAGTACAACTCCGTCGCTGGTTGCCCAACCGTCCTTTGGTGATGGTCGCCGACAGCAGCTACGCTGCACTCGATCTGCTCGCCTTCTGCCAGTCGATGACTCGCCCCGTCACCTTCATTACCCGGTTGCGTCTGGACGCCGCGCTCTACGAGCCCGCTCCACCTCGACTGCCCGGACAGATGGGGCGTCCACGCCTCAAGGGCCAGCGTCTGCCCACGCTCGGGAACCTCCTTGAATGCCACGAGGCAGGCTGGACCAGGATGTCTGTGGCCTGGTACGACGGTGCCATCCGCGCGGTAGAGATCGTCTCTCAAACAGCGGTCTGGTATCACCCGGGCAAGCCACCGGTGCCCATTCGCTGGGTCCTCATTCGTGACCCCCTACACCAGTTCGACTCCCAGGCGCTGCTGTGTACCGATCCTGCGATCAGTCCGGCTCAGATCATCGAGTGGTTCGTGCTGCGCTGGCAGATCGAGGTGACCTTTCAGGAGACGCGCGCTCATCTGGGAGTAGAGACTCAACGCCAGTGGTCGGATCGAGCCATATCTCGGACCACCCCTGTGCTGTTGGGACTGTTCTCTTGGATAACTCTCGCAGCCCACCTGTTGAGAGACCGCCAACTCGCGACTCCACGATCTGCGGCATGGTATGTCAAGTCAGCGCCGACTTTCATCGATGCGATCGCTCTCGTGCGCCGTCACCTCTGGCTTGCTTCTGAGACTTTCTGCACATCGCCGCAGAAACCCGACATGCGAGAAATCCCAACGCCCATGTTCAACAGGTTCATCGAATCCCTCACCTACGCAGCGTGAATGTACAAAGTCGAGGTTAGGATGGGGGTGAAAGGGCGGTCTCGCTCCCGGGTTCAGGGGGTGCTGCGAGTTGCGATGACTCGTCCCCGGCTCGGCGCTTGCAGCAACGCGGGAGTCTCCAGGATGGTCAGGAGCTTCTGTGTCAGCTCGATGTCGCGTCCCAGGGACTCCAGCGGCATGGTGTCGGCGTAGAAGTTCTGATGCAACCCCCGAGCCGTGGCGAACAGTGCCGATACCAGCACAGGGTCGTCCGTCTCGGCAGCGATCAGCTCCATTATGGGGAAGACGTCCCTGTGCGTCGTGTACTCCAGGTCCCTGGCCTTGGCGATAACCTTCAACTGATGGGCAATCGCGCCCCATGCCTTCTCGGACGCCTGTAGCCGGTCGCCGGCGGCCAACTGCTCCCAGGCGTGAGCCATGAGCCGCTTGCTGTGTACGTCATGGGTCTCTATGGGCGTGGCCGTCGTGTGCGTAGCCATGAGCCGCTTCCTGCAACAAAGCCTAGTCCGGCCCACGAGCCATGTCAACTTCGAGACCATCTCAAATCCCTTCCCCCTGAGGGGGAAGGTTAGGATGGGGGTGACGCCCTCATTCAGCTATTGACACCTCTGGGCCTTGGGGATAACGTTGGCCCTACGCGCCGACCCTCGCCCAGGGGGCCGTCGGCATTAGACAGGAGGAACTTCAAATGGCATTCACCACCCGCCCGGTAATCATGGGGACGCGAGGCGTCGTCGCGTCAGGCCACTACCTCGCCACGGCGGCAGGCTTCCGCATCATGGAGCAGGGCGGGAACGCCATCGACGCGGCGGCGGCCATGTGCTTCTGCCTGAACCTGCTGGAGCCCCAGAGCAACGGCATCGGCGGCGAGGTCCCCACCCTGGTCTACTCGGCCAGGGAAGAAAAGGCCATCGCCGTCAGCGGCATGGGCTGGTCCCCGGAGAGCTTCACCATAGACTGGTGCCGCGACCACGGCATCGACCTGGTCCCCGGCGACGGCTACCTCCCGGCCACCGTTCCCGCCCCCGTCGACACGTGGGCGACCGCGGTGGCCCGCTACGGCAACCTCAGCTTCTCGCAGGTGCTCCGGCCCGCCATCGAGCTCGCCGAGAACGGCTTCCCCATATACGAGGAGCTCCACAACAGCCTGGCCTCCAGCTTCGACAAGTTCAGCCAACGTTATCCGACCACCGCCGAGGTCTACTACCCCAACGGCAAGGTCCCCGAGACGGGGGAGGTATGGCGCAACCCCGACTTCGCTGAGATGCTCAAGACCATGGCGCGGGCCGAAGACGCCGCGAAGGGCAAGGGCAGGACCGCGGGGATAGAGGCCGCCCGCGATGCCTTCTACAAGGGGCCGATAGCCGAGCGCATGGCCCGCTTCATCGCCGACAACCCGGTGGAGGACGCCAGCGGCCGGGCGCACATGGGGCTGCTGTCCTACGAAGACATCGCGTCATGGCATGCGTCGGTCGAGGAGCCGGTCAGCTACGAGTACAACGGCCTGGAGGTCCACAAGTGCTCGTCCTGGACGCAGGGCCCCGTATTCCTCCAGCACCTCGCCCTGCTCGACGGCATCGACCTCAAGGGCATGGGCCACAACTCCGCCGACTACCTCCACGCGTACACCGAGACGGTGAAGCTGGCCTTCGCCGACCGCGAGGCATACTACGGCGACCCCCTCTTCGACGACGTGCCCTTCGACGTGCTGCTCTCGAAGAGCTACAACGACGCCCGGCGCGCCCTCGTGGGCGACGCGGCGTCCACGGCCATGCGTCCCGGCGACGCCGGTCGCGGAATACCCGCCTACGCCGTCCGCGACGTGGCCGAGGACAACCGGCGGGCCTTGGGAGTCGCTGCCACCGCCGTGCAGGACCTCGGCCTGGGCCATGCGCACATGGGCGACACGACCCACCTCGACGCCGTGGACATCGAGGGCAACATGGTAGCGGCGACGCCCAGCGGAGGCTGGATCGGCACCTCCCCGGTCGTCAAGGGGCTGGGATTCCCGATGGGCACCCGCGGGCAGATGTTCTACCTCAACCCGGACCGCCCCAACGCCCTCGCCGGCCGCAAGAGGCCGCGCGCGACCCTCACACCGTCGCTGGTAACGAGGGACGGCGAGCCCTTCATGGTGTTCGGCACGCCGGGAGGCGACTCGCAGGACCAGGTGACCCTCCAGTTCTTCCTGAACTACGTCGATCTGGGCATGAACATACAGGAGGCGCTGGACGCGCCCACCGTCTTCTCCCGCCACTTCCCGTCCTCCTTCTACCCCAGGGAGTCCTACCCCGGCCACCTGACCGCGGAGGCCCGCATCCCACAGGACGTGGTGGACGACCTCGAGCGGCGAGGCCACCATGTGGACCGCTCCGAGGCCTGGACAGGCGGCAAGCCCATGGGCATCCGACTCCACAAGGAGAAGGGCATCATCGCCGGCGGCGTCGCCCCCAAGGGGAACATCGGCTACGCCCTCGGCTGGTAGCAGTCGGTTTCGGCAAACGTCCCAGTCATTCGAGGAGCAACGGCATGGCGCGCAAGCTGAGCATTCTAAACATAGGCGGGCACCCGAAGGACGCGATCATGTACGCGGGCGGCACGCTGGCGAAACACGCCGCCAACGGCGACAGGGTATGCACCCTGACCCCCACCCACGGCCTCTCGCACCACGGGCGCGCCCTGGACGACTACAAGAAGGGCAAGCAGGTCGACCTCGGCGCCATGATCGAGGAGCGCAAGCAGGAGCTGATCGAGGCCGCCGCCGAGCTCGGCGTCTCCGACGTGCGCTTCCTTGGCCACGACGATGACGTCGTGCTGCCCCGGGAAGAAATAATCGAGGAGATCGCCGACGTGATCGGCGAGGTCAGGCCGGACATCGTCATCACCCACTGGCCCTACGACACCGTTGCCGCGCACGCCAACGCGACCCAGATGACGCTGCTGGCCATGGAGGCCGCCTCCTGCATACGGCCCGGCAAGCCCGCGCCCCACGGCGTCCACCAGGTCTACTTCCACTGCGTCCAGGGCAGGACCAACCACCGCGAGAACTACCGGGCGCTCAACCCGACGACCGTCATCGACATCACCGACGTCATAGACAGGAAGACAGCGGCGATGAATAGGTTCAGGTCCCAGTACTACGGCGGCGACGGCAGCCTGCACCGCAAGCTGGGCGAGATGATGGACGGCGGGATCCACGCCGTCCACGCCCGCGTCCCCTACGCCGAGGCATTCATAGCGGACAAGCCCCAGCTATACCAACTGCTCCCGCTCAGCGAATACGACCTGGAGATGTCGGGCAAGACGGAGCCGGAGCAGTACGAGCACATGACCCAGATGCTCATCCGCTGATTCGGCCCGGGCCTTCACGTCATGTCGAAGACCAACGAATTCAAGCGCTGGCCGCTCTGGGAGCGCGACGGCAACCCGGAGCTCTGGGACCACTACGCCGCTCACACCATGGAGCCGGGCTGGGCTGGCAGGCTGAGCCCTGCCCAGACCGCCTACATCCGGGGCGTCCTCACCGGCACGGTGAGAAACCCATTCCACCGTCGCGTCGCCGCACTGAGACGCAAATGGGGCTTCCTGGAAGACGGCGCCGACGTGACCGAGCAGGCCATCCAGCAAGTGGCCCTAAGCGGCGACCCCGACGACCCAGCCTTCAACGCAACCCTCGTCCACCACGCCAACGGCAATCCCAAGCAGAAGCCCCGCCAGCTTACGATGCTATTCCAGTAGTGTCCGCCCCATCAGTCACTACTCTGCCGCAGCCTGTATGAGAACGCGCCCGCCGTCCCTGACCTGGATGCTCAGGTCATGGCTGTCCAGCAGGGACATCCCCACGAGCGGCGCGCTATCCGCTACGTTGGCTGAGACGTATCTGGCAATACCGTCCCAGAGCACCGTCACATCGTAAACGTCGAATGCCACCACGCTGCCATCAGCGAGGGTCGCCCGGCTAATGCCCTCGAAGGCCAGTCCCAACTCCGCCACCAGCGTGGTGGGCAAGGTCAGAAAGCCGTTATAGCCAGTGTCAATCACAGCGTCAATCTCCCGAGACTGCCCCTCCGGGCCTCTCAGGGGAAGCGTCACGACAGCTTCGTAGGCAGCGTTCACCACCCCTTCTATCACTCGGCCCTCCGAAGGGACCCGCCCCCGAAGCTGTATAGGGTCCGGTGTCCGACGCGCTCGAACAGGACATCGACGGCGTGGGGGCATAGCGCTCGCAGACGCTCCCTTGCCTTGATCACGCTATCGGCGACAGCCCACTCCCCACTCTCGACGTCGATGGCAACTACCTTCCCATGGTGGTCGTCTTCGACCTGTCCCCGGATGTTCTGCTCGTATATCTCCCTGCCGAGGCGGGCCGTTTCTTCGCGCGGTCTGCGTTGGCGCGCAGGTGTCTGTGCGTACGTCATGCGCACTCCTTTGGGCATTCTTCTACAAAGCAGATTCTAACGGGTCGGGGCAGTGTCGGACAACACTGAGCATAGAAGTCCGGTGGGCTAAAGGAGGCTGTACTGCGAACTTTTCGCTGGGAGGTCCTTATACGAGGTGGGGAGCCGGCAGTCCTAGACGGGTGCGCTCCAGCCACCGGCCCAGGCTGCGCCACGCTATCCCTTGCCGCGTTGGAGGAGTCTGATGCAGGTAGAGCAGACCGGCTTGTTGCCGGTACCATCAACGCGTCTCGCGTGTGACATGGCTTTCCAAGTCGGGCATTGTGTGCTGATGTGATGCGTGAATCCTCCCGCTCCGTGCATAGGCTTCATTCTCATCTCTAGTTATCCTTCCATTAGGTGTGGTACGAATGGATCAGAAGCGAACAGACCTCTATTTCGACCCATGGGGCTTTAGACGCTAGCTGGAGTCTGGCTGTTTGGCGAGACGCTGCCGCAGTCGCTGCACATCGAGTGGTCGTGGGCACTGCTCCGAGGGTAGGCCCTCGAAAGGCACCATGTGCTTTAATGCACGCTGTGCCTCTCCTACAATGACCATTTGCTCAAGGCCAGCTTCCTCACCGCCTTGATACGAATATCGGTCAGCAAATGCATGGCAAACATAGTTGTGATACATGGTCATCCACTCGTACTTAGCCCGGACACGCGGGTCGAACTGATACGCTTTCAAGCCTTCACACACGCTTTCACCGTGCGATGCGAGAAGTTCATGGTCAATCGGGCCATCGGGGAAGTGTTCAAACGCCGACCTGAGGTAGTTTATGAATAATTGTCCATCACGCGGGTCTTCAAGCAACTGTTCATGATGTGGCGCCCAGCTTTCGTCCCCATACCATGAGAAATGCTCCGATATCAGAAACTCAACCGACGATGCAACGACTAACCTGGGTGATCCCCCAGACTTGTCGAGGTCAACTGCCTCCATGAGAGCCTTGCCGTACGCTATGTCTTCATCTTGGTAGTGATCACCAAAGGCAATCGCGCCCCGAAGCAAGAATCCATCCGCAGCCAGACTGGCTTGCACCTGCGCGAAGAGCGTCAGTAAGGTGCCAAGCTCAGGTTCCCCACGATCTCGACTCGGTGCGAGCAACGGATAAGCGACGACGATGTTGTCCGTAAAGACCTTCATGTCAAAGATGGAAGGAACCCATCCGTCTAGAGTCTTGGCTTTACGCACTGTTTCGTACGCCGCAGCTAGAGAACGCTTGATCCTCTGAAGGAATTCAGTCTCCTCGCCTAATGTGTGGGCACGTTCTGTCAACGCCTGGAATCCGAGGATATCAGCGTAGCACACTATGGTTGGTAGGAGCGAAGGTGACTTCGGATCCCAACTTGGTCGCATGGTCTACCCACCTACTTTCTGGGATGGGGCGATGATGACGACCTTCATTTGAGCTAGCGTCAATCGTCCGACCCGCACTAATAGTACAACCTAGCCGGGAAAAGTGGGCCTGCGAAGTATCGAACCAAAACGCTTGTGTCCAGTAGCCCACTCACTGTTCACTATTCCCCCTGCCCCACTTCTCGGCTACCGCTTCGGCCCACGCCCGCTCGGTGGCCTCGTGAAACTCGCCCTCGGTCTTCGGTCCCACAACGTCCGTATACTTTGCCAGTACGCCCTTGAGCGACCGGTCATGCTCCCCGCCTGCCGGGGGCGGCGGCACGAAGCGCAGCTCCACGTGCCCGTCGACGAGCCGCTGGAGCACGGTCCAGCCCTTGCCGGCGCCGAGCGCGTCGCGGATGCTCTTCTCTATCGTCACCTGGCCCCCACCTTGCTAGCCATCTCTGCATTCCCCTACGCGAAGTTGAAGATATTCATAGTCACAACTACTACAGGATGACCAAGACTTAGAGAACTATCTCAGAATCCCTTCCCCTCAGGGGGAAGGTTAGGATGGGGGTGAACATGTCAGAGTGGGCCAAGCAGGTAGAGGCCGCCCGCCGCGCCCGCCGCCCTGCGGACATACGGGCAGGCAGGGTAGGAACGATGGTAAAGCTCGGCTACTCTCCAGCCTGTATGAGAACGCGCCCGCCGTCCCTGACCTGGATGCTCAGGTCATGCCCATCGAGTAGGAGCATACCCACGAGGGGCATACTGTCCGCCGCGTAAGTATAGACGTCTTTGGACTGGCCGTCCCAGAGCACGGTAACGTCGTAGACCTCAAAGGACGCTTGGCTGCCGTCAGCCAGCGTCACTCCTCCACTGGTCACGAAGGGCAGACCCAATTCCGCCACCAGCGCGGGCGGCAGAGTGAGAAAGCGGTTGAAGCCGGTGTCTATCACGGCTTCGACTTCTCGCGACTGTCCCGCCGGGCCTTGCACGGAAAGGGTCACGACGGCTTCATACGCGGCGTTGACGACCCCCTCGATCACCCACTTCTCCGATGAGATCCGCCCCCGATGCTGCCTATCACGCCGTACCCAACCTGTACCGACCATACGTCGATGGCGGAGGGACTCTGTTCACGCAGACGCTTGGCCGCGGTCAGAAGGTCGTCCGAGACGGCCCAACTCCCACTGGAAACGTCGATGGAGACGAATTCGCCGTGATGGTCGGCCTCGACCTGGGGCCGGATGTCCCGTTCGTAAATCTCGTCGCCCAAGCGAGCCGTCTCTTCACGCGGGCGGCGCGGAAGGGTCGCAACTCCCTCTCCCTGTGCGTGCGACGGAGTGTCCAAGTTGCTCATTCGCTTCCTTTCCCGACCATACCTCTACCTTGACATCTTACTGCTCCGACGCGGTTACCGGCAACAAAAGCCCGCACACGTGGACGAGCGGATAGCCTGAGACGCATCGTCGAGGCATCAGAGTTGTATCGCCACTTCGCCGTTGGGGAACCGGCGGTCGAAGGTGTAGACCTTCAAGTCGTTGGTCGCAGCCTCGGCCCATATCAGGGCGTCGGCGAAGGACACCCTGCCCGAGGGCCTGCAGAACTCCAGGGCCTGGATAACTATTTCTTTGTCCATGCCGACGACGGAGATGTTCTGCTTGCCCACGAGCCTGACCAAGGAGTCGACCACGATATCTCTTGGTAGGTGGTAGGTCGATATCAGTGTAAAGGCTGTCTCGGCCAATGCGGCGCTGGTGATCGCAAGATCCCGTTCATTCTCTACAACGTCAGCTGCCGCCTTAGCCATCTCTGGAGAGTCATTGGTGAGGTATCTAACCGCTACGCTGGTGTCGATGAGTGCGGCCATTACGCTTGGCCCTCTTCGTGCTTCTCTCGTATGGCATCCGCCCACGCTCTTTCACGAGCCTCAGTCCACTCCTCTGGAGGAACCACAACGTCCGTATACTTTGCCAGTACGCCCTTGAGCGACCGGTCATGCTCCCGGTCTGCCGGGGTCGGCGGCACGAAGCGCAGCTCCACGTGCCCGTCGACGAGCCGCTGGAGCACGGTCCAGCCCTTGCCGACGCCGAGCGCGTCGCGGATGCTCTTCTCTATCGTCATCTGGCCCCTGGCCCCCACCTTGCTAGCCATCTTTTTGCATCCCCCCACGCGAAGTTGCAGGTATTATAATCGAGACGATCTCAGAATCCCTGCCCCACTTCTCGGCTACCGCTTCGGCCCACGCCCGATCGGTGGCCTCGTGAAACTCGTCCTCGGTCTTCGGCCCCGACGCGGCGTACTTGGACAAACTTCCAAAGAGCGACCGGTCATGCCCCCGGTCTGCCCGGGGCGGCGGCACGAAGCGCAGCTCCACGTGCCCGTCGACGAGCCGCTGGAGCACTGTCCAACCCTTGCCGACGCCGAGCGCGTCGCGGATGCTCTTCTCTATCGTCACTTGGCCCCTTGCCCCCACCCTCGTAGCCATCTTTGCATTCCCCCCACGCGAAGTTGCAGGTATTATAATCAACGCGCAGGAACGGAGGGAGGAGAGAACATGTCAGAGCGGACAAAGCAGGTAGCGGAGAGAATCAGGGGCGCCGTCGTCCCCTTAAACATATGCTTCAACGAGGACGGCTCGGTGGACTTGCCGTCGGTCGCCGGGTACGTCGACTGGATGTGCGACAACGGGGTGCCCGTGATCTCGATGGCCTCGGGCAGCAGCGAGTTCGCCTGCCTCTCGGAAGAGGACGTCTGGAATGTGACGGAGACGGTGGCTAAAGTCACCGCCGGCCGCGCCGTCTACATCGCCGGCACAGGCAGGTGGAAGACGAGCAAGTGCCGCGAGTTCCTGGCCCACGCCGACGCCGTGGGCGCCGACGCCGTCCGCGTGCAGGTCGATCCGGCGATACGCGACCGGCCCGACGTGTACATCCGCTACTTCGACATGATCGAAGGCGCCTCGGACATCCCGCTGGTGCTCGAGGACGGGGCCCCGCCCGTCTCCATGGCCGCCGAGCTGTCCAGCCGCCCCAACGTCGTGGGAGCGATGATCCACGACATGGAGGCGTACCTCGACCTGACGGTCGCCACCGCGGACCAGGACTTCTTGACGATATGCGCGGGCCGGATGCGCTACATGATCTACGCCCACGTGGTCGGCTCCCCCGCCTTCCAGTGCGGCATAGCGCCCTTCCGCCCCGACATCGCCGCCGAGTTCTACGAACACCTGGAGGCCGGGCGCTACGACGACGCATGGCGGATCGTCTTCCGCTACGAGGACCCGTGGTTCGAGGGTGCGCTGCAGGTCGACTGGCTCCACGCCATCAAGGGCGCCGTCCACCTGCGCGGCCTCTACCCTAGCGCCCGCAGATGCCCTCCCTGGCCTGATGCCTCGCCCGAGACACTCGCCACGGTACGCAAGGTCATGGAGGACGTCTTCGGGCCTATCGAGAGGGTGGCGCTATAGCCGGTAGAAGTCGGTCGCGTTCCTGCTGAGCAGGCCCGCTCGCTGCTCGGCGCTGAGGTCGCCCACGGCCTCCATGGCCGCGCCGAACACGCGCTCGTAGCTGGCGGCCAGCAGGCAGACCGGCCAGTCGCTGCCCCACATCAGGCGGTCGAAGCCGAACTGCTTGACCACGTGGTCTACGTAGGGCTTCAGGTCGGCGACCGTCCAGCGCTCGTGGTCGGCCTCGGTCGCCAGCCCCGACAGCTTGCAATAGACGCCCGGTATGTCGGCGACGGCGGCGATGCCTGTCGCCCACGGCTCCGTCTCGCCCGCCGCGATGGGCGGCTTGGCTATGTGGTCAACGACCATGCGCAGGTCTGGGACCTTCTCGGCAAGCTGCGGCACGTACTCGATGTGCGGCCCCTTGACCAGCAGGTCGTAGGTGAGGTCGTGGCGGGCGACCTCCTTCAGCCCCTCGATGACGGCCGGCCTCGCCAGCCAAGTCTCGTCGGGCTCCTCCTCCACCTGGTGCCTGATGCCCACGAGGCCCGGCCTGGCGCACAACGAATCGAGGTCCCTGCCCAGGTCCGGGCTGGTCAGGTCCGCCCACGCCACGACCCCTGCCACGAAGTCCGTCTCCGCCGCAATGTCGAGCATCCAGTGCGCTTCCTCTATCGACTGGTGCGCCTGCACCAGCACCGTCCTGGACACGCCCGCCTGCCGCAGCAGCGGCGCCATGTCGTCGGGCATGTAGTCTTTGCGGATGACGCTGGGCGGGGGCGGCATCCACGGGTAATCCCGCGCCCCCATGTCCCAGAAGTGGTGATGGCTGTCGATGATCGTTTCCATGGCGGATACTCCCCTACCGGTCCAGGTCGAAGACCTCCTCCATGCCGGCCCACCACTCGCCCCGCTTAGCGCCGGGGACGGGCTCCTGGAACCCGCGCATGAGGTCGTCCCACTCCCTCGCGCGGGGGTTTTCCATGTACTTGGGGAAGTCCCGCGCCGGGTCGAAGTCGTCGCCGGCCTCCAGGTACATGAAGAGCCTGCGGTCGCGCAGGAATATCTTCATCTTCGTGATGCCGATCCCGCGCAGGCCCGCCAGCACCTCGGGCCAGACGGCCCTGTGATGCCTCGTGTACTCTTCGACCACGCCCGGTCCGTTTCTCAGGCCCAGCGTCATCGCGAATGCTCTCATCGGCGGCCTACCCTTCCGGCGTCGGTGCGTCAGCCGGGATGAGACCGGCGTGGCGCAGCTCCGCCCACACGTCGGCCGGCACGGGGAAGCGGGCCATCTCGCAGTTCTCCTCGGCCTCCCGGACCGACCGCGCCCCCGGTATGACCGAGACGACCGCCGGGTGCGCCAGGCAGAACTGGAGCGCGGCCGCCTTCAGCGGCACGCCGTATCGGTCGCAGACCGCCCCGATGCTCCTGGCGCGCTCCAGCACCTCCGGCGGCGCCTCGTCGTAGAAGTAGGTAGCCCCGGGCGACAGGTCGGAGGCGAGGATGCCGCTGTTGTACGGGCCGCCGATTACGACGCCGATGTCCCTGCTCTCGCACAGCGGCAGTAGCTCCGGGAGCGCCGACTGGTCGAGCAGCGTGTACCGGCCCGCCATCAGGAAGCAGTCGAACTCGCCGTCGCGGGCGAACCGGGCCAGCATCTGCCAGCCGTTCATCCCGACCCCCACGGCGCCGATGACGCCCTGTGAGCGCAGCTCCAGCATCGTGGGGAGGGCCTCGTCGATGACCTGCCTGTAGTGGTCGGGGCCTGAGAAGACGTTGAAGACGGAGCGGCCCTCGTCCGGGTCGTGTACGTAGAGGATGTCCACCCTGTCCAGGCCCATGCGCTCCAGGCTCTCTTCCAGTGACCTCAGCACGCCGTCCCGGCTGTAGTCGAAGACCGGCTCCAACAGCGGCAGGTCGACGAACTGGTCCGAGGCCGGGGGCTCGCTCACCGGCTCCAGGACGCGCCCTATCTTGGTCGAGAGCAGGTAGCCGTCCCGGGGCAGCGGCGACAACGCCTGCCCGACGATGCGCTCGCTGCGCCCGTGGCCGTAGAGCGGCGCCGTATCGACGTAGCTCGCCCCCAACTCGACGGCGCGCCACAGGGTCCGTACCGCCTCGTCCTCGTCCACGGCATAGTAGAGGCCGCCCAGTGGGGCGCTCCCTATCCCAACGCGGGGCAGACGGAGCCCCGTGGTCCCCAACTCAACGGTCCCAATAGCGTCCATGTCCCCCCGATTGTACACAATCCCCCACTCCCCGTTCAGCAGAGTCCCTTCCCCCCTCTGCGTGTCTGCAGGGCCTTTTCAAAGTTATGGCTTCGGCCTTCTGGCCCCCAATCCGTCATTCCCGCGAAAGCGGGAATCCAGAGCGACGGTGCGAGCGGACTGGTGATCACCGCGACTTTGAAAAGGCCCTGGCGTGTCTGCCCTGTCCCTTCCCCCCTCTGTGGGGGAAGGTTAGGATGGGGGGCCGCCCAAGGCCTTTCCATTGTTGGGATGAAGTCCTATCCCTCCGTTCGGCCTGAGCTTGTCGAAGGCCCCACCTGTGGCTCGACAGAGCCTGTACTGAGCTTGCCGAAGTGCTCACCACGAACGGACTTTGGAAAGGCCCTGCTGTCGGCCATCACCCGTAGGGGCTGGTTTCAAACCAGCCCTCCCCTCGCTCCTACCTCTTCCCCCCGTCGCGGGGGAAGATTGAGATGGGGGTTCCCCTCCGTATCCTTCGCCCCGCGCTCCTTGCCATCCGCAGAACGCGCGTGCTATACTCCCACCCATGCACCACCGCGCACATACTGAGCCGAGAGCAGGCAGCCTGCCCGCGCCTGGGCCGGCCACGCCGCGCCCGTGTCTCATTCTGTCACATCGCAGTCCAATTCAGTCTATTTCGCGTCCCATTTTGCCTTGTTCGTGTCAACCGCTGTCCCGCGGTCCATAGCTGAAATAAGACAGAAGAGACAAAATGGGACACTCCCAGGAAAAACGTAGCCCAAGAGCTACTGGCTCATGGTTCCCCACAGCTTCTCCGTGCGGGCCGCGAGGTCGGCGAACTCGGCCACGCGCACGTCCTCCGCGAGCAGGTTCCGTACGCGCTGCGCCTCCGGGACGACCGCGCTCAGACTCCCTTCCCGCGCCCAGTAGCTGCCGCGCAGCAGCTCGGCGTACTCGGCGACCACCGCCGCCATCTGGAACCTGGCCGAAGCCTCCTGGAAGCCTTCGGCGAGCTCGCTTCGCGGGAACTCGCGGCTGAGCTCCGAGACCTCCCCTGAGTCCGGGTCTTCATAGCGCACCGATACGGTCGCCAACGCTCCGTCCGCGCCGTCTCGCAGCTTCAGCTCGTACAGCGCCGTCACGCTGTGGCCGGCCCCCACCTCGCCCGCGTCCACCGCGTCGTTGCGGAAGTCCTCGTCGGCGACGCGCCGGTTCTCGTACCCGAGCAGCCTGTAGCGGCTCACCACGGCGGGGTCGAAGTCGACCTGCACCTTCGCGTCCTTGGCGATGACCTGCAGCGTGCCTACGAGGTTCTCCGAGAAGATGCGCCTGGCCTCCGTCAGCGAGTCCACGTAGTAGTAGCTGCCGTTTCCGTCGTTGGCAAGCCGCTCCATCAGCACGTCGTTGTAGCTGCCCATTCCGAACCCGACGGCGGTCATGGTCACGCCCTCCTCGGCGTTGTCCCTGACCCGGCGCAGGATATCGTCGGCGCTGGTCCTCCCGACGTTGCCGACGCCGTCGGAGAGGAGCATGACGCGGACTATCCGCCCGGGGCGCGCCTGCCTCGCCCGCTCCGCCGCCGCCTGGTACGCCAGCCGCAGCCCATCCTCCAGGTATGAGGACCCTCCCGGGCTCAGGGAGCGGACGGCGCTCATTATCAGGTCCTTGTTGCCGCCGCCGGTGGGCTCCAGGACGACCTTCCCGCGGTCTCCGTACGCCACGATCCCAACCTCGTCGGCGGGCCGCAGCTCTCCGACGAGGACTTCGATGCTCCTCTTGACCAGGCCCAGCCTGTCCTCGCGCGCCATGGACCCCGATACGTCTATGACGAAGATGAGCGTCGCGTCCTTTCGCCGCTCCAGGTCGACCGGCCGCCCCTGAAGGCCCACCCGCATCAGCCAGTGGTTGTCTCCGCCGAACGGCGAAGGCGATCCCTCGACGTGTATGGCGAAGGCGTCCTTCGCGGGCGGGTCGTAGCCCTGCTCGAAGAAGTTGACGAACTCCTCGACGCGCACCGAGTCCGGGTCCGGCATGTTGCCGTCATGCACGAACCGCCGGGTCACGGTGTACGACGCGGTATCCACGTCCATCGCGAAGGTGGACAGGCGGTCGTCCTCGGTGTCCACAAAGGGGTTCACCCCGTAGTGCCGGAAGAAGGTAGGGTCGTGGGGGCCGTCGCTGGCCGCCGAGCCGCGCCCTGCGTTGAAGCGCCCGGTGCCTGCCTGCTCGACGACGGGCTGCGTCTCCACTGGGACCTCTTTGAGCGCCTCCTTCTCGATCACAACTTCGACCGGAACTTCTTTGACCACCGTCTCGGTGACGAACTGAGGCACCTCTACCTCCTTGATCACTTCCCTCGAACAGGCCGCTAGCAGCGTGACCAGCGCGGCCAGCCCCAGAATCGCCGCGGCGCTCGTCAGCTTCCGTTTCATCTCCGCACCTCCCTAGCGGGGCCTTCATTATCCGTCAGCCGGCGCCGGCCGGCCTACCCTCGCTCTCCGGACTCTCCCCGCATGTGAAATACGCCCCAGACCACGAAGGCAACCACCGACGCTATCGCCACCACGAGCGCCGCCAGTATGCCAGCCGCCGCCACCCACTCCGCGAGAGACAGCATCTTGTCCACTATGCCGAAGGAGACCCTCTCCTCCTGGTAGGCGTCCGCCCACACCCCGGGCATGATCCACGTCACCCAGTCGGTCAGCGGCCTATAGAGCACCAGCACCATCCACGGCACGGCGGGCGCCAGCACCAACAGGGCGGGCACGCCCACGCCTATCCTGATCGCGCTCTTCCTGATCGTGTCTTGGTCCATCGTCTTCTCCTCCTTACCAGGTCTCGGATGTCCCTGTCATGGGAGCGGCGGACGCGACCCGCCGCTCCCATTCCCAAACTCGCTACGGATTAACGGCTGTACCCCGAAGGTCTGTCGGCCGCCCTTGAGTCGCGGATGATGTGCTCCATCAGGAAGACCATGTCCCGGTAGGCCCCGAGGCGGCCAAGCTGGCTCTCCAGGGACACTAGCTCGTCCATCAGGTAGGCCAGGTCGCTATGGACACGGGAGTCCGAGGAGCGCGCATACGGCAGGCTGCTGTACAGGTCCGAAGACAGCGCCACGATGACACCCATGTGCAGCATCGCCTCGCCCATCGCGTCGCGCTCCACGTCCCGGCGGCTCATTATCGGCGCGTGCTGGCGGTTGGAGTCCCCCGTCGAAGGGGTCACCCAACGCAGCTCTACGTCGCCCAGCTTGGCCGCGTCGCCGCCGCCTCGGTCCCGAAGATCGAGCTCGTAGAAGACCGTCGTCGCGGCCCCTGCCGGTATCTCCGCGAACTCCTTGCGCGCCTGCGTGAACGACTCGTCGGAGGTGACCCGGTTCTCGTACCCGACGATCCGCCACGACCTCACCTGGTCCGTGTCCCAGGTCACCTGGGCGCGCGTCTGGTCCGCGAACGGTATCGACAGCGCCAGCCAATTGTCCCGGCTGAAGGTCGCCCGCGCCTGCTCGACGTCGCTCAGGTAGCGGTACCAGCCGTTGCCGTGCTGGGCAAGCTGCTCCAGCAGGTAGTCGTTGTAGTTCTCGATGCCAATGCCGATGGTGATGAGCCGCAGCGGGTTGCTGGCGTCCCTGTCGCCGGCGGATTCTAGGATGGCGAACGGGTCGGTCGCGTCCACGTTGGCGACGCCGTCCGACATGAGGATGACGTAGTTGTAGGCGTGGGGGTTGTCCCAGCGGGCGCGGTCGGCGAGACGCACGCCCAGGTCGAGGCCGGCCTGCACGTTCGTGCCGCCGCGCGGCATGAGCCGGTCGATCGAGCTCCTGACGTCGCGGTCGTCCGGGTCCGTAGGCTCGACCGTGAGGTGGTCGACGACGTCGCCGGTGAAGTGTACGACGGCTATGCGGTCTCCGCCGCGCAGGCTGCGCCGTATGCTCTCGGCGGCCGCCCTCGCGACGTCCACCCGGTTGCCGGTGCCCATCGATCCCGAGGCGTCCAGCACCAGAGTCACGTTGACCGGCGTGCTGTCGTATCTCATGTCGGGCGCCTGGAAGGCGATGCGAGCGAGGTGCAGCCCGCCGTCCAGCGGGTGCCTGACGACATCGGTGGATATGGCGAAGCTGTCGATGTGGAGCGGCTGCTCGTAGCCGTAGTCGAAGGCGTTGATCCACTCCTCCGCCCTAACGGAGTCGGGCTCCACCGTGTATCCGGCTCGCGCCCAGTTGAGGGCGAGGTGGTACGAGGTACGGTCCGTGTCGAGGCTGAACGTCGAGACGGCGTCCCGCGCAGCGGATACGAACCTTTCCCGCTGGTAGTCCTCGAAGGTGGTTGCGGAGGCTGTCCTGCTGGGCCGGTCAGCCCGCGCGGTAGAACTGGGGCCTGGGAGTCCCCTGGACCCTCGCTCCACCACGACCTCAACCGGGACCTCCTTCACCACGGTCTCGCCAGGAACCTGTACCTCTTTGACCACTTCTCTCTCCACCACCACCTCGACCGGAACCTCCTTCACCACCTCCCTCTCCACCACCACTTCAACCGGAACCTGTACCTCCTTTACCACTTCTCTACCCCCGCAGGCCGCCAACACCGCGGCCAGCGTCAGGAACCCTAGAATCGCCGCAATGACCTTTACGTTGAGTTTCATCTCTACACCTCCTGGTAGAATTACGCTATCGAACGCTCTCAGAATCCCTTCCCCCTCAGGGGGAAGGTTAGGATGGGGGTGAAGGGACGCGACGGGTGAGACCATCGCGCCCCATTTCCAAACCGCTAGCTACCGGCTGTACCCCGAAGGCACGGACGCCGCCCTGGAATCGCGGGTGATGTGATCCATCAGGAACACCATGTCCTGGTAGGCCCCTAGGCCGCCAAGCTGGCCCTCCAGCGACACGAGCTCGTCCATCAGGTAGGCCAGGTCGCTATGGACGCGGGAGTCGGAGGACCCAGCGTGCGGCAGGCTGCTGTACAGGTCCGAAGACAGCGCCACGATGGCGCCCATGTGCAGCATCGCCTCGCCCATCGCGTCCCGCTCCATGTCGCGGCGGCTCATTACAGGCGCGTGCTGCCGGTTGGAGTCGCCCGTCGAAGGGGTCACCCAACGCAGCTCTACGTCGCCCAGCTTGACCATGTCGCCGCGGCCTCGGTCACGAAGCTCGAGCTCGTAGAAGACCGTCGTCGCCGCCCCCGCGGGTATCTCCGCGAACTCCTTGCGCGCCTGCGTGAACGACTCGTCCGAGGTGACCCGGTTCTCGTACCCCACGATGCGCCACGACCTCACCAGGTCGGTGTCCCAGGTCACCTGCGCGCGCGTCTGGTCCGCGAACGGGACCGAGAGCGCCAGCCAGTTGTCCCGGCTGAAGGTCGCCCGCGCCTGCTCGGTGTCGCTCAGGTAGCGGTACCAGCCGTTGCCGTGCTGCGCCAGCTGCTCCAGCAGGTAGTCGTTGTAGTTCTCGATGCCCACCCCGACGGTGATGAGCCGCAGCGGGTTGCCGCTGTCCCTGTCGCCCGCGGACTCGAGTATGGCGAAGGGGTCGGTCGCGTCCACGTTGGCGACGCCGTCCGACATCAGGATGACGTAGTTGTAGGCGTGGGGGTTCTCGCTCCGCGCGCGGTCGGCGAGCCGGACGCCGAGATCGAGGCCGGCCTGCACGTTCGTGGAGCCGTGCGGGGCCAGCCGATCGATCGACCAACTCACGTTGGGGTCGTCGGGGTCGCTGTGCTCGACCGTGAAGTCGTCTATGACGCCGTTGGTGAAGTGTACGACGGCTATGCGATCTCCGGTGCGCAGGCTGCGCCTGATGCTCTCGGCGGCTTCCCTGGCTATGTCAACGCGGTTGCCGGTGCTCATCGAGCCCGACGCGTCCAGGACCAAGGTCACGTTGACCGGCGTGCTGTCATGGCTCACGTCGGGCGCCTGGAAGGCGATGCGAGCCAGGTGCAGCCCGCCGTCCAGCGGGTGCCTTACCACGTCGGTGGATATGGCGAAGCTGTCGCCGTGGAGCGGCTGCTCGTAGCCGTAGTCGAAGGCGTTGATCCACTCCTCCGCCCTAACGGAATCGGGCTCCACCGCGTACCCTGTGCGCGCCCAGTTCAGGGCGAGGTAGTAAGAGGTGCGGTCCGTATCGAGGCTGAAGGTCGAGACCGCGTCCCGCGCAGCGGATACGAACCTCTCGCGCTGGTAGTCCTCGAAAGTGGTCGTAGGCGGCGTCCCGCCGGAACTCGAAGACCGACTCGGAGAGGTGGAAGGCCCTGAGGATCCCTGGGATCCCGATGACACCTCAACCGATACCACCTTCTCCACCTCCTTCACGACCTGTGACTCAGTGATGACCGGCTTAGTGAGGATCACTTCCTTCTCTTCCCTGGACGGCGCCTCCACTAAGACTTCCTTGACCACTGCCACCTCTCTCACCACTTCCTTCTCGACTTTGGTCGGAGCCTTCACGGGGACCTCAACCACCTTCTCCACCTCTCTGACCACCTCCTTCTCCACGATCACCGGCTTCTCCACCTCCCTTACGACCTCTTTCTCGACTACCACCTCTACCTCTACCTCCTTGACCACCTCTTTCTCGACCACCACCTCGACGGGAACCTCCTTGATTACCTCCTTCTCCACCACCCGCTGGACCGGGACCTCCTTGACCACCTCTTTCTCGACCACCACCTCGACCGGGACCTCCTTGATCACCTCCCGCGAACAGGCCGCCAGCGCCGCTGCCATTGCTACCAACCCAAGAACCGCCGCTATGATCTTGACGTTCAGCTTCATCTCTACTCCTCCTGAATGAGTTTCCATCCGCTATCCGTACATACCCGTCCTATGGACCGGAACGGCGGGAGAAGACGAGGACCCCGCCGTCTGCCGTCCTCAACGTGAGCTTGCCGTCCCCCACTGCGAACGAATCGGCCACGGCCATCAGCCCGAAGAACCGGGTCTCCTGCGCCATGACCCCCTCAGGGTCGGCGCACGCCATCAGGGTCGATCCCATCGCCCCTACGGAGAGCGACTCGCCCTCGGCCTCGTAGCCGCCGAAGTAGGTGTTGCAGCCGCCGTTGCCGTTCAGCGAGCCGTCCGCCGAGAATACGGCGGTCACCTCGGAACCCTCCGCGACGGCATCGGGGGAGGCCGCCGGCCCCAGGGACTCCAGGACCCACGTGACCCCGGTCAGTGCGCCGCCCGCGTCTTCGTCGCCAGCGCCGGGGTCCGAGACGCCGCCGCTGGCGCTCGAGCCGTCGCCCTCACCCTCGTCTTCATTGGCGACGCTGACGGTGGCTTCCGGGTCCGTAACCGCGCCGCCGTCCGGGCCGGGGCCAGGGGCCTTGCCGGCGGCGGAGAAGACGAGGACCCCACCGTCTGCCGTCCCCAGCGTGAGCGCGCCGTCCTCTACGGCGAACGTCTCGGCTACGGCCATCAGCTCAAAGAACCGGGTCTCCTGCGCCATGACCCCGTCCGGGGCCGCGCACGCCATCTCCGTCCAGCCAAGCTCGCCAATGGAGATCGAGCCGCCATCGGCGCGGTAGCTCCCGAAGTAGGTGTTGCAACCGCCGTTGCCGTCCATGGAGCCGTCCGCCGAGAAGACGGCGGTCGCCTCCGAACCCTCCACGATGGCATCGGGGGAGGCCGCAGGCCCCAGGGACTCCAGGACCCAGGTAACGCCGGCCAGATCGCCGCCGTCCGCGTCTCCCCTCGGCTCGGCCTGCTCTTCCACGACTCCCTTGTATACCGCGGTCTCATCGACCGTCGCCGTGGCCTCAACCTCCGCTTCCCCATCGCCGCCGCAGGCCGCCAGCGCCATGAGCAGCGCGACCAACGCCGCAACGACTGCGTATGCTCCCAGGGTGCGTGCCATCATTACTCCCTCCTCGTGTGGCGTCCTTGCCACTGTTGTGTCGGCCTTGCCGTTCCGCTCTTCCGGCGGGTAGATCCGGCTGCCGCACGTCCATCATGAGGGGTGAGCGTGTACACTCCGAACTACACTTGCGTTACACTTGGGGTGTATCCCGTGCCAGAGATGTAACACTTGGCCACTTTCGCCGAGCTGCTGACCAGGTACATGGCCCGGACCGGCATCGGGGACGCCGAGCTGGCGCGCCGCGTCGGCGTTAGCCGGCTGACCCTCGTGCGCTGGAAGGAGGGCGTGACCAGCCGCCCGCGCCACCGGGAGGACGTGGCGCGCCTGGCGGAGCTGCTGCGCCTGGAGCCGGAGGAGCGGGACGAGCTGCTCATGGCCGCGGGCTTCTCCCCGGAGAGCGCGCAGGCCCCAGCCGAAGCTCCCCCGCCGGCGCAGGTGGAGGAGGAGCCGCCGGCCCCAGAGCCCGCGGAGGCGGCGTCGCCGGCTCCGTCCGTCGCCGCGCCGCTGTGGCGGCGCAGAGGGTTCAGGATAGGAGGCGCGGCGGCGGCGGCGGTGCTGCTGGCGGCGCTCGCGGGCGCGCTCGCGGCGTTCATGCTAGGCCGCTCAGGCTTCCCGGAGGCCGCCGAAGACGAGTCCCTCATCGTCATGGCTCCATTCGTCAACTACACCGGCGGGCAGCAGGGGTTCAACGTCAGGGGCAGGCTGAAGCAGCAGATAGACCGGGAAGTGACAGCCGCGGGCCTCGGACAGGTGCGGACCGCCGACTGGCCCGACGAGATCGACGGCGAGGACGCGGCGCTGGAGGCCGGGCTGAAGTCCCGCGCGACCATCGTGATCTGGGGAGAGTACGACAGCGGCAGGGTCATCGCCACCTTCACCATCCCCAAGAGGGCCGCGGAGACGCACGACCAGCAGGTCGTGGACCTTGCGTCCTCGCCCTCGGAGCTGCCCGCGACGGTCAACGTGGCGCTGACCGAAGAGGTGCGCCACGTTGCGTTGCTGACCCTTGGGCAACTGTACTTGGAACAGGGGGAGCACGATAAGGCCAAGGTGGTGCTGGTCCACGCGATGTCCAAGCCCCCATCGGACCCCCAGGCGCTGGCCGGGCTGAGGTTCCGGCTGGGACGCGCATACCTGGGCGGAGACCTCGCCGACCTGGACGAGGCGATAACGCTCTTCACCCAGGTGCTCGCCACGCAGCCCCGCCTCGTGGACGCCTACAACAACCGCGCGGTCGCCTACCTGGAACGCGGCAGGGCCGACGACGTGGAGCGGGCGGTAGCGGACCTGACGAGGGCGGCGTCGATCGAGTCGGGGAACCCCACCACCCATCTCAACCTGGCGTACGCCTACAGGGAACGCGGCGAGAGCGGGGACCTGGACCGGGCCATCTCGGAGCTGGCCCGGTCGATTGGGCTTCGGCCCGATTACGCCGGCGCGTACGTCAACAGGGCATTGGCCTACACAGATAGGGGCGAAGCGGGAGACGTCCGGCGGGCCCTCGACGACCTGGAGCGCGCCCTGGACCTGGACCCCGATCTCTCGGCTGCGTTCCACAACCGCGGGATCGCCTACCTCGCGCGCGGCCTGGTGGACGACTATGACCGGGCGCTGGACGACTTCGGCCGGGCGATAGAGCTGGCGCCGGACTCGCCCGAGGCGTACTTCAACCGGGGCCTCGTGTACTCCGTGATGGAGGACCTGCCGAGGTCGCTGGACGACCTGCGCAGGGCCCAGGGGCTGCGTCCGGACGAGCTCAAGTACAACGCCACGCTATGCTGGCAGCTTGGGGTATCGGGAGCGCCCGAGGAGGCTCTGCCCTACTGCGACCTGGCCGTCGACGCCGACCCATCGGGGGCGTCGCGGGAAAGCAGGGGTCTCGTCTACGCGGTGCTGGGCCGCGCCGACGACGCGATCGACGACTTCGAGGCGTTCCTCGCGTGGGTGGACAGGTCCCCGAAGGAGACCTGCCGGGAGCGTTACGGCGCCAGCCGCGAGGCGTGGATAGAGGCCCTGGAGGCGGGCGAGGACCCGTTCGACCCGGTGACTCTCTACATGATGCGCGTCAGCCCCAGCACGTCCAGGGAAGACCCATGCTGAACATAGAGACTATCTCAGAATCCCTTCCCCCTCAGGGGGAAGGTTAGGATGGGGGTGAATCCCTTGGGCGATTGGCGATATAGCAGATGTGGATGACAGTTGCCGCCAGTTCTGAGATAGTTTCATAGGGCTTGGAGGATAGATATGGATAGCGTCATGACCGTCACCGGGCCGGTGGCCGCCGACCGGCTAGGCTTCACGCTGATACACGAGCACATCTTCCTGGACCTGATGCGCGACGTCTGGTCGGGAGACGGCTTCCTGAACGATCCAAAGCTCGCCGCGGAGGAGATCGGGGCCTTCAAGGAGGCCGGCGGCGTTACCATCGTCGACCAGACGAGCGGCGGCCTGCGGGGCAACGACCACGACCTCTTTCCCATCAAGCACGCCGAGGCCGTGCGCCAGGTCGCCGAGAGCACGGGGGTCAACGTCGTGCTCGGGTGCGGATGGTACCGGGAGACCTACTACGAACCCGAGCTCTGGCGGAAGAAGACCGACGAGATCGCCGAGGAGCTTGTCGTAGACCTGACGGAGGGCATCGAGGGCACGGACGTGCGGGCGGGCATCATAGGCGAGGTGGGAGCGCACTTCACCTGGCTGTCCCCGGTGGAGGAGCGCGTGCTGAGGGCTGCCGCGCGCGCGCAGAAGAAGACCGGCGTGCTGCTGACGACTCACAGTACGCGCGGGCCGGTCGGGCTGGACCAGTTGGACATATTGCAGGAGGAGGGGGTGGACCCGCGGCGCGTGTCGATAGGCCACTGCCACAGCTACCCATGCTTCGAGTACAGCGCGGAGATAGCCAGGCGCGGCGCCTTCATATGCTTCGACCGGATGGGCACGCTGAAAGCGGCCAACGAATACGAGCGCGAGAAGCTGCTCAGGCTGGTGGGCCAAATACTCGACGCCGGGCTGAGCGACCACCTGCTCTTCTCCCACGACGTCTGCTACAAGAAGGACTACAAGGCATACGGCGGCGGCGGCTACGACTTCATCCCCACTCGGCTCCTCGGCATACTGACCGAGCTTGGCGTGGACGAGGAGCAGTTCCACCGCATCATGGTGGAGAACCCCAGGAGGGCCCTGACCGGAGTAGGCTAGGCAGACTCTCCGTTTACAGCGAGTCTATGGTTAGCTCGCGGTCCAGGTCGTCGGGGACGCGGACGCGGCGGCAGTCCTGGCGCGACGAGCAGTGGATGCCGACGATCTGCTCGAGCGCCCTGAGCGCCGTGCGGCCGTTGGAGACCGGCTCCGGCCCGCCCTCGACGGCGTCCGCGAGCTCGTCGATCAGCTTGACCATAGGCGAGGCGTATTCGAGGCTGAGCGGGAAGGGATATACGACGGGCTCGTAGCCCATGTGGGTCCCGGGCCTGTTGCGCCAGAGCGTGAGGTCGTAGCGGCTGACGACGATCTCGCCCTCGGCGCCGATGACGTGCAGCCTGAAGCCGACAGGGTTGTTCCTGAACCCGTTGATGAACCCGCGCACGCCGTTCTCGTACTCGAAGATGGCGTTGCCGCCCGGGTCGCGGCCGCCTCCCTCCTGCACCTCGCCGCTGACCCAGCGCACCGGAACGTCGCCAACAACGAAGTTCATCAGGTCGAGGCCGTGGGTGCCTATCCACATCAGCCTGCTCGGGAACAGCATCATCATGCTGTGCAATTCGCCCACTTCCCCCGACTGCGCCAGCTCCGCGACCTTCCGATAGATCGCGTCGCCCCGTCGCGTGTGGTTCACGGCGAGGGGGATTCCCGCGGCTTCGCACGCGGCCACCACTCGGTCGGCGCCGGCGAGGCTGCTGGCGATGGGCTTCTCCAGGAAGATCGCCCTGGCGCCGGCATCCACGCAGGCCAGCGCCATCTCCTCGTGCATAGGCGTAGGAGTGGCGACGCTGACGATGTCGGGCCGCTCCGCCTCCAGCATCTCGCGGTAATCGGCGTAGACGCGCCCCGGAATTCCCCAGCGCTTACCGAATACCAGCCGCCTCTCCTCGTCTACCTCCGCCCCGGCCACCAACTCCACGCGGGCGGCCGCCTCGTACGACGGCGCGTGGCCGTGGGGCAGGACCCAGCGCCCCGTGGCCCCAAGCATGTCGTCGCCGATGGTGCTCCCCACGTCGCCGCACCCGATGATGGCGGCGCGGTAGGTGCGAACGGCGTCAGCGCCCAATCCGAGGCTCCCCATGCGCCGGGCCGGCCAGCTCCAGGCCGTCCATCTCGCCCCAGGGCGCCATGGCGTCAACCCATGCATTGAGGCGGTTCGTGTACAGCACCAGGCCGTCGATCAGCGCGACCAGGCCGCGCCGGGTGGGCCGCGGCGAGCGGTCGAGGTCGTCGGAGACGCGTTCGAGCAGGGCGCAGGCCTCGGGAAAGCCCCAGTGCGCCAGCCGGCCCCGCGTCTTCCTCGTCATGGCCGCCATGGTGCGCGCAAGCTGCCTGGGCGACAGCGTTTCGTCCATGGCCAGGCCCCGGAATACCAGCAGGTTCTCCACGATCCAGAACAGGTCGAAGTTGGCGTAGAGCACGCAGGGCATGTTGCCCATCGGAGGCCGCTCGAAGGCGCGCAGGGCGCTCACGTCCCCCGGCTCGCGTGACCATATCTCGTCGAGCGCCCGCAACACTTCGGACTCCATGCCGGACACGCGCCCAGGCTCGGCCCTAGTACCCCCCCTACCCTCGATCCGCACCGGAGCGGGGCCATCGTCCAGGACGGCCCTACCCGCCTCCCGCGCCGCGCCCAGGTCGTCGGGATGGACGCGCGCGAACAGGCTCACGCTGGCGAATGGCATGATATCGCCGTAGAAGAGGCATAGCGTCTGCCGCGCGGGGTAGTAGCCGATGTCGCCCGGTGCTACCGACGGGACCTCGTTCTCGGCCCCCGCGTAGAACGGCAGCATCGCGATCAGCTCCTCGCCGGCAAACTTCGCATGCACGGCGAAGCTGTCGAGGGGAAGACACGCGCGGAACGCCGAGCATATCTTCGGCGCGTCCTCTTCCAGCAGCACGACGCGAACGGCCCGCCCGCCTATCGCCAGGGTGACTACGTTCCGTTCATCCATCTTGAAGTCAGCCGCCCGTTCACACTGGCACGGACCGCCCTACCGGCCCGCGGGCACCTTGTTGCTGCCCACCATGGGGATGCCCGTTATGAAGGAGGCGTCCATCGTCAGCGCTCGCAGGTCTTCGGGCTCCAGGTCGTGTACGTTCCACTTGCCGCAGGCGCGGGCGACCAGCTGCACCTCCATGGTGAGGGCGTTCAGGTAGCGCGTCACCCTGTCCGCCGCCTCGTCCACGTCCAGCCGCGCCATCAGGTCGGGGTCCTGGGTCGTGATCCCGACCGGGCACATGCCCGTGTGGCAGTGGTGGCACCTGCCCGGCTCAGCGCCGAGGGCCCGGTAGTCCTCAACGTATATGGGCCTGTTGCAGTTCAGGGCTATCAGTGCCGCGGTGCCTATGGAGACGGCGTCGGCGCCGAGGGCGAGGGCCTTGGCGATGTCCGCGCCGCTGCGTATGCCGCCCGCGACGATCAGCTGCACCTCGTCCTTCAGGTCGATGTCCTCCAGGGCGGCCACGGCTTCCACCAGCGCCGCCATGGTCGGAATGCCCGTGTGGTCTAGCTGCATCTCCGGGGAGGCGCCCGTGCCTGCCTCCATGCCGTCCACGAAGACGACGTCCGCGCCCGCCTTGGCCGCCAGCTTGACGTCGTCCGTCACCCTGCCGGCGCCCACCTTGACGTAGATGGGGACGCGCCCATCGGTCGCCTCCCTAAGCTCCTCCAGCTTGATGATCAGGTCGTCCACGCCCATCCAGTCGGGATGGCGCACCGGGCTGCGCTGGTCGATGCCTGGGGGCAAGTCGCGCTGATTGGCGATCTCCTCGGACACCTTCTGGCCCAGCAGCAGGCCGCCCGTGCCCGGCTTCGCGCCCTGCCCGATCACGACCTCCAGCGCGTCCGCCATGCGGAGGTGGTCGGGGTCGAAGCCGTAGCGGCTGGGCAGCACCTGGTAGACCAGCAGCCGCGACGCCTCGCGCTCGGCGTCCAGCATGCCGCCGTCGCCGGTGCAGGTCGATATGCCCACGCGCGTCGCCGCCTTGCCGAGGGCGACCTTGGCGTTCCGCGAGAGAGCGCCGTAGCTCATGCCGGTTATCGTTATGGGCGTCTCGAGCCGCATCGGCTCGGAGGCGTACCTGGAGCCTAGCACCGTCTCCGTGCTGCACTTCTCGCGGTACCCCTCCAGGGGCACGCGGCTGAGGCCGGATGTCACGAAGGTCAGGTCGTCGAACCCCGGCAGCTTGCGCAGCGTCCCGAAGCCCCGGATCCTGTACCGTCCCAGGGCCGCCTTGGACTGGATGTCCTCGATCACCTCGGGGCTGTAGAAGTAGCTCTCCTGGAGCACGGGTCGGGCGCCGTTGCCGCCGTCGGTCGTCATAGCGCCGCCTTCCACAGGCCGATGTCCTGCTTGTCGAAGTTGTACAGCCGTTTGCCGGACTCGATCTTGGTGAACGCCTCCGGCTTCGGAACTCCATTGAGCCCATAGCAGTCGAACAGCCCCTTCAGCATCGCCACGTCCTCGTCGTCCGGCTCCTTCGCCACTGCGTCGTTGCCAAGCTGCTCGATGCGTCCGCCCACGTATATCTTGCCCTCGTACAGCGAGTCTCCGAGCGCCTCGCCGGTGTCCCCGCATATGACCAGGACGCCCTTCTGCATCATGAACCCGGACATGTAGCCGACGTCGCCGCCTATGACGATCGTGCCGCCCTTCTGGGAGATCCCGGTCCTGGGTCCCGCGCCGCCGTGGACCACCAGCGTGCCGCCGCGTATGGCCGCGCCCGCGGCGGCGCTCGCGCCGCCGCGAACGACGATGCTGCCCGACATCATCCCCTCGCCCACGGACCATCCGACGCTGCCGTTCACCTCCACGTCGGCGTACTTCAGCATCCCGGCGCAGTAGTACCCGGCGCTGCCGTCGAAGACGATCCTGCCCGCGTCGTTGACCGCCACGGCGAGGTTGTGGCGCGAGTCCGGGTTCAGCAGCTTCACGGAGGCTTCGGGGCCGAGGGAACGCCTGATGCCGCGGTTGATCTCGGTGGTGGTGAGGCCGGCGCAGTCTATCTCGACCAAGTCTTCACCGCCCTGGCCGCGGGTTCGTGGACTACCGAGTCCGGCGTGATCGCCGGGCGAAGGGCCACTTCCTCGGACGCCATTGCCACGTAACGGTCGTTCTCGGCCACCACCAGCGGCTTCGTGGCGAACCGGTCCTTGGCGTACCCGATCGAGTCCTTGGTCGATATGAGGTAGGTGAAGGTGCCGTCGAGGGCGTCCAAGGAGTCGGTCAGCGCCTCGGACAGGCTGGCGCCCTGCGAGAGCCTGTCGGCCACGTAGACCGCGATAACCTCGGAGTCGTTCTCGGTCAGGAACTCGTAGCCGCGCCGCTCGTACTGGCGGCGCAGCTTGTGGTGGTTGGTAAGCTGCCCGTTGTGTACGACCGCTATGTCCGGGAAGGGGCGCGCCCAGAACGGGTGCGAGTGGCACACGTCAACCCGGCTCTCCGTCGCCAGCCGCGTGTGGGCCAGCCCGTGCGTACCCGACGCCGCTCCCACAAGGTGGACGCCGTCCAGCCGCTCGGCGACCCCAACGTCCTTGAGTATCTCCATGCCGCGACCGATGCTGAACACCTTCACGTCGTCCACGGACTCGGCGGCGCGGGTAAGCCGTCCTAGCAGGTCGAGGCTCGCGTCCTCGGAGACGTCGCGGACGACCACTCGCAGGAGGTCTCCGGCGAGGTGGAAGCCTTCCACGAGCGCGACCTCCCCCACGCGCTCAATGACCTCGCGGTCCCGTACCCCGGCGTCGGACGGGCCGAGGCCCTCCAGGTAGGCCACCACGACCAACGTGCCCGGCTGTCCCTGGCGCGTAATCGCCATTCCCGTGGAGTCGGTGCCCCGGCTCCCCAGGGTGGAGGCCATCGCGAGCAGATGCTGGCCCACCGGCCCTTCTTCACTGCGGTCCTTGAAGAGTATCCCCGCGATCCCGCACATATCAGGCGTCCTCCCCTGCATCGTCCCAGGTCAGGACGACCTGGAGAGACGGCTCCGACTTCGTGCGGATTATCTCGTATGCGCGGCTGATCTCCGTGTACGGCAGCACGTGTGTGACCAGCCCATCGGTGCGGATGAGGCCGCGCGAGATGAGGTCGACGACGAGCGAGCGGTTCTTGAAGGAGGTCCACCGCTTGGGGCCGGTCTCCGCGACGTCCAGGTAGCCGCTGCCGCGCGACGCCAGCAGCTCCAGTTCCTTGTACAGAAAGTCCTCGCCCGGCTCGAAGTCGATCGACTCCAGGTGCCATCCGACGATGACCACGCGGCCCTCGTCGCGTGCAAGGGCCATGGCAAGCGGTATCGCGGGCGCTACGCCGGCGGTCTCAATCACGACGTGAGCGCCCCCGTCCGAAATGCGCCCTATCGCCTCGACGGGGTCGCCGTCGTTGGGGTTGATGCAGTACTCGGTGCCCAGCCGCCTCGCCACGTCGAGCCGCCACGGGTCCAGGTCGACGGCTATGACCCGCGCGGCGCCCGCCAGCCTGGCGTGCTGGACGGCCATCTGGCCCATCTGGCCCATGCCGACCACGGCCACGGTGTCGCCGTACTCTACCCTGCCGCGCCGCAGCCCGTGCAGGGACGTCGTGCCGAGAGTCGCCAGGGTGGCTTGCCGGTCGGAGATGTTGTCGGGCAGCTTCACGGAAGTGGCCTCTTGGACGGTGCAGTACTCGGCGTGATTGCCGTAGCTCATGACGCGGTCGCCCACCTTGAGCCTGTTGGTGTCGGGACCGCACTCCACCACTCGCCCAACGGCTTCGTAGCCGGGGTACATCGGGTAGACCCAGTCCTCGCCCCAGCGCCGCTTGACCAGCGCCTCGTTCGTGCCCTTGTACAGCCCCATCTCGGTGCCGGCGCTGATGCCGCTGACGGCCGTCTTCACGAGCACCTGCCCGGGGCCGGGCCTAGGCTCGTCGGTCTCGTCGATGCCGGCGTGGAGCGGTTTGGTTATGACTACTCTCTTGATGGCTAGTACACCTCCAGGTATTCGGCGCGCTCCCAGTCGGTGACGTGCTCCCTGAAGCGCTGCGCCTCGTGACGCTTCATCGTGCAGTAGGCCTCCACGAACTCGCTCCCGAGCAGATCCGAGAAGGCGCCGTCGGCCTCCAGGGCGTCCAGGGCCTCGGATAGGCTGCCTGGAAGCGCCGCATGATCAGCTCGGCTTTCAGCAGTGCCTTCGCCCGGAGGGTCGGCTGGAACGCCGGCCTCCAGCCCCAGCAGGCCCCCTGCCACCACGGCCGCAAGGGCGAGATACGGGTTCGAGAGGCCGGTGCCGAGCCTGTTTTCCAGGTGGGTGTTCTCGTCGCGCGAATTCTTGGCGCGCACGAGCGCGGTCCGGTCCTCGACGCCCCAGCTAACGTTGGAGGGCGCGAAGTGGTGCGGCACGAAACGGTGGTAGCAGTTCAGCGAGGGAGCGAGCAGCGCCATGCTCGCGCCCGCGTGGTCCAGCATCCCCTTTATGAACTGCCGGCAGACGCCGGACAGCCCGTCCGGGTCGCCGGCGTCCAAAAAGACATTCTCGCCGGTGGCCTTGTCCAACAGGCTGACGTGGACGTGGCATCCGCTCGCGGACTGGTCGGCGAACGGCTTGGTCATGAAGGTGGCGTTGTAGCCTAGCTGGTGGGCGATAGCCTTGACGCCGTTCTTGAATGTGAAGCCTACGTCACCGGCGGCGACCCCGATTGCGGGCGAGTAGTTTATCTCGAACTGGGAGGGGCCGTACTCGCTGTTGGCCGTGATTATGTCGATCCCGGCCTCCGCCATCTGGTCGAGTATACGGTCTATGACCGGGATGTAGGTGTTCCTGATGCTGTTGAAGATGTGTATGCCGCCGAAGGTGGGCTCGCCCGTCTCGCCGTCGAGCACGTAGAACTCGTACTCCAGGCCCGCCTTGACGAGGTAGCCCATCTCGCCGGCGCGCTCCACAAGGCGTTGCAGCACCTGCCTCGGCGCGGCGCGTTGCGGCGTGCCGTCCGCCCAGTAGCCGTCGCAGATGAGCCTGGCCGTCGACTCGGCCCAGGGAAGGATGGCCGCCGTCTCCGGGTCAGGGCGGAGGTGCTGGTCAGCGTACAGCACCTCCTCGTTGTACAGGGTGCCCTCGACCACGGACGAGGCGGTGTCCAGCGTAACCGTGCCGCCGTACATGTTCAGCCCGCTGACGGCGAACGCTTCCACGTGATCCAGCGGCACTATCTTCGAGCGGCTCGTGCCGTGGAGGTCGGGAAGCTCAAAGCGCACGTAACGTACGCCCTGCTCTCCCCACTCGCGCACCAGTGCCTGCATGGAGGCGTTGTCGTCGGTCATGGCTCACCCCGTGGATCCGGGCGGATACGGGCCGCCGGCCTGCCGGCCCTCGACCCGATGGGAATTGTACTCAGTCGCGGGACGTTCCGCAAACGCCAGGTGACGCTACTTGCCGAGGCTGGACTAAGGCAGGACTACGATCGCTCCAACTGTTCCCGCAGCCTCTCCAACTCGGCCTCGGCAGCCAGGCGAGCCGCCCTCTCGTACGCAAGAGCGTCCTCTGCGGCAATCCGAGCGTCCTCTGCCGCCAGCCGAGCGTCCTCAGCGACGATGCGAACGCCCTCAGCCGCCAGCCGGGCATCCTCAGCGGCCAACCGAGCATCCTCGGCCTCGTCGTAGTCGTTCAGATATGCCTCGGACGCAGGGTCCCAGAAACGCAAGCGGCCATCCTCCCAGCACAGGTACAGCCCCAGCGACTCGCTGTAACACCGAATGCTGCCATCCGCAGCGACCGCCGTCGGTATCGCCTCGTACTCGCCCCCAACCAGGCGGTCTCCGGCCATGGGGCGGTCGTGGTACTCGCCCCCCGTCGCGTCGAACCGGAAGTACTCGCCCACCCCGAACGCCGCGTACCCCTCCCGCTTGACCGTGTAGTCCCGCGCTCCCGTGCTCTCGGAACCTATCTCCAGCACGAAGTCCGGCGGCTTGCCCCAGTCGTCGATCACGTACCCGTTGCGGCGCGTCACCGCCTCCAGCGACACCCCGAAGGAGACCAGGCAGTCGGGGGCCAGCCAACCGCCGCGGGCGCTCCTGGTGTTGAAGCACAGGTAGCCCTGGCTCATCACCACCACGTCCGGGCGGTCCGAATAGCGCCTCATCAATGTCAGCAGGGCCCTGGCGACGTAGGGGGCTTCTTGCATGTCGATCCTCGGAGGGTCCGGCAGGACGTAGAACGGCTCCGGGCTGGCCGCAGCCCTCTGTACGGCTTCAGTCCTCGTGGTCATCGTGAGCCTCCCGGATTGATGCGGTCTGACGAGTTACGCTCGCAACATGATACTCCAGATCGGGCTTGGATTACACGCCGCCCTACTCTACCAGCTCCAGGCTCATGTCCAGGGCGCGGGGGGAGTGGGTCAGCGCACCCACCGATATGAAGTCCACGCCCGTCGCGGCCACTTCGCGCACGTTGTCCAGGGTGACCCCGCCGGACGCCTCCGTTAGCGCCCGTCCCCGGGCCATCTCGACTGCCGACCTCATATCCTCGAGGCCCATGTTGTCCAGCAGCAGTACGTCCGCCCCCGCGTCGAGCGCCTCCCTGGCCTGCCGCAGGTCCTCGACCTCCACCTCCACCTTGACGGTGTGGGGCGCGGACGCCCGCGCCGACTCGACGGCCCACGCCATGCCGTGCCCCATGCGTCGCGCTGCCTCGAGGTGGTTGTCCTTGATCAGGATGCCGTCCCCGAGGTTGTAACGGTGGTTTCGCCCGCCGCCCGCGGCGACGGCGTACTTCTCCAGGGCGCGCATACCCGGCGTCGTCTTCCTGGTGTCCAGTATCCTCGCGGGATGGCCCGCCGCGGCGACCGCGTACAGGCTCGCCTCGGTGGCGATTCCGCTCAGGCGCTGGAGGAAGTTCAGCGCCGTCCGCTCCGCCTTGAGGATGGATGCGGCCGGGCCTTCCGCTTCCGCCACGAAGCTCTCGGGCTCGACGCGGCCGCCGTCGCTCACGAGAGAACGCGTCGTGATGGCGGGGTCCAGGCGCTCGAAGACGAGGAGCGCGACGGGCAGGCCCGCCACCACGCCCGTAGCCTTGGACATGATGACCGCCCTGCCGTGAAGGTCGGGGGGTATGAGGGCGTCGGTCGTCAGGTCGCCGGCGGACAGGTCCTCGGACAGGGCGCGGTCGACCAGCGCCTCGGTCTCGGCGTAGGGCGGGAGTGTGGGAGGCACCCTAGGCCACGGACAGCATTCGGTCCAGCGCCACCCGCGCCTCAGCCCTCGTCTGCCCGTCCACCTCGATGCGGTTGACCACGACGCCCTCGTTCAGGCCGTCGAGCACCCACGACAGGTAGGCCGGGTGGATGCGGTACATGGTCGAGCAGGGGCAGACCACCGAGTCCAGGCAGAAGACCGTCTTGTCCGGGTTCTCCTGCGCGAGCCGGTGAACGAGGCTGATCTCGGTGCCCACGGCCCAGACGCTGCCGGCCTGCGCCTCGCTCACGACCCGGATGATGTACTCAGTGGAGCCGTCCATGTCGGCGGCCTCGACCACCTCCATGAAGCACTCGGGGTGGACGACGACGTTAACGTCGGGGTGCCGCCTGCGCGCCTCCTCTATCTGGGAGACCTTGAACCTGGTGTGGACGGAGCAGTGGCCCTGCCACAGGATGATCTTCGCCCTGGCCAGATCCTCCTCGGTGTGGCCCCCCATCGGCTTGAACGGGTTCCACACGACCATCTCGTCCAGGCCGACGCCGAGCTTCACGCCGGTATTCCTGCCCAGGTGCTGGTCGGGCAGGAACAGCACCTTCTCCCCGCGCTCGAAGGCCCACCTGAATGTCGCCGTGGCGTTGGTGGAGGTACACACGATGCCGTTGTTGCGCCCGCACAGCGCCTTTATGGCCGCCGTGGAGTTCATGTACGTGATGGGGACTACGCCGTCGCCGAACAGGCCGTGCAGATCGTCCCAGCAGTCCAGCACGTCGTCGATGTGGGCCATGTCCGCCATGGAGCAGCCGGCGGTCAGGTTGGGCAGCACCACCTTCTGGGAGGGCGAGCTGAGCACGTCCGCCGTCTCCGCCATGAAGTGGACGCCGCAGAAGACTATGTACTCGGCGTCCCGCTGGGAGGCGGCGTACTGCGAGAGCTTGAAGGAGTCGCCGCGCAGGTCGGCGAACCTGATAACCTCGTTGCGCTGGTAGTGGTGGCCCAGGATGACCAGCCGCGAGCCCAGCCGCGCCCTCGCCTCGGTTATCCGGGTCTCCAGCTCCTCAGGCGTCTTCTTCAGGTACTCGGTGGGGAGCTTCTGCCACCGGACGCCGGCCTCGAACTCCTCGGCAAGCGTCTTCGACTTGAGCTCGTCCTCGGTCTGGCAGAAGGCCGACTGCTCTATCTCGGTGATCGGGATGGTTGGCTTTCGCAGTGTGGTTACCAATTCTCTTCTCTCATGCCTACGCCGCCGCCCCTAAACGGGCTCGCAGCGACCATGGGCTCGTGGCCTCGACCGTCGCGGTGACGACCTCTCCGATACGGTCTTCGGCTCCGGCCACGTAGACTATCTTGTCGTTCCGGTTGCGGCCGTGCGTCTTCCCGCGCCTCGTCCCCTCTACCAGCACCTCGACGCGCTGCCCCTGGAGCTTGGAGTTGATCTCGGTCAGCACCTGCTCCTGCAGCCTCTCGACGGCCTTCAGCCTGGCCTTCTTCTCCTCGTCCGGCACGTCGTCCGCGAGCTTGCGGGCCGCGATCGTGCCCTCCCTCGTGGAGTAGGCGGCCGAGTGTACCTTGTCGAACCTCACGTCGCGCAGCATGTCGAGCGTCCGCTCGAACTGCCGGTCCGTCTCCCCGCAGAAGCCGACTATCAGGTCGGTGCTGAGCGAGACGTTCGGTATCCTGCCGCGTATCTTGTCCACCAGCGCCCTGTAGTCGTCGGAGGTGTAGCCGCGCCTCATCCGGCGCAGCACCTCGTCGTCGCCCGCCTGGAAGGGCAGGTTGACGTGCTCGCACACCTTATCGAGCTCGGCCACCTGGTCGATGATGTGGTCGCTCATGTCGTTCGGGTGCGACGTCAGGAAGCGTACGCGCTCCAGCCCGTCGACGCCGTTGACGGCCGCGAGCAGGTCGCCAAGGTCTACCGTCCCGGCGAGGTCGTGGCCGTAGGAGTCGACGTTCTGCCCCAGCAGAGTCACCTCCCTGACCCCGCGCGCCGCCAGCAGCTCCGTCTCCCGCACGATGTCCGCGACCGGCCTGCTGACCTCCCTGCCCCGCCGGTACGGGATGATGCAGAAGGTGCAGAACTTGTCGCAGCCGTGGATGATCGGTACGTAGGCCGTGACCGCGGCCCGGGCGGTCAGCGGCCCGACGCAGCCCTCGACGTCCACGCCCATGCGCTCGCCCAGCAGGTCGAACAGCGGCTCGTACTGCTGCGGGCGCATGAATACGTCCACCTGGGGAAAGCGCGCGGACAGGGCGTCCGCCTTCGGTCCAACCATGCAGCCCATCAGCGCGACGACCTTGCCGGGGTCGCGCCTCTTGAGGTGCTTCAACGACCCCAGCATCCCGGTAACCTTGTCCTCGGCGCTCTGCCTGACCACGCAGCTATTGAGCACGATCACGTCGGCGTCCGCGGCGCCAGCGGCCTCGCCGAGCCCAAGCTGGCCCAGGGCGCTCTCCAGCCGCTCGGAGTCGGCCTTGTTCATCTGGCACCCGATAGTCCAGATATGGAAGCTGCTTGGCGCGGTGGGCGTGGATACCATGGGAAGGACGGTCTATTCAACTCGGCCCGCCGAGGCGGGCTTGTCTGAGCTACTCATATTCGATAGTGGCGGAGGGAATGGGATTCGAACCCATGAGAGGGATTTCTCCCCCTAACCGCTTAGCAGGCGGCCGCACTAGACCACTATGCGATCCCTCCAAGGCTTCCAATATAGCAAACATAGGCAACTCAATCAATCGCCGAGATTGTGAATTTCGCCACTATTCCAAGATACGCTGATGAAATCGACGCCAATAAGCGCACATACTCCGCTTCGACGGCTGCACCCTTGTCCCTAATGACGATGCCAGCGAACCTTATTGAGTTTCCTCACGTATTGCGCCCAAATCTCGCCCGGCCCCCATTGCGCGCGTCGAGGCGGCGCTAGCAGGCCGCGGGCGGGAGCACCCGGCGCAGCCACGGCGCGAGGTCGTCAAGCGCCTCGGCGCTGATCTCGTGGCCCATGTCGTACTCACGGTAACGGGGAGCGTAGCCCTCGTCTTGCAGGAACCGCAGCGACCGCCGCGCTCCCTCCACGGGGATCACCGCGTCCTCCGTGCCGTGCGATATGAAGATGGGCTGCGTCCTGTCCGCCGGCAGCTGTCGCCTCAGCCCGTCGGCGTCCGGCACGACGCCGCTGAGGCAGACGAGGCCGCGGAAGGTCTCCGGCCTCGGCAGCCCCAGGCGGTAGCTCATCATGGCGCCCTGCGAGAAGCCGCCCAGCACGACGTCGCCCGGCTCCACGCCGTACTGCGCCATCACCTCGTCGAAGAATACCCCCAGGCGCTCATCGGACTCGTCCATGCCGCTGCCCTCGCCCCCCGCCGGCGGCTCCGCCCACGCGTATCCCACCATGCCGAATCCTATCTGGAGCTCCAGGGGCGCGTTTGGCATGGCGTAGACGTAGCCCGAAGCGCCCAGCACGCCGCTCAGGCCGGCCAGGTCTCCCATGTTCGCGCCGTACCCGTGGAGCAGTATCACCATCGGGTACCGGCGGCCGGCCTCGTACCCGTCCGGCTCCACGGTGAGATACGTCAAGGTCTTGCCCTGAAAGCGGCGCATCTGCATGTCCAGTCCTCCGCAGCGACTCGGTCTTCCGGTTACAGCCTAACGCAGCCGGGCAAGTTGAACCAGTCCGCCCGCTGCCTTAGAATCGACCCCGCAGCAGCGACAGGAGGACTCCACGCATGAGCAGACTGATCGACATCATCGAGAAGGCGGGCCAGCAGTCGGCCCCACCCCTGGGCTTCGGAGCCGCGGCGGGCAGGGACCGAGCCGCACCGGACATGGTGTTGATCGAGTCCGTGGGAGGCGGCCGGATCGACGAGGAGGCCGCCGCAAGCTCCCCTGCCGACGCCATCATGGTCGAGGGCCCAGGAGCTATCGAGGGACTCGGGGACACGATATGGGGCGTCCGCGCCTCCGGCTTCACGCTGGAGCAGTCCACCGACCTCGTGGACAAGGGCTGCGATTTCGTCGTGTTCGAGTCGCTGGACACCCACGCCGCGCTGCTGAACGACGAGGACCTCGGCGTCATCGCTGCGGCGCCCGCGGACATGGACGAGGAGTCCGCCCGCGCCCTCGTCGATCTGCCCGTGGACGGCGTGCTCTTCACGCCTCCGCTGCGGGATCTGCCGCTGACGATGCAGGCCCTCATGCGGGTGCAGGCCCTGCGCGGCCTGACGGACAAGCCCCTGCTCGTCGAGGCCCCGGACGGTCTCGACTCCGCCGCGCTCGAATCGCTGCGGCTGGTGGGTGTCAACGCCCTCATCGTCCACCACGACTCCAACAGCGCCGCGAGCGCCAGGGAATCCCTCCTCTCCCTGCCCCGCCGCAAGGAGCGCCCCAAGCACCGCAGCGCCCTAGTCCCCCACCCCCCGTCACAGGGCCCGCCCCCAGCCTACGACGAGGACGAAGACGACTTCTAGCAGGTGGGTTGTGTGCCAATACTAACGAGACTCAGGAACAGATTCGAGTACTTCGGCAATCTCCTATTCGGACTCTTTCTGGTCGCCATACTGACCTATGGCGTATTCTTCGCGTACTACCTGCTCTCACATTCTGACCTAGTAAACTTCGTTGCCGGTTTTAACAACGACGACGCGTTTTACTACTTCCAGATCGCAAAGAACCTGGCCGGCGGCGAGTTCTCGACCTTCGACGGCGGCCTAACACTTACCAACGGATACCACCCTGTTTGGCTACTACTGATAACGCCGTTCTATTGGGTCTTTGACCTCGAGTCGGCGCTGTTCGGCATCAAGGCGCTGGAAATCATGCTGGTCGCCGGAGGAGTCGCACTGATTGCCCTCGCAGCACGGCTGCTTCGCTTGCCATGGATAGTTTTGCTCGCCGCTTTGCCAGCGCTCTACGCACATAGAACTCTGTATCTTGGCATGGAGGCCGCGGCGGGACTGTTCTCGCTCGGGTTGTTGTTTCTGGCGCTGAGCCTGTTCGCGAGAAGCCAGTCGCGCTGGGCACTCCCGCTGGCTGCCGTCGCTTTCGTCCTGCCGTGGGTCCGTCTGGAGTACATGGCCATATCGTTGACAGCCACCGCGAGCATCGCCTTGTTCGAGTGGCTCCGACGGCCAAGGCCTCCTCAACCTCAGGCTCAGGCTCAGGACGTATCGATGAGGGCGCTGGCCCGAGTTGCCAATCCCACATTCGTTCCACTGTTGGGCGCGATCCTCGGCGGAATTACCTACTTCGTCTACAATCGGATCGTCTTCGGAGGGTTCGTGCCAGTGAGCGGGGCGACCAAGCGCCTGTGGTCGCAACTCTGCTTCGAGGGCGAAGTCGAGCAACTTCCTCCACTTTTGGAGACACTCTACGGGCAACGCTGCCTCGAGGGAGGAGGATTCAGCCTAATAGAGAACGTTAAGGACCACTTGCAAATTCAAGCGTTCGACGGCGAGTTGCTTGTTGCCGCAGAAATCTGCATCTACGTCGTACTTGTTTGGTGGTCCGCCCGCCGGTCCAACAGCAAGTCGGACAGGTTCCTTCTTCTGTTCCTGGTAGGCGCGGCAAGTCTGGCGATGGGACACGTGGCAAAGTTAGCGCAGTCCGTTCTCACGATACATCCCACTTGGGCAAGCGCCGGCTGGTATTTCGTTCCAGCCTACCTGATGATGACGCTTATAGTTCCAATCAGATGCTTTGTCGTCATCTATCTGATTGGAAGATTCATCGAACCGCGCCGGGAAAGAACATCAACGGTGTTGAAACTCGCTACAATAGTAGTAACTGTCCTAATCCTAGTCCCGTACAACAGTATTCAAGCTAATATAGATATTGTCGATAGGATAACCGACGACCGTGACAATCCACCCAGTTGGAATATGTCCAGGTACCTCGGCACCATACAGGTCATGAACAACATTCTGCCTGAAGATGCAGTTGTTGGGTCATGGGACGCGGGAAGGATTGGATACTTTTCGGATTTCAGGGTAGTCAACCTTGACGGTCTCGCTAATAGCTACGAGTACCTGGAAGCAAGCAAGAGCGGTAATGGGAGCAAGCTCTTCAGCAAGTACGGGATTGCATATTTCGCGAATATATTGTCTGTCCAGGATACGTTTGAGAATACATTGTACGAGGGTATTCCGATACGGGACACGTATGAATTCAAGCTCTGGGCCGACGACGGCGCCGATGCCAATGGCGATTCGACATGGAACAAGTTGGAAAGCCGATTCGATCACCAGTCGAATGGAATAGGCGTAATGTTGAGCGACAGGCTGGTACAGATAATCGCCATCGATTGTGTCCCCGACAAGCTCCGTGATGTAGTTATCGTGTTCTCATGGGCCAATGGAGCTGCTGACGGCGCCAGTTATGAATGGGGCGACATATACCGAAACAATCTAGGCTACTGTGTGAAGGGAATCGAACTACCAAGAGAGGCGATGGATCCTGTGCGAATCGAAGTGATGTCCAAGCCTGACTACGTAAGAATGAAATGGACGGACTATGATTATCAGTGGGGTGACGTGGGTGTGAAGGTTGAGGGCGCACAGGTGCAAATCTTCTCCCGCGACTGCGACTTCGAACGACTTCGGGATATGGTATTCGCCGCCTCGTGGGACGACGGCGAGTCCGTTATCATTGCCGGCTATACCAACTCAATGAGAAACTATAGCTGGTGGCGCCCTTGCGTGGAAGTGTTCGATTTGCCACCCAATGATATGGCGTCCCCGGTGCGTATCGAGATGATTTCCAAGGAGGAATACGCGAATCGGCTGACCCAAGGCAGACCGCCGGTAATCCTATCCGACTGGGATGTCTATCTCAGTGATGGCCGCAAGGTCGTGTACAAGAAGGAAGCATGTGATCAAACAGACGTTGCCGCCCTATTCCTTCTACACCCGATTCCCCATCATCGGCTTGCCATGCCCTTCCGTCGATGGCCCTATGGATTCGACAATAGAGACTTCCGATTCAAAGACTTCGGCTTCCGGTTCGATGATACGTGCATAGCCGTGCGAGAACTGCCTGAGTATCGAATCAGGAGCATCAGGACTGGTCAGTACACTGGAGAGAACCGGATCTGGGAAGCGAGCTACACGCTTGCCAAGTAGCGCGTCTCAAGCGCCAAGACGAAGACTCGACGGCCTCCTTGGGAAGTCTTATTATGATGTGAGCGATGTCTTCTCCTGATCTGAAAGAGCAAACGCCTATGCGGGAGACGGGAAGTAGGATGTGCGTGGAGCTGACCACGACCGGCCCTGACGAGACCCGGCGCGTAGGCAGGGTGCTGGGCGAGGCCGCCAGGCCCGGCGACGTCTTCCTACTGGCCGGCGAGCTGGGCGCGGGCAAGACCTGCCTTACGCAGGGCATCCTGCACGGCCTCGGCTCGGACGAGACGGCCAGGAGCCCCACCTTCGTGCTAGTGTCCGAGTACAGCGCGCGGCTGACGCTCTACCACGTGGACCTATACCGCCTGGGGGGGGGCGCGGAGGTGCTGGACCTGGGCCTGGACGAGTACCTGGAGGGCGACGGCGTGACCGTGGTCGAGTGGGCGGACAGGGCGCCAGGGCTGCTGGGCGACGAGCACGTGAGCATCGAGTTCGAGCGCGTGGACGACGAGACGCGCCGGTTGAGAGTGTCCGCCGCCGGCGCCGCCTTTTCGGAAGCTCTCGCCGCACTGAGAGCTGAGCAGAGTAGGTAGGAATACGCCGTGGAACTGTCCATAGACACGTCGACGCGCTACGCCTCGGTCGCGTTGTCCAAAAAGGGCCGTGTAACCCACGCGCTCTCCTGGCGCTCGGAGCAGAACCACTCCGTCGAGTGTGTGCCGGCCATGCGCCGCCTCATGGAACAGGCCGGGGCATCGCCCGCGGACGTAGAGGCCGTCTTCGTCGCCAGGGGCCCCGGCGGATTCAGCGCCCTCCGCGTGGGCGTTAGCGTGGCCAAGGCGATGTCCATGGCCCAGGCCATCCCCCTCGTGGCCGTGGGCAGCCTTCACGTCGAGGCGTACCCGTACCTTGGGCTGGGGCGCCCCGTGTGCGCCGTAATGGCCGCGGGCAGGAAGACGATCTACGCCGGCAGGTTCCATCCGGGCGCCGGCCCGCACGAAGACGGCGCATACGAAGTCGCGGCGCCGGAAGAAGTCGCCGCGGCAAGCCCCGAGAACACCCTCTTCTGCGGCGAAGCCCTCCCCTCGCTCGTCGAGCGCGGCCTGCCCAGTGGCGCCGCCGCGGCCAACTGCGCGCCCCCCACCAGGCTGCCGTCGGCGCTGGCGGCCCTTGCCTACGGGCGGCTCTCGGCGTCCGACGTCGACGACGCCGAGACCCTCCAGCCCACGTACATCCGCGGCTCGCAGCTAGACTCTGCGCGGCGCGGCGTCCGAATGCTAGACTCGTAGGAACAACCATCACCGAAGGGAGCACAATGAATTGGACAGAAGCCTGGTACTACTGAAACCCGACGCCGTACAGCGCGGTCTGGTCGGAGAGCTAATATCGCGATTGGAGCGCCGCGGCCTCAAGCTGACCGCCATGAAGATGCTGCGCGCCGACGAGGACCTGGGGACTCGCCACTACGAGGCCCACGTCGACAAGCCGTTCTTCCCAAGCCTCATAGAGTTCATCACGTCGAGCCCGCTGGTGGCCGTGGTCGTCGAAGGCCCGGGCGCCGTGCGGGCGGTGCGCTCCATCATGGGGGAGACCAGCCCGGAGGACTCGCCCCCAGGCACCATAAGGGGCGACTACGCGCTGACCATCGGCCAGAACCTGATCCACGGCTCCGACTCCGACGAGTCCGCGGAGAGGGAGATAGGCGTCTTCTTCGCCCCCGAAGAGGTGCTCGGCTACGAGCGCGACGTGGACCGCTGGATCACTGAATCCTGACGGTCTCCTTGCCGGCCGACCACGCCCCCTCTATGTCGTAGAACTCCCGCTCCTCGGGGCGCATGACGTGCGCGATCACGTCGCCGAAGTCCAGCAGCACCCACCCTGCCTCCGCCGGCCCTTCGCGGTGGTGCAGCCTGCCGCCCTTCTGCTTGACGGCGGCCTCCAGGTACTCGACGAGGCCCTCGATCTGCCGGGCCGACTCTGCCGACATGATGACGAAATAGTCGGTGAAGTCGCTCACGCCCCGCAGGTCGAGCATCACGACGTCCGACGCCAGCCTGTCGGACGCGACGTCCACGATAGTCTGCGCGCAGTCGGCGGCGTCTAGCCTTTCCCCACCAGCCATACTTCAATTATACCCCACTGACGCCACCCGCCCTTGGGTCGCGGCGGGATGGCAAATCAGTAGGCCCACAGCGGCGGGTACTTGTCCATCGCGTATCCGCCCAGGCTGCGAAGCTTAATTGAACGGAAAAACTCCCCTTCCCCGTCGTCCCAACCCGCCAGATCGTCCCTGTGGCCCAGCCTCTGCATCATGCTCCACTCCGCGCGCCGCAGGTGCCGCCCCTCCGTGTCCCAAAAGCAGAACCCCTCGGCGCCCTTGTCGTAAAAGTCCATCGCGTGCCGCCTGAACTGCTCCGGCGGCATGCTCCTGGGCATGATCTCCGGGCGCAGCGACACCGGGGAGCCGCCGGTGATCCCCGAGAAGTACGCCACGTCGATATCGTTATCGCGCCACGGGTAAGGAATGAGCGTGTCGACCAGCCCTTCGCGCACCCACGTCTCCACGTCGAACCCGTAGAACAGGTTGGCGTCCTCGTCGTTGAGCACGTGCGTCAGTATCTCCACCCTGCGCCCGCGCTCCCGCCCCCGCTCGTCCATGGCGCGGCGCACCTTCCGCGCGAACGCCGTCATGTACCTGGCCCTATACCGCAGGTACTCCTCGTCGTCCTCCGGCAGGTCGCGCGGGTCCCTACCAGTCTTCGCCTTGAAGCCCTCCACCAGCGGCTTCTCGTACAGCACGTACGGCGCGCCCCTCACCCACGTCATGCATACGCCGTCGACGTCGTAGCCCGCAAGCTCCAAGAGCAACGAGAGCGCGTAGTCCTGCATCCCCTCGAAGGCGTAGCTCATGCGGGCGATCTCGCGCCCGTCTATGTCGACGCAGCGCCACTCCGGGTGACGCCCCCACGCCGGGCCCGTGTACGTCCCCTCCAGCGGCGGCGCCGCCTGGAACGCCCCCATCCGTAGCTGCGCTATCATCTCCAGCCCCAGCTTGTGCGCGTGGCCGACGGCCTCCTCCAGCGGGTCGATGCCCTTCCCCAGCAGGATGTTCAGCGCCTCGCCCTTTACGCGGTCGAAGGGCCTCGACCTGTCCTGCGTATCGACGTTCTGCAGCGCGCCGATGCGCGTCGGGTACGTGCATATGTCGCCGCCGCTGCCGACGCACCAAAACAGCTTCCTGAAGTCAGTGTCCCGGTACGGCTCGACCATCTCCCAGATCTCCTCGCGGCTCGTCGGCCGCAGGTAGCCCAGGTAGTCGTCCCCCTCGCAGGCGATGCCGATCAGCGTCTTCGTGTCCTCTCGCTGCCGCTCCTCCTGGATGGTCGCGACCTCGGCGTCCGACAGCGGCACCAGCTTCACGTATGCGGGGAAGGCGCGCGCAGGCCAGCCGCTCGTCTGCTGCGCGAAGACGATGTCCCTACCCGTCAGGTCCGCGTACAGCCAGAAGCGCTCGTCGAAGCTGAAGTAGTCCGGCTCCTCGCGCACTATCCGCGTGAAGCAGGGGTTGTCGCTCAGGCGCACCTTCACCATGTCCTGGTTCGTGCCATCGCCCCATATGTCCTGCTCTTCCGTCCCCCACAGCCCGATGAAGACCGCGTGCCACCCGTCCACGCCCAACGGCAGCGTCACCTCCGGCGCCTCCGTCTCCGGCCCGGTCGACAGCATCACCCCGGAGAACTCCCCCGTCTCGTACGGTATCGTCTGCCAGTGGTACTTACGCCGCCGCTCCGACAACGCCGCCGCGGGCGTACACATGCTCAGGTCGCTGACATAGACGGCCTTCGAATGGTCCATCGCCTGCCTCCCTCCTACTCGAATTGCCCGATACGCCGCGCCAAGCTCACGGCAGCGGCTACGCTTGGACCGGCTCAGGGCCGTCCACCTCCGCGCCCCGCTCCAGCGCGGCCCCGATAAGCTCCACGAGCCGGCGGGCCGACTGCCGCGTCAGCTCCACCGCCACTCTGTCGCCGAGCCCCCCGGACTGGTTCACGAAATCTATGTTCAGGGTGTGCTCTATCGTCATGTGGGCCGGGTGGTCGTACGACACGTTGACCCGGTCGACCTCGATCCACCCCTGAGTCCCCTTGCCGCTGCCGGCTATGGCGGCCTGCTCGTTGATCATGGTACACATCGGCATTGCTCCTTGCGTGCCGCGACTCTGACGCCCCTATCCGAGATGCTTCGACAGGAACGCGAACACCTTCCGCCAACCGTCCACCGCCTGCTCCTGCCGATAGACGGAGCGGTCATAGTAGAAGAACCCGTGGCCCGCGCCCTCGTACATGTGGAACTCGTACTCCTTGCCATGCCGTTTCAGCGCCTCCTCGTGCAGGGCGACCTGCTCGGGCGACGGACTCGCGTCATCCTGTCCGAAAAGGCCGAGCACCGGACAGGACAAGCTGGCCGTGTAGTCGATGGGCGCCGTCGGGGTCTGCGGCGTCAGCTCGGACTCGCCCATGACGACGCGCCCGCCCCAGCAGTCGACCACCGCGTCGAACCCCTGTACCCGCGAGGCCGCCAGCACCACGTGCCGCCCGCCCGAGCACGTCCCAAACGCGCCCACCCTCCCGTTGGAGTTCGGGAGCGAGCGCAGGTAATCCATAGACGCGGCAAGGTCGCCCACCACCTGGTCGTCCGGCGCTCCGCCCTCCGAGCGCACCTTCGCCGCCACGTCGTCGGGCGTGCCGTGCCCGGCCCGGTGGTACAGGTCGGGCGAGACCGTCGCGTAGCCGTGGTGCGCGAACTTCCGCGCCGCCTCCCTGTACCACTCGTCCCACCCTGGCATGTGGTGGGCGAGCACCATGCCGGGATGCGGCCCCGGCCCCAGGGGCCGCGCCAGGTAGGCGTTCACGACGTCGCCGCCGTGCCCCCGCACCGTGATCGTCTCCGCAATCATCCCCTCGTACATGTCGGTCGTATACATCGGGCTCCTCCGTAGAATCCCTGCTCTCGCACGGGATCAGTACGCCCAGTGCGGCGGATACTTGTCCATGACGTAGCCGCCCACGCTGAGCAGCCTCCTCGTCTTGAAGAACTCGCCTTCGCCGTCGTCCCACCCGGCGAGGTCGTCCCTATGGCCGAGCCGCCGGATCATGCTGTACTCCTTCTTGAACCGGTCGCGCCCGTTCGTGTCCCAGAAGCACAGCCCGTCCACGCCCGCCGCGTAGTCCGCGATGGCGCTCTGCCTGTACTCCTCCGGCGGCATCCGCCGGGGCATCACCTCGTTGTAGTAGGTCACCCCGGTCCCCTTCGTAAGCCCCACGAAGTACGGCACGTCGGTATCCAGGTTCTGCCACGGGTACGAAATGATGTTGTCGATCAGCCCTTCCCGTACCCACGTTGCCAGGTCCAGCCCGTAGTACAGGTTCGTCCGCTCGTCGTTCAGCACGTGGGTCGAGATCTCGATCTTCCTGCCGCGCCTCTCCCCTATCTCGTCCATCTCCCTCCGCAGCCCGCGCATGAACTCCGTCATCACGCCCGCCCGGTAGCGCAGGTACCGCTCGTCGTCCTCCGCAAGCTGCCGCGCGTCCAGCCCCGTCTCCGCCCTGAAGCCGTCCAGCAGCGGCTGCTCGTAGAGCAGGAACGGCGCGCCCCTGTTGAAGATCGGGTTGATGCCGTCTATGTCGTAGTCGTTCGCGTACTCCCGGAATATGTCCATGACGAGCTCGCGCACGCCCTCGTAGACGTAGCTCATGCGCGCGATCTCCCGACCGTCGATGTCCACGCAACGCCACTCCGGGTGCTCCAGGTAGAGCGGCCCCGTGAAGAACTCCTCGAACGGCGGCGAGCACTGGAACGACTCCATCCGGTTGCTGACGTGTACCTGTATCCCCGCCTCGTGGCAGAAATCGATCACCTCGTACAGCGCGTCCACGCCCCTGCCCGCCAGGTCCGTGATCGTCTCGTGGATGCCCCGGTCGATCTCCCTGGGAAAGTCGGTCGTGCCGGAGCCGACGATAGGGACAACCCGCGACGGGTAGTGCGCGGCGTCCCCCTGGCAGGCGCACCATAGCAGCGTCTTGAAGTCGGTGTCCCGGTACGGCTCTAGCCAGTCCCAGATCGTCTGCCTCGGGTCGTGGTGCGGCAGCGATATGTACTCGCTGAAGGCGTCGTTCATCAGTATCAGCCGCTTCGTCTCCGCGTCCGCCCGGTCCGCCTGTATGGCCGCGACCTCATCGTCCGACAGGGGCACCAGCTTCACGTAGGCGACGTAGGCCGGGCTCGGGCCCGAATTGGCCACGTCCGCCGCGAATACGACGTCCTGGCCGGTCAGGTCCGCGTACTTCCAGAACCGCTCGTCCAGCGCGTAGTTGTCCACCCTACCCGCGGACGGTCCCGAGTAGACAGGGTCGGTGGAGCCGACCTCCGACTCCTCCCGCTCGAACCAGGTGAAGCCGCGGTCGCCCGTCAGCCGCGCCTTGAGCCTAGCGACGTGGATATTGCTGTACAGCCCCAGGAAGACCGCGTGCCACCCGGAGACCCCCAGCGGCAGCGTCACCGGCGGCGTGTCCGTCTCAGGCCCCGAGTAGATCATCGTCCCCGAGACCCCCTCGGCCTCGTAAGGCACCGTCTGCCACCGGTACTTGCGGTGCTCGGTAGAAAGCGCCGCGGCCGGCGTGCAGGCCCCCATGTCGGTGATGTATATCGCCTTCGAATGGTCCATCGCTACACTCCTATAGTCCCGCTAGCCCGAGTCTTGCTCCGTTATAGTCCCGCTAGCCTGAGTCTTGCTCCGTTCGCCCTGAGCCTGTCGAAGGGCCGTTACACTCCCAATCATCCCCATCACCCAAATCACACGAATCACAGTTCAGAAAGCCCAATGCGGCGGGTACTTGTCCAAGACGTACCCGCCCACGCTGATCATCTTCTGCGACCGCCAGAACTCACCTTCCCCGTCGTCCCAGCCCGCCAGGTCGTCCCTGTGCCCCAGCCTCCGCAGCATGCTCCACTCCTTGCGCATCGGGTCGCGCCCGTTCGTGTCCCAGAAGCACATGCCGTCCGCGCCAGCCTCGTAGTTCGCAATGGCCCTGAGCCGGTACTCCTCCGGCGACATGCGGCGCGGCATCACCTCCGGGTAGTACCCGACCGGCGTGCCCTTCGTGAGACTGCCGAAGTAGGCCGCGTCGGGCTCCACGTCCTGCCACGGATACGAGATGAGGTTGTCGACCAGCCCCTCCTCGACCCAGGTGGGCACGTCCAGCCCGTAGAACAGGTTGGTCTCCTCGTTGCTCAGCACGTGCGCCGAGACCTGCAGCTTCCTGCCCTTCCGCTCGCCGATGGCGTCCAGCTCCCTCCGCAGCGTCCGCATGAAGTCCGTCATGACCCCTGCCCTGTAGCGCAGGTACCGCTCGTCGTCCTCCGCGAGCTGCCGTGCGTCCAACCCCGTCTCGGCCCTGAACCCGTCCAGCAGCGGCTGTTCGTACAGCAGGAACGGCGCGCCACGGTTGAATATCGGGTTCACCCCGTCGGCGTCGTACCTGTCCGTCACCTCCTTGAACATGTCGAGCATCAACTCCCGCACGCCCTCGTAGGCGTAGCTCATCCTGGCGATCTCCCGCCCGTCGATGTCCACGCAGCGCCACTCCGGGTGCTCCGTGTAGAACCGCCCCGTGAAGAACTCCTCGAACGGCGGCGAGCACTGGAACGCCTCCATCCGGTTGCTAACGTGTACCTGCACGCCCATCGAGTGGCAGTAGTCGATGACCGTCTTCATCGGGTCTATGCCCTTGCCCGCCAGTATCTGGTGCGACTCGGCGTTCTGCCGGTCGCTGACGCGCGGGTAGTCGGTCGTGCTGTCCCCTATCAGGCTGCCGTACGGCGAGATGTAGTTGAGCACGTCGCCGCCGGCGCCCGGGCACCAGAGCAGCGTCTTGAAGTCCGTGTCCCTGTACGGCTCCAGCCACTGCCAGATGTCTTCCACCTCGGTCGGCCTGAACGTGCCGAAGTTGCTGAACCCGTCATTCATGAAGAAGAGCCGCTTCGTCTCGCCGCCGGCCCGGGCCGCCTCTATGGCCTCCACCTCGGCGTCCGAGAGTGGCACGAGCTTGACGTACGTGACGTACGCCGGGGTGGGCGCGCCTCCGCCCTGCTGCGCGAACATGATGTCCTCGCCCGTCAGGTCGGCGTATTTGAAAAAACGCTCGTCAGTTGTGAAGTTGTCCACCCGGCCGTTGGCGCCCTCCTCCCTGTTCATCACCACGTAGGCCGGATCGCTCGTTAGCTTGACCTTCAGCAGCGACGGCGTCCAGTTGCTCCACAGCCCGACGAATACGGCGTGCCACCCCGATACGGCGACGGGCAGGGTCAGCGGCGGCGCCTCCGTCTCCGGCCCCGCGATCAGCAGCGTCCCTGAGACCCCATCGGCCTCGTACGGGACCGCCTGCCAGTGGTACTTCAGGTGCCCAGGTGTAATCGCCGCCTGCGGCTGGCAGACGCCCATGTCCGAGATGACTATCGCCTTGGAGTGGTCCATTGGAGGCTTCTCCTATCATGAAAGTAGCGAGCTGAATGGTAGCACCTATCCGCCCAAGTACCAAGCTCAGGCCCGCCTCAACGTGGGCGCCAGGGCCAGCGCGATCAGGCTCGTCACCGCCACCACCGCCCCGGCGCCCCCGATCGCCCACCTCACCCCGACGGCCTCACCCACCGCGCCCATCGCCAGGTGCCCCACCCAGCCGAAGCCGATCGCGAAGACCCAACCTCCTATGACCCGGCCCCTCATGCCGTCCGGCACGCTGACCTGGAGCAATGTCCACTGCATCGAGTCGAACATCGAGGCCATTGCGCCCACGACGGACACCAGCGCAATCGCCGTGAGCAGGCCGGGGCTGACCGCGAGACCCAGCATCCCCAGCCCGTACCCCATCGTGGCGCCGAGCAGCAGCGGCCCCTTGCGCCTGAAGTCGCCCAGCAGGGACAGCGCCACTGCCCCCACGACCGCGCCCACTCCCATGGCAAGCCTCAACGTGCCCAGCCCCGACTCGGCGACCATCAGCTCGTCTCTCGCCAGCGCCGGCATCACCGATAGGTACGCGAAACCGAATATCTCCACGACGACCGCCATCCAGAGCAGCGTCGATACCGTCGGCATCCGCGCCATCGACAGGATCCCGCCCGCCGCGTCCCGGAAGATGCTCGCCAGCGGCGTCCCGACCCGCCCTACGGCCCCGCCGTCACCCGGCACGAACAGCACGACGGCGCCGCCCACGAGAATCGAAGCCCCGGCCGCCAGCAGCGCCTGAGGGATCCCCATGAACTCGGCGATCAGCCCGCTGGCAAACGCGCCGGCCGCGCTGACCGCCCTCAACCCTACGGAATGGAGCGAGATTGCGTTCATGCGCGTCTCCAGGGGCACGACGTCGGTAATCAGCCCCTGCCTCGCCGGCATCTCGAAGGAGTTGACGACCCCTCCAACGGCTACGAGTACGAAGATGGGCCAGGGACTGGAAGTCCAGCTCGCCGCCACCAACGCCATCAGCAGCACAGAGGCGCCCTTGATGAACGCCGTGACCGGCAGCAGCCTGTTGCGGGGAAACCTGTCCGCCACGACGCCTCCTATAGGCGCGGCAATGATCCCCGGACCGCTACGGAGCCCGAAAGTGACAGCCGACAGGAGCACCGAGTCCGTCCACACCAGCACGAGCCACCCGACGACCAGCATCTCCGCCCAGGTGCCCATCGAAATGAAGTTCGAGCCGACCCATAGCGTCCGGTAAGCCGGGCTCGCAAAGGCCCCCAGCGCCCCCGAGCCCCTGGCCGCAACCCTATTGCCGCCCGCCGGTCTCTGCCCGCCACTCTCGTTCATTCCCTAACAATAGCGCGTTGTCGACGCCGGCGACATATCCGAACGTGGCGTTCCCGACCTGGACGCGCGCGCCAACTCCCCACCATCCAAGCTACCTCCGACTCGTCCACTAGCTTCGTGACCATAGCCAGGCGTTGACTGAGGCCACTCTCACGGATATGATGCTGCCGTAGCGCAGCAGCACAAGGAGAGTCGCGGATGCTATCGAAGCTAGAGGCCAGAGACCGGTTCCAAGGCGTGGTGGTGCCCCTCGCCACCCTATTCAACGACGACCTTTCGCTCGACGTACAGGGCACTGCCGACAACGCGCAGTGGATCGTCGACCGCGGCGCCAGGCAGGGCAACACCGTCTTCCTGATCGCCGGCTCCGGCGGTGACTTCACCGTCCTCAACCTCGAGGAGCGCAAGCAGGTGATCGAGGCCGTCTCCAAGGTCGGCCGCGACAACGACATCCCCATGATGGCCGGCGTCCAGAGCACAGACGTGCGCGACACCGTCACCCTCTGCCAGCTCGCCGAGGACCACGGCGTCGAGATAGCCCAGATCAGCGGCGCCTACTACTACACCGTGCAGGCGGACGACACCATCGCGTGGCACGAGGAGGTCGCCAGGCACACGAACATCGGCTTCTCGGCCTATAGCCACTGGTACAGCGGCTCCAAGTACGACGTCCCCGTCGAGGTCGTCGACCGGCTGCTGGAGATCCCCAACACCAACGCCGTCAAGTGGGGCTCCCCTAACTTGGACAACTACGTGCAGGGCCTGACGAAGTGGTCCGGCAAGGCCGCCCTCGTCAACAACGGCAGCCTCGTCATCTACGCCGCCGTCCTCGGCTGCAAGGCATGGATCAGCCATGTCCCCAACTTCTACCCCGAGTTCTGCTGGCGCGCCCACGACCTGATGGACCAGGGCCGGTTCGTAGAAGCGCAGGAGTTCTTCGAGGACTTCATGGGCGAGTACGGCAGGGTCCGAGGCGCAATCGGCGGCCAGACCGCGGGCGAGGGCATCTTCGTCAAGGCCGCGATAGACGCCACCGGCCGCCGAGGCGGCCCCTCCCGCCTTCCGTCGCGCGACGCCGCAGTCTCGCAGGACACCAGGGACGCCTTCCAGCGCCTCGTCGAGTCCCACGCCGGAGCCCTGTCAGCCGTCTGAGGCAGCCTCTAACCCGCGATAAAGAGCGCCACGAATCCGGCTACCATCGTAGCCCACAGCCCGCCTATCAAGACGTACAGGTTATTCAGCCTGCCGTTCACCTCCGCGCGCAGGCCATTCACCTCATCGCGCAGCGATGCCACGTTCTGATTGAGGTCGTCCAGGCGGCGGTCCACCTGCTCGTAGGCGCCCTCCAACCGGCTCATCCGTTCTTCCAATACCAAGTCGCTGCTCCTACCGTAGTCCGCCCTCACTCAACCTATTTAGGCAGTCCGAGTCTGGGCTAACCCGCGATGAAGAGGGCCACGAACCCGGCTACCATCGTAGCCCACAGCCCGCCTATCAAGACGTACAGGTTATTCAGCCTGCCGTTCACCTCCGCCCGCAGACCGCCGATCTCCGTACGCACCTCAGCGCGCAGGCTGCCGACCTCCGTACGTACTTCATCGCGCAGGCTATTCACCTCAGCGCGCAGCGATGCGACGTTATGGTTCAGGTCGTCCAGGCGGCGGTCCACCTGCTCGTAGGCGCCCTCCAACCGGCTCACTCGTTCTTCCAATACCAAGTCGCTGCTCCTACCGTAGTCCGCCCAGTGTAGCACACCCGCTCAGGAGTAGAAGTCCCGTCGACAGGCGACAGACCAAGCCGCTTGTTACCGCACCACGTCCAGGCTCACCCACTCCATTCCTATCTCGTCGTACCTGTTCCGCAGCTCCTCGACCACCGACTCCGGTATGGGTAGCTGCGTCTCCACGACCTCGATGTTCTCCAGCATGTGCGCCGGGTTGCGCGTGCCCACGATAGCCGTGTGTACGTCCTCGTGCGCCAGCACGAACCCCAGCGCCGCCGCTATAGGGTCCTCCGGCTCCCCCGGGATCGGCCCCATGGCGGAGATGGCCTCCGCGCGCTCTGCGAACAGCGCGCGGACGGCTACGTAGTCGCCGGGGCTTACGCCGCTCCGCCACACGGCGTTGGCGATTGGGCGCTTGCCGATGATCCCCACGCCCTGCGCCCGCGCCCTGTCGAAGACGTTGTGCCGCGCCTTCTGGTCCACCAGGTTGAAGGTCGTCTGCAGCGTGTCGAATATGCCGCTGTCGATCGCCCACTCGGCCTCGTCGTTCTCCTGGCTGTAGCCCACGAACCGCGTCTTGCCCGCGTCCCTCGCCTTCAGCACCGCCTCGATCACGTCGCCGGGCGGCGGCGTCATCACGTCGAAGGCGTGCAGCTGCACCAGGTCGACGTAGTCCGTATTCAACCTCTTCAGGCTGCGCTCTATCGTGCCGGTCACAGTTGCGCCGGTCCACGGCTCGCCGTCGAACGGGTCCGGCCCGTGAACGTGCCCCGCCTTGGTCGCCAGGTAGAACTCCGACCTGCGGTGGGAGACGTTCTTGCCCAGGAACTCCTCGCTGCGACCGTAGCACTCCGCCGTGTCCAAAAAGTTGATGCCCGCGTCCAGCGCCTCGTTCAACACCCTGCCCGCCTCTCCAGAGTCCTCCAGCGAGCCTATCTCCGCAAGGCCCACTCCGAGCCTGCTCACCTCAAGACCGGTCCTTCCCAGTACGGCTGTCTCCATGTCAAACCCCCTGCGTGCGCCGCAAATGGTACCATAGCCGCGCCGCAGGAGGCGCAGCACATGCCCAGGATGAAGGTCGGACAGGCCATCGTGGAGACCCTCGCGCTCGAGGGCGTCGAGCGCGTATTCGGCGTCGTCGGCTCGGCAACCCTCGAGATCATGGACGCCATGTACGGCCGCTCCGACGTGCGCTTCGTCGGGTGCAGGCACGAACAGGGCGCCGGCTTCATGGCGCAGGGCTACGCTCGCGCAAAGGGCCAGCCCGGCGTCTGCGTCGCCCAGAACGGCCCCGGCGTAACCAACCTCGTCACCAACGCCGCCTCCGCCCTCGTCTGCCACACCCCCATGGTGATCATCGGCGGGGCGTCCATGACCGGCCAGATGTACCGCGACTCCTTCCAGGAGCTCGACCAGCCAGGCATATTCCTCCCCGTCTGCAAGGAGGTCCTGCCCGTCAACAGCCCGGAGCGCGCCCCGGAGATCCTCCGCGACGCCTTCCGCGTCGCCGCATCCGGCAAGATGGGCCCGGTCTACGTAGACCTCCCCCGGGACCTGCTCAACGCCGGCGAGGTGGACGTCGACCTGGCGCCGCCCGCGTCGTACCGCCCTGCCCAGCGCCCCGAAGGAGACGCCCGCCGGATAGCCGACGCCGCCGACCTGCTGGCGCGAGCCAGCCGCCCCGTGCTCATAGCCGGCGGGGGCGTGGACTGGGGCCGCGCCGAGGCCGACGCCCTACGGCTCGCCGAGACCCTGGGCGCGGCCGTCGTCACCTCCTACGGCCACAACGACGCCGTGCCCAACGGCCATCCCCTCTACGTGGGCTCCATAGGACGCGCCGGCGCCCCTGAGGCCGAGGAGGCATGCCGGCAGGCCGACGTCGTGCTGGCGCTGGGCACCCGCCTGGGACACTTCACCACCTTTTACGACAACAGGACCGTCCCGAAAGCCGCCGCCGTCATCCAGGTCGAGATCGACCAGCGCGAGATAGGCCGCAACTTCCCCGTCGACGTGGGCATCCTGGGCGACGCCGGAGCCGTTGCCGAGGCGCTGGCCCGCCGGCTGAAAGGCGCCGTACCCCCCGAGGAGATCGAGCGCCGGCGCCATGCCGTCGCCGCTCTGCGCGGCGAGCGCCGGCGGCGCATCGACGCCGACGCCGCGCTGGACACCCTGCCCATGAAGCCGCAGCGCGTCTACGTGGAGCTGCGCCGCGTGCTGCCGCGAGACGCGGCGGTCGTCTTCGACGCCGGCGGCGGCCCCGCCTTCGGCTTCGACCGCATCGACTACCACGCCCCCAGGAGCATGTACACCACCATCGACCTCGCCTGCGTCGGCTCCGCGCTCCCGCACGCCATCGGCGTCAAGATGGCCGAGCCGGAGCGTCCCGTCGTATCCATAAGCGGCGACGGCGGCTTCTTCATGAACGCACAGGAGCTCGAGACGGCCTCCCGCTGGGCCGTGCCGGTCGTCAACATCGTCATGAACAACAACTCCTGGGGCTCCGAGAAGGCATACCAGCGCGAGCTATACGGAGGACGCTACGTAGAGGCAGACCTCGCCAACCCACGCTTCGACAAGCTCGCCGACATGTGCGGCGGCCGAGGCTTCTACGCCGAGCGCCCCGAAGACGTAGCCGAGGCCGTCTCCGAAGCCCTAGCCTCCGACCTGCCCACGGTCGTCGAAGTGCCCGTCGACCCCGACGAGCTACCCTACCCGGCCCGCGTCGCCGACGTATTCCAGGACAAGGACCCGGCAACGTGATGGAGCCGTACCTCTTCCCCCAGCCGCTGGGGGAAGATTGAGATGGGGGTCCTACTGCTCTACCGGGTATACTACACACTCACACCAGCATGGAGATGAAATCATGAAAGTCATAAAAGCGGTAGATCGGGAAGAGGTGGACAACTCGCACCGGCCCATCTTCGAGGGCGGCAGAGTCGTGATGAACCCGTTGATAGACGGCGACTCGGATAGCTACCGGTTCAACGTGGTCAACTTCGAGGGCGGCGCGCGGACGAAGTTCCACACCCACACCTGCGAGCAGATACTCTACGTCACGAGCGGCAAGGGGTTCGTGGGCACGCGCGGCGAAAACGTCGAGATCGCCGAGGGCGACACCGCCCACATCCCCGCGGGCGAGGTCCACCGCCACGGCGCGGCCGACGGAGAGGACTTCTCGCACATCTCCCTCCAGACCGCCCAATGCGTCACCGAGGTGGTCGAGTAGCGGGATGGCTAGGGTAGCCAACGTCAACACCGCCGACGTCCCGGACGCCATCCGCCTGGGCTGCCGCACCATGTCCAGCGTCTTCGACGCCGACGACGGCAACGTCCCCTTCTTCAGGTCCACCGTCCGCCCCGAGGCGCGGCTCGAATTCAGCCCGGACTGCTCAGAGTCCCACGTCCCAGGGCGGCACCTGAACGCCATGCTGACCGCCGAGTCCGTCGCCGGCATCGAACTGGACGAGAGCGCCGTCGAGAACCACGCCCGCGCTACCTTCCTCTCCTACGGCGGCCCCGTCGCGCTGCCCCTGAACCGCGACCGAGTGGGCGGCTCGCTGGTCAACTTCCGCGCCCACAACGTGCGCGAGGGCTTCCACGCCCTATACGCCCTCGCCAGGTACAGGCAGTCCGAGCGGGCGCATCGCACCGCCGAGGCGAGCATCGACGCAATCTTCGACCTCTGGGACCCGGTGGACGGCTGGGACGAGGCCCGGCTCGCCGGCGACTACGGCCTTAGCACCTTCCCGGACCTGACCTTCATAACCGGCCTCGCGCGCGCAATCGGCCCCCTCGTCAAGTACTACCGCGCCACCGCATACCGGCCCGCCCTGGAGCTCGCCATAGTCCTAAAAGACAAGGCCGTCGCCGAGTTCTTCACCGCCGGCGGCTCCTACGACCGCGACCTGTTCGGGCGACACACCCACTCCACGACCTGCGTCATGTCCTCGCTCGCCCAACTGGCCGACCTGACCGGCGACGGGGCGCTGCTCCACCGCGTCAAGGACTTTTACGACAACGGCCTGTGGCGGATACGCGACGCCCTCGGATGGGTCATCGAGTCCTCCGCCCCCGACTCCAATCCCGACAGGGGCGAAGTCAACAACACCGGCGACGTCGTGGAGACCGCGCTCATACTGGGCCGCCGCGGCTACCCCGAGTACTACGAGGACGCCGAACGCATCGTCCGCTGCCACATGCTGCCGTCGCAGCTACGCGACGTCTCCTTCATCGAGGACCCGCCCAACCCCAACGGCGTGGACGGCCTCCGCGACGTCGCCGACCGCCATCTCGGGGCATTCGGATTCCCCGCCCCCTACGGCCACGAACCCGTGGGCGCCGACCGCGTCAGCTTCAACATGGACATCGTGGGAGGGTCCGTCGCCTCCCTCTGCGAGGTCTACCGGGAGGCCGCCCGCCGCGACGAGGCCGGCCACTGGGTCAACCTCCACTTCGACCGCGAGACCGACGCCCTCAGGGTCGAGTCGCCCTACGCAAACCCCGCGATGCGCGTCACGCTGAAGAAGCCCGGCCCGCTGTTCGTCCGCGTCCCTTCCTGGACCGACGAGAGCCGCATAGAGGTCGACGGCAGCCCCGCGCCCGTCTCCGGCCCTCGGCCGGCGGAGCCCGGGACGCCTAGGCTGGCCGGCGGCTACCTCTACTTGCCCAGGCCCGCCGTAGGCAAGCCCATCTCCATCGCCTTCCCAATCCCCACCCGCGAGATCGCGCTGGAGCACCGCACCCGCCGTATCCGGGTCCGGCTCAGGGGCGACGAGGTCGAAGCCATGGACGACCACGGCGCCGACCTGACCTTCTTCCCGCCCATCGGATAGCGGCTCGACCCCTTCCCCTACCGCTCGCTCTCACCCGGCGGCCCGACGGGCTGGGCGATGAGCAACACCCCTACGGCGACCAGCCAGATGAAGAACGCTGGGCCCGTGATGCGGTGCATGATCGTTGCCGCGTCAACCCATATGAACTGCATCGCCAACCCTATGACCGCCGAGACGGCGGCGGCCCTCCTCAGGTTTCGCCCGGCCCGCCACTGGCGACTTCCGCCGGCCCGCCACTGGTAGACGGCGCAGGCGGCCAGGGCGACCCCCGCGGCCGCGAACCCGGCCTTGCCGGCCAGCCAGCGCAGCGTAGCCGCACCCTCGACCCATGCCGGAACGCCAACGGCCCCCTCGGGAAGCTGGTACGCCGCCAGGAGCGCCGCGCACGCCCCCGACACCGCCGTCATGATGCCGGACGCGCCGAACAGGTACAACAGGAACGAAACGTTCAGGCCGCCAAGGATAATCCCCATCCTCGACAGGCTCAACGCCGCGGCCAGCAGGGTCGCTCCCGAGACGAACCGGGCGGCGCCGCCTCCGCCATAGACGACCCGTCCTTCCGCGACCGCGCGCAGCGACTCTATCAAGGTCGGCTGGTCTGTGTCGCCCACTACCCGCAGCGCGGCCATGACCGCCGAAGCGGCCGCCGTGAGCAGTAGAAGTATGCCAGCCTTGCGGATTGGAGCGAACGGTCCGGTCGTCGGTTTACCCATGAGCGCGTCGGACATATCCTACTACACCCGCCCCGTGACCCAGATTGACTACCGCGCCGGGCCGCTGCTAGACTCGCTCCCGCAACGGAGGCACATCCATGAGAATCCTCATCGTCGGCTGCGAATACGTGGGCACCACCACCCTCGCCAAGAAGATATACCGCTGGGGCGCCGAGGAGATGGGCGCGGACTTCGGCCTCTTCCACGACCACTGGAAGATACCCAACGTCACCGGCCACTGGCCTATCGACACCGACAGCTTCATGAAGGAGGACGAGCAGGAGGGACTCCTCGCTCTGGCCCCCAAGGTCAAGGAGCAGATGCAGCGCCACAGCCTCTACTACCACATACAGCCCGGCGCCTTCAAAAAGGGCCGCGAGGAGGAGCAGGGCTTCTACTCCGACTACCTCGCCGTCGGAATGCACCTCGAGGACTCGGTCTACGGCCCCCTCTACTTCGACTACGGCGCCGACGGCCAGCCCGGCGCGCGCAGCATCGTCAAGAAGACCGTCGAGAACGCCCTGCTCGAAGCCGCGCCCGACTTCGTCCTAGTGCTCGTGGAGGCGTCCCCCGACGCCATCCGCGCCCGCATGAAGGCGGACCCGCACCCGCGCCAGGTCATCCGCGAGGCCGACGTCGAACACGTGCTCCAAAGGTTCCGAGAGGAGTACGACCGGTCCGCCATCCCCAACCGCTTCACCCTGGACACCACCTCCGCCACCGTGGAGCAGACGCTCGCCGAGTTCGCCGAAAAGATCGAGCCGCTCCTCCCGCCGGACGACGTACAAAGGCGCAAACGGCACAGGAGCCGCCCAGCATAATCGCCAAAACCATAGGGAAACCGACCACCGCGCCCGTCTCGCGGGCCAGGTCGAGGAGCAGCCACCAAGCATAATCGCTACCCGTAGGGGCGGGTTTCAAACCCGCCCTCCCTGCCAGGCCATAGAACGCATACCCAGACACGGCAAGGAAGGAGCCGAGAGCAAGACCATGCAAGAGCTGAAAATCTGCATCTACAACACGGGCGGCGCCGACAGGCTGGGCAGCGCCGACGGAGACGCCATATACGACGTGAACTACTGCTGCGTCCAGCATCTCGCCTCCCAGAAGAACACCCCGGACGCCTACCGCCTCGCCAACAACCTCGCGCCCAGCGGCCTGCGCGCCTTCATCGCCGGCGGCGGCGAGACCATCCAGGCCGCTAGGGACGCCATCTCCTTCGTCAAGACCACCGGCATCAAGAAGGGGCCAGGCGGCGAGCCGCTCGTCCACGACGCCCGCAGCGTGAAGCTCCGCGCCCCCATTCTGCCCGACTCCACCAAGGTCATATGCCTCGGCGACACCTTCGAGAGCCACCTGACGATCCGAGGCGACGAGGTCCCGGACAGGTTCGGCCTCTTCTACAAGATGACCCAGGTCGTCGTAGGCCCCGACGACCACGTCGTCATACCCAAGCACCACGACGGCCCGATGGTCTACGGCGCCGAGCTGACGGTCGTCATAGGCAAGGAGGGCCGCAGCATACCCGAGGACGAGACCGCCGAGCACGTCTGGGGCTACACCATCCTCAACGACGTGACCCTGCGCGGCCTCCACTCCCAGCTCGGCCCCACGCCCAAGGTCTTCGACACCAGCGCGCCAATCGGCCCCTGGATCGTGCCCAAGGACCAGGTCGCCGACCCGCAGGACGTGGGCCTCAAGTTCCGCATCAGCGGCAGGCCGGTCCAGGACGGCTCCACCGCCTCCATGAGGTTCCAAATACTCGACATGCTCTCCGAAATCTCGAAGTGGCACACCCTCCGCCCCGGCGACGTAATCGCCACAGGCGACCTAGGCTCCGTCGAGCCCGTAAACCCCGGCGACGTAATGGAAGCCGAAGTAGAAGGCATCGGCATCCTCCGCAACCCCGTCAAACTGGAGGACTGACCGCCGGGGCCATGCTAGATTCGCTGAGCCACAACACGCTCAGATCAGAGATCCAGAGGAGGATTGACCAAGATATGCACGTCTTGGACAACCTCCGATCTGAAGTCAGGCCACTGAAACCCGAAGTTCGCACCATAAGCCCTCGTACTACAACCTCCTTTTCCCTAGTGGGAACGGACGGTGGCAATAACCGTATACAGTTTGATCCGTTTCTCGTGCATCTGATACGCGTTGTGGATTCTAGCAATAATCAGTATTGTCTCGAAGCCATATCGCCAACGACGAGCATTACAGAGTTGAGCCGGAGGCAACTCAGTAAATCTACCCCACTAGGAAAGCTGATGGAGTTCTTAGGCGTTCGTGACCTCACCGAGTTAAGTCACATGATACGACGGAATGATGATGACCGCCCTACCAGCACAAGTTGGATTGGGGTCTATCGTGAACTGATGGAATGGGGAGTTCTCTTCAGTATCTTGCAAGACAAAGATTTTGGCACCGACAGCATCATAGTATTCGATGGTCTTCTGAGGAGCAAGGTCTTCGCCGGCAACCTTTTCGTCAAATTGCGCCACGGATTCGAGGAGACTATTAAGCGCCACTGGCGGAATCATCGCAGACGGATATATTTGGTTGGCGTAGCAAAGCGTTCAAAAGTGTTGGATCGCTACCGTCTAGCGATGGTCCTTGAAAAGGTACTCACTGACTCCTATCCGGCTTACGTACCAATACCCCGCCATTTGGAGGAAAAAGCATATGTCTGGCCTGAGTATGCGGGTGGCGGCGATGAGGATCTGGAAGACGGAGACGGTAACCAATTCGTGGCTGGCAAGATGTTTTTTGTGAAGTTTGGATCGGGATCGAAAGACCCGACCTGGCCAGTGGACATTTTCATCCCATGGCAAAAACACGCTGATGTCATTCTTGGATGTCTCTTATCCGATGCGGCCGACGGATTCCCAATCCCGTTCTATCCTAGGTGCCTGCAGAGGGCACACGAAAATGCGGCCCTCGTAGATTTCGACTTCGATATTCTCCAGGAAGATATCTTTGAAGGGTTACGGATTGCGCTGGGATCACAGTCTAGCGCCCTAGACGAGTTTCAACTCATGGATACCGATCCCGCACAGCAACGGTACTAGGCAATGAGTTCAATCCAGCTATTCCCTCCAGAGCGGATCGTGGGCGTCTTCCGAGGATTCAAAGAAGGCGGAATGGAATTCCATGCTGATCTGGCCTTTCCATATCGTAAGGAGTTCCAAAGTATCCCCATGCGTGGCCAGTTCTTGCTGGTTCAACTGGAGAATCCATATGAAGCAGTCCTGGGACGCATTACGTCATTGTCCTCTGAGGGCAAGCTCTCATCCGGCTCTGGTGAAGAGTTCAACATCAGGGCCGTAAGAGAAGGCCGCCCAATCCCAGAGGACTTGAGGGAGCAATACCTCAGGTACAGGGTCAATATCAGGGTGCTCGGAGTTATGCAATCGACCACTGAGGGCATACGGTTCGTAGCTTCGCACCGCCGCCTGCCACATGTTGGTAGCCCTGTCTCGTTCCCCTCCGGGGAAGTTCTGAGAGAAATCACAGGACACAACATCAGGGGCGCTACGATTGGGCATTTTGCGCTGGGTGAATACTTCTATGGCCCTGAATCTCACGCGAAAGAGGACTGGATGCGGTCTCAATCCGAAGAAGTGCGAGTTAACTTTGCGGTCGACAGCCTCGTATCACGGAGGAGTTTCATTTTCGCACGCGCCGGGTTTGGGAAGTCAAATCTTAATAAGCTTCTATTCAGCCGTTTGTACTCCAAGACTCCAATTGTAGAGAAACGACAGGGGCGCCGCGTTCCAGTCGGCACTATCCTATTCGATCCGGATGGGGAGTACTTTTGGCCGGATGACAGAGGACGCCCTGGCTTCTGCGACGTACCAGGAATGGAAGACCACCTTGTCGTATTCACGAAAAGAAAGATCCCTAGTCCATTCTATCGATCCTTTGTGGCGAGTGGAATCAAACTGGATATACGTAGGCTACGCCCCAGTGACGTAGTAGGCATCGCACTTCCTCCGGAACGACAGGAGCAACAGAACGTACTCAAGCTGAGAAACATGAATCAGCAGAATTGGGAAAAGTTGGTGGATTTAGTGCATTCAGAGCGCAACAATGCTTCGCTCGATCACATCAGGAGCCTGCTCCGCTTGGAGTCAGGTCAGGATATGGAAGCAATAGCGGCTAGAGCTAACGCGACCAGAATAGTAGTTACGCTCCATGATCCAGCAAGCCAGCTAATGGACATGATCATGCGGGCCTTGACTGATGGAAAGCTGTGCGTGGTAGATGTGTCTCAATTGTCCGGTGAACAGGCCCTTGTACTATCAGGACTAATCCTGCGCCGCATCTTCGACCGGAACCAAGATGAATTCACTGCGGCCACACCTCGGACCATTCCTACTATCGCTGTCGTCGAAGAGGCCCAAGCAGTTCTGAATGAAAAGGCTACCGCCTCCGAGCCTTATATCCAGTGGGTAAAGGAAGGTAGGAAATATGATCTCGGTGCGGTCCTAGTTACCCAGCAGCCCGGCAGTATTCCTAAAGAGATCCTAAGCCAGGGTGATAACTGGTTTCTCTTCCATCTTCTGTCCGCCGGCGATCTCTCCAATGTGCGAGCCGCGAACGCTCACTTTGGCCAAGATATTCTGAGCACTCTGCTGAATGAACCGATACCTGGACAAGGGGTCTTTTGGAGTTCTGTAGGTGGTAAGCAGTATCCCGTCCCACTCAGAGTGATGTCATTTGAGGAGCAATATAAGGTACTCGACCCAAAATATAATCGTCCCGCCGTCAATACATATGCTAGCAAACTCAAAACGCGCATCGGCGGAATGATACAATCGAGCGGCTCGCCTGCGGCATCGGCGGCGATAGCGAGGGACAGCGACCAAATAGAACATGACGACGCACCTGACGCAGTTCGGACCCTTGAGAGAAAGATTGTAGAGGAACTTCAGAAGAAGGGTGAGCTTCTTGACAGAATACGGTCAAAGGGAATGGCTTGGGGAGAACTAAGGGCGATTTTGATAGAGATGCTACCGGAAGAACTAGATGACCGCCACCAGTTTGCTTATCATCTAGTTCCGAAAGTCATGGACAAGCTATTCGGCCCGCAAGATGAGGCGTGGAAGTCCTTTACGCCTGAAGGAAGAACATCCACCTGGGTACGAGCCCGTCCCCGCGATTGAAGCTACCGCCAGTACACCGCCGTCTCCGGGTAGAAGTCCGCCCACGCCCAGTCGAACGCCGTCGCGTACGCCACACGCTCCAGCGCCGCGCCCCGAAGCTCCCCGTCCACCGCTCGCCCGCTACCTGGGTCCCACGTCGAGCCCGTCTCCACGTCCACCAGCGCCCCGCCGCGTCAGGCGAACTCCGGCTCCCTGCCCCGGCGCGCCTGGCGTAGACGTGCGCCGCCCTCGTATCCGGGTTCGCGTATACCACAGCGGCACGTCACCCAGCCGGTCGTTGACCACAACCTCCGCGCTCACCGCCTGCCACGGGTACGCCTTCGCGTTCCCGTCCAGCGCGACGCCCAGCACGTCGTCCCGCCTGGAGAGTTACGCAAAGGTCCCCTTTCGCGGTAATCCATCCCCGGCCGCTCATGCTACAATCCCCTCGCGCAGCATCACGGAGGAGGCCGGCCATGACCACCCAGAGCGCACTGAAGCAGCGGCGCATCGAGCAGTTGCCCGACCCGCCGCGGGAGCCTGACATGGTGCAACGCAAGACCTTCAACTCGATCGACAGCACGCTGCTGGCTTACTTTACCGGGTCCGACGACGTGCTGATTACGGGAGAAATCTACCTCATCCTCAAAGTGGGCGACCCGGTTAAGCTGGCTCCGGACTTCATCTTCGCAAGGCCGATCATCGACCCGGAGAGAGTCATCCGGCGCAACGGATACGTGATAAGCGAGGTGGGCAGGCCGCCGGACCTGGTCCTCGAAGTGGCGTCACGCAGCACGGGCAGGCGGGACTACGCGGAGAAACCGGAGGGCTACGCGGCTCTCGGAGTGGGCGAGTACTGGCGATTCGACCCGTCGGGTGGCGAGTATCACGACGCGCCGCTCGCGGGCGACCTGCTGGTGGACGGAGAGTACCGGCCCCTGGAGATAGTTACCGAGCCCGACGGGCGGCATTGGGGATACAGCGAGGCGCTGGGCCTGGAGCTGTGGTGGGACAACGGCGAGATACGCTTCCGGGACCCGGCGGCCGGCCGGTTCCTGCCGACGATCACGGAAACGGTAGAGGCGCGCCTGGCGGCTGAAGCCGCGAGGGACTTCGCGGAAGCGCGGGCAGAGGCCGAACGCGTGGCGAGAGACTTCGCGGAAGCGCGGGCAGAGGCCGAACGCGTGGCGAGAGACTTCGCGGAAGCGCGGGCAGAGGCCGAACACGTGGCGAGAGACTTCGAGCAGGAACGGGCGGACGCAGAGCGAGCCGCCCGGGCTCTCGCGGAGGAACGTGCACAGGCCGCGGAGCGCCGCGCCGCCGAGATGGAAGCCGAGCTGCGCCGGCTGCGCGGCGAATAGCGCGCGCCAGCTACACCGTCATTCCTGCCCCCTAATCCGTCGACCAGCTTGGGGTCTACCGCCCATACACGGCCGTCTCCGGGTAGAAGTCCGCCCACGCCCAGTCGAACGCCGTCGCGTACGCCACACGCCCCAACGCCTCGCCTCGAAGCTCCCCGTCCACCACCCGCCCCCTCGCAGGGTCCCACGTCGAGCCCGTCTCCACGTCCACCAGCGCCCCGCCGCGCCATGCGAACTCCAGCTCCCTGCCCCCCGCGCGCCTTACGTAGACGTGCGCCGCCCTCGTCTCCGGGTTCGCGTACACCAGCAGCGGCACGCCCCCCAGCCGGTCGTTGACCGCAACTCGCGGGAATCCATCCCCGGCCGCTCATGCTACAATCCCCTCGCGCAGCATCACGGAGGAGGCCGGCCATGACCACCCAGAGCGCACTGAAGCAGCGGCGCATCGAGCAGTTGCCCGACCCGCCGCGGGAGCCTGACATGGTGCAACGCAAGACCTTCAACTCGATCGACAGCACGCTGCTGGCTTACTTTACCGGGTCCGACGACGTGCTGATTACGGGAGAAATCTACCTCATCCTCAAAGTGGGCGACCCGGTGAAGCTGGCTCCGGACTTCATCTTCGCAAGGCCGATCATCGACCCGGAGAGAGTCATCCGGCGCAACGGCTACGTGATAAGCGAGGTGGGCAGGCCGCCGGACCTGGTCCTCGAAGTGGCGTCACGCAGCACGGGCAGGCGGGACTACGCGGAGAAACCGGAGGGCTACGCGGCTCTCGGAGTGGGCGAGTACTGGCGATTCGACCCGTCGGGCGGCGAGTATCACGACGCGCCGCTCGCGGGCGACCTGCTGGTGGACGGAGAGTACCGGCCCCTGGAGATAGTTACCGAGCCCGACGGGCGGCATTGGGGATACAGCGAGGCGCTGGGCCTGGAGCTGTGGTGGGACAACGGCGAGATACGCTTCCGGGACCCGGCGAGCGGTCGGTTCCTGCCGACGATCACGGAAACGGTGGAGGCGCGCCAGGCGGCTGAAGCGGCGAGAGACTTCGCGGAAGCGCGGGCAGAGGCCGAACGCGTGGCGAGAGACTTCGAGCAGGAACGGGCGGACGCAGAGCGAGCCGCCCGGGCTCTCGCGGAGGAACGTGCACAGGCCGCGGAGCGCCGCGCCGCCGAGATGGAAGTCGAGCTGCGCCGGCTGCGGGGCGAATAGCGCGCGCCAACTACACCGTCATTCCCGCCCCTAATCCGTCGACCAGCTTGGGGTCTACCGCCCATACACGGCCGTCTCCGGGTAGAAGTCCGCCCACGCCCAGTCGAACGCCGTCGCGTACGCCACACGCTCCAGCGCCTCGCCCCGAAGCTCCCCGTCCACCGCCCGCCCGCTCCCGGGATCCCACGTCGAGCCCGTCTCCACGTCCACCAGCGCCCCGCCGCGCCATGCGAACTCCGGCTCCCTGCCCCCCCCCCGCGCGCCTGGCGTAGACGTGCGCCGCCCTCGTCTCAGGGCTTCGCGTACACCAGCAGCGGCACGCCCCCCAGCCGGTCGTTGACCGCAACTCGCGGGAACCCATCCCCGGCCGCTCATGCTACAATCCCCTCGCGCAGCATCACGGAGGAGGCCGGCCATGACCACCCAGAGCGCACTGAAGCAGCGGCGCATCGAGCAGTTGCCCGACCCGCCGCGGGAGCCTGACATGGTGCAACGCAAGACCTTCAACTCGATCGACAGCACGCTGCTGGCTTACTTTACCGGGTCCGACGACGTGCTGATTACGGGAGAAATCTACCTCATCCTCAAAGTGGGCGACCCGGTTAAGCTGGCTCCGGACTTCATCTTCGCAAGGCCGATCATCGACCCGGAGAGAGTCATCCGGCGCAACGGATACGTGATAAGCGAGGTGGGCAGGCCGCCGGACCTGGTCCTCGAAGTGGCGTCACGCAGCACGGGCAGGCGGGACTACGCGGAGAAACCGGAGGGCTACGCGGCTCTCGGAGTGGGCGAGTACTGGCGATTCGACCCGTCGGGCGGCGAGTATCACGACGCGCCGCTCGCGGGCGACCTGCTGGTGGACGGAGAGTACCGGCCCCTGGAGATAGTTACCGAGCCCGACGGGCGGCATTGGGGATACAGCGAGGCGCTGGGCCTGGAGCTGTGGTGGGACAACGGCGAGATACGCTTCCGGGACCCGGCGGCCGGCCGGTTCCTGCCGACGATCACGGAAACGGTGGAGGCGCGCCTGGCGGCTGAAGCGGCGAGAGACTTCGCGGAAGCGCGGGCAGAGGCCGAACGCGTGGCGAGAGACTTCGCGGAAGCGCAGGCAGAGGCCGAACGCGTGGCGAGAGACTTCGCGGAAGCGCGGGCAGAGGCCGAACACGTGGCGAGAGACTTCGAGCAGGAACGGGCGGACGCAGAGCGAGCCGCCCGGGCTCTCGCGGAGGAACGTGCACAGGCCGCGGAGCGCCGCGCCGCCGAGATCGAAGTCGAGCTGCGCCGGCTGCGGGGCGAATAGCGCGCGCCAGCTACACCGTCATTCCTGCCCCCTAATCCGTCGACCAGCTTGGGGTCTACCGCCCATACACGGCCGTCTCCGGGTAGAAGTCCGCCCACGCCCAGTCGAACGCCGTCGCGTACGCCACACGCTCCAGCGCCGCGCCCCGAAGCTCCCCGTCCACCGCCCGCCCGCTCCCGGGATCCCACGTCGAGCCCGTCTCCACGTCCACCAGCGCCCCGCCGCGCCACGCGAACTCCGGCTCCCTGCCCCCCGCGCGCTTGGCGTAGAGGTGCGCCGCCCTCGTCTCAGGGTTCGCGTATACCACAGCGGCACGTCACCCAGCCGGTCGTTGACCGCAACTCGCGGTAATCCATCCCCGGCCGCTCATGCTACAATCCCCTCGCGCAGCATCACGGAGGAGGCCGGCCATGACCACCCAGAGCGCACTGAAGCAGCGGCGCATCGAGCAGTTGCCCGACCCGCCGCGGGAGCCTGACATGGTGCAACGCAAGACCTTCAACTCGATCGACAGCACGCTGCTGGCTTACTTTACCGGGTCCGACGACGTGCTGATTACGGGAGAAATCTACCTCATCCTCAAAGTGGGCGACCCAGTGAAGCTGGCTCCGGACTTCATCTTCGCAAGGCCGATCATCGACCCGGAGAGAGTCATCCGGCGCAACGGATACGTGATAAGCGAGGTGGGCAGGCCGCCGGACCTGGTCCTCGAAGTGGCGTCGCGCAGCACGGGCAGGCGGGACTACGCGGAGAAACCGGAGGGCTACGCGGCTCTCGGAGTGGGCGAGTACTGGCGATTCGACCCGTCGGGTGGCGAGTATCACGACGCGCCGCTCGCGGGCGACCTGCTGGTGGACGGAGAGTACCGGCCCCTGGAGATAGTTACCGAGCCCGACGGGCGGCATTGGGGATACAGCGAGGCGCTGGGCTTGGAGCTGTGGTGGGACAACGGCGAGATACGCTTCCGGGACCCGGCGGCCGGCCGGTTCCTGCCGACGATCACGGAAACGGTGGAGGCGCGCCTGGCGGCTGAAGCGGCGAGAGACTTCGCGGAAGCGCGGGCAGAGGCTGAACGCGTGGCGAGAGACTTCGCGGAAGCGCGGGCAGAGGCCGAACGCGTGGCGAGAGACTTCGAGCAGGAACGGGCGGACGCAGAGCAAGCCGCCCGGGCTCTTGCGGAGGAACGTGCACAGGCCGCGGAGCGCCGCGCCGCCGAGATCGAAGTCGAGCTGCGCCGGCTGCGGGGCGAATAGCGCGCGCCAACTACACCGTCATTCCTGCCCCCTAATCCGTCGACCAGCTTGGGGTCTACCGCCCATACACGGCCGTCTCCGGGTAGAAGTCCGCCCACGCCCAGTCGAACGCCGTCGCGTACGCCACACGCTCCAACGCCTCGCCCCGAAGCTCCCCATCCACCGCCCGCCCCCTCGCAGGGTCCCACGTCGATCCCGTCTCCACGTCCACCAGCGCCCCGCCGCGCCAGGCGAACTCCGGCTCCCTGCCCCCGGCGCGCCTTACGTAGACGTGCGCCGCCCTCGTCTCCGGGTTCGCGTACACCAGCAGCGGCACGCCCCCCAGCCGGTCGTTGACCGCAACCTCCGCGCTTACCGCAGGCCACGGGTACGCCTTCGCCTTCCCGCCCAGCGCGACGCCCAGCACGTAGATGTCCTGGCTGTGCTCGAACGGGTCGTAGGCCGCCCCGAACCGCGTGTCCGTCTCCAGCGCCAGCGTATCGGGGTGCTCCTCCCTCCAGGATGCCCACGGCATGACCGCCACCGGGACCATCTCCAGCCGCGTCCCCTTGTACGGCCCCTTTATCGCCTGCCCTATGGGCTGCGACCAGACGCTGCCCGTCTCGTGGTCCCACCACGTCATCGCGTTCAGGTACAGCTTCCCGAAGTTGCCGAACAGGTGGGCCTTGCCTTCGATCCGCCGGTCGTGCACGAGACCGGTGTTGCAGATCGGTCACCAGGTGACGAGCACCGGCACGCCGGCCACCTCGTCGTTGACCATCTCCCGCGAGTGGAGCGCCCTCACCGGGTACGCCCGCGCCTCGCCATCTATCGCCAGTCCCATCACGTGGTCGCCGTCCTCCAGCCCCGCCTCCTCCGCGCTCACCAGCACCGGGTCGTAGATCGGGGCTATGTCGTCCTTGCCCAGCGTCCGCCCGAAGTCCGGCAACACCTCCGCCAGGGACGGGTCCACGCCCCCCAGCGGATTCGTGAGCACGACCTCCTCCTCGGCTCCAGGCGGTCCCTGCCCCGACGCGTCCGCGCTCCCCGCCTCCGCCGCCGGCTCCCGCGTATCGACCCGCGCGCCTTCGGCCGGAACCGCCGCGTCCCCAGGCCCTGCCGGGCCGGGCCGCCCGACATTCAGCGCCAGCACGACCAGCGCCGCCGCCCCCGCCAGCGCCGCGGCGGCGCCTACCCACGCTATCCGTGTGACCGTCACGACCCTTACCCCTCCCAGATCCACCACCTAGCGTTATTGGTGTGGACTTTGCGGTTCTACAGGGACATGTTCGTCGTTGCCTCGGCGTCACATATGCTCAGATTGGGCCGTAGGGAGGGGTTTGGACGACGTTTTGAGGGTATTGGGGCGGCCTGATACCAAGCGGCGGCTCTGTTGAGTCCAAGGAAGGCATGGCCCGGCCAGACGACACCGCTGAGTCGCCTTCAACCGATGGGCCCTCTCCCCCTACCGGGTCGCCTATGCCGTTTACGGCTCGGCAGCCAGCGCCGATAGCCTCTGCCGCGCTCTGAGCACCAACTCGTATGAGGGGTGTCCACGCGCCAGGCGGATGATCAGCCTTCGAGCGTGCCATATGACCCGGCCAGCAAGGGCGATCAGGTTGAAGCGGACCGCTTTCAGACGCTTGCTCACCCACTGTCCGCCCAACACCAGCCGCTTCATCGCCGAGTTCAGATTGAAGGCCAGCACCACTATGGCCCACCATGCCGCGTTGGCTCCGAACAGGCCCGAAGGGAGCCTGCCGCCCGCAAGGTCCTCCTTCAACACGCCGTGTACCTCCTCACCCTTGCCGCATCTCTGCCTCGACCACCCGATCACCTCGTCTCCCGGTAGGTCTCGGTTGGTCACCAGCCCGAAGACCTTGTGCCAACCCCGACCGGGCAACTCCATCGCAGGGAATGGAAGCTCTAGCTGGCTGTCCATCCCAGGCAGAGGCTGCTCGTTCAACCGCTCCCTGATGGCTATGAACCGATACTCAGGGCTGTTCTTCGAGTGCCCTATCCAGTTGGGCACGAAGTTGACCTCAGCCCACTGTTGGCCCGTATCCACCCTATGCTCGCCCACCTTCCGGTACAGCGGCTGCCACTGCCGCTCGGGAACCGCCGACACCGCACGGCGGAACTCCGCCGTCACGTCAACACCCACCGCAAACTCGATCACCCCGAACCGCTCGTTCCTTCCCTCGGCGCAGTATCGCAGCAACTCCTGCTCGTACCCCGCCGTATCAGACCTCAGCATCACCCTCTCGACGCTGTAATGCAGTTGCTCCAGTGCTTCGGTCAGCACGCGCAACTGCTGATGGCCCGCAGGCACGTTGCCGTCTCGGAACTCCGAATGAACGATCAGGTCGTCCTCTGAACAGTAGATCGTCAGCGGCTGGTACGCCCTGTATTTCCTGTAGCTGAAGAGCGCCTCCTGCTTGTGCGTCTCCACCAGGGTCGCGTCCATGTCCAGAGTCGCCACGGTGTGAGGCGAACGGCTCTGAACGAAGCCCACCATCTCGGCGTTGACCTCCCAGAGACCGCGCAGCGCCTGGTTGGGCGTAGGGATGAATGCCCGGTGAGCTTGCCGCCGAGACTCCTCGTCTGCGTCGTTGAATCCCGACAGGTACCGGAACACCGCAGACTCCGACGGTACGGTCCGACGCCGCTCCACACGCCATCTCTGGCCCAACGCTACGCGCTCCCTGCGACCCATCCCGACCATCTCCGTCTCTCGAAGCACCCGGCAGAACCCCTCGTCCTTCTCAAGGACATCCAGATCGGACACCGACTCGCCGCCCGCAAGGTTCAGCAGTATCAGCGAGGTGACTATCTGGCTGTCCGTCCAGCCCTGACCGCCTCTACGCAACCCCACGCAGCGCTCTATCGATGACTTCAACCCGCACACCTGTATCAACTCCAGGTACGTCGGTAGGCCCGACAGCGCCGTCATACCCGTCGTGCTCTTCTCCCCGGCATACTGGAACGGCAGGGTGACTTGCTTCATAATAGATGCACCTCGTTGGTGATGGCTTTGCCTGTGCAGCAACCATCTTAGCCCGCTTCAACACGGGCGCCAACGAGGTCTCTCTTTTACCTAGGTGGGGAATCGGGGCCCTCATGTTCGCGTTGACTTTGCCGCCCGCCTGAACCTAGAATGACACCCCGTCCATAGGAGGTCTCCGATGGCAACTTACATACTCATGGGCACCCTCACCGAGGAGGGCAGGAAGACCGTAAAGGAGCGGCCGCAGCGCGTCCTGGAGGTCAACAAGGAGATCGAGGCGTTCGGCGCAAGGGTCATCGCGCAGTACGCGGTGCTCGGCCCGTACGACTTCGTCACCGTGCTCCAGGCCCCGGACAATGAGACCGTGGCGCGAATATCGGCCGAGTTCGCGTCCCGCGGCACCCTCGGCCTCATGAGCATGCCAGCCTTCGACATCAGCATATACATCCACCAGATAATGGGCTTGCCCGCCGACGAGGACGCGGGCGGCGGCTAGAGAGGCTGGCGCCCATCGAACCCGGTGTCCACCTCGTGCCAGTAGTCTATCGCCGCCTCCCCCGACCGCCAGCACAGGTACACCTCCCGCCCGTCGCGCAGCGCCGGAAAGTCCACCAGGCCATCCTCCAGCCGCCGCACGATGATACCCTCCTCCGTGATGGCGGCAACCCCCCGCTGGATCGAAGCCGCAGCCTCGTTCATCTCGCCCTGGATGCGTCCCAGCCGGCCCCCGAGGTCGGTGCCGCCATTCGAGTCCACGCGCCCCCGAAGCTCCACCAATTCGCTCTCCAGCTCCAGGAGTTGCCGGACGTGCGGCCGCATCGCCCGGAAGCTCTCTTCCAGCCAGACCACGAGCCCCTGCGCCTCTTCCAGCGTGAAGTACCTGTCCGCCATGAGTCTCCCCGGCGCCGCCTACCGGCTCCAACGCGCCCCAACTCAAATATACCATCTATCGCTACCCTGCCCCGGCGCGCCGCGTGAAGCCGTTCAAACTCCAGACCCATCCTGGAAATCCCGAAATCCCGCGAACCCCGATCCAGACAATCCCCTACGCGTTGACCTGGAGCCCCTAACGGTGCTATTATTGTGAAACTTTGCACAAACACCACGGGCTGCCATCGCGTCTGCTACTTGCCGAACCCCAATGGACTTGACGGCCAAAGTACCGCTTTGATAGATTCTGTCCGGCTTCCGGGAGTCTGCGGGCCGCAGGAGAGGCATTAAGGCTGCATGTCGAAGATAGACCGTTACTCGTCTAGGCTGGCGATCGTCGGGCTGGCCGTGCTGCTCGTCCTGCTGGCCGTAGGCTGTGACGCCTCGAACAACCAGTCCACCTTCGACGCCGACGGCCCGGTCGCCCGGTCGCAGCTAACGCTCTTCTATTGGATCTTCTGGACCGCCGTCTTCGTCTTCATCGTCGTGGGGGGCGTCCTCGTCTACGCCGCCATCCGGTTCCGGCGAAAGCCCGGAGACCCCGACCCCGAGCAGACCCACGGAAACACCCCCCTCGAGATCGGTTGGACCATAGCGCCTGCCCTCGTCCTGGCGGTAGTCGCCGTCCCGACCGTCACCACCGTCTTCTACAACGCCAACCCCCCGGAGCCAGGCTCCCTGACCATCGACGTCGTAGGCCACCAATGGTGGTGGGAATTCAACTATCCCCACCCCGACGGCTCCGACGCCATGACGGTCGTATCGAACGAGCTGCACATACCCACCGACGAGGTCATCAACATAAATCTCGAGTCCAAGGACGTGCTCCACAGCTTCTGGATCCCCAAGATCGCCGGCAAGGTGGACCTCGTGCCCAACCACCCCAACCAGATGTGGATACTGGCCGAGGAGCCCGGCGAATACTACGGCCAGTGCGCCGAGTTCTGCGGCGTAGCACACTCCAACATGAGGTTCCGAGTCTTCGCGCATCCGCGCGAAGAGTTCGACGAATGGCTCGCCGCGCAGGCCCAGGACGCCGCCGTCCCCACAGACCCGCTCGCCGTCGCCGGCAAGAACCTGTTCGAAGGCGACGCGCGCTGCTGGTCCTGCCACACCGTCGCGGGCTCGCCGCGCGCGCGCGGCGAGCAGGGCCCGAACCTGACCCACGTCGCCAGCAGGAGCCACCTCGCGGCGGGTATCATGGAGAACACCCAGGCCAACCTGCGCAGGTGGATCGAGGACCCGGAGGCCGTCAAGCCGGGCAACCTCATGTCCAGGGACGCGGAGGTCTACAACGACCCGACCAGGGAGTTGAGCGAGGCCGACGTCTCGGCCCTCGTGGCCTACCTGCGGGGGCTGAAGTAGCGCATGCCGCATCCATCGCCGCTGGGACCAGGACTGGAGTACAATGCCGGTAGCACCGCTCGAAGTGCCAAGCAGGAGTGAATGAGGTAGCCATAAGATGACTACGCTCTCGTTGCCGCTGCCGAAGAGGCCGGCCCACCCCACGGGGGTGATGGACTGGCTCACCACCATCGACCACAAGAAGATCGGGATCCTCTACGGAGTGACCGCCTTCATCCTGTTCATTACCGGCGGCCTGGAAGCGCTGTACATGCGCATTCAGCTCGCCCGGCCCGGTCAGGAATTCGTCAGCCCCGAGATCTTCAACCAGCTCTTCACCATGCACGCCACCACCATGATCTTCCTGGGCGTCATGCCGCTGGGGGCGGCCTTCTTCAACTTCGTCATCCCGCTCCAGATAGGCGCGCGGGACGTCGCCTTCCCGCGCCTCAACGCCTTCAGCTACTGGACCTTCCTCGCCGGCGCCATCCTGCTCAAGCTGAGCTGGTTCCTCGGCGGAGCGCCAAACGCCGGCTGGTTCGGATACGCCCCCATCACCGGAAGCGACTACAACCCCGGGCACGGCATCGACTACTGGGCAGTCAGCCTGCAGGTCCTGGGCATCGCCTCACTGGCCGCCGCCTTCAACTTCATCGTCACCATCGTCAACATGCGCGCCCCCGGCATGTCCCTCATGCGCATGCCGCTCTTCACCTGGATGACCCTCGTCACGTCGTTCCTGCTCGTCCTCGCCTTCCCTGTCATAACCGTGGCGCTCATCGAGCTGATGTTCGACCGATTCTTCGGGATGAACTTCTTCAGCACCGGCGCAGGCGCCAACCCCCTACTCTGGCAGCACCTCTTCTGGATCTTCGGGCACCCGGAGGTCTACATCCTCATCCTGCCGGCCATGGGCATAGTCTCGGAGATCATCCCGACCTTCTCGCGCAAGCCGCTCTTCGGATACCCCGTCGTCGTCCTCTCCGGGGTCATCATCGGCTTCATGGGATGGATGGTCTGGAGCCACCACATGTTCACCGTCGGCCTCGGCCCGGTCGCCAACTCGGTCTTCGCCCTGACGACCATGGCCATCGCCGTCCCGACCGGCGTGAAGATATTCAACTGGATAGGCACCATGTGGAAAGGGTCCATAGACCTCAAGACCCCCATGCTCTTCGCCATAGGCTTCGTCTTCCTCTTCATCATCGGCGGCCTCAGCGGCGTCATGCACTCATCCGCCGCCTCCGACGCCCAGCAGCAGGACACCTACTTCATCGTCGCACACATCCACTACGTCCTCTTCGGCGGCAGTATCATGGCCATCGCCGCCGGAGCCTACTACTGGTTCCCCAAGATCACCGGTCGCCTCATGGACGAGGCGATGGGCAAGATCAACTTCTGGCTCGTCTTCATCGGCATGAACATCACCTTCTTCCCCATGCACTTCGTCGGGCTGGACGGAATGCCCCGCCGCATCCACTCCTACGACAGCGAGATGGGCTGGGACTTCTGGAACCTCGTATCCTCCCTCGGCTCGGCCGTCCTCGCCGTGGGCGTACTAATCCTGATCGTCAACATGGTCCGCAGCGCCAGGCGCGGCGAGATGGCGGGCGCGGACCCCTGGGACGGGCGGACCCTCGAGTGGTCCATCCCCTCCCCGCCCCCGGAGTACAACTTCGAGCAGATCCCCGTCGTCCACGGGATAGACCCGTTCTGGATGCAGAAGCGCAAGCGCGTCAGCACCGTGCCCGTGGCGGGCGCCTCCGAGGACAACGGCCACGGCATACACCTGCCGCAGCCCTCCTACTGGCCCCTCGTAGCCTCCGCCGGCCTGCTGATAGCCGCATACGGCCTCGTCTACAGCGCGACCATCACGGGCATCGTAGTGGGACTGGTCGGGCTGGCAATCACCATAGTCGCCGTCTACGCATGGTCCTTCGAGCCGGTCAACGAGCCGGACGCAGAGGGCCACTAACGCAACAGGAGCGCCCCCTTGGCACACGCAGAGGCCGCCCCCCACGGCGGTGAGCACGAAGAGACGACCACCGGCCTGAACCACAGGAAGCTCCTGATGTGGGCCTTCCTCGGATCGGACTGCATGTTCTTCGGGTCCTTCATCGCGACCTACGTCGTCTACTACGGCAAGAGCAAGGTCGGCCCCTTCCCCGAAGACGTATTCAGCATACCCACCACCTCCGTCAGCACCTTCGTACTGCTCATGAGCAGCATGAGCATGGTGCTCGCCTACTCCGCCCTCACCAGAGGCAGCCTCAAGGGCTTCCGAATATGGATCGCCTCCACCGCCATCATGGGCATGACCTTCCTCGCCTTCCAGGTCTTCGAGTTCAGGGACTTCGCCACCCACGAGGTGCATATCGACTGCGTGGAACTCCGCGCCAACCCGGCCTACGTCGACAAGCTCACCGAATACGAAAAGACCTTCATAGACGAGTGCGTGGAGGGAGTCGACGAGTTCGAGGAGCAGCACGGCCTGACGCCCAGGACCAACCTGTTCGGCACCACCTTCTTCACCCTGACGGGCTTCCACGGCGCCCACGTCACCCTAGGCGTCATATGGCTGCTGTCGCTGTTCTTCTTCTCGTTCACACCGGGCGGCGTTACCGCGGCTCGAAACCTCGACGTCGACCTGGCCGCCCTCTACTGGCACTTCGTCGACGTCGTCTGGATCGTCATCTTCACCGTCGTCTACCTCTTCGGCGTATTCCCCGGCATATAGGACAGGTGCATGACCGAGCAGACGCATAGTCAATCGGAGCAGAGCGCGCACACGGGGCATCCGACCCCGTTGACCTACTTCAAGGTCGCGATGACCCTATCGGTCATCACGGCCATAGAAGTGGCCGTCTTCTACGTCGAGGACCTGGGAGCGTGGATCATCCCTATCCTGGTTGTCCTCTCGGCGGCCAAGTTCGCGATGGTAGCGATGTTCTACATGCACCTGCGCTATGACGCCAAGCTCTTCTCCGGCTTCTTCGTCGGTGGACTGGCATTGGCTATGTCGGTTGTGATGGCCGTCCTCGTCCTGTTCCAGTTCTTCGCGTAACGAACAACCCCGTGGATTCCATCTGGACAGAGTGGCACTCGCACCCCGACGTGCTCATAGGACTCGGCCTCCTGCAGGGAGGCTACATGCTCGGTATCGGCCCCCTCAGGGAGCGCTACGCCCTCGCCCCCGCCGCGGACCCCAGGCAGACCGCCACCTTTACGCTCGGCGTCCTCGTCATATTCTTCGCCCTGCTATCCCCGCTCCACCGCATAAGCAACGACTTCCTCTTCAGCGCCCACATGCTCCAGCACGTCCTGCTCACCCTCGTCGCCCCGCCCCTCCTCATCCTCGGAACGCCGGACTGGCTGATACGCCGCATCCTCAGGCCCGACCCGCTATTCATCGCCGCCAGGATAGCCACCCACCCGGTCCCCGCCTTCCTGCTCTTCAACGTCATCTTCTCGATATGGCACATGCCCGCCCTCTACAACCTGAGCGTGACCGTCCACGCCGCACACGTGCTGGAGCACCTGCTATTCATGGCCGCGGCCGTCCTCATGTGGTGGCCCCTCGCCAGCACCATGCCGGAGCTTCCGCGCCTGTCGTACCCGCTCCAGATGCTCTACCTCTTCCTGCTCTCCATAGCGCAGCTAATCATCTTCGCGCCCATCACATTCGCCTCCGGCCCGCTCTACGAGTGGTACGCCAACGCGCCCAGGATCATCGCGCTGGACGCCGTCGCCGACCAGCAGGTGGGAGCCATCATCATGAAGATAGGCGGCGGCGCAATCCTGATAACCCTCATCATCGCGGCGTTCTTCCGGTGGTACAACCGCGAGCAGGAGAAGACCCGCCAAGAGCTGGCCGAGGCAGGATACGAGTCGGATGTTTAGAGGCTATCTCAGGATCCCTTCCCCCCAGGGGGAGGTTAGAGACTATCTCAGAATCCCTTCCCCTCAGGGGGGGGTTAGAGACTATCTCAGAATCCCTTCCCCTCAGGGGGAAGTAGAGGCTATCTTAGAATCCCTTCCCCCTCAGGGGGGAAGTAGAGGCTATCTTAGAATCCCTTCCCCCTCAGGGGGAAGTAGAGACTATCTCAGAATCCCTTCCCCCTCAGGGGGAAGTTAGAGACTATCTCAGAATCCCTTCCCCCTCAGGGGGAAGTAGAGGCTATCTTAGAATCCCTTCCCCCTCAGGGGGAAGTAGAGGCTATCTTAGAATCCCTTCCCCCTCAGGGGGAAGGTTAGGATGGGGGTGAATCCATGGAAAAACTTAGATTCAAGCGGGCGCTGCTCTTCCCACTGCTCGCGTTCGTCACCGTATTCATATTCGCCTTCGGGCTCGGCACGATCTTCACCATCCTCAACGAGAACGTCGTCAAGGAGTGGGCCGTAGTCGCGGTAGGCACGGCGATCACCGTCGCCGTACCCACCGCCGCTTACCTGCTGGATCGGAGATTCGGGCAGCCCTGAACCGGCCCTTGACCGCCGGACGGCCAACGGCCCGCCTGCTCATGGCGTCGGCCGCGCTCGCCCTCGCCGTTCTACTCATCGCCTGCTCGAGGCCCGGACCGTCCGAAGGCACCATCTTCGAGGACCCAGAGCCCGCGCCGGGTTTCAGCCTCGTCGACCAGTTCGGAGACCCCGTGGACCTTGCCAGCTTCCGCGGTCGCGTCGCCCTCCTGACCTTCCTCTACACCGCCTGCCCCGACATATGCCCCGTCGTCACCGCCCACCTGCGCGACGCCCACGAGATGCTCGGCGGCGACGCCCAGGAGGTCGCCATCATAGCCGTCAGCATAGACCCCGAACGCGACTCCGTGGAGCAGGCGTACGACTACTCCGAGCGCTGGCGCATGGCCGACAAGTGGTCCTTCCTGGTGGGCGAGGAAGCCGACCTGGGACCCGTCTGGGCCGCCTACTACGTCGACCCCGCAAAGGTCGGCCCAGCGGCGGCGCGGGAAACGCCTCATGATGAAAGCGAGCCGAGCGGCGGAGTCACCGCCCTCGCGAAGGACATAGCCGCCGACGCCTACACCGTCGACCACTCCGCCCCCGTCTACCTCATCGACCGCCAGGGCCTCCTACGCGGCCTCCACACCCTCCCCTTCGACCCCGAAGCCCTCGTCAAAGACATCCGCGCCCTGCTCAGGTAGCCGGGAACCGCGCCCATGAAGCCTTGGGATATAATGCCCTTGTGCAAAGCCGAGCGGAGACCGGTACGCCTCGTCCAGCAGACGCCGCAGACGCGGGGGAGCAGCCCATGACCGATGCCAACAACCTCCACCTCCAGAGCTTGTCGATACAGGGGTTCCGGGGAATCGAGGCGCTGTCCATTCCACGATTGGGCCGCGTGACCCTGCTGGCCGGAAAGAACGGCGTCGGCAAGACGACCGTGCTGGACGCCGTTCGCATCTACGCTGCCCGTGGAAGCTACGCCGTGTTGAATGACCTGCTGCGGGACCGCGGCGAGATGTACGTCACCACCAACCACACTGGCCGCGAAAGAGTTCTGCCCGATTACCGGTCCCTTTTCCACGACAGCGGTGTCTCCCAAGGTACTTCCATATCAATAGGACCGGAAGAGAAGGCCAAGGAAAGACTTGAAATCGAGCAGGCTACCTCACGCGAGGGTGTGGTGCTTACAGTCGTATATAGGGGCGAACAACATGTACTCCCGTTCTCCACCTCAGCTAATGATTCAGCCCCTATGGGGCGCGAACTGAGGCGCTTGCCTGGAGGCAGCCCCCCAACACCAATAGAGCACCAACTCCTGGGACCCGGGCTTCTGAGCGACGATGAGTTGGCGCACCTATGGGACGACGTGGCGTTGACGGACCAAGAAGATCGGGCAATAGACGCCCTGAGACTGGTATTGGACAGTGACATCATAGATGCCGCACTGATTACCGACCGCCAGCCGGATGGTAGAAGACTCAGACGACGTGCGATGGTCAGGCTCATGAACCAAAAGCGTCCATCTCCCCTGAAAAGCCTCGGAGACGGCGTGCTGCGCCTGTTCGGCGTCGCCCTCGCCCTCGCCAACAGCCGCGATGGCTTCCTGCTAATCGACGAAGCCGAGAACGGCATCCACTATTCCGTGCAGCGCGACTACTGGCGAATGGTCCTGCAAGCGGCCCACCAGAACAACGTGCAGGTCTTCGCCACGACACACAGTTCGGACTGCATACGGGGCTTTGCGGAAGCGGCGGCGGAGCTTGAAGATACCGAAGGTATCCTCATTCGCCTCTCACGGCGAGACGGACACCTGCGCGCCGTGGAGTACCCGGAGGAAGAGTTGGCGATCGCTGCCGAACAGGGAATCGAAGTAAGGTAAGCGCATGGCCGACGGCGAGGCATCGTCTGAAGAACGCGTCCTTATCGTCGAGGGACAGGATGACCTACACGTTGTCCGCCACCTCTCACTCTCCGACCCAGAAATGCCGCCATTCTGCATCCGCGAGAAGCATAGCGTAGCCGAGCTCCTATCCAGCATCCGCGGGGAAATACTCGTTGAAGGACGAACCGCCGTCGGCATTCTCGTGGACGCCAACGACGACCCCAAGGCACGCTGGCAAGCCGTGGCGCATAGGATTCGCGCGGCGGGCATAGAGCCGCCCAGCAGCCCCGACCCGGACGGCACAATCATAGACGGCGCGCCCCGCGTGGGCGTCTGGCTCATGCCCGACAACGAATCGCCCGGCGAGCTCGAGGACTTCATCGCCGAGATGGTCCCGCCCGGCGACGCGGTATGGCCGCTGTCAGAGGCCTACATAGACGGCATCCCCGAAGCGGACCGTAAGTTCGTCGCGGGAAAGACCCTTAGGGCCAAGGTCCACGCCTGGCTCGCAACGAGAAAAGAACCCCGGCGTATGGGTTCGGCAATAGGCGCGAAGGATCTGGATACCGACGTCGAAGTCAGCCAGGAGCTCCTACGCTGGCTCCGACGACTGTTCGGGTAGGCGGGGCTACGCCGCGTTCGCGGCCAGGTGCCGCTTCGCCTGGTCGGCTATGCTGGAGAAGCCGGCGGGGTCCCGGATCGAAAGCTCCGCCAGCATCTTGCGGTTCACCTCGACGCCGCCGAGCTTCAGCCCGTGTATCAGCCTGCTGTACGATAGGCCGTTGGCCCTGGCGGCCGCGTTGATGCGGACGTTCCACATCCTGCGCATGTCGCCCTTCTTCTCCCTGCGGTGCGCGTAGGAGTAGCTGAGCGCGTGGATAAGCGACTCGCGGGCCTGCCTGACCAGCGTGTGGCGTCCGCCCTTGTGGCCCTTCGTCTGGCTAAGTATCTTCTTGTGGCGCCGATGCCTGGTGACGCCTCTCTTTATCCTGGTCACTAGCTACCCCGTTCCATCTGCATCTACAACCCCGCCCCCGTAGGGGCAGGCCTTGTGCCTGCCTTCCCCGCCCCGTAGGAGCAGGCCTTGTGCCTGCCCGCCCCCGTGCCCGCCGCTACGGCAGGCCGTTCGGGAGGAGGCGCTTGATCCTCTTCTCGTCGCCCTGGCCCAGCTCCAGCTTCTTGCCGTACAGCCGCCGCACGTTCGCGGGCTTCTTGCGGCGCAGGTGGCTCCTGTGGCCCTTCATGCGACGCAGCTTGCCGGTCCCGGTTATGTGGAAGCGGCGCGCCGCTCCCTTGTGTGTCTTAAGCTTTGGCACCCTGTGGCTCCTTCTGCTTGGGGGTCTTCTTGTTGGAGGGGACCAGCACCATGGTCAGGAACCTGCCCTCGAACCCCGGCGTCTTCTCCATCTCCGCATCGTCCGCCAGGTCCTCGGCGACCCTTCTCAATACGGCCATCCCGAACTCGGGGTGGGTGATCTCGCGCGCCCTGAACGAGACCGAGACACGCACCTTCGACCCCTCGTCCAGGAGCCGCTTGACCAGCCTGGTCTTCGTCTCCCTGTCGTGGTCGCCGATCCGCGTCTTGAACCGGACCTCGCGCTGCTGCTGCGCCCCGCCCCTGGACTTCTGCTCCTTGCGCGCCTCCCGCTCCTTGCGCGTCACCTCGTAGCGGAACTTGCCATAGTCCAGCAGCCTGCACACGGGCGGCGTGGCATTGGGCGCGACCTCCACCAGGTCCAAGCCCCGCGCCTCGGCAGTATCTAGGGCCGTCCGCGTCGGCATCACCCCCAACTGCTTGCCCGTCTCGTCTATGAGCCGCACCTGCGGGACCCTGATCCGTCCGTTGACTCGATAATCCCTAGGTATATCTCACCCCTCAAAGGCTCTATGGCCGAATAAACAGCAAGGACTATAGCACAGCGCGCAACTCATGGGCAACAACCCAAGTCCTCCACCAGGGCCTTTCCATTGTTGGGATAAGTCGTAGTACTCGCTCGTCGAGCGGGCGAAGATTCTCCGTACCCGTAACAATCTGTAACATTTTGTCTTATTCAGCTTTGGCTCGCGTTACAGCGTGTGACGCGAATGCGACGCTGGTCTAACGAAATGGGACGCCGATATGACCAGAATGTTACAAGCCGTTCGGGCGTGCTCGGAGCGAGCTCCGAGGGGGACGGCCCCTCCATTCGTATTGATATTTCTCGGCATGGGAGGAGCATAGCACACGCGTTCGCTATCGGTCAAGCGCCGGGCCAGGGCTTTTTCATTGTTAGGATAGGGTCGTACCTTGCCGTTGGCCCCGTATCGAGTACGGGGCAGGCTCTGAGCATGTCGAAGGCCCCACCTGTGGTTCGACAGGCTCACCACGAACGGACTTTGGAAAGGCCCTAGTCCTCCACCTCCACGTTCAGCGCCATATCTATCGGCCATCACCCCGTAGGGGCTGGTTTCAAACCAGCCCTCCCCTTGCCCTGAAGCGCCACCGCTATTTAGTTTAGGTTGGGGATCTAGGAACGAGAACTCCGGTATCAGGCCGGCCCGTTCTCCGATGCTATCCGCTCTATCACCTCCGAGACCGGCACGGCCCCGAGGTTCTCCCCGGAGCGCAGACGCACAGCGGCTGCGCCCGCCTTCGCCTCCCGGTCGCCCACGACCAGCATGTAGGGCACCTTCTGCATCTGGGCGTCCCTGATCTTCGCGTTCATACGCTCGTTCCGGTCGTCCACCTGCACCCTGACGCCGGCGTCGTCGATCTGCTGCTCTACATCGGACGCATACTCCAGGTGCCTCTCCGCAATCGGGACCACCACGGCCTGCACAGGGGCCAGCCACGTGGGGAACGCCCCGCCGTAGTGCTCGATGAGCACCCCCATGAACCGCTCCAGGGACCCCAGCAGGGCACGGTGTACCATGTACGGCCTGTGCTCCCGCCCGTCCTCGCCGACGTAGGTCAGCCCGAACCGCTCCGGCAGGTTGAAGTCGAACTGCACGGTCGTACACTGCCACAGCCGGCCGATGGCGTCCCGGATGTGTATGTCGATCTTCGGCCCGTAGAAGGCTCCCCCGCCCTCGTCCACGCCGTACTCGATGCCCCGCGCCTCCAGCGTATTCCTCAGCGACGCTGTGGCAAGCTCCCAACGCTCCGCCTCGCCGACGGCCTTCTCCGGACGCGTGGACAGCATCACGTCGTACCGGTCGAAGCCGAAGCTCTTCATCAGGAAGAACGTCAGGTCGAGCACGCCGTTGATCTCGTCCTCCACCTGGTCGGGGCGGCAGAAGATGTGCGCGTCGTCCTGCGTCATTCCCCTCACCCGCAGCAGCCCCTGTACTACCCCGGCCCGCTCGTACCGGTACACCGTGCCCAGCTCGCCCACCCGCATCGGCAGATTGCGGTAGCTGCGCAGGTCCGTCTCGTAGTAGAGGATGTGGAACGGGCAGTTCATCGGCTTCAGGTAGTAGTCCTGCCCCTCCATGTCCATCGCCGCGAACATGTTCTCCTTGAAGAAGTCGAGGTGGCCGCTGGTCTGCCACAGGGTCGAACGCCCTATGTGCGGCGTATAGACGAGGTCGTACCCCCGGCGGCGGTGCTCCTCCTTCCAGAACTCCTCCACGATCCCGCGCACGACCGCCCCCTTCGGGTGCCACACGATAAGGCCCGGCCCCGTCTCGTCGTGGACCGAGAACAGGTCTAGCTGCCGCCCCAGGCGCCGATGGTCGCGCTTCTGCGCCTCCTCCAGCCGGCGCAGGTGCTCGTCGAGCGCCTCCTGCGACTCGAACGCCGTCCCGTAGACGCGCTGGAGCATCTGACGCCCTTCGTCGCCGCGCCAGTACGCCCCAGCGACGCTAAGCAGCTTGAACGCCGGTATCCGGCCCGTCGACTCGACGTGCGGCCCCGCGCACAGGTCCTCGAACCGGCCGTGGCGGTACGTCGTGATCGGCTCGCCCTCAGGTATCTCGCCGATGATCTCCAGCTTCATCGGCTCGCCCGAGTGCATCTCCAGCGCTTCGTCCCTCGGATACTCCTGCAGCTCGAACCTGAAGTCCCGCGCTATCACGTCCTTCATCCGCTCCTCGATGCGCTCCAGGTCGTCGTCCGAGAAGGGCTCCGGCGTGTCGAAGTCGTAATAGAAGCCGTCCTCCGTGGGCGGGCCGATAGCAAGCCGCGCCCCGGGGAACATCCTGGTCACCACGTCCGCCATGACGTGCGCCGCCGAGTGGCGGATCCGCTTCCTCAGCTCAACCAGGTCGCTCTCAACTGCCTGCTGCATTGCGACTCCCTCCTACAGCAAATGTCCCTTCCCCCTGAGGAGAATGTCCCTTCCCCTGAGGAGAATGTCTCAGAGTCCCTTCCCCCTGAGGGGGAAGGTTAGGATGGGGGTTGATCCATGTACGCCAAAACCCGTTCATGTACGCCGAAACCCGTTCGTGGTGAGCCTGTCGAACCATGAACGGGGTTCCCGCGCTCAGTCCCTCGCGCCCGCGGGCGGCGCCATCGAGTAGCCCCGCCCCTCGTAGTCCATACCCCCGAGCTCCAGCCTGTCCAGCCCCTTGTCCTGGGGCGAGGCGTAGTAGGCCCGAAGCTCCTTGATCAGCCCCGTCTCCTCGTCGAACTCGTACCATTCGGCGCCGCGCAGCACCACGCCCTGCTTCGTCTTGAAGTGCGTCCACTCTATCACGGCCTCGTGCCTGTCGGCGTCCGTGACGAGCCGGTCGATGACCCAGTACGAGCCCAGCCTGTCCACCGCCGCCTGCCACCCCTCCGCGATCCTGCGCGCCGACGCCCACGGCCCGTCGTACATGTCCGGCGGGAAGTAGTGTACCGCGTCCGGCACGAAGCACGAGGTCATCTTCTCGGCGTCGGCCTCGTTGCACCCCTCGAAGTAGGTGCGTATCAGCCTCTCCATCCGCTCAGCCCTGCCGCCGGTGTTCGTGTCTGGCATAATCTGCTGCCTCCAGTCGTGCTACTCCAGGGCGGGCGGCCCGTCCTCCACCACCAACTGCTGGGACGAAAAGCTGGCGAAGGTCTCCTCCTCCTGTATGCCGAAGGAGCTGACCTCGCGCAGCGCCAGCCTGCCCGTCTCCTTATCGTACCCGAAACTCGTGACGAAGGTCGTGAACCGGGACGTGAGCAGCCCGGGCTCGTCGCGCTTGAGCTTGAATACGATCACCTCGACCCCCGAGTCCAGTGTCCTCTCCTCGACGAACCTCTGGTACTTGGTGGGGCCCCTGAACTTCTCCGGCGGCCTCTTCTCGCTCACGTCCACGTGCGTCAGCCAGGCGTTCCGGTGGCACTCCCAATCGATGGTCAGCACGGGCCCCTCGTCGATGGACGACACCGTGGAGTGGGAAAACGGCGTCACAGCCGCGGGAGGCGCCTCCACGTCGTCGGAGCGGTCCTCGATCGTCCCCTCCACCACCCCGCCGCGCACGACGACCCGCTCCCCGCCCGACTCTATGACCCCATCGGCAATGCTGGCCACCGTGACGTAGGTCGTAACGAACTCGCCGGCCTGCTCGCCCCCGCCGTACACCTCCAGCGTCCGCAGGTCCCCGGCCAGCCTCCACTGCTCGCCCTCCGCCACCTCCAGCCTGCCCGCCGGCACGCAAGCCCCATCGGAGCTCAACTCCGTCAGCCCCAGCTCGTCGACACTTGGGCCGCCGCAAGAAAGCGCCGCCGCCACAAGCGGCCACAGGGCGATGACATAACGTAGACGCAGAGTCACCAGGACCCGGCCGCGCCCCTCGCTGAATAGCCCCGCGCGTGGGGGCTACCCCGTCCGGCCCACTTCTTCCACGAACGCCTTGGCCCCGTCGAGGAATATGTTGGTGCCCCGTGCGGCTGCGACCACCTCCTCCGACGTCTTCTTGCCGGCGGCGTGGATGACGCCGACCATGCGGTCCGCAACCTCCAGCACATCTGGATGGTTGGGCTGCCCCGGCAACCCCATCGACTGCGCGAGATCGTTGGTGCCGATGTGGTACGAGTGGATGCCGTCGACCTCCACTATCTCCTCGATGTTCTCAGCGGCCCGCAGGTCCTCCAGCAGCGCGAAGACGTAGATCTGGGAATTGGCCTCCTGCGTGTACTCCGTCGCCGGCCCGCCCGCGCCGTACGCCGCGCCCCGGCTGGCCCCCAGGCTGCGCTTGCCGATGGGAGAGTAGTAGCACGCGTCCACAAGCTGCTGCGCCTCGTCGCGCGTCCCAACGTGCGGCCCCTCGACCCCCTGGTAGCCCCAGTCCAGCATCCTGCCTATCGTCGACGGCAGTATGTCCGGCGCCCTCCCTATCGGCGTCACGTCGTACAGGTTCGCCACCCTGCACATGTCCACGATCGACTCCGGCGAAAAGCCCCCGTGCTCGAAGTCCAGGTACACGAAGTCCATCCCCGCCATGCCGATAAGCTCCACGAGGTCGGTGGAAGGGAAGACGAGCGCGCATCCTACCGCCCTCTTCCCCTGCCTCATCTTCGCCAGTACCTTGTTGGTCTTCATTCGAATTCACTCCTGTGAACGACGCCAAGAGACCGCGCAAACGCCGTGATAAAGGGTATGGCACCAACCATAGTAGAGCCTGTTCATCGACGCTGCTCTCGAAAAAGGAATTCGTCTAGCAGTCCAGGCGCTACTTCCTTAATGATGACCCTCGCGTTCTCGACCAATCTATCATCGTTGTCCTTCGCTTCCACGTTCAGGTCCGCCGGATGCAACTCATACCACCATTCATCGACTTCTATGTAGCATCCGCCAACTCTTGCAGGATTGCTAAAGCAACTACCATCGGCATGACGCGGTTCGGTATGCACTATATACCTGATTGGGGCACTCTGTCGCTTGATTGGACAATGACTCGGTTTCAAGCGCTCGTTTTCGAAGAGCCACTCCACAATCTCCACCAAGAGGTCTTTCCAGTAGGTTGGTCTGCGAGGCCCATCCTCCAGCGGGAACCGGAATTCGTAGTGCTGTGGTTCACCATGGTAAGGATCAAGTTTCGTCAATGGTTGCCAACTCATGCTGCTACCGCCCGCGTAATCCAGAGGCCGCTGCTAACTAGGTCAGCACGGCCCTCAGCCGGTCCCCAAGTATGCGGCCGTCTTCCATCGACATCGTGTTCGTCTTCATCAGTATCTGCCCGTCGCCGAAGAACGCCACCCATACCCGCGGGTCACCGGCGTCTAACTCCTCCGCCGCCTGCTCCGCCGTCTTGCCCAACGCGGCCGCGTCCAGCCGCACGTGCAGCTCCACCTGCCAGAAGTTCGGCACGTTCACGACCTCGCTCTCGACGTGCGGCACGCCCGCCAGGGGCTCCTGTATCGCCTCCATGATCGCGCGGTACCCCAGTATGCGGTCCTCGTGGTCCATCGTGAACCACCGGTCGAGAGCCGCCAGCCCGCCCGCCAGCGCCTGCCGGTCCACCTTCATCATCCGCCCCCACGCGCCTGCGGGGAACTTAGTCATAGCCTCGGCGACGCCCGGCTCCTTGGCGTGGTACGCGGTGAAGCCGTTGGCCCGCACCGCCTCGATCAGGTCGCGCCGCCCGCATATGATCCCTATCGTCTGCGGCGCCTGGAAGTACTTCGCGCTGAAGCACACCAGGTCGGCCGCCTGCGCGTTGCGCCTGAAGTAGTCCAGCGGGTAGTTGTGCGGCGCAGCGTCCGAGATCACGGGCACGCCGTGATCGTGGGCGACCTCCATCACGTCCTCGATGGACAGCACCGTCTCCGGGCGGTCGTACTGCACCTGGTACGCCACTGCCGCCGTGTCGTCGCCAATGGCCGCCGCAAGCTGCTCCTTCGTGCAGCCCTCCGCGTCCCCGGCCTCCACCAGCCGCGATCCCGGCATGGTGAAGCACCTGTCGTACCGGTAGCGCTGCGCCTTCTGCAACACCACCTCGTTCTTCATGCCGGCGGTGTCCGGGATCCGGCGCACCTTCTCCTCGTCCACCCCGGTCATGCAGGCCGCCGTGCCAAGCGCAATCGCCCCGGCCGCCCCCGCCGTGACGTAGGCGGCTTCCGTGCCCAGCACGTCGGCGATGTAGTCCCCCGAGCGCCGCAGCAGATCGTCCATCTCCACGAAGCTGGTGTTCGCCTGCTCCATGGCCCGCACGACCTCCGGCGACGACTCGGAGCCGCCGAGAACCGTGCTGCTCCCCCAGGCGTTGATGACCCTCCGGACGCCGAGCTTCGAGTAGTAGTCCGTACCCGCCACCGGATCAGACCGCCACGGCCTGCCGGGCCTTCGACTCGACGACCGGCCAGCCCCAGGCCCTGACGATCTCGCGCAGCTCGTCGACCTCCTCCTCCGTCAGAGGCAGCGACGGAGGCCGCATCGAGCCGACGGGCTGGCCCATCACCTCTAGGAGGCCCTTCTTGACCCTGGCAATGCCGCCGGACTTCGCCATTACCTTCGCCGAGAAGGCCGCCATCTCGGGCGTCCGGGGGTGCATGTACAGCTTCTGCGCCTCCTCGTACTGCCCGCTCTCCATCAGCCTCCATATCTCGATGTCGTGGGCCGGGTACGCGTCGTTGAAGGTGTTTATGTACCCCCTGCCCCCCAGCTTGTGGCAGAGCATCGGGTCCGTGTTGTTGTCCAGCACGTTGAAGATGTGCGCGAAACGCGTCATCTCCTCGTACTCGTAGTCGTCGGAGACCGACCACTTGATGGCGACGATGTGCTCGAAGTCGGCCATCTTCACGATCGTGTCGGGATGGTGGTCGCCCAGCGAGTGGATGCCGCCCCCGCCGTACCGCTTGCCCATCTGCATGGAAAACCACGGGGTGTTGTACACCATGACCCCGATCTCTATCGCGTCCGAGATGGCGGAATAGTGGCGCAGCAGGTCGTCCTGCTTCGGGTCGTTGAAGATGGGAGGCGAAATCTGCAAGCCCACCGCGCCCAGGTCCGTGGCCTTCTTCGCGTCCTCTATCGTCCTGTAAGTGTCCTTGTGAGAGATGCCAGCCATCACCGGCACCTTGCCGTCCGCCGCGCTCGCCACGCACTGCACCATGGCCGCCCACTCGTCGTCGGCAAGCTGGCTGCCCTCCCCGCCCGCGGCGGCGACCTTCAGCACCGTGTTGCCGGTGCGCATCCCCTGCTCGACCAGGTGCTTGCAAAGCTCGTACATCCGGCCGTAGTCGGCCCGGTGCTGGTCGTCGAACGGCGCGGGCAGCGTGCATATCGCGCCCTGGATCAGCTCCTGTAGCTCGTCGCGTCTCATTGCGTCCTCCATCTCCGTCTGAATGCGGCGCGATTGTAGCACCGGCACGCCCCGAACGCCATACGCCCCGGCTCCCCGAACGCCCCACCTCCGTCCTTCCCGCGCACGCGGGAATCCATCCCGGCCGCATCGACAAGGTGTCCAGCATCACCCCGTAGGGGCTGGTTTCAAACCAGCCCTTCCCTTGCCGAGGCCAGCGCCGGCCCTGCTTGCAAACGGCCGCCGACTCGCCAATAATCATACCGAGCGTCCAGCACCATGACGCGGAGGCCCAGCATGACGACAGAGACGGAGTACCGCGATCGGGCGAGACGGAGCAAGTACCAGGGCCTGTACTGGCGCCTGTGCGGCCTGCGGGTCACGGAGTGGAGCACATCCTTCGGCGAGATAGAGTCGATACTGGGGTTCGCCCTGCCGCCGTCCGCGCGCCGCCATCGGCCCTGGTGGGCAAACCAGCGCAGCGGCAACGGTCACAGCCAGGCCACTGCGTGGGGCGCCGCCGGATGGGAGACGGCGGAAGTCGACATGGACGCCGAGACGCTGCTGCTGAGGCGGAAGGGTAATGGGGAACGCCGGCCCAGCCTGGACGAGATATTCGGGCCGCCCCACAGCGTGGGTGAGTGGCCGGAAGGCCTCAGCCTCAGGCGGGAGGACATGTACGATGACAGGATGTATCCCGCCTCATGTTCGTAGATACCAATGTTCTCGTAAATTGGCGCATCGAGGAAGCTCCGGACCACGATGTCGCCAAGTCAGCCGTGAACCGCGCCTCCCAAGGTACGGAACCTCTAAGAATCAGCCGGCAGATCCTGCGCGAGTACCTTTCGACGGTCACGCGCCCCCAGACCTGGCGAAACTCCATTACGTACGAGGAGGCCCTCGATGACGTCGCAAGGTTCACCGACACCTTCGAGATACTCGAGGACGGCCCCCTGGTCACGCAGACGCTGATCGCGCTCTGCCGTCAAGTCCACGCGGGCGGGCGGCAGATTCACGACGCCAACATCGTCGCCACCATGCTCGCGCACGGCGAGCGCAGGCTGCTGACCTTCAACGCCTCGGACTTCCGCCGATACGGCGACCGCATCGAGCTCGTCCTGAACACGGGCGAGTCCCCATCCCCTGCCGGCGCGCCCCTGTAGAGACGCCGCCGGTGCGGTAAACTATAGGCCGCGCGGCGGCGGTCGCCGCCACCAAGCACCATAACGGAGATGGACGCCCCTTGCACCTCATAGTCGACGGATACGGCGCCGACCCGGACACCCTCCAGGATCAAGACCTCGTATACCGCTTCCTGGACAAGTGCCCCGACAGGATCGGCATGACCAAGATGGTCCCGCCCCAGGTCTACACCTACCGCGGCCGCGTCCCCGAAGACTGGGGCATCTCAGGCTTCGTGCTCATCGCCGAGAGCCACGTCAGCGTCCACACCTTCCCCGACAGGCGCTACCTCAACATCGACGTCTTCTCGTGCAAGAGCTTCGACGCCGCCGAGACGGTGCGGTACGTCGAAGACCTCTTCGGCCTCACGGAAACCAGGGTATCCACCCTGGAGCGCGGCCTCGAGCACTCGACCCCGAAGGAAGCCTACGGCGGCATGGTCAGGGAGCGCGTCGCCCTGGCCGCCAGCCCCCATGCCGGCGATGACTGACCCGGCGGACCGCCTCGCCGGGGTCCCCCGGCACTGGAACACCTTCCTCGGCGTGCCCCCGGGCGAAGTCGCGCCCGCCGACGCCCGGGTCGTCCTCGTACCCGTCCCCTACGACAGCACCACCTCATACCGCACCGGCGCGCGCGACGGCCCCGCCGCCATGATCAACGCCTCCCGCCAGCTCGAGGACTACGACCTCGAGCTGGACCGCGACCTATCGCCCATCGGCATTTACACCGCCCCCGAGCTGGAGCCCGACGTGAGCGGCCCCGAGGCCATGGCCCGCCGCGTCGAGCGGGCCGTGAGCGCGGCCGCTGCCAACGGCGCCCTCGTGGGCGTGCTGGGAGGCGACCACTCCGTCACCATAGGCGCCGTCCGCGCCCTGGAAGCCCTTCACCCCAACCTCTCCGTGCTCTACCTGGACGCCCACGCCGACCTCCGCAACGAGTACATGGGCACCCCCTGGGGCCACGCCTCCGTAGCCCGCCGGCTGCTGGAGACGTGCCCCGTCGTCGAGGTAGGCGTGCGCAGCCTCAGCGCCCCGGAGCGCGCCTTCATACGCGAAACGGGCCTGCCCGTCGCCTTCTGGCCCTCCGACATGACCGCCGACGAGCTCGCGTCGTGGGCGCTGGAGTCCCTGGCCGACGACGTATACGTCAGCGTCGACCTAGACGTATTCGACCCGTCCCTGATGGCCGCCGTCGGCACCCCCGAGCCTGGCGGCATGGCCTGGTCCGAAGTAACCGCCCTGCTGAAGGCCGTCGCGGCCCAACGGCGCATCGTAGCCTTCGACGTAACCGAGCTCAGCCCCGCCGAGGGCCCCGAGGCCTGCGCCTTCACCGCCGCCAAGCTCACCTACAAGCTAATCGGCTACGCCACTTCCGCCCCAACCCGTTCGCCCTGAGCCTGAGGCCTGCGCCTTCACCGCCGCCAAGCTCGCCTACAAGCTAATCGGCTACGCCACTTCCGCCCCAACCCGTTCGCCCTGAGCCTGAGGCCTGCGCCTTCACCGCCGCCAAGCTCGCCTACAAGCTAATCGGCTACGCCACCTCCGCCCCAACCCGTTCACCCTGAGCCTGTCGAAGGGCCACCAAATCCCCAAATCATCCCAATCACCCAAATCCCACAAATCACAGTTCAGACACTCCCCATCATCCCAATCACACCAATCACAAGAATCACAGTTCAGACAATTGACACCCACGAACGCCCGTGCTACCATCCCCCCGTGACCCCGCACGTCGACCCCAACGACCCCCACGTCGCCCAGGCCGCCGCCGAGATACTCCGGCGGCACGACGCCGGCCAGCCCGAAGCCAACATCACCACCGCCGTCCGAGACTTCCTCGTGCGCTCACGCCTCGTCGACGCCAACGAGATCGTCGAGGAAGACCCGCCCGCCCAGGGCTCGCGGCGCGCCGTCGACCTCACCGCCTTCGATACCTTCATAGAAGTAAAGCGCAGGATAGGCGCCGCCGCAGGCTTCCAACCCGACCCCGAAAACGTCCGCCAGCTTGACGACTACCTCGAACAGTCCCAGCAACAGGGCCGCGTACGCATGGGCGTCCTCACCGACGGCAAGCGCTGGCTGCTGCGCTGGCCCGGCGCAGGCACGGCCGCCACCGCCCCGCCATACGCCTTCACCCTCGAAGACCCAGACCGCTGGATAACCCTGTACGAGTGGCTCCGAGACCACGCCCTATCCGCCGAGGAGGACAAGCTACCCTCCCGCGAAACCGTCGCCAACGACTTCGGCCCCAACAGCCCGCACTACCAGCGAGACATAGCCGTCCTCGAGCACATGTACGACCGCTACGCCCACGCGGGCACCATCGGCGTCAAGAGGCAGCTATGGCAGGACCTGCTCACCGCCGCCCTCGGCGAGATAGCCATTACCCCCGCCCAGATGGACGGCCTATTCGTCCGCCACACCTATCTCACCGCCGTCGTCGGCATGGTCGTCCAGGCCCGATTCGGCATCGACATATACCGCCTCGCCGAGACCGACCCCGCCGACCTACTCCATGGCCGCGACTTCCGCAGCAAGACCGGCCTGCAGGGCGTCGTCGAGTCCGACTTCTTCGCATGGCCCGCCGAGGTCGGCGGACTGCCCTTCCTCGCCACCCTCGCCCGCCGCGTCGCCAGGTTCGACTGGATGGACGCCCCCAACGACGTCGCCGCGATCCTCTACGAGACCGTCATACCCCCAGACGAGCGCCGCCAGCTTGGCGAGTACTACACCCCCGGCTGGCTCGCCCGCGCCATCGTGAAGGAGACCGTGACCGACCCCCTCGAACAGCGCGTCCTGGACCCAGCCTGCGGCTCCGGCGCGTTCATCGCCGAGGCCGTCGCCCACTTCATCGACGCCGCAAACGACGCCGGCGTCTGCGCCAGGGACGTGCTGAACGGCCTCCGCGAGTCCGTCATGGGCATCGACGTACACCCCGTCGCCGTCCACCTCGCCCGCACCGCATGGGTGCTCGCCGCCCAGCCCGCCATACAGGCCGCCGCCGACGAGGGCTTCGCCGCCAACGTCACAGCCCCCATATACCTCGGAGACGCCCTACAGCTACGCTTCCGCGCCGGCGACATGTTCGCCGAGCAGAACGTCACCGTCCAAGCGCAGGACGAGAGCAACACCCAGCTAGTCTTCCCCGTCAGCATCGTGGAGCGCGCCGAGACCTTCGACGCCCTCATGGGCGACGTCGCCGAGGCCATCGAGGCCGGCGAAGACCCCGCCCTCGCCCTAGACGACAACCACGTCACCGACCCCACCGAGAGGCAGACCCTTGAAACCACCATCGCCGATATGCGCCGCCTTCACGCCGAGGGGCGCAACCACATCTGGGCCTACTACACCCGCAACCTCGTCCGACCCGTCGCCCTCTCGCGCAGAAAGGTCCACGTCATCGTCGGCAACCCGCCCTGGATCAACTACAACCAGACCGTCAGCACCCTGCGCGACGAGCTCGAAAGGCAGAGCAAGGACGAATACGGCATCTGGGCAGGCGGCAGGTTCGCCACCCACCAGGACGTCGCCGGCCTCTTCTTCGCCCGCAGCGTCGACCTATACCTGGAAGAGGACGGCGTAATCGGCATGGTCATGCCCCACAGCGCCCTGCAGGCCGGCCAGTACGCCAAATGGCGCTCCGGCGCGTGGCGCGCCAAGGCTACGGGAGGCGATCCCACGCGAGGACGGCGCAGGCGCAGAGATCGAGCTCCCGGCCGAGTCATGGCGGTGGACTTCGGCCACAAGGCCGCCTGGGACCTGGAGAGGCTGGAGCCCAACACCTTCTTCCCCATCCCCGCCTCCGTGGTCTTCGCCAGGAACATGGGACTCGCCGCCGCAAAGGCCGCCCCGCTCGCCGGCAAGGTGGAGCGCTGGCTCGGCAAGGCGGGCGCGCCCAACGTGAAACGCGCCGCCGCCTCCATCACCGACACTTCTAGCGTCGGCGAGTCCCCCTACGGAGACCATTCGAGGCAGGGCGCGTCAATCGTTCCGCGCTGCCTCCACTTCGTGAACGAGACCGAGAGCGAGGTCGTCGTCCGCGCCGGGCAGACCATCACCGTGGACCCCAGGCGCGGCGCGCAGGACAAGGAGCCGTGGCGAAGCCTGGACCTCGCCGCCATCACCGGACAGGCCATAGAGACCGCGCACGTATTCGACGTCCACCTGGGCGAGACCCTCGTGCCCTACGCCACCCTGGACCCGCTGAAGGTCGTCCTGCCGCTGGAACGGGACGGCTCCGGAATCCCGGCAGACCCCAAAGGGCCGGGAGGCATACGCCTCGGCGGACTGGCGCGGAGGATGCGCGGCCGCTGGCGGACCGTCAACAGCCTCTGGGAAGAGAACAGGGCGGCCGCTAACAGGCTGACCCTATCGGACCGATTGGACTACCATGGCGAATTATCGGCGCAACTGCAATGGCAAAACGACCCCGGCGATAGGCCGGTCCGAGTGAGTCACACCACATCCGGTGAGCCTACGGCAGCCCTACTTCATGACGACGTCATTGTCGACCACGTACTCTATTGGGTTACCTGCAAGTCTATTCAAGAGGCCACCTACCTCCTTGCCATCATCAACAGCCAGGCTCTCTACGAAGCAGTAACCCCTCTGATGGCCAAAGGCCAGTTCGGCGCCCGCCATTTGCACAAGCACCTCTGGAAACTCCCCATCCCCGAGTTCGACGCCGCCAACCCCCTTCACGCCGAAATCTCCGACGCCGGCAAGGCAGCCGCCGATGGCGCCGCCCGCCAGCTCGCGGCCCTAAAGGCCGAGCGCGACCCCCTAACCGTCACCGTCGCAAGACGCGAACTCCGCAAATGGCTCCGCCAATCCCCCCAAGGCCAAACCGCAGAGCAACCCGTCACCCGCCTCCTCTCATAACTTCGCCTAAGTCGGTTTTCAGCTTGTAGAGTCAAGAGGACACCTCAGGAGAAACAACGATGAGTGAACAGTACATGCAAAGTATAGCAACAGACATCACACTAATCTCAATAGCACTGCTAGCATCCACACTTGTCGTGATAGGTCACATATGGAAGAAATTCTTGTATCTCTATGAACATTCATCACTAGCGGAATGGGATGCCATCAGAGTGCCAGCATTCATATCGATCTTGGGTCTGATAGTAGTTTCAGCCATCATGATGTTTGGAGGTTCCATACATTCTAATCTATTGCCAGTAGTTATTGTAGTTACATCAGTAGTATTCTGCCTGATAGTAGTCACTTACACACATGTGCGAGCTAAGGACGAATCACCTGATAAGCGTGATGGTTCACATCAAAGTTCCCTCCTATTCGCCTATTCAATCATATTATTCCTATTTGGATTTACGATTGCGTCCTTGGCTATTTCCATGATGACTTCAGTGGGGACCGCTTTGGACATCGGACAAGGTCCGTACGAGCAGAGCAACTTCGAAGGGTCACGATGGACTCTTGGAACCGCAGTAGTGCTCTTTACAGCTGGGCTGGCTACATTGGCTTACGCTAAGGTCATAGAATTCTTGAACCTTCGTCGTAGTCGTGAACGGGACAATGCACGAAATTGACAGGAGGTCTCCTCGCAAATGTCAGACCATGCGTGGACGTCGCCGCAACCCTACGTGTCCCCCAACATCCTGTCCATCCTGCCCATCCATGTAAGGCCCCTTCCCTCTCCCATCATCCCAATCACCCCAATCACACGAATCACAGTTCAGACAATCACCCCGGCGCTATCGCCTCCATGTTCCAGCCCGCCAGCGACCGCAGCGGCTCTATGACCGCCCCCAACTCCGGCTCCCCCGCCGCCGTCCACGCCTCTATCTCCTCCCGGTGCCCCAGCCGCCTCAGTGCCGCCCACGGCGGACGGTAGGTGCAGCGCGCGTTCGTGTCCCAGAAGAACATCGACTCCGCCCCGGCGCCGTACAGCATCGAGGCCATCCGCCGGTACTCCTCCGGCCCCAGGTCCCTCGGCATCACGTTCAGCGACAGCCCGCAGTCCGTCCCCTTCACCATCGACACGAACGGCTCCACCTGCTCGGGGCTCGACCATATGTCGCTCGCTATCGGCATCGCCAGCGGCGCCGGGCTGTACGGGATCAGCGTGTCGATCAGCCCCTCCTTCGCCCACGTCTCCGTGTCCAGCCCGAAATAGGTGTTGTCCTCCACCTTCCCCAGCACGCACGCCGTGATGCGTATCGGCCCCCGCCCCTGCTCCTCGGCCACCGCGTCCAGCTCCGCCCGCGCGCGCCGCATGAACTCCGTCACCACCCCGGCCCTGTACGCGAGCCAGGTCGGCTCGAACTCGGGCAGCCTGCGCGGGTCCTCGCCGTGCTCCTCCCGGAAGCCGTCGATCAGAGGCTGCTCGTACATGATGTACGGCGGCCGCCGGTTGTACAGCAGCGCCAGACCGTCCAACGGGTACTGCGCCGCCTCCCGCAGCACCGACAGCGCGTAGTCCTGCACTTCCCGGAACGCGTACGACAGGCGCGGCAGGTACCTGCCGTCGCGGTCGAGGCACCGCAGGTCCGGCCGCTTCTCCCACATCCCGCCCTCGAACGCGTAGCTCAGCGTGGGCGGCGGGTACGTCCATCCCGCCAGCCGGTAAGAGCCGTGCATCTCGAGGCCTATCTCGTGCGCGTGGTCCAGCGCGGCCTGGAAGATGTCGACGCCGTCCGCGCGCTGGATGCGCCACGCCTCGTCCCGCAGGCGGTCGGCCATGCGCCCGTAGTCCCTCGGAAGGTCGATCGTGTCCCAGTTGCGCCCGACCTTCGACGGGTAGTAGAGCGTGTCGCCGCTCCCGATCTCCCAGTAGATGCGCGAGAAGTCCGTGTCCCTGTACGGCTCGATCTGCCGCCTGATCGCCTCCGCGGTCGTGGGCCGGTACTCGTTCTGGAAGCTGAACGCGTCGTTGTGGGCGTACAGCCTCTTGTTCTCCCCGTCGCGCAGGTCCCGTTCGTGCTCCTCCGCCTCGGCGGCGGTCAGCGGTACCAGCTTCACGTACGCGATGCGCACCGGCCCGCACTCCACCACCCCCGGCGCGTCGCCAGGCGCCCTCCTGCGCGATAGCTGGCCGAACACGATCCGCTGGCCGGTCAAATCCGCCGTCTTCCAGTAGATCTCCTCGAGCTGCCCCTGCTGCTCGAACGCGTCCGCCCGCACCGGGTCCAGCACCGAGAAGGTGTCGTCGCCCGACAGCCGCACCAGGAAGTCGCTGACCCCGCTGAGGCCGTGGATGGTCGAGTAGAAGCCGATCGACACCGCGTGCCACCCCTCCACCTCCAGCGGGTACGCGATGTCCGGCGCCTCCGTCTCCGGCCCCGCCATCAGCATCACCCCCCCGAACCCGCCGACCTCGTAGTCGTACGCCCGCCACCTCCGACGCTCCGAGGTGCGCGACACCGCCCCCGAAGGCTCGCACCTCTCCAGGTCCGAAACATACACCGGGGCCAATGACAGCCCCCTACCCCCCAGCTTATCGGTCTGACTCCCGCTCATGATCACCTCCATAACATCGACGCACCCGCAGCGATGCGGCAGTGGCTTGTCCCTATACGACCCCACCCAATTCTATTGATACCCACCCCCCCGCACAAGCCACCCCGTCACTCGTCACTCCCGCGAGGCAGAAACCATCCCTTCAAGCCGTATCATCACGTCCCAGAAGCACTATAGTCCTGTTCCAACCAGTTGTAGACTCCTCCGATCCTCGGTACAATGACTCGCATAGGCGGGACAGGCATTAGTTCTACGACAGTTGGAAGGCAGGATGGTGATCGGCTGAGGTGATAAGTCCAGTGACAGGCAATGGCGGTAAGTCGGACGAATCGGCCTCTGAACAGATTTTCTCACAGGTTGAGGATGACATGAAGCCGGGAGGCGTTCGAGACTTCTGGTGGGGCCTCCGGCAAGAATTGGCCGAGGGCGGGCCAGAAGCTGTTCGTACGTACCTGGAATCGGAGTACGAGCGGAGACATGCCACCGTTCAGAATGCCTTGCAGGAATTGTCAAACCAGTTGGAGGAAACCACCTAATGCCTAATGCCACGTTCCATATCGAAAGTGTGTCAATCGAGGGATTCAAAGCCTTCACTAAACCACAGACCTTCTCTTTCGGTGGCCGCCATGTGTTTCTATTCGGACCAAACGGGCTCGGCAAGACTAGCATCGTGGAAGCGATCCGTTGGTGTCTGTTCGGTTTGGCCGCACGGCCAGGTGAGATAGTCAAGAATCAATTCTACGGAGGGTCCTGCATTGTGCGAATGACATTGGAGGGCCCAAACGGTCAGTGGAGTATACAGCGACGTCTTAGACCCGCTGGTGGTGGAGAATCCACGATTCGTGATCCTAGTGGCAGTCAAAGAAATCTAGAGGATGTATTCCCGCTTCTTGGTCGCATCGGCCCGAGAGAAGGCACCCATGTCATCTACGCTGCCCAGCAACCATCTAGCAGAAGGCCCGAAGCGGACATAACCGACTTTAGTTACGTAGTCTATAGGTACCTGGGACTGGAGGAGGTTCCTAGACTCTTGGAAGTGTTGCGTAGGTTAAGTATCGACTGGCAGTTGCGCGAGGAAGGTGCAAGCAAGGCAATTGATGACCTTGGAGAAGAATTCAGCACAAGGCTTGCCGACGTAGAAGAAAGACTAAATCGAATTACTGCGGACCCACCTTGGGGAACTGCTTTGACCCCAACCAATGTGGAGACACGAGATAAGATCGATAAGTTAGCGAGTGATGCTCAGGCACTCGGCGCTCAATGTTCAGACGACACTCTTGATGGCCTGGGTTTCCGCGAAAAGCTGTTCGAGATAGAGACGGCCCTAGATACCCTGTTGGCTGGAGAGTTAGAAACATTAAGTCAGGCATTAGGTGAAAGGAGCAGTATCCTTCTAAATGCTGAATCGTTGCATACTGCGGCTTGTTCGTCTACCAATGAGATTGAGGAACTATCATATAAAAAGGAGCTAGTAGTACAGGAATTGGTTTCACTCTTGAATGGCTCTACTGTGAAGGCCACCCAAGAGGAACTTCAATTGGTTGAGTCAGATTTTGAGAGAGCTCAACTGAAACTCGATGTTGTGCGATCCTCTTCGAAGTACATGGACACAATCCATCATGGGGCAGAGAAGGAGGTGTGTCCAACTTGTGCAGCCGAAGTCTCTTATGGCCAACTCAAGCTCGCATTGGACGAGCTTGAGTTAAGTGAAGATTCCAACACCAAGAGATTATTGGAGCAAAGAGATCAACTGCGGGATCGTGTGTCACAGGGCGAAGAATTGACTGGGCGACAAGCAAGCTTGGATTCGGCAATTGCTGAACACGAAGAACGCCGGAATGGAATTATTGGCGATGCATCGCAGAGATTTGGTTTGCCTTCTCCAGCGTCAATAGAGTCATTAGGTAAGTATGTAGACGAGCTTCGTAGACAATGCCAGGATCTGGAAGTTACAGTAGAGTCCCGAAATGAAGCGAGACGAATGTGGGAGACGCGAATAGAAAATGTAAGGAGGGAATTAACTTTCCATGAACTGCGTACACTGAAGGGGCGACTGCAGCGCCTGCATGACATCAATTATCAAGCACTTCACGAGGACTTAAAGGAGTTGGCCGACCTTAAGGACATCGCAGACAAGACACGGAACCTTCTGAACTCCAGGCTCCAGCAAAGGTTGGAAAAGGATTTGCCACCATTGGCAAATGAGATGACCCAGGTCTATCTCCGCCTTACTGGAAGTCCGACTTTTGACTCAATGAGTATACACCAAGGGAAGGATGCGGACGAATCTATGACTTTGGAGCTGCGTGTGTCATCATCCCGCGGGGCCGGGACCTGGCGGGTGGAAGACGGGATTCTCAATGGCCAAGCGTTGAACGCCATTCAGCTCGTGCCCTACTTCGTTTTCTCTCGTTATCAGGAAGGTCCTCTACTTGATCTCTTGCTGTTGGATGATCCAACACAAGCGTTCGATACGAGTAAGATAAGGCTACTTCTTGGTGAGCTAGCCGAGGCAGCCTCTCATGCCACACTCTTTGTGGCGAGCCATGAGGAGGATAGGTTTCTTCCGGTCCTAAAGGACTTTTTCTGTTCGGAAGACGTGAAGGCGTACAGGGCTGTCGGTATAGATGATGAGGGACCACACTTCGAGGATGTCTCAATTAGCCTATGAAGCAGCTAGGTTACTGACCGCACTCAGGGACGATATAGGTTTTCCTAGATTTGGGCTTGTGATTCAAGGTTTGTTTGCCCACGTTTTGTTGAGGTTGGGTGGGGAGGTGTTGGATGTACGGAATCCAGGACACCCTGATATCCGTGCTGTCCTGGCTGGGCAAATGTACAACATCGAGGTAGAAACCGCAAAGCGGAGGACGATTCCTCGCCGACTGGATTCGGGGGACCTTGAGGTGTTGCAAGACGGCACGGATGGAGTGTACGGTTATTTTTGTGTGCTGGACTGCGGCCCACCCATTTCATGGTTATGCGTTGACGTAGCATCACTTGGTCACAGGGCCAGTGGAGACCTGCATATATCACTGCTGCGCGGATACCGTAACAGAGAGTTTTCCATAGATTGTACTTCCCAATTTGCAGATCTAGTGATAGATGAGGCGAGAAATCTACGGCACTTCACCTATGACCAGTTACGCCGTGAGGCACTACACGGTAATCCCAGATAACCTGTTCAGTCCTTCCTTAAATTCAACCTGCCGTCAGCGGCCCATCGGAGGAAGGCCCGACATGTTGGCCGGCATCGCCATCCGCGCCCCCTCGTAGTCCTACACACTTCACAAGGACTGGGTTAGGAGCCGTGGGCTTTCAGGTAGACCCGCCGCGAGACCTCCACGAATCCAAGCTTGGCCGCCACCCTCAACGACGCCGCGTTGCCTTCACCGGTGCTCCACACCGGGGTCCGCCCCATCTCCCGGATGCGGCGTGCTACGAGGCACGCCGAGGCGGAAGCGAAGCCCCTCCCGCGCCAAGCCTCGTCCGTCTCCACGCCGATGTCGCCATGCTTCGCCGTCATTGCATTCGTGTGCGCTAGAGCCACCAGCCTGCCCTCTACGACTGCGCCAGCCGCGGCCCCGTCAGTGAGCAGGCCCTCAAGGGTTGCGAAGCCCATCGCGCGGGAGCCGTCCCAGTAGGCGGAAAGCAGGTCTGCGTCCTCCGGCTTCAGCAGCCGCACCTCGGGAACGCAGAGCTCTCTGACCGCCCCTGTCAGGGTGTGGTACACGTCGCCATAGGACCGCACCCGTACACCCGTATCGCGCTCTATCAAGGCTGACACTGGGGGCACCAGGTCTGCCGACATGTTCGGGGACATGGCCTTCCGGCCCCAGTCGTTGAGCGGACGCAGCAGCTCCCACACGGCGGAGGGGTCGCACCCGAAACCCCACGGTTCCCGCCGCAGCAGGTGCGACTGCACGACCACGCCGTCGAACCGCGGCGCCTCGCCGCACACGTGCGCATCGGCGAGACCGGCCAGCAGCAGTCCGGCCGGAATGACCGTCTCCGGTGTGTCACCCAGCGCCTCCGCCAGCAGGGCGCGCTCATCCTGTGTCTGCACGAGGCTCATGGAGCTATCCTACCTCTTCGCCCACTGATCGGAGGTTCCGCACACCGCGGGTGCGCAAGCGTGAAGGCGAACCAAACCTCGGCGCGCCTCATTCTTGCCCCCTCTTCCCCGCTTGGATAGAATGCAGCCGCCCGACCTGAGCCCCATCTGCCCACTCACGGGCCCGAGGAGAAACTTTTGTGATCCATCGTCTCCGTCGCCCCACGTTTCTCCTGGTCGCCATCCTCCTGGCGGTCGCCGCGGCAGCCGTCGGCGGCCCCGTCGCTGCGCAGGAGGCGCCCACCGTGGCCGTCACCAAGACGGCCGACACCGACGATGGCCAGTGCGACTCCGACTGCTCCCTGCGCGAAGCCGTCGGCGCCGCGGAGAAGGGCAGCATCGTAACCGTCCCGGCGGGAGCCTACACCCTGGACTCCGAGATCGAAATCGACAAGTCCCTCGTCATCTCAGGCGCGGGGCCGCAGAAGACCATCGTGCAGGCCGCCGAGGAGCCCGGTGTGGCGGAGCACCGCGTCTTCATAGTGAATACCCCCGGCAACGTCGCCATCGCCGGCATGACCATCCGTCACGGCAAGGGAGCGCCCACCGTGAGCTTGCGCACCTCAGGCGACGCGGGCGACGGAGGTGGGGTCAATGTCCTGGGAGGGGCGACCCTGGCGCTCTCCAACGTAGTGCTGACCGCCAATACCACATTCAACCGGGGAGGCGCGGTAGCCGCCGTGCTCGGCACCCTATTGATTGCGGAAAGCACCATAAGCGGGAACTCGGCCCGCTACGGCGGCGGCCTCTACGCGGGCCGCGACACGACGGTGGTCAACACCACCATCAGCGGCAACAGCGCGGACCTCACCGGCGGCGGCATACAGCTCCAGGGCGTGCTGACCATGGTCAACACCACGGTCAGTGGCAATACGGCAGAGCTGGACGGCGGCGGCCTGAACAACGCCGGCACCGCAACCGTGATCAACAGCACCTTCTTGGGAAACAGCGCCACCGAGGGCGCGGGCATCTTCAACGACCTGCTCTTCAAGGCTGAGCTCACCAACACCATCGTAGCCGACAGCGAGTCCGGCAACGATTGTTTCGGGCGCGTCGACTCGCTCGGCCACAACCTGGACGGCGACGGCTCCTGCGCCTTCTCCGAGGAGGGGACCTCTCCGGGGTAGACCCCATGCTCGGCCCGCTGGAGGACAACGGCGGCTCCGGCCTGACCCACGCGCCGCAGGCGGGAAGCCCCGCGGTGGACGCAGGCGACGAAGCGGCGTCGCCGACCTCCGACCAGCGCCAGGCCCGCCGCCCCGAGGGCGGCGCCAGCGACATCGGGGCCGTCGAGCTCGACGCCGCTCCCAGCCGCGCGCCCATCTCGCAGACCGACGCCTACGTCATCGAACCGGGGCAGATACTCACGATAGATTCGACCTCGGGCGTCCTCGTCAACGACACGAGCCGGAGCGGCGCACGGCTTACGGCAATGCTGGAGACCGACGTCGGCAGCGGCAAGCTCTCCCTGAACGAGGACGGCTCCTTCACCTACGCCCCGGACCCCGAGTCCGTAGCCGACTCCTTCACCTACCGTGCCAGCGACGGCGCAGCCGAGTCCGGGCCGACGTTGGTCATGCTGACCACGCTGGTAGAAGAGGAGACTATCGGCCCCGTGGCGACGCCCGAGCCGCTGACCGGCCGCGGATGCATCGCCCCCCTGGGCGCCCCGGCGTCGACGGGCCTCGGTACCCTGCTGCTCCTCGCCTTCCCCGTCGGGCTGGCGCTCCGCACCCGGCCGCCACGTAAGCGCGACACCAACCGCTAGTCCTGTGAGTAACCGTCATTCCGGCGAAAGCCGGAATCCAGTCCCAGGCCACTGGAGTAACGGTGGTATGAAGCCGTGTGGGCCGCCATTGCGCTCCTGTTGACCGTCGCCTGTGCCGGCGGAGCTACAACCCCTTCGTCAGGCACCTGGTCCATCGTTGCCGTCGACGTTGACGCTGCCGAGGTAGGCGTTGCGCTGGCTACCTGCGTTACCGACGACTTTTCGCTATCGCAATCAACCGGCGGCGGACCAGGAGACAACGCGGAGCCGACGATATACCAGGTAAACATCGACTCCTTCCTCGGAGACATGGAGCTGGCCCGCCTGCTGCCCGGGCATGGCGTAATTGCGGCCCAGGCGCAGGTGGACCCACGGAACACCGATCGGATCGACAGGGCCGCGAGACACTTGCTGGCCGGGGCCTCCGCTCGAGACGTGATTGCCGCGGCCACGTCGGACGACTCCTCCCTTCAAACGAGGCAGTACGGCGTAGCTACGCTGGCCCAGGGAACGGCGAATTTCACTGGGACCGAGAACCTTGACTGGGCCGGCGCCGTCAGCGGCCCATCCGCCTCGGTCCAGGGGAACATCCTGGTGGGGCCGGCAGTGGTAGACGCGGCCTTGGAAGCGTTCGATGAGGTCATGGAACGGCCTGGCGCCCTCCTCTCCGATGGACTGGTCGCGTCCCTGGAGGCCGGCGCTATGGAAGGCGGCGACCGGCGTTGTCCTCGAGAGCAAGCGGCTCTATCCGCCTTCGTTACGGTAGCGCGCGGCAGCGGCCAGGGAGACTCCTCGGTCCGGTGGCTGACCGTTCCCGCCCAGAGCGCTGGGGAGCAAAATCCAGTGACCCTGCTGCGCCAGGCCTACGATGCGGGGAAGTCCTCGCCGGTAGAGGTCAACGGGACCGGAAGCGGCTGGCATCCGGCATTGTTGGGACTGCCTGCGTTGGTCTTGGCCTTAGCCGCGGCCGTTGTCGTGTTTTGGCTAGCGAGGAGACGGGCTACTCGACCCTAGTGCGCGGGTCCAGGGCGTCCCGCAGCCCGTCCCCCACGAAGTTGACCGCTATCACCGTCGCCGAGATCACGACCCCCGGCGGCGCCCATATCCACGGCTCGTGCTTCAGCGTGTACAGCCCCTGCGCGGCGGTCATCATGTTGCCCCACGACGGCGTGGGCAGCTTGATCCCGAACCCTATGAAGCTGAGCGACGTCTCCGTGATGATCGCCCCCGCAATCGTCAGCATGGCCGCCACCGCCACGTAGCCGAGGATCGCCGGCATGATGTGTACGAAGACGACGCGCCTGTCGCTTCCGCCCAGCGCGCGGGCCGCGACCACGTAGTCCATCTCCTTGATCGAGAGCACCTGCCCCCGCACGAGACGCGCAAGCCCGGGCCAGCCGAACAGCCCGATCACGAACATGATGTTGAAGATGTTCCGCCCGATCAGCGCAATCAGGATCAGTATCAGGAAGAACGCGGGGAAGGTCATCACGAGCTCCGTGAAGCGCATGAGGATATTGTCGACCTTGCGTCCCGCGTATCCGGATACCAGCCCTATCACCGTACCGATGGCAGCGGTGATCGCCGCCGAGACCAGCCCGACGCTCAGGGAGACGCGCCCTCCGAAGATCAGCCGCGCGAACACGTCGCGCCCCGCCTCGTCGGTCCCCAGCTTGTGCTCCCACCTCGGGGACAGCGTCACCTTTTCCAGGTTCACGTACAGCGGATGGTGCCTGGCGATGTACGGGGCGAAGATGGCCGCGAACGACAGCAGCCCCAGGATTGCCAGTCCGACGAACGCCACCCTGTGGCGTCTGAACCGCCGCCACGTGGTCGGCTGCGACCTCCGCGCGCGCCCCTGGGCCTCCATCTCGTCGCCGACGCTGCGCGCCGCTCCTGCCCGCTCAGACATATCAGCCCCTCGTCACACCGAGACCCGTATCCGCGGGTCGGCGTATGCGTAGAGGATGTCCGCGAGCAGGTTCGTCAGCAGCACCAGCGTCGCCGTGAAGAAGGTCAGCCCCATGAGCACCGAGTAGTCCCTGTGCGTTATGGCCAAGAGGCCAAGCTGCCCCATCCCCGGCCACGTGAACATGAACTCGATGATGAAGGCGCCCCCGATCAGGCTGGGCAGACGGAGCGTCGTTATCGTGATGAGCGGCAGCAGCGTGTTGCGGAAGGCGTGCCTGGCTATGACCATCTTCTCCGACAGCCCCTTCGCCCTGGCCGTGGTCACGTAGTCCGACCGCATCACCTCGAGCATCGCCGTGCGCGCGTAGCGCGTGTTCCCCGCCATCGAGTCGATCGATAGGACGAACGCGGGCATGATTAGGTGGTGAAGGTTCGACTGGATCGAGAACCCTTCCTCGATATCGTACATTCCGAAAGTGGGCATTATCTCCAGCGTGGCGGCGAAGACGTACAGCGCCACCAGGGCAAAGAAGAAGGTGGGCACCGATACCCCGAACAGCGACACGACGCTAAGGCCGTAGTCGTAGATGCTGTACTGCCTGAGCGCGGCTATAACCCCGAACAGCGTGCCGAACACCGTGGACAGGATGAGCGCCGTTACGGTCAGCTCCAGGGTCGGGATCAGCCGCTTTCCCACCACGGTAAGCACCGGCTCGCCGGAGTGGTACGAGTACCCGAAGTTGCCGGTGAGAAGCTGGCCGAGCCATATCGCATACCGCACCGGCAGCGGCCGGTTGAGCCCCAGGCGCTCGCGGATCTTCTCGTAGTCCTCCAGGGTCTCCGCTGTGTTCGGGTTGATCATCGCGCTGATCGGGTCGCCGGGCGCGAGGTTGATGAAGAAGAACGTCACGATCGTGATGCCTAGGAGCATCGGCAGCGTTATCAGCAGGCGGCGGAGTATGTACTGGCTCATGGAGTCTCGGGGCTGCCCCTAATAGGGGCGCTAGATTCTGCCTTCGTGGATCATCTTCATGCACTCCCAGAACTCGTCGGTGGCCATGACCTGCCCGTCGGTGTAGATACCGAACGCGTCCGACCCGGACTCCAGCATGGCCTTGGCGGCGGAGACGATCCTGGGCGTAACCTCGGCGGCCGGCGGAGCCTCGGCGTCGTGCTTGCAGATGACCGTACCGTAAATCTTGCAGCGGTCACCGACGACCTCCTTGATCGCAGATACCTCCTGTGCGATGCGGGCGTCGTCCACCAGCCACGACCCCGTCTCGCTGTTCGGGTAGCTCTGCGGGTACTCCGGGTCTATGATCCAGAACCTCGCGTGCAGGGTGTCGATGATGCCCTCGTCCACCCACGTGGGCCAGTCGATCATCTGCTTGTACGCCGTCGATGGGTCCGCCCACACGCCCTCGGTTGCCACCGAGAGCTCCACCTTCCTACCCAGCCTGTCCAGGTCCTCCCGCAGCTCCCTGACGAACTGCGTGAAGTACCCCGCCCTTAGGCGCGCCCATGCCTCGTCGTCGGCGTCCACCTCGCGCGGATCCACGCCATACCGCTCCCTGTACGCCTCCAGCGCGGGCTCATCATAGCCCAAGGGCCATACCTCATCGCCCTCGGCGAGCACCTGGACGTACTCCATCTGCACGCCGTCCGCGCCGAAGTCCCTGGCGAATGAGACGTACGCGGACCGCTCGTACTCGCGCACTTCCGGATATGCCAGGCCCATGTACCCGATGTCGTAGCCCAGCGGGCTCTCCCCTATTTCCCAGTCCAGCCACGTCGTGCCGTCCCGCGCGCTGGACATGTACTCCGGATGCTCCATGACGAACTCCGGCGCCGACCCCAGCCGCATCCTGGACGGCGGCTTGGCCCTGCGCGAGCCCTCCCAGAGACCGGCGTTGGCGACTAGAGCGTATGGGTGGATCTCCTGGCCCGCCGAGTGCGCGTCCATGGCGGCGGAGCGAAGAGGCTCGCCCACCTCGGTCTGTCGGTAGTGACCCCTGCTTTCGGCGCCGGACGAGGCTCCCGGAGGCCGGTAGCACAATACGCGCGGGTGGCTCTCCAGCATCCCGTGGTAGCAGGTGAGTACCGACATGCTGACACCCGATGCCACGGCCTGAGCGGCGGGCCGGGACGGGTTGGTCACTACGATTGGTACCACTGCACACCTCTGCCGGGAGCCTTCACCCCGACCCGAATCGGCCTCCTACCATGAGCAGAACCGAGATACTCGCTAGAACCGACCCTCGTGTATCTCCTTCAGGCAGTCCCAGAACTCGTCGTACGCCATTACCTGCCCGTCGGTGTAGATGCCGAACGCGTCCGACCCGGCCTCGATCATCGCCTTCGCGGCGCTCTTGATGCGGGGGGTCAGCTCGCCGATGGGAGGGGCGAGCGCGTCGTGCTTGCACAGCACCGTGCCATATATCTTGCAGCGGTCGCCGACGAAGTCCTTGATCGTCGAGACCTCCTGCGCGATGGTGTCGTCGTCGACGTGCCACGACCCGGTCTCGCTGTTGGGGTAGCTCTTCGGATATCCGGGTTCGACGATCCAGAACCTGGGGTGGAGCGTGTCCACCAGGCCCTCCTCGACCCAGGTGGGCCAGTCCGTCACGTACTTGTACGCGTTCGGCGGATCGTGCCATATCCCCTCGGAGGCCACCGACACTTCCACCTTCCTGCCCAGCGCGTCCATGTCCCGCCTCAGCTCCCGGACGAACTGCGTGTAGTACCCCGCCCTGAGGCGGGCCCAGCCGTCGTCGTTGGCGTCGACCTCCCTGGGGTCCACGCCGTGGAGGCGCTTGTACTCCTCGATGGCCGGCTCGTCGTAGCCCAGCGGCCACACCTCGTCGCCCTCGGCGAGAATCTGCAAGAGCTCCATCTGGACCCCGTCGGCGTTGAAGTCCTTCGCATACGCTACGAAGGCGGCCCTCTCGTACTCCCGGACTTCCGGGTACGCCAGCCCCATGTATCCGACGTCGTAGCCCAGCGGGCTTTCGCCTATCTCCCAATCGATCCAGCTCTCGCCGTTCCGGTCCTTCGAGTGGTACTCCGGGTGCTCGGCCGCGAACTTTGGGATCGTGCCGAGACGCATCCGGCTGCGGGGCTTCGCCCTGCGCGAACCCATCCACACGCCGGCCGTGCCCACCAAGGTATAGGGGTGGGTCTCCTGGCCAGCGTCCCTCGACGGTCCCTCGAGCGACCTGAGGGGTTCGTTGAAAGGCGATACCTGGTAGAGGCCGCGGTTCTCGAAACCCGAGGCGCCGGGCGCCCGGTAGCAGAGGACGCGCGGGTGGCTCTCCAGCACCCCCTCGTAGAAGGTATGCACCGCCTTGTTCACCCCCGACTCCATGGCCTGGGCGGGGGGCCTGCTGGGATTGGTTACTACTATGTCTATCATTGCGAATGCCCTGACCTTTCGCGTCCTCTCTATGCGGGGCTGGCAGCCCGTCTTAGCAGGTCCAACAACGCCTTCACTTTATCGATGTTCCGACGAATGAGGTCCTCAGACATCGCGTCGTCATAGAAGTTCTGATGCATCTGATTGGCGACCAGTACCAGTGTCTCCACTTCCGGTTCGTCCATCTCAGCGGCCAGGCGCTCAGCCATCCTAAAGACATCCGCATGGGTGCGATATCGCCACCCTCTACGGGCCGCGATGACTTTGAGGCCATGGGCGACGGCTCCCCATGCTTTTTCCGAAGCCTGCAGCCTGTCACCCGCCGCAAGCTGTTCTTCCGCGTGTCGAATCAACCGCTGGCTATGGACCTGGTGGTCCTCTATCGGTTGGCGCGTTATCGTCACCATGCAGGGTCCACTCCCGTATGGGCGCAAGACAGCCGGCCTGGCAAATATGGGATATCTGCCAGGCCGGCTCCAACGTTGCCTATGACTTGCTAGCCGCTACGCCTGATGCCTAGCTCTCCTCGATGATGTCGTACTGCTCGAGGCGGTAGAACCACCAGCAGTTGTAGCAGAACCTCGGCGTAAGCTGCATCTCCTCGAAGGTCGTCGCCTGGGGACGCTGCGGGAGGCCGAATCCCGGGATCCTCACGCTAGACCGGACCGGGAACATGGCCGTGCCTATGAACAGGGTGACTATCGGGATCTCCTGGAAGAGCACCTGATTTATCTCAAGCCCGATGGCGTCCTTCTCGGCCTTGGTAAGGGCCCTGGGCAACCTGTCGAGGACGGCGTCGAGCTCCGCATTGCAGATCACGTTGGGGCATCCGCCGCCGCCATCCGTGTGCCACTGGTGCCTGGCGCCTTCCACCGAGGGTCCCCAGCCGCCCACGCGCGCCACTACGTAGTCCGGCGGCTCGCTCTCGTAGTACTTCGCCACCCACGGCGCTATCTCGTCGATGATGTAGTCCACGTTGATGCCGACCGCGGCCAGCATCTGCTGCTCGGCGGCTACCTGCGCCTCGCCGGCCGTGTTGCCGACGACGAAGCTGGGCGTAGCCACCGGGACGGTTACACTGGGGTCCCATCCGGCATCGGCCAGGAGCTGCCTAGCCTTCTCGGGGTTGTACTCGTAAGCCGTGTACATCTCCGGCGTGTTGTGCTCGGGCTCCCACATGATCGTGTTGTTGACCTGGCCCAGGCCGCCCTTCAGGGACAGCTTTATCAGCGCCTCCCTGTCGAGGGCGTGGAACCACGCCTGGCGCACCCTGACGTCACTGACGAGCTCGTGGCTGGTGTTGAAGGCATAGCCACGGCTGTTGGTACCCGCGATGCCGTAAACGTCGAACCGGTCGTCCAAGAGCATCGCCGCCATGCCCTCTTCCGACAGCAGGCCGTCACCGGCCAACGTGGTGTCGATCTCCCCTCTCTGCAGGGCGATCTGCGCCGCGTCGTTCGACGGCATGGTGATCATCAGGACCCGGTCGATGCGGGGCTTGCCCAGGAAGTAGTTGGGATCGGCCTCGAGCTCTACGAACTGGTCGACCTCGTGCCTGATGAACTTGTAGGGGCCGGACCCCAACATCACGGTCCTGAAGAATTCGTGCTCGTTTATGTCCGCCGGCGGGATCTGTCCAACGACGTGCTCAGGCAAGATGTCGAAGCCGGAGCCTGCGAGCAGGTCACCCGTGGGGAACTCGTGGATGAACTTCACCGTGAAGTCGTCCACGATCACGATGCCTGGGATGTCGTCCGCCTCGCCGTCGAAGTAGGCTTTGGCGCCCTTGATGATCTCGGGCAGGCCTCCGGTCCCGTTGTTCGGCGTCTCCGAGTGCAGCCTGGACAGGTAGGTGAACCTGACGTCCTCAGCCGTCACCTGCTCGCCGTCGTGGAAGAAGGCGTTCTTGCGCAGGTAGAAGGTGGTCTCCATGCCGTCTTCGCTCAGCTCCCACCGCTCGGCCAGCTCAGGAACGTACCTGCGCCTTATGGGATCGGGCTGCATGAAACTCGAGAAGGTGTGGTTGCCTATGAGGCCGACGATCTCGTTGACCGCGGAGTGAGGCACCCACTTGATCTCCTGGAAGGGGACCCTGTACCTGAGCACCTTCTCGACCATCGCCGGGACCTCGACCACGACCTCCTTGACCACCTCCTTGACCACCTCCTTGGTGACCACGACCTCCTTCGGGACCTCCTTGACCACCTCCTTGGTGACCACAACCTCCTTCGGGACCTCCTTCACCACTTCCTTCTCCACCACCACCTCTACCTCGACCTCCTTGACCACCTCTTTCTCCACCACCCTCTCCACCGGCACCTCTACGGTCTTGACGACCTCCTTCTCCACCACCACCTCTACAGGCACCTCTTTGACCACCTCTTTCTCCACCACCCTCTCCACCGGCACCTCTACGGTCTTGAGGACCTCTTTTTCCACCACCACTTCCACAGGCACCTCTTTGACAATCTCCTCCTTCACCACGATCGTCTCGCCCGGCACCTGCACCTCCTTGACCACCTCTCTCTCCACCACCACCTCCACAGGCACCTCCTTGATCACTTCCCTTTCGCCGCAGGCCATCGCCCCCAGCAGGGTCAGGACGGCGAGCGAGGCCAGTATCAACTTCAAGCCGCTGGAACGCATAAACACCCTCCAAGAACACGTATTCCCGGGACCTGCGGACCGAACCATGCTTCGTATCCGCGCCCCCAAGTTGGCGGAATCAAATCACGCCTGCCCTTGGTTGTCAAGTTGTGTAACATCCGGGGCCTACCGCAAACGAGGTCGCCGCCATGCCCAATCCCAACGTCGAACCCCTGGCCCAGAGCCATTCCGTGGCCCTGCAGGTACCCAACGCCGAGCAATACTTCTTCCACGACCCGGGCATGACCCGGGTGGACGACGGCACCCTGATCGTCGCCGCGCCGCAGTGGCAGTTCATGCGCTTCGGCGGACGCCAGTCCACCAGGGTCGCCCGGAGCGGCGACGGCGGACGGACGTGGGACGAAGTCGCCGAGCTCCCATACGCCGACGCGGCCCCGTTCGTAGTCGACGGGCGTCTCTTCATGTTCGTGCAGGAGAAGAGCCACCGGGACTTCCAGATAGTCGCCTCCGAGGACGGCGGGCTGACCTGGACGCCCCCCGTGACAGTCCTGGAAGCGCCCGTATGGAACATCTCCACGCCCATGCTGACGCGGCCGGACGCCACATACTGGGCGATGGACTACTCAATGGAAGGGCGGCGCTGCTACGGCAAGGTGATGGCGCGGCTGGAGCACGGGAAGCCGCCCATGGAGCCTCGCTCCTGGAGCCTGTCCAACGTCGTACCAGAACCCGCCCTGCCCGACTCGATGACGAGGAAGCTCTACGCGGCAACTCGGGACGCCGCGCCGGGAGCGCGGTCGCCGCTATGGCTCGAACCCAACACGGTGGAGGTCGCCGGACGCATCCGGGTCTTCACGCGCTGCGTCATCGACCGCTACGCCAGCGCCAACGTGGCCGCCGTCCTCGACTACGACCCGGGGAAACGCCTTCTGAGCTTCACCCAGTTCTCGTCATGGCCTGGCGGCCAGTGCAAGTTCTTCGTGGTGCAGGACCGGCCGAGCCGCACGTACTGGATGCTCAGCAACCTCGTCACAAACTCGCAGGACCTGTTGGGATGGGGAGACCGCTGGCCGAAGTCCCAGCACGGCCCATCGGGGAACGAGAGGCGCTGGCTCTTCCTGCACTACAGCATCGACTGCCTGAACTGGTTCCCCGCCGGCTGCGTAGCCCGCTGGCCCGACAGCGTGGTGAAGAGCTTCATGTACCCCAGCGCGGTCGTCGACGGGGACGACCTCGTCGTCATGTCACGGACGAGCCGAGACTCCGGCGACCAGCACAACGCGGACCTCGTTACGGTCCACCGCATCCGTAGCTTTCAAGACCTCGCGATGGACCTACACGGCGGGGCGCCCGCTCAGGCCACACGCTCATAGGTCAGGACCCCGCGCCGCGTCGGGCTTTCGGTTAGAATGAGTTACGTTGAGGAGGCCACACAATGGGACTGACGTATTTGATCCTGAGCGTTGCCAACCCGTCCGACCCGGACAACACCGAGGAGATCGAGTTCCTGATAGACTCGGGCGCCATCCACTCCGTAGTGCCACGTCCAGTCCTGACGAGGCTTGGAATCGTCCCACTGACCGAGCATGAGTATCGTCTTGCAGACGGCAGCAGGGTCCACCGGCAGCAGGGAGGGGCCGTATTCCGGTACGGCGAGCGTGTAGGGGTCGCCGACGTCATCTTCGGCGAAGAGGGGGACAGCAGCCTGCTGGGCGCTACGACGCTGGAATCGCTCGGCCTTGCGCTGGACTCCCTGCGCAGGGAGCTCCGCCCCCTGCCGATGGTGCTCTGAGGCGCTCTCCGCTATCTGCGCCGCGTAATCTCCACGGCGGCGTGGCTCATGACGCTGCCCTGTATCGGCACCTGCGGTTTCTTCACCGCCACGTGGACGGCGTCCACCTCGAAACGCTCCAGGATGAGGCCGGCTATCGTCTCGGCGAGGCTCTCCAGCAGGCTACGGCTGCCCTCTTCCATAACTTCCTTCACGAGAGTATAGACCGAGGAGTAGCTGACGGTGTCCGCGAGGGAGTCCGTCCTGCCGGCAACCGACAGGTCCATCTCCAGCTCCAGGTCGACGATGAAGCGCTGGCCAAGCTCCCGTTCGGCGAGCCTCGCGCCGTGGTAGCCGTAGAAGACCATCCCCGCAAGCTGTATCCTGTCGCCGGCCATTACGGGACTCCCCCCGTCTCCTCGGCCAGCGCCAGGAGGCCCCTGGCCCGCTCGACCACCGGGACGTCGACCACCTTGCCGTCGAGCGACGTCGCCGCCGTGCCCCTGCGCTCCGCCTCCTCGAAGGCGGCAATGACGCGCCGGGCGTACTCGATCTCCTCGCCGGACGGCGAGAACGTCTCGTTGATCACCCCTATCTGCTCCGGGTGGATGGCGAACTTGCCCCTGAACCCGAATGCCCTCGCCGCCGCGGCGTCGCTCCGCAGACCCTCGGGGGCGCGCAGGGTGAAGTACGGGGTGTCCAACGCCGGTACGCCCGCGGCCTGCGCCGCGACGCATACCACCCGCCGGGGGTAGTCGACCTCGGACTGGTCCGGCGTGCGCCCTATGCCCATGTCGGCGGTGAAGTCCTCCGCGCCGAACGCGACGCCGGCGATGCGGCGCGACGCGGCGCAAATCGGGAAGGCGTTGACGACGCCAAGGGCGGTCTCTATCCAGGGCACCAGCTTCACGGCGCCTGTCTCCAGGCCGGCCAGGGCTTCCAGCCTCTCCAGGACGGACGATACGGCCCCGATGTCTTCCGGCGAGGCGATCTTGCCCACCGAGATCCCGTAGATATTCGGCCCCACGACCGCTTCCAGGTCATCCTCCAGCAACCCGGTGCCCAACGAGTTGACGCGCGGTATGACGAGGGGCCCCTCGGAGGCCAGCCTGGGAAGCATCGACGCCGTGACTGCGCGGGCGTTGGCCTTCTCGGCCGGCGGCACCGAGTCCTCCATGTCGGGAACATAGGCGTCGGGCCTGAGCCCCAACGCCTTCTCTAACATCCGGGTACGGTTGCCCGGTACGAACAGCAGGCTGCGTATGACTGCCATGCTCGATCTCGCTAGCTCCCGGCGGCGTGGTGGCCGTGGGCGTCGTGTGAGGCTCGGCCCGCCGTCAGCAGGTCCTCGCGGCCTCCCCACCGGCGCAGGAACCGCCTGAAGTTCTTCCTACTCAACTCGTCGCGCTCCGCCTCGCCCAACTCCGCCCACGCCCTGTGGGCGTGGCGCCGGACGGGAAGGCCGGGATCGGCGACTATGCGGTAGCCCTTGTCCTTGAACTGGAAGCTGTAGTCGAGGTCGAGATTCCGGTAGAAGCGGAAGGTCTCGCGCATCAAGCCCACCCTGGCAACCGCTTCGCGCCTGAATGCGAAGCAGTAGGACTGCATCGCGTCCACCTCCCCCTTGGCGGTCTCGGCTTCGCTCTCGTGGAAGTGGTGCAGGTCGCCGGTCCGCAACCCGTACGGCCCGGCGACTCCCACCCCGTCCTGGTCGAGCAAGAGGTCGATGGGGCCGTAGAGGTCGCCCGTGACCTCCACGCTGGTGTCGAACATGAAGATGGTGCGGCCGAGGGCCTGCTTGAGGACGATGTTGCGGGCCGCCGCCTCGCCAAGCCGGTGGTCGGCGTGTATGACGCGGAGGCGGTCTTCCCTGGCCGCCATCTCGTCCAGCCAGGCTCCCGTGCCGTCCATCGCGCCGTTGTCCACCGCCACCACCTCGGCGCGCCGGCCTCCGACCCACCGCAGGGCACTCGCGGCGCAGCGCTCCACGTCTCGCGCGTGGGCGTTGGCTACGACGCCGATGGTCACGTCCACGGCGTCGGGCCGCGAGAGCAGCGAGGGCACGTCGGCCGGCGACGAAACCTCCGGGTGCGACTCCTGGCGCCGCTCCCACCCGGACTTGGGACGGACCCTGGTACCTGCCCGCGTGTCCTGGACGACGTATCCGCGCGCAAGGAAAGAGTCCCTGAGCGCGTCCGCCTCCCCGTATGCGCTGCGCGCCTCCCCGCCCGCCCGCTCAGCCCGCCGCCGCGCTCGCTTCCTGAGAAGCTCTCTCTCCCGTACTTCCGCGGACACCTCCCCGGGAACGTCGCGGCCGTCGGCCGATAGATCGAGGCTCAGGCCGAGAACCCGATCGAATCCGAGCAGTATCTCCAGCTTCGTCCTACCGGGAAGGTCCGACCCCGCCAGCTCCCACGTCAGCGCGAGGACTCCCGGCATGTCCAGGTTGTCGTTGAGCCGCTCCGTGAAGCGTGCCTCCCAGCGCGCGACGCTCTCCCCGGAGGGCTCGGGGCCGTTGCCGGACAGCCCCCACTCCCAGACGCGGTTCCGGAGGCGCTGGAGCGCGCGTTGAGCGGCCTTGAGGGAGGCGAACGTGAAGTTCAGCCGTGTGCCGTACCGGGCGGTCATGCACAGGTAACGGAACGCCAGGGGCTCTATGCGCCGCGCCTCCAGGTCGGCGACGATGAAGGAGTTGCGCGCCGACTTCGCCATCTTCACCCCGTCCGCGAGTAGATGCTGGCCGTGCAGCCAAGTGTTGACCACAGGGCCGCCCGTGAAGCTGTCGCTCTGGGCGATCTCGCCCTCGTGGTGCGGGAAGATGTTATCGACGCCGCCCGTGTGTATGTCGAACCGCTCGCCCAGGTACTTGAGCGACATGGCGGTACACTCGATGTGCCAGCCGGGGAAGCCCTCCCCCCAGGGACTGTCCCACTTCAGTTCCCTTCCCGGCTCCGACGCCTTCCAGAGCGCAAAGTCCCTCTGGCGGCGCTTCAGCTCGTCAGCCTCGACCCGGACCCCGTCCAGCAGGCCCCGCTCGTCGACGTTGCCCGAGAGCTTGCCGTACGGCGCGAAGCCGTCCACGTCGAAGTAGACGTTTCCCTTCGCCTCGTAGGCAACGCCCTTCTCCACAAGGCGCTCGATGACCGCGATCATGTCCGCCACGTGGGCCGTGGCCCTGGGATAGACGTGCGCCGGCTCGATATTCAGCTTCCGCTCATCCTCGAGGAACCTCTCCGTGTAGTGCTGGGCGATCTGCTGGGGCGTCTTGCCCTCCGCCAGCGCCGCCGCGATGACCTTGTCCTCCCCTTGGTCCAGCATCTCCTGGCGCATGTGGCCCACGTCGGTGATGTTCTTGACGTGGTAGACGGCAAGCCCCTGGAGCTCCAGGGCGCGGCGCAGCCAGTCGGTCATCAGGTATGACCGGAAGTTGCCCAGGTGCGCGTCTCGGTACACGGTGGGGCCGCACGTGTAGATGCCCACCCTTCCCGGGTTGAGGGGCGCAATCTGCGAGATGCTATGGGTCAGCGTGTTGTGTATCTTCAATCCATGCAGCCTCACGCATCCGCGCCTTCGTCCCCGCCATGGGCAGGGATAGCCTGCGGCGAGAGGGTAAGTATCCTGAGCAGATTGGTCTTGCCCGGCACGCCTATCGGCAGGCCCGCCACGAGGACAACCTTGCTCCCCTCCTCCAGCCCGGCGACCCGGCGCGCCATCTCCTCCCCGCGGTTGAAGAAGTCGTTCACGTCGTCGATCTTGCTGATCGTTACCGGAATCACGCCCCAGCGCAGCATCAACCGCCGCTGTACCTTCGGGTTCGGGGTCAGAGCGAGCACGGGCGTCACCGGCCTGTACCTGGAGACCCTGCCGGCGGTGCTGCCGAACTCGGTGAACGCGACGATCAGGCTGGCGTTGAGTTGGTGGGCGGTGCGGCAGGCGTCGTAGCTAATCGCGTCGTCGACCTCGGGCCTGAGGTGGCGCAGGTTGTCTTCCAGGATGCTTTCGTAGGGCAGCACGGCCTCCGCCTCCACGGCGACCTGCGCCATGACCTCGACGGCCTCCGCGGGGTACTGGCCGATGGAAGTCTCGCCGGACAGCATCACCGCGTCCGTGCCGTCGTAGATGGCGTTGGCCACATCGGTGACCTCCGCCCTCGTGGGGACCGACGACCTGATCATCGACTCGAGCATCTGGGTGGCCGTGATCACGGGCTTGCCGACGTGGTTGCAGGACTTGATCAGTCTCTTCTGGATGACCGGCACCTTCGCGAGCGGCACCTCGACCCCCATGTCCCCCCGGGCAACCATGATAGCGTCGCTGGCCTCGAGGATGCTGTCGAACTCGTCGATGGCCTCGGCGCGCTCGATCTTGGAGATGACGTACGGGTCCATGCCCAGCCGCCGCAGGATGCTCCTTGCCGCCTCGACGTCGTCCGCGCAGGTTACGGTGGAGAGGGCTACGTAGTCGGTGTTGACCTCTGCCGCGAACTCCAACGCCCTGGCGCCCTTCTCGTCCGGGAAGGGCTGCGACGGCGCCTTTCCGGGGGTGGCCACTCCCCGCCTCTCGGTCAGCCTGCCTCCCCTCACCACCTCGCAGGCGACGTCCTCGCCCCGTACGCTCGCGACCCTGAGCTCGATGAGGCCGTCGTCGAGCAGGACGGTGCGCCCCGCCAGCGCGTCGCGGTGGATGCCGCTGGGCGACACGGACACGACGTCCTCCGTCCCCACCACGGCCCTGCTGGTCAGGGTAATCGACCCGCCGGGCCGTAACTCCACCTCCCCGGCCCCGAGAGGGCCGGTGCGGTACTTGGCGCCCGGCACGTCCACCATCAGCCCGACCGGCGTTCCCAGGCGCCGCGAGACCCTCCTTACCCGGGCCGCCGCCGCCTGGTGGTCGTCCAGGGTACCGTGCGACATGTTCAGCCGGGCGACGCTCATTCCGCGGCGCACCAGGGCCTCGACCTTCTCGTCGGTGGATACGGCGGGACCCAACGTGCAAACTATCTTGGTCTTCGGCTTATCGAGCATGTCCGGCCTGAACCCTACCGCAAGCTGCTCCTCATAGACAACATTATGGACAATCGCGTGCCGAAGTCCAACCCCGCCAGCCTGTAATCCCGGCCACGAGAGCGGCCAACCTCTTACGGAATTGCTTCCGGTTGCCGTACAATGGGCGTGACCTGTCGAATACGGTCGGACCGCCGGACTCATGGGCACTTGGACCCCCAAGCGATGATTGCGATCAGGCAACTTCACGACCTCCAGGAGATCGATCTGAGCATCGCCGAGCGAGACGCCTCGCTGGCCGAGGTGCGCGCCAAGCTCGCCGACGACTCCGGGATCGAGTCCACGCGGCAGCGGATCGCCCGGCTGGAAGCGAAGCTCGCGGACCTGGAGTTGAAACGCCGCGCCGCCGAGCGCGCCATTGCCGAGCTACAGGAGAACCTCAAGAGGATCGAGGCGCGCCTCTACGGGGGCGCGGTAACGAACCCCCGCGAGCTCGAAGCAGCCGAGGAGGAGCGCGCATTCAGGACGAGCCAGCAGCGCGACCAGGAAGACGTGCTCCTGGACGTCATGGTGGAGACCGACGACGCGGAAGCCTTGCTGAGCGAGCTTCAAGGCGCCCTGGAGCGAATGGAAGCCGCCCGCCCGCAGGAGGTCGCCGAGCTCACGCGCTCCGAGGAAAAGCTGGCGTCGGAGCTGGCGGTGCTCCACGAGGAGCGGGACCGCTCCGCTCCTGAGATTCCCCCGGACCTCTACGCGATGTACGAGTCGCTGCGCAGGAGCAAGAACGGGCACGCCATCGCGAGGGTGGAGCGCGGGATGTGCCAGGGTTGCCGCCTCTCGCTCTCCACGATGGAGCTGCAGCGGGCCAGGGCCTCGAGCGCCGGCGTCGTGCAGTGCAGCAGTTGTCGAAGGATACTCTACGTGCCCTGATGCGAGCCATCGGACTCTTCGAGACGGCGGAGCAGGACGCTCTACGGCAGATGGAGAGCGCGTTCGTCGACTTCTGCTCCCACAAGATGCACCAGCCCGTGACCACTTTCCACAGGGGAGAAGACGGGACATCGGCCTACGAGCGTCTCCTCGAATACATGCGCTCGTCGGGCAGCGAGTTCCTCGTGGTTGCGCCCGACGCCTCTCACCTGGGCGGCGATATCGAGGCGGTAACGCGCAAGCTGCTCGAGCTCGAAGCGCTGGGGGCCGCCGCGGCGTGCTCGGACGAGGAGCTCCCCGACCCGCTGCAGAACGCCCTCCGGACCCTCGGCGTGAGCGGGGTGTCCCAGGCCCGCAGCGAGAGCATCAGCAAGTCCATGCGGGCCAAGGCCCTCGAAGGGCGGGCCCTGGGCAGGCCGTCCTACGGCTATCGTATCGGCCCCGACGGACGCCTCGCGGTAGTGCCGGACGAGGCGGATGCGGTCCGCCTCATGTTCCGGCTGTACACCGAGGAGGGGCTCGGGATACGGCTCATCGCGCAGCGCCTCAACGAGGACGGCGTGCGGACGCGGCGGGGCGGGGCCTGGAGCCTTGCGGCCGTCCACGACCTGCTCAGGAACCCCGCGTACATAGGCACCGCCACGCGATTCGGCATGAGGCGTCCCAGGGCCCATCCCGCCATCGTGAGCCCGGAGACGTTCAGGGCGGCGCAGGACATCGCCAGGGAGCGCCGGCCGTTCAGGCGGGCGGCCAGGGCGCAGCCGTTCCTGCTGTCCGGCCTCGCGCGCTGCGGCTACTGCGGCAACAGCATGATGGGAGTGACCCGCAAGCGCTCGTGGAAACGCAGCGACGGGCGCAGGGCAAGAGCCGTATACCGCTACTACCAGTGCCAGTCCCGGGGCAACGAGGGGCGCTGCGGCTACCACACCTGGCGCGAGCCGGTCCTGGAGGATGCGGTGCTGGCCGGGCTCAGGGACGCGCTCGGCTCCGGGGAGTCCGGGGCCGCGCGGAGCGACCCAAGCGGCGAGGCCGGCTCCCCCCAGCGCGAGCGGACCGTGGGCAACGCCGAGCGCCGCTTCATCGCGGCGGCCAGGCGCGCCGCGCACGGCGAGATGTCGATAGACGCGCTGGGCGGGTACTTGAAAGACCTGGACACGGCGCGAGAGGCGCTGGCGAAGGGGGGCGCTTCCGCCGGGCCGGAGAGCCTGGAGGCATGGGAGACCATGGACGCCGATTCGAGGAGGGACTTCCTGGTCGAGCACGTTCGGGCCGTCACCGTGAAGGACGACGGCGTGGCGATCACCGTATAGGGCGCGCTCAAGATGGTAGACCGTTTGCGGCGAATATGGCCTAACTTCTCGCTGATCGAGGTGCTCATCCTCATCGGCATAGTTGCCGCGCTGTCGGCGGCCCTCATTCCGCAGCTCATAGGCGGCGGGGGCGACGAGGGACAGAAGGATAGCGAGCTCTCCTCGGTGCAGAACGCCATCGACAGCATGATGGCGGAGCTTGGGCTGTCCTCGGTTGCGGCGAACGACGGGGCCGAGGCCGCGGCATTCAGGGACTGGGACAGCGAAGAGGTCCCCTTCGGCGCGGGGTCGGTCAACCTGGGGCCGGGCCGAGGCGGATACTTCCGCAGCGCCGAATCGACGTGGGCCTACTGCTGGGACGGCAGCGGCCAGATCACCAAGCAGACCGACGCCGGCGGGGACTGCGGTTAGCCGGGCTACCCGAGGCTGCCGACGGATACGCCGATGAGGCGGCCGATGGCGTAGGTGACCGCGGCAGCGGCGCCGCCCGCCAGCAGCATCCGCGCGGCGCCCCACGCCGCGTTGACACCGGTCAGGAGCGCCAGGACGCCTCCGGCCAGCGCGAGCGCGAGCGCGCTCAGACCCGCGCTGAGGGAGAACGCGAGGTCCTCGGCGCGGAAGACGTAGGGCAGGATGGGGATGACCGCGCCGACGACGAAGGCGGCGAAGGAGCTTGCCGCGGCCGCGACAGGCGACCCCAGCTGCGACGGGTCCAGCCCCAGCTCCTCCCTCGCCATAGTGTCGAGCGCCACCTTCGGGTCGGCCATGAGCCTGCTCGCGACGTTGCGCGCCTCCTCTTCCGACAGCCCCTTGGCCTGGTATATCAGCTCAAGCTCCGCCCGCTCCTCCTCGGGCCACTCGGCCAGCTCGATCCGCTCCTTGCGGAGCTCGTTCTCGTAGAGGTCGCGCTGCGAGCGCACGGACACGTACTCGCCGGCGGCCATCGAGAAGGCGCCCGCGAGGAGGCCGGCGACCCCGGCCAGCAGCACGAAGTCGGGGTTGCCCGTGCCGCCCGCCACTCCCATGACCAGGCTGAAGTTCGAGACCAGGCCGTCGTTCGCGCCCAGGACCGCCGCCCGCAGGCTGCCGCCGGCGGTCGCCACCCCCCTGGAGTGGGACTCGCCCAGCCCGCCCGCTCCGCTCATCTCGCCCAGGACGCGCGCGTGGGCGCGCTCCTCCGGGACGAGGTCAGCCGCCTCCGGGTCGGCGGCGTACATCTCGATGTTCTCGTCCTCGCCCCGCAGCAGGAAGGGCAGCACGCGGTTCGTGCCGAAGAGTCCGGCGGCTGCCTTGAGCAGCCTCCCCTTCAGGCCCAGCGCGGGCGGGGCCAGCGCATCCGTCGGGCGGCCGAGCTTGCCGGCCCAGCGGGCGGCATGCCTCAACTCCGCCTCGACCAATTCCTCGAAGATGCGGGAGCGCCGGGGGTCGGCCTCGGTCTCGGCCAGGGCCGAATAGACGGCCGCCGCCTCCAGCTCGGCCCCCAGGTAGCTCTCGTACCGTCTTTCGTCGGAACGCGATATTTCCTTGCCCGCGTCCATCCAGGTCGTCCCTAGACCGGGATCCCCAGCCGGGACCTGATGTCCTTGATGCGATCCATGTTCTCCTTGTCCGGGCCGTTCTTGTCGAAGCCTGGCACCTCCAGGATGAAGGGCACGTCGCGGAATGCCTCGTGGGCCATTATCGTTTCGAACCCGGCGATGCCGAGGTGACCCTCGCCGATGTTCTCGTGCCTGTCCACGCCCGACCCGAACTCGACCTTGGAGTCGTTGGCGTGGACGGCGACGAGGTTCGACAGGCCGATCTCGCTCTCGAACTCGTCCATCGCCCGCGCCAGCCCGTCCACGTCGCCTAGGTCGTACCCCGAGGCCATCGAGTGCTGGGTGTCCAGGCACACCTTGACGTTGGGGCTGGCGACCTCCGCCAGTATGCGCCCGATCTCGGCGAAGGAGGAGCCTATGTGGGAGCCCATGCCGGCGCTGTTCTCGACTATGAGCCAGACGCCTTCGGGGCTGGCCGATAGCACCTGCCGCATGCCGGACACGGCCTGGCCCAGCATCCCCTCGAAGCCGGCGCCCTTGTGCGCGCCGCCGTGGAAGATGACGCCGGCGGCGCCGATCGTCCCGGCAGCCCGCATACTCTTCGAGAGCACGTCGACCGACTTGCCGAGCAGCTCCTCGTTGCCGCCCAGGTTCACGAGATAGCTGCCGTGGATGAAGACGGGGGCGACGTCCCTTGCCTTCGACTTCTCCTTGAAGCTGGCGGCCTCCTTCTCGGGCGGGTTGCGGAAGCGCCACATGCGGGGAGAGGAGACGAATATCTGCGCCGCCTCGGCCCCGATGTCCGCGGCCCTGTCTATGGCCTTGTCCAGCCCTCCCGAAGCGCTCACGTGCGCGCCAAGCCTCATAGCGGTCACCCCATTCGACGGCAGAGAATCCGCCCTCGATTATACGCGACCGCCGGCAGTTCCCAAAGCCCCCGGCGAGAGGCGCTGTTTCAGGACGGGTTCGGCGCAGGAGTGGAACGCTCGTGAGACGATACGGACGAATTTGAGACGACCTTGGGACGCCGATTCGTAGCTAATCGAGGCCGATTCGTATTGGCGGGGGCGTTATAGTGTTCCAAAACGTTCCAAAATGTTCCATCCGCTTCGTCGGGCTGCGGGCCGGAGACCCCGGCGCGCGGGCGAAGCTCTTGCCCGACTCCCACATTGTACGCACTGGTGTTCTGTGCGTCAAGATTAGCGTTTGCCTCCGCTATTGGCCGGGAGGACTTCTACCTGGAGGGTGGCCAGCACGGCGCCGCTGCCGATCGTCACCAGCTTGACGGTCGCCGTCCCGACGCGGCACCCGGTCAGCGTCTCGGTGAAGGGCACCGCGCTTCCGGCGCCGAAGATGCCGGGCCCATCGTCGCACGAGCCGGTGGAGGATAGGTGGTCTGTCTTGGAAATCCTGACCTGCAGGTTGGACGGCTTGACGCCGTATGCGGTCACCTGCGTCGATCCGCCCTTGACTATCCAACTCGACGCTGCGCGCAACTGGCCGGTGGGCGTAGGCGTTGCCGTAGGCTTCGGAGCGGGCGTTGCCGTGGGCGTAGGGGTAGGCGTGGGCGTAGGCGTTGCCGTGGGCGTAGGAGTGGGCGTGGACGTTGCCGTGGGCGTAGGGGTAGGAGTGGGCGTGGACGTTGCAGTTGGAGTAGGGGTGGGAGTGGACGTTGCCGTGGGTGTGGGGGTAGGCGTGGGTGTGGGAGTAGGTGTAGGCGTGGGTGTGGGAGTAGGTGTGAGCGTGGAGGCATCGTACTTGCGCACCCGCAGCATCAGCTTGTCGCCCGCCTTCCACGGCTGCTTGCTCACGGCCCAGACCAGCGCGCCCGTCGACGTGGTGGTGGCGTTGGAGGCCGGCAGCGACAGTGTCGTCGTGCCCTTGAGGTCTATGAAGTCGAGCGCGTGGCCCGTGACGCTCCGCGTCAGGTCCGCGGTGACCTCGCCGGACTGCCATGAGATGGTCCCGACGGTCGTGGTGCCGACGATTGCGGTGCTGGAGGCGTAGGGGTCGAAGAACGACTCCGCCAGCGTACCGGCGGGGGCTGTTACGGTGACGAGCATCGCATCATATTCGAGAGCCTCCTTTGGATACGGAGGGCAATCCACCCACCCGACCGGCCTCCAGTTGTAGAATACTTTGTATTCCCCTTGCGGCAGAGGCCGGGTGGAGTAGATTCGTTCCTGCTTGGTGGTGAAAAGTTCCTTGTCTGGGCCGACGAGCCATTCGAGGCCTATGGAATCCGACCGACTCATAAATCTATCTGGATAGATAGCCTCGGTATCAGCGGGCGCGCCTGAGCTAAGGTCGTGCTTGAAGGTCAACCCGAAGGGCTCCCCTGACTCTTCTAGGAAGCGAGCGTACCGCACCACCCGATGTTTCCCGAGGACGCATTCCCTGTAGGCGTCGGAGGTTATCCCGCTCTCCAGTTCCGCGATCTTGGCCTTCAACGAGGATGTGCTGACAGTCGGTGTGGTGCTTGAGGATGATGGCGCTGTCCCGTGCGCACCGAGAGTGGTGGTCGCCGTGGTTGTGGTGCCCGGGTCTTCCAGGAAGAAGTGCTGCTCTTGGGAACTGCCGGTAACTCCCTCTTTGCTGACGCCCGTCGGCGTTGTGGCAGGAAGCCATGCCTGACGCTCATCGTCGGACACGGTGACGGTGTTGATCACCTCGACATCGCCATCCCTGCGCCATCCAATATGCCCAAGCAGATAAGGTTCGCCCACAACAGGCTGCTGCAAGAAGACGATGGCTTGCCTAGCGTTCCACCTGTCGTCGCGGTACTGCTCCAGCATCCAACTATTCTTCTTGGCTTCCCCCGGCGTGTCAGCATAGTGCCTGTTCCACATATCCACCCCAAAAGCCCACGCCGTCACCGTCGCTCCGCCCGTTCCCTTCAGGTACTCCAGTACGTCGAACGTGAACTCAATTGCGGGGGCGTAGTCGTCTCTCAAGGTGGCATATCGTGCTCCAACGATTCGATGCGAACCCAACTCCACCCTGGCGATGATTGCAGAGCTGAGTATCCGCTCCTCCAGGGTCTCCCGGCCATCGAAAGGGAGAACGAGAAGCTGGCCCTCCTTCACGACTTCCTTGACCACCTCTTCCTCGACAGGCTTCTGGGTCGGCTCCTGCGTGGATCCGCTCCCGCCGCACGCGACGAGCAGTATGGCGGTCAGTGCGATGAGAACCCTGAACATGATACGAGCTCCTTCCACTTTACCTGTGTGCTCTGCCACCATGATGCCGGTAGACCTGCTTCAGATATCTGATGTCCGCGTCGGGCACTGTCGTGTGCGTGCTCGGGTCTCCCATGAGGTAGTCGGTGTACCGGTTGGCGTGCTCCGTCTTGTAAAGGTCTTCCAAGCCGAGCACGTGCCCAAACTCGTGGAGGATGGTAGAGGGCAGGTAGAACCACTTTGGGAATTCACCGAGTAGTCCGTTTACTGGATCTTTGTGCAGACTCGGGACGAGTGTCCACCTATACTCTAAATCCGGCACCCCGGGATTACCCGACGAGGCAAGAGCAGGGTATTCGATGGTCATCTTCGTAGGGTACTGCTTGTGTTCGTCGTCCTTGCCGGTCAGCAGATCGAACGCGACACACGCTATGCTATCGCAGGCGGTGCTGGGGGACGTCCTGATCGGGACCTTCAGCCCGTCGAGATTGCCGCTGCAATCGTCCTCGCAGAGCTTCACGTTGGGCCAGCTGCCACTCCCACCGGCGCTGTTCCACGCGGTCACGGCGGCCTTTATGGTATCCACAAAGTCTGCCCTCTCTGCGGGAGTGAGCGTAGAAGTGTCGTTTATGAAGAAGACGCCCGTGTGGTCCCCCTGATGCGCCACTAGGGGAAGTCCCTCCTCCACCCTGACTATAAGGCCCATCCCCGCGTTGGGGTTGGTGCTCGAAGCATCGGTCAGGGTCGCTTTGATCGTATACGTCCCGGCCGCCAACGTGCGTCCCAGCCGGGCATGGCCCGTCGAGGAGTTGGACTCGGGGTTGTCCGTGCTCTCCCCCTGGCCTTGCAGGATGAGCCTCGGCGCCAGCCCGCCCTTTGAGGTCAGATCGATGACGACATGGTGCTTGTGGTAATACAGTCTCCGAGTACCATTGTCGTCATACGCTGACGCGATATTCGGCAGAGTGAAGGTGAATAGCTTGGAAGGCCGGCTACCGCTGCAAGGAGCCCCCCAAGTGCCGTTGAACCTGTACTCGGGCTTCGGGTCCCGGAAGCGGAGCGTGCCTATGTCGGTGGTGGTAGGACAGGGTCCCGGTGTAGGCGTCGGAGTGGGGGTGATGGGGTCGGTTGACGGCGTGACCGTGCCGGAAACCCAACTGCCGCAGCCGCCAAGGTTGCAGGCCTGTACCCCAACATCGTACAAGGCCCCATTGGTCAGGCCGGTGATCGTCTTGCTGGTGGCAGTCACCGACTTCACGGTCCAGCCTGAGGCCGTGCTGAGCTTGTACCGGACCTTGTAGCCGGTCGGAGACCCGTCGCCGGACGGAGCGCTCCAATTGGCTGTCGCGCTCGCGTTGCCCGCTGTCAGCGCCAGGTTGCGAACCTTGCCCGGCTTGGGCGGCAGCGCGACCGTGACGGTGTATGTCGCGAGGGTTGCGCCTGAGGGCAACCTCAGCACTATCTGCGAGGAGCCGGTCCCGCAACCGATGACGTAGACCTTATCATCATCGGAGCGCCGGACCGTGGTGTTCTGGACTCCAGGACACGGGTTGCTCGACTTGGATGAGCCGACATGCAGGACCGCCGAGGTCGCCTGGGTAAGGTTCGCAACCACGTCGACAGCGCCGCCTGTGGAGCTCACGGTGAACTCGCGCCACTCGCCCTGAATGATCCCGGACGGACTCGGCGATAGCGAGGCGGTAGCCGACGTTGGAGTCGTGGCGCTGTCGTATGACCAGTCCCCGCATACGTTGGAGGAGTTGCAGGCCCGCACACGAACGTTGTAGCTGGTACCCTCTGCCAGTCCGCTGATCGTGTGGGGAGACGTCACCACAGCCCCAGCGTCGCTCGGCCATGAGTCCGAGGCGCGCCTGTGGTGAAGCCTGTACTTAGAAACCGGCGAGCCCCCGCTGGGCGCCGACCAGGTGACCGTCAGACTCCGGTCACTTGCAGTTACCGCCAAGCCCTGCACGGCCCCAAGTGTGGTGCTGCCGCTTCCCGAGCTCGACCAGGAGCCCCATCCCTCGGCGTTCCTGGCCCGCACCTGCACCTGGTAGCTGGTCCCAGCATCGAGACCGGAGATCGTTGCGGTGGTCCCAGTGCCGCTGTGAGAAGCGTTCGTGAACGACCCGCTGCTGCCCTTGCGGTACCGGACTCCGTAGGCTGTAATCGGAGGCCCCGTGTTCGACGGCGCCGACCAGCTTACGTTCAGGCTGCTCTGGCCGCCGCTCGTGACGGTGGGCGCTACAGGCTTGCCCGGCGGTTCGTTCACGTCGGTAACCGTGACTTCGACGGACTTCTCCGCAGACTTCTTGGGAGAGCCGTCGTCGGTTGCCTTCACCGTGATGTTATAGACGTTGTTCTTTCCCACGTCCTGCGGCTTCTCGTAGTCCGGGGATGACGCGAAGCTCAGAGCGCCGCTGGCGTTGATGCTGAACCTGTTATTGTCGCCGCCGCTCTTGAGGGTCCAGGTGATCTTGTCTTTTTCTGGGTCTGTGGCGGTGTACGTCGCCACTGTAGTGGTGCCGTTCTCCTTGTATGAGACATCGGTAGAGCCGCCAATGGTTGGAGACTCGTTCACGTCGGTGACGTTGACGGTCACGGCGATGTTGGCGCTCCCGCCGCGGTTGTCGGTCACGTCGACCTGCACCGAGTACGACGACTTGGCTTCGTAGTTAAGCTTCGCATTGGTCTTGAGCTGTCCATTCGTCGTGTCGATGGAAAAGGCGGTCCCGGATATGGAATACGTCAGTGTGTCGCCATCCTGATCGGTCGCGCCGACAGGGGAGTCGAATGCTGTGTTGCCGGACGTATTCTCGGCAACCGTGCGGACCGTGGAAGCTCCATCGCTGAAGACAGGCGGCTCGTTCACGTCGGTGACCGTGACTTTGACGGTCTTCTCCACAGACTTCTTGGGAGAGCCGTCGTCGGTCGCCACCACCGTGATGTTGTAGACGTTATTCTTTCCCACGTCCTGCGGCTTCTCGTAGTCCGGGGGCGACTTGAACTTCAGGGCGCCGCTGGCGTCGATGCTGAACTGGTCATTGTCACCGCCAGTCTTGAGCGTCAACGTGACATTGTCGTCTTCATCCGGGTCTTCGGCGGTGTACGTCTCCCATACGCCAGTGTAGTTCTCACTGTTCGTCACCTCGCTGGACCCACTCTTGAATTTGGGCGGCCTGTTGGAAGGCGTGGCCGTCGGCGTCGGCGTGGGTGTGCCGGACACGATGGTGACTTCTGTCCGGTACAGCCTCGTGTTGCCTGTGGTGTATAACTCCACGGTGGCTTTCCCTTCGAAGCAGCCCATCAGCGTTATCGACGTGCCTCGATGGACCCCCGCGGGAGACGCCTCATCTGAACCTGCGGGTAAACCTGCGGGACACTCGATAGCGTCTACAAGCTTGTAGGGGTAGCGTATTTCGACGTTCAGGTTGGACGGCGACAGCTTCCTCGCCGTCAACCGGGTAAACTGCCCCACCTGTATTGTGCTTGGGGAAGCTTCCAGCTCGCCTGACGGCGTGGGCGAAGCGGTGGGACTTGCCGTAGCCGTGGCAGTGGGACTCGCCGTGGCCGTGGGACTCGGCGTAGGCGAAGCAGTAGGACTCGGCGTAGGCGAGGCGGTGGGACTTGCCGTAGCCGTGGCAGTGGGATCGGGGAAGAGAATATTGCAGAGAGGGTCAAGATAAATGTCGCATGGCGGCGGCGTAGCAGTGGGGCTCGGCGTGGGCGAAGCGGTGGGACTCGGCGTGGGCGAAGCGGTGGGACTCGGCGTAGGCGAAGCAGTGGGACTTGGTGTGGCAGTGGGATTGGGGAAGAGAATATTGCAGAGAGGGTCAAGATAAATGTCGCATGGCGGCGTAGCAGTGGGGCTCGGCGTGGGCGTGGGGCTCGGCGTGAGGGTGGCAGTGGGACTCGGTGTGGGTGGGAAACAGATGGGGTAATTTATAGGCTCGACAGGCGGGTCGCACCTGGGGTCGTAGCTGCCCTGGACATCTTCCTCCTCCTGCGCCAGCGCACTGGCCGCGAACATGAGGAGGGCGGCGCAGGAGAGCGCCAAGAGGCCGACGACGATGGTGCGGTGGGACATTGTCCTACCCTTTTCACAGCTACGTCATCACTCGGACCGGTTCAACGCAACGGCAAGGAAACCGCCAGGGCCGATATTTCGCTCGCGTAATTGATACCACATTCGACGGCCTTTCGTCAAATCCATGAAGGCGTCACGAGGGCCTTCCCGAAGTCCGTTCGCGGCGAGCCGTTCGGCAAGCTCACGCGGCCCGGCTGGTGCTATCATCTTTAGGCCGGCGGGCGGGGTGCGGACGGATGGGCACGCGACGCCGGAGCCAGAGGAGGAAAGAACCAATGGACAGGGTGAGGCTTGCCATCGTCGGTTGCGGGTCGATCTCGGTGATGAACGGGCCGGGCTACGTGATGGACGACAGGTGCGAGGTGGCGGCCCTGTGCGACCCGCTGCGGGAGCGGGCGGAGACGCGCGCCAGGGAGTGGGGCATAGCGCCGAGGATATACACACGGTTCGAGGAGGCGCTCGACGACCCGGACATCGACGCCGTCGAGCTGCTGACGCCGACGCCGATGCACGCGCGGCAGGCGGTGGCCGCGCTGGAGGCCGGCAAGCACGTCTCATGCCAGAAGCCGATCTGCAACACCCTGGAGGAGCTGGAGACGATAGCCGCCGCTGTGGAGCGCGCGGATACGATGTTCCGGGTCACGGAGAATTTGCTCCACTACCCGCCCCTGGTCAAGGCGAAGGAGATGCTGGACTCGGGCGCGATAGGCGAGCCGTCCGTCGTGCGGTTCCGCGTCATCAGGGGCAGGGGGACCATCGGCAGGGCGATAACGATAGAGCCGGACTCGAAGGTGTGGCGGCGCGACCCGAGCAGCAACACGGGGGGCTTCCTGTTCGACGGCGCATGGCACATGTACTCGGTGGCCATGGACTGGCTCGGCCCGCCGGAGAGGGTGCTGGGCATGATGACCACGACGGAGGACTTCTGGGAGGAGCTTCCGAGCACGGTCGTTTGGAAGCTGGGCGACGGCCGGCGGCAGGTCGTGTTCCAGTTCCTGCTTGCGGACATGCCGATGAGGAACGGCTACGTGGCGTCCGACGAGTTCTACGAGCTCCAGGGTTCGGAGGGGCTGCTGTGGGTGACGGCGCGCAACGGCTACCTCGACATGCCGTCGCTGGTGCTCCACAGGGGCGCGGAGACGACGGGCATCGACACGCCGACGGACTGGAAGGACGGCTTCGACGGCGCGGCGCGCCACTTCGTGGACTGCATCCTGTCGGGGGAGCAGCCGACCATGGACATCGACTTCTCCAGGCGGGTCCTGGAGACCATCCTGGCAGTGTACCGCGCCGCCGAGACGGGCAAGGCCGTAGATCTGAGGATGTCCTGACCGGAAAGCCGGGGGGCTTCCCCAGTGGTATAAGATTGAAGTGAGTCGGACGGTGCGATGAACGGGCTCCAGCGCCGAGGTTATTGCGATGCGCCCGCTATCCGTGTCTCTCCCTGTCCTGGCCAAGGCGGCCGGATTCGTCCGGGAAGGGCGAATCTCCATGTCGCGCCTGCTGGCGCTGTGCTGCGCGGCATCCCTGCTGCTCACCGCGCAGGGCCCCCTACCCGCGTTCGCGTCCTCGGGCGCATCGGACAGGGCGGCGCTGGAGGCGCTCTACGATGCCACGGGCGGCGCGGGTTGGCTCAACGACGCCGGTTGGCTGAGCGGCGCCCCGCTGGGCGGATGGCACGGCGTCACGACCGACGACGGCGGGCGCGTCATCGAGTTGGACCTGTCCGAGAACCGGCTGGTCGGCGAGATACCCCCGGACCTTGGGGACCTGTCCAGGCTGGGAGGCCTGAACCTCGGCGGGAACCAGTTGGAAGGAGAGATCCCGCCTGAGCTCGCCAACCTCTCCAGCCTGAGAGCGTTGCAGCTCTGGGACAACCGGCTGAGCGGTGAGATACCATCCGGCCTGGGCAGTCTCACCGGCTTGAAGAGCCTGTGGCTCGGCAGGAACCGGCTCAGCGGGCCGATACCCCCGGAACTGGGCAACCTGTCCAACCTGGAGGTGCTGGACCTCCAGGGAAACCGTCTAAGTGGAGACATACCCTTTGAGCTGGGCGACCTCTCCAGCCTGAGGGTCGTGTGGCTAGGCCGAAGCAACCGGCTGACCGGGTGCATACCGGACGGACTGCGGGGCGTACGGGTAAACGACCTCGACTCTCTCGGCCTGAGCTTCTGCTCCCACGCGGTCCCGGTCGGGTCGATCAGCCCCGACAGACCAGCGCTGATCGCTCTCTACCACGACACGGAGGGCGCGAATTGGCGCAAGCGCGACAGGTGGTTGAGCAGCGCGCCGCTGGGCGAATGGCACGGCGTCTCCGTCGACGGCGCAGGCCGCATCGTCGAGCTGGACCTCTCGTGGAACCGGTTGAGCGGGGAGATTCCACCAGAGCTGGGCAGCCTCCCCAACCTGGAACGGCTGAATCTCTACAGCAACGAGTTGAGCGGTGAGATTCCGCCCGAGTTGGCCAGCCTTTCCAGCCTCAAGCGCATGGAACTATCGAACAACCGGTTGAGTGGGGAGATTCCGCCGGAGCTGGGCAGCCTTCCCAACCTGGAATGGCTGGACATAGGAGAAAACGAGTTGAGCGGCGAGATACCGCCCGAGCTGGGAAACTCGTCCAGCCTGCAGATGCTCGACGTAGGAAACAACCAACTGACAGGGGAGATACCGGCCGAGTTGGGAAACCTAACCAACCTGTGGTCACTGCAACTCTGGTACAACCGGTTGACAGGGGAGATACCCGCCGAGTTGGGCAGCCTCTCCAATCTGCAAGGACTGTACCTGGCCAACAACCGGTTAAGCGGCGAGATCCCACCGGAGTTGGGCAGCCTCGCCAACCTCGATAGCATGATCCTCTATGGCAACCGGTTGATCGGGGAAATCCCGCCGGAGTTGGCCAGCCTTCCCAACCTCAATAGCATGGAGCTATCGTATAACCAGTTGAGCGGAGAGATTCCGCCGGAACTGGACAACCTGAGCCGTCTCGAATGGCTGAGCCTCTCCGGCAACCGGCTGATAGGAGATATACCGCCGGAGTTGGGCAGCCTAACTAGGCTGAGAGGACTGTACCTTTCGCATAACCAGTTGAGCGGCAACGTACCGGCGGAACTGGGTAACCTATCGAACCTGCGGGCGCTCCTACTCGAGGAGAACCAGTTGGGCGGGGAAATACCGCCCGAGCTGGGCAATCTGACCAGGCTGGAACGGCTGGACCTCTCCGGCAACCGGTTGACAGGGGAGATACCCCCAGAGCTAGGCAACCTATCCAACCTGTCGCTCATACCTCCCGCGCTGCGCGACTCGCCCCACCTGTGGCTGGGCATCTCCAAACTGGAGGAGTTGCGGCTCCACGACAACGATCTGAGCGGGGAGATACCATCCGAGCTGGGCAGTCTCACCAACCTCAGGGTGCTGCGCGTAGCGGGAAACAGGCTTACAGGTGAGATACCGGCCGAGCTTGGCAGCCTCGCCAAGCTGGAGGAGCTGTGGCTCGGCGGCGGCAACCAGCTTACAGGATGCATCCCCGACGGGCTGCGTGATGTCCCTGGTGACGTCACCGGCCTTGGGCTGCCCTTCTGCCCCTCGGACTAGTGGACCGACAACCTAGCAATGAAGGGTGGCGAGGATACTGCGCGAGGCAGCTGCGCCCCCACCCTAACCCTCCCCCAAAATGGGGGAGGGGATTCCAAGGTTAGCCATCATTTCAATAATGTTGGGGGGCTAGCTTGGGCCTTTGACGCTTACGGTTACTATGTCCACGCCGTGGTATTTCTGGTGGCGCACGGACGAGGCGTAGTGGCGGAGCAGGCGGAACGATATCTCCCTGTCGTCGGCTATGTCCGGGGTCTCCCCTAGGTACGCCAGGCGGTCCTCCAGGTTCTCCCCCTCGGACGCGGAGACGAACTCAAGCTCAGCCCCGCCTCCGTCGGCGCGGGCGGTGACGACGAGGCGGCGCGCCCCGTCTTCCTCCGGCTCCTCCTCGTCATGCGACAGGCTGGCCAACGTCTCCTCTCCCACGAGGACGAGGCGCTCCGTCGAATCGGCGGTCCAACCGGCCCTGGACGCGAACGCCCTGAGGAACTCCGCCAGCTTCGGCAGCGTCTCGGCGTCCAACGCGGTCTCCAGGCGCCTGCGCCTCGGCGACGTGAGTTCCATGAATATCATCATCAGGACGGCGACGAGGGCGCCGGAAGTCATACCGTTGCCGAGAAGGACGCCAAGGAAGCCTTCTCCCAGCAGGTCCGCGAAGATCCACTGGTTCTGGAAGCCCGTGCCGATCCAGAAAGCGAGGCCCGCGACGACCGCCTTCCGGTGGTCTACGCCGTCCTGTATGACGATCTTCATGCCCTGCACGAAGAGCATCCCTATGAGAACGGTTAAATAGGACGCGGCCACCGCGGACGGTATGGCGATCAGCAGGGCGGCGAACTTTGGGAAGAAGGCTACCACCACGAAGATGACGCCGATGACGACGCCCACCCGCCGCGCGCCGATTCCCGTGACCTCGGCGAGGGATATGCTGGTCGAGTAGGTCGTATTGGGCAGGGTCCCCAGGATGCCGGACAGCAGGTTGCCGACGCCGTCGGCGTTCAGCGCGCCCTGCACGACGCGGAAGTCGGTCGCGCGCAGCGTGCGTTGGGAGACCCGCTGGATCGCCACCCCGTCGCCTACGGTCTCTATGGCCCCCACGAGCGTGACCACCACGAACGCCGGCAGCAGCGCCCAGAACTCGACGCTCGGGGTCAGGTCGATCCCCGGCCACGAGCCCACGGGCGCTCCCACCCAGGGCGCGTCCAGTATCGGCTGCGCGTCGTAGAGCCCATATGGGACCGACACGGCGCAACCGATCGCTATGCCTATGACGGGCGACCAGAGCCGCCACGCCGGCGGAGCGCGCAGGATCAGGAACGCGACGGTGACCATGGTGGCTGCGGCCGCGACGGGAGCGGCCGCGCTCGAGACGTCGTCGGGCGCGTCCGCCATCGTGCCGAATACGACCGGCATGACGGTTGCCGCTATCAACATGATCACCGTGCCGGAGACCACCGGCGTGAATATCCGGCGCAGCAGCGAGAGCCGCCAGGCCATCAGGAACTGGAAGAGCGACGAGACGACGACGAGGCTTGCCATCGTGGCGGGGCCGCCCTTGGCCAGGGCCGCGACGCACACCGCGATGAACGCCCCCGAGGTGCCCATGATGAGCACGTGCCCCGCTCCGATCCGCCCGACCCGTACGGCCTGGAGGACCGTTGTGACCCCGCTGACCAGCAGCGCGGCGAAGGCGCCCCACGTCACGTAGGAATCGGGCTGGTCGGCAATCCGGGCCACGATGACCACCGTCAATACCACGGGCGCCACGATCAACATGGCGGCCTGGAACCCGGCGCCAATGGTCACGAGGCGGGGCGGGTTTTCGTTCGGCTCGTAACGGACGTTCTCGTTTACGCTTACGGCGGCCAACGTTCACACCTCTACTGCGGTTGCGCTCACCCCGCGCGCCGGCGCGCGGGGCTGCCCAAGACTATACCACGACGCGTATCTGTTCAGAGTATGGGAAGGCAGCCACAAGGGCTGCACCCTACGGGATGGAAGCCGTAGTCGTAGGGGCGTCCCTTGTGGGCGCCCTAGGTGAGGAACGCACCAACTCTGAACAGTTACCACGACGCGGGATAGGGAATGTCCCCAAGGCGGACCTCGCCTACGGAGAGGACCGGCCGCGCGACTCATGGAGACCGGACGGATACGCCGCGGGCCGGATTCCGCAGGGATGCGCCGGCCATGCTATAATCCCCTCTGCTCAAGCTCGCATCGCATGGGGAGGCAAAGTGGTAGCACAGTTGGAACGCAACTATGAGCTCGTCGTGGTGCTCAACCCTGAGACGACCGAGGACGAGATCGCCGAGGCCGTCCAGGGCGTGGACGGCATGATCGAGGAGAACGGCGGGACTATCGCCGAGCATGAGAACTGGGGGCTCAAGAGGCTTGCGTTCCCCGTGCAGAAGTTCACCGAGGGCAACTACGTGCTCACGAGGTTCTCCCTGGATCCCGGGGCCGTCGCGGAGTTGAACCGCAACCTCAAGGCGTCCGAGAACGTCCTGAGGTTTCTCGTGATGAAGACGTAGCGCCCACTACCGCCCGCAGGAGGTCCCTGACCGCATGACCCTCAACAAGATGATCGTTATCGGGAACGTCGGCAACGACCCGGAGATGCGCTATACCCCCAGCGGCAGCGCCGTCACCAACTTCAACGTCGCTGCAAACAGGAGATACACGACCGCGGACGGCGAGCAACGGGAGGAGACCGAGTGGTTCCGCGTCGCGGCCTGGAACAGGCTCGCCGAGACCTGCAACCAGTACGTCACCAAGGGGATGAAGGTCTACGTTGAGGGACGGCTGAACAGCAGGCCCTACATCACGCAGGACGGCCAACCCCGATCGGGAAACGAGATAAGCGCCGTCGAGGTCAAGTTCCTCAACAGGCCCGGCGCTGCCGGCGGCCCGGGCGGCGGCCCCGATGAGGGACCGCCCAAGGACGCGGGTGCGGACGCCGTGGACGACCTGCCCTGGTAGCGGCAGGACGGCGACAGGAAAGGTAGAGACCATTGACCACAGAGCAGACGACTACCGCGCCCAGCCCAGCGGCGGCTCCGAGGCCTCCGGCCGGGCGGCCGGGCGGGGGAGGCGGCAGGCCGCCGAGAGGGCGCCGCCCCCGGTACTACACCCGCAGGAAGGTGTGCGGCTTCTGCGTCAACAAGGTGCAGCACGTCGACTACAAGGACATCTCCGCGATACGGCGCTACCTGTCCGACGAGGCGAAGATAGAGTCGCGCCGCAAGACCGGCGTCTGCTCGAAGCACCAGCGCGCGCTGGCGCTCGCCATAAAGAGGGCGCGCCACCTGGCAATGCTCCCCTTCGCGCGCGGCCACAGGGGCGGCGGCTACTAGGCCATGCCCAGGGCGGTCTTCTACACCTGGTCCCGCTGAAGCTCCTGCCGCCAGGCGAGAGCGTGGCTCTTGCGGGAGGGCGTCGAGCTGGAGGAGAGGGACTTCTTCAAGGACCCCCTATCCGGGGAGGAGTTGCGCGCCCTACTCGGGGACACCCCGGTCTCGGACGTATTCTCCTGGAACAGCCCCTCGTTCAAGAAGCTGGGGCTCGATAGGGACACCCTCGGCGACGACCGGCTGATCGCCATGATGCTCGAAGAGCCGAGGCTGATCAAGCGCCCGCTCGTGCTGGTGGACGGCAACCTGGTCCAGGGCAGGGACAAGGCGGGGCTGTCGCGCGCCCTAGGTCTGGGCTAAGCGCGACAGCCCCAACCGGCTGATTCGCTATTCGCCGCCTTCCTAGTGGACCGACAACCTAGCAATGAAGGGTGGCGAGGATCCTGCGCGAGGCAGCTGCGCCCCCACCCTAACCCTCCCCCAAAATGGGGGAGGGGATTCCAAACGGGCGAGGAGACCCTAGCGTACGCGGTGACCTAACCCTCCCCCAAAATGGGGGATTCCAAGGTCAGCCATCATTTCAACAATGTTGGAGCACTAGGAAGCCGCCGCCGCTGCCTGCATCGCGGGCTCGGCCGGGGCCGTCCTGCTGACGCCGAGGGCGTCGATTCCCCTGCGGACCTGCCCGAGCTGGCTGGCCAGCCGCTCCTCCAGGTTGAAGAGGCTCTCGCGCGCGTACTGGTCGGCGCCCTCGCGCCGCGCGACGGCCATCTTCTCGGCGTCGCCGACGATGCGGAAGGCGTTTCTCTGCGCCTCCTGCACTATCTGGTTCGCCTCCTGCACGGCCTCCTGGTTGATCCGGTCGGCGTGCTCCTGCGCTACGCGGATGACCTCGTGGTCGCCCACCTTGGCGGCGTGCTCCTCATCGGCGGAGGCCCTGGTGGCATCCGCCTCCCTCATCGCCGTCTCCTTGACCCGCCGCGCCTCCAGCAGGGACTGGTTGATGATGCTCTCCTTCTGCGTGAGGATCTCCTGGGCCTCCAGGATGTCCGACGGCACCGAGGAGCTCACGTTCTGCCTGATCATCTCGAGCCTGTCGGCGTCGACCATCACCTTGCCCCGCAGGCCGGGGACCTTCGTTGCCGAATCCGCGATTGCCTCGATCTCACTAACGACCTGTCCGATTTCTATGGCACACCCCCTGTTTTAGGTCTCCCAAGAGACCGTCTTGAACTTAGCATCGAGCCCCGTCGCCACGTGGGGCGGCACGAGGCTGCGTATGTCCCCCGTCATCCTGGCGACTTCCTTGATCCGGCTGGAGTATACGAACTGGTATTGCAGGGCGCTCATCATGCACACCACGTCGACACCCGGGTCCAGGTTCCGCCACATCAGCGCCATCTCGAACTCGTTCTCGAAGTCGAACCCGGCCCTCAATCCCCTGACGATGAACTTCGCCCCCACCCTCCTGGCGAACTTGACCGCAAGCTCCTTGAACGGGACCACGTCCACGTTGGGTATGTCCCCCACCGACTTCTTGAAGAGCTCCACCCTCTCCTCCGTCGAGAAGAGCAGCGACTTCGGCGGCGATTCGTATACCCCCACCAGGAGGCGGTCGAACAGCTGCGAGGCCCTGTTCACTATGTCCAGGTGGCCGTTGTGGACGGGGTCGAAGGTCCCGGGGTATACGGCGTCAGCCATCCCTGCCTCCAATCGCGAAGATCGAGAGAGCGGTGTCCCCGTAGGTCCTCCGCTCGACCCTGGCCAGCCGTCCGTACGCGCCCTCGAGGGGCCGCCTCGAAGAGTGTTCCACGGCCACAAGCCCCGTATCGCTCATGAGATTGCCTTCTCCGATCCGCTCCATCAGTCCTTGCCAGTCCTCCACGTCGTAGGGCGGGTCTACGAAGATGAGGTCGTAACCCCCTTCCAGACCGTCCAACGCCCTGGGCACGGTTCCCCTGTACACACGTCCCGTCTCGTCCAGCCCGAACTCCTCCAGGCTCCTGCGTATCTCCCCGCACCTTCCCCCGTGCGCCTCCACGAAGTCCGCCCGCGCCGCCCCCCTGCTCAGCGCCTCTATCCCCAGCGCTCCGGTCCCCGCGAACAGGTCCAGCACCTTGGCCCCATCCACCGCTTCAGCGCCCAGGATGGAGAAGAGCGCCGCCCGCACACGCTCAGAGGTGGGCCTTAGACCCCTGGACCGGGCCGCCCTCAGCCGCCTGCCTCTCAGTACCCCTCCCGCTATTCTCGTTACCACTCAGGCCGGACGCTCCTGTCGGCAGGAATGCTAGCAGCGGATTCGGAAGACGTTAAAGGACTTTTCGGGCCTTTTTTTTGACAATGGATATACTTCGTAGGAAGGGGAGACGTGAGGAGGCAAGGGGGAGATGCCCGCCCCGCACCAGGTACGGGGCAGGACGGCGACGGAGCGGCTTGGGGCTTATGCGCCGAGCGCGACCTCGGACAGCATCCGCTCGGTGGAGATGATGTGCTTGTTGAGCCGCATCGCCTTCGGGTCGATGCCGAGGGCGAGGCCGAGCATCTGCGGCAGGTGCAGTATCGGCAGGTCTATCGGCTGCGGGTGCATGGCGGATGCCTGCGGCTGGTAGCCGTCCAGGTTCAGGTGGCACAGCGGGCACGGTGTGACCATGGCGTCTGCGCCAAGGCTCTTGGCGTCCGAGGTGTGGTTGGCGACCATCTTGACGGCGTTGGTCTCGTTGATCATCAGGATCGGGAAGCCGCAGCAGAGGGTCTTGCCGGGGAAGTCGACGACCTCCGCCCCGACGGCTTCGATCACCTTCTCCAGCGAGTCGCGCCTCTCCGGCTTCTCGTCGAGCTCCAGCGCGGAGGATGGACGGACGAGGTAGCAGCCGTAGAAGGGCGCGACCTTGAACCCGGACAGCGGCCGCACGACCATGGACCTGAGCTTGTCCAGGCCCACGTCCTCGACCAGCACCCATAGCAGGTGCCTCGGGTCGGCGGTGCCCTTGTACTCGAGCCCCTCCTCGGCGAGGTCGGCGTTGACCGACGCCAGGTAGTCGGGGTCGGACTTGAGCCTGTGGTTAGCCTGGGACATCACTCCCTGGCAGGTGCTGCATATGGTGATAAGGGGCAGCCCCGAGCGCTCCGCCAGCGCGAAGGTCCGGGCGTTCAGCGTGTCGCCGAGGCGCTCGTTCTTCTCCTGGAGGACGCCCGACCCCGTGCAGGAAGCCGTCTTCATGGGCTCGAAGTCCAGTTCGATCCCCATTTTCGCGCACGTCTCAACGGTGGCCGCGAACAGCTCGGGCGCGGCGCCGCGCGACACGCAACCGGGGTAGAATGCGTATGTCATCGCTTATCCTCGACCTTCTCGAATATCCGGCGCACGTTCCGCTGGCCGGGGTTCTTCCTGTGTATGATGGGCGGCCGTTTCCCCTTCATCTGCGCGCGCAGCCCGACGGGGACCAGCTTGAGCATCTCGGGCACGTTGAAGACGCCTCCCTTCGACTTTATCGGGAGCCTGAGCTCGTCCACCCTGCCGCTGTGCTCGACGGACTCGGTGAAGGCGTCCGCGTGGCGGGCGCCGTGGCTGTCCGTGAAGCCCGCCTCCATCGCCCTGTCGCGCAGGGCCATGATGCGGCCCATCGGGTCCACGCCCTTGGGGCAGACCTCCACGCACTGCATGCACCTGGTGCAGTCCCAGACGCCGCCGTACTCGTTGAGGCTGCTCAGCCGCCCGGCGTCGGCGTCGTCACGGGGATCGCCGACGAAACGGTACGCCTTCGCCAGCGCCGCCGGCCCCAGGAAGTTGGGGTCCACCTCTAGGACGGTGCAGTCGGACACGCACGCGCCGCACATGATGCAGCTCATGACGCCCGCCAGGTGCAGCATGTCCTCGTTGGGGGCCAGGTACTCCTGCTCGGGCTCCGGGCCCGCCGTCTGGAGCCACGGCTCCACGTCCCGCACCTTGCTCCAGAAGGGCTGGAAGTCGACGACGAGGTCCTTGATGACCTCCATGTTCCCTGCGGGCTCGACGACCACGACGCCGCCGGCGGCCTGCTCCACGGCGTCGACCATCTTCGTGTTGCAGGCGAGGCCGGCCTGGCCGTTGATCCTCATGGCGCAGGAGCCGCAGATGGCGCTGCGGCACGAGCAGCGAAGGGTCAGGGTCCCGTCGACCTCCTCGCGGACCTGGATCAGTGCGTCCAGGACGGTGGCCGTCCTATCGACCTGTATTCCGTACTCCTGGAAGTAGGGCTCTGGCTTTGTCGCGTCTGGGTCGTAGCGCCTGACGCTCAGCGAAACGTCCATGTGTGTCTAAGCACCGTCCTTGTGATGTTTGAAGAAGTCCGCCCAGTCCCTGGCGGGGATCCCTCGGATTTCGATTCCCCTCGTCGCCGCCATATACTCGTCCATTATCCCATAGCGCGCGATGCGTCCGAAGTTGCTGCCGCTGTCGCTCGCCGCCTTGTCGGAAATCCTATCACTCTTTTACGGGATAAGGGTTGGTCTGTCCATGGCTTCGTGGCCACTTCCCGCTCGAGTCGCCTGCGGGCCGCCGCGTAGAACGCGTCGCTTATCTCGGCGCTGCGCCACTGCCGCCCAAGACGGTGCGCCGCCACGGCGGCCGAGCAGAGGCCCCCGAAAGGCTCCCAGACGACGTCGCCCTCGTCCGAGGATGCGCGTATGCATATCTCCAGGAGGCGAATGGGCTTCTGGTTGATGTGGACGACGCGGCCGCCGGCCTTCAGCCGCTCGCCACCGTTGACGGGCGGCTCACGCCATACGTTGGTGATCCCGTACTCGCAATGGAACTTCGCCCGCATACCGTCCCACTCGCCGCGCGTGAGCGGCCTTCGTCCGTCGGCGCTGAAGTATGGAGCGCCCCTGGGGTCGCCGTGCAGGTTTGCGTATTCGGAGAGCCGTTCGAAGGCGTCCGCCGGGGGATAGTACCAGAGGTGGTCGGCGGTCAGGTACTTGCGGGTAGCGGCGTTCTTCACTCCGCAGGCATCGTTCGCCAGCCGAAATGGGAGACCCGTGCGCGTCCACTCGCTTCTCAGCCACTCCTTGACGGTCTGCCTGTAGCCGTTCGACCCGAACTCGGGCTCGCGTACATATTGGACGCAGACCTCGGTTACGACGGGGAACATGCGCAGCGTCTTGGTGTTGGCGTTGCCCGCTACGTGGGCCTTACCCTTGTCCCATACGTGGCAGGCGCGATACTTCCAGCCGCTGGCGGCCAGCACCGGATGCACGGTGGCCCAGCCTATCTCGCTGTTCCAAAACCAGAGGGTAGTCTGCGGAGTCGCCCTCCGCGACCACTGTTCGACGTGGGGCTCGTACCATTCCGCCAGCCCGTCGGGGGTTGGAGGGTCTCCCGGATAGCTGCCGAGACCGTAGGGGCCGTCCGATATGATGACGACCGGGGCGGGCCATGCTTCATACCAGCCCATCACGTCGCCCGGGTAGAGGCCCAGGTCCGTCGGCGATGCTGGCAAGTGTATCGTTGCCTGTGTCAATAGCTCCTGGCCTGGGGCTCCCATTGGGTGATGGTTATGGGCTGGTAGTCGACGGACGGCGCCTCGGGGCCCCTGGCGATGACGATGTGCTTGAGCCAGACGGCGTCGTCGCGGGCGGGCATGTCGGTCCGGGTGTGGGCGCCGCGGCTCTCCTTGCGCTCCAGCGCTCCTACGATTATCGTCTCGGCGCAGTCGATCATGAAGCCGAGCTCCAGCGTGAAGACGAGGTTGGTGTTGAAGGTCCTGCCCTTGTCGGCCACCGTGACGCGGCCGAAGCGGTCCTTCAGGTCGTTCAGGGTGGAGAGGGCCTCCTCCATACCGGCCTGGTCGCGGAAGACGGCGAGGCGCCGGTTCATCGTCTCGCCGAGCTCTTTGCGTATGGAGGCGAAGGAGTCGCCGCCGGCGTCCCGGTCCAGCATGTCCCGGATGGTCTGCCGGTCGGCGTCGCCGGCGGAGTCGTCGACGTCGAGGTGGGGGGTCGCCTTCGCCCTGTCGGAGGCGTGCTGCCCGGACCGGCGTCCGAAGACGAGGGTGTCGAGGAGCGAGTTGGCGCCCAGCCTGTTGCCGCCGTGGACGCTGACGCAGGCGGCCTCGCCGGCGGAGTAGAGGCCGGGGACGGGAGTCAGCCCGTCGACGTCGGTCTTCACGCCGCCCATCTGGTAGTGCATGCCGGGCCTGATGGGGATCGGCTCGGTGAATATGTCCACGCCCGCGAAGTCCCTGGCTATCTCCAGTATCTGCGACAGCCTCTCCCTGATGGTCTGCTCGCCGAGGTGGCGGCAGTCCAGCAGGACGCTGCCGTCGACTCCCCTGCCCTCGTCGATCTCGGTCTGCTCGGAGCGTGACACGACGTCGCGGGAGGCGAGCTCCATCATGTTGGGGGCGTAGCGTTCCATGAACCGCTCGCCCTCCGAGTTGAGCAGGTGGGCGCCCTCGCCCCTGGCGCCCTCGGTTATGAGGACGCCGCTGCCGGCCAGCGTTGTGGGGTGGTACTGGACCATCTCCATGTCCATCAGGGGGGCCCCGGCGCGGTAGGCGAGGGCCATGCCGTCGCCGGTGCAGATGAGGGCGTTGGTGCTCGGCTCGAAGACGCGCCCGAGGCCGCCGGTGGCGACGATGACGGCCTTGGCGCGGACGACGTGGACCTCGCCCGTCCTGACGTCGAGCAGCACGGCGCCGCCGCACTCGCCGTCGCGGACGATTAGGGAGAGCACGAACCACTCCTCGTACATGCGGACGCCCGCCTTCATCACCTGCTCGTAGAGCACGTGCAGCAGCGCCTGGCCCGTGAAGTCGGCGACGAAGAAGGTGCGGGCCTGGCGCTGCCCTCCGAAGGCGCGGGTACCGAGGCGGCCGTTCTCGTCGCGGTTGAAGATCACGCCCATGTGCTCCATGGCGATGACCTCGTTGCCGGCCTCGCGGCACATGACCTCCACGGCGTCCTGGTCGGCGAGGTAGTCGCTGCCCTTGATGGTGTCGAAGGCGTGGTCCTCCCAGGCGTCGCCGCGGTCGGTCAGGGCGGCGTTGATGCCGCCCTGCGCGGCGTTGGAGTGGCTGCGGACGGGGTGTACCTTGGTGACCACGGCGACGTCGACGCCGTTCTCGCGGGCCGTCAGGGCCGCTCTCATGCCGGCGAGCCCGGCCCCGATTACCAGCACGTCATGGTCGTACATCTACCGCGTCGCCTCCATGGGAACCGGCTGGAATATACCAGAAGGCAGGGTTGGCGGTAAAGGATAGGAACCCGAATCCTCCACCTCCACGTTCAGCGCCATATCTATCGGCCATCACCCCGTAGGGGCTGGTTTCAAACCAGCCCTCCCCCTTGCCGTAGAGCGTCACCGCCATTTAGGTGGGGGATTTTGGAGGAACCGGCTTGACCGAGCTTGACCGACCGGGAGGACACCCTTATTATGTGGAGCACTTATTACGTGACGACCGCATTTCCCGCTTGGAGGGTCGAGAAGTGAATATCACGTTAAGCATCGACGAAGAGGTAGTCAAGAAGGTGCGGAAGATCGCGATAGACAAGGACACGACCCTGACGGCGATGGTGAGGTCATACCTGACGTCGGTAGCCGAAAGCGGCGACGAGGCCAAGCGGGAGCATATCGCCAGGCTCAGGGAGACCTCCGAGAGGCTGAGCCGCGACATGGGGCCCCGCGCCTGGGAGCGGGAAGAGCTATATGACTGGCCACACCGGTAACGACTTCTCGACACCAACACACGCCGGCATAAGCCTATGGCCGGCGCGCCCGGATACTCTCCGAAGACCTGAGCCAGAGCCAGTCCTACAACGGCATCCCGGTCGTCAATCCGTTCTGAGGCTACGAGAGACGACGCAGGGCCTTTCAAAGTCGGGGTTATCACTACTTCGCTCGCATCGTCGTTCTGGATTCCCGCTTTCGCGGGAACGACGGATTGGGGGCCAGAAAGCGGAAGCCATAACTTTGAAAAGGCCGTGGAGACGACGGCAAGAGACGGGTAACTGTTCAGAGTTGGTGCGTTCCTCACCTAGGGCGCCCACAAGGGACGCCCCTACGACTACGGCTTCCATCCCGTAGGGTGCAGCCCTTGTGGCTGCCCTCCCATACTCTGAACAGATACAGAGACGGCAAGACTGTTGACAACGGCAGGGACACAGGGCTAGGATACGGTTGCGGCTAAGATTATGCCGCGCTTGTCACTCTACCCATCATGGGGGCTCGGGGGCCGAATAGGCCCCCTTTTTTTCGGCAGGGGATATGGCTCTACGAACTGCGATCTTCGTCGACGGAGCGAATTTCCGTGGAAACCTCCGTGATTTCTCGTTCGTGTCCGAGCCTCCCCACCCCGACAAAGCCAGGTACAGGCTGGAGGAGCACCACTTCGACTGGAAGAGCTTCTATGGCGGGGTGCTCAGCAAGTTCGACCAGGCAACCGGCTGGGAACATCAACTGCTCCGCGTCCACTGGTACCATGCCGCGAGCATATCGCCCTGGATTCCAACGGAGCGAGACAGGGTGAGGTTGGCGCAGCGGATAGTTGACCAGCACCCGGAGATTGAGGGGCTTACGGTTGAGAAAGTTATCGCCCTCGCCCATAGTTGGTACACTCGCGAACGTAACTACTTTGAGCGGCTGAGAGAGGACATCTTCGAAAACATCCAAAGACAGACAGATTTCCTGGAGTTCAAGTATGTCGGTCAGTATCAGGTTCATCCCCTCAGCGTGTACCGCATTGAACAGAACGACGACGGGGAGATCAACTACAGGGGCGTCCAGGTAGGCGAGAAGGGGGTAGACATAGGCATCGCCGTAGACATGATTGCGAAGATGCCTCATTACGATGTTGCCGTCCTTGTGAGCGGCGACGCCGATTTCCTTCCCGTAGTCGGATATTTGAAGGACCACCTGAAGTACGTGTACCAGTTCTCCGTGGCGAAGGGAGTCCCACCTTCAATCAGGTACCTCTCCCCTTACCTGAAGAGCAAAGTCGACTGCTTCGCATCATACGATGAGAATGAACTTCTGACCCAGCACCTCAAGAAGTCCAGTGGGATTCCACCTGGGATACTCGAGGCTATCGACGCCAGGGTCTCCGAGCTTTCCGGGTAGGATTCTCGATTAGAGCCTGTGCAGGGTTCGCGTCGTCTGCCGGGGTGCTCTTTTGGCGGCGCTTCAGTCGTACCCCGAGTTTCGTCTTCTCGCGGCTCAGGTGCCGCCGCCAGCGGCCAGGGACTGGAGGCGGGCGTACATGCCGCCGCGGGCGATCAGGTCGTCGTGGCGGCCCGTTTCGGCTATGGCGCCCTGGTCCATTACCACGATGAGGTCGGCGTTGCGTATGGTGGAGAGGCGGTGCGCGATTACGATGGCGGTGCGGTCCCGCAGCAGCTCCGCGAGGGCCTGCTGGATGAGCGACTCGGTGTAGGTGTCGATGTTGGCCGTGGCTTCGTCGAGGATGAGGACGCGCGGGTCGGCGGCCAGCGCCCGGGCGAAGCTGATCAGCTGGCGCTGGCCGATGCTCAGGTTTCCGCCGCGCTCGTTGAGCTGGGTGTCGTAGCCGTCCTCCAGCTTGCGGATGAACTCGTCCGCGCCGACGGCCCTGGCCGCCTCCGCCACCCGCTCGTCGCTCAGGGTCGTGCGGTTGAAGCGTATGTTGTCGGCGATGGAGCCGGAGAATAGCACCGGCTCCTGCGGGACCATGCTCATCCGGCTCGACAGCGAGCCCAACGTCACGTCGCGCAGGTCGTGGCCGTCTATGGCGATGCGCCCCTGGCCGACCTCGTAGTGGCGCATCAGCAGCGACGCCATCGTGGTCTTGCCGGCGCCCGTCGGCCCCACGAGCGCGACCGTCTCGCCCGGGCGGACGTCCAGGTCCACCCCGCGTATCACCGGCGCGCCGGGCTCGTACTCGAACCATACGCCCTCGTAGCGCACCTCGCCGCGCACCCCGTCCAGCGCCGCCGCTCCCGGGCGGTCTACTATCTCCGGCTCCTCGTCCAGTAGCTGGAAGATGTGCGCCCCGGCGGCCATGGCGCGTTGTAGCTGGCCGTACTCCATGGTGAGCTGCCTCACCGGGTCGAAGAAGCGCAGGACGTACAGGGCGAAGGCGACCAGCACCCCGACCTCGAGCTCTCCGGCCAGCACCTGCCTGCCGCCGAAGAAGACGACCATCGCCAGCCCGACAGCGGTCATGATCTCCACGGAGGGCAGAAGCGCTGCGGTGAGCCGCCCGGCGCGCAGGTTGGCCTCCAGGTTGTCGTAGTTGGCCTGCCCGAAGCGGCGGATGTTCGCCTGCTCGCGGCTCATGCTCTGGACGGCGCGCACGCCGGAGATGTTCTCCTGGAGGCCGGAGTTCACGACGGCAATGGCCCCGCGCACGCGCATGAAGGTGCCGCGCGCGGCCTTTTGCCAGACCAGCAGCACCAGGAAGAGCACGGGCGCCACCGACAGCGTTATCAGGCCGAGCGACGGGTCCATGAGGATCATCGCCGCCACGATGCCCGCCAGGCTCAGGATGTTGGCGAGGCTGGTCAGGAACACCTCCATGAAGGCCTGTAGCTGCTGCACGTCGTTCTGCACGCGGGACATGAGGATGCCCGACTCGCTGCGGTCGAAGAAGGACATGGAGAGGCGCTGGAGGTGGTCGAACAGGCGCACCCTCAGCGTGTAGAGCACGCGCTGGCCGACCAGCGCCATCATCCTCTGGTGCGCATAGCCGCTCAGGTACTGGACGAAGGCCACGGCTATGAAGGCCGCCACCGCGACGTTCAGCCCGGAGAGGTCGCCCTTGCTTATGAACGAGTCGATGGTCCACCCGACGATCCAGGGCAGCGCCACGATGGTGGCGGAGTAGACCAGCATCGCCGCGACCGTGGCGGCCACGAGTCCACGGTACGGCTTGAAGTAGGCCATCAGGCGTACGACGATCTTGTGGTCGTAGGGCGCTCCTTCGCCGCCCTCGTCCAGGCCCATGCGCCCGAAGCGGCCGGGGCCTCCAGGGCCGCCCTGCGTCATCGCGCCGCGCATCCAGCTTGCGCCGCCGCCGCCCTGCATCATGCCGGGCCTCCGCGCGCGGCGACGGGCCTCGCGTCCGCCCGGCTCTCAGGCGGCGCCAGCTGGAGGTCGTGGATGCGGCGGTAGCGGCCGTCGAGGGCCAGAAGCTCGGCGTGGGAGCCGCGCTCCACTATCTCGCCGTCCTCCAGCACCAGGACGAGGTCGGCCTGCCTCACCGTGGAGAGCCGGTGCGCTATGACGAAGGTCGTCCTGCCCTTGACCACCTCCTCCAGCGCCTGTTGGATCGCGTACTCGGTGCCGGTGTCCACGCTGGAGGTGGAGTCGTCGAGGATCAGTATGGGCGGGTCGAGCAGTATGGTCCTGGCGATGGCTAGGCGCTGCCGCTGGCCGCCCGACAGGGTGACGCCTCGCTCGCCCACCCAGGTGTCGTAGCCGTTCGGCAGCCCGGCTATGAAGTCGTGGAGGTTGGCGACCCTGGCGGCTCGCTCTATCTCGTCCTGGGAGGCGCGGGGCGCGCCGTAGGCTATGTTGTCGCGTATGGACGCGGTGAACACGAAGACGTCCTGGAGCACGATGCCGATGTTCCTGCGCAGCGACGCCACCGTGTAGTCGCGCACGTCGGCGCCGTCGATCGACACCCTGCCCTCCGTCGGGTCGTAGAAGCGCGGTATCAGGTGGGCGACGGTGCTCTTGCCCGAACCGGGCGCGCCGAGTATGGCGACCATCTGCCCGGGCTCGACGTCCAGGTTGACGTTGTGTACGGCGGGCGCCCGCCCCGGTTCGTACCTCAGCGACACGTCATCGAAGGCGACGCGGCCGCCGGAGCGGGGCATCTCCCGCGCGTCCTCACGGTCCCGCACGGGGGACTCCGCGTCCAGCACGTCGTAGAGCCGCTGGCCGGCCGAGGCGGCGCGGGAGATCGTGTTGACGAGCCAGCCCACCATGCGCACCGGCATCATGAGCAGCCCGACGTAGAGGATGAAGGAGGCAAGCTCGCCGGGCGTGAGCCGTCCGGCGACGATCTCGCGCCCGCCGAGCCAGAGGATGGCGCCGGTCGCGCTCGTGAATATGAACGTCATCAGCGACCCCTGCGACGCGAACGCCCTGAACGCCGAGTAGCTCAGGTCCCGCAGGATGGATGCCTTCTCCCTGAAGCGCACCGACACGTGCTCCGACGCCCCGAACGCCTTCACCGCCTTGATGCCGGCGAGGCTCTCCTGGAGCACGGTCGTCATGTGGCCCGTCTCCGCCTGCACCTCGTCCCAGGTCTTCCTGAGCCCCCGCGACAGGACGGACGCCCGCCACACTATCGGCGGCACGAAGACTAGGCAGACCAGGCCGAGGCGCCAGTTGGTGGCCAGCATCAGGCCGGCGACCGCGGCGATCATCAGCACGACCGACAGTCCCCGCACCATGCCCATGGAGATGAAGCGGCGCACCACCTCGACATCCGCCGTGGCGCGCGACATCAGGTTTCCCGTCTGCTGCCTGTCGTGGAAGCCGAAGCTCAGACTTTGGAGCTTGCGGAAGAAGTCGTTGCGCAGGTCGTAGGCGGCCTTCTCGGCGACGGCCTCCGCGAGGTAGTTCTGCCCGTAGCCGAATATGCCGCGCAGCACGCTCACGGCGACTATCGCCCCCGCGAGCACGAGGAGGTCGCGCTCCAGCCCGCTCTCGACGGCCCTGTCGATGGCGATGCCGAGGAAGCGCGGGATGAACATCGCGGTGACGGTCGCCCCGGCCAGCGTGACGAGCGCGCCGGCCATGTACCTGCCGTGCCTGAGGCCGTACCTCGACAGGCGCAGCAGCACCCGGAGGGTCGCCGCCCTTCCCGCCCTGCGGCGGCGCGCCATCACCGCCACGACACGCCCCCGCCGACGGCCTCGGCGGCGCCCGCACGGCGCGCGCCGTTCCCCGCCGTCTCCGCCGCGCCGCGCCGGTCTATGGCGTCGACCAGCACCTCCAGGGCCGGGACCACGTGGGCGATCTCGTCGTCCGTCAGGGCGCAGGCCATCGACTCGGCCCGGGCCCTCTTCATGCGCCAGAACGCCTCCACCGCATCCATGCCGTCCGCCGTAATCTCGCAGGCCACCACCCGCCGGTCGTCGGGGTCATGGATCCTGCGGACCAGCCCCTTCTTGACCAGCCGGTCGATCATGCTGGTCGCCGACGGCATGCCGGTGCCCAGGAAGGCGGCGACCTCGCGCATGCGTCTCGGCCCCTCGCCCAGGTGGAACAACGTCTTCGCCTGGGGCATCGTCAGGTCCAGGTCGGCCCACCCGGAGTGCGGCTGCGGGCGCATCCGCCCCGACATGCGCTGCATGGCATTCACGAACCGCTCGAACAGGACATCCCTGCTGGCCACGTTCACCTGGCCCGTACCTTTCGCATCATGCGAACTATTTTACCCTATCGAATCAACGCCTGTCCATAGCATGTCCCAAATCGTAATTGTCCAGAGCATGGGAGGGCAGCCACAAGGGCTGCACCCTACGGGATGGGAGGGCAGCCACAAGGGCTGCACCCTACGGGATGGGAGGGCAGCCACAAGGGCTGCACCCTACGGGATGGGAGGGCAGACACGAGGGCGACACCCTACGGGATCGGAGGGCAAACACGAGGGATGCACCCTACGGGATCGGAGGGCAGACACGAGGGATGCACCCTACGGGATGGGAGGGCAGACACGAGGGATGCGCCCTACGGGATGGGAGGGTTACGCCGGCCGGGGCCGGGCGCTCCTGGCCTGTAGCCGGCGGTCGTGGAAGAGGTAGTGGTTGGCGTAGCCGGCGTGGGGGCCGAAGTACTCCTGCGCCCATACCCTCATCTTGAGCCTGTTGGGCCTGAAGCCGTCGAGGTACCACTCCCGCAGGCGCTGGTCGACGTGGGTGTCCACCGGAAACGCCTCCGGCTTGTCCAGCGAGAGGAGCAGGACGCAGTTCGCCACCTTGTCGCCTACGCCTTCAAGCGATGTCAGCGCCTCCAGGGCTTCTTCGTACGAAGCCTCGCGCAGCGCCATCGGGTCGACCGCGCCCTCGGCGACCGTCCGCGCCGTGGACACGAGGTAGGCGGCCCGGTATCCGAGGCCGAGGGCCCTCACCTCGGCCTCGGTCGCTCCCGCCAGTTGCTCCGGGGTCGGGAAGGCGTGCGTCGGCTCGCCGCCGCCTAGGATGGGGCTTCCGAAGGCCTGGCAGATGGACTCGATGTTCTGCGAGATCCGGGGGATGTTCGAGGCGGAGGTGCATATGAAGCTCATCAGGCACTCCCAGGGGTCTTGCCTGAGGACGCGCATCCCGCGGTAGCGGTCGATGGCGGCTTTGATCCGGTCGTCCACGGAGATGGAGGCGTATATCCGGTCGAGGTCCGCGCCGAGGCCGAGGTAGTCCGAGAGCAGCGGCCACAGCGCCGCGGCGTCGTCCGGGCGCGCGGCGACCTCCAGCCCTTCGCCGGCCTGCCGGATGCGTATGACGTTCCCGAAGACGACGCCCCTGTACCATCCGCCCGCCCGCCGCCAGCGGAAGGCCTGCCCGCTGAACAGGGTGTTCTCCAGGTCCAGGGGACGGTCCAGCCCGACCCTGTGCGGCATTCCGACCTCCTCCGCCGTCACTTCGCCAGCCACTCCCGTATCTCCGACGCCACACCGTCGAGCCGGCACAGCTTCATGGAGACCGGGGGAAGCGAGTCCCGGAATATCTGCCCGTAGCGGCGGGACGTGATGCGCCTGTCCAGTATCACGACCACGCCCCTATCCGTCCTGCTGCGTATGAGGCGTCCGAACCCCTGCCTGAGCCGCAGCACCGCCTGCGGCAGGGCGTACTCGTAGAACGGGTTGTCGTACAGCTCGGACCTGGCCTCGAACACGGGGTCCGTCGGCACGCTGAACGGCAGCCTCGCCACGAGCAGCACCTGCAGGGCGTCGCCGGCGAGATCGACCCCCTCCCAGAAGCTGGACACGCCAAGCAGCACGGACTTGGGCTCCTCCATGAAGGTCCGGAGCACCTGGTGCGGCGCTCCGTCGGTCCCCTGGGCCAGCACGTCGAACCCCCTGCTCCGCAGCCGCCCGCGGACGGCTCTCGCCGCTGCGTTGAGCGACGAGTAGGACGTGAACAGCGCCATGGTCCTGCCGCCGGCGGCTTCGACCGCTTCGACCACCGCCGCCTCCACCGCCGCCTGGTGCTCCCATATCCCCGGCTCCGGGATGTCCTGCGGGACGCACAGCATGGCCGCGCTCGGGTAGTCGAACGGCGACCCCAGCAGCAGCTCGTCCGAGTCGCGGAACCCGGTGCGCTCGCGGATGTGGTCGAAGGAGCCGCCCACGCTGAGGGTGGCGCCGGTGAACACGATCGACGACTTCTGCGAGTATAGGAGCTTCTCCAGGCGCTCGCCCACGTCCAGGGGCGCGCCGTGCAGGACGATGTCGTCGGTGCTGGGGATGCGGGCCAGCCAGTATATGCCGTCCTCCTTGGGCTCCGGCACGAACTCGCGCAGCCTGTCCCGGAGGACGGAGGTGTCCTGCGCCAGGCCGCCCAGCTCCATCAACAGGACGTCGTAGTCCAGTATATGGGCGTCCTCCAGGCCATCCAGGGCCGCGACGAGCCCTTCGAGCTCGGACCGAAGGCGCCCAAGGCCGACGTCCACGTTCTCCCACTGGGTCTCGACGCTCGACCAGTCCGGCTGGCTCCTGGTGGACTGCGTGACCCTTCGCTCGGTCTCCTGTCCCCCGTCGCCGTCTATGAAACCGCTCATTACGCCGAACAGCCGGGCGGCGGAGTCCTTGATCGCGGGCATCATGCCGGCGATGGACGCGGCGGCTGCCTCCACGGTCTCCCTGCGGGACTGTGACGCCCGCGAACCGCGCAAGGCGGCTACCGCCCTTCCGAGCAGCCCTCGGTCGCCGCCGATGTTCTCGAAGTGGTCGTCGAAGGTGCGGCGGCCTACCTCGAATCCCAGTTGCTTCGTCGCCTCGTCCTCGAGGTGGTGGGCCTCGTCCACGATCAGCGCGTCGTAGCTCGGTATCAGGGTCCCTCCCACGACGAGGTCCGTCAGCAGCAGGGCATGGTTCACGATCACGAGGTGCGAAGCGGCCGCCCTGTCGCGGGACGCCCTCAGGAAGCAGGCGCCCTGCACTCCCCCGCAGTCGCGCGCGCCCTGCGCCGACATCCTGTCCCAGGGCGCGCGGGGGACGCGGCCGGACAGGTTGATCTCTGAGCGGTCGCCCGTGGAGCTGTCGCGCAGCCAGACCAGCACCTTGGAGAGAGCCCTGGCCTCGTCGTCCGTCAGGCTGGGGCTCGACCGCATGTGCGCCCAGCGCCCCAGGCACAGGTAGTTCGCGCGCCCCTTGAGCACCGAGTACCGCAGCTTCTCGGTCTCGACGTCGGACACCGCCCCGGCGGCCACCGGAACGTCCTTGCCGAGTAGCTGCTCCTGGAGGTTGATGGTGTTCGTAGAGATGACGACGCGCTTGTTGTTCCTGAGGGCGTACAGGGCCGCCGGCAGCAGGTAGGCGAGCGACTTGCCGACCCCCGTGCCCGCCTCGACGATCAGGCGCTTGCCGCCGCTGATCGCGTCGGCGACGGCCCTGGTCATGGCGACCTGCTCCTCGCGTACCTCGAACCCGTCCATGCTGGACGACAGCGGGCCTCCGGCCCCGAGCAGCTTCGCCGCCTCGTCCGGGTCCACCTTCTCCAGGGCGCGGTTGGGCCGGAGCGCGGGAGGCTGCTTGAGCCGCTTGCGCACCGCCCCGGCGTCGAACCCCATCGCGCCGACGCCCGACGGCTCCAGCGTCCCGGCGGCGGCCATGCTCAGCTCCATGCGCCGCAGGAAGTACGAGAGCACCCATGAGGACCGGGACGCCATCCGCTCCATCTCGGCCAGCGTCAGCAGGTCGAGGCCGGACGCCAGACCCGCCAGCGCCAGGAAGACGCCGTGTACGGCCTCCGCGTCGCCAAGGGCGCTGTGCGGCTCCGGGTGCGGGACCCCAAGCGCGGCTGCCACCTTCGAAAGGCCGTACTCGCGCTGCCCAGGCATCAGCACGTAGGCCATGTCCCAAGTGTCGCACACGGGACCCGTCGGCCTCAGCCCCTTGGCTGCCAGGAAGGACAGGTCGAAGGGGACGTTATGGCCCACCACCGGCGCCGCCCCGATGAACCCCGACAACTCGCCCGCGACGGACGAGAACGGGGGCGCCGCGTCGACGTCCCGCTGGCTGATGCCGGTGTACCGGCTGATGAAGCTGCCGATGGAGCGTCCGGGGTTGACGAGGGACCGGAACGTGTCCAGCACCCTTTCGCCCCGGAACTTGACCGCGCCGACCTCGATCATTTCGTCGCTCTCGGGGTCCAGCCCCGTGGTCTCCAGGTCGAGCGCCACCCAAACGTCGTCCAGCGGCGATGGCTGGACATCCTGGCCGGGGAAGACGGCTTGCGTTGTCGAAGAGATCATCGTGAACAGAAGAGATGTGCTAACACGGGTGGCTCGCTAGTCTACCACAGGCGGACGCGCCCTACCCTGCCATGTGCGGCACGAGCCACCCGAATATGCCGGAGAAGCAGACCGCCAGCGCGACGAACCCTGCGACCACCCTCCTGAGCGCCAACACGAACGGCGCGACCGCAGCGGCGGACGCGACGGCGACCAGGACGGTGAATAGCAGGTTCGGGCTGCCGGCGCCCCCCGCCGGCGCCGCCTCCGCGCTCGCCCAGCACAGGACGCCCAGCATACCCCCCAATACCGCCCAGGCGGGGTATCCAAGGACGACCAGGCCCATCGTCATCTGCATGGGCGAGAACCGCTCTTCCAGGGCCGTGAACCAGGGCGGCGGCTCCTTGGCCAGGAAGAAGAGCATGAGCGACCCCACGGTCGTGGAGACCAGCGCCATCATGATCCCGCCGAACGCGCCCGCGAGGACGTAGCTCACCGCGCGCCCGCCTCCGGCTGCCAGGGGGACACGAGATGCGCCTCCCATCCGTACCTGTGTTGCAGCACGAGCTGGATTGCCGTGCCCTGCTCGCGCCTGGATACGGGCGTGTAGAGGGACGGCCCGCTGCCCGCAAGGTGGACCTCCCTGGCCCCGAGCGCGTGCAGCGCGTCCAGGTACTCGCGGATGCCCGGGTATGCTTCCTCGGCCACGTCGTCGAAGGCGTTGAACAGTAGCTGGGGCGGCACGTCTCCGTCCCCGCGGATGCGGGCCTCCAGCTTGCGCGTCAGGTGGCCTGCGGTGTGGCTGGAGGGCGGCAGCGCCGCGTAGAGCGCCGCGGTCTTGTTGGGCACTTGTATGGCCGGGGCGACGATCAGCAGCCATTCGAGGTTGACTCCTGGCAGCGGGCGCACGCGCTCTCCCCGCCCCTGCACCATGGCCGTGCCGCCCCGGAGGAAGAAGGGCACGTCGGAGCCCAGCGCCGCGGCCGTCGGCGCCAGGTCGCCTGGGGACATGCCGAGCCCCCAGAGCCGGTTCAGGCCGAGCAGAGTCGCGGCCGCGTCGCTGCTGCCGCCGCCAAGGCCGGCGGAGACCGGGATGGCCTTCCGCAGCCTGACGCGGGCCCCGTCTCGTACCCCTGCCTCAGCCCTCAGCGCGGCGGCTGCCCTCAGGGCGAGGTTGTCCGGCGTCTCCAGTTCGGGCCGGTCGCACTCGAGCGCCAGGTCGTCCGCCGGCGTAAGCTCCACCACGTCATGGAGGTCGACCGTCTGCATGACGCTGACGATCTCGTGGTATCCGTCCGGCCGGCGGCCCAGCACCTCTAGCGTGAGGTTGACCTTGGCGTAGGCGTTTACGACCAGCGCTTCGGGCCCGCTCACCGCTCCGGCGCCACCTCTTCCAAGGATTTGCCGCTGGCCTCCGGCAGACCGAATACCAGGAAAGGCGCGGCGAACATCAGGACGGCCAGCAGGCCGACCGCGGTCCACTGGGAGTCGACCACGCCGTAGAGCGCGCTGTGCGCGGCCAGCCCCAGGGAGAGGCCGAGTGTGCCGCCGACGGTCCGCGCCCCGGAGACCGTCGAGCGGTACGAGGTCGGGAATATCTCCGCGCCCACGGCGATCATGGTCACGCTCACTCCGAGGGAAGATAGGCCCATCGTCATCCACAGGATCACCAGCACCGGCGTCCCCGACGCGTTGTAGAAGGCGATGATCGCCAGGGGGAATACGGCGCCGCAGACGGCAAGCACCCGCTTGCGGCCAATCCGGTCGCCCAGCGCGCCGATCAACGTGGTCGCGAACAGTCCGATCCCGCCCGCGATCATGAGAAGGGTAGAGACCTGCCACGGCTTCCAGCCATGCTCCTCCTGCAGGTAGGTGGGGTCCAGGAAGATCGCGGGGCCGCCCGCGAAGTTGTATAGGAAGATGATGCCGGTCACCACCGCCAGCCTCCCTGGATAGTCGCTGGCCAGCTGCTTCACCGGTCTCAAGACGGCCCCGAGCCCGAAGCCCCTCTCCACCGACTGCCGTTGCGCGAAGCGCTGGGTCTCCGGCATCCTCCTCCTCAGCCAGGCGATGAAGAGCAGCGGAGCGAGGCCGACCACGTATAGCGCCCTCCACCCGAAGGGTAGTATCTCTATGGCGGCGAAGAGCAGCGCGGCGACGCCTCCGCCCAACGTCGACAGGGCCAGCAGGGCGCCGACGCCCCAACCCCTCTCGGTGGCCGGAAACTCCTCGGCTATTATTACCGCCGCGATCAGCAGCTCAGCCGTGATGAAAGCCTTCGCCAGGAACTGGAGGACGACGAAGGCTTCCGACGAGGCGACGAAAGCGGTCGCGCCGGTGAGGAGGGTGTAGCCCAGCACTACGGCGATGAGGATGTTCCTGCGCCCCCAGCGGTCCGCCGCCAACGCAAGGATGAAGGACAGCAGCGCGCCAAGCTGTATCGCCCCCACGTAGCTGCCGATCTGCCCCTCCGTGATGCCGAGGCTCTCGCGGATGTGCGGCAGGGCGAGCTGGAGTATGGCGAGGTCGTACCGGTCGAAGACGGACGCGGCGGCAAGCAGCAACAGGATGTGCCACTGGCGTCGGAGCAGCGCCGGGGGCCGTACCAGGAACGGCACCCACCTCAGCCACCGCGGCTTGTATGGGCGCTCGACGTCGGGAGGCGGGAGAGTGGGTTGGCTTCCTATTTCCATGCTCCCGTACGAGCGGGTTGCGGGCGGAGCGCGCCGGCCGGCCTCCGCGAGGCCTGGTACAGGCGGCCCCACTCCTCTACCGCCAGGGTCTGGGCGCGGCGCTTGGGGTCTATGCCCGCGGCCAATAGCATTGCGCCCACCTCCGCCGCGCTCGCCTGCAAGCCCATGCTCAAGGAGTTGCGCAGCTGCTTGCGCGGCGAGCTGAAGCCCGCCTTCACCAGCCGGAAGAACTCCTCGCCTACCCCGGGCGCCGGCTCCGGGTACACGTCGATGCGGACGACCGCCGACGCGACCCCGGGCGACGGCCTGAAGGCCCTGGGCGGCACGCCGCACACGATGCGCGGCCTGCCGTATGCCTGCACCGCGACGGAGAGAAGGCCCATCGCGCCGGGTTCAGCGGCAACTACCTCGGCCACCTCGCGCTGGAGCATTACGACGATCACGCTCGGCTTGCGCTCCGCCTCCAGGAAGCGCCGCAGGATGGGGTTGGCAGCGTAGTATGGCAGGTTCGCGACCATCTTGTACTCGGAGCGCCCCACGAGGGAGCCTACGTCCACCTCCCTGGCGTCGGCGGCGACGACCTGGAGGTTGGGCCGGTCCGAGTACGCGTCGGATAGCCGGCCTGCGAGCGCCTCGTCGAGCTCGACGGCGACGACCCTGCCCGCCCGCCTCACGAGGGAGGCGGTGAGGAAGCCGCGGCCCGGCCCGACCTCCACCACGAGGTCATTGGGCGCGAGGCAGGCAGCCGCAACAATCCGGGCCCGCACCCGGGCGTCGACCAGGAAGTGCTGGCCGAGGGCCTTCCTGGCCCTGGGCGGCGGCTCGCCGAGCGCGGCCGGCGTCACGACGCCGGCGGAAGGTCGAGCGCCGCGGGCAACAGCAACTGCGGACAAGGCCGTGCACCTCCGATTCGATCTGCCCGATAGTGCGTACCGGCAGGAAGCGGCTCAGGCCAGGCTGGCCTGCGGCGCCCGGAAAATTACTGCTTACCGCTGCTTCCTTCCGGACCTGACGGGGTTCGCAGGATTCCGCCGCGCAGGACCCGGCCCTCACACCGCCGTCAAGCGGCAGAGGCACCCCGGACGAGACCTCCGGGAGGGATTCAGCCCCGCTGTAGCGGATTGCGGGTACAGGACACCGCTAACTCCCCGCCTAGCACGGCCTACCCCCATAGTAGGAGACACAAGCCGCCGCTGTCAACGCGCATTGCCCGGTTGTAACTGTTCAGAGTACGGGAGGGCAGCCACAAGGGCTGCACCCTACGGGATGGAAGCTGTATCGTAGGGGCGTCCCTTGTGGCCCTTGTGGGCGCCCTGGGCCGAGGAACGCACCAACTCTGAACAGTTACGCCCGGTTGGGATACCCGCGCGCACGTGCGGGGAGCCTACGGCGGACGGTAGATGCCGTACCGCCTAGCGCCGCGCGCGTCGTACTCCTCGACGGCCTCGCCGCCGGGATACTTCTCTCGGAGCGTGTCGATCTCCTTTGCGTAGGGCGGAAGCAGGACGTAGGTCGCCGGCCCGTCGTCGAGCCTGTCCAGAGAGTATTCGCCGAACTCATTCGAACGGTCTATACCCGGTGTGTCGGGATAGAGGAAGCGCCTGGTCTCGTAGTCGTAGGACCAGCGCGCCGAATAGAAGTAGATTCTCCCGGGGTCGTCAAGCTCGTGGGCGGCGTCGAGCGCGTCCACGAGGTCCGAAGCGTACACCCAGTCCATGTGCTCCTCTTGTACGATGCTCCCGAAGTACGTCCACGTGTTGAAAACTGCCGCCGCCGCGAGGATGACCGTCCCTCCGGCGTACGCTATCAGCCTTCCCCTGGCGCCAAGGGTCCGGGCAACCCACTGTCCTCCCGCGACCACCGCCACGCCGGCCAACCCATACACGAACGGCACTATGATGAAGGTGCGGCGGAACTCCCCCACGTTCTCTCTCCCCAGGAGGAGCACCCCCAACCCGAACAGGAAAGCCAGCGCCAACAAGAGGTGCGGCGGGCTGCGCCACTTCACGACGGCAATGGCGAGCCCGGCGTACGCCAGCAACCCCAGTATGGGGTCCATCGCGCCCCTACCCCCCATCCCGTCCACGTGGTCGACCTCGGGGTGCCGCAAAGGCAGGGTCGCCGCATCCCATGCGCGGTCGGCGAAATATCCAATCCTCTCCCCCGGAGTCTGCGCAGCCTGGATCCTAGACTCACGTAGGACGGAGGCTATGCGAAAGCGTTGGGAATAGAACTCAGGGTTCGAGTATGCGAAATGTATCAGCGGAAGGGCGGCGGCAAAGAATCCGATGGCGAGAACTGCGGCTCGTCCCACATAGAGCTTCAGGTTACTCCTATCAAGGAGCGCCACAACACCGAAGAGCACGGCTACTACCACCAGGAACATGAGATAGCCGTTGTAGGAATGCACACCCAAACCCAGGAGCACCCCCGCAATAAGCCATGCCCAACGCGCCGGCGATCTCAAGGCCATGAGGATGGCCGCCGCGGCCAAGGTCGTCATCAGTGGAGTCGAGATCAGCATGAAAGCCGATCTGCTGTAGAAGAGGTGCCAGTACGAAAAGGTGAGAGCTACGGCTGCGAAGAGAGCAACCCAGCGCCCGAAGCCGATTCGCATCAGCAAATAGGCAGCCGGGATGGTTGCGACACCGAACAACGCCATCGAGAGATGCAGTGTGAACACCGTGGGCTTCGACAGTGCGAAGACCAAGGCCGTGAAATAAAGTGGGCCCGTCGTCTGCCCGAGGGCGCTCCCCACGTACGGCCCTATCCAACCCTCTTTGACCACGCGCAGGGCATCCAAGCCGGTCAGCGCCTCATCCCCATGCAGCCCACCCGGGACCTCCGTCAGGCGATAGATACGCAGGACCCCTGCCACTATCGTCAGCAGCACCACCACGCCCAGTTCGAACCTGTTTCGCCCGGCCCAACCGATGATATGGCTCCAAGACAATTGCCATTGCGGAGCAGGCTGATGCCATACGAGACCGGGAGCGGGCAGCCTGAGGAATTTGGACCAACTGGTGGAAGGGAGACGGCGCGAAGGCGGCTGTGCGGTGGATACCCGAGACGGTGCTGAAGCCTCCACAGACGCATCGACGGTCGGGGGCGGCTCGAACTGCCCAGCCAGTTGCGCCCCGCACGCGTCGCAGAACCTGTGACCAGCAGGATTGGGAGTCGCGCATGAGGCGCAGACGGCGTCGAACTGGAGGCTGCGGCCACAACTGCCGCAAAACCGTGCCCGAGGCTGGTTCTCGTAGCTACACCAAGGGCAAGTCATACGGCTTGATGTCATTGGGATTGCCTGTGAATTCCTACCAGCTAGGTCAAAGCGTCTCCGACTGGGCTGGAGGCGCTCCCTCAACGTATTTCGTGCGATCGAAAGGGTTCGCTACAGGGAAGAACGCCATGAGCTCGGCCTCGCCATCGCCCACGACTGTGAATCCGTGCTCCACGTTTGGGGGTATCGCAACCGTGTGCTCCGGGCCGACGACCCGTACTTCGTCCCCGAGGCGCACTTCGATCTCCCCCTTCAGAACCACGATGAGCTCGTCGTCCTCGTGGACGTGGAGTGGGGCGCCCGCGCCGACCTGCACTACGGAGTACGATAGGTTCGTGCTCAGGCCTGTCCCAGGCCCTACGATGTCCCACTTCCGGTAGCGTGGCCGCCAAGGCGTCTCGGGCACTGACCGGTGGTTGACTATAGGCATCCCAACATCCCTCGCTCGCTGGGCGGACATGATAGCATGAGAGCACCGGTCTAGCCCATCATCACGGCTTGGATAAGCGGCTAACGAGTCATCGATATGGGATCACAGCGGTGATTAGCGTCAGGGTCTCCGCAAAGAATCAGGCTAAGGCCTGCATCATCAGTTTCTGGATAGTGTTGGTCCTAGCGCTGGGAGTAGCGTGCGAGCGAGACCAAGAACCGATGCTGGCCGACACGCTCACTCCCACCAGCACGCCTACGCCCACGCCTACGCCCACGTCCACCAACACGCTCACTCCCACCAGCACGCCTACGCTCATGCCTACCAGCACACCTACGCCCATGCCTACCAGCACACCTGCGCCCATGCCTACCAGCGCACCTACGCCCATACCCACCAACACGCCTACGCCCACACCCACCAGCACGCCTACACCCACCAGCACGCCCACACCCACCAGCACGCCCACACCCACCAGCACACCTACGCCCACCAACACGCCTACGCCCATACCTACCAGCACATCTACGCCCACACCCACCAGCACGCCTACGCCCACACCCACCAGCACGCCTACGCCCACACCTACCAACACGCCTACGCCCACACCCACCAACACGCCTACGCCCACACCCACCAACACGCCTACGCCCACACCCACCAACACGCCTACGCCCACACCCACCAACACGCCTACGCCCACACCCACCAACACGCCTACGCCCACACCCACCAACACGCCTACGCCCACACCTACCAACACACCTACTCCTACGCCTACCAGCACACCTACACCTACCAGCACACCTACCCCTATCCCGCTGGCACTCACTGTCGCTCCCGACTCTCAGACCCGCATGCAGTTGAGGTGGTCGCTGGGAGTCGACGACCCGACAGGACTCTCTCTATACAGGAACGGCGAGCTGCTGGCCAATCCCTCAATTCTGGTCAGCACATACCAGGACACCGAACTGGAGCCCAATACCCGGTATACGTACCGCCTGGTAGTGAAGCGTCGAAGCGGCTCCGAAGCCTCAGACGAGGGGGCGGCGGCGACGCTCGCATACCGCCCGAAGATTTCCGATCAGATGGCGACGACCTGGACCGGCCTCCAGCAACCTATAGTCGACGAACTCAACCCCGTTCATACGGAGTACAAGATCACCCTAACGCGTCAGGATGGCTTCACAGCGATCTCCGATTGGAGCACTAGCAGGTGCAGGACGTTTGACGACCTCAAGCCCAGAAGCTTCTACCGCATCTCGGCCGTCGCTAGGAATCTGGACGGTATTGAGACCGGGCCCGCGACTCAGCATGCCGAGCAACTCGGCGGCGACTACTTCCCCGGAACTGTCTTCACCAGGATATATCCCGGTACGGAAGACCCATGGGTCAAAGCTCGAATCCGAGATACCGCCCTGATACATGGGCTCACCAATGCCGCCGTGGAGTGGATGAACAACGATATTCTCATAGAATGGCGGCGCGGCGAACCCGGATGGGCCGGTCATTTGCATGGGTACGTGGGGATAGGACATAGCTATACGGGAGCACTTATGCATGAAGCCATGCATGCCTTCTGGCAGTTTTGGGATGGTTTCCAGGAGCCATGCGACCGGATGAACTTCTATACGTTCAGGCGCGACGTGGCGCAGTTCGCTCTCGACTTCCGGAATTACGATCGATCGAACTCGGATAATCCCCTGGAGCCGTGGCGCCCCTACTACAACCTCATAACTGGTCTTCTAGCTAGGGAACCCTTGGGAGGAGAGAGCTTCTGGGACGTCATTGAACGAGGCGAGTACGGTAAGGTGGGCGGGTTCTACCATACAATCGAGACCTCAATGCCTGGCTACAACCCACACCACCTGTCCTTGGTTCCCCCATCAATCCGAAAATACCTGCAAGGGTTCATGAGGCAGGGCGAAAGCAGGACCTGGGAAGAGGAGTTCGATTGGTACTTGAGGCTCGCGGACGAAGACCGAGGCCTCTGGTCCCCATTCATTACCCATGAGATCGCGCATCACACGCCGTATGTGCGGCCACAGTTTGGGCCAAGGACCCGAATACCTGAGCCATTTAGGAACACGCTGAGGGAAGTGGACCGGCAATTGTTGATCGACTTCGTCAACACTTTGGAAGACCAAGCGCCAAGGCGGTGGTGGGAGACGGATCCCGGCTTCTGGGAGTTCTACGTCACCCGCCACATCTATCGCGTGTCGTTGTATGGATCAGAGTTAGACCCGTCGTTGGGCATAGAGTTGGGACGGGCCAATCTTGACGCTGTAGTGGAGGCGCTTCAAGCACTGCACGATCTCCACTGTGTACCCGGCGTCCATGATTGCGGGTACCACCCAAACTACCGCGGCAGGAGCGTCGCCGACGTTACTAAGCTGGTCACGAACATCAAGGGGCTGTCCGACACTCAGCGAAGGGTTCTTCTTGCGATGGTAGACTTGGAGCCCTGATGGCAAAATGCCCCGGCCGGTGCAGCGCAGGCACCGCCATGATCCCTGCTTGAGTGGCTCCGCAGGTAGGATTCGAACCTACGACCAATCGGTTAACAGCCGACCGCTCTACCACTGAGCTACTGCGGAGCGTCTTGGGCGGCCATCGGAGGGCCGGGCGTGCTTCACGGTGCGGCGGCTGACTAATTGTAGCACCAGCCCACCTGCCGCGCCAGCGTATGGGCGCCGCTTCCGCGTCGGGGTGCGGATGGACGGCGCCTCGGGCCCAGTCAGGGCATGGGGCCGGTGGTCCAGGACGACATCTCGGCGCGCAGGGCCGGGTCTAGGCCCATCCGCAGCGCGTCGAGGGCGTTGTCCACCTGGCCGGAGTGGCGGGCGCCGATGAGCGCCGACGTGACCGCCGGGTGGCTCATGACCCAGGCCATCGCCAGCCTGGCGGCGGGGACTCCCACCTCTTGACCCTTCTCCTTCAGCAGCTCCACGATGCGGAAGTTCCGGTCCGAGAAGTAGACGTCCGCGTGCGCCGGCATGATGTGGTAGCGGCTGCCGCGCGGCCACGTCGACGGGTCCCGGCCGTACTTCCCCGTAAGGAACCCGGCGGCCAGCGGGCTGTAGGGCGTGACGGCCACACCCTCCCGTTGGCACAGCGGCAGGAGCTCGGCCTCCGCCTTCGGGTCGGCGAGGCTGTAGGGCGGCTGCGCTATCTCGAAGCGCGCCCATCCCCTGGCCGCGCTCACGTCCAGGGCGGCCCGCACGTCGGCGGCCGAGTGGTTGCTGCAACCTATGACGCCCACCCGCCCGGCGCGCGCCTCCTCGTCCATGGCGTGCAGGGTCTCGTCCAGCGGCACGTCCGGGTACGTCGTGTGCAGCTTGAATATGTCCAGCCGGTCGACGCCGAGCCGCTCCAGGCTGCCCTCCACCACCCTATGTATGTTCTCGGGGGTGCCCCCGGTGCCGACCTTGGTGCATACCTGGATGCTGTCGCGGCAGCCGCGGGAGCGCATCCACCTGCCGATGATCTTCTCCGAGGAGTACCTCTCCAGGGTGGTCTCTCGCTGGTCGGTCGTGCCGTATGCCGCCTTGCGCGACTCCCAGGACTGCATCCCGCCGTAGCTGTCTCCGGTATCGAAGAAGGTTATGCCCTTCTCTACGGCGTAGTCCATGACGCGGTACGACGACTCCTCGTCGATCTCCCTACCCCAATTGCCGCCGCCCAGTCCGATCGCGCTTATCGTGGCGCCGCTCCGACCGAGGGGCCGGCGTTCCAAGGATCCGGACTCACTGCTTGACATATTTCACACTCCAAGGCTGGCGCCGCACGTTCGCTCAGAGAATAGAGGGACTATTGTATGGCCCCCCGCGACGGACTGGCAACGCCTTCCCAAGCTGTCAGGCTGAAATGGGAGGGCTGGTTTGAAACCAGCCCCTACAGGGGTGATGGCTGCCCTAACGGGGTGATGGCTGCCCTAACGGCGAAGAAGCGGCTGGCCGCTTCGGTAGGTGGCGACGCGCCAGAGCCACTCCGCCGGGCCGAACAGGAAGCGGCCCAACCACGCCTGCGACCACCACGCCTGTGCCGCCCACACCGCGAACACGAACAGCAGGACGGCGCTCCGGTTCACGGCGCCGGCGTCGCCCAGCAGCGTCGTCAGCACGAGCACGCCCAGCACCGTCTGCGCCAGGTAGTTGGTCAGCGCCATCCTGCCGACCGCGCGCAGGCGACGCTTGAGCCGGTCGTCCGCGCGGTTGTTCCAGAGGATGATGAGGCTCATGTACGCCAGCGAGGCGGGGATGGTGCCGAGCGTGTTGGGGACCTGGCCGATGAAGGCGACCTCGCGGGAGTAGTCGTTCGCCGCGGTAATGACGACGCCGGCGGCGGCAAGCGGCAGGCCGACGGCGAGCCCGATGATGGCGGTCATCCCATACGTCCTCGCGGGCAGGCCGCCGTCCATGAAGCCGGCGCGGTACAGCCCGGCACCGACGAGAATCAGCCCCAGGGCGCGCAGGAAGTAGCCGAGGAGGACGGGAATCCCGATCGCCTCTTCGTCCGAGAACTCGCCCGGCGTCCAGAGACCCGCCAGCGATGCGTCCGTGGTGTCGGCCAGGTGCTGCGCGATCAGCGAGCAGGCTACGGACAGCGCGAACACGCCGACGCCGAGGGAGACCAGCGCCCAGTTCGGCAGCTTTCGCATGGCGAGCAGGAAGACCGACGACAGCGCGTAGGCCATCAGCACGTCGCCGTCCCACAACAGGAAGTGGAGGAACCCCACCAGCAGCAGCAGCGCGTTCCGCCACAGGTTCAGCAGGACGGCTCGCCTTCCCCTCGCGCTGGCGCGGTCGGTGAAGAGGATCATACCCGCGCCGAACAGCAGCGAAAACAGCCCCATGAACTTCTGGTCGACGAAGACCTCGCCGAAGACGCCCACGGCCCAGTCGAGCCACGTCTCCGAGCCGCCCGCGCTCAGGTTGAAGTAGGGCGCGTCGCCGAACCTGAAGGAGACGGCGTTCATCAACAGGATGCCGAGCACCGCGACCCCTCGTACCAAGTCGAGGCTGGTTATGCGCGAAGGCTCGCGGACCGGGCCAGAGTCGACGGCCTGTGAATCTGCCGCCAATTAAGCCGCCGCTTCCGGTCTGCCCGCCTGGTCGTCCTTCGACGACGCCAACCGCCATCCCAACAGGCCCATGTAGACGAGTCCGGCTACGGACATTGCCGCAAAGACGGGCGCGAACGCCAGCTCCAACCTGTTCGAATGCCACGCGGTGACGAACACCGCCAACGACGCCGCGGCCAGCACCGCGATGACGCCGTTCAGCGCGGGGGGCATGCGCAGGGGCTCGGGCCGGAAAGCGAGGCCCAGCGCGAAGACCGCCGTCCCGGCGAAGCCGGCCACGCCGGAGGTGAAGTGCAGCCCGAACGCCAACCGCTGCATCTCCAGCGCCGATTGGAGCAACTCCTGCGACCGCGCCGCGTCGCTCTCCAGCGCCGACACCCCCATGCCGACGATCATGTAGTCGAGACCCCGCAGCACCATCTGCAGGACGAGGGCGACGGCCATCGCCGTAAGGCCGAGCCGCGGCACGGGACCCGCATACCGCCGCAGGGCCAGGAGGCCGTGGAGCATGAGCAGGGCGCCGAAGATGATCACGATGGGCACGGTGTAGGACAGCGCCGCGTTGCGCGCCATCGCCAGCGTGAGGTCGGTGAGGTTGGTGCTGGGCACGGTGTCCACCACACCGCGGCCCGGCGAGAGCGCGGAGCCCACCGCCACTGCCGCGGTCCCAAGCAGCAGGGACCAGCCGCCGAGTCGCTTTTCCGTCAGACCCATCACGTACACCGACGGCATCTTATCGAAACCCAGGTGTTACTGCCGACCGGTACGCGTACTACCGCCCCAGAGCGGCGGTGTAGACCTGTTGCATCCGGAGAAGCTCTTCGTCGTTGAAGCACTCCCACATCTTGATCCCATTGTCCGCTATCTCCACCAGGTCCTCGACGCTCGTCGACGAAGGGTCGAGCGATGTTGGGTTGACCAGCGCTATGTAACGCGGGTGCTCGCCGGCGAACTCGGTGATGCAGGCTCGGCTATTGTCGCTCAGCCCCCCGGTCTGGGACCCGATGACCGACACGAAGATGGGCACGTAGCTTTCTTCGGAAATGCAAGCAGTCACGGAGTCCGACATTACAAAGCCCTGGGCTGCCGTGGAGCCCAGCAGCGCGGCGTAATCTTCGTCCGTAAGCGCCTCCTGGATGCAGGCGGCCTCGGACTCCGGAATCATGCCGATAATGTCCGTCTCCGCCGATGTATTGACGTCCAGAGCGGCTTGTATACGGGCAAGGTACCCCACCTTCTCCACCGGGGTCATGCAGTTGTAGAACTCCAGGGCATACGGCCGCGTTGCCGAAGTTTCGTGAGTTTGGCCCGGTGGCGTCATTCCGAGGCCCGTCAGGACCGCGAGGGGACTTTCTCTACCGACCCTGATCATGCACGCGCGGGTGTCGGATGTCCATCCCACCTGCAAGTCGAGGAAGGCGATTCCGAAGACCACGAGGTTTTCAGGTTCGGCACACTGGAATATCGGCAATACAAACTGCTCGCCGCTGGCCGCCAGAATCGACAGAATAGGCTCGTTGGACATTTTCTCGTAGGCAGTCTCCCCAATGGCCGCGCGAAGGCAGGAGGTCTCGGCTTCGGAGAAGAGCGCCAGCACGTCCTTCCCCATCGTCGTCGGGGTGAGCCTCAACTCCTCGAGAGCCGGGGTGGCGGTGGGCGGAAGGGGCGTTGGTGTTGGCGTTGCCGTGGGTTCAGGCGTTGGCGTGGGTTCAGGCGTTGGCGTTGGGTCGGACCCACAGGCGGCGGCTAACAGGACCAGCAAGGTTGTCAGCGAAGCCACCCAAAGCCACTGTCTCCTCAGCATCGACATAACCACTGTGTTCACCTCCATACCCTTTGGCTATTCTTTGCTTGCGTTAACCTAAGGCGTGATGAGTTGATTTATCAAGTCTGGTGGGCCCGGCAGGGATCGAACCTGCGACCAATCGGTTATGAGCCGACCGCTCTACCACTGAGCTACAGGCCCCAAGAAGCGCCGGAAGTAGCGTAGCCCCGCAGCGGAGGCCCTGTCAAGTCCGGGGAGTGGTTCGACAGGCTCACCACGAACGGGCTGGATGCCCTGGACCCTGAAACAGTCGCCGGTGAAGGCGTTCGCCGGCTGGCGTCCCGCGATTGACACGGCCCGGCCGGGCCGTTAGAGTCCGCGTCATGGCAGTCTCCAAGAAGACCAAGGGCCTCATGGAGCAGGGCTCCTGGATACGCAGGATTTTCGAGGAGGGCATCGTCCTCAAGCAGCGGTACGGGGATGAGAGCGTCTCCGATCTGTCGCTGGGCAATCCCGTGCTCGAGCCGCCCAGGAGGTTCTTCGAGGAGCTCAGGAAGGAAGCCGAGGACCCGACGCCGGGCGCGCACCGGTACATGCCCAACGCGGGCTACGTGGAGACCCGCGCCGCCATCGCGGCCCCGCTCGCCGAGGAGACGGGCCTGCCGTTCACGTCCGACCACGTACTGATGACCTGCGGCGCCGGCGGAGCGCTGAACGCCACCCTGAAGACCCTGCTCGACCCCGGCGACGAGGTCGTCATATTCGCGCCCTACTTCGTCGAGTACACGTACTACGCCGACAACCACGGCGGCTCCTGCAAGGCGGTCGGCGCCGACGACCGCTTCCACCCCGACCTCGCCGGGCTCGAGGACGCGATCGGGCCTTCCACCCGCGTCGTGCTCGTGAACTCGCCCAACAACCCCACGGGCGTCGTCTACGACGCGGAGACGGTGCGGTCCATCGCCGAGATCATCCGGCGGAAGGAGGAGGAGCACGGCGCGGAGATATTCCTCGTCAGCGACGAGCCCTACCGGAAGCTGCTGTTCGACGGCCTCGAGTATCCGCACGTCTTCCACCATCACGTCCGCAGCATCGTGGCGACCTCCCACTCGAAGGACCTGTCGCTGGCCGGCGAGCGAATCGGCTACGTCGCCGTACACCCCGAATACGCCGGGCAGGCCGAGCTGATGGACGGCCTGATCTTCTCGAACCGGGTGCTCGGCTTCGTCAACGCGCCGGCGCTGATGCAGCGCATCGTCGCCCGCCTCCAGGCGGAGACCATCGACGTGGCGCACTACCAGGCGCAGCGCGACTTCCTGTACGGGGGCCTGACGGAGATAGGCTACTCCGTCGTCCGCCCCCAGGGGGCGTTCTACATGTTCCCCAAGGCGCCGATCGAAGACGACGTTGCGTTCGTGGACGAGCTGCGGAGGCACAGGGTCCTGGTAGTGCCCGGACGCGGCTTCGGCGTCCCCGGCCACTTCCGCGTCGCCTACTCCGTCGACGACCGCACGCTGGAGAGGTCGCTGGACGGCTTCAGGGCGGCGTGGCAAGCAGCCGGCAGCTAATACCAGTTCGGTGTGATGCGACCATAGAGGGAATACGCCGGCATCCTTACACCGTCACTCCAGCGTAGGTTGAAGTCCAGTGGCCTGGGACTGGATTCCCGCTTTCGCAGCAATGACGAGTTTATAACGTACTTAGAACGTTAAGAGACGGCCGCATTCACTATTGCTCAGGAGGACTCATACACCACCGTTCCCTCTTCGAGGGCGGGCTTGATTATCAGCCCGTGGCTGTCCCTGAACCGCTTCACGTCTTCGGACGAGACCACGATGGCATCGACCGCCGCGCCGACTCCGTGGAGCCTCCTGTATATCCGGGCCATGAGGTCGAGTCCGTCCGCCCCATCCTTGACGATCAGAAGGTCAACGTCGCTGTTGGGCCCGCCGTCGCCCCGCGCCGCCGACCCGAAGAGGATTATCCTCTCCGGATCCGCGACCTCGACGATGCGCTCGACGATCTTGTCCAGGGTCTTCCGGTCGACCATCCCTCAAGCCTCGGCCAGAATCCTAAGTAGTGTTGCCTCTTCTAATCAAGTGCGGTCGTGAGTATAGCACCTGCGGCGGTGGCGCCCGCCCGCTGGCGTGTGCTAGTCTCGGAAGGCGTCCACCCCAACATCGGAGCCAGTCCGGTAGAAGCCTCGGATCGTACGCCGCCCCGGCCCAACGCGGATGCCGGCCCAACGCGGGCCGGCGCTCCGGCGCGCGGCGCCATGCGCCGCCTGGGGCGGGCGGGCGCGGGGGTGGCGGCGGCGCTGGACCCCGCCGCCGTGCTGGACGGCCTGACGCGGCGCTTGGGGCCGCTGCGCGACCGCTTCGGACGCTACTTCCTCGTGAAGCTCATCGTCCGCACGGTGCAGGAGCTTGCGGCCGACGACGCCACGCACATGGCGGCGGGCGTCGCATACTACGCCCTCTTCTCGATATTTCCCCTGCTGCTCGGGCTCACGGCGGTAATGGGCTACTTCGTCGAGTCGCAGGAGACGCGCAAGGAGCTGATCGGCTTCGTCGCGCAGTACCTTCCGGGATCCGACGACCTCATCACCGAGAACATCGACATAGTGCTGGGGCTTCGCGGCGCCATAGGCTTCTTCTCGGTGATCGGGCTGCTCTGGTCGGCCAGCGCCGTCTTCGGCGCCATCGCCCGGGCCGTGAACCGCGCGTGGGACGTCCACAAGGACCGGCCCATCTACATAGGCAAGCCGAGGCAGATACTGATGGCCGCCGGCGTCGGGGTGATGTTCGGAACGTCCGTCGGGGCAGCCGCCCTGCTGCGGGTGGCCGGGCTCGCCTCGGAGACGGACGTTGCCGGCTCCGGCCTGGCGGGCGAGACCCTGGGGCGGCTATTCCTCCAGGCCGTCTCCTTCGCGCTGACGCTGCTGATCTTCCTGGTGGTGTACAAGTTCCTGCCGAACACCAAGACCTACTGGCGGTTCATATGGCCCGGCGCGATGATCGGGGCGGTGCTGTTCGAGCTGTCGAAGAACGCGTTCCTGGTATACGTGAACAGCTTCTCCGACTTCGAGAACGTGTACGGCTCGCTGGCGCCGGTCATCGCGCTGCTGCTCTGGGTGTACGTCAGCAGCTTCATCCTGATCCTGGGCGCGGAGATCAGCTCCGAGTACGGACGGCTCAAGAGCAACGTCGGCAGGGGCACCCTGCTGGCCGCGAAGGGCGAATAGACGAGGAGGCGACATGACGGACGAACGCGACAGCTTCGTGGACGGCATCCGGGCCATCGGCGAGAGCGTCTACTCATTCCACGACAGGTTCGGCATAGGCAGCGTGGACGTTTCGGACACGGACGAGGCGCTGGAGGCCCTGAAGCAGCGCCTCGTGCTGCTGTCGGAGGAGACGGGCGAGCACGCGCGGGCGATCAACCGCGCCGAGATCGACAACGCCGTCCAAGAGGCTGTGGACATCGCCTACATAGCACTGGGGACCATCCTGCGGCTGGGCCCGGCGGGCGTACAGGCATGCCACGAGGTGGCCCGCAAGAACGACGCCAAGACCCTGTCGAATACGAGGCTATCGGACACGGGCAAGGTCGTGAAGCTCTAGGCCGTGCAGCGGCCGGCCCCAAATCCCCCACCTAAAATAGCGGTGGCGATTCAGGGCAAGGGGAGGGCTGGTTTCAAACCAGCCCCTACGGGGTGATGTCGGTGATGTCCGGCCCCTACGGGGTGATGGCCGATGGATATGGCGCTGAACGTGGAGGCGGTGGATTTGAGCCGGTCACTCGCCCTTGGCGGCCTGGCACTCGTTGCACCTGCAGAGGGCGCGGAGCATCTTGAAGGGGTATATGCCGGTGTAGTGGCCGTCGCTCCAGAGGAACTGCACCGCGTACCGTCCCACCATCAGGTGGTCCTCGGCGCGTATGTCCGACGGCACCGTGGCCGGGTCGAGGAGCTGGCGCCGGCTCCACTCCTCGATGCACTCGGCGCAGGCGCAGCTCACGCGCAGGTACTTGGCGTCGTACTCGCTGCGGTGGCCGTCGCCCCACTCCACCCTTATGGCGCCGTCGTCCGAGACCTCCAGCGACGAGACCGCGTCCGCCCTGCCCGCCTCAGCCATCGCGCGGCCTCACGCCCAGTCCGGGTCCGGGTTGGCGTCGAGGTAGTCGGTATTCAGCTCGACGCCTAGGCCCGGGCTGTCGGAGAGGTGGAGCACCCCGTCCCTGACGTCCAGCGGAGGCGACACCATCTCGGCGTACAGGTCCAGCACGCCGGTGGCTATCTCCACGCGGTAGAAGTTCGGCACGGTCATCATCGTGTGCGCGCCGGCGAGGATGTTGATGGGCCCCGAGGCGTCGTGGGGGCTGACGGGCACGTAGTAGACCTCGGCGAGGTTGGCGATCTTGCGCAGCTCGCTGATGCCGCCGGTCCAGACCACGTCGGGCATGATGTACTCGGCCAGCCGCTCGGAGAGCACGGGCGCGAAGTCCCAGCGCGTGTAGAGGCGCTCGCCGACGCAGATGGGGACGCCGACGTTCTCCTTGACGTGCCGCAGGGCGTCCAGGCTGTCCGGCTGCACCGGCTCCTCGAACCACGTTATGTCGTAGGGCTCCAGCCGCCGCGCCAGGTCGATGGCGGTGGGCACGTTGAAGTTGCCGTGGGCGTCCACCAGCACCTCCACCTCGGGCCCGACGGCCTCGCGTATCGCGGCGATCGTGTCTATGCCCAGCGCCGCTCCGGCCGCCGAGATCGCGCCGCTCCGGTAGCGGCGGTGGTAGGCGCGCATCTCGTGCATGAACGGGTCGGTCTTCAGGGCGGCGTAGCCCTCCGCGACGCGGTCCCTGGCCTCCTGCGCGGCCCTGTCGGGGTCGCCGGCGTTGACGTGGGTGTATAGGGGCACGTCGTCCCAGACCGGGCCGCCGAACAGGTCGTACACGGGCCTGCCCATAACCTTGCCCTTGATGTCCCAGAGGGCTATGTCGATGCCGCTGAGCAGGGTCGTGACGAAGCCGCCGCGCCCGCCGCCGCCGGTGAACCTGCGGTAGAGCTTGTGCCATACGTCGTCGACGCGCTCGGGGTCCTCGCCTATGATGGAGTCGCGGAAGTCCTGCGCGACCGTGGAGTCCCTGAGCAGCCGGGCCATGTTGCCGACCACGATGCTGCCGCCCCCGCCCGAGCTGGTCGCCTCCCCCACCCCGCTGACGCCCTCGTCGGTATCGATCCGCAGGAAGACGTAGGTACGCCCCTCCCCGGGCTTCGTCACCCATATCTCCAGGTCGGTGATTCTCAATGCGGGACTCCTTCAGCCGTAGACGCGGCCCAGCCGGGCTGGATTATAGCATCGTCACATGGCTGGAACGCGGCTCGCCGCTCCGGTCAGGGTGAGAATCCCCGATATATGTCTCATTCTGTCTCATTTCGTCTTATCCAGCTTTGGCTTGCGAGACAGTGGGTGACACGAAGTAGGCAGAATGAGACGCCAACGAGGCAGAATGAGACACCAACGAGACAGAATGAGACACCGCTTCGGCGATCTCAGGGCAGGCCCTTGAGGGAGCACAGGGGATAGCCCCACTGTCGGCGGCGGAGTGGCCCCGCTCGGCGTCGGTACGTGCGCAGCGTCTGTCCATGCGGCTTCTGCTTCCTCCTGGCAGTCGGGTACAGGGATGATGATAGTACATGCGTTCGTTGATTGTCAAATGGCTGGACCATCCCCAATCCACCACCTCCAGGTTCAGAGCCATATCTATCGGCCATCACCCCGTAGGGGCTGGTTTCAAACCAGCCCTCCCCCTTGCCGTAGAGCGTCACCGCCATTTAGGTGGGGGATTTGGCTCGACTTTGTACAAAACTTAGAAAAGGACAAGGTAAGCTGACAAGACCGAACCACCACGAAAGGTCATGTCATGCTCACCCTGCCCGATGTCATTGTATCCCTACTCCGTCCGTTCGCGCCGATGTTTCAGGCCAGGACATGGACGAAAGTGCAGGTGCTGCTCGTCGGCGCAGTCCTGGCCACGCGCAACAGGACCGTCACCTCCGCGCTCCGCGCCATGGGACTCAGCGACGAGACTGGCTTCGCTCGGTACCACCACGTTCTCAGCCGCGCTCAATGGTCACCTCTCCAGTTGAGCCGTGTACTGCTGTCGCTCCTGGTCCAATACCTCGATGGGGGTGACGGGCCGCTGGTATTCGGCATCGACGAGACGCTGGAGCGGCGGCGAGGCCGCCGGATCAAGGCCAAGGGGATATATCGTGACGCAGTGCGCTCCAGCGGGAGTCATTTCGTCAAGGCCTCCGGCCTGCGTTGGATAAGCCTGATGTGGCTGACCAACATACCATGGGCACATCGGACATGGGCGTTGCCTGTGCTGACCGCGCTGGCGCCGTCTGAACGCTACTACCAGAAGCTGGGGCGGACTCACAAGAAGCTCACCGACTGGGCGCGCCAGATGATAGTACAACTCCGTCGCTGGTTGCCCAACCGTCCTTTGGTGATGGTCGCCGACAGCAGCTACGCTGCACTCGATCTGCTCGCCTTCTGCCAGTCGATGACTCGCCCCGTCACCTTCATTACCCGGTTGCGTCTGGACGCCGCGCTCTACGAGCCCGCTCCACCTCGACTGCCCGGACAGATGGGGCGTCCACGCCTCAAGGGCCAGCGTCTGCCCACGCTCGGGAACCTCCTTGAATGCCACGAGGCAGGCTGGACCAGGATGTCTGTGGCCTGGTACGACGGTGCCATCCGCGCGGTAGAGATCGTCTCTCAAACAGCGGTCTGGTATCACCCGGGCAAGCCACCGGTGCCCATTCGCTGGGTCCTCATTCGTGACCCCCTACACCAGTTCGACTCCCAGGCGCTGCTGTGTACCGATCCTGCGATCAGTCCGGCTCAGATCATCGAGTGGTTCGTGCTGCGCTGGCAGATCGAGGTGACCTTTCAGGAGACGCGCGCTCATCTGGGAGTAGAGACTCAACGCCAGTGGTCGGATCGAGCCATATCTCGGACCACCCCTGTGCTGTTGGGACTGTTCTCTTGGATAACTCTCGCAGCCCACCTGTTGAGAGACCGCCAACTCGCGACTCCACGATCTGCGGCATGGTATGTCAAGTCAGCGCCGACTTTCATCGATGCGATCGCTCTCGTGCGCCGTCACCTCTGGCTTGCTTCTGAGACTTTCTGCACATCGCCGCAGAAACCCGACATGCGAGAAATCCCAACGCCCATGTTCAACAGGTTCATCGAATCCCTCACCTACGCAGCGTGAATGTACAAAGTCGAGTTTGGGCCATGGAAGGAAAGTGGGAAAATCTCGCGGCGAGCCTCGAAGGGCCGAGGGCGTTCCATCTGGTTAGGGGCGGGAGCGGAGGGCAGCTAGACAGGCTTCAAGGCGGCGCAGGATCCTGTGTTCCAACTCGCGCATAGGGTGTTCCTCAGTATCCTCGACCAACTTTATCAAGAAGCGCCCGAAGGTCTCGTAGTTGGGTTCCCATGGGTAGACACTATCAACGACGTCGCGGGGGGTCGGGGCTTCGGGGATGTCCAGATCCCGGACTTCTAGGTCGCCGTCCAAGAACCGGATCTGGTCGCGCTCCGAAACCTTCGGCCCCTGGAGAGCGCACTGCCACGTGATTCCGACCGCTCCTATCGGCAAATCGGTGCGCGAGCTTCCTCCATCGCCGGACACCATCACGATGGGTTCGTCGAGCGCCGGGTCCGACGGGGAGCCGGAGAGCACAACTACGACGAACAGGAGAGCCAGAACCTTGAACATCGGCTGGATTGTAGCATTCAGGCTGCTCACTGATCGATTTTTAGTGAACTCGTCGATTGTCCAGTCGACCACCTGTTGAGTAGAGAGCGGTGAGCCGCCAGGCGGCCCAATTCGGCATTCCATGCGAACCCAAGGGGGAGCAGGAGATCCTAAATCCCCCACCTAAATGGCGGTGACCCTCTACGGCAAGGGGGAGGGCTGGTTTGAAACCAGCCCCTACGGGGTGATGGCCGATAGATATGGCACTGAACGTGGGGGTGGTGGATTTGGGCTAACAGCATCCCGTTGAGGTACTGGAGCCTCGGGAGTATCCTATGCTTGCCGCATCCACAAGCCGCGTAGCTTCAGAGGAGACAGAGCAGTGAGCAGCTTGAACGTCCAGAAGTACCTGTTCGATTTGTATGGCTTCCTGGTCATCGACGACGTGTTGACGGCGCAGGAGGTGGCCGAGATGAACCGGCTCATCGATGAGAGCGGTCTTACGTCGACCGTGGAGACTGCCGGGAGACTCCCCGGAGGCGGCGCGGGGGAGGAGGGGGCGGGGTTCCTGGAGTGGGGGCAGGCGTTTACGCGGGTGATCGACCATCCGAAGGTGATGGCCGTGCTGCGGCTGATGCTGGGGGATGGCTTCCGCATCGACCACTTCTGGGGCGCGTGGGCGAACGCGGGCGCGGCGGCGCTCCCGCTGCACGGCGGGGTCGTGCCCTTCGTGCAGACCGACTACTACTACGTGCGGGACGGGAAGATACGCAGCGGCCTGACGAACGTGGCGTGGAACCTGACCGACTCCGGGGGCGACCTGGGGGGCTTCATGGCCCTGCCCGGCAGCCACAAGTCCAGCTTCGAGCTGCCGCGGGAGCTCGGAGAAGCGACGGAGGGGTACGGGATCGCGGTTCCCGAGGCGAAGGCCGGGTCCGTTTCGATCTTCACCGAGGCCGTCCTGCACGGGACGGCCCCTTGGCGCGGCAGTCACCAGCGGAGGACGTTGTTCTTCAGCATGGGGCCGTCGCACCAGGCATACTCTCGCCACCAGGCGTCGCCCCCAACGACCGTCGAGCTGACCGAGCGCCAGAGGCTGCTGTTCGCCCCGCCCTCGGCGCCGCACTCGTTCAACCGGCCGACGCTGTTCGAACCCGAGCTCGATCCGTCCAGTTGATAGTCTCACGAGGGCGCCCACAAGGGACGCCCCTACGGTTACGGTGCCGATCCGGTTGCCGAGGGCGCCCACAAGGGACGCCCATACAGGTACGGTGCCGATCCGGTTGCCGAGGGCGCCCACAAGGGACGCCCCTACGGTTACGGTGCCGGTCCGGTTGCCGAGGGCGCCCACAAGGGACGCCCATACAGGTACGGTGCCGATCCGGTTGCCGAGGGCGCCCACAAGGGACGCCCCTACAGGTACGGTGCCGATCCGGTTGCCGAGGGCGCTCACAAGGGACGCCCCCTACGGTTACGGTGCCGATCCGGTTGCCGAGGGCGCCCACAAGGCCCACAAGGGACGCCCCTACAGGTACGGTGCCGATCCGGTTGCCGAGGGCGCCCACAAGGGACGCCCCCTACGGTTACGGTGCCGGTCCGGTTGCCGAGGGCGCCCACAAGGGCCACAAGGGACGCCCCTACGGTTACGGTGCCGATCTGGTTGCCGAGGGCGCCCACAAGGGACGCCCCTACGGTTACGGTGCCGATCCGGTTGCCGAGGGCGCCCACAAGGCCCACAAGGGACGCCCCTACCGCTTCCGTCCCGTAGGGTGCAGCCCTTGTGGCTGCCCTCCCAGAGCCTGAAACAGTTACTCTGCCGTGGGCGTATGGACTCCCAGGGGCGGCTGGCCTATAATTCGAGCCGTTCCGCGAGTCCAACCTCTGCCCCATAAGGAGCGGGCCCACATGAGCGATACCATCCGAGTAGGCGTCATCGGCGCCGGCACGAACACGACGCTGATGCACATTCCCGGCTTCCAGGCCATCGACGGCGTGGAGGTCGTCTCCGTGGCGAACCGGAGCCGCGAGTCGGGCCGGCGCGTCGCCGACCGGTTCGGCATATCGACCGTGGCCGACACGTGGGCGGAGGTGATCGACGACCCGGACGTGGACGCCATCTGCATCGGGACGTGGCCGTACATGCACCGCACCCTCGTGCTGGCCGCCCTGGAGGCGGGCAAGCACGTGCTGACGGAGGCGCGCATGGCCATGGACGCGGCGGAGGCGCGCGAGATGCTCGACGCCTCGCTGGAGAACCCCGAGCTCGTCGCGCAGGTCGTGCCCGCCGACTTCACATTCGAGGTGGACCGGACCATCATCGACCTTATCAATAACGGCTATCTCGGCGACGTGGTCGTGGCAGACCTCGCCGTCCACGCGGGCTTCATGGACCGCGACGCTCCCTACACGTGGCGGAACGACAGGGACATGAGCGGCTACAACATCATGCTGATGGGGGCCATCTCCGAGTGCTTCATGCGCTGGCTGGGGCCTCCGACGTCGGTTACCGCCCAGACCAGGACCTTCGTGCCGCGCCGCGTCGGCGACGACGGGCGGCGACGGGTGACGACCATCCCGGACCACGTGGACGTCCTGTGCGAGATGGCGTCCGGGCCGGTGGCGCACCTCAGGTTCACCGATGTCGTCGGCCTCATGCCGGAGGCGCAGGCGATGCTGTTCGGCACCGAGGGCAACCTGCGGGTCGACATAACGATGAGCCCGAAGGCGGGCGATAGCGGCTGCGAGCTCTACGGCGCCAAGCGCGGCGACTCCGGGCTCCAGAGGCTGGAGATCCCGCCGGAGAAGGTGGGCGGATGGCGGGTCGAGGAGGAGTTCGTCAACGCCATCCGGGGCGTCGAGCAGGTGAAGTACACGACCTTCGAGGAGGGCGCGCGGTACATGGAGTTCACCGAGGCAGTAACGCGCAGCGCGCAGACGGGCATGAGGGTGCCGCTGCCGCTGTAGGCCCTGAGAGGACTTTAACCGTTGATTGATATCCAACCCCAACACATCACCCTTGCCCAATTGATTCAAGGCCGCCTGTTTAGGATCCCTCAGTATCAGAGGGCGTACAGTTGGCATCACAAGCAGCGGCAGGATCTGTTTGGCGACATTCAACGACTCCATGAGCAAGGGAAGGATCGCTTTCACTTCATGGCGACCCTAGTGGGACTTCGGCGCGGGTCTCGAACAATCGGATATACAGAGCACCAAGTCATAGAGATTGTGGACGGGCAACAGCGAATCACAACCCTCATTCTGATGCTCAAGGCCATCGCGAAAGCCATAGTGTCCTCCGACTCTGGCACAAAGGTCGGACGAGACCTCAACGACTCGCTCGTGAAGGATGACAAAGCCACTCTCCTGCTTCTCCAGACTAACCACGACAGTAGTGACTACTTCGCCAACTACCTACGGTATGGGACACATCCGCCTTCAACGGACGCGAAGACTGTCGCCGATAAAGAACTGTTGTCCGCTATGGAAGAGTGTGAGTCTTTCGTGACCGAATGGCAAGATGGCGACGACTCTCTCATGGATTTGATTACCCTACTGAACAATCGTCTAACCTTCGTCTTTCACGAAATCGGCGACGAGGCCCTGGTATATACTGTGTTCGAAGTCCTCAACAGTCGAGGGCTTGATGTATCGTGGTTCGACCGCCTCAAGAGTATGTTGATGGCCATCGTGTTCGAGAGCGAGACAGGAAACGAATCTGAGAACATCAACGAAATCCATCAACTCTGGGGGCAGATATACGAGTGCGTAGGATTGCGATTGGGACTGCGCACCGAATCACTCCGATTTGCTGCTACCCTGTGGCAACCAAGACGTCCAAATCGGACTCTATCGGAAGAAGCTGCCGCACTCCTACTTGACCAACAGTCCCAGGGTGGACCAGAGAAAGTGATTGAGACAACGTCATGGCTGAAGGACGTAACGAATGCAGTTGACCAACTAGCAGCCAACCATAGGATCAACGCAGTTACAAGAATTGCACAGGCTAGGATGGTAGCTACCGCAGTATATCTTCGGTCGGACTTCAATAGCCAAGAAAAAGCCAAGATATTCCGCACATGGGAAAACGTAACATTTCGCATATACGGTATGTCCAGAAAAGACGCTCGCTGGGCAGTGGGTGACTACGTTCGACTAGCCTGGAACATTATCCGGGAGCAACTATCTGCTGATGCTGTGATCGAGGGCCTGCTGGTCATCGGGAAAGGCTATTCAATCGCCGACGCAGTAGAAAGTATGAGAGAGACTGATTGCTACACATACTGGGGGGAAGAACTGCGATACTTCCTGCACAGGTATGAGGAACACTTGGCGAAGAAAGTAGGACAGAACTTCGACAACGAACAATGGAACCGAATTTGGGAAAGAAGCGCTGCAAGTTCCATTGAACACATCCGCCCACAGAGTTGGTGGACCGATAGAGGCCGAGAGTCAGACGAAGGTAGGATGCACGGACTCGGAAACCTTATGATGCTCCCACCGGGCCTAAACTCAAAGCTGCAAGATAAGCCTCCAAGGCGAAAGGTAAACGCCTACATTAGTACCGGCCTTCTGACTGCTCAAGAGGTAGCCGACACAATATCAGGATCCGGCTGGTCATTTGCCACGATCAAAGAGCGCGAGGAACGTATGTTAGAATGGGCGCGCGAAGAGTGGGCAGAATAGGAGAGAGGCCAACGGCATGAACGAGAGGGCTAGGCGGCAGGTGGAGAGGTGCATCGACGGGCTGCGGCGCGGCGAGTTGACGGAAGGCGACCTGCGGCGCGTGCTGGAGTTGGCGGGCAAGCCGCAGGACCTGTTGTACCTACAGGCCGAGGCGAGCTCGCTTGGCTCGAACCTGCTGGGGATGAGGATCGTCGAGAACGGAGAGATGTGGGACGGCCCGGAGGACCCCGAGGACTGGCCCTACGAGACGGTGCTCGACGCGGTGCGGGACGGCTGGAGGATCATCAAGTTTCCCGAGCTGGCGCTGATGCTCGACGACAGGCGCTCGTACGGCCTTGGATGCGAGTTCGTACTGGAGAGGTAGAACATGGATGGACAGGATGGACACGGATAAGGCGGGGGTTGAAGCCATGAGGACGTACGACTGCGCGCCGACGCTGAACGACACGGAGGTGCTGGAGTTCTGCAAGCAGGGCTTCCTGTTGCTGCCGGGGGTCGTCTCGGAGGAGGTCAACGACCGCTCCATAGAGTACGTCGAGGCTCGCCCAGGCATAGAGCCGTCGGAGATACTGCTCGAGGACTGGTTCGTCGACGGGGTCATAGCGAACCCGGCGGCGGCGGGGGCGGTCAGGTCGCTGCTGGGCAAAGACTTCGGGATGCCCATATTGATGAGCAGCCACCGCGCCGACTGCCCTATGCCCGCGCAGGAGTGGCACACCGACGGCGGCTCGGTGTACGGGCCGGAGCTCAACTACCTGCAGGTCTTCTACCTGCCGCAGGACTCGCCGCGCGACCTGGGCCCCACGGAGCTTCTGCCCGGCTCCCACTTCCTCTATTCGCACCGCGACTACATGAGGCACCTGGGCCGCATCAGGGGTTCGGTCTACGCCGAGGCCCCGGCGGGCTCCATACTGATCACCAACTACGCAATCTGGCACCGCCGGTCCGAGTCGACGGGGACGGGCGTGCGCCACAACCTGAAGTACAACTACTTCCGCACCGCGCCGCCGCGGCGCGACTGGGTAATCGAGCCGTCGTTCGACCTCGCATCCGCCGACTACGCGTCGCCGGCGCCCACGTACCGCCAGCAGTTCAGGGACTGCTACGACGCCGCGGAGATGCTGCTGTGGATGCGGGGCGAGCACGACAAGTACGGGAGCATAGGGGGCCAGGGCTGGCCCATGCCGGGGCACCGCATCGACAAGCCGTTCGGGATACCGTCCGGGTTGTAGGCTGCGCGAACCGGGAAGACCACGATGGAGGGAGAGCAATGAACAGGGCCGAGCTGAGGGAGATACTGCGAGGGCTGGTCGTCGTCGCCACGACGCCGATGGACGACGACTACGAGCTGGATCTGGGCAACATGTACGAGATCACCCAGTGGTGGGTGGAGAGCGGCGTGGTGACCGGCAGGGCGTGCATCAAGATCGCGTCGGTCATGGGGGAGGTGCCGCAGCTCCGCGACAGCGAGTTCGGCCCTCTCGTGCGCACCGTCGTGCAGGCCGCGGACGGCAGGGTGCCCATCATCGCAGGCATCCACGACAAGGACACCATCCGGACGATAGAGGACGCGAAGAAGGCGCAGGACCTGGGCGCCCTGGGCCTGCAGATCTCGCCGCCGCTGTACAACGACCCGACGCAGGACGACATGCTGCGCTACTTCGAGGCCGTCTCGGACGCCATAGAGATCGGGGTGATGATCTACCACACCCACTGGATGCCGCACTGCCGCATCGAGCTCGACACCTTCCGCAAGATGGCCGACTTCGAGCACATCATGGCGATCAAGTGGAACTCCCCCGCGGACGTACCGTACGAGGCGATGAGGGAATTCACGGCGGACTTCAACATCCTGGACAACACCAACCAGCCGGTCAGGTGCCTCCGGAACGGCGGCCACGGCTTCCTCGACCACGAGGCGACGGCATACCCGGCGTACGAGCTGCGCATCCTGGAGCTCATCGAGGCTGGGCAGTACGACGAGGCGCAGGAGATGTGGGACCGGCTCACCGGGCCGCTGGACAAGCTGTACGCCGACTATGCGCTGATATCGGGCGGGCAGGCGCGGCTCAAGAAGGGGGTCATGGCGGCCATGGGTCGGCCCGTCGGCTCGCAGCGCCCGCCGTCGCTGCCGCTCACGGAGGGCGAGATGGACCAGATCAGGGCCGTGCTGAGGGGCGCCGGGTGGCCGGTGCCGGAGCCGGCGGCAGTGCCGGCGTAGGCTTAAGCGCACGCGACCAGCATTAGGCTCGGCGCAATGACGCCCTGGACCATCCCCCGGCCTGACCCGGTAATCACGCCGGGCGCACTCCACCCGGGGTTCGACGACACTCGCGCCGGCGCGGCGCACGTCGTCCGGGACGGCGACCTGTACCGGGTGGTGTACTGGGGGAGCGACAGCGCGGATCGGCACTACATCCTCCAGGCCGAGTCGCCGGTGAGAGACCCGGACCGATGGCAGCCGCGCGGCTCGCCCCTGATCGGGCCGCAGCCGGAGACGGTCCACAACTTCCACGGCCCAGGGTTTCCGTTCCTGCTGCCGGTGACGGACAGCCGATGGCTCCTCTACTTCTGCGCGTGGGGGAAGCCGACGGGCGGCAAGCTGCCCAACACGACGGGGGTCGCCGTCTCGGACGACGCCGGGGCGAGCTGGCGCTACCACTCGGAGCACCCGATCATCCCGCCCGACCGCCCATACGACGCCGAGGGGAGCGGCAGCGTCTGGGTGCTCCACGAGAACGGCCTGTTCAGGATGTACTACACCTCCATCGGCAGGTACTACCCCAGGCCGGAGGGCGCGGAGACGGGTCACGGCGACACCATCCCGCGCATCGGCATCGGCTACGCCGAGTCGCGGGACGGGCTGCGCTGGGAGAAGCCGATCGACGATCTCGTGGTCGCCCCGCGCGGCTTCGGCGTCGAGCCGTACGAGTACATCTGCTCCAAGCCGTGCGTCCTCAAGGTCGGGAACGCCTACGTGATGTGGGTGAACACCTTCGGGACGGCCTACCGCGTCCACAGGCTGGCGAGCCTCGACGGGCTGGAATGGGAGTGGATGGAGCGCCTCGGCCCCGACGGCGAGTTGGGGGTCGGGTGCGAAGGGGCGTTCGACGACGAGCAGCGCTCCTACCCCACGGTCGTCTCCAGCCGCGGGGACCTCCACTGCTGGTACACCGGCAACCGGTTCGGCGCGACGGGCATCGGCCACGCCATGAGCCGGTGGTAGGGGCTGTCTGAATCAGGATTCACGGGATTTGGGGATTCTCAGGATGGTCTGTCGACCAGCCAGGATGGCGCGCGTTCGGCCGAGCCAACGCGAGTGAAGGCCACGCCGTGGCATAATGGGTTAGGATTAAAGATGCAGGGGGCGTCACAACCGGTGAAGTACAAGGGCTACGTTGCCGCCGTCGAATATGAGGACTCAGAGAAGTTGTTCTACGGCCACGTCGTGAACTCCGGTACAAGCTCGATAGCCACCTTCGCAGCCGCTGACGTGGAGGGGTTGAAGCGCGAGTTTCGCATCTCCATAGACGAATACCTGGCTTCGTGCGAGGAGGATGGAGTCGAACCTCAGAAACCCTACTCCGGCAAGCTCAACCTTCGTCTGGGCACCGATCTTCACCACCGCGTCACCATCGCATCAATGCAGAGCAACATGAGCCTGAACAGTTGGATCAGGCAAGCCCTGGAGGAGAAGATCGGGGCGATCGGCGACGTGCCGCGCAAAGCCGCAGCCGGCTAACCTTCCTCAGGTCCAATATCAAAGGAGACTGCCATGAACAGGGAAGAGCTCAAGAAGCTGATCGTCGGCCCGATTGCGACGGTGCCCACGCCTTTCGACAACGACTTCCAGGTCGACTTCGGGCGCATGTACGAGTTGACGCAGTGGTGGGTGGAGAACGGCCTCGTCAAGGGCAAGGCGGTCATCAAGGTGGCCGCGGCCATGGGCGAGGGGCCGCAGCTTGACGACTGGGAGTGGCAGCGTCTGCTCAGGACCGCCGTGCAGGCGGCGGACGGCAGGGCGACCATCATGTGCGGCCTCCACTACAAGGACACCATCCGCGCCGCGCAGGACGCCCGCATAGCGCAGGACCTGGGCGCCATCGGCCTGCAGGTGTCGCCGCCGTCCCTGAACGGCCCCACGCAGGACGACGTCGTGCGCCACTTCGACGACGTCTGCGCGGCGGTCGACATAGGCGTCATGGCCTACGTGGTCAACAACATGCCGGGCGGCACGATATACCCGGAGACGTTCCGCAGGATGGCGGACTTCGAGACGATGGTCGCGCTCAAGTGGACGCCGCCGCCCGGCGGCGAGTACCACGACATCGCCGACATGGTGGACGTGGTCAACGTCATCGACAACACCAAGGACCCTGTGCGCAACCACAAGATGGGCGGGCGAGGCTACATCAACTGGACCGCGGAGATACACCCGCCGCACGACCTGGAGGTCTGGGACCTGCTGGAGAGCAGGCGCTACGACGAGGCGCAGCGGCTCTGGGACTCGGTACACAAGCCGCTGGTGGAGTTCAGCGCCAGGCTACAGGAGACCTCCGGGGGGCAGGCGCGCCTCAAGAAGGCGCTCATGAAGGCGATGGGACGGCCCGCCGGGGACTCGAGGCCGCCGTCGCTGCCGGTCACCGACGCCGAGCAGGCGGAGCTCGGGGAGATACTCAGGGGCTTCGGCTGGCCAGTGCCGGAGCAGGCGGCGCTGGTCTAGACGCAGCCGTTCGTCCGAAAATCGGCGGTGAGTGTTGGTTTTACGAGGAGCCTTGAGTATAATTGCTCAAGGCTCATGAGCCGCACCTGTACATAAGGAGAAGGTTGGATTGCCACCGAGTGTACAGACACAACGTGATAATCTTACAATTGGTCTCTACCTGGCTCATGGGAGATTCGGAGCAACACTGGACGATATAGTCCAAGTAGCTCTCGGCTATTCTCCGAATAGCAGCCGTCCAAGAGAGTACTACGTAGGCCGATTCAGGAATGCCCAACGTGTTGGCAGGGACGCCTTCCGCAATAGGACCCCGGGCTACTTCACGTTCAACGCCATGCCGTTTGGTGACCGTTATATCTACAAAGCTACCTGGTATGTCTGGGTGAACCCCCAGTCCAGCCATCCTCAAACAGTCCCATTACCCGTTGGAGATTTAGCGGCGATGCGGCGGCTGCGAAGTCGAGACCTCAGTACCCGCGAGGCGACGACCAGGGCCGTCCGAACCGCTGACAATATCGAAGAGCAGCGGCAGGCAGTGCAACGTCAAGATTGGCCCACCCTACAAGGGGTCCAGGCAAGAATGATCGAAGATGGGAGCCTTGGCGAAATCCTGTCGGGGTTTCACGGCCTTCCGTACGCAGACATCCAAGATGTCATAGATAAGCTCCCTAGTAGAAGCGCGCTGTTCCAATTTCAGAAGGATGCCAAGCAGATCCAACGGCTCGATAGGAATTTAAGACGGGCATACGCCTCACTCGGTCAGCAACTGACGAACTGGGTGATGCTACAGACCGGCGTACCTAGTAACGCTCCACAGTTGGCCCTACAACAAGCGCAACAGAGGCTAGCTAACCTTTGAGGAGGGATGTAGGCGAGATCATGGCTGCCAATGGACTGGATAACTTGGTGTTGCGCCCCGTGGGAGAATGGTACGGGGAAGTCGTAGATATTCCCTGCAAGCTCATAAAGCCTGATCCTGAAAACCTCAGGCAAGAATTTGATGAAGGCGACCTCATCGATCTGGGAAAGAATATGCAAGTAGTGGGACAACTAGACGAGATTACAGTATTTCCTATCCTCATTGACAATTCCTCATGGACCGGTTCCTTTGATCTTCATGATGGAGAGCGCAGATGGCGGGCCGCGCAGTTGATGCAACTACCGAGTCTGCGTGCCAAGATAGTTCCCAGACCATCTTCTGAAGAACTAACTTTCAAGAAGGTCAGCAGAGTACTTCAAACGCGGTCACTAAGTCCAGAGACCAAGCTCAAAGCCTTGCAGAAATCTTTGTCCGATTTAGGCGTTCTCGAAGAGCCCGATGAATGGGATTCTTTCAGAGACAAGCTTGGCGGCGGACCTGAATGGCCCCAACTGGTCAGAGTGCTGAGGCTGCAATCACGGGTACGCTCCATGTTTGAGGACGGGCTTATCAACTTCACAATGGCTCACTCCATAGGGCGCATCTCCAACGAACGGCAAGCTGAACTAGCGGAGTATGTCGTGGTCAATAAGATCAGCGGCAGATTCCTCTCCACGCAAATGGTGCCATACCTCATGGAGAACCCTGAGGCAAGCCCAGCACAGGCCTTCGAGCATGCCCGTGTTGGAGGATGGAGACAACCCGCCTACAGTCCGTACAGCAAAGGGGAATCTCCTCCTACTCACGAGCAAGTCGAGAGTTTCCTCAAGGCTTGCGTGGTCTGGGAACGAGCCTGGGAAACCGTAGTAGTTAACGGGTTAGTCCACACTATTGATGACAGCCCGCAATATACCCTCCGTTTGAGAGATGCAAGCCGGAGAATCCAGGAGAGGGCCGCAGCTCTATCGGAAAGAATGAGATCATCAACTCAAGAACCAGTCTCCCACCTACCGCCAGTCCCCGAACGCATATCGGGAGAAGCAGAGGCACGCTGAACGACTCCTTTGCCGACACGCTGGCGGACACGCTCAAGCGCTTCATCGAGGTGGTCACGCCAGTGGTGGACCAATTCGAGAAAGAGAGCAACGAGGAATGCGCCTGAAGGACGGCACTTTGGTGCGGCCCCTTGGTTTTACGAGGTGTATTGAGTAAAATTACTCAATGCGGTGAGCATTTCCAGACGCGCGTCCACTCACTGGGTTCACCCGCCCCTACGCGGCGGGGTTGCTTGGCAGACTCAAAGAGCTTCGCCGCTTCCCCCAGATCGTCACGGGGCCGAGGCAGGTCGCAGCAGCCGCACTTCAGACCTTGACGAACAGAACATGGGTGCGTACAATGTGGAGCGTCGAACAAGACTTCGCCGCGCGCCGGGCCCCGGCCCGCAGGCCCGACCAGAGCGGGTGGAACATTCTGAAACATTTTGGAACACTTTAACGGCTCCGCCAATACGAACGGGCCTGGATTAGCTACGAATCAGTGTTCCATAATCGGCGCAAATTCGTCCATATCGTCTCACGAGCGCCCCATCCTTCACCGTAAGCGTTCCACCAAGGGCGTTAGGCCCGCCAGCCGCTTTGTTGACCAGCCCTTGGCCCCGGCCATATAATTGCGTCGCCGCTCTCCCTACGCCCCCTGCGGCGCGGAGGGGGACGGTCGATACCCTGAACGCCAAGGAGAAACCTGAATGAGACGCGACGAGTTGAAGCCGCTGTTCGTGGGCCCCATAGCTACGGTGCCCACGCCGTTCGACGATAACTACGAGGTGGACTTCTCCCGGATGCACGACCTCACCCAGAGATGGGTCGAGGGCGGGCTGGTGACCGGACGCTCCGTCATCAAGGTGGCCGCGGCCATGGGAGAGGGGCCGATGCTGAGCGACGACGAGTGGCCGTTCCTGGTCAGGACCGTCGTGCAGGCGTCCGGGGGCAGGGCCACCGTCGTCTGCGGCCTCCACTACAAGGACACCAAGAGGACCATAGAGGACGCCAAGCGCGCCCAGGACATGGGCGCCGTCGGCCTGCAGGTCTGCCCGCCGATATTCAACCTGCCCAGCCAGGAAGACCTGCTCGACTACTTCGGCGAGCTCTCCGACGCCATAGACATCGGCATCATGGTCTACCACACGCACTGGATGTCGGGGGGCCGCATCGAGGTCGACACCATCATGAAGATGGCAGACATTGAGCAGATCGCGGCGATCAAGTGGAGCGCCCCCGAGGACGTCGACTACGACGAGATGGCCAAGTTCTCCTCCATCTTCAGCGTCATCGACAACGGCGGCGGCCCGGCGCAGTGCCACAAGCTCGGCGGGCGCGGCTACATCAACCTGACGGCCGAGGCGTACCCCGCCCACGACCTGAAGGTCTGGGACCTGCTGGAGGACGGCCGGTACGACGAGGCGCAGACGCTGTACGACTCCGTCAACGAGCCCCTGCGCGTGCTCGACGAGAAGTACGCGGTAAGGTCGGGCGGGCAGGCCAGGCTCAAGAAGGGCATCATGGCCCTCATGGGCCAGTGCGTCGGGGCGTCGCGCCCGCCGTCCAAGCCGCTGAACGAGCGCGAGCTCGACGAGGTGCGCGAGGTGCTTCTCGGATTCGGCTGGCCCGTGGAGGCGACCGCAGCCACGGCCGCCGCGGCCATAGCGAGCTGAGCGCCATGCTGACCAGGGAGCAGGCAAGAGAGAAATTCAGGGGCGTCGTAGTCCCGCTGGTGACCATATTCGCCGAGGACGGGTCGGTGGACCTGGACGGCACCGCCCGCAACGTCCAGTGGATCATCGACCAGGGCGCGACCCAGGGCAACACCGTCTTCCTAGTGGCGGGCTCCGGCGGCGACTTCACCGTCATGTCCCCGGAGGAGAGGAAGCAGGTGATCAGGACCGTCGCCGAGATCTCCGCGGGTAAGGTCCCGGTGATGGCGGGCGTCCAGAGCACGGACATCAGGGTCACCATCGACCTCTGCAACCTCTGCGAGGAGGTGGGCGTCGACGGCGCGCAGATCAGCAACGCCTTCTACTACGACTGTCGGGACAACGACGTCGTCGCGTGGCACGAGGAGGTCGCCAGGAACACGGACGCCTCCCTCATCGCCTACAGCCACTTCTACAGCGGCTCGAAGTACGACGTGCCGCTGGAGGTGATGGACCGGCTGATAGACATTCCCAACGTGGTCGCGCTCAAGTGGGCGTCCGGGTTGCAGGAACGCTTCCATGCGGGCGTTCTCAGGTTCAAAGAGCGAGTGGCCGTGCTCGACAACTCGTTGATGCCGGTGCTGGGCCACATGCTGGGATGCTCCGGCTGGATCAACCACGTCGTGAGCTTCTACCCTCAGCACCCGTGGAAGGTGTGGGAGTTGATGGAGGCCGGGCGTCACAGGGAGGCCGAGACTCTCTTCGACCGCTTCATGACCCCGTACAACGCGCTGGTGGACGCCATAATGGCGGAGACGGCCGGCGAGGGCGTCTTCGTGCGCCCCGCCCTGGAGGCCGCCGGACTCGTCGCCGGGGTCTCCCGGCTGCCCTCGCGGGACGCGGCGCTGACGCCGGAGATCAGGGACGGGTTCCGCAAGCTGCTCGACGACGCCCGCGCGGCGGAGGAAGCGGACGAATGACGCGCACGATGACGAGCCCCGACGGCGTACACGACCCCGTCGGGATGTACTCCCACCTTGCCCACACCGAGCCCGGCGAGATACTCTACCTCGGCGGCCAGGTGGCGCTCGACCGCGACGGCAACCTGCTCGGCAAGGGCGACGTGGGCGCGCAGACCGTGGAGACGTTCCGCAACATCGAGAGGATACTGGAGAGCGCGGGGGCGTCTCCGCGCAACATCGTCCAGCTCACGACATACCTGACCGACGCGGCGAACATTCCCGCGTACCGCGAGGCGCGCGCGCCGCTCTTCGAGCGGCTGTTCCCGGACGGCGCCAGCCCGCCGAACACCCTGCTGGTCATATCGGGACTGCAGGACCCCGAGATGCTGATCGAGGTGACCGCGGTGGCGGTGATCCCGCGAGGCGCCGCGTAGAGCCTTGCCAAGGAGCCTTTCCGCATGTCCACCATAGAACGCACCAACCCCGACTCTGTACACGCGCCCGCCGGCTACTACTCGCACCTGAGCCGCGTCCAGGCGCGCGAGCTACTGCACCTGGCCGGCCAGGTGGCGGTAAGCCCCGACGGCAGCTTCGTCGGCGAGGGCGACATCAAGGCGCAGGTACGGCAGATATACGACAACATGGGCCGCATCCTCGAGAGCGCCGGGGCGTCGTTCGCGAACGTCGTCCAGTTCACGACCTACATCGTGGGGCGCGAGAACGTGGCGGACTTTCTCGAGGAGCGCACCAAGATCATCCAGGAGCTCTTCCCCGACGGCGACTACCCGCCCAGCACCCTGCTCATCATAGACGCCCTCTACGGCCCCGAGGCGCTGGCCGAAGTCACCGCCGTCGCCGCCATCCCGTAGGCGTCGCTCGGCTACGCATCCCTCCGTCCCGACGGCTACCGACCGGCCTCGGGGAACGGGTCCTCTTCGCTGACGAGGGTCTGCGCCTCGCTTATGACGAGGCCGCGGGACATCTTGTCGCCCCACAGGCTCTTGACGTAGTTGATGACGACTACGATCTCTTCGGGGGTCAGCTTCTTGCCGAACGGCGGCATGCCGCTCCTGAACTTGGGCACGTCGGGCGACTCGAAGATCGAGCCGCCAATATCTACCGTCCTGTAGAGGGTGCCGTCCCCGTGGTGCCACGTGTGCCCATCGCCGTTGAGCGGGGGCGCCGGGAGCACGCCGCTGGGCAGGGGTATGTGCCAGTCCGGCTGGCCCTCGCCGTTCTCGCCGTGGCAGACGGCGCAATTCTCCCTGAATATGGTCTCGCCCCGCTCGAGCTCGCTCTGCCGGCAGGCAGTGAGCAGGACGGATGCCATCACGATTGACGCGAACGCGGCGTATATCCAGATGCGACTCATGGAAGTGTGAAGGAGGGGGAAAGACCCTGTATCCGCAAGCTACCCCACTCGTACCAGACCCCTCTTCACCGATTCTAGCAGAACCGACACGCACAGTCCTTGATTTGTGAGAACGCGAGTGCTATTATCTTCCTCATGGACCACCGACCTCGGACCTCAGAGCCCTGCCAGGCGCCTGCCCATTGCAGCGACCGGCCTACGCCAAGTCATCCTACCGTGGACAGCGTGTCACATTCTGTCGAATTCGCGTCATTTCTATATCACATTCCGTCAGATCCTCGTCACATCACCGTCACACGGCCCATAGCTGGATGAGACAAAATGTTACAAATAGCTACGGCACACCGTTTTTCTTAGCGACATCTCCCCTCCCGTGAGCATGAGTGCGGCCATCCGGTTGACACTCAGGCCGCTCCGCCAATACCATACGTCCTACCTTTACCCATGCTCCACACGGAGGGTCGAATGACCAACCAGCCCAGTGAAAAGGCTACGTCCCGGATGCGCAAGTTCGTCGAGAAGTACACCGAGAAGTCAGGGACATTCACCCACCCCGACGCGGAGGTGACCGAGGCGGTGGTCCTGGGACTCGCCGCCAACGTCGACGAGGTGAAGGCGCCCCTCTGCCCCTGCCGCTTCTACCCGGACAAGGCCGAGGAGGCGAAGCACCGCACCTGGAAGTGCGCCTGCGACGACATGCAGATATACAAGTACTGCCACTGCCTGCTCTTCGTGAACGAGGAGGGCCTCCCCATAACCGAGTACCTCCCCGAAGACCACGAGGGCCGGCAGATGTACGGGGTCGTCAAGGACCCGCTGCCGGACAAGGGCCGCCCGCTGCGGCACAAGTGGGAGGAGCGGGAGAAGGAGCGAAAGGAGCGCCCGTCCTGAGCGGACGCCCTGCCCGATACACCATTACAGGAGAACCCAGTGAGCAAACCCTTCGCCGTCACCGATGAGACCTTCGAGCAGGAGGTCCTGCAGTCCGACACGCCGGTCGTGGTCGACTTCTGGGCCGAGTGGTGCGGCCCCTGCAAGGCCATCGCCCCGGTCGTAGAGCAGCTTGCGATCGAGTACGACGGGCGGGTGAAGATGGCCAAGCTGGACGTGGACACCAACCCCTCCACGCCCAGCAGCTACGGCATACGCGGCATCCCCGCCCTGCTCATCTTCAAGGACGGCGTGGTCGCCAAGCAGGTCGTCGGGGCCGTCCCGAAGGCCGTCCTGAAGAAGCAGATCGACTCCGCAATCGCCGTATAGCGCTGCCCTCAGACGACGCGCCTTCTCAATGGAGGCCCCAAAATCCTCCACCTAAATAGCGATGGCGCTTCAGGGCAAGGGGAGGGCTGGTTTGAAACCAGCCCCTACGGGGTGATGGCCGATAGATATGGCGCTGAACGTGGCGGCAGTGGATTGGGGGCCCATCTGTGTTTGCACTAGACTTGTATAGAGGTTAACGGTATCGAGGAACGCGCACCATGCAAGCCAAGAAGAAGCGACTCACACTCGACCTCGATCCTCCGATGCAACGCCGGCTGAAGGCAGTGGCCGCGCTCAAGGGCATCAGCATGCGGCAGTACTGCCTGACGGCCATAGGCCAGGAGTTGTCCAAGGACGAGGCCAACGGCGTATCCGATCAGCCCCCCGGACGTTTTGACATAGAGGGCCTGATCGCGCTCCGGAAGGAGATTTTCGGGGACAGGGTGCTGCCTGGAAGCTCGGTTGACTTGATCAGGGAAGCCCGCGAGATCAGGGAAGCCCAGCTCAAGGACATAATGTGAACGGCCTCGTGGTTGTGGACGCGAGCCTGGCGTTTAAGTGGCTGGTGCAGGAAGAACATTCCGATAAAGCTGACGCCCTGGGCCGGCTGTGGGCCAGCCAAGGAACCCGAAGAGCAGCCCCCTACTTCATGCCTGCGGAGGTGGCCAATGCCCTCCACAGGCGGGTAGTGCGGGAGGATATGAGTGTACTCGACAGCGTGCGCCTGATCGAAAGGTTGCTGTCGTCGGGGCTCGAGCTCCATGAAACACCGGGACTTCACAGCAGAGCTCTGGAACTAGCAACCCAACTCAGCCAGGGCGCCGTCTACGACGCACACTACCTAGCGCTGGCGGAAGCCCTCGACTGCGACCTGTGGACGGCCGACGAGAAGTTCCACCGCGCCGCAAGCCCCGTCGCCGGCAACGTGCGCTGGCTGAGAGAATTTCGTTCCGTCGGCGTAGAGGGTCTGGAAACCACTCATGATAGATGAAGAGTTGGCGTTCGCACCTGCCGCCGAGCTTCTGCGCCTCATCGCGGGCAAGCACGTCTCCCCGGTAGAGCTCACGGAGCTATACCTCGACCGCATCGAACGGATCGACTCCCAGCTACGGTCGTTCATCCTGGTCGCGGCGGACGAAGCGATGGCGTCGGCCAGGGCCGCCGAGAGCGCCGTCCTCAGGGGAGACTCCCTCGGTCCACTGCACGGCCTGCCCATCTCCATCAAGGACACGCAGATGACCGCCGGCATCCGCACGACCCAGGGTTCGCTGCTCTTCGAGAACAGGGTGCCGGAGCGCGACTCCGCGGTCGTGGAGAGGGTGCGCGCGGCGGGCGCGGTCGTGCTGGGAAAGACGAACGTCCCCGAGCTCGGCTTCGTCGGCACGTGCCAGAACCGGCTGGGCCCGGACGGTACCAACCCCTGGGACACGAGCCGGACCCCGGGAGGCTCCAGCGGCGGCGCGGCCGCGGCGCTGGCCGCCGGGCTGTGCCCGCTGGCGACCGGCAGCGACGGAGGCGGGTCCATCCGCATCCCGGCCAACTTCTGCGGCGTCTACGGCCTGAAGCCCACGCAGGGACGGGTATCCGCCTACACCGGCATCGAAGGCCCTCCCATGCCCAACGTCTTTTCGCAAAACGGCCCCCTGAGCCGCAACGTGCGAGACGCGGCCATCCTGCTCAGGACGCTCGCCGGCCGGGACCACAGGGACCCTACCACGCTCCGGGAAGCGCCGCCGGACTTCGAGGCCGCAGTGGACGCCGACGTCGGCGGGATGCGCGTCGCGTGGAGCCCCGACTTCGGCTTCGCCGACGTGGACCAGGACGTGGCCGACGTCACGTATTCGGCCGCCCGCGCATTCGAGGACATGGGCTGCTACGTAGAGGAGACGCAGATCGCGTTGGACCCTCCCTACGACACCTACGGGGCGCTCATGACCGCCGACTCCTACGCCAAATACGGCGGCTACCTGCAATCTCACGGGGACCTGCTCACGGGATACGGCAGGTTCTTCATAGAGCACGGCTCCAGGGTCACGGCTGCCGACTACGCCCGGTGCATAGGCATGGTGGACCGCCTGAAGGCCACTATGAGCGACCTGTTCGAAGACTACGACCTGCTTCTCTCGCCCACGGCGTGCTTCCCCGCATTCCGCAACGGCGAGTACCCTGGCGAGGCGTCGGGCAAGTCCGCCTTCCCCGAACAGTACTTCAACGGCGCGTTCACCATGCCGATAAACGCCATCGGGCACACGGCGGCCACCGTGCCCGCGGGCTTCTCTTCCGACGGGCTGCCCATCGGTCTGCAGATCGTAGGAAAGAGAGGCGGCGAGGAGGCGGTGATAGCCGCGTCGGCGTCCTTCGAGCGCGCCCGCCCGTGGGCCCAGAACAAGCCGCCTGTCTCCTGACCCGGCCCGCGCGCGGCTAGTGGATCGACAACCTAGCAATGAAGGGTGGCGAGAATACTGCGCGATACAGCTGTGCCCCCACCCTAACCCTCCCCCATAATGGGCCCATAATGGGGGAGGGGATTCCAAGGTTAGCCATCATTTCAACAATGTTGGAGCGCTAGGTCGACGAGGCGATTGCCTTCTTCACGGCCTCGACCTCTCCGGGCAGCTCCACCGGGCCGTTTGCCAGCAGGGACTCCACCCCCGGCAAGCTCCTGCCGTGGTACCCGATCTTGAAGTCTATGAACTTCAGTCCCGTCGCCGTCGAGAGCACGACCACCCTGTCGTCCCGCTCTATCTCCCCCCTGGCTACCAGCTTGAGAAGCGCCGCCAGCGCGACGCCGGTCTGTGGGCAGCTGAACAGCCCCGTGGCGTCGGCCAGCGCGGCGGCGTGGGACAGCTCGTCCTCGGTGGCGTGCTCCACCACCCCGTCCAGCGCCTTCAGCACCTCGATGGCCCTGGGCGCGCTGACGGGGTTGCCTATCTGTATGGCGGTGGCCAGGGTGGGCTTGGCTGGCGCCGGCTCGAACTCCGCGAACCCCTTCCGATAGCTCCGGTATAGCGGGTCCGCGTTGGCCGCCTGGGCGCAGACGATGCGTGGAAGCCTCTGGATGATGCCGAGCTCCCGCATTAGCTGGAACCCGAGGCCCACGGCGGTCACGTTTCCAAGGTTGCCTCCCGGCACGATCACCCAGTCGGGCACTTCCCAGTCGAACTGCTGCACTATCTCGAAGCTGATCGTCTTCTGCCCCTCGATGCGCAGCGGGTTCACCGAGTTGGCAAGGTAGAAGCGCGTGTCCAGGCTGAGCTGCTCGACGACCTCCATGCACCCGTCGAAGTCGGTGTCGAGCGCGAGCGTTAGAGCGCCGTTCGCTATCGGCTGTATGAGCTGGGCCGGCGATACCTTGTCCTTGGGAAGGATGACCACCGCCGGGATGCCGGCGGCCGCGCAGTAGGCCGCCACCGACGCCGACGTGTCGCCCGTGGACGCGCACACCACGGCCTCCACGTTGCCCCCTTGACTGATTATCTCCTGCACCGCCGAGACGAGCACCGTCATGCCAAGGTCCTTGAAGGAGCCGGTGTGGCTGTTGCCGCACTGCTTGATCCACAGGTCCTCCAGTCCAAGGGAGTCCCCGAAGCGTTCGGCCCAATACAGGTTCGTCCCGCCCTCGTACAACGACACGATGTTCGCGTCGTCGATGGCCGGGCATACGAGCTCCTTCTTGCCCCATACACCGCTGCCGTATGGGAACCCGGTCCGCATGTACCGCTGGTCGAAGAGGTGCATCCATGCCGCGGGGCTGCGTCTCTTCAGGGAGTCGACGTCGTGCGCGACCTCGAGCAGTCCTGTGCAGTTGGGACACCGGTAGATGACGTCCGTCACCTCGAAGCGGCCCTCGCAGCCGCTGGCGCACCGGAACCAGGACTCATAGGTCGGCATCGCTCACCTCGCTCGCCGAATCGATAACGCGCGTACGCAGTTCATTCTAGCGAAACGGCGCGCCCGTACATAGTCTTCCCAGGCATCGCCCTGGAGGACGCGGCAGCCCAAATTAGGGGGCCACGTGCTCGGCCAGCCGTTCCTTGAAGACTGCGAGGCGCTCCGCCGTCTCCATCAACGGCCCTTCCCAACCGTCGCGCAGCTTGCCGAGGTCCAGCCGTAGCTGGGTATGGCCGACCCTGACCGCCCGGCCCAGGAGCTTGCGCAGCGCCGGGGCGGCGCCCCCGACGTCGTCGCGGAGACGGAACACGATGTAGCCGTCCTCCCTGTCGATGGACCCGACGCCGGCCCGCCGGGCGCGCGCCTTGAGCCTCGCCACGTACATCAGGTTATCGACCTGCGCCGGCAGCGGCCCGAACCGGTCGGCCATCTCCTCCTCGAGCTCGTCCGCCTCGTCCATCGACTCCAGGGCGCCGATGCGCCTGTAGAGGCCCAGCCGTGTCGGGAGGTCCTGGACGTACTGCTGGGGGATGTTCGCCGGGACGCCGAGGTCTATCCTGGGCTTGGCCTCGCTCCCGTCCAGCAGCTTCTCCCGCGCCTGCGCCGTCCGCTCGCCGGCGACGCCGCCCAGGTCCGGGCCGTCCCCGGACGCGGCCCTGGCCCTCACCTCCTCCACCGCCTCACCAAGAAGGCGCGTGTACAGGTCGAAGCCCAGCGCGTGTATGTGGCCGCTCTGCTCCGCGCCCAGGACGTTGCCCGCTCCCCTGATCTCGAGGTCCTTCATGGCGATCTGGAATCCCGCGCCAAGCTCGGAGGCCGCCAGCATGGTGCGCAGCCTCTTCTCCGCGGTCTCCGATAGGCTGCGCGACGGCGGGATGAGCAGGTAGGAGTAGGCGCGGCGCGCGCCCCTACCCACCCTGCCCCTTAGCTGGTAGAGCTGCGCGAGGCCGAAGGTGTCCGCGCGGTTGACGATCAGGGTGTTGACGTTGGCGATGTCGAGCCCGGACTCTATGATTGTCGTGCAGACCAGGACGTCGAACTCCCCCTGCGAGAAGTCGAGCATGGCGCGTTCGAGCCGCTCTTCGGGCATCTGCCCGTGGGCGACGCCCACCGCCGCCTCCGGCACGAGGCGCCGGACGTAGCCGGCCATGTAGTCGATGTTGTACACCCGGTTGTGCAGGAAGTAGACCTGGCCCTGCCTGTCCAGCTCGCGGCGCACCGCCTCTCGTATCAGGTCGTCGCTGAACTCCGACACGTAGGTCTTGATCGGCAGGCGCTCCTCGGGGGGCGTCTCGATCGTGCTCATGTCGCGTATGCCGGCCAGCGACAGATGGAGGGTGCGCGGGATGGGCGTCGCCGTCAGGGTCAGGACGTCCACCTCGTGGCGCATCTGCTTTAGGCGCTCCTTGTGGGCCACGCCGAAACGCTGCTCCTCGTCTATGACGACCAGCCCCAGGTCCTTGAAAGCGACGTCCTTCTGTATGAGGCGGTGGGTACCTATGCAGATGTCGACGCCGCCGTTGGCAAGGCTCTCCACCACGGCCCGCTGCTCCTCCCTGGAACGGAAGCGGCTCAGCACGTCCACCTCGACCGGGTAGGCGCGGAGGCGCTGCGAGAAGGTGGCGTAGTGCTGCTGGGCCAGCACCGTGGTGGGCGCGAGGATGGCCACCTGCTGGCCGTCCATGACGGCCTTGAACGCCGCCCTGAGCGCCACCTCCGTCTTGCCGTATCCCACGTCTCCGCACACCAGCCGGTCCATGGGGCGGGCGCGCTCCATGTCCGCCTTCACCGCGACGATGGTCTCCCTCTGGTCGGGGGTCTCCTCGAACGGGAACGAGTCCTCGAGCTCGACCTGCCACGGACCGTCGGAGGCGAAGCTCCGGCCCTCGGCCAGCTCGCGCGCCGCGTACAGGGCGACTAGCTCGGAGGCCATTTCGCGGGTGGACCGGGCCACCCTCTCCTTGGCGCGCTTCCATTCCTGCGTGCCCAGCCGGGTGAGCGCCGGGGGCCTGTCCATGGGGGCGACGTATTGCGCCACCCTGTCCACGTGGTCGACCGGGACGTAGAGCAGGTCGTCGTGCGCGTATCGGAGCACCAGGTACTCCCTGTCGCCGTCGTCGCGGGGGTTGCGGCCCGTGCCCGTGAAGCGGCCTATGCCGTGCTCCACGTGCACCACGTAGTCGCCTGGCTTGAGCTCCGAGACGAGGGAGGCTTGCCGGGCGGTGCGCCGCCTGGCCGAGCGCCTCTGCTTGGCGGCGCCGAATATCTCGTGGTCGCTCAGCACGACCAGCTTCCTGCCCCCTACGGTGAGCGCGAAGCCTTCGCTCAGCCCGGCGCCCGGCGCGTGCAGGACGGTGACCGCGCCCTCCGCCGGCGGCCTGTCAAGGCTGTCCAGCCGCATGGAGTCGACGCCGTATTCGGCGAGTATCTCCGAGAGCCGTTGCGGCACCGACGTTACCGCCAACACCCTGTGCCCCTCGCCGGAGAGGCGCTCGACCTCCTCGGCGAGCGCCGACGAGTCGCCGTAGAACTCGGGCGCCGACGCGAAGGGCATCATGAAGACGTCCGCCCCGCTCAGCTCCTGGGCGCCCCAGGGGGTAACGTCCAGCCTGCGGGCATGGGCAGCCATGGCGGTCTCCACCTCCGGCCACGACAGGTGCGACGACGGGATCCCCTCCGGAAGCTCGCCCCGCGCCTCCTTGGCGCGCCTCAGCTGCCGGGCGCGCTCGTCGTGCTCGCGCGCGGCCTCGGCGGCGTCTCCGGGTCGGAAGACGGCGAGCAGGGCGTCGTTGGGGAGATAGTCGAGCAGGCAACCCCTGTTGAATATCCCGCCGTAGAAGCCGGACTCCTCCACCTCGCGTCCCTCCACCATGTCGTCGAGCTCCCGCGCTATGCGCTCCCTGGTCTCGCCGGTACACCCCGAGTAGTCGACGGCCGCGACGCGCTCGGCAAGCTCGCCGCTGTCCACCAGGCCGGGCAGCGCCTCCTGCGCGGCGGTCACCTCGACGGCCTCGGCCATCTTCGTGGAACGCTGCGTCACCGGATCGAAGAGCCGCAGCGAGTCGACCTCGTCGCCCCACAGCTCGATGCGGGTGGGGGCCGAGGCCCTGACCGGGTATACGTCCACGACGCCGCCGCGCCTGCTCACGAGGCCGGGCGCGTCCACCACCGGCTCGAAGCGGTAGCCGAGCCGCCTCCACGTCTCCAGCGTACTCTCCAGCGCCATCCGGTCGCCGCGCGTCACGACGCGGCGGCTCGCCTCGAAGGCGTCGCGGGCGATCGTCTTCTGCGCTATGGCGGTCGTGGAGGCGACCACCAGCGGCGGGCAGTCTCCCGGGTCCAGCATCGCCGCGAGCGTGCGGAGCCGCTGTATGGTGGTGTCCGCATCGGACACTACGCGCTCGAACGGCAGCGTCTCGGTCTCCGGGAAGTGGAGCACGGCGTCCTCGCCGGCCCAGACGGTTAGCTGGTCGTACAGCCTCCGCGCGTCCTCCGGCCTGGGCGCGACGACGAGGACGGGAAGGCCTGCTCGTCTCCACAGGGCCGAAAGGGCGAACGCCGTCGCCTCGGATGCGATCTGCATCCGGGCGTCGAGACGCGCCATACCCGCGGCGGCGAGCAGGCGCTTGAACTCCGGGCTGGCCTCTAGTAGGCTCCATAGTGCGCCGAAGCGTTGCGGCAAGTTATCCTCCCATGTCTCCCGTGCGCGTCGTCAACACCGAAAGGGCCAGCCCGCCGGGACGGGCTAGCCTCGCGCAGCCAGATTCTAGCACGATGGCCCCCGCGCCGTGAGACCCAACCGCCGACGCAGACGCGCAGCCCGCCGCGCCCGCGCGCGGGCCGGCTTTGCCATACCCCTGTGGCTCCCGCTAGCCATCCTTGCGATCGCGGCGGCCGTGGTGCTGGCGCGCACGCTGCTCTGAGGCCAACGCCGAAACGTCCAAAAACGTCCCACCATAGCCGCTTGAACACCCCATAGGCGAGCCGGCTATCATGAGAACGTCGAGGGGACCGGACGCCGCCGGGCAGATAGCGGCGGGCGCTCCGAGGGGGCTGGAATGCAGACCAAGGACCACGTCGGCGAGTCCACCGGCAAGGCCGCCGAGGCGCGAGGGGGCAACGGCGGGCTCAAGCTGTCGGAGGGGCAGCTCGACGCCATCCTCAGCGAGGCGCGCCGCAGCGTGGAGGCAACGCAGCCCACGTGCGGCAAGGGCAGCCCCACGCTGGCAATAGACCGCCTGGCGCAGGCCGCCACCAACAGCGGAGCGGGGCAACCGGGCGGGATGACCCTGTCCCTCGACGACCTGACGCAGATGCTCAAGAAGGAGCAGTCCGACGCCCTGAGGGCGCCGGGGACCCGCGGCCCGCGCGACCGGAACAGGGCGCGCCAAGGAGCGCGCGGGGGGCGCCTACGCCCCGGGCTCCCAGGGCGGGACGCCCGGCTCAACGTCAACCTGCTGGCCAACCTGGCGCGGTGGGTGGGCTTCCACAAGCGCATCCTCGGCACGCCGCTCCTGCGGGCGCTCGTCGAGACGTACGCGATGACGGGACACCTCAGTCCCAGCGTGGCCGACCTGCTGGTCCGCGTGGAGGCGTTCTCCTTCCTGCCCGACGAGTCCGACCACCACGAAACGTCCGACGACCACCTGTCGATAGCCGTGCTGAGCCTGCACGGCATCATCTACGGCGCCGGGAGCCTGCCCGCGGAACCCCAGGACCCCCTGGCCGTGGCGCGCGCGTTGAAGTGGTCCGCCCGGGAGGACGCGGCCGATGAGGTTGGGCAGGCGGCCGATTCCGGCCAGGAGAGTACCGAGCGCGACCCGGCCGGATCCCAGCCCACGCTGCCCCGCGACTACGAAAGGGCGCTGTCAGCCCTCCGCAAGGCGTTCGCCGGACCGTCGCCCGATGAGGGAGCCGACGGCGCGCCGGAGCGCGAGGCGTCCCCCGAAGATGGGATGTTGGAGACGGAGGCAAGCGAAGCGAAAGCGGCGCCTGGGGAACCATCCAACCCCACCGACCTGACCGACGACGAGTGGGAGCGCATCAGGCCGTTGGTCCCTGTCACCAAGACGGGCGGGCGGCCCGGCAAGTACGACAAGCGCGAGATAGTAAACGCGATCCTATTCCATCTGAAGACGGGCTGCCCCTGGCGCGGCCTGCCGTCGGACCTGCCGCCCTGGAAGATCGCCCACCACTACTACCGCACCTGGACCGGCGAGGGCGTCTGGGGCCCGATCAGCGAGGCGCTGGGCCTTGCGGATGGGACAGAAACCCGAAGCGACCACTCAGCCGCGTCCTCCACGGGGTAGCCAGTAGGCGGGTTCAGGCTAAGCCCGAACGTGCCCAGGCTTATGCAATACGCCTCACCACGGGCGAAGGGCCTATTTGGGATTGCGGTGAACGATTGTCCGCAACCAGCGGCCCCAGTATTCACACGGGAGTAGCGATTGTCTTTCCAAGACGAGATGTACATGATCGCGGACGAGCTGCGGAGCATCGCCAATTCCGGCGCGTACTACGCCGACAACGACTACGACCGCGCACGTTACGCGCGGGCACTCTCCCTGAGCGCGCGGATCGTCGCCGCCATGGAGGAGAGGCCGGAAGACGACGTGATGGCGGAGTACGAGAAGGGCCCGGACCGCCATACGCCGTTCGTCGCCGCGGAGGCGGCCGTCTTCCGGGATGGACGCATGCTCCTGATCAGGCGCGAAGACAACGGCCTATGGGCGATGCCGGGCGGCGTGACCGAAGTGGGCGAGACATGGGCGCAGTCCGCGGAGCGGGAGCTTCGCGAAGAGACGGGCGTGACAGGAACGGCCACGAATCTGCTGGGCGTGTTCGACTCTAGGCTGTGGGGCAGCCGCACCAAGTATCACATCTACGCAAGCGTCTGGCTTACCGAGGTTGGCGACGATCAGACCCCCATCGCGGGCCCGGAGACGACAGGCGTGGGCTTCTTCGCCGAGGACAGCCTGCCCGATCTTTCGCCGGGACACGTCGGCAGGGTCCCACTGGTGTTCAGACTATCGCGCGGCGACCTGCAGGTCCCCTACTTCGACGCGGCCACGTGACAATGCGACTTGACAATTCTTCTATCATATCTGATGATAATAGAAGTATATCGATGGGAGGGCGGTTTGAGATGAACTTCCAGATAGGCGGCAACCTGTATGAGGTGACACGAGAGAAAGTCATAGACGCCACCCGTAATAGTCAACCCCAGGTTAGGGACGGGCGAAACAAGTACTTCGTCCGGCTCCATGATCGCCAGTATCCCATCAAGCAGGTCGTCCAACTGGTCACTGGCCTAGCGCCGCTCAAGTTCACCTCCCAGTACGCCCATGGGATTCTCACCGCGTTGGATTTCGACATATCGGAGCGTCCCCAACCAGAGTCAGTGGCCATCGAAGCGTCTAGTGACGGCGATGAGATACTGAAGGTGTTGGTGGTGTTCGAGACCGACGAGGACGGCTGGGAGATAGCCAGTTGTCCCACCCTTCCGGGATGTCACAGCCAGGGCCGGACGCGGGATGAGGCGCACGCAAACATAAGAGAGGCGATCAGGGGCTACCTGGCGAGCATGCGCGAGCACGGCGCAAGCGCGCCCACCTCGTCCAGATTCGAAGTCGTGGACGTGCCAGTGTAGTGGCCCGCCTTCCCGTTATATCGGGCGACCAATTCGTCAGGGCGGTCGCCAAGGTGGGGTTTGCCTGGGACCGCACTGAGGGCAGCCACATGATATTGACAGGGCCTATGGGGCGGAGGCTTTCGGTCCCCAGGCACAGGGAGTTGGGCCGGGGTCTGTTGAGGGCGCTTATCCGCGACGCCGGCCTGACGAGGGAAGAGTTCCTGGAACTGCTGCGATGAAGCGCCTGCCCTCTAGCGGCGGGGGCTGTCGAAGACGATGCGCTTGAAGGCTTCGGCGTACTCCATGGGCTGTCCTTCGGCCCGGCGGCGGCGCCACTCGCGCAACATCTCGCCCATCTCCTCCTCGCTCTTGCCGCCGATCTGGGAGGCGTGCTGGGCGAGCGCCTTCGCGGACGTGTCCATGTGGTCGGTCACGTCGACGAACTTGTCCGGCTCGGGGTGCATCATCACCCAGACCTCCGAGACCTTGTGCGGCTCCAACCCCTCCTCCAGCAGCTCGGGGAAGGTCAGGTGGTCGCGGGCCGTCGGGAAGACCGCCGACAGGGCCGCCTCGCCCGCGGCGAGGTGGTCGGGGTGTCCCACCCCGTGGCCGCTGTCGAGATTGCGCTCCGGCGTGGTGCAGATGAGGATGTCTGGGCGGTGGCGCCTGATCTCGCGGGCGATCTCCTTCCGCAGCTCCAGGGTCGGCTCCAGCATGGCGTCCTCGTGGTCGAGGAATACCACGTCCTTCAGGCCGAGCACCTCGGCGGCTGCAAGCTGCTCTTTGCGCCTTATCTCGACCAACTCCCGCGAGCTGATCTCACGGTCGCCGGTGCCCTTGCTGCCGTCGGTACAGAGGACGTATACGACCTCCCAACCCTCGCTGCACCACTTGGCCACGGTGCCGGAGCAGCCGAACTCGGCATCGTCGGCGTGGGCCACGACGACCATGGCCCGGCTGTATTCCGTCTCCTGGTCTTGCTCTTGCGTCACCTTAGTCTCCCCGGAGTCCCTGGGCACGTTCAGGGACTGTAGGTTCTCCGCGATCTTGCCTGACGTGGTCATTGGCTCTATAACCCGCCTGTCTTCTCAGTCTATGGCACTACAAGATGGTAGTACAGGCGGCCCCGCTTGTGAAGTGGCAAGCCCCCGGATACAATCTCGTCCGTGCATACCCTTGTCCACAGCTACGTCGATGAGCTTCTCTCCGTGCCCAGGGCCCACCTGCGCGTCGACCTGACCCAGGACGGCGAGGGGCTGAAGCTGACCTACCAGGGCAAGGCGCTCGTCGACTGCTACCTGACTAGGGAGGGCATGGCCGCCGGCGCGTACATGGCGCGGGCCCTGGGGGTCCGGGTCCCGCCGCTGGGGAGCAGCGTCACGGCGAGGGTGGGCACCGGAGTGCTGTTCAGGGCGACGGCCATCGCCTCGTTGGACTTCGGCAAAGAGGAGTCGATGGTGCTGCTGGAGCGGTGGCTGGAAGAGGCCGACGACCAGCGGGGCGGCGCCAGCGAGGCGTAGAGCGCCGCCATCCCGTATCGGAGGTCCGCGAACGTGACCGAGCGCTGCGACGTGGTGGTGATCGGCGGCGGCGTGATCGGAGTATGCGCCGCCTACTACCTGGCCGCCCGCGGGCGGCAGGTCACGCTCTTGGAGCGCGACCATATCTGCTCGGGAAGCTCATACGGAAACTCCGGCCTGATCGTCCCCAGCCACAGCATACCCCTACCCGTTCCCGGGGCCGTCGGACTGGCCGCCAGGTGGATGTTCAACCCGGAGAGTCCCCTCTACGTCAAGCCGCGCTTCGACCTGGCGCTAATCTCATGGCTCTGGCGGTTCCGCGCCAACTGCACGGCGGAGAAGATGCGCCGCGGCGTCCGGGCGTTGGCCGCGCTCAGCGGCGCCAGCATCGAGCTGTACGAGGAGATCATCGCGGCCGAGTCCCTGGACTGCGGCTTCACGCGCAACGGCATATTGATGCTGTACGACACCCCGCAGGGCTTGGAGGACGGCCTGCACGAGGGGGAGATGCTGAAGGAGTTCGGCATGCTCCCGAAGGAGATGACCGGGCCCGAGGTCCACGCGCTGGAGCCCTCCGTCCGGCCCGACGTCGCGGGAGCCGTGCGCTACGACGGAGACGGCTACCTGGACCCGCACAGGTTCGTGACCGGGCTGGCCGCCGCGTTGCCGGGCAAGGGGGTATCCGTCTGCGAGGGGGTGGAGGTCCTCGGGGTGGACGTCGCGGGCGGCGGCGCGGCGAGCGTCCGCACCCCAGGCGGCGCGTACCGGGCGGACCAGGTCGTGTTGGCGGCCGGCTCGTGGTCGCCGAGCGTCGTCGACGGCCTGCCCGTGAAGCTCCCCGTGCAGCCTGCAAAGGGCTACAGCGTGACGTACGCAAAGCCCGGGGTCAGCCTCGACAGGCCGTTGATCCTCGGAGAGGCCAGGGTGGGCGTCAACCCGATGGGCGGGGCGGTGCGCATCGCAGGCACGCTGGAGATTGGCGAGTTCGACCTGTCGCTGAACCACCGGCGCATAGGCGCCATCGCGCGCGGCGCGGCGCGCTACTTCGTGGACGACGGCTCGCCGGCGTCCGTGGGCGACCACTGGGCCGGGCTGCGGCCCTGCACGCCGGACGGCCTGCCCATCGTCGGCGCCTTCGAGGAGATACCCAACCTGGTAGCGGCGACGGGCCACGCCATGCTGGGCATGACCCTTGGGCCGGCTACGGGCAAGCTGGTCGCCGAGATCGCCTCGGGCGACGACACCTCCGTGGACGCGGAGGCGTTTCGCCCGGACAGGTTCCGCTGAGGGTCAGCCGTCCCTTAGCTGTGGAAATAGCACCACCTCGCGGATGCTCTTGTGCCCTGTGAAGAGCATGACGAGGCGGTCGATCCCGATGCCCAGACCGCCGGTCGGGGGCATCCCGTGCTCCAGCGCCAGCAGGAAGTCCTCGTCGAGGCGGTCCATCTCCTCGTCGCGGTACTGGACGTTGAGCGCCTCCTGCCGTTCCATGCGTTCGCGCTGGTCCACCGGGTCGTTGAGCTCGGTGAAGGCGTTGCATATCTCCATGCCTGCGGCGAACCCCTCGAACCGCTCCACCAGCCGCTCGTCGTCGGGCCGCTTCTTCGCCAGCGGCGACATCTCCACCGGGTAGTCGATAAGGAAGGTCGGCTGGACGAGGCGGGGCTCCACGGTGTCCGACAGCAGCTTGTCCAGCAGCCCGCCCCAGCTCACCTGGCGTCCAACGTCGAGGCCGGCGCGCCTCATCTCCGCGCTCAGGCTCTCTATGTCCTGGCACTCCAGGAAGTCGATGCCGGAGCGGTCCCGTATCTCGTCGCGCAGCGCACGGCGCGGCCACGGCGGCGCCAGGTCTATCGTCTCTCCCTCCACCGTAACCGTGGACGCGCCCGTCACCTCGACGGCGATCCCGTACACCAACTCCTCCACCATCCGCATGACGTCGTTGTAGTCGGCGAATGCTTCGTAGCTCTCCATCGTCGTGAACTCGGGGTTGTGGGTCAGGTCTATGCCCTCGTTGCGGAAGATCCGGCCGATCTCGTACACCTTCTCCAGCCCGCCGATGACGAGCTTCTTCAGGTGCAGCTCGGTGGCGACCCTCAGGAAGAGGTCGCGGTTCAGCGCCCTGTAGTGGGTGGAGAAGGGCGCGGCCGTCCCGCCCGCCGGCACGGAGACGAGCATCGGCGTCTCGACCTCCATGAAGCCCCTGGCGTCCATCATCCGCCTGAGGGCCGACACGACGCGGCTGCGGAGCGCGGCGACGCGCCGCGCCTCGTCGTTGGATATCAGGTCGAGATAACGGCGGCGGTACCGTGCTTCCACGTCGACGAGGCCGTGCCACTTCTCCGGGAGCGGCCTCAACGACTTGCTGAGCAGCTTCCATTGGCGGACCTCGACGGTCGGCTCGCCCGTCCTGGTGCGCATCAACGGGCCGGCAACGCCGATCCAGTCGCCTATGTCGAGGTCGCGTATCCCCTCGTAGGACTCCTGGAGCAGGTTGCGCCGGAGCAGCGCCTGGATGCGGCCGTGGCCGTCCTGGACGTCCATGAAGGTGGCCCTGCCCATCCCGCGCACCTGCATGATGCGCCCTGCGACCGAGACGAACTCGTCCGACGGCGGCTCCGTACCCTCGCTCTCCAGCGATTCGAGGCGCGCTACGGCCTCGGCGGTCGTGTGGGTCCTGTCCACCCTGTGGGGGTACGGGTCGACGCCCCTGGCCCTGAAGCGGGCGAGGCTGTCCAGGCGCGCCCTGATAAGCTGGCTTTCCGGTTCGGGCACGGCTCCGGCACCCTACTCGATCTTTCGTATCTTGAGGCTGATCACGCCGGCGGGGGTCTTTATGTCCACCTCGTCGCCTACCCTGCGGTCCATGAGAGAGCGTCCGACCGGGGACTCGAGGGATATCTTCCCCTCCAGGGGAGCGGCCTCGGCGCTGCCCACGATCTTGTACATCCGCTCCTGGCCCTTGTCGGTGGTGACGGTGACCGAGGAGCCGAACTTGATGACGCCGTCGTCCCCGTCCTTGGAGTCTTCCACGACGGCATTGGAGAGCGTCCTTTCGAGCTCCGAGATGCGGCCTTCGACGAATGCCTGCTCGTTCTTGGCCTCCTCGTACTCGGCGTTGTCCACCGTTCCACCGGCCTCGGTGGCCCTGTGGATGCGCGCCGCGACCTCGCGGCGGCGCACCGTCATGAGGTGCTTCAACTCCTTGTCGAGTTCCCTGCGGCCCTCGGGAGTCAGATAAGTCCTTCGGCTGACCATTGGCTCGGCTCCAATACAAAAAGACTGAGCGGCTGCCGTTCTCAGGGCGGCCGGTGTCTCAGTCAGTTCTCATATTGTAGCCGCGAACGGCGCGCTTGTAAATCTCGGTTGACACCCGGTTCGACGCCGCCTTACACTTCGGGGCGCGCCGGGCGCATAGCCATATCGCGGGAGGTGCTTCGTGGAGCCTCAGATCGTCGCCGACTATCGCAACGAGACCGGAGAGGGGCCGCTCTGGCATGACGGGGAAGACCGCCTCTACTGGGTGGACATCCCCAACGGCAAGATATTCCGGTACGACCCGGCCACGGGCGAGCACGACATCCATTTCGAGGGCCCTGTCCTGGGCGGCTTCACCATCCAGGAGGACGGCGAGCTGCTGCTCTTCCTGGAGCGCGGCGGCATCGCGCTCCTGAAAGACGGCAAGCTGGACTACCTGGTCGAATCGCTGCCCGGCGAGGAGGAGAACCGGTTCAACGACGTGTTCACCGACTCGGGAGGGCGCGTATTCTGCGGCACGATGCCGCTCGATTCCAGCCTGCCCGCGGTACAGGGGAAGCGGCTGGGGAGCCTCTACCGCCTCGACGCCGACGGCTCCATCACCAAGATACTGGAGGGCACGGGCATATCGAACGGCATGGGCTTGACCCCCGACAGGAAGGGCCTCTACTACACCGACTCGCTGGACCACGCCATAACCATCTTCGACTACGACCACGCCACGGGCGAGGTCGCGAACCGGCGCACCTTCGCCGAGACCGGCGACGACGCGTTCCCGGACGGCATGACGGTGGACAGCGAGGGTTACGTCTGGTCGGCGAGCGCGGGCGGCTGGGCGCTGCGCAGGTTCGCGCCCGACGGCAGCGAGGAGCGCTCCATCCCCTTCCCGGCCCGGCTGGTCTCCAGCGTGACGTTCGGCGGCCCCGACCTGGCCGACATCTTCGTCACCACGATAGGCGGCAACAACAGGGACGAGGACGGGCCGGGCGCGGGGGCGCTCTTCAGGCTGAACGTGGGGATCAGGGGCGTCCCGGAGTTCCGGTCCAGGATCGGCGTCTGAGCGGCGGGGCGGCGATGCCAAGCCGCGTAACTCGACTGGACCCAATAGAAGTCATGTACGCGCGCGAGCACGAGGGGCCCAGCGAGGGGGCCTTCGCAGAGCTGGAAGCCGTCGTGGGGCTGAAAGGAAGGCGCTTCTACGGGGTCTTCGACGAGGATGCGGGCAAGTACCGGGCTTGCGTCCAGCGCCGCGAGCAAGACGACCCCGCCAGTCTCGGCCTTAGAACGGGCACTATAGAGGGCGGGCTGTATGCCTACGATCGACTGCGCGGCGACTACGAAGCCCTGATCGCCCTAATCGCCCCCACGTTCGACGCCATGGCCGCGCGGCATAGCGTGGACTCCTCGAGGCCCTCCATCGAGTTCTATCGCCGGCACGACGAGTTCGTGCTGTACCTACCCATTACCGGACCGGAGGCCGGGGAACCCGGCGGTTAGCCGGAGGCGGCGATGTACTTGGAGGGGCACTTGACGGTGACGTCGTGGCTTTCGAAGACGCCGTCGGGCCTGAGCGCCCCCTCCAGTATGATCTCCGAATGCTCGTTGAAGAAGAGGTCCGGCACCACGCCATCGTGGACGGCCGGGAGGGTCTGCGTACCGTCGGTCAGGGTGAAGCGGGCCAGCGTCGAGTCCTCCTCGCGGTGGAAGGAGTCGGGCACCAGCTTGCCGCTGACGCGCACCACCTGCCCGCTGCTGGCGCTCTCGTGGACCTCGCCGACGGTGTAGTAGAAGCGGGCGGCGCTCTGGAAGGCTACGAAGGCGAAGTAGCCGAACGCGCCTGCGAGCACGGCCACGGCGAGGAATATCTTGACGTTGCGGGCGGTCAGCAATCCCTCTTCGCCGCCCTGTGCCCGCGAGAGCGGCGGGAGGCCCGCTTGCTCCAACGCCATCCGCCTACCCTCCGTCGGGGGCGGCCTGCCCCCTCTCCCGAAGCATCGATTTCAGGGCCTCGATCTCCCGCTCCATCTGGCGCTGACGCCGCGACGAGAAGAAGACGTACGCAAAGAACCCGGCCCACGTGATGATGAAGACCGCGAACAGGTAGGGCAGGTTGGCCTCGGGGCTTCGGTCCTGCACCGTCGCGGGGTGAACGGGGGCGTACCGTGCGGGCGTCTCGACACCAGTCGAACCGGCCTCAGCCACCGGAGCCCCGCCCACGGCAACGAGGACCAGGACCGCCGCGGCTAGCGCGGCAATCCAAGAGCCGCCGCTACGAGATAGAGCGATAGAGCTCGTCGACGTCAGCCTCCCCGCGTCTGAGCGCGTACCTCTCTATCAGCATGGCGACGTACATCACGGTGAACGTCACCGTGGCCACCAGCAGCGTGATCCGCATGTCGGCGGCGAGCATCCCCTCGCCGGCCAGCGGGCCGATGTTCATATCCGGGTGCTGCGTCCTCCACCACACGGTGGCGAAGTAGATGATCGGCGTGTCGATGGCGCCGATGATGGCGAGGACGGCGCCGTAGCGCGCGCCCTGGGATCCCTTGGGCCCGTAGGCCCTGAGCATGAGGTAACCCACGTAGATGAACCAGAGGATGAGGGTGGCCGTCAGCTTGGCGTCCCAGGTCCACCACTTGCCCCAAGTCGGCTGGCTCCAGGCTATGCCGGTTATCAGCAGCAGGGACAGGTAGACGACGCCAAGCTCAGCCGCCGAGTAGGCGAGGTTGTCCCACTTCTCCTTCTTGGTAACCAGGTGCATGACGCTCGCGGTGGAGACCACCAGGATAGAGGCCATTCCGAGCCAAGCCAGGGGCACATGGAAGTAGAAGATGCGCTGTGAGACGCCGAGGTTCTGCTCCGTCGGCACCCATAGGAACACCATGTAGAGCGTGAGGGCCATCATCAGCCCCCCGGCGACTATCAGGCCGCCCCTGACAAGGCTACCGCTCCAGATGGAGGGCGCCGCGGCTGTGTTCTTCATTGCTACCTGCATCATGTGCGCACTATACCACAAGGGTCTATGGATTCGCTAGGATAGGACGCAACTGTCAGCCTGCCGCTTCTTCGTAGATCGTCTTCGTATCAACGCAGCCGGGTCGCTATTCGCCCCGCAGTCGGCGTAACTCGGCCTCCATATCGGCGGCGCGCCGCTCCGCGGCCCGTCGTGCCGCGCGCTCGGCTTCCGCCCGTTCCTCCGCGAAAGTCGCCCGCTCCTCCGCGAAAGTCCGAGCGGCGCTCTCTGCGTCCGCCCGCTCTTCCGCCGCGTGACGCGCCTCTACCGTTTCCATAATCGTAGGCAGAAACTCACCGCTCACAGGGTCCCGAAAGCGCAGCTCGCCTCCGTCCCACCACAACTCCAGACCCAACGCCTCGCTGTATCCCCAATGCCGCCCACCAGGCTCGGTGACTATCTCCAAGGGCTCGTACTTCCCGTCCGACAGCAGGTCCCCCGCGAGCGGCGCGTCGTGATATTCGCCGCCCGACGGGTCGAAGCGCCAGTACTCCCGCACTCCAAGAGCCGCGTAGCCCTCGCGCTTCACCGTGTAGTCCCGTCTGCCCGTGCTGCGTGAACCCACTTCGAGAACGAGGTCCGGCGGTCTGCCAACCTCGCTTATCACGTAGCCGTTGCGCCGGATGACTCTCTCAGGGTCGATGAGCGGCCTTGCGAATATGAAGTCCGGGGACAGTTCCACCGGATCGCCAGCGTCGAGGACGACGTAGATCTCTCCGGTAATCAGCACGTCGTCGGATCCGGCAAAGTAAGCCAGCAGCGTACCGTCAATCAGGGAGAGGTTCTTTCTCTGCACCATATCAGGCTCCCGGGGTGGGTCGGGTAGTTGCTCGATGTCCGAGTAGGGGCCTATGCGCGTCTGCGTGAGTGCGCTTTGGGTCGTCATAGCCGGACTCCTCCGTGGTGCTGCGCCAATCTCCATACGCGCTAGGATGCACGATAGGATTGTACCATTGGCGGGACCGAAGACGCCTGTCCTCGAGACGGGAGACGGCCCCTGGATACCGGCCCCGTATCGGAGTACAGGGCATGCCCGCATCTACCCAACGGCATAGCGCCTGAGCGTGGCGACGGCGGCGGCCAGGAGCGCCACCGAGTAGGCGGCCAGGACGGCCACCTCGAGCCACAGATCGGTTAGGTCGGTCCCCCGGAGCATGATCTCGCGCAGCGCGTCGACGGCGTACGTGAGGGGAAATACGACGGACAGCCACTCGAAGAGGGTGGGCATCTGCTCTACTGGGATTATGACGCCGGACAGGAATATCTGCGGAGCGAGGACGATGGGGATGAACTGGACGACCTGGAACTCGTTGTTGGCGAAGCTAGAGATGAATATGCCGAGGTTGACGCCTACGGTGAGGACGAGGAAGAGTATCGCCCCGATCTCCCAGAGGCTCCCCATGTATTCGACCCTGAGGGCGAAGACGGTGAACGCGAAGACCACGGTGGTCTGCACGACCGCGAAGAGGAGGAAGCCGAGCATGTATCCGAGCATGATGTCGAAGCTGCCGACGCGGGTGGTCCGGAGGCGTTCGAGGGTTCCCTGCGCGCGCTCCCGCAGGAAGCCGACGCCGGACAGGACGAAGGTGAAGAACACGACGAAGACCGCGAGCAGACCGGGCGCGACGCGGTCGAGCACCTCCCGCTGCTCGAAGAGGCTGAAGCCCACGAGCGACATGACGATGAGGGGACTCGCGATGAGAAGGCCGGCGGAGCGCCGGTCTCGCCGCATCTGGCGGATGAGCCGCTCGGTGATGGCCAGGACGCGGTCTATGGACATCAGCCGCCGGCCCGCCGGAGGAAGTGTATGAAGGCGTCCTCGAGGGAGGCGTTGGCGTGTCCGGTAGCGGCGCGGAGCGCGGACGGCGTATCGAGGGCGATGACCTTCCCGCCCCTGAGGAACGCGAGCCGGTCGCAGTGGGCGGCGTCGTCCATCGTGTGGCTGGATACCATGATGGTCGTGCCGGACTCGGCCATCTGCCTGAACCGCTCCCAGAAGATGGCGCGAACGTCGGGGTCGAGTCCGACGGTAGGCTCGTCCAGGAGCAGCAGGGAGGGACGGTGGACGAGGGCGATCGCGAGGCTGACGCGCTGACGCATGCCGCCGCTGAGGCTGAGAATCGTGTCGGAGCTTTGCGGGGTCAGTCCCACGAGGTCGATCGTCTCATCCACTGACCTGCCGCGCGAACCTCGGTCGGGCATTCCGTACATCCGCGCGAAGAAGTCGACGTTCTCTCTTACCGAAAGCTCCTGGTACAGGGCGCTGAGCTGGGGCATGTAGCCGACCCGCGCCGCCTGGCGAGGAGACGGGACTTCGCCGTGGACGGTGAGCGTCCCTCCGTCGCGGCGAAGCAGGCCGACCATCAACCTCATGAGGGTCGTCTTGCCGGAGCCGTTGGCTCCCAACACCCCGAATATCTCCCCTTTCCCTACGGAGAACGAGAGTCCGTCCAGCACCCGGAGCGCGCCGTAGCTGAACGTGAGGCTACGAGCTTCGACTACGGCGTCGGCTTGCATGCGCAGAGTGTCGTCGTCATACTTGGGTTTCCGGACAGCCCGATACGGTATCACATCACGGCAGCCGCCCGACCGCGACGGCAAGCCAATCTTGGGGGAGTTCCCGCCACGTTGGGAAGCGCTCGGGGAACGTGGGGGCATTTGCGTCGGCAGGCCGGCTGGGACACAATGGGAGAGTGACTATACCGATGCGTATGGAGCCGGTGCGCGTCCGGGCGGCGCGTGAAGCGCGCCTGAGCGCCCTTTGAGGAGCCCGCTGGGTTTCTGGACGAGGGCGCCGCAGGCGAGGCGCACGCTGCTGTTCGCCTCGGCGACCCACGTGTGGAGCGACCTCTTCTTCGCCCTGTACGCTCCCCTGCTGCCGCTCATCAAGGACGACCTCGACCTGAGCTTCACGGAAGTGGGGATGCTCAAGTCGCTGTACTCCGCTGCGTCGACGGTGCTCCAGGTTCCGGTCGGCTTCCTGGCGGAGAGGGTGGGCGAGTTCTGGCTGCTCGTGGGCGGGAACGTCTGGGTGGCCCTCGGGCTGGTCGCCATGTCCCTCGCGCCGAGCTTCGGGGCGCTGCTCGCCGCCACCCTGCTGGGCGGGCTCGGCGGGGGCACGCAGCACCCGCTGGCCTCCGGCATCGTCTCCCGCGCCTACGACACCAAGGCGCGGGCGACAGCCGTAGGCACGGTCAACTTCGCGGGCGACCTCGGCAAGATGGCGGCGCCGGCGGTCGCCCTGGTCGTGGCCGTGGCCTACGGCTGGCGCGAGACGATGCTGTTCACCGGCATCGCGGCGGTCGCCTTCTTCCTAGCGTCCACGGTCGTCCGGCGCAGCGTGGACATCGGCAGGCCGGAACCCGCCGGGTCGAGCCAAGCCCACGGAGGAGGCGGGACTATCGCCGGGTTCAAGGTCCTCAGCGTCGTCGGGTTCATCGACTCCGGGATCCGGGCGGCGGCGCTGACCTTCGTGCCATTCATCCTCACGGACAGGGGGATGGGCGAGTCCATCATCTTCGTCATGCTCATCCTGCTGCTGGCCGGCGGGGCGCTGGGCAAGTACGTTTGCGGCTGGCTGAGCGAGCGCCACGGCCTCATCAGCATCGTATGGGTTACCAAGGCGTTGGCGGCGGCGCTCCTGGCGGCCACCGTGGTCGCGCCGATGGCCGCGATGGCGCCGCTGATGGTGCTGCTCGGCGTAGGGCTGAACGGCACGTCGTCGTCGCTCTACGCCACCGTCGCGCTCTTCACGCCGCAGGCGCGGCGCTCCCGCATGTACGGCTTCTTCTACACCACCAACTCGATCGGCGAGTTCGCGGCGCCGCTCGCCTTCGGGCGCATCGCGGACTGGTCCAGCATCCGCGCCAGCATGGGGCTGATGGGCCTGTTCGCCGCCACCATCCTGCCCGTCAGCCTCGCTCTGCGGGCATACCTGCGGCCCGAGCCCGCACGGGAGAAGCAGTGACAGGAGTCTGCCAGAACGGCGCCATCGGGAGTTAGGACGCGTCCGATTGCAATGTTAGGCCGCGTCTATTTGCAAGGTTAGGCCGCGTCCGATTGCAAGGTTATGGCGCGTCCATTTGCAAGGTTAACTCCGAATACCGCTCAGCCCCTCTCCCGCTTGAACGCCTCGTAGAAGTCCCGCACGCCGGCCTCCTCCGCGTCGCCGTCGTGGACGATGAGGCGTATGCCCAGGTCGAGGGTTTCGCCCCGGTCGAGCGCGCCCTTGGAGCGCAGGAAGGGGTTGAGCGTCATCGTGCCATAGTCCTGCACGTACCAGCGCAGGTCGGCGTCCGTCGGGTACGGCATGACGGCGATGCCCGCGCTCCGTCCGTGGCCCGCCGGGCCGGACATATCGACCCACGCAGCGTTTCCGCCGCTGATGGCATCGCTGCCCACGCGGCCCTCCGAGTCGAGCAGCGCGCCGCCGGCGGCGACGCTCAGCGAGTCCGCCAGGCGCACCGTGAAGTAGGCGTGGCGCGTCGGGCCGATGGTGATGTCCCACTCGGTGGGCCGTAGCTGCGACCTGACGTCGATGACGTTCGCGACATCGCCCGGATATACGTCTATCGTGCGCGTCTCCTTGGCGAGCACGCGCCTCATGCCCGTGGGGCCCCACTCCTCCGGGCCCTGCCACTCCACTCCCTGCACCACCCTCAGGTGGGCGTCGGAGAGCTCCTCCGCGCTCTGCGAGACTATCCACGTCCTGCCCGGCGCCCGCCCCTGGAAGACCTCGTTGACGTACAGGTTGTAGGTCGCCTCCTCCTCCAGCTCCGAGACCTCCGGCGACAGCGCCGGCAGCCTTACGAAAAACACGTCCGCTCCCACGCTCACCGAGTTGTGGTGGGGATGGTCCACAGGGCTCTCGGAGGTCATCGAGACCCCCGAGGGCGAGTAGACGGGGTACAGGTAGCAGTGGAATATCCCCTGTGTCAGGTCCGTGACCGCTCTGCCATTCCAGGCAATCGGGAACCGCCGCGACCTCGGCGTCAGCGAGTCCGGCGCAGGCAGGCCATCCAGGTCGACGCTGAAAGCTTTCATGTTACGCACCTCCTTAGCTCCACGGGCCGCCCCGTCTTCGAGGACTCGACCGCCGCGTCCGTGACCCGGATGGAATCGAGATTGTCCGCGCCCGACGTCTCCGGCTCGCGGCCCTCCTCCAGGGCGTTCAGCATCTCGGCCATCGACCCGCCCCAAGCGTCAGGGTTCCACTGCCCCCGCACGTCGAACACCTGCCGCTGCCCGGGGTCGTCGCCGAACGACACCGTCAGCTCCGTGCGGCCATGGGTCAGCCCGCCCACTCGCGACAGCAGCATGGACCCCTCGGCACCGTCCAGGTACCAGAGGTAGTGGTGCAGCGGCCTCGCCGGCGCGATGTTGTTGAAGTGCAACGTGGACATCAGCCGCGCTTCCGGCTCGTACTCCAGCAGCATCGTGTAGATCATCGGCGACACCGCGTGCTGGCCCGGGACCATCGTCGTCGCGGCCGTGACCCGCTCCGGCGTGCGGCCCGTGAAGTAGCGCGACAGGTCCACGTAGTGTATGCCGTTGTCGATGATCGTGAAGTCCGGTACGCCCATGTACTTGCCGCCCGGCGCGTCCTGGTGCTGCCGATGGACGTGCACGACGCTGTAGAGATGCCCCAGCGCGCCCCTGTCGAGCAGCACCCTCGCCGCCTTGTGCGCCGGGGCCCATCGCGCCTGCTGGTTGACCATCAGCGTCACGCCCGCCTCCGCGCAGACCTTCACTATGCGCTGCGCCTCCGCCAGCGTCGGCGCGAGCGGCTTCTGCGAGAGGATGGCCTTGCCGGAGGGCGCGATGCGCTCGACGAGGGACAGCCTCACCTCCGGCGTGACGGCCAGGTCGATTACGTCCACGTCCCGGCGCTCCAGCACCTCCTCCAGCCGCGTCGTCCAGAAGCCAACGCCGAACTCCCGCGCGGCCTCTCGCGCCAGCCCCTCCACCACGTCGCACACCGCCGTCACTCGGTAGCCGTACTTACGGTACGCCGGCAGATGGACGCCCCGCGCTATCCCGCCGCAGCCCACGACCGCGACGCCGTACCGCTCCACCACCTCGCGCGGCGGCGCGGCGGGCAGGTACTCCTCGGGGCGCAGCTCAACCCGCTTGCGGCGCATCGGAAAGGACCCAGATCGTGTCATCCCAGTCCACCTTGTTGTCCGCGGTAATCCCAGCGCGGATATTCCACTCCTCGCCGACGCTCTCCACGTAGTCCCACCACGCGTCGGACGACTCCCACTCCTCCAGTATGAGGATCTTGCTAGGGTCCTCCTCGGCGCGGTAGGTCCTCCCGGAGATGAGCCCCGGGGGATTCTGGCCGTAGTTCCACTCCTTCGCCGCCTTGAACTTCTCCCAATCGGGAGGCTCTCCCTGCACCTTCAGCAGCACTGACATTCCATATCCTCCCTGCTACCGCTTGACTCAGTGTAGCCCGTTGGCTACACTTCTTACATGCCAACTAGAGGACACAAGGCGAGCGACTACCTCAAGACCCCGCAGGACATAGCCGCATACCTGAACGCCGCCATCGACGAGATGGACGATGACCCACGTCTGCTCATGAAAGCGTTCCGCAACGTGGCCGAGGCACAGGGCGGGGTGTCCGAGCTTGCCCGCCAGGCCAGGCTGAACCGGGTCGCCCTTTCCCGTGCGCTGTCCGGGCAACGAGACCTCCAGTTGAGCACCGTCGCGAAGGTCTCCGCCGCGTGCGGCGTGAAACTCCGCTTCTCTGCCTGAGATTGACTCGCGTTCCACAACCTCCCACTGCCCTGCCCTAACCGCCCCGCTCGCCGCTGCCTTCCCAGTACGCGCCCGGCTTCCAGGCGTGCTCGCGGGCGGCCTCCTCGTTCAGGTCGGCGCCCCAGCCGGGGCCGGTCGGCGTCATCATGTGGCCGTCCACTATCTGCGGCTGGACGGTCACGAGGTCGCGCTTCCAGGGCACGTCGTCTACGTCCGTCTCCATGATGCGGACGTTGGGCAGCACGGCGCACAGGCTGGCGCTGATGAAGTCCGCCAGGTGGCTGTAGTAGTTATGGGGCGCGACGTTTAGCTGGTAGACCTCCGCAAGGTCGCCCACCTTCTTCGACTGGCTGAAGCCGTTCCATGGCACGTCGATCATGAAGATGTCCGCCGCGCGGCGCTGGAAGTACGGGATGTACTCGCGCATGTAGAAGAGGTTTTCGCCGGTGCATATCTTGGTGCTGGTGGACTGCTTGACCTGGAGTATCGCGTCGGGGTCGTACATGTCGAGCTCCAGCCACAGCAGGTCGAATTTTTCTAACACCTTGGCGATGCGCATCGCGCCCTCGGGCTTGAAGTTGAAGTTCAGGTCGAGGTTGATGTCCACGTCGGGACCGACGGCGTCTCGGAAAGCGCCTATGAGCGTCTCTACGTGGCGCAGCAGCGGCGTGGTCACATACTGGTCCGTCGTGCCGAGCCCGCCGCCGAAGCCGCCGAAGAATACGTCCGCCGGCTCTCCAGGCAGCACGATGTTCGTCTTCAGAGCCGTGTAGCCCCTGCGGACGACCTCGCGCCCCAGGTCGGCGATGTCGTCCATGCTCCGCAGCGGCGGCGTGCCCAGCAGATCGGGCCAGCGGGCGCGCGACGTGCCGCAGTGCGACCAGTAGAGGCGTGTCCTGTCCCTCGTGGGTCCGCCGAACAGCTCGACCACCGATATGCCCAGGGCCTTCGCCTTGATGTCGATGAGGGCGCAGTCGATGCCCGCGATGGCCTTGGCCGCTATGCCCCCGGGGCTCTGGCGTACGCGCCGCAGCATGTCCCAGAAGCGCATCTCGAACGCCCTGGGGTCCTGCCCGATGAGCGCCGGCGCCAGGTCCTGGATGGTCCCGGCTATGCCGAGGGGCGCCCTGCCGTCGCTGCACTCGCCGTAGCCGGTCACGCCCTCGTCGGTCTCGACCTTCACGAAGGTCCAGGGGCGGAAGCCGGCGTCGACTATGAAGGTCTCGACGTTGGTGATCTTCATGGCGTATGCGAAGCGCTATTCGCCGCGCAGACGGCGCAGTTCGGCTTCCATCTCGGCCATGCGGGCTTCGGCGGTCTCGCGGGCGGCGCGCTCGGCGGCGGCGCGGGTCTCGGCGGCACTGGCGCGGGTCTCGGCGAACGTGGCGCGGGTCTGCTCGGCGGCGGCGAGATACTCGGCGGCATTGGCGCGGGCGCGTTCGGCATCGGCGCGGGCGGCGGTCTCGGTGTGGTTCTCCAGCCAGCGGCCAGCCGCCGGGTCGTAGAAGCGCAGGCGGCCTTCCGTCCAGCACAGGTCGAGGCCCAGCAGAGGGCTGTGACCACGCGACGCGACGCCCAACTCGACGCTCATGTCGAATCGGCGGTACCTTCCGTCCAGCACAGGTCGAGGCCCAGCAGAGGGCTGTGACCACGCGACGCGACGCCCAACTCGACGCTCATGTCGAATCGGCGGTACTCGCCCCCAACCAGATACTCTCCAACCAGCGCCTCGCCGTAGTGGTCGCCGCCCGTCGGATCGAAGCGCCAGTACTCGCGGACACCGAGGCTCGCGTAGAGGTCGCGCTTTGGGCCCACGTCGTTGGAGGCGGTGGACGGGGAGCCTATCTCCAGCACGAAGTCGGGGGCCTTGCCCGTCTCCCACACGCGGTAGGTGTTGAACCGCCTGATGGCCTCCACGTCCACGCCAAAGGCGACGTAGCAGTCGGGAGACACCCACTTCTTGGGGTCGCCCTCGACGTAGTAGACGAAGGTATCGCCGCTGACGGCGGTCGTGGGGCCGCCCAGGTGGAGTCTCAGCGTCGAAACGGCGTCTGTGAAATGCGGCTCCTGCTCATATCCGTCTGGCAATGGCATACCGTCCGTTTCGGGGTAGAAGACCTCATCGGCCTCGGCGGGCCTGCTCGGGGTCAGGACTGTGGGTGTCGTGGCCATGGCTCTCGCTCCTGCCGGGTATGGTAACACAGGGCGTTGAATGGGAGCATCGCTATCGGGGTCGTCCGTGGCACCTCTTGAACTTCTGGCCGCTTTCACACCAGCATGGCTGGTTCCTGCTGGGCTTCTCTCGCCGGAACCAGTTCAGCGCGAGCGCATCAAGCCTGGCGTTGGGCCTCCATAGAGTGGAGTTGAAGCAGGCATTGTTCACGATCTGAGGGCTGCCCAGGAACGTTGCGAGGCCGAGCCAGTTCGCGGCCCTGTGCTTGTGCTTGTCCATTATGGCATGTACCTTCAGATCGGCCGCGAGGTCGGAGGGCCGTTCGCGGAAGCAGACGTAGGATATGCCGACGTCGCTCCTGAGCATGACGACGGAGGAGGTCTGTCCTAGTAGGCCGCACTGTTGCCTCGTAGCTTCCATCAGCATCATGAGGTGATCACGGATCTCGGTTGAGAAGCCCTGGAGTATGGGGACAGCGTCAGCGAATTCGGGGAGGGCCTCCAGGGGGGCGACGATGTCGTCGAAGGCCATGTTGGGATGGGGGTGAGAGGCGCTCATTTGCGTTGGGTCGGCGGGAAAACGCCGTCTTCAACCTACCTACAGGTCGTCCTTGGATGGGTCCCAGTCGTCGTCATCCTCGCAGAACGGTTCGTCATCGGGCATACAGATATAGTTGGGAAGGTTCTTCGGTATGACTACGAGACAGAACACGTCTACCCTTGAGTAGCCGCGCTCAAGCCAGTTGTACAATTCGACCGATTTCCAGGAATAGACCTCGCCATCGGTCTTCTCGGCAAGCTCTTTCGCCTCATAGAACTGCCCCGTGTCGAAGGTCAGGATGTTCTCGAGGGTCTGAATAGTCTTGCCATCCTCCAGTATCAGCCTCAGTATCGCCGACATGTCACGTCTCTCTGCTCTTTCCGATGGTGTACCTGTACCATCCTGGGCGCACGAATTCGACCAAACCAAGGCTCCTCAGTATTTGAAGCTGCTGGCGCAACTTCGCTTCCACGTGCCTGTTCGTAGGATATTGCTCAGCCGCCGCCGGCGCGCACGCCGGCAGAAGGTCCTGCATTCTGAAGCCTTCCGTCGGCATAGCCAGGACGCCCCGCAACGCAAGCCTCTTCCAACCGGTGAAACCTTCCAGTATCACCTCCGGGTCGTCGACGGAGAACGTCACCTTGGGAGGCAGCGCGTCGTCGGTGGGGCGCCCGGTTGGTGGGGGCGCCTTGGGTAAAGACGCCTTCATGGCGCTCACCGGAACATGAAGGCGTTCGAGCTCGCTGGCCCACAGCCGACGCGGCGGACTGGCCGCGCCGAATCCCGTCAGCAGCGACCTGGCAAGCTGTTCAACCACATGCTTGTCGGACGTCGCCAAGCCGCATTCCCAGTTGCGGCTCATGCCGGAGAACGTGGCATTCGCGGAAGTGACGAGGGCGGACGTATCGTCGAAGACGTACACCTTGGCGTGGAGGCCGTCCAGGTGGTGGACGGTGACGCCTCCCCTGGCGAGAGCGCACAGGCTTTGCAGATTGGAGGACCCGAGCGCGAAGTTGCGCAGGTCGGCCCTGGTCAGGAGAGAGCAGGACACATCTTGGGAAAGGAGGTCCGTCAGGTCGGTGATTCCGTCATTCACAAAAGGGCTGGCGACGAGCAGCCGGGACTTGCAGGCAGCGGCGGACTCGGCCAGCCAGTCGAAGGTTGGCGTGGTGACGATTTCCAGCCCGCCTGCTGCCTTGGTGGTCATGGCGGCGATCCTAGCACACCTGATCTTTCACCGTCTACCCAAACTCACAGACGTATTTAGGATGGGGCAGCATGACTGAGGTAGACATTGCCGTCTACCAGTTGGTGAAGGCGCCGTCGTTGCGGCGGAGGAGGGGGGGCCAGCCGCCGGGCTTGGCGGTGCGGGCGGCGTCGGCGGCGGCTTCGTCCATGTCCACGCCGAGGCCGGGGGCGTGGGACTTCCCGCCTGAGCCGAAGTATGACGTATCAAGAGGGGACACTAGACGATCTGAGAAGGGCGATGAACCCCGCTTGCACGAAATTGTGGTCATGGGCCAGGGCCTCGCGTATGTTCATCTCCTCCATCAACAGGAAGCTGGCGCAATCGGTAGGGCTCCATTGCTTGTCCAAGCGGCGGGAGTACAGGTCCAGAGCGGCGCGAAACTGGTCACTCGTCTGCGGCACGACGTCTACCCTGGGATCGGCTATACAATCCTTTGTTCTCTTAGCGGCAAGCCCACGGATATACTCTCCCGCACCAGTCGCAAAACTCAAGACCTCGGCGAGGACCATCTCGGTAGTTACTATACGGAAGGGAGTTAGTTGTCCGGCAACGGCCTCTGCCTGTTCGTGCAACTCGTCGCGGGGATTCAACAGGGCTATCCAGTAGCCGGAGTCGGCGAATACCGTTCTCATGGCCGGTTATTCCTTTGGCCAGCCGTATAAGTAATGCTTATAGTTCTTCGACCCGTCAGACGGCAGGTCGTCATACGCGGCGTCGGGGAAGGACTCGCGTGACTTTCTGAAGATTTCAAGAATGGACTCCCCGGTGAAGGCCGCCTGGGGTGCTTCGTCGATGCTTGTCATGTCCGCGATGTCCTGGGGCAATTCGAGGTTGTGCTCTTCCTCGAAGGCGGCGGCGCTCCCGTGGCCGGCGCGGAAGACCGACACGATGTCCAATCCCATATTGCGTGCGCTGAGCAGGTCCGACCTGGCCTTGTCCCACTGGGATAGCCGCAACAGGGCGATGCCTCGATTGGCATAGGCAGCCCGGTTGGGTCTTATGCTCAATGCCCGATCATAGTCCTGCATCGCCCGGGCCGGGTCGCCCCTTCGCTCGTAGGCAACGCCGCGGTCGTTGTAGGCATTGGCGTTATTCGGGTCCAGCGTCAAGGCCTTGTCTAGGTCTTGGATGGCGCGGTCCAGGTCGCCTTTCTCCAGGTAAAGCGAACCACGCACGGCATACAGGGGTTCCAAGCCGGGGTCCAGTTGCAAGGCCCTATCGAAGTCCTCCAACGCACGGTCGAAATCGCCTTGTCTAATGAAGACTTCGCCCCGCACGCCGTAGGCATAGACATACCCCGGGTCCAACTCCAGCGCCTCCCCCAAGTCTCTTTCGGCACTATCGTTATCGCCTCTAGCGTAGTGAGAGGCGCCGCGATTCAAAAGGACATACGGATCTCGAGAGTCAAGCTTCAATGCTTGGTCGTAGTTCTTTATGGCGTTGCCGTGATCCCCCCTGAGGGCGTGGTCAATGCCGATACTGGTTAGGGCTAGCGCTTCGCTATAGCTCTTGATAGCAGATTGCACGGCGACCGGAGGCATGAACTGAAGAGTCATCCTGCTCTCACTTCCGAGAGACGGTATTGGCGTTGTTGCTGTTACCATCGCTTTCCCTCCATGAGGCCATAGCCACGGTCTGACGGGGGTATTGTACACCCTACGTTGGGGAAGGGTGTCACGAACGCCGCCAACCCATCACCAGTTGGTGAAGGCGCCGTCGTTGCGGCGGAGGAGGGGGGGCCAGCCGCCGGGCTTTGCGGTGCGGGCGGCGTTGGCGGCTGCCTCGTCCATGTCCACGCCTAGGCCTGGGGCGTCGGGGGCGAAGGCGTAGCCGTCCTGCCAGCCTATCTGCTGCGGGAAGACGTCGGTGTCCACGGTGCCGGGCTGGCGGGGCATCTCCTGGACGCCGACGTTGGTGGTGGCCATGCAGAGGGCGACGCACGCGGCGGCGCTGACGGGGCCGAGGGGGTTGTGGGGGGCGATGTCTATGTAGTGGGTCTCGCACCAGTGGGCGACCTTCAGCGCCTCGGTGAGGCCGCCGACGTTGCAGACGTCGATCCTGGCGTAGCTGATAAGCTCCTCCTCTATGACCTGCCTGAAGCGCCACTTGCTTTCCCACTGCTCGCCGGCGGCTATGGGCAGGCGGACGTGGCGGGCGAGGGTCCGGTAGCTGGCCGGGTTCTCGGAGCGCAGCGGGTCCTCGATGAAGAAGGGGTTGTACTTCTCCAGCCGGGCGCACATCGAGATCGCGTGGGCGGTGTCGAGGCGGGTGTGCACGTCGAAGCATATCTGTATCTCCGGGCCGACCGCCTCTCGGACGCGGGCCACCTGCTCCTCGGCGATGTCCATCGAGTGGAGCGGCTCCAGGCGGCCCTCCTTCTGCTCCTCCCACGTCGGGGAGGTCTCCGGCTGGCCCCATCGGACGAACTTCCAGCCGTCGTCGACGGCCCTGAGGCCGTTCTCCACGAGCTCGTCGATGTTGGCTCCCTGCGTGTGGGGATAGCAGACGACCTTGTCGCGCACCGGCCCGCCCAGCAGCTTGTAGACGGGCATACCCAGCGCCTTGCCCTTGATGTCCCAGAGGGCTATGTCGATGGCGCTTATGGCGCAGCTATAGACCAGCCCCGCGGGGAAGAAGCCGCCCCGGAACATGTGCTGCCAAAGCCTCTCGGTGGCGAAGGGGTCCTCCCCCACCACAATCTCGGAGAGGTGCTGGACGGCCTTCTCGATGGCCGGCCCCCAGAAGAGGGCGCCCGACTCGCCAAGGCCGTATATCCCGGCGTCGGTCTCGACCTTGACTATGAAGTAGCTGCGCTCGTTGTGTCCGTCGACGTGGAACGTCTTTATGCGGGTGACCTTCATGGCTTACCTCCTCCTGGGGATGCGGTTGTCGCGCCGGGCCGGGGCGGCGACGCGTGGGCCGGCGGGGGAACTGTTCAGACTAGGTGGCCTTGTGCGCAAGGTCTTTAGATTCCTCTCTCCGCTGCGCTACGTTCGGAATGACAATTTGGGGTGGCTCTCACGATTCAACTTACGGAGACTGAACAGTCGGCCGGCGGGGTGAAGTATATTACTCTCACCGCGCTTTAGGCTATCATTGCATGGTGCGCCCCGGCGGAAGGCGGCAGGCCAGCGCCGGGGGCGGGCGGGTTTGAAACCCGCCCCTACGGGGTGACAGTGATACGGGGGATGAGAACAGGGTTGCCGGGGTGACAGTGATACGGGGGATGAGAACAGGGTTGCCGGGGTGACAGCTGATACGGGGGATGAAAACAGGGTTGCCGGGGTGACAGCAGATACAGGGGATGAAAACAGGGTTGCCGGGGTGACAGCAGATACGGGGGATGAAAAACAGGGTTGCCGGGGTGACAGCAGATACGGGGGATGAGAACAGGGTTGCCCTTGACGGCATGGCCGTGGGGGCGGCGATTACGGGACGGATAGCATGTTGGACTAGGGAGACAGCTTAATGTTAATCGGGTTGCTCACGCGTTTCATCATCGCGCTCAAGCCTTACCTAGTGGTGTTCATAGCAAGCGGGTGCATCCTCGTCATGGAGATCGTCGCCGCCAGGATCCTCGCGCCGGTCATAGGCGTGTCGCTCTATACGTGGACGAGCATCATCGGCATCGTGCTCGCCGGCATCAGCCTCGGCAACTACCTGGGGGGTCGGGTGGCCGACTGGCGGCCGCAGCCGACGACGCTAGGCATCATACTGCTGGCGGGCGGCGTATCGAGCCTGGGGATACTGCCCATCTTCGCGCTGGTCTCGGACCTGTTCGACAACGTGCCGATACTGCCGCGCATCGTGCTCATCGTGACGACGGTCTTCATCGCGCCGAGCATCATCCTGGGGATGGTGACGCCGGTGGTGATCAAGCTGGAGCTGAAGGACCTGCAGGAGACGGGCAACGTGGTGGGCAGGATATACGCGCTCTCGACGGCGGGCAGCATCCTGGGCACCTTCCTGACCGGGTTCGTGCTGATCCAGTGGTGGGGCACGCGGACGATACTGATCGTCGTGTCGCTGGTGCTCGTGCTGCTCGCGCTCGCCTTCGGCAACCTGCTGCGCCCCGCGATCCGGCGCATGGGGATAGGCAACGTGGCCCCTGTCGCCGCGGCGCTCGTCGCGCTCGGCATCGGCGCGGCCATGCTGGCGATCGTGACAGGCCGGTGGGAGATCGGTTACATCGAGGACAGGCTGCCGAACTGCCTGGAGGAGAGCGCCTACTTCTGCATCAAGGTGAAGGACGAGGAGCGCGAGGGCCGGACGATTCGCATCCTGACGCTGGACGCGCTGCGCCACAGCTTCACCGACCTGGACGACCCGGCGCACCTCGAGTACACCTACGAGAAGGTGTTCGGGGACATATCCGACTACATCGCGCAGGCCGAGCCGGAGATGAGGGTGCTGTTCATCGGGGGCGGCGGCTACACGATGCCCCGGTACCTAGAGCACAGCTACCCTGATAGCACCCTGGAGGTGATAGAGATAGACCCGGAGGTGACGGACGTCGCGCTTAAGATGTTCGGGCTGCGCCCGGACACGGGCATCATCAGCTACAACGAGGACGCTCGGATGAAGATACCGCGGCTCCCACACGGCCAGTACGACCTGGTGGTGGGCGACGCCTTCAACGACCTGTCGGTGCCCTACCACCTGACGACCAGGGAGTTCAACGAAGAGGTTGCGCTGCTGCTGAAGGAGGACGGCATCTACGTGGCGAACGTCGTCGACGAGCGCCAGGCCGGGCGCTTCCTGCGCTCCTTCGCGTCGACCATGAAGGAGACGTTCGACTACGTGTACCTGATACGCGGCGACTCGAACTGGGACAGCCCGAGCCGGCACACCTACGTCATAGCCGGGTCCAACCGGCCCTTCACCGCCGCCGACCTCAACCAGGCCGCCAACCTGGCCGGCAGGGCGTCCGAGACGGAGCTGATGCCGGGGACCGAGTTCGCGCTGTGGCTCAAGGAGGACCCTGGGGTCATCCTCAGGGACGACTACGTACCGGTGGACAACATGCTCGCGCCGCTCTACCTGGACAGCCGGTAAAGGCCCCGCCCGCGGCGATGCCCCGAGGGACTTGACAACGGCGGTAGGTGTAACTACAATACAGTAACTACGTAGAGGTGGGTCATTGCGCTGGACATGGGACCCGAACAAGAACGCGGCGAACCGGCTCAGCCACGGCCTCAGCTTCGAGAGCGCGTCGCTCGTCTTCGACGACCCGCTCGCGGCCACGCGCGAAGACCCCTACCCGTACGAACAGCGATGGCGCACAATGGGAATGGTAGGCCCGGTGGTCATCATGGTAGTACACACCTGGCCCGACGCCCCCGCGGGGAGCGGCGGCCAGACCGGGCGCATCATCAGCGCCCGGAAAGCGACCAGGCGCGAAAGGGAAGCATATGAAGAAGGCGAATACTGAGCTGACCAACGAGCTGGCGGCCGAGCTGGCGGCGCTCGAAGCGCTACCCGACGACCGCATCGACACGACCGACGCCCCCGAGATACTGGACTGGTCGGACGCCAGGCGAGGCGTCTTCTACCGGCCCGTGAAGAAGCAGATCACGCTTCGCCTGGACGCGGACGTCGTGAGCTGGTTCAAGACGCAAGCGAAGGGCGGCCGGGGGTACCAGACGGACATCAACCACGCGCTGCGCCAGCACGTGCTGCGCGAGAAGCTTCCGAAGGGCGAGGAGTATAGGGCCGACGGATAGCGCGGCCAGGCGACAGGGCAAGGTATGACGATGGGCGACTTCTGGATACGGGACGGCGATAGGATGCTGTTCACCGGCGACAGCATCACCGACTGCGGCCGGCGCGACCGCGCCGTCCCCCTGGGCGACGGCTACGTGAGCATATTCGCGGAGCTCGCCACGGCGCGGCGCCCGGAGCGAAACATCGAGTGGGTCAATACGGGCATCGGGGGCAACCGCACCACCCACCTGAGGGAGCGCTGGCGGCCCGACGTCATCGACCGCAGGCCGGACCGCCTATCCATCAAGATCGGGATCAACGACCTCCACAGCGTGCTACGGCGCGACCCCGACGCCGTGCCGCCCGACCGGTACGCGAGGAACCTGGATGAGATATTGGCATCCACGCGCCAGGCCCTCGGCGAGACCCCGATTCTCCTCATAACCCCGTTCTACATCTCGACGAATACGAACGACGAGTTCGAGGGCGCGGCGCTCCGGCTGATTCCCCGGTACATCGGCGTCCTGGAGGAGATGAGCGCCAGGTACGGCACGCTGCTGCTGAATCTCCACGACGTATTCCAGGAACAGCTACGGCACAGGCCGCCCAGCGCGTTCTGCCCCGAGCCGGTCCACCCGAACCACACCGGGCACGTGGTCATCGCCAACGCGCTGATGGAGTTCCTAAGCAGCTAACCGACGTGAGGGAGGAGAGTGACCCGCCTCGGAATCGAACCGAGAACCTACTGATTAAGAGTCAGTTGCTCTGCCAATTGAGCTAGCGGGCCATAAGCGAACGTGCAACCGTCAACGGCTGACGGGTCTCATTGTAGTTAGCGCCGCGCCGAAGCGTCAAGGCGATCTCGCCCGCCCAACTGATGCTCTACTCTACGTCCACGTCGAGCACGTAGCGCGCAGCCCTGGGGATGCGTTTCCACGTCTCGTAGCGGATATACTCGCGCTGGTCGAGTTGCTGCGGGTGCTCACGCGCGGCGAAGTAGCAGTGCAGCGCGCGGCGCTTCCCGTTCTTGGTCCGGTTCCGGGTGCCGCCATGCCAGACATGGCTGTTGAACACGGCGACGGTACCGGCGGGCGCGACCAGGTACTCCTCATCCGGATGTGGCGCCTCCGCATCTTCAAGGACTTTGCCCGGATGCCTCCCTCTATGGGTACCCGGAACGAGGCGCGTGCATCCGTTCTCCTCCGTGAAGTCGTCGAGCAGCCAGATCGAATTGCAGACGTGGAAGCGCCCGTCGTAGTCCGCGGACCAGTCCGGATGCAGCCCCTGGCGACCTTCGCCGGGAAGAGCATCTCGCGCGTTCAGCGACGATAGCTTGAAGTCACGCCCGATGACGTGGTGGACCGCCGCCAACACCGCCGGGTGGGTGTAGACGCGGTCGAAGACCGGGCCCTTGTTCACCAGGTCCGCAAGCCGCCGCGTACCCTCCTCCTGGTGGACCTCGATCCCCGCGGCGATGCCCTCCGCATCGCACAGGCTCTCGAACCTCTCGCGCAGCGCCGCCAGCCACGGCCCGTCCATCACGCCCGGCAGCACCGTGTAACCCTTCTCGTCCAACTCTACCCTGTGTCGTTCCGGCAGAGCGTTCTCGGTCGCGCCAAGTTCCTCCAATGCCTGACCTATGTCCATATAGCAGCTAACCTCCATACCATTCGCGTCACGTCGAGCTACCGCCGCCGGGCGCGGGTGTTCGCGGAGGCGGCGGCCTCGGCTATGAGCATGTCCAGCGCCAGCTCGTCGCTTCCCGCCGTCGACTTGGTGCGCAGGTCGGTCTCCACCAGCATCCGGTGCAGCGCCTCCAGCCGCTCGAAGCCGGTCGCTCCCGCCTGCTCCAGCGTCTTCCGCAGCGGGTAGCCGCTCACGCCCAGCCTGGGGCCCATCTCCCCGTGGGGCACGCCCTGGCCCCTCAGGTCCTTGGCCAGCATCAGCAGGCGGACCTGCCGGGCAAGCATGGCGAGCACGTAGCCCGCGGAGCTTCCGGCCTGCATCAGCTTTCCCACATGGCCGAGGGCCACCCCGGGGCGGCCCTCGATGACCGCGTCGACGGCCATGAAGATGCTCGCCTCGCGGGTGTTGGAGACGAGCTCCCGCACGTCGGCGTGGGTGATCGCGCCGCCGCGTCCGTAGGCCGCCAGCTTCCGGATCTCCGAGTCGAGCACGCGCAGCTCCGGGCCCACCGCGTCGGCCAGCGCCTGGGCCGCCCTCGGCTCGATCTGCACGCCCCTGCGCTCGGCCCTCTCCCGGACCCACTGGGGCAGCCGGTTGCCGCGCGGCAGCGGGAAGGTGCTCACCTCGGCATGGGGCTTTATCGCGCCCAGCAGCGGGTTGCGGGCGCCGATCCTGCCGTCGGCGAACACGACGTCGGTCGTCTCCGGGACGGTGGGCAGGTAGTCGCGCAGCCCTTCCCACTCCGCCGCGCCCTGGCGGTCTCTCGCGCCGGCGTCCGCGCCGGGCCGGCTCTCGAAGCGCGACAGCAGCCCGCGCACGACGACCAGGCGCCTCTCCGCGAGGAACGGCACCGTGCTGCAGGTGGCGCAGAACTCGGCGAACGCCGCCTCCCTGCCGTCGAAGGCGGTCAGGTTGACGTCGCGCAGGTCGGGGGGCGACACCTGCTTTACCATCGCCTCGACCTGCTCGTCGATGGAGAACGAGTCGTCGCCGTACAATAGGCGTATCAGCGGCTTCCTCCCGGCTCCCGGCAGAGGGCTGCCGTCAAAGGGTATAATATCCCACAACGCTTAAGGAGAGCACCGGCGTTGATAGGACTAATCCGGCTGCTCGGGCTGACCGGCGGCCTGCGGCTCATCGTCAAGCTGATGCTGGACCGGCGGGTGCCGGGCGGCGTCAAGCTGATCATACCGGCCGCCATCGTCTACATCATCTCCCCTGTCGACCTGATCCACGACTTCCTGCCGTTCGTCGGCCGCTTCGACGACCTGATCGCGGGCCTCGCGGCCATAGCGCTCTTCCTGCTAATGTGCCCCAGGGAGGTGGTGATGGAGCACGCGACGGGGAGGAAGCCGGCCCCTCCCCAGGACGATGGCAAGGCTCCCAGGCGGGACGTAATCGAGGGGTCGTTCCGGTACGACGAAGACGACGACCGGCCCGCCCGGTAGCCCCGCTCCATGGACGTAGCGATAGTCGGCCTGCCCCGCAGCGGCAAGACGACGGTGTTCAACGCGGTCACCCGGGGACACGCGGAGGTGGCCGGCTACTCGGACAGGCCCAACGTCGGCGTGGCCAAGGTGTCCGACCCCCGCCTCGATCTGCTGGCCGGCGTCTACCAGCCCAAGCGGGTCGTGCCCGCGGAGGTGCGCTACGTGGACCTGCCGTCGCCGCCCGAGGGCCTCGGCAGCACGCGCGGCGTCTCCGGAGAATACCTCAACCTGATGCAGTCCGCCGACGCGCTGCTGCTGGTGGCGCGCGCCTTCGCCGACCCCGCGGTCGCCGCGGTGGACGACCGCATAGACCCGCTCGGCGACGCGCAGACTATGCTGCTGGAGCTCGCGTTCTCCGACGTGGAGATCGTCGAGCGGCGCCTGGTGCGCATCGAAGAGGGGTCCAAGGGGGCGAGGGCGTCCGAGCGAGTAAACCTCGACAGGGAGCGGGAACTGCTGACACGGCTAAAGGACGGCCTGGAGGCCGAGACCGCCGTGCGCCACCAGGGGTTGAGCGCGGACGATCGGCGCTCGCTGGAGGGTTTCCAGCTACTGACCGCCAAGCCCATCGTGGTGGTCGCAAACATAGGCGAGGACCAGATGGGCGACGCCTCCGGCCTGGAGTCGGAGCTCCGGGACGGCCTGGCCGGCGCGGGGGTGAGCGCGGCGGCGCTGTGCGGCGAGGTCGAGATGGAGCTTGCGGCGATGGACGCCGAGGACGAGCGCGAGATGCGCGAGGGCATGGGGCTCGGAGAGTCCGGCCTGGAGCGGATGATACGGCTGTCGCAGGACGCCGCCGGCCTGATCACCTTCTTCACCGGCAACGCCAACGAGGTCAGGGCCTGGACCGTGCCGGAGGGCGCCACCGCCGTCGAGGCCGCCGGCCGGGTGCATACCGACTTCGCAAAGGGCTTCATCAGGGCGGAAGTCTTAGGCGCGGAGGCGCTGGCGGACAGCGGCGGGCCGGCGAACGCGCGCCGCCAGGGCATCCTCAGCCAGGAGGGCAAGTCCTACACCGTGCGGGACGGGGACGTGTTGAACATCCTGTTCAACGTCTGACCGGAGGCGGGGGGCGGCTATTCGGTGACGGTGATAGTCCCTGTCATGCCGAATGCTTGGTGGGTGATGCAGATCAACTCGAACTCGCCCGCCCTGTCGAAGGTGACCTCGAAGGTGATTTCCTCTCCGCCGTCGACCACCTCGTCTATGCCGAGCTCGTCGACGGTGAACGTGTGGAACTCGGTCTCGCCGGACATCTCGAAGGTTATGGCGTCTCCGACCTTGAAGGTGAAGTCCTTGGGCACGAACTTGTACTCGCCAGTGCCGCCGGGGTCCTGGTTCTCGACCTTGACGACGTTCGGGTCCCTGGATGGGAGAGCCTGGGAGGGGGCCGCGGTCGGTTGCGCCGCGGTCGTCTTGGGGCGGGGTGTGGGCTCCGGGTCGTCGCCTCCTCCGCAGGCGACGGCGGCGAGTGGGAGAAGCAGCAGCAGGAGAGCAATCTTCTTGTACATGAGTCCAGTATAAACATGGATGGGCAGGATGGACAGGATGAGAAGGAGAATTATCGGGCCGTTTCGGTGGAAACGACGGGTGAGAGGTAGTATATTGTGCGTGGCCCGGCTATGCCGGAGCACAGCCTCGAGGAGCTGACGATGGCTGACGACAAGATCGCCCTGATGGCCCATTTGTACCGGCGCGCCGGCTTCGGCGCGACGCGGGAAGAGCTCGAAGCGGCGTCGGCTAGAGAATACGAAGACGTCGTCGAGGACCTGCTGCACCCGGAGCGCTTCCCCGAGGTGGACTTGGACGTGATGGAGCGGTACTTCGGCTGGGACATGACGTCCGCCGGGGCCGCGTCGTGGATCTACCGGATGGTGAACACGGAGCGGCCGCTCCAGGAGAAGATGGCGCTGTTCTGGCACCACGTGTTCGCGACGGCGTACTCGAAGAGCGAGCACCCGGTGACGCTGAACAGGCAGATCGAGATGTTCCGCCAGGTGGGGATGAGCGACCTGCCGACGATACTGCTGGCGCTGTCCAGGGACCCGGCGATGATCTTCTGGCTGGACAACAACGAGAACCACAAGGGGGAGCCGAACGAGAACTACGGGCGCGAGCTGCTGGAGCTGTTCTCGATGGGGGTTGGGAACTACACGGAACACGACCTGAAGATGGCCGCGCGGGCCTTCACGGGCTGGACCTTCACGCAGCCGGTGCCGCTGTACCCGCACGGCCACTACGAGTCGTCTTTCGTCTATGTCCCGGAGGCTCACGACGACAGCGAGAAGTCTTTCCTGGGCGAGACGGGGCGGTTCAACGGCGAGGATATCATCGAGATAATCGCTCGGCAGCCGGCCGCGCCGAGGTTCATCGCGCGTCACCTGTACAACTTCTTCGTAGCCGACGAGGCGCAGGTGCCGGCGTGGAGCGTGGAGCCTCCCAGGGACCCGGACGCGATAGACGCGATGACGGCGGCCTACTTCGAGTCGGGCTACGAGATGAGGTCGGTGCTGCGGGTGCTGTTCAACTCGGACTTCTTCAAGAACGCGCGGCAGCGGAAGGTGAAGAGCCCCGCGGAGCTGGTGTCGGGCGTGCTGAAGCTGGTGGGGACGTACAGGTTCCCCGAGCCCGGCTTCGACGCCTACGCGCAGGCGACGACGGTGATGGGCCAGGAGCTACTCAACCCGCCCACCGTGGAAGGGTGGCACACCGGCAAGGAGTGGATCGACGGCGGGACGTTGAATGAGCGCGTCAACTTTGCCGTGAACGAGGTGTCCCCGGACAAGCCGGGCGTCCAGGGCTTCATAGAGGGCCTGGCGGGCGGTAGGGACTCCCTGAGCCCCAGCGAGCTGGTGGAGCGGTCGCTGGAGCTGGCCGGCCCCGTAGCCGCAGGCGATGAGACGCTGGCGAGCCTGTCGAGGTTCGCCGAGGCGGGCGGGGACATGAGCTTCGCGGCTGAGGATGAGACGGAGGCGAGCAGGGCGAGGGCGACGCGGATGCTGCAACTGGTGGTGGCGTCGCGGGAGTACCAGATGGCGTAGTTAGTGGTTAGTGGATAGTGAATAGAAGCAGGAGTACGGGACAGATAGCCAGGAGGCGATTCATGGAAGGCAACGGAAGAGCTCCGGTACTGGTCGTGTTGCAGCTTTCGGGCGGCAACGACTTCATGAACACCGTGGTCCCCTACACGAACCCGGACTACCACGACGCCAGGCAGCTGGTGCGCGTCAAGGAAGAGGAGGCGCTGCCCATCGACGACACGCTGGGCTTCCATCCCTCCGCGGCGCCGCTCAAGGACCTGTACGACGAGGGTAAGGTGGCCGTCGTGCAGGGCGTGGGATACCCGAACTCGAGCCGGTCGCACTTCCGCGCGATGGACATCATGCACACGTGCGAGCCGGTGGCCCTTGGGACGGAGGGCTGGGTCGGCCGCGCCATCCGGGAGTTGGACCCGAAGAAGGAGAACGTGCTGACCGGCGTCAACCTGGGCAGGGGGCTGCCGAGGGCGATGTCGGTGCCCGGGGTGCCCGTGACGTCCGTCGGCGACCTCGACAGCTACGGGCTGCTGACCGGCATAGCGGAGCAGCGCCAGCGCGAAGAGGCGCTGGACACGTTCAAGAGCATGTACAGCCCGGCCATAGGGACGGGCCCTGTCATGGACTACCTGGCGCAGACGGGCATGGACGTGCTGACCGGGGCGGACCAGCTCAAGGTTGCGCCGGCCATGTACAAGTCGGACGTGGAGTACGGGAGCAACGCCATCGCGGGGAGCCTGCGCGACGTGGCGAGGATACACACGGCGGGACTGGGGACGCGCATCTTCTACGTGCAGCACGGCGGCTACGACACGCACGCGAACGAGATGCCGGACCACCCGGTGCTGCTGTCCGACCTGACGGGCGCGATCATGGACTTCATACAGGACCTGCGAGACCACGACGCATCGGACGAGGTGGTCATAATGGTCTTCACGGAGTTCGGGAGACGGATCTTGGACAACGGGACGGGCACCGACCACGGCTCCGGCGGCGGCGCATTCATCATCGGAGACCGGATAGCGGGCGGCCTGTACGCGGAGTACCCGCCGCTGGCGCCGGACCAGTGGCTGAACGGCGAGGACATGCGCCACACCTACGATTTCCGCGGGCTGTACTCGACGGTGCTGGAGCAGTGGCTCTCGCTGGATGCGCCGCCGATAGTGAACGGCCAGTTCGAGCAGATACGGCCGTTCGTGGAGGCGGCGTAGTCTGAACTGTGATTATTGGGATTGATTTGATGGACAGGATTTCAAGATAGCTAGGAGGTCGTAGAGAACGATGCCTAGAGCGTACGGACTCCTGAGGGCCGGGTTTCCATATCTGAAGACTATCGGGATGCGGCGGGTGACGAACACTCCGGTGGACGTCGCGATAGACGGCGGCGAGGTGGTGTACGTGCTGGGACGCGCGGGGGAGATCACCAAGCTGTCGCTGGAAGACGACATCCTGGGCGTGATCGCGGGGGGAGGCAGCGACGAGGGCAAGTTCACGTGGCCGGTGGCGATTGCGCTGGACGGCGACGAGAACCTGGTCGTGTCGGACGAGGCGCTGAACCGCATCACGACGCTTACCAAGGACGGCGAGGTGGTGCGGACGTGGGGCGACCATGGCAGCACCGAGGGGCAACTGGACCGGCCGGCGGGCGTGGCCGTGGACGCCGACGGCAACGTATACGTCGCGGACGCGCAGAACCACCGCATACAGAAGTTCACCGCGGAGGGCGAGTACATCCTGGGCTGGGGCAGCCAGGGCAGCGCGGAGGGCGAGCTGGACATGCCGTGGGGGCTGGCGGTCGATGACGAGGGGTACGTGTTCGCGGCGGACTGGCGCAACGACCGGATACAGAAGTTCACGGCGGATGGCGAGTTCGTCTTCGCGCTGGGGTCCAGCGGCGACGGCGACGGGCAGTTCCGCCGGCCCGCCGGGGTTACCACGGACGGCGACGGCGACATATACGTCGCGGACACGGGAAACAACCGCGTACAGCAGTTCAGCGAGGAGCGCCGGTACGTGGACCGCTTCATCGGCGACGCGACGCTGTCGAAGCTGGGGCGCGAGTACATGCTGTCGAACGCGAAGCCGAACCGGCTGCGGGAGATGTCGGTGCTGGAGCCGCAGAAGCGGCTGAGGGGCCCGCGCTCGGTCAAGCTGGACGCCAAGGGCAGGATGTACATCCCCGATTACATGTCGTTCAGGGTGCAGGTGTACGTCAAGGAGGTGATCCCGCTGGGGCCCAGCGGGATCAACCCCCCGCTCCGCTCCCCCACCCTCCAGGTCACGTAGGCGCAGCGGCGTCCAGCCCAAGGATACCTCTGGAGCGCAGGCCGGCATGGCGCCGCTGAAGAGACCGCTCCAGCAGATGCCGGACTATGTGCGCGAGGCGCTGGCGGCACGCGGGCTGACGGCGGCGTACGAAGCGCGGCCGCCGTACCAGCGCAACGACTACCTGGGCTGGATAGCGCGGGCGAAGCGCGAGGAGACGCGGCGCAGGCGGTTGTTGCAGATGCTGGACGAGCTGGAGGCGGGCGGCGTGTACATGAAGATGGCGTGGCGCCCCGGGGGCACGCGCCTTTGATGCGGCGCTAAGGCCAGAGAAGAGCCCCGATTGAGGCTTCCCAACGCACAGCAAGCGCGCGTTGATCGCACAAAGATACACGACTATCTACTGGCAGCGAGTCATCCGCGTGGCCGCTTCAAAGCGGAGTTCTTCTTTCAATTCGGCTTTCGCGTAGAGCAGTGGCAGAGGTTCGCGGAGGCCTTGCAGAGACATGGCGCAGGGCATGAGGTGGTGAAGGTTGTGGAGAATGCCAACGGTTCCCTGTATATTGTAGATGGTCGGCTCGAATCGCCCGATGGACGCAACCCGCTTGCGAGGACGGTTTGGATAGTGGATGCAGGCTCCGACACTCCCAGACTGGTGACTGCATACCCGATTAGGAGTTGAAGGATGCTCAAGGAACACGACCTCATCGTGCTCACAGAAGATGTCTCCGAAGAAGGCGACCTGGAGGTCGGGGACGTAGGTACGATTGTACACGTCCATCCGGGGCGGGAGGCGTATGTTGTCGAGTTCACGACTCTTGACGGCGGCACTGTCGCCGTCGCTACAGTGCCAGCAAACCAGGCGCGTCCGGTAACGAGCGAGGACATTACCCACGCGCGCAAGGTCAGGATAACGGCTTGAAGCGTCATGCGTGACATCATCATTCCTACGGACGAACATCATCATTCCTACGGACGAAGAGGAGGCGGAAATCCAGCGGGAGGTCGCCTTGGGCCCGGACGCTCCCGAGTGGTCGGACGACAACTGGAGCCGCGCCCGTCCCGCGGTAGAGGTGGACCCTGAGCTGGTGGCGTACTCTCGCCGCACCCGCGGCAAGCAGAAGGCCCCTACCAAGGTGCCGGTGTACATACGGCTCGACGCGGACATCGTGGCGCACTTCCGCCAGGGCGGGCGCGGCTGGCAGACGAGGCTCAACGACGCGCTGAGGACATCATTGGAGTCAGAGTAACCACCCTGCGTTGGCCTCGCTGATTTCGTCTGCCAGAGCATTCATAGAGAGGTCCGTCGCGTCGCGGGTCGAATTGCTGCTCCACGTCGGGTGGGCGGTTGCGATCGCGGCCTTCCTGATCATCGCGCTCGACTCGATGGTCGGGGCGCCCAACAGGGACTCGAGTGTCTTCATATACGTGGGCGCAGGGCTTCTGGAGGGCGAGATTCCCTACGTGGACCGGTGGGACCACAAGGGGCCGCTGATATATCTCCTGAATGCCGCAGGGCTGCTGGTTGGGGGAGTCCCGGGAATATGGGTCGTGGCGGCGCTCTTCCTGGTTGGCTCCGGCTGGTTCGCCTTCAAGGTTACGAAGGAGGCGTTCGGCGCCACCGCCGCCCTGGTATCGCTCGCGCTCTTCCTGATGTACTTCCCGAAGTTCGCCCAGGGTGGGAATCTCACGGAGTCCTACGCGCTGCCGTTCCAGCTCTCCGCCCTACTCCTCTTCATCAGGATCGAGCAGCGGAGGGATGATAGCGGCGGCATCTGGCAGGCCGTCGCAATCGGCGTGCTGGGGGCCTGCGCGTTCCTCCTCAGGGCCAATCTGATTGGCGTGTGGGTGGCGATAGGGGTCTACTGGATGCTCCAGAGAAGCCACGCTCTCAGGCGGACCGCGTGGGCCGTCGTAGGAGGGGTGTCGGCGCTCCTGGTCGTTGCCATCGCGTTCGCACTGGTCGGGGGGGGGTGCGCTGTGGGACGCCTCCATCAGGTACAACCTCGTCTACGCGGACTCCTCGTTCATGGATAGGCTAAAGGTGCTGGCCGCCATGAGGATGCAGATGGTGACGCTGTCGTTGCCGCTGGCGGCTAGCTGGTGCGTCGGGCTTCACTACTGGGCGACGGGCAAGGCGCGAGCCAGCAGCTTCGAACATCTCCTGCCTCTCGCCTTGATCCTCGGGCCGATAGAAGTGGCGCTCATCGCCATGTCGGGCTTCCAGTGGCTGCAGTACTATCTCGCCATATTCCCGGTCGCGGTCGTGCTGCTGGCGTTCTTGGTGCGGTTCCTGGCCGATATGCGTCTCGTCGCTCCCATATTGCTGCTGGCCGTCCCATTGGCGGTGCTCCTGTACTACCAGGTCCCGTATGGGGACCTTGCGAGACTTCCGGAAAAGTACGCCGACGTTGGAGATGCCGCGAGGTCGAGCAAGCACGACATGGTCGCCAGACGCGTCGAGCTGGAGACGGACCCTGACGACTCCATACTGGTATGGGGAGCGGAAACGCAGATATACTCGCTATCGGGGCGCGACGCGCCTACGCGGTTCTTCTACCAGTACCCCCTGGTAAAGCCTGGATACGCGAACGAGGCGAACCGCGGCGAGTTCACGTCGGACGTGATCGACGGGAAGCCGGCGATGATCGTGGATACGGGCAGTCGGCGGCTGCCGCCCCTGGACCGCGAGGAGCGCGACGGCTGGGAGCCGAGCGACAGGAGATACATGCACGATCCAAACGCATTCCAGCGATTCTTCGATTTCGTGGACACCGAGTACGAGGTCATCGGCGAGGTGTCGGGGTATACGCTGTACGGGCTGAGGGGGCGGGAGTGACTGGGCAGCGCAGGCTTGGATTCGACGATCCCGACTCGCTGACGCGCGACGCGGGGTTGTCGATCGTGCGGGCGAGCAGCGAGCGGGTGGAGCCGTTCGACGTGGGCATGTTCGCCGGGTTCAGGTCGATGCGGGCGCTGACGTACACGGCGAGCATGCGGATGATCGTCGGGCTGCTGCGGGACCACGAGTACGACGACTTCGAGTGCATCTTCGGCCACTCGGGGATCCTGAGGCCGGACATCAGCGACGTGCTTGCCTTCCAGGGGGTGGTGGAGGCGGACCTGAGCAGGGCGTTCGTCGCGGTCAAGACCTCGGACGAGCGGCGGCAGGCGCTGTTCGACCTCGTCGCGAACGAGAGGGCGCGTTTCTTCGTGGTGAAGGACAAGATCGCGCACGCCAAGATATACCTGCTGGAGCGGGAGGGGTTGAGGCGCGTGGTGGTGGGATCGGCGAACCTGTCGGAGACGGCGTTCTCCGGTCGTCAGGCGGAGACGCTGATCGCCTTCGACAACGACGAGACGGCGTGGAAGCACTACACGGCGCAGTACGAGGCAGTCCGCAGCACGGCGACGAGCAGGCTGACGCCGCGAAGCAAGCCGGTGCCCGCCGAACAGATACCCGTCGAGGAGATAGCCGCGCTCAGGGAGGTCGAGGAGAAGCAGGCGGACGTGCGGATATACGTACCCGCCGAGAGCGAAGAGGAGACCGAGGGGTCGCTGCCCAGGGTGCTGGATACGGTCGTGAAGGTGGCGGCGCCCCTGCGGCGCGCGTTGGCCGAGGTCCGGCCCGATAGGAACGGCAACGTCTCCATCACACCCAGGATAGTCAAGGAGTCGATCACCATATCGCGGTCCAGGGCCGGGGAGGACGAGCGGCCCAACGTGTACCTGTCCTACGACGGGCGGGAGTTCGTGCTGTCGGGTCAGGCGATGCGGCTGGAAGCGAAGCCGGAGGAGGTGCGGGGGGACGTTGGGCGGTGGATAGAGTTCTTCGGGAACTATGAGAACGGGTTCAAGGGCGACGTGCCCCGGCTGCAACGGGACTACTTCACGTTCATGAGCTGGTTCTACTTCTCCCCCCTGCTCTGCGACGTGCGCAACGCGGCGCTGCGGTCGGGGAGCTTCAGCTTCGAGCAGCCGATGTTCGCGGTTCTGTACGGGTCGAGCAACTGCGGGAAGACGAGCCTGATCGAGACGCTGATGCACTCGATGTTCTCGTATCCGCGGATAGTGGATACCGACAAGTTCACGCGCTCCAACCTGCGAGGGCTTCGGGAGAGCTTCAAGCGCCTTCCGGTGGTGTTCGACGACGTAGCGCGGGAGAGGTTCAACCGCCACGCGGAGGAGGTCATCAAGCAGGACTACATCCAGGCGGAGGAGTACCCGTGCTTCGCGCTGTCGATGAACGCGGAGGCGCGCAACTTCAAGGACGAGGTCGTGAAGCGTTGCCTGATGATATACACGCGCACGTCACTGCCGGGCGACCAGACCGCCGTGCGCAACAGGCTCCAGCGCTCGATCGCGCGGATACGGGAGCGGATGACGACGGGGCTGTACCGCGAGTACCTGAAGAGGATGACCACTCGGATCGACGAGCTCAGGGAGTCCGGGCGGGACGCGCTCGCCGAAGCCCAAATCCCCCACCTGCAGGTTCAGCGCCATATCTATCGGCCATCACCCCGTAGGGGCTGGTTTCAAACCAGCCCTCCCCCTTGCCGTAGAGCGTCACCGCCATTTAGGTGGGGGATTTTGGAAAGCGGACGTGCTTGAGCTTTCGTCGACGGTGCTATGCGGCGTCTTCCGGGAGCACCTGCCGGACGGCGTGGAGATGCCCGGCTGGTGCAGGCCGATGACGTTGGAGGAGTACCAACAGCGCGCGTGGGACAGGCCGCGGCAGGTGCTCGAGAACCTCCTGAGCCGCGACAGGCACACGAAGGAACGCAAGCCGCCGGAGGGCGCGTGGACGGTGTCGGGCAACATGGTCATCGTCGGGACGGGCCAGATGGGAGCGTCGCGCATACGCAACGAAATCCCGGACTGGATACTCGACGACACGGCGTCGGTGGCAAGCCAGGTCGGGCTGAAGCGCGACGAGGTGGAGGACTTCCTGGGGCGCAGGCTGCTCAGGCGGCGGTGGTGGCCGTGGTGATGCTTAGCGGACGGTCCCCTACCCCCATCCCGCGGGTCTGATGGATGGTAGAATGCGACGGGCAATTTGAGTTGGCAGGCAAGGAGGACGCAGATGACGGATGGGCATGAGCGCGTGAGGATGGCGCAGTACGGGACGAAGCACGCGCACGCGCCGGGCGTGCTGGCGGTGATGGCGGCCAACCCGGACGTCGACGTGGTGGGGGTGTACGAGCCCGACCCGGCGCGGCGCCGGGAGCTGGAGTCGTCGGGGGAGACGCCGTGGTCGCAGGTGCGGTGGATAGACGACAAGAGCGAGATACTGGAGGACCCGACCATCGCGGCGGTCTCGTCCGAGGGCATGAACAACGAAAGCCTGGACCAGACCGAGGAGATCGTGGACGCGGGCAAGCACGTCTTCTACGACAAGCCGGCCGGGGAGGACTACGGGCAGTTCGAGCGGGTCGTCGCAAAGGCGCGCGAGAAGGGGCTGCTGATACAGCTTGGGTACATGTTCCGGTACCACGACGGGTTCGAGCGGATCGCGGAGTGGGCGCGCTCCGGGTTCCTGGGGCACGTCTTCTCGGTGCGCGCGCGGATGGGGACCATCGCGGACGAGGCGGTGCGCGTGCGGATCGGCGAGCACAGGGGCGGGATATTCTTCGACCTGGCGGGGCACATGCTCGACCAGATCGTCTGGCTGCTCGGCAGGCCGCATACGGTCACGTCGTTCCTGAGGCACGACGACGAGATAGCGCCGGGCTTTTCGGACAACACGCTGGGGGTGTTCGAGTACGACAGGGCGATGGCTATCGTGGACATCACGGCGATGGAGACGCCGCCGAGGGCGCGGCGGTTCGAGGTGTACGGCACGGCGGGCTGGGCGATCATGGAGCCGTTCGAGCCCGCCGAAACGGTGCGGCTCTGCCTGCCGGAGGCGAAGGGCGGCTACGCCGAGGGGGTCACGACGATTGCGCTGGAGGACAGGCCCCGCTACATGGCGAGCCTGGCGGCCTTCATCCGGGACATCAGGGGCGAGAAGGAGCCGGACCGCTCGCTCGACCACGAGCTGCTGGTGCAGGAGACGCTGCTGCGGGCGACCGGCAGGCTCGCGGGCTAGCGGCGAGGGCTGCGAATATGCTGAAGGCGGGGATCATAGGGTGCGGCAGCATCGGGCGCCGCCACGCGCAGGGGTACCTGGACGCGGGCAGGTACGAGTTGGCGGCCATCGCGGACCCGCGCACCGAGGCGCTGGACGAGATGGACGAGCAGTTCGGCGGACACTCCTCGTACACCGGGCGGCGCTATTCGGACGGCGCGGCGATGCTGGACGCGGAGGGGCTGGACGTCGTGTCCGTGGCCGTCTGGCACAGGGGCCACGCGCCGTGGACTATCGAGGCGGCGAAGCGAGGAGTCGCGGGGGTGGTGTGCGAGAAGCCGATGGCGGGGAGCCTCGCGGAGGCCAAGCGGATGCTGGACGCGTGCGGCGAGCATGGCACGAAGCTGGTCATCGGCCACCAGAGGCGGTTCCTGCCCAGCTACACCCTCGCCAGGCGGATGATCGCCGACGGGGCGATCGGCGACGTGCAGCTCGCCAGGTGCTACTCGAACGACGGGCTGCTGAACTGGGCGAGCCACTTCATGGACATGTTCCGGTACGTCCTGGACGACGATTGCGAGTGGGTGATGGGCAGCGTGGAGAGGACTACGGACAGGTACGAGCGGGGCCTGCGCGTCGAGGACAGGGCCGTGTGTACGCTCGGATTCAGGGGCGGCGCGACGGGGCTGGTGCTGAGCGGCCTGGACCCGCACTACTACCAGGGCGGGATGTTCTACGGCTCGGAGGGGACGATAGACCTGACGCCGGAGCGCCTCAGGCTGCTCAACGGCGGCACAGGAGGCTGGGAAGAGCACGCCCCCGACGGTTCTTTCTCGAAACAGGGGCCGGAGTGGAACGAGTACACGGAGGGTTGCGCGGGGCAGGCCGTGGAGCTTGCCGACTGGGTGGAGGGCAAGACGGACACCCACAGGGGCGAGGCGACGCACGGCTACAAGGCGCTGGAGATGTGCATGGCGGTGTACGAGTCCGCCCTGCGCCACCGGCGGATCGAGCTTCCGCTCCCGCCGTCCGACCACCCGTTGGACAAGCTGGTGGAGTCGGGGCACATGCCGGTGTTGGAGCCGGGACGGTACGACATACGGGAGCGCAGGTTCGCGAGGGGGCCGTAGGTCTGAACTGTGATTCGCGTGATTCGCGTGATTGGGACGATTGGTACAGGCTCGGGGCGAACGTGTAACGAGTCATTGGAGGTCCGATGAGAATCGAGAGCGTAGAGCCGATCATTGCCCAGGACTGGGTGCTGGTGAAGGTGGAGACCGACGCGGGCATCAGCGGCGTGGGCGAGGCGACCTTCTGGTCGCAGCTGCCGGCGACGGCGGAGGTGGTCAAGCGGTTCGCCTCGTACTGGGTGGGCAAAGACCCGCTGGCGATAGACCGCCACGCGCTGTACCTGTACCGTAACGGCTACTTCCGCAGCCCGGCGATATGCGCGGCGATCAGCGCCGTGGACATTGCGCTGTGGGACATAGCGGGGAAGCACTACGGCGCGCCGGCGTACGCGCTGATGGGGGGCAGGCACCGCGAGAAGATCAGGATGTGCGCGCTGTGCATGTCCGGGTACAGGGACGAGGCGGTGCGCGACTCCATCGAAGCGGTGAAGGCCGGCCACACGGCGGTCAAGATAGACCCGTTCCCGCCGGAGTACGCCAACTGGACGACGGCGCGGCTCGCCAAGGAGGTTACGGAGCACGTCGGCGCGGTGCGCGAGGCCGTGGGGCCGGACGTGGACGTGGCCGTGGAGGTACACCGGAAGCTGGGGCCGTCGGAGGCCGTCGCGGTGGCGCGGAAGCTGGAGCAGTTCGACATCCTGTTCCTGGAGGACCCGGTGCCGCCGGACAGCATACAGTCGATGGCGGAAGTGGCGGCGCGCGTCAACGTGCCCGTGTCGACGGGCGAGCGGCTGCACACGATGTACGAGTTCAAGGAGGTGCTGAACAGCGGCGCCGCGCGGGACCTGAAGCTGGACGTGGGCTTGCAGGGCGGGCTGAGCCAGTGCAAGAAGATCGCGGGCATGGCCGAGGCGTACCACGCCACGGTCTCGCCGCACAACGCGCGGGGGCCTGTGCTGACGGCTGGGCACGTGCAGCTTGCGGCGGCGATCCCGAACTTCCTGGTGCTGGAGTACAGGCCGGACCCGAAGGACGACGTGGTCGCGGAGCCGATGGAGGTCGAGGACGGGTACATCGACGTGCCGGACACGCCCGGCATCGGGGTAGAGCTCGACGATGAGAAGGCGAGGTCGTACGTCTACTCACCGGGTCCGGTGGGTACGCTGACGCGAAACGACGGCTCGGTGGGGTTCAGGTAGGAGGCAGCCCGAAATGGCAGACCTGAAGATAGCGCAAGTAGGATGCGGAGGCATGGGGCTCCGGCACCTGTACGGCGAGGTTGAGTTGCAACGCAGGGCGGACAGCTTCGACCTGGTAGCCGTCTGCGACCTGAACCGGTCGGCGGCTGAGCACGTCGCCAGCGAGGCCGAGAAGGGGCTTGGCAGGCGTCCGGCGGTCTACACCGACTTCCAGCAGATGCTCGACTCCGAGAAGGGCCTGGACGCGGTGGACATCGTGACCGACGTGGGGCTTCACCACCGGCTGGCTTTCATGGCGTTCGATGCCGGCGTTAACGTGGCGGTGGAGAAGCCGATGGGGGTGACGGTGCGCGCCTGCCTCCGGATCATGGAGGCGGCGGAGAAGGCGGGCAAGGTGCTGGTGGTGGAGGAGAACCACCGGCGCGACCCTGTGAACCGCCTCGTGAAGGCGGTGCTCGACTCCGGCGCGCTTGGCGAACCGCGCCTGATGCACGCGGCTTCGCTCAGCGGGACGCGCTCGCTGCCGCACGGCACGGCCTGGCGGCACATCAAGAACAGGGGGGGCTACCTGCTGGACTACGGCGTACACGACGCGGACCTGTTCCTCTACTTCCTGGGCGAGATCGAGAGCGTCTTCGCCGAAACGCGGCTGTGGGAGCCGGCGCGGCAGACGGCGCAGCGCCACGCCGCCGAGCCGGAGTCGTGGGGGCTGTCCGCCTACTACCGGCACCGGGTCAGGGAGGATATCGAGCTGGCCGAGACGCTGGAGTGTACGTCCGAGGACATGTCCCTGGGGCTGGTGCGGTTCAGGTCGGGGGCCATCGGCTACTACGGCAAGTCCATCGCGGCGCCTGGGCAGTTGTTGGACACCGACGTGATCTACTGCGCCGAAGGGTCGATACAGCTTCCCGGCAGCCGCTCGGGGAGGCCGACGCGCATCACGCGGCTGGGGGAGACGGAGCCGATGTCGGACGAGGAGGCGCTGGCCCTCGTCCCCGACTTCGAGGTCGACGACCTGACGGCGGCGTTCTTCGACGGCAGGCGGCGGATCGCATCCTACGAGTACGGCGGCGCGGACATCGACCGCAAGTTCATCGCGATGGGGTTGAAGGAGCTTGCGGACTCGATAGAGAGCGGCCGGCAGCCGGAGATGTCCGGGCAGGCGGGGCTGGACGCGGTGGCGCTGTGCTACGCCTTCCTGGAGTCGGGGCACTCAGGCCAGGTGGCGGCGTTCGCGGACGTGGCGGGGGACAGGGTGAACGGCTACCAGCACGAGGTCAACGAGTACGCCGGCGTCCCCGAGTCGTCATTCCGGCGTTGAGCCGGGATCGACCAGTGTCCTCTCCACCTTGCCGGTCGGGAAGATGGCCATGATGCGGGCGGGCTTGCCGGACCTGTTCACGAAGCCGTGCTTGACGCCGGCGGGCGCGAGCACGGTCTGTCCCCTGCCCACCACCACCTCGTCGTCGCCAAGCCAGGCCACGGCCTCGCCCTCGAGGATGACCATGGCCTCCTCGGTCGGGTGGGTGTGGAGCGGCGCCTCGCCGTCGGGGTGCAGGGTCGCGTGGGCGACGGTGAGCGCCTCGGCCCCGAGCTCGCCGCTGACCAGCTCGCGGCGCTCGAAGCCGGGGAACACTTCGGCATTGGGGGAGTCGTTCTCGTTAAGTATGGGCATCTCGATTCTCCTTGGCGCTGAGGTGCGACTACGATACCAGAATCGGTCTGAACTTTGATTCGTGTGATTGGATGATGGGCTGTGATTTCGATGGAGGGAGGCGACAATGTATTGGAAGCAGAGTGACTCGGAAGGGGTCGAGAGGATCGAGGCGATGCACGGGGGCGAGGGCGCGGTGCTGGCGCGCCACTTCTTCGAGAGCGAGAGCCGGCTGCCGGTCAGGGTCTTCGTGTGGGAGCTTCCAGCGGGGGTGGCGTGGGGAGAGCATTCGCACCCGGAGGACGAGCCGCAAGAGGAGATACTCTACTGCCTGTCCGGTCAGGGTAAGGCGACGGTGAACGGGGAGGACGTCGAGGTCGGCCCCGGGGAGGCGCTGCTGCTGGCGCAGGGCAGCGTCCACAGCTTCCGCAACGACGGGCCGGCGCCGTTGAGGCTGCTGCTGGTCCTGGGCAGGCCCCGATAGAGGCGACCCGCGGAATCCGGGAATCGCCTAGCCGACGTAATCTTATCCGGCCATCAACTTTCAACCGTTACAATGGAAGAGGGCGCACCCCCAAGGAGAAGCCTAAGTAATGCGCATCATCACCGAGCTAGCCGTCCGGCGTAGGACAGTAACGCTGCTGGGTATCGTCCTGGCGCTCGTTGCCGGGATACTCATGTACAGGAACCTACCCGTGGAGCTGTTCCCCGAGGTGGAGTTTCCGCTGGTGACGGTCACCGCCTTCTACCCGTCGGCGAACCCCGACGCGGTCGTGCGGGAGGTGACCGCTCCAATAGAAGGCGCGGTTTCGGGCGTCGACGGGCTGGAGAATATCCAGTCGATATCGTCGGAGAACCGCTCCATCGTGATCGCCACCTTCAAGTTCGGCACCGACATGGAGGAGGCGGAGAACGCCATCGCTTCGAACCTCAATAGCGTCACCTTCCCCGCAGCGGTCGATACTCCCATGGTGAGCCGGATCAACCCCGATTCGTTCCCCGTGCTCCAGTTGAGCATCATCGGGGAGCGGGACATCGAGGGGCTCCAGCAGATACTCGAATCGTCGATTCTCCCGACCATGAACTCGGTCGAAGGAGTATTCAGCGTCGATGTCTACGGGGGAGTCGAGAGCCGCGTGCTGGTCACGGTGGACCCGGAGAAGCTCCAGCGCAGCGGCATCTCCCTGTTCCAGGTATCCCAGGCGCTGAGCGACAACAGCATCACGCTGCCCGCCGGTACGATCACCGGCCAGGGGCGGACATTCCCGATCAAGGCGACGAACTCCTACCGCTCCCTGGACGACCTGCGGGACCTCGTGGTCGGGATACCGCTCGGGGCGGCTGGGCCAGCCGGAGCCGGGCCGGCCGCTCCGCCGGCGCCCGTCCGGCTGGGGGACGTGGCCGAGGTGGCGCTGGGTACCGCGACGGCCACCAGCATCTCCCGCACCAACGGCAGGCCGAGCCTGGGCCTGGGGGTCGTCAAGGACCCTGACGCCAATACGATCGACGTCACGACCGCGGTGCTGGAGGCGCTGGACGGCGTGGCGCTGCCCGGCGACGTGGAGATAGTAACGGTCTCGAACGACGGGCCCGCGATCCAGGGGCAGATAAACACGCTCCAGCGGGAAGGGTTGTTCGGGTTCATATTCGCCATAGCGGTGGTGTTCCTGTTCATGGTCACGCTGAGGCCGACGGCGCCCCGCGGCCTGTTCAACACGCTTCGGCCAACGGCGGTGATAGCGCTGTCGATACCGCTGAGCATCTTCACCGGCGTGCTGCTGATGGGCTGGCAGGGGCTGTCGCTAAACTTCATGACGCTGGGCGGGCTGGCGATCTCGGTGGGCCGCGTCGTAGACGACAGCATAGTGGTGCTGGAGAACGTATACCGGCACATCCAGGGTGGGCGTGAGCGCTGGCGCGCGGCCGTCGAGGCCACGGTGGAGGTCGGGCCCGCGATCACGGCATCCACGCTCACGACCATAGTCGTGTTCGCGCCGCTCGCGTTCATACAGGGTCTCGTGGGCGCATTCTTCTTCCCGTTCGCCCTGGCGGTCAGCTTTGCCCTGATCGCGTCGCTGGCGGTGGCCCTGGCAGCCGTGCCGGTGATCGGCGCCTACCTGTTGCGGCCGGGCGACCTCCCCGAGGGCGCCGGGGAGGACGATGAGATAGTGGAGCGCGAGACGTGGATGCAGCGTGCGTACGAGCCGGTGCTCCGCTGGTCTCTGCGGCACAAGGCGGTCACCCTCATCGCCTCCGCGGTGATCACCGTGGCCAGCCTCGGCCTGGTGGCGTTCATACCGGTCAACCTGTTCCCCGCGGGAGGAAACCGGACCCTGCAGATCGACATGACGATGCCTCCGGGCACCGCGGTAGAGCGGACGATCGAGGAGGCGGCCGCGATAGAAGCGGAGATCGAGGACCTTACCGACGTATACCTGACTACGATCGGCAGTCCCGCAGCGTCGTTAGGGGGCGGCCCCAGCGGCTTCAACCAGGGGAGCATCTTCCTTCCGCTTAGGGACGAGGTCCCGATCGACATCGCGGCGGAGATAAGACGGGACCTGGAGGGCGTTCCCGGCAGGAAGGTGACGGTCACGGAGATCATAGAGGGTCCCCCGCAAGGAGGACTCGACGTCAGGGTCACGGGTAGAGACTACGGCGACATAGCCTCGGCAACCGAGGAGCTGGTCGCCGAGATCGCGACCATCGACGGCGTCGTGAACGTCTCCAGCGACATCAGCGAGGCGAGGGACGAGATCGTCATAGACGTCGATCCCGGGAGGGCCGGAGCCGTCGGCCTCACTGCCCAGACCGTGGCGTTCCAGGTCAGCCAGTTCCTGGTCGGACGCTCGGTCACGGAAGCGGACATCGACGGAGACAAGATCGACGTAGTGCTGACCGGGCGGTCGGACGACATAACGGACGTCGAAAGCGTGCGAGGTCTCGTGATAGCCGGCCCCCTGGGCGCGGCGCCCCTCACCGACCTCGCCGATGTCACGGTGCAGAAGGGGCCCGTGTCGGTGAGCCGCACCGACGGCGTCAGGTCGGCGACGATAACCGGCAGCATAACGAGCGAGGACACCCAGGCGGTGGGCGTGCTCATACAGCAGAAGATCGACGAGCTGACCCTGCCGAGGGGGGTCGAGGTACGGAGCGGCGGCGTATTCGCCCAGATCGCCGAGGGGTTCCAGGGCATCTTCATAGCCATGGCCGTGGGCGTGGTGCTGGTGTACCTCGTCATGGTCGTGAGCCTTGGGTCGCTGCGGAACCCGTTCGTCATCGTTACCAGCCTGCCGCTGGCGCTCATCGGCGCCCTGGCCGCCCTCGCGATCACGGGCCGCTCCCTGGGGCTGCCTGCCATGATGGGCATCCTGCTGCTCATCGGCGTCGTCGTGACCAACGCCATAGTGCTGATCGCGTTCGTGGAGCAGCTACGGGACAAGGGCCTGAGCGTGTACGACGCCTTGGTACAGGGGGGGCGCGTCCGCCTGCGGCCGATTCTCATGACGGCCCTCACCACCAGCTTCGCGCTACTGCCGCTCGCGGCGTTCGTGGCCTCGGAGGGCGGGATCCTGAGCGCGGAGCTCGCGACGGTGGTTATCGGCGGCCTCGTGAGCTCGACCGTGCTGACGCTGGTGGTAGTGCCGGTGGTGTACACCCTGGCCAACGATAGCATCCCGGCGCTCCTGCGGCGCATCTTCCGAAGGCGCGCCACAGAGCAGGCTGCGGGGATGGCCTGAGCGGGAAGCCCTGGCTTTGTGGTAACTTAGGAGTTGGGCGGCTGAAGCCATCCGACCAGGGTGACGGGAGTGGAGCATTGCCTGAGACCACAAACAGCATGGACCAACTGAGGGACGCGGGGTACGTGCGGGAGGTCATCGATGGACTGGGCGGTGTCAACGAATTGGCCGCGGGCATGCGTGAATATCACGAAATCGTCGAGCGCATGAGAGCCGAGCGCGCCGCCCTGACACGGAAGCACCCCGGTAGATGGGCAGCCATGGGGAAGGATGGAGTCCTGGCTATCGGCAACTCGATGGACGAGGTGCTCGATTCAATCGAGAGCAGGGGGATGCGTGGCGCTGACGTGGTGATCGAGTTCCTGGACACGGACCCTCCACTGCTGATTCTAGGTTAAACTTGAACGACACACGTACAGTCCTGATAACCGGGGCAGCCGGACTGATAGGCGGGGTGCTGCGCAGCGCCTTCGAGGGGCGGTACGTGGTGAAGGGGTTGGACAGGCGGCCTGCGCCGAACTCGGTGGTGGCCGATACGACGGACCGGGACGCCATCGCGCCGGCGTTCAGCGGCGTGGACACGGTGGTGGACCTGGCCGCCGCGTCCGAGATGTACACGCCGTGGGGCCCCGTGTACGCCAACAACATCCCCGCGACCTACAACGTGCTGGAGGCGGCCAGGGAGGCCGGAGTGCGGCGCGTCGTCTTCGCAAGCTCGAACCACGTCACGGGGCTGTACGAGAACGACCCGCCCTACTCCGACGTGGTGGCGGGGCGGTACGACGGGCTCGACCCTGAGACGCTGCCCCGGATTACCGTGGACATGCCGATACGCCCGGACGGGCCCTACGGCATCGCCAAGGCGTTCGGCGAGGCCTCGGGGCGCTACTTCTCCGAGTGCTTCGGCCTGTCGGCGCTGTGCCTCAGGATAGGCACCGTGGTGCGCGAGAACCGGCCCCTGAACATACGCCACTTCTCCACCCTGCTGACCCACCGCGACCTGGCCGGGCTGGTCTCGAGCTGCATCGAGGCGCCGGATAGCGTGCGGTTCGGGGTGTACTACGGCGTGTCCGGGAACAGGTGGCGCATCCACGACATCGAGAACGCCCGCGAGGAGATCGGGTACGCTCCAAGGGACGACACGGAGTCGTGGCGGTCCTGCGACATGTGATCATGGGCACGCGAATTCATATTCCCCAGGACCGGGTATCCGACTTCTGCCAGCGCCATCGCATAAGGACGATGGCGCTGTTCGGCTCGGTAGTGCGGGACGACTTCACGCCGGAAAGCGACGTCGACGTGCTGGTGGAGTTCGAGCCAGGGTGTACGCCTGGACTGGCCTTCTTTTCCGATCTGCCGGACGAGCTGTCCGAGATCTTCGGAAGACGTGTGGACCTGAACACTTCGCAAAGCCTGAGCCCCTATTTCCGGCAGGAGGTCCTCGAAGAAGCGGAGACGATATATGTCTCGGCGTGACCCCCTGGTGTACGTACGCCACATGCTCGACCATGCCAGGGAAGCCAGGGAGATGAGCTCGGGGCGTTCCCGGTCCGATTTGGACTCCGACAGGTCGCTCAGGTATTCGTTGCTACACCTGATGGCCGTCATTGGGGAAGCAGCAGCGCGAGTCCCCCACGAGTTCCGTTCACAGCATCCGGCAGTTCCCTGGCGGGGGACGATCAACCTGCGAAATCGCTTGATCCATGGCTACGACCAGGTTGACTACGATGCCCTCTGGGAGATCCTTCATAACGATCTCCCACCGCTGATGAAACAACTGAAGGCCATCGTGGATGAGTGACCGCAGCCTGCAGCTACTAAACCCGGGCGCCCTGGGCAATGTTAGCCGAAGGGGCGCAGGTCGTGGTAGAACCAGGAGGTTGGCAGGCTGATGCGGACCTGGCCTCCCAACCGGCCGGCCTCCGTGGGGTTCTCGGCGCCCTGCGCCGGGACGTGGAAGGAGAAGCCGAACTGGACGATGACCCTGTCCTGCCAGAGCGTTATGTGCGGGTACGTGCCGTTTGCGGTGTCCGGGGGCAGCTTGGGGGCTATCTCCATCGCGCGGTAGCTGCCGAACGGCGGGGGCTCGACGTATCTGCGGTCGCCTTCGCCGTACTGCGAGAAGATGTTGCGTCCGCGCAGCCACGATGCGCCGCCGTCCTTGCTGATGGCGGTGGAGAGCCTGTGGCGCTGCACGCCGCGCTCGATCTCGTCGCGGGAGGCCTGGTTCCAGACGACCAGGAGGTCGCCGGTGTCGGGCAGCCTGGCGAGGGCGGCCGGGGCCAGCGCGGAGGCGAGGGAGGTGGGCTCGGACTGCGACCAGGACGTCCCGTTATCCGACGACCAGGACTGGTAGAGGCGCCCGAGCGGGGTGCGCTGGAGCATGAGCAGCAGCCCGGGGGCGGCCTCGGCGACGACGGGCTCGTTCGCGCGCCAGTGGCCTCCGGCGGAGTGGTCGCGGTTCACGAAGAGCTCGCCGCCGGCGGCCCACACGCCCTTCTTGTCGTTGGTGCGCCAGGTCCGGCCCTCGTCGTCGGAGAAGTAGGCCCAGCAGTAGGTTATGAAGGCGTCGTAGCCGTGCGGGCCGACGCTTATCCATTCGTCGCCGTAGGTGGCGCGGCTGCCCTCGACGTTGACCCACATCTCGCGCAGGTGCTCGCCCACCAGGTTGTAGGCGGACACCACTACCCTGCCCGTGTGGGTGACGGTGGCGCCGTGCATGACGGCGTTGTTGAACGGCTCGGAGAGCATGACGGGCTCGGACCAGCTCGCGCCCTCGTCCCGCGAGGTGGTGAACCATAGGCTGTGGCCGTACTGGCCATCGACCTCGCCCTTCCAGCGCTTGCCCTTGCCCGTGGGAGCGGTGAATGCGCCGATGGCGCCGGACTTGAGGCGCTGGGGGTGCATGAGCCCCCTGTGCTCCTCGCCCGACGACGACGCGCGGCGCATAGGCCGAGGGTCGGACCACGCCTTGCCGTCTGTGGACGAGATGATCTCGTCACCCTGGGTGAAGCCGACCAGCCCGCCGTCCTTCGACTCGATCATGTTGACGTGCTCGATGCTCCGGTCGTATACGAGCTCGGCGTCGGCGGGCGCGTAGCGCCATAGCCTGTCCAGGATTTCGTTTGCCATGTCTCGGTCCCCCCGCTGAAGTGGGGGCATTGTATGCCATCGGACGGTCGCGTGGGGAGTGCCGCGTTGGGCCGCGCAGGGGTGAGGCGTGACAGGGGCGACGCGTGGCGCATATAATGCGCGCGGCCTTTCCAGGCTAGCCCATCGCATAGAGGAAGCTGCGCATGCCGAAGAATACGCTGCCTGAGTCGAAGATGCCCGAACTGCCGCCTCGGTTGCTGCTCGGACCGGGGCCGAGCAACGCCGAGCCGAGGGTGCTGCGGGCGATGATGTCGCCCGTGATCGGGTACCTGGACCCCGACTTCATGCTGGTGCTGGACGAGGTGTCCGAGCTGCTGAGGACGGTGTTCCAGACCGAGGAGGGCGTGACGATGGCGCTGTCGGGCACCGGCTCGGCGGGCATGGAGGCGGGGATCAACAGCCTGCTGGAGCCGGGCGACACGGCGATACTGTGCGTGTGCGGGTTCTTCGGCGAGCGGATGGCGGACATGGCCGAAAGGGTGGGCGCGGACCTCGTGATGCTGCGCTCGGAATGGGGTAAGCCGTTCCCCGCGGAGATGCTGGAGGAGGAGCTGAAGAAGCACGAGCGCGTGAAGGTGGTCGCCACCGTCCACGCCGAGACGTCTACGGGGGTATTGCAGCCGCTGGGGGACATCTCGCGGCTGGCGCGCGAGCATGGCGCCATGTTCATGGTGGACGCCGTGACCTCGCTGGGGGGCACGGAGGTGACGGTGGACGAACTGGGCATCGACTACTGCTACTCAGCGACGCAGAAGTGCATCGGGTGCCCGCCTGGGCTGTCGCCGGCGGCGCTGAGTCCAAGGAGCCACGAGGCTGTGAAGGCGCGCAAGCACAAGCCGGCTTCGTGGTACCTCGACCTGGGGCTGATCGCCAACTACTGGGGCGAGGAGCACGTCTATCACCACACGGCGCCGGTCAGCATGATCCTGGGGCTGCGCGAGGGGCTGCGGATGGCCTTGGAGGAGGGGCTGGAGGAGCGTTACGCGCGCCATGCTCGGAACGCCGCCGCGCTGCGGGCCGGGCTGGAGGCGCTGGGGCTGGACCTGGTGGTAGCGCCGGAGCACCGGCTGAACCAGATTACGCCGGTGTGGATACCGGAAGGGGTGGACGACCTGTACGTCCGGCAGGCGCTGCTGCGGCGGTACAACATCGAGATAGGCAGAGGGCTGGGGCAGTTCGCGGGCAAGGTGTGGCGCATCGGTCTGATGGGGGCGTCGTGCCGGCTGGAGAACGTGATGGCGCTGCTGGCGGCGCTGGAGGAGGTGCTGCCGGAGGCGGGGTTCGAGGTTGGGGCGGGCGCGGGCGTCGGCGCGGCGAGCAGGGCGATGACGACCGCGTGATCCGGCGGCCGATACGTTCCGGGGATGGATACCGGCCCCGTATAGGAGTACGGGGTGACGTTCTTTCGCCGGTATGACGAAAACGGCTGGTATGACGAAACGGCCGGTATGACAAGCGACAAGGAGCGCGTATGTACATCATAGTTGCGCCGATCCAGATAAAGCCGGGGTTCAGGGACAGGTTCGTCGAGGAGATGATCTTGGACGCGAAGGGCTCGGTGGAGAACGAGCCCGGGTGCCTGCGGTTCGACGTCGTGCAGGACGGTGACGACCCGGACCGGATATGGCTGTACGAGGTTTACGTGGACGAGGCGGCGTTCGAGGCGCACACGAAGGAGCCACACTTCACCAGGTGGCGGGACGCCACGGCTGAGTGGCGGGAGGACGGGCCTACGGGCGCGGGACGCGGCGCCTACAACGTCTGGCCGCCTGACGACGAGTGGAGCTAGTGGATCGACAACCTAGCAATGAAGGGTGGCAAGAATACTGCGCGAGGCAGCTGCGCCCCCACCCTAACCCTCCCCCAAAATGGGGGAGGGGATTCCAAGGTCAGCCATCATTTCAACAATGTTGGAGCAGTAGGAAGGGAGAGGGGACTTGCTGCTAGTACCTACTATCAATATACGGCGTCATGATGTATTCTCTCGGCATGGCTGGAGTAGCGACACGAATTGAGTTGACTGAGGACGATCGAACGACCCTGGAGAGATGGGTGCGAGGAACCACGACGGAGCAGCGCATTGTGCAACGAGCCCGTATCGTCCTGGCAGCGGCGGCGGGAAGCACGACGAAGGAGATCGCATCTGAGTTGCATACGCGTGCGGCTACGGTGAGCAAATGGCGCACCCGGTTCGCCAAGCAGGGATTGAGCGGTCTGGCAGACGCTCCCCGGTCGGGCAAGCCCCGGGTATACGGCGAGGAGACCGAGCGGCGCATCCTGGCCCAGTTGGACGAGCCTGCTCCGGACGGGTACACGACATGGACGGGCAAGCTGTTGGCCAAGGCCCTTGGTGACGTCTCGGCGATCCACGTCTGGCGTGTGCTTCGCAAGCACGGCATCCACCTTCAGCGGCGTCGCAGCCGGTGCGTGAGCACCGATCCGCAGTTTGCTCAAAAGGCGGCGGACATAGTGGGACTCTACCTGGACCCGCCTGAGAACGCGATGGTGATCAGCGTCGACGAGAAGCCTTCCATTCAGGCCTTGGAACGAGCGCAGGGGTGGCTGCGCCTTCCCAACGGAGAGGCGGTGAGGGGACACTCTCATGAGTACAAGCGACACGGGACTACCACCCTCTTCGCTGCTCTTGAGGTGCATACCGGCAAGGTCAACGTGGCCCACTATAGCCGCAAGCGGCGACGCGAGTTCCTGGACTTCATGAACCGTATTGTGGACCACTATCCCGATACCGAGCTTCACGTGGTGCTGGACAATTTCGTCACCCATAAGCCCAAGAATGACCGTTGGCTTGCACGCCATCCCCTGGTCCATTTCCACTACACACCCACACATGCTTCCTGGCTGAACCAGATCGAGGTCTGGTTCAGCATCCTGACACAGGCTGTGCTGCGACACCTCAGTGCCACGGACCCCAAGCAGGTCCGCGAGGCCATAGACCGCTTTACTGCTGCCCGCAACAGGAACCCTATCCCCTTTGAATGGACCAAGACCGTTGTCAGACCTACCACCCTCAAACAACGTTACGCTGACTTATGATAGCAGGTACTAGGCCCCGGCGTCACTCCCTGGGCAGAGGGAGGGCGACCTCCTCCCTTCTCGCGGCGGAGGCGTAGCCTCCGAGGATGACCTCGGTGGACGCGGCGGCGACTCGCGGGTCGATCTCCGGCCTGCGCCCGGTCTCGATGCAGTCGATGAAGTCCGCCACGTCGGCGACCATGGCGTCGGACCGGTCGAAGGCGGCCCAGCGCTTCTTGGGGATGGGCGGGTTCTCGACGGCGGTGGAACCCCACATGGCCATCGGGTCTCCCAGGTGCAGCGGCGGATGTGCCTGGTCGGGGTCGTCGTTGTATATCTCTACCCTTGGGCGGTAGGCGTCGAATGTGAGCGAGCCTTCCGTGCCGATCAGGATGATCCGCTGGGGGCCGTTCTGGGGGTGGCTCGTCCATCCGAAGCGGCCCGACACGATGGTGGCGGTGAGCCCGCCGGACATCCTTATGGCCATCGCGCCGAAGTCCTCGACGTCGACGCGGGCGTGCTGCGCGTGGAAGTAGTTTCCGGTCTGGCAGTAGACGCTCTCGGCGCGGCGTCCGGTGAGCCAATGGGCGAGGGCGACGCAGTAGATGCTCACGTCGAACATCTCGCGCTTGGCCTCGACGAAGGTGACCTGCCCCATCCGCTCCTTCTCCCGTCGCACGACGCCTTCCGGGACGGTACCCGCCCTGCCCTTGGCGAACAGGTTCTCGACGTGGACGGCCTGCAATTCGCCCACGGCGCCGTCGGCGACGGCACGCCTGGCGGCCTGGGCCCAATGGGAGCGTATGGTGGTGAACATCTGGGCCGTGACGCCGGTCGCGTCGGCGGCCTGGACTATGGCGTCGATGTCGGCGATGGTGCTGGCGAGGGGCTTGTCTAGGTAGACGTGCTTGCCGGCCTCCATGCAACGGACGGCGACGCGGCCCCGGCGCTCCACCTCCGGCGTGGAAGAGACGACCTGGACGTCCAACTTTAGGGCGTCCTCGAGGGCGGGCACGTAGGGGATTCCGTGCTCGCGGGCCAGCCTGCGGTCGAGCTCGGCCCGGTAGTCGGAGACGCCTTCCTCGTCGGTGACCGCCACGAGGCGGCAACTTGGGTGGTCGGCGAAGACCCTGGCGTGGCTCTCCTGGTGTGTGCGGCTGCCGCCTACGAGCAGGACTCCGTATTCGGCCAATTCCGTAGCCTCCCCTACCCTTCGTGGTACAAGGTCCCGCGGCTGCCGACGAGCATCAGGTCGAGCTTCGAGGCTGACTGCGAACGGGACACCGTGATGACGGCGCCCTGGCCCAGGGACCACTGCCGCATCTCGGTGAGGTAGGTCGACCCGTCGCCGCCCAGCGTGTAACGGCTGCTCGGCTCTTCGCCGAACCACGCGGAGGCGAGGCCGGCCAGCGCGCCGACTGCCTCCTCGAGGCTATCCTCCTCCAGGACTGCGGCGACGCACCTGAGGTACCTTGGGGTACCCAAGCTGCCCTCGTCGATGGCCTGCTGGACCACGCCCTCCAGGCTCTCCAGGTAGTCCGGGATCATCTACTTAGCACTCCCAACCGCGGCTGCGGAAGGCACTCTAGCATACCTGGGCGAAGGCGTCGAGAGCGGCCATTCAGGGAACTGGAGGTAACTGTTCAGAGTACGGGAGGGCAGCCACAAGGGCTGCACCCTACAGGATGGAGGCTGTATCGTAGGGGCGTCCCTTGTGGGCGCCCTGGACCGAGGAACGCACCAACTCTGAACAGTTACATTCAGGGCGCTATTGAGGCCCTACCGCCGAAAAGTTGTTCCATTCTGTTCCATTTCGTTCCATTTCCTATCTGGGCCTTGGGCTTCGCGGAGCCGATATGGAGCGCTTGTGAGATACGGATGGGACGCGTGCAGGCCGCTATTGAGACATTCTGGGACGCGGTCCCCGGGCCTCCGGCTGAGGCCCTATGTGTTATCGGCGCAATGGCTGGGTTGTGCATGGGGAGAGAATAGCACCTGTGTTCGCAGTAGTCAAGAGCGCGTGGAGAGGCTCCGCGAAGTTTGTGCGACGACCAGGACGCTGCTGCCGTGTCGACGCCTGCGCTCCTCGATGGCGCCGAGGCGCTCCCTCTTGCACACGGCGACCAGCCGCGTAATGGCGGCGGAGCTTGCGGCAATTACGATACGGCCGCCCGGGGCGACGCGAGAGACGGCTTGCCGGAAGTGAGCGGCGATCACGTCAGGCCCCTCGGCGTCCCTCATTTCCGCGACGATGAGATCGTACTTGGGTCCGTCGCCGTCCATCCCCGGCTGATGGCTGGTTGAGATACTGGCGCCGTCGTACTCATTGAGCAGGAGGTTTCTCTCGGAGCAGCGCAGGGCCAGCAGGTCCCTATCCAGCATGTCGATGGAGGCCGGCATGAGGGTCTTCGATAGGACAACCGGAATATGGCCCTGCCCGGGATTCAGCACCAGGGCCCTGGACGACCGCGCGTCCAGACTGCGCAGGACGTCTATCAACAGCAACGTGCGATAGCTAAGCGAGTCGAATTGGGGAAGTCCGAAGACGGTCGTCATTCCGTATTGGAGTTGTCCACGCGAAAAGACGGACTGAGCGCGATCGTAGTCGCCGCGGTCGAACGAGCCCGCCTGCGGGCGCGCGGACGTCTCTTCTGGGCGATCGAGGGCGTAGATGAACACGGCGTGCCCTGCCCTCGATTTCCGGAGCACGACACGGGCCCCGGGTATCCCGCCGATCACTTCAGCTACGAACGGTTCGAGGGGAGATACGACCACTATGGCTACCTGTCCCTGGTCGCGAACGTAGAGCGGCGCGTCTCGCAGCCACGATGCGATCACCTCTCGATTGGCCTTTCCCGCGATGTTCGCGGCGACCAGGTCGAAGTCCCTGTCCTCCACGTCGTCGAACCCTATGCTGGCGTAGATCACGGCGTCGTCGATTCCGTTCAGATGCGCGTTTCGAGCGGCATACGCGACGGCCAGCGCGTCCCGGTCGACCACGTGCAGGGTTGCCGTGGGGTCCAGGGCCTTCAGGGCCACGCCGATGGGGCCGTACCCGCAGCCAAGGTCCAGCGCCTTTTCGAACCGGGCTCCGGTACGGTGAAGGGTACGCAGCAGGAACTCGGTACCGGCGTCTATGCCATGGCTGCTGAACAGGGTCTGCGAAACACGGAACGACAGGTCCAGGCCGCCGATCCTGAAGGGGACGGTCTTCTTGTAGTAGGGGTCGTCGAGCTCAGTCTCATCCATATCCAGCGGCTCATACGCCGGGCAGGGGCGTCGCGTCTCCTACGCGGTCGAGCCAGGCGCGGACGCGCGCCGACATGCCGCGGACCCGGTCGCGGTGGGCCGGGTCGTCGAAGAGGTTGCGCATCTCGTGGGGGTCGGCGTTCAGGTCGTATAGCTCGCACCGGTCGCCGGGGCTGAGGTTCAGCTTCCACCCGTCTCCGGTAGCTACGCCGCGCCATGGTTCCGCAATCATGCGGTTGATATCGGGGGCGCCGAGATTGCGGTCGCCGACTCCGTTCCATTGCAGGAAGGCCGCGTTGTCGTCCAAGCTCGCCTCGCCGCGGAGCACTGGGGCGCGGCTCACTCCCTCCAGGTGGTCCGGCGCCGGCTCGCCTGCCAGGTCCAGCAGGGTCGGCACGAGGTCGATATGGCCGAAGACGCCGCCGACAAGGGTCTGCCGGATCGACAGCCACGGAACGCGGACCAGCAGCGGCACCCGGGACGCCTCCTCGTACAGGCTGCGCTTCTCCAGCATGCCGTGGTCGCCGGCCATCTCGCCGTGCTCGCTCGTGAAGACGACTATCGTCTCGTCCGCCATGCCGGACTCTTCCAGGGCGCTCATGATCCGGCCAACGTTGCGGTCCACGAGCGTCACGTTGGCGAAGTACTGAGCGCGCAGCTTTCGCCAACCGGCCTCGGTGGTCGTGTCGTGGAAGTCGCCGCCCTCTACGCCAAGTGGGTTCAGGTTGCCTGCCATGTAGTAGTCCGCCCTGAGGCGGTTCACCAGGGCGCCCCCCTCAGGCCGTTCCAGGAACGCCGGCCCCACCTCGACCGAAGCAGGGTCGTAAAGGCCGTTCAGCGGCCCCGTGTACGGCGGGTGCGGCTCGAAGAAGCTGACGTAGAGCATGAACGGGCGGCCGCCATGGGGCGAGTGCGGGTACTCCCGGAGGAAGCGCGTCGCCTCGTTGCCCAGGAACGCGGCCTGCGTTAGCTCCTCGGGCAGCCCGGCGCCGGCGGCCCATGCCTCGTAGCTGACGCCGCGCGGGGGCGGCTCCACGCCGTTGACGCGCAGGAAGCGGTTGTAGTCGGGTTCGACGACTTCGGCCTCAGGCGGCCGCCCGCGCGGAGTGTGTACGCCCTCGATGCTGATCCAGTCCTCGAAGCCGTGCTGGGCGGTCGTATCGTCCCCGAGGTGCCACTTGCCGTAGTGGGCGCGTACATAGTCGGGCGATACCATCTCCGCGACGGTCTTGGTGTCCGGCCGCAGCGGGATGCCGTTCCTGACGGTGCCCGCCGTCTGCGGGTACAGACCCGTCATTATGGACGACCGCGACGGCGTGCAGACCGGCTGCGTCACGTACGCGCGCTCGAAGACGAAGCTCCGTTCCGCGAGGGCGTCCAGGTTCGGCGTCTCGATCCAGTCGTTGCCGTAGCACCTCATCGAGTCGAAGCGCTGCTGGTCGGTGAGGATGAAGAGGATGTTAGGTCGGTCTGGCAACGGATACTTTGCTCGGGTTCTCAGGAATGCACGGCCCCAAGGTTAGTGGGAAGAACGAGAATGAAGAGATGCTCCGAGGTTAGCGAGAGGCCGCGCGGCTGTAGTTACGGATCGCGTCGGCAATGGGGGCCAGCTTCGACGGGCCGGAGAACATCCCATCGTCCAGTATCCTTTGGACTTCGTTCGTCTCCATGTCCGCTATGAACTTGAAGACCCTTGGGATGGCGCTCATACGGCTCCTAGAAGCAGGGACCTCAATGCCATACACCTGGCAGAACTCGGTGACGTCGTGAAAGGTAGGCAAGAAGGACTTGTGTTGGAATCGCTCTGCGAGCTCGGTCACCGCCGCAGACTTCTCTAGGGGAAGTTCCATCTTTTCCACATATTCCCGAGCAGTGACCTTTGGTCTTCTTTGTTTGCTGCCGTTTGAATTACCGTTGGATGGCGGCGTGGGGCGCTCGACATTGGCCTTCCGGGCGTCTGCGATCTCTGCCAAGTATCTGAGGACCGTTCCCAGGCCATACTCTTTGACTATCGGATGAAGAGCCGTTCTTAGCTTAGGATCAGTCATATTGCGAGCCTCTCATCAAACAATTCCTCTGCAAAACGGTAAGATATCTGCCATGCATTTCCAGACCAAGTATAATCACCACGCATCATTTTGGGAAACCCGCGGGAATATTTCAGTCCATTATCAAACACGTACCACTCGTTCTTCCTTGCTTCTTCGTGTATCTCATCAAGAGCTTGTCTTTTCTCCGGTGTTGGATAAGCCTGATAGTCAGATGTGTCGTTGATCACTACACCAATAACTTCAATGTCATGGTTCATGTTGCTAAACGTCTTAAGAGAGCGACCAAGTAACGGAAAACCTATCGTTGCCAAGAATTCCGGCTTAACAGGTACAAGGACGTAGCGCGACGCGTGGTACGCAGTCTGAGTGAATATGGATTCAGTCGGAGCGCAATCTATGATTACGAGGTCTTTATGCTGGAAGCTATTGGCGATAAGCCGCGCTAGAACTCTTGGGTCAGTTCCGATCGATTTGACCAAGTGGTCAGAGAAATCGAATCTCGAAGGAATGAGATGTAGGTCAGTGCGAATCGTCTGGACTACTTCATCCACACCAAGAGGACTTGGTGAGGGATTACTAGGGGTCGGAGGCGCGTAACCTTCGAAGACTTCGACAATTGATGGCGCCTTAGTGTCTATGAATCGTCTATAAGCATTGGCCCCCATAAGCGCCTGAGATAGGTTCGCCTGAGGATCGAGGTCTACAGCAAGGACTTTGAGATCTCTATATTGGGCGGCATGACGCGCCAGCAACACGGCAATCGTCGTCTTGCCGACGCCGCCCTTCATGTTGATCACTGAAATGCAGACCGGGCCATTTGCGGCCATGTCCATCTCCAACGCTATGCGAGCAAAGTGCACTGTGGGCAATCGTAGCTACAGCACAGCCCCTATCATAGCTGCTGCGCACGTTCGCTTCAATATATCCTGACGCCTTTTTTTCGCATCATCTCGACGCACTTGCCCACCCCCACGACGACCTGAGCAGCCGGTGATATACTCTCTTGCCCTAGGAGGTGTCAGATGTCCGAGGTTAGCTCCGTGGCCTTGAGGTCCGGCGAGCGGATGGCGGTCAGCGTGGTGGAGCCGCCGTTGACGGAGTATGCGCGGCGGTCGCCGGAGGGGCGACTGGTGAACTGGCTGTGGGGGGAGATCAAGGAGGAGTTGATCTCGGGCGAGCTGAGGCCGTGGCTGTACACGCCCTACGCGGTGGGGGAGATCGGGCCGGAGCTCGTGGGGTCGCTCGCGTACTACACGTCCACGTACAACCGCGAGGTGGGGCTGATCCAGTTCGTGGAGACGGCGGAGGAGCACCGGTCCAAGGGGATCATGTCGGCGCTGATGTCGGCGCTGATCGAGAAGTTCAACGCGGAGGGCGGCCTCGCGCTGATGCTGTGTACGGCCAACCCCATCGCGGGGTCGCTGTACGAGAAGCACGGCTTCTGGTACACGATCGGGGACGGGCTGAGGTACCTCGCGCCGGGCGCGGAGGACTTCGAGGAGAGTTTTTTTTCCGACAACGGCGCGGCGCGCGTGCGGGAGGCGACGTGGGCGGACCTGCCCTACGCCTCGGCGCTATACAACCACCCGGAGCCGGACTGGCTCGTGAAGGACTACCTGACGAAGGCGTTCCGGGAGATGCGGTACGAGAGCCACTTCGTGAAGGTGCTGCGGCGCATCGAGGACGGGCGGGGCGGCTGTCTCGTGCTGGAGAACCCTAGGAAGCGCGTCGTGGGGCTGGCGGCGTTCGAGCGGATGGACACGTACCAGGAGCAGCACGCGGCGCAACTCAGCTTCCGCGTGTGCCCGGCCTACTTCGGGCAGGCGCGGGAGCTGCTGGACGCGGCGGCGGCGCAGGCTGCCGGTATGTCGATCGGCGTGCTGCAAGTGTACGTCGGGGAGCGTGACGTGGGGCAGATGGACCTGCTGCGCGAGGCCGGGTTCTCGGAGGAGGGACGGTACCGGGGGCGGCTTCGGGACGGCGACGAGATGCTTGACATGGTGGTGTTCACGAGGCGAGTGTCGGACGACGTGAGCCCAGCGCGGCCCAGCGGCGACTACTACGGGGCCCGGAACCCCTGGATGCTGGAGCGCATCGCGGGGGTCTGAACTGTGATTCATATGATGGGGGGATTTGGGATGATGAGGGGCGAACGAATTGCGATTTGCCCGCGCTGGCGGCGCGCGGTAGCGAGGGGCGGTTAGATGGCACGGGAGACAGTGATGGTGACCGGGGCGTCCTCGGGGATCGGGCTGGCCTCGGCGCGGCTGCTGGCCGGGGACGGGTACAGCGTCATCGCCGCGAGCAGGTCGATGGACCGGCTGGACGGCCTGCGGCAAGAGGCCGAAGAACGAGGGCTGCCCATCCGCGCGGTGGAGCTTGACATCAACTCGGAGGCGTCGGTGGACGAGGTCATGCCGGGGCTGGTCCGGGAGGTTGGGGGCATCGACGCGCTGGTGAACAACGCGGGGTACGGGCTGCGCGGGCCGCTGCACAGCGTGTCGTCGGAGGAGATGCGGGCGCAGTTCGAGACCAACGTCTTCGCGGCGCTGCGGCTGACGCGGGCGGTGCTGCCGGGGATGGTGGAGAGGGGCAAGGGCACCATAGTCAACGTCGGGTCGGTGGTGGGACGCATCGGGATGCCGTTCAGCGGCGCCTACTCGGCGAGCAAGTTCGCGCTGGAGGGCATGAGCGAGTCTATGAGGATGGAGCTGTGGCCGCTCGGTGTGAGGGTCGCAATCGTGGAGCCGGGGCTGTTCAGGACGAGGTTCCTGGAGAACCAGGTGGCCGCGGCCGGCTCGGACTCCATGTCATACGGCGGTACGGTGGCGCGGCGCACGGAGCGCGCGGAGTACGGGCCCACGGCGGGCAACCCCGCCAAGGTCGCGCGGGTGATACGGAAGATAATCCGGTCGCGGCGGCCTAAATTGCGGTACGTGGTGGGGCCAGACGCGCGGATGGCGGTGGCGGCGAAGTGGGTGCTGCCGGAGCGGCTGTACCTGTCGCTGCTTAGCTGGGCGATGCTCAAGTAGCGGCGGACTCGCGGCGGGGCGGGAACCCCCATCTCAATCTTCCCCCAGCGGACGGGGGAAGAGGTAAGAGTGCTCTCGGCGCCAGGCCAGCCCACCGACGAAACGTCTCGCGGGCTATGAACCTTATAACCGGTTCGGTGTGATGCGACCATAAATGCCGTCACTCCAGTGTAGGCTGGAGTCCAGTGGCCTGGGACTGGATTCCCGCTTTCGCGGGAAAGACGAGTTTATGACGTACAAGACGAGTTTATGACGTACTTAGAACGAGATGGTATTACTTTGCGGCGACGAGGTTCATGAAGCGGGCGCTCTTTAGGTCTCGCTCCAGGACGTAGGTGGTGTAGCTGCGGAGGGCTCGGGCGGTCTCGCGGAGGACGTGGGGGGGCACGTCGAGGGAGTCGGCGGCGTCGGGGGGTTCGCGCTGGAAGAAACGCAGCACCTTTATGGCGCTGACGGAGAGGGGCACGAGCGAGCCCTTGGCGGCCCTTGCGCAGGGGGCGCACAGGATGCCGCCGGCGGCTGGGCAGAATAGGTGGGTGGCCGGCTCCAGGGCCGCGCGGCACTCGACGCATTCTCGCAGCTCCGGGCCGAAGCCGGAGGCGTGGAGGAGGCGGACCTCGAAGTAGCGCAGCACCTGGTCGGCGTTCGGGGCGCTCTCCAGGCGGGCGAGGGAGCCGGCGAGTAGGTCGAATATGGACGCCGAGGGCGAGCGGTCGACGGTGAAGCCGTCTACCAACTCGGCGAGGTACATGGCCTTGCTCACGAGCTCCAGGTCCTCGCGCAGCCGGCGGTAGCTCCGCAGCGTCTCGGCCTCGGCTATGTGGTCCAGCGACCTGCCCTCGCTGACCGAGACCATGGCGCGGGTCAGCGGCTCGAGGTGGCCGGCCATCCTGCTCTTGGGCCTCCTGACGCCCCTGGCGACGGCGCGCAGCTTGCCGAGGTCGGGTGTGTAGAGGGTGAGTATGCGGTCGGCCTCGCCCAGAGGCGTCTGCCTGAGGACGATGGCCTCGGTCTTGTACGTGCGTGGCCTCGCCATGGGCTATGTCAGACGCTCTGGCGGCCTTCGATGGCCCTGCCGAGGGTGATCTCGTCGGCGTACTCGAGGTCGCCGCCCACCGGGAGGCCCCTCGCGGGGCGCGTGACCTTCACGCCGAGGGGGGCGATCAGGTTGTTGATATACATGGAAGTCGCCTCGCCCTCCAGATTCGGGTTGGTGGCCAGGATGACCTCCTGCACCTCGCCGCCCTTGAGGCGGTCGAGCAGCGGGCGGATCTTGAGCTCCTCGGGGCCTATGCCGTTCATGGGGGAGATGACGCCGTGGAGCACGTGGTATAGGCCGTCGTAGGCACCCGTGCGCTCCAGGGCCACGACGTCGAGGGCCTCTTCGACCACGCATATGCGGGTGCGGTCCCTGGCGGGGCCGCTGGCGCACAGCGCGCAGGGGTCGGCTTCGGTGATGTTGTAGCACTGCGAGCATAGGACGATGCGGTCCTTGACGGCGAGTATGGCCTCGGCGAGCCGTAGGGCGTCGTCCCTGGGCATGCGCACGAGGTGGTAGGTGAGGCGCTGCGCCGTCTTGGGGCCTATGCCGGGCAGCTTGTGGAGCTCCTCGACGAGCTGTCCCACGGGCTCGGCGGCGGAGTAGCGTCGGGTGGTCATGGCGTCCGCTCCCCCGCGGCTTCGGCCCGGTCGATGGCTCGCATGAGGGCCGATGCCTTGTGTACCGTCTCCTCGTACTCGCCGACCGGCGTGCTGTCGTACACCACTCCCCCGCCCGCCTGCACGTGGGCCACGCCGTCCTTCATGATCATGGTGCGGATGGTGATGGCGGTGTCCATGTTGCCCTTGAAGTCGAAGTATCCGACGGCGCCGGCGTACGGGCCGCGCTTGTCGGGTTCGAACTCGGCGATTATCTCCATCGCGCGGATCTTGGGCGCGCCGGAGACGGTGCCGGCGGGGAAGCAGGCGCGCAGCACGTCGTAGCAGGTGTAGCCGCTCTTGAGCTTGCCGGTGACGTGGGAGACGAGGTGCATGACGTGGGAGTAGCGCTCGACGTCCATTAGCTGGGTGACGTTTACGGAGCCGGGCAGGCTGACGCGGCCTATGTCGTTGCGGCCGAGGTCGACGAGCATGATGTGCTCGGCGCGCTCCTTCTCGTCGGCGCGCAGGTCGGCCTCCAGCTCCATGTCCTCGCCGGGGGACGCGCCGCGCGGGCGCGTGCCGGCGATGGGGTGGGTGGCGACCTGGCCGTTCTCGACCTGGACGAGCAGCTCTGGGGAGGCGCCGACGATCTGGAAGCCGTCCAGCTCCAGGTAGTACATGTAGGGCGACGGGTTGATGGCGCGGAGGGCGCGGTATATCTCGAAGGGGTGCGCGGAGGTGGGGCGGCTGAAGCGCTGCGCGACGACGGTCTGGATCACGTCGCCCTCGTATATGTAACGCTTCACGGCCTCGACCATCGCCTCGTAGTCGGGGCGCGACATGTTGGAGACGAATCGCGAGCCCTGTGTTGGGCCGCCCTCGGCTGCGGGCGGCGCGATGGGCTGGGTCAGCCGGGCGGCGACGTCCTCTATCCTGCGGACGGCCTCGGCGTAGGCGCGCTCGACGCCCAGGTCGAGATGGGCGTGGCTTACGATGCGTATCTTGTGGAGGAGGTGGTCGAAGATGATGAAAGTGTCGGTCATCATGAAGACCGACTCCGGCAGCCCGAGCGGGTCGGAATCGGGGGACGGCAGGCGCTCGAAGTAGTTGACCGCCTCGTAGGCGAGGAAGCCGACGGCGCCGCCGTTGAACCTCTGGTCGTCGGGCATGCCGACGGGCGTCATTCGCCGCAGGGCGTCTTCCACGTGGGTAAGCGGGTCCGTGGCGCCGTGCTTCTCGCCCGGCCCGGTCCTGATGACGTCGTAGGGCTCGGCGCCGATGAAGCTGTAGCGGGCGATGCGGTCGCCGCCCTCCACGCTCTCAAGCAGGAAGGAGTACGGGGGCCTGGCGACCTTGAGGTAGGCCGACACGGGGGTGTCGAGGTCGGCGGTGATCTCGCGGTATACCGGGACGAGGTTGCCCTGGCCTGCGAGGCGGCGGACCTGTTCCAAGGTGGGGCTGTACAAGTTACTTCTCCAACCTATTTGCGCGGCTGGTCTTTCCATAGCTGTTCAGAGGCAAGGGGACCCCCATCTCAATCTTCCCCCAGGACGGGGGAAGAGGTAGCTTTTGTCATGCGGCGGGCGCTCCCGGTAGGACCAGGCCGATGCGCTCCTTTACTTCGGCGAGCTTGGGGCCGCTGACGGCCTCGGCCTGCTCTGCTCCGCGCGCCAGCAGGGCGTCGAGCTCGGCTACGTCGTCCATGAGCTTGTGGTAGCGCCGCTGGATCGGGCGCAGCTCCTCGATTACGACCTCCGCGACGCGCTTCTTCAGGTCGCCGTAGCCTCGGGCATCTGCGAAGTCGCGCTCCACGTCCTGCTTGCTCCTGCCGGTCACGACCTTGTATATGCCGAGCAGGTTGTTCACCCCTGCCCTGGCGGGGTCGTCGGAGAAGGCTATCTCGCTGCTGGAGTCGGTGACGGCGCGCCTGAATGAGCGCTCGATCTCCTTGGGGTCGTCGAGCATGGCGACGGCGTGGCCCCGCGCGCCGGAGTGCGTCTTCGACATCTTGACGGCGGGGTCGTTGAGGCCCATGACGCGCGCGCCCACCTCAGGGATCACCGGCTCCGGCACGACGAAGGTGTCGCCGTAGAGGCGGTTGAAGCGGCTGGCTATGTCGCGGGCCAGCTCGACGTGCTGCTTCTGGTCGTCTCCGACGGGCACTTCGTCGGCGTCGTACAGGATGATGTCGGCGGCCATGAGCACGGGGTAGTCGAGCAGGCCGGTGGAGACGCGCTCCTGGCCGGCGGCCTTGTCCTTGAACTGGGTCATGCGCTCCAGCCATCCGACGGGGGTGACGCAGTTCAGGAGCCAGCAGCCCTCGGCGTGGGCGGTGACGTGGCTCTGGATGAAGAGGGTACACTGGTCGGGGTCGAGGCCGGCGGCGAGCAGCATCGCGGCGACCGAGCGCGTCCGGCGGCGCAGGGTCTCCGGGTCCTGGGGCACGGTGATGGCGTGGAGGTCGACTATGCAGAAGAAGTTGACCTTCTCGCCCTGGCGGTCGGCCCAGCCCTTGATGGCGCCGAGGTAGTTGCCGAGGTGCAACTCGCCCGACGGCTGTATGCCGCTGAATACGCGCTTCCTGGTCTCGGCCGCCGCTTCGGTTGCGGCGGCGCTCGGTTCCTGCGTCTGCAACATGACCGGTCCTCCTAAAACGAAGAAAGCCCCGTCCTCCGAGGGACGGGGCTTCCGCGGTGCCACCCTGCTTCGCCGCCCGCGTTTCCGCTCGCGGCATCTCGTTACGGGCACGCGCACGTCTTAACGCATATGCCCAGGGCCCTGGTAACGGCGGCCAACCCGTCCACGCCTACGCCCCGCGTTGGGGTTCGGGTGGAGGCTCACGGGTCCATTCGGCCTCTGCGCCGGCACCGGCTCGCAGATTACCCGGCTCTCTGAGCTTCGCTGGAGGCGTACTCTTCCCGATCTCAGCCTATCGGTATGTTTCGAACAGGTGTCAGTATAGGGGCGGCTTTCGGCCGGTGTCAAGCGGCGGGCGCCGCGGTGTTGGTCCGAGGTTGACAGGGGTTAGACCTTCGGTAGTAAGGTGGGGAACAGGCTGCCCGACCTGGAGGTCATGCCACATGGGCAATGGGAACACCGTACGGTTGGCGTGGGCAGCGCTTTGGAAGCTGGCCGCTGGCGCGCTTGCTCTGTCGGCGGCGCTGGCCTGCGGCGGCTCCGGCGGTGGCTATGGGCCCGACCGGGAAGCCCTGGTCGCGGTCTACAACGCCGCCAGCGGGGAGGTCTGGGCCAACCGGCAGAACTGGCTGAGCGATGCCCCAATCGGCACGTGGTACGGCGTGACGACGAACGACAGCGGGCGAGTAATTGAACTGAATCTCGCTGAGAACAGGTTGGTTGGAGAGATACCGCCCGAGCTCGGCAACCTCGCCAGTCTTCAAGAACTGTACCTGTGGGGAAACAAGCTGAGCGGAGAGATACCGCCCGAGCTTGAAGGCTTGACCGACCTGCAAGTGTTGGGCCTGTCTGAGAACCAGTTGAGCGGAGAGATACCGGCCGAGCTTGGCAGATTGACCAGTTTGCAAGTGTTGCATATCGGTCAAAACCGGTTGGTTGGAGAGATACCAGCCGAGCTTGGCGATCTCACTGGCCTGCAAGAACTGTACTTTTGGGGAAACCAGTTGAGCGGGGAGATACCATCCGCGCTTGGTAGCTTGACCAGCCTGCAAGTGTTGGAGCTTTCTGAGAACCAGTTGAAAGGAGAGATACCATCCGCGCTTGGCAACCTCACTGGCCTGCGGGAACTCTACTTATGGGGAAACGAGTTGATCGGAAAGATCCCGTCCGAGCTTGGCGCCCTATATAGCCTACAAAAGCTATACCTAGGAGGAAACGAGCTTGGAGGAGAAATACCGCCCGATCTTGGCAGATTGCACAAACTGCAAGTGTTGCATATCGGTCAGAACCAATTGAGCGGAGAGATACCGTCCGAGCTTGGCAACCTCGCTAGCCTGAAGGAGCTGTATCTCAACCAGAACCAACTGAGCGGAGAGACACCGTCCGAGCTTGGCAACCTCATTGGGTTGCAAGTGCTGTACCTGTGGGGAAACCAGCTGAGCGGAGAGATACCGTCCGAGCTTGGCAACCTCGCTAGCATACAGGAACTGTACCTCGGTCAGAACCAGTTGAGCGGAGAGATACCGTCCGAGCTTGGCAACCTCACCAGTCTGAAAGAACTGTACCTATGGGGAAACCAGCTGAGCGGAGAGATACCGTCCGAGCTTGGCAACCTCGCTAGCCTGCAGGAAATGTACCTCGGTCTGAACCAATTGAGAGGAGAGATACCGTCCGAGCTTGGCAACTTGACCAACCTGCAAGTGTTGGAGCTCCGTCAGAACCAGTTGAGCGGAGAGATACCGTCCGAGCTTGGCAGCTTGACCAACCTGCAATGGTTGTACCTCGATCGGAACAAGTTGGTTGGAGAGATACCGTCGGAGCTTGGCAACCTCGCTAGACTACAGGAATTGTACCTCGGTCAAAACCAGCTGAGCGGAGAGATACCGATCGAGCTTGGCGCCTTGGCCAACCTGCAAGTATTGGACGTATCTGACAACAATCTGACTAGATGCGTGCCCCGCGGATGGCGAAACGTGACCGGCCTTACGTTTTGCGAATCGGAGTAGTATAATACCAGTTCGGTGTGATGCGACCATAAACCGCCACTCCAGTGTAGGCTGGAGTCCAGTGGCCTGGGACTGGATTCCAGCTTTCGCGGGAAAGACGAGTTTATGACGTACTTAGAACGAGATGGTATAAGATCCGGCTTGAGTTTAGACCTGCGATAGTAAGGTCTAGGACAGGCTGCCCGACCTGGAGGGTCTGCGACATGGATAACACGGACGCCGTACGATTGGCGTGGGTCACGCTTTGGAAGCTGGCTGTTTGTGCGTTGGTCCTGCCGGTGGTCCTGGCATGCGGTAGCTCCGGCGGCGATACAACACCGACCACCGCTCCACAGATGGTCTCCACCAGCGCACTTACGCCGACACCTAGTCCACACCCGACGACGCCATATCCACCGACCGTTCCTCCGGCTGTGCCTACTGCAACGGCAGAAGTCACGGCTACACCTATCCGGGTTACTGACCGGGAAGCCCTGGTCGCGGTCTACAACGCCACTAACGGAGAGAACTGGGCCAGGCGACAGAACTGGCTCAGCAATGCTCCAATCGGCACGTGGTACGGCGTAACGACGAACGACGGCGAGCGGGTAACTGCACTGGATCTCTCCGAGAACGGATTGGTTGGAGAGATACCGCCCGAGCTTGGAAGCCTCACCAACCTTCAAGAACTGCACCTGTGGGGAAACGAGCTGAGCGGAGAGATACCCTCCGAGCTCGGCAACCTCGTCAGCCTGCAAGAACTGTACCTGCATCACAATAAGCTGAGCGGAGAGATACCCTCCGATCTTGGAAGCCTCACCAACCTGCAAGTGTTAGCCCTCGGTCAAAACCAGTTGAACGGAGAAATACCGCCCGAGCTTGGCAGCCTGAGAATGCTGCGACTATTGTACCTCGCTGAGAACAAGTTGAGTGGACGCATACCATCCGCACTTGGCAGCCTCTATCGCCTGCAACAGCTGTACCTGTGGGGAAACGAGTTGAGTGGCGAGATACCGGCCGAACTCGGCAGCCTAGCAAGCCTGCAAGAGTTGGCGCTCGGTCAGAACCAGTTGAGCGGGGAGATACCGGCCGAGCTTGGCAGCCTGGTCATCCTGCAGAAGTTAGACCTTTTGGGAAACGAATTGAGCGGAGAGATACCGGCAGAGCTCGGCAGATTGGGCAGACTGCAAGTGTTGAATCTCTCTGAGAACGAGTTGAGCGGAGGGATACCGGCAGAGCTCGGAAACCTAGATACCTTGTACGAACTGTACGTGGATCACCTGAAAGAGCTGCATCTAAGAGGGAACAAGTTGAGTGGAGGGATACCGGCAGAGCTCGGCAGCTTGACCAGCTTGCAAATGTTGCATCTCGGTCAGAACCGGTTGGTTGGAGAGATACCAGCCGAGCTTGGCGATCTCACTGGCCTGCAAGAACTGTACCTTTGGGGAAACCAGTTGAGCGGGGAGATACCATCCGCGCTTGGTAGCTTGACCAACCTGCAAGTGTTGGAGCTTTCTGGGAACCAGTTGAAAGGAGAGATACCATCCGCGCTTGGCAACCTCACTGGCCTGCGGGAACTCTACCTATGGGGAAACGAGTTGATTGGGGAGATACCACCCGAGCTTGGCAACCTCCATAGCCTACAAGAATTGGTCCTTTCCATGAACCAGTTGAGCGGGGAGATACCGGCCGAGCTTGGCAGATTAACCAACCTGCAAGTGCTGTACCTGTCTCAGAACCAGTTGCGCGGAGAGATACCGTCCGAGCTTGGCGGCTTGACCAATCTGCAAGAGTTGTACCTCTATTTCAACCAGTTGAGCGGGGAGATACCGTCCGAACTTGGCAGCCTGACCAACCTGCAAATGTTGGGCTTATCCGATAACAATCTAGTTGGGTGCGTTCCCGATGGATGGCGCAACGTACCGGTAAACGACCTTAGCACTGTTGGCCTTCCGTTTTGCTAATCGGAATGAGTAGCTAGGTTTGTGTTGACATTCAAGCGGCTCCCGATCATGTCATTCTGAACGGAGCGCAGCGGAGTGAAGAATCTAAGGTGGTAGCCTTAGCGCAAGGTCCTTAGATTCCTCGCTGCGCTCGGAATGACATGAATGTCAACACTGCCTAGGAGTTGTGGAGGACATCCCTTCCGTCCCCACGGGCTCCCGACCCGCCGGCTAGCGCAACACCGCTACGACGAAGCACAAGGGCAGCGCCGCCGGTTGGGCCCGGGAGGGTGTGGGCGTAGCCCGGCTCCGGGGCTGGGCATAGGCGTTTGTGATAGGATTAACGAACCCTTGGACTGGGTATACACGGGGGAGGCAATGGGCGAGCGCATACTGGTGGCTGTCGCGTGGCCGTACGCGAACGGGTCCATCCACGTTGGGCAGGCCGCGGGCGCGTACGTGCCGGCGGACATATTCGCGCGCTACCACCGGCTGAAGGGCAACGAGGTGCTGATGGTGTCCGGCAGCGACTCCCACGGCACCCCCGTGACGCTGGAGGCGGAGAAGCGCGGGGTGACGCCGGAGGAGGTCTTCGGACAGTACCACGCGGAGTTCCTGGACAACTGGGAGCGGCTGGGGATCAGCTTCGACCTGTTCACGTCGACGCACACCGAGAACCACCACGAGGTGGCCCAGGATATTTTCGCAAGACTGCACGACGCCGGGTATATCTACCCCGGCGTGATGCACCAGCCCTACTGCGACGCGGACGGGCGCTTCCTGGCGGACCGGTACGTGGAGGGGGTATGCCCCCACTGCGGGGCCGACGGGGCGCGCGGCGACCAGTGCGACGGCTGCGGGCGGACGCTCGACCCGCGCGAGCTCGTGAACATGGCGTGCCGCCTGTGCGGGAGCGAGCCGAGGATCAGGGAGACGGAGCACTTCTTCCTGAAGCTGAGCGCCTTCGAGGAGGAGCTCCTGGAATGGGTGCGGGAGCAGGAGCACTGGCGGCCCAACGTGCGCAACTTCTCCATCGGCTACCTGGAGGGCGGGCTGAACGACAGGGCCATCACCCGCGACATCGAGTGGGGCGTCCCGGTGCCCCTGGACGGGTACGACGGCAAGCGGATATACGTCTGGTTCGAGGCGGTCATCGGCTACCTTTCGGCATCGAAGGAGTGGGCGGCCCGCGGCGGCGACCCGGAGCGGTGGCGCAGCTTCTGGCAGGACGAATGCCGGGCGTACTACTTCATGGGTAAGGACAACATCCCGTTCCACACGATAATCTGGCCGGCGATGCTTACGGGGTACGGCGGGCTGAACCTGCCGTACGACGTTCCGGCGAACGAGTACCTGAACCTGGAGGGGCTGAAGCTGTCCACCAGCAGGGACTGGGCGGTATGGCTGCCGGACTACCTGGACAGGTACGAGCCGGACCCGCTCAGGTACGTGCTGGCCGCGAACATGCCCGAGACGAGCGACTCCGACTTCTCATGGCGCGAGTACGTGCGCGCCAACAACGACGAGCTCGTGGCCACGTACGGCAACCTGGTGCATCGCGTACTGACGATGTCGCACCGCAACTTCGACGGGCGTATTCCGGAAAAAGGGCGGCTGCAGGCGGAGGACGAGGCGCTGCTGGCGGCGGCTCGCGCCAGGTTGGACGAGACGGACGACGCCATAGCGAGATGCCAGTTCCGCGCCGGGCTTAGCGCCGCGATGGGGCTGGCGCAGGAGGCGAACCGCTACCTGGACCGCAAGGCGCCGTGGCGGCAGGTCAGGACGGACAGGGCGGCGGCCGGCACGACGCTATGGACGGCCATCGCCGCGGTCAACTGCCTCAAGGTGGCGCTCGCTCCCTACCTCCCCTTCAGTTCCGAGAAGCTGCACTCGATGCTCGGCCTCGGCGGCTCCCTGGAAGATGACGGCTGGCGCTGGGAGCCGGACGCCATCGCGCCGGGACAGTCTTTCGCAAGACCGGAGCCGCTGTTCGCAAAGCTGGACGAGGCGGTGATCGAGCGGGAAGCGGCGCGGGTCCAGGGCTGATGAGAGAGACCGCTGTGCTGCCCGACAAGCTGGAGCGGCTATACGAGCCCGTCCAGGAGCAGTTGGACCGCGTCAGGAATGGGCTGCGCCGGCTCGCCAGCGACCAGGACGAATACCTTGCCGAGCCGCTGGAGCACGTGCTACAGACCACGGGCAAGGGGTTGAGGCCGGCCGTGACACTGCTGGCGGCGCGGCTGCACCCGAACGACGGGCGCAACGCGGAGCTGATGGCGGCTGCCGTCGAGCTGCTCCACATAGCGTCGCTGATACACGACGACACGGTGGACGGCTCGGACCTACGGCGCGGCTTCGCCACGGTGTCGAGCCTGTGGGGAAAGAACGCGGCCGTGCTGGTGGGCGATTACGTGTTCGCCACGTCGGCGACCTACGTTTGCGATACGGGCAACGTACACGTGATCCGCAGGTTCGCGGAGACGATCATGTCGCTCGCGAGCGGGGAGCTGCAGGAGATGGCCTCGGCCTTCCAGCCGACGCAGGCGCGGGAGGTGTACCTGAAGCGCATCTACGACAAGACGGCGTCCCTCTTCACGACGGCCGCGGAGTCGGGCGCGATCCTTGGCGGCGCCCCGCCGCGCGAGGTGGAGGCGTTGAAGAGCTACGGCTACAACATGGGCATGGCGTTCCAGATCGTGGACGACATCCTAGACTTCGACGCCACGAGGGAGGAGGTCGGCAAGCCCGTCGGCGCCGACCTGGCGCAGGGCATCATGACGATGCCCGCCATCATCGCGGTGGAGACCGGTCCGGCGGACAACCCGGTGCTGGAGTCGCTGAGACGCCCCGGCGACGGCGAGAGGCTGGCGCTGGCCGTGGAGACGGCGCAGGACACGGCCATAATCGACGAGTCGTACGCGGTCGCCGACAGTTATTCGCGGGCCGCGGTCGACGCGCTGGCGGTGCTGGAGCCGAGCCCGGCCCGCGAATCGCTGGAGCAGATCGCCCGCTACGTCGTCGCCCGCCGCTCCTAGTACCTGCTATCATAAGTCAGCGTAACGTTGTTTGAGGGTGGTAGGTCTGACAACGGTCTTGGTCCATTCAAAGGGGATAGGGTTCCTGTTGCGGGCAGCAGTAAAGCGGTCTATGGCCTCACGGACCTGCTTGGGGTCCGTGGCACTGAGGTGTCGCAGCACAGCCTGTGTCAGGATGCTGAACCAGACCTCGATCTGGTTCAGCCAGGAAGCATGTGTGGGTGTGTAGTGGAAATGGACCAGGGGATGGCGTGCAAGCCAACGGTCATTCTTGGGCTTATGGGTGACGAAATTGTCCAGCACCACGTGAAGCTCGGTATCGGGATAGTGGTCCACAATACGGTTCATGAAGTCCAGGAACTCGCGTCGCCGCTTGCGGCTATAGTGGGCCACGTTGACCCTGCCGGTATGCACCTCAAGAGCAGCGAAGAGGGTGGTAGTCCCGTGTCGCTTGTACTCATGAGAGTGTCCCCTCACCGCCTCTCCGTTGGGAAGGCGCAGCCACCCCTGCGCTCGTTCCAAGGCCTGAATGGAAGGCTTCTCGTCAACGCTGATCACCATCGCGTTCTCAGGCGGGTCCAGGTAGAGTCCCACTATGTCCGCCGCCTTTTGAGCAAACTGCGGATCGGTGCTCACGCACCGGCTGCGACGCCGCTGAAGGTGGATGCCGTGCTTGCGAAGCACACGCCAGACGTGGATCGCCGAGACGTCACCAAGGGCCTTGGCCAACAGCTTGCCCGTCCATGTCGTGTACCCGTCCGGAGCAGGCTCGTCCAATTGGGCGAGGATGCGCCGCTCGGTCTCCTCGCCGTATACCCGGGGCTTGCCCGACCGGGGAGCGTCTGCCAGACCGCTCAATCCCTGCTTGGCGAACCGGGTGCGCCATTTGCTCACCGTAGCCGCACGCGTATGCAACTCAGATGCGATCTCCTTCGTCGTGCTTCCCGCCGCCGCTGCCAGGACGATACGGGCTCGTTGCACAATGCGCTGCTCCGTCGTGGTTCCTCGCACCCATCTCTCCAGGGTCGTTCGATCGTCCTCAGTCAACTCAATTCGTGTCGCTACTCCAGCCATGCCGAGAGAATACATCATGACGCCGTATATTGATAGTAGGTACTAGGACGGGGTAGTCCTCGACATGACCGGGAAAGGCGGCGGCGAGGCCGCGCAGTCCCCTCCCCGTTTCACGGTAACAGGGGTGCTCGGTATTCCCGAGGTACAGCCCGGCGCCCGGCTGGGCGTGATGATCGCGGAGGCGGCCGCCCGCCAGGGCGACGCGCTCGGAAACGACGACATCGTCGTCGTCACCCAGAAGGTCGCATCGAAGGCAGAGGGCAGGCTGGCGCGCCTCGACTCGATCACTCCTTCGCCCTATGCGGTCGAGTTCGCGGCGGGCAGTGGCAAGGACCCCAGGCTGGTCGAGCTTGTGCTCCGGGAGAGCGCGTCCGTCGTCAGGATGGACAGGGCAAGGGGCATCATGATCACCGAGACGAAGCATGGTTTCATATGCGCCAACGCGGGCATCGACTCGTCCAACGTGGAGGGCGAGGACGTGGTGTCGCTGCTGCCGGATGACCCGGACGAGTCGGCGCGGCGGATACGGGCGGAGATGAGACGGGAGACGGGCGAGAGCGTCGCCGTGGTCATATCGGACACCTTCGGCAGGCCGTGGAGGGAGGGCCAGGCCAACTACGCGATAGGCGCGGCCGGAATGGAACCCCTGGTGGACTACAGGGGCAGCGTCGACGCCGTGGGGAAGCCGCTGAAGGTGACTATGATCGCGGTTGCGGACGAGCTTGCGGCCGCGGCCGAGCTGGTGATGGCGAAGGCGGCGGGGATACCGGCGGCCATAGTGCGGGGGTACGAGTACCGGGAAGGGACCGGATCGGCACGGTCGCTGCTGCGAGAGCGCTCCCTGGACCTGTTCCGGTAGCGGGCGTGGCTGCCTGCTAGTAGCCGTCGTCCGAGAACGGCCCGCTGGGGTGCTTCACGCCGTGTCCAACACCCACGCCCGAGGAGCCGATGAGGTGCTCCAGCGATACGTCGCTGCCCCAGTGGGAGCCTTCGATGTAGTTCTGGAACTCGCGCTGCTCACCGCACAGAGTGCAGACGCCGTTGCTGAACTTGCCCGACGGGGTGTCTATAGCCCACCGGTGGCGGCATTCCTCGCCCTGCGCGCCCTCCGCAGAGCCGTGGACCGACGTGGAAGTAGTCATCTGTAGCCTCGCCTCCGAGCTTCCTGGCCGCAACGCGGGAGAAGCCTGTCAACCTCTCCGTGTGAAGATTGTAGATGGGGCATGAGAAGGGACTTCAAGCAGTTCACAGGCGTCTCTCCGGGAAGCTCGGCGATTCCGCGCCGCGGATGGAGACGGAGGGGTCGAATCTGTAGTAGCATCGGGCGAGCATTCGCAGATAGAGGAGCGAGATATGCCAAACGTTGCCGCGGACAAGCTGAGGGAGATCGCCGCCGCGCTGCTCCGGGGCGCGGGCGCGAGCGAGGAGGAGGCGGCGATCGTTTCGCGCCATTCCATCGACGCCAACCTCGCGGGCCACGACTCCCACGGCATCATCCAGATACCGACGTACATCGACCGAGTCGACGTGGGCCACCTGGTCCCGCAGGCGCCCTTCGAGGTGGTGCGGGAGACCTCCACGACCACCGTCATCGACGGCCACTGGGGCTTCGGCTACACCGTCTCCGAGAAGGCGATGCGGATGACGATAGACAAGGCGCGCGAGCACGGCGTCGCCGCGACGACGGTCTACCGGCAGGGGCACGTGGGCCGCGTCACCGACTACCCGGTGATGGCGGCCGAGGCGGGCATGATAGGCATGATGACGGCCGACTCCGGGCGCTCGGCGAAGCAGGTGGTCCCGTTCGGCGGACGCGAGGCGAGGCTGGGCACCAACCCGATCTGCATCGCAATGCCCAGCAACCTGGACGGCCCGCTCTTCATCGACGTGGCCACCAGCGCCGTGGCGGGAGGCAAGATCAACGTCGCCCTGGCCAGGGGCGAGAGCATCCCGGAAGGCTGGATCGTGGACAAGGACGGCAAGCCGACCACCGACCCCGCGGCGCTCCAGGAGGGCGGCTCTTCCCTGCCCCTGGGGGGCGAACAGGGGCACAAGGGGTACGGCCTCTCCGTGATGGTGGAGATATTCTCCGGGATACTGACGGGGCTGGGCTTCGGGGTGGAGCCCTCCGGACGCCACAACGACGGGGTGTTCATGGCGGCCTTCGACGTCGAAGCCTTCCGGCCGCTGGAGGAGTTCAAGCGGGACGTTACCGACTTCGCCGCGTACCTGAACCGGACGCCGCCCGCTCCCGGCTTCAGCCAGGTCTACTACCCGGGCGAGCTTGAGCACCTTACCACGCAGCGCAAGCTGGAGGAGGGCATAGAGGTGGAGGAGGCAACGTGGGAGCGGCTGCGAGAGTTGGCGGTCAAGTACGGCGTCGCCGACGAGTTGGGCTTCTCGTAGGACGTAAGCGACAGGGCAGCGATGGAGGCGCGGGAAGAAAACATCTTCGAGCGGGATCTGGGCCGCAACCCCGCCAACTACCAGCCGCTCACGCCATTGACTTTCCTGGACTGGGCCGCGGCCGTCTACCCGGACAAGACCGCTGTTGTACACGGAGATACGCGGTACTCCTACCGCGAATTCTACGAGCGGTGCCGCCGATTGGCGAGCGCGCTCTCCTCGAGGGGCGTCGGCGTCGGGGACACCGTGGCGGTGATGGCGCCCAACGTCCCCGCCCTGCTCGAGGCGCACTACGGCGCGCCGATGATCGGCGGAGTCCTGAACGCGATCAACATCAGGCAGGACGCCGAGACCGTGGCTCTCATCCTCGAGCACGGAGAGGCCAGGGCGTTGATCGCCGACCGGGAGTTCTCGCCCGTCGTCGAAGAAGCGCTGTCGAAGCTCGACCGGGATATCCTGGTCGTGGACATCGACGACCCGCTGGGCGGCGGCGGCGACCCGCTGGGGGAGCTGGACTACGAGGCGCTCCTGGGCGAGGGCGACCCCGATTTCGAGTGGCGGCTGCCGGAAGACGAATGGGAGGCGCTGGCCCTCAACTACACGTCGGGGACCACTGGAAACCCCAAGGGCGTTGTCTACCACCACAGGGGCGCGTTCCTGAACGCCGTCGGCAACGTGATGGCGTTCGGCCTCGGCAAGGACTCCGTGTACCTGTGGACCCTGCCGATGTTCCACTGCAACGGCTGGACCTATACGTGGGCGGTGACGGCGGCAGCCGGCACGCACGTGTGCATGCGGCGGCCGGAGCCCTCCGCCATATTCGAGATGGTGCGGAAGCACGGCGTGACCCACATGTGCGCGGCGCCCATAGCGCTGAACACGATCGTCCACGCGCCCGAAGAGGTCAAGCGGGCGTTCGCCCACACCGTCGAGGTGGCCACGGGAGGCGCGGCCCCGCCCAGCGCGGTGATCGCCGCGATGGAGAAGATGGGGTTCCGGGTGACCCATCTCTACGGCCTGACGGAGACCTACGGCCCCGCCAGCGTCTGCGCCTGGCAGGACCGCTGGGACTCGCTGCCGGCGACCGACAAGGCCGTGAAGCTGTCCCGCCAGGGCGTCCGGTATCCGACCCTCGCCGCCCTGGAGGTCGCCGAACCCGAGACGGGACGGCCCGTCCCGGCGGACGAGGCCGCGGTCGGCGAGGTGATGATAAGGGGCAACACCGTGATGAAGGGCTACCTGAAGAACCCCGCGGCCACGGCGGAGGCGTTCGACGGAGGCTGGCTGCATACCGGCGACCTCGCGGTCGTACACTCGGACGGGTATATCGAGGTCAAGGACCGGTCGAAGGACATCATAATCTCAGGCGGCGAGAACATATCGAGCTTGGAGGTCGAGGAGGTACTGTACCGGCACCCCAAGGTGATGGAGGCTGCGGTGGTGGCCAGGCCCGACGAGACCTGGGGGGAATCGGTCTGCGCGTTCGTCACCCTGACGCCCGGCGGCGAAGGCGCCGCGCCCGAAGAGCTGATCGACTGGTGCCGCGGCAACATGGCCCACTTCAAGGCGCCGAAGACGGTGGTGTTCGGGCCCCTGCCGAAGACGGCGACCGGGAAGATCCGGAAGTACGAGCTCCGCGCCCGCGCGGCGAAGATCGCGCGCTAGGGAGCCTGCTCCAGGCTGCTACCCTTCGCTCGCCTGGGAGAAGGCGGTCCCCCTGAGGAAAGTCGCGCCAAGATAGACGCTCCAGATCGTCCAGAGGAAGTAGCAGGACCTCGCCAGCGAGATCATGTTCTCGTCCGGGACGCTGTGCCCGATGATGAACGCGGCGAGGGCCACTACCGATACGGCGGCTATCGCCAGGGCGGCTATCTTGCCGAATCCGGGTGAGTACCTGGTCGACAGGCCGAGGGCTAAGAGCGTGAACCCCGTCGATACGGCGATGCCGGACATGATGCCGACGCCGTAATCGACCTTGTGGACGGACATGGCGCGCTCCATGGCCTGCGGGTCACCGATCTGGGTCTCGGCGAGAACGTGGGCAAGGCCGGAGCCGAGGATCCATCCCACGGCGCCGATGACCATGCACAGCAGGCCGAAGCGCGACAGGCTGGCGGGGAGGGAATCTTCGGCGCTCAACCGGGCGAGGCCGAGGAGTCCGTAGACCATCACGGCGAGGCCCAGGGGCACTACGAGGGCCGACACGTGGGCCAGGGTCTGGTTGGACGCCATGGCGGTGACGATGGCCTCGGAGTCGCCCGAGTCCGCGGGGTCGATGAATATCCCGCCCGGTTCGAGCAGGAAGAATGCCAGGGCCACGAGGGGCCCCGCCATGAGCGCCAGGGCTTCGAGCTTATTCAGCGAAGTGGTTGCCATAGTTCACCATCCCACTCAAACGGACTGATGCGGGTCGTCCCCCTTGGAGGGAAGGGGCCGACACCGGGCGGCCCGCCACTTGTTGGCAAAGAACTATATCACAGGGGGCGCTTCGCGCAATAGGACCTGCGCAGCCGCAGCGACCGGCCGCCACTCACAATGCTTTGAGACCGCGCTTGGCGCGATGTCGAGTTGCTCCAAGGGTAATAATCCGCGCTATTCGCCCCTCAGTCGGCGTAACTCGGCCTCCATATCGGCGGCGCGCCGCTCCGCGGCCCGTCGGGCCGCGCGCTCGGCTTCCGCCCGTTCCTCCGCAAAAGTCCGCGCCGTGCGCTCAGCTTCCGCCCGTTCCTCCGCGAAAGTCCGCGCGGCGCTCTCTGCTTCCGCCCGCTCTTCCGCCGCGTGACGCGCCTCTACCGTTTCCATGAGCGTAGGCAGAAACTCACCGCTCACAGGGTCCCGAAAGCGCAACTCGCCTCCGTCCCACCACAACTCCAGGCCCAACGCCTCGCTGTATCCCCAATGCCGCCCCCCAGGCTCGTTGACTATCTCCAGAGGCTCGTACTTCCCGTCCGACAGCAGGTCCCCCGCGAGCGGCGCGTCGTGATACTCCCCACCCGACGGGTCGAAGCGCCAGTACTCCCCCACTCCGAGAGCCGCGTAGCCCTCGCGCTTCACCGTGTAGTCCCGTCTGCCCGTGCTGCGTGAACCCACTTCGAGAACGAGGTCCGGCGGTCTGCCGACCTCGCTTATCACGTAGCCGTTGCGCCGGATGACTCTCTCCGGGTCGATGAGCGGCCTTGCGAATATGAGGTCAGGAGCCAGCTCCACCGGGTCGCCCGCGTCGAGGACGACGTAGATCTCTCCCGTAATCAACACGTCGTCGGATCCGGCAAAGTAAGCCAGCAGCGTACCGTCAATCAGGGAGAGGTTCTTTCTCTGCACCATATCAGGCTCCCGCGGTGGGTCGGGCAGTTGCTCGATGTCCGAGTAGGGGCCTATGCGCGTCTGCGTGAGTGCGCTTTGGGTCGTCATGGCCGGACTCCTCCGTGGTGCTGCGCCAATCTCCATCCGCGCTAGGATGCACGATAGGATTGTACCATTGGCGGGCGTCGAAAGACGCCGTGCTCGAGACGGCCCCGCAGCAGCCGCAGCGACGGGCCGACACTCACAATGCTTCAAGACCGCGCTCGGCGCGATGTCGAGTTGCTCCAAGGGTAATAATCCGCGCTATTCGCCCCTCAGTCGGCGCAACTCGGCCTCCATATCGGCAGCGCGCCGCTCCGCAGCCTGTCGCGCCGCACGCTCGGCTTCCGCCCGCTCCTCCGCGAAAGTCCGCGCGGCGCTCTCTGCGTCCGCCCGCTCTTCCGCCGCGTGACGCGCCTCTACCGTTTCCATGAGCGTAGGCAGGAACTCACCGCTCACAGGGTCCCGAAAGCGCGGCTCGCCTCCGTCCCACCACAACTCCAGGCCCAACGCCTCGCTGTATCCCCAATGCCGCCCGCCAGACTCGCTGACTATCTCCAACGGCTCGTACTTCCCGTCCGCCAGCAGGTCCCCCGCGAGCGGCGCGTCGTGATACTCCCCGCCCGACGGGTCGAAGCGCCAGTATTCCCCCACTCCGAGAGCCGCGTAGCCCTCGCGCTTCACCGTGTAGTCCCGTCTGCCCGTGCTGCGTGAACCCACTTCGAGAACGAGGTCCGGCGGTCTGCCGACCTCGCTTATCACGTAGCCGTTGCGCCGGATGACTCTCTCCGGGTCGATGAGCGGCCTCGCAAATATGAAGTCCGGGGACAACTCCACCGGGTCGCCCGCTTCGAGGACGACGTATATCTCTCCCGTAATCAGCACGTCGTCGGATCCGGCAAAGTAAGCCAGCAGCGTACCGTCAATCAGGGAGAGGTTCTTTCTCTGCACCATATCAGGCTCCCGCGGTGGGTCGGGTAGTTGCTCGATGTCCGAGTAGGGGCCTATGCGCGTCTGCGTGAGTGCGCTTTGGGTCGTCATGGCCGGACTCCTCCGTGATGCTGCGCCAATCTCCATCTGCGCTAGGATGCACGATAGGATTGTACCATTGGCGGGACCGAAAGACGCCTGTGCTCGAGACGGCCCGAGACGGCCCCTGGGTACCGGCCCCGTATCGGAGTACGGGGGCCGCTTTCGCCGGTATGAAAAGGTGAGTAGCGCCTACCCGTAGATGCTCCTCATACGCCACGCGCCGAGCGATCTGAGCAGGGCGCCGGACCCCTGGGCGCGCAGTGAGACGCCCGTGCTATCCTCGCGTCCCGGGTAGACGCGCGCGGCGACGCACTGCTTGCCGTTCGCGAACACCTCCACCACGCTGTGGTCGATGAAGACGCGCAGCCGCAGCGTCTCGCCGTCCTCCAGCAGTAGCGGCGCCGTCTCGGGCGCCCGCGATAGCGCGCCAGGGAGCGCCGACGAGTAGGACGTGTCGAGCGTCAGCAGGCTCTCGCGCGCCTGGGCGGGCCGCGGCTGGGCCTGTGCGGGGCCGCGCACCGTGCGCCTGCCGCTATGGTGCTGCGCGCCTTCGACGGCCGGCGCCTGGACGTTGAAGCCGCGGTCCTTGAAGAAGGCGATTCGCGTGAACTCCTCCCGGCCGGGCGAACGTAGGACGTTCAGCTCCACCGTCGACGCCTCCTGCGGATCGAGCTCGACCTCCAACTCCATCGCCCTGCCCTCGATTCCCTCCAGGACGACCTCCTCGTTGGCGGGCAACGCCGTCTCCCCTATCCCCCTGCGGTCGTATCGCAGGGACTCGACGTCGCCGGCGGGTTCCATCCTGAGGTCCTGTTCCCCCGACAGCGTTAGACGCCTTGGCAGCGTCATGATCTGGTCCCAGCCCTCTGTCGGGTACCCCGGGTTCATATTGAAGATGACGATGACGCCTCCCTCGCCGTCGGGCGTGGCCGAGGGAGCGTGTACGCCGGAGGGGGTCGCCGCACCGAAGTTGAAGAGGCCGCCGGATGCGACGACCAGCTTGTCGCGCTCCAGATCGTAGTCGCCGAGGAGGTACTGCCCGCCGCTCATGTGGCTGAAGAAGAGCAGGATGTGCCTGTCGCCGATGGGCCAGAAGTACGGGCAGGCCCCGTCGTCCCCCACCAGCGTGAAGCGGTCGCCCTCGGTGAAGCGGTGCAGGTACTCCCAGCTCTCCAGGTCGTAGGACCGGAACAGGTAATCGGCGGCGACCCGCCTGCCGCCGGGCGTGTCGCTCCAGGCCCCTGCGGAGAGCGAATAGTAGGCGTCGCCCTTCTTCCAGATGCAGGGATCGAACACCGCGTAGCGCTGCGGCAATCCGTCGTCCTCGGGGATGGGGATGACCGGCCCGCCGGTGACCTTCTCCCAGTTCAGCAGCAGCGGGTCGCCGGAGACGGCGGCCATGTTGCCGGCCTGCGTGCCGTGGTACATGGCGATCACCCGGTCCTCCTCGACCAGCGTCGAACCGGAATAGCAGCGCTCCTCGACGTCCGGGTAGATTGCGTATGGCAGGTCGCGCCAGTGGACGAGGTCGCCGCTGACGGCGTGCCCCCAGTGCGCGCGGTCGTCCTCCGGGGGGTAGCCCTGGTAGAAGAGGTGCCACCGGCCCTGCCAGAAGCATAGGCCGTTGGGGTCGTTCAGCCTGCTCTCGGGGCTGACGAAGTGGTAGGCGGGCCGGTGAGGGTCGCCGGACATGGCCTTGCGCGAGGCGGCCATGCGCCGCAGCAATGGGTTGGCCCTCAGCTCGGCCTCCTGCTCGGGCAGGGTCTCCGCGAAGGTGTAGCGAGGAACGCGGGAGGGACGGCCGGGACTGCTCATGACGGCTCCTTGTGATGGGCCTCAGGCGCGCTCTATGAGGACCGGCGCGCCCGGCGCTACCTGCTCGAACACCTTCGGGTCGCCGCTCACCTTGCCTACCACGGTGACGGGGCTGGCCGGGCGGATCTCGTCGCCCCTGCTCATGGGGGTAGGCCCGAAGAAGATGCAGAAGGCGCTGCCCGGGGGCCAATAGCCCAGGTCGCCGAGGTCGACGGTCTCCTGCCCCGCCTCGTCGCCGGCGTCGACGGGTATGGCGAAGTATATCTCGTCTCCCCAGGTGTTGGCGGACGCCTCGATGGGGAGGGCGTCCCATATCATGGCCGCCGCGGCCGTGTCGTTCAGCGCGGCGCTCACCGCCGCGGGGCCCGCCGTTATGCTGATATGACGCTCGCTCACAGTTGGACCTCCTGCGTAAACTGTTCGGAACCCCCATCCTAACCTTCCCCCGTCGAACGGGGGAAGGGACGGATGTAGTTTCCTCCTGTCGCACATCCGGCCTGGGCCCAGACCACGGGGCGAAGCAGGCTCGGAAGGGGACGGATGTAGTTTCCTCCTGTCGCACATCCGGCCTGGGCCCAGACCACGGGGGCGAAGCAGGCTCGGAAGGGGACGGATGTAGTTTCCTCCTGTCGCACATCCGGCCTGGGCCCAGACCACGGGGCGAAGCAGGCTCGGAAGGGGACGGATGTAGTTTCCTCCTGTCGCACGTCCCCCGTGGGACGTATAATGCTCCCGCCGCGTATTATGGCCCATCTCGCGTTTTACGCAAGCAGGAAGGAACGGCATGGAGCTCGATAGACTCCTCCGCACCCAGTGGACCGAGGCGGCGCAGCAGTGGATCGAGACCGACCAGGCCGTCCGCATTGGGATGCTGGACTCGTGGATGCTGGAGGCGCTGGGAGACGTGTCGGGCAAGAGGGTGCTCGACATCGGCTGCGGGGAGGGCCGGTTCTGCCGGCTGCTTTCCGAGATGGGCGCGGCGGTGACCGGCATCGACCTGACCGAGGCGCTGATCGAGCGGGCGCGCGCCCTGGGGACCTCGGGCGAAACGTATCTCGTGGGCGACGCGGAGGACCTGGAGGGAGTCGGCGGCGGCGCCTTCGATCTCGCGGTGTCGTACATCGTGCTGGTGGACCTGCTCGACTATCGCCGGTCTATTCGGGAGGCGTACAGGGTGCTGCGCCCGGGCGGCCGGTTCGTCGTCTGCAACGTTCACCCGATGCGGAGCGCGCCGATCGACTTCGTAGGCTGGATCCGCGACTATGGGCGGAAGCTGTTCTATCCGGTGGACAACTACACGGAGGAAGGGCCGCGGGAGTTCGAATGGCTGGGCAGGCGGTTCGTGAACATGCACAGGACGCTCTCCAGCTACGTATCGGCCTTTCTCGAAGCAGGCTTCGCGCTGGAAGGTCTGCACGAGCCGATTCCCTCGGAGCGGCAGTTGGTCGAGCACCCAGAGTTCGACGACGAGCCCCGCGCGCCGAACTTCATCATCTACGTCCTGGAGAAACCGTCGAAGCGATAGCCGCAGGAGAAGGAGGACGCCATGCCGTATGAGCCTTACCACCTCGGGTCCCGGAAGCACGTGTTCATCGACTGGGGCCTGATAGACCCCGGCTACGGCCTCTCGTTTGGCGGGGACAGGCCGGAGAGCTGGGAGATGCCCTACGGGGTACGCCTCAGGCCGCACCTGCCCCGGCTCGATCCCCCGATCGTCACGGCGGACAGGCCGTGGGAGCAGGGCAACGCCCTGACCGGGATTGGCGTCTACTGCACGCTGTTCGAGGACGACGGGCTGTTCCGGCTCTACTACGACAGCGGGGACATGAGCGGCGAGCTCGACGTGGACGAGGACATCGGCACCCAGAGGGTGATGGCCTACGCCGAGTCGAGCGACGGGGTGAACTGGGTCAAGCCCGTGGTCGGGACCGTCACCTACCAGGGCTCGCGCGAGAACAACCTCGTCTACGGGCTCGACGCCTCGCCGGGCCGCGACTCCCACGGGGGAACGGTGTTCAAAGACCCGAGCGCGCCCGCCGACGAGAGATACAAGATCATCCACATAGGCACCTACGAGGGCAGGTTCTGCATCTTCGGCGGCACGTCGCCCGACGGGCTGCACTGGCGGCCCATAGAAAAGCCGCTCGTGCGCGAGTACCTGAGCGACACCCAGATCGTGGTCCGCTTCGACCCGGACAAGGGCAAGTACGTCGGCTACTTCCGCGGCTGGACGAAGCACGAGCACGGCACGTCTCACGGGCGGCGGATAATCGCCTACGCGGAGACGGAGCGCTTCGATAGCTGGCCGACGCCCCAGCCGCTGGTAACCACGGCGATGTACGACGACGTGGACACGGACGTCTACACCAACGGCTACACGCCCTGGCACGGCGCCGACGCGCACCTGCTCTTCCCCTCGTTCTACAGGCACAACGGCGACTTCTCCGAGGTCCACATGATGACCAGCCGGGACGGCCTCAACTGGCAGCGCCCACTGCGGGAGGCGGTGCTCCCGGCCGGGGAGCCCGGGACGTGGTCGGAGGGCGGCCTCTACGCGGGCACGGGCATCGTAGGCCTCAGGCCCGGCGAGTGGTCGGTCCCATTCTCGCCCCGGCGGTCGTCGCACAACCGGGTCTTCTTCGACAACTCTATGCCGGAGACGGGCGTGGCGACCGCGACGTGGCGGGAGGACGGCTTCGTATCGTTGGACGCCGAGTCGAAGGGCGCCTGCACCACGCTGATCATGGACTTCACCGGCGCGGCCATGCGGCTCAACGCCTGGACGCGCTTCGGCGGGCGGATACTGGTGGAGCTGGCGGACGCGTCGAACGACAACAGGCGCGAGCACGCCCCGGCGATAGCGGGCCGGTCGTTCGAGGACTGCGACCCTATAACGGGCGACAGCGTGAGCCATACCGTGACCTGGCGCGGCGAGTCGGACGTGTCGCAGTGGGCGGGCAGGCCGGTGCGCGTCCGGCTGCGGATGCACAGGGCGCGGATATACGCCATGCGGTTCGTGTAGGGAGAAGCAGCGGAATCATGCGGCCAACAGCAGACTGTATGCCATTTGAGTGTGGTAGGTTAGACCACATCCCCTCGGGGGAGGCCTGGAATGTCGGTCGATTACAGGAAGATCATCACCGTAGAACCAGACAAGCGCGGCGGGCAGCCGTGTATACGGGGTATGCGCATCACGGTCTACGATATCCTGGAATACCTTGGCGGCGGCATGTCAGTGGAGGAGATCCTGAATGACTTCCCAGAGCTGACGGAAGAGGACATCCGCGCCTGTTTCGCATACGCTGCCGACCCTGAGCGACGAGAGCAGTCTATCCCAGCGGCATGAGGCTCCTGTTCGATCAGAATGGGCCGTCAGGTTCCCGTGGGTCCGGTATGGATGCCGCACTCGCTGGGAAAGCCGTTCTCCCACCACCAGCGGCCGGCCCTGAGATCTTCTCCGGGCTCGATGGCGCGAGTACACGGAGCGCATCCGATGCTCGTGTAGCCTGCGTCGTACAGCCTGTTGTAAGGCAAGTCCCTGTCCCGGATGTACTGCCACACGCTCTCGTAGTCCCAGTCCGCAAGCGGGTTGAGCTTGACTATGCCTCCGTGTGCGACATCCAGCTCGATCTTCGCTACTCCCGCCCTGCTCGCATTCTGGGTACGCCTCAGTCCGGTCATCCAGGCGGAATAATTCTCTAGTGCGCGGTTGAGAGGGTTGACCTTGCGAATCTCGCAGCAACGGAGGCGCAGCGATACACTGCGGTAGAACGGGTTGACGCCGTGCCCACCTACGAACTGCGTGAGCTCCTCGCTGTCAGGGTGGTAAACTTCGACCTCCACGCCGTACCGATCGCGCACCGTGTCGATCAGGTCGTGCGTCTCCTGGGGAAGCCTACCGGTGTCGATAGTGAACACGCGCGGTCTGGGCCGTAGCTGGGCGGCGATGTCCAGGATGACCATCCCCTCGGCCTGGAAGCTGGTACACAGCGCTACCCGGTCGCCAAACGCATCGAAGGCCGCCTCGATCACCTCCCGGGCGCTCGCGTCCTCAAGCGTGACTGCAAGCGCCATGACCTCTGTATCGACGATTCTATCCTGCACTACCATATCGCTTGCTCCCAGCATCTGAACCGCTTTTCGTTCGTACAACCAGCTCTTCGGCCACAACAAAAAGACCCCTCGAGGCTCGGAGCACTCGAGGGGTCTTGGTTGCCTAGCTATCTAGACGCTTATTCCTGCACGCCTCCACACGCAGAGAATCCGGGACGCAACCCGGCCCCCCAATTGCGCATACACAGACATGTGCAGATTCCGGCGTTCATTACAGTTCTCACAGACAGAGATGCTAACGCCCAGCTACAGACGTGTCAAGTCGCGGTTCGATTGTAACCGACAGCTATTGCCTTGCCGATTCCCCTGCCCGCGCCGGTAACTACGGCCACCTTGCCGGACAGTGTGCCGTCGACGGGAGGCATCAGGCTCGGACCTCTAGGGAATGGGCTCTGGGCGTACCCAGTCCTGGTGGTAGCGGCTGCCGGCGAGGTAGACGCGCACGTTATCGCCGTTTATCTTCTGCTCCTCGGGCAGCGGCTCGCAGGCCTTGTTGATGCCGTAGAAGGCGAAGATGCTCTCGTCCTCGAGTTGGACGGCTGTGGGGTAGCTGATGCGGCCGTTAACGGCGTCGTCGCGGATGACCTTCTCGTTGGGGATGTCCCAGGTCGCGCCCTCGTCGTAACTGACGCAGGCACGGATGCCGAACGGCGTCCGCCGGTAGGCGTAGCTGCACAGCAGCGCGCCGCTGCATAGTACGACCGGGTTGGGGGGCTTGCCCCACATCGGAGTGCGCTCAGGGGGCGTCCAGGTCTTTCCGTCGTCGTCGGAAAAGCTCTGGTAGATGAACTCGAATCTGCCGCCCTCGGACGTCCTTAGCATCATGATGAGCCGCCCCGACGGCAGCAGCGCCACCTGGGGCTCCGCGAAGTCGATGACGCCGTCCGGGTCCACGCCGACGGGGATAAGGTCCCACGTATCGCCGTCGTCCTCGCTCCTGAGGCAGTGGGCGACGCCCACCAGGCCCTCGGCCGGTCCTCGTCCCGGGTTCGGGATGCCGTCGCTGGCTCCCACTATGGCGCCCGATGGGGTGATGACAGGGTCGCGGAAGAAGCCGATCATCTTCGCGTGGAAGGGGAACTCGGTCAGCTCGCGGTACTTCCACGTCTTGCCGTCGTCCTCGGAGATGCGCAGCGTCTGGCCGGTGTGCGCGCCGATCACGCCGTTCCCCACCTCGTGGACCAGCAGCCCCATCGCGGCCACCTCGTCCCGCATGCTCTCGGGCCAGAGGCCGTACTGGTAGAAGGTGGTGTCGCTGTAGAGATGGCCGAGTCCGACGCTTTCCAGGTGGCGCTTGCGGTCCTCCGGGTCCCGCAGCACCTCGGAGCTCAGTATGGAGACGATGCGGCCCGACGCGGTCCTGACCGAGCGCCTGGGCGGCACGTCGGACCCGCTGCCGGTGCGCCAGCTCATGCCGCCGTCGTCCGACACCAGCACCCGGTTGTCGAACTGCTCCTTCCAGAAGTCGGTGGCGGTGAGCGCCGCCGGAGACGACCATATCCTCAGGCCGAGCCTGCCGGCGGGAGAGAGGTAAAGCTGCTTGTGGTTGTCGGAGATCGTGTACCAGCCGGGCCGGTCGTAGATTGTGACGTCCCACTTCCAGGGTCTTGTCATGGGTTTGCTGGCTCCATACCCTCTGCCTTCCGATCAGTCCTCCGGGTCCTGGTAGAAGCCGGAGTTGAGGAAGCCCCCGTCTATGGGGATGCCGACGCCGCTGATGTAGCGCGCCTGGTCGCTGCACAGGAAGAGCGCGAGGTCGGCCACCTCCTCGGGGGTGACTTCGCGCTTTATGGGGAACTTCTTGAGACGCTGCGCCCTGAGCTCCGGCTCGCGCTCGTATACCATCTTCGTCATCGGTGTCAGCGCGACGCCAGGGCAGATGGCGTTGACGTTTATGCCGTACCGCGCCCACTCCAGGCCAAGCTGTCCGGCGAAGTTGATCAGCCCCGCTTTGGCGGGGCCGTATGCGCCCCTTTCGGGCACGGGCGCGGTCGCCGCCACCGACGACATCAGCACGATGCTGCCGCCGTCGCCCTGCTCGACCATCCGCCTCCCGGCCTCGCGGCAGAATAGGAAGGCGCCCGTCAGGTGGGCCTCGAGTGACAGGTCCCACTGGTCCAGGGACATCTCCAGGATTGGGGCCTTGATGTTGGTGCCGGCGCAGTGGACCAGGTAGTCCACCCTGCCCAGGACATCGACGGCTTCGCGCACTGCGTTCTCGACGGACGCCTCGTCGGTGACTTCGGCCTGGACGGCCAGGGCGCGGCCTCCGCCGGAGCTTATGCCGTCGGCGACCTGTCCCGCCGTATCGGCGTTCACGTCGACCACGGCCACGGCGGCGCCCCTGGACGCGAACCGGCGGCAAATCTCCGAGCCCAGCCCGCCGCCCCCGCCCGTGACGATGGCTACCTTGCCTTCCATTCCGTGCCTCCTGGCTGCGGTCTTGGGAGGGCGGGTTTGAACCCGCCCCTACGGCGCTGAAACTCGCCCTTACGATCTATCTATTGTCGGCGCTGAAACTCGCCTATACAGTCTATCTATTGTCGGCGCTGAAACCCGCCTATACGATACGAACCGGCGGAGTGCGATCGGACGAATCGGTTGCTAGTCCTGGGACCCGGCGCCCGACGCCCATGCGCCCTGGGCCATGAACCCGCCGTCGACGTTGACGTGCTCGCCGGTCATGAAGCTGGCCTTGTCGCTGGCCAGGAAGAGCACGACGTTCGCGATGTCGGTCCCCTGCCCGACCCGCCCTATGGGATGGCCCTTGCCCCAGCCGGCCACGATCTCGTCGGTGTCGCCCTCCTCGGTGCGGGCTATGGTGCGCACCATCTCGGTGTCGATGGTGCCGGGGCAGACGGCGAGCACGCGGATATTCTCCTCGGCGTAGTCGAGCGCCATCTGGCGCGTCAGGGAGAGCACCCCGCCCTTGCTGGCCGCGTAGGCGGGCACCAGCTTCTGGGACTGGAGACCCTGGACGCTGGCGGTGTTGATGACGGCGCCGCCGCCGCGCTTGCGCATCTCGGGTATAGCGAACTTTGCCATCATGTAGTAGCTCTTGAGGTTCACGTCGATGATGCGGTCCCAGAGGTCCTCCGGGGTGTCCTCCACGTTCAGGTACGAGGTGGGCGACTGGATGCCGACGTTGTTGAACAGGATGTCCACGGCCCCGAAGGCTTCCACCGTTTCGGCGACGACCCGGCGGCACTCGTCCAGGTGGGCCACGTCGGCCTTGACGAGCAGGCCCCCCGCGCCCAGCCTTTTCAGATCGGCCTCGACCGCGCGTCCGACCTCCTCGTTGATGTCTGCTATGGCGACCGCCGCGCCCTCTTTTGCGAACTCGAGGGCGGTCGCCCGTCCTATGCCGTAGGCGCCGCCGGTGACGATTGCGACCTTGCCGTCGAAGGTGCCCATAGCGTTGCTCCTGGTGAGAGTGGGTGGGTTACGGGACTGCGGCGAGTATAGAGAGCGTCCTATTGGGAGTCAACCGGCGGAGACTCCCAGGGACTCGGCGGTCCGGACGAGCGACGCCCATATCTCGTCGGTGATGGGGATGCCGTTCTCGCTGCGCTCCGCCCGGTTGCGGGCCTCCGGGTCCCCGGGGACGATCACCTCGTCGAAGCCCGGCGCGGGCGGGATGGCCCTGACGCGGCGCTCCATCTCGGCGGCGAGGGCCTCGAACTCGTCGAGCGGCTGGAACAGGTCCGCCTTGAAGGCCATCATCGACACGCCCTGGTCGCGCATGTATACGCCGCCCTTGCCGGGGTCGGCGTACCTGGCGGTGCCGAGCAGTATCCTGCTCAGGTACTCGACGGCCAGCATGATGGCGTAGCCCTTGTGGCCGCCGAAGGGAAGCTGCGCGCCGCCGTCGTTGAAGGCGTCCGGGTCGGTGGTGGGGTTGCCGTGCTTGTCGACGAGCGCGTCGGGCGGTATCGGCTTGCCGCCCTGCTGCGCGAGCAGGACCTTGGAGCCTGCGATGGCGGTGGTGGCGAAGTCGAGCACGACGGTGGGCTCGCCGCCGGCTGGGAAGCCCATCGCCAGCGGGTTCGTGTGCAGCACCGGCTTGCGTCCGCCGTATGGCACGGCCATCGGCTTCTGCTCGCCGTAGCCGCCGGCCCACACCAGCCCGATCATGCCGTGGGAGGCGGCCATCTCGGCGTACTCGCCCAGGCGGCCGATGTGGTGGGACTGCACGATGCCCACGATGGCGATGCCCTGCTCGCGGCCCTTCTCGATCGCGAGCTCCATCGCGTACTTGGCGGCGACGTGTCCGAACCCCCAGTTGCCGCTGACGAGCGCCGTCGCGGGCGTTTCGCTCAGGACCTCGGGCCATGCCGTGAGCTCGATCTCGCCGTCCTGTACGTATTCGACGTACCTGGGGAGGTGAAGTACGCCATGAGTGTCTACTCCCGCGAGGTTCGACGACACGAGCGCCTCCGCAACCCGGTCGGCGTTGCGCCGGTCGGCGCCCACCGCCTGCAGGGTCCTGCTGACGAGGCTATGTAGCTCGGCGGCTCGTATCACGTGCATGTCACCCTCCCGTTGGTCCTGGAAGCTGGCTGGAAGTGGATTGTATCCCAATTGGACGGCGCGGGCATAACCGGCAGATTCGCCGCCACGCACGCCCCCATCTCAATCTTCCCCCGTCGGACGGGGGAAGAGGCAAGAGACTCGCCGACCCAAATCCCCCACCTCCAGGTTCAGCGCCATATCTATCGGCCATCACCCCGTAGGGGCTGGTTTCAAACCGCCCTCCCTCGCCATAGAGCGTCATCGCCATTCAGGTGGGGGGATTTGGGCCGACTACGGCCCTTGCCATCCGAAGAACGCACGTGCTATACTCCCCCCATGTACCACCCCGCACATACCGAGCTGAGCGCAAGCAGCCTGCCTGCCCCTGGGCCCGGCCATGCCGCGCCCTCGTCCGTTGACACCCGGCCCGGACACGGCAGCGGCCACGTGTCTCATTCTGTCTCATTGCTGTCTCATTCTGTCTATTTCGTGTCTCATTTTGCCTATTTCGTGTCTCCCACTGTCTCACGGCCCATAGCTGAAAAAGACAAAAAGAGACAAAATGAGACACTATCCAGGAAAATCGGGTAAATTCGCTATCCTCTCATCGACCGGGCTGCTCGTCCGGCGCCATATCTACCAACCATCACCCTCCCTTGCCGTAGAGCGTCACCGCCATCTAGGTGGGAGATTTAGGCTCGCCAACGCGCATACGAAGCCTGAACGGTTACAATGCGCCTTTAGCATTTAGGTTCGTGGAAAGCACCTATGACGAGCGCCCAGACGATACGAGTCACGGCTGCGGCGGACGGTTGCGGCGCGCCGGAGTTGCCCCATGCCATCCGCGAGGGCAGCGCGCTGTACCGGAGCGTCCTGGGAATCGGGCGCGAGCGGCTGTGCGGCTGCAAGCCCAATCACCTGAACTGCCTATCCGCCAAGGAGTGGCTCAAGTGCCAGTTGGGGGTATGGCAGTTCAACTACGAGGGGCGCGACGTCCGGGACAAGACCGTCCACCCCGCCACCTTCCCGATCTCCCTGGCGAGAAGGGTCATAGAGCTCTTCTCTCACAGGGGTGAGCTGGTGCTGGACCCGTTCGTCGGGAGCGGCACGACTCTCGTAGCCGCACAGGATACGGGCAGGAACGCGGTGGGACTCGACCTCCAGCAGAAGTACATAGACGTCTGCGAGAGACGCCTGGTCCCGAAGGACCTGTTCGCCGGCGCGTCGCAGGTGGCCATACACGACGACGCGATGAACGCCGCCGAGTACCTCGCGCCGGGCAGCGTGTCGCTGATACTGACGTCCCCACCCTACGCCAACCTGTTGAACAGGAAGAGACGGAACAAGTCGCGGCGGGACCGGAAGAACGCGCAACTGGACGTCGTGGAGCAGTACTCGCAAGACCCGCGCGACCTCGGCACCATGCCGCTGGACCGCTACTCGTCGGAGATGGGCGACATCTTCGCCAGGATGCGCGGGCTGTTGAAGCCGGGGGCGCATTGCGTCATCAACGTTCCCGACATGTGGTGGGAGGACCGGCGCGTCACCATTCACATTTCCGTGGTAGAGGCCATGAGGGAAGCGGGGTACGAGCTCCGCAACACGATAATCTGGGACCGCACCAACATCGTCAATCGAGTAGGCATCTTCGGATGGCCTAGCAACTACATAACGATGGGGACGACGTTCGAGTACCTATTGGACTTCCGGAGGCCCGCCGATGGGTGATCCGCGCGAACGGATGGAGACGCCGATGGCGCGAGCGGGGGGCCGCGCTACTGGAGGGTGACTTCGAGGTCCAAGGCTTCGGCGCGGAGGCGAAGGCCGGAAACGCCCTTGGGGACGTCGAACGCCACGGCGGTGTCCACGGTCTCTCCCGCCGGCAGGAAGTCCCTGGGGTCCGCGCCGTCCGCCTGCAGGGCGAAGGCCCCGCCGACGGCGAAACCGTAGTCGGCGAACGAGACCGGTTCCCACTGGCGACCTGTGTCGTCCACGAGCGTGAATAGGCTGTTGACGCTGTCGACGGGCTGGATGACGCCGTTGGCGTTGTTGGCCAGCGTGTAGTGGACGGCCACGAACTGGCCGACCTTGGGGTCGTAGACGACGAAGGCCGAGCCGCCTCCGACCATGGCCCTGGTCTCCTGGCGGATGGCGGGGTCCAGCTCGACGGAGGTGACCGTGAGGGTAACCTCGCCCTCCTTGGGACGCTCTCCGATGGGGGGCTTGAGCTTTGAGGCGTCCAGCGTTATCGCCTCGTTCAGCGCAAGCTGGTTACCCAACGCCGCAATCTCGGACAGCTGCGCCTGTGTTTCCACTGGCGCGGAGGCGGTCGGCTCCGGTTCGGGAGACGTGATCCTGTTACTGCCGCAGGCGGTGAGCAGCAGCGCGGCGGCGGACAGCAGCAGGGCCAGGATGAGGCGCGTTGTCATAGCATCGATGCTCCGGGTCGGTATTCGCCCCGCCATCACTCGATCCTGGTGCGCGGGTCGAGCGCGTCCCGCAGGCCGTCGCCCAGGAAGTTGACGGCGATGACCGTGGCCGAGATCGCTATGCCGGGCGGGAGCCACAGCCAGGGCTGGAATCTGAGTATGTGCAGGGACTGCGCGGCCGTCATCATGTTGCCCCAGGTCGGAGTGGGCGGGTTGACGCCCAGTCCCAGGAAGCTGAGGCCGGACTCGGTGAGGATGGCGCCGGCGAGCGAAAGGGTGGCGGAGACGACCACGTAGGGCATTACGCTGGGCAGGATGTGGGTGAACATCATCCGGTTGTGCCCCGCCCCCACCGCGCGCGCAGCGGTCACGTAGTCCATCTCCTTGAGGGAGAGCACCTGGCCGCGCACCAGCCGGGTCTTTCCCGTCCAGCCGAGCACGCCGATGACGATCATGAGGTTGTAGATGTTGGCGCTCAGGATGGACACGAGGATGAGCACGGCGAAGAAGGTTGGGATGGTCATGACCACTTCGGTGAAGCGCTGGAGCAGATTGTCCGCCCAGCTTCCGACGTAGCCCGATATGAGGCCTATGATGGTGCCGATCACCGACGAGATGATGGCCGCGACGATGCCGACGCTCAGGGAGACGCGGCCCGCGTGCAGGAGCCGGGCGAAGATGTCCCGCCCCGCGGCGTCGGTGCCGAGGATGTGGTCGAAGCTCGGGCCTACCTTGATCTGCGTGAGGTCGACGAAATACGGGTCGTTGATGGATACCCAGGGGGCGAAGAGCGCGCCCGCGCCGAATACGACGAGTATGACGAGGCCGATGACGGCCAGCTTGTGCTTCCGGAAGCGCAGCCACGTCGTGCGCCTGCTCCTCCGTTGAGGGGCTGCCTCCGCCTCCAGGCTCGTGCGGTCCGCGGTAGCCATATACCTAGCTCACTCGGATCCTGGGGTCGGCGTAGGCGTATAGGATATCGGCGAGCAAGTTGGCTACTAGGACGATGACGGCGATGAAGAGGGCGAGGCCCATCAGCATCGTGTAGTCGCGGTTCCGTACCGCCGTGATGGAGAGCTGGCCCATTCCCGGCCAAGCGAACATGAACTCGATGAGGATGGCGCCGCCGAACAGGAAGGGGAGCCTGAGGGTGCTGATGGTTATCAGCGGCAGGAGGGCATTGCTGAAGGCGTGCCTGCCGATGACGACGTACTCGGTCAGGCCCTTGGAGCGGGCGGTGGTCACGTAGTCGGACTTCATCACCTCCAGCATGGCGGTGCGGCCGTAGCGGGTCATTCCCGCCATCGACTCTATGGCCAGCACGCTTGCGGGCAGGATGAGATGGTACAGGTTGTCCCAGATGGAGAAGGGCTGCCCGTACGTGTTCATGCCGTGGGACGGGAACCAGCCCAGCACGGCTACGAATAGGTAGAGGCATAAGAGTGCGAAGAAGAAGCCAGGAATGGAGACGCCGAAGAGGGCGGCGATGCTGAGGCCGTAGTCGTATGCGCTGTACTGCTTGAGCGCCGCGATAACTCCGAACAGGGTGCCGAAGACGGTGGACAGGACGAGGGCGATTGACGTGAGTTCCAAGGTCGGCACCATGCGCCTGCCTATCTCGGTGAGCACGGGTTCGCCGGTGGCGTATGAGCGGCCTAGGTTCCCCGTGGCGAGCTCTCGCAGCCACAGGACGTACCTCACGGGCCAGGGCTTGTCGAGTCCGAACCTCTTTCTCTGCGCCTCGGTAGCCACTCCCTGCATACCGCCGCCGGCGGTGATGTCGAGGCCGTCGGACATGGCGGAGATCGGATCGCCGGGCGCGAGATTGATGAAGGCGTACGTCAGTATCGTAATGACGACGAGGACGGGAACGGAGATGAGAACTCTGCGTACAATGTACTTGGTCATTAGCCGAGCAGGTCTCCCAGCGGTGTAGGTTCAGCCGTGACACCGACCTGAGCGTAAGCTGCCCAGGTCGGTGTCTTCAAGCATCAGCTACGGATGCCGTGGTCAGGATGCGGTCCGTTTACCGGATCTCCCACTGCTCGGGATGGAACGACCAGTTGTCATCCCTTCCGATGTGGATGGGGAAGACCTTGATGTCGCTCATCCTGTCCGGCGCGGGGATGTCGCCGTAGATCGGCATGTAGAAGCGCTTGTTCTTGATCTTCACGCCAGCGCCGACCCAGCTACCCACGATGGGGAGGTCCTTGAGCAGGTACTCTTCGTTGACCATCTGCCAGTGGGCTGCGGCCTCTGCGCGGTCGGTAATCTGCATACCGGCGAAGACCAACTCGTCCCACTCGGGCTTCTTGTACTCTGCGTAGCCCCAAGGGTCGCAGCTAGGGTTGTCCAGCTGGTTGCCGCAGGAGATCCAGCGTCCGCCGAGGTACTGGGCGGGGCCGCCCTGCGTGCCGCCGCCGCCGCCGAAGGTCACTTCGTAGTCCTTCTGCTCGTAGAACCTGGCGACCGATATCGCCGTGTCTACGGTGTCGAACTCGATCTTGATGCCCACGTCCGCGAGGTACTGCTGCCTGGCGGCGCGGTTGGCGGTCTCGTCCTCGCTCCTAGACGGGCCTATCATGACCTCCAAGGTCTGGTTGGTGTCGTAGTCCATCTCGGCGAGGTGCATCTTGGAGGCGGCCGGGTCGAACGGGTACAGGTCGCTCCACTCGTCCTTGTAGTACCAGGAGTGGACGAGCGGGGTCCAGACCTTCTTGCCGAGGCCTCGGGCGAAGGTCAGGAAGAGGGTGTCCTTGTCGATGGCCTGCGCCCAAGCCTGGTGCAGCAACGGGTTGTTGATGCCCTTCTCGGAGCGGCGCATGTTGAAGGAGCCGAGTCCGCCGGCGTTCTGTCCCATGGTGGCCCATACGTCGAAGCGCGGGTCTCTCAGGAAGGCCTCCTCGGCCTCGCGGGTGACGCCGCCCCTGACGTTGGTGTCGATCTCGCCGCGCTGCATGGCGATCTGGGTGGCGTCGGGCGACGGGATGATGGCCATGATGATCTTGTCGATGCCAGGCCGTCCGAAGTAGAACTCGTCGAAGGCCTCCATCTCGAGGAACTGGTCGGGTATGTACTGGACGAACTTCCATGGGCCCGATCCGATCATGTCCTTGGAGAAGTACTCGTGCTCGAACAGCTCGTCGTCGGGCACGTCGGCCAGGATGTGCGCGGGCAGCACGGGTACGGGGGCCAGTCCGCACAGGTTGTTCAGGTCGTCGAGGAAAAAGGCCGACGCCGTCTCGAACTCGAGCTTGATCGTGTGGTCGTCGATGATCTGGACGCCCGGGATGGGCCAGCTTGCGTTGCCCTGCTGGTAGTCCTTGCCGCCCTTCACGGCGTGGAAGGTGGCCAGCATCCAACTCGACTCGTCCGGATGCAGGAACGTCCTGACGGTGTAGGCCACGTCCTCCGCCGTGACGGGCTCGCCATCGTGCCATAGGGCGTTCTTGCGCAGGTAGAACGTCATGGAGCTAAAGTCCTCGGCGAGGTCCCAACGCTCAGCCAGGTCGGGGGCCCACTGACCAGTCTGCGGGTTGGCCTGCGCCAGCCGCGACCATATCCAGGATCCTATCTGGGCCATGTCGCCTCGCGCCTGGATGTGGGGCGCGAACTGGGGCGACATGTTGGCCATGCGCACCCGGAGGACCTTCTCGGTGACGCCCTCCACCTCGACGATCTTCTCCACCTCTACCTCTTTGATCACTTCCTTCTCTACGATGACCGGCTTCTCCACCTCCACCTCTTTGATCACTTCCTTCTCCACGATGACCGGCTTCTCCACCTCCACCTCCTTGATGACCTCCCGCGTACATGCCGCAGCCAGGGCGGCCACAAGCACGAGAGCCAATGCCAGCACAACCTTGTAACGATGCATCCCTCTAAACCTCCTCCAGGCTCTGGTATGTACCCGCCTAGACTCCTTCCGGGCGAGCTACGGATTTACGCACGGCTTATAGCACATAAACCTATCCGAAGTCAAACTTTTCAGCCCCGGCGTCAGGGCAATCGCATCTTATTGTGCAAGGACCTTGAATAGGTAGTCATTGTCCCATGCGGCATCTTTTCGCTTGCCGGCGATGCTTCGCTTGGTTGTCTTCTCGGCCTTGAGCAGATTCAGCGCCATGCGCCGCAGCACGGAGAAGTTCTCCGCCCCGTTGCCGCTGCGCACACGGCTGGCGTCCTCGTTGAACGTCACGTCCAGCGACCAGTGCAGTCCGTTCTCTATGCCCCAGTGGCTCCGCACCGCATTGAGCAATCTACTCGCATCATTCGGCAGGCTCGATATGTAGTAGCGTGACTCCACCGTCGTCTTGCCACCGACGAGTCGCTCGCCTTCCACCATCACCAGTGTCGTCAACCCAGGCCACTGGCCCCCATCATCCACGTATCTGATGTGGTCCGGGTCGGACACGGCCCAGCATCGACGAGTCTCGATTCGTCCGTGGCCCGCATTCATCGTCTCGTGGTAGTCGTGGTCGAGACTGTCGAAGCCGGACTTGCGGGCAAGGTCGAAGATGTCATGCACATCCTCGTGCAGGCGCCCCTGGTTCCTCTTGACCGCCAGCACGTAGTCGGCTCTCTCCCCCAGGATCTTCGATGCGACCTCCTTCTGGCAGCCCATGGCGTCGATAGTCACGATACACCCTTCGACCTGGAGCATTTCGAGCAGTCGCGGTATGGCCGTGATCTCGTTGGAGCGCCCGTCCACTTTGGTCTGCCCGAGTGCTACGCCGCTCGCAGAGGCCCAGGCGCTGACCATGTGGATCGCATCCTTCCCTATATACCGGTCGTGCGAACGACGCACCCTCTTGCCGTCTATGGCTACGACGTCACCTTGCAGAACCTCTCGCACAGCCAACACCCACTCGGTGAAGCAGCGCTCGAACTGCTGAGCATCCAGCTTGGCGAAGACCCTGCCAAAGGTGTCGTGGGATGGAATGCCGTTAGGCAGATCCAGCATCTCGCACAGCCATTCCGCCTTGCGCCTGCCGAACGCCTCCACGTCCACCCAACTGTCCGCACCTGCTATGACACCGCAGAGCGCAATGGTGACGATGTCCAGTAGATTGTGGCGTTTGGTGCGGTCTACATGCGGATCGACCAAGCTGCCAAAGTGCTCGGTCAGGGACGCGGGGTCTCTGTGCGACATGGGTCACCCTCCATATGATATGACCCCCATTCTATAACTTTTCTAATACTCCATTTAGCTCGACTTTGTACAAAACTTAGAAAAGGACAAGGTAAGCTGACAAGACCGAACCACCACGAAAGGTCATGTCATGCTCACCCTGCCCGATGTCATTGTATCCCTACTCCGTCCGTTCGCGCCGATGTTTCAGGCCAGGACATGGACGAAAGTGCAGGTGCTGCTCGTCGGCGCAGTCCTGGCCACGCGCAACAGGACCGTCACCTCCGCGCTCCGCGCCATGGGACTCAGCGACGAGACTGGCTTCGCTCGGTACCACCACGTTCTCAGCCGCGCTCAATGGTCACCTCTCCAGTTGAGCCGTGTACTGCTGTCGCTCCTGGTCCAATACCTCGATGGGGGTGACGGGCCGCTGGTATTCGGCATCGACGAGACGCTGGAGCGGCGGCGAGGCAGCCGGATCAAGGCCAAGGGGATATATCGTGACGCAGTGCGCTCCAGCGGGAGTCATTTCGTCAAGGCCTCCGGCCTGCGTTGGATAAGCCTGATGTGGCTGACCAACATACCTTGGGCACATCGGACATGGGCGTTGCCTGTGCTGACCGCGCTGGCGCCGTCTGAACGCTACTATCAGAAGCTGGGGCGGACTCACAAGAAGCTCACCGACTGGGCGCGCCAGATGATAGTACAACTCCGTCGCTGGTTGCCCAACCGTCCTTTGGTGATGGTCGCCGACAGCAGCTACGCTGCACTCGATCTGCTCGCCTTCTGCCAGTCGATGACTCGCCCCGTCACCTTCATTACCCGGTTGCGTCTGGACGCCGCGCTCTACGAACCCGCTCCACCTCGACTGCCCGGACAGATGGGGCGTCCACGCCTCAAGGGCCAGCGTCTGCCCACGCTCGGGAACCTCCTTGAATGCCACGAGGCAGGCTGGACCAGGATGTCTGTGGCCTGGTACGACGGTGCCATCCGCGCGGTAGAGATCGTCTCTCAAACAGCGGTCTGGTATCACCCGGGCAAGCCACCGGTGCCCATTCGCTGGGTCCTCATTCGTGACCCCCTACACCAGTTCGACTCCCAGGCGCTGCTGTGTACCGATCCTGCGATCAGTCCGGCTCAGATCATCGAGTGGTTCGTGCTGCGCTGGCAGATCGAGGTGACCTTTCAGGAGACGCGCGCTCATCTGGGAGTAGAGACTCAACGCCAGTGGTCGGATCGAGCCATATCTCGGACCACCCCTGTGCTGTTGGGACTGTTCTCTTGGATAACTCTCGCAGCCCACCTGTTGAGAGACCGCCAACTCGCGACTCCACGATCGGCGGCATGGTATGTCAAGTCAGCGCCGACTTTCATCGATGCGATCGCTCTCGTGCGCCGTCACCTCTGGCTTGCTTCTGAGACTTTCTGCACATCGCCGCAGAAACCCGACATGCGAGAAATCCCAACGCCCATGTTCAACAGGTTCATCGAATCCCTCACCTACGCAGCGTGAATGTACAAAGTCGAGTTTAGATGCGATTGCCCTGGCCCCGGCGTGCCCCGGCGTCTCGATCAGACCGGAAGCGTCTTGCGACACGCCGTTGACGGTCATAGTATGCGCTGCTAGACTCACTGCCACTCATGGGACAGGTAGACCTCCACTTCAAGCCCTCCGTGCCCGTCTTCGACGCGAACATGGCCCTTGGAAGGCGGCACGACCGGCCGGTGAGGAGCCACTCGGCGGAAGGGGCCCTCGCCGCGATGGACGCGGCCGGGGTGCGGCGCGCCCTCGTATATACGCAACACGCCGTGGAGTTCGACGGACCGCAGGGCAACGAGCTCCTGCTCGAGATGATCGCCGGCGAGCCGAGGTTCGTGCCCCAGTTCGTCGTGAACCCCGGGTTCGACAAGCTGGAGGCCTTCGCGGAGAGCGTCCGCGCGCACGGCGCGCGCTCGGTCCGGATGGCGCCCAAGCTGCACGACTACCCGTTCAGGGACTGGACCGTGGGCCGCTGGATGGGCTGGCTGGCCGAGGCGGGCATTCCGCTGTGGCTCAACGCCGAGCATATCGACCCGTCCGAGCTGCACGACGTCCTGCGGGCGAACCCAAGGGTCAAGGCTGTGCTCAGCGAGGTACACTACCGGCACACGAACTGGGCGGTGCCGCTGCTGGGCGCGGTCCCCAACCTGAGCGTCGAGTACTCCAGGTTCGTCAACATGTGGGGCATCGAGAAGCTGCTGGATACCGTGGGCGAAGAACGGCTCATGTTCGGGTCGCGGTTCCCCGACTCGCCCATCGCGCCGCAGCTCTACCACCTGCACGGGTACGGGCTCGGCGAGTCCACCCTGGCCGCGGTCTGCTCGGGCAACCTGGAGCGGCTGCTCGGGATGGAGTGAGAGATTTGGACACCCCCGTATTCGACTTCCACGTTCACGCCGGCCGCTGGGGCAACAAGACCTCCGACGATAACGTCGACCGGCTGCTGGAGGCGATGGACGCCGCCGGGATCGACAGGTGCAACGTCAACTGCATCTTCCACAGCGACGCCAGGCGCGGAAACGACATAGTATCGCGCCTGGTCGCGTCGCATCCCGACCGCTTCGTCGGCGTCGCGTTCGTCACGCCCCACTACCCCAACGAGACGATAGCCGAGCTCGAGCGAGCCTTCGACACCCTGGGGTTCAGGTCGGTAAAGCTCTACCCCACCTACTACCAGCGCCCCATAGACGACCCCGGCTACCTCCACATATTCGAGTGGTGCAACGAGCGGGGCGTCGTGATCATGAGCCACTCCTCTTACGTGGGCGACCACGACATGCTGACCAACCCGCACAGGTTCATCGCCCTCGCGCAGCGCTACGACCGCGTGCGGTGGGTGCTGGCCCACTCCGGGAATAGCGCGCAGGGCCAGAAGCAGGCGGTGGAGGCCGCGCAGGCGTGCCCGAACATCTACCTGGAGACCTGCACGTCCTTCGGCGAGCACGGCACCATAGAGTACCTGGTGGATGGAGCCGGCCCGGACCGCGTGCTGTTCGGCTCCGACATGCCCATCATGGACCCCCGCTTGCAGGTGGGCCGCATCGTCACGGCGGACATACCGGACGAGGTGAAGCTCAAGCTGCTGGGGTTGAACGCGATCAAGCTCCTCGGCCTGGACGAGTAAGCCCTTATGGACCTGGACGAGGCCCGAAGCCAGTTCCCCATCCTCCAGGAGCGGACGTACCTGTTCAGCGGGGGCCACTCGCCCGCGTGCTCCGGCGCGCGGGAGGCGGCCCGGCGGCTGATGGACGAGTGGACCTTCGAGATCGCGGACCTGTACGGCCGCCTGCGCGAGGAACAGGACATCGTGCGCGGCCTCTTCGCCGACCTGGTCGGCGCCTCGGCGGACGAGATAGCCATCGTCGAGAGCACCGGCATGGGTTCCAACCTCGCCGTCCAGATGATAGAGCCGCGCGAGGGCGGCAACGTGGTGTTCGACGAGTGGAGCTACCCCTCCAGCATCTACCCCTGGATGCTGCCGGAGCGGGCGCACGTCGAGAGGCGCTTCGTGCCGGCCCGCGACGGGCGCATCGAGCCCGAGGACCTGGCCAGGGCGATCGACGACGACACGCTGGCGGTCAGCATCTCCCACGTCACCCAGGGCGAGGGCTTCCGGCAGGACCTCGGCGCGGTCTCTCAGATCGCCCACGAGCACGGCGCGCTGCTGCTCGTGGACGCGGCGCAATCGGCGGGAGCGGTCCGCATCGACGTACGCGAGCAGGGGGTGGACTTCCTGTCGGCCGGCGCGTGCAAGTGGCTGCTCGGCGCCTCCGGGCTGGCCTACTTCTACGCGGACGGCAGGCGCCTGGAGGCGATGCCGCCCCACGCCGCCGCCCCCGGCAGCGCGGGCCCGCACCACCCGGCGGAGACCAGCAGGTTCGAGCCGAAGCCGGGGGCCGAAAGGCTCCAGACCGGGATACCGAACCTGATAGGTTTGGCAGCGTCTCGGCCCGGGCTGGAGATACTGCTGGGCGTCGGGATGGAAACGGTGGAAGAGCACGTGCTCGACCTGTCGGGCTACTGCGTAGATGGGCTGTTGGAGCGCGGCCTGGAGGTGTTGACGCCGCCGGAGCCGGAGCGCCGCGGGGGCGTCGTCGCAGTGGTCATGGAGGACGCGCTGGAGGCGGAGGCGTTCATGGCGGAGCGCAAGGTGGACGTGTTCGGCGGACACACGTACAACAGCACGCTCCGCGTCGACCCCCACGTCTTCAACAACCGCGGCGACCTGGACCGGTTCTTCGAAGTGCTGGACGAATACCTGGACTGAGGCGGCGGGACGCATGACCGACGTTATGACAGTGACGGGTCCGGTTCCCGGCGGAGAGCTCGGGTTCACCCTGCCCCACGAGCACATCTTCCTAGACCTCATGCGCGACACGTGGGGCGGCAACTACATGCTCAACGACCCTGAGCTCGCCTACCGGGAGCTTATGCGGTACAAGGACGCCGGGGGCGTGACGCTGGTGGACCAGACGAGCGGCGGCCTCACGGAGAACGACCAGAAGATACTGCCCATAAAGCACCCGCTGGCGATACGCGAGATGTCCGAGCGCACCGGGCTGAACATAGTGCTGGGCTGCGGCTGGTACCGGGAGACCTACTACGAGAAGTACCTATGGCGCGCCAAGACCGACCGGATCGCCGAAGAGATCGAGCGCGACGTGACCGAGGGGATCGGCGGCACCGACGTTAGGGCCGGGCTGATCGGCGAGATAGGCGCCCACTTCAACTGGATATCGCCCGTGGAGGAGCGAGTGCTGCGCGCAGCCGCGAGGGCGCAGAAGAGGACCGGGGTTGCGCTCACGACGCACGCCACGCGCGGGCCGCTGGGTCTGGACCAGCTCGACATCCTCGAGGAGGAGGGGGTGGACCTGCGCCGCGTCGCGGTCGGCCACTGCTTCAGCCACCCGGACGTCGAGTACCAGGCGGAGATCGCCCGCCGGGGGGCCTTCCTCTCCTTCGACAACATGCAGCCGACCAGCGAGCGCGGCCACAGGGAGCTCATCGCGCTCGTCGACGAGGTGTTGAAGCGCGGCCTCATCGACCACCTGCTCTTCTCGCACGACGTCTGCTACCGCTCCATGTACCACGCCTACGGCGGCGACGGCTACGACTACTGCTCAACGCGGCTGCTCGGCGACCTCGCGGGCATCGGCGTCACGGAGGAGCAGTTCCACCGGATCATGGTGGACAACCCGCGCCGCCTGCTCACGGGCGACGACTGAGCCGGGACTGCCCTCACCGGAGGTTATTCGCTTGCCATCCGTCATGACGGTCACCGGCCCCGTGGATGCCCACGACCTGGGCTTCACCCTTGTCCACGAGCACATCTTCCTGGACATGATGCGCGACGAGTGGTCGGTGGACCGCTTCCTGAACGACCCGGAGCTCGCCTACAGGGAGCTGATGCTCTACAAGGAGGCCGGCGGCGTCACCGTCGTCGACCAGACGAACAGCGGCCTGCGCGGCAACGACCAGTTCCTGTTGCCGGTCAAGCACGCCGAGGGCGTGAGGCAGGTGGCCGAGCGCACGGGGCTGAACATCGTCCTGGGATGCGGCTGGTACCGCGAGAAGTACTACGAGCCGTACCTGTGGCGGGCCAAGACGGACCGGATCGCCGACGAGATGGTCGCGGAGCTGACCGAGGGCATAGAGGGCACCGGCGTCAGGGCGGGCATCATCGGGGAGATCGGGTCGCAGCTCAACTGGGTCTCGCCGGTGGAGGAGCGGGTGTTCAGGGCGGCTGGCCGGGCGCACAGGCGCACGGGCGCGACCGTATCCACGCACACGGCATGGGGCCCGGTGGGGCTCGACCAGCTAGACATCCTGGAGCAGGAGAGCGTCCCGCTGGACCGCGTCATCGTGAGCCACGCCAACAGCGATCCGAGCATCGAGTACCACCGGGAGATAGCCCGCCGGGGCGCCTACGTGTCCATAGAGGGCCTCGGCAGCCGCAACGAACACGAGCAGAGCGCGGAGCTGCGCTCCATCCGCAACATCCTGGACGCCGGCCTGATAGACCGCCTGCTGCTGTCCCACGACGTCTGCGTGAGATGGATGTACGTCGCCTACGGCGGCGGGGGCTACGCCTACATCCCCAGCAAGTTCGTACACGAGCTACGGGAAATTGGCGTGAGCGAGGCGGAGTTCAGGCGGATAATGGTGGACAACCCCCGCCGGGCGCTCACCGGCGAGAGTTGAGCTGTCCCGACGCGGCAGAAGACTCCGACAGTACCTTCTTCAGCGTTGTCTGCCGCGGCCGGCCCTGATCCCGTAGGGCATCCGCTTACGAGGGGGTTCACGCGTAGGGAAGTTCGGCTCGGCGGCCTTCAGCGCGGCGAGCAGCTTCCTGGCGTCGTCGATGCCGCCCTGCACCAGAGCCGGTCCCAGATCGTCCTCATAGAAGTTGACGTGGAGGGCGCGGACCGACCTGAGGCGTTCCCCTTGCCGGTCGGGTGAGTCCGCGGCGCTCACCAGCGCCCCCGCAATTCTCATGATGTCGGCGTGGTGCTCGTTTTCCCAGCCCCGCTCTTCCGCAACGGCCTTCACGTAGTGGGCAAGGGCGCCCCACGCCTTCTCAGACGCTTGGAGGTCGTCTCCCCCGTCAAGCTCGATCTGGGCGTTGACTAAGAGAGTGTCGCTGACCTCCCTATGGTTGACCGCTTCTTTGGCTGCCGTGGTAGTCATGACGTCCCACGGAGGATTGTAGCATATGGGATTACAGCCGCTATGAGCGGCGCATGAGCATCCTGAGACGGTCCGCGTCCGACCAGAAGGGCTCCATATTCTCTACCCACTCGGCCAGGGTCTCCTCGACCGTCGCCGTGGAGGTGTCGAGCTCCATCCGGCTGAAGAAGACGGCGTTGTCGTACTCCTCCTGGAAGCGCTGGAGCACCGCCTCCACGTCCTCGTCCCTGATGACCTGGCTCTCGTGCGGGTTGTCCTTCATACGCTGCCTGATGACCTCGGGCGTCGCCTTGAGGTGGACCAGCACAGTGTCGGGGCCCAGCTCCAGGATGCTGCGCTCGAGGTGCCTGGCGACGATGGCGCGGTCCTGGTCGTCATCGGGGCCGCCGTACCCGAAGTACATCGGCCCGTAGATCTTCTCCTCTATGTAGTGGCCGACCATGCAGTGGTCGCGGTCGTTGTAGAACGACGGCTGGACGTGGTACTCGAGGTTGTTGCGCTGCATGAGCTCCTTCAGCCTGGGGCTGAGCGCCAGGAACTGCTGCTGCTCCTCCTCGGTCAGCTCGGAGTGGGCGACGTGCGGTATCTTCCAGTGCTCGTGGAATCCCGTCTCGGCCCCCGTGGCCTCCTTGAACCATTCCTTGATGGCTTCTCCTAGGGTCGTGGTCCCGACGTACTCGCATCCGATCAGAATCAGTCTCAAGGCAAACCTCCACGGTGTTGATGCTCGCTGGCCGAGCGGCCCACATTATCGCACATACGGCAACAGCCGACACGCTCCGCAGGATTTGGTAACCGGATCGAGGGACGGAGGGGCTATTCGCCGCGCAGACGCCGCAGATCGGCTTCCAACTCTGCCAGGCGGGCTTCGGCGGCCTCGCGGGCCACCTGCTCGGCGCCGGCGCGAGCTTCGGCGTACTCGGCGCGCGCGGCGGTCTCAGCGTGGTTCTCCAGCCAGCGGCCAGCCGCTGGGTCGTAGAAGCGCAGGCGGCCCTCCGTCCAGCACAGGTCGAGGCCCAACAGCGGGCTGTGACCACGCGACGCGACGCCCGGCCCGCCGCTCATCTCGAAGCGGCGGTATTCGCCATCCGCCAGGTACTCCCCAACCAGCGCCTCGCCGTAGTGGTCGCCGCCCGTCGGGTCAAAGCGCCAGTACTCACGGACCCCCAGGCTCGCGTACAGGTCGCGCTTGGGCCCTACGTCGTTGGACGCCGTCGACGGCGAGCCTATCTCCAGCACGAAGTCGGGGACCTTGCCCGTCTCCCACACGCGGTAGGTGTTGAACCGCCTGATCGACTCCACGTCCACGCCAAAGGCCACGTAGCAGTCCGGGGACACCCACTTCTTGGGGTCGCCTTCGACGTAGTAGACGAATGTGTCGCCGCTGACGGCGGTCGTGGGGCCGCCCAGGTGGAGTTCCACTATCGAAACGATCTCTCTGAAATGCGGCCCCTGCTCATATCCGTCTGGCAATGGCATACCGTCCGTTTCGGGATAGAAGACCTCATCGGCCTCTGTGGGCCTGCCAGGGGTCAGGACTGTCGGTGTCGTGGCCATGGCTCTCGCTCCTGCCGGGTATGGTAACACAGGACATTGAACAGGACATTGAATCGTAGCATGGCCTTCGGCAGGCTCGGGAGGAAATGGGAAGGAGGATTTGACATGGCATCGGGCCGGTGCTAAGAATATGCCGTAACAATGACTGGCCGCCAGTGACGGCGATAGGCGCTGAGACTACGGGAGGCAGCCAATGTCGGTGATCACAATCGGTGGACTGACGGGAGGCGGCGGCAGGCTGCTTGGGCCGGCGGTCGCCAAGGAGCTTGGGGCCGACTACGTGGACCGGCTGATCCTGACGACCGCCGCCCGGCAGGTCGGGGCCACGGTGGAGGCGCTGCACCAGGTCGAGGAGCGCATCCCGAGCCCGGCGCAGCGGTTCACCGGCTTCCTGCAACGCGTGCTGGAGCGTTCGGCGGCCACCGGCGCCGGAGGCGACCCCTACTTCGGCCCGGGAACGATGGCCTACCTTACCCAGGAGTTCGAGGACATGCCGCAGCCGACCATAACGCGCGGCCACGAGCTCGAGCACGACCAGTACATCGACGCGATGCGCTCCGTCATGCTCGAGGTGTCCTCCACGGGCAACGTCGTGCTGGTTGGGCGCGGCGCCGGCATCATCCTGCGGGACGACCCCAGGGTGCTGCGCGTCGGCGCGGTGGCCAGCTACGAGACCCGGGTCGCCAGGATCATGGAGCGCGAGCGGGTGGACCGCGAGCAGGCGGAGGCGACGATCGACGCGCGCGACAGGGCGAGGCAGACCAACTTCAAGCGCTTCTTCGACATCGACGACCCGGACGACCCCAAGCTGTACCACCTCGTCATAAACACGAGCGACGTGAACCTGGGCTACGCCACCCGGATGGTGGTGGACGCCAGCAAGGCCCTGCAGGAGGGCCGGCTGCTCGCCTAGGGCCAGGGCCCCGTCCGGCTACATTATCCGGTCGAGGCGGGGGTTGACCGTAAGGCCGGGTATGCGTCCCCGCCTGGCCATGGGGCGTCCGTCCACCTCGTGGATGTCGGCCCTGAACGGCATGGGCTTCGCCGAGCCTATGTAGGAGCCCACGCCGAACGCGTCCACGGGAGCGCCCTCGGCCACGTACTGCCGGATGGCGTCCGGGGTAAGCCCGCCGCTGACCGTGATCTCGACGTGGGTGAAGCCCACCTGGTCGAGGCGCGCCCGCACCTCCTTGATCAGGTCGGTCGTGACGCCGCCCCGCTCCATAGGCGTGTCCAACTGGATGCCGCGCAGCTTCTCCCGCAACGACCGCGCAACGTCCAGGGCCTCTTCCGCTTCGTCCTTGAAGCTGCCCACTAGGGCGATGCGGGGCACCTCCTGGGGGAGGTGCCTGTCGAAGGACTCCATCGCCCTTACGGTGTCGGTCATCAGCACAGGCAGCGCGTGGGGCATGTTGCCCGCGGGCGTGACCCCGGCGAGCCTCGCCCCGTGAACCGTCGCGCAGGAGACGCATCCGCCCACGACGGCGGAGTAGTCCATGTTGGCGGCCACGTTGGGGTGTAGGTCGCGTGCGCCGAGCGATATGACGGGAATGCCTCCCGCGGCGTCCACGCACTCCTTCGCCGCGGTCGCCCATCCCATGGAGGAGGCCATTATGCCGCAGAGCGCCGTCTCGTACAGCCCGATCGACCCGAAGGGGGCCTTGACGCGCAGCGCGACCTCCAGGGCTTCCACGTCCTCCCCGTCGCCAACGGCCCAAACCTCGCTGCCCGTCTCCGGGAGGATCCGGCCCAACAGGGCCCGCGCCTCGGCGAGTCCGCTGAAGACTCCGGCGCTCTCCGGCGAGAACTCCATCGTCACGACGGGGTTGATGTTCTCCGTCCTGAGGATAGTAAGGGCGCGCTGCAGGTAGGCTTCGGCCGTATCGCCGACCAGTATGGAGCGCCTTACTTCGAAATCGGGATAGACCATGACGCTAGTCTACACGAGCCGCGCGCCGAGGATCTTTTCTATGTGCCCCAGGGCGTTCCGGTGCGCCTCGGGGTCGAATGAGGCCACGCAGTCAACCGGGACCTCCACCGGGTAGTCCCTGTTGCGCGCGTCGGCGGTGGTGTGGAGCACGCAGATGTCGGTGCACACTCCGCATACGATCACCTTCTCCGGCTTCAGCGCCGCGAGCCTCGCCTCGAGGTCGGTCCCGAAGAAGCCGCTGTACCGCTTCTTGGGCACGTACTCCCCTTCCCTCACGTCCAGCTCCGCGATCACGTTCGGCTCCTCGGTCCCCCTGACGCAGTGGACGGGGAACATCCGGAACTCGAGGTCGTCTGGGTCGTGGTTGTCGCATATGAAGAAGACGGCCGAGCCGGCGGCGCGCTCCCGCGCTATCAGGGCCTGGACGTTGGGTATTATGCCGCGCGCCTCGTCGCCGCAGTAGAGATTGTGGCCGTCTTCCAAGAATCCGACGACCATGTCGGTCACCAAGAGCGCGTTGGCCATCGTTCCTCACCTCCGGCAGGCTGCGGGTTGCCCCTCGGTGGGTATGGTACCCTTGGCCCACGGCGACGGCAAGTCGCGGGCGCGGCCGTGTAGATGTTCAATGATTATGTCAGGGTCTGACTGTTCAGTGAAAATGTCAGTCTATGGAAGGACTGACGTTGACGACGCAAGAGCAATCGAGGATACGGGTGCTGAACGGAGTGAACACAGGAGAGGTGACTGTGGGTGTTGCGGCGGGACTGATGGGTGTGAGCGAGCGCCATGCGTGGCGACTGCTGGCAGCGTACAGGGAGGAGGGAGCAGCTGCCATAGCTCACGGCAACAGGGGCAGGAAGCCGTCGACGACCACGGACACGGATACGCAGCAGAGGGTCAGGGAGTTGGCCGAAGGTGCCTACGAGGGTCTCAACCACACTCATCTGACCGAGATGCTCTCGGAGCGAGAGGGGATCGAACTGTCACGCTCGACGGTCAGGAGGATACTGCTGGCGTCTGGGATGCGGAGTCCTCGGCCTCGGCGAGCCTCCAAGCGCTACAGCCGGCGTGAGCGCTACCCGCAGGCGGGGATGCTGCTGCAGATCGACGGCAGCCGTCACGACTGGCTGCAGGGGCGAGGCCCCTACCTGACGTTGGTGGGCGCGGTGGACGATGCCACGGGTACGGTGCCATCCGCCCTGTTCAGGCAGCAGGAGGACGCCCAGGGCTACCTGCTGATGCTCAGGGAGGTCATCGAGCGTCACGGCGTGCCCCTGGCCCTGTACAGCGACAGGCATAGCATCTTCCAGCGCTCCCCCAAGGAGCCCGAGAGCCTCGCCGAGCAGCTCCGTGGCAGGCGCGACCCCACGCAGTTCGGCAGGGCCCTCAGCGAGTTGGACATCGGTCTGGTGTTGGCCCACACACCACAGGCGAAGGGGCGAATAGAGCGGATATGGGGCACCTTCCAAGACCGGCTGGTCTCTGAGATGCGTCTCGCTGGAGCCTCAACGATAGAGCAGGCCAACCAGGTGCTCTGCGAGTTCCTGCCACGCTTCAACTCTCGGTTCGGTGTGCCCGCCAGACAGCCGGGTTCGGCATATCGCCGCCCGCCACCCGGCGACCGTCTCGATGCCGTGCTCTGCTTCAAGTATGTCCGCACCGTGGCAAACGACAACACCGTGCTCTTCAACGGCTCCACCATGCAGATTATGCCTGACGGCCACAGGGCCAGCTACGCTCGCGCCGAAGTCGAGGTCCAAGAACGGCTCGACGGTAGCATCGTGGTCGCCTACCAGGGCAGGACCCTGGCAGCGGAGCCAGCACCCCCGGAACCCGTGACCCTCAGGGCGCGCGGCGGCAGGCGCTCCAACGGCCTTTCGCATGCTGACGTGCCAGCCAGCGGCTCTAACGGCGCGCACACACGTCCTGTAGGCGCTGAGCGACGGAACGGAGCGAAGGGCCTACAGGGCGTCGAACCCCGCCCCGCAACCAAGACCAGGGCTGGCAACCCAAGGAGGCCAGCCCCCGACCATCCCTGGAGGAGGCGTATACTGACATAATCATTGAACAGTCACACTGACATTCTCACTGGACAACGACAGTCGCGGGCGCGGCCGACGGGGGAAGAGGCAATAGCTCTCCCCCATACCTTCCCCGCGCGGCGCTGGGCGGTGCTAGAATGGGGCCGGTCTCACTCAGACCGCAACCTACGGCAGAGGCCCGATCTTGGCGCTTGAAGACATAGTAGTTCAGGGCGCCCGCGAGCACAATCTCAAGAACATCGACGTCACCATCCCGCGCAACAAGCTGGTCGTCGTGACCGGCGTGTCGGGATCGGGGAAGAGCTCGCTCGCCCTGGACACCATATACGCGGAGGGACAGCGACGGTACGTCGAATCGCTGTCCGCATACGCCAGGCAGTTCCTCGGCCGCATGGACAAGCCCGAGGTCGACTACATCGGCGGACTGTCGCCGGCCATCTCCATCGACCAGAAGGGCGTCTCGCGCAACCCGCGCTCCACGGTGGGCACCGTAACGGAGGTGTACGACTACCTCAGGCTGCTCTACGCGCGCGCCGGGCGGCCCCACTGCCACAAGTGCGGGCGGCCCGTCCGCCGCCAGACGGTGCAGCAGATCGTGGACTCGGTGCTCGCGCTGCCGGAACGCTCGCGGATCCTTGTGCTCGCGCCCATGGTCAGGCGTCGCAAGGGCGAGCACAAGGAGGTGTTCGAGGACGCCAGGAAGGCGGGGTACGTGCGCGTCCGCGTGAACGGCGACGTGCGCGACCTCTCCGAGAACATCGTCCTCGACAAGCGGAGGTGGCACAGCATCGAGATAGTGGTGGACCGGCTGGTCATTGGCGGCAGCGCCGAGGCGAGCCGCGTCGCCGACTCGGTGGAGAGCGCCCTCAAGATGGCCGGGGGCGTCGTGCTCATCGACATAGCCGGCGGCGAGGAGATGCTCTTCTCCGAGCATCTCGCCTGCGTCCACTGCAACATCAGCCTGGGTGAGTTGGAGCCTCGCACCTTCAGCTTCAACAGCCCTCACGGGGCATGCCCCACCTGCACCGGGCTGGGCTACCGCCTCGAGGTCGACCCGGGCCTGGTCATCCCGAATAGGGACCTCACGCTGGCGCAGGGCGCGGTGCAGCCCTGGGTGCGGGCGGGCGAGTATTCGCCCTGGTTCATCAGCCTCCTGGAGTCCCTCTCCGACGCATACGGGTTCTCGATGCGGACGCCGGTGAAGGAGATGAAGGAGGAGCACCTCGACCTGGTCCTGTACGGCAACAGGGGCAGGTCGGTGAGGATGCGCCACAGGACGCGGCGGGGCCGCTCGTACGAGTGGGACACGACCTTCGAGGGGGCGGTCAACAACCTCGAGCGACGGTACCGCGAGACCGAGTCCGACCACATGCGCGCCGACATCGAGCGGTACATGGCGTCGCGCCCCTGCGCCGTATGCGAAGGCCAGCGCCTCAAGCCCGAGGCCCTGGCCGTGACGGTGGCCGGGGCAAACATCATGGAGGTCTCCAGGCAGTCCATCGCCGGCGCGCTGGAGTGGACCCGCGCGCTCTCCGGGGAGGCGCCGACCAACGGGCGCGGCCCCGCGGGCCCCCTGAACGACAGAGAGCTTGCCATCGCGTCCCAGATACTCAAGGAGATCGACTCGCGGCTCAAGTTCCTGGTGGACATCGGGCTCGACTACCTGACGATGGAGCGCACCGCCTCCACCCTCAGCGGCGGCGAGGCCCAGAGGATACGGCTCGCCACCCAGATAGGCTCCGGCCTCATGGGCGTCCTATACGTCTGCGACGAGCCCTCCGTGGGGCTCCACCCCCTGGACGACTCCCGGCTCATAGCAACCCTGCAACGCCTCCGCGACCTCGGCAACACCGTCATCATAGTGGAGCACGACGAGGCGATCATGCGCGCCGCCGACCACATCGTCGACCTCGGGCCCGGCGCGGGCGAACACGGCGGCGAGGTGGTCGCCACCGGCCCGGTGGAGCGCATAATCGAGTCCCGCGCCTCGATAACCGGGCAGTACCTGGGAGGCCGCCGCAGCATCGAGACGCCGGGGTTCCGACGGCCGGGCAACGGGACCTCCCTCACAGTGAAGGGCGCGAGGGAGAACAACCTGAAGGACATCGACGTCGAGCTTCCCATGGGGATGCTGGTCTGCGTGACGGGCGTTTCGGGATCCGGCAAGAGCACGCTGATAAACGAGGTGCTCTACAAGAGCCTGGCGCAGCGGCTCTTCAAGGCCAGGGACAGGCCCGGCGAGTGCGACGACGTCGAAGGCGTCCAGAACGTCGACAAGGTCGTCAACATCGACCAGTCCCCCATAGGCAGGACGCCGCGCAGCAACCCGGCGACGTACACCGGCACGTTCACGCCGATACGCGAGCTGTTCGCCACAATGCCGGAGGCGCGCATCCGGGGCTACAAGCCGGGGCGGTTCTCCTTCAACGTCAAGGGCGGCCGCTGCGAGGCGTGCAGCGGCGACGGGTACATCAGCATCGAGATGCAGTTCCTGCCGGACGTGACGGTGCCCTGCGAGGTCTGCAAGGGCAAACGCTACAACCGGGAGGCCCTGGAGATCACCTTCAAGGGCAAGAACATCGCCGAGGTCCTGGACATGACGGTGACGGAGGCGCTGGGCCACTTCTCGAACCAGCCTCGCATCAGGAACAAGCTCCAGACCATGGCGGACGTGGGCCTCGGCTACATACGCCTGGGCCAGCCGGCGACCCACCTCAGCGGCGGGGAGGCCCAGCGCGTCAAGCTGTCCACCGAGCTCTCCCGGCGCGTGACCGGCAGGACGCTCTACATCCTGGACGAGCCCACCACCGGGCTATCGTTCGAGGACTGCGCGTACCTGATACGCGTGCTCCACCGGCTCGTGGACGCGGGCAACACGGTCATCCTGATCGAGCACCACCTCGACATGGTGAAGAACGCCGACTGGCTGGTGGACCTTGGGCCGGGCGCGGGAGACAAGGGCGGCTACGTCGTCGCCGAGGGCGCCCCCGAGCAGGTGGCCGCCATGGACTCCTCACACACCGGCGCCTTCCTGAAGGCGCACCTGGGGGCGCCTGCGGTCCCGGAGGCGGCTGCGGGCTAGCCGCGGCTACGTTTGGTTACGCCATTGTCTGTAAGCGTCTCTGAATCTTTGCTCGTCTTGCTTCAGTGAAATGGCTTGCAGATACGCGTTCTCTATGTCCGCGCTTGGCTCACGCAGCCAGGTCAGGGTTCGGGCCAGATCGAACCAACACCATGCTTTGCGGACGGGATCGTCCGTCAACTGTATGGCTCTACGCAGAAGCTCCGCTGCCTGAACGTTCAACCTCTTCTTTGTAGGATTTGGAGAACGTGCGGCTCGCGCGAGAGCTAGTTTTGTCTGGGCAAACTCCTGAACGGCTCTTGGGTCGTCGCTCACCTGGGGATATATGCTCTCAAAGATACGGTGCGCTTCCGTATAATCCTTAGTGCGCTTACTCAGGATCGCCGCCTCTACCAGGTCACTGTGCCGACTCGTGGGCGGCACCCGGCTCAGGGCCTGCCTCGCTTCCCTTCCTTCCCCTATGCTCAGCATCGCAGCCGCGAAACGCAGATAAGGCTGAGACGCCTCCGTCTTGTCAGGCACTGTTTCGAACCGCTGGAAAGTCATTTTAGCAAGGTCGATGTCGTCAAGTGACGCGGCATATTCGATTATCTGGCCGGCGAGAGCGCCCGACCCCGGCTGGTCCTGCGCGGCCCTCAACAGGTGGTCCAGAGACCTGCGCCTGTCGCCCGTGGCCCACATCAGCGCGCTCTCCCTGAGCGCGTGGAGTGTCCTGTATCGCGGATGCGCCGGAAGGACTACCCTGAAGTAAGTACGCCCGTCGTCGAAATCGAACAAGGGTTCAGGCGAGCCGTTTTCGCTCATGCGTCGGCGCATCCTGGGCAGTCCCGTACCTCTTGCCTCCGCCAGCCCGAGCTCTTTGAGGAACTCCCCGATCTTCCGATTCCTAGCCGGAATGGGAGGGACCGCGCCTTCACTGGCGAGATGATGCAGTTCAATTCCATGGACTGGACCGGGATAGCTGATGATCTCCATACGGTCCGGATACATGTATATCTTCGTCGGCTCCATGTTCTCGTACGACCGGTGGTACACCGCGTTCACCACCGCCTCCCTAATGGCTTCGTATGGGTACGTTACCGTCCTGTCTATCTCCGCGCGTCCAGGGGTCTTTTCGAAGAGAATGTCCCCAAGCGAATTCAGGTAGGTTAGCGTCTGCCTGATCTGATAGTGAAGCGGCCCTCTAATCGTCCTTTCCTCGATGAGGTTGCCTCCGGCGTCATCGGCAAATTGGGCAATCTCGATCCTGGCCCCGGGGAATATCTCGTCCGGGTCATCCACGAAGAAGAGGAGAGCGAAGTTCCTGGCAGCTTGATGAGCGTTCAGCGGCGAGACCAGGCGCATGTTGGAATAGACACTATCCCTGTCGAGAACAATGTCCCGGCCAATGCCGCTTCGGACGTCCGCCAAGAACTCCCTTACCAGCCTTTCGGATATCCTGTCCACGCTTGCGGACAGACTGCGCCGATCGTCGAAAGGGACCCTCGCGGCCTGATCGAATAGCTGCGAACGCAACGCGCCAACAGCTTCGACCGTCTCCGACCCGTGCCGAACGTGGTAGCTCCGGCCGCCGCTCCTCGAGGGGGCCTCGTACGGACGGTTGTCTCCGCCCGGAGCCCATATGACCAGCACCCTCCTGTCCTGGTATACCTCGGGGAAGAGCAGCGGCTGATAAGACGGGCTTATCCTGTTGCACTGTCCCCTTACCTCCCTCTGAATCCTGTCGAGGTCCGCGTCGCCCAGTCCTATCGGAGGAAGAATCGGCTGTCCCGTCTCGTCGGTGTCGATTCCAATAACCACGTACCCGCCATTCAGGTTCAGCAGGTCATTCGCAAAGGCGCAAACGGTCCGCACCACCGCGTCCCTCGTGGAATCATTCCACGACGTTTTGAACTCTCTACGATTATCTTCTACGGACCTAGCATGGACCAGGTTATCGAGAGAGATGGGCAGACCGCCACTCATCGCTGACAATTGGTTACCCTCTCCCCGGGTCCCTTCAACCGGTGGCTACAAGATTCAGTTCCGCTAGGGCATGACGGCATCGAGATTTAAGAATGCGACGCTTGGGCTGATGTTGCGACGGCCATCTCACCAGACAAATCATAGCACAGCCAGTCGTTGGCACGACCGTCGTACTGCACGCCGCTCTCGTCCAGCACCGCGACCCACACGGCGCCCTTGCACGCCGACGGCGACCCTTGCCTCCCCTTCTTGCGCTATCATGTGCGGCGTTGCGGATCATTGGAGGTGCTGACTCATGGTTGACCTGCTCGCGGACCGCGGATTCGGGGGGGAGCCGATCTTCGTATCGGACATGGACCGCTGCAAGCCGGACGGCGCCCTCTCCCGGGAGCCGCGCCGCCGGCGCTGGCGGCTCATGGAGTACGAGGCCGAGGGCGTCTCCGGCACCATGCTCACCGCAGGCCCGGAGACCGCCGCCCCGGAGGTCACATGCCCCCTGGGCGTATCCGGCTACCACGCCATATCGATAGGCGCCTACGTCCGGCACGGCCTGCTCAACGTCCCCGTCTCCGTGCTGGCAAGGCTCAGCGGCGACGACCAGTTCAGCCTGCTCTCCATGCCGCCCCAAGAGGAGCGCGGCGCGATAGTCCACGAGCTCTTCTGGAAGGTCGCCGACCTGACCGGCCAGGACATCGTATTCGGCCAGGCGAAGAACCGCGTCGCCCCAGGCGACGGCCCCGGCTCCTACGTATGCACCAACTCCAGGGTCGCCTACGTCAAGCTGGTTCCCCTCTCCCCGCGCGAGGCCGAGGCGCTGGAGGCCGACCGCCGCCGCGCCGACACGCGCCGGCTCTTCGCGCACAACGACGGCTGGTCGCTCCTGTTCGCCTACAGGCCGACGACGCCGGAGGAGCTGCGCCGGGACATCGAACCGCTCAGGGACTCCGACTTCTCGCGCCTCTACTGGGAGGCCGGCGGCGGCGACATGCTCCAGTACTACACCAAGATAGGCAGGCTCCACACCTACGAGCACGTCCGCGACTTCAGCCGGCCCGGCGAGCGATTCGTCGGCGAGAGCTGGCGCGCCTTCCGCGAGCAGGGCATCGACCCCTTCCGCGTCGCCATCGACCACACGCACGAGATGGGCCTGGAGTTCCACGCCGGCTACCGCGTCTCCAACTTCCGCAGCCCGCCGCCGCAGGACTACCTGAGCCTCGGCGACTCCTTCTACAGCCGCCACCCCGACCTCAGGGGCGTCAACCGCGCCGGCGAGCCCACACCCCGCATAGCCTACTCGTACCCCGAGACGCGCCGCTACGTCGTCTCCATCCTGCGCGAGATGGCCTCGTACCCGATAGACGGCGTATGCCTCATGTACAACCGCAGGCCCCCATTCGTCGAGTACGAGCCGCCGCTCGTCGAGGGCTTCAAGTCCGAGCACGGCCTCGACCCGCGCTCGCTCGACGAGACGGACCCGCGCTGGCTCTCCTACCGCGCCGGGGCCATGACCCAGTTCATGCGCGAGCTCCGCGCAGCCCTCGACGACGCCGCGCAGGAGCGACGCAGCGACCGGCGAATCGGCGTGACGGCCATCGTCATGAAGGACGTGCGGGAGAACCTGGAGCGCGGCCTGGACCTGGAGGCGTGGCTGGCGGAGGGCCTCGTCGATACGCTCGTCCCCTACTCCTCCGAACCCAACTACGACGCCTTCTACGAGAGCATGAACGAGTCCTGGCCCGACGCCGGCGGCGCCGACCACTTCGTCAACCTCACGCGCGGTACCGGATGCGCGCTGGCCCTGAACCTGCTGCCGCGCAGGATGGGCGTCGAGCAGTACAGGCGGAAGGCCGCCATGCTCTACGGCGCCGGCGTGGAGAACTTCTTCATCTGGGACACCAACCTGCGCTCCGACTACGGGCCGTCCTGGAGCGCCCTGCGCCGCCTCGGCCACCGCGACGAAATCGAGGCGTGGACCCGCGCCGGAGAGCCCGCCCTGGAGCCCCAGGGCCGCCTCCTCTCCAGCATGGGCGGCTTCGACGTAGGCTACGAGACCCCCGAATAGCCAGCCGCGTAACTGTTCAGACTAGGTGAGAGTGGAGGCATGGCCCCCTCTTTCTGTCATTCCGAGCGCAGCGAGGAATCTAAGGGCGTCTCCTCCAGTTGACGTTGGATTCGCAGGCAAGGTCTTTAGATTCTTCACTCCGCTGCGCTACGTTCAGAATGACATACGGGGTGACTCTCACGATTCAACTCATGGAGACTGAACAGTTTCCTAGCCGCCTGAGCGGTCGGCGGTCGGCGTATGGTACAGTTGCCTGTAGACTGAGGCCGAGGCGGCCCATGCCGGAGGTGGCGCGTGCGCGTTCTGAAAAGGGTGATCTTGGGCCATCTCCGCAGGGTGATGACCGCGGGGCTGATCATCGTCGTGCCCCTGGCCATCACCTTCTGGGTGCTGCGCCTCGTGTTCAACCTGATGGACGGCTTCCTGGGCCCGGTCATCGACGACAGGATAGGCAGACACATACCCGGCATCGGAATAGTGGCGATGCTGGTGCTAGTCTACCTCGTGGGGCAGCTATGGGAGCTGAGCAACCTCGGCAAGAGGATGATCGGGGGGATCCAGAACTGGCTGCTGTCCATCCCGATAGTCGGCGCGGTCTACAACCCGGCGCGGAGGCTCATCGACTCCTTCACGGGCACCTCCGAGTCCGGCTTCAAGCGCGTCGTGCTGATCGAATACCCGAAGGCCGGCACCTGGATGATCGGCTTCCTGACCGCGACCACCATGACCAAGGACGGCGAGATGGGCGTCGTGTACGTGCCGACGGCGCCGACCCCGAACTCAGGCTGGGTGGGCGTGGTGCCGATCGAGGGGGTCTACGACGTGGACATGAGCGTGCAACAGGCCATGAGCATGGTCCTATCGGGCGGCATAGTAACCCCCGGCGAGATAGCCATGACGGGCATGAGGCCGCCGACGTTTCCGGACGCCACGGCGCGCTCGTCCAGCGATCCGTGACACCGTCCCTCGAGGAAGAAATGGGGAAGTACGCCATGTCAGACGACAACTTCAATAGGTACTGCGAGGACCTGCTCGTCAGGTACAACCGCAGGAATACGAGCGCTATTACGAGACACCTTGAAAGCCTGTGTGGGTTCCTCAGGCAAGAAGGCGATGTAGTGCAGACCATGTTCGGTGGTTCCGTTCGGAGGCGCACCTACGTGACCGGCCTCAGCGATGTCGACGTCCTCTTGATTGTGAACGAGTCTTCGCTCGTGAACCAAACCCCGGCAAGCGTCATAGAGTACGTGCGGGATGCCATTCAAGACAGGCTCCATCAGAATCCCGTAAGTGCGGGCAATCTGGCGGTGACCGTCGGCTACTCCGATGGGACAGAGATACAGGTACTGCCCGCCATTCGGACGAACACGGGCGGCGTGCGGATTGCCGAACCCGGAAGTACCGGTTGGAGCAACGTGGTTCATCCAGAGAGATTCGCCGAGAAGCTGAGTGAGGTCAATCAGGCAAGCGGTGGTAGGGTCGTACCCACAATCAAGCTCGCCAAGGCCATGGCAGACTGCTTCATCAGACGCCAGAGCAGGAAGATTAGTGGATACCACATGGAGGCCCTCGCGATAGAGGCATTCAGGGACTATGAAGGCCCACTCGACCCGAAGGCCATGCTGATTCACCTGTTGGGGCATGCGATGGATGCAGTGATGAGTCCAATCACAGATTCAACTGGGCAGTCGAGATATGTAGACGAATACCTTTGCGCGGCTAATTCCACACTTCGCAAACGGGCATCGACCTACTTCGGGCAGATGCGCGGCAAGGTCAGATCGTGCAGTACTAGGGCAGAGTTCGACGAGCTATTCTGCGAAGGGGGCTAAGGTAAGCTGTCACGAATGAACGGCAAGTTCATATTGATCTCCGGCAGCGCAAGTCCTTCGTGCCCGGTGGACAAGCTGGACGTGGCATCACAGTTCGTGAGGAGCTTCACCGGGGAGGTCCTGAGCCGTGGAGGCGGCATCGTGGTGCTGGCCGGAGACGAGGCGAGCGTGAAGGACGAACGCGGTGTGCCCCATGTATTCGACTGGGTAGCATTGCGGGAGGTCGAGCGCTACGCCACCACTACGACCGGAACCTCCCGCAAGTACGCACGGATCGTCATGTCTGACAAAGCGCGTGAGTCGAAGATCGATGACGCGAATCTGAGGCTGCTGAGGGACTTGGAACAGAGAAGCGCCGTTGAGATCCATCAGATACGACGGGAGGTGTTCACCGGCGGCGAGTATCGCAGGGTGATGACCGAAAGGTCCGACGCTATGCTCGCAATCGGCGGCGGCAAGGGCACATATGCTACTGCGACGGAGATGATCGCTCTCGGCAAGCCGGTGCTGCCGCTCAACCTGCAACTTGGCTCCACGGCTGACGATGGAGGCGGGGCCGTTGCCTTGCACAGGGAAATGGCGACGGAGCCTGACCGGTTCTTCCCCGGCACCCATCACGACGTAACGAACAGGGTTGGGCTGCTCTCCCTGGACAGGGTAATCAACGACGCGGGAGTTGTTGCGCGGGTGTCGGCCGAGATGCTCGCCGGAGAGCTGGAGGCGATTCCGCCGCACGAACAAGGCACGGACGCCAAGGGGCGACTGGCCTCAGCATGGCAGTCCGTGAAGGCGCTCCCCTACGTCGCATCCGCAATTAAGGTCATAGAATGGGTGAGGGGATTGCTCCCCTTCATATAGAAGGAAAGTGCCCTATCGCTTCCTATTCGACCGTTCGATTGCCATTGGCAATTCTCTCGCCGCATCATCTGCCAGATGACCCAGAGACCCCGCTATTGGGTCTCCTCCGCAGAGAATCCCTAGGGTCAGTGCAGCAACGGCTTTCCGAGTCCCTCGCCGGAATGACCGGCCCACGATGCCATCGGGTTTACGATACGCGTCTCGGTCATCTTCTTTTCTTCCCACTGGTCCCTCCCTGCTCTGCCATGCCCAACTCCGATATCTGGAATCCCGGGTTAGGGCGTGTTCACACTACGCGGCGCATCGAGTCCCATGCGCCAATGATAACACATCCATACCCAATAGGGTGGACACGCCCTAGTCGCCGAGTATGCTGGAGAAGGTGTCGCTGACCGATTGCGAATCGCCGAACACTACCTCCTTGATCAACCGGCCGCTATCCTCGATCTCTTTGTCGCTGAAGGAGTCTCCGCCGACCCACTTCACGCCCTCGCTGGCCAGGTCCACGGCGGCGCGGCCGCGCTTCTCCAGCTCCAGGTCGTCGCCGAAGGTCAGGCGGTGCAGGTCCTCGGCGAAGCCCTTGGCGTCCTGGCCGTCCCAGTTTCCGCCTTCTCCGAAGCGGGCCGCTATGGAGCCGAGGGCCTCGGCGCGCTTCTTGAGGGCGGCCCCGGGCGCTATCCGCTCCATCAGGTCCAGCGCTTCATCGGCATCCAGGTCCCCCTTGTCGAAACGCGCCGCCAGCTCCCGGGCCGCCTCCACGCGCCGGCCGGCGTCCGGCTCATCGCCCGCGATCAGCCTCATCAACTCGTTCGCCGCCTCCATGCGCTGTTCCGCGTTCCAGTCGCCGCTGATCGCCGACAGCTTCGCCAGCCTCTCGGCGGCCTGCCGCCGTTCGTCTATGGACGCGCCCGGCGCTATCGTGTCCAGCAGGTCCAGGGCGCGGCCTGAGTCCAACTCCCGGTTGTCGAACCGGGTCATCAGGTCGTCGGCGGCATCCGCGCGCCGTTCCGATTCCGCCTCGTCGTCGGCGTATGATCTCGCGAGCACGGTTGCGGCGTCCATCTCGCGCCTGGCCGCGGCCTCCCGCTCCTCGTACTGCTTCGAAAGGGCGTCGATCTCCTTCATCGCGCCTGCGGCCTTTGCGTCGCCGGAGTTTGCGAGCTTCGCCAGCTCCTTGGCGACCGCGTCGGGCGGAGGGGCGTCCCCGGCGGAGCCGCCTGCGCCTTCGCCGTCCGGCATCAACGTCGCCTCCACCTTGCCCAGCTCTTTCGCGGCCTCCTCGTTGCCGGCCTTCGAGAGCAGCGCCAGCTCCTTGATCGTCGCCTCATTGGGAGCGCTCTTCCCGCCGCACCCGATCGCCAGCGCCACCGCCAATAGTGAGACGGCCGCTATGCAGTTCCTGATACGACTCATTTCGACACCCCCTCCATATTGATTGTTGGAACGTCCACGTGGTTCGACGCGCATGGACTCGCCAGGGTCCGGGCCGATGCCGGACCTATTGGGATTTGTCCGCCTGCTGCTTGGCGTATTCCTGGGCCTCCAAATGGTTCATGTCCTTCTGAGAACGGCCTTCGATATAGCTGAGACCGTATTCCCTTCCGTATGCTTCCGGTTTCGAGAATTCCGTCATTGCGTAGGCTTTTTGATCGGCATAACGCCATCGGTTTCCCGGACTCCACCTCGGATCATCAACCTCCTCCTCATAGTAGGCCTTCTCGAATATGTCCGCGTACTTGGTTGCGTACTCGGCACTCTTGCCATACCACCGTCGCCATGCATACGTCCAAGCCGCTCGATTACGTCGGTCCTTCACATACACCTGATCGATCCAATATGCTGTTCTGACGAATGTACCCGTCCAAAGCCAAGGACGATCTAAGTCGAAATCGAGTGAATAACCGGAGATAACGGCGCAATATTGGTATATAAACGAAGCGTACAGCGAATTGTACTTGAAAGAAAGATCACCTCCTATAGTCACGATGCCTCCATCACGGAAATCGAAGGGTATCCTGGCCTGAAATTCATAATGGGGGTCGTGCATGATGAGGCTGATTCCTCCGATATCATAATAGCTTCTATTATAATACCTATAGAAGGCGTCTTCTGACAATCTATTGTAACAAGATTCCAATCGCGAAGCTCTGTTCCTGCGTTCCTCTTCTTCCAGTGACGTAACCGACCACCGACTATACTCATGGGCATATACGTCACTCTTACCACTGTTGACTTCCCCTTGATAACTAAGAGCCTTTTCATTTGCTCTTTCATTTGCTCTTTCAATACCCAAGCGCCTCAGTGCAACGGACTCGAAATCGAGTGTTCTGCTCCTCGCAAATGCGAGAGCGAAAGAGTCAAGCGCGCCATTTGCTTTTTGTAGTGCATATTCCCTGGCGAACGTCACCCAAGGACCAGGCAGAAGGACGTACGTATGAAGGAACTGTCCGATCGCTTCGCCCCTGTCCTTTGCCAGTATGGCGGTGTAATTGACCGCGAACAGGTCGGCAAACTCGGCAGAATTGCCCGCTTCGATTTGCTCGGCGTAGATAGCCGCGTACCGCGGCGATTTGCCGCCCTCGACGGCCTGGGCGTAGCCCCTCGCGTATCCGGCTGACCGGCCCTGCTCGACGACCTGCGTAGAGTACGCCTCCGCGTAGGCCTGGGACTTCCCTTGCTCGATCTGTTCCGAGTATGCCTTGGCGAGCGCGGCGGCCTCATCGGGCGACTTCCCCTGCCCGACTCGAACGGCGTAATGGTCCGCGTACACGTCGGAGTGGCCCTGCTCCCTGAGCAGGGCGAACTGGTCGGCGTACTCGTGGGAGCGTCCCTGCTCGCGAGCCGCGGCGTAGGCGTCCGCGTATTCGTGGGACTTTCCTTCCCCGATACGCAGGGCGTAGTGGTCCGCGTATGGGGCGGACTTCCCCCGCTCGATCTGCTCCGAATAGACTGCGGCGTATTCCGGCGTCTTCCCCGCGAGGACCTGCGCAGCGTACTCCTCGGCAAACGCGACCGACTTCCCTCCCTCGACCTGCCCGGCGTATGCCTGGGCGTACGCGGCCGCCTCCTGTTGGGACATCCCCGCTTCGATCTTCAGGGCGTAGCTCTCCGCATAGACGTGGGACTTGTCCTGCCTGCGCTGCTGGGCGTAGTTCGACGCGGTCTCATGGGACATGCCGTCCCTGCGCGCCTCGGCGTAGAATTTCGCGTAGTCCTCCGACCTCCCCTGCTCGATCTGCGCGGCGTAGCCGTCGGCGAATTCGTGGGTCTGCCCCTGTTCGCGCAGGGCGGCGTACGCGTCGGCGTACTGCTCCGACTCGCCCGATTCGCGCGCCGAAGCGTAGCTGCTCGCATAGTCGAACGACTTGCCCTGGGCCCGCTGATCGGCGAAGAAGTCGGAGTACTCAATCGACTTGCCCTGTTCGCGCTGCTCGAAGAATACGAAGGCGTAGGCATCGGCGGCGTCGGGGGACTTGCCCTTCTCGATCTGCCTGGCGTAGGTGGCGGCGAAGTCGTCGGGCTTGCCGCCGTCGCGCTTCCCGGCGTAGGCGGCGGCGTACTGCTCGGACTTTCCGACCTCGATCTGGTCGGCGTAGGCGGCGGCGTAGGCTTCGGACTTCCCGGACTCTACCTGCTCGGCGTAGAGGGCGGCATAGCCGGCCGTCCTGCCCCCGTCGATCCGCCCGGCGTAGGCGGCGGCGTACGTCTCCGACCGTCCGCCGTCGAGCTGCCCCGCGTAGGCGTGGGCGTATCCCTCGGAGCGTCCCGCCTCGACCTGCCCGGAGTAGGCGTGGGCGTATCCCTCCGACCGCCCATCCTCGACCTGCCCGGAGTAGGCGCGGGCGTATCCCTCCGACCTCCCATCCTCGACCTGCCCGGAGTAGGCGTGGGCGTATCCCTCGGCCCTGCCCTGTTCCCGCTGCTCCGCGTAGGTGAAGGCGTAACCGTCCGACCGCCCCTGTTCGATCTGTCCGGCGTAGGCATCGGCGAACTCGGGCGACCTATCCTCGGCTCGCTGCTTCGCATAGGCGCTCGCGAACTCGTTGGACTTGCCCAGTCCGCGCTGCGCGCTGAATGCTCCGGCGTAGGTCTCGGCATACTCCTTCGACTTGCCCCTCTCGATCTGCTGGTCGTAGGCGGTCTCGTAGGCATCGGTGAAATCGGTCGAAGCCTCGGTGTCCGGTTCTGCGGTAGCCGTCGGCGTGGGCTCAGGGGCAGCCGTCGGCGTGGGCTCAGGAGCAGCCGTCGGCGTGGGCTCAGGAGCAGCCGTCGGCGTGGGCTCAGGAGCAGCCGTCGGCGTGGGCTCAGGAGCAGCCGTAGGCGTGGGCTCAGGAGCAGCCGTAGGCGCAGGAGTAGCCGTCGGCGCGGGGGCAGCCTCCGGCTCAGGAGTAGCCGTCGGCGCGGGGGCAGCCTCCGGCTCCGGGGTAGCCGTCGGCGCCGCTACAGGCACCTCCTTGATGACCTCTACCGGCACCTCCTTGATGACCTCGATCACTTGAGGTTCCGACGATCCGCCGCAGCTTGCGGCAAACAGCAGCACGAGAAGCGCCGCAAACGCCGCCGCCGCGCAACTCCCCAGCGGAAATAGAATCGTCTTGGTCCCCATCTGCGCCGTCTTCTTGGTCATCGATCTTGCTCCTGCTGCTTCGGCTCGTCGTTGATTCGGACTGGTCTCGCCTTCATTCGGTATCCGGCGGCTGGCTGAGGAGGAATTGGTTGGCGGCGGCGGCCCAGCCCTTCATCTCGCGCCTGTCGCGGAAGCCCAGCTTGTGGCATCCGACCCTCAACTGGTTGTCGACGGTCCTCTCCGACAGGCCCCGATCCTCCGCGATCTCTCCGGGCGGCTGCCCCTCGACGAACCTCGCCATGACCTCCAGCTCGGTCCTCGTGAGCTTGGCGCCGAGCGCGTCCGCCCTATCCTGTAGGACCTCCTCCATCGAGCCTTCACGCGGTACGATCAGGCCGGCAAGTATCTCCTGCGCCTCCCGGAGCTTCCCCATGGCACGGCGTATCTGTCTCTGGGTGTCCACACCGCCGGAGTCCTCCGACACCTCACGAGGCCCCTCGTTCCTCCGTCGTCTGTTATGCACCATCCGGGCACTCATGTCATGGGAGTTAGGACTATAAATCCTTGTGCTTTTCTCCCTATCGACCGCCGGCGCTTGAAGCGGGCATGGCTCTCTGGATACCATGACCGGAGCGCAATGTCCGTGACAGGCGCGTCACATTTCAGCTTGCGATTGTGAATTCGGCAGCGAAATATGGACGATTCCCATAGAGACGACGGCGCGGCGGTCCTGGTGGGGCGGCTTCTCAGGTCCTACCGGGACGACGCCAGGAGCAACGGGCGGCGGCTGAGCCAGGACGGCCTCCTGGACCTGATGGCCGCGCGGGGCGAGGAGTTCGCGACCGACCTGGACCGCTCGACCGTCAGCCGCTGGGAGAGCGGGGGGAGGCTCGCGCCGAGGGAGTTCCTCGTCGCCTTCGGGCGCTCGCTCGACGTGCCGAAGGCGGAGATGGACGGGATGCTGAGCCTGGCGGGCTACGACAGCCTTGGCGAGGAGGAGGGCCAGGCCGCAGTGCTGGCGGCGACACAGTCCATCGAGTCCCAGGTGGAGAGCCTGCGGCAGGAGGTCCGCATCCTGGCGGACTCGGCGGGCGCGCCCGGGCCCCCCGTGGACGCGTACGGCGTCGCGAGGGACGCCCTGCGGAGGATGGCCCTGCCCGGCGTCTACGCGCTGGCGGTCGGGTTCGTGCTCAACGCGATGGGCCTGAACGGGACGCTGGCGCTGCTGGGCTACGTGCTGGCCGCGTTCGCCATCGTGATCGGCCAGGGGGTCTTGAGGTGGCTGAAGACCGACGGCGACCGCTCGAGGCGCGACCAGGTCGTGGACCTGTTCTTCATCTCGCTGTTCTTCACCCTGAACTGCTCCCTGCTGATAGGAGCGCTCACCAAGGCCGACCACTTCGGGTTCTACACGATCGCTCCCTTCACGAACACAGCGATGCCGTTCCTGCTCACGATGCTGGCGAACCTCGCGCTCTCGCTGGCCGCCTCGATCATGTTCAGCGTGTCGTGGAGCCGCCGATACGGACAGGAAGGGGGCCGGAGCGCCTTTCCGCGCGCGGTCCGGATAACGCTTCCCCCGCTGCTGTTCGTCTATGCCAGCATCGCCGTATTCACCAACCTGGGCGCGTGGATCTACTTCCTGATGGTGCTCGGGGTGATGTTCGGCGCGTTCACGGCCATCGTCGCGCTCAATGAGCCGGGGCTGGCCCTGAAGGACGGGGGCTTCATTCTCAAGGCGGCGGTCGTGGCGACCACGCTCCTGGCCGCGTTCGGCGTCATCGGGACGCTCGCGGGGTACCTGGAGCCGGGCATGGCGCTGGCCGCGGCGGACTTCCGCATCATCCCAATCGGCGAAGTAAGCGCGGAGACGCTCGGCTATACCGGCGAGGAGGGCGTAGAGCGGCTGCGCCTCGGCATCGTGTGGATGTCGCTGGCGACGATAGCGTACCTCGTCACCGTGGTCGGCGGATACCTGGTAGCCACGATAAGCCGCGTCGCCTCCGCCGGCGGCGCCCCGACGGCCCCACCAAGCCCCGCCGGCAAGTCCTAACTCCCGCGCCGTTCGGGGGTAAGGCGCGCAACAGTGCCCACGGTGTAGAATTGCCAAGCTGACGCGACCGACACCGAGGAGGTAATCCTGCCATGCGTGACAGGTGGACGACCCCAGGCCCGCAGCCCAACGGGCTCCAGGCCGCGGGCGACGGCCTATGGGTCATCGATCAGGTCGACAACTGCCTATACAAGCTCGACTACGACGACGGCTCCGTCATAGCCCGGCTGCCCACCGAGACCGAGCACTCCAGCGGCGTCACCGAAGGCGGTGGCTTCCTCTGGGTCGCCTCGACCTACACCCTCGACCTCGTGAAGGTCGATTACGAGGGCCGCACCGTTGGCCGATACGACACCCCAGGCAGCGGGGTCATCGAGGGCAACGAGCGCAGCTCCGGCGCTCACGGCCTGCAGTGGCTGGACGACGGGAGCATGTGGGTCGCCGTGCCGCCCGCCCGCCGCCTCTTCCTCGTCGACACCCGTACCATGGAGACCAAGCGCTCCATCCCCACCCCCGGCGCGCGCCCACACGGTATCTTCGTCCACGCCGGCACCCTAATGGTGCGCTGACACGACCATGAAGCTCATACACAAGCTCGACCCGGACACGGGGGCCATCCTGGACCGGATCGAAGTCCCCGACCCGGAGGGCCACGGCCTAACCCTCCACGACGGCGAGATTTGGTTCTGCTGCGCTACCACCTGCAGGGTCTGTACGATACCCTACCGGGTTGACCCAAGACTCTCCAGGGCAATCGCATCTTATTGTGCAAGGACCTTGAATAGGTAGTCATTGTCCCAAGCGGCATCTTTTCGCTTGCCGGCGATGCTTCGCTTGGTTGTCTTCTCGGCCTTGAGCAGATTCAGCGCCATGCGCCGCAGCACGGAGAAGTTCTCCGCCCCGTTGCCGCTGCGCACACGGCTGGCGTCCTCGTTGAACGTCACGTCCAGCGACCAGTGCAGTCCGTTCTCTATGCCCCAGTGGCTCCGCACCGCATTGAGCAATCTACTCGCATCATTCGGCAGGCTCGATATGTAGTAGCGTGACTCCACCGTCGTCTTGCCACCGACGAGTCGCTCGCCTTCCACCATCACCAGTGTCGTCAACCCCGGCCACTGGCCCCCATCATCCACGTATCTGATGTGGTCCGGGTCGGACACGGCCCAGCATCGACGAGTCTCGATTCGTCCGTGGCCCGCATTCATCGTCTCGTGGTAGTCGTGGTCGAGACTGTCGAAGCCGGACTTGCGGGCAAGGTCGAAGATGTCATGCACATCCTCGTGCAGGCGCCCCTGGTTCCTCTTGACCGCCAGCACGTAGTCGGCTCTCTCCTCCAGGATCTTCGATGCGACCTCCTTCTGGCAGCCCATGGCGTCGATAGTCACGATGCACCCTTCGACCTGGAGCATTTCGAGCAGTCGCGGTATGGCCGTGATCTCGTTGGAGCGCCCGTCCACTTTGGTCTGCCCGAGTGCTACGCCGCTCGCAGAGGCCCAGGCGCTGACCATGTGGATCGCATCCTTCCCTATATACCGGTCGTGCGAACGACGCAACCTCTTGCCGTCTATGGCTACGACGTCACCTTGCAGAACCTCTCGCACAGCCAACACCCACTCGGTGAAGCAGCGCTCGAACTGCTGAGCATCCAGCTTGGCGAAGACCCTGCCAAAGGTGTCGTGGGATGGAATGCCGTTAGGCAGATCCAGCATCTCGCACAGCCATTCCGCCTTGCGCCTGCCGAACGCCTCCACGTCCACCCAACTGTCCGCACCTGCTATGACACCGCAGAGCGCAATGGTGACGATGTCCAGTAGATTGTGGCGTTTGGTGCGGTCTACACGCGGATCGACCAAGCTGCCAAAGTGCTCGGTCAGGGACGCGGGGTCTCTGTGCGACATGGGTCACCCTCCATATGAGATGACCCCCATTCTATAACTTGTCTAATACTCCATTTAGATGCGATTGCCCTGCAAGACTCTCCCTGTCCCGCCACATCTGAGCCACTTTATGATACAATTATGCCCACAGCGCGTGGGCTCACCTCTCAGAGTCCTGGTCAAGCAAGCACTCAGTGCGTAAACCACATCGCTTCATGAGGTCTGTCTAAGTGGAAGATCGACAACTACTCGAGAGTCTGCTTCTTCGTCAAGAATCCGATGATTTGGACTTCAAGTCAGGTCAGTATAACTTCAAGAGTCATCATGGCAAGTCAAGATTCATCAAAGACATCATAGCGATGGCAAACACTCCAAGGAGTGGGCCAGCTTACATACTTGTGGGAGTTCAGGAACAATCAGGCAAGGTCAGAAGCACCATGGGGGTTTCTGACCATCCAGATGAAGCTATGTTAGGCAGTATTGTTTCTGGAAAAGTAGAACCCATGCCTAGGTTCGCCTACCGCCAGATAGTGCATAACGGATGTGAACTAGGCCTGATCGAGATTCCTCGCGATCAGCCTGTCCCAATTATGCCTCGCAGCGATTATGGAATCCTGCGACGTGGAAGTGTATATATACGAAGAAACACCCAGAACACGGAAGCTGACCAGCAAGACCTTGCACGTATCAAGGAATGGGCCCAAAGTCAGAGCGGCCCATCCGCTGTCTCAGCTACAACAAGCGGAAGCTGGGAGCAACTCTATCGAGTATGCGACGCCTTCGATCCGAGAAGAATCTATATCGCGGTCTTTGACAGAGCGCCGGACGTCGACACTCGTGATTGGACTGCCCTTGCCTGTATCCACTGGAACATTATCATAGATTTCGACACCAGAACCGACACAGACGGCAACTATTCAGTAGCAGGTGGTGCTTTTCGCCAACGCCAAGCATTGAAACTTTCCGCTCTAGACGGCTCTCTTGCGATTACACGACTCTCCACAGTGTGGATAGCAGCGGAAGGGCTTGACTCTAGGCCAACTACTAGTCCATCGGGAAGCTGGAGAGACTGGAACAGGTCTAAAGTTCCTCAGCTAGAAAGTATTCTTAGAGACTTAGCAAGCATCACAGAGCCCTCACCTGTCACCCTATTGGTGTTTGGAGGTGAGGTGAATTACGTCTCCACAATCTGCGAGATCGTCGATAGAGTCTTCGCTGACAGAGCCGAGTACGTTTTCGCTAACCCATACCTGAAGCAGTATGAAGAAGTCCTTGATCGCTTTGATGCGTCCGGTGTCCATATTGTGCTGTCAGAAGTATGTCAAGGTTTGAGAGAACTTCAGCCTAGCTCTCGACAACTCAAGGAGACTCTATTTCCCAAGCACAAAGGCGGGACCGCCGCGATAGCTCCAGACAGGGCCCGTTGGATGGAAGAACAACTTGAACTCGTTCACTGGGATATCGGCATGAGCCGAGACGAACAGACCGAGGGCAACTCCTTTCTCAAGGGTGCTACCGCCACTTGGTATGACCTTAACGTCGGAGTTGATGCTGTCAGAGACGTCACTACTAAACTGGAACAGCAGATTCGTCGCGAGATTGATGCAAGAGCAGTTCGACGTGTGAACCTCTGGCATTTGCCCGGTGCTGGTGGCTCCACCGTTGCGCGTCGCATTGCTTGGAATATCCATCGTCAATTCCCCACCGTTGTGGCGCGCGAGATTCAATACCAGGAGACGCTAGAGCGCCTCCGTCACCTGTTCGGAGAGACACGGTTACCCATCTTAGTAGTAATCGATCTGCCCAGTGTTACCAGAGAAATCGTCGACCGTCTATACGATGAACTGAGACGTTCGCACACTCCTACTCTCTTATTTAACGTTGAGCGCCGGTTCGATTCTAAATCGAACATGCACACTCACTACTTGGATTCTATGTTAACTACTAGGGAAGCTGTTGCACTGTCCGGGGTATTGTCTGCTCGAGTCCCACAACGTCGATCCGACCTTGAGTTACTAATTGACAACGTGGATCATCGAAAGAGGAGTCCGTTCTATTTCGGCCTCACCGCGTATGGCAGAGAATTCCGAGGGATCGAGTCATACGTAGAATCACGTCTATCTCAAGCCTCCACTCCCGTGAGGAATGCTGTCCTTTTCATCGCCTTCGCATATTACTACGGACAAGTTTCTCCGTCCCTTCAAACATTCACACCAGTCTTCAACATACCACCCTCGAAGCTGGTCACGATGTCTAAGGTGATTCCTGATTATGTGCGGGAGTTGTTGGTAGAAACCAATGCCGGAGTCAGACCCGCTCACTACCTAATCGCCGAGGAAATCCTACACCAAGAGCTGGGCAGGACAAGCGGGGATCGGAGCAACTGGCGTGTCGGATTAGCTGATCTGGCTACAGAATTCATCGACCTATTGGCAGACTTGCCGCATCAAAATCGAGGGACGACGAGTGACATACTTCGGGCCGTCTTAATTGAGCGCGGCTCCGTAGAATCGCCAGCAGGGCCTTGGGGTACCGAATTCTCACGCTTGCTCGAGGACATTCCCAGCGTGGACGGACGCAGGCGTGTCCTTCAGCGTCTAATAGAGGCCTTTCCAGAAGAGCCTCACTTCTGGGCCCATTTAGGACGCTTTTACAGCCGAATAGACCAAGATCATCAAAAGGCACAGGACGCTCATCAAAAAGCGCTCGTATTGCTGCCGAACGATCCCCTGCTACACCACATGGCGGGCATGGGTTGGCGCGCCGAGCTCTACGATCTGCTCAACTCAATTGGCAGCCACTTCGCCAAGGATTACGAATCCAAGATATTCGACCTTGTAAACGAAGCCTCCAGGGAGTTCACAGAGGCGCGATCCTTAGACAGGCGTAGCGAGTACAGCTATATCTCTCAAGTACAAATGATACAAAGAGTTGTTGGTACTGTTAGCACTATCAAGGGCTATCGACACGATGTCATGCGATTTCTGACGCTCGCCGGGAACGATTCGTACCGTGAGTTAATCGACCAAGCGCAGAATCTGCTATCTGACTTGGCTTTGATTAAAGGAAGTGAGATTCCGAGTCAGCTTCAAGTGCAACTTCAATCTGATTTGGAGAAACTACATGGTCGACACTCTGAGGCAATCCAACACCTTGCCAACGTTCTTGACCGACGGGAGGCTTACCGCCCTCCGATAAGACGGGCCATCATCCGGGCATATGCCGCTAGGCATGCAGACGATTGGAGCCTACTGAACGAAAGAGAGTTGGCGAGAGTAGTGGAACTGGCCCAGGACAATATCGTAGAAGAGCCAGCATCGGACTACAATCTGAGACTCTGGCTCAGAGCCATAAGGACCACAAACGCTCTGAGTGTAGACAGCGTTGCCGAGCAACTTGCATACAAGCGACTACAAGATCCAAGTGTCGACACTACATACTATCTTTACATCATGAAGTTCCTTCAACTTGAAGGGGGCGACTTGGCAGTTCTGCGCGAGGTGCCTAGCCTGATTGAGGAGTGTAGCCAACTCGCAAGTGACCTATCGAGAACCACAACTTCGTTTGAGTGGCTAGGGAAAGACAACGGACTAAGTGCGTTGGTGCATATCTCAACCTTGGGAGCGTGGGATGATACGAAGAGATTCTGGCCCAACACTGAGCATCTTAGGGCGATCCGAGGTCGCGTGGCTCAAATACGCAATCAAGGTAGTGGGGAAATTGAGTTGCCATCAGGGCTCAGAGCGTTCTTTGTCCCTTCTAGTGGCCTCGTACCAGGTGGATATATAGCTGGACAGGACATTGGGCGAGAGGTCGAGTTCTTTCTGGGATTCAGCTACGACGGCCTTCGGGCTTGGTCAGTACACGATCCTACATGACGTCTGTATGAACTTCGCCGTGTGTCTTACAGTCCCACAACCGACTCTGAAAGTCCCGTACAAGTGAACTTAGTCCTCCTACAGGATGCAAGACCGTATATGTTCATAGCCACGGCACAATTCAGACCAAGGAGGCAAATCCGCCATGCACCTGCTAGAAGTCCTGAACCCCGTGGCGCAGCAGAGGGGGATGCTCGCCACGCTGCCAACCAACCCGCGCCCAGGCGACCTGGACGGCAAGACCGTCGGGCTCGTCTGGAGCGGCACCCACGGCGGCGACGTTGCGCTCAACCGCGTCGGCGAGATGCTCAAGGAGCGCTTCGACGGCCTGCGGACCAGGTTCTACACCGGCGGCAACTACCCCAACCCGCCGCACATCCTGGAGCAGGCCGCCGAGGAGTGCGACGTCGTGGTGGGGGCCACGGCCGACTGAGGTACGTGCGCGTCGTGGATGGTCCACGACATGATCGAGGTCGAGAAGATGGGCCGGCCCGCCGTCCCTCTCGTCTCCGGACGCTTCGAGGGAGACGCCGTCGCCAGCTCTCGCACCTTCGGGATGCCCAGCCTGCGGTTCGTCGTAGTGCCGCGCATCTACCGCAACCTCAGCCCTGAGGAGTCGATACGCAACACGGAGCCCGCCTTCGACGACCTGGTGCTGGCGCTGACCACCGGCGGCACCGCATCCGGCGCGGAGCCGGACGACGCGGGGGGCGTGGACAGGTTCGAGGGCGACGATAGGCTCGACGCCCTGCTGCGGATGAACGAGGAGTACATCGCCCGCGACCTGGGCGACGGCTTCCCGCTCATGGCCGCCACGAGGGAGGCGGTGGAAGAGCTGGCGGCGGGCGTCAACCTGCCGCCGGACCACGTCGTCTGCGACGTGCCCCCCGGCTTCGGCCTCGCCACCGTCGAGAAGATAGCCGTCAACGCCGCCCTCGCCGGCGCGAGGCCGGAGCACATGCCGGTCATCGTCGCCGCCGTCGAGGCGCTGTCGCAGGTCGGGCCGCACGGCGGCAAGTCGCTGCTGATGTCCACCAGCCCGAACGCGCCCCTGCTGGTGGTGAACGGCCCCGCTGCCGCCGAGCTCGGCATCAACGCCCGCTCCGCGCTGGGGCCGGGCCGCGACAATGCCGTCAACATCGCCATCGGCCGCGCATTCTTCCTATGCCTCAAGAACATCGGCTACTGGTACCCCAACCGGATGGACATGGACACTATAGGCACGACCCGCAAGTTCGTCATGTGCATCGCGGAGAACGAGAGGGCCAGCCCGTGGGGGCCGTACCACGCCGACCAGGGCTTCGACCCAGGCAGCAGCGCCGTCACCGTCTTCATCACCGACGGCGAGCTCGACGTGCAGGACCAGGGCAACGACACCGCCGAGGGGCTGCTCAAGACCCTCGCCTACGGCTGCACCTTCGGCAACCGCAGCCTTGGCGAGAGCCACACGAGGGAGACGCTGATACTCATGCCGCCCGACGTGGCAGGGCCCGTCGGCGCGCAGGGCTTCACGAAACGCGGCGCCGCCGAGTTCATACACACCCACGCCAACGCCAGCCTCGGCAAGATGATCCAGTACATGCCCCTGGAGGGCGAGGCCAGGGTCGCCGCCAACTGGAGGTGGCTGGAGAAGCTGACCGAGGAGCAGCGCCTGGACATCACCATGCCCGTCCTGGAGAGCGCCGACCGCTACCGGATCCTGGTAGTGGGCGCCGACAGGGCCAAGACGATGGTCATGCCGATAGGCCCCGAGACGGCCACCGTCGGAATCGACCAATTCAGGCCGTAGTCACAATTCAGATCGTAGGGGCGGGTTTCGAACCCGCCCTCCCGGGGCGCTGCCGCAGAACCTGCCCTGAGACGCCTACGAACTGTACAATACGTTCGCCCTGAGCCTGTCGAAGGGCCGCAAGGAGACGCCATATGCAAGTCCTCGACTACCACCGCTCATACTTCATGTTCGAGATGGACTTCGAGGCGTTCCCGCCCAAGACCGTCACCGACCGCAGGCAGAACCTGCACAACCGCGCCCGCATCAGGATCGACTGCCGGTGCTCGGTCACCGCCGAGGACGGCGGCCGCGTCGACTTCTACCTCGGCGAGAGCTGCAAGACCGAGCGCGTCGGCGCGGACCGCTCGCTGGGCATATTCACGCAGCCGAACGCCGACTTCCGCCCCGTCATGTCGGAGGAGGAGACGCTGATCCTGAAGAGCTGGGAGCGCAACGACCGGGGCGTCATGCTCACCCCTCCGAGCCTGGGGCCGCAGCCGGAGCGCCACGTCATCGCGACGCGGGAGGCGTTCCACGGCCACAGGTTCATGCTCGCCCACGCGGAGGGGACCGTGCTGGACACGCCGTCGGAGGTCGTCGATGCAGTGGACGCGGGCAGCCCGCTCGTCGCCCGCACCGAGTTCGCGTCGGGCGGCTACAGGATCGAGCTGGAGCACCCCGTATTCACCATCAACGTCAGCGAGCGCTACGACTTCTTCCAGACCGACACCGGCCCCGTGCTCTACCCCGACCTGGACAAGCCGTCCGCCAGCCTCGCCGACGGGCTCCACCTCGCGTACAGCGCCTTCAACAGCCCCGACTGGGTGGAGTTCATAGTCCTGCGCCGCACCCCCGTCGCGGAGGGCGTCACCGTCAACCACTACTCCGAGTCCGTCACCGTGGACGCCGCCAACACGATCATAGCCACGCCGTAGCCGCGCCCAACGTCCGCGCATCCTGACCATCATCCCAATCACACGAATCACAGTTCAGACATTCGGGCGCGGTGCTATAATCGAAATAAGCCCCGCTACTGCTTGAGGAGACGGAAATGGTCGCCACGACGACGCGCACGCTCACCCCGTACCAGGTCCAGCGCTACAGCCGCCACATCATCATGCCCCAGGTGGGCAGCGGCGGACAGCGGAAGATGCTGGACGCCAAGGTCCTCATGATCGGCGCCGGAGGCCTCGGCTCCCCTGTCTCCATCTACCTGACGCTCGCCGGGGTGGGCGCCATCGGCATCGTCGACTTCGACACCGTGGACGTCACCAACCTACAGCGCCAGATCCTGCACCATAACGACGACGTGGGGCGCTCCAAGGCCGACTCGGCAAGGGAGACGCTCAAGGCGTACAACCCGGACGTCAACGTGATCACGCACGAGGAGCCGCTGACCTCCGACAACGCGATGGAGATCATGGCCGGCTACGACATCATCGTGAACGGCGCGGACAACTTCCCGGCGCGCTACCTGGCGAACGACGCCGCCTACCTGAGCGGCAAGCCGCTCGTGGACGGCAGCATCCTGATCTTCGACGGCCAGGCTACGGTCTTCATACCGGGCAGCGGCTGCTACCGCTGCCTCTTCCCCGAGCCGCCCCCGCCCGGCGAGGTCCCAAGCTGCGCCGAGGCGGGCGTCCTCGGCATGCTGCCCGGCCTGGTCGGGTCCATCCAGGCCACCGAGACGGTGAAGCTAATCATGGGCATTGGCGACTCCCTGTCGGGGCGGCTGCTGCTCATCGACGCGCTGTCCATGGACTTCCGGGCCGTCAAGCTGACGCGCAACCCGAAGTGCCCCCTCTGCGGCGACAACCCTACCGTGACGGAGCTTATCGACTACGAGGCGTTCTGCGGCTTCCCCGCCGCTCCCGCCTAGTCCCACCTGGGCGCAGATGTTCAGCATCGACGTGCCGCTCGTGTTCGCCTTCTCGGCCGGCCTCGGCGCGGCCTTCAACCCCTGCGGCGCGGCGATGTTCCCCGCGTACGTCGGCTACCAGCTTGGCACCGCCGAGGCGGACGCGAGCCCCGTCAGGTCCGGCTTCAACGGCCTGCTGATGGGCCTGGCCGCCACCGTGGGCTTCATCGTCGTCTTCGGAGCGGTCGGGCTGGTGCTGGCGGCGGGCGGCGCCGTAGTCGGCAAGCTGCTGCCCTTCGTAGGGCTGGGAGTCGGCGTCGTCATCATGGCCACCGGGATATGGCTGCTGGCGACCGGCAGGAAGATCGCCATCATGTCGGCGAGCCGGGTGAACCTCGGCCAGGGCCGCGGACTGTGGAGCGTCTTCCTATTCGGGATCGCCTACGCGATAGCCTCCCTGAGCTGCGCGCTGCCGCTCTTCTTGGTGGCGGTCGGCATCGTGGCGGGCCAGAGCCTGAGCGCCGGCAGCGTCGCCGAGGCGGTCATCGGCTCCGTCAGCTACGGTCTCGGCATGGGCGCCGTCATAGTGGGCGCAACCCTCGGCATCGTCTTCTTCAAGGACGCCGTCTCGCGCTGGATACGCAAGATCATGCTCTGGGTCGAGCCCGCCGGCAAGGTGGCGATGATCGTAGCGGGCGGCTACCTGGTCTACTACTGGGCGCTCGGCAAGGGCTCCGAGCTGCTGGCCCTCAGGGCCGAGCAGCTCTTCTAAATCAGCCCAATCACCCAAACACGCGAATCACAGTTCGGACGCGACCGGGTTGCTGAGCACGCCGACGCCCTCTATCTCTATCTCCACGGTGTCGCCTGGCTCCAGGTATCCGGGCTGCCCGGGCGTCCCTGTCATGATGATGTCGCCCGGCAGCAGCGTCATGACGCGGCTCACGAACTCGATGATGGTCGGCACATCGTGGATCAGGTCCGACGTGCTGCTGTCCTGCACGACCTCCCCGTTCGTGCGCGCCTGTAGGTGGAGGTCGCTGGGGTCCAGCCCGGTGACGATGAAGGGTCCGAACGGCGCGAACGTGTCGCTCGACTTCGCCCGCCACCACTGGAGGTCGTCGCGCTGCCACTTGCGGGCGCTCACGTCGTTGCCGCAGGTGTAGCCCAGGACGTAGCTCAGCGCGTCGGCCTTGGACGCTCCCCTGCACCGCCTGCCGATGACCACTGTAAGCTCCCCCTCCTCCTGCACCTCCGTCGCCTCCCGCGGGATGACGATGGTGTCGCCGGGGTTGATTATCGAGGACGGCGTCTTGAAGAACGGCTCCGGCACCGCGGGCGCCTGTTTTCCTGCAAGGTGACTGGCGTAGTTCAGCCCGATGGCGACGATCTTGCTGGGCGTACACGGCGCCAGCAGCCGCACCTCGTCCAGCCCGTGCTCGTGGTCGGTGACCTCGTACTCCTCGAATGGCGTCGCCGTAAGCTGCTTGACCCTATCCCCATCGACCACGCCGTAGGCAATCTCCCCGTGCGCTTCGTATCTCGCGAATCTCATCGGGCGTACTCCCCTGCTGATGATGGGCGCTATGGTACCCCAAACCAACCCCAAAGGCGAAACCGCCCCTCAGCCCACCCAAATCCCCCACCTCCACGTTCAGCGCCATATCTATCGGACATCACCCCGTAGGGGCTGGTTTCAAACCAGCCCTCCCCTTGCCGTAGAGCGTCACCGCCATTTAGGTGGGGGATTTTGGTTGGATCGACCATGGACGGAGGGAGCCGGCGAAGTTCGTCAGCCGAGGAGGCCGGGCTCTACCCTGCTTTACTGACAGAACGACAGGCCCAGCGTGCGGAGGTCGCCCCCCTGGACGCCTCGCAGCCCAGTGGGTATGCAGCCGGCGAGTTCGTTAGTCCCGCCGAGCCACAGGAACTTCAGCTTGGTCAGTCCGCCCAACTCGGACGGTATCCTACCGCTAAGCTGGTTCTCCCAGAGTTCCAACACTACCAGGCTGGAGAGACCTCCCAACTCGGACGGTATCTTCCCTCTGAGATGGTTCCTTCCGACCCACAGGCTTTGGAGATTGCTGAGACCGCCGAGCTCGGACGGTATCTCCCCGCTGAGCCGGTTGTCCCAGAGCTCCAGCACCCTCAGCCTAGAGAGGCTTGCCAACTCAGACGGTATTCCGCCAGTGAGTCGGTTTCCACCAATGTTCAGGTCCTCCAGGGCGGCAAGGTCGCCCATCTCGGGCGGTATCTCCCCGCTCAACCGGTTCTTAGACAGGTCCAACTCAATGACACGACCGCCGTGGTCGGTGGTGACTCCGTGCCATTCGCCCACTGGCGCGTCGCTCAGCCAGTTCGTGTTGTCCTTCCAGTTCGCGCCGTCCGTCGCATTGTACAGCGCGATGAGGGCTGCCTTGTCTGAGCTGGGTGTGCCGGCGGGTGGTTTGACACAGAACTGTAGACCGAGCTTGGTGAAGTCACCTTGTACATTTCGCAGCCCCTCGGGTATGCAGCCGGTCAGTTCGCCCCTTCCGCCGAGCCACAACTCATCAAGTCTGGATAGGCTGCCCAACTCCAGTGGTATCTCTCCACTCAACCGATTATATGATAGATTCATGATCTTCAGTTTAGCGAGACTACCCAGTTCCAGCGATATCTCTCCAATCAACTGGTTATGCGACAGATTCATGATCTTCAGTTTAGCGAGGCTGCCCAGTTCCAGCGGTATCTCTCCAATCAACCAGTTATGTGATAGATGCAACTCCTCCAATTTGGCGAGACTTCCCAACTCCAGTGGTATCTCCCCACTCAACTGGTTGTGCGAGAGCCTTAGCATTTCGAGATTGGATAGGATGCTCAGTTCGTGTGGCAACGCTCCACTCAGTTGATTATCCGAGAGATTCATACCTTCTAGATTGAAGAGTCTACCTAATTCAGGCGGGATCTCGCCACTCAACTGGTTTCGTTCAAGGCTTATCCAGTCTAGATTGGATAGATTGCCTAGTTCGGGCGGGATCTGACCGCTCAACTGGTTTTCCCAGAGGAACAGTCCGTCCAGATTAGATAGGTTGCCCAGTTCGGATGGGATCTCACCACTCAACTGATTGTGTGAAAGGCTTAGATTTCTTAAGTTGGACAGGTTGCCCAGTTCGGATGGGATCTCACCATTCAACCGGTTGTGCGAAAGGCTTAGATTTCTTAAGTTGGGTAGATTGCCCAGTTCAGGCGGAATCTCACCATTCAACCGGTTTCCTGAGAGGTACAACCATCGTAGGTTTGATAGCTTGGCTAGCCCTGGGGGTATTTGTCCACTCAATCGGTTTCCGTCGAGGTGCAGATCGCTTAAGTTGGATAGATTGCTCAGCTCGGGCGGAATCTCACCGCCCAACCGGTTTTGCCAAAGGTGCAGGCGTTTTAAGTTAGAAAGATTGCGCAGTTCGGGTGGGATCTCCCCACTGAACATGTTATCTCCGAGGGAAAGCTTTTCTAGGATGAGGAGACTTGCCAGCACGAGCGGTATCTCCCCAATCAACCGGTTGTGCGACAGAGCCAGATCGCGCAGCTTGGAAAAGCTTTCCAACTCAGGAGGCAGATGCCCACTCAAGTGGTTATCGGTCAGGGACAACTGGATGACGCGGCCGCTGCCGTCGGTGGAAACGCCATACCACTCGCCTATTGGCGCCTCGCTCAGCCAGTTCGTGTTGTCCTTCCAGTTGGCGCCATCCGTCGCATTGTACAATGCGATGAGGGCGGCCCTATCTGAACTGGGTGTACCGGTAGGCGTCTCGATTGGAGCCGTAGTTCTACAGAACCGTAGACGAAGCCGGAGAAAGTCACCCTGTATACTTCGTAGCTCCTCGGGTATGCATCCGGTTAGGTCGCCTCTTCCTCCGAGCCACAACTCCTCAAGCTTGGAGAGGCTTCCCAACTCTAGTGGTATCCCTCCACTCAACTTGTTCCCATTGAGATACAACTCTTTCAGGTTTGAGAGGCTCCCCAATTCGGAGGGCATTGCCCCCATCAACTGATTTCCTGAAAGGTCTAGCCTTTCGAGATTTGATAGGCTGCCCAGTTCGGGCGGTATCTCTCCACTCAACTGGTTGTGCGAGAGGTGCAGACTATCTAAGTTGGACAAGTCCCCCAGCTCGTGTGGTATCTCCCCACTCAACTGGTTATACGAGAGATCCATACTGAACAAGTTGAAAAGCCTATCCAACTCCAGCGGTATCTCTCCACTCAACTGGTTGTGCGAGAGGCCCAGACTCCCCAGGTTTGAGAGACTGCCAAGTCCGGCCGGTATCTCACCAATCAACTGGTTGTGCGAGAGGTGCAACTCCTCTAGGTTGGAGAGCCTACTCAACTCAGGAGGTATCTCTCCGATCAACCGGTTGCGCCAAAGGCCCAGACTGCCCAGATTTGATAGACTGCCAAGTCCGGCCGGTATCTCACCAATCAACCAATTGTTTGAAAGGTACAGGCCTTCTAGGTTCCGGAGACTACCGAGTTCAGGCGGTATCTCACCACTCAGTCGATTGCCCGAAAGTTCCAGACCTTCCAGATTTTGGAGACTACCGAGTTTGGCCGGTATCTCACCAATCAAACGATTGCTTGAAAGATACAGACTCTCCAGGTTTCGGAGACTACCGAGTTCGGCCGGTATCTCACCAATCAGCCAATTGCCCTGAAGGTACAGCCTTTCTAGGTTGGTCAGGTCGCCTAGTTCGGGGGGTATCTTTCCATTCAGGTTGTTATAGTAGAGACTCAGTTCAACCACGCGCCCGAGGCGGTCTACAGTGACACCATGCCAGTCACTTAGCGGCGCGTCACTGAGCCAGTTCGTGTTGTCTTCCCAGCTCGCGCCACCCGTCGCATTGTAGAGCGCGACCAGTGCCGCTCTGTCTGAGGTTGAAGTGGTTGCGAACGCAGGTGGAGTCAGGCCGTGCGCTGCTAGCAGGACAACTCCCGCGCAACACAGCATCAGCAGGCGCACGGAGAAAGCTCTACCCCGCGCAGTGAATAGAACCGCGTTAGCCAAAACGGGAAATAGTGTAGAGAGCACGTACATCGCCTCCACACGGCCTTCTGGTCACTGCGCCAAACCGACACCCGTACCCAACTTTAACACACCTGCTAGAGACTGGGGGCTCCGGCCCGCGCCGGCATGGAGGCGCAATATCCGGCTCAGCCTACGCTTGCGGGCGCACCCCGTACCATCTAACATGGGGTTGAGATGGCCGACGCGCAAGCCGAGTTCAATTCGATCGACAGCCTGCGGGCCGAGGCCCTCGGCGAGCCTGGCAGCAGGACCTTCCGCATCATCGCCGGCGGCGGCGGGCGCTGGGCCGTGCTATGGCTGGAAAAGGAGCTCCTATTCCAGCTATCGCTCGCCATCAGGCGGATACTCTCCACGGCGCCCGAGGCGGATGACCCTCCCCAGTACGACGCCCAACCCCTGGACGAGCCGGGCCCCAACGTCGAGATACAAATAGGCAAGCTCCAGCTAAGCCACCACGGCGCCAGTGGCAGGTTCCTGATCGAGGCATTCGACGCCGAGGCGGACGAGGACGCCCCGCCAACCGTCCGCGTCTGGAGCAGCCGCGCTCAACTGGACTCCTTCGCCGCCGAGGCGCTCGACGTGTGCGCGGCGGGCAGGCCGCTCTGCCCGCTCTGCGGCGGGCCGATAGACAGGACGGGCCACTCCTGCCCCAGGCGCAACGGACACAGCAGCCTGAGCCCGCCGGAGCGCCCCGAGTAGCGGCGCGCGCCTCTCGTCATGCCCGGACGGACCGGCTCCGAGAGCGAGCAGCCCGCCAGCGCCGCCGTAGACCCGCGCGAGGGCGAGGCCCTTGGCATCCTCGAGTCCGGCGGCGTCCTCGCCGGGCAGCTCGTGCCCTGGAGCTCCAACGGCACATTCTTCGTCCACCTGGACGCCGGCGAGGGAAGACACCTCCGCGCCATCTACAAGCCCCGCAGAGGCGAGCGCCCCCTGCACGACTTCCCATCCGGCACCCTGTACAAGCGGGAATACGCCGCCTATCTCGTCAGCCGGAGCCTGGGTTGGCCCAGGATCCCCGCCACCGTCGTAAGGGACGGCCCCTACGGCGTCGGCTCCGTGCAGCTATACATCGAGTCCGACCCCAACGTCACCTACTTCGACCTCGCCAAGGAGCGCGGCGGCGACATGCTGCCCCTCGCCGTCTTCGACCTGCTGGCCAACAACGCCGACAGGAAGGGCGGCCACTGCATCCTGGGAGCCGACGACACGGTCTGGAGCATCGACCACGGCCTGACCTTCCACCACGTCTTCAAGCTGCGGACCGTGATGCTGGAGTTCTGGGGCGCTGAGGTGCCGGGTCCGCTGGTAGACGACCTGGCGGCGCTGAAGGACCGCCTGCGCTCGCCGGGAGAGCTCGCCGACGGGCTGCGCGAGCTACTGTCCGGCCTCGAGTACGACGCCCTCATAGAACGCATCGACGCGATTCTCCGCGACCCGCTGATCCCGGAGCTCCACCCGGGCCGCAACGTCCCCTGGCCCCTGGTATGACCCCGGACGCCGGCCTGGACTACCGGCGCCGCCCGCGCCCGCGGGCCCTCAGGCGGGCCGTGACGTAGCGCACGACTCCAGGTCCGCCGAACAGCATCGGCTTCGACCATCTACGCAGATGGCCGTACGTCACCGGCCCCTCCTCGGGGGCGAACGACCTCAGGGGTTGCCACGTCACCGCGTCCGGCAGCAGGCCGCCCAGCCTCGGGGAGTGCGCCGCGCTCACAGCCACCCCGCCCGCCTCCCGCGCGAGCACCGCGCCCGCCGCCGCGTCCCATATCCTAGGCGACGTGACGGCGGCAAGCTGAAGGCGTCCCATGACCGCCAGCGCGACCTCGTACACCGTGCTGCCCGCCACCCTGTGCTCTCCCAGGTCGCGGCCCAACCCGCCGACGGGCCTGAACAAGCCCAGGAACGACCCCGGAACGGCCGCCAGCCGCGTCCCTTCCGGCCCGGCCCCGTCCGTCACCGAGACCCTCCGCCCGGCCGCGTAAGCCCCGGAACCGGCCCTGCCGTGCAACACCATCCCTCCCGCCTCGCCGGGCCACGGCAGGTAGACCGCGCCCACGACCGGCTCTCCATCTAAGAGCACCCCGATGGAGCAGGCGTACAACGGCAGCCCGCTGGCATAGTTCTTCGTGCCGTCCAACGGATCGACCACCCAGACGACGCACGGCGCCGCCTCGTCGTCGTCCCGTCCCCCCTCCTCTCCCAAGAAGCCGTGCCCGGGAAAGGCCGCCTCGACCGCGCTCGACAGCATCTCCTGGCATTCGCGGTCGACTTCCGTGACCGGGTCGCGCCGCGATTCGTCCTTGTACTCCACGGCCACCCCGGCGCCGAACCGCCCGGCCAGGAGCTCGCCCGCCCGCCGCGCAAGCTCAATCGCCAACCCCTCGACAGCCGGGGCGTCGAAGCCGACCGGCAACGACGAAGCTGCACCGCAACCCTGCTCAGCCATAGCCCGCCAAGTCTATGGCCGGCCCACCACCCCGTCAAACATGCAACCCCCCCACGCCGCCACAAGAAAAATCCGCCAAAAATAGGCCCAGAAAACATGAAATATAGCTCATGTTCATGCTATCATGTATTCTGAGTCGGGAATCAATCGACCAATCTTCGAACGGATGGGACCAGGTGAACCAGACATCTGTCATCGGCGGCATGTTGAATCGGGCAAGGGGAGCTGCGACGGCCCCTGGCCACGCTCTGCCGGAAGCGCCGGCACGGCCCAGGCGCCGGATCCTGCCCGGCCGGCTCTCCCGGCCCATCGGCATCAACGTCCAGGTACACACCCTCGACTCCCTCCGCTACCGGGACTTCCGGTACATGTGGGCGATGACCCTCGGTACAGGGGCCTTCAACTGGGTCCTCTCCGTCGTGATGGGGTGGATGACCTTCGACCTGACGAGGTCGGCCTTGCTAACCAGCCTTGCCATGGCCATGGGCATGGTGCCGTTTCTCGTCGTCGGGCCGCTGGCCGGCGTCCTGGTGGACCGCTGGGACCGCCGCCACGTACTCGTGTCGGCCATCGCCGCCAAGGCCGTCGTCACCGCGGTCTTCGCCGCAATAGTGATGGCCGGCTATCTCCAGACCTGGCACATATTCGCGTTCCTGTTCCTCATAGGGGTCGCGACCGTGCTCGTCCACCCGGCGATGCTGTCGCTGCTCTCCAACGTCGTCCCAAAGGAGACGCTGGTCAACGCCTACGCGCTGAACTCGATGGGCTTCAACGTAATTCGGCTGTCGGTCCCGGCTATCGCGGGCGTGTCGATCGTCCTGCTCGGCGCGGCCGAGACGCTCCTACTGGGAGTGGCCGCGCTGCTGACTAGCGCGCTGGCAGTCCGGGCCGTCCGGCTGGAGGAGTCCGGCCGGGAGGCGCGGCCCGCGAAGAGGCCCAACCCGTTCGCGCAGGTCGCCGAGGCCGTGCGCTACGTCAGGAACGAACGCGTGGTGCTGTCGCTGATCGCCCTGGGCGTCGTGCCGGGCGTGCTGCTTCTGCCGTTCGTACACGGCCTCATGCCGGTCTACGCCGGAGAGGTGTTCGACGTCGGCCCCGCCGGCCTGGGCATCCTCGTATCGGCGCCCGGCATCGGCTCGATCCTCGGCATGGCCATGGTCGCCAGCGTGGGCGTCATACCGCGCGGGCGCGTAATAGTGTTGGCCCTGGTATGGGCCGTCATCTGCGCCGCCTCCTTCTCGCTCAGCCGCTCGATGGGCCTCTCCCTCGTCCTGCTGACGATGCTGAGCGTCGGCATGGCGACCTTCTACACCATCAACGGTGCGACCGTGCAGCAGATGGCGCCCGACTCGCTGAGGGGCCGCGTGGCCTCGCTGGGGGCGATGGCCCACGGCCTCTACCCCGTCGGCGCGCTGGCCGCGGGCGCCATTGCGCAGCTGTTCGGCGCGCCTGCGGCCACGCTCGTCGCGGCGGCGGCGATGGCCGGCATAGTGGCGATGTCATTCGGTGCGGTCAGGAGGGTCTGGCGCCACAAGTGACGCCTTGGCCCGCCGCCATAGCGCGTCCTTGTCCTCAGGCGAGAGGCCGGCGAAGTCCCTGCCCTCCTCCCGGCTGATCGCCTCCATCAACTCGTAGCGGCTACGGAACCTGGAGGCGGCGCCCCGCAGGGCGCTCTCGGCGTCCACGCGCAGCCACCGCGCCAGGTTCACGATGGAGAACAGCACGTCGCCGAGTTCGCGCTCCCTCTCGTCCGCGTCGGCGGCCGCCCCGAGCTCGCCGACCTCTTCGACCACCTTCTCCGCTACCCCCGCCGGGTCCTCCCAGTCGAATCCCACGCCCGCCGCCCTGCCCTGCAGCGCCTGCGAGTAGGCCAGCGCGGGCATCCCGCCGGGCACGCCCTCCATGATGGAGGCGGAGGGGCCGCGCTCGGCGGCCTTGAGCGCCTGCCACCTGCCCAGTACCCGCTCCGCGTCCTGGGCCGCTTCTCCAGCGAAGACGTGCGGGTGACGACGCACCAGCTTATCGATCACCGACCCGAACACGTCAGACTCGGTGAACTCCCCTTCGTCGGCCCAGACGCGCACCTGGAACGCCACGTGGAACACGACGTCGCCGAGCTCCTCCGCGACCTCGCCTGCCGCCCCCTCGTCGATCGCCTCCAGCAGCTCGTGGCACTCCTCCATCACGTACCGCCTCATAGACCGCGCCGTCTGCTCCCGGTCCCACGGGCAGCCGTCCGGCCCGCGGAGGTGCGTCACCAGCGCCATCAGCCCGTCGAAGGTGTGCGGGAAATCGGTCTGCGTCATGGCGTAGCTTCTCCCGTCATGCCTGCCTGCTAATCGGGCCGCCGTCCGCGTAGGCCCGCACGATGTCTATGATCAAGCCGATGTCGTCGCGCGCGGACGACACGGGCGACACCGGCGCCGCACCGTTCACGATGCAGTCGTGGAAGTGGCGAAGCTCGCGCCGGAAGGGGCTCTCCCAGCTCATGGCCGGCTCGCGCCTCACGGCGGCGCCCCCCGCGTCGATCTCGTGTACCGTGAGCGTCGAAACTACCCTGGAGAATCCGGTGCCGTAGGAGACCACGACCCGCTTCCTGCTGCCGTACACCTCCAGCGTCTCCCTGAAGTCCCACAGATCGGGCAGATCGACCCAGGTCGCCACGCAGCTATGGCCCCGCGGGTATTCCAGCGTGGTGCTGATGGCGTTGCCGTCCGCCCAAACGTTGGTACCCGCCACCCTGCTGGGGTTGCCGAACATCTCGCGCAGGCCGTACAGGTCGTGGATCATGCTGCCCGACACGATGCCGAAGCTGCGCCGCACGTCGGGCGGCGCGTCCCCTATCGCGTCGCGCACGGCCCTCTCCCGCGCCAGCGCCGTCCTCTCGACCACCTCCGGTGGCACGTCGTCGAACTTGCGCGTACGGAACTGGCCGACGTGCAGGGCGTTGTCGGGGTGCAGGTGGTTGACCTGCACGAAGCGCACGTCGTCCATGGCCGCGACCTCGACCCGCGCCGCCTCGTAGGCCGGCTCGTACAGCTTCACGTACCCGACCAGCGCGACCCGCCCCGACCTGTCCGCCGCCGCCGCGATCTCGTCCGCCTCCTCCGTCGAGTAGCACATAGGCTTCTCGATGAACAGGTGCTTGCCCGCGTCCAGCGCAGCCACGGCCGCCTCCGTCTTGGGGTCCGTGTGGCACAGCAGCACGGCGTCCACGTCGGCGCTCAGCACGTCGCGGTAGTCGGTCACGTGCCTGGGGACGTGGAACCGCTCCGCCGCGTGCGCCGCAAGCGACGGCGATACGTCGCAAACCGCGGCGACCTCGAACTCCTCCGCCAGGTCCAGCAGGAACGGCAGGTGCTGCACCTGCGCAATCGCCCCGCACCCCACGACGCCTATCCGCACTCTCTCCATGTCGATCCTCCCGACTTTCAGCAAGGCCTGGCGGTCCACCGGTAACTGTTTCAGAGTTGGTGCGTCCCTCACCTAGGGCGCCCACAAGGGACGCCCCTACGACTACGGCTTCCATCCCGTAGGGTGCAGCCCTTGTGGCTGCCCTCCCATACTCTGAACAGATACGTCCACCCCAATCCACCACCTCCAGGTTCAGAGCCATATCTATCGGCCATCACCCCGTAGGGGCTGGTTTCAAACCAGCCCTCCCCCTTGCCGTAGAGCGTCACCCCCATTTAGGTGGGGGATTTGGGCCCACCGGCAAACGATTGCCGACCTCTCGGCAATGGATGTAGTATATCCGGTACGGTATGATACGGGACGAGTTGCTGGACCGGGCGAACATCCAGCGTTAGAGAGGGAATGCACTGGCTACCATCGAACAGCGCGTAGGTCATCTTGAGGGGGCGTACGCTCACCTCGCAACGAAAAGCGATTTGGCCGAGTTAAAGGCTGAGTTGAAGGCCGACATTGGCGAGTTGCGTGGGGAGTTGCGGGGGAGCCTGCTGGCGATGCGCTGGACCATGGGAATAGCCGGAATTGGGCTGGCAATTCTTACAGTTGTCCTGAAGCTCATAGGCTAAGTGACGGGAGAGCAGGTCCTTGTCCGACAAGATAATCATCTACACCCATCCCGACTGCGGATACTCGAACAACCTCAAGGACGACCTGGACTCGGGCGGCATCGAGTACGAAGAGATAAACCTCGCCCTGCACCCCGAGCATTGGGCCAAGGTCGAGGAGCTCACCGGCGGCGACCGCACAACTCCCGTGACAGTGGAGGGCGGCCTCGTAACCGTGGGCTACGGAGGCATGGGCTGAACATACTAGCCGGGGCCGTCGGCCCCGCAAGCCAGGCTACTCCACCTGCTCGGTAAGAGTGATCATCCACTCCCCGCCGATCTTCCGGAAGGCCATGTGAATGCGCCGCGCGCCCAGCGGCTCCTTCATGGTCAGGTACATCTCCCCTTCGTCCGGGCCGGTCATGGCCGGCGGCGCCTCCTCGGTCAGCCCCAACTTCACCCTGAAGGACTCCACCAAGCCGATATGGTGGCGCACCGTCTCGTCGCACTGCCGGCGGTACTCCGCCTCCACGTACGACAGCGCCTTGTCGGGGTCGTAGGCGTTGAAGGCCGCCCAGTAGCCGAAGGCGACCTTCCTAACGGCGTCCGCATCCTCGTCATCGATTGCGCGGCCGGCGCTTATCACCATCGTCGCCTCCTTGCCGGAATCAGGCCCCTGCGGCCATACCGCCGGCTACGCCGCCCCCACCCGCCTCAGCAGGCCCAGCGGCTCGCTGTCCAGCAGCGCGACCGCCTCCTCCTCGCTCATACCCGAGCCCCGGGCCACCGCCATCGCGAAGTCCCGCGTCAGCAGGTCTTCCGGCGCGTGAGCGTCCGAGTCGAGCACCATGCGCGCCCCCGCCGCCGTCGCCGTCCTGACCACGTGTCCGTTCGCGAACGAGTGCCCCCGCCTCGCTGACACCTCCAGGAACACCCCGTTGCGCGCCGCTATCGCCGCCTCCTCGGCCGTTATCAGTCCCGGGTGCGCCAAGATGTCGACGTGCTCAGAGCGCACCGACGCGAGGTTCGTGCCCGGCTCCACCGGCTCCACCACCGTCTCCCCGTGGACGTTGACCACCACCGCGCCCAGCGCCTTGGCCTCCCTGGCCAGCCGGTCTATGTCCTCCTTCGGGCAGTGCGTGATCTCCACGCCCGGGAGCGCCAGCACGTCCCACCGCTCCGACGCCGCCTTGCAGTCCGTAATCAGCACCCTGAGCACCATCTCCATGTTGCCCGGCCCAACGTGGTCGGTGACGGCCATCACGCGGTAGCCCTTGACGTGCGCCCGCCTTATCAGCTCTATCGGCGACAGCACCCCGTCGCTCAGGAATGTGTGGGTATGGAAGTCGTACACGTCCCCTCCAGTCGCTGCTCCCTCAGATGGTCGGACCTATCTCCCCGGCAAGCCGCCGGACAGCATCCTCAATGTAGCTCCAGTCGTCCGACGCTATGGCAAAGATGGCGTGCTCGACGCCGGCGTCCCGGTACCTTCGCAGGTCGTCCCGCACCTCCGCGCTTGAACCGGACATCGCGTCCGTTCGCGGTCCGTCCAGCTTGAGGGAATAGCCCATCGCCACCCCGACGGCGCCGGGCTCCCGGCCGTTCTCCTCGCACATCCGCCGAAGCTCCGCCGCCCGGCCCCTCAGGTCGTCCGCGTCCAGTGTCATGGGAAACCACACGTCGCCCAGCCTAGCCGCCCGCCGCATCGCCGCCCGGCTGCCGCCGCCTATCCAGATGGGCGGGTGCGGCTTCTGCAGCGGCTTCGGGTAGAAGGTTTTACCCGATATGCCGAAGTGCCTGCCGCCGTAGCTCGCCGTCTCCTCCGTACACAGCGCCTTGAACATCTCGATGCTCTCGTCCGTCACCCGCCCCCGCGTCCCGTAGTCCGCGCCCATGCCCTCGAACTCCTCGGGCATCCACCCCAGCCCGGCCCCGAACACCACCCGCCCGCCGCTCAACACGTCCAGCGTCGTGACCATCTTGGCGTTCAGCACAGGGTGCCGGAGCGGCAGGATCAGCACGCTGAAGCCCAGCGTGATCCTGCTCGTCTGGCCGGCGACGAAGCTGAGCGTCGTGACCGGCTCCAGCACGTTCTGGCCCTCCGGGTCCATCTTGCCGGGGCCCCACCTGTCCGGGTACCGCTCCGCCAGATCGACGGGATAGACCGTCCTGTCGGCGAACCAGATCGAGTCCAGCCCTGCCTCCTCGCACAGCGACGCCAGCCTGCGCGCGTACGCGCCCTTCTCGTCGGGCGGCGCGCCGAGCGCCAGCGCAAACGTCGCGGAAAGGCCGAGTTTCATGGGGTCCTCCTTGCGCCAAGAATGATACCATCTTCCCGACAGCCCGGTTCATGCGGACAGACCATTACAGGAGGCGCACAGTGCCCAACACCAGGATCGCAGCCGTCGGATGCGGGGGACGAGGGAGGGGACACATGGCCGCATTCGCCGGCCTGGAGGACGTCGACCTGGTCGCCGTATGCGACCTCGACGAGGGCCTTCGCAACGCCGCCGGCGAGCAGTTCGGCGCGGCGGCCTACGCCAGCGTCGACGAGATGCTCGACGCCGAGGCGCCCGACGGGGTCGTCGTCGCCGTCCAGGCCCACCTGAACGGGAAAGTCGCCCTGCCCATCCTGGAGCGCGGCGTCAACACCCTCGTCGAGAAGCCGCCAGGCATGAGCTCCGCCGAGACCGTATCGCTGCGCGACGCCGCCGAGCGCACCGGCGCCAAGGCCATGGTCGGCTGGCAGAGGCGCTTCCACCCCATCATCGTCGAGGTCCGCGAGATGATAGAGGCGCGCGGCCCCGTGACCCAGATCGTCGGCGAGTTCCACAAGAGCATCACCCAGTTGGGCGCGACGGGGCGCTACCCGGAGGAGGTCATGGACAACATGATCTTCGAGACCCCCATCCACTCCATCGACCTCGTCAGGGCCATCGCCGGCTCCTCCGACGTCGCCGAGGTCCACGCCATCGTCCGCCGCGCCATCTCACCCTACAAGGACGTTCACGCCGCGCTGGTCCTCTTCGAGAACGGCTGCGTCGCCCAGATCACCGCCAACTACACCACCGACGCCCGCCTCCAGCGCTACGAGATACACGGCAAGAACATCTCCGCCTACGCCGAGGGCATACAGACGGCCGAAGTGGTGGTCGACGGAGGCCGCATACACCTGACCTCCGAAGGCAGGGGCAACGACACCGCGACGCAGGCCCAGTTCTTCGTCGACTGCATCAGGGAGGACCGCCCCGTGGACCTCCCCGCCGCCAACCTCGACGAGGCCATCAAGTCCATGGAGCTCGCCGAGGCCATCCTGGCCGGCCTCCGGGACTGAACCTTAGAGCTTTCTAAGGCCAATCAATGAGCATTGGGGAAATATAACCTGCGGGAATAAGTAGCTAGAGGCTTCGCCGTTCCGGTCTTGATTATCGGACAGCCTATCCACTATGCTTACCTGACCAACTTGGATGCTGGAGTGCAATGTCCGCTCCATGCGCTCGTTGCGTCCATAGGATTGAAGCCCCCGGTAAAGGAGAACTGCTATGCCATATTTCGTCAATCGCACGAACGCGGGGATCACGATTCACAATGGTGCCTGTCACGACCAAGTTCAAGACAGACATGGCCCCTTTCGCACAAGACAAGAAGCAACGTCGACGGCCCATGTTCTTGCCACGCTAGATGTTGACAACTGTGACCATTGTGGAGGAGTAGGTAGGAAAGTTGTCGGATGTCATTGCGGAAACTGTAGAGAGCGACGGAGGCCTGTCCGAAGTCGGTAACGCCGCACCAGATGGAACCCAGTCCGACCAGGTGGGTGTTTAGAGAATACAATTCCTTTCGTTTTGGCTACGCCGTGATTCGCCATTCCGTAGAAAGGGACAATCCGAGCCTATTGCACAATCACGCCAACTTGGTCCTGCTAGAACCCTACCCGCCCCGCGGCCGGTACTGCATCTCCTCCGGCAGCGCGTCGATGACCCCCAGCGCGAGCAGCACCCGCTGCGTCACGAAGGCCGCCACGTCGCCCATCGTCTCCTGCTCCAGGTAGAACGCCGGCTCGGGGGGTATGACCGTCGCCCCCAGCCGCGCCGCCGCCGCCAGATTCTGAAGGTGCAGCGCGCTCAGTGGAGACTCGCGGGGCACCATCACCAGCGGCCGGCGCTCCTTCAGCGTGACGTCGGCCGCCCGCCGTACCAGGTTGTCCGCGAAGCCGTGCGCCACCGACGCGGCGGTCGCCATGCTGCACGGCACGATGGCCATCCCGCGCACCGGGAATGTGCCGCTCGCGATGGGCGCCGCCAGGTCGCCGCTCGCGTAGTGCGTGAAGTCCCCGCTGTCCGTCCACCGCTCCAGCGCGGCCCCGAACGACTCGTCCATCTCCTCGCGCCACACCATCCTGGCCGCCGAAGACGCCGTGGCGATCACCGGCACGCCCATCTCCAGCAGCCCGTCTATCGCCGCCCGCGCCAGCAGCGACCCGCTGGCCCCCGTGATCCCAACGACCACCGGCTGTTCGCCGTTCTTATCCATGTCCATCCTGTCCATCCATGTTCCTACCCCGAAACCAGCAGCGACGCCAGTACCGCGGCGAGCACCGTCCCCGAAACGTAGGCGTTTACCCTGAAGAACGCCGCGTCCATGCGCGACAGGTCGTCCGGCGACACCATCCGGTGCTTGTACGCCATCAGTCCCGCCGCGACGGCGCACCCCACGTAGTACGGGTAGCTCAGCCCCAGCGCGACGCCCGCCGCCAGCAGGAACGCGACCGCCAGCGCGTCCATCGTCTTCGACCACCGGAACGCCGCCCTCACGCCGAACCTCCGCGCCACCGAGTGAAGCCCGTTGCGCTCATAAGCATCTACGTCCTGCGCGTGATACAGGATGTCGAAGCTGCCGGCCCACATCGCCACGGCGGCGGACAGCAGCACCGGCTCCCAGCCCAGGCTGCCCTTGACGCCTATCCACGCCGCCGACGGCGCGATCGCCAGCGCCCAGCCCAGCAGTATGTTCGCCGCCCAGGTGTACCGCTTGGCGTACGGGTAGAGCGCCAGGTACGCCCCCGCCACGGGCGCCAGCGCGAGCGCCAGCGCGTTGAGACGCCACGCCGCGAACAGGAAGACGACCGCCGCCGCTATCGCCAGCGCCGCCACGTCCGACGCGCCCAGCAGGCCCGCCGGCAGGTGGCGCTGCGCCGTGCGCGGGTTCAGCGCGTCGATGCGGCGGTCGATCAGCCGGTTCGCCGACATCCCCAGCGTCCGCGCCCCCACCATCGCCACCGTGATCCAGGTGAACGCGCTCCACCCAGGCCATCCGTCCGCCGCCAGCAACATCCCGGAGTAGGCGAACGGCAGCGCGAACACCGTCTCCTGCACGCGCACCGCGCCGGGCAGCAGGCGCAGCCGCCCCAACAGCGGACCTGTCTGCCGACGAGGCGGGCGCGGCTTGCCGCCGCCTATATCCCGTACTCGCTCCACCTGGAGCTCACCAGCGCCCTGACCTCCTCCGTCATCTCGATCAGCGGAGGCCACTCCCGCGTCCGCCCGTCCATCGGCCCCTTGGCGGTCGCGTCTATGCCCATCTTGCTACCGAACCGCGGCGTCGCCGACGCGTGGTCCAGGTCGTCCACCGGCCCCTCGGCCAGCACGACGTCGCTGGAGGGGTCGATGTTCGCCGTCACACGCCACGCCACCTCCGACAGGTCCTGCACGTCCACGTCGTGGTCCACGATGATGATCGTCTTGGTCAGCATCAGCAGCCCTAGCCCCCACAGCGCGAACATCACCTTCCGCGCGTGCCCAGGGTACTCCTTCCTGATCGACACCACCAGCAGGTTGTGGAATATGCCCTCGGCGGGGAAGTTCACGTCCACGATCTCCGGCAGCGTAAGCTGGAGCGCCGGCAGCATCAGCCGCTCGCTCGCCTTCCCCATGAAGTAGTCCTCGGACGGCGGCCTCCCTACGACCGTCGTCGCGTATATCGGGTCCCGCCGGTGCGTCACCGCCGTCACGTGGAACACAGGGTAGTCGTCCGCGGGCGAGTAGTAGCCCGTGTGGTCGCCGAACGGCCCCTCGGCGCGAAGCTCCCCAGGCGTCACGTAACCCTCCAGCACGATCTCCGCGTGCGCCGGCGCCTCCAGGTCGACCGTCTTGCACTTCACCATCTCCACGGCGCTGCCGCGAAGCACCCCGGAGACCATGATCTCGTCGATGTCCGGCGGCACCGGCAGCGAGCCCGTCCACGTCGTCGTCGGGTCCGTCCCTATCGCGACCGCCACCTCCAGCCGTTCGACGCCCGCGCGCTCGCCGCTCCTGTAGTGCCTCGCACCCACCTTGTGCGTCTGCCAGTGCATCCCCGTCGTCCTGCCGTCGTACACCTGCATCCGGTACGTGCCCACGTTGCGCCTGCCCGTCTCCGGGTCGCGGCTAATCACCAGCGGCAGCGTGATGAAGCGCCCGGCGTCCATCGGCCAGCACTTGATGATGGGCAGCCTGCCAAGGTCCACGTCGTCCCCGGTGAGGACCACCTCCTGGCAAGGCCCGCGCGAGACCGTCTTCGGCTGCGCCCTCGCCACGCCCGCCAGCTTGCCGAGCGCCCTCAGCTTGTCGGCCAGGCCCGCCGGCGGCCCCTGCAACATGCCGAGCAGGTCCCGCGTCCTGTCGGCCAGGTCCTCCAGCCTCTCCACGCCCAGCGCCCACGCCACCCGCCGCTCGGCCCCGAACAGGTTCATCACCGCCGGCATGTCGAAGCCCTCGACGTTCTCGAAGTAGAGCGCCGGCCCCCCCGACTTCACCACCCGGTCCGCGATCTCGCTCATCTCCAGGTCGCGGCTCACAGGAGCCTCGATGCGCCGAAGGTCGCCCTTCTCCTCCAGGAACGATACGAACTCCCGCAGGTCCCTAAAGCTCATGTGTACTCCCAATCACAATAATCACCTCAATCACACGAATCACAGTTCAGACCGGCCCGGATCTCCGTGGACGACACGTCCCGCCTGAACTCCGACGCCGGTATGTAGGTGAACATAGACTCGAACCCCTCCGGCGCCTCCACCTCCGTGGCTGCGTGGAACCGGTCCGCTCCCGCGCGGCCCGCCACCATGAACCGGCAGCCCAAGCCCCTCATCTCCTCCAGCGCCCTCACCATTCGGGAAGCGTCCCCTCCATAGTACCGTGGGGCCACCAGCCTGACAGCGGTGTCCCACCCGATCACGAACGTGCATCCAGGGAACAGCCGCGCCTTCTCCGAAAACCGCGTCGCCATAGTCACAACGACGTCGCGCCTGCCCGCGAACTGCGCCAGCCTGCGCCGCACCTCCGCCGCACCGAGCGGCGGCTTGTCCACGTTGGTGATCGACAGCTCGAAGGTCACCGGATGCCCCAGCAGCCGCGCCGCCGCCGCCGCCAACCCCTCGTGCCCCTCGTGCAGCGGGTCGAACGAACCCGCGAGCACCCCGCCCGCGACCGCCCGGTCCGCCAATATCCTGCCGCCCGCCGTCACCGTGACGCTCCGGGCGCGCCCATCCGACAACGCCTCCACGAGCAGCGCCTCGTTCTCGTAGCTCACCTCCAGCTCGTCCCCGCGCTCCAGCGCAAGGTCGAGGCTGTAAGGCACGCCAACCCCATCCGCCGCCGCGCGCAGCACCAGGCGGCTGACCAGATCGTCCTCCCCGTCCCGGTCCCGCAGCCCCTTCGCCAACCGCAGCCCGTAAGTGGTCACGCCCGCCTCCGAGCAGACCGCCACGTAGCACCGATGCTCGCCGCGCCTCGGCCTGTCCGTCGCCAGTCCCGCCGTGCACCCCACGCCCGCCACCGTCTCGCCGCGCCCGGCCAGCCGACGCGCCCGCGACCTCGCCGCCCTCGCCATCTCCGCCGCGACCTCCGGCGAGACCGCCCCATCCACCCTCCGGCCAAGGTACCCTTCCAGCGCCGACTCCGAGTACGGTATCTGAACCTCCAGCACGCTCCTGGACGCGCCGGGAACGCCCATCAGCCACGAGACCGCCCTAGCGCCGCCGCCCGTAACGCACAGCGCAAGGCGCGCCCCGCCGCCGTGGACCGCCTCCACCTGCGCGCGCACCAAGCCGTCCATCCACGACCTCCCCATCCGGGCAACCTCCGGTCAGTCACTCGAACAGACTATAGCCGCCCCAACCCAACCCCCGCAACACGCCCCCCGTCCCGGAACTGTCTCAAGCGTACCCATGCTGGCCGATCACAGACCAATCCTGCAAATCCTCCACCTTCACGTTCACCGCCATGTCTATCAGCCGTCACCCCGTAGGGGCTGGTTTCAAACCAGCCCTCCCCTTGCCTTTAGAACGTCATCGCCATTTAGGTGGAGATTTGGCTATCCTGAAAAATCCCAGTGCAACCCACATACGAACCTGATACCTTATGCATATCTAACGAGATATGTACAGCGGCTGCCTGATGAATCGATTCCCCGCCCCCAACGATATTTCAGAGTTCGACCGGGGTACCTGCGCCGGTGTACCGCAACAATCACGGCGCGAAGCCGCATACCCTCATCGGCAATACCATAGGAGTTAGGACAGTGCGCTACCTCATGCTGATGGCCGTGCTAGCTATCCTGGTTGCATGTTCGAAGCCGGAACTGCGGGAAGATGTCGTCCCAGTACTCCCTGTGAACGATCTCTACCCCTATGGGCCCGACACTCTCGGAAAGCGCATCGCCGATGCCAAGATCATTGTCCGAGGGATCTTGGACAGGGTTGAGGCCGCCTCGATACCGCTCAGTGGCGGTCCGGATCACCTATCGGTGCTGCGCTTCACCTTCGACGTCCATGAATACCTGAAAGGCACAGGAGGGAATCAGGTTACCGCTCTCGCCTACAAATACGACTATGGGGTAGATGAGCGGCCCCTGGTCGGCGCTGCCTCGGCATCGGAGGCGGTTGCCAAGGCAGCCGAGCTATTGGAGTACCGTGACAAGCGGTGGGATGACCATGAGGGGATTGTGTTCCTCAACAGGAACACGAAGCTCGGGGACCCGCAGCACTTCTGGCTTGGACCCTTAAAAGTCACCGTGGCAAGCGAGTCTTCACAGTCCTGGCTCCCTGCCGCCCATCCAGATGGTGGTAGCGGAGGGGCTACTTCAAGACAGGCTCAAGGTTCTGCTCAAGGGCAACTCTTCCTCATGGAAGACCCGACTCCCAACTTAGTCGAGACATTTGATCAAGCAACGCAAACGATCACATTAGCACCAGCACGGGCGCATACCGCAGCTCAAATGCAAACGATCACCTTGGAGCATATGAAACAGCAGATCAGCGCAGTATCGGCTGAGATTGCCGCCGGGGACGGCTCCGAGGCCTTCAGGTACTGCGTTGCTGCTAAATATGAAGGGGATGCAGTAATTGCCCACTACCGCGTCAACAACCCGGAATTATTCAGTATCCGCGTTCATGATCCAAGTGAATACGGCGCCAACGCCACGACGACCTCAACCGACATCGCAGCGCGGACCGTACTGTACAATGTCCCATACGCCAATGAGAACGAGCCTTACGACAGAGAATGGCTGGAGGGTGAGCACAGCCACCTGCTCGGAGTCGATGCGCCTGGAGCCATTTACGCGCTGCGCCCGCTGCCGGCCGGCAAATATCGCGTCTTCTTCAACCACCAAAACCACATCTACTTCCCCTGCAACTACTACCCAGAGATCGCCCGGAACAGGGTGATCATCGAATTGGGCGTGACAGCCCCCGCTGGCACGCTGGCGGAGTCGTTCTTCGACCCATACGCATCGAGCACCGCAGTCGTCGGCGCCACCACCGTCGGAACCATCTCATGGCAGTCCGGCAGGGTCACCGCGGACCTCACCCGGAGCGTCACGGGCCACGTGCTCGACTTCATAGACCTCAAGGGTGCGACCACCCTATCGCTGATCGTAGCCGACGCCACCGAGGACGACGCCGGCGCGCTGACATGGACGGCACCCACCCAGCCCTGGAGAGCCGGCGACAAGCTCATGCTGCGCGTCCGCAAGAACGGCGCCCCATAGCATCCCAATCCCAATCTCACCTTCGTGCCCTCCGTGGATAACCCGTGTTACCATGTGCCCGTCCATAGCCAGCTACCGGAGAAAGTCCGTTCGCCCTGAGCCTGTCGAAGGGCGCGTCCCCAGGCAACGCCCGTTGTGGTTCGACAAGCTAAGAGCCTGTCCCGTACTCGATACGGGGACGAGGGGAGGCGCGCAACATGAGAGTGATCGTTGCGTTTCTGACCGCCTGCCTGGTGTTGGCTGTCCTTGGCTGCAAACAGGAAGCGGTGATGAAGAGCCTTCCGGTCTACGGGATGGCGGGCAACGCCACCCTGGAGGAAAGGATAGCCACCTCCAAGGTGATCGCCAGGGCGCGGTTCGTCTCGGCGGAGCCGGACGCGGTCGTCACGAACTTCAGCTCGGGGGCATACCACGCCTCCCTCAAGTACACCTTCAGGGTGCTCGAATACCTGAAGGGGTCGGGCGGGACCAAGATAGTCGCCTACGCCTACGGCGGCGGAGACCAGTACAGCCCCTACGTGGACAACAACCGGAACACGGCGCGCGAGCTTGCCAAGCCGCTACTGGAGGCCCGTGACACCCGCTGGGACGACCGTGAAACGCTGATATTCCTACGGTACAACAAGAAGTATGAACGGCACTGGCTTGGCTTCATCGACGCCAGGTTCCCCAACTACATGAACGTCACGGTGGTGAGTGGCGAGTACAAGGCGGTCCTCCCCGACGTCGCCACCTCCACCGCGGCCTCCGGCAGCTCCGATCAGACCTTCCACATGGAAGACCCGGACTGGGGGCCCGGCATTGATTTGCGCGCCAGCACGTCAACGCAGCCCCGGCCAACCACGGTTACCAAGAGCGCGGTGGTGGCGAAGATCGCCGAGGTTGACGCGTGGGTCCGCAGCAGCGGAGGCGGCGAGGCGGTGGAAGAGTGCATCCAAAGGGCCTTCTTCTCGCTGCGATTGGCGAGCCAGGGGAGTGGCAAATACAAGCGCTGGGACAACACCATAGGCTCCGGGCAGCCTGCCGACACCGAGGTGTACAAGTTCTATTGGACGGACATCGTCGATGAGAGTTGGATGGATCTCCCCGAGGAAAAGAGAAGCGTGACCTGGTATGAAGGCCGCGACGCCGGACTGTTCGGGTTCAGGTATCCTGACGGCGCCACCGTGAAGCGCCCCCTTCCCGCGGGAGAGTACCGGTTCTTCGAGAACGGGCAGCAGAGCGTCTTCAGACCCTGCAACTTCATCGAGGAGAACTGGAGGAACAAGGACGAGCACTTCGTCACCGTCACCGCCCCCGCCGGAACGCTGGCCGAGTCATTCTTCGATCCCTATGCTTCGAGCACCGCAATCGTCGGGACCACCACCGTCGGAACCATCTCGTGGCAGTCCGGCGAGGTCACCGCCGCCCTCACACGGAGCGTCACGGGCCACGTGCTCGACTTCATAGACCTCAAGGGCGCGACCACCCTGTCGCTGATCGTAGCCGACGCCGCCGAGGACGCCACAGGCGCCCTCACGTGGACGGTACCCATCCAGCCCTGGAGGGCCGGCGACAAGCTCATGCTGCGCGTCCGCAAGAACGGCGCCCCATAAGCGTCCCAATCCCCCCGCAGGGCAATCGCATCTAAATGGAGTATTAGCTAAATGGAGTATTAGAAAAGTTATAGAATTGGGGTCATCTCATATGGAGGGTGACCCATGTCGCACAGAGACCCCGCGTCCCTGACCGAGCACTTTGGCAGCTTGGTCGATCCGCGTGTAGACCGCACCAAACGCCACAATCTACTGGACATCGTCACCATTGCGCTCTGCGGTGTCATAGCAGGTGCGGACAGTTGGGTGGACGTGGAGGCGTTCGGCAGGCGCAAGGCGGAATGGCTGTGCGAGATGCTGGACCTGCCTAACGGCATTCCATCCCACGACACCTTTGGCAGGGTCTTCGCCAAGCTGGATGCTCAGCAGTTCGAGCGCTGCTTCACCGAGTGGGTGTTGGCTGTGCGAGAGGTTCTGCAAGGTGACGTCGTAGCCATAGACGGCAAGAGGTTGCGTCGTTCGCACGACCGGTATATAGGGAAGGATGCGATCCACATGGTCAGCGCCTGGGCCTCTGCGAGCGGCGTAGCACTCGGGCAGACCAAAGTGGACGGGCGCTCCAACGAGATCACGGCCATACCGCGACTGCTCGAAATGCTCCAGGTCGAAGGGTGCATCGTGACTATCGACGCCATGGGCTGCCAGAAGGAGGTCGCATCGAAGATCCTAGAGGAGAGAGCCGACTACGTGCTGGCGGTCAAGAGGAACCAGGGGCGCCTGCACGAGGATGTGCATGACATCTTCGACCTTGCCCGCAAGTCCGGCTTCGACAGTCTCGACCACGACTACCACGAGACGATGAATGCGGGCCACGGACGAATCGAGACTCGTCGATGCTGGGCCGTGTCCGACCCGGACCACATCAGATACGTGGATGATGGGGGCCAGTGGCCTGGGTTGACGACACTGGTGATGGTGGAAGGCGAGCGACTCGTCGGTGGCAAGACGACGGTGGAGTCACGCTACTACATATCGAGCCTGCCGAATGATGCGAGTAGATTGCTTAATGCGGTGCGGAGCCACTGGGGCATAGAGAACGGACTGCACTGGTCGCTGGACGTGACGTTCAACGAGGACGCCAGCCGTGTGCGCAGCGGCAACGGGGCGGAGAACTTCTCCGTGCTGCGGCGCATGGCGCTGAATCTGCTCAAGGCCGAGAAGACAACCAAGCGAAGCATCGCCGGCAAGCGAAAAGATGCCGCTTGGGACAATGACTACCTATTCAAGGTCCTTGCACAATAAGATGCGATTGCCCTGAATCCCCCCGCCCTTCGTGCCCTTCGTGGATAACCCGTGTTACCATGTGGCCCGTCCATAGCTACCTACCCGGAGGACAATAATGGCCGCGACCGACCGCATCGCCTACGCGCCCGTGCCGGGCGCGCGGGACCTATTCACAACCGACTTCACCGACTACCTCGCCGCGCTCCACGCCAACCGCAGCCCGTAAGTGGTCACGCCCACATCCGAGCAGACCGCCACGTAGCACCGGTGCTCGCCGCGCCTCGGCCTGTCCGTCGCCAGTCCCGCCGTGCACCCCACGCCCGCCACCGCCTCGCCGCCCTCGCCATCTCCGCCGCGACCTCCGGCGAGACCGCCCCATCCACCTTCCGGCCAAGGTACCCTTCCAGCGCCGACTCCGAGTACGGTATCTGCGCCTCCAGCACGCTCCTGGACGCGCCGGGAACGCCCATCAGCCACGAGACCGCCCTCGCGCCGCCGCCCGTAACGCACAGCGCAAGGCGCGCCCCGCCGCCGTGGACCGCCTCCACCTGCGCGCGCACCAAGCCGTACATCCACGACCTCCCCATCCGGGGCAACCTCCGGTCAGTCACTCGAACAGACTATGGGGCTTGGGACGCTCCTTGGGCCGTGATGCCGGGCGGTTTCCGCAACCCCGGAGAGTGCGCCCCGGCAAAGAGACCCCCCTGAAGGCACGCCAGGAGATCCTCAGCCTTCAATCACGCACTAGGCCGGGGTGGCGCGACTCCTGCCCCACTGTCGTGGGAACCGGGCCGCGGTAGATCGACGCCAAGTGCGTAGACGCACGACGGAGAGTGACGCCAACGGGGTACAGGATGGGTTCACCCTGGAACTCTCGCCAATACGTCACGAGGTCTCCATCCTCTTTGGTGAACGCCGCATCGCTTAGGGTGACACCAAACGTGAGGGTGTCGGCCTCCATGTCGTAGCAGCGTTTGCCAAGCGGCAGGTATGCGGACGCGCCGAGTACCTCGACTCCCACGACGCGGGACCCGTCATGCGCAAGACTGAGGACAACGTCGGGGTCGTCGTCTAGGGACGTAGAGGTTGCTTCCAGCTCGCCGGTGCGGAGGCTCAGGGCGTCAACCTCCGGGTCGTATGACTTATCCAGACGCATCAGGGCGTATCTCCAGCGAATCATACTTCTTGGCGAAGTATCTCATATCCCGTTGCTTCCAAGCCAACGTCGCCCTTCCGTCTTGGAAGGCCGACACGATTGTAGAGCCGCCTATCGAGAGAACCGCCATGTGACGGCTAATAGTCCGAACCCGCCCTCCGACGCTCAAGCTGTTCCGCGAGCCACGCGTCGGGCAACCGTACCTGTGCCTCATCCCTCCCATTATACCCTAACGGGGGCCTCATACTTGTCCGAGACTCGGCGGTAGCCCAGCGTGCCGCAGTGTGCGTCATAGGCCCCCGAACCGCTTTCTCCGTGTTACCATGTGCCCCGTCCATAGCTACCCACCCGGAGGACAATAATGGCCGCGACCGACCGCATCGCCTACGCGCCCGTACCAGGCGCGCGGGAGCTGTTCACAACCGACTTCACCGAGTACCTCGCCGCGCTCCACGACAGGTTCACCCCCGTCATTCACGACCTCAGGCGCAAGCGCGCCGACGTGCTCGACCGGGCGCTGACCAGGGGCGAGCTCCCCGCGCACCTGCCCGAGTCCGAGGCCAACACCGACGACTGGAAGGTCCCGCCCGTGCCCGAAGACCTACAGCGGCCCGGCATCGAGATCACCGGCCCCGTCTCCATCACCAACATGTTCATCAACGCCCTCAACCCAGGCCCCGGAGGCGTCCGCGCCGAAGGCGACCTGGACGACGACGAGGACGCCGCCGGCCACCGCTTCGTCGACACCGTCACCGCCGCCCGCAACAGGCTGGCCGCCGTCGAGGGCACCCTGGAGTACTTCGACCAGCGCCGCGAGCGCGAGTACAAGGTCCAGCCCGGCGAGATCCCCTTCTTCATGCACCGCGAGCGCGGCATCCACCTCGACGAGCCCGACGTCACCGTCGACGGCCAGCCCGTCCCGGCCGCCATCCTTGGCACCGCCCTCACCCTATTCCACGGCGGCATGGCCCAGATGAGACGCGGGCAGGGCGTCTACTTCTACCTGCCCAAGCTAGAGTCGGCGGAGGAGGCAGCCTTCTGGCGCGACTTCTTCGACTTCAGCCTCGACCGCCTGCCCGCCCCCCAAGGCGCCGTCATCAGGGGAATCCCGCTCGTCGAGTCGCTGCCCGCCGCATACCAGATGGAGGAGATGCTCTACGCCCTCGGCCCCTACGCCGCCGGCCTCAACGCCGCCAGGTGGGACTTCAAGGCCAGCATCTTCGAGTTCGTCATGGCCGACCCCTCATACGTCTGGCCCGACCGCTTCGGCGTCGACGTCAAGACCACCGACTTCATCGCCAACATCTTCCGGCGCCTCGTCGCCGTCTGCCTCAAGCGCGGCGCCGTGCCCATCGGCGGCATGGCGACCGCCCTGCCCTCCAGGAACGAGGAGATCAACGAGGCCGCCCGCGCATCCATCCGCGGCGACAAGGAATGGGAGGCCCAACAGGGCTTCATCAGGGGCTGGGTGGCCCACATCTTCCACATGAAGACCGCCGCCGACCCCTTCAAGGAGCTCCGCGCCTCCGGCTGGACGCCCACGCCGGAGATGGCCGACCCCGACAACTACCCGATCCGCATCGAGACGCCCGAAGGCCCCATCACCGTACAGGGCACCCGCCGCAACGCCAGGATGGTCATCGAGTACCTCGAAGGCTGGCTAAACGGCCGGGGCGCGAAGGGCATCGACAGCCAGGAGGGCCAGCCCGGCCTCCACGGCCCACTCATGGAGGACCTCGCCACCGGCAGGATGTCCGTGGCCCAGATCGCCCAGCGCGTCATACACGGCGCCGTGGGCGGCGACACGGGCGAGGCACACGACTTCGCCCTGGTCAAGCGCCTGCTCCACGAAGAGCTCGAGAGCATCCTCTCCATCAGGAAAGACGAAGCCGGCGACGACCCCGGCCCGGCGCTCGCCGCGCAGGAAGAGCGCTACCGCAAGTCCCGCAAGATCGCCATGCGGTGGATCAAGAACTACACCGACTTCGACTTCCGCAGCCTAGGCTCATACACCAGGGCCGACCTGGACGCCATAGCCGCCGCGGACGACGCCTTCTGAAACGAGGCTACGCCCGCTCCCCCTGGTCGCCGCGCAAACGCGCGAAGGACGGCCACGTCCGCCGCTGGCTGTTCCCGCCGGACCGCGGGTCCGGGCCCCTGCGACGGCTCCAGAGGTCGTCGAAGTACTCCGGCGTGAACATCTCGCGCTCGTCCGCCACGTTCGCCAGCTCCAGCGCAAGGTTCGCTTGGAACGCCGCGATCTGCACGTGCTTGCCCATGTCCTTGACCGCCTGCGCCGCGTACGCGAAGTCCCCGTCCCCCGTCACCAGCACCGCCACGTCGTACGTGCCGCGCCACGCCATCCGCAGCATGTCCGTCGCGATCATGATGTCCACGCCCTTCTCCACCGACACGTCCCCCCGCATCTTCGAGCTCCCCAGCCGCACCTCCAGGTACGGCGTGTTGCTCAGCGCGTTCAGGAAACGCTGCTGGTCCTGGTACGCCTGCGGGTTCCTGTCCTGGTCCCGCAGCACGTTGTAGTAGTACGTGCGGAATAGCTGCCTGTCCCCGGTCAGCTTGGCGGCAAGAGCGCCAAAGTCCACGTCATGCCGGCGGCAGTTCTCGGTCAGGCTGTGATACAGGTTGCTCCCGTCTATGAAGATAGCCACCCTCGCGGGCGACTGGGGCCTATCATGATTCTCGTCCGGTTCCGTCGACGATCTGAATATATTCATATCTCCATTCCTAAGTTGGATTACGAGTCCCTTCCCCATGAGAGGGAAGGTGTCCCTTCCCCATGAGGGGGAAGGTTAGAGCCTGCCCTGAGTCTGCCGAAGGGATGGGGGGGGGGGCGTCGCTACCGGATCATATCACCCAATTCGTCCCCCATCTCGCCGAGCGTCTCGTCGAGCGCCGTGACCAGCTCGTCCGCCTCGTCGCGCGTTATGCACAGCGGCGGCAGGAACTTCACCTCCGACCCTCCCGGCGCGACGAGGACCCGCCGTTCGCGCAGCTTCGACCGCGCCATGTCGCCCACCTTCACTTCCGCCGGAAACGGCTCCTTCGTGCTCCGGTCCGCGACGAGCTCCACCCCGGTGAGCAGTCCGATACCGCCCGCGCGGCCTACTATCGCGTGCTTCTCCTTCAGCGCCTCCAGCCCCTCGAGCAGGTACGCCCCCATCTCCGCCGACCGCTCCACCAGCCCGTCCCGCTCGATGATCCCGATGTTCGCCAGCGCCGCCGCCGCCGAGACCGGGTGGCCGCCGAAGGTCAGCGCCTGGCTGAACAGGTCCTCCTCGCTCGCGAAGGCGTCGGCGACCTCCCGCTTCACCACCGCCGCGCCCATCGGCAGGTAGGTGCTGGTCATACCCTTCGCCACTGTCATCACGTCGGGCACGACGCCCCAGTGCTCCATGCCGAACCACTTGCCCGTCCTGCCGAACCCGCACACCACCTCGTCCGCGATCAGGATGACACCGTACCGGTCGCAGATGTCGCGCACCATCGGCCAGTACTCGCCGCCCGGTACCCTGGTGGCCCCGGCCGCCGGCTCCCCTATCACCGCCGCGACCGTCTCCGGCTTGTGCAGCAGGATCAGGCCCTCTATCGCCTTCGCGCACAGCGCCGCGCACTCCGACGCGTCCCTGCCCCCAAGCTCGCACCGGTACGGGTCCGGATGGGGCGCGTAGACCATGCCGGGATACGCGGGCTCGAAGTCGGCGCGCCGACCCGGCGTCCCGCCCATCCAGAGCGCGGCCCCGGTGGCGCCGTGGTACGACCCCTTGCGGCTGATTACCCTGTACCGCCCAGCCTCGCCGTTGCGCCTGTGGTAGGCCCGCGCTATCTTGACCGCCGTCTCGTTCGCCTCCGAGCCGCCCGTCACCGGCCACGTGCGCTCCAGGCTCCCGGGGGCGACCTCGGCGATCTTCTCCACCAGCGCGGCCAGCGCCTCGGTCGTCGTGCCCGAAGGGTTGTACGCCAGCCGCTTCATCTGCTCGACCGCGGCGTCCGCGATCTCCGGCCGCCCGTACCCCACGTTGACCGACCCGTAGCCGGCGTGGGCGTCCAGCCACGTCGCCCCCTCCGAGTCCGTCACCCGCACGCCGCCGCCGCCCACCATGATCGGCGGCCCGCCGTCCTCGGCGACCTCCACCCAGTCGGAGTTGTGCATCCAGTAGTGCTCGAAAGCCGAGCGCCGCAGCGCTTCCGTATCCACTTCTCCCATCACGGCCGGTCCCCCAATCATGCGAATCGCAGTTCAGACGTTGCCCGCATACCCGAGCTCGCCCTCGACCTCCCACAGCGAGACGTCGACCGCGTGGACGATCTCGTCCACCTCCGCCCTCGTGATGCAGAGAGGCGGCCCCATCGAAATCAGCCCCCGCGCCGCGCGCAGCAGCAGCCCGCGCTCCGCCAACTTATCGCTCAGCCGGTTGCACACCCCGTCCTCGTCCTCCAGCTTCGCCTTCGTCTTCCGGTCCCCCACGAGCTCCACCGCGACGAGAAGGCCCAGCCCGCGGACGTCGCCCACGATCGGATGGTCCGCCTTCATCCCCTCAAGCTGCTCCTTGAAGTAGGCCCCGACATCCGCCGCGTTCTCCACCAGCCCCTCCGACTCTATGATCTCGATGTTCTTCAGGCCCGCCGCCGCCGCGACCGGGTGCCCCGCCGACGTGAAGACGTGGGCCATCGCGCCCTTGCCCGCGAACAGGTCCGCCACCTCCGCGCTCACCACGGTAGCCCCAAGGGGCAGGTAGCTGCTGGAGATGCCCTTGGACATCGTCATGATGTCCGGCGCCACGTCCCAGTGCTCGATACCGAACCACCGCCCCGTCCTGCCGAACCCGCATATCACCTCGTCGTCGATCAGCAGCACCCCGTACCTGTCGCATATCTCGCGCACCATCGGCCAGTACTCGTCGCCCGGAACCGCAGCCCCCGTCGGGATCGCGACCGGCTCGCCGATGAACGCCAGCACCGTCTCCGGCCCGTGGAACAGGATCAGCTCCTCCACGGCCCGCGCGCACCGCTCCGCGCACTCCGAAGGCGTCGCGCCCCCCAGCGGGCAGCGGTACGGGTTCGGCTGCGGCGCATAGACCATGCCCGGATACGCCGGCTCGAAGTCCTGCCTCTTGTACACGGCGGAGCTGCCCAGCCACAGCACGCCCCCGGTCGCGCCGTGGTAGGAACCCTCGCGGCTGATCACCTTGTACCTGCCGCGCTCGCCGTTGCGCCGTGCGTGCGACCGGGCGATCTTCAGCGCCGTCTCGTTCGCCTCCGAGCCGCCGCTGACAGGGAAGACGCGAGACAGCGCGCCCGGCGTCAGCCCGGCCAGCCTCTCGCACAGCTCGATGGTCGACGGGATCGCCGTCCCCACCGGGTAGAAGGAGATGCGCCGCATCTGCTCCTCGGCGGCCTCGGCGATCTCGGAGCGCCCATACCCGACGTTCACGGAGTTGTACCCGCCGTTCACGTCGATCCACGTCCGGCCCTCCGAGTCCTCGACCCTCACCCCCTCGCCGCCCGTGACGATGCGCGGCCCGCCCTCCTCGCCGGTCTGCGCCCAGCTCCGGTTGTGCATCCACAGGTACTTGAGGGCCGCTTCCCGCGCCGTCCCGACGCTCGCGCTCGTCATGCTCCCTCCTCGCCCACGTCGCCGGCCAGTGTATACCCGCCGCCGCCCCTTCAACAAGCCGCAACGCCCCCTCCATCCGTCGTTCCCGCGCACGCGGGAACCCATCCCCGGCTTCAACAAGCCGCAACACCCTCCCAATCCCCCACCCCCGCCGTTCAGCGCCATATCCATCACACATCACCCCGCAGGCCCCGGCGGACATCACCCCGCAGGCCCCGGCGGACATCACCCCGCAGGCCCCGGCGGACATCACTCGTAGGGGCTGGTTTCAAACCAGCCCTCCCTTGCCCTAAAGCCTCACCCCTACCGTCATTCCCGCGCACGCGGGAATCCATCCCCGGCCGCATCCGTTCGGCCCCGTATCGAGTACGTCGCAGGCTCTGAACTTGCCGAACGCCGCGCCGCGAACAGACTTGCAAAGGCCCTCGTGACGCCTTCATGGATTTGACGAACGACTGCTGAATGTGGTATCAATTACGCGAGTGACATATCGACCCTGGCGGCCTTCCTTGCTATTACGCTGAACCGGCTCTGAGTGCTGACGTAGCTGTGGAAAGGGGTCGGCAATGGCCCACCGCACCATCGTCGTCGGTCCGCCGGCGCTCTCCTGCGCCGCCCTCCTCATGTTCGCGGCCAGCGCGCAGGCGCAGGAGGAGGAAGAGGACGAGGGCAAAGCCAGCGACATATGCAACCCTCCCGTCGAGCCCATCAACTGGCCTATATGCTTCCCACCCACGCCCACGCCGAGACCCACTGCTACGCCCACCTCCACGCCGAGGCCTACCGCCACGCCGGTATCGCCATGCGACATCGACCTTGACCCCTGGTTGTGCTATACGCCCGTGCCGTCCACCGCTACGCCCACGCCTAGACCGCCAACCGCCACGCCCACGCCTAGACCGCCAACCGCTACGCCCACGCCTAGACCCCCAACCGCCACACCCACGCCTAGACCCCCAACCGCCACACCCACGCCTAGACCGCCAACCGCCACGCCCACGCCTAGACCGCCAACCGCCACACCCACGCCTAGGCCCCCAACCGCTACGCCCACGCCTAGGCCCCCAACCGCTACGCCCACGCCGTCGCTGCCGAGGCTCGTCTGGACAAACACAGAGACGTGAGCACCCGTAACCGTCTCGATCTGGACATTGAGCACCAGACGCTCATCCGGCATCTGGGAAGTGAGCACCAACGAGACCACATCGTCCAGTACAGGTTTCTGAACCTAAGGCCGGAAGTTGAAACCAGAATGGTGGAGGCCATCAAGGTCTGGAACCGCTCCGTTTCCTATAGCTGGCCTTGGATCTGGTTCTGCCACTCCTCTGACTCCGGATGTGACGACCGGAATGTCGACCAGCAAACGGTCACGATTACGAACACATACCCCGGTGAATGCTCCCGTAGGGCCGTCGCTTGCGTCAAATCGGAATCAACGGGACCTCGTGGGCATCAGCACATGCATACCGTTCGGCTGCTGGTCGAATATCCGCCCTTCGGCCCGCGGAGCGAGACCACTACCTTGGCGCGTCTAGTCTGGACAGACGACCCTAATAAGCACCAAGAGCCAACTCATGGGGGCGCCATTTACTGGTATCTGGCCGGTACGCTGATGCACGAGCTTGGACACACGGTCGGGCTTGAAGACCTGAGCCTCGTGGCAGGATTCGACCACGCCCTAATGTCAATCGGTTGGAAGGATGTTATCGGGCCGGTGATTCCGAGTGTAGATATCAGATACGTCAAGCAGGTCTACAGGAATCACGGCGGCGAACCGCATTGAAGGGGGACTCATGAAGGTGGTCGTCAATCTTGCAGCGGTACTTGTGCTGGTGGCGCTGACAGTCCTAGCCTGCGACCGGACTGAGCAGGTCACGACCACCCGTGCGGTGAGCACCTACGGTGTTGGAGGTCCGGCCCCGCTGAGGCAAATGGTCGCGGTCTCCAAAGTTGTTGCCCGGGTTCGGTTCGTGTCGGTTAAGGCAGTGGGCGTCCACTCGTGGCTCTATACGGACCAGCACGGCAACCACCGGGGCTACGTCGCGGCCCTAGAGTACACCTTCTCCGTGGTTGAATACCTGAAAGGCACGGGCAGCCCGCAGATCAAGGCAGTGGTCTATGGCGGTGCTGACACTGACGAGCGCTTCATACACGAAACACAGCAGGGGGCGCAAGAATTGGCCCAAGCGCTGCTGCCAGCACGGGATACCAGGTGGGATGATCGGGAAACTCTCGCCTTCCTGCGGTACTACGAACCTGCTGGCCACTACTATTTGGGGTATATTGACCCCTCTCATCCGTACTTGGTGAACGTGACGGTTGCGTCCGCTTCCTTCAAGGCTCTGCTGCCTTCGGTCAGCACCAGCACACTGGCGACCGCCTCCTATGGCGGTGCTTCTGCTGCTTCTGCTGCGGTCTCCGACCCCAAGTACTTCTTCGGCGACCCGCTTGACGTGGAGATCACGTATTCCACGCCTCCTGCTGGAGCAAGCGCCAGCGCCAGTGAGACCGTCAAGGTGTCGCCCGTTCCAACCATCTCGTTGGGCGACGTCAAGGATCTGATTACCGAGATCCAAACATGGGTAGCCGAGAGTGGAGGGACTGCGAAAGCTGAGGAATGTATCAACTCCGCCCTAGCTTGGGAGCGGACAATCAAGATATACGGCCATGATGAATACAGACGGTACAACCGCAAGATGGCGTCTGGAGCGCCGGCCGGCGCTGATGCGTTCATCTTCGATGGGACTTCTGAGTTGATAAGCGACTCCGAGGCACGGGGCGAGCCATTCCCGACGGACCCGAAAGAGTGGTCCGAAATCTGGTACACCGGCCGGGACGCAACCCTGTTCGGCTATAGGATTCCGGGGTTCGCCACACTGGTGCGCCCCCTGCCCGCTGGTGAGTACCGTCTTTTCCTGCACCACCGTTGGCGCATCTATGCTGTCTGTGACTTCTACCCCGCGGCGTTGCGAAACAAGCGAGAATACGTCCTAACCGTGACCGCCCCCGCCGGCACGCTGGCCGAATCGTTCTTCGACCCCTACGCATCCAGCACCGCAATCGTCGGCACCACGACCGTCGGGACCATCTCATGGCAGTCCGGCGAGGTCACTGCCGCTCTCACACGGAGCGTCACGGGCCACGCGCTCGACTTCATAGACCTCAAGGGCACGACGACCCTGTCGCTGCCGGCCTCCAACGCCACGACGACAGCGTCGGGCGCGCTGATCTGGGCCGTGAGCAAGCAGCCGTGGAAGGCGGGCGACAAGCTGATGCTGCGGGTGCGCAAGGCCGATGCTTCCACGCCTACGCCTACCCCTACACCCACGGCAACACCTACGCCTACTCCCACGGCAACGCCTACGGCAACGGCAACACCCACTCCCACGCCAACGCCCACGGCAACACCTACACCTACGCCCGCTCCGAAGCCTACGGCAACGCCTACGCCCACCGGCAAGCTCACCATAGGATCGACCTCGATAGTCAAGGGCGGATCGACGAAGGTGACCGCGCACGGCGTCAATCCGGCCAACCTGCTGGTCAGGATTTCGACATCACACCACCTGACCTTGACCGGCTCGTGCGACGGGTACGGCATCTTCGGCGCCGGGGGCGCGGCGCCCTTCACCTCGACGCTGACCGGGTGCAACGTCGGGACGGCGACCGTCAAGCTGGTGACCATCGGCAGCGGCGCCGTGCTGGCCACCCTCCAGGTAGAAGTCCTCCCGTCCAATAGCGGAGGCAAACGCTAATCTTGACGTACAGAACACCAGTGCGTACAATGTGGCGAGTCGGGCAAAGCCTCGCCCGCGCGCCGGGGTCTCCGGCCCGCAGCCCGACGAAGCGGGTGGAACATTTTGGAACGTTTTGGAACACTATAACGCCCCCGCCAATACGAATCGGCCTCGATTAGCTACGAATCGGCGTTCCACAACCGGCCCGCATCCGACCATATCGCCCCATCGGCGCCCCACTTCCCCCCCAAGAGCGTTCCACCCGCCCCCGGACCCGCCGTCATTGACACCCCAATGAGACCGGCTACAATTGCACCCGACGCCACCACGCGGACCGGGGGAGAAGCCATTGCGAATAGACAGGCTCGACGTCTACCACGTCGCCATGCCGCTCATCTACCCCTGGCGCACCGCGTACGGCGTCGACTACGACGTCCACTCCGTCCTCGTCAGGGCCGCCAGCGGCGACCACGTCGGCTGGGCCGAGGCCACCCCCTTCTTCGCTCCCCACTACTGCCCGGAGAGCGCCCTCTCCGTATTCGCCCACGTCACCGAGATCTTCGGCCCCCACGTCGTGGGCCGCGAGTACGATACCGCCCGCGAGCTCTCCGACCGCCTCGAAGCCTTCAAGGGCAACAGCTTCGCCAAGGCCGCCGTCGAGATGTGCTGGTGGACCCTCCAGAGCGCCATCACCGGCGCCCCCCTGCACCGGCTGCTCGGCGGCGAGACCCGCGAGGTCTCCGCCGGCGCCGACTTCGGCATCCAGGACTCGATAGACATGCTCCTCGGCAACGTCCAGGAGGCCGTCGACGCCGGCTTCCCGCGCGTCAAGCTCAAGATCGCCAGGGGCTGGGACCTGGATGTGCTGCGCGCCGTCACCGACGCCTTCCCGGATACCACCTTCCACGTCGATTGCAACTGCGGCTACACCCTCGACGACCTGCCATTCTTCAAGGCCATCGACGGCCTGGGCCTCGCCTTCATCGAGCAGCCCCTCTCCTTCGGCGACGTGCTCGACCACGCCGAGCTCGCCAGGCAGCTAGAGACCCCCATCTGTCTCGACGAGACGATCTACAGCGTCAAGGCCGCCGAGCAGGCCCTCCGCATCGGCGCCTGCAAGTACATCAACATCAAGCCCGGCCGCTCCGGCGGCTTCACCAACTCCATCGACATACACGACATGGCCCGCGACGCGGGCGTGCCCGTCTGGGTCGGCGGCATGCTCGAGAGCGCCGTCGGCGCCGCCCTCTGCGTCGAGCTCGCCACGCTCTCCAACTTCACCTACCCCGGCGACCTCTTCCCTTCCTCCCGCTTCTACGAGCATGACCTGGGCGATCCCGAGATCGAGCTCACCCCGCGCAACACCTTCCAGCCCTTCACGGACGGCCTGCCGCAGCCCGACCCGGAGCGGCTGGCCGCCCGGACCGTCAGATCGGCAACCGTAACGCCCAACCCAGGAGACGATAGATGATAGACCGGGACCGAATCGTAAACACCTTCTGCGAGTTGGCGCGGATCGACAGCCCATCCGGCGAGGAGGAGCAGGTCGCCCAGTACCTGGTAGCCAAGCTCGAAGCCCTCGGCCTGCAGGTGGCCCGCGACGGCTACGGCAACGTCATCGCCACCGACGGGCGCGACGACCCCATCATGCTCTCGGCGCACATGGACACCGTCGAGCCGGGGCGCGGCGTCAAGCCCAGCGTGCAGGGCGACCGCATCGTCTCCGACGGCACGACGATCCTGGGAGGCGACTGCAAGGCCGGCGTATCCGCGATCCTGGAGGCGCTGGAGTCCGTCCGCGAGGACGGCGGCGATTGCAGGCCCTTCGAGGCCATCTTCACGCGGGAGGAGGAGCCCGGCCTCATCGGCGCCTTCGAGCTCGACTACTCGATGGTCCGCTCCAAGACCGCCATAGTCTTCGACGGCGAGGGGCCGCCCAGCACCATCACGTCCGGCAGCCCGACCTATATCGGCTTCGACGTAGAGGTCACCGGACGCGCCGCCCACGCCGGCGTCGAGCCCGAAAAAGGGATCTCCGCGATACGCGTCGCCGCCGAGCTGATCACCAAGCTCCCCCAGGGACGGCTGGACTCGGAGACGACCTTCAACGTCGCCACCCTCGAAGGCGGCAGCACCAGGAACACCGTCCCGGAGTCGGCATCCCTGAAGGGCGAGTTCCGCAGCCTCAACATGGAGACCCTGGACGGGCTCAAGCTCCAGCTCAGCCAGGCCCTCGGCGAGGTGCGCGCCATGTTCCCGGACGCCAGGCTGGACGAGCACGTCCATACCCACTTCGAGACCTACAACATCCCGGACGACGACCCCGCCCTCGTGCTCGTCAAGAACGCCCTGGACGTGCTGGGCCTGGAGCCGACCATGAAGACCTCGGGCGGCGGCACCGACGGCAACGTCTTCCGGCAGAAGGGCCTCAGCGCCGTCGTCGTAGGCATGGCCGACCACAACATGCACACCGTGCGCGAGTTCGTCACCATCCCCGACCTCGTGGACGCCGCCCACCTGTGCGAGACCGTCCTGCGCGGCGGCCAGGGGTAAACCGCAAGATGCCCAACCGACTGACCGACGAGACCAGCCCGTACCTGCTCCAGCACGCCGACAACCCGGTCGACTGGTACCCCTGGGGCCCGGAGGCGCTGGAGCGCGCCGCCGCCGAGGACAAGCCGATACTGCTCAGCGTCGGCTACTCCGCGTGCCACTGGTGCCACGTCATGGAGCGCGAGTCCTTCGAGAACGACGACATCGCGCGCCGGATGAACGAGAGCTTCGTCAGCGTCAAGGTCGACCGGGAGGAGCGCCCGGACATCGACTCGATATACATGACCGCCGTGCAGGCCATGACCGGGCGCGGCGGCTGGCCCATGACCGTCTTCCTAACCCCGGACGGCAAGCCCTTCTACGGCGGCACCTACTTCCCCCCGGAGGACCGCGGCGGCATGCCCGGCTTCCCCCGCGTGCTGGAGGCTATGGCCAGCGCCTACCGCCAGGACCGCGGCTCCATCGACAGCGCCACCGAAAGCCTGCTGGAGCAGATGCGGCGGGTCTCCGCCTTCGCCCCGCGCGGCGACAGGCTGGTCGAGCCCGGCGACCTCTCCCGCGCATTCGCCGGCCTCGCCTCGCAGTTCGACGACAGGCACGGCGGCCTCGGCATGGAGCCGAAGTTCCCCCAGTCCATGGTCTACGAGTTCCTGCTGCGCTACTACGCCCGCACCGGCGACCTCCAGGCGCTGCGCATCGTCGAGCTCACGCTGGAACGCATGGCGCTGGGCGGCATCTACGACCAGCTAGGCGGCGGCTTCCACCGCTACTCCACCGACGCCTTCTGGCTGGTGCCCCACTTCGAGAAGATGCTCTACGACAACGCCCTGCTCGTGAAGCTCTACCTCCACGCCTACCAGGCGACCGGCAAGCCCCTGTACCGGCGCATCGTCGAGGAGACCCTGGCATACGTCACCCGCGAGATGACCGACCCGTCCGGCGGCTTCTACTCCGCACAGGACGCCGACAGCGAGGGCGAGGAGGGCAAGTTCTTCGTCTGGCGCCCGGAGCAGACCGCCAAGATACTCGGCCGCGCCGACGCCGACGTGGTGAACGGGTACTACGGCGTCACCAACGTCGGCAACTTCGAGGGCCGCAGCATCCTCCACGTGACCCAGAGCCTCCCCGATCAGGCCCGCGAGACCGGCATGGCCGAGGACGCGCTGGCCGACGTGATCGCCCGCTCCAGGGCAAAGCTGCTGGCGGCCCGGGATCTCCGCATAAAGCCGGGCCTGGACGACAAGGTGATCACGTCGTGGAACGGCCTGATGATGGGCGCCTTCGCGGAGGCCGCCGCAGTCCTAGACCGCCCCGACTACGCCGCCATTGCCGCCAAGAACGCCGCCTTCCTCCTCGACGCCCTCAGGCGCGGCGGCCGGCTGCTCAGGTCCTATAAGGACGGCAGGGCCGGCGGACAGGGATTCCTCGAAGACTACGCCTTCGTCGCGTCGGGGCTGCTGTCGCTGCACGAGGCCACCTTCGAGGAGCGCTGGCTCAGGGAGGCCATCGCCCTTGCACGCGACATGGCCGCCCTCTTCGGCGACCCGGAGCAGGAGGGCGTCTTCTACGACACCGCCAGCGACCACGAGAAGCTGATCGTGCGCCCCCGCGACATCACCGACAACGCCACCCCATGCGGAAGCTCGATGGCCGCCGACGCCCTGCTCAGGGTGGCCGTCATAACCGGCGACGAAAGCCTCAGGCGCATCGCGGCGGCCTCCATCCGCTCCGCGTCCACGCTGCTGGAGCGCGCCCCCATAGGCGCGGGCCAGTGGCTCAGCGCCCTCGACCTCTACCTGTCCAGCCCGAAGGAGATCGTCATAGTCGGCCCCGTTTCCGACGACGGCACGCGCGCCCTGCTCTCGGAGGTCCACAAAGGCTACTCCCCGAACCGCGTCCTGCTCGGACACACGGGGAACACCCCCCCGCCCGACGACCTGCCCCTGCTCGAAGGCCGCGGCATGATCGACGGCGCACCGACCGCCTACGTCTGCGAAGGCTACGTCTGCGACCTCCCGGTCACGACACCCGCCGGCCTCGCCGCCCAGCTAGCCTGACCGCGCGCTGCTCCATGGAATCGCAGGGACGGACGTGGATGGGACGGGGCCGCGCCCTTGACATGGCGGCTGCCCTGATAGAAGCTACGGCACGGCGACGGTCGGCCCGCGCACAGCCGGAGGGTTTGCTATGAAGGCGATGGTGTACCACGGCAAAAGGGACGTGCGGCTCATGGACGTAGAGGAGCCGAGCCCCGGGCCCGGCGAGGCGAAGCTCCGCATCGACTACTGCGGCATCTGCGCCACGGACATCGAGGAGTACGTCTACGGGCCAGCGTTCATATCCCACGACGAGCCGAACCCGCTCACGGGGAAGAAAATACCCATGATCATCGGCCACGAGCTGACGGGCACGGTCGTCGAGGCCGGCGCGGACGTGAGGAACGTCCGGCCGGGAGACCGTGCGGTCATCAACGGGGTGCTGTCCTGCGGCGCGTGCCGGTGGTGCCTTCGAGGCGAGACCAGCCAATGCCCGTCGATGTCGGCGGTCGGGTTCGGCGCGGACGGCGGCCTGGCAGAGTACATGGTATGGCCTGCGTCCCAAGTGATCGGGCTTCCGGCGAGCGTATCGAGCCGCGAGGCGGGTCTCGTGGAGCCCGCCGCGGTGGGCCACCACGCGGTCATGCGAGGCCGCATCGGGCCGGGGGATACGGTCGCGGTCGTTGGCGTGGGCCCCGTGGGTATGCTGGCCATGCAGGCCGCCAGGACCGTGGGGGCCAGGGTCTTCGCGGTGGACAGGCGGCCGATGAGCCTGGACCTGGCCGGCGAGCTTGGCGCAGACGGGGTAGTCAACGCGGACGAGGAGGACCCGGGGGAGGCGCTGCGCCGCCTCACGGGCGGGATGGGGCCGGACGTGGTAGTCGACGCCGCCGGCGGGCCCGAGACGACGCAGCAGTCGGTAGAGTGGGTCAGGAACGGCGGCAGGGTCGTGCTGGTGGCGATACACACGACGAAGCCGCAGTTCGACTTCACGCGCGTCGTCGCCAAGGAGGTCGAGATCGTCGGCACCGTCGCCTACCTCCAGAACGACGTGGAAGACGTGGTCCGCCACATCTCCTCGGGGGCGATCGTGACGGAGCCCCTCATATCGGACGTGATCGGCCTGGACGAGGTGATAGACGTTGGATACGCCAGGATGATGGCCGGCGCCAAGGACTTCTTCAGAATACTGGTGTCGCCCACGTGACCGGGGCCGCTTAGGGGAGTTGACATGTTCGACGTGCTGATAGCGGGCGGGACTGTCGTGGACGGTACGGGCAAGCCCGGCTACCGCGCGGACGTGGGCGTGGCCGGCGAGAGGATCGAGGCGGTGGGTGACCTGTCCGCCGCCCAGGCGCGCCGGGTCATAGACGCGACCGGGCACGCCGTCTCGCCCGGGTTCATCGACACGCACGCCCACTCGGACGGGATGCTGCTCGTTGACCGCCAGCACGCCGCCGGCCTGCGCCAGGGGATCACGACGGAGATCCTCGGCCAGGACGGCTTGTCGTACGCCCCGCTGTCGGCGGAGAACTACAGGGTCTACCGGCGATACCTAGGGGGCATCCTCGGCGACCCGCCGGAAGACCTGGACATGAGCACGGTGGCCGCCTTCCGGTCGCACTACCATAAGAAGTGCGGGGTGAACACCGCCTACCTCGTCGCCCACGGCGCCGTGCGCCTGGAGACGGTCGGGTTCCGGGACGCGCCGCTCGTCGGGGCCGACTTGGAGCGGGCCAAGGGGCTGATCAGGGACGGGATCGAGCAGGGCGCGGCGGGCTTCGCCACCGGAATGTCGTACCACCCCAACTCGTGGAGCGACACGACGGAGATGATCGAGCTGTGCCGGGCCGCCAACGAGATGGGCGGCGTCTACGTCACCCACCTGCGCAACGTCAACACCGACCGCGCTTTCGGAGGAGGGGGCGTGCCGGAGGCGCTGGAGATCGGGCGGCGCTCGGGCGTGAAGGTACACTTCTCCCACACGCGGACCGGCGTGGACACGGCCGGGAAGGTGGACGAGCTATTGGCCGAGATAGACGCGGCGAAGGCCGAGGGGGTCGATTGCACACTGGAGCTCTACCCCTACGCGTCCGGAAGCTCGCTGGCGCTGAGCAACCTGCCCAGCTACGCCAACGACGGCGGGCCGGACGCCATGCTGGCGCGCCTCACCGACCCGGAGGAGCGCGCCAAGCTGGCCCGCGCCCTGGAGGACAGCCGGCGCAGGCCGATCGGCGACACGGTGATCTCCTACGCTCCGCGCAACAGCGGCCTGGAGGGCATGGCGCTGGCGGACATCGCGCGCCGGCGCGGCCGGTCGATGGGAGACACGCTTATGGATCTGCTCGTCGAAGAGGACCTGCAGCTGGGCTTCTGGGGGACGCCTCCCGACAGCGTGCGGGTCTGGGAGCAGATAAGCCGGGACTCGGTGGACCTGCTGTCCAGGCCGGACTACATGGTGGGCTCGGACTCGGTGCCCATCGGCCGCCTGCCCCATCCCAGGGCGTACGGGACCTTCCCGCGCTTCCTCGGCCGGCTGCGGCGCCGGTTCCCGGTCATGAGCCTGGAGCAGATGGTACAGCGCATGACGGACAACGCGGCGCGGCGCTTCGGCCTGAAGGGACGGGGGCTGGTTGCGAAGGGGTACTTCGCCGACCTGGTGGTCTTCGACCCGGACCGCGTCATAGACACGGCCACCTACGACGACCCCCGGCAATTCCCGGTCGGCATACCCCACGTGCTGGTGAACGGCCAGGTGGCCGTCGACCATGAGCAGTGTACCGGCGTGCTCGCCGGGCAGGCTGTGCCGTGACCGCCGAGCCGCCCAGGGGCGGCCATGACTATCTTCTACGGAGGGGACCGTGACCGATAACTCCAGCAACCGGTTCTACGAAAAACTCGGGGTGCGAAGGCTGATCAACGGGGCGTCGTGGCGCACCGTGCTCGGGGGCAGCATCATGCCGCCCGCCGTGGTGCAGGCGATGGACGAGGCCTCGAGGTGGTTCGTCGACCTGGACGAACTCAACCTAAAGGCGGGAGAGGTCATCGCCAGGGTGACCGGAGCCGAGATGGGCCTCGTAACGGCGGGATCAGCCGCCGGTATGGTCCTCGAGGCGGCTGCGTGCATGGCCGGCACGGACCCGGCCCGCGTGCGCCGTCTTCCCGATACGACCGGCATGAAGAACGAGATCGTCATCCAGAGGCAGCACCGGGTCACGTACGACCGCAGCTTCGTCGCCGCCGGCGCGCGGCTGGTGGAGGTCGGCGTCAACGGGCCGGTCAAGGAGTGGGAGCTACACGAAGCGATAGGCGACAACACCGCAGCGGTGGCGATAATCGTGGCGGCCAGCAAGGCGGGCGCGCTGCCCTACGCCAAGGTCATAGAGATAGCGCACTCATACGACGTGCCGGTCATAGTGGACGCAGCAGCCATGCTGCCGCCGGTGGAGAACCTGACCCGGTTCGTCTCCATGGGCGCCGACATGGTGAGCTTCAGCGGCGGCAAGGGCGTCCTCGGCCCGCAGTCCACCGGCATCCTGTGCGGGCGCGCCGACCTGATGGAGGCCGCCTACGCGAACTCGGCGCCGAACAGCGACAGCATCGGCCGGGCGGCCAAGGTGTGCAAGGAAGAGATCGCCGGGCTGATAACGGCGCTGGAGATGTTCGTGGACGCCGACCACGACGCGGAGATGGCGGGTTGGCGGGCCAAGTGCGCGCACATCGCGTCGGCGCTGTCCGGCATTCCGGGCGTGCGCGCGAAGCTGGACGAAGCGGAACCGGAGCTCGACGAGTACCAACACACGAGCCCAGGGGTGCGTGTCAGCCTGGACGGGTCGTGGAGCGGCCCCGGCCCGCAGGAGATCGTCGACGGCCTCGCCGCGGGCGACCCGTCCGTCCGCGTCTTCGATCCGGACCACCGCGGCGTAATCACGGTCAGCCCCGTCAACCTCCAGGACGGCGACGAAGAGATCCTAGCCGAGCGCTTCCGACAGGCGCTCACGGCGGGAGGATAGGGGCCGGGCCGTATCTATCGGCCATCACCCGTAGGGGCTGGTTTCAAACCAGCCCTCCCCCTGCCCTAAGGCGCCGCCGCCATTCGGGTGGGGATTTTGGCCGCAAGGGGTGACTTGTGCGCCCTATAGTGATATTCTTCACGGTGTGGAGTTAAACGTCCAAGGGGAAAAGCACTGTAGAGGGGAAGTAGATGGCAAAGTTATTAGAGGTAGACAACCTAACGACTCACTTCGAGACCCAGGACGGCGTCGTCAAGGCCGTGGACGGGATCAGCTATAGCCTCGAAGAGGGAGAGATCGTAGGCATCGTCGGCGAGAGCGGGTGCGGCAAGAGCGTACACGCCCTCTCGATAATGCGCCTGGTCGCCAGCCCTCCCGGGAAGATCGTTGCCGGGAGCGTGCTCTTCGAGGGCGAGGACCTGCTAGACATCTCGATGGCCCGCATGAGGTCCGTGCGGGGGAACAGCATCGGGATGATCTTCCAGGAGCCCATGACCTCCCTCAACCCCGTGCTCAGCATCGGGAGGCAGTTGACCGAGACGCTGGAGCTCCACATGAACATGACGAGGCAGCAGGCCCTGACCAGGGCGGCGGAGCTCCTCGCCATGGTGGGCATCCCGGACCCGGAACGGCGCCTGAAGGACTACCCGCACCAGCTCAGCGGCGGTATGCGGCAGCGCGTCATGATCGCGATGGCCATCAGCTGTAACCCGCGCCTGATGATCGCGGACGAGCCCACGACGGCGCTCGACGTTACGATCCAGGCGCAGGTGCTGGAGCTGATGAGGTCGCTGGCCATCGAGCTGGGCATGGCCCTCATCGTCATCACGCACAACCTCGGCGTCGTCGCCAGGTACGCAAACCGCGTGATCGTCATGTACGCGGGCAATATAGTCGAGACGAGCACGGCGGAAGAGATATACCACAACCCCAGGCACCCATACACACTCGGTCTGCTGAAGTCGGTGCCACGCCTCGACGAGCCTACGGGAGAGAAGCTGGACCCCATCGAGGGGCTGCCCCCCGACCTGATCGATCTGCCGGAAGCGTGCGCTTTCGCGCCCCGCTGCCGGTTCGCCATAGACCGGTGCCTGAACGAATCTCCGACCCTGATGAACGTGGGCGACTCGGCGCACCAGTCCGCCTGCTTCAGGGCCGAAGAGCTGCACGAGCTCGCCGAGGCAACAGCTTAGGGAGGACGACGTTGACACAGACACAAGAGCAAAACGGGACGAACGGCCAGTCGACCCGCCAGGGCGACGTACTCATCGACGTGAAGGACCTGAGGATGTACTTCCCCGTGACGTCGGGGATCGTCTTCCAGCGCAAGATCGCCGAGATCAAGGCCGTCGACGACGTCAACTTCTTCATCAGGTCCGGCGAGACGCTCGGCCTGGTTGGGGAGAGCGGGAGCGGGAAGACGACCGTGGGCAGGTGCATCCTCCAGCTGTACAAGCCGACGTCAGGGGAGGTCATCTTCGAGGGCAACGACCTGACGAAGATGTCCACCAAGGACCTGCGGCCGGTGCGAAGGAACATGCAGGTCATCTTCCAGGACCCGTACGGGTCGCTGAACCCGAGGCTCACCTGCGGCGACATCATCGGAGAGCCGCTGGTGGTCCACAAGCTGACGGGTACGAAGTCGGAGTACAGGGACAGGATCGCCGAGCTCCTGACGCTGGTGGGGTTGAACCCGTACATGGCGGATAGGTACCCCCACGAGTTCAGCGGGGGGCAGAGGCAGCGCATCGGGATAGCCCGGGCGCTCGCGGTGAACCCCAGCTTCATCGTCTGCGACGAGCCGGTCTCGGCGCTGGACGTGTCCATCCAGGCGCAGGTCATCAACCTGCTCGAGGAGTTGCAGGAGCGGCTGAACCTGACATACCTGTTCATCGCCCACGACCTCTCGGTGGTGCGGCACATCAGCGACCGCGTGGCGGTGATGTACCTCGGCCACATCGTCGAGATCGCCGACCGCAACGAGCTGTACGAGAACCCGCTGCACCCCTACACGAAGGCGCTGCTGTCGGCGGTGCCCATCCCGGACCCCGTCGTGGAGTCGCAGCGCGAGCACATGATCATCACGGGCGAGGTCCCGAGCCCGATGAACCCGCCGAAGGGGTGCGTCTTCAACACGCGGTGCCCGATAGCCACCGACGAATGCCACGTCGAGATGCCTGAGCTGCGCGAAGTGAGCCCCGATCACTGGGTGGCGTGTATCAAGGCGGACGGCTACGGCGTGTGGAACCCCGCCGGGCTCCCCGAATAGCGGGCCGGCGTTCATTCCAGGCCCCGCAATGGCGCTAAGGGCCCGCCTCCGTACCGAGTACGAGGCGGGCTTCTGGGTTACGGAACTCGATTCCGCCGACGCCGGCATCGCCAGCCTGGTACGGCTGCCCTACGTCAACCCCGTCGTGGGCCGATCGGTGGTGGCCAAGTTCCCGAGACGGTACCTGCCCGCGAAGGATACTCAGCAATAGAGGGGATATCGCCATGACGAAGATGTCTCGGCTCGAAAAGCTCGATGGATTCGGGAACGTCCGGATGGTGGAGGTGGACATACCCTCCCCAGGCCCCGACCAGGTACTGGCGCGGGTTAGCCGCAGCCTGATCAGCCGCGGCTCCGAGCTATTCCGGCGCTACGTGATGGAGGAGCGTGTGCCCCCGCGCATGATGGGCTACTCCGACGCCGGCGACGTGGTGGAGGTCGGCGCGGAGGCGGAGGGCTTCGAGGTGGGCCAGCGGGTCGCGATAAGCGCGCCGCACGCGCAGTACGTCACCGGCTCGACGTCGGGGGAGAACGGCGCGGCGTTCGGGATACCCGCCGAGATGAGCTACGAGGACGCGGCCTACCTGCCCCTCGTGTCCGGCGCGGTGGCGTGGATGGCGATTCCGCCCATAGAGCCGGGCGACACCGTGGTATTCAACGGGCAGGGCCTGGTCGGCAACCTGTGCTCCCAGGCGGTGCGCGCGCGGGAACCGGGAAGGGTGATCACGGTAGACGCGACCGAGCTCCGTTGCCGTATATCGAAGGAGTGCGGCGCCGACGAGGTAATCAACGTCTCGGAGACGGACTCGGTGGAGGCGGTGTTGGACCTGACGGACGGCATGGGCGCGGACGTCGTGGTTGAGTGCGTCGGCGGCTTCGCCGGGGTCAAGTCGTTCGAGATGGCCCAGCGCATGGCCAAGAGCGACGGCGTGATTCACCTGATAGCGCTGTACCAGGGGGAGGGGCAGGCGCTGTCGCTGGACACGAGCATTTCCGGCGACAGGATCATCATCGGAGGCTACTTCAGGACCATGTCGCGGGAGGAGCGCTTGAAGAAGGCGACCACGGCCATCCTGGAGGGGACCATAAAGACCGGCCCCCTCACGACGCACCGGATGCCGTGGCAGAAGACGCCCGACGCGTACCACCTTCTCTACAACAACCCGGACGAGGCCCTTGGCGTAATACTGGAGTGGGACTAGGCCCCCGTGGGCGCGTCTCACGTTAAGGCGGGCCGGACCGCCCGCCGGAAAGGTTCATGACAGATGCCGCTAGTAGGCGTGGTAATGGGAAGCAAGTCGGACATGTCGTACATCGACGAGACGGTTGAGGTGCTGGACCAGATGGGCGTCGAGCACGAGGTCGTCGTGGCGTCGGCGCACCGCACACCGGACAAGGTGCGCGAGTACACGCAGTCGGCACGTGAGCGCGGCATCGAGGTTCTGATAGCCGCCGCGGGCGGATCGGCGGGACTGCCGGGAGTGATGGCCTCGTGGACCACGCTGCCCGTCATAGGCATTCCCCTGCCCTCCAGCGACCTCAACGGCGTGGACTCCCTCCACGCCATCGCGATGATGCCGCCCGGAATCCCGGTGGCGTGCGTCGCCATAGGCTCATGGGGCGCCCGCAACGCCGCCTTCTTGGCGGCGCAGATACTCGGGAACAAGCACGACGCGGTACGGCAGGCCTACGACGACTACCGCGAAGGGTTGAAGACGAGGTAGGCAGGCCATGATATGATTAGGTAGGTATGATGTCCACTCTGGCTGCATGCCCCGCTGGGGTGGCGCTTGAGGTTTCGAATGCGAACATTACAGAATGTAACCCCCTCACCTGAGCAACTCAAGATCACGACGCGGTACGGCAGGCCTACGACGACTACCGCGAAGGGTTGAAGACGAGGTAGGCAGGCCATGATATGATTAGGTAGGTATGATGTCCACTCTGGCTGCATGCCCCGCTGGGGTGGCGCTTGAGGTTTCGAATGCGAACATTACAGAATGTAACCCCCTCACCTGAGCAACTCAAGATATTGACCGACGCGGAGTCGGGATTCCGGCTGATTCGAGGGGCTGCAGGGAGTGGCAAAACCACTGCTGCACTACTCCGTCTCCGGCAACTTTGCAACTCACGCAGACAGCGGCGAATACGACTAGGATTAACCGACCCTGTCCGAGTCTTGGTGCTAACGTTCAACCGGACATTAAGAGGTTACATAGATCAGCTTGCGACAGAGCAGGTCAATCCTACAGATGAAATCATGCTTACGGTCGAGACTTTTGGACACTGGGCACGGAATCTTGTTGGGGATCAATACCTTCTTGAGAATAATGGGGAGCAGTGGATTAGGTCCTTGCTTAGATCTATTGGTGTATCTGTTGAAGATGAGAGTTACTTCGTCGGCGAAGTCGCATATATACAAGGTAGATTCTCACCAGATGAACGCAAGAAGTATCTAGATGCAACGCGGTCCGGGCGCGGAAGAGCGCCAGCGGTTCCACGAGAACTGCGCATAAGACTCTTGGAAGACGTGATCCGCCCATATGAAATGAGGAAATCACAATCCGGTAAAGTGGATTGGAATGACATCGCACTGAAGACTGCCGAAATGCCTAGCCAAAAGTACGATGTAGTGATTATCGATGAATCTCAAGATCTATCTGCTAACCAGATGCGCGCTGTCCTGGCGCACTTGAATGAAGATCATGTGACGACATTTATCATCGATGCTATGCAACGTATATATCCCCAAAGTTTCCTGTGGAGGGAACTTGGCATTGACATGAGGCCAGAGATGGTATTCACGCTGGCACGTAATCATCGGAACACAGTGGAGATTGTGAGACTTGCCTCTTCGCTTATCCGGGACTTGCCGCCAGATGAAGATGGTGTGCTACCTTCTGAGAAGGCGTGTCTAGAGTCCGGTATACGCCCTGAAGTAGTGGTAGGCAAGTACAGCGCACAGATCACCTACATGCTGAACCGTGTCCAGCCCCGTTTCGCCAATGACGAAACCGTCGCTATTCTCCAGCCGAAGGGCGGCGGCTGGTTTAACTGTGCAAGGCAGATACTGAGGCAGCAGGATATTCAGTATTGTGAGTTGACCCGTAACCCCGAGTGGCCAACGGGGCCAGAACTGGTGGCATTGTCCACGATACACTCGGCAAAGGGGCTTGAATTCGATCATGTCTTGTTACCAGGGCTGAGTGATGAGGTAACACCACACGGTGACGAAGATGGTGATGGCACCCTTGATTCACTGCGCCGATTGATAGCTATGGGGGTTGGGCGCGCCAGAAAGACGGTGATGTTGGGGTATAAACCAGGTGAGCGATCTACTGTGTTCGATTTTATGGATCGTAAGACTTACAAACTTGTAGAGGTCTGAAGCGATGCTCGGCCGTCGGTATATTCCGGCTCACCCTAGAACACCTGAAGAGATTGAAGGTCTTCCTGAGCGCCCGGAAATTGTAGCGGCTGCGGAGCGCCGTGGGATCAGCCAAGTAGTTCACTTTACTACGGTGAGGGGTGCAGTTGGCGTTCTAGCTGCAAGAGCAGTCAAGAGTCGGGCGCGGGTGAGCGAGGACGAGTACCTAGAATACGTCTATGAGCCGAATGCTCAATTCCGTAAGGACTCAGCATGGCTCGACTATGTCAATCTGTCCATAGAGCGAATCAATGACTGGATGTTTTACCACTCAGAAAAGTGGCACGCAGCCGAGAATAACCCATGGGTTCTCCTATCGTTCAAGCCTCATATCCTCGCTCATCCTGGTGTTGTTTTTACCACTACTAACAATATCTATCCCGTCTGTGAGCGTGCCGAGGGCTTGGCCGGGTTCTGCCGTATGTTTGCTGAAAGGATATATGGCCGCTACGATCAACTGCACGATCGGACCAGCAAGCTGACGGCATGGCCCACCGATCGACAGGCGGAGGTCTTGTATCCGGGGGAATTATCCTGCGATCACCTACAACGTATTGATGTCCAGCAAGAACAGTCCCTAGAGACGATTGATGGAGCGCTGGGCGTCTTTGAAACAAGCGTTAAGATTTGTCATGCACCGGAGGTCTTCGAATGACTAAGCAGCGGGCGTTTGACGACGTTGGGAAGCTGAACTTCAGTGTCGAACCTTACTCGAGAGAAGGAATACAATCCAACAGCAGTGAGTACGCTGAAATGATTCAGGGGTCTGCCCTGTGGTCGGCATATGGTGATGCGCTTGGTTGGATCAGTGAATTAACCGATGAGACGGGCCTAAAGAGGCGAACATCGGAAGCACCGCTGCATAAGCCGATTGAGTGGAAGCGACGTATCGGCGGACGCACAGGTGTCACGGTAACACTTCCTCAAGGATGCTACTCAGATGACTCACAGTTGCGCCTTGCGACAGGTAGGTCTATTCGATCGGACGGATTCGACGTGGAGTCGTTTTCCAAAGTAGAACTACCAATTTGGTTGAGTTATGCACTGGGAGCGGGTAAGTCTACAAGTGCCGCAGCTACGAATTTGGCCAGACGAAGGGTCCAGTGGTTCGCGAATACCTTCGACGGTTGGACTAACTCCGGAGGCAATGGTGCCGCCATGCGTATCCAGCCTCATGTGTGGGCAGCTCGCACCCCTGAAGACCCAACGACCTTTCTCCCTGACGTGGTCCGGAACTCCATTTGCACACATTCTCATCCTAGAGGACTGCTTGGGGCGACATTCCATGCTCTGACGTTGGCGCACACTATGACCACCGGGCGCTGCCCATCACCCGATGACCTAATGACTGCCACTGATGTTGCCGCGAAACTTCCCGATATCATCCGGGATGATATCGAAGTATGGAATTACTGGCGCTCAACGTTCGAGCGCGAATCGGGTGTATTCGAAGAGGCTTGGAATAGGGCAATCGACGAGTGCCAGAAAGCGATCCAAATCGCTGCCGATACCTACGGGAGCGGTGCCGACCGCTACACTGCTATCGTAGACCGACTGGGGTTGCGCGATCCAGTGCGGCGAGGCGACGGGACACTGACGGCTGTCGCCGCTGTGGGACTGACGTGGTGCGAAACTAAGCCCTACCAAGCTTTGAGCGTCGCTGCGAATGCGCTTGGTACCGATACGGACACCATTGCTACGATGGCTGGCGCCATTCTTGGCGTAATCGCTGAAGAGAAACCTCCGATAGAGGTCCTGGATACGGATCTATTCCAATCCGAGGCCAATCGGTTGGCCGATATCGCTTGCGGCGGAAAGCCACCTAATCATCGGTATCCAGATTTGCTCCACTGGTCCGCACCTAAGGGGCGTGCAGATACCCTTGTCCACTTGGATGGTGATGATTTGTACGTTCGCGGCTTTGGACGTGCTCAAGCCGACGGCACACCAATACCCTCCAGACAGGACAAGTTCAGTTGGCAATGGATTAAGCTAGAAATAGGCCAGACCTTGCTTATCAAGCGCCGCAGCAAGCTCGCGAAAATTGATGGAGAGGATAAAGGTCTTACAGCCACGCAATCCTTTGATAAGGTTCCACTTACGACTGACCACTCCAACAGGACTCCCGTGGATCCGCTAGTTACGGACGACGTTTCCTCAATCGATGATGCACCCTCCCAAAGTTCATTGAAAGATCAGACCAGACAGTCGGCTTCTCAGCCAGATATAGAAGCCATGATTAACCATTTGGAGAAGCATAATTACGAAGACAAGGTTGTTGGTCAAGTGATTCGACGAGTCGTCAAGAAATGCACTGCCGGTCAGATCGGAGCGTTCTTGGCAGTACTGATCGAACGCCTTCATGAACTTCCAGACCCACGATCCAAAAGACTGTGACACACTCGATAGTAGGACACCAATGATAGAGCGGTACTCCAGGCCCGCGATGAAGCGGGTCTGGGCTGAAGAGAGCAAGTACGACAGGTGGCTGGCCGTCGAGCTGGCGGTGTGCGAGGCTTGGGCGGACGAGGGCGTGGTGCCGAGCGGCGATATGGAGAAGCTGCGCGGCGCGTCCTACGACATGGACCGGCTCCAGGAGATACTGAAGGAGACGCGGCACGAGATGACCGCGTTCCTGAGCTCGATCACGGGGCACATCGGGCCGGAGGGCCGGTGGCTCCACCTGGGTCTGACGACCAGCGACGTGTGGGACACGGCCACGAGCCTCCAGCTCATGGAGGCGCTCGACCTGCTGATCGGGGAGACGGACCGGCTGCTGGAGGCGCTGCGAGCACGGGCAGTCGAGCACAAGGACACGCTGATGATGGGCCGCACGCACGGAGTACACGCCGAGCCCATCACGTTCGGCCTGAAGCTGGCCCTCTGGTGGGACGAGACACGCCGCAACCGCGAGAGGCTGGTACAGGCGCGGGAGACCATAGCCTACGGCAAGATATCGGGGCCGGTCGGCACGCACGCCACCGTGCCGCCGTCGGTGGAGACGAACGTGTGCGAGCGGCTGGGGCTTCGGCCCGCCCCGGTGTCGAACCAGGTGCTCCAGCGGGACCGACACGCCCAGGTGGTGACGACGCTCGCGCTCTCGGCCGCGTCCCTCGAAAAGTTCGCCACCGAGATACGCGGCCTCCAGCGCACAGAGGCCCGCGAGGTGGAGGAGCCGTTCCCCAAGGGACAGGCCGGATCCTCGTCGATGCCGCACAAGCGCAACCCTGAGCTGTCGGAGCGCGTATGCGGCCTCGCGCGGCTCATCCGCGGCCACGCGGTGACGGCCCTGGAGAACGTCGCCCTGTGGGGCGAGCGCGACATCAGCCACTCGTCCGCCGAGCGGATCATCCTGCCGGACGCCTGCCTTGCGCTGGACTACGTCCTGGACCTGTTCACGGGCGTAATCGCCGGGCTGAGGGTCCACCCGGACCGGATGATGAGCAACATCGAGTCGAACCGAGGGGTCGTGTTCTCGCAGCGCGTGTTGCTGGCGCTGATCGAGGCGGGGATGGCCCGCGAGGAGGCGTACGCCATAGTCCACGACCGGGCCATGCAGAGCTGGGAGAGCGGCGAGGACTTCCGCGATCTGGTGTGCTCCTCCCTAGAGGTCGCGGAGCGGCTGAGTGCCGAGGTGCTGGACTCGCTATTCGACTACGGCTACTACGTCCGCCACGTAGACGAGACCTTCGAGCGGGCGGGGCTCATGTGAGGGGTGTTTAAGTAGTGGATGCGAACTGGCGCGAAGATATCCTGTCGGCGCTGAGAGATTTCACGGTCGTATCCGAACTAGCCGGGGACAGAATCGCTCTCGGGGGTGAAGAGGTTGAGTTTCTGGATGCGCCTCATCGGCCGCGGTCGTTGCAGAGAGGGAAGATGGCTGTCTACGGCTTCTGGTTTGATGGCGAGTGGCTGAAAATTGGAAAGGTGGGAGCAAACTCGAATGCGCGGTACGTTTCTCAGCATTACACAGGTAGCGCCCAAAGCACGTTATCAGGGTCAATCAGAGAGGACCCGTCAATGAGAAGCGTTGCCGATCTTGACAGGGACGCTATGGCAGCGTGGATTAAGCGCAAGACGAACAGAGTGAACATTCTGTTGCCAGCCACGCGAAGGAAGGAACTCATGTCCCTACTCGAAGCGTTCCTGCACATGCGCCTTCATCCAAGATACGAAGGTTGACTATCCTAATTCTGAGAGGTTGGCTTGAGCAATCGACGGGAGCGAAGGCGGAGCGAGAGACAGGGACGCCGGGGCCAGGGCGGCACCGGCTCGTCCAGGCTGCTTTACCTTATTGGCGGCGGCGTTCTCGTCGTGGTGGCCGCGGTCGTGGTCATCGTCGTCGCGGCGCTTGGCGGCGGCTCGGAGGACACTACGCAGGCACCTCCCGGTGCGGACACGGCGGCAGCAGTGGCCGGCGCGGACACCCCTAGACCTGAGGCCGGACGGCTCGTTACCCTCGTTACGCTGGAGGAGTTCGGCGACTTCCAGTGCTCGCACTGCGCCGACTTCGCCCTGGGGATGGGCAAGCAGGTGAAGGAGGAGTTCGTCAACACGGGACGCATACGCTTCGTCTACCGCCACTACCCCTTCATAGGCCGGGAGTCCTTCAGGGCCGCGGAGGCTACGGAGTGCGCCGGCGACCAGGACAAGTTCTGGGAGTTCCACGATACCGTCTTCGAGAACTGGAAGGGTATGAACGAGGGCCACTTCTCCGACGACAACTTGAAAGGGTTTGCGAGCACGCTGGGGTTGGACAGGACCTCCTTCGACGCATGCCTCGACGACGGCAAGCACCGCGCCAGGGTCGCGGCCGACCTGAAGGAAGGTGAGGACCGCGGCGTAAGGGGCACCCCCGCGCTGTTCCTGAACGGGCGCAGGGTGCAGCCGACGAGCTACGACGAGCTGGCCCGGCTGATCGAAGCGGAGGTCGCGGCGCAGTGACGGCAGCTACCGCATCCAGGTGGGCCGCCGCGGCCCTCAGCCTCGCCGGCCTGGCGCTGGCGACGTACCTGGGCGTCGAGCACGTGGCCGGCGGCGCCCCGGCGTGCGGCGTGGCGGGCGGGTGCGCCGACGTGACGAGCAGCGAGTACGCCGTGCTGCTGGGCGTCCCGGTCGCCTTCATCGGCGTCGCCGGCTACGGCGCGATGCTGCTTGGGACGCTCGCGTACCTGGGCCTGGACAGCCCGCCCAACGGTCTTTCGTATGGGCTGCTGGCGATGGCGGTGGCCGGCGAGGGACTGACCGGATACTTCGTCTACACGCAGGCATTCCGCATCCACGCCTACTGCGCCTACTGCCTGGCGTCAGCCGCCGTCATGACCGCAGTGCTCGTCACGACCGCATATGCGACCCTGAGGGCGAGATATGAGCCGCCCGTCGTGCTAAAGTAGCATTCGAGAGACACGAGAGCAAAGAACCGGAGGTTTGACCGCATGGCTGCGATAAAAGAGTCTCCCCTGCCCAACTTGGTGTACAGGGGCAAGGTCAGGGACACGCACGAGCTGGACGACCGCCACTTCCTGATGGTGGCGACGGACCGGATATCCGCCTTCGACGTGGTGCTGCCGACGGCGGTGCCGGACAAGGGCGCGGTGCTGTGCCAGATATCCGCATTCTGGTTCGACCGCACCAAGGACATCGTGCCGAACCACTTCGTGGCGATGGCGACCGACCGGCCGGACCTGGACGTGCCCGCCGAGCTTGCGCGCCAGGCGATGGTCGTCAGGCGCGCCGAGCGGGTCGACGTCGAGTGCGTCGTTAGAGGGTACATCACCGGCTCGGCCTGGTCCGAGTACAGGAAGAGCGGCACCGTCTCCGGGCAGCCGATGCCCTCCGGACTGCGGGAGGGCGACAAGTTCCCTGAGCCGCTGTTCACGCCCACGACCAAGGCGGAGGTGGGCCACGACGAGAACCTCAGCTTTGCCGAGGTTGTGGAGATGGTCGGAAGCGACACTGCCGACAGGCTGCGCGACCTGACGACGGCGGTCTACAACTCCGCCCACGACTACGCCGTGGATAAGGGTATACTTATAGCCGACACGAAGATGGAGTTCGGCTTCATAGACGGGGAGCTTACGCTGATCGACGAGCTGTTGACCCCCGACTCGAGCCGCTTCTGGGACATGGAGGGGTACGGCCCCGGCAAGTCGCAGCCCAACTTCGACAAGCAGTTCGTCAGGGACTGGCTGGACGCGCAGGGCTGGGACCACGAGCCTCCGGCCCCGGAGCTGCCCGACGACGTGGTGGCCAGGACGCGCGAGCGGTACATCGAGGCGCACGAGCGATTGACGGGCACGGCCATCGCTTAGCACAATAGAGGAATACGGCGCATCGGCGAGGTGACATGGCAACAGGCGCGGACGGACGCAGCGACAGGCTAACGCCCACACAGGCGAGGGCGGCCAGGAGAGAGCGCAGGAAGAGGCGGCGGCGGCTGTACACCTGGTCCATCGGCGCAGGGATAGGCCTGCTGGCCTTCCTGTTCATAGTCGCGCTGTTCGCGCCGTCGCTGCCGATTTCCATCGGCGCGACGGGCGCCGGCACCGCGGGCACGAAGGTCCCCGACCAGGGCGGCGGCAACCTGCACGTGCCGCGCGGCGAGGAGCACCCGCCTTACAACTCGGTGCCGGGCACGTCGGGTTGGCACTACTCCGACCCGGGCGCGCCCATCGCCTGGGGCGTCTACAACGAGTTCATCCCCGACGAGGTGCTGGTACACAACCTGGAGCACGGGGGCATCGGCATCCACTACAACTGCGCCGAGGACTGCGACTTCCTGATACGGCAGCTCGAATCGCTGGCGCGGTACGTCGAGGGCAACTGGCTCGACGAGTATATCCTGACGCTGGAGCTGGACGAAGAGGCGCAAGAGAGCGACCTGCTGCGAGCCCGGCAGATCAAGCGTCGCTACAAGGTCATAATGTCCCCGTACCCGGACATGGATTCGGCGATCGCTCTGACCGCGTGGAACTTCATCGACAAGATGGAGGAGTACGACGAGCCGAGGATCCAGAGGTTCATTCTCGACCACATGAGCTCGCCCAACGCGCCCGAGTACTTCGCGCCGTAGCATTGACGTACCTAGCGCGGGTCTACGTGACGCTCAGGCCGACGGTCAACGACCCGGAGGGCCTGACGATACGGAACGGCCTCCACCAATTGGGCTTCGACGCGGTGCGCAGCGTCCGGTATGGGAAGTACATGGAGATCAGCCTGGACGCGGAGTCCGAGGAGGCGGCCTCCGCCAGCGTGGCGGAGATGTGCTCTCAGCTTCTTGCCAACCCGGTCATCGAGGACTACCGCTTCGAGCTCGAGCGGGCCGAATAGCGCGGCGGACCGCTGCCTGGACGCCGCCTAGTAGACCGATACGCTGGAGACGCCACCTTCGAATACGATGGAGACGCGGTTCTCGGCCTGGCGGTAGCCTGGGGACTGGAAGACATCGCCTTCGAGGCTGGTGAAGCGGCTGGCGACCTCGAAGGAGGACAGCGACGTGTCGTTCACGACACGGGCCGCCACTCCGTCGGGTATCCGGACTTCGATGTCGGCTGCGCCGGCGGTTATCAGGGCCTCGACGGCGCCGCCGTTGGCTGGCATCCGTATGTGCACGGCGGCCGCGCCGGCGTCCATCTCCAGGAAGGGCACACGTAGATCGGCCAGGTCGAGATCGACGGAGGCCGCGCCCGCGCCCAGATCTATGGAGACCTCCGGGACGCGGGACAACGACACCTTCCAATCGGCGCCCCATTGGCAGGTGGACGAGCCTGCGTCCATCTCGACGTCCAGGGTGGCCGCGTCGCCGTAACGCTCGAACGACGTGGACGCGGGCCTGCACGGCGTCTCGAACGACCCCTCGACGACCTTGGAAGAGCCGCTGGGCAAGGAATCGATCGTCAGGCTCCCCAAGCCGAGGTCCACCGACACTTCCAGCCGCTCCACGCCGTCGAGCGGCTCCGAGATCGTAGCGACCACTGTAACGCGTTCGTACTCGGCGAGTAGCGCGGCTCCCGCCGCCGAGCCGCATACCAGCGCGGCGACGATCGCCGTCGTCAGCCAGGGCAGGCGGCGCCCCAGGATGAGGTTCACGCCGACGGCCACCAGCAGCGCCGGCCAGAACCGCCATATCTCCAGCCAGAACCCCCACCCGACGACGCCGAAGTTCTGCAACAGGAGGACCACGCCCGCCGCGATCAGCAGCAGGGCGAACAGCGGCGGCTTAGGCCACTTCTTGCGGTCAGCCACTACGGTATCTCTGGGCGATGATCAGCAGTCCCAGCAGTATGAGCACCACGGGCCAGGCGACGCCCCAATCGATCCACGAGATCAGGTCGAGGTTGATTCCGAGGAACAGCACGCCCATCGCTATGAGCATCGCGCCTACGAACACGACGAAGCCGCGTCCCCGCCGCGGCCCGCCCGATTCCGAGCCGCCGGGCCGCGCGTCCTCGCCTTCCGCATCGTCGCCGGAGCCCGCATCGGCTGCCCCCTCGGGCGCGACGATGGCAAGGACGACGTACGCAATGACGGCGACGCCCGCCGTCACGAATGCGAGAGCGATCCAACCAAGCCGCACCAGGGTGGGGTCGACGTCCATATACTCGGCGAGTCCGCCGGATACTCCGAACAGCATGCGGTCAGACCTGCTGCGATACAAACGGCCGGTCATGGCTCTCCTCCAAGCATGGCGCTCATCCGGCCCAATGATACAGCATGGCTGTCTGAACTGTGATTCATGTGATGGGGGGGTATATGTTCAGAGTATGGGAGGGCAGCCACAAGGGCTGCGCCCTACGGGATGGAAGCCGTAGTCGTAGGGGCGTCCCTTGTGGGCGCCCTAGGTGAGGAACGCACCAACTCTGAACAGTTACGATGGGGGTGATGGGAATGAGTGGGATTTGGGCTGGCCCGCGGCTCATATGGCATAATGCAGGCTAGATTTCCGAGCCTGGAGTAGTGCAAGGTGGCCTTCGATACGGACGACTTCGAGAAGGACGTGATCGCCCGCAGCCACGAGGCGCCGGTCCTCGTGGACTTCTGGGCCGAGTGGTGCGGGCCGTGCAAGGTGCTGGGGCCGGTGCTGGAGCGGCTCGCCCAGCGGAGCGATGGGCGGTGGGAGCTGGCCAAGCTCGACACCGACAAGCACCCGGCGGTCTCGGCGCGGTACGGCATACGCAGCATTCCCAACGTCAAGCTATTCGTGGACGGGCAGGTCGTCGACGAGTTCGTGGGGGCGCTGCCGGAGCGCGCGGTGGAGGAGTGGTTGAAGAAGGCAGTCCCAAGCAAGTACCGCGCCCGTCTCGAGGAGGCCAGGCGGCTCCTGCTGAAGGACAGCGCAGACAGGGCAAGCGAGGTGCTGCACCCCATCGTCGCGGCAGAGCCGGAGAACCACCAGGCGGCGGCCCTGCTCGCTCAGGCCATCTTCGGATCTGACCCGGAGCAGGCGCTGAGGGCCGTCGAGCCTATCGGGCTGGGGTCCGAGCACTACGACGTGGCCGAGGCCGTCAGGACGCTCGTCGGCGCGTTCAGCCGCATCGACGGCTCGCCGCCGCCCGAGGACTCAGTCAGGGACACTTACGTTGGAGCGGTGGCCGCCGCCCGGTCAGGCGACTTCGGGGCCGCGCTGGACGGCTTCATAGAGGTCGTGCGGAGGAACAGGTACTACGACGACGACGGGGCGAGGAAGACCTGCATCGCCATCTTCAAGCTGCTGGGCGAAGACCACCCGACCACGAAGCGGTCGCGCCCGCTCCTGAGCAACGCGCTCTACTGACCGTCCACGCCAGGCCGCACTCCGACCGTCGTAGAGACTTTGGGGCCGGGTGAGGTCCTCGAACCAGGTGAAAAAGCTTGAGCTTATGTGTATAATACACACGTGGAAAGTAGAGAGGTCATACGCAGACTACGCCGTAACGGGTGGGTGCTAAGGAATGTCAGGGGTAGCCATCACCAATTCACTCATCCGGACATGTCTGGACGGGTTACCGTTAGTCACCCATTGACGGACATACCCATCGGCACCCTGCGCAGTATCTTCCGCCAAGCAGGCTGGGATTGGAGGTCTCGATAATGCAGTTCCCAGTAGTTATTCATAAAGACCCGGCAAGCTCTTATGGGGTGACCGTGCCTGACCTGCCCGGATGCTTCTCTGGCAGTGAGACGCTCGATGAGGTCTTTGCCGCCGCCCAGGAAGCCATTGCATGTCATATCGAAGGGCTGCTCATGGATGGCGAACCCATCCCGGACAAGAAGCCCATAGACGAACACCAGACGAACCCGGATTATGCTGGCGGCATGTGGGCGCTGGTCGACGTCGACGTGTCTAAGCTTTCCAGCAAGGCGGTGCGGATCAACATCACCATACCCTCCCGTGTGCTGGCCATCGTTGACGAGGCTGCCGCCCGGGAGCGGGAGTCCCGTTCCGGGATGCTGACGCGGGCAGCTCTCAGTCACATAGAGCGGCAAGCGGTCGTCTAACCGCTCTTCCCGCAATCCCGCCAAGGGCGGCAACCCGCCCGTCTATGGATGCGGCACCTAGCTCAGGCTCGTCGTTGGAATCCCCTACCGTGCGCGGTAGTCCGGCGCTTCGATGGGCACATACGCACCGACCCCTTCGCGCTCTGAATGATGCTTGACTCGCGATGCTATAGGGTCGTTGCGGCCGGCAAACTCTTCGGTGGCTGTGATCACTGTAAGGGCCCGTGAATTGTAGCGGTGCGAGATGATCTGGTATAGCTTCTCCGCGGCCCAGGGGGTGCTGTGCTCACGTCCCAGGTCGTCCAGCACCAGCAGCGGGGCGTTCTTCACCTCCTCCAAGAGGTGGTCGTAGGTGACGGTGCTTTCGGGGCTGTATGTGAACCTCAAGTGGTCCAGAAGGTCGGACACCGGCACGAAGAAGACTTCCTTGCCATTCTTCATCTGCTCGTTTGCGATAGCGACGGCGAGATGTGTCTTGCCCACTCCTGTGCCACCGAACAGCGTAAACCAGCCTTTTGTCCTCTTTGCGAATCTCTTGGCAGCGTTGAGTGCATCTTCCAGGCTCTTCCGCTGGCTATTGTCGAGGTGGTTGCCACTCACCTTGAAGCTGTCGAAAGTCATACGGAGCAGCATCTCGGGTTCTATGGCCCCCAGCCGGCGTCTACCCGGGCCGGACGGGTCGCCAAGCTCTAGGACGCGGCTGAGGCCCTCGGTGCTCATGCGGCTGGCTATGTACGGGTCGAGGGCGTTCAGGGAGCCGGCGCATGTGGCCACGGTCGGCATCTGGGTGTTGAAGCGGTGGTTGACGACCTGGCGGAGCTTCTCCTGTGCCCAGGGCGTCGGGTTGATGCCGTCTATGCCGTCCAGTATGAGAATGGGAGCGGCCTTCACGAGGTCGAACAGGTCGCTGTAGCCCACCTCGCTGGTGGGGCTGAAAGAAGCCCGCAGGTGGTCGAGCAGGTCGGGGACGTCGGAGAATAAGACGACCTGGTCCTGCTCGAGGAGCCTGTTGCCTATGGCGGCGGCCAGGTGGGTCTTCCCCGCGCCGTGGGGGCCGGTAAGGACCAGCCACCCCTTGGAGCGGTCAGCATATGCTACGGCAGCCTCGTATGCCTCCTGGAACCGGCGGCGCACTTCTATGTCCGGGCCGCGCCCCTCGGGAACGAGGGTGCCGAAGGTGAACCGTCCCATCGACGCCAGGTTGCTGTAGCGCAGGAGCCTGGACCGCCTCTCTATGGCTACCCTGTCCTCCTGGCAGGCACAGGTGACAAACCGCCCGAACCCAGGGTCTCCCACCGGCACGTCCGGCGTGAACCAGCCCCGTCCCCGGCAGTAGGGGCAGTCCTCGTTCTTCCTCTCCGTTTCCGGCTCAGAGTCCCGGTAGGGGTTATCTTCCGAGGAATCTCTCGTAGCCAGCCTTTTCAGGACTTCCGACAGGTCTTCCATCGTCCCTTCCCTCCCTGTCCCAGCGGTCCAGGATAACGGCGATGTAGCGCCAGCTTCTCTTGTTTCGGGTCACCGCCTCACGGAAGGCGTCCCTGATCCACGGGTCTGGGTACGTCTCCTCCGCCCGCTTCAGCTCCTCGGCGATGATGGGGTTGAGCATGCCGATGTTGTTCTCGTAGAGGGCGAAGATGTTCGGCCGCTCTGCCTGGGGCGCGTCCGCCTGGGGCGGCGCTTCCGCAATAGCGGCTTCCGTCATCTCCTCGAACGCTCTACGCTCAGCCTCCGAGTTGACGGCGTAGACCTGCACGGTCTGGCCGCCGCGCAGCAGCGAGCCGGTCAGCACCGTCCCGCGCCGGACCGCCAGCCCCAGGCCCCGGCGGACCTCGGCGGCGGCGTCCCTGCCAGGCCCGCTGAGGCCGTTGAGCAGGACCGAGTCCGCCAGGATGTCGTCGATGGTCACGTAGCGCGGGAACCCTCTGCTGTTCTGGATCATCCATACCAGGCGCAGGGTACACTTCAGCTCCGCAAGGTCGTCTATCTCTTCGAGGAGGCGGCCCAGTAGGACGCTGGGCATCGCCGTGAGCCGCGACCGCCGGGGGAATCCGGCGAAGTTCTTCTCCGTCTCAGCCTGAGAGGTCATGGTTCCGCGAGCTCCCTGGAGCGGGCGGAAAGGTCGAGGCTCTCGAACCTGACGACGTCGTTGCGGAAGTAGAGCGGCACCTCGCCGGTCGGGCCGTTCCTGTGCTTGGCGACTATCACCTCGGCGATGTTCTCCGGGTAGGGGTCGCTTGGGTTGCGCTTCTCCCACTCGTCGCGGGTGGTGTACTTGTCCTCGCGGTATATGAAGGCCACCACGTCCGCGTCCTGCTCGATGCTGCCGCTCTCGCGCAGGTCGGACAGGATGGGCCGGTGCGACGGCCTCTGCTCCGGGGCGCGGCTCAGCTGCGAGCAGGCCAGCACCGGGATGTCCATGTCCCTGGCGAGCCCCTTGAGCGCCCTGGAGAAGTCGCCCATCTCCTGCACGCGGTTGTAGTCCCGGCGGTTGCCGCCGGTCATGAGCTGGAGGTAGTCGACGATGAGGAGGTCCAGGCCGCGCTCGGCCTGAAGTCGCCGCGCCTTGCCGCGCATCTCCACCATGCCCTGCACAGGGGTGTCGTCGATGTATATGGGCAGGTCGGACAGCAGGCCGATGGCGTCCAGCTCGCGCCGGTGCTCGGCTTCGCTCACCATTCCGAGGCGCAGGCGGTGGCTGTCCACGTTGGCCTCGCTGGAGAGGAGGCGTATGCCGATCTGCTCCGCGCTCATCTCGAGGCTGAAGACCCCCACGCGCGCGCCCTGCTCCGAGCTGTGGCGGGCTATGTTGAACGCGAGGGTGCTCTTGCCGAGGCTGGGCCTGGCCGCGACCACCACCATGTCGGAGCGCTGCAGGCCGCCGCCGAGCAGCTTGTCCAGGTCGGTGAACCCGGTCGGTATGGGCGCCAGGTGCAGGTCCCGCTCCAGGTCCAGCGAAGCGGACTCCTCCATGTAGGCGTCGAGCACCTCCCGGATGTGGACGAAGTCGCGCGTCCCCCTGCCGGTGCGCACCCCGTAGAGCACGTCCTCGGCCTTCCGCAGGGCGGTGTCCGTGTCCGGGTCTCCCTCGTAGCCTATGGCCGCGATGTCGCCGGCGGCAGATATGAGCTGCCTCATGATGGAGGTGCGCTGCACTATGCGGCCGTAGTGCTCGACGTGGACGGAGGTGGGCACGGTGCGCACGAGGTGCGCCAGGTAGGCGGCGCCGCCCACGTCCTCCAGGGCGCCGCGCAGGGAGAGCTCGTGGGCGACGGTGACCTGGTTGATGGCCTCGCCGCGCTCGAAGAGGGGCACGCAGGCCTCGAAGCACAGCCGCGCCCTGGCGATGTAGAAGTCGCCGGAGCGCAGGAACGGGGTGACCTTGGTCAGGGACTCGCCGTCTATGAGGATGGAGCCTATGACGGCCTCTTCCGCCTCCGCGTCGTGGGGAAGTAGTCGTTCGGCGTACAACTGCGCAATCTCTCCTTCCACAGGGGGAAGATGCTAGGTCCGGCACAGCCCCGGCGGGCCGGGCTGCGGTCCCAATACCGAAGCCAGCGGCATTGCCGGCTCCGGGCGGGCGGCTCCCTACTCGGGAGACTCCGGTTCCGCCTGCGGCGGCTCCTCGGCGGCGCCGTTCTCCTCCGCCTCCGCCTCGGCGTCGCCGGCCTCCAGGGCGGCCCGTACCTCGTCGGGGTCCGAGCCGACCGGGTGTACGAGCACCGACACGGTGGCCGTCACCTCGGCGTGGAGCCTCAGCCGCGCGTCGAATATGCCCACCTCCCGCACGGAGTCGGGGAGCTCGATGGTGCGGCGGTCAATCTCGCGCCCGGTCATCTTCGACAACCCTTCGGCGACGATGGCGTTGGTGACCGAGCCGTAGAGGCGGCCCGAGGCGCCCGCCCTCATGGGGACGTCCACCGTGGAGCCTTCGAGCAGCGCCCCCAGCTCCTTCATGTCCTGGAGCGTCTTGATACGATGCTCCTCGGCCTGCTTGCCCAGGCGCTCCACCCGTTGCAGCGCGTCCGGCGTCGCCGGAATCGCCAGCTTCTGGGGAATGAGGTAGTTGCGGGCGAACCCGCCCTTCACCTCCTTGACCTCTCCTCCCAACGCTACCCCGCTGACGTCTTCCAGGAATACAACTCTCATCGACAGTACCTCGAAAAAATGGCTCGGTCCGACGCCCTACTGCTGAGCGGGCGCCGGCCTGCCCTGAGTCTACAGAGTACGGCCCCGAACCGCTAGGCTGAGGCGCCCGAATCGGCGCTGATATGGGCAGGTCGGCCCAACCTCTAGGGGCCGAGCTCCATGACGGGCGCAAGCTCGGGCGGGGTCGCGCGGACCATCTCGATGGGCAGCTGTCCGGGCAGCTCGACCTCTATGACGAACTGCTTGCCCGCCGTCAGCCTCGGGTCCAACCCCAGGAGGCTGATGGTGATCTCGGCAACCTCGCCCGGGCCGAGATTGGGGCCCTCGCCCTCGGTCCAACGGACGCTCCAGCCATTCGCGGCTTCCGAAGGGGCCTCCTCGTGGAAGTCGAGTACACCGACGCCCAGGTCCTCGTCGGAGTAGCTGACGTGCGTACTGGAGGCCGTCAGGGGAAAGGCGACGACCCTCGACCTGTTCCTTATGCCGAACACCAGGCGGTCGACGGCATCGACGTCCCCGTTGGAGAGGGCCGTAACGGGGCCGTCGACGACCACCGGGGCCTCGGCTCGCTCGAGCGCCTCCAGCCACGCAACCGACTCGGCAAGGCCGGAGGCGGCCTCCTCCACCTCTTCCAGCCGCGCGCGAACGGCGTCCACGTCACGCCGGACCGCTCCAAGCTGCGCCCTGGTCTCGGCAAGCTCGGCCCTGAGCTCGGCGTCGCCGTCCGACTCCGGCGCCGCCTGGGGGGCGGGTCCCGGCATGACGCCAATGCCTATGAGCAGCACGAGTAGCCCCAGGAGGGCCAGGGCCAGCAGGCCCGCGCCGCCCGGGAACTGCTCGATGGGCCGCCTCTTGACCACGGTCCAAGCGAACCACGTGACGCCTACGGCGAACGTCATGAAGCCGATAATTACCAGCAATGCCCACATCGTTACAACCGACACCGCTCGAACAGTGAATGACTTGGACCGGCAGCGCCTTGGAAGGCCGCCGTCCCGATGCTATTCTACTCGCATCCGCGCATCCATGTGGAGGCAAGCGCCAATGTTCGACATCGTCATCTCAGGCGGCACGGTCGTGGACGGCTCGGGGAGGCCCTCGTTCCCGGCCGACGTGGGCATCGAGAACGGGCGGATTGCCGCCGTCGGGGACCTGGCGCTCGCGGAGGCGAGGCGGGTCATCGACGCGCGGGGCCACGCCGTTTCGCCGGGCTTCATCGACACGCACACGCACTCGGAGGGCTCGCTGCTGCTGGACCCGCAGCACGCGAACGGCATCCGGCAGGGGATCACGACGGAGTTCCTGGGCATCGACGGGATGTCGTACGCGCCGCTGTCGCCGGAGAAGTACCGGATGTACCGGAAGTGGCTGTCGGGGCTTCTGGAGTTCCCGCCCGAGGACCTGGACGTGAGCAGCGTCGCCGCGTTCCGGGCGAACTACGACCGGAAGGTGTCGGTGAACACGGTCTACATGGTGCCCAACGGGACGGTGCGCCTGGAGGCGGTCGGCTTCAGGGACGTTCCGCTGACCGGCGAGGCGATGGAGCGGTACAAGCGGCTCGTGGTCGAGGGGTTGGAGCAGGGGGCGGTGGGGTTCACCACCGGGTCGAGCTACTACCCCGGACCGTGGACGAGCACAGCGGAGCTGGTCGAGATATGCAAGACGGTGCGCGAGCGCGGCGGGGTCTACATGGCGGAGCCGCGCCGGGCGAACCCGGAGCGGGCGCACGGAGGCGGAGGCGTGCCGGAGGCGCTGGAGGTCGCCCGGCGCTCCGGGGTGAAACTTCACTTCGCCCACTACCGGACGGCGCCGGAGACGGCGGGGCGCATCGAATACATCATGTCGGACATAGACCGCGCCAAGGCGGAGGGCGCGGACATCACGCTGGACATCTACCCCTACCCGGCGGGGAGCAGCATCCCGGTGTCCTACCTGCCGAGCTACGCGCAGGAGGGCGGGCCGGACGCTCTGCTGCGCCGGCTCGGCGACCCGTCCGAGCGCCGGAAGATGGCGGACTACCTGGACAACGAGTACGACCGGCCGCTGGACGAGGTGGTCTTCTGCTACCTGCCGCGGAACGGCCGCCTGGAGGGGATGAGCCTACCGGACATCGTGAGGGATACGGGCGAGACGCTGGGCGAGGGGCTGTGCCGGCTGCTGCTGGAGGAGGAGCTTGCCGTGGGGTACCTGGGCGCGCCGCCGGTGAGCACGGCGCTGTGGCAGCAGGTGAGCCGCGACTGCATGGAGCTGCTGTCGCGGCCCGACTACATGGTCTGCAGCGACATCACGCCGGCGGGCAGCATGCCCCATCCGAGGAGCTACGGCGCGTTCCCCAGGTTCCTGGGTCGGCTGCGGCGGCAGTTCGGGACGTTGAGCCTGGAGCAGATGGTGCAACGGATGACGGACAACCCCGCGCGGCGGTTCGGGCTGACGGGACGCGGGCGCATCGAGAAGGGGTACTACGCCGACGTGGCGGTGTTCGACCCGGAGCGCGTCATCGACACCGCAACCTACGACAACCCGCGCCAGTACCCCATCGGCATCCCGTACGTGCTGGTCAACGGCGAGGTGGCCGTGGACAACGACCACTGCACGGGCGTCCTAGCCGGCCGCGCGATACCCTAGGCGGTGGAGGCTCCATCGCCGGGTCTCCGCCCGGCACGGAGCGAAAAACTTGGCACCCGTAGCAATCTGTCACATTCCGTCTGCGAACCGTAGTTTGAGGTCACAACCCTCGCTCGGTAACCATTCAGCGCCATATCTATCGGCCATCGCCCCGTAGGGCAGCCATCACTCCTGTAGGGGCTGGTTTCAAACCATTCGCTCCAACTAATTACCATTTTAGCTTTGAGAGGGCGTCCAAGAGACAGAATCCATGTTCTGTTTTGCCTCGATTCGAATCAATCGAACACGTTCACTCCGGTCTACCTGCCGGGTTATACGTCTGCTGGTTCCTTTCAAGGCAGTGACCGGCGGTCCAACATGGGCAAATCAGGTACGAAACACCCCATTTCGTCGAATTAGTTGGAGCAGATGGTTTCAAACCAGCCCTCCCCTTGCCCTGTAGCGCCACCGCCATTTAGGTGGGGGATTTTGGCCGAACCGAACAATCGAGGCGACGAGCGTACCCGAGCGTACCCCCAAATCCACCGCCTCCACGTTCAGCGCCACATCTATCGGCCATCACCCCGTAGGGGCTGGTTTCAAACCAGCCCTCCCCTTGCCCAGTAGCGCCCCGCCATTTAGGTGGGGGATTTTGGCCGAACGACCGAGACGACGAGCGTACCTGAAATTGGTTGACGAGCGTGTCGTGCTCGCGCACAATGTGTCAATACTTTGAGGCAGGGCATTATGGTGACGCTGGAACAGCGGGTATCCAATCTGGAGACTGAGTTCCGTACAGAGCTTCGTCACCTGGCTACCAAGGCGGACCTCGCCGACCTCAAAGCCGAGTTGAGGGGCGATCTGACCAAGGCGGTCGTAGGCTTGGCCGGGCTGCAGCTTGCCGGCCTGGCTGCCGTAGCTGCAATCGTGAAGCTCTTGGGATAACGCGCTATGGGGAGGCAGGCAGGACCCCGGGCACGCCGCACTGCGCGAGCATCTCGCGGGTACGCTCGCGGAACCGGTCGCGTACGTCCCTCGTCGGCGGCCTACACCGGCTGGAACCGAGGCCGATCAACTCCAGGCACAGCTTGTCCAGGTAGCCGTCCCCGCCGGTGTAGGCGGCCATCTCCTCCCACACCTCGTAGAACGGGATGACGACCCGCACCAACTCCCCCTGCGCCTCGGCGTACTCGCCCGCCTCCAGCAGCTCCCAGGTCCTGGCGCCCCACTGCGGCCAGTAGTTCGTCGGGTGCAGCTCGATCCCCCGCGCGCCCATCATGTGGCTGGTGACGTAGCTGAGCCTGTTGTCGATCACGCTCAGCCGGCCCGCGTATCGGACGAGGGCGCGCTCGAACGCCATGAACGCCAGCCCCGGCGTCGACCACTTCAACCCCACCACGTTGGACAGCTCGGTGAGCCTGTCCACCATGTCCAGCGAGACGTTGCTGCTCGTCCAGAAGGTGTTGTATATGATGATGCCCACGTCCGCGGCCTCGGAGGCGGCGACGATGTACTCGTAGAAGTCTCCCTCGGTCGCCTCGAAGTAGTACGGCGGCGACACCTGCACGTACTCGGCCCCGACGCGCTCCGCCGCCTTCGTCAGCGCCTCGAGCTCCGCCGTGCTGGTGGTCTGCGCGCCCAGGATGACCGGTATCCTGCCCTCCGCCTCCTGCACCACCGCGTCGGTCAGCGCCACGCGCTCGTCGAACGTCATGGTCGAGAAGTCCCCGGCCGCGCCGCCAGCCAGCAGCACCGCGTTGCCCGTCTCGAGCCCGCCGTCCAGCAGGAACCTCACGTGCCGGCGCACCGCCGGCAGATCGAGCGCGAGGTCGCCGTCCCTGAACATGGTCGGGATCGTCACGTAGCACCCGCAAAGCCGCCCTACACGCGTCTCCATGTCCATTTGCGCCTGCTCCCTTCCTGCTACGGGGCCCGACGTGTTGGGCAACGTCTCCGTTCTCCCTACCCGTCCAGCCTCTCTATGGCCGATTCGAATGCGCCTATCGTCAGCTCTATGTCCTCGTCGTCGTGGACGGTCGATACGTAGTACTTCGTGTCGCCCTTGAAGACGCCGTGCTCGAGCAGCAGCCGGTTGAACCGCGCCACCCTGTCCTTGTCCGCCCTGAGCGTCGAGCGGTAGTCCACTATCTCCTCGCCGGTGAAGTAGACGTCGAAGAGGACGGATTCGCCCACCACCTGCGCCGGTATCTCAGCATGGTCCAGCAGCCGCTGCAGGGCGTCCTTGACGCGCTGCCCGTTCGCGAACAGCCTCTCGTACGTCCCCTCGCGCCGCAGCACGTTCAGCGTCGCCAGCCCCGCGGCCGCCGCGACGGGGTTGCCGTTCAGCGTGCCGATCTGCGGCATCAGGCCGCCCTTCTCCACCCTGGTCGGGTCGAAGTGCTCCATGATCTCGTCCCTGCCCGCCACCGCCGACAGCGGGAAGCCGCCCGCGACGACCTTGCCGAGCGTGCATAGGTCTGGCGTGACGCCGTAATACTCCTGCGCCCCGCCGTAGGCGAACCGGAAGCCGGTCACTATCTCGTCGAAGATGAGCGGCAGCTCGTACCGCTCCGTTACCTCGCGCAGCCCCTCCAGGAACCCCGGCCGAGGCGGGATCACCCTCTGGAACGGCTCCACGATCACCCCCGCAAGCTCGTCGTGGTGGCGCTCGATGATAGCCGACGTCGTCTCTATGTCGTTGAACGGCGCGATCAGCATCTCAGCCTGCACCGACGCCGGGATTCCCGGCGAGTCGGGGGAAGCGTAAGGAAAATCGGGAGGGTCGGCGGGCCACATGCTCATGAGCGAATAGTCGTTCATGCCGTGGAAGCCGCCCTCGAACTTGAGCATCTTGTCGCGCCCGCGGAACGCCCTGGCCGCCCGCATCGCGTAGTGCGTCGCCTCCGTCCCGCTGCTGAGGAAGCGCACCTTGTCGGCGCACGGCGCCGCCGCGGCTATCTCCTCCGCCAGCAGCACGGCCAGCTCGTTCAGGGCGAAGAACGTAAAGCCCCTGCCCGCCTGCTCCCGCACCGCCTCGACAACCTCGGGGTGCGCGTGCCCTATCAGCATCGGCCCCGAACCGAGTAGGTAGTCCACGTACTCGTTGCCGCTCAGGTCCCACACACGGCTGCCCCTACCCTCGCGCACCACCAGGTCGTAGTACACGTTCCCCTGGCTGCCGCCCGGCAGCACGGCGCGGGCGCGCTCCAGTACGTCCCTCTCACGCGCGGCGGTCTCTCTCTCCGGCAACGTCGCCCTCCTTGGAATCGCTCACGACCAGCCTGTCGCGGCACGGATTATATCAGAGCGACCGAGACCAAACCCGCGCGCCGACCGCCGCTGCGACGCCATCTCCCCGTCTGGTATAGTTCCCGCAGCCATAATCACGCCTCGTGAAGGAGCAGCCATGGAAAGAGCGTCCGCCGAAGTCATAGAGGCCCTGAAGGAGTTCGACTCGGCCACCGTCTTCAACGGGGTCGTCGAAGCGCGGGGAGCGTCCCAGGGGGGCCGCGAGCTGGAGGGGGGCGGCGGGCAGCCCGAGTGCTACGCCGGCCCGGAGATGCAATGCTACCTGCCCGAGCTGGGCCGCGCCGTGGGCTACGCAGTGACCTGCGAGGTAACCCCCCTGGACGCCGACTCGCCCGCGATACCGTGGAACGACCTATACGACGTCCTGGAAGAGACGCCCGCACCCATCGTGGCCGTGTACAAGGACGTGGACAGCCGCCCCGGGCGCGCCGCCTCCTTCGGGGACGGCATGGCCGCCAGGCACAAGCTGGCGGGCGTAACAGGGGTGGTAATGGAGGGCTCCGTCAGGGACCTGGAGGGCATCGAGCGCGTCGGGATGCCCGTCTGGGCGACGGGGCAGGTGCCCGGCCACGGCGTCTTCTCCCTCGTGCGGGTCAACACGTCGGTCACCGTGGCCGGCCTGCGGATCAGCCCCGGCGAGCTGATCGTCGCCGACGGAGGCGGGGTGACCAAGGTCCCTGCGGGTACCGGCGCGGCGGAGGTGCTCGAGGCGGCGCGGAGGGTGCGCGACTTCGAAGCCAGCTTCCACGCCCTCTTCGACGACCCGGACGTCAACCACGCCAAGGTCAAGGAGTGGCTCAGCGCCCACGCGTAAAAGTAGTGCGGAGGTTGACACGGCTGGAAGATACCTGTTAAATATCATGCAGTTTTGCGCGCCGATGGCAGGCGCAAGGTGAAGCAGTTGGAACCGGAGCAGAAAAGCAGGAGGAGGATTCCATGCTACAGACGGTAATCGGCAAGAAGTGGTTGGGGCTCGCCATAGCACTTGTGGCCCTCGCCGCCCTGGCGTGTACCAGGGAGGTTGTGAAAGAAGTGCCTGTAGAGGTTGTGGTGGAGAAAGAGGTGGTCAGGGAAGTGGAGGTTGAAAAGCCGGTCATAGTGGAGAAGGAGGTTGTGAAGACGGTTGAAGTGGAGAAGATCGTCGAGGTGCCGGCCATGGGCCCGGAGAAGCACCTCCGCATGCGCTTCAAGGAAGCCATCGCCCACATCAACCCCTTCGACTCCCTGTCCAGGCCGCACGGCTGGGCGTGGAACCTGATGGGCTCCCGCCTCATCTTCCCCGACGACAAGAATATGCAGTGGTCCCCTGACCTGGCTGAGCGGTGGGAGGTCTCCGACGACGCGTCTTCCTACACGTTCTACCTACGCAAGGGAGCAAAGTTCCACGACGGCGAGGAAGTCACCGCCGACGACGTGGTCTTCACCTTCAAGACCTACCTGAACAATGAGGCCAGCCCCCGAGGGCCCAACGTGCTGAGCCTGATCAAGGGCGGCGAGGCCTACACCGCGGCCGGCGGCCAGGGTGAAGTGGGGATCGTCAAGGTCGACGACTACACCGTCCGGTTCGACCAGGAGTTCCCCAACGCGCTCTTCCTGGACAAGTGCTGCAACGGCACGCCGATCATCATGCCCGAGCACGTCCTGGGCGACGTGGCGCCGGCGGAGATCGCAAACTACCCGTGGTCTTCGGAGTTCATCGGCTCCGGGCCCTTCATCCTCGACGTCCCCTTCGTGGCGGACAGGGGCTGGACGGTGAGGAAGAACCCCGACTACTTCTTCGGGGAGCCGCGGCTCGACAAGATCTCGTTCGAGTTCATCGAGACCCGCGACGCCACTTTCGTCGCCATGCAGCGCGGCGAGATCCACGGCTCGACCTACCCGACGCTGACCGAGGAGATGTACCAGGCGTTCGTCACCGACCCGCGGTTCAACGTGGTTGGCATCAAGGGCGCGATCATGCGCAGCTTCATGTTCAACAACAGGTTCGAGCCCACACAGGATTTCCGCGTACGACAGGCCTTCCTGATGGCGATCGACCGCCAGGCCCTGATCGACGCCTACTGGCAGGGCAACGGGGACATCATCAACACCCCGTTCCAGAACCCCCTGTTCCACGTTCCCGAGTACGACACGCGGTACCCGTACAACCCGGACAAGGCCAGGGAGCTTCTGGCCGAGGCCGGCTGGGACTCGAGCATCGTAGTCGAGAACAAGAGCTACTACGTCGACAGGGAGGACTTCTTCTCGGCCATCCAGGCGATGCTCGCCGAGGTCGGCTTCCAGATGAAGACCACCATGCAGCAGGGACCCGCCTGGGTTGATGACTTCTACAACAAGTACAACTTCGAGCTCGTGTTCGCGGGCTTCGGGGCTCCGTTCGATCCCGATGGCTGGCTCATCTCACAGATGCACACCAGCGGACAGAACGGCGGCGGCTACGGCAACGCCGAGCTTGACGCCCTAATCGACCAGGGCCGCATGGCGACGACGCCCGCGGGCCGCGGCGAGGCATACGCCATGATCGCCGAGGACTTCATCGACAGGATGCCCTTCCTGCCCATCCTCAGGCAGAACGAGTGGTGGTACAAGGCAAACGCCTGGTACAACCCGATCCTGAGCGAGGCGAACCAGGCCACCAGCTTCGCGACGATCCAGATACTCCCGGTGTTCCTCAACGCCGGCTCGTGGCAGAAGTTCCACCCCGAGCGCTGGGATCTCGACGTCGCCCAGTAGAACGGCAAGTACGGTAACTTAGTAGAGATTGGGCGGGGCGCCCGCTAGAAGCGCGGGCGCCCCGTCCGGTCTCAGGGCCAACTACTCCCGTAACGACTCTGACATCACATGCAGAAGTACATCCTCAGACGGGCTATCATCTCCATCCCAATGATCGTTGGGATAACGCTGATCACCTTCGTGATGGTCAACCTGGCGCCGGGCGACCCGCTCACCGCAATGATCCCGCCCGACCTCATGGCCGAGATGGAGCCCGCGCAGCTCGATGCAATGCGCCGACAGCTTGGGCTGGACAAGCCGATGTTCATCCGATACTTCATCTGGCTCGGCGAGTTGGCCCAGGGCAACTTCGGCTTCTCGTACCTGGACCGCCAGCCGGTGCTGAAGATCATCTGGGAAAGGATACCCCCAACTCTCGAGCTAACCTTCGCGGCGCTCGTCATCGGCACCATCGGCGGCTTCATCATGGGGGTGATCGCCGCCCTCAGGCAGTACAGCATGTACGACTACGCTCTCAGCTTCGCATCTCTCGCGGGTCTGTCGATCCCCGGGTTCTTCCTGGCGTTGATCGCGCTCTTCCTATTCGTCTTGAGATTCGAATGGTTCCCTTCCCACGGCATGACGTCCGAGCTCGGCAAGTTCAACATCTGGGACAATCTCTACCACCTGGTGCTGCCAGCCTCCGTGCTGGCCGTCGAGCTTCTCGCCGTTAGCACCCGCTACGCCAGGACGGCCATGCTCGAGGTGCTCAACTCCGACTACGTCACCACCGCGAGAGCAAAGGGCCTCTCGGAGTGGATCGTAATAGGCCGCCACGCCTTCCGGAACGCCCTCCTGCCCCTGATCACAATCAGCAGCCTCCGGATCCCGCTGCTCTTCGGCGGCGTCATCGTCATCGAGCAGATATTCTCCTGGCCCGGCATGGGGCTCCTCACCGTCCGATCCATCATCAACCACGACTACCCGTCGCTGATGGCGCTCACCTTCTGGATAGCGGTCATCGTGCTCTTCTCCAATCTCCTGGCCGACGTGCTCTACGCCGTGGCCGACCCGCGCATAAGAACGGAGTAGCGACAGCATGGCTACCGGCGAGAGCAGCAGCCCGACCGCCGACAGGGGCGCCCCGGCTCCTGGCATGGGAGACCTCGCGCCGCGCAGGTCGAGCGTCAGCCCGGTGCAGAGGTTCCGCCGCCATAAGCTCGCGATGATTGGGTTCGCCATACTCGCACTCTTCACGGCCACTGCCGTATTCGCCCCATTGATTGCCCAATACGAACCCAACGAGATCAACCTCAGGCTGCTCAAGAGGCCACCCTGCTGGTCGACGGCGCTCGGGGTGGGGTCGGGAATAATAGAGCGAGAGTGTACTCCCGACCACTGGTTCGGCACCGACAGGACCGGGCGCGACGTCTTCTCGCGCCTGCTCTACGCCGGCCGCGTTTCGCTCACCGTAGGGGTCGCCGCCGCGGCCGTATCCGCAGCCATCGGCACCGTCCTGGGGCTCATATCAGGCTTCTTCGGCACGTGGACCGACAACCTCCTGCAACGGTTCACCGAGCTCGTCATGACGTTCCCAACCCTATTTGCCGTGATCGTACTGGTAGGCATAGTGGGCCCGAGCATCTGGAACATCATCTTCGTCCTGGGAGGCCTGGGCTGGACCGGCACCATAAGGGTCGTCCGCGGCCAGGTGCTGTCCATTCGCGAGATGGACTACGTGCTCGGCGCGAGGGCGCTCGGCGCGAGCAACAACCGGCTCATGTTCAGGCACATGCTGCCGGGGGTCATGCCCTACGTCGCCGTCGGCGCTACCTTGACGGTGGCGGGAGCGATCCTCACCGAGGCGTCGTTGAGCTTCCTGGGCTTCGGCGTCCGGCCTCCCACGGCGACCTGGGGCAGCATGATGAACCAGGCGCAGCGGCTATTCATCCTGCGCGACATGCCCTGGCTATGGCTGCCGCCGGGAGCCGCCATCTCCCTCACCGTGATAGCGGTGAACTTCCTGGGCGACGGCCTCCGGGACGCCCTCGACCCCCGCACCAGGATAGACTAGGGCTCCAACATTGTTGAAATGATGGCTAACCTTGGAATCCCCTCCCCCATTTTGGGGGAGGGTTAGGGTGGGGGCGCAGTTGCCTCGCGCAGTATCCTAGCCACCCTTCATTGCTAGGTTGTCGATCCACTAGGGCTCCAACATTGTTGAAATGATGGCTAACCTTGGAATCCCCTCCCCCATTTTGGGGGAGGGTTAGGGTGGGGGCGCAGTTGCCTCGCGCAGTATCCTAGCCACCCTTCATTGCTAGGTTATCGGTCCACTAGGCCAGCGCCGTCAGCTCGTACCGGAGGCGTGGGCCGCCGCGTCCTCCGGGCTCCCGACCCACACCTCGCCGCCCTCGAAGTACTCCTTCTTCCAGATCGGCGCCGTCTGCTTGATCCGGTCCACCGCGTACTGGCAGGCCGCGAACGCCTCGCCCCTGTGCGGCGACGCCACGGCGACGACGAGGCTGATATCCTCTATCTCCAGCCGGCCAAGCCTGTGGGCTATCGCCACGTCCTCGATCCCCCAGCGCTCGCGTATCTCCCCTTCGATTTCCGCGAGCTTGTTGTCCGCCATCGGCCGGTATGCCTCGTACTCCAGGTGGAGCACGTTGCGCCCCTCCGTGTGGTCGCGGGTAGTCCCGAGGAAGGTCACGACCGCCCCGTTCGCGCTATTCCTGACGCGAGACGTAATCCGCTCCGGGTCCAGCGGGCCAACGCTAATCTCGATCATCGACGCCTCCGCTAACCGGCGGTATCAACGCCGCCTCGTCGCCTTCGCGCAGCACGTGAAGATGGTCCCTGTACTCCTGGTTAACCGCCACCACGAGCCGCGCCGGGTCTCCTATCAGCCCCGGGTAGCCGCGCGCCACCTCCGCGGCCAATATGCCGACGGTAGCGCCCTCGGGCAGGTCCACCGTCATCTCGGACCGCCCTATCCGCTCCCTGTACCCGGCGAACAATCTCAGGTTGATTCTCAGGGCCAACCCTCCCCGCTCCCCCATCCTGTCATTCGTACGTCGTAGGGGCGGGTTTCAAACCCGCCATCCCCCATCCTGTCATTCGTACGTCGTAGGGCGGGTTCAAACCCGCCATCCCCCATCCTGTCATTCGTACGTCGTAGGGGCGGGTTTCAAACCCGCCCTCCCCTTCCTTGCCGCCAAGGCCTCCCCCTGGCTCCCTCCTTAGATTCCTCGCCACGCTCGGAATGACAGCGAGGATACACGCTCATAACAATCTTATCACCTAACCGGACGCATCCTCCGTCGCCTCCCGCCGCCTCCCAGTACTCTGCAAGCTCTCAAGCCTACCCGTCTTTGCTAACCCACAGACCTAATCCTGAAAATCCCAAAATCCCGTGAATCCTGATTCAGACAATCTCGCCACTCTGAAAACAGCTACGCCTCCCCCTCCCCGACGACGCCCCCCTCCAGGAGAGCGGCTATCCTGTCCCCGGAGTAGCCCAGCACGTCCGCCAGGACGTACCGGGTGTGCTCGCCCACCGTGGGCGCGGAACCCACCACCACGGGCGTCCGGCTGAACTTGATCATCTTGCCCGCGACGTGGATCGAGCCAGCCTTGGCGTCCGGCACCTCCACCAGCAGCTCGCGCTCGCGCAGGTGGCGCTCCGACGCCGCCTGCCGCACGTCGTTTACGGGCGCGCAGGGAATGTCGTGAGACGACAGGTACTCGACGGCCTCGGAGGTCGTGCGCCCCGCGAACCACGCCGACAGCTCCGCCTCGAGCTCGTCCGCGTTGCGCCCCCTGCCGTCGGCGGTGGCCATGTCCGCGCGCTCCAGCCAGTCCGGCCTGCCCAGGGCCTCGCACACGCGCCCCCACATCGTGTCGTTGCTGGCGTGGATGAGCGCCCAGCCGTCGGAGGTGCGGTAGGTATTGGCAAGCCCCCTGCCGTTACCCTCGCGCTCCGTCACCTCGCCGCTCCCCAGGTACGCGGCTATGGGTATCTCGTTGACCGTGAAGCCCGTGTCCGCCAGGCTCACGTCTATGGCCTGCCCGACTCCCGACCCCTCCCGCTCCATCAGCGCGGCCATCGCGCCGATGGTCGCGTGCAGCGCCGTGATGCGGTCGATGAGCGGGAAGTAGGTACGTACCGGCGGCCCGCCGGGAAACCCCGTCAGCGACATCATCCCGCCAATGGCCTGCCCTATCGGGTCGAAGCCGATCCGGTCGCGGTAGCTGCCGTCCTGCCCGTACGCCGACACGTTGACCATCACTATCCGGGGGTTCAATCCCTTCAGCGTCTCGTAGCCGAATCCCATCGCGTCGATGGTGCCCGGCCTGAAGTTCTGCAGGAACACGTCGGAGACCCCCACGAGGTCCCGCAGCACCTCCTTGCCCTCCTCGCGCCTCAGGTTGACCGCCAGGCTCTTCTTGCCGCTGTTGTACTGCACCCAGTAGGCGCTCTGGCCCCGGACCCTCGGTCCGTTCCCGCGGCTCTCGTCGCCCGTAAGCGACTCCACCTTGATGACCTCCGCGCCCATGCGCGCGAACATCAACGCGCACCTCGGCCCGGCCTGGTACCGACCCAAGTCCAGCACGCGAAGCCCCTCCAGCGGGGCGGCCCCGGCGCTCAATCCCTCTCCCCCTTGCGGTCCAGAAAGTCCCTGAACCCCTCCAGCACGGGCGTCGGGGCGAGCTTCCCGTCCTTCGCCTCGTTCTCGTTGCGGTACATACCCTCCCAGTCGGAGCCTACGCCCCTCAGCAGAAGCTCCTTTGCGCCCTGCACCATGCGCGGGTCGTTGGCGGCTATCGACGCCGCCGTCTCCATCGCCTTGTCCATCAGCCGGTCGGACGCCACGAGATGGTTGAGCAGCCCGATCCGGTGCGCCTCCTCGGCCTCCACCACCCGCGCGGTGAACAGCAGCTCCTTGGCCGCGGGCCACCCGACCTGCATGGGAAGGTTCCACGTCGAGTTCACCCGCCCGTACGAGGCCGCCAGGAACCTGAAGCTCGTGTTCTCGCAGCCTATCCGTATGTCCAGGCTGGCCGCGATCACGGCCCCGCCGCCGTAGGCAAGCCCGTTGATCGCGCCCACCGTCGGCTTGACGCACTCCGCGATATGCCAGGCGCGCCGCTCCCGGTCCCGGCTGGCCGCGGGCGCTCCGTCCCTGGCCTGCCTCGCCATCTCGTGGATGTCGCCCCCGGCGGAGAATGCCCGGTTGCCGCTGCCCGTCAGCACTATCGCCCGCACCTCGTCGTCCCGCTCCATAGCGGTCAGCGCGGCGTCCAGCTCCTCGTACAGCGCCTCGCTCAGCGCGTTCAGCACCCTCGGCCGGTTGAGCGTAATGACGCCCACGCCATCCGAGATTTCGACGAGCATGTTCTCGTATTCCACCAAGCCCTCCGGCGCGGCGGCAATGACACGGGAAGGCGTCATGCGCTCCAAGTTGCCGGGGGTTGTCCACCGGCGGCCTGTGATTCCATCCCCTACCTCGCCCTGTCCCGGGCGGCCCTGACCTCATACGGGATCCGCTTATGAGAAGGCTCCTGGGTGGGGAAGCTCGGCTCGGCTGCCTTCAGTGCGGCGAGCAGCTTTCGGGTGCTGTTGATGCCGACCTGCACGCTGGGAGGGTCCATTTCATCTTCGTAGAAGTTGACGTGAAGCGAGCGTGTCGACTGGAGCCGCTCGCGCTGCTTATCGGAGTTCTTCGTGACTCCCACTAGAGCCTGGGCGATCCTCATGATGTCGGCGTGGTGCTCGTTCCGCCAGCCCCGTTCTTCCGCGATCGCCTTGACGTAATGGACCAGTGCGCCCCACGACTTCTCCGACGCCTGGAGGTCATCTCCCCTATCGAGTTCGAGTTGGGCGTTGACGATCAGCGTGTCGCTAACCGTCCTATGATTGACCGCTTCTCTGGCCGCTGTGGTGGGCAATGCGGGCCTCCCAGCCCAAATTGGTGTCTCCGGTCAGCTAAGATTCTACGCAATTATAGAAGCCGCCCGGCGCGCCGGTCAATGTATAATGGCCGCGCTCCCGGCGGCGAACGGCCGCGAGGCGCCCACCCTGTACTCGACAATGACCATAGCGAAAGCGCCAGCCCCCGCGTGGGGCGACCTACGCGGCGAGATCGACCGGCTCCCAGGCGGCCGTCTCAACCTCGCCCGCGAAGCGGTAGACCGCCATGCCGCCTCGGAGACATCCGACGCCGCGGCCCTGGTATGGGAAGGCGGCCTGGGCGAGCGGGAAGAGTACACCTTCGCCGAGATGAAGACCCTCTCGGACCTGTTCGCATCCGTGCTGAGGAACCTCGGCGTGGTGAAGGGAGACCGCGTATTCGTCCTGCTCGACTCGACGCCGGAGCTCTACGTGGCCTTCCTCGGCGCGTTGAAGGTGGGCGCGATAGCCTGCGCGCTCCCCCCGGAGCTGGATGCCGACGAGGCGAAACGCAGGCTGGCAGGCGCGGGCGCCAAGATCGTCGTCACCGACCCCAGGGTCCGCCGGCGCTTCTCCGAGATCGTCTACCACCTCTTCGACCTTCAGCACATAATCGTCGTCAACAAGAACGGGCGCGACCCGTTCCCCATCGACCCGGCCGACCTGGGCTACGAAGAAGAAATGTGCAAGGCGTCCGCCGGCCCAGCCGTGGAAGCGACGAAACAGTACGACCCCGCGCTGATGGAATACCCGCTGGACGGCCCAGGCAAGGACCTGGGCGTCCTGCACCGCCACGCGTCTGCGGCCCAACACCTCGTGACGGCAAGGTGGGCGCTCTGCCTGGACGTGGGCGACGTATACTGGTGCGCCGCCGTGCCGGGCAGCGCCGCGTGGCCCTCCCTCGGGCTGCTCGCGCCGTGGTTGGCCGGCGCGACGCTGCTATCGGTGGAAGCGCCCGTGGACGCCGACGGCTGGGCCGGGCTCGCCAGCCGCCGCGGCGTATCGGTCGCCTACGTCGACGCCGACGCGGCGCGGAACATGGCCGGCACAGCCGCGGAGAGCGGCGGCGCGCCCGCGTTGCGCCGTCTCCTGCTTGGCGGGAGACCGTCCCCCTGGCCGCAAGACGCCTTCGGCATCCCGTTCCGCCACTGCTGGGGCCAGGCCGAGACGGGGACCGTGATGCTCGCCGACGCCGGAGAATCGCCGAGACGCGCCCCGGCAGGCGCGCCCGCGCCCGGGATCGAGGTGAGCATACGGGACGACGAGATGGACCGCCTGCCGGAAGGCGAATCCGGCCGCCTGGCGATCCGCCCCGGCTGGCCGTCGATGTTCTCCGCCTACTGGGGCGACGCCGACGCATATAACTCGCGCTTCGACAGGGGATGGTACGCTACCGGAGAGCGGGCGCGGCTGGACGGCGGCGGATACGTCCGGCTCGAAGGCCCCGAAACCAATACACCGCAAGGGAGGTAACCAATGGGAAGCAACGCCGCAGTGCCGTGGTTCAGGGAGACGGAGATATTCACGTCGGGCGCCGAGGGCTACCACACCTTCAGGATCCCCGGCCTCGTCGTCGCCGGCGACGGCACGATACTCGCCTTCACCGAGGGCCGCCGCGACGGACACGACGACTACCACGCCCTCTACGTCCTGCTCAAGCGCAGCACCGACAACGGCGCGACCTGGGGGCCCCTCCAGGTCCTCGACGGCGACGGGTCGCGCACCCACCACAACCCCACCCCCGTGTACGACCGCGATACCGGCCTCGTCTGGCTGGCGTACAACATCGACGCCGACCGGTTCATGGTCATGAGCAGCGCCGACGGCGGCGCGACCTGGTCCGAGCCGACCGACGTGTCCGACCAAGTGCGCGAGCCGGGAATGACCTTCTACGTCGCCGGCCCCGGACACGGCATCCAGCGCAGCGACGGCGCGCTGGTCATCCCGTGCGACCACCACGTGGGAATGCGCATGGACTCCGTCTACAACAAGTCCCACGTGGTGCTCAGCACCGACCACGGCAAGACTTGGCAGATGGGCGGCTCGCTCAGCGACAGCACGGACGAGTGCGAGGTCGTCGAGACCCAGGACGGCTCGCTCTACATGGCCGTCCGCGGCCAGCGAAACCGCCCCGACCACCGCTACTGCGCTTGGAGCAGGGACGGAGGACTCACCTGGTCCGACATAGAGATGCTGACCGAAATCCCCGACCCTCACTGCCAGGCGAGCATCGCCAGGTTCACCACCGAGGAGGAGCACGGCAGGAACCGCATCCTCTTCTCCAACGTCTCCAGCCTGACGAGAGACCACCTCACCGTCCGTATCAGCTACGACGAGTGCAGGACCTGGACGTCGCCCAAGGTCATCTACCCCGGCCCGGCGGCATACTCGGAGCTGGCCGTCGCCGCCGACATGTCCATCCTGTGCTTCTACGAGAGGGGCATCGACGGCCCCTACGAGAGCATCCGGATGGCCCAGTTCAACCTCGAGTGGCTAACCGACGGCAAGGACACCCTGGGATAGACAAGAAAGGAAGCGAAATATGGACAGGCTGAACGTCGCGGTAATCGGCTGCGGCTCGCACGCGGAGAGCCACTTCAGGGAAATTGCCGGCGAGCCGCGGCTGCGCCTCGAGGCCATCGCGGAAATCGACCCGGAGAGGCTGGAGGACGCCGCCGCCAAGCACCGGCCCAACCACGCCTTCACCGACTACCGCGAGATGCTGGACAAGGCCGAGATCGACGTCGCCTACGTCGTAACCCGGCCAGGCCACCTCCTCCCCATCGTGCTCGACTGCCTCGACAGGGACGTCCACGTCTCCGTCGAGAAGTCGCCGGGAATGTCCTCGGACGAGACCCGGCGTATGGTCGAGGCCGAGCGCGGGAGCGGCGCCAAGGCCATCGTCTCATTCAACCGGCGCTACTTCCCGGAGGTCCTCGCCGTCAGGCGGCTCATCCAGCGGCAGGGCGGAGCCGTCCACTGCGCCGCCACCTACAACAAGCCGCTGACCGCCATAGGCACCCCTCAGACGCGGGACGTATACCCGGATCCGCTAATCTGCGACTCCATACACCTGGTGGACCTGCTCCGCTGGCTGTCCGGCCCGGACGAGGCAGGCGCCGCTCACGCGACCGAGGTCTATTCCGAGGTCCAGGACGGCGACCGGCCCGGCGCCCACCGCCACAACGCCGTCATCAAGTTCGACACAGGGGCCTTCGGCGCCATGATGAGCCACTTCGGGATCGGATACCGCATACAGCGCGCCGAGGTCCACGCCGAGGACACGTCCGCCTACTTCGAGCTCACGAGGGGTACGAACTACGACCTCTATATGGCGCGCCCGGAGGACGACGGCACCGCGACGGGCGCCCTCGTCGAGCAGCCGCTGGACCTGGGGCCCGTCGGCGGCAGCGGCTTCAACGAGACCCGCCACTTCGTAGACTGCATCCTGGAAGACCGCGCGCCCTGGTCGTCGCTGGAAGACTCGGTGCATACCATGACCCTGTGCGAGGCCATCAGGAACGGCCACAAGGGCGCAATCTAGCGCTCCAACATTGTTGAAATGATGGCTGACCTTGGAATCCCCTCCCCCATTTTGGGGGAGGGTTAGGGTGGGGGCGCAACTGCCTCGCGCAGTATTCTCGCCACCCTTCATTGCTAGGTTGTCGGTCCACTAGCGCATCAGCCCTAATCTCGCACGATCACCCCACAGCCGACCCGCCCGCCGGCCCCGGCATCCGCGCCGTAAGTGTCCGCCTTTTCGTGGACGATGATGGCCGACCCGTCCGCATCCAGTATCGAATTGGCTTCCCCGCTCTCCAGGGTTATGTCGCCGTTGAAAACATCGGCCCGGACGGTCCCGTCCTCGGTGGCATGGATGTTCGGCATATCCCCGGCGTGGTGCCCGTCCTGGTTAAAATAGCCATGTTCCATGCCTTCCGGGGCAAAATGGTCCCCGGCGGCGGAAAAGTCCGGCTCGCAGCTGCCTGTTTCGTGAATGTGGAATCCGTGGGCGCCGGGCGTCAACCCTGTCAGGTCTGCCGACACCAGTACGCCCCGACTCCCCTGGGTCAGGGTTACCAGTCCCATAGCCTCCCCCTGCGGGCCCGTAATTTCGGCCCGAGCGGTGGACCCTATGTTGGCAGGCCCGGGTTCCGCGGACCCACAGCCGGCCATAGCAGCCAGTAGCAGAATCGCCCCTATCGTGAACAAGGCCGTACGGCGGATTTTCAAGATAAGCTCTCCTTCCTTGCGGACGGCGCCCACCCTAACGGCAGCATCGTGGGCAGGTCGAACGAATCTGGGTATCCAATTCTACCAAGTCCACGCCCTAGCGCCTAGAGCGTAACTGTAGGGGCGTCCCTTGTGGCCCTTGTGGGCGCCCTGGACCATGAAGGCTGTATCGTAGGGGCGTCCCTTGTGGCCGCCCTGGACCTTGGAGGCTCTATCGTAGGGGCGTCCCTTGTGGGCGCCCTGGACCTTGGAGGCTCTATCGTAGGGGCGTCCCTTGTGGCCGCCCTGGACCTTGAAGGCTGTATCGTAGGGGCGTCCCTTGTGGCCGCCCTGGACCTTGAAGGCTGTATCGTAGGGGCGTCCCTTGTGGCCGCCCTGGACCATGAAGGCTGTATCGTAGGGGCGTCCCTTGTGGCCGCCCTGGACCTTGGAGGCTGTATCGTAGGGGCGCCCCTTGTGGGCGCCCTGGACCATGAAGGCTGTATCGTAGGGGCGCCCCTTGTGGGCGCCCTGGACCTTGGAGGCTGTATCGTAGGGGCGTCCCTTGTGGCCGCCCTGGACCTTGAAGGCTGTATCGTAGGGGCGTCCCTTGTGGCCGCCCTGGACCTTGAAGGCTGTATCGTAGGGGCGTCCCTTGTGGCCGCCCTGGACCATGAAGGCTGTATCGTAGGGGCGTCCCTTGTGGCCGCCCTGGACCTTGGAGGCTGTATCGTAGGGGCGCCCCTTGTGGGCGCCCTGGACCATGAAGGCTGTATCGTAGGGGCGCCCCTTGTGGGCGCCCTGGACCTTGGAGGCTGTATCGTAGGGGCGTCCCTTGTGGCCGCCCTGGACCTTGGAGGCTGTATCGTAGGGGCGTCCCTTGTGGCCGCCCTGGACCTTGGAGGCTGTATCGTAGGGGCGTCCCTTGTGGCCGCCCTGGACCTTGGAGGCTGTATCGTAGGGGCGTCCCTTGTGGCCGCCCTAGACCTTGGAGGCTGTATCGTAGGGGCGTCCCTTGTGGCCGCCCTGGACCTTGGAGGCTGTATCGTAGGGGCGTCCCTTGTGGCCGCCCTGGACCTTGGAGGCTGTATCGTAGGGGCGTCCCTTGTGGCCGCCCTAGACCTTGGAGGCTGTATCGTAGGGGCGTCCCTTGTGGCCGCCCTAGACCTTGGAGGCTGTATCGTAGGGGCGTCCCTTGTGGCCGCCCTGGACCTTGGAGGCTGTATCGTAGGGGCGTCCCTTGTGGCCGCCCTGGACCTTGGAGGCTGTATCGTAGGGGCGTCCCTTGTGGCCGCCCTAGACCTTGGAGGCTGTATCGTAGGGGCGTCCCTTGTGGCCGCCCTAGAGCCGAGGAACTGGAGCTATCGAAACGGACAGTGTATAATTGCGCCCAGCTTCATCCTAGGAGGTACGAATGCCAACGTTCACAGTCATGTCGCTAGAAGACGCGGCCCTCTATTCCTCTACCGGAAAACGGGCGCAGATCACCAGGGAGTACGTCGGCTTTATCAACGAGCTGGGCGCCGGACAATCGGGCGTACTCGAGCTCGACGAAGGCGAGACAGTCACCACCGTGAAGCGCCGCCTGACCACCGCCGCAAAGGCCGCCCGCAAGAGGGTCTCCTTCGACCGCGTGCATGACAACACGATCTACTTTTCGGTCAAGGGTAGGGGCGGACGAAGGCCAAAGGACCAGTCGTAGCCCGGCTGATTACACAGCCTAATTCGGACCGTCTCCCGGCGGCTGCGGGATAGCTCTTCGGCGCGAAATCTCCCGCGGCCGCCGCGGCAATAGCTCTCCCGGGAGGACCCCTACGCCCCCCTTCCCCGCGGTCCGCCGGACGCAATAGCCTCCTCGAACGCCCCCCAGGCCAGCAGCGCGCACTTGATGCGCACAGGGTATTCCCGCACCCCGGCCAGCGCGCTAAGCTCGCCGACGCTCGGCTCGCCGCCCCGCATCATGCCCGCGAACGACTCGCGCAGCGCCTCCGCCTCCGCCAGCGTCAGCCCCAACACCGCCTCCGACGCCATCGACGCCGTGGCCTGGTTGATTGAGCACCCCTCCGCCTGCACCCCCACCTCGGCGATCCGCCCCCCGTCGAGCGCCATCTGCACGGCGACCTCGTCGCCGCAGAACGGGTTTACCGCGCGGCCCCGAAGGTCGGGGTCGGCAAGCTCGCGCCGGTTGCGAGGGTGGCGGCGGTGCTCCAGGATCGCGTCCTGGTACAGCTCATCTAGCGGGCGAGACTCCATCTCCAAAGTATCGCAACGCCCGCTTCAGCGCGTCAACCAGCGCGTCGACCTCCCGCTCCGTGTTGTACACGTATAGGCTCGCCCTCGCCGTCGCCGGCACCCCCAGCGCGCCCATGAGGGGCATCGTGCAGTGGTGCCCCGTCCGTATCGCCACCCCCTCCTGGTCCAGGAACGTCCCCAGGTCGTGCGGGTGTACGTCGGACGAGTAGAAGGACAGGATGCCCCCGCGCCGCTCGACGTCCATCGGCCCGAACAGGTCGACCTCCTCCAGCTCTCGGAACGCGTCCAGGGCGTAGGCCGTAAGCCGCTTCTCGTGCTCGCGCACGTTCTCCATGCCCAGCCCCGTCAGGTAGTCCACCGCGGCGCCCAACGCGATCGCGTCCGCGATATTCGGCGTGCCCGCCTCGAAGCGCATCGGCAGCTCGTTCCAGCTAGCCTCCTCGTACGACACCTCCAACACCATCTCCCCGCCGTGCAGGAACGGCTCCATCCGCTCCAGCGCCTCCCGCCGCGCGTAGAGCGCCCCGATGCCCGTCGGCCCCATCATCTTGTGCCCCGACAGCGCCAGGAAGTCGCAGCCTATCTCCTGGACGTCCACCGGCTGGTGCGGCACGCTCTGCGCCCCGTCCACCAGCACCGCCGCCCCCACCGACCGCGCCATGCCCGCCAATTCCTTGACCGGCGCCACCGTCCCGAGCGAGTTCGATACGTGCGTCATCGCAAGCAGCTTCGTCCTGCCGTTGATCACCGAGGCCGCGCTATCCATGTCCACCGAACCGTCCTCGGTCATGCCCAGGAACCTCAGCGCCGCGCCCTTCCTCGCCGCGATCCTCTGCCACGGCACCAGGTTGCTGTGGTGCTCCAGCCGGGTCACGACGATCTCGTCGCCCCTGGAGATGTTCTCCTCCGCCCAGCTATGCGCCACCAGGTTCATCGACTCGGTGGCGTTGCGCGTCCATATGATCGACTCCGGCGCCTCCGCGTTGACGAAGCGGGCGACCTTCTCCCGCGCCTCCTCGTACCGGTCCGTAGCCTCCATGCTCAGGGTATGCACACCCCGATGGACGTTGGCGTTGTAAGTCTCGTAGTAGTCGACCAGCGCCTCTATTACGGCCCGCGGCTTCTGGGACGTCGCCGCGTTGTCCAGGTACACCAGCGGCTTGCCGTGTACCTCCCTCGACAGCACCGGAAAGTCTTCCCGTATCTTCTCTACGTCAAACAAACTCTACCCCCTCTCCAAACTATCCACTATCCACTTCCCACTTCCCACTTCCCCACTATCCACTACCCACTATCCACTTCCCACTTCCCCACTATCCACTACCCACTATCCACTACCCACTATCCACCACCTCCACCTGTATCTCCTCGCCCTCCACCCTGACCGGATAGGTGTCCACCCCCATGAAGGCGGGCGGCGCCGTCGCCTCCCCCGTCCTCACGTCGAACCTCGCGCCGTGGACCGGACACTCTATCTCGAAGCCATCCATCTCCCCCTCGTCCAGCAGACCGTAGTCGTGCGTGCAGAGGTTATCGATGGCGCATATCCGGCCGTCCGCGTTGCAGATCGCTATCTCCCTGTCCCCCACCGTGACGGCCTTGGCCGTGCCGTCCGGCACGTCCCCCACCTTTGCTACGGTTACGTATCCCATTTTTCCGTCCCTCCTCCGGGCCGCTACACCACGGCCACCGGCTGGCGTCGGCGCTCGGCCATGCGCCGCGTCAGGTCCGCGATCGTCGTCGAGTCGAGCACCCGCGCGATCGCCACCTCGACCTCCCTCCACACCATGCGCTGCATGCAAGACGGCGTGAGGTCGCACCGCTCGCCGTCGTCGAGGCAGTCCACCAGCGTCTGCGTCCCGCCCAGGTACTCCATCACCATGCCCATCGTGATCTCCGAAGGGTCCCGCGCCAGGCTGTGCCCGCCCTGCCTGCCCCGGCGGCTGCTGACCAGCCCCTCCTTCTGGAGCGTGTGCAGCACCCGCGCAAGGTACGGCTCGGGTATGCTCCTGCGCCTGGCGATCTGGCCGGCGCGCACCGACCCTTCCCCGGCGTGCTCCGCCAGGTCCACCAGCGCACGGATACCGTAGTCGACCTGTATGGGTACGCGCATCGGCTCCCTCCTCTACCGAGCCCTACTCAGTCTTGACGGTCTCATCCTGCTCGTCCAGCGCGGCTACCAGCGTGTGCCATGCCAGCGTCGCGCACTTCACCCGCACCGGAAACTCCGACACCCCCGCCAGCATCTCCAGGTCCTCCAGCTCTTCGCCGCCCTCGAACTCCTCCCCCGGCGCCCGCGTAACCATGCTGCGGAACGACTCGAATATCGCCCGCGCCTCGTCCACGCTCCTGTCCTTCACGCTCTCGGTCATCATAGACGCCGACGCCTTGGAGATCGCGCACCCGTTACCCTGGAAGCCCACGTCCGATATGACGCCGCTCTCGTCGACGCGCAGCCCCAGCGACACCTTGTCGCCGCACAGCGGATTGAACCCCTCGGCCCGCCGGTTCGCGTCCGCAAGCAGCCGGAAGTTGCTCGGCTTCCGCGAGTGCTCCAATATGACTTCCTGGTACAGGTCGTCCAGCATGGTCACCGCCCGCCCACCGCAAACCCGCCGCTGAACATCCCGTCCAGGTGGGAGCGCAGGGAGGGCAACCCTATCGCGTCGATTATCTCCCTCGCGAAGCCGTGTACGTACAGCGAACGCGCCGTATCCTCGTCCACGCCCCTGCTCCTCATGTAGAAGATCGCCTCGTCGGCCACCGCCCCCGCCGTGGCCCCGTGGAAGCATTGCACGTCGTCCGCGTATATCTCCAGGCTCGGCTTCGTGTTGATCCTCGCCCGGTCCGAAAGCACCACGTTCTTGTCCGCCTGCCGGGCGTACGTCTTCTGCGCGTCCGGCCTGACCAGCACCCGCCCGCTGAACACAGCCTTCGAGCTATCGTCCAGGATGCCCTTGAAGTACTGGTCGCTCGACGCCCCAGGCCCCGCGTGGTCAACGTCTATGTGGTTGTCGATATGCTCCGACCCCGTCGTGTAGTACAGCCCCTTCAACACGCAAGAAGCCCCCGGGGCTTCGAGTACCACGTTCAGCCCGTTCCTCGCTATCCGAGCCCCGCGCGCGAACGACGTCGACCGGAAAGAGCTGTCGCGCTCCAGCCGCGCGTAGGAGCTCCCCACGTGGAACGCGCCGGCGCTCTCCGCCGTGTAACGGTAGTGCTCGACGCTGGCACCCTCCTCCGCGACGATCTCCGTCACGGCGTTCGTGAAATAGGGGCCGCTACCAGTGCCGACGTAGCTCTCCAGCACCGTCACCCTGCTGTTCCGCCCCGCCGCGACCAGCGTCCTGGGATGGCTGGCATGCGCCGTCTCCCGCTCCGTGGACACGTACACCACGTGTACGGCCTGCGCCGCCTCGGCGTCGGCCCGCGTCTCCACCACGGCCCCGTCCCGCAGGAAGGCCGTGTTCAGCGCCGCGAAAGCGTCGCCCTCCGGGCTGGCCAGGCTGCCCAGGCCCCGAGGCGCGCCCGAGCCGTTGGAAGACGCCCCGGATATCCTGTCCACCCGCAACCCGGCGCCATTCCCTGGATTGGAAAGCTCCTCCGAGTAGTGGCCGTCCACGAAGACCAGCCGCGCCTCGCCGTCGTCCCACGGAGCCGCCGCGCGTATCTCGCCCGCGCCGGCCAGCCCCGGCTCGAACGCGTACCTCAGCGCCGCCCGGCTGATCGGAACGACGCTCGTGTACTTCCACTTCTCGTTGCCCCGGCTGGCGGTCGGGAAGCCCGCCTCCGCGAAGCTCTCCATCCCCCGCCCGCGCAGCTCCGCGAGCCACCCGGGCGCTCCGTCCCGGCCGCCCAGGGCCTCGAAGTCCGCCCTGTAACTGTCGTATCCCGTCAGCGCTTGCGTCATCAGCTTACCGAAATCTTCCTGCCTCTCATACCAATTCGCTTTGACTATTCAGTCCGTAGGGGCGGGTTTCAAACCCGCCTTCCCCGGTCACTGCCGTAGGTCTGCCCTAGCCACTTGAACTCCCGTCCCGCAGCCACTCGTAGCCCTTCTCCTCCAGCTCCAGCGCAAGCTCGCGCCCCCCGGACTGCGCGATCCTGCCGTCCAGCAGCACGTGAACGTAGTCCGGCGTGATGTGGCCCAGGATGCGCTGGTAGTGCGTCACCAGCACGGTCGCGTTGTCGGGCCGCCGCCGCTGGCCTACGATGCCCGCCACCAGCCTCAGCGCGTCTATGTCCAGCCCGGAGTCCGTCTCGTCCAGCAGCGCCAGCCTCGGGTCCAGCACCGCCATCTGGAGCATCTCGCTGCGCTTCTTCTCGCCCCCCGAGAACCCCTCGTTCACGCCGCGCTTCATCAGCTCCGCGCCGATGTCCACGGCCTTGACCGCCGCTCGGTACGTCCTGTCGAACTCGCGCGCCGAAAGCTCCTCCTCCCCCCGGTACACGCGCGCCGCGTCCAATGCGGACTTGAGGAACTGCCGGTTCCGCACCCCAGGAAGCTCCACCGGATACTGGAAGGCGAGGAACACCCCCCTGCGCGCCCGCTCGTCCGGCGTCATCTCCAGGATGCTCTCGCCGTCGTACAGGATGTCGCCGCCCGTCACGTCGTATCCCGGCCTCCCGGCTATGACGTTCGTAAGCGTGCTCTTCCCGCTGCCGTTCGGCCCCATGATCGCGTGGACCTCGCCCTCGCCGACGCTCAGGCTGACCCCCTTCAGTATGTCGGTATCGTCGATCGATACCCTCAGATCGTTGATTTCGAGCATATCCCTTCCCGTTTCAGTTTTCGCTTTGAAACCGCACCGGCGCCGTGGCCGCCCTCAAGTACAGCGGGTGCCTCGGCTGCCCCTTCATGGTCAACCCAAGGTGGTACATCTTCCCCGACGCTCCGTCCTCCTCCAGCATCCGCAGCACGCTATCCCCCCTGCCCATGTGCAGCCCGTGGTTCCCCCACGCGCACACCACCCTGTCCGCCTCCCGCGCATACTCCGCTATGTGCCCGTCATTCATCGGCCCCACCGGGTCCGCCGACCGCTTCAGCGCCTCGAAGCGCGGCGACCGCATGGCGAACAGGTTGCAAACCCACAGCACCCCGTATCCCCACTCGTTGGCGAAGCCCTTGCACCTCGTGACCGTCGGGTCCGACCTCGACTCGTCCGCCCTGCTGGGGTTCAGCATCAGGAACAGGCAAACGCCATCCCTGTCGGACATCTTCGCTTCGAGCCAGTACCGGTACCGGCGGTCAGGCGAGAAACGCGCGTCGTGCATGTCAGGACGCGTCCAAGTCGTCCAGCGATGGCGGAGGCGGCGGCTCGCGCCCCTCGGCCTCCGCGGCCATGCGCTGCTCGTTCCACTCCTCCCACCTCCGATAGTCCTCGGCCCGGGCCGCGGCGCGGGCCTCGTCGATCTGCCTCGCCTTCCTCTTAGCGAGATACTCCTCGAGACTATGTGCGAGAACCATCAATAACCTCCCTGATTCCAATACCACCATTGCGCCCGAGGCCGACGCGATAGCAATCGGACCCGCCCCTTTCCAGATCGCTATCGCCGTCTCTATGGAGCCATCGGAGAGGTTGTGAAACACCTCCCAGTAGGCTATCAGCGCAACTCCGACCGTGAATTGAACGATGAACAGGACGAAGTATAGGTTCCTTGCCCTCCACGCGACACTCCAGATAGACTCCCTATCCATATCCCCGCCAAGCTCTAACCGGCGTACCCCAGCACCTGCTCCACGAATCGCCGCGCCACGCGCCGCCCTCTCGATATGTCGTCGTCCTCCATGAATCCGATGCTGGAGTTGGCGCGAAACCCTCGCGCAGCCAAGAACCCGCTGCTTAGCGTATCGTCCCCGGTCTCTCTGGCTACCCTGTCAGCCGCATCACCCAATTGGCGATGACTGCCGTAGGGCCAACCCCGTTCTTGGGCCAGCATCATCACGGCGTGGGCAGCCGCGCCCCACATCTTCTCCGAGCCCTGCAGATCGTCCCCAGCCTCGAACTCGCGGTCCGCCGCTTCCAGGAAGTCCTGGGCCGTCTGCGTATGCTCCGTCGTCTGCATCACTTACACATCATTCCCCAACACGGTCCAACCTCGACTCCGCCTCGCGCATGGCGTCTATCAGCGCCCGGGCGTGGCCGATGCCGCGCTTCACGTCCTCCGGGTCAAGGGCCTCCTCGTAGAAGTTGACGTGAAGCAGGTTGATGAGGCCGAACCTGTCCCTGTTGCCGCCCGGGTCCGGCGTGAGGTCGATCAACTCCCTGGCATTGACCGCGATGTCCCTGTGCGACCCGTCCGGCCAACCCCTGGCCTTGGCGGCGGACTTCACGTAGTGCGCAACCGCCCCCCACGCCTTCTCCGAAGCCTGGAGCATGTCGCCCTTCTCGAACTCCTCCTCCGCGTGGTCGAGGAAGCGGCTACTAATCTCCTCATGTCGCGCCGTGGTGGTCAATCCGTCGCTCCTCTCTACCCCACCGCCCCTTCCAGGCTCACCCGCAAGAGCTGCTGCGCCTCCATCGCGAACTCGAACGGCAACTCCTGGAATATGTCCCGGCAGAAGCCGTTGATGATCATGTAGTGCGCCTCCTCCTCCGATATGCCCCGCTGCATGCAGTAGAACAGCTTGTCGTCGCTCACCCTCGACGTCGATGCCTCGTGCTCCATCCGCGCCGTCGAGTTCCGCACCTCGATGTACGGCACCGTGTGCGCGCCGCACTCGTCGCCCACCAGCAGCGAGTCGCACTGCGTGAAGTTCGTCGCGTTGTCCGCCGACGGCATGATCTGCACCAGCCCGCGGTAGGTGTTGTTCCCCTTCCCCGCCGAGATGCCCTTGGCGACGATCGTGCTCTTCGTGTTCTTCCCTACGTGGATCATCTTCGTGCCCGTGTCCGCCTGCTGGCGGTTGTTCACGAGCGCCACCGAGTAGAACTCGCCCGTCGAGTCGTCCCCTTGGAGGATCACGCTCGGGTACTTCCACGTGATCGCCGATCCGGTCTCCACCTGCGTCCACGAGATCTTCGACCGCCTGCCCGCCGCCTTGCCCCGCTTCGTCACGAAGTTGTACACGCCCCCCTGGCCCTCCTTGTCGCCCGGGTACCAGTTCTGGAGCGTCGAGTACTTGATCTCCGCGTCCTCCAAGGCCACCAGCTCGACCACCGCCGCGTGAAGCTGGTGCGACTTGCGCATAGGCGCCGTGCACCCCTCCAGGTAGCTCACGTACGACCCCTCGTCCGCCACTATCAGCGTCCGCTCGAACTGCCCCGTCTCCTCCGCGTTGATGCGGAAGTACGTCATCAGCTCGATCGGACACCGAACGCCCGGCGGCACGTACACGAACGAGCCGTCGCTGAATACCGCCGAGTTCAGCGCCGCGTAGAAGTTGTCCGTGGCCGGCACCACCGAGCCCAGGTACTTCTCCACCAACTCCGGGTGCTGCTGCACCGCCTCGCTCACCGAGCAGAAGATCACCCCGGAGTCCTCCAGCATCTTCTGGTACGTCGTGGCGACCGACACGCTGTCGAAGATCGCGTCCACCGCCACGCCCGTCATCCTCTTCTGCTCCTCTATCGGGATGCCCAGCTTGTCGAACGCCTCGATCAGCTCCGGGTCCACGTCGTCCAGGCTCTCCGGCGAGTCGCCCTTCTGCACCGGCGCGGCGTAGTAGTGTATGTCCTGGAAGTCGATGGGAGGAAACTCAACCTTCGCCCAGCGCGGCTCCCTGTCGCCCATCTTGAGCCACCGCTCGTACGCCTTGAGCCTGAAGTCCAGCAGGAACCCCGGCTCCTCCTTCTTCGCCGAGATCATGCGGACCACCTGCTCGTCCAACCCCTTCGGGGCGACCTCGGACTCGATCTCCGTCACGAAGCCGTACCGGTAGTCGGTCTCGATCTCCGATGTCCTCGATATCACGTTCGGCGCTACCAACGACGCCCCCTTTTCTTGACCATAATGCTCAACAATCCATTGTAGCCACAACCCACCCTCCCCGTCAAACGAGACCACGAAGCCGTAACTGTTCAGAGTAGGGAGGGCAGCCACAAGGGCTGCACCCTACGGGATGGAAGCCGTAGTCGTAGGGGCGTCCCTTGTGGGCGCCCTGGACTGCACCCTACGGGATGAAAGCTGTATCGTAGGGGCGTCCCTTGTGGGCGCCCTGGACTGCACCCTACGGGATGAAGCTGTATCGTAGGGGCGTCCCTTGTGGGCGCCCTGGACTGCACCCTACGGGATGAAAGCTGTATCGTAGGGGCGTCCCTTGTGGGCGCCCTGGACTGCACCCTACGGGATGAAAGCTGTATCGTAGGGGCGTCCCTTGTGGGCGCCCTGGACTGCACCCTACGGGATGAAAGCTGTATCGTAGGGGCGTCCCTTGTGGGCGCCCTGGACTGCACCCTACGGGATGAAAGCTGTATCGTAGGGGCGTCCCTTGTGGGCGCCCTGGACGAGGAGCGCACCAACTCTGAACAGTTGCACGAAGCCAAAATCCCCCACCTCCGTCGCCACCCCCGTCGTTCCCGCGAAGCCTGCCCCGTACCCCGATACGGGGGGCATCGTGATATCCTTTCGACGCACAGCATTACCGGCACGTCCCCAGCGAATCATGTTCGAAGGCTTCACGCACGCTAGAATCGTCGCCAACGGCGTCCGCATCAACCTGCGGTACGGGGGCAGCGGTCCTCCGCTGCTGCTCCTGCACGGCTACCCGCAGACGCATGTGATGTGGCACAAGGTTGCCCCGCCGCTTGCCGAACGTTACACCGTCGTAGTGCCCGACCTGCGCGGGTACGGGGACAGCGATAAGCCGCCTGCCCCGGAGGGCGACCTGAGCGTGTACTGCAAGCGAACGACCGCCAATGACCAGGTCGAGGTCATGCGGCAGCTCGGTTTCGAGTCGTTCCACGTGGTGGGGCACGACCGGGGCGCGCGCGTCGGCCATCGGATGGCGCTCGACCATCCCGCGAGGGTGAAGAGCTTCACGTCGCTCGACGTCGTGCCGTCGCAGGCGGCGTTCGAGAACATGGACGCCGACCTGGCCTTCGCCTGGTTCCACTGGCACCTGATGCGCCAGCCCTCACCCCTGCCGGAGACGCTCATCGGCGGCAACGCGAAGTTCTACCTCGACTTCCTCATTGAACGATGGACGGCAGTGGAAGGCTCGATCACCGGTGAAGCGTACGCCGAGTACCTGCGCTGCTTCGACAACCCCGACGCCGTTCGGGCCACCTGCCTAGACTACCGCGGCATCGCCCTCGACCTCCGGCACGACGAGGTAGACCGCGGCCGCAAGATGGAGTGTCCCGTCCTCCTACTCTGGGGCGCGGACATGAAAAAACGTCCCGGCTGGCAGACCGGCAAGAGCCTCGACATGCTCTCCGTCTGGCGCGAACGCGCCCACGACGTGCGCGGCAAGCCGCTCGACTGCGGCCACTTCATCCCGGAGGAGCGCCCGGAGGAGTTCGTCGCCGAGCTGGCGGCGTTCCTGTCAGACTACGAGGAACGGTAGGAGCCCAGCCGAGTCAGAGACGCAATTAGCCTTGGGCTTGGTGGTCATATTATCTCAAGATGTCTCGAGATGCGGACTACCGCTGTAGCCACTGCTTCTATATTTTGCTCAATACGCTCCATGCGGGCCTCTAGCCGGTCCATGCGGGCCTCTAGCCGGTCGAAGCGAGAGTCAACAGCGTCGAAGCGAGAGTCAACAGCGTCGAAGCGAGAGTCAACAGCGTCGAAGCGAGAGTCAACAGCGCCAAACCGCTTGTCTACAGACTCACTCAGGTTCCGTATGATACGGCTTTGCCATTCGAGATTGTCTTTGACCTCGGTGAGGTCTTCCTGAATCTGCTGTAGTTGCTGGACGTCTGACTTCGTAGCTACCAAGCTCGCACTTCCCTAGGGGTTTTGTTCTTGCAGTCTACCACGGGTAGCTAGTCCGGTGTCAAGCGCCACCCACGCCACCCTAGGGCCTTTTCAAAGTTATGGCTTCCGGCTTCTGGCCCCCAATCCGTCGTTCCCGCGAAAGCGGGAATCCAGAACGACGATGCGAGCGAAGTAGTGATAACCCCGACTTTGAAAAGGCCCTGACGCCACCCAAATCCTCCACCTCCACGTTCAGCGCCATATCTATCGGCCATCACCCCGTAGGGGCTGGTTTCAAACCAGCCCTCCCCTTGCCCTGGAGCGCCACCGCTATTAGGTGGGGGATTTTGGCGCCTTGCCGTAACTGCATACAGGCAGGTGAGAACAACTCACTCCCCCAATGGAACCGTGTGTATAATGCGTCCCTCTCACCAACCCTAAGGAGGAGCCCCACGTGCCAACTCTGAGACGAACCGGCCGCACGATCATCGCCACCGGAGGCGTATCCACCCCAGGCCTCGAGCGCCTCCGGAACGGCGACATCCTCGCCTCCTACAGGCGGTTCAGGCCCGACTTGGGGAACGGCGGCGGCTTCTCGAGCTGGGCCGGCGAGGTCCTCAGGTCCACCGACGGAGGCCGCACCTGGAGCGACCCCATAGTCGAAGTGCGCGGCAGGCGCCCCGGCATCCCCGAGACCCTAGTCCCCTACTACGGCATGGCCCAGCTTCCCGACGGCGACATCCTACTGCCCTCCATGGGCCCCACCCGCGGCGTCTACATGATGCGCTCGACCGACGACGGCGCGACGTGGACCGATCCCGAGCCCGCCGGCCAGGACATCGACGGCGTCGACTGGGCCGCCCTCGCGCCCTACGGCAAGATACGCGCCCTCTCGGACGGCGTCGTGATCTTCCCCGTCTGCGGCCGCTTCAGGGGCCACAACAACCACGTCTCGGGCCACCTGCGCTCCTACGACGGCGGCAGGACGTGGACCGAGTTCGCCGTCGTCGCCAGCGGCCACGTCTTCTACAACGACGCCATAGAGCTGCCCGACGGCAGGATGATAGCCATCGTCGTCAACGAGCTCTCCCCCACCGGCCACGGCATGGCGCCCTTCTACTGGACCGAGTCCCACGACCTGGGCCGCACCTGGAGCGAGCCCGACTTCACCACGGGCGCGATCTACGGCAATTCGCCCTCCCTCTTCCTGACCAAGAAAGGGACCCTCCTGTGCGGCTACCGCTGGACCGGCGACGTCGACCAGGGATACGTCGGCGTAGGCATCAGCATCTTCACGGACGACGGAGCGGGCGCCGGCTCCTGGAACTCGAGCCCCATCATGGTCTGGCTCGGGCGGGGCGTACGTCCCACCTACCCCGGCCGCTCCTTCGCCGGCTACCCCGCCTTCACCTACGCCGACGACGAGCGCATCCTCTGCGCCTACTTCATGTCCCCCGTCGGCGGAGGCGGCCCCACCACCATGGACATCGAGGGCGTCTACTACGTCGAAGAGGACTAACCCCTTCACCCCCCACGCCCCCGGACCCATCCCTGAAAATCCCGCAAGTCCCGATTCAGACATTCCCTCCCATCCTCTTCATCCACGTCCCAATCACACCCATCACACGAATCACAGTTCAGACACTTGACATCTAGCGAACGCATGTACTATCATGCTTTCCACGATGAAAGACTACCGCACAGTCACCTGGGAGACCGGAACGGCTTGTCTTGGGGGCCCGTCAAAGCGCCTACGGGGAAAGAGCCTCGGCCTTGTCACATCCATGTCAACCCGGTGTCCCCTTACGTTGGATCGGTGTCGCCCTAGAGTAACATCTCGCAACGTAGCTCATAGCTGAAAGGAGCAAAATGTTACAAAACGTTGCGGACACAGAAAATTTCGGCCCGGCGGATGAGCACGACGGGAACGTCGATGTCCCCCCCGCTCCCTCGGATGACCCGAAGGATGATGAGCCGGTCCGCCTCACTCATAGGCAGATCAACGCGCTTCCGTACCTCACCGCATCGTCCACGGTATCGGAAGGCGCCAGGCTAGCCGGCATCTCCCGCACGACTTTCTACCGCTGGATGGAAGACGAAGCCTTCAGAGAACGGTTCGAGACCCTGCGGGCTGACATCCAGAGCTACGCCTACGCCGAGTTGCGCGGACTCACCCTCAAGGGAACCCTCGTCCTCGCCCAAATGCTCGAAGACCCGTCGTCTGCCATCAAGCTCAAGGCCGCCCAAACAGCCGTTGCTGCCGGCATAAAGCTTAGCGAGCACGCCGACGTCCAAGAGCGGCTGACCCGCATCGAGGACGCATTCTTAATCCACAAGTCGAGAAAGACCATCCTGTGAAGAGCAGAATCAGGACCCTCGAACGCGCCCTCGCCCTGGAGCTCACCGAGATCGCCCTGCGAACCGTCCTCGAGAAGCTCAAGAATAGATGGGAACTGGCAGCCTCTAAGGGAGGCCCCGAACCCACCTCCTTCGACCTCTCCGACGCCCTGCGCGACGCCGGTATCGCCGGGCTCCCAGCCCTACCCTACGCCATGCGATACGTCGACCGCCACGCCCGCGACGAAGGAGGCCCCGACTGCGCCACGATCTTCAAGATACTCCTGCGCGGCTCCCCCGTCCCCGATACCCTACAACGCCCCGGCGCCGGCCTCGACGATGACGCCCCCTAGGACTGCCCCTTCACTCCCGGTACGTCTCGACCTCCAGGAACCTCCTCATCAGGCTGAGGTAGCCTTCCTTCGTCATGGGCGCCTTGTAGCCCGCCTTGATCTCGTGGCCCCGCCTCGCCCCCCCGGAGAGCAGGTCTATGACCGTCATCGCCATAGCCTTCCCCGCCGTCTGCACCGCCAGCCCGTAGTCGTCTATAAGGTAGTCCGCCCCGTGCGACAGCCCCGTGGACGCCCTGACGTACGGGTGTATGACCGGCATCAGATGCGACAGGTCCCCCATGTCCGTCGACCCCGGGCGGTGGCCCAGGTCGACCACCTTGTCCGTGCCCACCAGCTCGGATGCGTTGCGCCGGAACAGGTCGAGCATCCCCTCGTCGCTGCGGATGGGCAGGTACCCCGGCAGCGTCTGTATCGTCACGCTCCCGCCCACCGCCAGCGCCCCCGCCCGCAGCGCCCGGTCCACCTTCGCGGCAGCGGACGTGACCGCCTCTACGCTGCTGGCCCGCACGAACGTCTCCATCCGCACGTCCGCAGGCACCGAGCTCACCGCCGCCCCGCCGCGCGTGATTATCGGGTGTATCCGCACCGAGTCCTCGTCCCTGTGAGTCTCCCGCTGCGCGTGGATGGCCGACAACGCGATCATCGCCGCGTTCAAGGCATTGACCCCGGCGTGAGGCGCCGCCCCTGCGTGCGCCGCCACCCCCTCGAACCTGACCAGCTTCGCGACCATCCCGTTGTTCGTCCCCCCGATGGCGAACTTCGCCCCCTCAGGCGAGGACACCGTGTGCGCCATCATCGCCATGTCAACGTCGTCGAGCGCACCCAGCCGGACGAACTCCGGCTTGCCCGCCAGGAACTCCAGCGCGCCCTCCCGCCGCAGACCGTCCCTGTACTCGATCTCGATGTACTCCTCCGCAGGCACGACCACCAACGCCACGCGCCCCGACAGCTCCTCCATCACCCCGGGCGCCATCAACCCCATCGCAACCGCCATCATCGCGCCGACCTGGCAGTGGTGGCCGCAGGCGTGCGCCGCCCCCGTCTCCGGGTCCGCGTGGGGATGCCCTGGCACGATCAGCGAGTCCAGCTCCGACATCACCGCAACCGTAGGCCCCGGTCTCCCCGAGTCGAGGACCGCCTTCAACCCGGTCAGGGCTATGCCATCCTCGAACGGTATGCACAGCCGCCGAAACGCATCGGCAACCTTAGCCGCCGTCTTCACCTCCCGGAACCCGGGCTCCGGCGCGTCCAGTATCTCCCTCGCCAACGCCACGGCCTCGTGCCCGCGGCGGTCTATCTCCGCGCTCGCAGCTCCCTTCAGCTCTTCAGGCGTCATCCCGCTTGCACCTCTCCTAATCAGCCTTCTTCCCAGCCGCGCCGATTCTAGCAGAGCCTCAACTTGTTTTGTCCCTTCTCTCGTCCGACGGGAGAAGGCTAGAGCCTGCCCTGAGTCTGCCGAAGGGATGAGGGTGATTGGTATATAATCGCCCGCGACCCGCCCCGGAGCAGCCGCAATGAAAGTCGTCATCGCCCCCCAGACGTTCAAGGGAAGCATCTCCGCCCTGGAGGTCGCCTCGGCTATGGCCGAGGGCGTCAGGCGGGTATTCCCGGACGCTGAAATCGACCTCGTCCCCGTCGCCGACGGTGGCGACGGCACCCTGGAGACGCTGGTCGAGGCCACTGGCGGCGAAGTCCACACCGCGTCCGCCACCGGCCCGCTCGGCTCCACGGTAGAGGCCGCATGGGGGGCGCTGGGCGACGGCCGCACCGCTGTCGTCGAGATGGCACGCACCTCCGGCCTCGCCCTCGTTCCGCCCGGCAGGCGCAACCCCCTGGCGGCCACCACCTACGGCCTCGGCGAGATCATCGCGCAGGCGCTGGACGCCGGGTTCCGCAGCTTCATCGTCGGCATAGGCGGCAGCGCCACCAACGACGCCGGAGCCGGCATGGCCCGGGCCCTCGGCGTCCGCCTGCTGGACGCCCGGGGAAGCGACCTGCCGACCGGAGGCGCCGCGCTGGCCCGGCTGGACCGCATCGACGTGTCGGGACTGGACCCGCGGGCGCGCGAGTCCACCTTCTCGGTCGCCTGCGACGTGAGCAATCCGCTGACCGGGCCGGAGGGCGCGTCGGCGGTCTACGGCCCGCAGAAGGGCGCGACCCCCGAGATGGTCGCCCAACTCGACGCCGCGCTATCCCACCTCGCCGAGGTGGTGAGCCGCGACCTCGGCAAAGCCATCGACAGGGTAGCCGGGGCCGGGGCCGCCGGCGGCCTCGGAGGCGGCATGATCGCCTTCCTGGACGGCGAGCTCAGGGCGGGCGTGGACATCGTGCTGGACGCCGCCGACCTGCGCTCCCACCTGGAAGGTGCCGACCTCGTCATCACGGGAGAGGGCCAGATGGACTTCCAGACCGTCTACAACAAGGCCCCTGTAGGCGTAGCCAGGCTCGCCGGGGAGCGGGGCATCCCCGTAATAGCGGTCTCCGGCTCGCTGGGGAATGGCTTCACCGACGTCCACGAGCATGGCATCGACGCCGCGCTGGCCATAACCCCGTCCCCCATGACCCTGGACGAGTCCTCCAGCCGCGCCCGCGAGCTTGCCGCCGCCGCCGCCGAGCAGGCCATGCGCCTCATCTCGGTCGGCCCCCGCGTCTTCTCGTCCGGCCCCTAGGCCGGGTCCACCAGCACCATGTGGACGTTGCCGGGCCCGTGGACGCCCCTGACTATCGTCTGCTCGATGTCGGCGGACCTGCTCGGCCCGGTCACGATGTTCATGTAACCCAGCCCGCGGCCCTCCAGGTGAGCGCGCCGCCGCAGAGTGAACAGCTCGTCCAGGCTCGGCAGTACCTGCCCCCTCTCCACCACGGCGACGTGGACCGGCGGCAGCAGCGCCACCAACCGGCTCACTCCGGTACGCGCCAGCAGCACGCAGCTACCCGTCTCGGCGATAGCGTAGTCCACGCCCGTAACCCCAAGGTCCGCGTGGATGGCAGCCTCGCGCGCCGCCGACCGCTCATGCTCCCTCTCCGCCTCGCCGGCGCCCGAGCTGTCCATGATCGCGACCTCGACGCCCGCCGAGGCAAGGGCATCCTCCACGCGCATCCGCTCCATCACGTCGTGCCTCGACCGCACCGCCGAGCGCGCCCCCAGCTCCCCGGCCAGCGCCTCGACGTAATCGGACGCCGCCGATAGCGAGCCAAGCCGGGCGACGGTCCACCCGGCGGCGCCCGCGGCGGTCTCGATCTCGTCGAGCAGCGGCCCCGCAAGCTCGGCGGCCCTTTGCAGCGCCGTCTCCGCCCGCGCGCGTACCGCGTCGTCGTCGGACGCCGGCGCGCCGGGCGTCCGGGGCGCGTCCGCGCGTTCGCCGCCCAGGGCGTGGCGGAGGCCGTCGAAGAAGGCTTCCCGTCCGGCGTCGTCCCGGCTCACCGCAGAGTCTCAATCCGAAATGTCATCGATTCGTGCCGAGCAATTATAGCGCAGCGGGTCTCCCCGCGAGCCCAACCCGGCTGCCCGAAAATTGGACTATTCCCAACTTTTGGATGAAAACTGAACCGACTTCCGGTTGACCCCCAGTTTGCACGTTGTATAGGTTGAAACGCAAGTGGAGGTGGAAGATGACCAGACTGGCTATTCTCCTAGCGGTCGCCGCTATCGCGGCATTCTTCTTCGTGAACGTACGGGTGTCCGAAGCGCAGAGCGTCGGCGCGCGCCAGATGGCCCTGGTGGTCGCCGACCGCGACGCGGTACGCGCTTCCGATGAGAGCGGGTACCTGTTCCAGTCCCTCTTCGGGCTGCTGACGACGCTGCGCCCAGAGGACAGGTTGGCGTTCGTACCGGTGCAGGAGCCTGGAGACGTGGTGGGGCCGGTGGGAGGCGGCGAGGCCGACCTCCGCCTCATGATCGCGGACATCGACGCCATCATGGCCGGCACGCCGATGGAACCGGCGTCCCTCGTGGACGCCATGACCGAGGCCAACTCCGTCATGGGCGCCGAACGTGCCCTCGCCGGCTCCGACGTATACCTGATCGTCGGGGACGACTCGCGGGTAGAACTCGACAAACAGCATTCCCGTCTTGCGCCTATGCTTTCGCGGTTCCAGGAAAACGGCTGGCGCGTCAACGGGCTCATACTGCCGGAGACTACGGCCGCGGTGAAGCAGTTCCTTGGAAAGATGGCGCATGACAGCGGTGGGAGCGTCTACGACATCTCTACGGAGGGCGGTTTCACCGAGCTCGGCCAGGCCATCCTTAGCGATGACATCAGGGGAAGTCTGTCGCCATTGGCTGAACGCCAATTGGGCATCTACGATCTGATGACGACCGCCGTCGACGTGCCGCCGGGAACCGAAGAGACGACCGTGATAATAGTCAAGGAGAGCCCCTCCGGGTCGCTGAGGATCAGCAATCCCGACGGCCAAGAGTCGTCGGAGGGAGACAGGTCTTCCTCCAGTGTCATCGAGACGCCCTACGTGGTCGCATGGAAGCTGAAGGACCCTGTTGTGGGCTCCTGGGAGATAGACATCGAAGGTGTCGTGGGCCGTGTCTCTGTGTGGAACCACTCGACGAACAGGTACAGCATCGTGCTCGGAGACAACGGGCCTGTCCCAACCGGACAGCTTGCGACGATCTCGGCGTACGTAACGGAAGACGGCCGCCCGGTCAAGATGGAAGGCGTCATGGTGGTCGCCAAGCTGACCACGCCCGACGGCGCCAATCTCGCGTACACGATGAACGACGAAGGCGAGAACGGCGACGTCGTCGCGGGCGACGGCTACTACTCGATCGCGTTCGGGCCGCTGCAGGGCATCGGCGAATACGAGACCGTCCTGGAGATGTGGTGGCCCGGCGAAAGCTACACGGTGAGCTCGGAGGCGAGCTTCACGGCGTCCGCGTTCCCTACCCTCAGGGTGGAGCCTGGGAAGGTCGATCGGCTCGAGGCCGGCGTGCGCGCGCTGGTAGCCACCGTGTACGTCCACGTCCAGGGCGAGCCGTACGCGATCCGGAGCGAGCAGCTGACCGCATCGCTGGGCACGCCATTCGCCCAGGGACGCCAGCCGGCCCTAGGCCATGGCAAGGCCGCCCAGACGAAGGAAGGACAGTCTCTTCCCACGCCGGACTCGGCGCCGCAAGGGCCGGGGCTGCTCGAAGTAGTGCCCCAGAGCCTGATCGGAGACGGGCCCGCGTGGGAGTACGAGGTCTACTACACGCCCGAGAGCGAGGGGCCGCGCAACCTGTTCTTCGATCTCGACCTGGAGTACTCAGGGGTGCGTTACTCGCATTCGTCGGAAGCGTTGAGGCTGACGTCGCTGGCGCCCGCGGCCCCCGAAGCTCCGGTGGTCCCGGTGGTCCCGGCGCCGGCGCCCGTAGCGACGGAAGCTGCGCCGCCTAGCGCGCCTGCCGCCGCCCCTGTCCCGGTCACTGTCCCTGTCGCCGCCCCAGTCACCGCCCCGGTCGTGACCTCGCCCCAGCCGGCGACGGTGGTATCGGAGTCGCAGTCGATGGCGCTGTGGCCAGTGGTCCTGGTGCTGATACTGGCAATCTTGGCGATAGCCGGCGCCGCTGCCTACCTGCTGACGCAGGCGCAGCCTCGCGGCTACCTGTACAACGACCTCAACGAGCCGATCGTCGACTTCTCGAAGCTGAAGAGAGGGCCCGCCGTGGCGTTGTTCCTGAAGAACCTCGTTCCCGGCAAGGACCTCAACGTACCGGAGCTGAGCGGGCTGGTCTTCATGTTCACGCGAACGGGGATCAAGCTGCGGTCCGCGGGCGAGCACCCCACGGTGAGGGTCAACAACCAACCGCTGATCAACGAGGCCGACATCGACGACCGGACGTGGATCGGCAGCGGCGGCAAGCTCTTCACCTTCATGCTGTCGCCGGCGCCCGAGCCGAACCCGGCGCCCGCCGAGTGACGGCGGAGGGACTGGCCGGATAAGACGAGGGGCGGGGGCGCGAGTCCCCGCCCCTCTTTCGTTTCAAGGAGCACGGCCGCTATGGCAGAGCGCAAGAAGATCGCCGCAGTCGTAACGACCTATTTCCCCCACTCGCACGCCGACCTGATCGTGTCGAAGTTCGCCAGGGGCTTCCCTACCCGCGGCGGCCTCGCCGGACCCGCCGTCGATCTCGTCTCGATGTACGTGGACCAGCTCCACCCCGCCGACGTGGGCATGGAGCTTGCGCGGGAGCACGGCGTGGAAGTCTATCCGAGCATACGCGGCGCGCTCACGCTGACGCCTCCGAGCGCCGGACACTGGCCCACGGCCCCCGACTGGAAGGCGGGCGATCTGGCCGTGGACGGGGTGCTCATCGTAGCGGAGCACGGCGACTACTCGGGCAACGAGCGCGCCCGGCAGATGTACCCGCGCAGGCACTTCTTCGAGCAGGTGTGCGGCGTCATGGCAACGTCGGGCCGGGCCGTACCCGTATTCAACGACAAGCACCTCTCCTACGACTGGGCCGACTGCGTGTGGATGTACGAGCGTGCCAGGGAGCTTGGAGCGCCGTTCATGGCGGGGTCGTCGGTGCCGGTCGCAGAGCGCGTCCCGGAGCTGGAGCACGAGATAGGGACGCGTATCGAGGAGGCGTTGTCCATCGGCTATTTCCACCCGTACGTCAACGGGCTGGACTCATACGGCTTCCACGGGCTGGAGGGGTTGCAGTGCATGGTGGAGCGGCGCGAGGGCGGCGAGACCGGGATCAGGGCCGTGCAGTGCCTGGAGGGCGGCGCGGTGTGGGAGGCTGCCCGCGACGGGCTGTGGCCGCGCGAGCTTGCGGAAGCCGCCGAGGCCCACGTCCGGCAGAGGGACCCGGGCAGCATGGAGGAGAACTGCGTGAACCCCGCGGTATTCCTGCTGGAGTACGCCGACGGGCTGCGCGCCGCGACGCTGATGTTGGACAGCCACCTGAGGGGGTTCGGGTACGCCGCCCGCGTGGGCGGCGAGGTGGTGAGCGCCGGGTACCAGGTGGAGGACAGGGACCTGCTCTTCGGCTGCCAGGGGCTGAACATCCAGGAGATGTTCCTGACGGGCCGCCCGCAGTATCCCGTGGAGCGGACGCTGCTCGTGAGCGGCGCGCTCGACGCGCTGATGGAGTCGCGCTACCGCGGCCACGTACGGATCGAGACGCCGCACCTGGCGGTGGCCTACGCCCCCCCGGAGAAGGCGCCGATACGGCCTGGGGCGTAGCTACCCCACGATGTCCCTGAACACCCTGAGGTAGTTCAGGCCCAGGAGCTTTCGGAGCTCCTCCTCGTTGTAGCCGCGCTCGGCCAGCTTCATGGTGATGTTGGGCCAGTCGGCGAACCGGTCGAAGCCGTCGATCCGGTGCTCCGCGCTCAGCCTGTGCTCCGGGCGGAAGCCCGACCAGTTGAACCCCTGGGGCTTGCTCCTCGGGTCCGGGTCCTCCTTGTACTGGTGGGACTGATCGAAGGGGCCGAGCTCGTCGGGGAAGAGGACGTTGGACTCCGTGCCCGGGCCGGGGCCGCACTTGTCGCAGCCGATGCCCACGTGGTCGATGCCCATGACGTCTACGAGGTGGTCCACGTGGTCGGCGAAGTGGTCGAGCGTCGCCTCGGTCGTCTCGGATAGGAAGCCCCCGATGGCGGCGACGCCGAAGAAGCCGCCCTGGTCGGCTATGGCCCTGGCGAGGTCGTCGTCCTTGCCGCGGTCGTGGTAGCAGACGCCGTTGCTGGCCGAGTGGGTGATGATGACCGGCGAAGACGACGCCTCGATGGCGTCCCAGCCCACCTGCTGGCTACAGTGGCTCACGTCCACGGCCATTCCAAGCTCGTTTAGGCGCTCGACCACCTCCAAGCCGAAGTAGGTCAGGCCGGTCTTGTAGCGCTCGGTGCAGCCGTCCCCGACCAGGTTGCGCAGGTTGTAGGTAAGCTGCACGACGCGGAGGCCCAGGTTCCTGAATAGCTGGATCCTGTCCAGGTCGCTGCCGAACGGGGTCGTGTCCTGGAAGTCGAAAATGACGCCGCGCTTGCCGTCGGCGTAGACGCGCTCTATGTCGTCCGCAGTCAGCACGAGGCGCACCTCGTCACCAAGGGCGTCGATCATGGCGCGGGCCTGGGTCATGACCTTGAGGGAGGTCTCGAACGCAATGTTCGGGGAGATCGGGCCTGCGTACGTGGCGCTCGCGACGTCGACGCCGGACTCCTCCCAGACCGCCATGTACTCACGCCGCGCGTCGGCGGAGGTCTGGACCTCCTCGACGGCCATGTCCCTGAGGCGCTGGGCGATCTCGGCCCTGGTGAGCTTGCCCTCTCGGGCGTACTCGTCCATGGCGGCCTTCATGTTGTCGTTGTAGAGCATCCCGCTGGTCGCGCCGGGCTGCTGGCTGTCGACGATCAGGGCCTCTTCGTGGAGGCGTCGGGCTTCGTCCGGGGTCAGGACAGGGCTTCTGCGCGTCGCGGCCATTTGACTATCCTCCTAAGGGCTATCCCCATGCAGCCAAGGAGGGCGGGTTTGAAACCCGCCCCTACGAGTCAGGGCTGGTTCACGGTCGGTTCTGGTCATTCGGCGTGCTATGGGACGGGCCAGCCGGCGCCTCGTAGTGCGGCGCGGAGCTCGTCCATCTCCTCGTCGGTCATGGGGCCGGACGGGGGACGGGACGCGCCGCAGGGACGGCCCATCGCGGCCATCATGCCCTTCTTGACGACGCCCTGCCCGCCCGTGCGCTCGCCTACCTTGCGGAATATCTCGTCGAGCCGGCCGTTCACGGAGTCGAGGAGGGCCTGGGCCTCGTCCCAGCGCTCGGCCTCGAGGAGGTCGAGCACCTTGAGGTCGTGGGGAGGGTAGATGTCCACGGTGTGGTTGATGTAGCCGTGGCCGCCGAGCTTGTAGCACCTGACCGCGCCGCTCCCGTTGTCGATGATGTTGAACCTGTGCTTGAGCTCGAATATGTCCTCGTAGTCGCCCACCACCGGGCTCCACTTGACGCCCACCACGTTTTCGAAGTCGGCCATGCGGCGGTATGTGTCCATGTAGATGGGGCAGTTCATGCCCCGCGTGACGTAGACGAGGATGCCGATCTCTATGGCGTCGGAGAGGTCGCCGTAGTAGGCGAGGATGTCGCCCTGGGTGGGAAGGTTGAAGATGGGCGGGCTGACCTGGAGGCCGTGGGCGCCGAGGTCCTGGGCGCGCCGCGCGTCCTCGATGGTGCGCTTGGTGTCCTTGTAGTGGAGGCCGCACACGACGGCGGCCCTGTCGCCGGCCGCCTGGACCACGGTGCGGAGCAGCGCGGGCCATTCGTCGTCCTTCAGCATCGGCCCCTCGCCCATCGCGGCGGCGACCTTGATGACCGACCTGCCCTTGACCAGCCCGCTCTCGACCCACCACTCGGTCAACTCGGCCATCAGGCCGTAGTCGACCTCGAAGTCGTCGTCGAAGGGCGTCGGCACCGTGGCGATCGGGCCGACGAGCAAGCTCCTACTCTCTTCGGGGCGCATTCTCAACCTCCCTGGGGCGTTCTCAGGCGCCGGCAACGCGAGCTATCCGCCCCGCCGCCCGTATCGGCGTACGGGGCGGCGGGAGCCGGCGGGGGCATAGACCCCCAAAACTTGTTTCATTCTGTTCCATTTTGTTCCATTTCGTATCTGGACCTTCGGGCCTCCGGCAGCGATTCGGAGCGCCTTCGGAATACGGATGAACATGAGTTAGGCCGCTCTTGGGACACTTCGAAACATCGCTTCCGGGGGCGCTCCGCGCCGGGCGTGGGCTTTGGTCCCGTCCACAGGGGAGTATGGTAGCACGCACGTTCGTTAACCGTCAAGGGCGCAAGCCGGCGTAACCGTTCAGATTTGGTGAGACGCACCTCGCAGTCTCTTCAACTCGGCCTCGGCAGCCGTTGCGCGAGCCTCGGCGGCCAGGCGCGCGTCCTCGGCCTCATCGTAGTCGTTCAGGTACTCCTCGGCGATGGGGTCCCAGAAGCGCAGGCGGCCATCCTCCCAGCACAGGTACAGGCCGAGCGTCTCGCTGTATATACGCAGCTTGCCGGCGGAAGCGACGGCCGTAATCCGCTCGTAAACGCCCTCCACCAGGCGGTCCCCGGCCAGCGGGCGGTCATGGTAGCGGCCGCCCGTAGAGTCGAACCGGAAGTACTCGCGCACCCCGAACTCCGCGTACCGTTCCCGCTTCACCGTGTAGTCCCGCTCCCCCGTGGTAGGCGAGCCCACCTCCAGCACGAAGTCAGGCGGCTTGCCGCACTCGTCTATGACGTACCCGTTGCGCCGCTCGACCGTCTCGGGCGACACCCCGAAGGCGACCAGGCAGTCGGGCGCCAGCCACCCGCTCCGGTCGCCGCGGGTGTCGACGCACAGGTAGCCCTCGCCCATCACCACCACGTCGGGGCGGCCGGAGTAGCGCCTCCTCAGGATCAACAGGGCCGTGGAGGTGAATGGAGCTTCGAGCATATCCCACCCCGGGGGGTCCGGCAGCATGGAGAAGGTCTCCGGCGCTGCCTCAGGCTGTGCGTCTACGGTCCTGGTGGTCATAACGCGCCTCCCGTGCGGTCGGGTCCGTCAACTAGACCCACTGCCCGCTCTTCCTCGCGCTCTGCACCAGCATCCTCACGCGGTCCGCGTCGGTCATGAAGGGCTCGTACTTGGACACGAACTCGGCGAGCGACTCGTCGACGGACTGGGAGCCGGTGTCGACGGTGATCTTGTTCGCGAAGCGGGAGAGCTCGTACTCCTCCTCGAACCTCTTGATCACGAGCTCGACGTCCTTGTCCTGCACTACGGCGTTGGGGTGCGGGTCCTCCTTCATGCGGCGGCGTATCACGTCGGGCGACGCCTGGCAGAGCACGAGGACAGTGTCCGGGGCGCGCTCGACCATCGTCTCCTCGACGTGGCGGGCGAACTGCTTCCTGTCGGCGTACTCGCCGTCGCCGCCGTAGCCGTAGTAGAGCCCGGCGTAGACCGCTTCGTCGATGTGCATGCCCACGACGTTATGGTGATCGTACGAGTAGAAGCTGGTCGAGACGTGGTACTCCATGTGGTAGCGCTGGAACGCCTCCTTCTGCTTGGGCGTGAGGGCCAGGAGCAGAGTCTGCTCCTCGTCGTCGTACCCGTTCATCGTCGGGTCCTCTCCCCTGCCCTCCGCCCACGCCTCGAAGGCGGCGTCATGCTCCTCCGGGGTCTCGGCTGCCGAGTGGCTGAGGTGCGGGATCTTCCAGTGGTCATGGAACCCGAACCCCTCAACCGCAAGGGCGTCCCTGGCCCACTTGGTGATGGCCCACGAAAGGGTGGTGGTCCCCGAGTATTCGCATCCTATGAGTACGAGGTGCATGGCTTCTCCTCCTTAGGGATCGGTACGCGGTCTTGCCGGTCGGACGGCGGGCATTGTATACGAGATTGGCGTCGCGCGGGGCGGGCCGGGGAGGGGATGTTGGTGTTTGGGGAAGGAAGTGATCTCAGGGCATTGTCTTTAGGTTCCTCGCTGCGCTCGGAACGACAGAGGGATGAAGGACGGTAGAACAGAAATATGTGGGGATGAATTGGGACTGAGAATCATGCCATTGGGACTGCATGGGACGGAGGGACGTGAGCAGGACGAGATGAAATCGAAGAGCGGCCTAGGGAGTTGCGGCAGCGGCGTTTGCGCCGGCGATTCGGCCGGTGGCGAAGGTCCAGGCGAGGGCGTGGCCGTGGCCTGCTATGAGGACGTTGGAGGAGCCGGTCATGCCGGCGGCGTAGAGGCGCGGTATCGGGCTCCCCTGCCCGTCCAGGACGCGCATCTCGCGGTCGACCTTGAGGCCGCCGCTGGAGCCGAGCACGGCCTTGATGGGGCCGAGGGCGTAGAAGGGCGGGGTGAACGGGCCGGCGCCGGAGAGGTCGCGCCCGAAGGGGTCCGGGGCGCGTCCGGCGGCGGCATCGTCGAGGCGGTCCAGAGTGTGTTGCACCGCGGAGGCGGGGGCCTGTATGAAGTCGGCGATCGCTTCGGCGTTGGCGGCCTCGGCGAAGTACCCGGTGCGCGTCCGGTAGTCGTCCAGGTAGGCGTAGCCTATCCCCGGGAAGGTCGAGAGGGCCATCTTGCCCGTGCGGAACCAGCCGTCGCGCGACGGCGGGGCGTCCGCGTCCGCCGCGGCGACGCGTGAGGCGAGGCGCGAGTCGAAAACCAGGAAGGCGACGCCGCCAGGCTGCCTGCTGGTGGCCAGTTCGGCGCCGTCCAGCTCGTTGGCGTAGCGGTTGCCGTCGCGGTTGAGCAGTATCGCGCCCGCCTGGAAGACGGCGGCCGGGGGGTGTATGTACGGCCTGGAGACTGTCCTGAAGTGCGGGGGCGCGTCGGCGCGCATTCCGGCGGTGGCGGCGCCCAGGGCGAGGGCGAGGGTAACGCCGTCGCCGGTAGCGCCGTCGAAGAGCGGCTCCACGCCGTCGTGCTCCGGGGGCCTGCCGTGGGCGCGGGACAACTCCGCGTTGGCGCTGAAGTAGCCGGTGGCCAGCACGACGCCGCCCCGGACGTCTATGGCGCGGCGGTAGCCGCCGTTCACCTCCGCAAGCTCCGCACAGCAGACGGCGCCGCCGGTGTCCGTCGCAAGGCTGGCGGCCAAGACTCCCGTGAGCGCCTCGACGCCCGCCTCGGCGGCGGCCCGCCGCAGGGAGTCGGTATAAGCGGTGGCGTCGGGGACGGCGTTGTGCATCCGGTACCTGGTGTGGGGCGGCTCCGGCTGTGGGCCCCTGAGCTCGACGCCAATCTCGACCATGCGCTCGACGACGGACGGGGCCAGCTCGACCAGCATGCGGGTCAGGTCGAGGTCGTAGTCGCCGGGGTCGCGGCCCGGCTCGATGAACTCCAGGTAGTCGCGGAAGTGGGCGTCGACGGAGTCCTCGATGCCTGCGGCCTTCTGCAACGCGGTGCCGGCCGCGGAGAGCGCGCCGACGGCCATCGCGGTGGAGCCGCCTATCTCGGCGCGGCGCTCTACCAGCAGCACGCTCGCGCCGTTCTCAGCCGCCTCCACGGCGGCCATGAGGCCGGCGCCACCGCCGCCGACCACTAGAACGTCGTACGCGTCTTCCAGGTCGCTCAGGCTGGACATTGGGCCTCCATGCTACCATAGCGATCCACGAAGGGCACGAAGGACTCACGGCGGTAACTGTTCAGAGTTGATGAGGTGAACTTGAAAAGCCTAGCGTTCAGGTGACCAGTTGTGCCATAAGGGAGTGGTGAAGATTGGATCAGACCTCAATAGCGCAAGCCGGGAGACCCTGCTGGCGATCATCGCCGAGCAGCAGTTGGTGATCGCAGAGCTTCGGCGGCGGGTCGAAGGGTTGGAGCGCCGCGCAACTCGTGGCTCGTCTGTAGGGATGCCGGGCAACAAGGCGACCAAGCGGCGAGAGTCGGAGAGCAGGAAGCCTCGGAAGGAGCGTGCTCACGGCTTTGCCCGTCGGCGGATGGAACCCACCCGGAGGGTGGTGCACGCCGCTGAGTCGTGCCCTGGGTGTGGTACGGGCCTGACGGGGGGCTGGGTGCATAGTACGCGGGAGGTGATCGAGCTTCCGTTGGCTCCGGTAGAGGTGATCGAGCAGGTCATCGTCGCCCGAATGTGTGCTCTATGCGGACAACGGCGGCTGCCCCAAGACCCGTTGAAGGGGCTGGCAGTGGGCCGTCAGCGCTTTGGCGTCAATCTGGTGAGCTTGGTAGTGACGCTTCGAGAGGAGGGCCGGCTTCCCATAAGGAGTATCCAGCAGTACCTGCAGACGGTCCATCAGCTCAGGCTGAGCGTGGGCGCCATCGTAGACATGATTCACCGGATGGCGCGACGGGCACAGCCGACAGTGGCTGAGATGGTCGAGCGCATCCGGGGCTCTCCGGTGGTCAATGCCGATGAGACCGGATGGCGTCAGGACGGGGTCAACGGCTATGTCTGGACATTCAGCACACCGACTGACCGGTACTTCCTGCGTCGTGGTCGCGGCAAGGGTGTGGTGGACGAGGCGTTGGGGGACTCCTTCAGCGGGGTGCTGGTGAGCGACTTCTACGCCGCATACAACCACTACCCTGGTCTCAAGCAGCGGTGCTGGGTCCACCTTCTGCGGGACATCCGTGACCTGGAGGCGCTGTACCCTCAGGACGCTGGCCTGTCTCGGTGGGCCCGAGCGGTGCGTCAACTATATGACGAGGCCAAGACCTGCGCTGCCACTGTCGACCATAGGGCGGCCGGTTATCAGCGGTCAGTGTCGTCCAACCAGTTGGTGTTGGAGAGACGGTTGCTGTCGCTGTGCCACCCCTTCTCCGACGACCAGACGGCGCCTCAAGCCAAGCTCTGCCGACGCATGGAACGGTTCATCAAAGAGTTGTTCGTCTTCGTCTCGCATCCCAACGTGCCGCCTGAGAACAACGCGGCTGAGCGGAGCCTCAGACACCTGGTCATCAGTCGAAAGATCAGTGGCGGCACTCGCTCTGAGAGGGGAACCCAAAGCAAGATGGCCCTGGCATCCCTTTTCGGCACATGGAGAGCCAGAGGTCTCAATCCCCTCATCGAGTCCCGTAATCTCCTCCTCTCTCATCAACTCTGAACAGTTACTCACGGCGGTAACTGTTTCAGAGCACGGGAGGGCAGCCACAAGGGCTGCACCCTACGGGATGGAAGCTATATCGTAGGGGCGTCCCTTGTGGGCGCCCTGGACGAGGAACGCACCAACTCTGAACAGTTACTCACGGCGGTAACTGTTTCAGAGTACGGGAGGGCAGCCACAAGGGCTGCACCCTACGGGATGGAAGCTGTATCGTAGGGGCGTCCCTTGTGGGCGCCCTGGACGAGGAACGCACCAACTCTGAACAGTTACTCACGGCGCTATGATCACGGGCTGGAGGTAGACTTGTCCCACTTCGTCTTAGCCTGCACCGGCTGCGATGCCGAGCTTGCCCCCACGATGCGGGCGCTGGCGTGCTCGTCATGCGGGTCTCCCCTGCGGGCCAGGTACTTAGACGTGGGAGAGGCGGGCGCGCCGATGCCGGTCCCGCTGCGCAGGCCGGGCGAGGCGGTGTCCCTGGGCGAGGGGAATACACCCATCGTGGCGTTGAGATCCGCCGCGAGGGCCGCCGGGGTGGACCGGCTGTACGGGAAGCTGGAGTTCGCAAGCCCCACGGGGTCGTTCAAGGACCGGGGCGCCGCCATGATGATGTCGGCGGCGGTGGAGCACGGTGTGACGGAGGTCGTGGAGGACTCGTCGGGCAACGCGGGAGCGGCGGTGTCCGCGTACGCCGCCCACGCGGGCATATCGGCTCACATATTCGCGCCGGCCTCGGCGCCCAAGGCGAAGCTGCGCCAGATCGCGGTGTACGGCGCGACGCTGCACACGGTGGAGGGGCCGCGAGAGGCGACTACGGCGGCAGCCGCGGCCTTCGCGGAGAGCCGCGGGATCGTGTACGCATCTCACGCGCTGAGTCCATTCTTCGCGGAGGGGATGAAAGGTTTTGCCTACGAGGTACAGGGCGGGTTTGAAACCCGCCCCTACGGTGAGATGCCGGACCACGCGGCGTTGCCGGAGGGTTTGGGTATGCCGGACCACGTGGTGTTCCCCGTAGGCAACGGGTCGCTGTTGATCGGGGCGCACGCGGGGTTCGTCGAATTGACCGCGCGGGGCAGCCTGTCCCGGATGCCGGCGCTGCACGCGGCGCAGGCGGAGGCGGTGTCGCCCTTGGTAGCGGCCTTTCACGGCAGGCGGTGGAGCAAGGCGGAGGGCGCCCAGACGGTTGCCGGGGGCATATCGGTCGCCGCGCCGCCGCAATTGCGCCGGATAGTGGGGACGCTCCGCGCCGCGGGCGGAAGCGCCGTCGCGGTCGGCGACGACGCGATACTGAGGTGGCAGCGGCTGCTCGCGGAGGAGGAGGGCATCTACGCGGAGTCCTCGGCGGCGGCGGCCTTCGCGGGGGTCGAGGCGCTCGCGGCGCGAGGGGTCATAGGCCGCGGTGAGAGCGTGCTGGCGGCTGTGACGGGGTCCGGGATGAAGGAGAGCCCGGCGGCGTAGACCGAAGCAGGAGAGTAACCCGCCCGCTACTCGGTCCTCAGGGCCTCTATGGGATGAAGCCGGGAGGCGCGGCTCGCGGGGTATATCCCGAAGAAGAGGCCCACGGCGGCAGAGACCACGAGGGCAAGGGTCGCGATGTCCCCGCTAACGACGGTCTGCAACGTCGCGCCCTCCCCCAGGCTCACGCCGCTCACCAGCGCGGAGACGCCCAGGCCCAAGAGTATCCCCAGCAGGCCGCCGCTCACCGTGAGCAGGACCGCCTCGATGACGAACTGGAGCAGGATGTCGCGCCGCTTGGCGCCCATCGCCCTGCGTATGCCTATCTCCCGCGTCCTCTCCACCACCGACACGAGCATGATGTTCATGATGCCTATGCCGCCCACCAGCAGTGAGACGCCGGCTATCGCTCCGAGGAAGACGACGAAGGCGTCGACCGCCCCAGCCAGGACGTCGATGGCTTCCCGCTGGGTCGTTATCGTGAAGTCGTCGTCCTCGGCGATGCGGTGGCGCAACCGGAGCACGGACCTGATCTCGTCGAAGGCCGCGTCCACGGCGTCGGTGCTCGCGGCCTTGGCGTAGATGCTGTTGACGACGACCTCTCCGCCGCTCGCTCTCCCGGAGCTTAGCCTGTAGAAGGCTGTCGTCGCCGGCACCATCGCCTGGCGGTCGAACCACTCCAGGAAGCCGTAGAAGGAGTCTCCCGGGCGGCCCTTCCTCTCCAGCACGCCGACCACCGTGAAGCGCCTGGCGTTGATCCTGACGGGCTGGCCGACGGGGTCGCGGGAGCCGAACAGCGTCTCGGCGAGCGCCCCGCCCAGCACGACGACGTCGTCCCTGTTGGCGACGTGCGTCGAGGCGATGAATATGCCGGACCGCATCGACAGGTCTCTGACCGACAGGTAGTCGGAGGTGACGCCAAGGACCTCTCCGTACCCGCTGTTCCCGCCCGCCGAGACGACGCCGCTGGTCTGCAACTCGGCCGCGACGGCCTCTACGGACGGCGTCGCCCCCGGGTCCGCCAGCGCCTCGGCGTCCGCCAGGGTCAGGGGCCGCGCGGACCTGGACAGCGGCGCGGCGTCGGGGCGCCCGAACTCCCCGGCGCCGAACCTGACGAGTAGCAGGTCGGTCCCCAGGGACTCTATGCTCGAGGTTATCTCCGCCTGGATGCCGCGTCCGATCGACATGAGGGTGACGACCGAGGCTATGCCTATGACGATGCCGAGCAGCGCGAGGAACGCGCGCAGACGGTTGGCGCCCAGGGAGACCGCCGCCGTCTTCAGGGTCGCCGGCAGGTTCAACTCACCGCTCCCGCCGCGTCGCGCGGTCGTCCACCACCCGCCCGTCTTCCATGGAGACCACGCGCTGGGCGTGACGCGCTACGTCGGGGTCGTGGGTGACGAAGACGACCGTCAGCCCGTCGTCGCGGTTGAGCCTGGCGATGACGCTCATGATCTCATTGCCGGTCGCGCTGTCGAGGTTTCCCGTGGGCTCGTCGGCGAGCAGGATGGCGGGGTCCTTGACGAGGGCCCTGGCGATGCCGACCCTCTGCTGCTCTCCACCCGATAGCTCGGTGGGCCGGTGGCGGGCGCGCGCCGCCAGCCCGACCTTCTCCAGCGCCGACGCGCTGCGCTTCCTGCCGCCGCCGCGGCCGCCGTACATCAGCGGGAGGGCGACGTTGTCCATGGCCGTCAGTCTCGGCAGCAGGTTGTAGGTCTGGAATACGAACCCCACCTTGCGGCTGCGTATCTCCGCAAGGCGGTCGTCGCTCATCCCGACGACGTTCTCGGAGTCGAGGTGGTAGCTGCCCGACGTCGGTACGTCCAGGCAGCCCACGATGTTCATGAGGGTCGATTTTCCCGAGCCCGAGCGGCCCATGACGGCGACCATCTCCCTCTCGCGTATGGAGAGGCTCACTTCCTGGAGGGCCCGCACCTCCGTCTGCCCAAGTCCGTACACCTTGGTCACGTCGTCCAATTCGATGAGCGGTCGGCCCGGTGGCGCCTTGACGGCCGCGGCAGGGTCCGCGCGGCGCGCGGCCGGTCCGCTACTGGAAGTCATAGGGGTTGCCCTGCGCCGGCGGCCTCACCTCCGTCACCACCATCTCTCCCTCCTCCACTCCCTCCGTCACGACGGTCCAGAAGTCGTCGCTGACGCCGAGCGCGACCGGCCGGTCCTCCGGGCCGTCCTCCCCCTGCACCCTGACGGTCGGGCGGTCGAAGCTGCCGCGCAGCGCGTGCAGGGGTATGAGCAGGGCGTCCTTCTCCTCCCTGATCACTACCTTGGCGACGGCGCTCAGCCCCTCCGGCAGGTCGATTCCGCCTGGGGGCGCTACCCTGACGCTGACCGCGTACCGGACTACGCTCTGAGGCGCGCCGCCGAACGGGCCGTAGGAGACTCCGCCTCCTCCTTGTTGCACCTCGCCGGCCGCGCCGATCCTGGAGACCTCGCCCTCCAATTCCCGGTCCGGCAGGGCGTCCAGGGTTACGACGGCGGGGGAGCCCTCCTGGATAGAGAGGACGTCTATCTCGTCGACGGCGCCGTCGATCTCCAGCGTGGATGTGTCGACGAGCTTGATGGCAGCCGCGTTCCGTTCGACGCCCTGGCCCGGCTCGATCTCCAACGATTCGACCAGGCCGGGCCAAGGGGCTCTGAGCGCCGCGGACTCGACCGCGTCTTCCGCGGAGGCCAGGGCCGCCGCGGCCGCCAGCACGTCCGCCTGGAGGAGCTCCAACTGAAGCTCGTCGCGCGCGCCCATCTCCGCCAGCGCCGTCTCCGTCTCCGCAAGCTTCGCCGCCGCGAGATCGACGGCGGCTTCCCTGGCGGCCACGTCCAGCGGGTCGGGGTCGCCAAGGAGCTTCCGCAAGTCCCTCCGGGCACGTTGGCGGTCGGCTTGCGCGACCGCGATCTTTCGCTCCAGCGCCTCGAGCTCGGCGGAGTTAGGGGAGCCGGTCAACGCCCGCAGGTCCGCTTCGGCCCTCTCCAGGTCAGCCTCCGCCACCTCTACCCTTCGCTCCAGCACCTCCAGCTCGACGGGGTCGGCTTCGCCCAGGAGGGCGACGAGGCTGTCTTCGGCAGCCTGCGCCTCGGCATCGGCCAGCGTTACCCTACGCTCCCGGACATCGAGCTCAACGGGGTCGGCCTCGGCGGCCAGGAGGTCGCCCAGCTTCTCTTCGGCAGCCCGCAGTTCGGCATCGGCCAGCTCTACCCGACGCTCTAGGACATTGAGCTCAACGGGGTCGGCTTCGGCGGCGAGGAGGTCAGCGAGCCTGTCTTCGGCGGCCCGCAACTCGGCCTCGGCCAGCGCTACCTGACGCTCCCGGACTTCGAGCTCGACGGGGTCGGCGTCGGCGGCCAAGGCGGCCAGGTCCTCCCTCGCCTGGCCGAGCGCGGCAAGGGCAAGGTCGACCTTCTGCCTCATGGCCTCCAGGGCCACCGGGTCGGGGCTGCCCCGTATGGCCGCCAGGTCCGCCTGGGCCTCGGCCAACCTGGCGCTTGCCAGGGCCACGGCGGCCCTACGGTTCCTCACGTCGAGAGGGTCGGGGTCAGCCGTCAGCTTGTCCAGGGCCTCACGCCGGTCGACCAGCAGGCGCTCGGCGTCCGATACGGCACTCTCAGCAAGAGCAACCGCCTTGTCGCGCTGCAATTCGACGCCTTCCAGACCGTCCTGGGCTTGCAGAAGGGCCCGGTGCGCGTCGTCCATATCTTTACCGATGCACCGCCCTGGGAACGGCGGCGCGTCGTTCTCGCAGGAGACCACGATGGCGCCGGGGTACAAGACGAGCCAGGCGTATACGATGGTCTCGTCCCAGATCGTGGACGGGTCGTCGCCGGGCGGCGCGTTGCGTGAGAACCTCCTCAGCCTGCGGTCGAACACCTCCTCCAGGTCCACGCCCAAGGACTCCAGGACAGCGCCGGGAGCGGAGTCGCCGGGCTCGGTCTCTATGCCGAGCCACTTCCTGAAGACGTTGCGGTACACGCGCCGCGCAGCGTCCAGGCTGGAGGAGGACGCCGCCACCTTGCCGTTCCAGTCGCGCCGGGCCACGTCCAGCTCGGCGCGGGCGGTCGCGAGGGCGGACTCCGCGGAGGCGACATTCTGCCGGGCGGCGGCAGTCTCCTCCTCGGACGCGCCTGCGAGGAGGTCGTCGAGGGCCTTCCGGGCACCCTGGAGGGAGGTCTGCGCGGCGGCGACGGCGGACTCGGCTTCGGCGATGGATAAGGACGACGGGTCCTCCAACCTGTCCAGCGCATCGAGCGCGGCCTGGTGTTCAGCTTCCGCGTCGGCGACGGCGGCGCGCGCCCTGGCCACCTCCAGAGCAGTGGGGCCGAGCATGCGGTCACGCGCCTGCTCGGCCGACTTCAGGGCCATCCGGGCCTTGGCGACGGTCGAGCGCGCCTCGGCTACCTGGAGGGCCGAGGGCGCGGACAGCAGGCGGTCACGCGCCTCACGCGCGGACACGAGGGCCTTTCCGGCATTAGCCACGGCCGAGCGCGCCTCGGCTACCTGGAGGGCCGAGGGCGCGGCCAGCATCCGGTCGCGCGCCTCCAGTGCGGACTCCAGGGCCGCCCCGGCATCGGCCGCCGCGGCCCGCGACCTGGCGACCTCCAGGGCCGTCGCCCCCGCCAACAGCTCTTGGCGCGCCTCCAGCGCGGACTTCAGGGCGGCTCTGGCATCGGCGGCGGCGAGGCGCGCCCTGGCGAGGTCGGCGTCGGAGGGCGTTACAAGGCCATCCCGAGACTCGCGGGCCGACGCCAGGGCCGCCTGCGCGTCCGACACCGCGGCGTAAGCCCTTGCAAGCTCCTGGGGGGATGGCGACTTCAAGGACTCCAGCGACTGCTGGGCCGTGCGCAGCGATATGCGCGCGTCGGAGACGTTGGAAAACGCCGCGGCGACGTCCAAGGCCGAGGGAGGGGCCTCTGCCGCCTCCAGTGTCTCCTCCGCCCTACGGAGGTCGACCCGCGCCTGTACGACGCCCCTCTCGAGGGATGCAATCGTCTCAGGGTCAAGCATCGCCAGGACCTGTCCGGCCTCGACGCGTTGGCCCGCCTCGACCAGCACCTCGCCGACAACGCCTGGGCTACCGAAGCTGAGCGTCTCCCTATCAGGGTATTTGAGCGCGCCGTTGATCGAGACGGCATCGACGAGATCGCCGCGCTCTACCCTGATGAGATGCGTGCCCTCCTCGGACGCGCCGTCTCCCGGACCGGTAATTCGCGTGTAGGCGAAATAGGCGCCGGCGATAGTAAGCGCAACGACGACCAGGAGGGCTATCCGCCACCTCTTGAGCGCTCTCATATATCGGCGGCTAGAGGTTCTCGACCAGCTCCACCCAGTTGCCCTCGGGGTCCTGTAGGTAGCAGCGCCACTGGCCGGGTGCGACCTCCTGCGGGGGGTTCAGCTCGCGTCCGCCGCGCGAGATGAGGATGTCGAAGGTCTCCTGTATGCCCTCGCAGGTGAAGGCTACGTGGCTAGCCCCGAGGACGTTGCGCTCCTCGGTTGGGCGGTCGGAGGGCGGCGGGTTGATGTACTGGATCAACTCCAGCGTGGGGCCGTCCCCGGTGGTCATGTGAGCGCCCTTGAAGTGTATGTCGTCGTAGCCGAGCAGCTTGGAGGGCGCCTCTCCGGTGCGCTCCATCGTGGTCTTGACCTCCAGGCTGATTACGTCCCTGTAGAAGGCGATAGCCTTGTCGAGGTCCTGAACGATTAGGCCCGCGTGGTTGATTCCGGTGATCATCGCACTCCCTTTCCTTGGACTAAGAAGCAGTTTAGTCTATACGAGGCGCGATGGATAGTGTCCCCTACGACACTGCCGCCGACCGGGGGTTGACAAGGCTGAGAGCTTCGATTACAATCGCGACATATCGTTACATGGGAGGAAGCATTGAGACGGTCCGACTTCATGATGATCAAAGAGGCCACGGCCACGTATGGCGTGAGCCGCGCCAAGATACATCGGCTCATCAGCCGTGGACGGCTGACGGCCATGGAAGACCCCCGCGATGAACGGGTCAAGCTGCTGAGCAAAGAGGATCTGGACGCACTGTTCCAACTCGGCGCGGAAGAGAGAAGCCAAGTGAGATACGGCACAGAACAGCAGGTGAACTACGTCACGGAACAGGCCGTCGGGAGAATAACCCCCGATGGGGCGGCGAGGATGGACGCCGTGCGAGAGCGCATCGCCGCTAGCGGTGTCAAGCTGCCCGACAGCACCAGGATCATCCGCGAGGAGCGGGACAGGCGTAGCCAGTACCTTTACGAGACTGCGGCCGGCATCGATGCGGGTCCCGGCGATGAGAGCGCTCTTCGGTGACGGTCGTAGTAGACGTCAGCCTTGCGTTGAAGTGGGTCGTCCCTGAGGAATACTCGGAGGCCGCGCTGGTGCTTCGGTCCCAGTGGCAGGCCAGGGGGGAGTACCTGATAAGCCCTCCCATCTTCGGGTCCGAGGTGACCAATGCCCTGTACCAGATGATCCGAAGAGGCAGGCTTCAACCCGGAGACGCGAAAGAGGCCCTGAACGCGCTGATGCCCTCAGTGTCGATAGTCGAACCGGTGGGGCTGTATAACGCGGCTTTCACGATTGCGGAGCAGTTGGAGATGAAGGCTACCTACGACGCGCTCTACGTGGCCCTCGCCGAGGCCGACGGGTGCGACCTATGGACCGCCGACCAGAAGTTGGTCAGGGCCGCGCGGACGACGTTTCCCCGAGTGCGCTGGATCGGCGAAGCCTACTGAGGCCAGGCGGCTTCGAGGGCAAGCAGCTTGTCCAGTCTCCGCCTGTGACGGGCCTCGCCGGAGAACCCGGCGGCCATGAAGGCGGCGACCACCTCCCTGGCCAGTTCTTCGCCGACGATGCGGGAGCCGAGGCAGAGCACGTTCATGTCGTCGTGCTCGACGCCCTGCCGCGCCGAGTAGGTGTCGTGGCAGACGCTGGCGCGGACGCCCCTGACCTTGTTGGCGGCGACGGACGCGCCCACGCCACTGCCGCAGACGACGACGCCGCGGCCACCCGCCGCGGCCACCCGCCGCGCCACGGCGCCGGCGAAGTCCGGGTAGTCGTCCCCCGCGTCGTAGGCGTGGGCCCCCAGGTCGACCACGTCGTGGCCGAGCTCCTCGAGCAGGGCCGCCACCACGGCCTTGAGCTCGAACCCGGCGTGGTCAGCGCCTATCGTCACCTGCATGATTCGCACACCTCGCCGTCAGCGCACAGAGGATAGCACCCCCCTACCCCTTCCACCAGTCCCGGTAGGGGTTCTCGCGGTCCAGGAGCGGGAACGCGACTCTGCCCCCGGCCCTCTGGGACTGGTGTACAGCCATGATCATCTCCAGTGCGGCGCGCCCGTCCTCGCCGGTGGATACCGCCTCCACTTCGCGGTCCTCCATGACCGCGCTGGCGATCTCGTCAGCGAGTAGACGGTTGCTGAGGTGCATCGCCTCGTCGTAGCTCCTGGCGCTCCCGTCGGGGCGGTACTCCCATTCGTCCAGGAGCACGCGCTCCCACTTGCCGGCGTCGTCGTCCGGTATCCACTGGCCGTATGGGTATATATACATCTCGCCCCTGGGGGAGTTGCGCAGGGAGATGATGCCCTGTGTGCCGTGTACCTCGAAGCCGAACCAACGCCTGGTGCGGTCGGCGGACAGGTCGGTGGGGTGCGAATCGAAGTGGCCGGCGACCCCATTGCCGAAGGCGAAGTATGCGGACACCCTGTCGCCGGCGATAAGCCCGACGTGCTCGCCGCCCTCATGGACGTCGCCGGGGCCTATCTCGCGTCCGTCCTGGGTCACGTGGCCGTGCGCCCATACCGGGTCTGCGCCGGCGAAGTGTCTCATGCTGTCCATCATGTGGGTGCCGAGCACCGCCAGGTCCTCGGCGCCGGAGCGGTGGTCCCCCTTGCCGCGCGTCCGTATCGTCTGCACCTCGCCTATCTCCCCGGCGTCGACCAGCTTCTTGGCGTGGACCTCGTAGGCGTTGGCGCGGCGGTGGGCGACGGCCATCCTGGCGCCGTTTGCGCGGCAGGCCTCGACCATCGCGTCGGCGTCGGCCAGCGTGGACGCCATCGGCTTCTCGCACAGGATGCCCCTGGCGCCGGACTCGGCGGCGGCGACCACCATCTCCCTGTGGCAGTCGACCCAGCGCGGGCAGACGTTGACCAGGTCGAGGTCCTCCTTTTCCAGCATCTCGCGGTAGTCGGAGTAGAGGCGCTCAGCGCCGGTGCGCCTGCCGGCCCGCTCCAGGCCCGCTGGGTCGTCGTCCGCCACGGCTACGACCTCCACGGCGGGCGCCCACTGGTAGGCGGTGTCGAGATGGTGGCCGTAGTCCCCCCTACCCGTCCTGCCTATGATCCCGGCCCTCAGCTTGGTCTTCATGGCGATGCTCCTATAGCGACAGGCCGAGGGCCTGCGCGCGTTGCTCGATGGCCTGGCGCGCCTCTACGAACGGGCGCTGGAGGTGGGCGATGTGGTCGGCCTCGCCGTGGGGGTGTGTGGTCGTGCCCGGCAGGTGCTGGACGGAGGTGTGCTCCACGTAGGCCATGCCGCCCTCGATCAGCTTGAGCATCAGCCGGGCCGTGTCGGGGTCGAACATCCACCATTCGCCGCCGCAGGCCACGTAGATGGGCGACGTGTGGGCGAATGTGCCGCGCTTCCAGTTGTCGTAGAAGTAGTCGCCTATCTGCAGGCCGGCGGAGTCTTCACCCCACCCGGGGAAGCCCACCGGCGCCAGATAGCCGGGCCCGCCGCACCGGGCGGCTATCCAGGTGTGGCCGTCGATCCTGATACGCTCCCTCAGCTCCAGCCGGCGCTCGCCCCTCTCCGACTGCGCCGACGCGACGACCCTGCCCGCCTGCACGATCTCGAGACGGTGGAGTGGAAAGAGGCTCTCCGCGCTTGCGTGGACCTCCACCGTGCCGGGGCCCGACATGGCGATGGTGCTGCCTATGGGCTGGCCGTCGACGCTGAGCTCCAGGATCGGGCCCGCGCTGAGGAAGGTGCGCCCCGCCGCGACGGCGGCGCACCAGTTGTCGTAGGTGAACTCCTCGTCGGGCGGGATGTAGGCGTATGTTCGGCAGCTTCCGAGGGCCACGTCGCTGGACATCTTGTCGGTGCCGCCCACGAGCGGGAGCCTGTAGCCGCAGTTGAGGGCCTGGTAGTAGTCCCTGTGGTTCGAGGCGCTATGGCTGATCATCTCGACGCCCTTGGCGCGGTCCGTAGCTATCAGCGCCACTGCCTCCCCTGTCAGGCCGCCGTAGTGGGCGATCAGCGCGGTCCCTCCCTGCTCGTGCGTCGCGTCGGCCCAATCGCTGAGGGTGGCCTCCAGCGTGCCGCCGACCTCGGCCTCGCCCAGACCGTCGGAGCACCAGGGCATGACCGGCTTCTTGAGGCCCCATAGCAGCATGTGGCCCATCAGGTGCTGTCGGTTCTCCTGGCCCACGTAGACGATGGAGCGGCCGTCCTTGGAGACGCTGGGCTCTCCGGTGAAGTCCTCGGTGTTGGTGAAGTGATTGCCCCACTGCGATTGGAGCAGGTTGACGACGTTCAGGTCCTCCGCGCGGGCCTCGGTATGGGAGCCCTGGGTGGAGAGCCAGTGGACGTGGGAGTCGCCGCTGAACCAGCGGCGGGCGTTCATGTCGGTCCAGCGCTTCAGCCGGAGCGTCAGCTCCTGCTGGCCGGGCTCGATGCGGACCCTCGTCCGCAGGGGCTCGTACTCGAAGCCGCGTGCGGCGTCGACGATGACTTCGCCCCTAGGCAGCCAGCCCTGGCACGCGCCGTCGACGTAGGCGTAGGTGACGTGGCCGAGCCTGAGGTCGCCGCCCACGTCGGTGTACCACGTGCCCAGGTCGGAGTGTACGTGGCCGTGGTGGCCGTGCGGCTGGTACGGCACCCCGTCGGGGGAGCGGAAGTGGACGCGGCACGGCACAGGCTCGCCCGTGTCGTCGTCGACCACGGTGACGTGTACCCAGTTCCTGCCGGGATCGGCCAGCTCGAAGCGCACCTGCTCGGTCTCGACCTTGCCATCGCCCTGGACGTCGCCCCAACGGGCGCTGCCGACCTCCTCGCCGGACTGCTTCACGGTGACGGTGGCGGAAGGGACAGCGGACACTTCGACGTATGCCGGGCTGGAGGTGCGGTTGGGCGGCTGGCCCCAGCCCCTGAACGGGTCGGCGACGAACCGGTCGCCAGACTCGCGCGGCAGCGGGAAGGCGTAGGTGTTCTCGCCCCTGTCCACCTCGACGTCCAGGTCGAATGGACGGGCGGCCCGCTCGGCGTCCTTGAGGACGAGCTTCACCGGACGCCTGCCCGTCCTGACCAGCGGGTGCTCGTCCACGTATCCCAGGGTGATGGCCGCGACCAGGAAGCGCGGCCCCCTGGGGACGATCTCGATGGCGTCGATCCCCTGCTCGGGACGGGGGTTCTCCCACGCCCAGAGGTAGTAGCGCCTCGTACCGCCCATCTCCGCCTCGAACTGCCGGCGGCCCATCATGTCCCACGGCCCGGAGGTGCGCGGCATCGGCTGCGCCCCCTGGTCGGGCACGGCGAGGTACGGCATCCCGGCCCTGCCGCGAAGCCCTCCCCGGCCCGCCAGGCCGGCTATCTCGAACCGCTCCCGGACCGCGGCGCGCTCGACGCTGCCATCCGCGAGATGGAAGACGTACTCGGCGACGTCCACTCCCAGCGGCCCTCCCTCGGCAAGCCGGGACTCCAAGAGCCGGTGCGCGAAGACGACGCGCAGCGCCGAGCGGCCGACCTCGACCGCGACGGGCGCGTCCCCGCCCTCCAGGTCTATGAAGCATGCGCCGTCCGGACCGCCGCCGTCCTGCCCTATGAGGAAGGGCAGCCCGATGAGGTCCTGCCTGCCGAGCGCGGGCGACTCCCCATCCAGCACGCCGGCCCCGGCGTTGCACCAACGCGAGATGTCGAGCGCCTCGTAGTCCTGCATACCGGCTGCCTCCTCTACCGCAAGCGTCGAATACGGCGCTGCCACGATACCACAGTCCGGCCGGGAGGCAATCGGCGCATCCGTCCCAAATCCCCCACCTCCAGGTTCAGCGCCATATCTATCGGCCATCACCCCGTAGGGGCGGGTTTCAAACCCGCCCTCCCCCTTGCCGTAGAGCGTCACCGCCATTTAGGTGGGGGATTTTGGTCCGTCCCGTCCATCCCCGTCCATCCATGTAGTAATATGCGAACAACGCTGGGCTGAGAGGCGGAAGATAGAGCGCGTAAACGAGAACATCCGCTACGAGCCGGACGATCGGTGCCCGCCTCTCGTGACGATTGGCGTCGCCCTCCAGGGCGTCATGATCGCCCTGGCGAACACGGTCCTGTTCGTGACCGTCGCCTTCACGGCGGTCGACGACTTGGACGAGGGTTACCTGACCTGGGCCGTCTTCGCGGCGCTGGTAATCGGCGGAGCCGTGACCGCCCTGCAGGCGGGCCGCGCCGGGCGGCTGGGAGCGGGGCACGCGCTCATGACCGGGGCAGGCCCCCACTTCATAGGGGTCTCCGTCCTGGCGCTGACCGCGGGCGGGCCCTCCATGCTGACGGGCCTCCTCGTCGTCTCCTCGCTAGTCCAGTTCGCGCTAGCCGCGTGGCTGCCGCTGCTGAGGCGGATCATCACGCCGGTCGTCTCCGGGGTGGCGCTCATGCTGATAGCGGTCACGGTCATGGCAATCGCGGTCAAGAGGCTGGGCGACGTTCCCGATGGAACGCCGACCGCCGCGGGGCCTACCGTCGCCGTGGTGACGTTGGCAGTCTCGGCGATGCTGGCCATCCGAGCATCGGGAGTCTGGAAGCTATGGGCGACGCTCATAGGACTCGCTTCGGGCGCCGCGGCCGCCGCTCTCTTCGGACTGTACGACCCGCAGAGGGTAATCGATGCCGGCTGGTTCTACGCGCCGGAGATAGCGTCATGGCCGGGATTCGACCTGGGCCCGGGCCAGGACTTCTGGACCCTCCTGCCTGTGTTCCTGATCGTGAGTCTCGTAGTCGCCATCAAGATGAGCGTCGACGGCGTCGCCCTTCAACAGGTCTCGCGGCGCAGGCCGCCGGCGACCGACTTCCGCCTGGTGCAGGGCGCGGTCAACGCCAACGGACTTGGCGCGCTGCTCGCCGGGATTACGGGGACACTGCCCACCATAGTCTATACGCCGTCCAACGTCTCGCTCATCAATCTCACCGGGGTCGCGGCGCGCAGCCTGGGGCTTGCGATCGGGGCCATGATGATATTGCTGGCGTTCTTGCCCAAGGCGGCGGGTATCCTGCTGACGGTCCCCAGTCCCGTAATGGGGGCCTTCCTGTTGATGGTCATGGGGCTGCTCTTCGTGGAAGGCATGAGGATGGTCTTCCAGGACGGGCTCGACCCGCAGAAGGCCATAGTGGTGGGCCTGTCGCTCTCGCTTGGGGTGGGCTTGCAGAGCCATAACTTCCTCGTGGACCTGCTGGGGACCGCCTGGGGCGCGTCGCTCGGCAACAGCATGACGGTCGGCATCCTGACCGCGATCCTGCTGACCTCGTTCATCGAGCTGTCCAGCCCCCGGCGCATGCGCCTGGAGACCGCGTTGGAGACTTCGGCTCTGCCCGAGGTCGACGCCTTCCTCCGCAACCTCGCCTCCAGGGTCGGCTGGAACGATGCGTCGACCGAGCGCCTGCGCGCCGCGGGCGAGGAGACGCTATCGAGCCTCCTGAAGTCCGGCGGCGACCGCGAAGACGATAACGTGCCTAGGCTCATAATCGTCGCGCGGCCCGGCAAGACCGTGGAGCTGGAATTCATGGCGGTCTTCGACGAGGAGAACCTCGAAGACCGGCTGGCATACCTGAACGAACAGTCCGAGATCCCCGAGGAGCACGAGGTCTCCTTCTGGCTATTGCGGCACTATGCCTCTTCCGTGCGCCACCGGAAGTACCACGGCGTAGACATAGTTACCGTGAACGTGGAGGGATCAAGGTAGTATACTCAATCCGGTAACGTTCATAGGGGCGATACGCCCCGGAACATACGAAGGAGAGGTCACATGGCAGGATACGTGATAGTGAACAACGAGATAACGGACGAGGCGCTCCATGCTAAGTTCCGGGAGCGAGCCGCGGCGGCGGTCGAGTCTTACGGCGGCAGATACCTGGTGCGCGGCGGCGCCGCTGAGGTCATAGACGGCGAGTGGGCGCCCGGCCACGTCGTAGTCATCGAATTCGACAGCGTGGAACAGGCGAGAGCGTGTCTAAGCTCGCCTGAATTCGCCGAAGCCAGGAAGATCCGCATGAAGGCCGCGAAAGCCAGCGTGATAGTCGTCGACGGCGTGTAGCCGTTCAGCTCCCGGCCACCGCACCGGGCCGCGCGCCTCGCCCCAGCCGCTCGTCTTCGGCTTCCAGCCAGTCATCGTATGAACGAGGCGCCGGCCCGGGGGCGTCCAGCCCGTTTTCCCTGCGCCACCGGAGCAGGGGGTGGCCCCGCTCCGCCTGCGGGAGCCTGACCGGCCGCCCGTAGGCCGCCGACTCGAAGACGCCCATCATGATCTCCAGGGCGTGCCTTGCTTCGGCGCCGCTCGATTCGTGGTCGCGCCCCTCGTCCAGGGCCTCGACGAACTCCTCGACGAACCAATAGTCGTCCAGCCGGTAGTCGTCCGGCGCCGCCCTGCCGTAGGGACTGAAGCCTTCGGGGACCTCGGCTTCGAGCCGCTGCCACGCGTCGCGCTCCCCGTCGGGCAACGGCAGGGGCCATGCGCCCTCCAGCAGCCACGCGCCGCTCGTGGGGTTGAACAGCGCCCGCCCATCCGTGCCGAGGACCTCGAGCGTGCGGCCTATCGAGCCGGCGGCGGACACCCGATGTTGCAGGAGCGTCGCCGTCACGCCCCCTTCAAACTCCAGGTGCGCGCTGATCGACTCGCCCGCTATCGTCCCCATTCCGTTGGGGGACTGCGCCACGTCGCCGGGGTGGATGGGCCGTCCGTCCGTGCTCGCGGTCGCGTACACCGCCTTGCAGCGGCCGGCCAGTCTCATCATCGAGTTCAGCGAGTGCGTCCCGATGTTCAGCAGCCCGTAACCGCCGTAATATCCCTTCCCGCTGGCGTTCATGTGCCGCAGCTTGCCGATGCGCCCGTCCGATACTGCCCGGTGCATCGCGCGCATCAGCCCCCCGGAGCGATACTGGTGATGCGCCGCCACCCGAACGCCCTTCTCGGAAGCCTTCGCCAGCACCGCGTCCGCCTGGTCCAGATCGACGCAGATCGGCTTCTCGACGTCGACGTTCACTCCGTAGTCCAGTACTCGCATCAACAGGGGGTAGTGAAATTCTGTACCGGTTGGAATGGCCACGATGTCCGGCTTCGTCTCGACGATCATCGCGTCGAGGTCGTCGTACCTTGCCGCGTCGCCGAACTGGCTCCCCAGGGCGTCCGCACGCTCCCGTACGAGGTCGCACACGCCGACGACCTCCGTGCGCGGGTGGGTGTGATAGGCCAGCCCCGCCGCCGTCCCCCTTGCGCCACACCCGACAATCGCTACCCTGTAGGTCTTCATCCCGCCACGATACCACAGTCCGGCCGGACGCAATCGACATATCCATGTCCATCCCGTTCATCCATGTAGTATTATGCGAACATGCGCAACGAGTTCACCGCCGTCATTGAGAAAGAGGAAGGCTGGTACATAGCCTACTGTCCTGAAATCCCCGGCGCCAACGGCCAGGGGTTGACGGAGGAAACGGCCCGCGAGAGTCTCGTGGAGGCGATTGCACTCATCCTCGAAGACCAGTGTGCCGGGGGCCGTGGCCTGTCCGACATGGTGAGATAGCGGCATGGACGCCAAGAGGCACATGGAGACGGCGCGGGGCTTCCTGGAGGCTGCCGACAAGGAGTTGGCTGACGGCGATGTCTTGCAGGGCTCGGAGAAGCTCTGGGGCGCGGCCTCCCATGCGGTTGTGGCCGCGGCCCAAGAGCGAGGATGGGACTTCGGCAAGCACGGCGCTATGAAAGCCGCCGTCAGGAGGCTCGCCGAGGAGAGCGGCGACCCGATCCTCGTAGCCGGGTTTGCGGCGGCGCGGTCACTCCACGCCAACTTCTATCATGACTTCATGGAAGACTACGACTTGGAGGACAACCGGCTCCTGGTCCGGGGCTTCGTGGAGAAGGTCACGGCTCTCAACGGCGCGGCGTAATATGCTACGCTCTACCCCATGAGCAAGGGGCGCGTGATAGTAGCCATGAGCGGGGGCGTCGACTCCTCCGTCGCCGCCCTGCTGCTGAAGCGGCAGGGCTACGACGTCGTGGGTGTCACCATGCGCCTGTGGACCGTCGAGCGCGCCGACCTGCCCGCCGCCAGCAAGCGTTGCTGCTCCGTCGAGGACGTCGACGACGCCCGCCGCGTCTGCCAGGCCGTCGGCGTCCCCCACTACGTCATGAACTTCGAGCGCGAGTTCCAGGAGCACGTCGTCGACTACTTCTGCCGCGAGTACGACAGGGGCCGCACGCCGCACCCCTGCCTCGCCTGCAACGACAAGATCAAGTTCGACTTCCTGCTGCGCAGGGCGCTGTTCCTCGACGCCGACTACGTGGCGACCGGCCACTACGCCCGCATACGCCGCGGCCCCGCCGGGTTCGAGCTACTCAAGGGCGTAGACCCCGGGAAGGACCAGTCCTACGTGCTCTTCACCCTTACCCAGCGCGAGCTCGCCCGGCTCCTCCTCCCAGTGGGCGAGCACCCAAAGAGCCGCGTGCGCGAGCTCGCCGCCGACGCCGGCCTGCCCGTCGCCGACAAGCCCGACAGCCAGGAGATATGCTTCATCCCCGACGGCGACTACCGCAAGTTCATCAGCGGCCGCGCCAGCCCAAGGCCAGGCGACCTCGTCGACACCAGCGGCGAGGTACTGGGCGCGCACCCGGGCGTCCAGTTCTTCACAGTCGGCCAGCGCCGCGGCCTCGGCCTCGGCGGCAACACCGGCTCCCCCCGCTACGTCGTGCGCATCGACGCCGCGCGCAACAGGGTCGTGCTCGGCGCCGAGCACGATCTCTACTGCGCCTCCATGTGGGCCTCCAACGTCAACTTCCCGCAGGGCATGGCCCCAGGGGTTCCCGTGGAGGTCACGGCCAAGATCAGGTACAAGGCCAGCGAGGCCCCCGCAACCCTCACCCCCCACCCCGGCTTCGCCGAGATTCGCTTCCACGAGCCCCAGCGCGCCGTGACCCCAGGCCAGGCCGTCGTCTTCTACGACGGCGACCGGCTGGTCGGCGGCGGCATCATCGAGCTGGAGCCGCCCGCGCCGGCCGAGACGCCCCAGGCGCTGGCAGAAGCCGCGGCGGGCTAGCCGCCCGTGGGCGCGCCCCGCAAGAAGGCACGCCGCGCGAGGGCGACCTACGGCGAGGAGCGCCGCCTCCTGCGCGACGGCTTCGCCCCCGTCGCCGGCCTCGACGAGGTCGGACGCGGCTGCCTCGCAGGCCCCGTCGTAGCCGGCGCCGCCGTCCTCCCCCGCAATCCGCGCGGCGGCTGGGTCTCCGAGACCCGCGACAGCAAGCAGATGACCGCGCGGCAGCGAGAGCGCGTACTCGCCGAGCTCCAAGAGCGCGCCCCAGCCCTCGCGACGGGCGCCGCCACCGCCGCCGAGATCGACCGCATCGGCATCGTGCCCGCAACCCGACTGGCCATGCGCAGGGCCGTCGCCGCGCTCGCCGTCGCCCCCGCCTTCCTCCTCATCGACGCCATCGAGCTACCCGACCTCCCGCTGCCCCAGAAGCCCATCGTGCGCGGCGACGCCACCTGCCTGTCCATCGCCGCCGCCTCCATCGTCGCCAAGGTCGCCCGCGATAGGATGATGCAGTCCGAGGACGCCGCCTACCCGCCCTACGGCTTCGCCACCAACAAGGGCTACGCCACCCGGCGCCACCTGGAGGCGCTCGAAGAGCGCGGCCCCTGCCCCATCCACCGCCTCACATTCGCGCCCGTGCGCCAGCCCGCGCTGCTGTGACCGCCAACCCACGCCAACGCCTCGGCGCGCTCGGAGAGACGGTGGCCCGCAGGCGTCTCGAAGCCGCCGGCTACAGGGTCCTCGAGACGAACTACCGCGCCAGGGCCGGCGAGATCGACCTAATCGCCGAGGACGGCCCAACCCTCGTCTTCGTCGAGGTGCGCACCCGCTCCGCCCAGTCCCTCGGCAGCCCCGAGGAGTCCCTCACCTCCCGCAAGCGCTCCCACATGGCCGACGCCGCCCAGCAGTACCTCCAAACCCACGGCGCCGAGTCCCGCGACTGGCGCATCGACCTGGCGGCCGTAGTCCTAACTCACCAGGGCCGCCTCCTCCGCTTCGACGTAATCCAGAACGCCCTCGAGCTGTAGCCGGCCCGACGGTGTGAGTCTTCTACTCGGCGGCCGCCCCCGGAGCGGCGGTCGCCCGGAGCCTCAGTCCCAGGGCCTCAACCACCTTCAGCACCGTGGCGAACTCAGGGTTGCCGTTGACGGACAGCGACTTGTACAGGCTCTCCCTGCCCAGCCCCGCCTCCTGCGCGACCAACGCCATCCTTCGAGCGCGGGCGATGTCGCCCAAGGTCGCCATGATCAGGCCCAGGTCGCCCTCTTCGAGCGCGACGTTCAGGTAAGCGGCCATATCCTCCTCGGTCTCCAAATGTTCCGCCGGGTCCCACGGCCGTGTCTGCGTCTTTGTCATAGCTGCTGCCTCCTATGGACAGTCGTCGGATACGGCTGTCGATTCGCACCTCGCCTCCCTGTCCCAAAGCCGCTTGAACCAACGAGCAATAACTTCCGTCTGCCAAATCTCTATCACTGCGGTATTGTATGCCACAGGATACCACGGACGATATGAGAAACCCACTGAATCGTGAGAGGCACCCGAATCGTCATTGGTACGAAAATAGCCCCGCGCAACTTGATTGTCCCTTCCCTCGTCCGACGGGAGAAGGTTAGAGCCTGCCCTGAGTCTGCCGAAGGGATGAGGGTTCCCCGCACCCATTTTCATCCCTTGGTGTGCCGGGCCGCAAACCGGCATGGGTGGTTGGTACGAAAATAGCCCCGCGCAACTTGATTTGTCCCTTCCCCCCCTGCGGGGAAGGTTAGGATGGGGGGTTAGAAGCCTGCCTTGATCCATTTTCATCCCCTGGTGCGCCGGAACCACAACCGACATGGATGGTTGGTACGAAAAAATAGCCACCCACGCCCACATTCGTCATACCGGCGAAAGAACGTCACACCGTACTCCGATACGGGCCGGTATCCAGTCCCAGACCCTTGGACGCCGGGATGCCGCAGCAGCCAATTCCATCCCCCTTGTATGGCCTTTCCCAAGGCCCCTGTCATTGGTACGAAAATAGCCCCGCGCAACTTGACTTGTCCCTTCCCCCCCCCCTGCGGGGGAAGGTTAGGATGGGGGGTTAGAAGCCTGCCTTGGTTCATTTTCATCCCTTGGTGCGCCGGACCGCAACCGGCATGGGTGGTTACCATGAAAATAGCCTCCCCACTACGTAGGGGCGGGTTTCAAACCCGCCCTCCCAGGCCCATGCCATCGATGTGGCGCCCATACCAAGGCGACCCAATTTTCATCCCCTTGTGTGGCCTTCCCAAGGCCACAGTCATTCCGAACGTAGCGCAGCGAAGTGAGGAATATAAAGACCTTGCCCCGAGTCCAACCTCAATTGAAGGCGGACGCCTTTAGATTCCTCGCTGCGCTCGGAATGACAGAAGGAAGGGCAATGCCTGCTTCTCTCACTTGGTCTGAACAGTTACTCTCTGGGCCAGCTTCCCACGGGACTCCTACCCACGGGACTCCTACCCACGGACACGTTCCCGGCACCGTGAAGCTGACGTGGAAGCGCCGGACGCCGGCGCAACCTACTTCCTGATCCGCAGCATCAGCTTGTCGCCCGCCTTCCACGGCTGCTCATTCACCGCCCACGCCAGCGCGCCCGCGGCCGTGGTCGTGGCGTTGGAGGCAAGCAGCGACAGGGTCGTCGTGCCCTTGAGGTCTATGAAGTTGAGCACGTGGCCCGTGACGCTCCGCGTCAGGTCCGCGGTGACCTCGCCGGACTGCCAACCTATCGTGCCCATGGTGGTCGTACCGATGATTGCTGTACTGGAAGCGTAGGGGTCGAAGAACGACTCCGCCAGCGTACCTGCTGGCGCGGTGACTGTTACCACGTGCTCGAACCGTTCCCGCTCCCGCTCCGGGTAGGCGTCGCACTTATGACGTCTGGCGGACCGCCATAGCTCGAATACGCGGTACTCACCAGCAATAAGGGGACGTGAAGTCCTGATCTCGCCAGGCCAGTCCCCAACGAGCAACTCCTTGTCCCTGCCTTCCGTCCAATAGTTGCCGTATGTGGGTGGCGGCGTGTCTCCGTATCGCTCACGATGCTTTTCCGCACTTGGGAGCGCGCGTACCAACGTCTTAGCCGGCAGGCCGGATGGCGACTTATACTTATAGACGCCGCGAATTGGCCTGCCGCCGTTCTTCTCCGTCTCGCGGAGTGACTGGCTCTCCCACTCGTACTTGGCAATGATGCACTCCTTCCACTCGACTGAGCCATCTCCACCGTTGTACTCGCGGTCCAGCCCGGAGACCTTCGCCTTGAAATCGTCTAGGGAGATGGTAGACGTCGCCGCGGACATGGCGTGGGCGCCCGTAGGTGGCTGCGAGGCCGATGCACCGATCTTGTCCGGGTCTTCCAGCAGGAAGTGTTGTGTGCTGCCGGAGGACGCAGCGCCACCGGCAACGGGCGTAGTGCTGGACGCTGGCGGCGATGCCGAGTCGGGCAGCCAAGCCCTCCAAAGAGGACCTGCAACTGTGAACTGGACATACCCATCGGCGCTGACCATGCCCAGGTAGTAGCGGTCGTCCCGCTCGTTGTACCTGAGCATGACGAGAGCATCGCGGTTGTCCCAGCGCGCATCTCGATTGACCAGTAGCCGAGGGGCCATCGCCTTCGCCTCATCCGCCGTATCGGCTACGAAGTCGTTCTCGTACATCCCGCCCCAGTCCTCCACGCCGTAAGCATAGGCCGTGAGCTGCGAGCCGCAACTCCCCTTGATGCATTCGAGTACGTCCAGGGTGAACTTCAGCGCCCCGTTGTATGGGGAATCACCGTAGTCGTCATAGAGCTTCCTCACCCCGTCTACCTCTATCGAGCTCAGCCTCACTCGGGCAATCACCTTCGACTTGACGATCATCTCCTCCAGGACCGGCGCGAACTGGAGGCGCGGTATCCATAGGGTCGCCCCCGTGATGACCGTTCGAGACTCTGGCTCTTGCTGATCAATTGGTCCAAACGCTGCGTCGGGTTCAGGCCCGGCAGCCACAGGTCGTCCCGACTCCCCCACCCTGATCCGCAGCATCAGCTTGTCGCCCACCTTCCAGGGCTGCTCACTCACCGCCCATGTCAACGCGCCCGCCGCCGTCGTCGCGGCGTCGGCTACACTCAACGACAGGGTCGTCGCGCCCGTGAGGTCTATGAAGTCGAGCGCGTGCCCCGTGACGCTCCGCGTCAGGTCCGCAGTGACCTTACCCGCCTGTCCTGAGCCTGCCGAAGGGGACTGCCACGAGATGGTCCCGACGGTCGTGGTCCCGACGACTGCGGTGCTCGAAGCGTAGGGGTCGAAGAACGACTCCGCCAGCGTACCTGCGGGCGCGGTGACGGTTACTATTTCTAAGAGCTCCGTCCGTTGCTCTTCGGAGTACCCGCAGTCCTGCCCCGGCTCGATGTCGTTGTAGTAAAATCGGTACTCTCCCGCTGGAAGAGGCCTGTTCGTGTACATAACACCTTTTCTGGGTGTGAACAGGTCCTTGTCTCTGCCCTCGTACCATTCCCGGGTGGCCGCATCATCGGCGAACCTATTTGAGCCTACCCTCGTGTCGGCCGGCAGTCCCGAGTCTAGTTCGTAGTTGTTCGTGGCCGGGATGCCCTGCGATTTGTAGTACCTAATCGTCCTAATAGCCTCGTACTTGGCAATGAGGCAGTTCCTGTACGCGTCCGTGTTGTTTGCGGCCAGTTCCGCCTCTACCGCTGCGATCCTGGACTTCAGAGAGGCCTTGCTGATGGTCGAGGCTGCCGACGCGGAGCCTACCGCGCCACTCACTGAGGTCGTGGTTGCCGTGTCTGGGTCTTCGAGAAGAAAGTGTTGCTCTTGGGCGTTGCCGTCGCTGCCCTGGGCGGACGCGGACGCGGCGGCGGGAAGCCAGGCCCGGTTCTCGTCGTCGGCTATGGTGACTCTGTTGACGAACCTGCGATGGGAGAAGCTATCCTCGTACTCCCCCAGGAACCCAATCACGTAGGAGCCGTCTTCGACCGGCTGCCTCAGGAAGATGATCGCCTGCCTGTCGTCCCATCGGCCGTCGCGGTAGCCCGATATCCACGAGCTCCAGAGGTCCACCGCCTCCTTCGCCGTGTCTCGTTCCATGGTGAAGTAGTAGTGGTCGCCATAGGCGTAAGCAACCAACTCGCCGCCACCGGTCCCCTTCAGGTACTCCAGCGCGTCGAATGTGAACTTTATGGCGGGGCGGTACTTGCTGCTGCCAGGGAACTGAGCTCCCACGACCTCATGGGAGCGCAGCCTCACCCTCGCGATGATCTTGGCCTCGAGTATTCGCTCCTCCAGCAGATACTGGCCCTGATGCAGCCGGATGATCGGCATGGACTCTTGTGTCTCGCTGGATCCGGTGCAAGCGAGCAGAAGCAGGACGAGGGCCGCCACCGCGATCCTGGGTATCATCTGTTCCTCCTGTTCCCGCGGTCGTATCTGCCTCCATACCCTCCATGATACAAGGTCGCCCAGACCCGCGAGGTCCCCGAACCCTGTGAGCGCCCCGCCGCCCATGCCTCCTACGGCGTGGCCTGCGCCCACCTCATCATTGCCGCCCCGCGCGGAGATGGTAAACTGCGTCGTCAAGTGGCCCGGGACCTAGGCGAGACATGGAAGCGCCGGACGCCTGCGCAACCTACTTCCTGATCCGCAGCATCAGCTTGTCGCCCGCCTTCCACGGCTGCTCACTCACCGCCCATGTCAACGCGCCCGCCGCCGTCGTCGCAGCGTCGGCTACACTCAACGACAGGACCGTCGTGCCCGTGAGGTCTATGAAGTCGAGCGCGTGGCCAGTGACGCTCCGCGTCAGGTCCGCGGTGACCTCGCCGGACTGCCATGAGATGGTCCCGACGGTCGTGGTGCCGACGATTGCGGTGCTGCCTGCCTGTCCGGCAGACAGGGAGGCGTAGGGGTCGAAGAACGACTCGGCCAGCGTGCCAACGGGGGCGGTGACGGTTACTATCTCCAGTATCTCCGTTCGCTGCTCCTCGGAGTAGCCGCAGTCCTGCCCCGGCTCGGTGTCGTTGTGGTAGAAGCGATACTCTCCCGCCGGAAGCGGTCGACTGGTGTACATGACACCCTGTTTGGGGGTGAACAGGTCCTTGTCTTTCCCCTCGTACCATTCCCGATTGGCTGTGTCATCGGCGTACCTATGCAGGTCTACCTCGGTGCCGGCAGCCAGCCCGGACTTTACGTCGTAGTTAGTTGTAACTTGAATGCCTCGTGAATTGTTGTACCTGATCGTCCTGATCGCCTCGTACTTGGCAAGAAGGCAGTTCCTGTACGCGTCCGTGTTGTTTGCGGCCAGTTCCGCCTCGACCGCTGCGATCCTGGACTTCAGAGAGGCCTTGCTGATAGTCGAGGCTGCCGACGCGGAGCCTACCGCGCCACTCACTGAGGTCGTGGTTGCCGTGTCTGGGTCTTCGAGAAGAAAGTGTTGCTCTTGGGCGTTGCCGTCGCTGCCTTGGGCGGACGCGGCGGCGGGAAGCCAGGCCCGGTTCTCGTCGTCGGCTATGGTGACTCTGTTGACGAACCTGCGATGGGAGAAGCTATCCTCGTACTCCCCCAGGAACCCAATCACGTAGGAGCCGTCTTTGACCGGCTGCCTCAGGAAGATGATCGCCTGCCTGTCGTCCCATCGGCCGTCGCGGTAGCCCGATATCCACGAGCTCCAGAGGTCCACCGCCTCCTTCGCCGTGTCTCGTTCCATGGTGAAGTAGTAGTGGTCGCCATAGGCGTAAGCAACCAACTCGCCGCCACCGGTCCCCTTCAGGTACTCCAGCGCGTCGAATGTGAACTTTATGGCGGGGCGGTACTTGCTGCTGCCTGGGAACTGCGCTCCCATGACCTCGTGGGAACGCAGAGTCACCCTCGCAATGATCTTGGCCTCGAGTATTCGCTCCTCCAGCAGATACTGGCCCTGATGCAGCCGGATGATCGGCATGGACTCTTGTGTCTCGCTGGATCCGGTGCAGGCGAGCAGCAGCAGGACGAGGGCCGCCACCGCGATCCTGGGTTTCATCTGTTCCTCCCGTTTCTGCAGTCGCATCTGCCTCCATGCCCTCCATGATACAAGGTCGCCTAGACCCGCAAGGTCTTCGAACTCGTGCATGAGCGCCCCGCCGCTCATGCCTCTTACGGCGTGGCCTGCACCCACTTCGGCATTGCCGCCTGCGCGGAGATGGTAAACTGCGTCGTCAAGCGGCCCGGGACATCAGCGAGAGACTCAGTGGGTGGCCGCACCCAGACCGGCGTGTCTCCAGTTGACGCACAGCGAACATGAGTGCTATAGTCTGCGCATGGTTATTGGACATACATCACGGCTGACGTGGCGACGAACCGGCCCTTCGGGCGAGGGCTTCGAAACCTGTGTCGCACCGGTGTCACATCCAGTCGAACTCGCGTCAGATCCGAGTCATATTCGTGTTACTCACTGTCACCCGGCCCATAGCTGAAAACGACAAAATGTTACAAATCGTTGCGGATACGGAGAAAGATGATACGTTGACCAGGAAACCCATCACCGCCAACCCGTCCCAGATCATCGTCGAGCAGCTTGCCGCCTCCGGCGTCAGGTACGTCTTCAACAACCCAGGCTCCCGCGAGGCGCGCTTCATGGACGCCCTCCACTCCCACCCGGACGTCCACGGCATCCTCGCGCTCCACGAGGGCAGCGTCGCCGCCATGGCCGGGGGATACACGCAGGCGAAGCTGGAGCCGGCCGCCATGGTCGTCCACCTCAGCGCCGGGCTCGCCCAGAGCCTCGGGCAGGTCATCAACCTATACGAGGGCAGCCTGCCCGTCGTCATCATCACATTCGCCGGCGACACCGGCAGCTACTACGACAGGATCGGCATGGAGCTGGACCCCAGCTTCGGCCCCACCTCCATCTCCGCGCCCTTCACCAAGTCCAGCTGGACGGTCGTCGAGCCGGAGGGCCTCGCCCACGCCGTCGACCGCGCCTTCCGCGTCGCCTCGACGCCGCCAGTGGGCCCCGTCCACCTGGCCGTCTACGACCGGATGCTGGGCGCCGACGAGGTGGAGACGACCATCATAGAAGGAGCCGGCCGCGGCGTCCGCGCCGGCGCTCCCGACGACGTCGACCTGGAGGAGCTCGAGCGAGCGATGCGAGACGCCAATCGGCTGCTGCTCTACGTCGGCGACGGCGTATGGAAGAGCGGCGCACAGGCCCACGTCGCCGCCATCGCCGAGCGATACGGAGCCGCCGTCTGCGGCGACTTCAGGAGCATGCCCATCGAGCACCCCCTCCACTGCGGCCACCCGTACGAGGTCGTTACCGAACCCGTCTTCGACACGATAGTCTGCATAGGCGCCCGCCACGTCGGCACCGGCTTCCCCGAGCCCTACACCCCCGCCCGGCTCGCCCCCCGTATCGTCGCCGTCGGCTCCGACGTGCGCAACTTCAAGAACATCCAGGACGTCGACCTCGCAATCCTCGCCGACGAGCGCAAGACCCTGGAGCGCCTCGAAAGCCTTGCCGCCCATCACAGCCCCGGCGCGTTCGACGAGCGCAGGGCCTGGGCGCGCGGCCACGCCGCCGCGCTGAGGGAGAAGCGGCTGCAGGCGGCCCGCGCCGTCGAGGCGGAGCCCGGCACGGTGCGGCCCTGGGTGCTTCTCGACGCCCTCGACGAGACGCTGGAGGACAGGGGCGGCGCGTCGGTCATGATGGAGCAGTTCGCCCTCCCCGTCGCCAGCATGGCCGCCAGGGGCGGCCCAGGGCGGAACACCTACGTCTCCCCGGCCGGCGGCTCCGAGGGCTACGGCGTCGGCGCAGCCGTCGGCCTGAAGCTGGGCGACCCGGAGCGCCGCGTCGTGGGCCTCGTCGGCGACGGCTCCCTCTACTACGCCGACTCCGGCCTCTGGACTGCCGCCCACCACGCCGTCCCCGTCCTCTTCGTCGTGCCCAACAACCGCTCCTACGGCGTCGTCGCCACGGCCTTCGGCGGCGCCGACGGCAACATGACCCGCACCGGCCAGTACGGAGGCGTAGTCCTCGAGGGCATGGACCCCGCCAAGATCGCCGAGGCATTCGGCGTCGAGTCGATGACCGTCACCGACGAAGCCGCGGTCCGGGAAGCCATCGAGGAGGGCCTCCAGGTCGTGGACGACGAGCGCCGCCCCTTCCTCCTGGACGTCCGCCTCCCCCTCGGCCTCCCCCAAGGCGGCCGCCCCGCCCCCCACTACCGCCTGAGTGCATAGCTATCTAGGGAGAGAAAGCTCTACTTCTTGTATGATTGCAATGCAATCAATGCTACAATCCGACCACACTACTTGCGGAGACGCGATCATGGCCAGCATCACAGTCCGTAACCTGGATGATGGGCTGAAACGCCGGTTGCGCATTAAGGCCGCGGAGAATGGACGCTCGATGGAGCAAGAAGCACGCAACATCCTGAGCGAGGCGCTGCAGGGGGAAACCGCACCGACCAAGGGTCTCGGAACAGCCATTAACGAGAGATTCAAGCGGCTCGGCGGCGTGGACCTGGATCTGCCTCCTCGGCAGCCGATGCGTGAGCCCCCCCAGTTCGACGGAGTCTCAGAGTGACGTTCGTTCTCGATACTAACGTCGTCTCGGAGCTTATGCGGGATACTCCACATCCCAAGGTCCTCTCATGGGTGAACGACCATCCCAAAGAATCCTTGTTCGTCACCTCCGTTACCGAAGCGGAACTGCGATACGGAGTTGAGATCCTGCCGGCGGGTAGACGCCGCGACAGGCTGCTCGCTGAAATTGAAGCAATGATCGCGGAAGATTTCTCAGGGCGCATCCTACCCTTCGATAGCTACGCTGCCCGAGCCTATGCCACGATAGCTGCCATCCGCCGTTCCATCGGAAATCCCATCAGCCACGACGACTGCCAGATCGCTACTATAGCTCGTTCTGTAGGGGCATCTATCGCTACGAGAGATTCGAGGGGATTCGAAAATTGCGGCATCGACGTGTTGAATCCCTGGAACAGCGGTTGACGGAGGATGCGCCAATTCCCAAGTCGCACCCACTCCCCAAGGCCGTCCTGGGCCGTACCGGCCTCGAGGTGACCCGCCTCGGCTACGGCGCCGCCTTCCGCAAGAGGATAACCGAGGACCACGCCGACCGCCTGCTCAACGAGGTCGTCGACGCCGGAGTCAACTTCATCGACACCGCCGGCGACTACCTCGACAGCGAGGTCCGCATAGGCCGCACCCTCTCCCACAGGTACGGCGAGCTCCACGTCTCCACCAAGTGCGGCTGCACCGAGCGCCGCGAGCCCCACCACGTCAACGGCTCCATCCACGAGTGGACCCGCGACAACCTCTACCGCGGCGTCGAGCAGAGCCTGCGGCGCCTCAAACGCGACAGCCTGGAGATGGTGCAGCTACACAGCCCCACCGTCGAGGAGTGTGAGAGGGGCCGCCTCGTCGAGACGCTGGCCGACATGCGCAGCGCCGGCCTCGTCGCGTGGGCCGGCATTTCCACCGAGCTGCCGCACCTGCCCGCCTTCCTGGAGTGGGGCGTCTTCGACTACTTCCAGCTACCGTACTCGGCGGTGCAGCGGGAGCACGAGCGCTGGATCACGCGCATCGCCGATGCCGGAGCCGGCGTCGTCGTCCGAGGAGGCGTCAGGCCCGAGGTCCCGCAGCGGTGGGAAGCCTTCGAGCGCGCCCGCCTGCCCGAGCTCCTGGAAGACGGCGAGACCGCCTCGTCGTTCATGCTCCGCTTCGCCCTTTCCCACCCCGGTACCCACACCGTCATCGTCGGCACCACGAACGCCGACCACCTGCGGGAGAACGTCCATGCCGCCCTCGATGGCCCCCTGCCCGGCGACGTATACGCTGAGGCCCGCCGCAGGCTGGACGACGCAGGCGAAACGCCCGCCGACTTGCGGTAACATAGGCCAAGGGATACCGGCTTCCGCCGGTATGACGGAGATGGAATCGGAGGATCGCCCATGCTGGACTTCAACACCGACCTCGGAAAGCAAATCGGCAAGCAGCTAGAGACCGAGCACACCATCTGGCTCACCACCGTGGGCAGCGACAACACGCCGCAGCCAAGGCCCGTCTGGTTCGTATGGGACGGCGAAACGCTGCTGGTCTACACCGAGCCCAACACCCACAAGCTCCGCCACGTCGAGCGCAGCCCCAGGGTGGCGGTCCACTTCAACACCGACTTCGATGGAGAGCACGTCTCCGTGCTCACGGGAGACGCCCGGGTCGACCCCGACGCCCCAGCCCCGGACGAGAACCAGGACTACCTCGCGAAGTACAGCCAGGGCATAGCCGCCCTCGGCATGACCCCGGAACAGGTCGCCCGCGATTACAACGTGGGCCTGCGCATAACGCCGACCAAGATGCGCGGCCACTGACCCACCCGCCACGAGGAGGCAACCCATGAACGACCACGAGCGCTACATGTTCGACCTCAAGGGCTACCTCGTCGTGCCCGGCGCGCTGACCCATCAGCAGATCGCCAGGCTCAACAGCGTCCTCGACGAGCGCATCGCCGCCGAGTGCCCACCCGATATGCGCACCCACAGGTTCGTCCCCCTGCTCGACTGGGGCAGCGACTACCGCGAGCTCATCGACAACCCGGCCGTAACGCCCTACGTCTCCGAGCTCCTCGGCGAGCAGTTCCGCCTCGACCACGTCTATCTCGACGTCATCAAGTCCGGCAAGGGGCCGATAGGCACGCGGCTCCATGGAGGCGCGACCCCCTTCAACCCCACCCACTACTTCCGCTTCGAGGGCGGCCGGATGCGCAACGGCCTCTCCGTGGTCGCATACAACCTGAAGGATGTCGGCCCTGAAGACGGCGGCTTCGGCTGCATACCCGGCTCCCACAAGAGCAACTACGCCTTCCCGGAGGAGTGGAAGGAGATGGACGAACCCGGTCCTCTCGTCGAGCGCGTCACCGGCCCCGCGGGAACCGCCATCATATTCACCGAGGCCCTCACCCACGGCACCCTGCCCTGGACCGGCGCCGACGAGCGCCGCACCATCTTCTTCAAGTACAGCCCCAACCCCATCTCATGGTCCGCCCACTACTTCGACCCCGACGACTACGGCGGCCTCACCGACACCCAGCGCGCCATCCTCGAAGGCCCCAACGCCCGCTACCGCTACAGACACCAACCGAAGGGCACCGTGACGTAGGCCCCCGATTGTCCGCAACTAGCGCAAGTACGGTGGAGATCCGCCCGGAGAGCCCAGGCGATGCCCCGGCCATCCGCAGCGTCCACGAGCAGGCGTTTGGCGGACCGTACGAGTCGACGGTGGTCGAGATGCTCCGCGAAGCGGACCGCGCGTTCCTGTCGCTGGTCGCGGTCGCTGCGGGCGATGTCGTAGGCCACGTCATGTTCTCCCCCGTCACCGTCGAGCCGCCATCGGCAGACATGAGATGGACCGCGCTTGGCCCCATCGGTGTACTCCCGGCCCACCAAGGTCGCGGCATAGGGTCAAGGCTCGTGAGGGAAGGGCTCTACCGATGCCGGTCCATGGGCTGCGACGGAGTCGCGCTGCTCGGCGAGCCAGGGTTCTACTCGCGCTTCGGGTTCGTCCAGGCGAGCAAGTGGGGAATGACGAGCGAGTTCGGCAATGGCCCCGCCTTCCAGGCAATCGCTCTCCGCCAAGGCGCACTGGAAGAGTGCGAAGGAATGATGCTCTTCGCGCCGGAGTTCAGGAAAGCAACATGAAGCTCAAGAGATTCGACGCCGCCGACTTCCTCGACAGCGACGAGGCTATAGCCGAGTACCTGAACGCCGCGCATAAGAGGACGACCCGCGGTACTTCGCCCACGCCCTCGGAAACGTCGCGCGCGCCAAGGACATGTCCTCCACCGACAGCCCGGCTAGCGCACCCGACCCAGCGCAGGACACCTGCTCCGGCTAGCGGTCGGCCAGACGCGCCCTACTCCAGTCCGCCTACCCCGCGAAGCAGGTCGTACATCTCCCCGCGCTTTGGGCCGACGTGTACGGCCCCCTCCCTCACCGCCGCGGCCAGGAGCCTGGCGCCCTCCGCCTGCACGGCGCCGCAAATATCGTCCAGCGCGCGCCTGGAGAGTACGTAGAGACCGTCGTCATCCCCCGACGCCGAGTACGGCTCCCCGGCCCGGTCCGCGACCATGCCGTAGGCCATCTCCGGGGTCTGCCGCCGCGATAGCCCGCCCCTCGACTGGACGAGGCTCTCGCGCAGCAGCTTCCGGGCCATCGTCGTTACGCCCACGTCGTTCTCCCTGGCGAGCAGGGTGAGCTCGCGCAGGTCGTCGTCTCCCAGCCTGAGAGACAGCATGGCCTTGAGCGGCCTCTTGGCGACCACGACCTCTTCCTGTTCCTGCGGTGAGCCGTCGGCCCCTTCGTCGATGCCGTGCCGCTGCCAGTATTCCCTGGCCGCCTCGCGTCTGCGGTGCCTGTTCTCCTGTGTCAACTTGTCCTCCTGTGCCTGTTCGTTCTCCTCGCTACCGGCCGCGCCGGGCGGCCAGCCGCCTCTCCGAGGCGGTAGCCTGCCGTGCTGTGACCGGGTACCAGAGTCCGTCCCCTTCGTCGTCGAGCACTACGGCCAGGTATCTGCCCTGGAGCGTCTGCCCTATGATCAGCAGGTAGGGCCCGGACCGCCTCGCATACCGGGACCCCGATACTGCCTGGTCAACCTCTTCGAATGTGACCCCGTGTCGCCGGATGTGTTCCTCGGCGCGCTCGTCCCACGTCAGGCCTTCGATCAAGACCATCGCCGCATCCCCAATCTGCTAGAATCTGATTGTATCACATTGTATCACTCCCGCCCCCTGTTTACAAGCCCCATCTCTTCCCTTACCCTGTCGCGCGCCGGACGACGGAGGCATGGATGCGACTTATCCTGATCGGCTGCGAGTACGTGGGCACTACGACCCTCGCCAACAAGATCGAGCAGTGGGCGGCGGACAACATGGGCGCCAGGTTCGACGACTTCCACTCGCACTGGAAGTACCCCCACGTAGCCACCGGCGAGGTCTCCGAGCAGGACCAGCAGCTCATGATGCGGCTCAGCCCCTCGATAAAGGAGCTCATCCTCCGCACCAACCTCGAGTACCACCTCCACCCCCTCTTCTACGACATGGACGACCACTGCATGGTCGGCCACTACATCGAGGAGATGATCTACGCCCCCCTATATTTCGGCTACGGCGGCCCCGGCGGCATCGGCGACCGCACCCTCACCTCCCGCTCCATGGAGCGCTCCATACTGACCCTCGGCCCAGGCACCACCATAGTCCACCTCAAGGCCGCCCCGGAGACCATCCGCCGACGCATGACGGCCAACCCCCACGTCCGAGGCGTGCTGCAAGACGCCGACGTCGAGTACGTGCTCCGGCGCTTCCAGGAGGAGTACGACCGCGCCGTTTACTTCAACCGCGTGGAGCTAGACACGACCGACGCCACGCCCGACGAGACGCTCGCCGAGTGGGTACGCAAGATGGACCCGTTCTGGACCGAGATCGACCGCCTCAGGCTCCTGACGCACCGCAAGGAGGAATGACCCCGGACATGCCGGCTACACCCGACGGCGCGACCATCCCCACCGTTGACGGCCACGGCCACGTCAGCCGGGCCGAGGTGCAGGACATCGACGACGAGTTCGACAAGTATTTCCAGTACGGCATGTCCCACCGCGACAACCTCCTCCTCATGGACGCCGTCGGCGTCGACAAGCAGGTCATCCACTGCGCCGCCAGACGCGGCACCGCCTACCAGTACATCCACAAGTACGTCAGCCGCGTCATGCGCGAGCACCCCGACCGCTTCGCCGCCATCACCGCCGTCGACGAGCGCGACCTCCCCCACGATAGGGGCCTGGAGCGCATCCGCAGGGACATCGAGGACTGGGGCTTCAACGCCTGGTGGTTCGCCCCCTGGCCCCCGGAGGAGCTCGTGGCCGCCGGCCTCGACCCCAAGGACTGGGGAGAGCCCAGCCCCTTCTACTACTTCGACCACGAGCGCTACGACCCCATGTGGGAGCTAGTCGAGTCCCTGGGCGTGCCAGCCTGCGTCACCGCCTCGCCGCAGAACTTCACCGGCTTCGCCCCCGCCCTGCTGAACGTATTGCGAAAACACCCGGACCTCACCGTCGTCGTGGTCCACGGCATAGACCCGCCAAGCTGCCTGCGCGACGACGGCTCCGTCCACATACCCGAAGCCGCCGTCCGCATGGTCGCCGAGCACGACGTCTACATCGAGCTCCTGACCGGCATAGACGTCCAGCGCGGACAGCCGAACCGCTACGGCCCCAACGACGAGGTCATCAAGGCCTTCTACGACACCTTCGGCCCGTCCCGCCTCATGTGGGGCTCCGAGTTCACCAGCATAGAGCGCCCCACCGTGGCCCAGTACCGCCACCAGTTCGACTACCTCAAGGAGCGCTGCCCCTACATGACCCCCCAAGACATCGCCATGATCCGCGGCGGCAACGCCCTCAGGGCCTACTCCCTCTAGCCTGCCTCAGCGCAACAGCCAGCCCGGCCGCCCCCACCGCAACCCCCGCAACCCCCGCCGCAAGGCCAATGACCCCCAGGATCTGGGCCCCTGAAGCGCCGTCCTTCGCCTCTATCGCCGCGTCCTGAGCCTGCTCCGCCGACGACTGCGCGCCCCTCACCGCTCCCTCGATCTCCCGCACCGTCGGCAGCGCCTGCGGAAAGTGCAGGTCCGACGCCGACTCAACGTTGTGGAACCTGCCCGGCCCCGACTCGAACGTCTCGTCGACCAGGTGGCCCTCGATCGCGCCGAAGAACCGCGCCGTATAGACGCCCGGCGCCGTCGGGGTCAGGTCCGCGATATACACCCCAGGCTCTCCGACCACCGGCCGCAGCGGGAACGTCCTGGTGACGCCAGACGCCGCGTGCGTCACCTCCACCTGCAGCGTCTGCTCCAGCCCCTCCACCGCGGCCGCGCCCCCGTGGTGCCCGCCGCCGTCAGCCGTTGCATCATCGTGGTGGTCGTCTCCGGACTCGGCCTTCTTCGTCACCGTCAGCTCGATCCCGTTCGCGATACCCTCTACCACCGGCTCGTTCCTGAACCCGACGTTCAGCAGGTAGTCGCCAACTTCCCTGTCGTCGTGGGCCAGCGTGATACCGGCCGCAACCATAAGGCCGACGCCCAGCGCCGCAAGCAAGAGCGCCGCCTTCTTACGCAAAGGCAAATGCATAGCTATCCCCTTCGTCCCCGGATGATTGGAGGCAAACAGCCGCATGGCTGCTGCTGGCTCAGAGCGCCCTCGCGCGCCAATAGCCGCAGGAGCAATTCAGCCGGCTCAGGAAACGTAAGGTCCACCGACGACGCCGACGCGGGAACGTATGCGTGCCCCTGCGACGCGCCGTCGTGCGGCGCAAAGAACGCCACGCCCGCAGGCCCGCCGTGGCTGTGCCCCGCGTGGCCGTCGTCGACGTGAATGTGCGCCCTTCCGTAGCTGTGCGTATGCGCGACCTCGGGCCCGTGTACGTGGTCGTACAGCACCGCGCCCAGGTACAGGTGCCCATGCCCCGGCTGCCGCCCGGCATAGTGATGGTCCAGCAGCGGCCCAACCCCCGGCAACAGCGCCACCGCGGCCGCTACCGCCAACCACGCAACCCCACCAGCCATGCGTCTAATACGCGCCACCGTCATGCCTCAATTATACCCCAACCCTCCCACTCTCCACTCCCCACTCCCCACTCCCCACTCCCCACTACCCACTATCCACTACCCACTACCCACTACCCACTATCCACTACCCACTACCCACTACCCACTACCCACCCTCTGTTACAATCGCCCCAAACCATGCGCCCCTTCACCGAAACCCACCTCGAATCCCTCGTGCACGACCTTCACCTCCTCGAGGCCCTGCTCGCCGCAAGCCCCGACACCCGCTCCGACCTGCAAACGCTCAGGCGCTCCATACCCCAAGGACCCCGTAGGGGCGGGTTTGAAACCCGCCCTCCCTCCGCCCAACGCCGCAACCCCGCCGCCGCCATAGCAGCCGCCGCCCACGCCGCCGCCACCCTCGACCTCCTGCAGACCGCGCGACGACCCGGCGACCCCACGCTGGAATGGCTCCCACGCGCCCGCCGCGCCATCTCCAACGCCAGCGCGGCAGCCGCAACCCAGTCTCGAGAAAACACCGCCGCTCGCGTCTCCGGCCTCTACGTCATAGTCGACCCGGAGGCCACCCGCGGCCGACCCGTGCTCGACGTCGCCGAGGCCGCCCTCCGAGGCGGCGCAACCGTCATCCAGCTGCGCGACAAGCTCAACGACGCCGCCCACGTCCTCGCGACCGCCCGCAACCTCCGGCGACTATGCGCCAGCCACGGCGCCCTCTTCGTCATGAACGACGACGCCGCCATAGCCCTCGCCGGCGACGCCGACGGCCTCCACGTCGGCCAGTCCGACCTGCCCGCCGCCGACGCGCGCCGCGTCCTATCCGACGCCCAGATCGTCGGCCGCTCCAACGACAGCGTCGACGAAGCCCTCCGGTCCCAGGCCGACGGCGCCGACTACCTCGCCGTCGGAGCCGTATACGCCACCGCCACCATGGGCAAGAGCGCCCGCAAAGCCGTCGGCCCCCAGACCATAGCCGCCGTAAAGGCCGCCGTCTCCCGCCCCGTCGTAGCCATAGGCGGAATCGACCGCGCCAACGCCGCCGAAGTCGTCCGCGCCGGCGCCGACTGCGTATGCGTAGTCAGCGCCATAACCATGGCCGACAACCCCGAACAAGCCGCCAACGCCATCGCCGACGCCATCGAAACCGCAAACGCGTAGAATACCCAATACCGGTAGGGGCCGCCCTTGTGGCTGCCCTCCCCGGAGTTCACTGTAGCGGGACGTCGGCAGGACGCCCGTATGTGGCCGTATCACGGCGATTGGCATTAGAGGAGCCCACAGTGACCCAAGACCACAGCCAGCAGCTAACCCACGTCGGCGAGAAGGCCCTCGACGCCTTCACCAACGCCCACGCCGCCCGCGAGGACGCCCTAAGGCTCTCACGCGAAATCGTCAGGACCTCCGCCAACGCCATCAGGGCCGCCCACCGCGGCGAGACCGACCGCGCCAGGGCCCTGCTGCGAGACGCCGACGCGCTCGTTGCCCAAATCGCCGACCGCCTCGCCGACCACCCGGCCATCTTCTACGCCGGCTACGTCGAGGACGCCCACAAGGAGTATGCCGAAGCCAACGCCGTCCTCGCCTTCACCGCCGGCGGCCCGCTGCCCACGCCCGAAGATCTACGCGTCGGAGTCGCCTCCTACGTCAACGGCCTCGCCGAGGCCGCCAGCGAGCTCAGGCGATACATCCTCGACTCGCTCAGGCGCGACGACTTCTCACGCTGCGAAGACCTCCTCGCCGCCATGGACGACGTCTACTCCCTCCTCGTAACCATCGACTACCCCGACGCCCTCACACGCGGCCTCAGGCGCAACACCGACGTGCTCCGATCCGTCCTGGAACGCACCCGAGGCGACCTGACCCTAGCCCTCCGCCAACACCGCCTGGAACAACACCTCTCCCAATTCCATGACCGGACCGAGCGCGGCGCATGAATCTGCACAGGAGAACTCGCATTGAGCGAATCCGCTGAAATCGGACGTGTGCTTGGCACCGAGCCCGCTACGCCCCTCGACTTCTGGGTCGCGCTGGACAAGGGCCAGGTGATACAGCTCGACGAGGTCGTCGCTCTCGAAAGGACGCTGCCCGACTCCAGCGTCGTCCGCATCTACGGCATCGTCACCGAGATTCGCGCCATGCACGAGGGCGCGAGATTCGACAGCGACGTATTCCTGATAGAAGACGGGGTGATCCCCGCCGAAATCACCGAGGTTGCGAAGGTGCAGGCGACCCGGTTCGAGCCCGAGTTCTTCACTCCCCCGCTGCCCGGCCAGGTCGTCCGCAAGGCCCGGGGCGACGAACGCAATGAAGCGCTGTTCTTCGACGGCATGGCCAGTCAACTGCCCGCCGGCCTATCGCGTGAGAACGACCCTGTCTACGTCAACTTCGAGTTCATCGACGGCACTCGCGGGGCCCACGTGAACATTAGCGGCGTCTCCGGAGTCGCCACCAAGACGACCTACGCGACCTTCCTTCTCCACGGTATCTTCACGTCCGGAGTCATGGGCGCGGAGGCCGTGAATGCCAAGGCGCTGATCTTCAATGTCAAGGGCGAGGACCTGATGTTCCTGGACCGCGAGAATCGCTCCCTCGACGACGACCAGAGGAGCCGTTACGCGGACCTCGGACTGGAGGCGTCCCACTTCCGCAGCGTCGAGTTCTGGGCCCCGCCGAGAAAGGGCGACCGAAACGCAGCCCCGGACACGGGCAGCCGCCAGGGCGGTGTGAAGTCCTACTTCTGGACGCTGCACGAGTTCTGCGACAACGAGCTCCTTCCATACCTGTTCACCGACGCGCAGGACGACCGCCAGCAGTACACCATCATCGTTCACAACGTGACCGCAAGGCTGAAGCGTGAGGCGCAGCCCATCGGCGAGGGCGGCGTGAGCGTCGGGAGCGCAAGAGCGCGAACCCTGGGCGACCTCTTCGACATAATCATGGACCGGCTGGAGGACGAGACCACCGCCTACGACTGGGCCGGACGCGCGGTTGGAGGCGGTACGATAGGCGCCTTCATCCGGCGCCTCTACGCCGCCCGGCCCCACGTCGAGCACCTGGTGCGCGGGGACGTACCCAACGCCGCCGGCCACAAGATAGCGCTCCAGGAGCAGGTCACCGTCGTGGACATCCACAACCTCAACGACAGGGCCAAGCGCTTCGTGGTCGGCGTGACGCTTAACAAGGCGTTCGAGGACAAGGAGCGGACGGGCCAGTCGCGCCCGCTCCTCTTCGTCATGCTGGACGAACTGAACAAGTACGCCCCCCGAGAAGGCTCCAGCCCCATCAAGGAGATACTGCTGGACGTAGCCGAGCGCGGACGCTCCCTCGGCATGATCCTGGTCGGCGCGCAGCAGACCGCCAGCGAGGTCGAGCGGCGAATCATCGCCAACTCGTCCATCCGCGTCGTCGGGCGCCTCGACAGCGCGGAGGCCGGCCGCGACGAGTACGGCTTCCTGCCGACGGAGCAGCGCCAGCGGGCGACCATCATGAAGCCCGGCACGATGATACTCTCGCAGCCGGAGCTTCCCATACCCCTCGTTGTCGAGTTCCCGTTCCCCGCTTGGGCAACGCGCCCGGACGAGGCTGGCGGCGCGCCCAGCGATACCGGAGACGAAGCGGACCCGTTCGAGGGCCTGGAATTAGGTGGAGGCGATGCGTGAGGATACTGCACACGTCCGACTGGCACGTGGGCGTGACCATGCGCGGGAGGAGCCGCGCCGACGAGCATCGACAGGTGCTGGACGAGATCGTCGGCATCGCCGATGAGCAATCAGCCGATCTCGTGATTGTGGCGGGCGACGTATTCCACCACGCCGCGCCGGGCCCCGAGTCCGAGAACATCGTCTACGATGCCCTGCTCAAGCTGGCCCACCATGACCGGCAGGTCGTACTGATCGCCGGCAACCACGACAACCCCAGGCGCATCGATGCGATACGCCCCTTGCTAGGCCGGGTCGGCATCCACGCCGCCGGCCGGCCGCGCCGAAGGGACAATGGCGGGATGCTCGAAGTCGAGACGCGCAGCGGCGAGCGCGCCTGCGTCGCCCTCGTGCCCTTCCTCTCCCAGCGCGGCATCGTGAAGGCCGACGACCTCATGACCAGCGAGGCCGCCGACCACGTGCAGAAATACGCCGACCGCTTCCGGCGCATCGTCTCCCACCTGTGCGAGGCATTCGAAGACGACGCCGTTAACCTCGTCGTGAGCCACGTCGCCGTCGTGGGAGGCAAGATGGGCGGCGGGGAGCGCGATGCCCACACGGTCTTCGAATACTTCGTGACTCCCCAGTCCTTCCCGACCAACGCCCACTACGTCGCCCTCGGCCACCTCCACGGGGCGCAGCGTGTGCCAAGTCCGGGCAATATCCGCTACAGCGGCGCGCCCGTACAGGTCGACTTCGGCGATGACCAGAACACGCCCTGCGTGTTGCTGGTCGAGGCGGAGGCGGGGAGACCGGCCCGCATGGGGGAGATAGCGCTCTCCTCGTACCGCCGCCTTATGCGGCTGAAGGGAACGCGCGAGGAGCTGATGGCGCAGCGCGATTCGGTGGGCGACTCCTACCTTCGGATCGAGGTCGAGGAGCGGCCGTCACCCTGGCTTGCGGACGATATACGCGAGGCATTCCCGAACGCCGTGGACGTGAGGATAGCGCACGAGGCGGCGCAGGCGGACGACAAGCCCCAGATCGACCTTGGCAGATCCCCAAGAGATCTGTTCGGTCAGTACCTTGATGAGCACGAAATTGAAGGTGAAGAGTTGTTGAAGCTCTTCGACGAGCTACGGGAGGAGGAGCGTGAGACCGATAAGACTTGAGATGAAGGGGTTCACCTCCTTCCGCGACCGAACTGAGGTGAACTTCGAGGACGCCGACCTATTCGTGCTGACCGGTCCCACTGGTGCCGGCAAGTCGAGCGTCATCGACGCCATCACCTTTGCCCTCTACGGGTCGATTCCCAGGCTCGGTGGAAACTCAGTGGAGCCGGTGATCAGCCGGGGAATGCTTCAGATGAGTGTCCGGCTCGACTTCGCTGTTGGCGAGAAGCGTTACACGGCCGTTCGCATGGCGGGCACAAAGTCCGAGGCTAGGTTGGAGGACGAGTACGGGAATCCTCTGGCTGGTAGCAGTATGGGCCTTAAAGGTAAGGTCGAGGAGATTCTGGGTCTATCGTTTGGTCACTTCACCAAGTCCGTCGTCCTGCCCCAAGGCCACTTCGCAAACCTGTTGCACGAAACCGCCAGCGAGCGGCATAAGATGCTCCAGCGTCTGCTGGGCACGGAATTGTTCACCCGGCTCGCTTACAGAGCCGGACAGCGGAAGGACACGAGCAAGGCACTGGCCGATAATATGGAGCGCGACATGGCGCAATTGGAGGCCGGAGGAATCACACCCGGCGACCTGAAGGCGGCCCGAAGAAGGGCACAGGAACTCTTTGGTCTGGAGAAGCGCATACGGGAGACCCAGCCGGAGTCGGACGCCCTGAATGACAGGGCGCTGTCAGCGAAGCAACGCGGCGCGGACATCTGGAAGCGGCTGGATCTGCTGAGTGCGGTCCGACCGCCGGAGGGCGTCCAGGAGCTTGCAGAGGAGTTAGCGAAAGGCAAGCGCGGCATCGACGACGCGAAGAAGGCGCACGATGAAGCGGCTGATCAACGCCTGCGCTTGGAGGAAGCCCTCCACAATCTGCCAAAGGAGGCCGACCTTAGACAGAGATTGCGTCGTTACCACGACCTGGCAAAGGAGCGGACGGAACGCGACAGGGCGGCGGCCCGCCTGGAAGATGCGCGGACGGTGTTGCAAGCCGCCCAAGCTGTGGCGGGAAAGGCAAGAACGGCCGCCGAGGCGGCCGAACAGGCCCTCCGAGCTATGGAAGACGAGCACAGCGCCTATCATCTCGCATCCGGCCTGTCCACGGGGAGCGCCTGCCCCGTATGCCGCCAGCCCGTGAGCGAGCCGCCGGAGATGGAAGCGCCGGCCGAGATGGAGGAAGCTAGGGACACCATCGAAGCGGCGCGGCAGGATCGGATTTCGGCTGACGCAGACCTCGCCAACACCCAAGCCGACGCCTCCGCGCGGGAGCAGAGCCTCAAAGACTCCCAAGGCCGCGTGACGAGCCTCGAAGCCGAGTTGAAGGACGAGCCCTCCCGCGAGGAGATCGAATCCGACCTTGCGCAGGTCACCGCGACCACCGGCGAATTGGAGGAGGCGAACCGCAACGAGAGGGAGGCCCGCAAGCGGCTAGCGGCGGCGCAACAGACCGTCAGCGATCTCGAAGGAGACGGGGAGCGGGCGTGGCAGGACTACGATAAGCAAAGAGACCGGCTCGCCGAAATGCAGCCGCCAGCCGCGAAACGAGAAGACCTGGCTGTCGCGTGGAACGACCTCACCGCTTGGTCGAAAAAGCAGGCGAAGGAGCAGCGCACACTCCATGAGAAGACCGAGGCGGAACGGAAGACGGCAGAGTCCACTCTGGAGGAGCTCCGAGGAGCTATCGCCGAGTGGTGCAGCCAAGCCGGCGTAGTCGTCGCACATGGGGAAGAGCCGCTCACGGCGTGCGGCCGCGAGCAGGGCAGGCAGGCGGGAGAGGTGAAGCGGATAGAACAGGGCCTGGAGAGCATGGAACAGAAGAGAGCCGAGTTGAAGTGCTTACGGAGAAAAACTGCAGTGGCAGCGGACCTTGCGAGACACCTCGGAAGCCGCAACTTCGTGCAGTGGCTCATGGACCAGGTACTGAACCAGCTATGCGTCGGAGCGAGCAAGGAGCTTTTGAAGTTGTCGCGAGATGCGTACTCGCTGGAACTGGATGATAGCAATAACTTCGTCGTGGTCGACCGCAATAGCGCGGGCGCGCGCCGTCCTGTCAAGACCCTCTCCGGCGGGGAGACCTTCTTGGCGTCGCTGTCTCTGGCCCTCTCCCTCTCGGAGCATCTCGCGGACCTTACGGTGGGCCGGGCGGCAAAGCTGGAGGCCCTATTCTTGGACGAAGGATTCGGCACCCTCGACTCGGATACCCTGGATGACGTCATACAGGCAATCGAGGAGCTCGGCTCGCGCGGCAGGATGGTTGGCGTCGTGACTCACGTGAAGGAGCTCGCCGAGAGCATCCCCATACGTTACGAGGTGACTAAGCAAGGCAACCGCTCATCCATAGAAAGGATCGAGGCGTGAGAGTCGCCGTAGAGTCTTGGGCGCCGGAGTACGGCTCTCCCCTCGAATCCGGAGAGATGGCCGAGCCCGAGATCCCTACCGACCTGGAGGTCGAGATGCCGATCGACAGGTGGCGGCCCATCACCCCGCCCGCGGACACCCCCAAGCCCGACGCAATCCACTTCGTCGACGGCGTGCGCCGGATTGACGCCCGTGTCTGGTTCACCCGCGACGACGGCAGCACCCGGATGGGAATCTGTGCCTCCCTTGCCGCCGGCGTCGTCCGATGCCAGGCGCGGGCGGAGCTGATCGACGCCCAGGTCCGCCGCGCCGTCATATCGACGGACGGCATCCCCGCGCTCAAGACGCGGGCGGGCGCGTTCGAGCCGTACGCCGTCGCGGAAGACTCCATGGACAAGCTCCTCCTCGGACTGCAAGGACAACTCGGCAACCTGGAAGCGGAAGTCGCCGCCCGCAACGACGCCCACGATGCGCTCATGGTGCTCGACGGCCCGATCAGCCGAGGCCGCTTCCAGATACCGGGCGCCCTGGGATACGTGAAGACCCACCGCGTCAGCTACCTGCCCTCCGGCCTGTCCGACGTCGTGTCGCGCCTGCGGCCGGGCGAGCGGACCCCCATATTCCTCACCCAAACGACCTGGAGCCGCTACTCCTGGTACCTGAAGCTGCCGGGCGGCGAGGGCCATCCCTGGTCGGGCGTGGTCCGCTGCGAGGCGTCAGCCGAGGGCGAAGCGCATAGGTTCATCCGGCTGGCGGATCAGACGACCGCTATCCTGCCCGGCTACGCGTCGGAACGCCACAAGGAGCCGAGAGCGCCCCAGAACCTCTATCCCGTCTCCATGCTCGAGCGGGAGCTGCGCCGGAGGCTCGGCGACCCCTACTACATTCACAGGGAACTCAGGCTGAGCGCCTCCTCCCTCCGGCAGTAGCGCCCTGCCTGGCCGTCCCATACGCCCAACCCGCGCCCCATTCGCGCATCACCCCGTACCATGGCCCATGCTGGACGTACCAATCCGCCCCGAATCCCGCCCCGCCCCCGAATAATCACAACCATCACCCCAATCACACAAGTCACAGGGTCACACCCAAATCCCCCACCTCCAGATTCATCGCCATATCTATCGGCATCACCCCGTAGGGGCTGGTTTCAAACCAGCCCTCCCCCTTGCCATAGAGCGTCACCGCCATTTAGGTGGAGGATTTGGGGTCACAGTCCGGCCCTTGACGTCGCCGAACGCCCGTGCTAACATCTCCCCATGCGCGCCAGACCACATATCGCGAGACGCCTGCCTCAACGACAGACAGGCCACGGCCGACACCCGGAGCGCCGTTCCCAATGTCGTCCGAATGCGCCCCGAACACGTGTCGTTCGTAGTTCGAATGCGCTCCGAGGCCGTCCCAAAGGACCCGATGCCCAGATACGAAACGGAACAATATGGAACAAAATGGAACACTTTTTCGCCCCGGCCCTCGCCTTGACTGCCATATACCCCTGTGGTAGCTTGTCGCCGCATCGCTCCCAGGCGACAGCACGGGCCTCCCGCTTCGGGGAGACCTTCCTACGGAGACCGCCTTGACCATACTCCTTCTCGCCATCGCCGCAGGCATCGTCGGCCTCGGCTTCGCCGCCGCGCTCACCCTCTACATCCTCCGACAGGACAGGGGCGACGAGACCGTCCAGTTCATCGGACGCGCCATCCAGGAGGGCGCCAACGCCTTCCTGAGGCGTGAGTACGCCTTCCTCGCCGTCTTCGTCGTCGTAGTAGTCGTCATCATCGCCCTCTTCGTCGACTTCGACATCCTAGACAGGATAGGCCGCGACGAGGACCGCGCCTTCCCCAGCACCGCGCTGGCCTACCTCGCCGGCGCCATCGGCTCCGCGCTCGCGGGCTTCATCGGCATGAGCATCGCCGTCCGCGCCAACACCCGCACCGCCGTCAAGGCCCAGCGCGGCCTCAACCCGGCCCTCCGCGTCGCCTTCAGCAGCGGCGCCGTCATGGGCATATCCGTCGTCGGCATCGGACTCATCGGCGTCTCCGTCCTATACCTCGTATTCAAGGACGTGGGCATCATCGCCGGCTTCGGCATGGGCGCGTCGTCCATCGCCCTATTCGCCAGGGTCGGCGGCGGCATCTACACCAAGGCCGCCGACGTGGGCGCCGACCTCGTGGGCAAGATCGAGGCAGGCATACCCGAAGACGACCCCCGCAACCCCGGCACCGTGGCCGACAACGTCGGCGACAACGTCGGCGACGTCGCCGGCATGGGCGCCGACCTCTTCGAGTCCTACGTCGGCTCCATCATCGCCACCATAGCCCTGGCCGCCTCCGGCGCCGTCTTCCTCATGGAGGAGACGACCGTCAGCGCCGCCGTCCAGTCCCAGTTCGAGGCCCTGCGAAGCCTCGCGGGCGCCAACGACGTGAGCTCCAACTTCGAAGCCTACATGTTCCTGCTCCCCATCCTGGTGGCGTCCATCGGCATCGTATCCTCCATCGTCGGGACGTTCCTGGTCCGCACCGGCGAGGGCGCCAGCATGGGCCGCCTGCTCTGGTCGCTCCGAATCGGCATATTCGGCGCGGGAGTGCTGGTGCTCATAGGCGCGGGCGTAGCCATATCGATGATGGAGCTGCCCTTCTCCCTCTTCTGGGTCATCGTAGTCGGCCTCGTCGCCGGCCAGGTGATCGGCACCGCCTCGGAGATCTACACCTCCTACGAGTTCAAGTTCACCAAGGACATCGCGAAGCAGGCCGAGACCGGCCCCGCGACGGTTATCATCGCCGGCGTCGGACTGGGCATGCTGAGCACCGTGGTCCCGGGCGTGGTCGTGGTCATCTCGATGTGGATAGCCAACGAGTTGGCGGGCGTCTACGGCGTCGCCCTCGCCGCCGTCGGTATGCTCTCCACCCTAGGCATCACCCTGGCCACGGACGCATACGGCCCCGTCGCCGACAACGCCGGCGGCATCGCCGAACAGGCCCACATGCCCCCGGAGGTGCGCGAGCGCACCGACGCCCTCGACTCCCTCGGAAACACGACCGCCGCCACCGGAAAGGGCTTCGCCATAGGCTCGGCGGTGCTGACCGCCCTGGCCCTCATGGCCGCCTACTCCCAGGTTGCCGACGTCGACGTCTTCGACCTCAGGGACACCAGCGTGCTCATGGGCCTCATACTCGGAAGCATCATGCCCTTCCTCTTCGCCGCGCTCACCATGCAGGCCGTGGGCAGGGCCGCTAACGCAATGGTCACCGAGATACGACGCCAGTTCCGCGAGATCGCCGGCCTGATAGAGGGCACGGCCAACGCCGACTACGCACGCGCCGTCGACATAAGCACCCGAGGCGCCATGAGGGAGATGGTCCTGCCCGGCCTGATAGCCATAATCGCCCCCGTGGCCGTCGGCGCCATTCTGGGCCCCGAGGCCCTCGGCGGACTGCTCATCGGCGCCATAGCCACCGGCTTCCTGCTCGCCATCATGATGGCGAACGCGGGCGGCGCTTGGGACAACGCCAAGAAGTACATCGAGGCCGGACACCTCGGCGGCAAGGGCTCCGACCCCCACGCCGCCGCCGTCGTGGGCGACACCGTCGGAGACCCCTTCAAGGACACCTCCGGCCCCGCCCTCAACATCCTCATCAAGCTCATGTCCATCGTCGCCCTCGTCTTCGCCCCACTGTTCCTGTAAAATGCCTTGCGTGGGGCGAAGAACTCGGTCCGAGAATAAGGTTAAAGGCAGGGCGACGTGACACCGGAGCTTATCGGCATCATAGGTCTGTTCGTGTCCATCGTAGCCTTGGGCGCGCTCCTGCTAGGGGTGCTCAAGCTGAGCATCGACGGCGTGAACAAACAGTTCGACGGCGTGAACAAGCGATTCGAGAGCGTGGACAAGCGATTTGACGCCGTGGACAAGCGATTCGACGCTGTGGACAGGCGCTTCGACGCCGTGGACAAGCGCTTCGACTCCATGGACAAGCGCTTCGAACGGATCGAGGCCGACATCTCGAATCTCAAGGAAGGCCAAGCACGGCTGGAGGGCATGTTCGAAGGAGTATTCGAGCGTAGACTCCGTACGCCCCCGGACGAACCCGTTGCCGCCAGCCCCGGCGGCGAACGAAGGACAGGATGACGACGTCTTCGTCCAACATGTCCGCGCGACGCCTCGTCATTCGCGCCTGCGGCCCCACGGGAGAAGCTCTGCAGTGATCGCCCACGTAGCCCGCCTTACTCTATGGGAGTGGTTCAAGCTCCGCGGCCGCTGGATGCCGTGGATCATGCTCGCCATCGCCGTCGTCCTCGCACAGCTCGGCATGTGGTTCGCCTACGCCGCCTACCACAACGAGGCTATACAGGAGATCACCTCCGGGGGGAGCAGCTCCTTCGGGATAAGCGAGGAAATGGACGGCGAGACCATAGAGATAGCGGTGTCGTGCATTAGCCTCGCAAACGAGGGCATGCCCCCGGAGGTAGAGAAGCTCCCCGAAGACCTTCGGACCCGCTTCATCGAAGACGTGGATAGATTCCGCGACGAGAGTTGCGGCAACGTCACCCTGCGCGAAGAGCTCCGCAAGGCATTCACAATCCCACACTCCATCTCCGGCAGCTTCACGGGACTGATCGGCTTCGCGCCCATCCTCATCATCATCCTCGCCGCGTCGATCATGGGCGCCGAGTACGGCTGGGGTACGCTCAGGACCGCCCTGACGCGCGGCACGGGCCGCTGGCAGCTACTCGCATCCAAGCTGGTCCTCGTCCTGCTGGCGTGCGCCGCCGGCTTCGTCGTCGTGGCCGTCTTGGTCGCCGTCTCCAGCCTCATCGCCGCCGTCATCCCGCCAGACGAAGTTGGCAACCTCTCCGACTCCGGAGGCTGGTCCGACATAGCCCTGAACTTCGGCAAGGCCGTCTACGCCCTCGCCCCATACGTAGCGCTGGGAGCCTTCCTCGCGGTGCTCGCGCAGTCCTCAGCCGCCGGCATCTCGATCGCACTGGGATACTACGTAATCGAGCTGATAGCCTCACCCCTCCTCAACATCACCAGCTGGGGCGAGAATATCGCCGACTTCCTCCTCGGCAACAACGTGAACGAATGGATGCAGTCCGCAGTCGTGGAAGTGGAGGTCTCGGGAGCCAACTCCGCCGCCAATCAGCCCGACACTCTCCAGGCATTCATCGTGATACTGGCATACACGGTCGTGCTCTGCGCCGCCGCCTTCTGGATATTCCAGAAGAGGGACATCGCCGGCGCCAAGGGCGACTGACGCAGCTACCCACGGACCTCGAAGCCCTCCGCCTCGAAGTCCGCGTCGTATGCCAGCGCCGCTGTGACCCCGTACTTCCTCATCACGACGAAGCTCATGCAGTCGACGAAACTCAGCCGCCGCCTGTTCCGCTCCTTCAGCAGGCCCACCGCCTCGTCATGGTCCCCCGGCGTGATCCAGTGGACGGTAAGCTTCTCAGCGTCCTTGAGAAAGGCAAGCGAACTGTGCAACCCGAGCCGCCTCTGCAGCAAAGCGGCTGACTCCACGAGGACGTAGTTGTGCGTAAGCAGCGCGTCACCCTCCGCCGTGAGCTTCGCCATCGCGGCAACGGCCTTGGCGTGGTGCTCGTCTCCCGAGTCCGCCAGGGCCATGACCGCGGAGGTGTCCAGGAAAATCACCTGGCGAAGTCCTCGGCCAGCGCCTCGTCATGACGCTCGGACAGTGGCCGAGGCCCGTCCGTGCTGGACCGACCCGACCCGATGAAGGTGAAGCTCTCCAGCCCAGCCTGACTTCCGCCAGGAGACGTGAGATACTCCGCCACAGCTTCCCTGATGACGGCCGCCATCGACTTGTTCTCCACGAAGGCCTTTTGCTTGGCCAGCACGTAAGTTGTCTCGTCCAGTTGTACTTGGGTGCGCTTCATGTCTCTTGGCTCCCTTCTAGGATCCTCTCTCCCCAGGCTCCTTCTCGTCCCAGCTTCTCCCCTCTATGCTCCTCTCTCTTCCTCTCTCGCTCATGTCAGTATAACATCATGCTTACATGTTGTTCAAGTCGGTGGTTCCATCCGTATTCTCCATGCACGGTAGTTGCGGCGCAGGGACAGCAGCCACATCGGCAGGCTGCCTTCGCTGGAACCATTCAAACTCCGTGAGCCATGGGGGTAACTGTTCAGAGTTGATGAGAGAGGAGGAGATTACGGGACTCGATGAGGGGATTGAGACCTCTGGCTCTCCATGTGCCGAAAAGGGATGCCAGGGCCATCTTGCTTTGGGTTCCCCTCTCAGAGCGAGTGCCGCCACTGATCTTTCGACTGATGACCAGGTGTCTGAGGCTCCGCTCAGCCGCGTTGTTCTCAGGCGGCACGTTGGGATGCGAGACGAAGACGAACAACTCTTTGATGAACCGTTCCATGCGTCGGCAGAGCTTGGCTTGAGGCGCCGTCTGGTCGTCGGAGAAGGGGTGGCACAGCGACAGCAACCGTCTCTCCAACACCAACTGGTTGGACGACACTGACCGCTGATAACCGGCCGCCCTATGGTCGACAGTGGCAGCGCAGGTCTTGGCCTCGTCATATAGTTGACGCACCGCTCGGGCCCACCGAGACAGGCCAGCGTCCTGAGGGTACAGCGCCTCCAGGTCACGGATGTCCCGCAGAAGGTGGACCCAGCACCGCTGCTTGAGACCAGGGTAGTGGTTGTATGCGGCGTAGAAGTCGCTCACCAGCACCCCGCTGAAGGAGTCCCCCAACGCCTCGTCCACCACACCCTTGCCGCGACCACGACGCAGGAAGTACCGGTCAGTCGGTGTGCTGAATGTCCAGACATAGCCGTTGACCCCGTCCTGACGCCATCCGGTCTCATCGGCATTGACCACCGGAGAGCCCCGGATGCGCTCGACCATCTCAGCCACTGTCGGCTGTGCCCGTCGCGCCATCCGGTGAATCATGTCTACGATGGCGCCCACGCTCAGCCTGAGCTGATGGACCGTCTGCAGGTACTGCTGGATACTCCTTATGGGAAGCCGGCCCTCCTCTCGAAGCGTCACTACCAAGCTCACCAGATTGACGCCAAAGCGCTGACGGCCCACTGCCAGCCCCTTCAACGGGTCTTGGGGCAGCCGCCGTTGTCCGCATAGAGCACACATTCGGGCGACGATGACCTGCTCGATCACCTCTACCGGAGCCAACGGAAGCTCGATCACCTCCCGCGTACTATGCACCCAGCCCCCCGTCAGGCCCGTACCACACCCAGGGCACGACTCAGCGGCGTGCACCACCCTCCGGGTGGGTTCCATCCGCCGACGGGCAAAGCCGTGAGCACGCTCCTTCCGAGGCTTCCTGCTCTCCGACTCTCGCCGCTTGGTCGCCTTGTTGCCCGGCATCCCTACAGACGAGCCACGAGTTGCGCGGCGCTCCAACCCTTCGACCCGCCGCCGAAGCTCTGCGATCACCAACTGCTGCTCGGCGATGATCGCCAGCAGGGTCTCCCGGCTTGCGCTATTGAGGTCTGATCCAATCTTCACCACTCCCTTATGGCACAACTGGTCACCTGAACGCTAGGCTTTTCAAGTTCACCTCATCAACTCTGAACAGTTACCCATGGGGCTCGTGGTGGAATAGGGCGTGAAAGGCGATTATACTACTGCGTTGGCTGGCCGGGGCGCGGAGGAGCCGCAGGCAGGCGCCGCCCGCTGCCGGGAATAGCGAGGGCATCTTCCGTAGATGAGAGACCGAACTTTGACATGGGGACGGATGGCGCTGGGGGTGGCGAGCATAGGGTTCCGCCGTATCTTCTCCTTTCTCGGTTCCCAATGGGGCAGAGTGGCGCTTGGGGTGGCGGCTAGCATAGGGTTGGGCTGGTTCGTGGCGCGCGGGCTGGACTGGGGCGAGGTGGTGCACCACCTGTCCGGCATATCGCCGGTGATGACGACGCTATCGCTCGCGCTGTTCATGCTCGCGGGGGTGGTGAGGGCAGCGAGGTGGCGCATCCTGTTCGTGGGCGAGCCGAGGCCGAGCGTTCCCCGGCTGTTCATCATCCAGAACGAGGGGATCGGGCTGAACAACCTGCTGCCGCTGCGCATAGCGAGCGAAGCGATGCAGTTCGGCATCCTGACGGTGCGCGACAGGGTGAGGCCGGCGACGGCGCTGGCCGCGCTGGGGATGGAGCGGGTGGTGGACGCCCTGGTGACCGCCCTGATATTCGGGAGTGCGCTCCTGATCATGCCTGAGATGCGGGTATTCTCCCTATACCTTGGCGCGGTTGCGGCTATCCTGCTTCTCGTCCTGGCCTTCGCGCGGTTCCTGGCCTGGGGCGGCCAGGCGCTGGAGCTGATACGGCGCATCACCTTCCTGGCGGCGTTCGCGAAGGCGGTGAGGGACCTGGAGAGGGAGCGGGGGCGGCTGGCGGCATCCTTCGCGGTTACGCTGGTGTACTGGCTGATGATAGGCGCGGCGGCCTGGGTGACGGCTGACGGGATCGGGCTGCCGATCTCTCCGGTGATCGCCACGCTGGTGATCATCGGGACAATATCGTTCTCGACGGTGGTGCCGGCGGCGCCGAGCGCGATCGGGACCTTCGAGTGGGCGGTGGTGTACATGCTGGCGTTCTTCGATGTGGATAGATCCGCGGCGTTCGGCTACGCGGTGTTGATACACGTGGTCTTCTTCGTGCCGCCGACGATAATCGCGGCGGTGTTCCTGCCCCGCGAGGGCATGGACACATGGGGAGTCTGGAAGAAACGGGCGCAGGGGTCCGCCGCGGACGCTCCGGGCTAGGGCTGTCCCGGCGAGTTGTCGACGGGAGGCTATAATGGGCGCAGCTCGGCGAGACCGGGCCGGGGGAGGGCGAAAATGGCAGATACGAAATACCGGGTGGCGATCATAGGGTGCGGCAGGCTGGGGCAGCAGTACGCGGAGGCGTACTCGGATTTTCCTGAAACCGAGATAGTGGCCCTGGCGGAGCACAACCCCGAGAGGCGCAGGGCGGTCGGCGAGCGGTTCGGGGTGAAGGCGCTGTACGCGGACGCGGAGTCGCTGCTGCGGGACGTAGTGCCCGACGTGGCGGCCGTGGTGACGCCGACCAAGTACTACAAGGACGCGGTTATCGCGTGCGCCGAGGCAGGCGTGAAGGGCGTGTCGTGCGACAAGCCGATCGCGGCGGTGCTGGCGGACGCCGACGAGATGGTGCGCGTGTGCGATGAGCGCGGGGTCGTCTTCGCGGGCGGCAACCTACAGCGCGCCATCAGCGAGGTGCGGGAGGCGGCGCAGCGCTTACATTCGGGCTCTCTAGGCAAGGTGGAAGGCGTGTCGCTGCACAGCTGGGGGACGCAGATTTCGGGGGGTGGATGCCAGCACATCTCGATCCTCAGGCTATTCACGGGCGCGGAGATTGACGAGGTGATCGCCTGGGCGACGCCGCAAGAGGCGCTGGAGAGCGGCTGCGACGATGGGCTTATGGTACACGGACGCTTCCAGCTCTCGAACGGAATGGACTGCCCCGTGTACGCTACGGATACTCCCTACCGCGGCGTGGAGGTGTGGACGGATCGCGCGCTGGTGCGGTGGGACTGGGGGGTCCCGGAGATATTCGACGGGTACGACGCCGCCGGGGCCAGGGTGCGCGTGGACCCACAGTTCGCGGACTACCCCTGGAGGAAGCACTACTACCTCGGCACGTCGATACGGTCGTTCCTGGGTGCGGTCGAGACGGGCAGCGAGTTGTGGGTGTCGGGGCACGACCTGCGGCAGGCGCTGGAGGCCGCGGTCGCGGCTGTACACTCGGCGCGGCTGGGTAGCGTGCCGGTGAAGCTGCCGCTGGAGGACAGGTCACTCTCGCTCCTGCCGTCTCGGTACCGTTGGCTGGGCGGCGACGCGACTGGAAGACCGCAGCCGGTCGAGGAAGCGGCGGGGCGGGCGTCATAGGGTGTACCTGGAGATGCCATGATCGAGACGGAAGAGATCGAAGCGCGGGTGACGGCGGCCTTGGAGGCCGTCGGCGTGCCGTACGAGGTGATCGCATGCGACCCGGGGTCCGCCGACACGGCGGACTTCTGCGAGAGGTACGGCTACCGGCTCGAGGACTGCGGGAACACGATCGCCGTCGCGTCGAAGCGGGGCGAAAAGAAGTACTGCGCCTGCGTGGTCAGGGGCTCGGACCGGCTGGACGTGAACAGGACGGTGCGCAAGCTGATGGGCGTCTCCCGCGCCTCCTTCGCCTCCGCGGAGGAGGTCATAGAACTGACGGGGATGATGATCGGCGGGGTGACGCCGTTCGCGCTGCCGGCGGATATGCCGGTGTACGTTGACCGCAGGGTGATGGAGATGGAGCGGGTGATACTCGGCTCAGGCAGCCGGTCGTCGAAGATATGGGTATCGCCCGAGGCGCTGGCGCGGCTGCCGAACGCGAAAGTGGTGGACGGCCTGTCGAAGTAGGAGGCCGCTACCTAGAAGATCTCGTCCAGGTCGACGGCAAAGCCGCTCAGCGTCGGAGACGTGAGTGTCTGCCCCTTGCCGTATACGGCCACGGTTTCCAAGCCGCCCTCGCCCAGCGCCATTACGTCCACGGTCTGGTCGTTGGGGTCGACGATCCAGTACTCGATGACGCCGTGCCTGGCGTAGAGGTCGCGCTTTACGGTCTTGTCTCGAGCCGCGGTCGACGGCGACAGTATCTCGACGACCAGATCGGGGGCGCCTTGGACATTGTCGCCGCCGAGCAGGACGTGCGCCCTATCGCGTGAGACGAATAGCAGGTCGGGCTGCACCACGTCCGTATTGGACAGCACCACGTCGCAGGGAGCCGGAAATGCCTTTCCCAATTTCCTCTGTTCAACGAACCGCATCAGCCGCCACCCCAGCTTGGCTGCGATGTCCTGGTGGCCAAGATTCGGTGCTGGGGCCATGATCAACTCTCCGTCCAAGAGCTCGTAGCGCTCGTCGTCGGGCGTGTGCCTGTAGTCTTCATACGTGAACTTGATGGCCGGGTTCGAGATGGCCATGTCTTCACCCACCTACCTCATGGGACGGCTCGCGCCTTCATGATACACCACTGCGGGGCGTCCGATGGGGTCATCCAAGTTACCGGCCTTCAGTCGCGCGGTTGGGGCGGAGCCTGGGGCTGGCGGCGCCGGGTTGCTCCGCGGCAGGTGAGCGCGGGTATGCGGCCGCGGCCCAGAGGAGCGCGGATACGACGACGACGACCAGCCCGAGGAGCCTGAAGGTGACGGCGAAGCCGAGCATGGCGATCACGGCGCCTGCCATCGCCGGGCCGGCCACCTTGCCTGCGTTCCTGAGGGAGCCGATAAGGCCCATGCCGAGGGCGAGGTGCTCGTCCCGGACGCGCGAGGCGGCGAGCGCGACGGTGGAGGGCAGGACGAGCGCCTGTGCGACGCCGATCAGCACGGCGGGAGCGGCCAGGGCGAGGCCGGTGTCCGCAACCGTGAGCAGCGGCAGGGCAAGGCCGAGCACGGTGACTCCCGCGGCCGCCGTGTAGAGGTAACCCACGCGGTCGCCGATACGCCCGGCGATCGGGTTCAGCGCCATGTGGACCGCCTCCTGGACGGCGAAGACCGCGCCGACCGCGGCTACGCTGACGCCCGTGGAGACGGCGTAGAGTGGCAGGAAGGTCTTGGCGGCGTAGACTGCGACGTATATGCCGGCGTCGAGTCCGCCGGCGGTCCACACGGCGGGCGTCCTGGCGCTCTTCCTGAATGCGTGGAGGACGTGGCGCAGCATAGAAGGGCCTTCGCGCCGCGGCCGGCTCGCCGTTTCAGGCAGCAGCAGGACGGGCACGAATGCGGCGGCGCTCAGCAGGCCGATGACGGTGAAGACGAACACCGGGTCGTCCATCGCCGTGAGCATCCAGCCGGCGGCGGCGGGGCCCACGACGTAGCCGGACTTGCGCGCGAGGGAGAACCAGCCCAGGCGCTCCGCCCTGCCGGATGGAGAGAGACCGGCGACGTAGGCGAGTGTCACGGGGCCGTAGATGGCGGTGGCGGCGCCGTGGACGATGCGGACGGCGAATAGCTGGCCTGGGGTGTCTATGAAGCCGTACACGAAGGGCATGAAGGCGAAGAAGGCGGTGCCTACGATCAGCCAGCTACGCCTTCCCCAGCGGTCGGAGAGGATGCCGACGAATGGCTTGAGGACCATGCCGGTGAGGGTGGAGACGGAGACTATCGTGCCCAGTAGGAAGTCGCCCGCGCCCAGCGAGGCGGCGAAGATGGGCAACAGGGGCGTCTTGCCCATCTGGTAGGCCGACCGGACTATGAAGTCGGCGGCGGTGACGTACGCGAACGGCCTCGACCTGATCACGTGGCTGGCTTGGTCGTGATGGGCGGAATGCCGAGGCCGTCCACGAGGCTGGCGAAGCTGGGCAGGTCGGCGTCTATGACGTCTTGCAGGGCGGTGATCTGGGCGTCGACCAGCGCAGAGAGGTAGTCGAAGACCTCGTAGGACTGCTTGGTGGGGGCCGAGTCGGCTCCGGCGATCACGGTGGCGAGGGCGATCAGCTTCGTTTCCAGCCTGGTGGGCAGGATGAGCCTGTCCATGAAGGTCCTGGACTTGGTCTGCACGAGCTCCTCCTCGACGGCGGCGGTCTTTTCGAGGAGGGCGTCTGCCGCATCGGCCAGGGCGTCGCGCTTGCCCTCGGCATCGGCGCGGGTGAGCCACTCTTCAACCTGCGCGCGTATCCGGCGGACGCTGCCGACGGCGTCGTGCGCCTCGGAGAGCTTGTCGCGGACCCTGAGGAGCAGGGCGAACTGCTCCTGGAGGTCGTCCTGGGTCGCGGAGACGCGCGGGTCCTTGAGGAGCTCGAACTGTTGCTCGGCCACGCCAAGGGCGGATGTGAGGCGGACCATGTAGACGCCGGGCGGCGCTAGGGGCCGGATGCGGTTCTCCTTCGGGTCTTCGCCCTCGACGCGGCGGGACGCCGGGTAGAGCATGTCCCATACGAAGGAGTTCATGCCGGGCCCGGCGGGGAGCGAAGGGCCTGCGTCGTCCTTTCCATCCTCGTCCCCGGTCGACGAGAATGCCGCGATCACCTCGCCGGACGAGTCGAGGAACGAGAGGGTCGCTTCGCCGTCCGGCTCGTCCTCGAAATAGTAACTGACGGCCACGCCGTTGGGCGGGTTGGCGCCGGCGTCGAGGAAGCGCCTGCGGGTCTCTCCCGACAGCCCCTTGTCTTCGTAGTAGGTCGCCGGGTCGCCGGAGGGCAGGCCGTAGATCTTGCCCTTCGCAGGCTCCCTGTCGGTCTCGGCCCAGGAGGAAGCGCGGTATGTGTCGGCGGGCCTGAAGAGGCGGAAGTCGGCGTCCTGGTCGGCGTCTGCCTCGTCGTCAGACAGGTCGGCCAACTGCCTGAGCAGCGAGAGGCCGTTCAGAATCCAGACGGAGCGGCCGTGTGTCCCGGCGACAAGCTCGTCGTCCTCCACGACAAGGTCGTGTACAGGTACGACCGGCAGGTTGGCGCGAAGCGGCTGCCACGACGCGCCGTCGTCGGACGAGAAGCAGACGCCTGTCTCCGTGCCCACGTACAGCAGGCCGGGCCGTATCGGGTCTTCGACCACGATGCGGCTGAGCTGGTCCGACGGCATATCGCCGGAGATGCGCTGCCAGGTGGCTCCGCCGTCCGCGGTCTTGAAGAGGTACGGGCTGTCGTCGTGGAGCCTGTAGCGGGTGGCGGAGAGGTAGACGGTGTCGCGCGCGTGCGCGGAAGGTCGTATGGCGGTGATTAGACTCCACTCCGGGAGCCCCTCGGGCGTGACATCCGTCCAGGTTGCCCCGTTGTCGCGGGAGACGTGAACGAGGCCGTCGTCCGAGCCGGCCCATAACTCGCCGGGAGCGAGCGTGGACTCGGCGAGGGAGAAGATGGTGCCGTATATCTCCACGCCGGAGGTGTCGAGGGTCACGGGGCCGCCGGACGCCTCCATCTTGCTCTCGTCGGCTCTCGTGAGGTCGGGGCTCACGACCTCCCAGCTCATGGCGCCGTCCGTGCTGCGGAAGACCCGGTTTCCGGCGGCGTAGAGGACGTTCGAGTCGTGCGGGGAGAAGAAGATGGGGTATGTCCACTGGAAGCGGTACCTGTGCTCCTTGGACCCGAGGCCGTGCATGGGCTCGGGCCAGATGGAGACGATCTGGCTCTGGCCGGAGCGGTGATCGTACTTGAGCATGGTGTCGCCGCCGCCCGGGGCGCTGCCGATGGCGCCGGAGTAGACGATGTTCGGGTCGTCGGGGTGGACCGCGATGTGTCCGCTCTCCGAGTGGCCCACGTTGTATGCGTCCTGCCACGTGACGCCGCCCTTGTAGGAGCGGCTTGGGACGCTGATGGCGGCGTTGTCCTGCTGCGTGGCGTAGACGCGGTAGGGGAACCGGTTGTCGGTGGTGACGTGGTAGAACTGCGAGGTGACCTGGTTGTAGATGGTGGACCAGGTGTCGCCGCCGTTGAAGGAGACGCAGGCGCCGCCGTCGTTGCCCTCGATCATGCGCCGCCCGTCGTTGGGGTCGATCCAGAGGTCGTGGTTGTCTCCGTGCGGCATCGTGATCTCGGTGAAGGTCCGTCCGCCGTCGGTGGACTTCCACGCCTTGAGATTGAGCACGTAGACGGTCTCTGCGTCGGTCGGGTCGGCGAATATGTGGCTGTAGTACCAGGGGCGCTGGTGGAGGGCGGCCTCGTCGGCGGTCTTCTCCCAGGTGTCGCCGCCGTCGTCGCTGCGGTAGACGCCTCGGTCCTCGGCCTCGACGATTGCCCATACCCTGCCCGTCCTCGCTGGCGACGCCGCGACGCCGATGCGGCCCTTGAGGCCGGACGGGAGCCCCGGCCTGTCCGTGATCTCGGTCCAGGTGTCGCCGCCGTCGGTGGACCTGTAGAGGCCGCTGTCCGGGCCGCCGCTGGTGAACATCCAGGGCTGCCTGAGCGCCTGCCATATGCTGGCGTAGAGGATACGCGGGTTGTTGGGGTCCATCGAGAGATCGATGGCGCCGGCCTTGGGGCTCTTGAAGAGGACGCGCTCCCAGGTCGCGCCGCCGTCGGTGGAGCGGAAGACGCCGCGCTGCTCGTTGGGGCCGTAGGCGTGGCCCAGCGCGGCGACGTAGACGAGGTCGGGATTATTGGGGTGTACGCGCACGCGGGCGATGTGGCGGGTGTCGAAGAGGCCAAGGTGGGTCCAGGTCGCGCCGCCGTCGGTGGACCTGTAGACGCCGTCGCCGTGCGAGACGTTGCCCCGGATGCAGGACTCGCCCGTGCCGGCGTAGACGACGTTGGGGTCGGACTCGGAGACGGCTATGGCGCCGACGGCGGCTGTGTCGAAGAAGCCGTCGGAGACGTTCTCCCAGTACGTGCCGCCGTCGGTGGTCTTCCAGACGCCTCCGGCGCAGGCGCCGAAGTAGAAGACCATCGGCTCGGTGGGGTGTCCGGCGACGGCGACGGTCCTTCCGCCCCTGGGGGGGCCGATGGAGCGCCAGCGCAGGGTAGCAAGCATGTCGTGGGGGGCGTGGGTCTCTGCCATGCGGAAGCCTCGTTTCATGTGGGGTATGGGAGCGCAGGCGGCATTATATCGCAGCGCGGGGAGGGATAGCGGGCGGCGTTGGGAGGCCGGGGTTAGCTAGCACAACCCTGGCGGACCTACCTGGAAACTGCAAGTGTTGGGGTGAAAACTGCAAGTCCGTGTGCAAACGCCTGCCCTTCGCCCCGATACACCTGCAACCCTTGGCGGACCTACCTGGAAACTGCAAGTCTGTGTGCAAACGCCTGCCCTTCGCCCTTATTTACCTCCAGTCGCCCCTGGCCCAGTCAGGCCACCTCGACGTCTATGACGGCCCACTTGATGGCGTGGTAGGGGAAATCGTAGGCGCCCGACGTCCGCGTGAAGGAGGAGTGGGAGTAGGCGACGTAGAGCTTGCCGCCGCGCTCCATGTTCGAGGTGTAGGAGCAGCCGGGGCCGGTGTGGAAAGCGAGGGGGTACTCCCAGTGCTCGCCGGTCCCGTCGATGCTGAACATGGCGTGCGTGACCTGCGGGAAGCCGTATGCGCCGCGCCCGGCGCTGCACGCCAGGACGCCGTTGCCGAGCAAGCGCAGGTGCGGCTTGACGCCCTGCCAGCCGACCGATTCGGGCTCGCTCCAGGTGTGGCCGCCGTCCGTCGAGCGGGACTGGTACATGGGCGACCGGCCGCCCGTGCGCATCACGCAGAGGATGTCGCCGTTGGCGAGGACCTCCATGTCGGGCTCGCAGAAGCCCTCGTCGCCGACGCCGCCGTCCGGCGTCTCGGGGTCGAAGGTGTGTACGTGGCGGAAGGTCTTGCCGCCGTCGGTGGAGCGCCCGACGAAGGTCGTGAAGTTGAACCGCTCCTCCGACGGGTACCCGACCTGGGCTTCGAAGGCGGTCAGCAGGTCGCCGTTCTCAAGCTCCAGCAGGGTGCCGTAGTTCTCGTATGACGCGAGGTCCCAGGGAAGGCCCTCGAGCTTCAGGGTCCTCTCCTCTATGAGGCTCCCCTGCCTGGAGAAGCGGCGGAAGCGGAATTCCGGGTCGCTCACCTTGCCCGCGTCGCTCCGGTGGTATGGCCCGTCCTCGGGCTTGGACCAGTTGACGTTGGCCGGGAATACGTCGATGTAGGCGATGGAGCCGTCGCCAAGGTAGCCCAGGATGCCCGATGTCTGTACGTTGTCGGCCCAGAGGGAGCCCGCGGGAACGTCGTCCCACGTCTTCCCGAAGTCGTCCGACATGGCGACGGGGCGCGTCTCGCTGCCGCCGTGGCGGCCCCGGCCGTAGGGAAGGACGAGCCTGTCGCCCTCCAGCTCGATCAGCCTGGGGAAGTTCAGTATCTCCTCCGACCGGAGCAGCACGTCGGTGCGCTCCACCGTAGCCGTCAGCGTGCGTCCGTCCCGCGTGTAGGTTGCCTGCTGTAGCACTCGCGTCCTCCCAACTCGTGAGATTGGTGGCGGCATTGTACCAGCCGGACGACGGCGCCCGTGTGCTAGAATCGGCTGCGCGAGAATATCGAAGGGGGCGGCGCATGAAACTCGTACTTTTCGACGACTACGTTCCGGGTGTGCTCAAGGGCGACAGGGTGGTTGACATCTCCGGGGTGGCCTCGGACGTGCCCCACCTAGACGGGCAGACGTGGATGGCCGGGCTGATCGAGCGTTTCGACCAGTACCGCGGCGCCATCGAGTCGGCGGTAGACGGCGACGACGGCGCGCCGGTGGGGCAGGTGCGGCTGCGCCCGCCGCTGCCGGAGCCGGGCAGGATCGTCTGCATGGCCGGCAACTACATGGAGGGCGGCTCCAGCAAGGGCGACCGCGACTCGTTCCTGAAGTCCCCCAGCGCGATCATAGGCCCTGGGGACACGATCGTGCTCCCCGACGCCCCGGCGCCTCACTTCCACCACGAGGCGGAGCTTGGCGTCGTCATAGGCAAGAAGGCCAGGAACGTGAAGGCCGCCGACGCCAAGGACGTCATCTTCGGGTTCCTGAACTTCATCGACGTGTCGGCCCGCGGGCTGAACCCGAACGGCAACAACAGCTTCTGGTGGCAGAAGTCATGGGACACGTTCGCGCCCATCGGCCCGGCGATCGTCACCGCCGACGAGATAGCCGACCCGCAGGACCTGGGCGTCAGGCTGTGGGTGAGCGGGGACCTGCGGCAGGACCTGCGCACCGACGACATGGCGCGGTCGGTGTACGAGGTCGTGGAGTACGTGACATGGATCACGACCATGAAGCCGGGCGACATCGTCGCCACGGGCACGAACCACGTCGGGCTGGGGCCGATCCAGGACGGCGACCACATCGAGATGGAGATCGAGGGGCTGGGCAGACTGGAGGTCGACGTCCGAGACGCGTGGAAGCGCACGTGGCCGCGCGAGCCGCTGTCGCGCATGTCGGCTTTCGAGTCCAGCGTCGGCGCCAAGTGGGGAGGCGCCGCCTGACAGGGCTATGGCCCCGCTAAGGCCCGCCAGTCGACGGCGGCCTGTATAGCTCTGTGTCGGGGTTGAAGTCGGTCCAGGCGAACCAGAACGCCGCCATGAAGGGTATCCTCTCCAACCTAGACCCCTTCATCGGGCCGGACACGGCGAGCCCCGTCGCCTTCTGCCACAAGGTGCCGGTCTCGCCGTCCATCATCAGCAGCGGGTCATCCGGGGACTGCTCGAAGGTCAGGCTCCGCCCGCCGGGGCTGCCGTCGTACACTCCGGTCGCGAGCGAGTCCACGTCCAACGCGACCACGATGGCACGGCCCTCCAGGACGTCGTTGATCACGGGGTGCTCCCTCAGGTCGCGGTAGGAGTATGCGCGGTGGGACTCCGCGCCGGCGACGCCCACGATCATCTCCTTGGCGTAGAGCCTGTCGTCCGGGTTCGTCTCGCCGATGACGCCGCGGGCGTCGGTGTGGTAGTAGGGGAAGTATGGGTCTCGGCTGGGGTTGGCGCGCTCCTGCTGGACCTCGTCCCAGTCTTCGCCCGGCTCGTAGCCGAAGTCGCCGTAGGGGGTCTTTTCGAGCGCCAGGGTGTCGGGGTGGAGATCCCTCCATGCGCCCCACGTGACGAGCTGCGAGGGGACGTACTCCAGGGACGTCCCCTTCAGCGGCCCCTCCACGGCCTCGCCGGTGAACTGGCTCCACAGCGAGTCGGTCTGGTGGTCGAACATGACCAGGGCGTTCATGATCAGCTTGCCGGATACGCCGAACTTGTACTCCCGGCCCTCTATCTCTCGGGCATAGACTATGCCCGTGAAGCAGAGCGGTCACCACGTGACCGCGACTTTGACCCCGCCCACGGTGTCGTTGACTATCTCCCTGCCGCTCAGGTACGGCACGGAGTATGCCCGGTGCTCGCCGCCGATCGACAGCCCGATGACCAGCTCCTCTTCGCCGTAGACGGCTTCCGCCTCCTCGGCGTCGTAGAAGTAGGGAAACATGACGGCCGGGATGAAGTTCTTCGGGAGTATCTCCACGATGTCGTAGCCGCGGTCGGGCCGGCCTGGGTCCGCGCCGGGCGCCATGGCCGCGGCGGCCTCCCGGCGCGGCGCCGTGGCCTCGTCCGCGGCGGCCCCGGCCGGCGGGGCTGCGGGAGATTGGGAGGGTTCGATTGCGGCGGTCTCCGTCTCCGTGCCGGAGGGCCCCGGAGACCCGCGCAGGAGGAGGCTGAACACGGCCGCGGAGGCCACCACGACGACGAAGACGGCGCCGACTATCCCGAGGCTCTTCAGCGTGCTCATTGCGGCCCTCCCGAAGCGGCGCAGACTATCTTACATCATTGCCTGGACGGCGGCGCGCGCCTGGGCAGGCGCGGCGGCTCACGTTGGCGCGTGGGCAGCCACCCGGCTCAGCCTGTGGGAAATGCGGTCTTCCGCAAGCTCCAGATCATATTGGCTTTGCAGGCCCATCCAGAACTTCGCGGAGTTTCCGAAGAAGCGCGATAGCAGCAGGGCCGTCTCCGCCGTGATGGCGCGCTCCCCGCGGACGATGGCGTGGATCCGGCGCGCGTCCACCCCTATCGCCTTGGCCAGCCTGTACTGGGTGATCTCCATCGGCAGGAGGAACTCCTCGTTGAGTACCTCCCCTGGGTGGATGGGGGGAAGCTTCTCCATATAGGTGAATGCTTTCGTAGTCATGTGGTCTCCCGCTCAGTGATAGTCCACTATTGTATCCCCTACCCGCACGCTCTGGCGCCTGACGGCTTGGTGTGTAACTGTTCAGAGTACAGGAGGGCAGCCACAAGGCTGCACCCTACGGGATGGAAGCCGTAGTCGTAGGGGCGTCCCTTGTGGGCGCCCTGGACGAGGAACGCACCAACTCTGAACAGTTGCCTTGGTGTCGCTTGGTGTCGTCCTGGTATCGGAAACTGGAGGCAAGCCCCGGCTGGACTCCCCTCATCGGAGTCCCATTCCCGCCCTCATCCTTGACCCTCATATGAAGCCGTACTTATAATCGGGAACGAATCGAGGCAAGAATGGCAGTCACCAGCCTGGACAACATAGAAGCGGTGCGGGCAGCCGCGCTCGCGGAGCTTGAATCGGTCGAGGATCTGGAGAGTCTCGACCGGTGGCGCGTATCCCACGTCGGCCGCAACGGCGACCTGACCAGGCTCCTCCGGGGGCTTGGAGAGCTGCCGCCCGAGAGCCGCCGGCAGATGGGCGCCGCGGCGAACAGGGCCAAGGCCCTGCTCGAAGAGCGCCTCTCGGCGAAGGAGGAGGCTCTCAGGCGCGCCCTCCGGAGCGGAGCGGCGGACGACCCCTCCATCGACGTCACTCTGCCGGGCTGGCCCATCCCCACGGGGGCCCTGCATCCCACCACCCGGATGGTGCGCGAGATATGCGGCGCCTTCGTCTCCATGGGCTTCCAGGTCATGGAAGGGCCGGAGGTGGAGTGGGACCGGTACAACTTCGAGGCGCTCAACATACCGCGCGACCACCCCGCGCGCGACATGTGGAACACGCTGTGGGTGGACTACACCGACGAGCGCGGCGACCGCCCCATGCTGCTGCGCACCCACACCTCGCCGATGCAGGCGAGGATCATGGAGAACGCCAGCCCGCCGGTGCGCGTCGTGGTGCCGGGGAAGTGCTACCGGTACGAGGCGACGGACGCCACGCACGAATGGCACTTCGTACAGATCGAGGGGCTGGCCGTCGACCGCGGCATCACCTTCTCCGACCTCAAGGGCACGCTCTACGATTTCGCCAGGCGGATATTCGGCGAGGAGCGGCGGGCGCGCTTCCGGTGCGACTACTTCCCGTTCGTGGAACCCGGCGTGGACATGTCCATCGACTGCTTCGCCTGCGAAGGCGGCGGATGCAGGGTATGCGGCAACAGCGGCTGGATAGAGATACTCGGCGCGGGAATGGTCCATCCCCGCGTGCTGGAGGGGGTGGGCTACGACCCGTCCGTCTACACGGGCTTCGCCTTCGGCCTGGGCGTCGAGCGCATCGCCATGCTGAAGCACGGCATACAGGATATCCGGTCGTTCTACTCCAACGACGTCCGCTTCCTGCGGCAGTTCTAGGCGATGCCGAGCAGCGCCGCCATGGACGCCAAGCTACCGCCGCCGGCCGGGCCAGGCTCCGGTCGGGCGGCGCCGTCTAGCTCGGAGGGTTAGGTTGTGCTAGTCCCACTGTCCTGGTTGAAGAAGTACGTTCCAGTGGACATTCCCCCGGCGGAGCTTGCCCACCGGCTCACCATGGCCGGCGTCGAGGTGGGCGGGGTTGCCGAGACCGGGGCCGGCTGGGAGCCGGACAAGGTGCTGGTCGGCGAGGTGCTGAAGGTGGACCCGCACCCGAACGCGGACCGGCTCACGCTGCCCACAGTAGCCCTGGGCGGCGGCGAGACCGCCACGGTGGTATGCGGCGCGCCGAACGTCGCCGCCGGGCAGAAGATAGCGTTCGCCCGCGAGGGGGCCATGCTCTTCAGCGCCCGCTCGAAGCGGGTCGAGCCGCTCAAGGCGGCCAACATCAGGGGCGTACAGTCCGCCGGGATGGTCTGCTCGGCGCTGGAACTGGGCATCGGTGAGGACCATCACGGGATCCTGGTCCTGGACGACGACGCCGCGCCCGGCACGCCGCTGGTCGACCACATGGGCGACAGCGTCCTAGACCTCGAAGTTACACCCAACCGGCCCGATTGCCTCTCGGTGCTTGGAGTGGCCCACGAGGTGGCCGCGCTTACCGGCGGCCGGGTCTCGGAACCCGACCTGGGCTACCCCGAGGAGGGGGGGCCCGTCGAGGACCGCGTCAGCGTGGAGATAGCGGACCCGACGCTGTGCTCCAGGTACGCCGCCAGCGTGGTCAGGGGCATCAGCGTGGGGCCGTCCCCGCGCTGGCTGCAAGAGGCCCTGGAGAAGGCCGGGCAGCGCCCCATAAGCAACGTCGTCGACGTAACGAACTACGTGATGCTCGAATACGGCCAGCCCCTGCACGCCTTCGACCTGGACAAGGTGCGCGACAGCCGCATCGTCGTCCGCCCGGCAAGGCCCGGCGAGAAGCTGGAGATGCTCGACGGCGAGACGAGGGAGTTGGAGCCGCCGATGCTGACCATCGCGGACGCGCGCGACGCCGTGGCGTTGGCGGGCGTCATGGGCGGGTCGGCGACCGCCGTGTCGGACGGCACGGTGAACGTCCTGATCGAGTCGGCCAACTTCGACCCCGTGAACACGCGCCGCACCTCCGCGGGGCTGCGCCTCGGCACGGAGGCGTCGTATAGGTTCGAGAGAGGGATCAGGGCCGAGCTAGTGCCGAGGGCGCTGAGACGGGCCACCCAGTTGATGCTGGAGGTGGCGGGCGGCCGCGCGTGCAGGGGGATCGTGGACTCGTACCCCGGGCGCAAGGAGACGCCGCCGGCCCGGATCACCCAGGGCCGGGTGAAACAGGTGCTGGGCGTCGACTTCGACGCCGGGCGGGTCGAGAGCACGCTCGCGTCCCTGGGGTTCGAGCCCGCCGGCGGTAGCGGTGAGGCGGGATCGGACGGCGGGCGGGGATGGGAGCTGCGGATGCGCGTCCCCTACTGGCGCTCCGACATTGCCATCGAAGAGGACCTGATCGAGGAGGTGGCGCGAATCGTCGGCTACGACGACGTGCCCACCACCACCCTCAGCACGCCCATCCCCTACCCTCACCGGCGCCCGCGCGAGGAGCTTCGCGAAAGGCTCCGGGACGCGCTGGCGGCTGCCGGCATGTTCGAGACGATCTCGTACCCGCTGACGAGCATGGAGACGCTGCGGGACTCAGGGGCGCTCGCGGACGCGCCGGAACCCCTGCGCGTGGCGAACCCGATGAGCAGCAGGATGCAGGTGCTGCGGACGAGCCTTCGGGGCAGTATGCTGGAGACGCTGGCGTCTAACCTTCGCGTCTCCGCCGGCAAGGCGCTCAGGCTATTCGAGATCGGGCGCGTCTACCTTCCTAGGGGCGAAGCCCAGGAGAGGGACCTGCCGGACGAGAGGGAGGTCGCGGTGGGAGCGGTGACGGGCCCCAGGCACGGCCTCACTTGGCTGGCCGAGCCGGGCGAGATGGACTTCTACGACGCCAAGGGAGCCGTCGAGGCGGCGCTGGGCCTGCTGGGTCTCGACGCGGCCTACGCCCCGGAGGACGCCCAACCCTTCATGCAACCCGGCAGGACGGCCCGCGTATCCTGCAACGGCAAGGCCGTGGGGCTGGTCGGCGAAGTGGCCCCGGAGGCGCTGGGGCGGTTCGGCCTGGAAGGACGCCGGGTGGCGATGTTCGAGATGGACGTGAAGTCGCTCCACGAGGCGGCCTCCAGGCAATCGTCCGGGTACGGCGCGATAAGCCGGTTCCCCGAGTCGGAACGCGACGTCGCGCTCATCGTGGACGACGACGTGGCTGCCGCGCAGGTGCGGCAGATCATAGACCGGAACAGGCTGGTCAAGTCCAGTACGCCCTTCGACCTGTACTCCGGCGAGGGCGTGCCGGCGGGCAAGAAGTCGCTGGCCTTCAGGATCACCTACCAGTCCGACAAGGGGACGCTGACGGCGGAGCAGATAGACCGCGCGCAGTCCGGCATCCTCCGGCAGCTTGGCTCCAGGCTGGGCGCGGAGATACGGACGTGACGCGGATGGACCCGGAGGGCGGCTTGCTGGAAGAGAGAGAGCACATAGAGGGCCATCGCCACGCGGATATGCTCAGCGTCGAGGAGGCCCGCGAGCGCGTCCTGGGCTTCTTCGGCGTGCTGCCGACCGAGCGCAGACCCATAGTGGAGGCGCTCGGACAGGTGCTCGCCGAAGACGTCGCCAGCGGGTTCGACATTCCGCCCATGGACAACTCCGCCATGGACGGGTACGCCGTCCAGGCGGCGAGCGTCAGCGGCGCGGCCCAGGACTCGCCGCGCGTATTGAAGGTCATTGGAGCCGTGGCCGCCGGGCAGATACCCGACAGGGCCGTGTCGGAGGGCGCGGCGGTACGCATAATGACCGGAGCCCCCGTGCCGGAGGGCGCGGACGCCGTCGTGCCCTTCGAGGATACGGACGAGGGCGAGCGCCGCGAGTCGGGAAAGATGGACGAGATCGGCGTCCTCGCGGAGTTCCCGCGCGGCGCCAACGTTCGCCCGGCGGGCCAGGACGTCGCCAGCGGCGAGGTCGTGCTCCGCAGGGGAGCCGTGCTGAGGCCGGCCGAGGTGGGGGTACTGGCGTCCCTCGGCCACGCGGACGCGACGGTGGTGAGACGCCCCAGGGTGGCCATACTGGCCACGGGCGACGAGCTGACCGCGCCCGGCGGCGGCCTGGCGCCCGGCAGTATCTACGACAGCAACAGCTACGGGCTCGCCGCCGCCGTGACCCATGCCGGGGGGCTGCCCTCCATGCTCGGAATAGCCCGCGACGACCTGCGGTCGCTCAACGCCAGGATCGAGGAGGGGCTGAACGCGGACGTGCTGATCACGTCGGCCGGCGTCTCCAAGGGCGACTACGACATAGTCAAGGACGTGCTGATGAAGCGGGGCGCGCTGGAGCTGTGGTCGGTGCGGATGCGGCCCGCGAAGCCCCTGGCGTTCGGCCTCCTGTCCGCGGGCGGCCGTTCGGTGCCGCACCTCGGCCTACCGGGCAATCCGGTGAGCGCGCTGGTCGCGTTCGAGCAGTTCGGCCGGCCAGCCATACATAAGATGATGGGGAAGCCGGTCTCGGGCAGGCCGTCTGTGCGGGCCGTGCTGGACGAGCCCATATACAACACGGACAGCCGCAGGGTGTACGCCAGGGCGGTGGTGACGGCGGAGAACGGCGCCTATCGCGCCAGGCTGACGGGACATCAGAGCTCGAACCTGCTAACCTCAATGGCGAGGGCCAACGGCCTGGCGATCTGCCCGGAGGACGTGCCGATGAAAGAGGCCGGGGAGACGGTCTCGGTGCAGATGCTCGACTGGCCGGAGGAAGTATTCTGACCTGCGAGCCAACAGTGATAGAGAAGTATCCACGCGAAGGGGGCCCCTGATTGATGACTGAAGAGAACTCGGCAGGGCTGCGCTATGCCGTCGACCTCGACTCGGCGGAGCAGCAAAGCCGCTCGGTAGCGAGCCTGGTCGCGGCGCGAAAGTGCTACATGTGCAAGCAGGCGGACGCGGATCTGTCCGTCATGAGCTCCGCCGCCGAAGAGCACATGGCCCAAATCGAGGAGGACTGCTCGACGACGGAGGACTACCTGCTGCCCGACACCCCGCTGAAGGAAGCCGCCTTCAGGGTACTGCTGGCCCACGGGAACCGTCCGATGACCGCGCGGCAGATCAGCGAGGACCTTTCCGGGAGGTGGACGGTGTCGCCCTACCCGCGAGACGTCTCGCCCCCCGTCCTGTCGCGCCTGCTGGAGTCGGCCGGAGGGTACCCTATCGCGGCGTTGCCGGAACCCTCGGCCATAGCCGAGGCGCCGGAAACCGTCCCAGCGCCGCCGTCGGAAGAGACCGCCGAGGGCGAGGCAGCCGAGTAACGCCTAGTGCTCCAACATTGTTGAAATGATGGCTGACCTTGGAATCCCCTCCCCCATTTTGGGCCCATTTTGGGGGAGGGTTAGGGTGGGGGCGCAGCTGCCTCGCGCAGTATTCTCGCCACCCTTCATTGCTAGGTTGTCGGTCCACTAGCCACGTGGGGAAGTGTCGGAACTGGTAGACGAGCATGACTTAGGATCATGTGCCGCAAGGCGTCCGGGTTCGAGTCCCGGCTTCCCCACCAACGTGGTACTGTACTCATAACTCCGCCGTTGAGGGCGACCTCTGCAAGTGTCCTGCGTCCCGATGGGAGCGAGTTCTTGGCCCTCTCGAAGGCTGATACGGATGTTGTGTTACACTTCTAACACTTATAACGGGTGCATGGGAGGGGGTTGATTATGGTCGATGATCTGAGGGACCGAGACATCTTGCGCCTACGCGACCGCATGATCGAGCGTAGGCCGGGGCTTCGCGATTCCTTCGGCAAGTTCCTGCGAGACTTCGAGAAGTACACGGGAGCCCTTGAGGGAGACTCCCTCGTCCCCGGTGCATGGAAGACTCGGAGGCGAACCGAGTACGGACAGCGGAGCTTTCGAGCTTGAGCGACCTGCCCGACAGGACGCCTCTCTTCAACGCCCTCCAGAGCGAGCGCTATGGCCGCCGCAGCGACATCCAAGACATCGAGGGCATCACCGGCCGCAAGCTGATAGTGTACTTCGCCAAGCCCGGTGCGGGCATCGAGCAAGACGACGTGCTTGCGTTCGGCGACTTGCTGCATGACGTGAGCGGACAGAGCATCGACCTCCTGCTCCAGAGTCCGGGAGGCGATATCGACGTCGCGGAGAAGCTCGTTAGCCTCACGGCTTCGAGGTGCCCTTCGTTCCGCGTGATCGTGGCCCAGAGCGCCAAGAGCGCGGCAACGCTGATGGCGCTGGCAAGCGATGAGATCGTCATGGGCGATACGTCCGAGCTTGGGCCGATAGACCCTCAGGTTACCGTCACTACGGCCCAGGGACAGAGAATGGCGCGCCCTGCGTCGTCGTTCCTGGATGGACTTGAGTTGATCAAGAGGCAGGTCGACGAAGAAGGCGGAGAATTGTCCCCAGTCTTCTTCCCGCTTCTCGCGAACCTCGATCCTGCGCTCCTCGACTACTGCCAGAAGGCCATAGAGAGATCGCAACGCTTCGCGGAGAAGTGGCTGCTTCGTTCCCAGTGCAAAGACGAAAGCAAGGCCGGGGAGATTGCCAAGCAGTTGGCGGACACCAAGCAGTACCTCTCCCATGGAGCCATGATCGACTACGAGGAGGCTATGGCCCTGGGACTGAACGTCAGGTACTACGAGTACGACAATGAGTTGTGGCAGCGCATCTGGCGTCTCTACTGCAAGTACGAGGTCAATTCCACCGCCGACGGCGTGGGGAAGGTCTTCGAGAGCTCGATAGTGTCCCTGTCCGTATAGACCGGCGGGAATCCCACGGCTAGATGGCTCCCAACGTCGGCCCCGAATACGGAGGCGTGAAGCTCAGTCGGCCCGTTGCGGGAACCGCTTCCTGAACAGACGTTGCCAGAGGCCAATCGATCTGTCCGCGTCCGTCTCCTGGAGGGCAGCGGCGGCGATATCAGCAGCGTCGTCCAGTCTTGTCCTGAAGGCTTCATTATGCTCACGATCCCAGTCCCTCAGTAGATCCTCTCGCTGAAGGGATGGATTCATTACCGTGGGGATGGAATAGCGGAAGCTGTTGGCAAGCTGGCGCAGGACGCTCTCACTGCATGGGCGTCCGAGTTCGCACCAAAGAACACAGGCCACGAGTTAGCCACCATGACCTCCAGTGCGATGGATGGCGGGCGGGCTCGCTTATCGAAGGCCTGGTTGCGCCAGTGCTTCAGCATCTTGGCAACTCGGACGAATCTGCCGTTCGTCTGGTCGTTCTGTCGGTGGTACCATTCCCCGAGGCCTTTCGGGTTTGTAGCTTCCCAATTGTCGACGGTTCGATTGGGGATGTACAGATTAGAGTCCCAAGCGTTTGTGCCCTTGACCAAGGGGACGACATCCATGTGGAAGTCCCCGGTGAAGTCGATTCGGACGCACCTTGGCCTGGTGCTCACTTTTCCTCGGTAGGCCTCGACCTTCTTGAGACGCCTGGCCAGCCAGCGAACCAATGGCCTCGGCTCATCGGTTCCCGTTGGGAGCGCCGTGAGGTCGAGGGTGCAGCAGACGTCGACGTCGAACTCGGTACCCTTCCCCAACGGGCGAATGGCCGTTCCGTGAGCGTAGGAGCCTTGAAGGAACGTCTCCACGAGAGCGGGGCCAACGAATCGGTCGCCCTCCAGGTACCCTCGAAGAGCCGTGTGCGCCGACTTGATGCGGTCCAGCTTGGGGCCGGTCAAGACTGATGTTATTGAGGAAGCGCTCGAAATGAGATGAGACATCCATGCAGCTATCATGCAAATACAATGAGCGCGATGTCAAGCAGCTCCGCAGCCTGCCGCCCTCTGGCAGCTAGAGGGGTCAAGTGACATGGCTGAGGTCGCCCAACGAACCATAACCGTCTTCCCCTTAGGTCCCGAGGTTGGCTTTCTGTCGGTCGGTCCGGTTGCCGCGTTGACCTCTTTAGGGACGGGCCCATACAATGCAAACATGGCAAATATAACAGATGGGCAATCCATCCCCCCTACCCTCCAGGCCATCCGCGCCAGGCTGGACCTCACGCAGGAGCAGCTCGCCGAGCGGCTTGGCGTCTCGTTCGCCACCGTGAACCGCTGGGAGGGCGGCGCCACCACGCCGCAGAAGGCGGCGCGGACTGCCATCGCCGCCCTTGCCGCCGAGGCGGGCGTCGACGACGAGGCGCCCGCCCCCGACGAGGCGGAGTCCGCCGCCCGCGTGACCCGGCGGCGCTCACGCGGACGCAAGACCGCCGCTCCCGACACCAAGCCCATGGAGCAGATGCTGTGGGACGCCGCATGCTCCATTCGAGGCGCAAAGGACGCCGCCAAGTTCAAGGACTACCTGCTGCCCCTCCTCTTCCTCAAGCGCCTCTCCGACGTGTTCGACGACGAGATCGACCGGCTCGCCGAGGAGTATGGCGACCGCGCCATCGCGCAGGAGATCGCGGAAAACGACCACGACCTGCTCCGCTTCTACCTGCCGCCGGAGGCCCGGTGGAGCGTGGTCAGCGGCCGAGAGCCGCACGACTGGCCCCGCGACGCACAGGGACGCAGCGCCCGCCCACGCGACGTCGGCGAGCACCTGACCGGAGCCGTGCGCGCCGTCGTGCGCCACAACCCCACCCTCTCCGGCGTCATAGACCTCGTGGACTTCGCGTCCGAGCGCAACGGAGAGCGCGACCTCAACCCCGCCCCCCTCGCCGCCGTCGTCGAGACCTTCTCCGACCCCCGATACCGCCTCGGCCTCGCCGACGTGCAGCCCGACTTCCTGGGACGCGCCTACGAATACCTCCTCAAGAAGTTCGCCGAAGGCTCCGGCCAGAGCGCGGGCGAGTTCTTCACCCCAACCGAGGTCGGCTTCCTCATGGCCCACGTCATGCGCCCACGGCCCGGCGAGAGGTGCCACGACTACGCCTGCGGCTCGGCGGGACTGCTCATCAAGCTCCAGCTCGTCGCCCGCGAGACCGACCCCACAAGCCGCGTCCCCCTCAAGCTCTACGGCCAGGAGCTCCAGGCCGACAGCTACGCCGTCGCCCACATGAACGCCACCATCCACGACATGGAGGTACGGATCGACCGCGGCGACACCATGATCAACCCCAAGTTCAAGGACGCCGCGGGCCGCATCGCAGGCCACGACGTCGTGGTCGCCAACCCGATGTGGAACCAGGACTTCAACCAGGACGTATTCGAGAACGACCCCTTCGACCGCTTCCGTACCGCCGGAGGCGTCACCACCGGCAAGGGCGATTGGGCATGGCTCCAGCACACCCTCGCCTGCCTGAACGAGCGCGGGCGCGCCGCCGTGGTGCTGGACACCGGCGCCGTCACCCGCGGCTCCGGCAGCAAGCACGAGGACCGCGAGCGCAACATCCGCAAGTGGTTCGTGGAACAGGACCTCATCGACGGCGTGGTACTGCTGCCCGACAACCTCTTCTACAACACCAGCGCAGCCGGCATCGTCGTCGTGCTGTCCAAGCGAAAGCCGCCGGCCCGCAAAGACAGGATCGTGCTCGTCAACGCCAGCCGCCGCGTCGGCAAGGGCCGCCCAAAGAACTACATCCCGGAAGACGACATCCGCCCCCTGGCGGCCATGTTCCTGGAGGGCGAGCCGGTGGATGGCGAAGTCGCCGTCATCACGCGGGAGCAGGCGCGGCAAGCGGACTACAACCTCAGCCCCAGCCGCTGGGTCGGACAGGCGGACGCCGTGGAACAGCGCCCGATCGGGGACATCATCGCCGACGTGCGCCGCCTCGACGAAGAGGCCCGCGAGATCGACGCGCAGTTGGCAAAGGTGCTGGTACGCCTACAATGAACGAAGCATGGACATGGCGTCCCCTTGGGGAGTTGTTCGAAATCGGCGCGGGAAAGACGATGTCCGCAGCCGCGCGCAATGGCGCTGACAAGACGCCATTCCTGCGGACCTCGAACGTCCTATGGGATGAGGTCGACCTGTCGTCCGTTGACGAGATGTCAATCCCGGAGAACGAGTTGCCTGCCAAGCTGCTGAGGCGAGGCGACCTGCTGGTCTGCGAGGGCGGCGAGATAGGACGCGCAGCGATATGGGATGGCGAGTTGGAAACCATGTCGTTCCAGAACCACTTGCACCGGCTCCGGCCCATAGTTCCTGGAGTCGAGCCGCGCTTCTACGTGTTCTTCCTGCAATCTGCTTTTACACAGCTAGGCATCTTCGAGGGCGCTGGCAACAAGACGACGATCCCAAACCTGTCACGCAGCCGCCTGGCAGGGCTGAACGTGCCCAAGCCTCCACTGGGCGAGCAGCAGGCGATCAGCGCGACGCTCAGTCGGGTACGCGACGCTATCAGGGCACAGAATAGGAGTGTGGCGATTGCGCAGGACTTGAAACGCGCCGCGATGCGGACGCTGTTCACGCACGGCCTCCGAGGCGAGGCGCAGAAGCAGACGGAGATCGGGCCGATGCCGGAGAGTTGGAGGGCGTCACCTCTAGGAATCCTCTGCGCTCCGACGGATTCAGTCGATCTCCGAGCCGAGGGTGACCGGACGATTGAGTACGTGGATGTCTCATCCATCTCCCGCGATTATCTTCACATAGAAACAACATCTCGGTACATACTCAGGGAAGCTCCCGGCCGAGCGAGAAAGCGCATTTTGGCTGGCGACGTGATCTTTGCGACCGTCCGCCCCACGCTGCTGCGAGCTGCTATAGTCCCTGAGCGGCTGGATAATCAAGTCTGCTCGACCGCGTTCTGCGTCCTGCGCCGCGAACCTAAAATGGCGTCTGACAGATTCATGTACTATGCTGTTCAGAGAGAGCAGTTCATCCAAGGGCTAGCGGGCATTGAAACAGGGGCCAGCTACCCGGCCGTGACCGACAGGATGGTCAAGGAACAGCTAGTACCCGTGCCACCCATCGACGAACAGCGCGAAATCGTCGCCACCCTCGACGCCATCGACCGCAAGATAGACCTGCACCGCCGCAAGCGTGCTATACTGGACCAACTGTTCAAGACGCTGCTGCACAAGCTAATGACGGGGGAGATACGGGTGAAGGAGTTGGATGTCGAAATGTTGTGCAGCACGGCAGAAGCCATCGATGCAGCCGAACTGCTAGGGAATCAGGTATGAGAATCAAGAGCGTCACGATTAAAGACTTCAAGCGTTTCACGGACTTGACTGTCCAAGGCATCCCCGAAACCGCTCGCCTCATAATGCTCGCCGGTCCCAATGGTTCCGGTAAGTCATCATTCTTTGACGCGCTGCATACCTGGCACCGATGGACATCTCAGAAAAGCCCGTCATGGGAAGCCGATTACCATGCCAAAGCTGGCAGGCCTGACCATGGGAGCTGGAACAATAGTCTCTCAACAATGCAGTTTCATGACTCGGGATACCATCCGGCAAAAAAGTCCTTGTACGTGAGGTCGGCCTACCGAAACGACCCAGAATTCAGAATCACCAGGCTTCAGAGACAGGGAGACCTGCTGGACCTAATGCCGTTCGGCCGCATGATTGATAACGACGCAGCAGTTGGAAGGAACTACCAACGATTGGCCAGTCAGGGTCTAGTCGACTTATACGAAGGTGGGCCAACAACATTCGATGAATACTTGGAGAAGAGTATCGGGGCAGTGAGGGAGCCGCTGCTCAGATTGTTCCCAGACCTAGCATTGAACAGTCTAGGGAACCCCTTAGAAAATGGAACCTTTCATTTTTCTAAGGGCACCAGCACAGGATTTGCCTTCATGAACTTGTCGGGAGGAGAGAAGGCCGCTTTTGATCTAATCCTGGACCTTGCTATTGCAAAGCGCTCCTATGACGACACCTTGTTCTGTATCGACGAGCCCGAATCTCACATGAACGCCCGCCTTCAAGCGGAGCTGTTGTCTGTGCTGTATGAGCTAGTCCCTGAAACTTGTCAGTTGATGCTAGCGACTCACTCTATAGGCATGATGCGTCGTGCCCGGGACATAGAAACCCAACAGCCTGGAACCGTCGTCTTCTTCGATTTCGGTGATCGCGACTTCGACCAGCCTCAAGTGATTGAGCCGACAGTCCCCGATCGAGCATTCTGGCAGAGGGCTTACGAAGTGGCACTTCACGACCTCGCAGCCCTGCTTACGCCTGAGCGTGTAGTGATTTGCGAAGGCGAGCCGATGAATCGGAATGCCGGACAGAACTACTCCCACGACGCTCGTTGCTATGAACGTATCTTTCAGGATGAATTTCCTGAAACCCAGTTCATTCCTGGAGGCAGTGCTTCCGAAGTTGCCAGTGATCGGCGAGGCATCGCCTATGCACTCGGTGTGTTGACGCAAGGTACGCAAGTCGTAAAGCTCGTTGACCGCGATTCCTCATCTCCTGGCGAGATTGCCGAGTTGAGGAATGATGGCGTCCAAGTGTTGTCACAGCGGAACCTTGAATCCTACCTTTTCGACGATGAAGTTATACGGGCACTAGCCGTTTCAGTGGGGAAGACCGATAAGATCGATGAGCTCTTGGCTGAAAAGCAGCGCATCCTTAGCCGCAGGACTGGAGATGCATCCGACGACCTCAAGCCAGCCAGTGGCGAGATTTACAACGCATGCAAATCCATACTGGAACTTACCAATCCCGGAAACAACGCCCAGACCTTCATGCGGGACACCCTCGCTCCGCTTGTCAAGCCTGGAATGGCAGTGTACGACGAACTGAAGCGTGACATATTCGATGAGGGAGTGCTCTCGAATGGGCTTTGAGCAATCGCGTCTCTGGCCGCATCCGGCGAGTCCAAAAGGCTGGAGTTCAAAGAGACTACCGGGATGCGCCGCGAGGCCAGCAGACGGTGTGCGCTTTCCCGAACCAGGGCGGTGGGCAGGTGCTGTTCGGCGTGACGGAGGCCGGTGCTTTGATTGGGCAGCAAGTGAGTTCGATGAGAAGGGAGAAGAATACATGACCGAACTTCTTCAGCAAGCCTTCGAAAGAGCTTCCGAACTCCCGGAGACGGAACAGGACAGGTTCGCTCGCTTCCTCCTAGCTGAACTGGAGTCGGAGCGGCAATGGGCCGAGTTGTTCAGCCGTCCCGAATCCGAGGACCTGCTAGAGCGGCTATCGGATGAGGCCCTAGAGGAACACCGGGCAGCGCGGATTCGGCCTCTCTCTTCGGAAGAGATGTAGGCGTGCGTTGCTGTTCGGCGTGATACAGAACGGGGCTGAAGGACGAGACCGTGCATATCAGGTTCTACGTTGACAGAGAAACGGGCCTACCCCATATTTACTCTCACGGAGTCGAGGAGAATGAGGTCGAGGATGTCTTGGCGTCACCCGGTGAGGACCGCGCCGGTCGAGAAGGGTCACGCATTGCGGTCGGACGGACGCTTAGCGGGCGTTACCTCCGGGTCATCTATGTGCCCGACCGCGAGCCGGGTCGGGTTTTCGTCATCACGGCATACGAGTTGAGAGGCAAACCGCTCACCGCCTTCCGGCGGCGCACGAGAAGGAGAGGAAGATGAAGAGCACAGCCAATTTCCCGCCGGGATGGAACGAAGAGCGCGTCCAGCGCGTCCTTCGGCACTACGATTCGCTGACCGAAGACGAAGAGGTCGCCGAAGACGAGGCCGCCTTTGAGGACTCCACGCAGACGGTGATGGCAGTCCCCGCGGAGCTGGCGCCTGCCGTGCGAGCGCTGATTGCGGAGCGCGCCGGGTAGCAGGAGACGGCAATGAACCCGCAAATATCGGTCCCCAAGGACGCCATCGCCGCCTTCTGCCGAAAGCACGGGATACGGCGCCTGTCGATCTTCGGCTCCGCGCTGCGGGAGGACTTCGGCCCGGAGAGTGACGTGGACGTGCTGGTCGAGTTCGAGCCGGACCGGATTCCCGGTCTGATCGGCCTCGCCGGCATGGAGTTGGAGCTGTCCGAGTTGTTTTCGGGGCGTAGAGTCGATCTGAGGACCCCCGAGGACCTGAGCCGCTACTTCAGGCAAGAAGTGTTGGACACGGCGGAAGTGCAGTATGCTCAGGGATGACGAAATCCGCTTGCGCCATATGCTCGACGCGGCGCGTGAGGCGGTGTCGTTTGCGCGTGGCCGAGTCCGCGCCGACATGGACACCGACCGCCAACTGGTCCTCTCGTTGGTCAAAGACATAGAGATAATTGGCGAAGCAGCGGCCCAGATAACCGAGGCCGCTCGCGCGGAGCTTCCGGAAATCCCCTGGCGAAGTATCGTGTCCATGCGCAACCGGCTTGTTCACGCGTACTACGACATCAATATCGACATCGTCTGGCAAACCGTAAAGCAAGACCTGCCTGCGCTTATCGCGCAACTGGAACGCATCGTGCCGCCCGAGTCCACCCATGACCGTTAACCACGTCACAGCCCTGGCCGCCTCCGGCGAGTCCGAGACGCTGGAGTTCAAGGCCACGACCGGGACGCGCCGGCAGGCGGCTATGACGGTGTGCGCCTTCCTGAACCAGGAGGGCGGCCAAGTGCTGTTCGGCGTCACCCCGGACGGGGCCGTAGCGGGCCAGCAGGTGAGCGAGCGCACCATCGAGGAGCTGAGCGCCGAGCTTGGTCGCATCGACCCTCCGGCGTTCCCGACGGTCGAGCGGGTCCCCGTGGACGGCGGCCGCGAGGTCATCGTCGTGAGCGCCGGCCAGGGCGCGTCCAGGCCGTACACCTACCGCGGCGCCGCCTACCGCCGCGTCGGGAACACGACCGTGGCAATGTCCGCCGACGAGTACAACCGGATGCTCTTCGAGCGGATGCACAGCGAGCAGCGCTGGGAGAACCAGGCCGCCGCCGGGTGGTCGGTCGACGACCTCGACGCGGCGGAGATTCGCCGGACGGTCGCGGAGGCGGTCCGACGCGGGCGGCTCGAGGAGCCTGCGGGCGGGGACCCGTCCGACCTGCTGCTCGGACTCGGCCTGCTGCGCGACGGGGTGCTGCTCCGGGCGGCGGCGGTGCTGTTCGGCAACGCGGGGCGGCTGGAGTTCGAGATGCCGCAGTGCCTGCTGCGCGTCGCCCGCTTTCGCGGAGCCGACCGGATGGAGTTCCTGGACAACCGCCAGTTCACAGGCAACGCCTTCACCCTCCTGGCGAACGCGGAGCGCTTCCTGCGCGACACCCTCCCCATCGCCGGGCGGTTCGAGCAGGACCGCTTCGAACGGATCGACGAGCCCCTGTACCCGCCCCTGGCGACGCGCGAGGCGCTGGCGAACGCCCTGTGCCACCGCGACTACTCCATCGGCGGAGGCTCGGTCGGCATAGCGGTCTACGACGACCGCCTAGAGGTCACGTCCTCCGGCTCGCTGCACTTCGGCCTGACGCCGGAGAAGCTGTTCGGCCCGCACGAGTCGCGCCCGTGGAACCCGCTGATCGCCCGCACCTTCTACCGGCGCGGGATCATCGAGGAGTGGGGCAGCGGGACGCTGAAGATGGCGGACCTTGCGAGCGGCGCGGGCCTTCCGACCCCGGATATCGAGGACGACGGCGTGGCCGTCACCGTACGCTTCCGGCACGATGTACTTATGCCCCGGAGAAGCGGCAGCGAGGCAGGTCCTGCCCAAAGACGGGAGACGATACTCGCGCTGCTGGATGGCGCAGAGGAGGGTTTGACAAGCCGCGAGATTCACGTACGCCTGGGGCCCGGCGTCAGCGAGCGCCAGGTGCGAAGGACGCTGGAGGAGTTGAAGAACAGGAGAGTGGTCGTGCCCCCCGGCCGTGGACGGAGGCACTGGAGACGTGCGCAGGGCGCATACCAGTCCCCAGGGGCGTCCTAGGGGCGTCTTCAGGGGCGTCTTAGGGGCGTCTTCCGGGCGTCTTCCGGGCGTCTTCAGGGCGTCTTCAGGGGCGTCTTAGGGGCATCTTCAGGGGCGTCCTAGGGGCGTCTTAGGAGCGTCTTCAGGGGGCGTTATGGGGGCGAGGCAAGGGCGCGATACTGGCGCGATGGGTGCGCGATGGGGCGCGATAGGTGCGCGATGGGGGCGCGATGGGGCGCGATAGGTGCGCGATGGTGCGCGATAGGGGCGCGATGGGGGCGCGATGGGGGCGCGATACTGGCACGATGGGGAGCGCGATAGAGCACGACCATGACTGAGCTCAGCATAACCGAAGCAGGCTCCGTACAGTTCCCGATGGTCCGCCACGCGGCGGAGATCGGCTGGGCGCCGCTGCCGCCCTCAGACGCGCTCGCCATGCGAGGGGGCGAGGCCGGCCTGCTGTTCCGCGGCGAGCTCGAATGGGCGCTCCGCCGCTTCAACCCCTGGATGACGGACGACGCCCTCCGCTCGGTGTTGGAAAATATCCAGGCGCTCCCGCCGACCGTCGAGGGCAACCGCCAGGTGCTGGCCTGGCTGCGCGGCGAGCGGCAATGGTACGACGAGGCCGAACGGCGCCACCGCCAGGTCGCGCTCGTCGACTTCGACGACCCGTCATCCAACGCCCTGCGCGTGACGTGGGAGTGGCGGCTCAAGCCGCCCGCCCGCAAGGGCAACCGCGCCGACGTGATGTTCGTGGTCAACGGCGTACCGGTCGCCATCGTCGAGCACAAGAACCCGACGGACGCCGACGCCATCGAGCGGGGCGTAACGCAGCTGCGCCGCTACGAGATCGAGACGCCCGAGCTGATGGGCGCGGCCCAGCTCTTCAACGTGACCCACCTCCTCGACTACTGGTACGGCGTCACGTGGAACCTGTCCCGCCGCTACATGGCCCGGTGGAAGGAGACCCGGGAAGAGAGCTACCGCTTCGCCGTCCAGTCCTTCTTCGAGCCGACGGAGTTCCTGCACACCCTGCGCGACTGGATTCTCTTCTACGTCGAGGACGGCGAGACGCGGAAGACCGTGCTGCGCCAGCACCAGCGCCGCGCCGTGGAGCGCATCGTCGAACGCTGCGCGGAGACGGCGAAGCGCAGGGGCCTCGTCTGGCATACTCAGGGCTCCGGCAAGACCTTCACGCTGCTCACCGCCGCTCGCATGGTCCTAGAGGCCAAGGAGGAGTTCCGCAACCCCACGGTGGTCGTCGTGGTGGACCGCACCGAATTGGAGGGCCAGCTTGCGGGCTGGGTCGAGCGGCTGCTGGGCGAGATGCAGCAGCAGGACATCGCCGTCTGGCGCGCCAGCTCCAGGGCGGAGTTGCGGGAGCTGCTCGCCACCGACAGGAGAGGGCTGATCATCTCGATGATCCACAAGTTCGAGGGCATCGAGAAGGATGCCAACGCCCGCGGCAACATCTACGTGTTCATCGACGAGGCGCACCGCTCGGTGGCCAGGGATCTCGGCACGTACCTGATGGCCGCCCTGCCCAACTCGACCATCGTCGGCTTCACCGGCACGCCCATCGCGCGAACGGAGCACGGGGAGGGCACCTTCAAGATTTTCGGGCACGACGATGACCGGGGCTACCTGGACAAGTACTCGATAGCCGAGTCCATCGAGGACGAGACAACGCTGCCCATACGACACATGATGGCGCCCAGCGAGATGACGGTGCCGGCGGCCCAGCTCGACCGCGAGTTCTTCGCCCTCGCCGAGATGGAGGGCGTCACCGATGTCGACGAGCTCAACCGCGTACTGGACCGGGCCGTGGGCCTGCGTACCTTCCTATCCGCCGACGACCGCATCGAGAAGGTCGCGGCGTTCGTCGCCGAGCACTTGCGGGAAAACGTGCTGCCCCTCGGATACAAGGCGTTCCTGGTAGCGGTCAACCGGGAAGCCTGCGCCAAGTACAAGCGGGCGCTGGACAAGCTGCTGCCGCCGGAGTGGATCGCGCCGGTGTACTCCGAGAATGCCAACGACGTCGTGGAAAGGCCGCTCGTCGCCGAGCTCCAGCTCTCGGAGGAGCGGGAGAAGGACGTCCGCATGGCGTTCAAGAAGGCGGGCGAGGACCCAAAGCTGCTCATCGTCACCGATAAGCTGCTGACCGGCTACGACGCGCCGTTGCTGTACTGCATGTACCTGGACAAGCCGATGCGCGACCACGTCCTCTTGCAGGCCATCGCGCGCGTGAACCGGCCCTACGTGGACGCGAAGGGCATCGGCAAGCCCATCGGACTCGTCGTGGACTTCGTGGGCGTGCTGCGCGAGTTGAGGAAGGCGCTGCAGTTCGACTCGTCCGACGTGAGCGGCGTGATCGAGGACCTCGACCTGCTGATGCGCGACTTCCACGGCAAGATTGCCGAGGCGAAGGCAAGATACCTGGACGACGCGAACGGCGGCAGGGTGGCCGAGACGCGGGCGGCCTACGTCACCGCGGGCGGCGGCGCGGACGAGCGGTTGGAGCGGATCGTGTACACGCGCTTCCTGGACCCCGACGCCCGCAAGGGGTTCTTCTCGGCGTACAAGGAGATGGAGGCGCTCTGGGAGATACTCTCGCCGTCCGCGGATCTGCGCGGCCACGTCGACGCCTTCGCGCGCCTCACGCAGCTCTACGCCGCCGTCCGCAACGCCTACGCCGACCGCCCCAACTTCGTGGCGGACCTGGCGAACAAGACCCAGCGGCTCGTGGAAGATTCGGCCGCGGTGTACGGCCTGGGCCACCTGGCCAAGTCCGTTGCCTTCGACCTTCGCACCCTTGCCGCCCTGCGGAGGGAGCCGGGGCCTGACGAGGCCAAGGCGTTCAACCTGGTGCGGGGCCTCCAGGCGGAGGTGGAGAGCGCCCCCGCCCTGGACTCCGTGCTGCGGCCCCTCAAGGAGCGCGCGGAGTCCGTGCTGAAGGGCCTCGAAGACCGCGCGACGACCGGGCTCGCGGCGATGGACGTGCTGGAGGCTCTCGCCAGGGAGAAGGAGGCCGCTGTCGCCGCCGCGAGGGACAGCACGCTGCCCGCGAGAGCGTTCGGGGTCTTCTGGACGCTGAAGGACGACCCCGCGCTCGAAGCCGCCGGCGTGAGCGCGATGAGGTTCGCGGAAGAGGCCCAGGCGCTCGTGGACCGCTTCCCCAACGCAGCCTCCAACGCCGACGAACAGCGGCGGCTGAGGACCTCCCTGTACAACCCCTTGCTGAGGGTGGAAAGAGACGAGCGGAGCAGGATCGTAAGCCGGACCCTCGCGATACTGCTGGGCCTAGACGCCGATGCGGAGGAGTGACGACGGGGCCGAGAACCTGCGGCAACGCGTCGGGCCGGCGCGGGCGCGGTGGCCGGGCACGTGCGGACGTGACGACGGGGCCGAGGGCCTGCGGCAACGCGTCGCGTACTGGGCGGAGCGCCTCCGCGTCCCCCCGCCGCGCGTGCGAGTCCGGGACATGACCCGCAAGTGGGGCTCCTGCTCGGCGGCCGGCGCCATCACCCTGGCGACCGACCTGGGCAATCAGCCCGTCGAGTTCCAGGACTTCGTCATCGCGCACGAATTGCTGCACCTGCGGGTCCCGAACCACGGCAAGCTCTTCAAAGCCCTCCTGTCGGCGCACGTACCCAACTGGAGAGAGCACGACATAGCGAAGTAGCCGTGCGGCCTCATAAGCTTATCCCGAATCCACCGAAGCTAGTAGTGATGGCGCTGGGTCGGGACGTTAGGGAGTCTTGGGCGCCGATGGTTCGGGCGGTTTCGGGTAAGGTGGGCTGGTTGTAGGTCACCGATCATCCCTGGCGGGGTGTGGAGCCTCTGTTGGATGTGCCTGTGGCGTCAGGGAACAGACTCCGGTTCCATCCGGCGCGAGTTGAGGAGACCTTTGGGCTGGCGGTCGGGTGAGCATGGTGTTGGCGTGCTGGTTAACTGACACTGCGGTCAGGAAGGGAGTGGCAGAGCGCGTAATCGCGCCAGTGCACGAGTGAACCGATCCTGCCAGGGCCAGCGCTGTGGGAGATGCAGTGTGAGTCGGCGGGCCGAGCGTGTGAGCCGTTCGACGAGGGAGAAGAAGCGTCGCCTCAGGGTCCTGGTGGTCACGACCTGCTCTTGGAGGCCGATGCGCGCGGTCCATCGGGCGAGGTTGTGGGAGATGACCTGTACCGCGAGCCATGCGGCGTTGGCGGCGAAGCGACCCGAAGGGAGGTGGTTGAGACCGACGCCGTACTTGAGGTCGCGTATGGCATTTTCGATCTCGGCGTGGCGTCGATGGTCGGCCTCCAGTTCGAGGGCGTCTCCCTGGCGGTCGGTGATCAAGGCGTGGTAGCTGTAGTTGGTGAACAGAGACAGTTGGGAACCGGGTGTGGGCTTGACCCTGCGGACGATGAGACGCACCGGTGCGGCGTCGGGTTCTCCCCCGAAAGGGGAGTAAGTGGTCTCAGCCACGTCGGCGGCGCCGTCCATCCAGTAGGGTATGGGAGTCCAGTGGTCCTCGGGTATGTCCTCCATGAGATTACGGAGACTGTGGTGCTGTCGGACGGTGATGGAGAAGCGGACGTCCATCTTGCGGCAGACGGTGACGATGTCGTGAGTGTAGAAGCCGCTGTCGGCCCGGACGGTGAGCTGCCCGGTAGCACCGGCGTGGCGCACCCGACCGATGGTCTCACGCAACAAGTGGGCTGCGCCACGGGCAGTGTTGGCACGCCCCCGACGCAGTCGGGCCATGAGCACGTCGCCGGTGCCAGCGGCGACGGCCAGCAGCGGGTGATAGCCCCTCTGGCCGGTGTATCCGTGGCGTTGAGCGCCCTCCTTGGCCAGTCCGTAGGTCTCGCAGATGGTGGAATCAAGATCGATGGTCAACGGACCGTCGCCTGGTCCGGCCCCAGCATCCCAGGCCCGGGCCATCAGTTCCCTGCTCACTCGATCGAGCTGGCGCACGTGGCCCCACCGGAAACTGCGCAGAAAGATCCCCAAGGTGGATGGCGCCTTGACCACGCAGCCGATGGCGCCAGCAGTCCCGCCGGTGCGCAACACGTCGGCGTCGTCGATGCAGTCGCCACCGGCCAGCGCCGACGCCACCAGGGTCAGCATCTTGTCTGCTGGGTTCGCCCGCCCTGGCGCATCTCCCAAGTCAAGGTGACTGTCGACCAGTTCACCCAGACCCAGGCGCCGCGCGAGAGTGAGTGGCAGCAGCAGCCCAGCATTGGCCACCAGGCGGGGCTCATCGAAGACTACGTTGATGCGGTCGGGGCGCTCAGGGCGCTCAGCTTAGAAGGGGGGAGCATCTATTGGGTGCTCCTTGTCTCTGGCTGGTCTTCCGTCCAAAAACCATTATCCCAGATTCACTGGAGCACCCTCTCATCCCTTCAGCACAACCCTGTTACCCACTACTTCGGTGGATTCGGGCTAAGGTCGCGGAAACGAGTCCGCCGGAGGCTTTGTCATCGACGCTGAATCTCCTTCAATGGAGCCGCAACCCTAAGGTCGCGGAAACCAATCCGAGAAATTGCTCGGCCGTTGATTACGGAATCACTGCCTGGAGGTACTTCAATGGAGCCGCAACCCTAAGGTCGCGGAAACAGTACCACTCCATAGCCAAGGAGTGGCCGGAGATCGTACTTCAATGGAGCCGCAACCCTAAGGTCGCGGAAACGCAGGTGGACGGCGGCCAAGCACATGACCGCCGTGTCACTTCAATGGAGCCGCAACCCTAAGGTCGCGGAAACCGGCGTCCAGGGCCGGCGCGCGGGCGCGGCGCATACTACTTCAATGGAGCCGCAACCCTAAGGTCGCGGAAACGACGGATTGGGGTTGCTCACGCCCACGACCGGGCGATTCTCACTTCAATGGAGCCGCAACCCTAAGGTCGCGGAAACGACGGATTGGGGTTGCTCACGCCCACGACCGGGCGATTCTCACTTCAATGGAGCCGCAACCCTAAGGTCGCGGAAACACAGAGGCGTCGCTCCATTCCTCGACGGCCATGACCCACTTCAATGGAGCCGCAACCCTAAGGTCGCGGAAACGCACTCCGCCCCCACGTCCCCGTCCCCGTCCAACCCCACTTCAATGGAGCCGCAACCCTAAGGTCGCGGAAACGCCGAGGTGTTGGCGCATCAGACCAACTCCAACCAAGGACTTCAATGGAGCCGCAACCCTAAGGTCGCGGAAACGTAGGTCGTCCAAGACCAAAGTTTAAAAGATTTCGCCGCTTCAATGGAGCCGCAACCCTAAGGTCGCGGAAACCCGGACACAGTTCTCTAGGAGGCGATGATGATACCTGCTTCAATGGAGCCGCAACCCTAAGGTCGCGGAAACCCGGACACAGTTCTCTAGGAGGCGATGATGATACCTGCTTCAATGGAGCCGCAACCCTAAGGTCGCGGAAACAGGGGTTGCCTCTCATGAGTCGCCGCCTGATGATGCAGCTTCAATGGAGCCGCAACCCTAAGGTCGCGGAAACCTACAGAGCGAGCTGCAGGCTCGCCTGGGCGAGTACATGCTTCAATGGAGCCGCAACCCTAAGGTCGCGGAAACCAGGTCAATCTCGTGGAGGCTACTGCGCATCTCGTCTCGCTTCAATGGAGCCGCAACCCTAAGGTCGCGGAAACACTCCTCGGTGCGGGTGCAGTTGCGCCGCCAGATATTGCTTCAATGGAGCCGCAACCCTAAGGTCGCGGAAACGGCCATCAGTCCGAGCGCCGCGCCGCCGCCGCCGCAGCTTCAATGGAGCCGCAACCCTAAGGTCGCGGAAACTGTTCGCCGCATCCTGCGCATGGCCGACGGGGTAGAGCTTCAATGGAGCCGCAACCCTAAGGTCGCGGAAACGCATCTACTTGCCTCCTGCTGTCAATCTCGGGGTCAGCTTCAATGGAGCCGCAACCCTAAGGTCGCGGAAACATCGAGATCGCGCCGATCACGCCGCCCGAAGATGTAGCTTCAATGGAGCCGCAACCCTAAGGTCGCGGAAACGCAGGACGGCCCGTTCAGGGACGGCCACGGCGAGCGGCTTCAATGGAGCCGCAACCCTAAGGTCGCGGAAACTCGATGTCTATCGCCCCGCTCATTCCGTCACCCCCTGGCTTCAATGGAGCCGCAACCCTAAGGTCGCGGAAACGGAAGGGACCCCAGTCAAGGCGTGCCGCGCCCTCCAGGCTTCAATGGAGCCGCAACCCTAAGGTCGCGGAAACTCAGTTCTCCTTCGGGGCCGCGCCCCTATCTGTGATAGCTTCAATGGAGCCGCAACCCTAAGGTCGCGGAAACCAGAGCGTCGGCGGCGTTGTACGATCTGTCGCCATTAGCTTCAATGGAGCCGCAACCCTAAGGTCGCGGAAACGTGCAGATCGAAGAGGCGCTGTCCCGGCGGGAGGAAGCGCTTCAATGGAGCCGCAACCCTAAGGTCGCGGAAACAAGGACGCGAACAACTTCATCGAGTACACCCAATCCGCGCTTCAATGGAGCCGCAACCCTAAGGTCGCGGAAACGTGCGGCTTTGGCCGACATGCTGCACGGGCTTGGTGAGCTTCAATGGAGCCGCAACCCTAAGGTCGCGGAAACTCGGCAACGTCGACCTAGAAGTCAACGGCTTCGAGATTGCTTCAATGGAGCCGCAACCCTAAGGTCGCGGAAACCACTTCACCGCCGCCGAGAAGACGCCTACGCCGAGGAGCTTCAATGGAGCCGCAACCCTAAGGTCGCGGAAACGTCACCTGTCGCTCCACTGTCGTCACGTCATTCGCGCTTCAATGGAGCCGCAACCCTAAGGTCGCGGAAACACTCCTCGGTGCGGGTGCAGTTGCGCCGCCAGATATTGCTTCAATGGAGCCGCAACCCTAAGGTCGCGGAAACACACGAGAAGCCAGAATCATCGCAACAATAGGTTGCCTGGCTTCAATGGAGCCGCAACCCTAAGGTCGCGGAAACGACCTTCGGGCGGGCGACCAGAGGAGCAGTAGGGATGCTTCAATGGAGCCGCAACCCTAAGGTCGCGGAAACGCTCTCGTGGGTCGCGGCTCCCGGCTCTCGAAGGTCGGCTTCAATGGAGCCGCAACCCTAAGGTCGCGGAAACACACGCCGAGATCGTAGCAGAGGGTCCGTCCGCCATCGCTTCAATGGAGCCGCAACCCTAAGGTCGCGGAAACCTGATTGGCTCGGTCGCTGTGGACGGTAAGGGGAGGGCTTCAATGGAGCCGCAACCCTAAGGTCGCGGAAACAGAGTCGAGATCGTCAAGCTCGTCGAGGGTGCCCGCGTGCTTCAATGGAGCCGCAACCCTAAGGTCGCGGAAACGGGGTGTGCCGAAGAGCCTATAGCCGGCGAACATGATGCTTCAATGGAGCCGCAACCCTAAGGTCGCGGAAACAATCAGACGGCGGCGGGTGGAGTCGCCAGAAGACTGGGCTTCAATGGAGCCGCAACCCTAAGGTCGCGGAAACGCGCGTCCTGCGGGGAGCAGTCCCGCCGCATCACCGGCTTCAATGGAGCCGCAACCCTAAGGTCGCGGAAACTCCCTGGTAGAGCGGTTCGTCGGGCAGGTTGACCTTGCTTCAATGGAGCCGCAACCCTAAGGTCGCGGAAACAGCGGATGGTCAAGGACATCGAGTTGCTCGCCATCGGGCTTCAATGGAGCCGCAACCCTAAGGTCGCGGAAACTCCGTGCACTCCACAGGTCCAGCGTGAGAGGCCGGAGCAGCTTCAATGGAGCCGCAACCCTAAGGTCGCGGAAACCCGCGCCGACCGCTTTGCCGTTCGTGGCGAGGGCGGCCGGGCTTCAATGGAGCCGCAACCCTAAGGTCGCGGAAACGTGGTCTTGCCGGCGTCCGGCGGGCCGCAGATGAGATAGCTTCAATGGAGCCGCAACCCTAAGGTCGCGGAAACACCAACCCTTCGCACCGACCACCACACCGCCGCCGGGCTTCAATGGAGCCGCAACCCTAAGGTCGCGGAAACGCGCAAAAAAAGCCTCTGGGTAATGGCTCATAATTGGCTTCAATGGAGCCGCAACCCTAAGGTCGCGGAAACCCCCGGCGCCGGGTATGCCCGGCGCCACTAGGAGGCATGCTTCAATGGAGCCGCAACCCTAAGGTCGCGGAAACGTATCTGCGATACTCCATGCCTATGTCTTACAGCGTGGCTTCAATGGAGCCGCAACCCTAAGGTCGCGGAAACCTAGCGCCTCTATGCCCGCCACCACTGGGAGCCTTTCGGCTTCAATGGAGCCGCAACCCTAAGGTCGCGGAAACGCCATGCTCGGACGCGGCGCGGCGACAGGCGAAGTGTGGCTTCAATGGAGCCGCAACCCTAAGGTCGCGGAAACTCACCACAGGCCCCCGCGGCGCGATCACAGGCGGGACGCTTCAATGGAGCCGCAACCCTAAGGTCGCGGAAACGTCGTCGCCATGAAGAAAGCGACGGGAGATGATCCGGTGCTTCAATGGAGCCGCAACCCTAAGGTCGCGGAAACTCGATGATATGTTCGGGATGCATTAGGAGGCATCATGGGCTTCAATGGAGCCGCAACCCTAAGGTCGCGGAAACAGGCTCAGGCTTGCTCAGGTACTTTGCCACATACGAAGGCTTCAATGGAGCCGCAACCCTAAGGTCGCGGAAACCCTAACTACTACATACTGGACGTTCGACAAGGACGCGCTTCAATGGAGCCGCAACCCTAAGGTCGCGGAAACGGGGGTAATGAGATGCATAAGGGATGTATGATAGCCGGCTTCAATGGAGCCGCAACCCTAAGGTCGCGGAAACCGGGATGGACACTACCGTTAGAGGTGGAAGAATGAGAGGCTTCAATGGAGCCGCAACCCTAAGGTCGCGGAAACGCGTGATGTGAGCCACAACCCAATCCCAGAAATCCCCCGCTTCAATGGAGCCGCAACCCTAAGGTCGCGGAAACCCGCGCCCGTCCGATAGCATGGAGTCAATCATCTCGCTTCAATGGAGCCGCAACCCTAAGGTCGCGGAAACATTACCCAGAGGCTTTTTTTGCGCGTGATGTGAGCCAGCTTCAATGGAGCCGCAACCCTAAGGTCGCGGAAACGCGGGGCAGCGGCGGCGGTGGTGACGGGGGCCGCGGTGCTTCAATGGAGCCGCAACCCTAAGGTCGCGGAAACAGGTTGACTACTTCAAGTTCACGAATGGCGCGGGTGGCTTCAATGGAGCCGCAACCCTAAGGTCGCGGAAACCATGAACGACGGCGCGCCCACTCTCAGCGGATAGGCGCTTCAATGGAGCCGCAACCCTAAGGTCGCGGAAACCCTCTAGGACGGCGCGGAACGCGCCGTCGCAGCCCGCGCTTCAATGGAGCCGCAACCCTAAGGTCGCGGAAACTGGCGTAGATATGGCCACCAGCCGCCCGTCAGGATAGGGCTTCAATGGAGCCGCAACCCTAAGGTCGCGGAAACCGCGTCCAGCCAGTCCTGTAGCCGCTCGTCGTCAGGGCTTCAATGGAGCCGCAACCCTAAGGTCGCGGAAACTCCATCGGCGACAAGACGATAGCCCGGCCGTCGATAGCTTCAATGGAGCCGCAACCCTAAGGTCGCGGAAACCCGATGGCTATAGCCCGCGATAGGTTGGTCGTCTCGCTTCAATGGAGCCGCAACCCTAAGGTCGCGGAAACCCGATGGCTATAGCCCGCGATAGGTTGGTCGTCTCGCTTCAATGGAGCCGCAACCCTAAGGTCGCGGAAACCCGCTTGTTTTGTCGCTATGCGGCTAACATTATGCTGCTTCAATGGAGCCGCAACCCTAAGGTCGCGGAAACAGGACGTAGCCCGGTATGAGCGGCAGATCGAGGCGCTGCTTCAATGGAGCCGCAACCCTAAGGTCGCGGAAACGAGGCCCGTGATGAGGAGGCTAAGATATGAGCGGCGAGCTTCAATGGAGCCGCAACCCTAAGGTCGCGGAAACCAGCCCATGCAGATTGATTACGAGGACACCTTCATCGCTTCAATGGAGCCGCAACCCTAAGGTCGCGGAAACCGGCTGCGCGCCGGCCGTCCTGCCAGCCCCGCCTGTAGCTTCAATGGAGCCGCAACCCTAAGGTCGCGGAAACGCGCTCGTCCACGCCGGGCGCCCCGCCGTACGACGGGCTTCAATGGAGCCGCAACCCTAAGGTCGCGGAAACGACCGAGACCTTGGAGACCCCGCCGTACGCCCCGGGGGCTTCAATGGAGCCGCAACCCTAAGGTCGCGGAAACACTTGCGCCTGCCACTGGCCACTGTTCAATCGCATGTAGCTTCAATGGAGCCGCAACCCTAAGGTCGCGGAAACAGATAGCCGCGATGGTGAATGAGGCCAACGAGGCCGCGCTTCAATGGAGCCGCAACCCTAAGGTCGCGGAAACTGGCGGATCGGCACAAGCCGCACACCTCATACCTGTCGCTTCAATGGAGCCGCAACCCTAAGGTCGCGGAAACCGGCTCGACCTCGAGGTAGACCCCTAATAATGGGTAGCTTCAATGGAGCCGCAACCCTAAGGTCGCGGAAACGCAAGGAGGTCGAGGAAGCCGACAAGTACGAGAAGGAGCTTCAATGGAGCCGCAACCCTAAGGTCGCGGAAACCTCATGGGCCGCATAGGGACGGACGGCAGTGACTGGCTTCAATGGAGCCGCAACCCTAAGGTCGCGGAAACCTCATATACTTCGCAAAAGCAGACGAGGAATAGAGATGCTTCAATGGAGCCGCAACCCTAAGGTCGCGGAAACTCATCCTGGGCGTCCTTACTGGCGCGGCGATTTGGGCTTCAATGGAGCCGCAACCCTAAGGTCGCGGAAACCCTCGGCGAAGCTGGCCACGGCGGCCGTCGAGACCGAGCTTCAATGGAGCCGCAACCCTAAGGTCGCGGAAACGAGAGGGCCATAGCCAAGGCCCACCTAGAAATCCCCGCGCTTCAATGGAGCCGCAACCCTAAGGTCGCGGAAACCCCGCCGGTGATAGCCAATCCTGGCAACAAGTCCTAGCTTCAATGGAGCCGCAACCCTAAGGTCGCGGAAACGGGTTGAGGGCGATGGGAGAGGATTACGTGGTCAGGACGCTTCAATGGAGCCGCAACCCTAAGGTCGCGGAAACCCAAGAAGGAGCGCGTCGATCTCGTGGCGGACGTGACGCTTCAATGGAGCCGCAACCCTAAGGTCGCGGAAACCCGACATAGAGGAGCTTGCCGAGATAGCCGCGATGGTGCTTCAATGGAGCCGCAACCCTAAGGTCGCGGAAACACGATTCAGGTGAAGCACAAAGACCAGGAAGTGCCATGCTTCAATGGAGCCGCAACCCTAAGGTCGCGGAAACTCCAGCAGAGCTTGGTGGATTTGCCTGTGGATATGTGGCTTCAATGGAGCCGCAACCCTAAGGTCGCGGAAACCCTCGCCTCACGCTCGTCCGCACTGAGAGCATATTTGCTTCAATGGAGCCGCAACCCTAAGGTCGCGGAAACCTTGGGGCCGCAGGGGGTGCGCGCGACGATGATGGAGCTTCAATGGAGCCGCAACCCTAAGGTCGCGGAAACGGGCTGCTGGAGCTTGAACAGCCGATGCACCGCTGCGCTTCAATGGAGCCGCAACCCTAAGGTCGCGGAAACAACCGGCGCAAGGGCCGGGACAAGCCGCTGAAGTGGCTGCTTCAATGGAGCCGCAACCCTAAGGTCGCGGAAACCGGTCGGGGCTTTCCCCCTCGCCGGGCACCCACGTGGCTTCAATGGAGCCGCAACCCTAAGGTCGCGGAAACCCGTACGAGCGCTGTGTGTTCGGGATGTGGTCCCGCGGCTTCAATGGAGCCGCAACCCTAAGGTCGCGGAAACCCGAGGCGTGGGGGCGGTTAAGCCTCTCTTACAAACCGCTTCAATGGAGCCGCAACCCTAAGGTCGCGGAAACTCCCCAGGCCACAGCGGGGGAAGTCGAGGTATTCAAGCTTCAATGGAGCCGCAACCCTAAGGTCGCGGAAACCACTCCCTTCTCTAATGTCTACCTTACCCATGACCCCGCTTCAATGGAGCCGCAACCCTAAGGTCGCGGAAACGGGGGTGGGTAATCTGCAACTCACTCCCTTCCAACACGCTTCAATGGAGCCGCAACCCTAAGGTCGCGGAAACACCCGGACGCCATGCGGCGGCTTTGGCTGCTCGACGCGCTTCAATGGAGCCGCAACCCTAAGGTCGCGGAAACCCGCTGCCCAGTATCCCGCTACCGTGCGGCGGGTCATGCTTCAATGGAGCCGCAACCCTAAGGTCGCGGAAACCAGCCCCTCGGCGCCCGCGTTGAGCGGCTCGATGGCCCGCTTCAATGGAGCCGCAACCCTAAGGTCGCGGAAACACCGCGAAGCTCGCCGACGGCGCCGTGACCTCCGCGCTTCAATGGAGCCGCAACCCTAAGGTCGCGGAAACCCGTCTCCGTCCCGTCCGGCGTCTTATGCCCAGAGCCGCTTCAATGGAGCCGCAACCCTAAGGTCGCGGAAACCTCTGACAGGTACATCACGTTCTCGGACCCTAGCGAGCTTCAATGGAGCCGCAACCCTAAGGTCGCGGAAACACCGGAGATATTGGATACTGGAATTGCAGGAAGCACGCTTCAATGGAGCCGCAACCCTAAGGTCGCGGAAACGTGTGACGGTGTGACAAGACACACCGTACATAGTGACCGCTTCAATGGAGCCGCAACCCTAAGGTCGCGGAAACAACCCTAACGCGGGGCTGCCCGGCGAACCGGCGACCCGGCTTCAATGGAGCCGCAACCCTAAGGTCGCGGAAACACGAGCTCGCGGCAGGGACGCCGCTGCGCGCCGTGTCGCTTCAATGGAGCCGCAACCCTAAGGTCGCGGAAACGAACCGATGGGGTGGAAGCGACTCTCACGGAGACGAAGGCTTCAATGGAGCCGCAACCCTAAGGTCGCGGAAACGCCTCGCCATCCTGCCCCCCGGCCCAGAGGACCTGCGCTTCAATGGAGCCGCAACCCTAAGGTCGCGGAAACTACTCCATATCAAGGCGTGCCTCGATTTCTAGCTTGAGCTTCAATGGAGCCGCAACCCTAAGGTCGCGGAAACCCCCAGCGTCACCGCGATGATTGCGCCAGGGCAGCGCAAGCTTCAATGGAGCCGCAACCCTAAGGTCGCGGAAACGCCGCCGCGCGGGTCACCTGCCGGCGCTGCCTCGCGGCTTCAATGGAGCCGCAACCCTAAGGTCGCGGAAACACGCCCTGGGCGGCGAGCCCCGAAGCGCCAAGATGGTGCTTCAATGGAGCCGCAACCCTAAGGTCGCGGAAACCACGTACCATCCGGCGCCTGTATCTGGAAGGTCCACGCTTCAATGGAGCCGCAACCCTAAGGTCGCGGAAACCCCTAGTCCACCTTCCAAGGTAGCTAGGAATTGAGCGCTTCAATGGAGCCGCAACCCTAAGGTCGCGGAAACAAGAGTTTCCTTGCGCAAAGAGAGCGCATCCTGAACCGCTTCAATGGAGCCGCAACCCTAAGGTCGCGGAAACGCCTGACAGCCGTGGTCAAGGGCGACGTGGTAGTAGAGCTTCAATGGAGCCGCAACCCTAAGGTCGCGGAAACCGGAACACGACGGGCTATTGCGCCTGTATGAGGCCGCGCTTCAATGGAGCCGCAACCCTAAGGTCGCGGAAACTCACCAGTACCCGGCGGCCGGCCCGAACAGGCCAGCGCTTCAATGGAGCCGCAACCCTAAGGTCGCGGAAACAGTTCGATGCGAACACGAAGATACTCGTGTATGGGTTGCTTCAATGGAGCCGCAACCCTAAGGTCGCGGAAACTCGAGAGTGCAACCCCATCCCGAGGCGAATATCCGCGGCTTCAATGGAGCCGCAACCCTAAGGTCGCGGAAACCGCAGAGGATTCGGCAGTTCATCAAAGAGGGCCGCCTGCTTCAATGGAGCCGCAACCCTAAGGTCGCGGAAACCTGACCTGGGCATGGCCCTCGTTGGGACGTACCAACGGCTTCAATGGAGCCGCAACCCTAAGGTCGCGGAAACGCCGGAAGGCACAAGTGTTGCTGCCAGACTCAATGAATGCTTCAATGGAGCCGCAACCCTAAGGTCGCGGAAACACAGAATACGGCGAGCGCGAGCGGCGCGAAGTACCTGCTTCAATGGAGCCGCAACCCTAAGGTCGCGGAAACGTCGAAGACGTAGACGATGCCACCGTGGAACTGCACGCTTCAATGGAGCCGCAACCCTAAGGTCGCGGAAACGCGGGAAAGCCGCGCACAGTCGAGTACTACGTCCGCGCTTCAATGGAGCCGCAACCCTAAGGTCGCGGAAACCTACAAGACGTTGGAGGAGGCGCAAAAGGCTATCGAGCGCTTCAATGGAGCCGCAACCCTAAGGTCGCGGAAACATATCAGGCGCCCGTCGCGCACCAATACCAAGTCTGGGCTTCAATGGAGCCGCAACCCTAAGGTCGCGGAAACTTGAAACTGCACGGGTGTGCGACAACTCATCCCAAGGGCTTCAATGGAGCCGCAACCCTAAGGTCGCGGAAACCTCCCAACACCCACAGCGCAGGCAAGTCTTATGGGCAGTGGGCTTCAATGGAGCCGCAACCCTAAGGTCGCGGAAACACAGGTGGGCGGCGCCGTACTGGCTGCTGGGCGGTATGCTTCAATGGAGCCGCAACCCTAAGGTCGCGGAAACTTGTTGCTCGCTGCTCGTCCCCCCACGTACTCGTCAAGCTTCAATGGAGCCGCAACCCTAAGGTCGCGGAAACACGAGCGGCGATACTCAGCTGGCGAAGAAGCGCGTCGAGCTTCAATGGAGCCGCAACCCTAAGGTCGCGGAAACTTGCTGCTCGTGTCAATGATTAAACGTCGTTGGCGGGCTTCAATGGAGCCGCAACCCTAAGGTCGCGGAAACTTCGGTGAAGCCCCTACGCAGATCAGGCGCACGAACGCTTCAATGGAGCCGCAACCCTAAGGTCGCGGAAACCTCAGACAGGGCGTCCTCGCCTTCCCCAAGGATGCGGCTTCAATGGAGCCGCAACCCTAAGGTCGCGGAAACGGTGTAGGTCTAGTTAAGGAGGGACGACAGGAGGTCCTGCTTCAATGGAGCCGCAACCCTAAGGTCGCGGAAACAGGAGGCCGAGGCCCTGCGCGAGACCCCGGACCCGTCGCTTCAATGGAGCCGCAACCCTAAGGTCGCGGAAACAGATATACCGGAAGGTCGACGCCGAGGAGGGTCCTGGCTTCAATGGAGCCGCAACCCTAAGGTCGCGGAAACTGTTGATGATTTTGGGATGCTCCTTGAGGATATCCCGCTTCAATGGAGCCGCAACCCTAAGGTCGCGGAAACGACTTCACGGTGATACGCGGTCAGATCGTTGGTCTCGCTTCAATGGAGCCGCAACCCTAAGGTCGCGGAAACCCCGGCTTGCGCTGGGCCTTCCCGGCAAGGAACTCTAGCTTCAATGGAGCCGCAACCCTAAGGTCGCGGAAACACAAGATTCCCTCTGAGGATCCGGGCGACACCGAGTCGCTTCAATGGAGCCGCAACCCTAAGGTCGCGGAAACCCGGAGAGGGCGCTAGCGATCGCCGAGGCCGACAGGTGCTTCAATGGAGCCGCAACCCTAAGGTCGCGGAAACACGTAGCGGTCCCTCAGCATCCCCTCCTGCCATATCGCTTCAATGGAGCCGCAACCCTAAGGTCGCGGAAACCCACCAGGACGAGGCGGTCGGGTAAGCTGTGGTCTCGCTTCAATGGAGCCGCAACCCTAAGGTCGCGGAAACCTTGGGACGAGGCTGGCCTAGCACGTGACAATTAACTGCTTCAATGGAGCCGCAACCCTAAGGTCGCGGAAACATTCGCCGTCTTGTCGTTGCATTCCGAGCACATGGGAGCTTCAATGGAGCCGCAACCCTAAGGTCGCGGAAACGATATGTAATCCGTGTTATGAAGAACAATGCGGGGAGGCTTCAATGGAGCCGCAACCCTAAGGTCGCGGAAACAACAGAGTTTCCGGCAGCCAGTGGATTCGTCTATACCGTGCTTCAATGGAGCCGCAACCCTAAGGTCGCGGAAACACAAGGTTCATTCTGCGGATACCTCTAAGGTAGTTGAAGCTTCAATGGAGCCGCAACCCTAAGGTCGCGGAAACGTCGCGGATCTCGAGCTCGCCTGCTCCCGCTACCTGGCTTCAATGGAGCCGCAACCCTAAGGTCGCGGAAACGTGATAACCGTCCCGCTGCCGGGCGCGGTGACTGTCGGGCTTCAATGGAGCCGCAACCCTAAGGTCGCGGAAACCTGTATGGTGGAGGTGACGACATGACCGCAGCGCCGGCTTCAATGGAGCCGCAACCCTAAGGTCGCGGAAACCCGCCAAAGCCTAGAGATGGAGGTTCGAGAGATGGAGCTTCAATGGAGCCGCAACCCTAAGGTCGCGGAAACAACATAGGCATAGGCCCCGCATGGTCCATGTCCCTCGCTTCAATGGAGCCGCAACCCTAAGGTCGCGGAAACGAGGCGGACCATCAGGCGGATCCTCAATCGGATCACGCTTCAATGGAGCCGCAACCCTAAGGTCGCGGAAACAAAAGGTAGCCAGACAGATGGCCCAGAAGCACGCGGAGGCTTCAATGGAGCCGCAACCCTAAGGTCGCGGAAACTCGCGGCCCTTGGTCTTGGTGGTCCGCCGATGGAGTGCTTCAATGGAGCCGCAACCCTAAGGTCGCGGAAACCCGCCATCAACTGCTACAACACCCAGGACCAAACCTGGCTTCAATGGAGCCGCAACCCTAAGGTCGCGGAAACTTGCGCGGGCGCGCGGGGCGTGGTAGTATGGCATACCAGCTTCAATGGAGCCGCAACCCTAAGGTCGCGGAAACAGGTTGGGCGTGTACACGGCAACTTAGCAAGGAGGTAGGCTTCAATGGAGCCGCAACCCTAAGGTCGCGGAAACGTCGTCCGCTTTCAGCGGCGGCCCCACAGTGACCGCGCTTCAATGGAGCCGCAACCCTAAGGTCGCGGAAACCGGCCGGCAACGTTCTGCTCCCAGTCAAGACGCATCAGCTTCAATGGAGCCGCAACCCTAAGGTCGCGGAAACCACAACGGCCTCGAGATGGAGCGTAGGGCCTTACAGGCTTCAATGGAGCCGCAACCCTAAGGTCGCGGAAACAAGCTGCAAGTCGGGCACGTCGGAATTGTTGAGCGGCTTCAATGGAGCCGCAACCCTAAGGTCGCGGAAACAGCCCTCCCCCTCCACCCCATGCCACCCACCCTCCCAGCCCCCATCCCGAGCCCCGCCCCCCCGACCAACCCCACACCCCACACCCCCAACCGCCCCCATCCTCCCCCCGGCCCCGTGCCCACCCCGCCGCGAGCACCCCCCGCGCTCCCCGCGCCGCCCCGCCGCTCGCAACCCTCAGCGCGTCACGAAAACCGGGTACTCCCCCAACTCCCCCTGCAACGTCTTCGCAAGCAGACGCGCCTGCATCTCCAGCAGCCTCCGATAACTCACACGGTAACCGAAGAACGGGTGCATTACAAGATCATTCATCCTCGACTCATACGCCCGCAAGAACCCACGCCTGCCGCCAGCCGTCAGCGACACCGCCTGCCCCGCCGTCACGAAATCCCGCTCCGAAACCATCCTCGTATTCACCGCGCTCAGCACCGCCGAGTCCGCCACCAGCGGACGCAGCGGCTCCATCAAGTCCAACGCCAGCGCCGGACGCCCGTGCCGCGGCTGGTGATAGAACCCATACATCGGGTCGAAACCCACCGCATAGCACGCCACCGTGAAGTCCTTCGCCAGCAGGCTGTACCCCAGCGACAGCAGCGCATTCACAGGGTCCCGAGGCGGCCTCCGGTTACGCGCCTCGAAATCGAACGACAACCCCTCCGCCTCCACCTCCTCGTCCCACTCGCGCTTCACCATCCCCGCGAACAGCCCGAAATATATCCGCGCGGCCCAACCCTCCAGCCCCAGCAGCTCCTCCAGCGACTCCGCCGACTCCACGCGCCCCACCACCCGCTTCAACTCCCGCATATCCGCCGCCGGCGGCTCAACGTGATTGCGCAACAGCATCGTCCGCTGGTTGCGAATCTTCCCCGCCACCAGCTTCCGCGACAGCCGCAGGCAGAACCACTCCTCCTCCGCCAACCGGAACTGCGACCGCCGCAGGTACACGTTCTTCGTCCCCATCCCCATCGTCACCCCGTAGAACCAACCCCCCGACGAGAAATAGCAGATCGGCTTCTCCGCCCGGCATAGCTCCTGCACAGCCTGCGTGCTGATCTGCGACGTCCCCATCAAGTTCACCTGGCATATCTCGTTGATGCGCGCCTCCTGCTTCAGACTGTTCCCCTCCTTCACCTGCAACACCCCGCCCGACTTGCCCACCCGCCGCTTCGGCGAATTCACGTACATGGCCCGCAGCTCCACCCGAGGCGACACCAACAGCCTAGCCCCACCACCATTCCGCGGCGCCTCCGGGACCGCCGTACCCGCCTCGAACAACTTCAACTGCCCCGTCCCCCCGTTGACGCCGCGCGCCCGCAGGTCCCACGTCTCGTCCGGCATGCAGATGCCCACCAGCGAGCACCCGGGGCACTTCGGCGAGTCCACCAGCGGAGGAGGCATCTCAGACGCCCCCGCCGTCTCCCACGCCGCCGCAATCTCCCGCTCCGCCCACTCCATCGTCTCGACGTCGAACCGCACCCGCACCCGCTGCCGCGTCTTCTGGTAGAAGACCACCCCCTCCTCGCTCCGGTAACCGTTCGCCCGCAGCACCAGCCCCTGCACCGCCATCTGCACGCGGTCGCTCGGCCAGACGTCCAACCCGTCCTCCGACTTCTTCGGCCCCCCGCGCTTGTAATCCACCGGCGTCGCCAGCCCCCCCTCGAACTCCGCCAGGTCCAGCTTCGCGATCACCCGGTGCCTCTCCGACGACAGCGTCATCGAGCGCACCACCGCAGGCCCCTCCAACTCCTCCCCAGGCATCGGCGCCGACCCGCTCTCCTTATCCACCCGCCTGTGCTGCGCCGAACCCTCCACCGTGTACTCGTTCTCCTCGAACACGCCCTCCACCTGCTCGAAATAGAACAGGCGCGGACAATACACGTGCTCGTTTATCATCCGCGCCGGCAGGTAGTCCGGCAGCTTCCTATCTATTCGATTGTTAAGGTGCGAAATCGCCCGCTGTCGAACGCCCATCGCCGCGCCTCCCATCCTAGACCACGATCAACGGCGCGTCTATGTGGACGTAAGGCTTCCCAAGCGCCGTTATCACACGGTCCCCCCGACCCTCCGTCGGCCCGAGGTCGACGAACAACACCTGGTCCTTGTCGTGGTTGATGATCTCCGCCAGCTCCGCCCGCAGACGCGCCAGGTCCACGCTCCGAAGCTGGCACTCGAAGACCGAGAACTGGAGGTGGTCCCCCCACGCCCGCATCTTCTTGAAAACGTTCCTCAAACGCTTCGGATCGGCAATGTCATAGCTGACGATATACGTCCTGCGCATCCAGCCCGGCGCCTCCACACGCCCCGGAAACAACTCTCCAGGACATAAGTATGGAAGCGCCCCCCAACCCCTTCAAGCCGCTTTAGGACACGCTTTCACCAGGATTCGCAGGCGGACGCTCAAGCTGGTAGGGCAGGGGTGAAGTTCTTGTAGTACTGGTTCTGATTGATCCGCTCGCTGCGATAGACCTCTTCAATTCCCATCCTTGCAAGACGTGTGCGAGGCACAGGGTCCTTGCCAAGGTAGGGCGATGCGACTAGAGAACGTAGGGTGTCCACTCCTACCGGAGGTGTCCAGATCGGCCATGCGAAGTACATCCCACGTCTACCAACCCAGCGAAAGCCTGTCGTCTCTTGCCGAGTTCCTACAAACATCGTCGGAAACCACCGCATGGCCTCAACGGCCAAGCAACTAGCGGCCAACATGGTGCCAGGTCCGTCAGCTAGACTAGACTTGCTGGGATTCTTCCAGCGCAAGGCGTACCTCTGATCTCCTATCGGGTCCCATCGAAGATCGTAACCCTCATCTTGATAGTCCCACGTGCTAAACAAGACACGTTGGACATGCTCGTCGGTAATGTCCTTAAGATTCGACCTGGCGTAGAATAGCATTCCCTGTCCTTTGCTATCCCCGCTGCGGACCATCCGAAATGCAGTGTCTTGAAACTGACCAGTCTTGTCATCAGGGTAGAGTTCAGTACCCAATGCAGTCAGCATGTCGGCATCGCGGCGTTCCCCAACAGAATGGCATTGGGCACTTCTCAGCGCGTGAGAAAACCTGGTGACATCAAATGGCATCTTATTATCAAGATCTATGACAGTGGTTGAAGCAGTCGAAAGCTTCTCCCATATCTGAATTGAGAATTCTTGTTCATCACCTCCGCAGCCATGGATCGACGGTCGCCACCCATTCCCAGTCTGTCTCCATCCAACGACAGTCTTGGGAAATATATCATTCGCAGTGATAGCAACACCGATCGCCGCTAGAAATCCAAGCGGGTTGCCTCCGTCAAGCCCGTTGAGGAGAAGACCCTGCGTTGGTTCATTCGTCGTCATCGTGGGATTCCTCCCATTCGCTGCGCCTCCAGTCCGCAAGGCGTAGTATGGCCTCCAGCCATGCCAACCCCCACCAGCCGTAGCGACGCACCAGTTGCCAATAGCGGTCAGCAACGCCCGAATCCAAGCGCTCCAGGTTGGTTGTACTCGATGCACTCATGCGGCTGCCGTCCAAGCTGTAGCACACGTCTTCCGGCGACTCGTCGAATATGACAGGTGCGAACGGACGGCAGTGCCCATGGTGGCTGGCCACCAGGTGAAGCACTAGGTCTCGCATGTCGTCGCTCTCCGGCAATAGCCCCGGCGCGCTTTCGGCAAGCCGCACGGACAGCAGGGGATGAGGACGACCAGACGGATATCCGGCGACTTTGCGGGCAGCATCCCGGGCGGCTTGGGTCTTCGGGTACCCGGCCGACTTTCCAAGATACTCGCTGCCCCCCCACCGTCTGCCACCCAGCAGCATCGACTGGAAGCGAGGGTCGGCTTTGCCCAGGTCGTGCAGTAACCCGGCGCAAGCCACGGCTCCGGCGATTTCGTCACACAGGCCAGACCCCAGCGCATAGCGTCGGGCGAACGCCTCTACTCCGCGAAGATGGTTTTCGAGCTTGACGGGACGCCTGTTTCGGTGAGAGATGCCCGACGCCGCGCCATCGTCCTCGTCACTGAACAGGTCGGCTTCCTGCTCAAGCCCTGGCACTCGATGGCGGCCCACGATCACCAACCTTCTATCTCCGACTGGATTGAGTGTATAGCGCACCTTCCGCAGTTCTCGTGCGGCCTCCGGCAGCCAGCCCCAGTCTGCTGGAATCGGCTCGGACTGGACAGCCAACTCTCCGAGTATCTCGTGAAGGGCATCCCCGACTTCGCCCGGGTCTTCCTCATACCTCTCTCCCAGGCCTTCCAGCAATTCGAGCGCTGCGGCTTTGGCAGTGACGGTATCCGGCCATTTCTCTACCAACTCACGCTGTAAGCGCAATATGGGCTTGGCGCGGGCAAGCCTGTACGCTTGGTCGCCAACGTCTAACGCATCTCTAACGGCGTCCGATGGCAAGTCTCCAATCTGCTTGAACGGCCCCGGGTGTTCGGTTGGGATCACGATGACGTCCCCGGGGCGAACCTCACTCGGGTTTGACGTAACGTCTCCGGCTCCTGTGTCGCGGCCCCTCCAACGGACCACGTTACTTTCTTCGGAGGACGTTCCCCTGTCGTCGCCATTGGCGTCGATCTTCGCGCCTTCCACGTCGGCGCCTTCCACATCGGCGCTGTCGTCTGATTGGCCCTCCCCCGCCAACCATCTCTTGAACGTCCCTATCGGCACCGGTAGTGTTTCGCTGCTGCTTGGAGGGCAGAGCCTCAGCAATTCCAGGGCCTCGTCCATCCCATTCGCCAGGTCAAGGCCCGCGCGCCAGCATACCTGCACGTCCGGCGCGGTATCGCGCGGCCCGTGGAGGAACAGGGCCACGTCGGGCGACGGCTCGGGGACGGGGGATGTCTGCCCCCAGCAATCGACGTGGGCGGGCAGCATTACCGGCGCGTCAAGGGACGGCGCTTCAAGATCCGTTAGGTCCTCCGAGGACAACTCTTTATCGAGATACGCTATCCCGAAGTCGACTTCCCCGTTCCTGTTCTTGCGCCCATCCAGCCAATCCCAAGTCTTGGCAATGGCAGCGCCATAGACAGGATCGTCTTCGTTGTTCCTCTTGTTGAGCTTGGCTTGATCGGCCCGTACGAGAATGACCGCGCGGGCATCGATGTCCCGTCCCATGCGATTCAGACGCCCAAACCGCTGACGCAGGGCGTCGAGGCTGGCACACTCGGACACGAGACCGTCGAAGTCCAAGTCCGCCCCGACCTCCAGGGTCTGGGTGGCGACCGCTACGACAGGCTTTTCCAATCGGCGTTCGGCTGATTGGTCGGAATGGAGGTAGAGGCGGCTCAGCCGACTCACGACCGCATCTTTGTCGACGGGGCGCATTCGACCCGTGAGCAGTACGGATTCGACATCATCCCGGCCGTCCAAGAGCCTGTGGATCTTCCTCGCCGTAGCGACGCGGTTGGCGAACACCACGACCGCAGGAAGACCGCTGTCGATTAGCTTCTCTGCCTCTTTCGACATGGCCTTTGCCAATTCGTCCGTCGCCTGATCGCCGGTCGCCTTGCCGACCTTCTTCAAGATAGTGGGCTTGTGCGCCAGTTGGCGTCTTCCAAGAGTATGGCTGGGGTCGCTGCCCTCGTTGGACTCGTCCTTGAACACGTCCGCCAGGTTGGGTGGCGGCGTTGCCGACATCACAACCGGGTAGAAGGAGCGCTCCAAAGGCTCGTGCGCCCATGTACGGAACCGCTTGACGGCTTGCAGGGTTTGCATGAAGGGCTGGGCGCAATGCGCCTCGTCCAGGAGTATGAGGCTGTCGTTGGCAACCAGCCCTGCATAGATCGGCCACGCGCCACCGTCGCCGCGCCCGTAGCCGCGGAACAACAGGCGCGACCCCACCTGGTCGACAGTGGATGCCACTATCATGGGCTGCAACGGGTCTCGTGCCCACGCCTCGGAGCGGTACATGCCGCCCCGAAGCGAATACGACGCCAACGGCACCTCGCAATCGAACCCCGTGGTCTCGCCGTGAGCAATCAGTCGCAGCCTGTCAGCAACGTCCTTGAGTATGCCGCTATTGGCGTCGCGAAGACTGCTACGCATCCGGCAGGCGCGCTCATACGCCTGGTCCACTATCACGCGCCGGTCCACCACGAAGAAAATCCGGCGCGGCGCGGTGATGGCCTCATTCACCGCCAGGCGCTCGGCCTGGGCCGCCAGCGCGAACACCGCTATGTCCAGGCACGCCGTCTTGCCCGATGCCGCCGGCAACGCTATCGCCTCGGGCCAAGAGTCTTGTCCCATAACGCACTTGGCTAAATCCTTCTGCCAAGCGAAGGGCGGCTTATCCCACAACTCCTCGAAGAAGCGGGCGAAGTCAGCCGGGGTCAATCCAGTCATGGTTTAACTGCCCTGTCCATCCATAGGACGGAAGAGGCCATACCCACGGTACCGGCCTGCCCCCACGAGGACAGGCCCGCGCACCGGCGCTTCGAAAACGACCACCGCGTGAGAATGACGCATCTGTCCGCCGTCTCTCTTTCTTGTCAGTCGCGGAAACTCCCTCGAATGTGGCGCGCCCTCCACGAGCGATACCGGATGCAACAGCACCTCGGACGGTCGTGGAAGTCCAACATGCTTGAAGGCATCCTTCACGCCCTCCGCGGCCTTCATCCACTTATCCTTCCCATTGAAATGCCTGTCCAAGACAACCGGGGTCACACTGGCCCAAACACGCGATTCCCGCGTCCATGTCCGGGCGTCGAGATTCTTCGGCGGGCGTTCGGACGTCTCAAGCTCGATGCCACACTCGAACCACCGGCCGTCGAACAGCTTGTGCCGGCGCGGCATTCCGGTATCTTGTTCATATAGGAACTTATCCAAGCAGCGGGCGGCTTCCCTGTCTTCCAAGCTGCTGGGCAAGGCCAATGCGACCCCCATGACCCTGCCGTCCGCATGCATGTCCCCGGTAAAAGGGAGCGGGAGCAAGGCCAGATGCGGCTCGGTGGAAGGCAACCCGTCCGGCCTATGCCCGCTGAACCACTCGGGCGGCGGCTGTACAGTGCATGAGTCCATCAACGCCCCGCGCAGAGCCTGCGTGAGATTCAACGTCGTCGTCAACGGAACCCGTCTGTCCCTTATGACAAGCACTACTAGGTTGGGGTCAAAGACCGAGCCGGGCGTTTCTGTGTCGTGCTCTTCCTGGTGTCGCTTGTACCCCTGCCAGCGACCCGGCCCGGGGTGCTGGCTCACGGGTACACGTGGGAACCGCTCACTGATGGTATCGTCCAATTGCCGCTTCTCTCTGCGCATCTTCGCACTCTTTGCCCCTTTGAGGGCATCCGATTGCGCTTTCAATTCCGCGTACTCCAATACTTCGTCTCGGTTATAGACCCTTGCGAGCTCAACGAGACGACCGATGGAATGTACTCGCAGATGACGCTCGGCAACGCCATCGGTGGGTTCCCATCTGTGGTGCAAATCTTCAAGGGCGCGGATGACAGCTTCACCATCTTCAACCCATGCCTGGACCAAGGAGGCGGAATGCCCGACGTGGGTCACCTTGGCAGCCAGCCCTTCCAGATCCACGCGATGAGGTCCCAAGTCGGCTTCAGGCCAGACCAAGTACATCTTCGGGTCATGGGGAATCGCAACAGGGAAGCTCCGGGGCTGGCGGTTGCGGCCTATCGGCAGAGATCCTTCACCGTGCGGTTTCTCATTCCTACCTTTCTTGTTTACCGGAGAGCTGTCATCGTTAACCGGCACATGACTGACCACTGATGAACGTTCTGCCCATCCAGAGGCGACAACCTCAGGAGGAGGCAGCGCCTCCAGCCAGCGCAGGGCCTCTCCTTCGGCGGCGTCTTCGCCTGTCTCGAACCACGCAGCCGTAAGCGCCATGAAGACACGGCCCGGGTGAGGTGGCCATTCGGCCTGCTCCTTCTTCATCCCATCAGCCGCGGCCATTGCCCACCCGTTCAGGTAATGGATTCCGAGGGCGAACATCAGTCTCCATCCTCCGACCCCGAAGATTTAGCAGTCAACTCCTGGCTGCGCCTGACCAGTTCGACCAAGTCGTCCGAGGGCTTCAATTCGATCTTACCCTCCCACGGTAGCCGTACGCTCTTGGCTTTGTCGATCGCAGCGCCCAGCAGTTCGAGGGCGCCGCCGGTATCCAACTCGAACCGCTCGGGAGAAGCTCCTGGGCGATCAAGCAACTCCCATGCCGGCTCCTCCTCGGCGAACAAATGGCATCGAGAGCGGAGATCCACGTCATTCCGTGCCAACGTGCCCGCAGCGAGTCCCAGCGCGGCCAGCGTGATGCGCGCGGCGAGATCAACTCCCGGATCGGAGTCGCCCTCACCATTGATTGGAAAGCTAAGACGGCGCAAGACCGCCAACGACAGTGTCGTGGTCTGGGTAGCCTTGGATATTGTGAATCCGCCATCCGCTATGGTCGGAGTGACGTTGCCATGAATTGCTTCGGAAGGCTTTCCGTCCTTGCCTAGCTTCTTCCCCCCGGACCCCTTATCTAGGACCCAGTGTGGCGACTCGTCACTTTCAGACTTGCGTTCGTAGAGCGTTCCCGCTCCCAGGCGAATCTGGGCAGGATCAACCCGGCTATGCGTCTTCTTTCCCTGTACGGCATCATAGCCTATGATTTCCGATACCATCGCTCGCTGGAACTTAGCCCCCAGACCTCCGCGTGGCCCCGTCGAGTACCATAGCCCGAATACGAGCGCTGTAGGACAGAACCCGAATAACCCCGTCGCATTCCGTATATCTGCCTTTTCAAGGACTGAGCCGATGCGCGACTTAGAGAAAATCTTGCCGTCGTCAATCAGGAGACTGTCGCGGAAGAGTGCGTCAGCCATCCTATGCGGAGCCTCCAAGCTGGTAACCTTGAACTTCTTGAGCAGCGCATCCTGATCGAAGCGCGTCACCAGCAACGGAAGCTCTACCGCCCCGGAGCGGTGAGCCTCCAGCAACGCCAACTCCATGCGATTGGCCTGCGACTGCACCGAGTCCAGCAGCACGCACTGCCGAATTTCGCCAGTCTCAGGGTTGATGCGCTCCTCGGTTGCGTACTGCCCGCCCCGGTAGGTCGGAGGGAACACTTTGTCGCCTTGGCCTCCTACCGGCTGATAGTCGGTCACGCAGCGGAACGCCGCCGCGGTCCCCCCAACGGCATCTGTCAGCGTCTGCAGATCGATCTTCATAAGTATCCCTCCCTGCTACTATTGTTCTAGGCCGTGACTCCGCCTATACTAGCACTCAGGTTCGTGAAGAGGCAAGCATTGGCATCTTCCCAGACTCGGCAGTATACTACGGGCGCGTACGGAGGTGGTGGATGTAATGTATGAGAATGTCCAACTCATCAGCCGTGGCACGCCCGGTGCGAGCCATCCGTCTAAGGATGTCGGCGACTCGAGCATCGTCCTGAGATTTTCTTGTCTGCGGCATAGCTACCATTCCATTTTCATTCGCCACATCGCCAGAGCCACGAACCACAATACCAGATGATGCGAGAACCGTCAAGCGTTGGTATGACTATCAGCTAGAACCTTAGCTTGCTCCATTGAAGCGTGGCCCTGGCCATGTGTGAGTAACTACCCAGATCCCATCTCCGCGACCGTCAGGTCGCGGCTCCATTGAAAGCCCCCGGGTCCGGCCCTCAGCCGGCCGCCGAACCTGAGAGAACCCAACCTTGCACCCCGCGAACGCATGTGCTATCATCCTCCCCATGGAAGCACCGACGCATATCCGCCGCCCAACCGCCCGGACGCGCCCCCGGGCGGCGTTCCAAATCTACCCAGGAGGGTCTCATTCCCCGTTCATTCGCTCACCAAACGCGCCCCAAACCCCTCCCAAGGTACCCTGTCCCCAGATAGGAAACGGAACAAAATGGAACAGAATGGAACACTCTTTCGGCCAAAGGCCGCCCGCGCCCCTGTATAATGCCCCCTGCCACCGCGTCCCAGGAGCCTGACATGCCCCATCCCGCCGTCGCCGCCGTCGCACTGAAGGAGTGGGCCGTCGCAGTCAGGGCGCTCGCCGAGGGCGCGCAGGTCCTCATCCTCAGGAAGGGCGGCATCCACCGCGAGGACAGGGACTTCCGCATCGTCCACCCGCGCTTCCTCCTCTTCCCCACCTTCGAGCACCAGAAGGAGGAGCTGCTCAAGCCCGCCTACCGCGGCCGCCTACGGGCCACCCTGCAAGAGCCCCGCGACCCCGCCCACGTCGAAATCTCGTACTGGACCGAGGTCACCCAGAAGTTCGAGCTGCGCGACGAAGAGACCCTGGACAGCCTCTCCCCCTTCCACATCTGGACCGCCGGCTACGCCCGCAAGAGACTCCACTGGAGGCCCAAACAGCCCCTCACCGTCGCCCTCCTGCGCGTCTACCGCCTACGACAGCCCCAGGCCGTCCCCCTGCTCGACGAATACGAAGGCTGCAAGTCCTGGGTAGACCTCCAACACAACGTCCCCCTCGGCAGCATCTCCCCCGTCCTAGACGACGCCCAATACCAAGCCAAGACGTCCCAAGTCAAAGCAGCCATATCCCCCAACTCCGTACCATAAAATCCCTCCCCCCTCCATGGGGGAAGGTTAGGATGGGCCCGGTGAGCGCGGGCATGAGACTGGAGTAAGGACTGTCCCTTCCCCCTCCATGGGCCCTCCATGGGGGAAGGTTAGGATGGGGGCGCCGCCGCCGGCTCCTCCCGCCGCGGACGCCTCGCCCTACCCTCCCGCCTGCCCCGACCCGGGCGCCGGCGACGCCCCGGACGCCCCCTCGACACCTTCTTCATCTCCCCCTCTATCAGGCGGAAGTCCTTCTGCGGCAGCAAGTGCAGCGCGTCCATGAACGCCAGCGGCCACTCCTCCGGCGGCCACCGCTTCACGTAGTCCAGCCGAGGCCCCACCTCCAGCCCGTCTATGTAGTCCGCCTCGTCGAGCACGATGTACGGCTCCAGCTTCACACGGTACGGGAACATCTCGCGCTCGTTGTGCGACTTCCACACAGGGCTGTGGTCCTCGAAGCAGCGGGACGTGATCGACGCCACGCCCGTCCACTTCCGCAGCCCCGACACGTAGAACAGCACCCTGTCGTCCGGCTCCATCCGCTGCGCGCGCTTGCGGAACCGCCGGCCCAGGCCGTGCATCTCGAACCCCATCCTCTTGCTTATCTCGAAGTTCTCGGTGGACTGCACCACCATCCAATAGTTCTTCGGCATCTCTCGTCTCCCACTGCGCCCATTCTACCACCACCCGCCCTTACCTCTTCCCCCGCCGCGGGGGAAGATTGAGATGGAGGGCTACCCTGCCTCTTACCTCTTCCCCCCGTCGCGGGGGAAGATTGAGATGAGGGCTACCCTGCCTCTTACCTCTTCCCCCGCCGCGGGGGAAGATTGAGATGGGGGGCTACCCTGCCTCTTACCTCTTCCCCCCGCCGCGGGGGAAGATTGAGATGGGGGGCTACCCTGCCTCTTACCTCTTCCCCCATCGCGGGGGAAGATTGAGATGGGGGCTACCCTGCCTCTTACCTCTTCCCCCCATCGTGGGGGAAGATTGAGATGGGGGGCTACCCTGCCTCTTACCTCTTCCCCCCCGCCGCGGGGGAAGATTGAGATGGGGGCTACCCTGCCTCTTACCTCTTCCCCCCGCCGCGGGGGAAGATTGAGATGGGGGGCTACCCTGCCTCTTACCTCTTCCCCCCGCCGTGGGGGAAGATTGAGATGGGGGGCTACCGCTCCGCCGCGCGCTCCGCCAACTCCGCGAACAGGTCCGCCCGCCAGTACGGCGCGAACCCCGGCCTCGCCTCCTCCAGCACGTCGCGGCGAAGCTCGACCTCGATCAGCTCCTCCCCCGACCGCCCGAAGGCGATCTGCTCCCCGCCAGGGTCGAAGGCGACGCTCCCGCCCGCCGAGTTCGCGTCCACCGGTATGAACACGTACATGCTGTTGTCGCACGCTCGCGCCGGCCCCACCTTCCGGAACCCCATCAGGTTGAACGCCGACTTCTCCCGCGCGTGCTGCTCGTCCCGCAGCGGAAAGGCGTTGTCGCCCGACGGCAGCACGTACAGGTCCGCCCCCTTCATCGCGAATAGCTGCGCCAGCTCCGGGAAGTACAGGTCCCAGCAGACCGCCACGGCCATCTTCCACCCCTCTATCTCGAACAGCGGCGTCTCCGAACCCGCCTCCACCAGCTCGCGCTCCGCCGGCGCCGGCTGGCACTTCCTGTACCTGCCCCGGTAGCCGTCCGGCGTGACGACGAACGCGCTCTTGTACAGCCGGTCATCCTCCCCGAGCTCCACCGTGCCCACGACCATCGACACCCCGTGCTCGCCGCATATCCGCTCCAGCCTGTCGGTCTCCCTGCCCGGCAGCCGGGTCGCCCAGTCGCGCGCCGTCCTGCCAGAGGGAGGCCGGTTCAGCGACCCGGTCAGCGCAACCTCCGCGAACAGCACCAGCTTCACCCCCCTCGCCGCCGCCTCCGAGCACGTCGAATCGATCTTCGCGATGTTGTACTCGATGTCGCCCGTGACGCAGTTCGTCTGCGCCATAGCCGTCAACAGCCTATCCGCCGGCTTCATCTCACGAGACCTCCCTCATGACGTTGTACATGTGCATGTATAGCTTGAACGCCTCCCGCGCGAAGTCCATCAGCCCCAGCCTCTCCGCCTCCCCGACGTGAAGCTGTATCTCCTTCTGGAACAGCGAGAACTCCGTGTGGTAGACGTCCCCGCGCTCGGACAGCGCCTCCGCCATGCGCCGCGACTCCTCCGACGGCACCAGCAGGTCCGCCCTGTCGTGCATGATGAGGGCGCGCGCCGAGAGCTTGTCGATGTTCGTGCTCGGAGACACCATGCGGAAGAGCTCCCGCGTCTGCGGAGACAGCCGGTCGACCAGCGCGTCCGCATCCTCCAGCGTCGTACCGGTCAGCAGGCTGTAGACCGCCCTGCCCTCCTCGCCGAGCGCCGCCGCCGTGCCCTCGTCCGACTCCGCGCCACGCGGGACCTGCGCCAGTATCCGCCTGTCCTCGTCGTCGCTTACCCCGGTGATCAGGTGGTACCGGAATACCTCGTAGGTCAGCGAGTCCGGCTCCCACGGCGCCGAGTAGCCGTCCCCGAAGCGCGACCTGCTCCCGATGGCCCTCGTCAGGTCCGATATGTCGTAATACCCCGCCAGGAAGTTGACGAACTTCACCTGCTCCCTGATCCGGTCGTCCTGCGCCGCCACCGTCACGAACGACGCGCCGACGCATATGCCGCCCATGCCCACCCGGTCCGGGTCTACGTTGTCCAGCGACCTCAGGTGCTGGAAGGCGCGCACCAGCCTGTCGATGTCTTCAGGCACCAACTCCTCGCGGGCCTGCGTCTCCAGCCAAGGGATCATAACCACCATCCCCGACCGCGCCAGCGCGTCCGCCAGCGCGACCATCCGCGGGTCGAAGCGCCCCCCCGGCACGACGCCCTGGAAGAAGAGCACCGCGCCGTTCCGCGCATCGCCCCGGGGCGAGTACAGGTCGGCCACCGCCTCGCCGTCCTCCGTCCGGAACGTCACCTCCGACACCACCGGGTCGAGCGTGACCCACGGCTGCACCTCCACCGGAAGAGTCGGCAGCACCTGCGGCACGAACAGCGTCGTCCGCGCCGCCGCCCTGCCCTGTGGCGTGAAGGCCATCAGCAACAATGCCGCGGCCAGCGCCGCGCCTACCGCGATGAGTACGCCGTCGACTATTCGCTTTAGCATCGCCAAATCCGCCCCCGCGTGTATTATAGTGTCGCAAGCCTCTCGGAGGGTGGCGTTACTTGGCCCCTTTGTACACCGATGGAGAGTCGCCCGGCAGCGTCGGCGCCGTCGTCGTGGCCGCCGGACGCAGCCGCCGCATGCGCGGCCCGGACAAGACGTTCATGCCGCTGGCGGGCAGGCCGCTAGCCAGCCACTCGCTCGAAACCCTGGACCGCTGCCCCCTGGTGGACGCGATAGCGCTCGTCGTCTCCGCCGAGGCCCTGGAGCGGGGCCGACGCCTCGTGGACGAGCACCGCTGGCGGAAGGTGGTCGCCGTCTGCGCGGGGGGCGAGCGCCGGCAGGACTCCGTGCGGCACGGTCTCGCCGCGCTCCCGGAGATGGGTTTCACGCTGGTCCAGGACGCCGCCAGGCCGTGCGTCGACCAGGCCATATTGCAGCGCGCCATCGACGCGGCGATGGAGCACGGCGCGGCGACCGCCGCCGTACCCGTCAAGGACACCATCAAGACCGCCGGCGCCGACGGCGTCGTGACCGGCACCCTCGACCGCGCGACCCTCCGCGCCGTCCAGACGCCCCAGGTCTTCAGGACCAGCCTCCTCCGCAGGGCGCACCGCGAGATCCACGCGGACGTTACCGACGACGCCGCCATGGTGGAGGCCCTTGGCATCGAGGTCCGCATCTTCCCCGGCAGCGACGACAACATCAAGGTGACCACGCCCTCGGACGTCGTGGTCGCCGAGGCGCTCCTGGCCGCCAGGCTAGCCGCGAGCGTGGCGGCGCCGTGAAGCCCCGCACAGGCATAGGCTTCGACGCCCACCCGCTGGTGGAGGGGCGCCCCATGGTCGTCGGCGGCGTAGAGGTGCCGTCCGACCGCGGCCCCCTGGGCCACAGCGATGGCGACGTCCTGGCGCACGCCATAATCGACGCCATCCTAGGCGGCGCGGGCCTCGGCGACATCGGCGCACACTTCCCCTCCGGCGACGAGAGCCTTCGCGGCGCCGCCAGCACCGACCTCCTGCGCGCCGCCGTAAAGCTCCTCGACGACCGCGGCTGCCGCGCCACCTACGTGGACGCAACCGTCATCCTCGAGCGCCCCGCCCTCAGGCCCTACGTCGACCGCATCGCCCGGAGCATCGCCGGCTGCCTCGGCATCGACCGCGAGCTCGTCAACGTCAAGGCCACCACGACCGACGGCCTCGGCTTCACGGGCAGGGGCGAAGGCATGTCCGCCCTCGCCGCCGCGACGGTGGAGGCCGTCGCATGAGGCTCTACGACACCCTATCAGGGCGCACCGAACCCTTCGCGCCCGCCGGCGACGTCGTCACGATGTACGTCTGCGGCCTGACCCCATACGCGCCCTCCCACGTGGGACACGCCATGAGGGCCGTCGTCTTCGACGTGCTCAGGCGATACTTGGAGTACCGGGGCCACGAGGTCAGGCACATAGAGAACTTCACCGACGTCGACGACAAGATGATAGACGGGGCGGCCCGCGAGGGCGTCTCCACAGGCGAGCTCGCCGAGAGGAACATCGATCTCTACCTCCGGGAGATGGACGCCCTCAACGTCCTGCGCGCCCACGCCTACCCCAGGGCCACACGCGAGATCCCCGGCATGATCGAGATGATCGACGGGCTAGTAGACAAGGGCTACGCCTACGCCGTCGACGGCGACGTCTACTTCAGCGTAAGGCGGGACGAGGGCTACGGCCGCCTCAGCCGCCGCGATCTGGACGCCATGCTCGCGGGCGCCAGGGTCGAGGCCGACGACAAGAAGGCCGACCAGATGGACTTCGCCCTCTGGAAGAGCATGAAGCCGGGCGAGCCGTCCTGGGACAGCCCCTGGGGACCGGGCCGACCGGGCTGGCACATCGAGTGCAGCGCCATGGCCCTCCACTACCTCGGCGAGACGATAGACATACACGGCGGCGGGCAGGACCTCGTCTTCCCCCACCACGAGAACGAGATCGCCCAGACGGAGAACTACACCGGCGTCAGGCCCATGGCCCGCTTCTGGATGCACAACGGCTGGATGAAGCTGGGCGACGACAAGATGAGCAAGTCCACCGGCAACTTCGTCACCCTCGGCGACGCCCTGGAGCGCTTCTCGCCCGACGCCCTGCGCCTCTTCTTCCTCGCATCCCACTACCGCAGGCCGCTCTCCTACAGCGACGACGCCATGCTGACCCAGGAGCGCGCCGCCGAGAGGCTCCGCAACGCCGCGCAGCTCCAGGGCGCCGGAGACGGCCCCGCGCTGGACCTGGAGCCGTACCGCCGTCGGTTCGAGGCCGCCATGGACGACGACCTCAACACCCCGCGAGCCCTCGCCGTGCTCTTCGACGTGGCGCGCGAGATGAACCGCGCCCGCGAGCAGGGCCACGACCTCGCGTCCGCCCGGCAGACCTACCGGCAGCTTGCGGCCGTCCTCGGCCTCACCCTCGAAGACCGCACCCGCGGGAGCAACGACGAGATGCTCCGTGTCTTCGACGTGCTGCCCGCCATCCTCGCCCGGCTCGAGTACGAGAGCCTATACGACCTGGCCAAGCGCCTCCAAACCGACGCGGCCGGACACGGAATAGCGATATCAGGCCCCGGGGGCCCTGCGCTCGCCGACGGCGCGGAGCCTGCCGCCGCCGGAGCCGCCGCGCTCGACCTGCTCGTCGAGATACGCCAGGCGCTCAGGTCGTCGCGCCGGTACGACATCGCCGACTACCTGCGGGACACGCTGTCCGATGCCGGCTTCGTGCTGGAGGACACCCCCACGGGCACCGAGTGGAAGACCGCAACCCCGAACCCGCCCTAGAGGCCGGCTCAAGGGACGGATAATCCGTTCGCCCGACGTGGGATACTCATACCGTGGCTTCCCCCATCATCCCAATCACACAAATCACACGAATCACAGTTCAGACTCCGTAGCGAGGAGGTAACCGATGGACAAGGTACGTCTGGCCATAGTCGGGTGCGGCACCATATCCCAGCTCAACGCCCCCGGCTACCTGGGGCATGAGCGCTGCGAGGTCGTCGCCCTCTGCGACCCCATGCCCGAGCGCGCCGAGCGCCGAGCTAGCGAGTGGGGCATATCCCCCCGCGTCTACACCGCCCTGGAGCAGGTGCTCGACGACCCCAAGGTCGACGCCGTGGAACTGCTCACCCCTACCCACCTGCACGCCGACCAGTCCATAGCCGTCATGGAGGCCGGCAAGCACCTCTCATGCCAGAAGCCGATGGCCGCCACCATGGCCGACGCCGACCGCGTCGCCGCCGCAGCGGAGCGCGCATCGACCCAGTACCGCGTCACCGAAAACTTCCTATCCTACCCGCCCCTGGTCAAGGCCAAGGAGCTGATGGACGCAGGCGCAATCGGCGACCCGACACTGGTCCGCATGCGCACCATCTGGGGCAGTCCGGTGACCCGCGAGAGCTTCCCCATCGAGGCCGACGCCTTCGACTGGCGCCGGGACGCCAACGCCAACCCAGGCGGCCTCCTATACGACGACGGCTGGCACAAGTACGCAACCGCCATATGGTTGATGGGCGACGTAACCCAGATCACCAGCATGGTCACCAGGACCGACGACTTCATGGTCGACGCCCCCTCCGCCGCCATTTGGCGGTTCGAGAGCGGCGCCCTCGGCGTCTTCGAGTACACCCACGCCCCAGACGTGCAGATCAGGTCACGCTACTACCCCAACGACGAGTTCTTCGAGATACAGGGAACCGCGGGCTCCATCTGGGTCACCCGCTGCACCGGCGAGATGCTCGACATGCCGCCCGTCATGCTCGTAAAGGGCGGCGAGACGACCTCTTTCCAGGTCCCCATGGACTGGAAGGAGGGCTTCGACGGCGCGGCGGTCGAGTTCGTCGACTGCCTCCTGGAGGGCGCGCAGGCCAACATGGACGCCGACTTCTCTTGGAAGACGCTCCGGGCCGCCCTCGCCATCTACGAGTCCTCGGACCTCCAGCGCCCCGTCAGCCCCCGCCGGTAGCCCCGTACCCGGCTGCCCGTCCCTATACCCTGCCCGCGATGACGCCGCCCATCTGCGCCGTGCCGACCACGTCGCCCCCGTCGCCGGCGATGTCGGGAGTGCGGTAGCCCTCGGCCAGGACGCCCTCCACCGAGCGCTCGACCGCCTCCGCTTCCGCGTCCAGCCCGAAGGAGTAGCGCAGCATCAACGCCATGCTCAGGATGGCCCCGATCGGGTTGGCGACGCCCTGCCCCGCGATGTCCGGGGCGCTGCCGTGGATCGGCTCGTAGAGCGCCGCCGGCCGCCGCCGCGCCCGCGCGCTCGGCAGGCCGGACAGGCTGGCCGACTGGAGCATCCCCAAGGAGCCGGACAACACCGCCGCCTCGTCGGAGATGATGTCCCCGAACATATTCTCCGAGACGATGACGTCGAAGTGCGCCGGGTCACGTATGAGCTGCATCGCCAGGTTGTCGACGTAGATGTGCTCTAGCTCCACGTCGGAATACTCGGCGGCAAGCTCCGAGGCGACCTCGCGCCAGAGCCGGGACGACTCCAGCACGTTGGCCTTGTCGGCGGAGGTCAGCCGCCCGCGCCGCCGCCGCGCCAGCTCGAACCCGACCCGCACGATGCGCTCGATCTCGCGCTCGGTGTAGCGCAGCGTGTCCACCCCGCGCCTGCCCCGCGACGTCGTCCAGCGGCGCTTCGGTCTTGAGAAATACAGGCCGCCGGTCAACTCACGCACGATGAGCATGTCCACGCCCTCGAGTAGCCGAGGCTTTACGGGGCTGGAGTTGACCAACGCCGGATAGGCCCTGACCGGGCGCAGGTTGGCGAACAGGTCCATCTGCTTGCGCAGCGCGAGGATGCCCTGCTCCGGGCGCACCTCGGCATCGGGGCCGTCCCACTTCGGCCCGCCCACGGCGCCGAACAGCACGGCGTCCGCGCGTTCGCAGACCTCGGACGTCTCGTCCGGCAGCGGCGTGCCGAACGCGTCTATCGCGTTGCCTCCGATGCTGCCGGACGAGACCTCGACCCCGTGCCCGAAGCGGGACGCCACCGCCTCCAGCACCCTCACCGCCTCCGCGGTCACCTCCGGGCCCGCGCCATCGCCGGGCAGCACTGCTACGTTGAGATCCATGCTTCCTCCCGCGCCGCGAGCATTCCGCCCTCGCGGTGTGTCGGTTATTATAACCTTCACTGCCAGCCGGGACCGCGCCAAGCCGTCCGCGCCAGGGAGGACAACTATGGCTATTACGACCGACGCGGTTGTCATAGGAGGCGGCGTCATGGGCGCCAGCATCCTCTACAACCTTGCCGCGCGCGGCGTCGACGCGCCCGTGCTCCTGGAGCGCGACACGCTGGGCTCCGGCTCCACCGGCCGCTCGTCCGGCGCCGTGCGAATGCACTACTCCACCACCGTCAACGCCCATCTCGCCTGGGAGAGCCTACGCGTCTTCCGGAACTGGGGCGACGTCGTGGGAGACGGAGACCCCAGCTTCGTGCAGACCGGCTACATGGTCTTCGTACCGCCGGAGGCCGTCGAGGGGCTGGAGCACAACATCGCCATACAGCAGGCCGTCGGGATAGACACCCGCGTCATATCCAGGGACGACGCCCGCGAGCTTGCGCCCGGCTTCCACTTCGGGGACGACGAGGCGTTCGCCTGGGAGCCGCAGTCGGGCCACGCGGACCCGTCCGGCACTGGCACGGCGTACGCCTCCAGGGCGCGGGAATTGGGCTGCCAGGTGGTGCTGGAGTCGCCGGCGACGGGCGTGGAGATCGCGGGCGGGCGCGTGGTCGCGGTGACCACCGCAACGGAGCGCTACGAGACGCCGATAGCCGTCGTCGCCACCGGGCCCTGGTCGCGCGCCTTCCTCGGACGCCTCGGCATCGACCTGCCGCTGGAGGCCACCCGGCACGAGGTCTTCCTGCTGCGCCGACCCATGGACGACCTGCCCTTCCACCCCGGCGGCGCCGACATGCGCAACCTGACCTACTTCCGCCCGGAGGGCTCCGACCTGACCCTGGTCGGCAACGGCAACGCCGAGCAGAACGCCGACCCAGACACCTACAACCCGCGCCCCAGCATGGACTACCTCCAGGACGTGTGGCTGCGCCTCTCCCGCCGCCTGCCAGCCATAGCCGACGGCGAATACTTCACCGGCTACGCGGGGCTGTACACCACCACCCCGGACCTCCACCCGGTCATCGACAGGGTGGACGGCATCGAGGGACTCTACGTCTGCACGGGCTTCAGCGGCCACGGCTTCAAGCTGGCGCCGGCGGTCGGCATAGTCATGGCCGAGCTGATACTCGACGGCGCGGCGCGCACCGTGGACATCGCGCCCCTGCGCATCTCCCGCTTCAGCGAGGGCGCGTTGAACACGACCTCCTACAAGTTCAAAGTAGTCGCCTAGCCCGGCTAGCGCGCCACTATGTTGACCAGCTTGCCGGGGACGTAGATCACCCTACCCACCGTCTTGCCCTCGGTGTGGGCCTGCACGCGGCGGCTCTCGAGTGCGACCCGCCTGGCCTCATCCTCGCCGATGGAGACCGGGACCTCGATCCGGTCGCGCAGCCGGCCGTTGACCTGCACCACCAGCGTGATCGTCTCGTCGGCGGCGAGGTCCGGGTCCCACCGCGGCAGGGGCTGATCGTGGATGCTGTAGGCGCGTCCGGTGTGCTCCCATAGCTCCTCGGTTATGTGAGGCGCCATCGGCGCAAGCATCGCCAGGAGGCTCTCCACCGCCTCGCGCCACGCGTCGGACGTCACTCCCCCATCGACCCAGGCGGCGTTCATCGTGTTAGACAACTCCATCAGGGACGCGATGGCCGTGTTGAATTTGAAGCGGTCCAGGTCGTCGACGACTCGCTTGATGGTCTTGTGGACGCTCCTTCTCAGGTCGGCGGTGGCGCCCTCGTCCACAGGGCCCGCGTCGAGCTCGTCCGGGTCGCGCTGCGCCAGCTCCCACAGGCGGTTCAGCCATCGGGAGACGCCGTTGATGCCCGACTCGCTCCAGCTTCCGCCCTGGTCCCAGGGGCCTATGAACATCAGGTAGCAGCGGACGGCGTCCGCGCCGTACTTGCGGACGTACTCGTCGGGCGCGACGACGTTGCCGCGCGACTTGCTCATCTTCTCGCCCTCGGACAGGATGTGCCCCTGGTTGAACAGCCGCACGAACGGCTCGTCGAAGTCCAACAGGCCGAGGTCGCGCATCGCTTTTGTGAAAAAACGCGCGTACAGTAGGTGCATGACCGCGTGCTCGACGCCGCCCGTGTACTGGTCGACCGGCCCCCACGTCGCGACGGCCTCCCGGTCGAACATCCCCCCGTCGAAACGCGGACTGGCGAACCGGAACTGGTACCACGACGAGTCGACGAACGTGTCCATCGTGTCGGTCTCGCGCTTGGCGGGCCCTTCGCAGCGCGGACAGGGCGCGTTCACGAACCCCTCGTGCAGCGCCAGCGGAGACTCGCCCGTCGGGCGGAACTCCGAGTCCTCCGGCAACAGCACCGGCAGGTCGTCCTCCGGGACGGGCACGGTGCCGCAGTCGCCGCAGTAGACGACCGGGATCGGCGTGCCCCAGTAACGCTGGCGCGAGATGAGCCAGTCGCGCATCCGGTACTGCACCGCCCTCTTGCCCCAGCCCTGCGCCTCGATGAAATCGGCGATGCCCTGCTTCGCCTCGACGCTGGCCTGGCCGTCGAACTGGCCGGAGCTCACCTGGACGCCCTCGTCGACGTAGGCCTCGGCAAGCTCGCCGCCGTCCCAGTCCGGCGGCGCGACGACGACCTTGATCGGCAGGTCGTACTTCTTGGCGAACTCGAAGTCGCGCTCGTCATGCGCCGGGACGCCCATGACGATGCCCGTGCCGTAGGTGAGTAGCACGTAGTCCCCGACCAGGATGGGCACGCGGTCTCCGTTCAGCCTGTTGACCGCGTAGGAGCCGGTGAACACGCCCGTCTTCGCCTTCTCGGTCGACATGCGTTCGATCTCCGTCTGGCGGCGCGCCTGGTCCACGTAGGCCTCGACCTCGGCTCTGTGCTCCGTCGTCGTCAGCGCCGGCACCAGCGGGTGCTCAGGGGCCAGCACGACGAACGTCACGCCGTAGATCGTGTCGATGCGCGTCGTGAAGGTCGTCAGTACCTTCTCATCCAGGCCGTACTCCGAGATGTCGAACTCGATATCGACGCCCTCGCTGCGCCCGATCCAGTTCGTCTGCATGACGTTGATCTTCTCAGGCCAGTCGATCTTGGACTGGTCCAGCAGCTCGTCCGCATACTTCGTGACGCGGAACAGCCACTGGTTCAGCTCGCGCCTTGTGACCTCCGAAGAGCACCGCTCGCACCGCCCGTCTATGACCTGCTCGTTGGCCAGCACCGTGTTGCACGACGGGCACCAGTTGGCCGGCGCGAAGTCCCGGTATGCCAGGCCGGCCTCCAGGAACTTCAGGAATATCCACTGGTTCCACCGGTAGTACTCGGGCACGCACGTGACGAGCTCCCGGTCCCAGTCGTAGACCGCCCCCATGGAGCGGAACTGCCGCCGCATCTTGTCGATGTTGCCCATAGTCCACTTGGCCGGATGGACGCCGCGCTCGATGGCGGCGTTCTCGGCGTTCAGCCCGAAGGCGTCGAACCCCATCGGGTGCAGCACGTTGTATCCGCGCATCCGCATGAAGCGGGCGTGAGCGTCCGCGCCGGACATCGCGTACCAGTGGCCGATGTGGAGGTCGCCCGACGGGTACGGGTACATCGTCAGCTCGTACCACTTCGGGCGCGGGTCGTCGTCGCGCACCTCGTACAGGTTGTCCTCGGCCCAGCGCCCCTGCCACCTGGCGTCGAGCGCCCGCGGGTCGTAGCGCATATCGGTCTTGCGTATCGACGCTGTCTCGGCCATGTTGACTGCCATGTCTGCTGCTTCTCCTGGACGGCGGCCCCCGCAAAAACAAAAAGCCCCGCCCCCAAAGGGACGGGACATTTCGCCCGCGGTACCACCCTACTTGCCCTCCCCGTCTTGGGAAAGAGCCGCTCGCGGGCTATAACGGCGCCCATCCGCCCGGCCCTGGCGTCATCCGCTCAGGCCGGGGGCTCCGGGGCGAGTTCGCGAATGTGGCGCGCCGGGCTTCCACCGACCCCCGTTCTCTGTCCGCGCCGGGCTCGCTACTACTCCCCTTCACCGCCTCTACAAGCCAACTTAGCACACGCCCCCCAACCCGTCAACACGAACCAACGCCGCTTCCACGGCCCTATCCTGGAAATCCCAAAATCCTGTAACATCGGCCCATGACACCCGGAGACACAATACGCCAACGCATCGCCGCCAGGACCGCCGCCGTGTCCGTGGTTGGGATGGGATACGTCGGGCTGCCCCTCGCCGTCGCCTTCGCCGAGGCCGGGTTCGACGTGCGCGGCATAGACGTAGACCCGGAACGGCTACGCGCGATAGCCGACGGCCGGTCGTACCTCGGCGACGTGCCCTCGGCCACCGTCGGCAAGCTGGCCCTCGACGAGCGCAGGCTGACGGCGACGGACGACTACGACGCCGTGGCCGACTCGGACGCGGCGATCATATGCGTGCCCACCCCCCTAAGCAAGACGAGGACGCCCGACGTCTCCCACGTCGCCGCCGCCACGGAGTGCATCGCCGCCCGGATGCACGAGGACATGCTGGTGGTGCTGGAGAGCACCTCGTACCCCGGTTCGACCGAAGACCTAGTGCTCGCCCGGATCCTGGCGAACAGCCCGACCGAGCTGACGGTCGGCGAAGACTTCTTCCTTGCCTTCTCCCCCGAGCGCGTGGACCCCGGCCAGGCCAGGTGGACCATCGCGAATACGCCGAAGGTGATCGGAGGGGTGACCCCCGCGTGTACCGAGGTCGCCGCCGACCTCTACGGGGCGATAGTGGAGAGCGTGGTCCCCGTGTCGTCCCCCAGGACCGCCGAGATGGTGAAGCTCCTCGAAAATACCTTCCGGGCCGCCAACATCGCGCTGGCGAACGAGATGGCGATCATGTGCGAACGCCTGGGCGTGGACGTCTGGGAGGTGATAGACGCGGCGGCCACCAAGCCCTTCGGGTACATGCCGTTCTACCCTGGCCCCGGCCTCGGCGGCCACTGCATACCGGTCGACCCGCAGTACCTGGCCTGGAAGATGAGGACCCTGGACTACACCGCGCGCTTCATCCAGCTTGCCGAGGAGATAAACTTCTCGATGCCCCAGTACGTGGCCGACAGGGTCGCCGACTCCCTGAACGCCGAGGGCAAGGCCCTGAACGGATCGAAGATACTGGTGCTCGGCGTCGCCTACAAGCGCGACGTGAGCGACACCAGGGAATCGCCGGCCCTCGACCTGGTCCACCTGCTGCGGCAGAAGGGAGCGTCGGTGACCTACCACGACCCCCTCGTCCCGGCCATCGAGATCGAGGGGCTAACGCTGACCAGCGCCGGAACCGCCGGGCAGCCCTCCCTCGAGGAAGCGGCCGCCGCCGCCGACTGCGTGGTCATCGTAACCGACCACAGCTCATACGATTGGGAAGCCATCGCCCGGACCAGCCGCATGATCGTAGACACGCGAAACGCAATCCCAGGCAACGCCGCCCCCTCCGGAAGGCTGTTCAAGCTATGAACCCCTAGCCGCCGTCCGCCGTTGGCTCCAGCCAGGGCCTTTCCATTGTTGGGATAAGTCGTAGTACTCGCTCGTCGAGCGGGCGAAGATTCTCCGTACCCGTAACAATCTGTAACATTTTGTCTTATTCAGCTTTGGCTCGCGTTACAGCGTGTGACGCGAATGCGACGCTGGTCTAACGAAATGGGACGCCGATATGACCAGAATGTTACAAGCCGTTCGGGCGTGCTCGGAGCGAGCTCCGAGGGGGACGGCCCCTCCATTCGTATTGATATTTCTCGGCATGGGAGGAGCATAGCACACGCGTTCGCTATCGGTCAAGCGCCGGGCCAGGGCTTTTTCATTGTTAGGATAGGGTCGTACCTTGCCGTTGGCCCCGTATCGAGTACGGGGCAGGCTCTGAGCATGTCGAAGGCCCCACCTGTGGTTCGACAGGCTCACCACGAACGGACTTTGGAAAGGCCCTAGCTCCAGCCGACGGGCATTGACCGGACGGATGCCCATGGTGCTATACTGGCCATACCAGATTCAGTATCGGTGGATGCCCATGACCACTAAGCGCAGCGGCCGCCGACTCCGGCTTGGGCTGGAGTCCATCCCCTACACGCCAGAGGACATGGGGGCCGCTGTCGTACGCGGGTAGCCTCTCCATTGCCCATATTCAGGGAGCTATGGGGATGGGGTATCTTCGCTATCCTGGCTACCATCAGCTTGGTAGCGGCTATAGCCACCACCGATATAGGATTCACCTGGGATTACCTGATTGCCGTAGGACAAAAGGTTGAACCGCTGTGGGTAGGCTCGGCAATTCTAGCTTATACAATTACGGAGGGGTCCACCATGCTGGCTGACTCGTTCAAGCGCAAGCAGTACGCCGCAGGCAGGGACGCGGCTTTGTCGGCTATAAAGCAAGCGGCGAAGCGTCGTGAAGACTGGACTCCCGAAGACGTCCAGCGGGTGATCGATGAAGCGCGGGAGATCATCGCACGCCGAAACGGGCGGGACAGCTAGCTCAAACCCGCCCTCCCCGGCCCCTGCCATCCATGTGGCGCCCATACCAAGGCGACCCAATTCTCATCCCCACGCCTCCATTCGTCGTTCCCGCACCTTACTTTCGTTGTCCCACGCCCTACTTCCGTCGTTCCCGCGAAAGAACGTCACCCCGTACTCCGATACGGGGCGGGAACCCATCCCCGGCGCCTTGGGCTCCTCACGTCTCATTCCGAGCGCAGCTTTCCTGTCATTCCGAGCGCAGCGAGGAATCTAAAGGCGCCGCCCCCCAATCAACGCCGCCGGCCGGCGCAAGCCCGCGTGCAGCCCCCGTCAGGGTCCTGCTCGTCTCCGCCCTGCCGCCGCCGACCGGCGGCATCCAGACCTGGACAGAGGTCCTGTGCGAAAGGGGGCTGCCAGCGCCCTTCGAGTTCGAGCTCGTCGACACAAGGGTGACCCGGCGCCACCAGAACATCTCCCCGACCCTCAACGCCGCCGAGATGAAGCGCTTCCTGAAGATCGTCTGGCGAATCCACCGCTCGCTGAGGTCCGGGCGCTTCTCGCTCATGCACCTCAACTGCTCCCTCACCATGACCGCCACGCCGAGGAACCTGGTCTCCGCCCTGATCGCGAGAAAGGCCGGAGTGCCCTACGTGGTCCACCTACGGGGCACACTCAGCATCCCCGCCGGGAACGGCCCTGCATCGCGGTTCTACCGGTGGGCCTACCGGACCATGTTCGAGGGCGCCGCCGCGATAATCGCTCTCGGCCAGCCGAGCTACCGCTCGATACTGGAGCTGGGAGACTTCGCGGACAAGACGGTGCCGCTCCTGCCCAACTTCGTGGACTTCCGCGCCGTCCGGCAGAGGGCGCCGCAGGCGGAATCGCGGGAAGCCATGAAAGTCATATTCACCGGCGCGCTGGTCGAGTTGAAGGGCATCTACACCGTCGTCGAGGCGGCCGCGCTCGTGCCCGGGGCGCGATTCCAACTCGTCGGCGACGGCCCGCCGGAGTCGCGCGAGGCCCTTCTCCGGCGCATCCGGGACAGGGGGCTGCAAGAGCGCGTGGAGGTGCTGGGCCCGGTCGCGAGCAAGGAGGTGCCGGCCATGCTCCGCGACAGCGACGCGTTCATCTTTCCGACCTGGACGGAGGGGTTCCCCAACAGCGTCGCGGAGGCGATGGCCATCGGCCTGCCGGTCGTGGCCGCGCCGGTGGGGGCCATCCCGGAGATGATCGACGCCGGCGAAGGCGGATACCTCGCCGCCCACGACGACGTCGAGGGCTACGCCGAAGCGCTCTCCCGCCTCCGCGACGACCCCTCGCTGCGAGAGCGGATGGGCGAGCACAACAGGCGCAAGGCCCTCCGCGAGTACGACTACGACACGGTGGTCGAGGAGCTCTGCAACGTGTACGGCCGAATCGTATAATCCGCCTCCATAACCTTTGGCCACTCGGTAGGGGCGGGTTTCAAACCATATCCAGCGCCAAGGTGCTGCTCCTCACCCTGCTGCTGAGCACCGTCCTCTTCGGGCTGAACTACTTCCACCAGGATCAGCAGGATAGTCTTCTAGGGCGGTATCTCGTCCTTTCCGAAAGCGTCATAGACTTCGCCTACTCATACCCGGGACAGAACTCCGCCGCGACATACCCGATATGGGGATACTCCATCCTGGTGGCCCTGCTGTCCCCGCTGGGCGCCCAGGGCGTCTACGTCTTCCAGTACCTGCTGCTCCTGGCATCGTTCTGGCTGGTCCATCGCCACTTCGACATCCCGGGGTGGGATGAGCCGTTCCAGATGGCGCTGTTCCACGGCGCGCTCATCGCGTACGCGATGGCCCTGTCGGTCAAGTGGCCAATGGCGATTGTCGCATTCCTGCTGCTGGCATTCGGCCTGCTCCACCGGAGCGGAAGATACGGCCTGGCCTCCCTGGCACTCCTACTCGCCGTCCAATTCCGGCCCGAAGCGCTGCTGATATGGGCGGTCTACCTCGTATTCCTGCTGGTCCGGACCGCCAGGGGCCGCATCCGGGTCTTCTCGAAGTCCGTTCGTAGCGAGCCTGTCGAACCACACCCGCGTACCTGGAAGAGCCTGTGCGGCCTGGTCCTGCTCGCCGCGTGCAGCCTCTTCCTGCTGACGGTCTGGCCGCTCTACCAGTACTCGCAACATGGACAGCTCCTCATCGGCACGACCAACTCGGGCGGCACGCTCTACACCGGCCTCGGCCAGCTGCCCAACAATCCCTGGAACAGGGTTTACGAAGACGACGCGGCCAAAGACTACGCCCGGTCTCAAGGGGTGCAGAACGCCTGGGGCCTCGAGGGAAACAGGGTGCTCACCAGCCGGTTCCTACGGGACGTCTCGGAACATCCCCTCGCCTTCGCCGCGAAGGTGCTCTACAACCAGGTCCGCATCCTAACGGGCGGCTTCTACGTCGCGGAGCTGCGCACCCTGAGCGTCCGAAGAGACCCCGAAAAAGACGAGGAGCAGAAGGCGCTCTTCGCCAAGTACAGGAGCGACGTCCCCAGCCTATTCGAGGACATGCTCGCTCTCGAGACGCACACGTACGCCATGCTGGCCCAGCTCGTCCTCACGGTGCTGTCCGTCCTGCTGCTCCTCGGCCTGCTGGGCGCGCTCCTGTTCCGCATGGCAAGGGGCGAAAGCGTCCTGTCCGACCCCTACGCCTGGATGATTGCGGCGCAGTTCCTGACCATAGGGATCTACGCGCACACGCCGAGACAGGTCTCCACGATCGTCATCCTCTTCCTATTCGCGCTCTTCTCAATGCGCGCCGCCGCGCCGCCAAAGGATCCCCCAAACCCGCAGCCATAGGGCAGACCTTATAAGAGCGATGGAGTGGACGCCCAAACTCCACAGCCCCAATTCTGAAAATCCCAAAATCCCGATTCAGACATTCCTCCTCCGTGGACAGCCCCGCTCATTGACCGCCCGCCGCGCCCCCCGTACAATCCGCGCGCACGGCGGCCCCGCCGTAGCACGGAGGCGCTATGGACGAATCGAAGACATGGGTCACGCGCGGCTTCGACGGCTTCAGCCGAGGCTCGATGGGCAACGCCGGCCACAACCTCTACGTCTCCCGCGCCGGCGTCCTCCAGCGCATCCACCAATTCGACCTGGACGGCGACGGCTACGTCGACCTCGTATTCTCCAACGACCACAACCACGGCGAGAAGCCCCCGGCCCTCCGATACCGCGACCCGCTGGGCCGCTGCGAGGCGACGCCGATACCCGCCGACGGCGCCAGGGCCGGTACGGTCGCCGACCTGAACGGCGACAGCTACGATGACCTCGTCATCGCCAACTTCCACAACGGCCTCCGCCCCGACCTCAACGCCTTCGTCTACTACGGTGGCCCCGACGGCTTCGGCGAGAGGCGCCATCAGGTGCTGCCCGCCCCCATGGCCGTATCCGTCGCCGCCGGCGACTTCGACGGCTCCGGCAGGCCGGCGCTGGCCTTCCTCTGCCAGCGTGAGCCCCGCTCCACGCGGCGGTACCTGCGCCTCTTCCGCCAGTCCGAGCTCGGCTTCGAGATGAAGCGCTTCACCGACCAGGACCTCGACGCCGAGCAGATCGACGCCGCCGACCTGGACGGCGACGGCCATGACGACCTCATCGCCCGAGCCGAGTCGGGGCAGGTCGCCGTCCACTGGGGCGGCCCCGGCGGCCTGAGCGCAGCGCCCGCATCAACCGTCCCCTGTACAGGCACACCCACGACGGAAGAGAAGACCCAGGACGAGCTCGCCGCCTACCTCGCCGACGCGACCCCGCTCGCCCGCGCCGTCACCCTGCGAGGCGCGCCCCACCTCTTCGCCGCCTTCCCGGACGCCGCCGCCCTCATACCCGTCACCCCTGATCGCGAGTTCGGCCCGCCACTCACCTTCGCCGTCCATAACCCCATGGCCGTAGCCGTCGCCGACCTCCGAGGCGACGGCTCCCAGGACGTCGTCATCGCCTGCCGCGAGCCCAACGGCGACGCCCAGCGCTCGTGGGTCTACTGGGACGGCGATGGCGACTACCACGAATCGCGCCGCACCCCGCTGGACACCCTCATGGCCTGCGACGTAGCCGCCGGCGACCTCGACGGCGACGGCGCCGACGAGGTGGTGGTCTGCAATATGCGCGCCGAGGCGTCCTACGACACCGAGTCCGTCATCTACGAATGCGGCCCCGGCGGCCTGCTCCGGGAGGCGCGCCGCCTCCACGCCGAGGAGCCGAGGCGCGTATTCATCCCGCGCTCCCCCGCCGGCGAGCCGGCCCAGATCGTCTTCGTCAACCACCGCAGCCGCAACCTCCACGGCGACATCGACTCGATGATCTACTGGGGCGGCCCCGACGGTTTTTCGGAAAAGAAGCGGCAGCCCATCCCAGGCTTCCGCGCCGTCGACGCCCTCTATGCCGACGTGAACGACGACGGCCTGTCCGACCTCGTCATATGCAACAGCTTCGCCAACACCCCCGACATCTCTCCCGGCTCCTACGTGCTGCTGAATGGCAACGACGGCTTCCCCCGCGAGCCGAGCTTCACCCTGCCCACCGACCAGGCGCAGGGGATGGCCTGCGCCGACGTCGACCGCGACGGCTACCTCGACCTGGTATTCGCCTCCATAGGCAGCCCCGACCTCGTCATATTCCACGGCGCCCCCGGCGGCTTCGACGTCGACAACCCCGTCCGCATACGCATGGAGCGCGACGGCGTGCTGTACGACGAGCCCCGGTGGATATACCTGGCCGACTGGAACGACGACGGCTGGCTCGACCTCTTCGTGCCCCAGATCGCCTCGGACCGCAGCTTCATCCTCTGGGGAGGCCCGCAGGGCTTCTCCATGGACCGGCTGCATATGCTCTCCGTATGGCACGCCGCATGCGCCCGCGCCGCCGATCTTAACGGCAACGGATACCTCGACCTGGTGGTAGGCGGCCACGAGCCGTCCAACGACGGACCCCACGACTCCTTCGCCCACGTCTACTGGAACGGCCCCGGCGGCCTGCGCGACGACAACAAGACGATGCTGCCCGGCAACGCCATCAACTCCATCGCGGTCGCCGACTTCGACAACGACGGCCGCCTCGACCTGTTCGTCGCCTCCTACCACGACGGCAAGCAGCGCGACATCGACTCATACGTCTACTGGCAGCGCGAGACCGGCTTCTCCGCCGCCGACCGGACGCGCATCCCGACCCACTCCGCCTCCGGGTCGATAGCCGCCGATTTCGACGGCGACGGCTGGACCGACCTGGCCGTCGGCTACCACCGCGTCGATGCCGAGCACAGGGCCCACTCCGCCGTCTGGTGGAACGGCCCCGGCGGCTTCTCCGAGAGCCGCGTAACGACCCTGCCCACCGAGGGCCCCCACGGCATCAGCAACGTCGAGCCCGGCAGCATAGCCGACCGTGGCCCCGAGGAGCGCTACGTCTCGCAACCCTTCCAGCTCCCGCCCGGCGACGCTGTACGCGACATCTCCTGGAATGCGTCCGTTCCCAACGGCGCCTGGGTCGAAGCCCACCTCAGGTTCGCCGACTCCGAGAACGCCCTCCCCGCCGCCCCCTGGCTCCCCCCCGGCCAAGCCCCCGCCCACCCCGGCAAGTGGCTCCAATACCGCCTAACCCTGGGCTCCGACAAAGCCATGACCACCCCCAGGGTCACCGAAGTAACGGTCGCCTACGGGTAGCGGCTGGGAAGGAGTAGAAGAGTTTCCTCGCGTCAGGCGGCGGTGGTACACTTGACAGGGGAACGGAGGCTGCAATGGACGTGAAGAAAGCGGTCCGGACCGCGAAAGACTATCTAGGCGACCTGTTCGAGGATGAGCAAATCACGAATGTTGGCCTTGAAGAGGTCGTGTTTGATGACGTGTCGAATAGCTGGAAGGTCACCATAGGCTTCTCACGCCCTTGGGACCAGAAGAACGGTCTGGGTGCCGCGCTGAGTCAGGGGCGGCGTCTTGAACGCTCCTATAAGGTCCTGCGCATCAATGACGATAACGGTCGAGTCGAATCTCTTACGGACCACGACCTGAACGTTCACAAGTGAGCCAATGGCTCCCGTAGGATTCTTCATCGACGCGAATCTACTCGTGCTGCTCGTCGTAGGCAGTGTCGGACGAGACTTAATCGCCAAGCATCGCCGGCTGCGAGAATACGCCGAGGAGGACTACGACATCTTGATCGACCTGCTCGACCCGGTCGACTGCGTATTCGTCACGCCAAACACCCTCACCGAAGCGTCCAATCTGCTCGCCCAACATGGGGACCCGGAGCGCTCCCTGTTTTTCGACAGGCTCCGGTTCATCATTCGAGAGAGTGAGGAGGTCGTCGTCGCCAGCGTAGAGGCATCGAGCAACGACGCGTTCGTACGGCTCGGCCTGACCGATGCGGCACTCTTGGAGGTCGCCGCCAAGGAAACGCCCCTGGTCACCGTGGACCTCGATCTATACCTCGCCGCCCTTGAGAAAGAGGCAGATGCGGTAGTGAACTTCACGCATCTTCGGGGCCTCTGAACCGGCCGCCTTCCCCCGGCTATTAGCCGCGCGGCTGCACCTTGCCCAGGAATACCTCGGTGAGTATGTGGGTCTCCTGGACGGCCTGCGGAGTGCCCTCGAATACGAGGCGGCCGTTGTCGAGGACGTAGGCGCGGTCCACGATGTCCAGCACCCCCTTGATGTTGTGCTCGACGACCAGGATGGTGGTGCCCAGCCTCTCGGCTATCAGCGAGACCATGTGGAAGACCTCCTTGACCACTATGGGAGCGAGGCCCAGCGTCGGCTCGTCGAGGAGCAGCACCTCCGGGCTGGCCATGAGGCCCCTGCCCAGCGCCAGCATCTGCTGTTGCCCGCCCGACATCTGGCTCGCCACGTCGCGGCGCTTCCGGTGCAGGATGGGGAAGAGCTCCATGACCGACTCCATGCGGCTGCGGCGCTCTGCCTTTTCCTTCACGTATAGACACCCCATCTCCAGGTTATCTTCTATGGTGAGGTGGGTGAAGAGCCGCCTGCCCTGCGGCACGAAGGAGATGCCCTCCTTGACTATCTCGTGGGTGGCGGAAGCCAGCGGCGCGCCGCGCCAGTAGACCTCCCCGGAGACGACCGGGGCGAGGCCCATGATCGCCTTCAGCACTGTCGACTTCCCCGCGCCGTTGGGGCCCATGACGGCCACCGTCTCGCCCTTCCGGACGCCGAGGGAGACGTCTTCGAGGGCCGACACGGCGTCGTATCGCACCGAGACCCCGGCCATCTCGAGGATGGCCGCCCCGTCCGCCGGGGCGCCTGTTCCCGGCCCTATCTTAGAATCGGATGTGCTTTCGCTCACGTTCGTTACCGCCGGGTCCTCCGCCGCTATGCGCCCAGGTACGCCTCGATGACCTCCGACCGCGCCAGGACCTCGTCCACGTCGCCCTCGATGAGCAGCTTGCCGCTGTCGAGAACGATCAGGTGGTCCGACAGCTCGCGGACGATGTCCATGTTGTGCGAGACGAAGAGGATGGTCCGCCCCTGGCCGCGCATCCGCTTCATGATCTCCTTGACCTGCTCCAGCATCTCGGGGAATAGGCCCGCGAACGGCTCGTCGAACAGGTAGGTCCTGACGTCCAGCGCCATGGCGCGCCCGATCTCCAGCAGCTTGCGCTGGCCGTAGGAGAGGTCCATCGCCAGCGAGCGCCTCTTGTCCCACATCCCCACGTCCTGGAGGATGCTCTCGGCCCTCTCGCGGTGCCCGGGCCCCGCGCGCTCCCTCAGCGCGGTGAACATGCGGCGCGCGGTCAGCACCACCATGATATTGTCCCAGACGCTGATCTGGTTGAAGAGCCTCACGTCCTGGAAGGTGCGGGTGATCCCGTGGTCGGGCGTCTCGTGGGCCTTCAGCACCTTCAGCCCCACCCCGTCGATGATCACCATCCCGCCGTCGAACGGAAGCATACCGCTCAGCACGTTGATGAGCGTCGACTTGCCAGACCCGTTGGGGCCTATCACGCTGGTCATCCCCTCCCTGGGAATCTCGACGGACAGGTCGTCCACCGCCCTCACGGCGCCGAAGAGCTTCGTTACCCCGTCCGTCTCCAGGGCGTAGGGGGCGTGGTCCTTGTCGGGACCGGCGCTCACAGCCTGTACCTCCCCACCAGGCCCTGGGGCCTGAAGAGCATCAGCAGCACGAGCAGGATGCCCAGGACGACCTGCCGCGCCTGGCCGATGTACTCCGTGGGCAGGAACGGCAGGAACCGCATCCCTTCTTCGAGCAGGACGAACGCCATCGCGCCCAGGAGCGATCCCCAGATGGTCGCCAGCCCGCCGAGGATCACTATGGAGACCAGCAGCATCGACTCGAGCAGGATGAACGAGTTCGGGTCCACGAAGGTCGTCCAGCTTGCGAATAGTCCGCCCGCGAGCGCGGCCATCATCGCCGATATGACCCATACCGCCAGCTTGTAGTGCGTTACCCGGTAGCCGAAGACCTCCGTCGCCTGCTCGTCCTCCCGTATGGCGGTCAGTACACGCCCGAAGGAGGAGGTCACTATGAACCATGAGACCAGGACGACGAGCGCCAGGAACGCGAGGAAGAGCAGGAGCAGCTCCAGGTCGCTGTCCAGCACCCACCCGCCTATCTGGGGGCGCGCGATCTCGTGAATGCCGAAGGCGCCTCTCGTGACGGGCCGCCAGTTCAGAAAGACGTTGAAGGCGATGGTGGCGAAGCCGAAGGATACCAGGATAAAGAGGTCGTCCCTGAAGCGGTTGAAGACGACGCCCACCGCTATGGCCGTCAGCCCGGCGAGGGCCACGCCCACGGGGAGCGCGGCGAAGAAGGGCCAGTCGAAGGTGGGTATGGCCTCCGTGCGGAGCTGCTCGTAGGCGGCGTCCGAGGTGAGGACGGCGACGGTGTAGGCGCCTATGCCGAAGAAGCCGACGTGCCCCACCGAGAGCAGCCCGGTGAATCCCACGACGAGATTGAGGCTGACGGCCAGGATGGCCCAGATGGCGAAGACGGTGCCCAGGGCGATGGCGAAGCCCATGCCCTGCCATATCGCGAACGCTACGGCCCACGAGATGACGAGCAGGTTCGCCCAGAGCTCCACGTTGCCGCGGGCGATCCTGAGCAACACGCGCGGATTGCGCGCGAGCCTCGCCGCCACGCCAACGCCCCCGGACTCCATGGACACGGCCCCTACCTCCTCGGCAGAATGCCCTTGGGCCAGAACGACAAGAAGAGGATGAGGACGACGAAGGATATGACGTCCCTCCACTCCCCGGCCAGGTCCCAGATGCCGAACTGCTCGATCATGCCGAGGGCGAAGCCGCCCACGACCGCGCCGTAGATGTTGCCTATGCCGCCTACCACCGACGCTATCCAGCCCTTCAGCAGCAGGATCAGCCCCATCCTCGGCTGGATGGCGGTGTCGTGGCCGCTGAGAATGCCGCCGGCGGCAGCGAATACGGCGCCTATGAAGAATACGATCGCGATGACCACCGTCGTGTTGATGCCGACGATCTTGGAGACCTCCTCGTCGTCGCCGATGGCGCGTATCGTCCTTCCGAACGCCGTCTTGTTCAGGAGTATGAGAAGGCCGACGAAGGCGACGACCGCGACGGCGACCGTGAAGAGGTTGAATCCCTTGATGCTGCCCCCCAGGATGATCCAGGACTCGCCGCCGAACGCATGGGGGAGCGGACGCGGCGCGCTCTCGAACACGATCGTGATGGCGGCCGTGATGGCCAGCAGGATGCCCAGCGAGGCGACGAGCATGATGAGGGGGGACCTGGCGCGCTCGCGCATGTAGACGTACAGGCCCCTGTAGAAAGCGAGTCCGATAACCCCGGCGATCAGGCACGACACCGCCCACGTCAGGTATAGCTTGGAGCCGGGAGAGTCCGCTATGAGGAAGCCGCAATAGGAGCCTACGCCAACGCCGGCGATTGCCGCGGCGGCCAGAAAGGGGCCCCTACCGGCGGCCGGGAACAGGAAGCGGAGGGCGCGGTACAGCGCCCAGCCGGCCGCCCCCGCCGCCACGGCCCCGACCGCGGGGCTGATGATGACGTTGAGCTCGTCGGTGTAGCTCAGCACGAGCCCCACGTAGACGCCCGCGGCCGCGGCGATCAGGCCGCCGACCGCGCGCAGGGCCCTGGGGTCGTAGCGGGTGCGCAGGCGGTTGTAGAACCCCTCGTGGAGCGCCCACGCGATCACCCCGGCGGCGACTGCCGCAATGAGGACATTCACGACGGGGTTGTGCATGTGGTACAGCCCGGCCAGGGTATCCTTCGACCTGAGGTAGAAGACGCCGTACGCGCCCATCGCCGCCGCCGCGCCGTAGTACAGGTCGAAGAACCATACCGTGCTGTAGACGATGGTGAAGCCCATCGCCAGGATGGCGTAGACCGCCCCCACCGATAGCCCGTTGAAGGCGAACTGGATAGCCTGGCCGGGAGACTCGGTGACCTTCCAGCCCACGTAGGCGATGGCGGCCACTGTCAGCGCGATCGCCAGCACCTTGTCCGGGCGGCTGCGGTATGCAAGCAAACGTCCCATGAGGGGAAGCCTCAGCGTTTCGTGAGTCATGGGGATATGGGGACGCGCGGGCACGCCCTCGGGCGCCCGCGCGTCCCCAGCGATTGGAGTCTACTCGGAAGGAGCCGATCCCAGGTACTTGAAGCCCTGGTTCTCCGCGGTCCTCTGGGACGGCGGCAGCACCTCCACCACCTCATTGAAGAGACCTACGACCTCGCCCTTCTCGTCGAAGCTATAGTCGTCTCCGATGGCGCCGCTCCAGGTGATGTCGTACAGGCAGTCCCTGAACCCGTCCGCGTCCTGGTCGTCGCCGGTCTTCCCGAGGCACTCCGCAGCGATGTAGACGTCGTCATATGCGGACCCCAGGAACCATGCCAGGGTGACGTAACCGTAGCGGGTCTTGAAGCTCTCGAGGAACTCCATGCCCCTCTCCGTGGTCAGGTCCGGGCTGGGGATGACGCCCTTCACGCCGGTGGCGGCGCCGCCCGCTATCTCCAGGGCGGTCTGCCCGGTGACCACGGACTCCCCGTAGATCGGCCCCTCGAAGCCCAGCTCCCTCGCCTGCTTGACGATGGTGCCGCCGGTGAACTCCGACTGGGCGGCGACGTGGATGGCGTCGGGATTGGCCCCGAGCATCTTGGTAAGCTGGCTCCTGAAGTCTATGGCGTCCGACGGGTACCGCTCCTCGGCGACGATCTCGCCGCCGCGCTTCTCGAACTGCTCGGCTGTGGTCCGCCTCACGCCCTCGGCGTAGTCGGTTATCTCGTTGATCGTGGCCAGCTTGCGCACGTCCTCAGCCCAGAGCAGGTTGCCCGTGTCCACGCCAAGCTGGGCGTCGTTTATCGCCGTGCGGAAGATGTAGTCGCCCGCTTCGGCGATGTCGGGATTGGTTGCCGACGCCGAGAAGAGCACCACGCCGTCCGCCTCCGCCCTCGGCGCGGCCCCAAGCATCGCCCCGCTGCACGAGGTCCCGAGGATGATCTTCACGCCGTCGACGTCGGTGAGCTTGTTGTACGCGGTGATCGCGTCCTGCGCGCCGCACCTCGAGTCCTCGACGATCAGCTCCAACCGCCGCCCGTCTATGCCGCCCGCGGCGTTGATCTCGTCCGCCGCCAACTGCTTGGCCTGGACCATCACCGTGCCGTAGGTCTCCCCGGGGCCGGTGACCGACTCCATCACGCCTATCTTGAAGGGCTCCGGGGCATCGTCTCCGCCGCTGTCCTGGGTGCAGGCGGCCATGGCCGTCGCCAGCACCGCCAGCAGAAACAGTGCCGCAATCCGCTTTATTGAGAAGATTCTCATGACGCTCTCCTTCTCGGCCGACACTCCTGGTTACGTCGCGCCGATGCTTACATAAGCTTATATTAACCCCTATCCGTTTCGCAAATCCGGGGCGCGTCAGCGGAACGTTATCATTCCGTCCCATAGGCCCGTCTCATTTGCGAATCGGGGACGCTTTTCAGAGGACCGTCTTGGGGCGCTCCTTGGTCGGGTCGAAGAAGGGTACACGCACCACCTCCGCGTCGACGACGCCGTCCTCGGGGAGCAGCGCCTGGACGCGCGCGCCCAGCTTCCAGTGGGTGCTGGGCATGACGGCGAGGGCGATGTTCGATCCGACGTTGGGCGACCAGAACGCGCTGGTGACGTAGCCCACGTCTCCGCCGTTGTCGGCGTCCCTGACGGGGTAGAAGCTCTCGTTGTACCAGACTATCGGGTCGCCCCCGAGCTTCAGCCCGACGAGACGCTGCTTTACGCCCTCCTCCTTTATCTTCACGAGCGCCTCTTTCCCTATGAATTCGTCCTTGCCGAGATCGACCTGCCAGCCCAACCGCACCTCGTAGGGGTTGTTCTCGATGTCCATGTCCTGGCCGTAGGAGAGGATCCCCGCCTCCAGGCGGCGGATGTGGCTCGGCGCTATGACGCGCAGGTCGAACTCCCTGCCCTGCTCCAGGATGCAGGGCCAGACGTCGTCGGCGTGGAGCATGGCGTCGTGCAGGTAGATCTCGAAGCCGACCTCGGCGGAAAAGCCCGTGCGCGAGATGGTCACGGCGCGGCCGTTCAACTTGGCGTGCATCAGGCCGTAGTATGGGATGTCCCTGACACGGGGGCCGAACATCTTCTCCATGAGCGGCGCGGACTTGGGCCCCTGGATCTGGACCGGCGAGACGTCGATCTCGTTGATCTCCACGTCGTAGCCCGCGAAGGAGTTGACGCCCTGCGCCCACAGCAGCACGTCCGAGTCGGAGATGCTGAACCAGAACTCGTCCTCGGCGACCCGCAGCAGCACAGGGTCGTTGATGACGCCGCCGTGCTGGTTGCACAGGATCACGTAGCGCGCCTGCATCACCGGCAACAGGCTATGGACGTCGCGGGTTATCAGCAGGTTGACGAAGTCGGCGGCGTCCGGGCCCTTGACCTGCACCTGCCGCTCGACCGCCACGTCCCACATGCTGACGTGCCGGGTAAGGTACTCGTACTCCCCGAGCAGCCCTCCCTCCTCGGGGGTGAAGTAGGCCCGCGGGTGGTACATGTGGTTGTAGGTCGTGTAGGCCCAGCAACCAGCCTCCTTGGAGAGGTGCCACCACGGAGACTTCCGGACGCGGGTGGATATGAGCATCCGCGCGTTGCTGTTACCGCTCTGCCGAAGGTTTATCGGCACGCGGCGCTGCTTGAGACCGTCGATTACCAGGGTTTGCGTCACCTGAAGACCTCCAATCTGGGATGCGTTGCTACCGGTCCGGCATGATGCCAGGGCCGGCTCACGCCTTCATGCGGCTGCCGTCGGGATCGTATAGAGGCTCGTTCGCCACGGTCGCCCGCAGGCGCTCGCCGAAGTATAGGACGTCGACCTTCGTCCCGACCTCGGCGTGGTCTATGGGCAGGTAGCCGTAGGCTATGCTCCGGCCCACGGAGTGGCCGTAGCCTGCGCTGGTCACGTAGCCAAGCGCGCGGTCCCCGTCCAGGATGGGCTCCTTGCCCACGACGACGGAGTCCGGGTCGTCGAACGTCATGCAACAGAGGCGGCGGGTGAGGCCCCGCGCCCTCAGTTGGCGAAGGGCGTCCCTGCCGATGAAGTCGCCCTTCCTCATCCTCACCGCGAACCCGATGCCGGCCTCGTAAGGGTCGTAATCGGTGTGGATGTCGTTTCCCCACAGGCGGTAGCCCTTTTCGAGGCGCAGCGAGTCGAACGCGCCGCCGCCCGCGGCGATGAGGCCAAGGGGCTGCCCCGCCTCCCATAGCGCGTCCCACAGCCGCAGGCCCTGTTCTGAGGGAGCGTATATCTCCCAACCGAGCTCGCCCACGTACGAGATCCGCACGGCCAGCGATGGGACGTCTCCTACGGTTATCGTCTTCGCGGTCATGTACGGGAACGCGTCGTTGCCGAGGTCGTCCTCGCAGACGCGCCCAATCACGTCACGCGCCCTCGGCCCCCAGAGTCCGACGCAGCATTGCCCCGAAGATACGTCGGCCACGCTGACCGAACGGTCGTCCGGCAGGTGCGACCGGATCCAGTCGAGGTCGTGGAGTCCCATGGCCCCGCCGGTGACGATCATGAAGCGCTCCTCGCCCAGCCGCGTGACCGTGAGGTCGCACTTGATGCCGCCGCTCGGCGTCAGCATCGACGTGTAGGTGATAGAGCCGACGGGCCTGTCCATCCGGTTGGTAGCCAGGCGTTCGAGCGCGCCGAGAGCGCCCGGGCCGGTCACCTCGAACTTGGCGAACGGGGTCAGGTCGAATAGGGCCGCGCGCTCGCGGGCGGCGACGTGCTCGGCCGCAACCGTCGGCGACCATTCGCGGGCCGCCCAGCCGGAGCGCGATTCGCCCGCGGCGGCCAGCGATTCGAGGAGGCCGCGGTTGGACTCGTACCACTGCGGACGCTCCCACCCCGCGTTCTCGAAGAAGTGGCCGCCAAGCTCCCGTTGCCGCTCGAAGAATGGGGTGACGCGGACGTTGCGCGGGCTGGCCGTCTGCTGGCGCGGGTGGATGACGTCGTACACCTCGCGGTACTGCTGGGCGGCCCGCTCCCTGACGTAGGGCCGGCTGAGCGCGTGCGGATGGAAGCGCCTGATGTCGCACTCCCGGAGGTCGATGGACGGCTCGCCGTTCACGATCCACTCGGCGACCGCCTTGCCCACGCCCCCCGCGTGGGTTATCCAGACCGCCTGAGCCGACCAGAAGCCGCGCACCTGCGGCGATTCGCCAAGCACCGGGAAGCCGTCGGTGGTGAAGGAGAACAGGCCGTTGAACCTGCGCGTGAGGCTCGCCCCCGCCAGCCCCGGCACGACCTCCCGCGCCGCGTCCATCGCCCTATCGAAGTGGCCCGGCGTAAAGGCCATCTCGGCCGGCGTGGGAGTCTCGTCGTGGCCGGGTAGGTCGCGCGACTCCACCAAGAGCGGGTCGTGGAGGTACGAGCCTATCCCGACGGCCTCGCCCACCTGCCGGAAGTACATGGCCCTGTCCTGGTGGCGCACGAATGGCAGCGATATCTCCGCGTCGGCCCCGGCGAGGTCCGGCAGAGGGGCCGTGACCGCGTATAGGTGCTGCATCGGCGATAGCGGGATGGGCACGCCCGCCAGCGCGCACAGCCTGGGCGCCCAGATGCCGACGGCGGAGACGACGAGGTCCGTCTCCACGTCGCCCCGCGTAGTGCGGACGGCCGAGACGCGCCCGCCCTCGGTCCGGAAGCCGGTGACCTCCACGCCTCCGTAGAAGGCCGCGCCGCTGCGCTGCGCCTCGCGCGCCATCGCCTCTGCGGGCATTACCGCCCTGGTCTGGATGTCCGAGGGGACGTACATCGCCCCGAGGATCCGGTCCGATAGCATGGGAAAGAGGGAGCGCGCCTCGGCGGGGCCGAGCAGGTGGGCCTCCAGCCCCCAGCTCATCCCGAGCCCCACCTTCCGCTTCAGGTCCGCGAGCCGCTCCGGCGTCCAGGCGACCTCCATGCTGCCCACGCCATTGGCGCATGGGACGCCGTCGAGCTCCAGCCGCGACCAGAGATCGACCGAGTACCTGCCGAAGTCGGTCATCGTCTTGGATGCGTTCAGCTGGAAGACGAGCCCGGGCGCGTGCGAGGTGGACCCGCCCGTCTCGAAGAGCGGCCCCTGCTCCAGGACCACGACGTCCCGCCAACCGAGCTCCGCCAGGTGGTACGCCACGCTGCAACCGGCGATCCCGGCCCCGATGACGACCGCCCTGGCGCGCCCTGGAATAGCCTCAGCCATCTCTCGTGCCCGCGTCCGCCCAGCTTGCGATGAAGCTCTCGGCGTCGGCGCCCTCCGGCAGCTCGTTGAAGTAGTAGTGCATCGGGCCGGACTGGAACGCCGGCTCGAACATCTCCACGTCGTCCTGGAGCACGGCGTCGAGGGCCTCGAAACGGCCCCACAGCGCCGCCAGCTCGTCCCTGGTGAAACGGTCCGCGAAGCCCGGGCCCCAGTTCAGCGAGATGGGCTCGGGCGTTGCCGCCAGGAACCTGTAGGGCGCCTTCGCCTCGAAGTCCGGGTCCTTCAGGACGCGCATCTGGAGCACGGCCTTCGACAGGTAGATGGTGAGCACGGTCCTGCCGTGAGACCCCGCGCCGGGTTGCAGCGCCTCCAGTCCGGAGCGGTAGCCCGCCGCGTCCCCGTTCATGACCGCCCGCAGGGTCTTCTCCGTGATGTCCTTCATACGATCGCCGCGTTCTGAGAACGACTCGAACCTGTCACGGGCCCAGGGAGCCAGGCTATCGAAGAAGCCGGACTCCGGGTATGTCCCGTAGATGGCGTGGCCGCCGTGGAGGGTGCGCCGCTTCTTCGTCGTGTAGTTGCTGCCGGTGTGGATGAGGAAGTTGCTGTAGATCACGCCGTCCCCGGCGCTCAGCTCGACGGCAACGCCGCCGCTGACGGGCTTCTTGAGGTCATCCAGGAGCTCGCCGTTCTCCCGGTCGGTGTTTCGCCGCCTATGGCTGCCCGGGACCACCCACAGGACGTTGTCGTCGTAGAGAGGCACGTTCCACTGCGTGTAACGCGGCCCGTTCTCCAGGATGTCCGCCGTCAGAGCGTCCAGCGGCGCCATGTCCACCGGGTGAATGTCCCGGTGCCATCCCGTGCCGCCGGGCCAGTCCCGCACAGGGCTGCACATCATCATCATCTGGGTGACGTTCGGCTCCGGGTTGCACAGGAGCCGGCTGGCGGTGTCGAGCGTCTCGTCGGCGACCCAGAAGTCCTCCACCACGTTGGCCGTCTCCCCGTCGATGAGACCCGGCCTCTCCATGAAGACGCGGGGCTGCCGGGCCTTCTCGTACTCCCCGCCGGGAGGGTCGCCGGGTCCGCGCTCGCGCGCCCACGTGACCTTCTGCCTCTCGAGTATCGTCTCGCAGCTGGCGCGCATGGCCTCCAGCTTGTCGGCCGGAATGAAGTCGCGGAGTATCAAGTACCCCTCGTCCATGAACCGGTCTCTATCTACCTTCATGGTATCTCCCTCCTACGCCTACGCTCACAAGCTCGATCAAGCCCCGGAAGTCCGGGGAATCTAACCCATCCCCTACGGCGCGTCAAGCAGCATCGACACCCCAAATCCTCCACCTCCACTTCAGCTCCATATCTATGTCCAGTAGGCCGCCCACCACGGCCCATGTTAGCCCTCCCCTCGCCATAGAGCGTCACCCGATTCTCGCCAGCAGCGCCGGCGGACCCAGGGCGGCGATGCCCACCACAATCGCGCTGAAGGCCGCGGAGGCGGCCCATGCCCTGGCGGCGGAACGGCTCCCAGAGACGCTCGCCCTGTCCACGAGCAGCGCGCTCACGCCGAATACCAGCCCGCACGCCATGCCCGTGAATATGAACCCCGTGCCGGACGTGACCGCCCTCCAGGGAGCCAGCAGGAGCATGTCGATGGACGCGTTGAAGACCTGCACGGGGGTCACTATCCCAAGGTAAGCGGCGTACGCGAGGTCGGCGATGGGAATGAATAGCCCGCCCGCGGCGAGCGGGTGCGCTATGCCGAATGCCAGGCCCAGTATGAGCCACCACCAGGCCGACAACGCCTGTCGCGTGGAGGCGAATACGCCGTCCCCGTGGACGACGTAGCCGGCGGCGGCCGCGATCGCCATGCCGCCGGCCGCGCCGGCGCCGGCCGCGAGCAGGTGCGGCGTCGCCCGGACGTGCTCCGGCTCGACGTACACCGGGATGCGCGACAGGGAGTTGACGAGTATGACCGCCGCGCCCACGGCGCCGCCCAGCAGGCCGAGCGATGCCGAGTAACCCCCGCGCCCCGAGACAATTGAAATGACGCTGCTCATCCTTGGATAGACCCCATCGATTGACGCCCTGGAGCGCCGTCAACAACTATAGCAGCACAGGCCGTCCTTAGATTCACCCCGTAGGGGCTGGTTTCAAACCAGCCCTCCCCTCCTACCTCTTCCCCCCGTCGCGGGGAAAGATTGAGATGGGGCCCCAGACACCGGCTACACCCATCCTGAAAATCCCACTTGACACTATCCACTATCCACTACCCACTATTTAAGATAGACTACCCCCCCATCCAGAGCGGAGGTCGAGGCGACATGAGACTCACGCCGGAGCAGGAAAGGCAGTTCGAGGCATTCGGGTTCGTCGTGCTCAAGGACTTCTTCGACGCCGACGAGCTCGAGCTCATGCGCAGGGACTTCGACAAGGCGGCGGCCCGCGCGTCCGAGTTCGAACCCTTCGACGGCACGAAGATGCAGTACTTCAACATGCTGAGCGAGCAGACGCCCTTCTACGCCTCCCTGCCGGAGATGCCGCGGTTCTACGAGGTCGCCGAGCAGCTATTCGGGGAGAGGACCTTCGCCTTCGAGAGCAACGCCTACCGCTACGTCGGCAACACGCGCTGGCACTACAACGACGGCTCCAGCAACTTCAACGGCTACGGCATAAAGTTCCAGTTCGCCCTCCAACCCGTCGACGGCGGCAGCGGCGCGCTGAGGTTCATCCCCGGCTCCCACCTGCCCCTCTACCAGGAAGTGCTGGCCGCCGTGCCGCCGCTGGGCCGCCAGTGGTACGACACCGACGAGGCGTGGGAGGCCATCGACAAGATACCATGCCACGTCTGCGAGTACGGCCCCGGCGACGCCGTGGCGTTCGACCTGCGGATAATGCACGCCACCTGGGGCGGCGGCAACGACAGGCAGATGAGCTGCGTCAGCTTCTTCCACTACCCGGAGACGCCGGAAGAGGTCGAGACGATGCGGACCATCGCGCCGACGTACTGGAAGCCGGGGCCCAGCCCCTCGATGCCCTGGAACGACGGCGTCAGGGCCGAATGGCTGTCGAACCGCCCCGGAAGCGTCAAGCGCCAGGCATGGATCGACGCGATCGGGGAGCTGAGCAACATCCCGGAGGGCCGCACCGGGCTGAGGCTGGAGTTCGACCGCTACGGGTCGAGCACGGTAGTGCCCGCGTAGCTCGCCCTCTACAGGCGCTGGGCCGCCTCCACCGGCAGGCCGTCCCCAACGTCCAGCGTGATCGACCGTATGGGCACGCCGAGGGCGAGGTCGCGCTCCGACGGCGGGCTTGGATGGCCTATCTCCTTGGCCAGCGCGTCCACGTCGTCCGTCCAGAGTCCGAAGGAGCCCACGACCCCGCTGCCGAGGCGGTCGGCGTTCGCGCCGTCCTTCTGGACGCTCAGCTCTATGTCGCACATGCCGGCGGCGAAGACGTACTCCTCGTGCGCGTCGCCGTCCGAGTGGTGGATGACGCGCATGCCCAGCTTGTCGCCGTACATCTCCTTGCCCCTGCCCATGTCCGGGCACTGCATGTTCAGGTGGTCGAACCCCTTGAGCACGCCCCCTGTCGATAGGTTGGCTACCCTCTGCTTCTCCCTGCGCCTCTCCTGGTTGTGCAGCCTGGGGTCGATGATCTCCGAGATCTGGATGGTGTAGCCGTTGGGGTCCGCGAACTCCAGCAGCGTCCTCTGCATGTAGGCGTGGTTCATCGGCTGGACGCTTGGGCCGTCCTTCGTGCCGGGGAACCGGTTGAAGGCGAAGTAGTCCTTCAGGTGATCGTAGGCGTGGTAGTTGCTCTCGGTGAAGAACGACCAGTGGCCCACCGAGCCCCACGCTTGGCGCATCCGCTCGCCCTTGGGCGACACCTGCACGGGCGCGTTCTCGTCCTCGTGCAGCACCAGGAAGGAGTCGCCGACCTGTAGGACCGCCTCGCGGTTGCCGCTCTCGGCGGTGGCGCTGTCGATCCACTCCCCCTTCTCGTTGAGCACGGCGGTGGTATTCTGCAACTCCGTCAGGCCGAGGTGCTTGCCGTACACCTCCACGCACTCGTCCCAAAAGCGCGTCCTCATCTCGACGTACGCAATGCCAGTTATCATTGGAACCTCCTCCAGACTGTGTGCCGCCAACCAACGCCCCCGATTGTATGCCCACCCGCCCCACAACACAATTCGACGAGCAGTCCAAAATCCCCCACCTCCGTCGTCGGTACGAAAATAGCCCCGACCAACTTGACTTGTCCCTTCCCCCCCTTGCGGGGGAAGGTTAGAGCCTGCCCCTGCGAAAGCAGGGGATGGGGGTGACGGGGAGGGGGATGGGCACGCTGGTTCCAGCCCGACCTTTCTCGTTGTCCGCCCCTGCCCGGCGCGGTAGAATGGGGCATAGCCGAACGCCCCCGGAAAGGACCGCCATGACGCACGCAAAGACCCCTGTCCCCACACAATCATCTGGACCCGCTACGCCACCGAGCCGCCCGAAAGAAGAGACGGCCCGCCTGGGCAAGGATATATACGAGCGCGACATCCGGAGGCAGGTCGAGGCGGACCATGAAGGGAAGATCGTCGCCATCGACGTGGAAAGCGGCAGATGGGCACTCGACGGGGATGTCCTTGAAGCGGTGGACCGTCTGCAAGCGCAATGGCCTGGCGCCTATGACATCTGGTGCGAGCGGGTGGGGTACAGGGCGCTGGCCAGCTTCGGGGGCGGCTCCATGCGGAGGGCCAGGTGATCCAGGGAGTGGTGAACACCGACTACGAAGCGGTCATCCCCCTTACCGTGCAGGGCCCTTCGGGACAGAGCCGGGAGATTGAGGCCGTGGTCGATACCGGCTTCAACGACTTCCTGACCCTGCCGGCGGATTTGGCCACGGAACTGGGGATGGTCTACCGGAACCGAGGTCAGATGATCCTGGCCGACGGTGGTGAGGTAACTTTCGACGTATACAGGGTCACCGTGCTCTGGGACGATGAGTTGCTGCAAGCCTATGCCTATGCTGCCGACACAACCCCTCTCGTAGGCATGCGGCTACTGCACCGCCACAACCTGAACATCGACGTCGAGAGCGGCGGGCGTGTTCTCATACAGGCGAAGGCGTAGAAGCGATTAGCGAATCGCCCCTACAGCGACGCTCACGCTCTCCAACTACGCCGTCGACTGGTGGCGCCAGGGCAGCCTCACGGCGGACGCATTGGCTGCCCGGCCAGGATTCGAACCTGGGTCAAGGGATCCAAAGTCCCGTGTGCTACCACTACACCACCGGGCAAGGACTGCTATGGGATGGGTCCGCCGCAGGCCGGCCACCAAAGCAGGCTCATCTACTATACCGCACCTCCCCCGCCCATGTAGGCCGCCCGCCCGCCGCCGCGTGTATCGTGTATACTGGATTGCCATGCAGCCACACGAGCAGATTACCGCCGAAAGCGCCTCGTTCTACCGCTCCCTCGCGTCCCTCGCGCGAGGCCCCGCGCGCATTTCGCTGGTCGACGAAACGGTCCGCCTCGAACGGCTCACCGGCGATGCGCTGGCGGAGATACCGGTTGGCTCGATCGACGCGATCACAGTCCGTCCATCGTGGTTTTGGAACAGGTTGACGATCCGCGAGGCGGACGGGACCAGGCACTCGATCGGAGGACTTGCCAGGCGGGAAGCGGACCGAGTCCACGACGCGGTGCTTGGAGTGGTCGACCGGCATGCCTCATCGCTGGGCAACGAGCTGGCGAAGCTCGACGGACGGCTGTCCCGGCTCCTCGCTGGCGAATACTACATCCGGCACTCCAAATCCGGCGAGGTCCACGCAGAACTCGCGACCCTGCTTGGCAAGTGCGGCGGGCTTGTGCGTAAGCGTCTCGAACAAGAGGGGGACGAGGCGCTGCGCCATCTCGCGCCGCTCGAATCCGAGGAGGGATTCGAAAAGGCGCGAGCGCGCGCGAACAACCGCTTCGTCTCGAAGCGTTCCCCCGACGTGATTGCGGCGGCCCGGACGGCGCTGCGGGATCCCCTGACGCCCGAACAGGCCGAGGCCATCGCCACCGACGAAGACGCGACCCGCGTTCTCGCGGGCGCCGGAACGGGCAAGACCTCGGTCATCGTCGGCAAAGCCGCCCACCTGGTCCGGAACCAGGGTGTCTCCCCAAGCGAGATTCTCGTCCTGGCATTCAACCGCAAGGCGGCCTCCGAGATTAGCAAGCGCCTTCCGAGCGGCATCCCGACAGAGAGCGTATCCACCTTCCACGCCTTCGGTCACCGCGTCATCGCTGAGGTCGAAAAGGCCAGGTCAAACATAGCTCCGTTTGCGGAGAACGAGTCGAAACTCCACGCCACCCTAAAAGAGATCCTCAACGGACTCTTGGATGATCCGCAGCATTCGGACGCCACGGCCAACTTCATCGCCTCGTACCATGGGGCCTACGAATCGGCATTCGACTTCGAAACGCAGGACGAGTACGACGCGTACATACGCAGCGTCGAGCTTCGGACGCTGAGCGGCGCACGGGTCAAGAGCTTCGAGGAGCTGGAGATCGCGAACTACCTCACGAAAAACGGCGTGAAGTTCTACTATGAACGCCCTTACGAGAAGCAGACCGCAACGGCGGAGTACCGCCAGTATCATCCGGACTTCTTCCTGCCCGACTACAACATCTACATCGAGCACTATGCGCTGGACGAACGGGGCCGCCCGCCGCTTGGTTGGAAGGGGTACAAGGAAAGGGCCGAGTGGCACAAACGTACGCATAAGAAATACGGCACGAAACTCATAGAGACCTATAGCTGGCAGCACAGGCAAGGCATCCTTCTACGCAAACTGCGAGCGCGGCTTGAAGGGGAAGGAGTGCGGTTCGAGCGCGTCCCACAACGAAAGCTAGTCCTGGATCTGGCCAAGCAGCTGATCGAATGGCTGGCAAGACTGCTGGCAAAGTTCCTTAACCACGTCAAGACGAACGGCTTGTCGTCCCAAGAGTTGCGCGCCCGTGCCAGCAAACGCGGCACGCTGTGGCGTAACGAGGGATTTCTCGAAGTCTTCGACCAGGTACACACTCGATACGAACAACGGCTTGAGGCCGCGGGGGAGCTGGACTTCCACGACCTGATAAACAGGGCCGCTCGCTACATCCGCGAAGGCAAATGGGAAACGCCCTACCGCTACGTGCTGGTCGACGAGTTCCAGGACATATCCGCGGGGCGAATGAAGCTACTCGAGGCGCTGCGGCGCGACGGCACAGCGTACTTCCTCGTGGGCGACGACTGGCAGTCGATCAACCGCTTCGCGGGAAGCGACGTAGGGCTCCTACGGAACTGCGGCGACTACCTGGGCCATGTAAAGAAGCGAGAGCTGAGCCGGACCTTCCGCTTCGCCGATGGCATTCTCGGTCCCTCGACCGAGTTCGTGCGGCGCAACCCGGAACAGACGCAACGGTCGCTGAGATCCGCGAGGCGCGCCGAAGACAAGGGTATCACCGTCGTCGCCGCCGCCGATCCCGCCGCCGGCCTGCGGCTCGTTCGGGAAGACATCGAGACATCCGCACGCGGCAACGGCCACTCCGTCCTGGTGTTGGGGCGCTACAACAACAGCAAGGACGCGCTGCCAAGCAAGTTGCCTAGGGAGGAGTTCAGCACCGTCCACAGTGCAAAGGGGCGCGAAGCGGACTACGTGGTCGTGCTCGACCTCAAGGAAGGCCGCTGGGGCTTCCCTTCGCGATTCGAGGACAATTCGCTGCTCGATCTGGTGTTGCCTCAGGTTTCAGAGCGCGCGTACCCGTTTGCCGAGGAGCGCCGCCTCTTCTACGTGGCGATGACCCGGGCGCGCATAGGCGCGTACCTCATCACCGACCCGGTACGGCCCTCGACGTTCGTTACCGAGTTGCTCCGGCAGTCTGGCAGCATACGGCAAATCGACGCACTCGCGCCGTAGTGCCCACGTTGCTCCAGCGGGCGCCTGGTACAGGAGAGCAAGAACTTGTGCTGCTCCAACCGGCGCTGTCAGCACCTCGCTCCCCAATGTCCAAACTGCGAATCGGGCCACGCGATGGTCGATGGACAGGGAAGTCCGGCTAAGTGTACGAACACGGCCTGCAACCGCCCACCGATCGTGTGCCCCAGGTGCGGCACAGGCATCCTGCTACGGCGGCAGGGTGGGGCCTTCTGGGGGTGTTCGGAGTACAACCCGTCCGAGCCTTCATGCAGATACACGAAGAACATTGACCGAGACTAACCGCCCCAACGTCCTCTTCATCCAGTCCGACCAGCACTGCGCCGCCGTCACAGGCTGCTACGGCGACCCCGTCGCGCGGACCCCCAACCTCGACGGCCTCGCCGCCCGCGGCGTCGTCATGGACGCCGCATACTGCGCCTCCCCCATATGCGTGCCCTCCCGCAGCTCGCTGCTCACGGGCCGCCACCCCTTCGAGAACCGCGTCTGGACGAACATGCACGTGCTGGACTCGGCCATCCCCACCATGGCGCACGCGATGGGCGCCGCCGGCTACCGCCCCGCGCAGGTGGGCCGCCTGCACTTCAACGGCCCCGACCAGCTTCACGGCTACGCCGAGCGCTTCGTCGGCGACCACGGCCCCAACTACGCCGGCGGCTCGCCGGTGGACCACGGGACGCTCGCGGGCACGACCGGCCCCCACCGCGTCAGCCTGCGGAAGTCGGGCCTCGGCCAGAGCGCCTACGAGGTCCACGACGAGCACGTCATCCGTGAGGCGGTGGAGATCATCGACGGCATCGGCGCCCGCAGGCGGGCCGGCGAGCGGGCGGCGCCTTTCTCCCTCTCGCTGGGGCTCATGCTGCCCCACCAGCCCTACGTCGCGCGCAAGCGCGACTACGACCCGTACGAGGGCGCGGTACCGATGCCGAGCCGCCCGGAGCCCGTCGGTGCGATGCACCCCTACCTGCGCTGGTGGCGGGAGCAGTGCGGCATCGCCGACGTTACGCCCGAAGAGACGATGCGGGCGCGCACGGCCTACTGGGCGCTCGTCACGCGCATGGACGCCATGATCGGCGAGGTGCTGGACGCTCTGGAGCGCAACGGACTGGGCGGCGACACCCTCGTCGTCTACACCTCCGACCACGGCGACGTGCTGGGCGAGCACGGCCTATGGTGGAAGCAGACCTTCTACGAGGAGTCCGTCAGGGTGCCGATGTTGCTGTCGTGGCCCGGCGTCCTGCCCGAGGGCAGCCGCTGCGGGCGGGTCGTAAGCCACCTGGACCTCAACGCAACCGTCCTGGACGCCATCGGCGCGCCCCCGCTGCCGCGCTCACGCGGGCGCAGCTTCCTGGGCCTGCTGCGGGAGCCCGGCCGGACGCCGTGGGACGACGTCGCATTCTCCGAGTACTGCACCGACCCCACCTCCGAGGCGCTGGCCGGCGGCCTACGGTCTCCCCTGCCGGACGCCGGCAAGAACGGCTGGCGCCACCGCATGGTGCGACGCGGCGACTGGAAGCTCGTATACTATGATGGAATGGAGCCGCAGCTATTCAACCTGCGAGAAGACCCCGGCGAGACGCGCGACCTGGCGTCCGACCCCGGCCGCCGGAGCGTGCGCAACGACCTAACCTCCGAGGTGTTGGAGGAGTGGGACCCGGACGCCGTGGCGCTGGAGATGGAGGCGGCCCATCGCGACGTGGGGATGATGACCGCGTGGGCGCGGAACGTGCAGCCGCCCGACGCCTACAGGTGGGGCCTGCGCCCTGAGATGAGCTACCTGGACCACGGAGGAGACCATGAAAGGTGAGCCGATCGCCGTACTGGGCGCCGCGCGCACGCCCATAGGCAAGCTGGGCGGGGCGCTGTCCGAGGTCGCCGCCCCAGCCCTGGGCGCGGCGGCCATCGGCGCAGCCGTGGAGCGCGCCGGCGTATCGCCCGGCGACGTCGACTACGTCATCATGGGCAACGTCCTGGGCGCCGGGCTCGGGCAGGCCCCGGCGAGGCAGGCGGGGATCGGCGGCGGCATCCCCCACACCACGTCGGCGCTCACGGTGAACAAGGTCTGCGCCTCCGGCATGGCCGCCGCGTCGCTCGCGTCGTCGCTGATAAGGTCAGAGGACGCCCGCGTCGTCGTCGCGGGCGGCATGGAGAGCATGAGCCGCGCCCCCCACCTGTTGAAGGACAGCCGCGCCGGCAAGCGCCTCGGCAACTGGGAGATGGCCGACTCCATGGTCCACGATGGCCTCTGGTGCTGCTTCAACGACTGCCACATGGGCCACATAGCCGAGCAGACCGCCGCCAAGTTCGAGGTCACCAGGCAGGAACAGGACGCCTTCGCCCTCGGGAGCAACGTGAAGGCCGCCGCCTCCCGGAACGGGAACGGCGAGATCGCGCCGGTGACGGCGCGCCGACGGCGCGGCCCGGTAACCGTGGACCGCGACGAGGGGCCGCGCGCCGACGCTTCGCTCGAAGAGCTTGCCGGCCTGAAGCCCGCCTTCCCCCCCGGCCGGACGGTCACGGCGGGCAACTCGTCCCAGATATCGGACGGCGCGGCCGCCCTGGTGCTGGCAAGCGAGCGGCGCGCCGGCGACCTGGGCGCCGAGCCCATCGCCTTCATAGAGGACCATACGCTGGTCGCCACGGAGCCGGAGCGGCTATTCGAGGCGCCCGCGGAGGCCATCGAAAAGCTGCTGCGACGCGCCGGCCTCACCCTGGACGACATCGACCTGTTCGAGGTCAACGAAGCATTCTCGTCGCAGGTCGTCGCCAACGGGCGCGTCCTGGGCTGGGACTGGGACAGGGTCAACGCCAGGGGCGGCGCGGTTGCCCTCGGCCACCCCATCGGCGCCAGCGGCGCGCGGGTCCTGGTCACCCTGCTCTACTCGCTGATGGAGAAGGGCCTCAAGAGCGGAATAGCCGCCGTCTGCCACGGCGGGGGCGGGGCCGCGGCCATGCGCGTCAACGTCCCCTGACGAGGCTGAGACTTCCCGGACTTTTCTAATCCCAGGCCGAATCCACGCATTTTGTACCCTTACTTGCGTTGAACGCCCCGCCTGTCGGGTGATATATCGACCATAGGGGCGATTTCCGCCCCCAGTCACACCCGAAGGTTCGTTCAATGAAAGATTGGAAGACCGCCCTGCTCCTCCTGTTCTTGCCGGCCATGATCGCCGCCACGTCCTGCCGGACCGAGACCGTCGTCAAGGAAGTCCCAGTAGAAAAGACGGTGTTCGTAGATACGGAAGTAATCAAGAGGGTTCCCCAAGAGCGGGTGATAACCATCGAGAAAGAGGTCATCAGGCAGGTGCCCGTGGAGCAGGTCGTGACCCTCCGGAACGACCTCGTGCTCGGCGTGGGAGGCACGCTGCGCGGAGACGACCAGGAGGTCGTCGGCGTGCGGGTGTCCGCCCTGCCCGCCGGCTTCTCGCCCTTCAACGGCGCGGGGGTCTCCGCCCAGGAGGTGTTGCACCACGTCGCATCGCGCCTTGTCGCCGCCGACCCGATCGACCTGGGATGGCAGCCCGACCTCGCCGAGCGGTGGGAGGTCAGCGCGAACGGCTCCGAGTGGACATTCCATCTCAGGAAGGGCGCGTCCTTCCACGACGGCGCGCCCGTCACCGCCGACGACGTTGCCTACTCCCTGAACGAGTACGCGCGCGCCGGAGGGCGGTTCGCCGGGCTGACGGCCATCGACGGGGCCGATGACTTCATCTCGGGGCGCGCCCCGAACGTCCATGGGATAGTCGCCGTGGACGACAACACCCTCGTGCTGCGAACGAGGCCCACTTCTGCGCTGATGGACGCTCTCTGGCAGGCGCACGTGCTGCCCGAGCGCATCCTCGGGGGCGTGGCGTCGGACGAGCTGGAGGGCCACCCGTTCTTCAGCGGCCAGCTTGTCGGATCGGGCCCCTACGTGTTCACGCCCCGCAAGTACGACAACGTGGTAGAGCTGCGCGCGAACCGCGACTACTACATGGGCGCTCCCGGCATCCACCGCAAGGCGCTCTTCGCCATCGAGGACCCCTACGCGGCCGCGGACGCCTTCCGCAGGGGGGTCGTCGCCGTCAACAGGGCCGGCGAAATCGAGGCCGGCAACCTCGAGAGCCTGTTCGACGACCCGCTGTTCGAGGTGGCGGCCGTCGGCGGCGCCTCCACTTCCGGCTACGCCTTCAACACCCAGGGAGAGCTATTCGGCGACGCCCAGAGGCGGCTGGTGCTGATGCACGCGCTCGACAGGGCCGCCCTCATAGACAGACACCTCGGCGGCCTCGGCACGGCCTACAACAGCGTCGCCTTCCTCCCGTTCCACCGGACCCCGGAGATAGACCGCGCCTACGCCCACGACCCGCAGGGCGCGAGGCAACTGCTCGAGAGCACAGGCTGGCAGTTCGACCGGAGCGTGGCCGTGAAGACGCCGAGCTACGCCGCGGCCCCCGGCGCCGCCTCCGACCAGATCGAGACGGAGCGCGGGATGCTCCTGGAGGCGGGGTTGAAGCTCGAGTACGAGATCATGGACACGCCAAGCTGGATCGGCGTCTACTACGGCGGCGGCTACGACATTGCGCGCGCCGGCGGCTGGACGCCCTTCGTCGATTCGGGGATGTACGTGCAGTTCCACTCGCAGGGCGCGAATCCGAACGGCTACGCCCACCCGGAGCTTGACAGCCTCATAGATAGGGCGCTGACGACCTCCCTGTCCGAAGAGCGGCGGCCCATAGGCGTCCGGATCAGCGACAACCTCGCGCGCGGCCTGCCGGTGGTCCCGGTAAGCGCCGCCGCTACGCTGCACCTCTACGCCTCGTCGGTGTACGTGCCGGGCTTCGATACACCCGGCAGGCGCAGCGCCCCCGCGGCGGGCAGCCTGGGGGAGGTCTACGTCCAGCCGCTGTTCCGCTCGGACGCCCACTGGTGGTGGCGCCTCGACCGCTGGACGGTGGGGGAATAAGACCGTAGGGCGTCCCTTACGAGGCAGAACTTACTTTTAATCCCTTCTCCCCTATGTGGGAGAAGGTTAGAGCCTGCCCTGAGCATGTCGAAGGGATGAGGGGGAATCGAGGGTCCTGAAACAGGTTCTCGCGAGCGCCCTACCCTACGGCGACTGGCGGCTGGGCGCGCCCTTCTTCCAGAACTGCTCCAGGCTGTGGACCGGCTGCCAGCCCAACAGCCGCTTCGCCTTCTCGTTGCTGAACTTGCCGTGCGGCAGGTCGGCGAGTATCAGGAACGCCTCGCACCTGGACGGAAGCGTGGCCGGGTCCGTCGCGAGGGCGGCGGCGAAGGCGGCGCCAGCGTCCTGCCAGGATACCGAGTACGGGGTGAAGTCCTGCCCGTCGGCCGAGTGGTCGTCCACGTCCCTGAAGTTGTAGAACAGCAGCGTCATGACAGAGATGTCGTGGCGCTCGGTGAACACCCTGCAGATCTCCTGCCCCAGCGACTTCGTGAGGGCGTATAGGCCAGTGCCGGACTGGGAGGTAACGTCGCCGGTGATGCCGTGGTCGAACAGCTCGAAGGAAGGGCCGGTGATGGTGAAGTGGGGCCCGGTGTTGATCACCCGGTCGATGCCGTGCTCGACCGCCGCCGTCATCATGTTGTAGCAGCCCCTGGCGCTCACGTCGAAGGCAAGCTGCGGGTCCTGCCTGAGCACCGACAGGTTGACTATGGCGTCCATCCCCTCCGCGGCGGCAACGACCTGGTCGAGGTCGCCCGCGTCCACCCGCAGGTACTCGTGGTCCGTTACCGGGGCAGCGCCTATGTCCGTCAGGCGGAGGCTGTGCTCGCCCTCCAGCGCCTTCACCACGTGCGGCCCCAGCATCCCGGCTGCGCCAAGTACGAGTACGTTCACGGCAAACCCTCCGCGGCCCCACCGGGGCCGCCCGCCGCACATTCTATGCCCGCCGCCGCAGGCTCCGCAATCCGCAACCCAAATCCCCCACCTTCAGGTTCAGCGCCATATCAATCGGCCGTCACCCCGTAGGGGCTGGTTTCAAACCAGCCCTCCCCCTTACCGTAGAGCGTCACCGCCATTTGGAAGGCACGCCTGCCGGGGCCGGGACGAGACGGATTTGACAGAAATCGGCGCGCCGTGATACCATGAAGTTCCTCTGCAAGCATGAATCGTACCGATGCTTCGAAGGGAAGTAGTAGCGGGCAGGCCGCAGAGAGCCGGTGGAGTGGGAACCGGCGCCGTTCGCGAACTCGTCCCTGAGCACCCCGCCCGAAAGGCGTAGCCAGGAGGTAGGCGTATGCAGGACACACAGGATACAATGTGTTCTGCGCGCTTCGTACTCCAGGCTCCAGCGCTGTAGGGTCGGGCGGTCGGCGCCGTTACAGCCTTCGAGAGACCCCGGCTTGCGCCGGGGTAATCTGGGTGGTACCACGAGACTGACATCCCGTCCCATTGTGTGACGGGATTTTTTGTTGCCGCGAACCAGCGGCCTAAAGAGGAGAGCAAGACATGAGGCTGAACGGATCGCAGATCGTATGCGAGAGCCTGCTGAGGGAGGGCGTGGAGGTCATCTTCGGCCTCCCCGGAGGCGCCATCCTGCCCCTCTACCAGACCCTGCCCGAGTACCCGCAGCTACGGCACATCCTCGTGCGGCACGAGCAGGGCGCCGCCCACGCCGCCGACGGCTACGGCCGCGTCACCGGCAAGCCGGGCGTCGCGTGGGCCACGTCGGGGCCGGGCGCCACCAACCTCGTAACCGGCATAGCCACCGCGCAGATGGACTCGGTGCCGATGGTCATCGTCACCGGCCAGGTGTCGCGCGCCTCCATCGGCAGCGACGCCTTCCAGGAGACCGACACGACCGGCATCACGCTGCCCATCACCAAGCACAACTACCTCGTGATGAACGCGGCGGACATCCCCCGCGCAATCAAGGAGGCCTTCCACATCGCCAGCACCGGGAGGCCAGGCCCCGTCCTGGTGGACATCCCCAAGGACGTGTTCATGGAGGAAGCCGAGTTCGTCTACCCCGACGACGTGGACCTGCCGGGCTACAAGCCGACGCTGGAGGGACACCCCTCCCAGGTAAAGAGGGCCGCCAAGCTGATCGCGCAGGCCCAGAGGCCCGTAATCCTGGCGGGCCACGGCATCATCATCTCCCAGGCCTACGACGAGGTGCGGGAGCTGGCGGAGAAGGCGCAGATCCCCGTGATAACGACGCTGCTGGGCATAAGCTCGTTCCCGGACGACCATCTGCTCTGCGTCGGTATGCCCGGCATGCACGGCATGGCCTACGCCAGCCTGGCGATAGAGGAGGCCGACCTGCTGATAGCCCTGGGTATGCGCTTCGACGACAGGATCACGGGCAAGACTTCCGCGTTCGCCATCGGCTCGAAGAAGATACACGTCGAGATCGACCCGTCGGAGATAGGCAAGAACGTCAAGGTGGACGTGCCCATAGTCGGGGACCTCAAGCTGGTGCTGCGCGATCTGAACAGGCGCGTCAAGCCCGCCACCCACCTCGAGTGGGTCCAGCGGATAGAGGACCTGAAGCGGGACCATCCGTCGATGCTGGTGCGCGACACCGACAAGCTGATCCCGCAGTTCGTGGTCAAGGAGCTCTCGGAGGCCACCAACGGCGAGGCCATCGTGGTAACAGGCGTCGGACAGCACCAGATGTGGGCGGCCCAGCACTACACCTACAGGCACCCGCGCAGCCTGGTAACCTCCGGGGGCTCGGGCGCGATGGGCTACGAGGTGCCGGGCGCGATGGGGGCGCAGGTCGGCAGGCCCGACAAGGTGGTCTGGTCCGTCGCCGGCGACGGCGGCTTCCAGATGACCATGGCCGAGCTGGCGACGCTGGTGGAGAACAAGATCCCCGTGAAGTTCGCCATCATCAACAACTCCTTCCTCGGGATGGTCCGGCAGTGGCAGGAGTTCTTCTACCACAAGAGCTACGTGGCGACGGGCTACTCCCACAACCCGGACTTCGTGAAGCTGGCCGAAGCCTTCGGGATGCTGGGCATCCGCGTCACCGACAAGACGCAGGTCAGGTCGGCCATAATGCAGGCGATGGACTACGACGGCCCGGCCATCGTCGACTTCGTGGTCGAGGAGGAGGAGAACGTCTACCCGATGATCCCGGCGGGCCAGACGATAGACGACCTGATAGAGGAGCCGATACCTGAGGGGGTGCGCCTATGAGTACCAACGGGGGCGTTCCCAGGCACACGATAACGGCGCTGGTGCAGGACAAGCCCGGCGTCCTGAACCGCATATCGAGCATGTTCAGGCGCCGCGGCTTCAACATAGCCAGCCTCGCGGTGGGCCACAGCGAGGAGCCCAACCTGTCGCGCATGACCTTCGTCGTCGAGGGCGACGAGCTGGTCGTCGAGCAGATGACCAAGCACCTGCACAAGCTGATCGACGTGATCAGGGTCTCGGACATCTCGGACCAGAACATCGTCTCACGCGAGCTCGCGCTGATAAAGGTCAAGGCCAACGTGCAGACGCGCAGCGAGATCATGCAGATCGTCCACATCTTCCGGGCGCACATCGTGGACGTGGCCTCCGACACGCTGGTCGTGGAGGTCAGCGGAGACGAGGACAAGGTCGACTCCCTCCAGTCCCTGCTCAGGGGCTTCGGGGTCGTGGAGGTGATGAGGACCGGTACGATAGCGATGAACCGCGGGGCGGACAGCAGGACGCGGCGGGCCGCGACCCGCGTGGACTGGGGCGAAGCATCGTCGGTATAAAGTAGAGAAATCGGAGAGGACGCGAACAATGGCAAAGATGTACTACGAGAACGACGCGGACATGTCCCTGCTCGACGGCAAGACCGTGGGGGTGATCGGCTACGGCAGCCAGGGCCACGCCCACGCCCTCAACCTGAAGGACAGCGGGGTCGACGTGGTGGTCGGCCTGTACGAGGGCAGTAGCAGCAGGGAGAAGGCGGAGGGCGACGGCCTCCGGGTGGAGCTCGTCGCCGACGCCGCCCGGGACTCCGACATAGTCATGATGCTCATCCCCGACCACATGATGGCCGAGGTGTACCGCGAGTCGATCTCGCCGCACGTGGGCGCCGGCAAGACGCTGATGTTCGCGCACGGCTTCAACATCCACTATGAGACTATCGTCGCGCCCGACACGGTGGACGTGTCGATGGTCGCGCCGAAGGCGCCAGGCCACCGCATGCGCGAGGTCTTCACGCGCGGCTCCGGGGTGCCCGGGCTGCTGGCGGTGCACCAGGACGCCTCCGGCATGGCCCACGACCTGGGGCTCGCATACGCGAGAGGCGTCGGATGCGCCCGCGCCGGCGTGCTGGACACGACCTTCAAGGAGGAGACCGAGACCGACCTGTTCGGCGAGCAGACGATCCTCTGCGGCGGCGTCACTGCGCTGATCAAGGCGGGGTTCGAGACGCTGGTCGAGGCGGGGTACCAGCCGGAGTCGGCCTACTTCGAGTGCATGCACGAGCTGAAGCTGATCGTCGACCTGCTATACCAGGGCGGCATGGAGTACATGCGCTACTCGGTCAGCGACACGGCGGAGTACGGCGACTACTCGCGCGGGCCCGTCGTGATCGACGAGCGCGTGAAGCAGAACATGAAAAAGGTGCTGGAAGCGGTCCAGAACGGCGACTTCGCCCGGGAGTGGATCGCCGAGAACGACGAGGGCCGCCACCGCTTCATGCAGATGCGCAAGGAGAACGCCGAGCACCCCATCGAGAGCGTCGGCAAGGAGCTCCGGGGGATGATGTCGTTCCTCAAGGACGCCGACTAGGATGGCTGCAACCCAAACCGAAGTATCGGAAGGCGAACGGCTGGCGAGAGTCGAGTCCAATGTGGAGACGCTCATTCGGGACGTGACGGAAGTCAGGTCCGACATCAGGGATCTGAGGGCCATTGTCGACCGGAATTTCCTATGGACGTTGGGGACCGTCATGGCGATGTGGGTGACGATAATCGTCGCCATCGTCGTAGCGAAAAGCACCATGGCATAGAGGCGGCTAATGCTAATCGGAGATGCAGAGCGAATTCGCGACTACCTCTGCCAGAAGGTTCAGGAAGCTCATCAAGAAGGCAAGGTAAAGGTGACCTTCCGCGCCGGGGACGTCCATGACGCCCTTGGGATGAGGCGCCGCCACTCGAACGTCTGCAAGGTGCTCAGGGGCCGGATGTTCCACAGCCATGCGGGCGTGGAGATCGGGAGGTACGTACACCAGCCCCCAAGGGGAAATTGCGCCAACATGGAGATAGAGTTCCGGATACTGGAACGACGCCAAAGGCCGGTCGAGCGCTACGTTACCTCGGGCTCCGCGCGGCTGTGGACGACTGAGAGCGGCCGAGGCGCGCCGTTGCTCATGTTCAACGGCGGGCCGGGATGCGACGACTACCTGGGGCCGGTAGCCGACATGATCGACGACCTGTGCCGCGTGGTCCGCTTCGAACCCCGGGGCTGCGGACGCTCCGACTGGGACGGCAACTACGACGTCGACACCCTGCTGTCCGACGCCGAGGCGGTCCGACGGGAGTACGGTATTGAGAAATTCATCGTCGCGGGCCACAGCTTCGGCCCGAACGCCGCCCTGGCGTACGCGCTGCGATACCCGTCCCGCGTGTTGGGCCTGATAGGGATCGCCGGCGGCAACGTTCTGAACGACCGGACGTGGAGCGAGGCATACCACAGGAACCTGGGAGAGATGGACGAAGACACAGCGGGCCATGAAGACAGGGCGGACCCGGCAGCCAACCCTGGCGGCAACCGTAGCTGGCGCGAGTACATCAAGCGCCCGACGCTGTTCCGGGAGATTGCGGATCTGGACATGCCTGCAATCTTCATAAACGGGGAGAAGGACATACGGCCCAACTGGCCCACACGCCAACTGGCGGCCCTAATGCCCAGGGGGCGGTACGTCGAGGTCCCCGGCGCCGCTCACGTCTTCTGGCACACCCACCCCGCGGAGCTAGAGCACGAACTCCGCGAAGCGGTCCGACAGATAGTAGAGAGTACGCAGGAGCGAACGACCCAAGCATCGGATAGAGGGAAAATTGAATGGAAGGCACAGAGGTATATCACGTAGTTCGCCGCAAGGGCGGGGTCCTGGCAGGGCTCCGCCCGGCGGACTGCGTTGCCCTTCGATAGCCCGGCGCGCATTCGGCCCCTCGGGGGCATGGAAACTGTAGCTGAGGCTGGAGGAGGCCACAGACATGTTCAACGACAAGGTAGCGATATTCGATACGACGCTGCGAGACGGCGAGCAGTCCGCCGGCATCGGGCTGACGACGGCTGAGAAGCTGGAGATCGCGCGGCAGCTGGAGGCGCTCGGCGTCGACATCATCGAGGCGGGCTTCGCCGCAAGCTCGCCGGGCGACTTCGAAGCAGTGACGAAGATAGCGCGGGAGGTCAGGAGGCCCGTCATCGCCTCCCTGGCGCGCTGTCACCCCGACGACATCGACGCGGCGAGGGACGCCGTGAGCCACGCTGAGAGCCCGCGCATCCACGTCTTCATATCGAGCTCGGACGTCCAGATATGGCACCAACTCCGGCGCAACCCGGAGGAGGTGCTGGACATGGCCGTCTCGTCCGTGGAGCGCGCGCGGCGGTACTGCGACAACGTCGAGTTCTCCCCGATGGACGCCACCCGCACCGACCGGGACTACCTGTACAAGATACTGGAGGCGGCCATCGACGCCGGCGCCTCCACGGTGAACATACCGGACACCGTGGGGTACTCCATCCCGTCGGAGTTCGGCGCCCTGATCAAGTCGGTGCGCGACAACGTGCCCAACATCGACAAGGCGGTCATCAGCGTCCACTGCCACAACGACCTCGGCAACGCCGCGCCGAACAGCGTCGCCGCGGTCGTGAACGGCGCCAGGCAGGTGGAGGGCTGCATCAACGGGCTCGGCGAGCGGGCGGGCAACGCGTCCCTGGAAGAGATCATAATGACCATCGAGACCCGCAAGGAGCTGATAGGCGTCTCCACGAACGTCGACACCACCCAGATATACAGGACCAGCAGGCTGGTCAGCGACATCACCGGCTTCCCCGTCCAGCCCAACAAGGCCATCGTGGGGGCCAACGCCTTCCGACACGCCTCGGGCATCCACCAGGACGGCGTCCTGAAGGACCGGTCGACCTTCGAGATCATGAGGCCGGAGTCCGTCGGCTGGCCCAGCAGCGCGCTGGTGCTCGGCAAGCTGAGCGGGCGGGCTGGCCTGCGCGCCCGGCTGGAACAGCTCGGCTACGCGCTGGACGCCGAGCAGCTGGACAAGGCGTTCGCCGCCTTCAAGGAGCTGGCGGACCGCAAGCGGGAGGTGACCGACGCGGACCTGGAGGCCCTGATGGGGCAGCAGTCCAGGGAGGACCGGCACGCCTACGCGCTCTCGTCCCTCCAGATCGTCTGCGGTAGCGACGGCGTCGAGAGGCGCGCAGACGTCACCCTCACCGCAACGGACGCGGAGGAGGACCGGCACGACGGCGTGGGAGTGGCCGGCAACGGCCCGGTCTCGGTCACGGTGGACGCCATCAACAACGCGCTGCGCCGCGCGACCGGACGCGACGTGGGCGAGCAGGTGAAGTTCGTCCACTACGAGGTGGGCGCGATCACGGAGAGCGTCTACGCCCTCGCCAACGTCGCCGTGCGCGTCAACTACCGTGGGCGCGAGTTCACTGGACGGGGTGCCTCCGCGGACGTGATGGAGGCCAGCGGAAAAGCGTACTTGGACGCCTGCAACAAGGCGTTGTTCACGGGATAGAGCAGATGTCGCCAAGAACGATGTTCGAGAAGATATGGGACGCGCATGTCGTCCACGAGGAGCCGGGCCGGCCTGCGCTCCTCTACGTCGACCTGCACCTGGTGCACGAAGTGACGTCGCCGCAGGCGTTCGACGGCCTCCGGCAGAACGGGCGCCAGGTGCGCCGCCCCGACCTGACGATAGCGACCGCCGACCACAACATCCCCACCTGGAAGGGCAGGCTGCCGATTACCGACGACGTCGCCCGCACGCAGCTCGAGACGCTGACGCGGAACTGCGAGGAGTTCGGCATCACGCTGTACGACATGCACAACCCTCTGCAGGGCATCGTGCACATGATAGCGCCGGAGCAGGGACTCACCCAGCCGGGCATGACCATAGTCTGCGGAGACAGCCACACCTCGACGCACGGCGCGTTCGGCGCGTTCGCCCTCGGCATCGGCACGACCCAGGTCGAGCAGGTGCTGGCCACCCAGTGCATGGTGCAGCCGAAGCCCAGGACGATGGAGATTCGCGTCAACGGCCCGCTGCCGTTCGGCGTCACCGCGAAGGACCTGGTCCTGGGCATAATCGGCCGGATCGGCGTGGCCGGCGGCCAGGGCCACGTGGTCGAGTACACCGGCGAGGCGGTGCGGTCGCTCTCGATGGAAGGCCGGATGACCGTGTGCAACATGTCGATCGAGGCCGGCGCCCGCGCCGGCATGGTCGCCCCGGACGACGTCACCTTCGACTACATGCGGGGCCGCGCCAACGTCCCGCAGGGGAGCGAATACGACGCCGCCGTCTCGCAGTGGCAGGGCCTCCCGTCCGACGCCGGCGCGGAGTTCGACAGCCTGGTCGAGATAGACGCCGCGGCTCTTAGCCCCATGGTCTCCTGGGGCACCAACCCCAGCATGGTCGCGCCGGTGACGGCCGGCGTGCCCGATCCGAGCTCGTTCCCGGACGAGGCCGACCGCCGGGCTGCCGAGCGCGCCCTGGAGTACATGGCCCTCGAGCCGGGCACGCCCATCCAGCAGATCGAGATAGACCGCGCCTTCATCGGCTCGTGTACCAACGCGCGCATCGAGGACCTGAGAGCCGCCGCAGAGGTCGTCGCTGGGCGCCGCGTGAGCGACCGCGTGAGCGCGATGGTGGTGCCGGGCTCCACCCCGGTCAAGGTCCAGGCCGAGGAGGAGGGGCTGGACGCTGTATTCACGGACGCCGGCTTCGAGTGGCGGGAGGCGGGCTGCTCGATGTGCCTGGGCATGAACCCCGACATCCTGAAGCCCGGCGAGCGCTGCGCCGCCACGTCGAACCGAAACTTCGAGGGCAGGCAGGGCAAGGGCGGGCGCACCCACCTGGTCAGCCCCCAGATGGCCGCCGCCGCCGCCGTGGCCGGCCATTTCGTGGACATACGGGAGTGGTGAGATGGCGATGCTGACCCAAGAGCACGCGCAGACGGCCCAGGACTTCCTGGAAGCGGCGGACCGCGAGCTCGCCGCCGGCGACCTCGTGCAGGGCTCCGAAAAGCTGTGGGGAGCCGCGGCCCACGCCGTAATGGCCGTCGCGCAGCAGCGGGGATGGGACCACCGCTCCCACCGCTCCCTCAAGAACGCGGTCATCAGGCTCTCCCAAGAGCAGGACGATCCCCTGATCGAAGCGTACTTCCTCGCGGCGGAGAAGTTCCACCGCAACTTCTACCACGACGACATGGAGGACTACGAGCGAGACGCCGACCGCCCCCTGGTGGAGCGCTTCGTCGAACGGATGCTGGCGCTCGCGCGCTGATGGACCCGAAGGAGGACTGACATGGTGAACGTTGGCCAAGCGGCCCCGGACTTTACGCTCCCAGACCAGGATAGGAACGACGTCTCCCTGGGCGACTTCAGGGGGAACAAGAACGTCGTCCTCTCCTTCCACATATACTCGTTCACCGGCGGGTGAACGGACCAGGTCTCCTCTTTTCGGGCCGCCGGCTCGAAGTTCGAGGAGAAAGATACCCAGGTACTGGGTATAAGCACCGACCCGCAGCCGGCGCAGAGCGCCTACTCGGTCTCGCTCGGCAAGATCCCCTACCCGCTGCTCAGCGACTTCTACCCCCACGGAGAGGTCTCGAAGAAGTACGGCGTCTTCAACGAGGAGACGGGCGCAGCGCGTCGCGCCGTGATTGTCGTCGACAAGCAGGGCACGGTCAGGTTCAGCCGCGCCTACGCCAGCGCCGCCGACCTCGACGTGAACGACGTACTCGCCGAGGTGTCGGGCCTCTAGCGCCAACGCCGGACCGTACCGCCATCGGCCGCCCGATGCGCCCCCCCACGGGCGCGGGCCTGTAGAATAGGGGCATGGACGACTCCAATCGAAAGCGGTACGTATTCCGTGAAGGCGAGCACGCCCTCGTGCTGGACAGGAAGGGGCGGCGGTATCTCGTCGAGCTGGAGCGCTCCGCCGTCTTCCATACCCACATCGGCAACGTAGGCCACGACGAGCTGATCGGGCAGGCCGAGGGCGTCAGGGTCACGAGTTCCAGGGGGCACTCCCTGCTGGCCGTCAAGCCCACCATGGCCGACTTCACCAGGGCCATGCCCCGCATCGCCACCGTCGTATACCCCAAGGACCTTGGAGCCATCCTCGTCTACGGCGACATATTCCCCGGGGCCAGGGTGCTGGAGGCGGGCGCCGGGTCCGGCGCCGTCACCATCGCCCTGCTCAGGGCCGTCGGCGAGCGCGGCTCGCTGGTCTCCTACGACCTGCGCCCCGACATGATCGAGCGCGCCCGGACCAACGTCGCCGCGGCCATTCCGGACCCCGCGAACCTCGTGCTGAAGCAGGGCGACGTCTACGAGGGCTTCGAGGAGCGCGGCCTGGACCGCGTCGTGCTGGACCTGCCCGAGCCGTGGCGCGTGGTGCCGCACGCCGCCTCAGCCCTGGCGCCGGGCGGGATATTCCTGAGCTTCCTCCCTACCGTGCTCCAGGTGTACGACCTGGCGTTGGCGCTGGAGAAGGACGGCAGGTTCGACGTGATAGAGACGGCGGAGGTGATGATGCGCACCTGGTCCGTGGGAAGGCGCAGCGTGAGACCCGACCACCGGATGGTAGGCCACACGGGTTTCATTACCACGGCCAGGAGATGCTCGCCTCGCCCCAGGCCGGACGACGACCCAGGCCCCGGCCAGGACTGACCACCGCGGATATGTGACCTGCCGGCCCTACAGGCAGTACGGCCCCCCGGCGTCGAACGTCGCGTGAGGATACCTGCCCTCCATCAACCTGGCGTGCTCACGCCGTAGCAGCGGCGCCGCAAGCTCCGAGGACGCCGGCAATAGTTGCTCGGGCTCCGTTACCCCCGTATCCTTCTCCTGCACCAGCACCTTGAACCCCCCCAGGCCGTCCGGCTTCACCAGCTCCCGCATCGCCATCAAGTTCGCGTCCCGCACGGCCTGCCGCAGAGGCCGCCTTCGCACGTTGGCTATCAGCCCTCCCATGCCCATCGCGTCCAGCCAGCCTGCCTGCGTGGAAAGCAGCACCGGCCGCAGCCCTACCCGCTCCCCCGCGGATACCAGGGCCGTGAAGTCGACGTGGGCCGTCATGTCCTGGCCGCCGATGCGCCGGTACGGGCTCCCGCCGCCCGTGTGGCGGTAGAAGGTCCCGACGGTCCCGCCCGCCCTATCGCCCGAGCGGGGGGCCGCGGCGTAGTACCCGTAGTCGATCGTGAGCGCAAAGCCCCGCCGCAGGGCGCGAGCCGCATCCTCCATCCACGCCCCGGCCTGGAGGTTCACCTCCCCTCGGCCGCCTTCGCGCACTCCCATGCCGCGGGCCCGCTCCTCCAGCAGCGGCGTCGACGGCTCCGATAGAGTCTCCCTGAGCTCGCCGTCCCGCAGCTCCACGTGTACCTCCAGCACGCGGCCCCCGCGCACCTCGAACCGGTGTACAGGAAAGGAGTCGAACAGTTCGTTGGAGAGCACGCAGCCCACCACCCCCTCGAACGGCATCGCGTCCGAGCGTACCCGCCCGTACCGACCGGGTAGGCCGCCCTGCGCGGCGCGGTCCACCGCCGCGTACCGCAGCGCCTGAGAGAACCGCCCCGGTATCTCGGGCGCGTAGTCCGTCACGTCGCGGGCCAGGATGCCGCTGCCCGCGCCGATTTCGACGGCGTGGAACGGGCGCGGGCGTCCGAGTAGCTCCCACATCCTGGATAGCTGTACGGCGACCAGGGCGCCGAAGGCGGGGTGCGCCGCCGGGCTGGTGTAGAAGTCGCGTTGACTCGACAGGGCGGCGCCGTCCGAGTAGTAGCCCCCGCGAGGATAGTACAGCGCGACGCCCATGAACTCGGCAAAGGTTATGCGGCCCCTGTCGAGTATGCGCGCCCTGATCTCCCGCTCGGCCTCGGTCTCCACGCCGGCAGCTTCCGGACAAAGAAGAAGGGGGCACGGCCCGCGCCCCCTTCGCTAAAGCCGTACCTCGAGCTAGCGGCGGGCCTGCTTGGCCTGGCGCGCCTTCGACCCGCTGCGGTCCCAGCCGGAGATGGGTATGGAGTTCCTAAACTCCCCCCGCTCGCCGCACCGGGTGCAGACGCCCTGGCTCATCGGCCCGTTGGGGCTCTCGATCATCCACGTATGACGGCATTGAGACTCGGCGTCCTGACTATCTGCCATGGTTCGCCCCTTCCTTTAACGCTCTTCTATCGGTACGTACGGGACGTCCAGGGGCCCGGTGTAGAGCAGCCTGGGCCTGAGGATGTCCTTCTTTTCGAACTGCTCGATGACGTGCGCCGTCCACCCCGGCATCCGTCCCAGGGCGAACATCGGCACGAACATGTCCTCCGGTATGCCGAGCAGGTAGTAGACCGCGCCGGACCACAGGTCCACGTTCGGGAGTATCCCGAAGCGGGCGCGATCCCTCATCGCCTCCGTCTCGGTGATCGCCTGGATTATCGAGAACCATTCGGGCTGGCCGCGCCTCTCCCCCAGGAGCCTCGCCCCCTCCCTGAGGTGGATGGACCTGGGGTCGACGGCCTTGTAGACAGGGTGTCCGAAGCCCATGATGCGCAGGCCCCGCTTGATGCGGCCGCGGACGTAAGCCTCCGCGTTCTCCTCCGAGCCTACCTCTAGGGCCATGCTCATGACGTTCTCAGCCGCCCCCCCGTGCTTGGGTCCCTTCAGGACGGCGATGGCGGACGTGATGGTGGCGTAGTAGTCCGCCCCGGTGGCCGCGGTGACGCGGGCGCCGAACGTGGAGGCGTTCACCCCGTGCTCCGCGTGCAGCACCAGGTCCTTGTCTATGAGCTCGACGTCCTCCGGCTCCGACTCCCGCCCGAATAGCATGTACAGGAAGTTGGCCGCGTGGCCCAGGTCGTCCCTGGGAGCTATCGGCTCCTTGCCCTCCCTGATCCGCGCGTGGGCGGCGACCATCGTGGCGACCTGCGCGGTCAGGGCGATGCCCTTGTCGATGGTGCTCTCGGCGGAATGGTCGTCGAGGTCGACCGCGGACGCGCTGTCGGCGGAAACGGCGGTGCGCAGCACGTCCATCGGGTGCGCCGTCTTGACGCTCTCGATCACGCCGAGCACGGAGGGATCGACCGCGCGGGCCGCCCTGAAACGGCCCTCGAAACGGTCCAGGGCCTGACGTGTCGGCAGGGAGCCGTAGAGGAGGAGGTAGCAGGTCTCCTCGAAGGTGGAGTGGTCGGCCAGGCCGTGTATGTCGTAGCCGCGGTAGTGGAGCTTTCCGGCGGGGTCCACCTTCGAGATCGTAGAGCGGTCGAAGTATACGTCCTTGAGGCCCTTCTTGAGTTCGACCTTCTCTTCGACCACCATGGTCATGTCCTTCCGGCGCCATCCCTGGAGTGGGACGGCTCTGGCTTGGAGTGAGGCTTTAGCGGCGTCGTGCTCCGTGCCCGCAAGTACTGGATTCGATGTCCGCCGAAGGGCCTCATCCTAGCATTCCGAAGGGGCGAGTGTCAAGGATGGCGGCAAGGGCGGGAACCGCATCGGCAAGCCGGAAACGCCCCTGAGGCGTGGTCGCGTCCAGCCCGAAAGCGCCGCTAGGAGTGCGGGTTGTAGGCTCCTCTTCCGACGGCAGGTCGGGGCGGCCCCGTCCGTTATCTATTTCACAAGCCGTTGACTGGCCTCGGCTGCGAGGGGTAGAATGGCCGCGCCTTCAGGCGCCGCCGCCGCGCCCCTCAGGCCAAAGGAGTTGACGTGAGCTCCGGTGAGGTACCCGACGTAGTAGTACTCAGGCTCCCCATCTATGTCAGGGTGCTTTCGCAGCTTCTCGACCGCGGGGAGGACGTGGTCAGCTCGGAGCAGCTAGGCAGCCTGCTACAGATGACCCCGGCCCAGATCAGGAAGGACCTGAGCTACTTCGGCAAGTTCGGCAAGCAGGGACGCGGCTACGACGTCAACTTCCTGCGCGAGAAGCTGCGCGGCATTCTCGGACTCGACCTGCGATGGCCCACGTGCCTCGTGGGGGTAGGCAGGCTTGGACAGGCCATCATCAACTACCCCGGCTTCGTCCCGGAGGGCTTCGACATAATGGCCGCGTTCGACAGCGACCCGGAGCAGGTGGGCACGACCGTGGGCGGGCTGGCGGTGCAGCCGATGCGCCTGCTCGACGAGACGGTAGCCGCCAGGGGCATATCCATCGGCATCGTGGCCGTGCCGTCCATACAGGCGCAGCCGGTCATAGACCGCCTCGTCCGGGCGGGCGTACACGGGATACTGAACTACGCCCCCATCGCGCCCCAGGTGCCGATGGACACCGTGATCAGGAACATCGACCCCGTGCTGTCGCTCCAGTCGATGACCTTCTATATGCTCCAGGACGGTGGGCAGACCCTGACCGCAACGTAGTAGTCCGCGCCGGCCTGGGAGTTGAGACGACTGAGTGAAGAGCATCACCTCAGGATGAAGTAGCCGATTGGTTGTATACTTGTGGGAGCGAACATTCATTTGCCGGCTAGCGTCGTATCCAGCCACCTGAGGACTGACCTTGAACGAGCGTGAAAATGCCGTCGCCCTCTATACCTTCCTGAAGGAATTCGCGCAACTCAGGACGAGTACGATTCGCGATATCTCCCAGTATGAGCGGGATGGGCAGATCGTTTGGGTCTCTGACATTCCAAGAGAGAAGGGCTGCTATTGCATCGCTTGGGACCGCGATCGTTCCACCACCCTTGACGAAGTGTGGCTGGAGATTCGTAAGCCACACCTAACGCGACCTCCAGAGCCGCCGGATATAGTGAACCCTTGGGTGCGACGGGACCAACTCAACGATTCGTCGCTTGATCTTCCAGAGCTATACGAGACCTTGCCCGGAGAAACTGAGGACGACCCGCCTCGCAGGTTGGAAGACCATCCTGACGTGACTAGGGAGTGGGATACGTACATTGAAGACCAGTGGTGGGCTTGGGCCGACCATGACCGCCGCGAGAAGCAAGTTTCAGCGGTCTACATAGACGTATTCTCAATGTTCCAAAGGCAGCAGCGTCTTGGCGAGAACTTCGAAGTAGTCTTCGGGCTTGGCTTTCTGAACTGGAGAATTCCAGAGGGCCCCACTGTGCGACGCCATTTGATAGCCGCCCGCGTCAGCGTCGCGTTCGATAGGGTCGGCGGAACACTAACAGTGGTTCCCGCGGGTGAAGGCGCACGCCCCTCGTTCGAACAGGACATGCTGGACCCTCAGCACCGTCCCGACCCACAGGAGCTTAGCTCAATTGAGAAGGAATTAGACGGAATTGGCGACTCGCTATGGAAGGTAGGTCCACTAGATGACCTACTCAAGAGCTGGGTGAATTCCACTTCGGCGAGCGGTAAGTACAGCGTCTTACTCGATCAGCCGGAGCGCACGGACCCGAAGCCGGTCGTACATCTGGCTCCAGCACTAATCTTAAGACGCAGAACCGAGCGGTCATTTATCCGAGCCTTCGAGGAAATCATTGGCCAACTCGAAGCTGGCGAGCCCGTTCCGGAAGGCGTATCGCGCTTCATTAGCGCGTCCGAAGATCAAGCGCCCAGCGGCGTCCCGGCTGAGAACCGCAACGAGGTGCGCCCGAGCGAACTTTACTTCCCACTTCCAACGAATGATGCACAGATGCGGATCGCGGAGCGACTGACCGCTAACCAAGGTGTACTGGTACAGGGTCCGCCGGGCACGGGAAAGTACCACACCATCGTGAATCTGATCTGTCACGCACTCGCCACTGGTCAGCGCGTGCTCGTGACAAGCCACGCAGCGCGCGCACTCAAGGTGCTCCAGGAGATGATCCGCGACCACGCGCCGGACCTTGCGCCGCTCTCAGTGGTACTGCTTGGCGACGACCGCGAAGCACTGGAAGCCATGGAAGGGTCCGTTCAGGGGATTACTACCCGGCGGAATACGTCGGATTCTGCAACTAGCAAGCAAGTCATCAGACAACTCGAAATAGACTTGGACAAAGCACGGAGACGTCAATCCGAAGTGCTCACGAACCTACGTGCAATTCGGGAGAAGGAGACCTTTAGGCATGACGTGATGTTCGGGTACACGGGGACGCTCGCCCGTATCGCCGACACGTTACGCAGGGACCGAGACCTGCTTTCTTGGCTTCCCGGCGATGTGCCGGAATACACCGAGCCTCCGTTGACGGCGTCGGAGTTCGGCGAGCTCGTGTCACTGCTCAGGAACGATCGCATCTCGGAATGGGAGGCCGCCGGGTGGGTGAGCGTCAATGCTGATACTTTGCCTACCGTCGAGGAGTTCAATCAGGCTGTTCAGGCTGAGCGCATAGCACTCAGTGCCTACAAACGAGATGCGTCGATCCGACAGTGGCCCGAGTACACCGCGATACAGGCCATACCTGAGCATGACCGTCGTGATCTGATGGACGGACTGGATGAACTCGCCCGATCAATTGAGCGAATCCATCGCAGACCTTTGCCTTGGATCAGAATGGCAACGAAGCAGATCTTCGCGGGTCTTGAACATACATGGCGTCCGTTACACGAGAATACTAAGAAGACAGTGGAGTCAAAGGCTGAACTGGTGGAATGGCTCGATAGAAACCCGATTAGCCCAGATCCCGGCTCGAATCTTGACCAGTTGTACGGAGACGCGAAGAACTTGCTTGAACACTTGAGAACCGGAGGGTCCTGGGGATTCGGACCATTCCGCTCTCCCGTCGTGAGGCGGACATATTATGTACGAAAGCTGCGCATCGGCGGGCAGTTGTGCGAGACGGCGGATGCCGTGAGCGACCTCGTCGTACGGCTACGAGCGGAACTCGAATTCAGGCAGCTTCGCGAGCGCTGGATGCCCCACCACATCATCACCGCGACGACTTTTACTGATCAAGTGGCCGAGCTCAAGGACCTATGTGAGCCGCTGGAAGAGGCGTTCACGGCCCTAGCCATAACCAAGAAACTGTCTAGCATACTGCGCCGCTCGCCCGGAAGCCTCGATCCGGATTGGTCGGATCAGGATTCCCAACATCGACTGCGCCAAGCTCTCGCAGCCTTTGAGTCTACGCACCGGTACGAGACCGCCCAGAGTCAGATTGATGAGATGCTTAAAGAACTGCATTCCCAGCGCTTCCGAGGACAACTTGATCCTACCTGGGTAGAACTGAAGGCCGCCGTGACCGAGCGTACCACGTCGAGATACGCAACGGCACGGCAGCAGGCATCGGACAACCGCAAGCTTGAAGCGCAACTCAGCCGCAAGGTTGAACTGCGCCGCAAGTTGCAAGGCGTCAATCCGGAACTGGCAGAAAACATCTTGGAGACCCATGACGATCCTATCTGGGATGACCGAGCGCCGAACTTCGAGCGCGCTTGGAACTGGTCTCGGGCGCATGCCTGGGTGACTCGCCTAGCGGCCCCGGATTCGGAGCAACAATACCGGCTGGAGCTTGAGAACACGAAGCAAGGTATTGCCCTTACTATCGAAAAGCTCGCGGCTGAGAAGGCCTGGACTCATTGCTTCAATCGTATGACTGATAACGAGCGTGAGCACTTGGTTGCTTGGACAAAGGCGGTGCGTTCGATTGGAAAGTATAGCAAATACGCTCCGATGTACCGCCGCTATGCACGAGAGCATCTCAACGAGTGCAGGTCGGCTATTCCTGCCTGGGTTATGCCGCTGCACCGTGTGGCCGAGACCATCGAGCCCGGTTCGGAGGTGTTTGATATAGCCATTATCGATGAGGCCAGCCAGTCCGGCCCGGAGGCTCTCCTGCTGGCCTACCTGACGAAGAGAATCGTGGTCGTTGGCGACGACAAGCAGATCCATCCGACCTACGCCGGTGTCGATTTCGGAGCCGTTAACCAACTCCGGGCTCGCTACATCTCGAATCTGCCGCATGCCGACGCATACGGTGTTAAGCACAGTTTCTTTGACATCGCAGACATTAGGTACAAGGATCGCATCCGGTTGCGCGAGCATTTCCGCTGTATGCCAGAGATCATCCAGTTCTCGAACAACCTGTCATATCAGGGCGAGCCGCTTATCCCGCTTCGACAATACGGAGCTGGCCGTCTCGAACCAACGGTCGTGTCCCAACATGTGGGTGACGGCTACATCAAGGGCAATCGGGCGCGCCAAGTGAACCCGCCTGAAGCCGCCGCGATAGTTGCTGAGATAGCGAGCATTCATGGCGACCCTGCCTATGCAGACAAGACGATTGGTGTCATCAGCCTCGTAGGTGAAGCCCAGGCACGTGAGATCGAAACGCTACTGATAGCAGAGCTTGGCCCCGAAGAAATTGAACGCCGCCAGATCGTATGTGGAGACGCTTACGCCTTTCAGGGCGACGAACGCGACGTCATGTTCCTGAGTATGGTCTCGGCGCCACAGGAGAACCGCCGCATCCCAGCGCTGACCAACGACGAAGCGCAACGGAGGTTCAATGTGGCCGCAAGCCGCGCAAGAGACCAGATGTATCTTTTCCACACCGCTACTCTTGCAGACCTGAATCCGCGCTGCCTGCGCTATCAACTCCTCGAGTACTGCTTGGACCCAAAGGTGGCGGTCCCCGATGTGTCGGGACTGGATGTTCCCGAACTTGAACGCATGGCGTCGCAGGCTGACCGTCAGTATGTGAGTCCACCGCACCCGTTCGACAGCTGGTTCGAACTCGACGTGTTCCTGCGCATCGCACACCGTGGATACAGGGTGATTCCACAGTTTGAAGTTGGAGGCTATCGAATCGACCTCGTGGTTCAGGGCTTGGACGGGAGTCTTGCCGTGGAGTGTGACGGTGATTTCTGGCATCCCCCGGACCGCTACGAAGAGGATGCGGCTCGGCAGCGCGATCTCGAGCGTTGCGGCTGGGAGTTCTGGCGTATCCGTGAAAGTGTGTTCCGCCTCGACCCCGACGAGGCGCTGGACGACCTCTGGAAAACTCTTGAACGACGCCATGTGTTCCCCACGGCTGAGGAAGAGAAGCGTCGGAGCACGATGAGGCAGGTCAAGCCTCACGGCGATTCAAGGTCCAGCGAACAGACCGATGAGTCAGAGCGCGTCCCGCAGCCTGCTGAACTGACCAGCGCGCCAGTACCGACGAGTCAGGAGAAACTGCTCCCCTTCAACCCACCTCTTCAGTCCTACACGGAATGGCAACCGGTTGGCACGGTCTCCGACCCGCGAACTGCCGAACAAGATCACTTGGTCTCCCTCTTGGTAGAGGTAGTCGAGTGTGAAGGGCCGGTAGTCGCGATTCGCGCCTACCGATTGATCAATAGAGCGTCTGGAAGTCATCGTTTGACAGCACCGGCTCGGAGAGCACTCAATCGAGCCTGCGCAGCAGCGGTGAGAGACGGCCTCTTGGCTGCCACGAATCCCCTTGATGAGGAAGGGCAAGCACAGCTTGTACTGCGAGGATCTGACAGTCCCAGGATCATTCTGCGTGAACGTGGTCCCCGAGACTTGTATGAGATCCCTCCCGACGAAGTTGCAGCAATGCTAAGGCTCCTTGGCGAGGACACTGCGGCAGCAGACCCCGAAACTCTTAAGAGACAGTTACTTGAAATGCTCAACTGGGCGCGCCTAACGCGAAAGGTGAGCGAGTTCCTTGATCGATGCATTTCGCTGATGTAGTGGAAAGGCAAGACCCAAAGGTATTGCTCAAACAGAACTGCCAGTTGCCACCGCCACGTCTGCCGGCAAACCAGCTTGACCGCAAGACGAAAGTTCTTGATTCCCAGTTTGGTGGGCCCTCCGCACTTATACAACCCGCACGTACCGGCGCCGCCCCACCCTGACGACGTCGCCCGCCCCCAGCGCGGCGCCGGCGTCGACGTTCGAGGCTACCGGCTCGCCGTTCCTGCGGACCGCGCCCTGGTCGATCAGCCTCTTCGCCTCGCCCGCGCTCGCGGCCAGCCCGGCGTCGACCAGGAAGTCGGCAACGCGGCCCCGCAGCCCCGACGCCCGGAAGACGTCCATGTCGTCCGGCGCCTCGCGCCGCTGCACGGTGCGCTCGAAGCGGCGCTCCGCGTCCAGCGCGGCCCCCTCGTCGTGGAACTGGGCGACGATCTCGCGCGCCAGGCGCTTCTTCAACTCCATGGGATTGACGGAGGCCTCGTCCACCCCCCGGCGCATCTCCTCCAGCTCGGCGTCGGGCACGTCGGTCAGGTTCTCCATGTACGGGAGGGTCATGGTGTCGGGCAGAGACATCGCCTTGCCGTACATCTCGGCCGGCGGCTCGTCCACCCCGATGTAGTTCCCAAGGCTCTTGCTCATCTTCTGTACGCCGTCGGTGCCGGGTATGAGCGGGACGAGGAAGCACTGCTGGGGGCGCTGGCCCATCTTCTCCTGGAGGTCCCGCCCGACCAGCAGGTTGAACTTCTGGTCGGTACCGCCGAACTCGACGTCGGACTCGATGGCGACCGAGTCGTACGCCTGGAGCAGCGGGTAGAGGAGCTCGGTGATGGCTATGGGGCGGTTCGCCTCGAAGCGCTGGGCGAAGTCGTCGCGGGCGAGGAACTGGGCCACGGTGAAGCGGCTGGTCAGGCGCACCACGTCGGCGAGGGTGAACGGCCCGAACCATTCGCTCTGCAAGCGTATCTCGGTGCGGTCGCGGTCGACGACCTTGGAGAACTGCGCAAGGTAGGTCTCCGCGTTGCGCTGTACCTGCTCGGCGGTGAGCATGGGGCGCATGACGGACTGGCCGCTGGGGTCGCCGATCTGCGCGGTCCAGTCTCCGACGATAACGACGACCTTGTGGCCCATCTCCTGTAGCTGGCGTAGCTTGCGCAGGCCGACGGCGTGCCCGAGGTGGAGGTCCGGGGCGCTGGGGTCGAAGCCCATCTTGAGCCGGAGGGGCTTGCCCTCCCTCAGGCGCTCGACGAACTCGGACTCGACGATGATCTCGGACACGCCGCGCCTGAGCACCTTTTGGAGCGTCGCTTCGTCTGTCGCAGTCACCTTGCAGCCTCACTCACTAGCGTTCGCACGCTACCATTATATTAGACGGGTTGGGCGCTGCCCTCGGCGAGCGCCGACCTGACCTGGTCCACGTCCATCCGCATCTGGCGCTGGAGGGCCTCGACCGAGTCGAAGGCGACCTGGCCGCGCAGCCGGTCCACGAACTCCAACTCGACTTCGCTCCCGTATAGGTCGCCGTCGTAGTCGAGGATGAACGCCTCCACCGCCCTGCCGCCCTCCCCGAAGGTGGGCCGCGCGCCGATGCTGGTCGCCGACGCGTACCGTCGCCCGGCGACGCTTGCCCATGCCGCGTACACGCCGTCGCCTGGGAGCGCGAGATGCGGGGGCGTCTCCAGGTTGGCCGTGGGGTAGCCCAGGGAGGCGCCGCGGCCGTGGCCCGATACCACCCTGCCCTTCAACGCGAGCCTGCGCCCGAGAAGGTCGGCGACCCGGCATACGTCTCCCGCGGCGAGGGCGGCGCGGACGGCGGAGCTCCTGACGGGCTCGCCGGAGGCGTCGTGGAGCGGCTCGACGACCTTCAGCTCGAAGCCGGCCTCGGGGGCGAGGGCGGAGAGCGCCGCGGTGGTGCCGCTTCTCCGGTGGCCCATCGCGAAGTCGGGCCCCACGACGAGCGCCCTCATGCCGAGGCGGTGCTGGAGCATGGAGATGAAGGCATGCGCGTCCATCTTCGAGAGCTCGGCGTCGAAGGTGACCGGCACGACGTAATCGACGCCGGCGGCCTTCAGCAGCTCGACGCGGGACTCCAGGGTCGTCAGGTACCTGGGTTCGAAGCCGGGCCTCAGCACGGAGGAGGGATGGTTCCGGAAGGTGAGAACGCCGGACGCCAGGCCCGCCTTCCCTGCCTCGGCGACCAGCTTGGAGAGCAGGTGGCGGTGCCCCCGGTGTACGCCGTCGAACACGCCTATGGTCAGCGCAGAGGCTCCGGCCGGAGGGGCCTGGTCCAACTCTACCTGGATCCTCATTTCCCCTGCTACTCCAGCTCCTGGCTGAGGGCGGCCAGCTTTCGAAGGCTCCGGTCCGCCGCGCCGCTGTCTATCGACTCTGCGGCCATGGCCACTCCATCCTCGAGGGAGGCGGCCCTGTCGGCGGCCAGCAGGGCGACGGCTGCGTTCATCAATACTACGTCGCGGGCGGGGCCGGGGGCGCCGCCCAGCACGGCCCTGACCGTCGCGGCGCTCTCCTCGGGGCTGCCTATCCTGAGCGTGTCGGGCGACACCCTCTCGAACCCAAGCTGCTCCGGGGTAATCGCGCCGGCGGCCACCTCTCCGCCCTTCATCTCCCAGAAGCGGGTCTCGCCGCCGGGCGTGACCTCGTCGAGGCCGTCGGAGCCGTGGACGATGATCGCGTGCTTGCTGCCGAGGCTGCGGAGCACCAGGGCCATCTTCTCGCCCACGCTCGGGTCCGCGACGCCTATGACCTGGTGCGCCGCGCCCGCCGGATTGGTGAGCGGCCCCAGGATGTTGAAGACGGTGCGGATGCCGATCTCGCGTCTCGGTCCCGCCGCGAACCGCATGGATGGATGGTAGCGCTGGGCGAACATGAAGCCGAAGCCGGCCTCCCGCAGGCAGCGGGCCACGCCCTCGGGGCTGAGGTCGATCTTGACGCCTAGGGCGTCGAGCACGTCGGCGCTGCCGCACGCGCCGGACATGGCGCGGTTGCCGTGCTTGGCGACCGTGACGCCGGCGCCAGCCGCGACCAGCCCCACGGTGGTCGAGACGTTGAAGGTGCCCGCGCCGTCGCCGCCCGTGCCGCAGGTGTCCAGCAGCGGCCCCTCGAACTCGACGCGCAGCGACTTATCGCGCATGACGCGCGCCATGCCCGCCACCTCGTCGGCGGTCTCGCCCTTCACGCGCAGGGCGGTCACGAAGGCCCCGAACTGGGCGGGCGTGGCCTGGCCGCTCATGATCTCGCCCATCGCCGCCGCCGCCTGGTCGTACGTCAGTGACCGGCCGTTTACGAGCGTCTCCGTCGCGTCCTGGATCATGGCTCCTCCTGGCTCGGCAGCGTGTCGCACGTCTATTACACCATCTTGGGCTGCCGCCTGCCACCCCCGCGCCGGCGTTCAGAAGCCCGAGAGCGTCTCGCGCTCCACTTCGACGATCTCGACGTCTTCGCGGGTCGATTCGATGAAGTCGATGACGGCCGAGATCACCTCGTCGGTGTGGCGCGCGTCGTTCCCGACGCACGAGATGCCCAGGACGGCGGTCTGCCAGAGGTCGTTGTCCCCCACCTCGGCGACGGCGACGTTGAACTTGTTGCGTATCCGGCCGCAGAGCGAGCCGACCACGCGGCGCTTGCCCTTGAGGCTCTGGTTCTCGGGCAGTCTGAGGGTCGTCTTGCAAACGGATACGTTCATTGGCGGGCGCCCGCGTAGATTATAGGGCCTTGGCCGCGGACGCGGTATCGCGGCTTGACACGGGAAGGCGCGCCCGTCTAGCATCGAGTCAGCCAGCAAGAGCTTGAGGCAAGGCGGAGGCGGCACATCATGTTCGAGAGCGAGAGAGAGTGGCGGCGCGCCATCGAGCAGACGTGGGTTGCCAGGTTCCCGAAGCAGAGCCTTGCCACCTTCGGTTCGACGAACATCTCCTACTACGTGGTGACGGAGCCGGTCTACCTCGACGAGGAGCCGGAGAAGCCGGAGGGGGTCGTGCGCACGGGCCGAGTGACCGCCGAGCGCCCCGCCATAGTCACGCCCACCTACGCCATGAACATCCAGGGCTTCAGTTCGGAAGCGTACGAGTACTTCCAGTCCGTCGCCATGCAGGCCGGGCCGAACAGCCCTGGGCTGCTGTACAAGTACAAGAACGAAACGGGCAACACCGAGATCGTGAGCGGAGCGGCGAGCGACATCGCCAACCGGATCAGCGGCAACCTCGAGAGGAAGAAAGAGGACATGGCTGTGGTGATGGTGGGCGTCGACCAGCTATGGGACGTCGCGCTGCTGAAGTTCATCTACGAGTTCACGTCGTCCTCGCTGGTCGGCAACATCCAGGACCTGAAGGGCAAGGGGCTGCTGGAGCCCCAGGAGTCCCTGGGCGGCGTGCCGATGGCCGCCGTCGAGCAGATCAACCGGCTGTTCAGGGAAGTCGACCAGGGCGCCAACCCCGAGATCCTGAAGCGCGAACTCGACCGGTGGGGCCTCTTCGACTTCTACCAGGACCGGTTCCTGGACCTGTTCCAGCGCCGCTGAGCGGCCTCTTCATAAGGTTGGTCGGGAACCCAGCCCCAGCCGCCTTGGGGTTAAGCGTCTATCAGCGCGTGGAATGCCTTCTCGGTGTCGGCCGCGCCGTGGGGCCTGGGGGACTCGTGGGTGAGTATATCCTCTGCCTCCCTGTCGACGCGGACGGCGGCGACGGCGGCGTACACGGGGGCGTCGGTCAACCGTGCGAGGTATCCGGCGCTGCGGATGGCGCGGGCGGTGTCGCGCTCGTCGGCGGTCCAGGAGACTTCGGCAACGATCCAGCAGGCGCGGCCCGAGGGGTCGAACGCCTCCATGATGAGGTCGGCGTTCCGCAGGGAGCGGATGTGGTTGGCGGGGATGCCCTCGGCGCTGCCTGCGCGGACGGCCTCGCCGACCAGGGCGAGTATCTCCCGGCGGGCAAGGTTCCTCTTCCATTCCAGCCCCATATCGTCGGCGATGAGCGGGGCCCTGTCGGCGGCCTTCGTCTCCATGAGGACGCCCTTGATCTCGCCGATGTGCCGGCTGTTGACGTGGATGAGCCGGGTGTTCTCAGCGATTTGCTCCTCGATGGAGTTGAGGCGTAGGTCGGTCGCCTCGGCGTTCTTCACCAGGGCCTCGAGGCGTCGGTCAATGTCTGCGAAGCGCCGGTCCATGCCTTCGAAGCGCCGATCCATGCCTTCGAAGCGCTGATCCATGCCTTCGAAGCGCCGGACGACCGCCTCGGCGTTCTTCACCAAGGCCTCGAGGCGTTGGTCGATGTCTTCGAAGCGCCGGTCGGTCGCCTCGGCGTGCTTCACCAGGGCCTCGAGGCGTTGGTCGATGTCTGCGAAGCGCCGGCTGGTCGCCTCAGCGTGCTGTTCGAAGCGCTGGGGGAGGGCGAGGAGCTGCTCGGTGAGGATCTGCTTGCGCAGTTCGTCGCGCCACTCGGGGTGCTCGCGTAGCACGCGGGTGAAGTCTTCCATGGTGCGTATGGTAGTCATGGCTCCAGTATAGCATGTGGAGGATGTACCGCAGAGGCAACGGCCTGCCATGGCCCGCCACAGTCACGTCGCCCTACGCGACGGACCTCCAGCCTCTTCACACGGTGGACCCGGTAATCCGAACGTGTTCGCAAGGAGGCGGTACGGTACGGCCGCTCATTCCTGGGCCAGCGCTCGCGTGTGCGGCGGCGGGTCCAGCGCGCGCAGGTCGTCTAGGGACACGGGCTGCCCCGTCTCGGCCGAGCGGTAGGCCGCCAGCACGACGGCGAGATCCCTGAGGCCGTCCTCCCCGGTCATCCCGGGCTCCCTGCCCTCCATGATGCAGTCGCGGAACTCGGCGAGCATCTGCCGGACGCCGCGCCCATGTTCGGGCGCTTGGTACGTGCGCATCTCGGCTGGGGTGTCCAGGGTCACCTCGCTGCCGAACGGGACGTAGTGTACGTGGCCGGCGTCGCCCGTGATGGACACCCTGTGAAAATTGCGGCTAACGGGCGTCCCCGTGACGAAGTTGAGCGAGCCCACGACGCCCCCAGGCAGTTGCGCGACCAGGAAGACGCCGTCCTCCGAGCGGGCGCCGGGCGCGGCGGGGGATGGTATGGCGGCGTAGAGGCTGGTGGGGAAGCCGCCCAGGTCGACGATATGGTCGACGTAGTGTACGCCGCCGTCGATGAGCATGCCACCGCCCGCCAGATCGGGATCGGCTCGCCAGCCGCCGGGTACGCCGTAGCTCTCCACGTGGGCCTGGACGTAGCGCAGCCTTCCGATGGCGCCATCCGCTATCAGCCGCTTGGCCAGAGCGAGGGTGGGGAGGAAGCGGTGGTTCTCGGCGATCATGAGCGTGACGCCGGCGTTTCTTGCGGCTTCGATGATCTGCCGCGCTTCGGCGATGGTGCGGGCGATGGGCTTCTCCATGAGGATGTGCTTGGAGTTCCCGGAGGCGAGGATGGCGTTCTCGAGGTGTACGTGGTGCGGCGTGATGAAGTAGATGGCGTCGACTCGCGGGTCGCCGGCCGCCTCCTCGTAGCTGCCGAAGAAGCCCACCCCGCCGTACCTGTGGTTGAAGTCGCGGGCCCTCTCGATGTCCCTGCTGGCGAAGTAGAGGTCGATGCCCTCCAATGTGGGGCGCGCGTCGCCCAGGACGTGCTCGGCGTACTTTCCCAGTCCGGCCACACATAGCGATAGGGTCATAGTGTCATGCTCCAGCGATTTCATACCGGCCCGGGTTTACGGCGAGTCGGGATTAGGGGGAGGTGGAGAAAGACCGCCCGGCCCCCGGCCCCGGCTTGGCAGCTTGCCGGAGGTCCGCTCAGCTATGATAGTGAGAACGGGATTGGGAGGCAACCGGACGCGGTGTTCCATCGCATGCTCAAGACAATGGCGCTTGCGGCGCTGGCCCTGTTCATGATGGCGCCCGGCGTCGACAACCTGGACCTCGACCCGGCGCAGCTTGCCGCCCTGCCCCACCGCTACAGCATCGCAAAGTGGGAGGCGGCCAACCTCCTCAGCAAGTGGATGCACATGGCCGCGCGGCTTTCCTGGATGAGCGACAGGGAGCGAGAGGAGGACGCCGCCATCGTCATCGAGTACTTCCGCCTGGCGAGGGAGGCGAGCGGGGCGAGGGCGAGGCTCTCGGCTCTTGCCGCCGAGGGACGGCCCGACGCGGCGGCGCTCGAGGAGGAGCTGCGGGAGCTTCTCGAACGGCGGGGTAGGCTGCGGAACGACGTGGAGGAGGTGATGGAGTCGGCGATCAGCAGCGCGTTGTTGGAGGTCGAGGTGGGGTCATGGGGGCCTATAATGCTCCCGCCGGTGGACATACGGCTGGCGGATACGCCGAAGCTGCTGGTCACGTCCCCGCGCCACAGGATCGAGCGCGCCTACGAGGTCCTGCTGGAGGCAGGGGTGTCGCTGGAGGAGAGCCGGCGCATGGAAGAGGAACTGATGGAAGAGTGGGACCTGTCGGCGCTGGTCGTGCCGGTCGGGGGGCTTTCGACGTACCCGGCTTCGGTCGCCGGCGCTTGGTCGCTGGAGTGGACGCTCCGGGTGGCGGCCCACGAGTGGGTACACAACTACCTGAGCGCCCGGTTCACGCCGCTCGGGGTGAACTTCCGCTCCAGCCGTGAGATGCTGTCGCTGAACGAGATGACCGCCGACCTCGTGGGCGACGAGATCGGGGACCGCGCATACGAGATAATGGGGTTCACCCGCGAGGCGCCGCCGGACGAGGCGAAGAGGAGGGAGGTCCTCCCGGAGCATGAGCACGAGCCGGGGTTCGACTTCGCTTCGGAGATGAGACAGACGCGGAAGCGGGTGGACGAGCTGCTGGCAGAGGGCGCCGTGGAGGAGGCTGAGGAATACATGGAGCGGAGGCGGAATGTGTTCGTGGATAACGGCCATAACATACGCAAGCTGAACCAGGCGTACTTCGCCTTCCACGGCACTTACCCCAGCAGCCCGACGTCGGTCAGCCCCATAGGCCCCCAGGTGCGAGAGTTCAGAAGCGCAATGCCGGACGTGGGGGCTTTCCTGGTCGCCATGTCGCGGTTCGGGTCCTATGCCGAGTTCCTGGACGCGCTGGAGGCCGTCCGCCGCGATGCCGCCGAGACGGAGATGGAAGCAGGAGAGTAACATGACTTCAGTACTGATCATCGGGGTGGACGGCCTGCAACCCTCGCAGGTGACGCCCGACGTGATGCCCAACCTGAGCGCCCTGGCCGCGCGGGGGGTGACATTCGCCAACCACCACTCGGTCTTCCCCACCGTCACGCGGGTCAACGCCGCCAGCATGATGACGGGCCGCTACCCCGGCGGCCACGGACTTGCCGGGAACACCCTCCTGGTCCGGGACTACGACCCGCACAGGGTCATCGACGCGCTGAGGCCCGACCTGGGCAGGATCTTCGAGGGAGCCGGGAGGGTGTTGCTCGCGCCGACGCTGCCGCAGCTGCTCGCAGAGGAGGGGCTGGAGTTCGTGTCGGTGAACTCGGGGGGCAACGGCAACGCGTTCATCCAGAACCCGCACCCGGACGGCAGAGGAGGAACGACCATCCACTCCGAGTTCACCATCCCGGCGAGCTTGGGCCCGGAGGTCGAGGCGCGCTTCGGAGCGTGGCCGGAGAAGCGGAGGCCGGACCTGGCGCGAATAACGTACGCGATGAGGATACTCCGAGGCCTGCTCTTCTCCGACAGCCCGCCCGACGCGGCGATCTTCTGGAGCTCGGAGCCCGACTCGTCCCAGCACGACGCCGGCGTGGGATCCGAGAAGGCCGTCCGCTCTCTCAGGCATCTCGACGCCGAGTTGGGCATCCTGTTCGAGGAGATGCACAGGACGGGCAGGGACGCCGATACCAACCTGATCGTCGTCTCCGACCACGGCTATTCCACGGTGTCGGAGACTGTGCCCGTAGAGGCGATGGTGAGGGAGGCGGGCTTTCCGCCGGTGGGGCGGCCGGGCGGCGTGGCCGTGGCCGCCAACGGCGGGGCCGTGCTCTTCTACGCGCGCGGCGGGGAGCGCGATACGGTGGAAAGGCTAGCGGCCTGGCTGATGTCGCAGCCCTGGTGCGGCCCTGTGTTAGCCTCGGAAGCCGTCGGGCCCGTGGAAGGCGCCCTGCCCGCCGAGGTCGTCGGGGCCGAGGGGCCGCGCGCCCCGGACCTTGCCGTCTCACTTGCCTGGACGTCGGAGGAGAACGCGGCGGGCGTGCCCGGCCAGGCATACTGCGCCGGCGCCGCGCCCGGCCTGGGCATGCACGGCTCGATGAGCGCGCACGAGATGCGCTGCACCCTGATCGCCGCCGGGCCGGGATTCCGGCAGGCCGCGGTGTCGGATGTGCCCACCGGCAACGTCGACGTAGCGCCTACGGTGCTGGCCCTGCTCGGCCTGGAGGCTCCGCCGGACGCGGACGGCCGCGTCCTGGCAGAGGCGATGAGCGGCGCTCAGGCCCCGGTCCAGGACGGCAAGACCCTGGAATACACGGCGGAGCGCACCCTCCCCGGCGGTAGGTACAGGCAAACGGTGTCCGTCTCCCGCGTCGGGAGAACGGCGTACGTCAACTACGGAACGGCTTGCGCCCGCGAGACTTTATGAAGTTTGCGGGACCGGTTGGCCGGCCTACCAGCGCTCGCGCCTGGGCCGGTCCTCGCGAGGACGGGCCTCGTTCACGGTCAGGGCCCTGCCCTGGAAGTCCTTGCCGTTCATGGCGCGAATGGCGGCCTCGGCCTGCTCCTGGTCGGGCATCTCGACGAACCCGAACCCGCGCGACCGGCCAGTGTACCTGTCCATGATGACGCGGGCGGAAGAGACCTCACCGTGCTCGGTGAAAGCCGCTTCCAACTCTTCGTCCGTCGTAGCGTACGGAAGACTGCCCACAAAGATGTTCATGCGGCGCTCCTTCGAAAGCAATTCTCCTAGACCATCGCCAGCGTCGCATGCGTGCTCGGGACCGAAACGCAGGGAACTGATTCAGATTGTCACCCGGAGTTAGTCAGACATGATACCATGAATTGCGCCGCATGGCTACGTTGTTTGCCGGTCCGGCCGGTCCCGGTCCGCCCCGGTTCGCCGGTCGCCCTGTTATCTCTCTCGATTGGGAAGGGCAGCCATAGTGTTGGTGAAGAGCATAGACGTGGTGTGGACTTTCACGAGGTCGGCTGCGAGGCGTTTCTGGAGGGCCGCAGGCGAGGAGATATTGAGTTCGGTGGCCTTCCTGTTCGCCGTCGTGGTAATCTCATTGACCTTCTTATACGCAACTCGCGCCTGCATTTTCGAAGTCACGAGGTGAGACTCTTAACCAGTTAGGTACTCGGCGCAGGTCGGTGTCGAGCTCGTTGGGAGTACCGGCGTGGGCCTACTCCATGTCCCCCCAGGTGCGGCCACGCTTCGTCTCCACGTCCAGCGGGACCGCGAGCTCCATCGCCGACGGCATGGTGTCCAGCACGACCGCTTCGAGCTGTTCCATCTCGTCCCGCGGCGCCTCGAATATCAGTTCGTCGTGTACCTGGATGATCATCATCGTGCGCATCTTCAGCTCGTCCAGCTTCGCCTGGAGCCGCACCATCGCGATCTTGATGATGTCCGCCGCCGTGCCCTGGATCGGCATGTTGATCGCCATCCGCTCCCCCGCCGCGCGCACGTGGAAGCTCCGCGACTGTATCTCCGGAATGTACCGTCGACGCCCCAGCAGCGTCTCGACGTAGCCGGTCTTCTTGACGCTGGCCTTCGTCCCGTCGATGTAGCTCTTGATGCCGGGGTAGCTCCCGAAGTAGGAGTCGATGAACTCCCGCCCCTGCTCGGCGCTCAGCCCCGTCTGCTGGCTGATGCCGAACGGGCTCAGCCCGTAGATCACGCCGAAGTTCATGATCTTCGCGATCCGCCTCATGTCGGCGTCCACCCGCTCCAGCGGCACGCCGAACGCCGACGACGCGGTGGCGTCGTGGATGTCCTGCCCGCCGCGGAACGCCTCCAGCAGCCCCGGGTCCTGAGACACGTGCGCCAGCACCCGGAGCTCGATCTGCGAGTAGTCCGCCGCGAACAGCTCCCAGTCCGGCGCATGCTGCGCCACGAACGCCTTGCGCACCTGCCTGCCGAGCTCGGTTCGCACGGGGATGTTCTGCACGTTCGGGTCGTTGCTGGAAACCCGCCCCGTCGCCGAGCCGGTCTGGTTGTAACGGGTGTGCAGCCGCTCCGTGGCCGGGTTCACCAGCGCAGGCAGCGCGTCAACGTAGGTCGACTTGATCTTCGTAAGCTGTCGGTACTCCAGCACGCCGTCCAGCACCTGACGCGCCTTAGGGTCCACCGCGTCCGCCTCCCCGCGGTCGAGAAGCTCCTTGAGCGCCTCCAGCGACGACGCGTCGGTCGAGAACCCGGTCTTGGTGCGTTTGGTGGTCGGCAGGCGCAGCTCCTTGAAGAGCACGTCCCCAAGCTGCTGCGAGGAGCCTGGGTTGAACTCGTGCCCCACCGTCGCGAACATCTCGCCGGTGACGCCCGCTATCCGCTCGCTCAGCTCGCCCGACATCCGCTCCAGCAGCCCCACGTCCAGCGCGGCGCCGTTCGTCTGCATCCGCACCAGCACCGGCACCAGCGGAAGCTCCACCTCGTCCAGCGCCGACCTTACGCCCTTGCGCTCGCTCTCCTCGCCCAGGATGGCGTGGAGCCGGAACGCCGCCTCCGCGTTCGCCGCCGCGAACTTCGCCGCTTCTTCGATCGGCGCCTGCGCCATCGTGATCTGCTTGCGCCCCGTCCCCAGCAGGTCCGAGGCCGGCGTCAGCTCCACCCCAAGCTGCTCGATGGCCAGCGCCTTGAGGTCGAGCGCCTTGCGCCCGCCCAAGTGCGCCGCCAGCATCGTGTCGAACGCCAGCCCCGCAACCTCCACGCCGTGGCGCGACAGCGCCGTCATACCCGTGTTGGCGTTGTGCGCCGCCTTCGGAACGGCGGCGTCTTCCAGCAGCGGCTTGACCGCCTCCAGCACCTCCCCGAGCCCAAGCTGCCCGCCCTCGGCGTGGCCGACGGGCGCGTACCACCCCTCGCCCCGCGCGTTGGCGAACGCCAGCCCCACAAGCTCCGCCGCCATCGGGTCCGGCGACGACGTCTCCACCTCGAACGCGAAGCCCTCCGGCGTGTCCAGCGCCTCGACCATCGCATCCAGCGCCCCCATCGTGTCCACGACGCGATACTCCGCCTCCTCGGCCGCCTGCGAGAACAGGTCCTCCTGCACCGCCGCGCCCGCGCCGTCGCGCGGCTCCGGTATGCGGGGCACCATGCTGAAGAACTCCAGGTCGCGCAGCGCCTCGACTATGCCGGAGCGGTCGTAACGCCAGAAGCGCGACGCCTCCAGGTCGAACTCCAGGGGCACGTCCCGCACGATGGTGGCGAGTATCTTAGACCGCAGCGCCACCTGCTCGTTCTGCCTCAGGCTCTCCCGTATCCTCGGCGGCTTCACCTCGTCGAGGCTGCTCATGATGCCCTCTACCGAGCCGTGGTCGAGCAGCAGCTTCGCGGCGGTCTTGGCCCCGACCCCCGGCACGCCGGGGATGTTGTCGGAGGTGTCCCCCTCCAGCGCCTTTACGTCCGGCACCGCCTCCGGCCCCAGGCCGCCGTACCTCTCCCGCACCGCCGCCTCGTCGTACGTCTTCTGCCTCTGCACGCTGTAGGCCAGCAGCACCCGAACCCACGGCGAGACGAGTTGCAGCGTGTCCGTGTCGCCCGACAGCACGAGGACCTCTATCCGGCGCTCCTCCGCCATCCGGCACAGCGTCCCCAGCACGTCGTCCGCCTCGTAGTGGGGCGCCTCGAAGATGGGGACGTTGAACAACTCCATCATGCGCCGCACGTGGTCGAACTGCGGGCGCAGCTCGGGCGGCATCGACGGCCTGTGCGCCTTGTACTCGGTGTACTGCTCGTGCCTGAACGTCGGCCCCTTAGGGTCGAAGGCGATGGCGCAGTGGGTGGGGTTCCAGTCGTCCAGGTACCGCAGGAAGGTGTTCATGAAGCCGTAGACGGCGCGCACCTCCTCGCCGGTGCGGCTGACGTTCAGCGGCTCCCGTATCGCGTGCCATGCCCGATACACCAGCGCCGGCCCGTCGATGAGCAGGAGCAGCGGCTTCTCTTCGAGCATGGACTTCGCGCCCCGGTCGGGCATGGCCTCGGGCCTCCAGTTTTACATGGGCGCCCCGATTATACCCGCCGCGGCCTTCCGCTGGGCGAGTCTGAGACGGGCGCGGGCAACACTTTGCCTCAGGGTGCTTCTGGCCTATACTATAAGCGTGACCGGTAGAGAGTTCATCCAGCGGGTATCCGAGATAGGACGTGCACGAGGTGTTCCTGTTCGCCTCGATACGAAGCGTGGGAAAGGGAGTCACATAACTTTCTACTACGGGACACGCAAGACCGTAGTGGTGGACCGTCGGAGGGAAATCGGACCTACTCTACTGTCTACTATGATTCGTCAACTCGGTCTGAGCCGTGCCGACTTCCGGTGACGGCTGGGAGGAACATCTCAATGCGATTCGTCTATCCAGCACAGCTTACCCGCGGCGGCCCTAATGAGGTTGTAGTCTCATTTCGTGACCTACCGGAGTGTCTCACTGCCGGCGAGGACGAAGCAGAAGCCTTGGTAGAGGCGCAAGACGCGCTTGAGGAAGCCATCGCCGGGCGCATAGACGACGAGGAGCCGTTTCCCGTTTCCAGCGCAGTCCTTCCCGGCGAGTATCCCGTGGCCGTGCCCACGAACATGGCGGCCAAGGCGGCTTTCGCGATTGCGGTGCGGCGGAGCGGCCTATCTCGTCCCGCCCTGGCCCAACGCCTGGGCACGGACGAGGAGACGATCAGCCGTATGCTCGACCCGCGCCACGACACCCCCGCCAGCCGGCTCAACGAGGCGCTGCGCGTCCTCGGCAGCGAGCTCGTCGTCGAGGTGCGCGAGCTCACACCCGCCTGAGCGCGGGCTACACGCCTGCAAGCGCGCGGGCCTCGGCCAGCAGCGTCCGCACCCCCTCCGGCGACTCCGCCTCGGCGTAGATGCGCAGCAGCGGCTCCGTGCCGGAGAAGCGCACCAGCGCCCAGTAACCGCCCTCCAGCACGAACCGGTAGCCGTCCCTGTCGTCCACCTCCATGACCGTCCTGCCGCCGAGCGCCGAGGGCGCATGCTCCCTGACGTTGCGCTCGATCTCCGGGCGCCGCGCCGCGTCGAAGCGCAGGTCCCACCGGTCGTAGTGGTGGGGCCCGACCTTAGCCTCCAGCATCGCCAGCAGCTCGGACACGGACTTCCCCGTCTTCACCATCATCTCCAGCGCCATCAGGCCGCTCAGTATCCCGTCGCGCTCCGGGATGTTGCCCGCGAAGGCGTATCCGCCGCTCTCCTCGCCGGCGGCCAGCGCGCCCTCACGCATCATCACCGGCCCCAGGTACTTGAACCCCACGGGGGTATCGAAAACCGGCACGCCGTAAATCTCCCCCAAGCGGTCGATCATGCTCGTCATAGTGATCGAGCGCACCAGGGGGCCGCGCCTGCCCAGCACTTCGAGCTGGTGGTAGCACAGCAGCGCGAACGCCTGTAGCGTCGTGACGAACCGACCCCGCTCGTCGACGATTCCGAGCCGGTCCGCGTCGCCGTCGGTCGCCAGCCCCACCTCCGCCGGCCCGTTGGCGACTGCGGACATCATCTCCGAGAGGTTGTGAGCCAGCGGCTCCGGCTGAGCCATGCCGGGAAAGGCTGGGTTCCGCTCGCCGTGCATCTCGACGACGCGCGTCGGCCCGCCTTCGAGAAGCTCGGCGACGTAGCCCGCCCCCGCGCCGAACATCGAGTCGACCATCACCGTCATCCCGGACTCTCGGATGGCGTCCAGGTCGACCAGTGTGCCCACGTGGCCGAGGTATGACGGCCGGGGATCGAATCGGCGGACCATCCCCGAGCTCTCGGCCTCTGACAGCGGCATGCGCCTGGCCGTCCCCGACGCCTCGGCCGCGGCTACCTCCCGCTCCAACTCAGCCACGATCTCGGGCGATGCGCTCCCGCCGTAGTCGGGCTTGAACTTCAGGCCGTTCCACTGCGGCGGGTTGTGGCTGGCCGTGACTACAAGCCCGCCGCCGGCCCCCCTGGCCACGAGGTTGTGACTCACGACGGGAGTGGGCGCCGCCCTGTCCGCCAGCAGCGTCCCTATGCCGTTGGCAGCCGTCACCTCCGCCACGGCCGCCGCGAACTCCTCGGAGCCGAACCGCGTATCGTAGCCCACGACGACTCCGCGCCCGTCCAGCCCCTGGCGCTTGAGCATCGCGGACGCGCCCTGCGCGCACAGCCTCACGTTGCGAAAGGTGTACTCCTCCGCGATGATCGCGCGCCAGCCGTCGGTCCCGAACCTTATCGCCATCCGTCATGCTCCGGTACGGAGTATAGCAGCGATTGGGTCTGCTGCTGCTATAATCAAGACATCCGACGCGGGCGCCGGGGTATCCTAATCGCCCCGGCGAGCGTTATAGGAATTGAAACCGCTGAAAAGGGCGAGGCCGTAATCACTATGCAGGAGCTAACAAGCGCCGTCCGCGAGCTGAAGGACAGAATATCGAGAATCATGGTGCGTCTTTGACGTTGCGGGAATGGAGAAGAGCATCGCGGAGCTTGAGAAGGCGGCCAGCGAGCCGGCTTTCTGGAGCGGCGGGACCGACGCCCAGGACAAGATGAGGACGCTCTCACGTCTCAAGGAAGACGTCCAACTCTGGAGAGGCATCGAGTCGCAGGCCGAGTCGGTCGACGAGCTCATAGCGCTCGCGCTCGAAGAGGGGGACGACTCCCTGCGCGAGACGCTGGCCCAGGAGACCGCCGAGCTTACCGAAGAGCTGGACGGCCTGGAGCTGAGGCTGGCCCTATCCGGCGAGCACGACCGACGGAACGCCATAGTCGCCGTCCACGCCGGCGCCGGAGGCGTGGAGTCGCAGGACTGGGCGGAGATGCTGGTGCGCATGTACCTGCGATGGGCGGAGAGAAGGGGATTCGAAAGCTCCGTGCTCGACACCTCCATCGGCGAGGAGGCGGGCATCAAGAGCGCCATAGTGCAGCACACCGGGGACTACGCATACGGCTACCTGAAGAGCGAGAGGGGCGTCCACAGGCTCGTCCGGATGTCACCCTTCGACGCGGACCACGCCAGGCACACCTCCTTCGCGCTGGTGGAGGTGCTCCCGGAGGCCGAGGACGGCGTGGACGTGAACATCGACCCGAACGACCTGAAGATAGAGGTGTTCCGCGCGGGCGGCGCCGGAGGCCAGAGCGTCCAGAAGAACTCAACAGCCGTGCGCATTACCCACGTCCCAACCGGAATCAAGGTAAGCTGCCAGAACGAGCGTTCCCAGTACCAGAACAAGGCTATCGCCATGAGGGTCCTGACGGCCCGGCTGATGGAGCGCGAGATGAGGGAGCGGTCCAAGGAGATGGACAGGCTGCGCGGCGAGCACGTATCGCCCGAGTGGGGCAACCAGATAAGGAGCTACGTCCTGCACCCATACAAGATGGTCAAGGACCACCGCACCGGCCACGAGACCTCCGACTCGGACTCCGTGCTCGACGGGCGGATCGACGACCTGATCGGCTCGTACCTCGCGTCCACCGTCGGCAGGAAGGCCGGTTGAAGCGGCTCATGCCCGGCGGATAGCTCCTGCAACCCGGATTCGGCACACAACATGAAGATTGAGAGTGGAGGCGGTGTGTAAATGAGAAAAGCGATGTTCGTACTTGCAATGCTCCTGGCTGCGGCGCTCTTCGCGTGCAGCAGCGAACCCGAGACTGAGGAAAAGGCGGTTGCCGAAGTGGCCCCAGCGACCTCGGAGACCCTGGACAAGGCCGTCGAGGACACCGAGAAGATGATTGCGGAAGAGGAGGAGACCGCCGGGGCCGTCACCGAGGCCCCGCCCGGGGGCGTCTTCCGCCGCCTCTGGTCCGACCCGGCGACGCTCGACCCGCACCTGGTCACGGACACGACCTCGGCCTTCATAGTCGTGGAGGTGTTCAGCGGCCTCGTGAAGTTCGATACCGACCTCAACCTCGTGCCCGACGTCGCCGAGAGCTGGGAGATCGACGCCAGCGGCACCACTTACACCTTCCGGCTTAGGGAGGACGCCACGTTCCATAACGGCAATCCGGTCACCGCCTCCGACTTCAAGTGGTCGATCGAGCGGGCAGCCGCCCCCAGCACCGCGTCGCCCGTCGCCGACACGTACCTGAACGACATCGTGGGCGCGATGGACTACATCGAGGGCAAGGCCGACTTCATCGAGGGCGTCAAGGTCGTGGACGACCACACGCTCCAGATCACCGTGGACGCCCCCAAGGCGTACATCCTCGCCAAGCTGACCTACCCTACCGCCTACGTGCTGGACAGGGAGGTGGTGGAGCGAGGCGGGGACAACTGGTGGATCGAGAACGGCGTGGGGACCGGCCCGTTCAAGCTCAAGGAGTACCGCATCGGGGAGCGCATCGTGCTTGAGCGCTTCAACGAGTTCTACGGCGATAAGGCGAACGTCGACTTCGTCCACATGAACCTGGCCGGCGGCCAGTCGATGGCCATGTACGAGAACGACGAGATCGACATAACGGGCGTCGGTATCTTCGATCTGGACAGGATCCAGGACCCGAGCGAGCCGCTGAACGCGGAGCTCATCGTCGCGCCGCCGGACTTCAGCGTCTTCTACGTGGGCTTCAATCCCAACTTCCCGCCCTTCGACGAGTCGAAGTTCAGGCAGGCCCTCAACCACGCCGTCGACAAGGAGCTGATAGCCTCCGAGGTGCTCTCCAACCTCGTCGTCCCTGCCTACGGCATCCTGCCGCCCGGCTACCCCGGGTTCAACCCCAACCTCGTGGGACTCACCTTCGACCCCGTGCTGGCCCAGAGCCTCATCGCCGATACCCCCTACGCCGACTTCCTGGCGAACGTCGGGGAGGACAGCCCATACTATGCATCGGCGCAGGCTGCCCTCGCCGGATCCCCCCACGCCGGCTCCGGCGATACCCCGCGAATCGAGATCACCGTCCCGGGCACCGGCGGCACCATAGGGCTCGACCTCGAGGTCGTCATAGAGTTCTGGCGGCGGGTGCTCGGCGTGGAGGTCGACATCGTCCAGGTAGAGTCGGCAACGTACCTCGATGAGCTGAACGAGCAGAAGTACCAGGCGTACTACGCCGGCTGGCAGGCCGACTACCCCGATCCCCAGGACTTCCTGGACATCCTGTTCCACACCGAGAGCAGCTTGAACCACATGGCCTACTCGAATCCCGAGGTGGACGGCATCCTCGAGGAGGCGAGGGTGGAGCACGACGCCTTCACGCGCGTCGATCTCTACCAGGACGCCGAGAACAAGCTGGTCAACGACGCGGCCTGGCTGCCGCTGTGGTACTCTGGGGAGCAGTTCGTACTGCTCAAGCCGCACGTCAAGAACTACAAGCTGACGCCGATGATAGTCCCGAAGATGTCCGAGGTCGTCATCGAGTAAGCGGGCCTTCGAGTCGGCCTGCGACGCGATTACCTAGCCCTCGGTTGCCGCGCCCAGCGGGGCGGGGCGGCCGAGGGCCGTATCGGGAGCTTCCCATATGTGGAAATACGTAGCCCGTAGGGTGCTCTGGCTCCCGGTCCTGCTGCTGGCCGTCTCCTTCGTCACCTTCGCCCTCGGGCACTACGGCCCGGGCGACCCGGTGAAGGTCATCCTGGGCGCACGCTACGACCCGGAGTCCGCGGCCACGAAGAACCTACGGCGCGAGCTGGGACTGGATAAGCCCTTCCACGTCCAGTACGTCGACTACGTCGCCGACTTCGTGCGCGGCGACTTCGGCCAGAGCCTCAGCCTGCACAGGGGCCAGCCGGTGCGGGACCTGATCATCAAGAAGATGTGGGTCTCCGCCCAGCTTGCGTTCGCCGCCATGCTCATCAGCCTCGCGGGCGGACTGCCCCTGGGCTTCTACATCGCCCACAAGCAGGGCAGATGGCACGACCCCACGGCCGTCACCATGACCCTCATACTCATGTCCATCCCCGTCATGGTCAGCGTACCCGCCATGACGTGGCTCATGTGCCTGAAGCTCGACCTGGTCTCCTGCGCGGGCTGGGGCGGCCTCTTCGATCTGCGCATCATAGTGCCGGCCGTCACCATGGGAGTGCCCGGCATCGCGGGCCTGACGAGGCTGATGCGCGCCAGCACCCTCGACGTGATGGGCCAGGACTTCATACGCACCGCGCAGGCGAAGGGCCTGGGGCCCATTACCGTCGATAGCAGGCACGTGCTCAGGAACGCGATCATCCCCATAATCACCATCCTGGCCTTCTCGCTGGCGGGACTCATAGGCGGGGCGTTCATCACCGAGACGCTGATGGGGATTCCCGGTGTGGGCAGGCTGGCCGTCGACGCGATATTCGCCAGGGACTTCCCGATCATCATGGCCATCACCCTTATCGGCGCCAGCGCCTTCGTGCTCGCGAACCTGCTGGCCGACCTCGCATACGCCGTAATCGACCCGCGCATACGCTACAGCTAATGACTATCTCAGAATCCCTTCCCCCCGAGGGGGAAGGTTAGGATGGGGGCTAAGTGACTACGGCTCAACAGGCGGCGGCGCTGGAGGACGACCGGCCCTACCGGCGGAGAGGCCACCTCTCCCGCGCCCTCTCGCGCCTCATACGGAAGAAGATAGCCGCGGCCTGCATGGTCGTACTGGCCATAGTCTACTTCGCCGGGATATTCGCCCCGTGGGTCTCCCCCCACGACTACCGCACCCCGGACCTGACCGCCATCCGCAAGCCCCCCACCATCGTCACCGACCAGGGCATAACCGGCTTCTGGTCCAAGTCCTACTTCGCCGGCACCGACCTGAAGGGCCGCGACCTCCTCACCCGCGTCCTCTACGGCGTGCAGAACACCGTCATCCTGACCCTGGTCTCGATGCTGACCGGCGGCCTGGTCATAGGGGTCACCCTGGGGCTGGTGTCGGGCTACTTCGGCGGCAGGATCGACGCCGCCATCATGCGTGTGGGCGAAGTCTTCGCCTCCTTCCCCGACATCCTGCTCGTCATCATCCTGGCAGCCACGCTAAGGAACAGGGTGCGCGACTGGGTCATATGGGTGGAGGAGAACACCTTCATGGACGGGCTCCTGGCGACGGGGGTAGCCGACTACGTGGTCGTCTCGCTGGCCCTCGTCAGCTTCGGCTGGATCGGCATGGCGCGGCTGGTCAGGGGCCAGATCCTCTACCTCAAGGAGGCGCTCCACGTGGAGGCCGCCAAGGCCATCGGCGCGTCCACGCCGAGGCTGCTGTTCATCCACCTGCTCCCAAACGCCATCAGCCCCATCGTGGTTACCGTCTCGATGAGCATGGGCTCGATGGTGGGAGTGGAGATCATCCTGAGCTGGCTGGGCATCGGGATCCAGCCGCCGCGCCCGAGCCTGGGCACCATGCTCTACGAGGGAGCCAGCATCAGCGCCCTCCGCAACTTCCCCTGGTTCCTCCTCGCCCCCGGCGCTGCGGCCTGGCTCATGGTCCTCTCGTGGAACCTCCTCGGAGACGCCCTCAACGACGTCCTAAACCCCAGGACCCGGTAGGCCGCGCCACCACATGGGAAAGGGCGGCGGCTTGGCGCTAAGGAAGCTGTTCGCGGGCGCCGACCTGTGCATAGAGGACCTCTACCTCCTCGAGCCGTTCCAGATCGAATACCTCCCCGGCTGGCTTCCCGAGCGGGATCTCGCCTGTGTGCTCTGGGCCCATCCGCCAATCGACCGCTTCCTCAGGGTCAGATGCCCATCGGTGTCACAATTCCTGGACACGACCAAGGCCCACCATCCACCGTCGTCCGACCGGACCGCCGTGGCCCAAGCCGAGGAAGCGGTGGTGTGGACCATCGCCGACCTGATCGTCTACAACAAGTGCCCCGAGCTCTACGACAGCCTGGAGTTCCACAACTGGGACTTCACCGAGGTGACGAGTATCACGCCCCTCGACGGCAAGGTGGTCGTCGACGTCGGCGCTGGAAGCGGTCGCGTAGCCCTGGAAGCGGCCGAGACGGCCGACATCGTTTATGCCGTCGAACCCGTCGTGCGCCTACGCCGCTTCATCCGCGAAAAGGCGGCCCACAAAGGGCTGTGCAATGTCCACGTCCTCACGGCTTCGGCCACGACATCCCCCTGCCGGATGGAATCGCCGACGTGGTCATAACGTCCCACGCGCTCGGATGGCGTCTCGAGGAAGAACTGGCGGAGTTCGAACGCGTCGCCAAGCCCGGCGGCTACGTCATCCACTGCCCGGGCACTGCCGAGAACCCCAGCAACAAGAGCGAGTCCGACCAGCATGACAGCCTGGTGTCACCGCACTGGGGATACCAATACGCCAAGTACCGCGAATCGGACGGCTGGAAGCGCAAGTACTGGAAGCGCCTCCCGCCACGGTCGTAGGAGAGTTATCGGAACTCGACCGCGGTAATCACCTTCCTCGAATCTCTTCGATATAGTCATCGACGCCAACGTCCTTGCCCAGGGCGTTCTTGCCGAGGATCCCGTACACCCGGTCCACGGGATGGTCCGTAGTAGTCCTCTTCCTGACCAGGAGGCCATGGTCGGTGGCCGCCATCTCGGTCTCGACGTTGTGATGCAGCCCGGAACGCTCCCGCAGAGCCTTGGGGATGGTGATCTGACCTCTTTCGGATACTCGCACTACTTTACTACCATGGATATCGGCTACACAAAATCATATTTCATGCCGCGTCGAATGTGCAACTGCGAATCCGGGGATTTGACAGCGGGACGGCCCTAACATACCATCGGCCTTGTCCTGCCAAGGACGCAGCCCGCAGGCTGAGACCGTAGCCCAGGGGAGGTAAAGGCAGTGACCAAGGCCTATGTTCTTATCGAGACGGCGGTTGGCAAGTCCCGCACGGTGGCGGCGAGATTGAAGGATATGCCGGGTATCGACACCGTCGATCCCGTCACGGGCCCCTACGACATCATAGCCGTGGTGAGCGCCCCCGACCTGAACGCCGTGGGAAACCTCGTCACCAGCTCCATCCACGCGCTGGACGGCGTGGAGCGCACGGTTACCTGTCTATCGGTGGGCAACTAGCGCCCGGACCGCGCGGCCCGGGGCCTGAGCTGGAGAACCGGAAATGCGCCCCACTGCGCCGATGAGGCGGTGAAGCCCATGGACCGCGAGACGGCCTTCTCCATAGACACCTCCAGCATCAAGTTCGGCCCGGGGGTGACCTCGGAGGTCGGCCACGAGATGCGCCGCCTCGGCGCCGCCCGCGTCATGGTCGTGACCGACCCAAACCTCGCGCAGAGCGACCCCGTCCGCAAGACCGTCGACGCCCTGCAGGACGAGGGCGTCGACGCCGTCCTCTTCGACGGCGCCCGGGTGGAGCCTACCGACGTCTCCTTCAAGCAGGCCATCGACTTCGCGTCCGGAGGCGGCTTCGACGGCTACGTCGCCGTGGGCGGCGGCTCCTGCATCGACACCGCCAAGGCCGCGAACCTGTACGCGACCCACCCAGCCGACTTCCTCGCCTACGTCAACGCGCCCATCGGCGAGGGGCGCCCCGTCCCCGGCCCCCTCGCGCCGCTGATCGCCGTCCCCACGACCGCGGGCACCGGCAGCGAGACGACGGGCGTCGCCATATTCGACCTGCTGGAGATGAAGGCCAAGACCGGCATCTCCCACCGCGCTTTGCGCCCGATCATGGGGCTGGTGGACCCCGACAATACCCGCACCCTCCCCAAGATGGCCGCCGCCTGCAGCGGCCTCGACGTGCTCTGCCACGGCCTGGAGTCCTACACCGCCATGCCCTTCCATGAACGCGAGGCCCCGGATAATCCCTCGCTGCGCCCCTCGTACCAGGGATCCAACCCCATAAGCGACGTCTGGGCCCTGCGCGCCGTCGAGATGGTCTCCCGCAACATCGTCAGGGCTGTCCACGACCCCGGCGACGAGGAGGCGCGCTCCCAGATGCTGCTCGCCGCCACCTTTGCCGGCGTCGGCTTCGGCAACGCAGGCTGCCACCTGCCCCACGGCATGTCCTACCCCGTCTCCGGCATGGTGCGGGACTACGCGCCCGAAGGCTACGAGGACGCCTTCCCCATAGTCCCGCACGGCATGTCGGTCGCCCTCAACGCGCCGGCCGTCTTCCGCTTCACCGGCCCCGCGAACCCAGAGCGACACGCCCACGCCGCGAAGCTGATGGGTGCGGACGTGTCGGACGCTAGCCCCGAGGACGCCGGGGACGTGCTGGCCGACGCGATCGTGGCCCTGCTCCGCCAGCTCGAAGCGCCCAACGGCCTGGGCGCCGTCGGATACGGCCCGGACGACGTCGAGGCCCTGGTCGAGGGGACCCTCCCGCAGCACCGGGTCACCAAGCTGGCGCCGCGCCCAACCGGCGCCGACGAGCTGCGAGGTCTGTTCCGCGCGTCCATGACTCTCTGGTAACCGTAGGCTGTTCATCCGAGGAGGTTTGCATGTCATCCAACGATACGCTCCGAGTCGCTTTCGCCGGCGTCCACCGCCAGCTCACCAAGGACCCCGGCGCCCACAACTGGGCCACCGGCTTCAACCGCGTGAACGACACCGTCGCAGTGGCCGTCTACGACCGGAAAGCCGAGGTGCGCGAGCAGTTCCGCAGCTGCTGGAAAGACACCTGGGGCGACGTAGAGCCGTTCGACGACTACCAGCAGATGCTCGACCAGGCCCAGCCCGACATAGTGTGCATCGCCACCCACCAGTCCACCCACGCCGACGAGGGCGTCGCCGCCGTAAAGGCCGGGGTCAGGGGCATCGTGTGCGACAAGCAGCTAACGGCGACGCTGGAGGAGGCCGACCGGATGCTAGGCGCGATCAGAGACGCCGGAGTGCCTTTCGCGTTCGGCACGGAGATGAGGTGGTCGGAGCAGTACCGCACCGTGATAGGAATGCTGCGCGACGGCGCGGTCGGCAACGTCACGGCCGTCCTCGCCTGCGGCGTCACCGAGCTGATCAACCACGGCTGCCACTTCTACGACCTCGCCCTCGCGATGGCCGGGGACCCCGAGCCCGTCTGGGCCATCGGGCTGGTGGACGACCCGTCGGAGTGGGAGGACGGAGACTGGCGGAAGGGCGACCCCCACGGCCGCGGATGGGTGGGCCTCGACAACGGTGTGAACATGGCGATAGTGCGCGAAGGCGGGCGAAGGGCGTTCACCGTGCTGGGCGACAACGGCAGGATGACCATCGTCAACGAGGCCGAGGAAGCCTACCTCTGGGAGGGCGCCAACGAGCTCTCGCACGAGCCGCGCAGGATAGAGCTTCCAAGGCTGGACCCGTCCTGGCCGAGGGGGGAAGCGATCGTGCGCGACCTGGTGAACGCCATCCGCACCGGGGGCCGCACGGCCTGCGACGTGGAGGAGACGCGGCGGTCGACCGAGATCGGCTTCGCCATCCACGCCTCCAGCGCCCTGGGCGGCGCCCGCGTCTCCATCCCCGTGGCGGACCGCCGCGCCATCCGCGTCGACGCGCGCCCATGGGGCATAGAGTCCGAGCAGCCCGGCCCGCCCCTGCGCTAGCCCGGCGTCTGGTAGGACATGTCCCAGCCGCCTATATTCCGCATGGTCATCCTGGCGGGGGCAAGGCTCGGCTGGCCGGCCTCGCTCCACGCGGCTACGTCCTCCCTGTGGCCTAGCCTCCGGAAGCTCTCCGAGCGGCCGGGGTCGCAGTCCCAGCAGAAGACCTCCCCCACCCCCGCGCCGTAGACCAGGCCCGCCATGCGCCGGTACTCCTCCGGGGCCTGCTCCCTCGGCAATATGCTCGCCGCCAGCCTGCACTGCGACCCCTCCGTCAGAGAAACGAAGTGCTCTAGGTCCGCGGCGTCGGTCCACGACTCGACCGCGCTCTGCAGGTGGGTTGCGCTCGTGTACGGGATGATCATGTCCGCCAGCCCCTCGTCAACCCATGCCTTCACGTCCAGCCCCCACAGCTCGTTCTCCTCGCGCCGCCCCGACACTATCGCCGAGACCTCGATCTTCCGGCGGCCCTGGCTACTCGCCTCGTCGTCCATCGCCTCGCGCACCTCGCGCATGAACTGGGTCATGGTGCGCGCCCGGTAGGCGAGCCACCTGGGGTCCAGGTCGTCGAGCAGGCGCGGGTCCTCTCCGTACTCGCTCGTGAACCCCTCCACGAGAGGCGGCTCGTAGTCCATGAAGGGCGGGCGCCTGTTGTAGAGCAGGCAGATGCCGTCCACGTCGTACCCCGCTATCTCCCGCAACACCGACACCAGGTACAGCCTGAGCTCGGGGTAGGCGAAGGAGACGCGCGGCCCCACGCTCCCGTCCTTGGCGACGCTCCGCAACTCCGGGTGGTACTTGAAGAAGGACGCGCCGTAATTGAAGTAGTCCAGCGGCGGCGGGTAGTGGAAGCCGGTGACCCTGTAGCCGGCGTGGAACTCTATCCCTATCTCGTGCGCGTGGTCGAGCGCCACCTGGAAAGGGTCCACCCCCTGGTCCCTGAACGCCCGCCAGCTCTCGGCCAGCTTCCGGTAGCCCAGGCGCGCGAAGTCCTCCAGCCCGTCGAACGTCGACCGCCTGCCTATGTCGCTGAAGTACTGGAGCAGGTCGCCTCCCCCCGCCTCCCAGCAGATGCGCCCGAAGTCGGTGTCCCTGTACCCCTCGATGTGCCTGCGGATGTGCTCCTCCGTAGTCGGGCGGTTAGCGTAGTGGACGCCGTGCGCGTCGTTGTGGGCGAACATGCGGCGCGTGTCGGTGCGGGCGCGGTCCGCCTGGAGGGCGGCCGCCTCCTCGTCCGTCAGCGGCACCAGCTTGACGTAGACGACCTGCGAGTCGTTGGACCCGAAAGCCCCCGTACCGCCCTCCGCCAGCCGGTACTGGGCCTGCCCGAAGACGAGGTCCTGGCCCGTCAGGTCGACGACCCTCCAGAATATCTCCAGCGCCTCGATCTCGTGGGGAGAGCTGCCCTCCTCCTCGGAGGCCCTGAGCGTGGTGAAGGTGTCGCTCCCGCTGGTCCTGATGAGCACCTGCGACGGCCCGCCGTAGTGGGGCATCAGGCCCACCGATACGGCGTGCCACCCGGACGCCTCCACCGGGTAGGTGACGTCCGGAGCGGCCGTCTCCTCCCCGGCCAGCAGCATCACGCCCGACAGCGTGTCGGTCTCGTAGTCCAGCAGCCTCCACCGGCCGATCTGCGCCTCCCGCGAGAGGGCGCCGGAGGGCTGGCACCTGTCCATGTCCGTCAGGTAGACCGGATCGCCCGAAAGCCACGTGTCGCCGTAGAACTCTTTGGTAGCCATTCGCTTCCTCCCTGGAGGTCGTTTCCGTAGTGTCGATGCCGCCGAATCTTACACCGTTCGAGCGCGGCGCGTACCGCCTAGAGCATGTCGCGGGGCTCCTTCGCCTGCTCCTGGAGCTCGAAGAGCCTGTTGATCGCCTCCATGGGCGTCATGGAGGCGACGTCCATCTTCAGCAGCGAGTCTATGGCCGGGTGCGTGGAAATGAGCTGTAGCTGCTTGGGAGCGGGGCCTGAGACGCGGCGGCGGCCGCCCCGGTGCCGCCCGTCCGTACCGTTCTCGAGCTGGCCCAGCACCTCGGACGCACGGTCGGTGACGGCCTCGGGAAGCCCCGCGAGCCGGGCCACGTGGACACCGTAGCTCCTGTCCGCGCCCCCAGGTACGATCCGCCTGAGGAACACCACGCTCCCGCCGCTGTCCGACACGGCCACGTTGTAGTTCCGCGCTCGCGGCAAGAAGTCGGCCAGCTCCGTCAGCTCGTGGTAGTGGGTCGCGAACAGCGTCCTGCACCCCATCCGGGGATTGCCGTGGACGTACTCGGCCACGGCGCGGGCGATCGCCAGCCCGTCGTACGTGCTGGTGCCCCGGCCTATCTCGTCCAGAACGACCAGCGAGCGGGGCGTCGCGTGGTTCAGTATCGCGGCCGTCTCCACCATCTCCACCATGAAGGTGGACTGCCCCACCGCGAGGTCGTCCTGCAGGCCCACCCGCGTGAATATCCTGTCCACCAGACCTATCGTCGCCGAGTCCGCGGGCACGAAGCTGCCCGTCTGCGCCATCAGCGTGATGATCGCCACCTGCCGAATGAAGGTGGACTTCCCCGCCATGTTCGGCCCCGTCAGGATGATCACCTGCTCGTCGGACGTCGACAGCCGGGCGTCGTTGGGAACGAAGGACCCTGCGGGCAGCGATCTCTCCACGACGGGATGCCGCCCCTGCACGATCTCCAGCGTCTCCCCGTCGTTCAGCTCCGGCCTGACGTAGCCGTTCAGCTCCGCAGCCTCGGCCATCCCCGCGAGAACGTCGACCATGGCGACCGCCCTTGCCGTCTCTATGATCTCCGACGCCTCGAGGGCAACCTCCTGGCAGACCTGCCTGAACAGGGACGTCTCCAGCTCCGCGATGCCCTCCTGCGCGTTCAGTATCCGGGACTCGTACTCCTTCATCTCCGGCGTGATGTACCGCTCCCCGCCGACCAGGGTCTGCCGGCGCACGTACTCTTCGGGCACCTGGTCCACGTAGGACTTGCTGACCTCGATGTAGTAGCCGAAGACCTTGTTGTAGCCCACCTTCAGGGTCTTGATTCCGGTGCGCTCGCGCTCCTTGTTCTGGAGCCCGGCGATGTACGCCTGCGCGCCCCTGGTGGAGCCCATCAGGTCGTCGAGCTCCTGCGAGTAGCCCTTGCGGACGACGCGCCCCTCTCCCACCGTCAGCGGCGGATCGTCCGCTATCGCGCCGCCGATCAGCGAGGCGGACTTCCACTCCCGCCCGATCTGCCGCGCCAGCCACTCGACCCGCTCCGAGTCCTCGTCCTCCTCCAGCGCCAGCCTCAGCTCGGGAACGGCCTCGAGACTGCGCCTGAGGCCGACGAGGTCCCTGGGGACGGCGCCGCTTCCCCTCACCCTGCCGATGAGCCGCTCCATGTCGGAAACGGAGTCCAGTATCGACCTGACCCGCCCGCGCCTCAGGGTGCTGCGATGAAACCAGGCCACCGCCTCCTGCCGCCTCCGCAGCTCTTCCAGGTCCAACAGCGGCTGACCGAGCCACCTCCTGAGCAGGCGCCCCCCCATGGACGTGCGCGTCCGGTCGAGCACGGAGAACAGCGACGCCTCACGGTCGCCCCAACGCCCGCCTTCGAATAGCTCCAGGTTGCGCCGCGTCTGCGGGTCCAGCACCATGTAGGAGGCCGTCGAGTATGTCCGCAGCGTCGTAAGCTGGCCCAGCGCCTCCCGGTTGTGGCGGCCCAGGTAGTCGATGATCGCGCCCGCGGCGGCCGTGGCGAGGGGTAGGTCCTCGCACCCGTACGCCTCCAGCGACGCCGTTCCGAAGTGGTCGAGCAGCGCCTCCCGCGCGTTCTCTACGTGGAACGCGCCGTCCTCCATCGTCGTGACGGCGGCGTCCAGGTCGGCGGGGGCGTGTCCGAGCTCCGGCGTCAGCACCTCGGCGGGCCGGAGCCTTCCCAGCTCGGCCGGCAGGTCGTCTGCGGGCAGGTGGGTCGTGTAGAACTCGCCCGTGGTGATGTCCACGTACGCCAGGCCGGCTGTCGCGCCGTCCACCAGGGCGGCCGCGAGGTAGTTGTTCACCTTCCGGTCCAGGATGGAGTCCTCGACCACCGTGCCGGGCGTGACGATGCGCACCACCTCGCGGTCCACCAGCCCCCGCGACTTCGCCGGATCGCTCGTCTGCTCGCATATGGCGACCCGGAACCCCTTCTTGATCAGCCGCGCAAGGTAGGAGTCGAGGGCGTGGTACGGGATGCCGGCCAGGGGCACGCGCTGGCCGCGCCCCATCTCCCGCGCCGTCAGGGCGATCTCCAGCTCGCGCGACACGATCCGCGCGTCGTCGTCGAAGGTCTCGTAGAAGTCCCCCATCCTGAACAGCAGGATGGCGTCCTCGTGCTCCTTCTTGATGCGGAGGTATTGGCGTCTCGCCGGTGTAGTCATGGGCCGTCCCGCAGGGGTGCGCCCATTCTAGCAGGCCGCCGGCGGAAACTGTTCTACCTGTCGCCCCACTCCGGCACGGGGTAGATCACGTCGGCGACGGCGGCGCTGCTTGGGGCGACCACGAGAGGGTCCCCACCGTCCTGTATCTGGACCGCCCCCATGGGCCGGGAGACGTTCTTACCCGTCCGGTCGAACCTGATCCGGCCGTAGAACGTGTCGGCGTCCACGTCGCGGAGGGCGGCCCGGACGGCGTCGGCGTCCAGGGAGCCCGCGGCTTCGATGGCCATCTGCAGCGCCAGCCCGGCGGCGGTCGCCGAGGCGGACTGGTACGACGGAGGGCCTCCCCACCTGTCGGTGTACCGCTCCGCGTACTCCGACGCCGAGCCGAAGTAGTCGCCCTCGTAGCTCATCGACGGGTCCCACTGCGTGGGGCCTACCAGGTAGTAGGCGTCCTTCCCCACCTCCCCGACGAACTCCGGGTTGGTCGGGCCCACGGTCAGCACCATCGCCTTCGGGTTGAAGTCCAGCTCCTTGGCGGTCCGGACGAAGAGCGCCGCGTCTTCGGAGTAGCCGCCCCCTACGAATACGTCCGGGGCCGCCTCCTTGAACTTCGACAGGATGCCGCTCACGTCGGTCACGCCGCGCGGGTACGACTCTACGCCCAGCACCTCCATGCCGTACTCCGCGGCCCAGCGCTCGGCGCCTTCGGCCACGCTCGCCGGGAACAACTCGTCCGCGTAGGCGATCACCACCGACTCCGCGCCCAGGTCGGCGAGCGCCCGCAGCGCGGACTGGGTGTAGTTGCCCGCGGGGGTCAGCACGGCGAACAGGTTCTCGTAGGACTGCTCGAAGAGCGTCTCGGACGACCCGGTGCCCTCGACCATCACCATCCCGCGCGCGTCGGCAACCTCTATGGCGGCCCGTGTGAGCGTGGAGCTGTACGGCCCCAGCAGGAAGTCGACCTGGTCTTCTTCGATGAGCCGCTCGACTAGCTCCGCCGTCTTCTCGGTGTCGCTCTGGTCGTCGTACATGACCAGCTCGACATCGTAGCGGTCGCCACCCACCTCGATGCCGCCGTACTCGTCGTTGACCCACTCCGCCCAGGTGACGTAGCCCTGGCGGGTGTACTCGCCCTCCTGCGCATATCTGCCCGTCTCGCTGACGGCCGCCCCGATCTTGATGGTCCTCTCCTCTTCTTCCGAGGAGCAGGCGGCCAACGCCAGGCAGGCGGCCAGGAGCATGGCGAGCAACAGGACTGTCCGACGCATTTTCCCCTCCGTTAAACTCATGGCGGACTCGATAGAGATAGTGCCGCATCCCTGACACGTGTCTACAGTATACTGTATCCCACGTAAACACCCGGGAGGCTCACGATGACCACGAGAACAGAAACCGGCCGGAGGGCTGCGCCCGGGACGGAGCCTTTCTACGTCCTGCCGGACCCTCCGAGGATCGACATGGAAGAAGCCCCCTACGTCGCCAGAGCCCTGCTGACATTGATGAGGCGCTATTCGGACCGCCCGGACGTGGTGGTGATGAGCCAGGGCTACCTGTGCTTCAACACCAGGAGCGCCCGTAGCGATTGGCTGGCCCCCGACTGCTTGGTCTCCTTCGGGGTGTCGCTGGAGGCGGTGAAGCGCCGCAACGGGTACGTGATAGACGACTGGGGCAAGCCGCCGGACTTCGTGCTGGAGATAGCGTCCGAGAGCACGGGCGCGAGGGACTACACGGTCAAGCGCGAGGGCTACGCATCGTTCGGGGTGGGTGAGTACTTCCGGTTCGACGCGACGGGGGGCGAGTACCACGACCGTCCCCTGGCCGGAGACCGCCTGGTTGGCGGCGAGTACGAGGCGATACCGATGGTCGGCGCTGCGGACGGGAGCATCCGGTGTTACAGCGAGTCGCTGGGGCTGTACCTGTGCTGGGAGGATGGTCGTCTGCGTTTCTGGGACCCCGTGGCGGCTGCCTATTTGAACGACTACGACGAAGCGGAGGACGCACGCTTGGCCGCGGAGGATGCCCGCTTGGCCGCCGAGGGCGATCGCGTGGTCGCGGAGGACGCCCTGGTTGAGGAGAGGGTTGCCCGCCGCGCTGCCGAGGCTGGGCAGCTAGCCGCTGAAGACGCTCGCAGGGCGGCCGAGGCCGAGCTGGAAAGGCTGCGGGAACAGCTTAGAGGCCCATAATCTCTGTGTTGGAGTAGGTCCGGATGCCTACTCATCCGGTGCCCTCGACCATCACCATCCCGCGCGCGTCGGCGACCTCTATCGCGACCCGCGTGAGCGTCGAGCTGTACGGCCCTAGCACGTGTCTACAGTATACTGTATCCCACGTAAACACCCGGGAGGCTCACGATGACCACGAGAACAGAAACCGGCCAGAGGGCTGCGCCCGGGACGGAGCCTTTCTACGTCCTGCCGGACCCCCCGAGGATCGACATGCAAGAAGCCCCCTACGTCGCCAGAGCCCTGCTGACATTGATGAGGCGCTATTCGGACCGCCCGGACGTGGTGGTGATGAGCCAGGGATACCTGTGCTTCAACACCAGGAGCGCCCGTAGCGATTGGCTGGCCCCCGACTGCCTGGTCTCCTTCGGGGTGTCGCTGAAGGCGGTGACGCGCCGCAACGGGTACGTGATCGACGACTGGGGCAAGCCGCCGGACTTCGTGCTGGAGATAGCGTCCGAGAGCACGGGCGCGAGGGACTACACGGTCAAGCGCGAGGGGTACGCGGCGTTCGGGGTGGGTGAGTACTTCCGGTTCGACGCGACGGGAGGCGAGTACCACGACCGTCCCCTGGCCGGGGACCGTCTCGTGCGCGGCGAGTACGAGGCGATACCGATGGTCGGCTCAGTGGACGGGAGCATTCGGTGTTACAGCGAGTCGCTGGGGCTGTACCTGTGCTGGGAGGATGGTCGTCTGCGTTTCTGGGACCCCGTGGCGGCTGCCTATCTGAACGACTACGACGAAGCGGAGGACGCACGCTTGGCCGCTGAGGATGCCCGCTTGGCCGCCGAGGGCGATCGCGTGGTCGCGGAGGACGCTCGCGTGGTCGCGGAGGACGCTCGCGTGGTCGCGGAGGACGCTCGCGTGGTCGCGGAGGACGCCCTGGTTGAGGAGAGGGTTGCCCGCCGCGCTGCCGAGGCTGGGCAGCTAGCCGCTGAAGACGCTCGCAGGGCGGCCGAGACCGAGCTGGAAAGGCTGCGGGAACAGCTTAGAGGCCCTACTCATCCTCCACTCGGCAGCTGATTATGTCTATGCCGTGATACTGGCGGTGATGCACCGATGAGGCGTATTGGCGCAGGATGCGGACGGACATTCCCTGGTCGGCCTCCAGCGCCTGTTCCTCGTCCAGGTACGCCATGCGGTTTTCGATATTCCCGTGGGCGGCGTCGTCCGAAGCAACCACCAATTCCAGCTCGGCTGAACCGCTTTCCGGGCGAATCGAGGCGACTAACTTGCGCTTCTGCTCCGTCTCTTCGCCGTCTTCCAGCACGCTCAATATCAATTCTTCCCCTACCAGCCGCAGCCGGCTCTTCCCCTTCTCGGTCCACGAATACCTGTCGGCGAATCGGCTGAGAAAATCGTCAACGGCAGGCAAGGAAGACTCGGACAGGTCAACCCGCAGCCTCCTGGCGCGAAAATTCGACAGTTCGTCGAATAGCGTCATGCTAATGGCCGCAATGCCGCCGACGACGATCGTATTGCCCACCAGTTGGCTGGTAACCCCCTCCGTAAGTCCGCTGAAGATCCCGGCGGACAGGCCGAGTACCATGGAGATGCCGGTGATGGTCGACTTCTTCTGGTCGGCCTGGCTGACGAAGAGACCGGCGAAGACCGTCTTCGCGCCCTCGACGAAGAGCATCCCGAAGATGATGACGTACACCGCGCTTACGACAGGACTGGGAATGGCGACCAACACCGACAGGAATTTCGAAAGTGGGGCGGCCGCCATGGTCATCAGCCCCAGGTATATCCCCACGCTCTTGGCGGCGACGCCGGTAAAGCCGATGTAGACCGCGGTGACCGCCCACGGCGCGGCGACGGGGAGGGTCCCCATCAGGCCCGAGGAGAGGGTCCCCAACCCGTACACGCTCAGGCCCCCCTGCACCGCGCGGAAGTCGATCGCCGCCGGATTCCTGTAGGAAGCGCGGTAGACCACCGATAGGTCTCCCACCGTTTTCATGAAGGCGGTCAGGTTCACGAACACGAAGACCGGAAGCAGGGCCCAGAAGTCCGCGTCGAAGGACAGGTCCAATCCCGGCCAACCAAAACCCGGAAAGCTCACCCACGGAGCGTCGATTACGACGTCGAAGTCGTAAAAGCCCAGGGGCGCGGCTACGACCAGGCCGACTACCACCATGATCGGCAAGATCCACATACGCCAAAGCGCCGTGCCGTGAAGAGATATTAAAACCCCTATGGTCAAAGCGGCCACTCCAGGCGCCAGGAAGAGCACGATGGACTCGTCTTCCGGCACGACGACCGTGCTGCTTATGATGTATGGCACGGCCGAAACCGCCACCAGCATGACCACTACCCCGCTCACCGTCGAGGTGAATATCCGGCGGAGGGCGGCCAGGCGCAGGGTCAAGACGAACTGCGCCAGCGTGGAAGTCACCATCAAGCTCGCCAGCAGACTCGGCCCGCCGGCCTGGAGCGCCAAAGCGCAAACCGCCAGGAACGGAACGTTGAAGTTGGTGACGATGAGCCGACCCATCCCCAGGCGCCGGAACCGCAGGGAGTACATGATCATGCTGGCCCCGGAGACTGCGAGCGCGGTGAATATCACCCAACCCAAATAGGCGTCGGACTCGCCCGATGCCCGCACCACGAGCGCCGACAGCATGATGAGGCCGATGGTGTTGGGTATGAATACCTGGAACGCCGAAGTCGCTGCCACTAGCGGCGGACACTCTTCATCCGATTCGTACCGGATTCCGTGTCGCCCCTGGGCTTTCCTGGACATCTATATGACACTCATTCTCAATGATTGCACTACTCGACAATAGCATTCTATGCTATAGTATGCTGTCAGTCGTCGCCAGAGTAAGCCTATGATACAGTATGTCACCAGAGCATGACGACGAGGAGGTCGCGATGCGAACAGGCCAGAAGACCAATCGGACCGGGCTGATGCCTCGACGAGTAGTGGACAGCCCCGGCGTGCCGTTCTTGCTCCTGTTCTTGGCTTCCATTGCAGCCACCCTCACCGTGCTGGCGGGATGCTCCGACGGCCTTTCCGAGTCTGAGGTCAGAGAAATAGTGCGCCAGGAATCGGTCGCCGGACCGGCAGGGCCGGCAGGACCGCAGGGGCCGGCGGGGCCGGCGGGCGCACAGGGGCCCGCCGGCGAGCAGGGTCCGGCTGGCTCACAGGGGCCCGCGGGCGCGCAGGGTCTGGCTGGGCCGCAGGGGCCGATTGGGCCGTCTGGCTCACAGGGGCCCAAGGGCGAGCAGGGTCCGGCTGGGCCGCAGGGTACCGTTGGCGCGGCAGGCTCACGGGGCCCCGCGGGCGCGCAGGGTCCGGCTGGGCCGCAGGGTATCGTTGGCGCGGCAGGCTCACGGGGCCCCGCGGGCGCGCAGGGTCCGGCTGGGCCGCAGGGTACCGTTGGAGCACAGGGCCCCGCGGGGGCGCGGGGTCCGGAGGGTCCGGCTGGGCCGCAGGGCCCCTCGGGCGCGCAGGGTCCCGAGGGTCCGGCTGGGCCGCAGGGGCCGGCTGCTCCGACGCCCGAACCCGCGCACGATGACGACTCCCTCACCCGCGCCTACGTGCAGAAGGCCATCGCGTACTACGAAGCGAACGGGCCCGAGGCCGCGTTCGCCTACTACAACAGCCGAAAGAGCCACGAAGGAGAGCGGGCCCTGTTCGTGGTCAACGAAGACTCCCTATTGAGCGTCGCTCCCTTCCCAGCGTTGGTGGGGTCCCCCCTGGGCCTTGGCACAGGGGCCTTCCCCGCCCGAGAGGAAATTACCGAAGAAGGGATATGGGCCGACTTGATTGGCTTGAATCCTGCCACCGGCGCTCAGTCGCCGATGCGAGCCATCTTCATCCTGCACGACGGCCTGGTATTCGCCTCAGGACACTTCCCCGTGCGGGAAAATGTCGAGGAGGCCACACAGGATTACGTCAGCAGGGCGATTAAGCTCTACCAGCGCGACGGCTTGGAAGCCACCGTTGACTACTACAACAGTCAGAACAGCCTGGAAGGACAATTGTACCTGTTCCTCATAGACGCCGACGACAAATACGTCGCCCATCCCATATTCCCTCACCTCATCGGGACGGACATCAAGGACGTGGTAGGCTCTGACGGTCAGGAACTGGGCAAGGAGATAGCCCAGGCCACCGAGGACGGAATCTGGGTGGAGTACCTCTGGCCCCATCCGATCAGCCGCAAAGAAGGGGAAAAGGTCACTTGGGCCATTCGCCACGACGGGATGATATTCGCCTCCGGTTACTACGCCGGACGAGACGTCGAAGTCGAAGCGACGCCGTGGCAAGGGGTCGACCCCAAGGAGTACACCTTAGGGTACGTCGAGCGCGCGATAGAGAGGTACGAGCGCGACGGCCTCGAATCCATGCTCAACTACTACAACAGCGTTGCCAGCTTCGAGGGAGAATGGTACCTGTTCGCCACGGACGCCAACGACATCTACGTCGTTCACCCGCTGTTCTCCCGGCTGATAGGGACGGACATCAAGGACGTGGTGGGTTCGGACGGCTACGAGCTGGGCAAGGAGCTGGCAAAGGCCACCGAGGAGGGAGTCTGGGTAGAGTACCTGTGGCCCCACCCGGTGACGCTGAAGGAAGTTCTCAAGGTGGCCTACGCCGTGCGCAGGGACGGGATGATCTTCGCCTCGGGCTACTACCCCGAAACTGAGGACCCCGCGGCCTACACGCGGGAATACGTCGCTGATGCCATTGACTACTACAAAGCCAACGGGTTGGAAGCCACCATCGCTCATTACAACAGCCCGGGGAGTATTGACGGCCAGTGGTGGCTGACCCTGATTGATGAGAACTACCTGTACGCCGCGGATGCCTACTTCCCGCATCTGATTGGCCTTGACGGCAGGCACAAAGGCTCGCCCCTGGGTACTGACGACGGTGTTATCCTGACCACGGCCACGGAGAGAGGCGCCTGGCATAGCACTCCCTGGTTCAACCCGAATACGTCGGAGAGGTTGCGGAGAAACTTGTGGGTGGTCCGCCACGACGGGCTGATCTTCATTTCCAGCTACTTCACCTCGGTGGGAGAGCCCGGTCCTGAGGAGTCGGCGGACGACGCGCTCACCAGCGCCTATGTCCAGAAGGCCATCGCCTACTACGAAACGAACGGACTGGACGCCACCGTCGCGCACTACAGGTCCGATGCCGGCGTAGAAGAGGGAAGGCCGCTGACCCTCATAGACGCCGAAGGCGTGTTGCTGGTGTCCCACGTCATCCGCTCCCTGGAGGGTCAATACGTCGGCCCCGGCTCGAGGTTCCCCGGCCTGGGGATGTTGATAGACCTCGCCACCGAAGAGGGCCGCTGGTTCAACGCTCGCGGCGTCAACCCGGCCACCAAGCAGGAAGAGCCGCGGCGAGTCTTTGTCGTCCTTCACGACGGCCTGGTCTTCGCCGCCAGCCACTCCGCCCTGGCGGAGGACGTGGCGAATTCCACCAAGGAGTACGTGGACAAGGCCATCGCCAAGTACAACGAGGACGGCCTCGACGCCACCATCGCCCACTACAACAGCCAGGACAGCCTCGACGGCCAGTTCTACCTCTTCCTCATCGACGCCGACGACATCTACCTCGCCCATCCCATCTTCCCCCACCTCATCGGCACCGACATCAAGGACGTGGTGGGATCGGACGGCCAGGAGCTCGGCAAGGAGATTGCCCAGGCCACCGGACAGGGCATATGGGTCGAATACCTGTGGCCCCATCCCGTATCACGGAGGGAACAGCAGAAGGTCACGTGGGCCGTCCGACACGACGGGCTAATCTTCGCCTCCGGCTACTACGCCGGCAGCCCAGAGGCCGGGACCCCTGCCTGGCAGGGCGCCGACCCGCGCGAGTACACCGTGCAGTACGTCGGGAGCGCGATAGCGAGGTACGAGCGCGACGGCCTGCAGTCCATGATCGACTACTACAACAGCGTCGCCAGCTTCGAGGGCCAGTGGTATCTCTTCGCCACCGACGCCAACGACATCTATCACGTCCATCCCCTGATTCCCCGCCTGATAGGGACGGACATCAAGGACGTGGTCGGTTCCGACGGCTACGAGCTGGGCAAAGAGCTCGCAAAGGCCACCGACGGCGGCGAAGGCGTCTGGGTGGAGTACCTGTGGCCGCACCCGGTGACCCTGAAGGAAGTTCCCAAGGTGGGCTACGCCGTGCGCCGCGGCGGGATGCTCTTCGCCTCCGGCTACTACCCGCAGGTCGAAGACCCGGCGGCACGGACCAAGGAGTACGTGCAGGAGGCAATCGAGTACTACAAGGCCAACGGTTTGGACGCCACCATCGCCCATTACAACAGCCAGGAGAGCGTCGACGGCCAGTGGAGCCTGACCATGGCCGATAAGAACGACATCGTGCGCGTCGCCGTCCTCGCCCCACGTATCGTCGGGACCGACTTGAAGAACGTCGGCGTGGGCCGCACCCGGAAGATTGGCGAAGAGATGGCGGCGGCCACGGAGGAAGGCATCTGGGTCAGCTTCGTCTTCCCCAACACCAGGTCTTCGGAGACGCTGTACGCTCATACCTGGGCCATCCGCCACGATGGGCTGCTCTTCACGTCCCGCTACTACGACGACCGGCCGGACGTTCCCACCGAGTAGGAGGAGTTGTGACTGTTCAGAGTTGGTGGGTTCCTCGTCCAAGGCGCCCACAAGGGCCACAAGGGACGCCCCTACGGCTTCCGTCTCGTAGGGCGCAGCCCTTGTGGCTGCCCTCCCGTACTCTGAACAGTTACCTGTCTGGAAGGAGCTCGGCGCCAATTGACTTGACACCCTGCCCTTACTAGAATGGAGTCAGATAAGCACAGCGGGCGGGGTGTCTCGACCATGACCACACAGACGACGGAGAAGCGCGGACCCCTCACCATCTCCATATCGGAAGATGCGGTCGACCATGTCCGCCACTTCGCGCAGCGAGAGGGTGCCCCCGACTCCCACCTCAGGGTCTCGGTGAAGGGAGGGGGCTGCTCGGGCCTGACCTACATCTTGGACCTGGCTGAAGAGCCCAGGGAAAACGACAAGGTCATTGAGGAGCACGGCCTCAAGCTGTTCGTGGACCGCAAGTCCTACGTCTTCCTGGCCGGCACCGTGCTGGAGTACTCCGGCGGCCTCAACGGCAAGGGCTTCGTCTTCAACAACCCCAACGCCAAGACCACCTGCGGCTGCGGCACCTCGTTCAGCGTATAGGGCCTACCCTTGGGCTGGCGGAAGACCGATGGCTGACGCGGCTACGGCGGAACGAGTTGACGCCCCGCCCCGCCTCGGCTACGAGGCCCTGCAATCGGGTGCCGGGCTGGTCGACCGGTCCCACGTGGGACGCCTCGGCTTCTCAGGGGACGACGCCCTCGACCTCATCCACAGGCTGTCCACCAACGACCTGCTGGCCCTGGAGCCGTGCCAGGCCGCCCACACCGTCCTCACTTCCCCAAAAGGGCGGGTCGTCGACCTGCTGTACGTGCTCCGGCGCGGCGCGGACAACCTGGTCCTCACCGCGCCGGAGACGCGCCAAACGGTCGTGGACTGGGTTGACTTCTACACCTTCGCGGAGGACGTGGAGGCCAGGGACCTGACGGACGAGACCGCCATGTTCTCGCTGAGCGGCCCTGGAGCCAAGGGCGTTCTGCAAGAGTTGGTCGACGGCGGTCACATCCCTGCCAGCCCAGACGAGCACGCGTCCGCGCTACTCGCCGGGACGCCCGCGACCATAGTCCGCTCCGACTTCCTCCGAGACGAGGGCTACGACCTCGTCGTGCCGGCGGAGGCGGCACAGGCCGCCCGGGACAGGCTCCGCGACGCCGGCGCATGCCCGGCCGGCGGCGACGCCTACGAGGCCGTACGCGTCGAGCGGGGCGTCCCCGTATTCGGGAATGAGCTGGGCGAGAGCTACAACCCGCTGGAGGCAGGGCTGCTCGAATACGTGAGCTTCACCAAGGGCTGCTACGTCGGTCAGGAAGTCGTAACCCGCCTGAACACATACAAGAAAGTCCAGAAGCGGCTCACGAGCTTCGTCCTCGACGGCGGCGCGGCCCCGGGCGCAAGGCTCATGCTTGACGGCAAGCAGGCCGGCGTGCTCACGTCGGCGGCCGTCTCGCCCGCCAGCGGCGAGCGCCTCGGCCTCGGCTACGTCAAGAAGTCGCTGCCGGAAGAGGGGGCCGTGCTGGAGGTGGACGGGACCGCCGCGACCGCCCGCGTCACCCCGCTCCCTGGCCCCAGGCCGTAGACTCGCCCTCCAAGAGCGCCGGCTCGGTCAGCGACGCCCCGCCGTCCACCACGATGACCTGCCCCCGCACCATCGCGGCGTCGTCCGTGCATAGGAAGGCCACCGCCCCGGCGATGTCCTCCACCGTGACCATGCGCCCGGCCGGGTTGACGGAGCCGCGGGCCAGCATGGCGTCCCTGTTCGGGAAGTGGTCCAGCGCGTCGGTATAGACGTAGCCGCCGGCGACCGCGTTCACCGATATGCCCCTCGGCGCCAGCTCGACGGCGAGATAGCGCGTCACCGCCTCCAGCGCCGCCTTCGAGACGCCTACCGAAAAATAGTTCGGCAACACCTTCCGGGACCCCAGGCTCGTTATGTTGACGACGTGCCCGCCGCGCTCCATCAGCCGCGACGCCTCGACGGCGCACAGCCACGCCGCCTTGGCGTTTATGTTCATCGCCCAGTCCCAGTGCTTGCCCTCCAGGTCGACGGCCGGACGCTGCACGCCGGACGCCGCGTTGTTCACCAGGATGTCGAGCGAGCCGAACTCCTCGCGCACCCGCGCGAACAGCTCGCGTACGCGCTCATCGTCCCCGAGGTGGGCCTTGACCTGGAGGCACCGGACGCCCAAGGCTTCCACGTCGCGCCTCGTCCGAGCGGCGGCCTCGTGGGAGCGGAAGTAGTTGAAGGCGACGTGGCAGCCCCGGCCCGCCAGGTCGAGCGCGATGGCCCTGCCTATGCCGCGCGCCCCGCCGGTCACCAGGGCCGTCTTGCCTTCGAAGGACATGGCGGCTAGACGGCCATGCCGCCGTCCACGCTGACGATCTGGCCGGTCACGTACCCGGCGCGCTCGTCGGCCAGGAAGCCGACCATGTAGGCGATGTCCTCCGACTCGCCGAAGTGGCCCTGCGGTATGACGCTGAGCCAGTAGGCGCGCTGCTCGTCCGTCAGCACCGACGTCGTCTCCGTCTCGACGTAGCCGGGCATCACCGCGTTGACGGTTATGCCGCGCGTGGCGACCTCCTTGGCGAGCGCCTTGGTGAATCCCACCACCGCCGCCTTCGACGCCGAGTAGTTGACCTGCCCCGCGTTTCCCCGCAGCCCGACCACCGAGCCTATGTTGATGATGCGCCCCCAGCGGCTGCGCAGCATCGTCCTGAGGACGGCCCGCGTGCAGTAGAAGGTACCGTGCAGGTTGACGTCTATCACCCTGTGCCAGGACTTGTCCGACATCCTGACCAGCAGCCCGTCGTCGATGATACCCGCGTTGTTCACCAGGATATCGACGTTGCCGAGGCCCGCCTCGACCTCCCGCACCATGCTCTTCACCTGCTCCAGGTCCGACACGTCCGCCTGCACGGCCATCGACCGGACGCCGGTGTCGGCGATCATCGCGGCGACTTCCGCGGCCTCGTCCGCCGACGTGTTGTAGTTGATCGCGACGTTCGCGCCCATCTCCGCCAGCTTCAGGGCCACTGCCTTGCCCAAGCCCTTGGCGGCGCCGGTAACGAGCGCTGTCTTTCCGTCCGGGACTGGTGACATCTTGTCCGCCTTTCGACTCTAGGCGGGGGAGCCGAGCCGTTGCTGCAACGACGCCAACTGCTCGCCCACCTTGGAGGTGAAGTCTATCTCGACCGCCCTCGCGGCCGTGCCTATGGCGCGGCCAACGGCGTCCGCCCTGGCCCTGCCGTGTCCCACCACGCTGACGCCGTTCACGCCCAGCAGCGGCCCTCCGCCGTGGGTCTCGACGGCGCTGTGGAGGCCGTACACCTCCCGCACCAGCGCGTCTATCGCGTCCTGTCCCAGCGAGCCGCCCAGGCGCTCGCCGAGCCGCGCCGCCAGCGCGGCCCCCGACCCCTCGGTCAGCTTCATGACGATATTGCCCACGAAGCCGTCGCAGACGACCACCTCGGCCGCGCCGTTCGGCAAGTCGTTCGCCTCCACGTTGCCTACGAAGTTCAGGCCGCTGGCCGCCAGCAATTCCGTCGTCTCGCGCACCTGTCGGTTGCCCTTGCCCGCCTCCGCGCCGACGCTGAGGAGCGCTATTCGCGGATTGTCGATTTCCCAGAACATCCGCGCGAACACCTCGCCGATTGCGGCGAAGCTCACGAGCTGCGCCGGGCGGCAGTCAACGTTCGCGCCAAGGTCCAACACGATCGTGCGCGGCGCAAGCCCCAACACGGGGCCGCCCAGTGTCGGCCTCTCTATGCCCGGCATGACCCCGAGCAGCACCGCCGCAGCCGCCATCGCCGCGCCGGTGGACCCCATCGTGACGCAGGCGTCGGCCTGCCCCGCCTTGACCATGCCCGTGGCCACCACGATGGACGCCTTGGGCTTCTGCCGCAGCGCCATGGCCGGCTGCTCGTCCTCCAGGATGACGCCCTGCGACGGTACCGGCGCGACGGGCAGCCCCGCCGTGTCGTGGCGCGCAAGCTCGCCATTCACCGCCTCGGGGTCGCCAACGACCATCACCTGAACGCCGCCCCGCCGCGCCGCCTCCACCGCCCCCGCGACCACCTCACCCGGCGCGTGGTCTCCGCCCATCGCGTCCACCGCCACCCGTACCGCTCTTTCGCCTGTAGCCAATTCGGCCTCCTTCGCCGGTATCTAACCCGATCTTATCGAAACGACCGCCTCGCCGGTGATCGCGGCCTCGCCGTCGGCCTTCCGCACCTCGACCGCGCAGCGCAACTCCCTGGCGTCGCCGCGACGCCTCGCGCTCCTGACCTTGCCGCTCGCCGTGACCGTCTCGCCGGGGCGCACGGGCGCCCTGAACCGCAGCTTCAGCTTCCCCGTCTCGTACCAGTCCAGCCCGAAGGCGCGCGCCATCGACTCGGAGGCCATGGCCGCGACCATCATGCCGTGCGCTATCGTGCCGCCGAACTGCGTCGCCGCGGCGTACTCGGGGTCCACGTGGATGGGGTTGAAGTCCCCGGACGCCTCGGCGTACCGCTCGATGCGCTCCTGCGTCACGAGCTTGGTAACCGCAGGCAGACCGCCGCCCTCTTCCATCCTCCGCTACTCCTCGGGCACCATCAGCGTGCTCGTTCCGGTCAACACGGTCTGCCCTTCGCCGTTCTCCACCGCGAGCCTGAATACGACGAACCGCCTGCCGCCCCGCACCGAGCTCTGCGCGACCGTCGCCGCGCAGTCGAGCTCGTCGCCCGCGCGGACGGCCCGCAAGAACTCCATCTCCTGCCCGGTGTGAAGGGTGCCGCCCGGCAGCTCCAGGTCGTTCACGACCCCGCGCAGCATCAGTGCCGCAACCGCCATCGGCGGCGCCAGCCGGGCCCCGCCGTCCGCGTCGGTCTGGACGGGGGAGCCGTCGTCCACAGCCGCCGCGTAGTCGCGGATGGTGTCTGGGTCCAGTTCGAAGCGCCTGCGCGATACCACGTCGCCCGGCGCCAGCTTGGACGGGTCTAGCGCCATGCCAGCCTTGTAGAGACCATCTTCCTGCGGCGATTATATGGCCGGCGACCCGCCAAATCAACGCGAGCCAAAGATGAGGCCTACGCTCGCTGGTAGACCTGGACCCGGTGGCGGTTGCGGTCGGTGACGAGGAGCCTGCCGGCGTCGTCGAGCTTGACCGAGACGGGGGCCCAGAACCTCTTCTCGACGTGGTAGGGCTCGTCCCGCGCGTCGACGCCGAGGGTCCGGACGTCGGGCTCCATGTCGGAGCGGTCTCTCGCGTCCCTCTCCTCCACGTTGGAGTCCAGGTAGTCCCTGGCCCACCGCGACAGCGTCGCCTCCCCTATGACGGCGCATACGAAGCCGCCGCCCGGGTCGAAGACCTGTACGCGGTTGTTGCCCCAGTCGGCGACATAGACGTAGCCGTCGTCGTCGACCGCGACGCCGGAGGGGCGCAGTAGCTGGCCCTCCTCGCTCCCGGGCCCGCCGTAGGAGCCGACGTATCCGCCCTCCGGGGTGAAGCGCAGGATGCGGTCGTTGCCCCAGTCGGCGACGTACAGGTCGCCGCCGGGCGCTACGGTCACGCCCCACGGCAGGCGCATCTGGCCGCCGCCGCCGCCCCCGTTGCCGAAGCCCGAGAGGTAACGGCCCTCCCGCGTGAACCTCTGCAGGCGGGCGTTGCGGTGGTCCACCATCCAGATGTCCTGGTCGGCGTCGAGCGCCATGCCTGACGGCCCATCAAGCTGTCCCTCGTCCGATCCCGGGTCGCCCCACTTCCGCAGGAATTTTCCAGACACGTCGAAGATGCTGATGCGGTTAAGGTACTCGTCGCTTACGTAGACCAGCCCGTCGGCGTCGATGACTATGGCGGACGTCCATGTGAATTGCCCGTCGGCCTCGCCGATCGACCCGAAGACGCCGTAGAAGCCCCCGTCGTGGTCGGTCACGCATACCTGGACGCCGCGCGTGTCGCCTTCGTGGGAGCGGCCAAGCACGTAGAGGCGTCCGTTGGGCGCGATGGCCACGTCGTTGGGATAGTAGAAGCCCCTCCCTCCCATGGCGGCAACGCCCAGGGTGTGGCTGTAGCGCAGGAAGCCGACCTGTGGGCCGGCGGCGGTGGCGGGCATGGTTACTCCCTCTGGAAGTCCGGGGTGGCGGCCACGAGCTCGACCAGTTCGGCGACGCTCTCGGTCGAACCGCCGCCCTCTCCGGCGCAGCGCTCCGCCGCGAACTCGACCAGCGCGTCGCGGGTGCTCTCCTTGACGGAGATCGCCCCCAACTGGTCGAGGCAGGCCTGCACGAGGCTCTCCGCCGTCGCGTCGCCGTTGCCCGACGCGGAGACCACGTTGCCCACAAGCTGCCTGACGCCTGGAAGCGTCGGATCGGATAGCTGCCGCGCAGCGTAGTTGATCCTCTCGACCGCCGTGCCCGTGTCGATCCACTCGGCGCCCTGGTGCCAGCCCTCCACGCTGGGCGGATTGATGAGGGTCTGCCCCATGAAGGTCAACAGGTTCGCGTCGTCCTGGAGCCTCGGGTCCGGTCCCGCGTACCGACCGGTCAGCCTGAGCATCCCGGCCACTAGCTCGGCGGGACCCTTCACCTTCCTGAACCAGGACGACCTGGACTTGAAGAAGTCGGACTTGAACAGCACCCGCAGCATCTCGTCGATCCGGTAGTCGTGCTCGAAGTATGCCTCCGCGAGGATGTCGACGGCCTCCGGATCGGCCGGAGGGTGCAGCGACCACTGCGGCACGGGCGGCTCGTCGGCGACGAAGAAGTGGTACACGTGGCGGGCGATGAAGCGCGCGGTCGCAGGCTGGGCGCAGATTATGTCCACGACGTCCTGGCCGTCGAAGCGGCCCGCGTGTCCTAGGAAGCTCTTCTCGCCGTCGTCGTGGTCGTCCTCGCGGTACTCGGGCCGGAGGGACATGCGCCCATAGGGCCACAGCGAGTCGCGCTGCGCCTTCATGTCCACGTACTCGATGTTAGCCGCCGTCCAGCCGGTGAACGCGCGGGCGCACTCCTTGACGTCCTGCTCGGTGTAGCTGCCGACGCCCATGGAGAAGAGCTCCAGGAGCTCGCGCCCGTAGTTCTCGTTGACCGCGCCCGCGTGGTTCTCGTGGTTGTCCAGCCACAGCACCATGCACGGGTCCTTGGAGAGCTCGATCAGCAGGTCCCGGAAGCTGCCCATGCCGTGCTCACGGAACATGGCTATCTGGTTCATCATTCCCCTGCCCTGCGTCACCTTCTGGTAGCCGGTGGCGAAGACGGAGTGCCAGAAGAGCGACACCTTCTCGTGGAGGGGGCCTTGCGTGTTGACCATCCGGTAGAGCCAGTACGCCGCCGCGCCCGCCATGCCCAGGCCGCCCTGGTGGTCGGGGTGGTAGCGGTACAGCAGGAGGTCGTCGATGCCCTGCTGGCTGTCGGTGGCGATCAGCTCGTCTACCGTCGCCTCGTAGCCCCTGGCCGCGCGGGCCTCCAGCTCCTCGTAGCCGGCGCCGAAGCCGGCCCGCCGCATCAGGTGCCCCATAAGCTCGACGTCAGGATTGCCCATAGCTCGCTCCTTCAGGTGCAGACTTGGTGGAGGACGTGGGAAGATTGTACGCAGGTACGACGCGGGGAATCAAGGAGCGACGCCAATCATAAGCAGGGGAACGGCAGGAATGCCGCGCCCCTGCCGCATTATGTTTAGCAGGTCTCGCTCGTAGTACGGGACGCCGGAAGACATACTGAGCTCCAACTCCTTCATGGGCAGTATCTCCACTCCTACGTCAATGACGTCCGAGACGAAGAACGCCATGTGCTTTACGAAGAGGTCGTGTGCAACGAACGCGTACTTGCCGAACTGCACTTCCACCGCAACACGCTCTTTGACGAAATCGGTCTGGTTATACGAACGAATCGGCGTCTGGCCGGCCGCCTCGATGGCCTCCCTCTGCTCGTCTGCCGACAGGTTTACGATGCCTCGAACTATTCTCGCGTCGGCAGTTACCCAGAACTCCTGCCGCCGCTGCTCCCATCCATGTTCCTTGAAGCCGTCAGCCATGGCCTTATTCATGGCTACGGGAGAATAGAGGAGACGCCCCCTTCTAGTTCTCTCCAAAGACTCTTTGGTGCGGCATGCCTCGGCATCGACGGAAGCGATCACCTCCTCTATCTCTTGCAGGAGGTCGTTGTGATGGACGATCAGGAACTCCTTGCCGTTCAAGTGAGAGTACTGGGCGGCAATTCGCATCAGTGGCCGCCCCTGGGCTTCGTGGGGTCGTAGACGGGCTTCCCCATGGGGCGAGTCCTGAGCGCGCCGGAGCGCAGCGCCTCTACCCTATCCCACGCGATGCCGACGTACTCCTTCACGACGTCGCAGCCGTACCCCTTGCGCCCGTGCATGAGCGCCGCCACGACCGACGTTCCAACACCCATGTAGGGGTCGAAGACGGCGTCGCCCGGCTCGGTCATCGAGAGGACCAACCGCTCCACAAGCTCCACCGGGAACTGGCATGGGTGAATGGTCTTCTCCACGTGGTTGCTCTTGACGTTGGGGAATATCCACACGTCCCCGGGATTCTTCCCCTTCGGGTTGCCGGAGAGCTTGCCGGCGTTCGGCCCCTTGAAGTGGCGCTTGCCGGGGTACTTGGACGGCACCCGGATCGGGTCGAGGTCGAAGGTGTAGTCGCCGCCCTTCGTGAACCAGTTGATCGTCTCGTACCGGCCGGACAGGCGCTTGGCGCAGTGGAGGCCGTGCTCGAAGTGCCACACGATGCGGTTGCGCAGCCTGAGGCCGTGGCGCTTGAAGACCGGATATAGCACTGCGTCGAGGGGGACGACCTCGCCGTCCTCCACGTAGTTGCCCACCTGCCAACAGAGGGAGCCGTTGGGATCGAGCAGGCGAACGCACTCGGCGATCACCCGCTCCTGGCCGCGGAGGTAGCTCTCCAGCGGCTCGCGCTCCTCATACAGCTTGCCGATGTTATATGGAGGCGAGGTCACTATGAGCTTCATCGCGCCGTCGGGCAGGCCGCGCATGAAATCGAGGTTGTCCTGGCAGGCCATGACAGGGTCATGGAGCGTGGGAACGCCGGAGCGGGGCTGCGCGGCCTCCGCGGGGAGCATGAGCTGGCCGACGGCCAAGGACTCGTGTTGCGCCATCTGGGTGTTGACCACCTCCAGTCCTTCCGAAAGCCGCCAGGCGGCGCCGCGCCGCCAGAGTCGGGCGTAGTGTAGCAGAAGGCGCCTTGCCGGAACGATGGGCCTTTGCTATATTGCCAGGCAGACGGCATCCCCGCCGGGTTGTAGCTTGGGGCTGTAGCTCATCTGGGAGAGCGCTTCAATGGCATTGAAGAGGTAGGGGGTTCGAGTCCCCCCAGCTCCACCAAGCCCAGTTCGTATCCGCCCCCACGGGTGTAGCTGGGCCCCTGCAGTTCCCTTGTGCTCGTGGTCGGCCTTCTGCCCGGCCAAGACCCGTCACGTAATTCGTTCCGCCTTTCGCCCCCGGCCGGCTTGCCGTCCGGGCATCCGTTTTTCATCAGGTCCCAGTTGCCAAATTCTCCAAGAGGTGATACTCTTGTGGGAATATAAGATACTTAGTATCATCATTTCCTTCTACCTCAAATGAACAGCCTACGGGTTACATAGGGGTATGTGATGATACTTCATATCATTAACTTGCAAAGAGCCGGCGCAACCAGGAAAGCCACGGGAAGACGATACAAGGGATGATGATCCATCGAAAGATGCTGACGCTGACGGAGGGGGCGCGTACTCGAATCGCCCTCACCGTGGCGCTGGGGCTGGCGATTTCCGGCACATACATCGCGCAGGGCGTGGCCGTGGCCCTCGTGGTCAGCCGCATCCTGGCCGGCGAGCCGTGGACGGGGGTGCTCGCCCTCGTGGGCGTTGTCGCTCTGCTGGCGGCGCTTCGCGCGCTGCTGCTCCGGTGGCGGGAGATGAGCTCCATGCTCACCGCCGCGGCTGTGAAGGTGGCCCTGCGACAGCGGCTCTACCGTATGCTTCTTGCCCTCGGCCCCGGGTACATGGAGCGGACGCGGACGGGAACGGTGCAGTCCACCCTGGTGGACGGCGTGGAAGCCCTGGAGGCCTACATGGGCTACTACCTGCCGCAGTCCATCGTCGCGGTGGTCGTGCCCCTGGCCGTGGTGGCGTACATCTGCGTCCTCAACCCCCTGGTGGGCGTGGTCGTGCTGGTGTGCGTGCTGGCCGTTCCCCTGGCGCCGCGCCTGTGGGACGGCCTGCTGGGCGAGTACGGCCAGCGGCACTGGCGGGCGTACACCGACCTCAACTCCCAGTTCGTGGACAGCATGCAGGGAATGGTCACGCTGAAGGCGCTCAACGCCAGCGAGCGCCGGGGGCGGGTCCTCCAGGACGCCGCGCTGGCGCTCTACCGCGCGACGATGGCGCAGCTTTCCATCTCCATGATCCGCAATGGCGTCGTGGGGCTGGCGATGAGCGTAGGCGTGGCGATGGCCGTCGCCGTCGGCGCGTTCCAGGTGGCGGACGGAGCGCTCAACCTGGCGGGGCTCATCGTGGTGCTGTTCCTCACGGGGGAGTGCTTCCGTCCGTTGGTGGAGTTGGACTCCTACTGGCACAAGGGCTACATGGGCGTGTCCGCCTCCACGGGCATCTTCACGCTCTTGGACGCGAAGCCCGATGTGGCCGACCGTGAGGACACGTCGGCGCACCCCGATCCTTCGAGTACGCCGAAGTCCATCGCCTTCGCGAACGTCACCTTTGCCTACCACCCGGATAACGCGCCGGCGCTCGACGACCTGTCGTTCAAAGTGGACGCGGGCCAGGGCATTGGCCTCGTTGGCCAGTCGGGGGCGGGGAAGAGCACCGTGGCTGCGCTGCTGCTGCGGTTCTTCGATCCCCAGCAGGGGCGCGTGGAGATTGGGGGCGTGGACATCCGCGACTATCCCCTGGAGACGCTGCGCGGCCTCATCGCCGTGGTGTCCCAGGAAGCCTATCTCTTTCATGGGACGGCCGAGGACAACCTCCGTCTCGGCAAGCCCGGGGCCTCCCTGGAGGAGTTGGAAGCGGCGGCGCGGGCGGCCAACGCTCACGGGTTCATCACCGCACTTCCCCAGGGGTATCGGACCGTGGTCGGAGAACGGGGAGCAAAGCTCTCCGGGGGCGAGCGCCAGCGCATCGCCATCGCGCGGGCGTTGCTGAAAGATGCCCCTATCCTCATCCTGGACGAGGCGACCTCCAGCCTGGACGGCGTGAACGAGAGCGCCATCCGCGACGCGCTGAAGCGGCTGGCCCGGGGCCGGACGACCATCACCATCGCCCACCGGTTCTCCTCCGTCGTCCACGCCGACCGCATCGTGGTCCTGGACGAGGGGCGGGTGGTCGAGACTGGCCGCCACCAAGAGCTGATGGAGCGGCGCGGCGCGTATGCCGGCCTCGTCCTGGCGCAGCAGGAGGCGATGTGAGCACCCTAGCGAGCAATCGCCCCAGCGAATGGGAGTTCACTCCACGCAGCGGCAGAGGGGGGTCTGGGTTCTGGCAGCTGCTACGCATCCTGCGCCCGTACTACTGGCTCATGGGAATCACCGTGCTCACGGGCATCCTGAACCAAGGCTTAATGATCGCCGCCGCTGGGATTGGCGCGTTCATGGTGGGAAGGGTAGCGACTGGGGCGGAGGCCGAAGCGCTCTACTTCAGCGCCTTCGTGCTCGGCGTCGTCGTGGCCGGCAGGGCGGTGGCGGCATGGGCGGAGATGTGGCTGGCGCACGATCTCGCCTACCGCATCCTGGCGGAGTTCCGCATCTGGCTCTACCAGGCGCTGGACCGGCTGGCGCCGGGCTATCTTCTCGACCGGCGCACCGGCGACCTCTCCGCCGCGGCAATGGCCGACGTGGACACCATCGAGTGGTTCTACGCTCATACGGTGGGGACGTTCATCGTGGCGGTCGTGGTGCCGCTGGGGGCGCTCCTCACCCTCGCGACGATGCACTGGCTGCTCCCCCTGGCGCTGCTCCCCGCGACCCTGGCGGTGGCGACCGTTCCCTTCTGGCTGCGCAAGCGGGCGGCAGCCCAGGGCCGGAGACTGCGAGAGACCCTGGGTTCGCTGAACGCGGAGGTGGTGGACAGCGTGCAGGGGCTCCGCGAGGTCGTGGCCTTCGGGCAGGGACGGCGCTTCCTGGAAGGGCTGCTCCGGAGCAGCCGGAGCCTGGTGAGCGCACAGGTCGACCACGGGCGCAGAGCAGGTGGAGAGCATGCGGTCACGTCCGTGCTCATCACGCTGGGGATGGTAAGCGTCGTCATCGCCGCAGCCTACCTGGTGTCCTCCGGCTCCCTCTCGCCCGCGCTCTATCCGGTCGTCATCATCCTCGCCATCTTCATCTTCGGGCCGGTGACCAACATCACAGGCATCGCGGAGAGCCTCGGCGTGGTCTTCGCGGCGGCTGACAGGGTGTTCGCCGTGCTGAACGCGCCGGCTCCCGTGCGTGACACAGTGGAGGCGCCGCCCCCAGGCCCGGTGGAGCCCCGCATCGAGTTCACGGCTGTGAGCTTCCACTACGCCCCGGACCTGCCTCCGGCGCTGGACGCTGCGAGCTTCTCCGTAGAGCCGGGCGAGAACGTGGCCCTCGTGGGGCGCTCCGGCGCGGGGAAGTCCACCTGCACGCATCTGCTGATGCGGTTCTGGGATGTCACGGACGGCGCCGTCACCATTGGCGGCCATGACGTCCGGGCGTTCCCGCAGAGCGCCCTGCGCGAGCTCATTGCCTGGGTGCCGCAGGACATCTACCTGTTCAACATGACCATCCGCGAGAACATCCGCCTGGCGCGCCCGGATGCCCTGGACGCGGAGGTGGAAGAGGCCGCAAGGGTAGCTCTGGCGCATGACTTCATCATGCGGATGCCCCAGGGGTATGAGACCAACGCCGGTGAGCGGGGGATCCAGATGTCCGGGGGCCAGCGGCAGCGTATCGCCATCGCGCGGGCGGTCCTCAGGGACGCCCCAATACTGGTGATGGACGAGGCCGTATCCAACCTGGATGTCGAGAACGAGCGTCTTCTCCGGGAGGCGATGGCCCGCGTCCGCGCTGGCCGTACCTCGCTCGTCATCGCGCACCGGCTGTCCACCATCCGAAGCGCCGACCGCATCGTCGTCCTGGAGAAGGGGCGCACAGTGGAGGCCGGCCCGCATGACGCCCTGCTCGCCGCGGGGGGTGTGTACGCGGACCTGGTCGCATTCCAGCGGCGGGCCATTCCCTTGTGACCATCAGCGACCAATTGTGACCACGCTGCGGGCCGGAACGCGAAGAAACCGGCCCGCAGCCGACCGATCGAGCAAGCACGTAAGAGAGAGAGGTGTGATGATGTACGCAATCGTACGTAAGTATGCAATCGTAGGCTTGGTCCTGCTGCTGCTGGCGGGGTGCGCCACCGCAACGCCAACGCCAACAGCGACCCCGCAGCCTGCGGACACCCCCACCCCCACTGCGGCGCCCCCCACGGCGACGCCCACTGCCGTGCCAACGGCAACCCCGCAGCCTGCGGACACCCCCACCCCCGCGGCGACTCCCCCCGCGGCGACGCCCTCCGTCTCGCTGACGGACAGCACGGGTGAGCTCCTGACCTTTACGGAGCGCCCCGTCCGCGTGGCGTGTCTCACGGAGATCTGCCCGGACATCATGGCCGAACTGGGACTGGAACCCGTGGCGGTCAATGACCCGCTCTCCTCCGACCCACGGTTCTTCGGCAGCAGGGCGGACGGGTTCCGAGTGATCGGAGGATCGTTCTTCGAGCCCAGCCTGGAGGACATCGCCGCCGCTCAGCCCGACCTCGTCATCGGGCTGGGGGGTGTGCATGACGGACTGAGGGACGCGCTGCGTCCCATCGCTCCGCTATACATCGTGAACCCCGTGACCTACGAGGACTCCATCAGCTACCTGAAAGAGGTCGGGGCGGCGATGGGACGCCCCGAGGAGGCCGAGGAGGCGGCGCAACGCTTCCTGAGCAAGCTGGAAGACTACAGGGCGCGCTCGCCCAAGGACCGCACCGCCTTGGTGATGTACGGCTCCGACGTCAACTTTGGCATCGACACCGAGGGCGCACTTACCGGCGGGCTCCTGGCGGAAGTGACCGGCTACCCCTGGCCGAAGCCGCCCCCTGACGAGGGCGGACACGCGTCGGGCGGCATGCAGTTCTCCCTGGAGGGGGTCCTCAGCGTTGACCCTGACGTAATCTTCGTTCAGACCATCGCCTTCCCGGGGTTCGAGCCGCCGCCTCTGGCGGAACAGCTCGCCGTGAACCCGCTGTGGGGCGAGCTTGCAGCGGTCAAGAACGACGAGGTCCACCAGGTCAGCTTCGGTCTCTGGAGCACCGGGCGCGGGACCCGGTCCCTGGGGCTGGTGCTGGATGAGGCGATGCCCCTGATATACCCGGACGTGTTCGGCGACCCGGCGTCCCGCACGATCTCGCTGACGGACAGCACGGGTGAGCGCCTGACCTTTACGGAGCGCCCCGTCCGCGTGGCGTGTCTCACGGAGATCTGCCCGGACATCATGGCCGAGTTGGGACTGGAACCCGTGGCGGTCAATGACCCGCTCTCCTCCGACCCACGGTTCTTCGGCAGCAGGGCGGACGGGTTCCGAGTGATCGGAGGGTCGTTCTTCGAACCCAGCCTGGAGGACATAGCCGCCGCTCAGCCCGACCTCGTCATCGGGCTGGGGGGCGTGCATGACGGCCTGCGGGACGCGCTGCGCCCCATCGCTCCGCTGTACATCGTGAACCCCGTGACCTACGAGGACTCCATCAGATACCTGAAAGAGGTCGGGGCGGCGATGGGACGCCCCGCGGAGGCCGAGGAGGCGGCGCAACGCTTCCTGGGCAAGCTGGAAGACTACAGGGCGCGCTCGCCCAAGGACCGCACCGCCTTGGTGATGTACGGCTCCGACGTCAACTTTGGCATCGACACCGAGGGCGCACTTACCGGCGGGCTCCTGGCGGAAGTGACCGACTACCCCTGGTCGAAGCCGCCCCCTGACGAGGGCGGGCACGCGTCGGGCGGCATGCAGTTCTCCCTGGAGGGAGTCCTCAGCATTGACCCTGACGTGATCTTCGTTCAGACCATCGCTTTCCCCGGGTTCGAGCCGCCGCCTCTGGCGGAACAGCTCGCCGCGAACCCGCTGTGGGGCGAGCTTGCAGCGGTCAAGAACGACGAGGTCCACCAGGTCAGCTTCGGTCTCTGGAGCACCGGGCGCGGGACGCGGTCCCTGGGGCTGGTGCTGGATGAGGCGATGCCCCTACTATACCCGGACGTGTTCGGTAACTAGGTCGCCTCGTCCAGGTGCAGCCAAGCAGCGACAGCAGGCCCGTGAGCGCGCGGTGGGAGCCCGTCAAGCTTCTCCTGATTGCCACGGGCCTGCTCCTGTGCATCTTCGTGGCGGCCTCGCTCTCCCTTGCCAACGGCATACCCAAGCTCTCGATGGCGGAGGCATGGGGTATCCTCTGGGGAGAGGAGGCGGAGCGCCTGGCGCAGCTGACCGTCCGCGAGCTGCGCGCTCCCAGGGTGGCGCTCGCCGTCCTCAGCGGGGCGGCGCTGGGCCAGGCTGGGGCGATGATGCAGGACGGCCTAAGAAACCCGCTGGCAGGCCCGGAGCTGCTGGGCGTGGCCGCCGGGGCATCCCTTGCCGTGGCGGTCGTCACCCTCTTCCAGCTCCCGCTGCTCCTGGTGTTCCATCCCTGGGTGGCGCTCACGGGCGGCCTGCTCGCGGGGGCCGTGGTGATCATCGCGGCGAAGGGAGCACGGAGCACTCTGCAGGTCGTGCTCATCGGCGTCGCGGTGGCGGCCTTCATCAATGCGTGCATCATCGCCCTCATCAGCCTGGCGGGGACCATCGGGGCGGTCCTCGTCCTGTTCTACTTCCTGCTAGGCAGCCTGGCGAACAGAACGTGGGAGCACGTCTGGATCGTCGTGCCCTGGGTGGCAGTCTGCCTCCCCCTGGGCCTGCTGCTGGCGCGACCGTTGAACACGCTCCGCCTGGGCGACCATGCGGCGCAGTCGTTGGGGATGAGCGTCGGGCGCGTTCGGACGCTGGTCCTCCTGATCGGCGCCGGGCTCGTGGCCGCGGTGGTGGCCGTCACCGGCCCTATCGGGTGGATAGGGCTGCTTGCCCCGCATCTAACCCGTCGGGCCCTACGCAGCGAGGACCCGCGCAAGGTGCTTGCCTTCTCCGCGCTCATGGGCGCTGCGCTCCTCACGATGGCGGATGTTGGGGCGAAACTCGCGACCGCCCCCGGGGAGACGCCCGTGGGACTATGGACCGCTGTGCTGGGCGGCCCGGTCCTGCTTATCCTGCTCAGGAACAGGATTCTGAGGAGTGACCATCGAGACTGACGGGCGGGCGGGCGCAGCGGACGGACGCGCTTGGGGGGCCAGGCGATTCTTCGTGCTGCTCGCCGTGGGGCTGACGCTCGTCGGTGTGCTGTTCGTCGTGCATCTGTGTACGGGCACGGTGCGCCTGGGACCGGACGAGGTGCTCGCGTCGCTCTTGGGACGGCAGGCCGAGGAACTTCATCGGATCGTGGTCTGGGACCTGCGACTTCCCAGGTCGCTCATCGCCATCCTCGCCGGGGCGCTGCTGGGGACGGCTGGGGCGATTCTACAGGTCGTCATGCGGAACAACCTGGCGGAGCCGGGCATCACCGGCGTGACGGCGGGGGGAATCCTCGTCGCCGTTCTGTGGACCGTGGGTATCGGAGGACTTCCGCACCCTGGGCGCTTCATGCCCCTCGTCGTGTTGCTTGGGTGCTTGGGCGCGGGCGCGGTGGTCTTCGCCCTGAGCTGGCGCGGCGGAGTCCATCCGCTGCGGATGGTGCTCAGCGGCGTGTTGGTCAGCGCCATCCTATCGTCCGTGACCGCGTTCATCATGCTTCGCGCCCAGGCCGGCGTGGGAGGCGTCCTCCCCTGGATCATCGGATCGTTGAATGGCCGCGTCTGGGTCCACTGGGACCAGCTGTGGCCATGGGCGGCGGCGGCGCTGCCTTTGGCGCTGCTGGCCGCCCGGCCTCTGAACGTCCTCCAGCTTGGGGACAGCCTGGCCGCCGCCAGGGGGATGCGGGTCAACGTGACGCGCGCCGCGCTCTTCTGCCTCGCCGCCCTGCTCACCGCCGCGGCGGTCTCGGTGGTGGGGGCGGTCGGGTTCCTCGGCCTCGTGGCCCCGCACGTCGCGCGCTGGCTGACCGGGGAGGATGCCCGCCGCCTGCTGCCGGTGGCCGCTGTGGCCGGCGCCGTGCTGCTCGTCGGAGCGGACATCGTTTCCCAGGGGATCACCATACGCCCACCCTTCCCGGCGCCGACTCACCGGCCTGGGCTGCCGGTGGGAGCGGTCATGGCGTTCATCGGGGCGCCGTTCTTCCTCTACATCCTTAGCCGAGGGGCGGCGCGATGACGCGAGACGCGGTCGTATTGGACGCCCAGGCCATCTCCGTGCGTCTGGGCAAGAGTACGGTGCTGAACGAAGTGACGCTCTCCATTCCGCGGGGGACCGTGACTGCCATCATCGGCCCCAACGGGTCCGGGAAGTCCACCCTGCTTCGAACGCTGGCGCGCCTCCTGCGCCCCGAGACGGGCTCGGTGCTGCTGGATGGCGCAGCCATCGCCAGGATGTCACCCGGCCACGTGGCTCGGCAGATCGCGATGCTGCCGCAGTCGCCGGGCGCCGTTCCTGGGATGACGGTGCAGGAGCTGGTCGAACAGGGGCGCTATCCCCACACCGGCCCGCTCCGGATGCGCTCCGACAGGGACCGCGCGGCGGTCGAGCGGGCGCTGGAGCTCACGTCCTCCAGCCGTTTCCGTCACCGCCTCTTGGAGAGCCTCTCCGGGGGTGAACGCCAGCGGGTCTGGATAGCGCTTGCCTTGGCGCAGGAGCCTCGCATCCTCCTCCTGGACGAGCCCACGACCTTCCTGGACATCAACCATCAGATCCAGGTGCTCAACCTCATCCAGGCGTTGAACCGAGAGCACGGCCTGACCGTGGTCATGGCGCTCCATGACCTGAACCATGCGTCCCAGTACGCGGAGCGCATGGTGGTTCTGCACCGCGGCCGCATTGTCGAGGAAGGCCCGCCCACGGAGGTCATCCGGGAGGACGTGCTCGCTTCGGTCTTCAACGTCCAGGCGCACGTCAGCGTCTCTCCCATCGACGGCGCCCTTCTCTGCTATCCCTACGCAGCCCTCCCAGGAGAGGGCGACTACGCGGACGCGGGCCTCACAGGCGCCCGCTAAGTGGACGAATGAAGGTCACAGGACTACACTGGCGAGGGGCCGGATAACCGGCAAAGCGTCTATGCCGCGTATCTTCGACAACCTAGCGCCCGACTCCAGCCTCCTCCCCGCCTTGCGGGAGACCTTGGTCCTGTCGTCGCGAGCGGACTTCTGCGTCGGCTACTTCAACCTGCGCGGTTGGAGCGGCCTTGCGCCTTACGTGGACGACTGGAACCAAGGCGACGGCCCGTGCCGCGTACTCATCGGGATGCAGACACTGCCCCACGACGACCTCCGGGACGCCCTGAGCCTCGTCGACAGGCCCTCCGGCATGGACAACCGGACGGCCCACCGCCTCCGAGTCCAGCTTGCCGAGCAGCTTCGCCAGCAGCTCACCATCGGCGCCCCCACCAACGCCGACGAGCGGACCTTGCGGCAGTTGGCGGCGCAGCTTCGCGCCAAGAAGGTCGTCGTCAAGCTCTTCCTCCGCCACCCGCTGCACGCAAAGCTCTACCTGCTCTATCGCGACGATCCCATCAACCCCATCGTCGGCTACCTCGGCAGCAGCAACATGACCTTCGCCGGTCTCGCCGCGCAGGGCGAGCTGAACGTGGACGTGCTCGACCACGACGCGACCCTGAAGCTCAAGCAGTGGTTCGAGGACAGGTGGAACGACCGCTTCTGCGTCGACATCACCGACGAGCTGCTCCATATCATCGAGGAGAGCTGGGCGCGGGAGGCGTTGATACCTCCCTACCACGTCTACCTCAAGATGGCCTACCACCTCTCCCACGAAGCCCGCGCCGGCCTCGCCGAGTTCAGGATACCCAGGGTGTTCGGCGACCGCCTCTTCGACTTCCAGGCCGCCGCCGTCAAGATAGCCGCCCACCACCTGAACAAGCGCAACGGCGTGCTCATCGGCGACGTGGTGGGCCTTGGCAAGACGCTCATGGCCACCGCCGTCGCCCGCATCTTCGAGGACGACTTCGGGCTGGAGACGCTCATCATATGCCCCAAGAACCTCGTCCCCATGTGGGAAGACTACGTGTACCGGTACCAGCTTCGCGCCAGGGTGCTGCCCCTTAGCAGGGTCCTCCGCGAGCTGCCCAACCTGCGCCGCTACCGCCTCGTCGTCATCGACGAGAGCCACAACCTCCGCAACCGCGAGGGCCGCCGCTACCGCGCCATCCAGGAGTACGTCCGCGCCAACGAGAGCAAGTGCATCCTCCTATCGGCCACGCCCTACAACAAGACCTACCTGGACCTCTCCAGCCAGCTCCGCATCTTCGTCGAGGAAGACCAGGACCTCGGCATCCGCCCCGAACGCCTCCTGCGTGAGCTGGGCGAGATCGAGTTCAGCAGGCGCCACCAGGCATCGCCGCGAACCCTCGCGGCCTTCGACTTCAGCGAGCACGCCGACGACTGGCGCGACCTGATGCGCCTCTACCTCGTGCGCCGCACCCGCGGCTTCATACAGGACAACTACGCCGAGACCGACCACGACACCGGCCGAAAGTTCCTCACCTACGAGGACGGCGCCCGCTCCTTCTTCCCTACCCGCGTCCCAAAGACGGTCAAGTTCGCCATCGACGACTCCAACCCCGACGACCAGTACGCCAAGCTCTACTCGCAGAAGGTGGTCGATACGGTCAACGACCTGCACCTGCCGCGATACGGCCTCGGCAACTACGTATCCGACAACCCCGAAACGCCGCCCACTGCAGCGGAGGAGCGGCAGGTCGACGACCTCTCCCGGGCCGGCAAGCGGCTGATGGGCTTCTGCCGCACCAACCTCTTCAAACGCCTGGAGAGCAGCGGCGCCGCCTTCCTGCAATCCGTAGAGCGGCACGTGCTCCGCAACTACGTCTTCCTCCACGCCATCAGGAACGGCCTGCCCCTGCCCCTCGGTACGCAGGACGCCGAGATGCTCGACTCCCGGTTCACCGACGAGGACGCGGACCAGGCGAGGGGCGCTCTCTTCGACCCTGGCGACGACGACCAGGAGGAAGCGGCCGAGAAGACCGGCGGCGCTCCGACTGCCGCCGGCTTCGAGGCGCGCGCAGCCGAGATATACGCCGAGTACGAGGACCGCTACACCCGCCGCTTCAAGTGGCTCCGCGCCGACCTGTTCGAGAGCTCCCTCGAGAGCGAGCTCCTCTCGGACTCCAACGCCCTCCTGGACGTACTCCAAACCTACGGCGCTTGGGACCCCGCCAGGGACGCCAAGCTCGACGCGCTCACCTCGCTGCTGACACAGACCTTCCCGGACCGCAAGGTGCTCGTCTTCTCCCAGTTCGCCGACACCGTCGACTACTTGGAAGCGCAGCTCGAGAAGAGAGGCGTCGCGGACATGGCGGGAGTCACCGGCAGCTCCGCCGACCCCACGCAGCAGGCATGGCGATTCAGCCCCGACAGCAACCTGCGGCCGGGCCAGGGCGTACCCGAGCGGGAGCTCCGCGTACTCGTCGCAACCGACGTGCTCAGCGAGGGCCAGAACCTCCAGGACTCCCACGTCGTCGTCAACTACGACCTGCCCTGGGCCATCATCCGCCTCATCCAGCGCGCCGGCCGCGTCGACCGCATCGGGCAGAGGGCGGAGGAGATCCTCTGCCACTCCTTCCTGCCCGCCGAGGGCGTCGAGCGCATCATAGACCTGCGCGGGCGAGTCCGCGAGCGGCTCAGGGAGAACGCCGAGGTGGTCGGCGCGGACGAGGCATTCTTCGAGGACGAAGACGACGACCAGGCCATCGTCAACCTCTACCACGAGCGCGCCGGCATCCTCGACGGCGACCCGGAGGGCGACGTCGACCTCGCCTCCCACGCATACCAGATTTGGAAGAACGCCATCGGCGCCGACCCCTCGCTGGAGAAGGCCGTCGCCGACCTCCCAGACGTCGTCTTCTCCTCCCGCAAGCACGCCGCCATCGCACAGCGGCCCGAGGGCGCGCTCGTCTTCACGCGCACCGCCGACGGCAACGACGCCCTCGCCTACGTCGACCGCGAGGGCCGCAGCATCACCGAGTCGCAGCTCGAAATCCTCTCCGCCGCCGAGTGCAGGCCCGACACCCCGGCCCAACCTCACCACGAGAGCCACCACCACCTCGTCGCCGAGGGCGTCAGGCACGTCGCCAGGGAGGAGAAGCGAGTCGGCGGCCAGCTCGGACGGCCCTCCGGCGCCCGCTTCCGCGCCTACACCCGCCTGAAAGCCTACGCCGACGCCGTCAGGGGCCAGCTATTCGACGTCGACGCCCTCCACAAGGCCATCGACGACATATACCGCTATCCCCTGCGCCCGTCCGCCGTCGACACCCTGAACCGGCAGCTCCGCAGCGGCGTCGACGACACGCAGTTGGCCGACATAGTGATGTCGCTGCGCGAGGAGGACCGCCTATGCATGACGGCGGACGACGCCGCCGAGGCCCGGGAGCCGCAGATCATCTGCTCCCTCGGCCTGTTCGCCGAGACCCCCAGATCCCTCACCTCCACCCCCATATCTGCCAACCACCACCCGTAGGGGCTGTCAGCGCATTCCGTAGGGGCTGGTTTCAAACCAGCCCTCCCCCTTGCCGTAGAGCCAATAGCCCTTGAACCATCCGCCTTACTGTAGTAGCATTGCCGTAAGGAGGAACCCATGATTGTCAAGATCACCTCGAAGCGCCAGGTCACCTTCCCCAAGCACGTCCTCGAAGAGATGGGCGTCGGGCCTGGCGACCGCCTAGAGCTGCTGGAAGGCCCCGACGGGTTCACCCTGCGCCCCAAGCGGATCGACTACTCCAAGCTGGGCACGCTGCGCGACAAGATAAAGCCCGGCACCCCGCCCTTCGACATCCGCAAGTTCAGGGACGAACGGGAGCAAGGGCGTGGCCCCGCGCTGCGGCGTTGACACCTCGGTCCTAGTCAGGCTCGTGGCGCAGCAGCCGCAAGAGGACTTCGAGCGCTGTTTGCGCCGCCTTGGCGTCCTGGTCGAACGCAGATACGAGATATTCGCGTCCAATCAGGCGATCGGCGAGGCCTACGCTGCCCTGATCCACCACTACGACATCCCCAGTGCCAACGCCCGCGCCGGGCTCCTGGACGTGCTGACCAGTGGCCTCATAGCTCCCCTGAACGGCCCGCCCGTCCTCGAAGCCCTATCCGCCTCAGGCGGCCCCGGCCTCTTCGACCGCCTCATCGCCGACGACTACTCCCGCGCCGGGCTGGAGACCCTCACGCTGGACCGGCAGATGGCGTCACTCTACGCAACCCGGCTCCTGGAGGACGACTCATGACGCCGGTCCCCATCGAACAGCTCCGCCCCCACCTGCACGCATTCGACTTCCCCACCCTCTTCGTCGAGGGCCTGGGTTGGGACCACTACCGGTCCGCGCCCCTGAGCGTCCGCGTCAACGAGCGCGACTACACCCTCAGCCCCATCGCGGAGAAGGCCGACTTCGCCGTCTACGAGTGCGCCCCCGGCGCCAACGACGACATCCCCCCGTACCCGGTCCGCCGCAAGATAGAGAGCGAAGTCGCCAAGCGCGCCTTCGAGCACCTCATCATCTTCACCGACTCGGGCCGCGGGACCCAGGTCTGGCAGTGGGTCAAGCGCGAGACCGGCAAGCCAGCCGCCTGCCGCGAGTACGCCTACACCGCCGGCAGCAGCGGCGACCCCATCCTCCAGCGCCTCCAGACCATCGCCTTCACCCTGGAGGACGAGGCAAAGGGCATAGGCATATCCGACGTAGTGACCCCCCGCGTCCGCAAGGCATTCGACGTCGAAAAGGTCACCAGGCGCTTCTACGAACGCTTCAGGACCGAGCTGACCGCATTCGGAAACTTCATCGAGGGCATCGCCGCCCAGGGCGACAGGGAATGGTACGCCTCCCTCATGCTCAACCGCATGATGTTCGTCTACTTCGTCCAGAAACAGGGCTTCCTGGACAACGACGCCGACTACCTCCGCAACCGCCTCAAGATGGTGCAATCCCTCCCCGGTCGTCCTGAGCCTACCCCCGGTCATCCTGAGCCTGTCGAAGGACCCGCCCGCTTCCAGCAATTCTACCGCCTCTTCCTCCTGCGCCTCTTCCACGAGGGCCTAGGCCAGCCCGAAGCCCAGCGCGCGCCCGACCTCGCCGCCCTCCTCGGCAAAGTCCCCTTCCTCAACGGCGGCCTCTTCGACGTACACGACCTCGAACGCCACAACCCCCGCATCGCCATCCCCGACGCCGCCTTCGAGCGCGTCTTCGACTTCTTCGACCGCTACCGCTGGCACCTAGACGAGCGCCCCAGCCGCGAGGACAACGAGATCAACCCCGACGTCCTCGGCTACATCTTCGAAAAATACGTCAACCAGAAACAGATGGGCGCCTACTACACCAAGGAGGACATCACCGGCTACATCTCGCGAAACACCGTCATACCCTTCCTATTCGACGCCGCCAGGAAAGAGTGCCGGACCGCCTTCGGACCCGGCGGAGGCGTCTGGCGCCTGCTCCAAGACGACCCCGACCGCTACGTCTACCCCGCCGTCGCCCACGGCATAACCCGCAACGCCCAGGACCCAATCCCCCTCAACCCTTCCGCCCCCTCTCCCGTCGTGGAAGAGGGCCTCGACTCTTCCCCCTCTCCCTCGATGGGAGAGGGCTGGGGTGAGGGTGACCACGCCCCCGGCGCCCCCCTCCACCTCCCCGACCACATAGCCGCCGGCATCCACGACGTATCCCAGCGCGGCGGCTGGAACGCCCCCGCCCCCGACCGCTACGCCCTCCCCACCGAGACCTGGCGAGAGGTCGTCGCCCGCCGCCAGCGCCACGAGGAAGTCCGCGCCAGGCTCGCGGCCGGCGACGTGCGGGAAATCAACGACCTCATCACCCTCAACCTCGACGTCGAGCAATTCGCCAGGGACGTCATCGCACAGAGCGAAGGCCCCGAGCTCCTGCGCGCCTTCTGGCACGCCCTCCGCGACGTCTCCGTCCTCGACCCCACCTGCGGCTCCGGCGCCTTCCTCTTCGCCGCCCTCAACGTCCTCGAACCCCTATACACCGCCTGCCTCGAAGGGATGCGCGGCTTCCTGGACGACGCCGAAAGGTCCGAGCGCAAGCGCAGCCCCGAGCACCTGGGGGACTTCCGCCGCATCCTCGGGCAGGTGGACGAGCACCCCAGCGAGCGCTACTTCATACTCAAGTCCATCGTCCTCAACAACCTCTACGGCGTCGACATCATGGAAGAAGCCGTAGAAATCTGCAAGCTCCGCCTCTTCCTCAAGCTCGTCGCCCAGCTCGAAACCTACGAACAAATAGAGCCCCTGCCGGACATCGACTTCAACATACGCACCGGCAACACCCTAGTCGGATTCACCTCCCTCGACGCCGTGCAGGAGGCTATGAGGGTCACGCCCGACGGACAGCGCCGCCAGGTCTTCCCCGAAGACCAGGCCGTCCTGGACCGCATCGAGGAGGAAGCCCGCGGCGTGGACTGGATGGCCCACGAGTTCAGACGCCAGCAGACCATGCTCGGTGGAGAGGTCACCTCCGCCGACAAGCAGGACCTCCGCGACCGCCTCCGCACCCTCGCCGACAAGCTGGACCGACATCTAGCCGCCGAGTACGGCATAGGTCCGGACGGCGTGACCGAGCACAACCTGGATTCTCCCGATTGCCCCGCGTGCGCCAAACGCCCCGACATGTGCCCCAAGTGCAAGAAAGACCCCGCGAAGTGCGACAAGGACCCCGCCAGGCATGACGCCTACCAATGCTGGCGCACCAGCCACCAGCCCTTTCATTGGCTCGTCGAGTTCTACGGTATCATGTTCAAGGGCGGCTTCGACGTGGTGATCGGGAACCCGCCGTACGTGGAGTACAGCAAGGTCAAGACTGAGTACACTGTTAGAACTTACGAAACGGCATCATGCGGGAACCTGTATGCCTACGTATTAGAGCGATCCAAAGCCCTGGCTAATAGGAATGCTTCCTTAAGTATGATCGTGCCGCTCAGCGGACACAGTACCCAACGAATGCAACCCTTGGTTCAGAATTTCTACAAACACTATAGCTCCTGCCATCTTTTCAACATCAGCGCGGACGCCCACCCAAGCGTATTATTCAATGGCGTCAAGTTCAGATTAGCAATCTTCGTTGCCTCGAACCGAGGCAATGGTATATTCACAACCGGCTACCATCGTTGGTACGCCGAGCAGAGAGACAGCCTATTTGATCTTGTGGAATACACAGATACCGAAGGACTACACTACGAGACCGCCGTTCCTAAGATATCAGGGAAGATTCATTTACAAGTGTTGAAGAAGATGCTGGATACCAAGGCCCGAATCGATAGTACACTGACGTTTGGAACGAGCCAAGATGAAGTACTGTATCACTCAACTCCCGTGAATTGGATTCGTGCTCATACCACTGCGCCATTCTTCCAAAGCGAACGCGACGGCGTCAAAGTCCCGAATGGACTCAATCCTCTCAGGCTCAACAGAGAATCAGCCGGGAGCATTCAGAGTATCCTTAGCAGCACGTCTTTTTTCATATGGTGGCTGTCTCTCTCCGATTGCTACCATCTGAACCGTCCGGAAGTTCTCGCATTTCCCTTGTGCAAGGACGCTCAGTTTGACGAGCTTTCCAAGAAGCTTCAAATGGACATGCAGGCGAAGTCCAAGCGGCGCGTATATAACTACAAGACCAGTGGGCGTGTGGAATATGATGAGTTCTACCTCAAATTATCCAAGCCCATCATAGACGAAATAGACCGTGTGCTGGCGAAGCACTACGGCTTCACGGACGAGGAGCTAGACTTCATCATCAACTACGACATCAAGTACCGCATGGGCCGTGACGGGTGAATAGATGAGGCTCCTTCGTAGAATAGGCGCTTTGTTTTCATGGAATGCCCTTGGATACTGGAATGTATTTTACGTTATCCTGCTCGTAGTTTGGGGCACACTTACGATATGGAGAGTCGCTTCAGGAGCCGTGCTGGAAACACCAGCCGCGAGTTCTACGTTAATCAAAATAGACTTACTGGAAGCAGTAGCCTTCCTTGCAGCGTGGTCACTCTTATTGATAACGCTGACCACTAAGATTGTTAACAAAGGCAGAGACATAGAATCGGCTACCCATGAGTCGATTCGCAAAGTGGAAGAAATGAGTGCTGACATCAGGCGACATAATCGCAAAATGGAAGAGGTGAGCGCTGACATCAGGCGACATGAAGAGAGTCATCCTGATGTTCAAGATGAAGTTGACGGAATGAAAGTAAAGGTTTCCGAAATAGCTAATGGGTTTTCTAAGGTAAGGGAAGTAGCGATACAGCTGAAGAGAAAAAATGAACGGATTACCGAGGAGAACGAGCAATTGCGTAGGCAATTGGAGGCTATGGCAACAAAGGATTCCCATGGAGATAACTAAAGACTTCATCATCAACTACGACATCAAGTACCGCATGGGCCGGGAAGGGTGAACTATGGTCAAGGTCAACTCAGATTAAGATGGCGAGGTTAGGCGTGGAAGCATTGGTTACGCCAGCCCTACTCCGATGGAGCAGGGAGACTGCCGGCTATGATGTCTACACGGCCTCGGCCAAAGCCGCTGTCAAGCCGGATGCGCTGGCATCCTGGGAAAGCGGGCAAGCCAGGCCGAGCATCCCGCAGTTGCGCAAGTTGGCCAAGCTCTACAAGAGGCCCATCGCCGTGTTCTATCTGCCGGAGCCGCCGCAAGGGTTCACCGTGCCCAAGGACTATCGCAGGCCCACCCAGGCCGACACCATGTTGACGTCTCCCGCTTTGCTCTTCCAGTTGCGAGAGGCACAATCCCGGCGCGATCTCTTCTTGGAGCTCTATGAGCAGACAGAAGGAGATCTTCCTCCGATGACTCTTTCGGCGGACATGCGAGAGGACCCAGAGGCAGTAGCGGAACGGGTCCGGTCGTACCTTGGGACCCCTCTGGAGGCTCAAGAGAGCTGGAAGCCGAACTATGACACGATGAACCGCTGGCGCGCCGCATTTGAACAGGCGGGTGTTCTTGTCTTTCAAATGCAAGGTGTTCCATGGGACGAAGCGAGAGGGTTCTCCGTCCACTCCGAGACCCTGCCGTTGGCCGTGGTCAACGTTAAAGACGCCCCCAACGGTAGGACTTTCACCATGCTTCATGAACTCACCCATCTTGCCCTTCGGCAGGGAGGCATATGCAATTTGAGAGAAGTGGGAGGCTATGCCCTTGACATTGAGGCCTTTTGCAATGCGGTCGCAGGCGCAGTCCTTGTTCCACGTGAGCCACTGCTCAGGGATGAATTGGTCCGCGGCTATCCGGAGGGTCATGAGTGGCGGGACGATGATCTTCGACGGTTGGCACGAGAATTTCATTGCAGTAGAGATGTTGTGACTAGACGGCTCTTGATCAATGGCCGAATTACGCGGAATTTCTATCAAAGTAAGAGAGAACAACTCGCCAACGAAACTGTCCTAGGATCACAGACGAGATCATCAGGTCCTGTTCCGCCGGCGCGGGAAGCCATTGCGAAATTTGGACACCTTTTCGTTCATGTCGTTCTGAGCAATTACTACCAAGACAATATCACGGGAAGCGACCTGACGGACATTCTGCAATTGCGCATGAAACATTTGCCAAGTCTGGATGCCATTCTTGACAGGACGAGAGTTAGAGAGACATACGCGTGACGTACTGCTTCGACACAAGCGTTTTCATCAACGCGTGGAATCGGGATTATCCGCGAGACGTATTCCCGACGGTATGGGATAATATCCAACAGCTGATACTTGATTTCCGTGTCGTTACTTCTGAAGAAGTACGAGTCGAACTTGAACGGAAAGATGACAGTGTTCTCAAATGGGCACTCGACTATGCACACATTTTTGTTCCCATCGACTCTTCTGTCCAGTTGACGGTCACTGATATTCTCAGGCGATACCCGAGGCTTATTGACACTCGTAAGGGTAGATCTGGCGCTGACCCTTTTGTGATAGCATTGGCACAGACTCGTGGCCTGTCCGTCGTGACATATGAGAAACAAACGGGCAATCTGACCAGGCCTGCTATCCCAGATGTCTGTAGAGCGTTGGGTATCGAAGCAATAACTCTTATGGACTTGGCTCGGAGAGAACAATGGCATATGTAGGCAGTGCAATCCATCAAAGCTAGGCTGCCATCGGCACAGCGATCACAGTTAGGAGAGTCACATGGCTTGTCGTGTTGGAATCACTACTGACCCAGACAGGCGAAAGCAAGATTGGAAACGACGATACCCCAGCCTGAGAGGATGGAAGATCCTCAGTACGCACAGGACGAAGAGTAAGGCTCAGGAAAGGGAGAGAATCGAAGCCAACAAGAGGGGCTGCCAATACTATCCTGGTGGAGCAGGTGACGAAGTGGACACATGGTACGTGTACTACTTTCGGCATGGGGCATCGCGGAACCGCTAGGACATCACTCAAGACGCAAACGCTTGTCAAGCCGTTATGGGAGGGCGATGAGGTTGTCGAAGGCTTGCCCATCGTCATCCTGGACGACTTGGTCGCAAAGGAGAACCAAGTATGATGTCTGACGACAACTTCAAGAGTTGCAGAGTGCAAGAGGAGCAACTATGAAGCTTCACTACTACCCCGAGACCGACAGCCTCTACGTCGAGTTCAACGCCCGGCCGGGCGCGGAGACCATCGAGGTCACCCACGGCCTGAACGTCGACATAGACGCCGACGGCCAGGTGGTCGGCTTCGACATCGACCAGGCATCCCGGCGTCTGGACCTGTCCACGCTGGAAACCGAAGCGCTCCCCCTTCACAACGTCAAGGCAGGCTGACCCGCCGCTGGAATGGGACGGCGCATCGTGAAAGGAGGCAAGGGCTATGCAGAAAGCGCTGCACATACGAACGACGGTACTGCCGGGAGGCAAGATAGAGATCGTGGACCGGGAGCTTCCCGTGGGAGAGTCCGTTGACGTGGTCGTCAGCCAATCGCCGGCGTCAGAGCGGCGATCCGTGGTTGACATCCTGGCTGAAGCGCCGGGGCATCGCCTCTTCAAGACTGCGAAGGAAGTCGACGACTACCTCAAGGAAGAGAAAGCATCGTGGGACCGCTGACCCTGTAATACACTAGCCGCATAGGAGGCGATAGGCCATGAAATCACTCGACAGGATCACCTCCGACGCCGCACGGGGCGGGACGAGTGAGGAACAAGCACGATAGGGAGGCCGAAATGGAGCTGTACCAGTTGGACTACGTCCTGCACGAACCCCGCGAAGACCAGGGGTGGCTGTACATGGCCGAGATACCGGACCTGCCCGGATGCCGCGCCTGGGCGGAGACCGCCAACGAGGCCCTGACCGAACTGTCCACAGTGGCGGAGCAGTTCATACTCTCCTACAGGGACCGTGGCAAACCCCTTCCGCCGAGGATAGCGCGGTCACTGACCGGAGAGGGTAGGATATCCGTAGCTGTATGACGTACAGGGAGTTGACAAGAAAGCTCAGGAGGCTTGGATGCGCTTTTCACCGCCAAGCCGGAGGCTCGCACGAAATCTGGATCAACCCGTCCAATAACCGGGAGACCACGGTTCCAAGACACGGCAGTCGAGACCTGGCCACGGGGACGCTCCACGGAATTCGGAGAGACCTGGACATCAGCCGGCAGGACTTTGACCGGGCATAGAGAGGTGAGCTATGAAGCTGAACGTGGACAAGGAAGCGGACGCCCTGTACCTGCGCCTCGACGACTCGCCCATAGTCGAGTCCGAGGAGGTCTCGCCCGGCGTCGTGCTCGACTACAACGAAGCGAACGAAGTGGTCGGCGTGGAGATGCCCCACCTCTCCAAGCGCTCCTCCAACCTGGACCTCTCGGCGCTGCAATTCGAGACGGTCTGAGCGTTGGCGGCGAAGTACGTGCGGAGTGAGAGGGTCACGAGGGCTTCGTGATTGGCGTTCACGAAACCCTCTATCATCCGGTCCTCCGCAGGGAACTGCCCCCGAATGTGCGCAGCGTCGGATACCCCACCCTCACTGCCCAAACATCAAGGGCAAGGCGCCGTTCTCGTAGGGCGTCCGCTGCGGCAAGGGCTGTGTCGGCGATGGCCCACCTACCACTGCCAACGTCGATGGCGACGATCTCTCCGTGGTGGTCGGCCTCGACCTGTTGCCGGATGTCCCGCTCGTAGATTTCGTCGCCCAAGCGGGCGGTCTCTTCTAACGGTAGGGTTGGCGCGGTCGGCCTGGATGCCGGAGTATCTGGATCTCTCATGCGTCCCCCCCCCCTTATAGGAGTACTTGTTCCGTCCACTATTTTACCACTTTGCGGACCTCTCGGCGTTGCAGTTCGAGACGGTCTGAAATGATAGGATAGGCTACCAGGCAAGGAGGCAACGAATGGGAGCAATACACGTGACCGTCGGCATACGGAACTTGAGGGAGCCGGAAAGGGTCTGGGAAGGGCTTTTCCTGGTGGACACAGGCGCCACCGATTGCCTCGTTCCCCGGCAGCACCTGGAGTCCATCGGCCTCGAGCCCACGGGCTATCGACTGTACGAGCTGGCTGACGGAAACGAAGTGCGCATGGGCATCGCCGCCGCGCAGGTGGAGTTCATGGGGGAGCACGTCGGGGCGACAATCGTGTTCGGCGAGCCGGAAGCCGAACCGCTGCTCGGCGTGACCGCCCTGGAGTCTGTGGGCATAGAGATAGACCCCCGCAACCAGGCGCTCAAGCGCCTGCCCGCCGTCCGCTTGAAATAACGTTAGCCACGACACGCAGTCACCTCTACCGTCATTCCCCCGCCTCCACCTTCAGCGCCATATTCCATCGTCCATCACCCCGTAGGGGCTATCGGCCATTCACCCCGTAGGGGCTATCGTCCATTCACCCCGTAGGGGCTATCGTCCATCACCTCGTAGGGGCTATCGTCCATCACCCCGTAGGGGCTATCGTCCATCACCCCGTAGGGGCTATCGTCCATCACCTCGTAGGGGCTATCGTCCATCACCCCGTAGGGGCTATCGTCCATCACCCCGTAGGGGCTATCGTCCATCACCTCGTAGGGGCTATCGTCCATCACCCCGTAGGGGCTATCGTCCATCACCCCGTAGGGGCTATCGTCCATCACCCCGTAGGGGCTATCGTCCATCACCCCGTAGGGGCTATCGTCCATCACCCCGTAGGGGCTATCGTCCATCACCCCGTAGGGGCTATCGTCCATCACCCCGTAGGGGCTATCGTCCATCACCCCGTAGGGGCTATCGTCCATCACCCCGTAGGGGCTATCGTCCATCACCCCGTAGGGGCTATCGTCCATCACCCCGTAGGGGCTATCGTCCATCACCCCGTAGGGGCTATCGTCCATCACCCCGTAGGGGCTGGTTTCAAACCAGCCCTCCCCCTTGCCGTAGAGCGTCACCGCCATTCAGGTGGGGGATTTTGGAAGCCCTACCGTCATTTGACACCCATGAACGGATGTGCTAGTCTCTCCACGTGGCGGGGCATCCCTCCGCATCACGCAAATCGCATGAGGGCACGATCACATGGCGCATGACGCGAACGCTGACCATACCGGACAGGCCGACGCGGGCCTCTCGAAGCAGTGTCTCATTCCGCCTCGCTGGCGTCTCATTCCGCCTCGCTGGCGTCCCATTCTGCCTCTCTCGTGTCAAGGCGCTGTCCCGCAAGCCATAGCTGAATGAGACAAAATGTTACAGAAAAAGACATATATCGAGAATTCTCCCCAACTCACGGCCCCGGCGCACAGGGGCGACCTCCGCCTGCTCGACGAGCCGCTGACCGCCGTCTTCTGCTCCAACCGCTGCCCCGGCGACCTGATCCTCAAGACCTATGACCTCGCCAGGGCCATGCGCGACGCCGGCGTCCCCGTCATAGGCGGCTTCCAAACGCCGATGGAGCGCGAATGCCTGCGCCTGCTGCTCCGAGGCAGCCAGCCGGTAGTCGTCTGCCCCGCCCGCGGCATCGACAACATGCGGGTACCCCGCGACTGGCGCCCCGCCATCGACGACGGCCGCCTGCTGGTCCTCTCGCCCTTCCCATCCACTCGCCGCCGTCCAACGGCTGATCTGTCCGCCAGGCGCAACGACCTCGCGGCCGACCTCGCCGCCCAGGTCCTCATCGCCCACGCCGCCCCCGGCGGCATGACCGAGGCCTTCGCCCACAAGCTCGCCGCCTCCGGCAAGCCCCTGCTCACGCTGGCCAGCCCCGCCAACAAGAACCTCGTGGAGATGGGAACAAAAGTCCTCAACCCAACACGAACCCTGCCGCAGCTTGCTTCCAATGGGCATGAGCCTGTTGGAGACGCAGCCAATTACCAAGTTTAAGGTCTCCACTGAACGCACGAGAACCTTTCCCCCCTATCGTAGACGTCCACCATCTTCAGAAAGGCGTCGCGGTGAAGCGTGGAGAGATGTTCGGCATTGGTGATCAACTCGCGCGCCTTTGCCGGGTCCGCTTCCCCGCAGTAGAGATCGAACGTCAGGTGCCCCAGTATCTCGCGGATGGAGTCCAAGGCGGGCTGCTGCGCCTCGATCCCTATGGAACTGTCCAGCTCCGGCAGGTAGAGTTGCGCGATGAAGAGATGGCCCATGAGATACCCGCGCCAGAACCCGCTATCGGGGTCCGAATCGTTAGTGCGCTCAACGTCTTCCAGGGTGTTGACAAAGTCGACGAGGCGCTGGCGGTCGGCCGCCCTGATCATACTCCTCAAGGGCTCGGGTATCTGGGTCCTGGCCGCCGAGCCCGGAGCGCGCATCTCCGGCGAATGCCAAAGGATGTCCCTCGTGGTGAAGACCAGGTTCCACAGGTGATGGTCGGCTTCCACGAGGCGCGAGTACCAGTGCAACTCCTCGGCCCATGTCCTGCTCTCCCCCTCCTTCAAGAAGCCGTGAAAGTACTTCTGAAGCGGCGGCGGCACGAGCGATAGCTTCTGGGCGGCCTGAGACGGGTATGTCGTCTCCTGTTGATGGTAGAACCACGGCACCTTGTAGAACTCACGGGCCTCGAGCACGTCCCAGAAGGACTCCCCTTCCGGCGCGTCGGACGTTAGGAATCCGATAAGGTACTTGTAGTAGGGACGCCATTCCTCCCATGGGTTGGGTTGCCCCGATTCGTCGTATTCGCGGAAATCTAGGACGAACTGGGCCTGGTCGCGCTTGAAGGTATAGAAGTTCATCCGGTCGCAGGTATCCTGCCACCCGTCCCAGGTGGGCCACAAGCCGTGCATCGCCTCGTGCATCAGGGTCCAAGGTTCACTGTGCCCAACCCCCGCGTAGCCGCCGTCTACGTAGCCCCCCCACCCCGGAAGGCCGCGCTTCCACTCGATGCGTATCCCGTTGGACAGCCAGTCGGCGGCAGATTCCGTGAGCCCATAGATCGCAACAAGATCATTCACCCTGGCCGCGACCCAGGGATCGTCGCTGGACGGGTAACTCCTTGTCGAGAACGCCTCCGGATGCGGGACGCCCTCCCCAGCCCGCCTATCGACGTGCGCGGTCTCCACCCCGTCCAGGTTCCTCGCCACGACAGAGAAGGCGTACCTTGCGTAGGACGAGAGGTCCTCGAACTTCTTGCACCTGCTGCTGCTCCAGTCCGACACCGCGGCCGCGGCCCCGGCGCCATACACAGGTATCAGCTCGATGCGGTATTCGGTGTGATCGGGGTTGCGTTCGTCGACTACGTAGAACTTGAGGCTGGACCAGTCGATGCTTGCGGCGTTGCCGCCCTGGGGCGGGTAGGCAAGGGTGGCGGCTGAAGCTTGGGCGGCAACGCCCTGCGCCGACCGCCGCTCAACGACGACCTCGTAGGCGTATCGGGTGTTTGGACTGAGGTCTACGTCCTCGAATGAGGTATCCCCTAACGCGGGCTCCGCCACGAGCGACCCATCGCGAAGTATCCGAACGCTCGTCGCGTCATCCACGGCCACCGACCACTGGACCAACATACTCGCCGGCGATTCAGGCACAAGCCCGAGCACAACCGGCACCGGTGTGGGCGTGGGTGTGGGTGTGGGTGTGGGTGTGGGTGTGGGCGTGGGCGTGGGCGTGGGCGTGGGCGTGGGCATGGGCGTGGGCGTGGGCGTAGGTGTGGGTGTGGGTGTGGGTGTGGGTGTCGGTGTAGGCGTCGGCGTGGCTGCGGGTGTGGGCGTCGGTGTAGGCGTCGGTGTAGGCGTCGGCGTGGCTGTGGCTGTCGGTGTCGGTGTAGGCGTCGGCGTGGCTGTGGCTGTCGGTGTCGGTGTAGGCGTCGGCGTGGCTGTGGCTGTCGGTGTCGGTGTAGGCGTCGGCGTGGCTGTGGCTGTCGGTGTCGGTGTAGGCGTCGGCGTGGCTGTGGCTGTCGGTGTCGGTGTAGGCGTCGGCGTGGCTGTGGCTGTCGGTGTCGGTATCGGCGTCGGTGTAGGCGTCGGCGTGGCTGTGGCTGTCGGTGTCGGTGTAGGCGTCGGTGTAGGCGTCGGCGTGGCTGTGGCTGTCGGTGTCGGTGTAGCGGTGGCAGTGGGAGTTGGCGTGGCCGTGGGAGTTGGGGTGGGGGTGGACGTGGGCGGCAGAGTGAAGGTTGACTCGGGCGTTGCTGTCGGCTGCGGCGTCTCGGAGTCTCCGTCACAACCGACGATTAGGAGAGCGAGAACAATGACCACGATGCAACCAGCCAGCCAACGTGTTCTCAAAACCGCCTGGAGACCTGCCCTTGGAAACACCATACTCCCCTGCGGCGCGCCAGTTTCCATCAGTCATGGCATGGCCCGCGGACAGAGCCACGCCAACGGGATTCTACCACCAATTCAGGCGACGGACGATTGACTGTAACATGAGGCCGCCCTATCATCGGCTCGCAGTGTAGTGAAAGGCGTCTTCAGCATCCATGACCCTCGTCGCGGCTCTTCGCCCCAAGCAGTGGACCAAGAATCTGCTCGTCTACCTTCCCCTCTTCTTCACCGTGGGCGAGATATGGAGCCCCCGGGAGCTTGGGGCAGCGCTGGACCTGATCGGGAGGTCCACAGCCGCCTTCGTACTGTTCACCCTCATCAGCGGCGCCGTCTACCTCGTCAACGACGTTGCTGACCTCGACAGCGACAGGAGGCACCCGCGAAAGCGGACCCGGCCGATAGCGTCCGGGCGTTTGGGAATGCGCGCAGCGCTCGCCGCGTCGTTGGCGCTCGCCTCTGCCGGCGTCGCCGCGTCCTTTGCGCTGGAGACGCTGTTCGGCTGGGTAGCGCTGGGCTACGTTGCGTTGATGACCGCGTACTCGATACTGCTGAAGCGGGTTGCGCTGCTGGACGTAATCGCGATAGCCGGAGGCTTCCTGCTGCGCGTGGTGGCCGGGGCCGTCGTGCTGGGGGTGATAATCTCCCCCTGGCTCTACGCCTGCTCCGGGTTGGGCGCTCTCTTCATAGCCCTCGCCAAGCGCAGGAGCGAGGCGGCCCTGGCCGGAGGGGACGCCGCCTCGCAACGCCAGACACTGGGCGAATACTCACTGCCCCTGCTCGACCAGCTAATGGCGGTCATCGCGTCGTCCGCGCTGCTCGCCTATACCCTGTACACCTTCACGGCGGAGAATCTACCCGACAATCACACCATGATGCTGACCATCCCGTTTGTCGTATTCGGTCTCTTCAGGTACATCTACCTCGTTCACAAGGGGAAGATGGGGGAGGACCCCGCGGATATGCTCACGTCGGACCGGCCGCTCATCGTTTCGGTACTACTCTGGCTCGCGGCGGTCGCCGCCATCCTCATCCTTTTCCGCACCTAGCCGAACGTGTGCTACACTCACGACTCCCGATGAATCTCAATGGATAGCGCCGTCCGTAAGCGGGAGTAGGTCATGGTGCCTCCCGAATCCATACTCGGCATAGCGCCCGCATGGGTGGGGGTCTACGCCGTCTCGATAGCCGCCTTCACCGCCTCGGCGTTCCTCTTCTACCGCAGGGTGTTCAGGCTGGTGCTGATGGGGAAGCCCGGCAGGTCCGACAGGCCGCTCGTCCGGCTCCTGGGGGCCGTCAAGCCGGTGTTGGGGCAATCGAAGGTGCTCCAGAGCGTCTCGCTGAAGGACAGGGCCGGCCTGGCGCACACGTTCATCTTCTGGGGCTTCCTCTCGTTCCTGCTGAGCTACCTGCTGTTCATCTACGGCGACTCGGTACGGCCCGGCCTATCAGCCGCGCTGCTCACCGACACCGGCGTCAGGATATTCGCAATATACCTGGAGATACTGGCCGTCGGCTTCCTGGCAGTGCTGACGTGGGCCGCGGCGAGACGCTGGGCGGCCAGGCCGCACCGGCTCTCCTTCGACCTGACGCAGAAGGCCGAGTCCGCCGTCATCCTGCTGCTCATCGCGCTGCTCATGCTGCTGTCGCTCTCCGCCGAGGTCTTCTTCGCCGCCTCCGGGGGCGGCGGCCCCGCCTCGGAGACCCTCATAGGCCACAGGCTGGGCGAGATGCTGGCCGACGCGGGGCTGGGCGCATCCGTCGCCGACGCGCTGTACCAGCTCTCGTGGTGGGCGCACCTCGGCCTCATCCTGAGCTTCGCGATCTACATCCCCCTCTCCAAGCACGTCCACCTCGTGGCCGCGCCTATCTCGTTCGCGATGCGGTCGTTGGAGCCGATGGGCGCGCTGCCCACGCCGACCGACCTCGAGACCGCGGAGAGCTTCGGCGCCGCGAGGCTCCAGGACTTCAGCCGCAAGGAGCTGCTGGACGGCTACGCCTGCGCCGTCTGCGGCCGCTGCACCGATAGCTGCCCCGCCCACCTGAGCGGCAAGACCCTCTCCCCCATGCACGTCGTCGAGAACCTGAAGGAGCACGTCCTGGAGGCTGGCGCCGCCCTATCCGACGGCGACCCGGACGGCGGCAAGCCCCTGATCGGAGGCTGGATAGGCGAGGAGGCGCTCTGGGACTGCCTGACGTGCGGGGCGTGCGTGCAGGAGTGCCCCGTCGGCGTCGAGCACATCAACTCGATCGTCGACATGCGCCGGCACCTCGTCATGGAGCGGGCCGAGATGCCCGAGACGGGCATGGCCGCGCTCGTCAGCATGGAGCAGCGCGGCCACCCGTGGCGCGGCGCCGCGTACGACCGCACCGACTGGGCCGACGGCCTGGACGTAAAGACGCTGGCGGAGCACCCGGACGCGGAGGTGCTGTTCTGGGTCGGCTGCACGGCGGCGATGGAGCGGCGCTCCCAGGGAGTCGCCCGCGCCATGGCGTCGGTGCTCAAGCGCGCAGGCGTAGACTTCGCCATCCTGGGGCCCGAGGAGACCTGCACCGGAGACCCCGCCCGGCGCATGGGCAACGAGTACCTCTACCAGGTCCTCGCCCAACAGAACATCGAGACCCTTCAGCGCTACGACGTCAAGACCGTCGTCACCATCTGTCCCCACTGCTTCAACACGATGAAGAACGAGTACCCCCACCTCGGCGGCCATTTCAGGGTGCTCCACTACTCCGAGCTCGTAGCCGACCTGATCGCCGAGGGCAGGATCAAGCCGGTGGCGACCATCGAGTCCACCGTCGCCTACCACGACTCATGCTACCTCGGCCGGCACAACGGCATATACGACGAGCCGCGCCGCATAGCCAACGCCATTCCGGGCGTCCGCCTCGTAGAGATGGAACGCAGGCGTGAGCGGGGCTTCTGCTGCGGCGCCGGCGGAGGGCACATGTGGATGGAGGAGAGCCGTGGCCGCCGCGTCAACCACGCGCGCACGGAACAGGCACTGGAGACGGGCGCGGACACCGTTGGAGTCTCGTGCCCCTTCTGCCTGCAGATGTTCGAGGAGGGCGTCCAGTCCGCGGGCGTCGACGACAGGAAGCAGGTCAAGGACCTGCTGGAACTGCTCGACGAGAGCCTCGCCGGCCAGCAGTCCAACGGCGATCCCATATGAACCGGCATCGGAAATGCAACTACACTTCGGAGGACTGCCAAATGACTAGCAAGCTCGTACACATGCTGTTCGACACCTGGGACGACCTGGACCGGGTCATCGACGGGCTGGACGCGGAGCAGGCCACGGGCGGCCAGCCCGGCACCAGCACCTTCGCCTGGACGGTGGGCCATCTCGCCGCATACCTGGACTTCTGGATCAACGTCCGGTTCGCGGGTCGCGAGCCGCACCCGCTCATCGGCGAGGAGAGGTTCCGCTTCGGCGGCGCCGGCGTGGCCGAGGACTGGGACGCCATCGTCCAGGGCGCGGCGGAGGTGCGCGCGGACGCCCGCGAGTACCTGTCCGGCCTCGAGGACGGCGACCTCGACCGGAGCATCCCCTACCAGGGCATGTTCGAGAGCCACCGAGGCAAGGACGTCAGCCTGCGCTACTACGTCATGCGCACTGCCGTACACCACTACTTCCACATAGGCGAGATCGCGTCCAAGCGAGACCAGATGGGCCACGAAGCCGGCGATTACCCCGGCCCCATGAGCCGGAGCCTGTGACCATCCGCCGAGACTCCCACACCAACGCGGCCCGCAGACGTTCACCCAAATTGAGGAGGCGACATGACGACGGACTTCGAAAGCAGGGTACTGGAGTGCATCCCCGACGAGAGCGAGCTGCTGCTCATCGAGCCTATGCAGAACCCCAGGGGGCTGATCGAGCTCCGTGACGGCCGCCTGCTCAGCACCAACATCCAGGGCGCGTCCACGTCGGCGGACGGCGGAAAGACATGGGCCGAGACGCGGCCGCTCCGGGGCTCCAACGGCAATATCATCCCCGGCAGGATGCTCTACCCGCAGCGCCTCAAGTCGGGCGCGATCGGCGGCTTCATGATCCCACAGAGGGACGCGCGCGAGCCTCGCTACGGCTACCACATATCCTTCTCGCGCTCGGAGGACGAGGGCGAGACCTGGTCGACGCCCGCCAGGGCCTCCGAGCCGTACAACAACACCGTCATGCACGGCGCAACGGTCACCCACACCGGCCGCATCGTCGCCTCCGTCTACACCCTGGTCGGCAGGACGCTCAAGCAGCCGAGCCGATCCCTATTCGGCGACGACCTCGCCCGCGTCGGCGCACACGGCTGGGAGCACTTCTTCACCTACTGCTTCGCGCTGCTCTCCGACGACGAGGGCGAGACCTGGCGACCGAACGAGGGCAAAGGCACGTGGGGGGCCGGCGGCGAGCTCTTCGTAACGCTCGACTTCAGCGCCGGAGGCCACTGGCGCGCCAACGAGCCGGTCGTCGCCGAGGTCAGCCCGGACCACCTGCTGATGGTGCTCCGCACGCCGCTGGGACGCTTCTTCCAGTCCTGGTCGTCGGACAACGGCACGACGTGGTCGCAGCCGGAGCCCACGGCCTTGGCAGCCGCGCTCACGCCCGCCGAGCTGGCGCGCATACCGGGCACCGACGACCTGCTGCTCATCTGGAACCAGGCCTCTCCCGACGAGATCGAGCGCGGCCTGCAGCGCCATCGGCTCTCCACCGCCATCAGCAAGGACGGCGGCACGACCTGGCTCAGGGGCCGCAACCTCTTCTCCGTGTACGGCGAATCGGACCGCAGGTTCGTGGAGCCGCCGCCTATAGCGAACTACCGCGCCATGGAGCTCGCGCCGAGGCTGCCGCTCAACGACATCCAGGGCACCTATCCGTTCGTGACGTTCTGGAAGGACAGGGCCATCGTACGCTTCCACTGCATCGAACGCTCCTACTTCACCGTGGGCAAGCCGGGAGAGGTCGTCAGGGAGCTACCGGACCAGCAGCGCCTCGGCAGGCAGACCGATACCTATATCAGCCTGCCCATCTCCTGGTTCTACCAGGACCTGAGCCACTTCGGGTAAGCGCACATCTCCGCACCGCCGCAATGACAGGCCCCGGACAGCACATACGCAATCTGCTCAAGACGCACTTCGGGTTCGACTCGTTCCTGCCCATGCAGGAGGAGATCGTCACCCACGTGCTCTCCGGGCGTGACGGCTTGGTGCTCATGCCCACCGGCGGCGGCAAGTCGCTCTGCTACCAGCTTCCCGCGCTCGCGCTGGACGGCGTTACCATCGTCGTATCGCCTCTGATCGCGCTCATGAAGGACCAGGTCGACGGCCTGAAGGCCAACGGCGTCCCGGCCGAGTTCCTCAATAGCTCGCTCTCCCCGGCAGAGGCCGGGCGCGTCCGCTCCCAGGCCGTCCGCGGCGAGCTCAAGGTGCTCTACATCGCGCCCGAACGGCTGGCCACCCCGGGGTTCGCCGCCTTCCTGGGGGCGCTGAACGTCAGCCTGCTCGCGATCGACGAGGCCCACTGCATATCGGAGTGGGGCCATGACTTCAGGCCCGACTACCGCAACCTCAAGGCCCTCCGCGACGGCAGGGCCGGCGTCCCGATGCTCGCGCTCACCGCGACTGCCACGCCCAGGGTCCGCGACGACATCGTGACCCAGCTCGATCTCAGGGAGCCGCGCACGTTCCTCGCCAGCTTCAATCGCCCGAACCTCGTCTACCGCATCGAACCCAAGGACAAGTCGCTCGAGCGGCTCCTCGACCTGCTGCGCGGGAGCCACAGGGGCGAGTCCGCCATCGTCTACTGCTTCTCCAGGAAGGACACCGAGCAGGTCGCCGCCGACCTGCGAGCGAACGGAATCAACGCGCTGCCCTACCATGCCGGCCTCGACGACGCCGTGCGCAGGGAGACGCAGGAGCGCTTCATCAGGGACGAGGCGCAGGTCGTCGCCGCCACCATCGCCTTCGGCATGGGCATCGACAAGCCGGACGTGCGCCTCATAGTCCACTACGCCTTTCCCAAGACCGTCGAGGGCTACTACCAGGAGACGGGGCGCGCCGGACGCGACGGCCTGCCGAGCGAGTGCGTCCTCTTCTACTCCTACGGCGACAAGCGCAACCACGACTTCTTCATCAACCAGATAGAGGACGCGTCCGAGCGCGAGAGGGCCGAGTTGAAGCTCCGCCAGGTCATCGACTTCTGCAACAGCGCCGACTGCCGACGCCGGTCGGTGCTCCGCTACTTCGGCGAGCAGTGGAGCGAGGAGAACTGCGGCGCGTGCGACGTATGCCTGTCGGAAGACGACCAGGTGGACGCCACCGTCATCGCGCAGAAGATACTGTCGGCGGTCATCCGCACCGGGGAGCGCTTCGGGGCCGGGCACGTGATCGACGTGCTGCGGGGTTCTCGCTCCGGCAAGGTCGTCGAGCGCCGCCATGACCGGCTGTCCGTCCACGGCATCGCCCGCGACCACACGGCGGGCGAGCTGAGGCATATCATCAACCAGCTAACGGCGCGCGGCCTGCTGGCCCTCGGTACCGGCGACTACCCGACCTACCAGGTCACCCAGGACGGCAGGGACTTCCTGCGCGACCGCAAGCGGCTGACCCTGGCGCGGCCAAGGACGCCGCAGTCCGACAGGGCGCCCAGCCGCCAGGATGACCTCGAATACGACCACGACCTGTTCGAAGAGCTGCGCGACCTGCGCAAGCGCATCGCGGACGACAAGGGAGTGCCGCCCTACGTCGTCTTCGGGGACAGGCCGCTCCGGCAGATGGCCTACTACTACCCACAGAGCCGCGACGCATTCTCCCGCATCTCCGGCGTGGGCGAAGCCAAGCTGGAGCAGTACGGCGAGAGCTTCCTGCGGGTGATCCGGGACTACGCCGCGCCGCGCCGCATCCACGAGCGCCCGATCCCGCAGTCGGCCAGGCGCGAGCGCAGGACCGCCCGCGCCCTCTCCCAGACCTACGTGCAGACCCGGGACCTGCTCAGGCAGGGCCTGTCCTTCGAGGAGGTCGCGAAGCAGCGAAGCCTCGCCACCGTGACCATCATCGGCCACATGGAGCGCCTCGCAGAGGCTGGCGAACGGTTCGACGTGTCCGAGTGGCTGCCGCCCCCTGAGCGCCGCCTGAGCATCGAGGCTGCTTTCCGGCAAGTCGGATCCGAGCTGCTGGGGCCCGTACACGACCACCTGGGCGGCGACTACTCATACGACGAGCTCCGCCTCGTCCGCCTCCACCTAGCCCAGCAGCAAGGCGTATGAATCCGGCACTAGAAGCTCATGACTCGCGAATGGAACTTCTGAGTGTAGGCGTCGGGCCCGGGACTGACGGCTTGAACGAGGAAGGTCCCCAACTCGTGGCGCTCCTGGGTCCTAGTGATAGCCTCGATGTGGCTGTGATACACTCCCAGCACCTCGCAGTCCTTGATGACGACGACCTTGCCATCATACTTTTCCACCAGGTCGTCCTGATGCTCTAGGAAGTAGTCGAACTCCCTGTCGAGCCCAGTCCTCTCGCTTATAGCCGCTTCGCTATCCAGAAATTCACCACGCTCATGAGTCATCTGCATACCTCCTACAGATGGCCTGCACACTTGCCGCACGCGATTCTATCACGCCCTGCTAAAGGGGTTGTAATCTACGAAGGTAGAGGGGCGCCCCGGAAGTTCAGGGCAACAGTGGGCCAGCCCCTGTCGCGGGGCGTGGGTTGTGAACTGTGGACTGGACGCCGCCCGGACCCATGGTCCCCCGGGACCCGTCGAACTGCCGGGGGTGGGTCGCCTTACGTGTAGGCCCGTATTTCAGCAGACCGCCGCACGGTGAAGGCTACAACGACAAAGAGCTGGATGCGCTCAGCGGAGCTTGCCTGTCCCCTCAATGCTGCAACAACTGTCCGGTCTCTCGGGAGGGAGCGAGGGCTCAAGGCCCCGGCAGGCATCAGCCTGCCGTTAAGCTACTACCGTACCCCGAGGCCGAATGGGAGCGAGGGTAATGACATCGGGAATGCCAGGGGCATCCCACCGCGCGGTGTTGGGCGGCGCCACTTATTCAGTTGTTAAGGTGCGAAGTCCGGTCTTCGCGGGGCCGGACCCCCTGGCAGCGTCACAATCAGCGCCACATCTCTGGCTCGCGTCCAGCGTCGGGTCGCCAATCCGAGGCGATTCCCGCGGGTGCTGCGTCACCGTCCCTTCGGCAAGCGGATTATCTGACAAGGGACAGGGGCTGAAGCTCGCGCTCGGGGTTGAGTATAGCACATGAGTTCGGACGCGTGTCAAGGAGATGGGCGCGCGCCATGAGCTAGCCTTTGCCAAGTGTACGGTGTTACAGTACACTCATGGCGTGTTCATTCGCTCCTCCGTGCGTCTGGAGCCTTTTCAGCATCCGCGAACTGGAGGATGACGTCCAGGGAAGAAGGCAGCTACATTAGTAGCGTGAACCTGGAGGATTACCACTGGTGGCTACCGATGGCATCAGAGTAAACATGACGCCCTCGCACCCCGGCGATTACATCCGCACCGAGATAGTCGAGGAGCTGGACCTGAACGTAACACAGGCAGCCGACATCCTGGGCGTACGCCGGGCTACGCTCTCGGACCTACTGAACGGCAACGCCGCGCTGTCGCCGGAGATGGCGCTGCGAATCGAGAAGGCATTCGACGTGAGCATGGACATGCTGCTGCGCATGCAGGCATGGTACGACGCCTCGCAGATGCGGGCCCGCGCGCACGAGGTCAGCGTCCAACGCTATCAGCCCAATCTCACGACGGGCTAGGGTGGGCCGGGGCTACTCGCCGGACGAGTTGATGCTCACAGCCCGAGTTGGTGGTGCTTGCCCTCCGTCTTGATGGACGGCGCTACTATCACTTCGGCATGGTGCATGTCGCGGATCGTGAACGCGCCCACCATGCCCATGCACGACTCCAGGGCGCCCATGAGGTTCTGGGTCCCATCGGTCTTCGAGGTCGGACCGTAGAGTATCTGCTCCAGCGAGCCCGAGACGCCCACCTCCACCCTCGTGCCCCGCGGCAGCGCGGGATGGGGGCTCGCCATGCCCCAGTTGTAGCCCTTGCCGGGCGCCTCCCGCGCCTGGGCGAACGGCGTGCCGATCATCACGGCGTCGGCGCCGCAGGCGAACGCCTTGCAGAGGTCGCCGCCCGTCCTGATGCCGCCGTCGGTGATGATGGGCACGTACCTGCCTGTGCGGGCGTAGTAGTCCTCCCTGGCCGTCGCACAGTCCAGCGTCGCCGTGACCTGGGGCACGCCCACGCCCGTCACTTCCCGCGTCGTGCATGCCGCGCCAGGGCCAACCCCCACCACGACCCCGTGTATGCCCGTCTCCATCAGCTCCAGCGCCACGTCGTAGGAGACGCAGTTGCCCACCATGACCGGGACGTTGACCATCTCCAGAAGCTCCGAGAAGACGAGGCCCCTCGCGCTCTTGGAGGTGTGCCTGGCCGTGGTGACGGTGGACTGCACCACCAGCACGTCGGCCCCGGCGTCCACGGCGGCGGGGCCCAGCCTCTTGGTGCTCGCGGGGGTAACGGAAACGGCGCACTTGGCGCCGTTCGACTTTATCTCCTCTATCCTCTCTCCTATCAGGTCCTCCCTGATAGGAGCCGAGTAGACCTTCTGGAGGAGCTCGGTCGCCTCCTCGTCGGACGCCTCCGCTATCTCGCCGATCACCGCCTCCGGGTCGTCGTACCGCGACTGCACCCCCTCGAGGTTCATCACCCCCATGCCGCCCTGCCTGTCCATCTCCACGGCGAACGACGGCGACACGATCGCGTCCATCGCCGACGCGAGGACGGGGGCGGACAGGGTTATGCCGTCAACGGAAAAGTGCGTACTCGTCTGGTCGGGGTTTATCGTGACCTGGCCCGGCACGATGGCCACCTCGTCGAATCCGTAGGCGCGCCTGATCTCCTTGAACGGTGAACCTCTCATGCACTGCCTCCAGGGGGCGCCGGGGCGCGAATTAGCGCCCGATTATAGAAGAGGGCCAACCCCTCGTCAAGACGATGCCCGGCCCCCAAACCCACCACATGTCGTAGGCTCGACGCCCGCCGACCCCTCCATAGCGGGGGCAATATCACTGCTGGTCCACGATCGGCTGCGCGACTATCCATAGGCTGGTCGCCGTGTAGCCCACCATCAGCGCCAGCATCGGGTACTGCCCGCGCAGCGCCGCGCCGTGGTCCGACGTCCGGCCCAGCGCGGTGACGTGTGCGGCGTACACCGAGACGACGTGTCCGATGACGATGGCGCCCACCGCGATGAACCATACCGCCTTGGCAGTGACCGCGTTGAGGTTTATCTCGTAGTCGTAGGTGCCGAACAGGTCCCACCGCCACCCGAACGGGTCCGAGGCCAGCGGGATGATAAACTGGCCCTGTATCGCCAGCAGCGAGACGAAGTGCGCCATGTTGTAGGCGAGCGCGATCGGCACCAGCGTGAATACGAACGCCCGGGCCACGTCCAGGGCGGGGCTCTCGTCCCCCGACATCGCCTTGACCGCCCACGTGAAGCCGAGGTAGACGGTCATGAAGACGGCGGGCAGCAGCGCCAGGCCAAGGGTGTCGACCGCGGCGATGGCGTACGCCCCGAACAGCCGCCCGAACGGGTACGTGAAGTTCTGGTAGTCGAGCCAGAACGGCGTCGCCGCCAGACCGTCGAAGGTGACGGTAGCCAGCGCCAGCACGACGAAGGCCGCCGTCGCCGTCGAGACGCGGCCCGGCAGGATCAGGCCGACGGCGTGCGGCCTCAGGTTCAGCTCACGGTCGTCCCACGCCGCCCGCTCATAGCACTCGTAGCAGTCCACGCAGCCGACCTGACGGCCAGGCAGGCCGCACCCGGTCGCGCAGCCGCGGCACGCCCTGTCGTCGGCGACCCTCGCCTCGGTCGGCGAGAACTTGGCCAGTATGCCGAGCAGCACCGAGAATATTTCGCAATACCGCAGCCACGTATGCTTGCCGAAAACGGCCATCCCCGCCCAGGTCAAGACCGAGTAGGCCACGACCAACATGCCGAGCCTGTCCGGCATGGCCGCCTCCGAGTAGACGTTCTCCAGCCAGGCGAACACGAACAGCAGCGCGAACGCGGGCCACACGTCGAGGCGGGCGGGATAGACGTACATCGCGTCGGAGCCCCTGGCGCCCGCCTCGCGCCCGCCGGCCAGCCGCTCCACCCACTCGTACAGTATCTTCCAGGGGTTCATCAGCGCCCACACGTTCCCGAAGAGCGCCGACACGTACCCGATGCCGACCCACCAGATGATCCAAACGAACGTGGGCGCCCAGTTCTCCAGCGGATTGTCCGTCCCGAACAGGGCCGTGGCCAGCACTAGCAGGAATAGAAATACCGATACGAGCCTGGCGCATGCCAGGGTAATCCCGCTCCTCAACACCGCTCCCAGCCCTCGCACCCGCAGCAGGTCCAGCCTCGGATACCTGAACGCGCCCCCCTCGCGCCGCACGAACAGGCCGATCACCACGAACGACAGCGCCACCGTCGCGGCCGCGCCCACCAGGAAGTAGCTGAGCGGGATGGGCAGGTCGTAACGCTGTCCGAGGCCGTGGGCGTACGCCGGAACCGCGCTCGCTGCCAGCCCCGCGGCCGCCAGCCCCCCCGCGGCGAGGCGTCTCATTCGAGGGTCTGTATGTAGTTGATCACGTGCCATATCTCTTCTTCGGTCAGCCTGTCGCCCAACGGCGCCATGGCGGTGCCCTCGATTCCCTCGTCGATGAACCTGTATAGGTCCCTGTCGGGGTGCAACGGCACGTGTATGACGAGGTCCCCGGGAGGCGGGTCCAGGCCAACGGCCCCGGGGCCGTCTCCCCTGCCCCTTTCGCCGTGGCATACCTGGCACTCCGACTCGTACACGGCAAGCCCCTTCGCCAGCGACTCCGCATCGGGCGGGAACGGATTGCGCGCCGTTACACCGTCCCCAGCCTGACCGTTGACGAACGCCGCGGCCCCGGCCGCGAAGAACAGCAGCCCCACCACCATGATAGCCGCGCCCCTGCGCGAGTACCAGCCGCCGAGAGGCAGCCCCACGACCAGGAAGAGCACCCCGACCGCGCCGAGCTCGATGCCCAGCAGGAGCATCCCCGTGACCGGAGATGGAGAGAGCGAGGCGCTGCCGCCGGCGCCCACACTCACCTCGAACCGGAACGCCGTCCGCGCGTCGAACGCGTCAGGCCGACGCGCCAGCACCTCGATCTCCCAGGCCCCCGCGATCCCAAGCAGCGCCTTCTCCAGCACGTACCTGCCGGCGCCCGCGTGCTCAGCCGAGGCCGGATCCTCTCCCAGGTCTAGGTCCAGGTAGGAAAGCGTCAACTGCACGTCGGACGCGTTCGTGATCGGCGCGTCGAGGCGGTCCCTCAGGTCGACCGTAACGGTGTTTGGCCCCACCCGCGCGGGCTCCAGCGTCAGCCCGATCCGGGCGCCCTCCGACACGCCCTCGAACGAGAGCGCCGCCGGCTGGCCGATGCCTTCGCGCAACGCAACCTGCCGCGCCGGCTCCAGGCTGGTGAGGTACCCCACCGCCAGCAGAACGAGCACGACGAGCGCCGCCTCGGCGGCTGCGAGCCGTCGAAGCCACAGGGCGGCGGCCGGGCCGCCGGCCAGCCTCGGACGGACGATGATTAGGTTCGCCGCGCCGAGAAGCAGGAGCGGCGCGACCATCGCGACCTTGGCCAGTAGCGTCAGGCCGTACGGCGTACCCAGGGCGGCGGGTATCGCGACCTGCGCCCAGTAGCCGTACAGCCCGGTCACGATGAGCAGCCCCACGCTGAGACCGGCCACCGCCGAGAACCTCGGCGTTATCGCCCTGAGGAGGCGGTCCGCCTCAGGCCTGGGCGCATGCCGCAGCGCAACGGCCACGAACGCCGCGAAGTGCGCCAGGCCGCCGCCCCACGCGGCTGAGGCGAGCAGGTGCATATAGTCCGACAGGGTAGCCGGCCCTCGGATGGCGCTCGTACTAGCCGCGTGACTCGCCAGGCTCAGGGAGAGCAGCACCAGCATACAGGCGGGCAGCGCGGCTACGAGCAGCACCCCGGCGGAGGGCCGCCGCGCCGCGCCGGCGCGGACATAGGCGACCGCCAGGGACGCGGACGCGGCGGCAAGCGCGAGCGCCCGGAGCAGCCATATCCTTCCCCAGGTGGTCTCGGCCAGCACGGTGAAGACGTGGCCGCCGAGGGCTTCGACGATCCCCACCTCGGCAACCGAGGAAGCCTGGACCGCGAGATGCGCCAGCGAACCCACGGCGGCCGCGACCGCTCCGGCGCAGGTCACCGCCCACCAACGCCTGTACAGCAGCGCGGAGAGCCGGGGCCCGCAGGAAGCCGCATCGATGCCCGGAAGGGCGACTACGAGCGCGAACGCGACGCCGCCCGCGAGCGCGAGGACGCCGAGCAGCACGAGCCAGCGTATGAACGGCTCCGCCGGCGACTCCAGCAACGGGCGCTCTGCCGCCTCGGCTATGCCCGGGCTCAGCGCCTCGCCGACGGAGAATACGAATGAGCCTCGGACGCGGTGGCCGTCCACGGTGGAGACGTTCCTCCAGGCGACGGTGTAGCTGCCGTTGGGGACCGGACGCAGCGAGACCGACATGATCGTGGGGTTGTTTCGGTCCACGGAGCTGTCGCCGTTGTCGACGCGGGAGCCGTTGGAGTCCAGCACCTCGATCTTGCTGAACGCCGGCTCCATCTCCTCCGTGAACCAGGTGACCACCCGGTCGGGCGGCTCGTCCAGCATCTCGTTGGCGGCCGGCTCCGACCGCACCAGGTTGGCGTGCGCCGAAGCGGACCCCGGCGCGAGCAGCGCCCACGACAGGGCCGCGACGGCGACCAAGAAGAGTCCTGCCCCGACTACCCTTGCAGTCACCGTGCCCGCCGTCTCCTTCTACGGCTTCGCCTCTCCCTGAAGTACGCCCGCAGGGAGACCCCCAGTATCGCCAGGAACGCCAGCAGTACCAGCAGGGTGGCCACTCCCGCGATGGGGCTCGGGTTCCTCACCTCGATTGGGAACTCGGCGACCGCATCTCCCAGCGACGCTTCTATCCCCACCGTGAAGACCCATGGACCCTCGACTTCCACCACCGTGTTCACGTCGTAGAACCTTGGGTCGTCCAGGTTATTCTCGGCTACTAGGGGACCGATGGCCGCGCCGCTCTCCGGCCCCGCGCCCTCCACGACGACGACCGCGTCCAGCAGGTATTTCCGCGTCTTCGCATCCGTAATCGTCAGCGTCAGGTGCAGCGCGCCGACCGTCGGACTGTCCGGGATCGTCCCGAGGGCCACTTCGTAAGGGCCGGCCACCTGGCGATCGAACCGTAGGACGCGCCCGTTTGCGAACGCCGTCTCGGCCTGGGCCGCCGCGAACGCCGCGGCGACGAGCGCCAGCAGGGCTATCGCGAGATTACGAGCCATCGGCGTATCTCCCCAGGGACGCCCGCCGCCCGCCACGGGGTCCGGGAAGATTGGGCGGGGAAGCGGACAGCGCCTCAGGCTTCCGGCGCCTCGGACGCCGGCGTCTCCGGGCCCTGCTCGGAGGCAAGCTGCGCTTCCACCTCGTCTATGAGGGCCCTGAAGGCCGGCAGGAAGTGGACGCTCTGGTTGAGGTACTTCCAGATGTAGTGCGTCTGCATCCTGGTCGAAAGCTCCTGGACGGCCGCGTCCTCGACGGCCTTCAGCGCGGCGTCGATCCTGCGTACCCGCTCCCGCAGCGCGTCCCGCGAATCGGCCCTCATCGACTCCACGTCCGCCGCCGCGTCCCTCGCCAGGTCCGCCGCCGCGCGGCGGGCCGCCTCAACGATCGATTCCGCCTCTCTACGGGCTTCCTCGATGACCTTCTCGGACTCGGAGGCGGCCTTGGCGCGCGCCTCCTCCTCTATGCTCCGCGCCAGCGTCTGCGCGTCCTCGACCGTCTTGGTGGCCAGCTCGTTGAGCGCCGAGATGTGGTCGAGCTGCTCCACCCTCTCGCGGTGGCGGCCCAGCAGCTTCTCGACGAAGATCACGACGTCGGTCTCCGCGAGACCCTCCGTGACCACACGGAAGTCTTGGCCCCACAGGACCTTCTTGTCTTCGGTGGGAGAAGCGTCGTCTGTCATGCTGCCGGCGCCGGTGTTATATGCGATGCGCGGAGTCCAGGCCGTCCACTCTCACGGCCCGGACGTCCTAATGGCGGCCTGCTACTTCTTGGACGCCCGCGACCTGCCCTTTGGGGCAGGAGCAGGCTCCTGCCCGTCCTCCAAGGCCCCCTGCCCCTCGGATTCCTGGAGCATCTGGTTGAGGGTGGAGACCATCGTGGTTGTCCTATCGGTCACGACCGAGCGGACCTCCTCGACGAACTGGCTCGAGAGCTTCCTCACCATGTACTCGGCATCGAGCCTCGCCTGCTCCCGGATGCTGGGTACGCTGGCCCGCGCCGACTCCGTGGTCTCCTCCGCCCTGCGGTTGGCCTCGGCTACGACCTCCTCCGCCTCCTGCGTCGCCTTGGACACCACGGAAGCGGCCTCCTCCTCGGCCTTCCTCTCCGCCTGCGTAAGCAGGCGCTTGATCCGCTGCGCCGCCTGCCTTTCGGCGGACGACTTGATCTTGGCGGCCTCCTCCTGGGCGGACGACCTCAGCGTGGCGGCCTCCTTTTCCGCGGAAGACTTCACCTTGCCGGCATCCTCCTCGGCGGAAGACCTCATGCCGGCGGCCTCATCCTCAGCGGACGACGTGATCCTGGAAGCCTCCGCCTCGGCGGCCGCCCTGATCCTGGCCGCCTCCTCTTCGGCGTCCTTCCTCGCCTGCTCCCTTATGTTCCCAGCGAGCCTATCCGCCTCGACGACCGTCTGCTCGGCGAGCTTCTGGAGCGCCGACTGGCGGTCCAGCTCCGCCTTGAGCGCGTCGACGTACTTGACCACCTCCTCCTCGTCCAGTCCCTCGGGGACGACGTGGAAGCTTTCACCCCAGAGCTCCTTCACGGTGACCTTGCTCATCCAAGGCTCCTTTCAGGGGGGAGACTGACGCGAGCCTGCCCCGCTATCGGGTCTGCGTTTTTCTAAAGCAGCCTACAACGTGAAGTATAGTATCAACCACATAGGTCGTCAATCGAGCCGGGCCGCCCCAAACCTCCACCTCCACGTTCAGCGCCATATCTATCGGCCATCACCCCGTAGGGGCTGGTTTCCCGTAGTTTCCCGTAGGGGCTGGTTTCAAACCAGCCCTCCCCCTGCCATAGAGCGTCACCGGCCCTTGCCATCCACAGAACGCACGTGCTATACTCCCCCCATGCACCACCCCGCACATACTGAGCTGAGCGCAAGCAGCCTGCCTGCCCCTGGGGTCGGCCATGCCGCGCCCTCGTCCGTTGACACCCGGCCCGGACACGGCAGCGACTGCGTGTCTCATTTTGTCTCATTGCTGTCTCATTCTGTCTATTTCGTGTCTCATTTTGCCTTGTTCGTGTCTCCCCCTGTCTCACGGCCCATAGCTGAAAAAGACGAAAAGAGACAAAATGAGACACTTTTCAAGGAAATTCGCTATCCTCTCATCGACCGGGCTGCTCGCCCGGCGCCATATCTACCAGCCATCACCCTCCCTTGCCGTAGAGCGTCACCGCCATCTAGGTGGGAGATTTAGGGACGCATGGACGCGCCGCGTGCGATGACCGAGGCGGAATATGCGCCCAGCTTCACCTTGACGGCTTAGTCATCCGGACCATAGGCTAACTCCGTCTTGGATCCGGTCGTCCTCATAGCTATCGACTGCCTGGACGGGAGGCGTACCGCCATGAAGAATCGATCCGCCGGCGGCATATCCGCCGCTTTCGCACCAACTGCCCCACTGTGGAGGGCCCGGTTCGCCCTGCTCATGGTCTGCCTCACGGCCGCTCTCGTCATCGGCTGCGGCGGCGGCGACTCCCCGGCGGAAGACGCCGACTCGGGCAGCGACAGTGTCGAACAGAGCTCGCCCGCCTCTTCCGAAGACAGCGACGGCGAAGCGCAGAGCTCGTCCTCATCTTCCGAGGACAGGGACGACGGCGACGCCCAGGACTCGTCCGCCTCTTCCGAAGGCCAGGACGACGATGACGCCGTGAGCCGCGAAAATCCCGGCTTCGAAGGCCAGCTATTCGACGGCAGCCGCAACGACGCCCTGTTCGGCTCCGAACCGATCGGCGCCGTAGAGTGGACGGTGGAACCCCAGTTTTCGCCCGGATCCCTGGAGGCGGAGGGGGTGTTGCAAGAGGGCGCCACCCTCTTCAACCCGATGATCGACGAGCCTGCGGCCTTCGCCGTCTACTTCAAGGACCGGGAGGAACCGGAACCCCTGGTGGTGCTCCTGCCCGACCTTGGGCCGCTGCACATCTGGGAGACCGACCTCACGATAGCGCCCATGGAGCACGAGTTCGAGGGCGCGTCGTTCACGTTCAGGGCCTACTCGCCGCTCTTCATGGACGTCGGCCCAGGCCTCGAGCTGCACGTATTCGGCTACGACAAAGAGGGGAACGACGCCCTGCTGGCGGTACAAGAGATCAAGGCGCCCTGAGGGGCAGAGGCCGTACCCGCCGCCTATCCCACCGACCGCGCTCCCAAGCGGGGGTGTTGCGCCACTTGGTAGACTTATCCGGTATGGACCGGGGCCCAGGTGGCGAAACGGTAGACGCGGCGGACTTAAAATCCGCTTCCCGCGAGGGAGTGGGGGTTCGATTCCCTCCCTGGGCACCACGCATGCCGTATAGCGAGCGCCGCGATGGCGGACGACAGATGAGGAGAGCCAATTGAAGCTCTACTGGGTCTTCCTGGGGCTGTTCCTGGCCGCTGTCGCCATGTTCGTCGCCGCGGTCGTGATGGCCAGCATTCCCCTGGCCCTTGCCGCCATCGTGCTGACGGTGGTCCTCTTCTTTATCAGGGGGCGGTTCCAGGAAGGATGAGGCCCTTCTACCGGAGCCCCAGTATGCGCGCCGCGGCGCCGCCCATGAGGCTGTCGAGTTCGTCCTTTCCAAGGCCGCAGTGCCTCTCCAGCCACGCCCGCGACTGGCCGTAGGTGCAGAAGCGGCCCTGGAACGGCATATCCGTCCCCCACAGGAGCCTGTCGGCGCCAACGCGCTCCACCATCTGCTGGACGGCGGGTTGCATCTCTCGGTAGGGATATTCGAACAGGTCGCCAACCCTCACAGGGATGCACACCTCCAGGCTGCACCTGGGATTGGAGAACGGCTCCCACACCTGTTCGGGCAGAGACACCCTGCCCTCTTCGATGAAGGCGCGCCACGGGAAGCCGTGCGTCAGGCTGCACACGGCGTCGGGGTACCGCTCCATCCACCGCATCAGCACCCGCAGCTCCGCCGCGTACCCGTCACGCTCCCGCGGCGACGTGCCGCCCGCCGGGCGCGGCCCGGATCCAAGCGTAAAGAAGACCGGCACGCCGAGGCCAACCGCGGCCTCCCAGAACGGCCTGTACGGCCCGTCGTCCCACGGCATGTCGCCGTTTAGGTATGCCAGCGGCGGCATGAACTTGATCGCGTGCAGCCCCTTGACCTCGACGGCGTAGGCCAGCTCCTCGATTACGGCGTCAACCTCGGTCGTCAGCCGCCATTCGTCCACCGGCGCCATCGACCTGAGCCGGTCAGGGTACAGCCGCACGCATTCGGACAGGTACTCGACGTCGCGCCCCAGCATCGGGTCCGTGTGAATCAGCGCGGCGTCCACGCCGGCGTAGTCCATCTCGGCTATCAGCAGATGAGGCGTGAACTCCAGGTCCCTCAGCGCCGGCGGGAAGAACTGCTTGGTGTAGTCCTCGCCTTCCACGGTCCAGACGAGCCGCCCCCGCTCTCGGTCGGCCCTGAACGCTACGTCGGGCAGTTCCGCCGCGCCGTGGGAGCCGGTGGGATTCAGAGGGCTCGACGGCGCGGGGGCCCTGTCGCGCACCCGCCAGGCGGGTTGGTGGTGCAGCCCGTGGCTCGCCTGCACCCATTTCAGGCGCTCCCGCCCGCTGGCGTGGCCGCCCGGCCTGTCGATGGCATCGAAGCAGTATACGTGTGAGTCGACGATCACGGCATCCTCGCTTTCCAGCCCTCAAGAGCGGTTATACCGCATCAGGACGAGACTCGCCACGTCGCCATGGAATCCCAGATTCCCATATCGCCTTGATGCTCAAAAAGTCCTCGTATGCCGCGTCGGGCAGATCGGCGAGTGCGCCCCGCAGCACACTAAGCGAGGGTCTTGTCTCGGCGCTGCGCCGCACAGGGGTCAGCCTGCCACAGGGCTTGCCGCGGCGGGTGATGATCACCTCCTCGCCGTGATCCAAGTCTCTCAGTATCTCGCTGACTCTAGCCTTGAATCCTCTTACGCCATAAGTGGTCACTTCAAACTGCCCCGGTAGTCATGTCGGCGGCAACACCGTGACCTCATCGTACCATGCTACCGGTTGACGATACACCTCCATAGGCTCTTGACGGCGTGTGCTATAATACTTTGTTGGCCCGCGTTGACGACCCTTAAAGCCTTCCAGGGAATCTGGAAGGCGCTTTTTGTCGTAGTAGAAAATGAACGACCCACTACGGGCGGAGACTGAGGTGAACGAAACGAACACGATGTACGCTACAGCCGAGTACGAGACGTCCCGGCTCCCTTCGGACGGTGGAAGCTACCTGGACGCGCTCGAGATCAACCTGAATGACAGAAGCGAGTGGGAAGAGAGCAGCACGTACGAGGCTGCCGACGAGACCGCCGACGCCGTCAAGGCATACCTGAGGTCGGCGGGTCAGCAGCGCCTGTTGGTGCATGCCGAGGAGATACAGTTCGGCGTGGCCGTACAGACCTGGATGATGCTGCAGGAGCTCCGGGCGGAGCTCGATCTCGCCAGGGGCCTCCCGGCGGCTGCCGTCGAAGTGGGAGCGGCCGTCTACGAGAAGTTGATGGAGAGCGAGAGCGACCTCGCCGCGGTTGCGTGGGCGGTGGGTGAGGACCCGAACCGGGGCATAGCCGAGCTCCTGTTCACGCCGGCCGTACGGCAGGCTCTCGACAACCCGTTGAAGGGCGCTCTTCCACGGAAGATAGCCGAGATCTCCGGAAGGCCCGAGGACGAGGTGGGCCCGGCGGCGGCGAGCATCTGCAAGCTGTCGCGGCTGCTTCCCGAGGAGGCCGCGCACGCGCTGGACCGCGCCCGAGAGGAGGGGGCGTCCCTGGTGGAGGCCCTGATGCCGTACGACGCCGCCATGCGCGGGTGGTTCGAGGCGGTGGAGCGCTCAGGGCAGGCCGCAAGCGAGCGCCTGACGAGCTCGAACCTGCGCCTCGTGGTGAGCGTGGCGAAGAAGTACACCGGACGCGGGCTGCCGCTGCTCGACCTGATCCAGGAGGGCAACCTGGGGCTCATGCGCGCGACGCAGAAGTACGACCCGCACCGCGGCTACAAGTTCTCCACCTACGCCACCTGGTGGATCAGGCAGGGGGTCACCAGGTCGCTGGCGGACCAGAGCCGCACCATCCGGCTGCCGGTCCACGTGGTCGAGCGCGTCCAGAGGCTGAACAAGACCGAGCGTGAGATGAGCCTCAGCCTCGCCCGCAACCCGTCGGTCGAGGAGCTTGCCGGGGCGCTCGAGTGGACCAAGGAAGCCGTCGAGGACACCCAGCGCCAGAGGCGCACCACGCTTTCGCTGGACGCTCCCATAGGCGAAGAGGAGACGGCGCTGGAGGACTACATCCAGGACACGTCGGCGTGGTCTCCGGACGAGGCGGCCATGCAGCAGCTCAACAAGGAGGGCGTGCTCAAGGCCGTCAGCGACCTGCCTCCGCGTCTGGCGCTGGCGCTACAGCTACGCTTCGGCCTCCTGGACAACCAGCCGAGGACGCTGGAGGAGGTGGGGCGCCACCTCGGGGTCACGCGTGAGCGCGCCAGGCAGATCGAGCGGCAGGCCCTCGGGATACTGAGGGAATCGTCCAGCCTGCCCGCACTGGCCGACGAGTACGAAGACGTCGGCGCGGCCTCCGCAGGCGCTCACGGCCTGACCAGCGAGGCCGCCTGAAGCCGGCGCCCACTGGCCGTGCGGCCATCCGGACGCTAGAATTGAGACGGCGCAAGATGGCCGGGCGGCCGCTGTCCGCGCCCTCTCCCGAGGGCCGGGCAGAGGAAAGTCCGAGCTCCTCCGGGCAGGATGCCCGCTAACGGCGGGGCGGGGTGACCCGACGGAAAGTGCCACAGAAAGCATACCGTCCCTTCCGGCAACGGGCGGGATAAGGGTGAAAAGGCGAGGTAAGAGCTCACCGCCCCGGCGGTAACGCCGGGGGCACGGCAAACCCCATCCGGAGCAAGGCCTAATAGCGGGACCATGGACGCCCGGTCCGTCCCGGGGTTGGCCGCTCGAGCCAGGCGGCAACGCCTGGCCCAGATAGATGGCCGCCGCCGGCCACAACATCGGGAAGAAGCCCCAGCGGCGTAAACCGATGGCGGGGCCGGTACAGAACTCGGCTTACAGGCCATCTTGCGCCGCTCCCCCTCGGGCCGCTCCGGGAAGTGGTTCGACAAGCTCACCACGAACGGACTGTGTCCTGAGGCGGCGGCGACTGCCGCCTACTCCGTCTGCGTAACGTGTACCTTCACGGAGCCGGTCGTCTTGTCGTACGCCGTGTCGAACGCCGGCTGTATCTCGTCCAGGGGGAAGGTGTGCGTCACCATGTCGCCCAGGTCCACCCTGCCGGACATCAGGTCGACTGCTATCTCGTAGTCATGGCGTCCGTCGATAACCCCGTAGCAGGCGGACATCACGAGAGTCTTCTCCGAGCCCAGGAGCGTCATCCAGTCCAGCTCCACCGACACGTGGATGTTGCCGAGCACGACAACCCTGCCCTGCCGGCGCGTGACCTCGACGGCCTGCTGGACCGTGGCCCCGCTGTGGCCCCCGATCGTCTCTATGGTCAGGTCCGCGCCCCTGCCCTCGGTGGCCGCCTCCAACGCCTCCCGCAGCGCCGGGCCGTCGGACGGCACGGCCTGGTCGGCGCCCAGATGCCGCGCCAGCGCCGCCTGGTGCTCGTGCCGCGCGCTGGCGATGACCATCCCGGCCCCCATGGCGCGAGCCGCCGCCACAGCGGTTAGCCCGATAGTGCCCGACCCTACCACCGCCACCACCTCCCCGCCGGAAAGCCGCCCCATGCGCATGGCGTGAACCGACACCGCGAGCGGCTCCACCAGGGCGCCCTCGGCCCACGACATGCCGTCGGACAACGGGAAGCAGCCCACGGCCCGCCGCTGTATGTACTCCGCGAAGCCGCCGCCCTTGAACGGCGCCCTGTCCCGGCAGTGGAAGGTCTGCCCCGTGCGGCAGTACCAACACGCGCCGCAGGTGAGGCCGTGGCATAGGGTGTCGATGGCCACGCGCTCCCCCACCCTGCCGGGGTCCACGCCCTCGCCCACCTCCACGATCTCGCCGGCCACCTCATGGCCCCCGGGAAACTCCTCCGGCTCGGTCATCAGCGCGTAGTTGAGAAGGTCGGAGCCGCAGATGCCGGTCTGGCGCACGCGGACGATGGCGTCGCCCGGGCCTGGCTCTGGCTTCTCGATCCGCTGGACCTCCATCGCTCCCTTGCCGTCGTGCAGGGCGGCTGACATGGTAGACATCGTTGGCCTCCTCCTCGGTCTGCTGCGATAGACACGATTGCACACAATGGCCTTCCTGTCCAGCGGGCGCGCATAGCTACTGGTACACTTGGGATGTGAAGAACCGGACCAGGGTTGGAGAGACTGGAATGCGCTTGGACGGCAAGGCCGCGATCATCAGCGGGGGCGCCCACGGCATGGGCGCCGAGGAGGCGCGCCTGTTCGCCTCGGTGGGCGCGCGCGTCGTCATCTCGGACGTGCTGGAGAAGGAAGGGAAGCAGGTCGAGGCCGAGATCGCACGGTCCGGCGGGGACGCCGTCTTCGTGCGCGCCGACGTGACGAGCGAAGAGGACTGGGAGCGGACGGTTCGGGCCGCCGTGTCGCGCTGCGGCAAGCTCGACGTACTCGTCAACAACGCCGGCATAGGCAGCGGCCAATACCCGGACCCGCTCGACGCCGAGGGCTGGCGGCGCATCATGGACGTGAACGCGACAGGCGCGTTCCTCGGCATGAAGTACGCCATACCCGAGATGATGAAGGCCGGCGGAGGCGCGGTCGTCAACATATCGTCCATCGCCGGGTTCGTGGGCAACCCGGACGACCACCCCGCCTACAACGCCTCCAAGGGCGCGCTGCGCATCATGACCAAGGTCGCGGCGGCCAGGTACGGCCCCCACGGCATCAGGGCCAACTCCGTCCACCCGGGGTTCATATCCCCCATGCTGTCCGGCGGGGTCGGAGACCCTGAGGCGTGGGAGCAGACCCTGGGGCGCATCCCCCTGGGGCGCAGGGGCAGGGAGAGGGAGGTCGCCCACGGCGTGCTATTCCTGGCTTCGGACGAGGCGTCGTACGTCACCGGCACCGAACTTGTTATCGACGGCGGCTTCCTGGCCCGCTAGCCGGCGGCCGGATTCAGGACCGCCCGGCCGGGGCCGTGTACATCTTCGCTATGCGCCCGGCGGACTCCTCCGACAGGCGGACGCCGCGGGCCACCACGTCCGTCACCCCCGGCACTTCGAGCAGCCGCAGCCGCACCGTCACGAAGTGGGTCGCCGCCTGCAGATAGCACCCGCGGCAGGCCCCGTGGTAGTCGAGGTGGACCACCCCGTCCGGCGTGATCCCCTCTATGCGGACGTCGCCGCCGTGGAACTGGAGTAGCGGGCGAATCGCGCCGTCCAGCCGTAGCTGCACGGCCGCGGCGATCTCTCGCTCCGCAACGCCGACCGTAGGAGCGGCCATCTCAGCGTCAGGCCACCAGCCCGAGCTCTTGCTTCTTCGCTTCTATGTCCATGCCCATCAGGCGCGCCATGTTCTTGCCCAGGATCAGCTCCTTGTCCTCCCTCGTGATCTGGGGATACCCGTACCCGCGGCGCAGGTCGGCGGGGATCTCCAGCTCCATGAACTGCTCCAGCACGGGCTGCGGGCAGCCCATCACGGGCGCCTCCGAGCCCCACAGCAACTTCTCCGGGCCCACGTCCCTGAGCAGGCGGCCCATGAACTCCTGGGCGGCGCGCGGCGCGAACAGTAGCTCGTGCAGGTTCCCGGACAGGGCGAGGTAGATGTTCGGGAAGCGGGCGGCGATGGAGACCGTCTCGTCGAAGTAGGGCATCGACAGGTGGTGTATGACGACGTTGGCCTCCCTGAAGTCGCGTGCCACGCCCTGGAGGTCGTTCGGCTTCGTGTCCTCCACCCTCGCCGGGCCCAGGGGGACCCCCTTGTGGAACTGGAGCAGGTTCACCCCCAGCTCGAGCGACTTCTCGTAGATGGGGTATGCAAGCTCCCGGTCGTCGCAGGGCCACGTCTTGTCGTCGATATGGGCGTTGTAGAACTTCATCGACGTGGCGCCCCACTCCCTGATCTGTATCTCGGTCTGCTCCAGGCAGTCCTCCAGATTCTGGTACCCGGGGTCGACGCCGCCGCAGAAGAGCACCCGGTCCGGGTACGCCTTGTGCAGCTCGTACTGGGTCTCGACCGACGACAGCCCGTCCCTCCAGAAGTCCCACAGCGTCACCGTCTGGGCCATGGCGATGTCGGTATCCGAGTCGCGGAACACCATCTGCCACGCCTTCTCCGTGGTCCACTCCTTGGCGAAGGCGTACTTGGAAGGCTCGCCGCCGTAGCGCTCGTTGTCGCCCTTGGGGCGTCCGGCGCTCGTCATGGCCAGCCAGTGCTCCTGCGCCTGGCGGCCGTCCGCGTCTATCACCTCCTCCTCGGAGGCGTTGAACATGTGCACGACGTTATCGAATACGAATATGCCATCTATCACGGCAGGCCTCCTCTGGGGGCACTATGAGCCGAATACCGTAGCCGACACCTTAGCACCCGCCGTTGGTGGTGTAAATCCCGTCAACCGCTCCTTGATTACTCAGAACTAGAGTGCTATCCTTCTTCTGTGTGGACGAATCTACCCACTGCACCCTCGGCTGCGTAGTGTAAGATAGATGGTGGTGCCCGCATCGTAGCTATGGGAGGGAGCTCATGCGATACTCAAGAACTTCCGAAGAGGCGCTGACCGATAAGGCCGTGCTCTTGGCGCTGCTGACCAGGGTCAGCCACAAGAACAACGCATCGTTAGGCGACCGACTGAAGCTACAGAAGATTACGTTCCTGTTCTGCTACCAGTTGTTCATTCAGCGCATCAAGGCCCTGAACTACACTTTCTTCACCTACAGGTGGGGGCCGTTCACGAAGGACCTGTACGAGGCCGAGACGGACTTCGAGCAGGCGGAACTGATTCAACGGCGGGGACGATCGTACTCAATTACGGAGACTGGCCAAGCTTGGGGCAACTCGCTGTACCACGCCATAGAAAGTGACCCCGGCAACTGCGGCATTGTACAGGCAATGGACTCTGTCGCCGGCAGCTACGCCAAAGAGGCTACGGGCCCATTGGTCGAACTTACGCACGACATGCACGTGAGGCCGATAGGCTGGCAGGAAGAAGAACGTCTGGGGGACTTGCCCTTGAACCTTGACCTCACTGGCCCGCTGGACGAGGAAGAAGCCATCGCACTGGTCGAGATAGAGCGCGGCTTGCTTGACAGCTTCGCAATGATGCTAAGCAGGTCCAGCAGCCTGAAGGGTTCGCCAAGGCCCTGAACTCCGAGAACGGTCCATACACGGTTAGGGTCATAGATTCCCTCCGACGGGAGATGGATAAGCCGCGCTTCTGGCGACACAAGCATCCCAGGCTTCAGCGTCGATGGCACAGTGTACTTGAGCTGCTTGCCCAATCTCCCTATCAGGCCGCCGGCTCTGAGCGGCTTCGGCACGACTTCAGCGGGCTGCGGTCTGCCGTGTTGGTGAACCAGTGGCGTCTGATATTCAAGGTGTGCGAGGAGTGCAGGCGTGAAGGGCTACGGGACCGGAATCCTATAGACTGTTGCCGAGACGAACTTCCTACAGCCGACAGAACAGTCAACGTCATCGAAGTCTCCGACCACTACGCCTGAGACTCGCCGAGCTACCACACCACGTCCCGGATCTCCGGCACGAAGCGCTCCTTGGCCACGGTCGCGCCCGAGGGCTGGCTGGCGTATAGCGGGTAGATGGCGCCCTGTGGGTCTATGGAGACGACGTTGGAGCCGCGCAGCGTCAGCTTGTACGGTGACTCCCCGATCACCCGGTGCTCCGTGCGCTCCGGCACGGGGAACGTCAGCGTCACCTCGTCGCCGGCGTTCAGGCCGCCCACTAGAACGTACCGCCCCTGCGCGATGGTCTCCGCGTCCTTGCCCCCCACCGAGGCCCGCACCTGCTCCGGGCTGCACCACTCGGGCATCCGCACCCTGGCGCTCCGGGTGTTCTTGGCGCGGAGCACGACCCTGCCCTCCACCGGCAGGTAGCTGTCGACGTCCAGCCACGGCGAGGCCCTGTTCAGCAGCAGCTCTACCGTCGTCTCGTCGCCCTCCTGCCTGAGCATGGCGTCCCAGACGAGGTATAGGGCGCGAGCGCCGTTGGCCGTGCAGCAGTGCATGATGCCCCTGTTCTTCAGCCTGGGACCCTGCTCCGTCTTGTCCACGGGGATGGCGTCGTTGGCGCTCATCCAGCCCCAGAACGAGCCGAGCGAGCGGGCGGCCACGTCCTTGGAGTCGATGTACCGCCTCGAGTGCGGCCCGCTGAGTAGATACTCGCCCGGGATGTCGTCCACGAACCCGGCGTCGAGCATCTGGGACTCTGCATGCACGTTCCGCATCCAGCGGTCGACGTCGTCCCAGTAGTCGCCCATGCCCTCCTTCGTCAGGTACAGCGCCAGGAAGAGCATGTCGGCGACCTCGCAGGCCTCCGTGGTGTTGCCGCGCCTCCCCAGGTAGGGGTCCGACCCCGGCATGTACTCCGGGAAGTAGCCGATCAGCGGGTCCCCCATCTCCCGCGCCCACCGGTAGCAGGCGTCGACGCGCTCCAGCGCCGCGCGGTCGCCCGAGGCTACGGCGTACTCGCAGACAGCCATCAGCGAGTAGAGGCTGTGGTGGAAGTGGTAGAAGTCCCACCGCCCGTCCTCGCGGGCGAATACCCTCGCCAGCGCCCACCGCGCCAAGCCCTCGGACAGCTCCAGCGCCGGCTCGTAGCCAGTGACGCGGTACAGCAGGCCGGCCCCGTGCCCGAGCGCGCCCGTCGAGTATATGATGCTGAAGAATGGGTAGTGGTCGGCCAGCGAAATGCCCTCGCGCGGCTTCGACGGCTCGTCCGCGTCCGGCGGAGGGTTTTCGCCCGGACCGTACCCCGCCTGCCACAGGAACCTGAACCCGTCCTTGCGCCGCGACAGCTCCAGGAACCGGTCCACCTTCCGCCTGGCGGCCTCGGCCCAGCGCGGGGCGTCGTCGACCTGCGCCAGCATCGACAGGGCAAGCAGCAGGCGGCCCTCGCCCCACACCTCGGCGAACGGACGCCGCCCCGGAAGCTCCGGCAGGGTGTCAGTCGGGCAGTAGGTCAGGCCGTCGCCGCCGATTAAGCCAAGCTGCGCGTCGAGCACGCCCCGGTCCACCTCTATATTCTGCCGGCTCCCAGAAGCCAGCCGGCAGAATACCAACGCCTCCATGAACTTGGCCGGGATGTTCAGGTACGCGTCGGTGAGGTGATTGATGGACAGCACCGGAGGACGCCGGGAGAAGTCGACGTTGAAGGCGAGGGCGTACCTCTCCGAGGGATGCCAGACGTTGGTCAGCGCGTTGACCGCAAGGCCCATCCGGTCCGCCAGGTCCAGCGTGTCCGGCACGGATGCCTCGTAGCGTTCGCCTCTCACGGTCGCGTCAAGTGGATTGTGATCGAGCATCTCTGGAAGCCTCCCCTGTTGCGTGCCAGGCATTATATCCCGCGCCGAAGACGGCAGGTCAACGACCCGTTTCGCAAATCATGAACAAAATTACCCGAAATTGACCTCTCAGGTCATTGATTCTACCCGCGGGTTCGCCTAAGATATTGCCTGTGCGGGCCGGCATTGCGGGGCGTGCGCTCGGCTGCCGACTCGCCACTATGGGAATCTTACTTCGCATAACGGGGCTGGCCCTCCGCCACAAGTGGCGGCTGGCCGGCGCGTACCTCTGCATGGCGGGCGCCGCCATCGCCTACCTAGTACTCCCTCGGCTCTTCGGGGCGGCCGTCGACGAAGTCGCGGTGGTGCTCGAAGGCGGCGTCATCTCCGAACCGGCAATACTGGCCATCGTCGCCGCCATCCTGGCGTTCAGCGCGGTCAGGGGCATCCTCTCATTCGGCCAGACCTACCTCGGCGAGGCGCTCGGGCAGACGGTCGTATACCACCTCCGCAACAGGTTCTACGGCCACGTCCAGGACCTCAGCTTCGCCGTCCACGACCGCCAGCACACGGGCAACCTGATGTCGAGGGCCATAACCGACGTCGAGGCCGTCCGGATGTTCTGCAACGTCGGCCTGATTCGCTCGCCCTACTACGTGATCCTCTTCGTGGTCGTGGCAGTGCTGCTCCTGCGGCTGGACTGGAAGCTCGGGCTGATCAGCATCAGCTTCCTGCCCGTCATGGCCGTACTGATGAGCTTCGTACACGCCCACATGCGCCGCCTATGGCTCAAGGCCCAGGAGGACATGGGCGACCTGAGCACCATCCTGCAGGAGAGCATGACCGGCGTCCGCGTCGTCAAGGCCTTCGCCGCCGAGGAGCACGAACAGAGGAAGTACGAGGCCAAGAGCCTCGAGGTGGCCGTCGACATGGTGAGGGCGACGCGATTGCAGGCCCTGAACATGTCGCTGATGGTCTTCGCATTCCTCATCGCCACCGGGCTCATACTATGGTACGGCGGCGGGCGGGTGATCGACGGCCACCTGACCTGGGGCGAGCTCGCGCAGTTCCTCTTCTACCTCCAGATACTGACCCTCCCCGTCCGGCAGGCGGGCATGATGGTCAGCACCTTCGCGCGGACCATGTCCGCGGGCCAGCGCCTGTTCGAGGTGCTGGACATGGAGTCGCCGGTCCGGCAGCGCCCCGGCGCGGCGGCGCTGCCCAGGTCGAAGGGCCGCGTGCGCTTCGAGAACGTCAGCTTCGCCTACAAGAAGGGAGCGAACGTCCTCGAAGACATCTCCATCGACGCGAGGCCGGGGCAGGTCGTGGCGCTGCTGGGCGCGCCGGGCAGCGGCAAGAGCAGCGCCGCGCACCTGATACCCCGCTTCTACGACGTGACCGGCGGGCGCGTCACCATAGACGGCGTCGACGTGCGGGACTGCACCCTGGAATCGCTGCGCCGCAACGTCGGCATCGTCCAGCAGGACGTCTTCCTGTTCACCGCCACCCTGCGCGAGAACATCGCCTACGGCCGCGGGGACGCGGCCATGGAGGAGATAGCCGAGGCGGCGCGCGTCGCCCAGATGGACGACTTCATCCAAGGCCTGGGCGACGGCTACGAGACGATGGTCGGAGAGCGAGGGGCCACCCTGTCGGGCGGCCAGCGCCAGCGGCTGTCCATAGCCCGCGCCGTGCTGCTCGACCCACCCATCCTGGTGCTGGACGACTCCACGTCCAGCGTGGACGCCACCACCGAGGAGCGCATCCGCAGGGCGATGGAGGCCGTCATGCGCGGGCGCACCACCTTCGTCATCGCGCACAGGCTGAGCACCGTCCACCGGGCGGACCAGATCCTCGTCCTCGACGGCGGCAGGATCGTCGAGCGCGGCAAGCACGACGAGCTCCTAGACCTAGGCGGCCACTACCGCCGGATCTACGACCTCCAGCTTCGGCCCCAGGAAGACGTCATGCTCGACTTCGACGTCCCGGTCCCGATCGCGGTCGGAAGCGCCAGGTCATGATCGGCCGCGTAAGCGGGATGATAAGGTCGGACGGCTCCGACCCCAACGAGGAGGCGTTCGGCAGCGTCTACGACCACAGGGTCATCCGCAGGATGCTCCCCTACGTGGCCAGGCAAAAGCGCCTCGCCGCCCTCGCCGTCGCCTCCATGCTCGTCTACACGGCGACGTTCGCGGCCGTGCCCTGGATCGTAAAGGTCGCCATCGACGACTACATCCGCGCCGGCGACTTCTCCGGCCTGACGTGGCTGGTCGCCCTCTTCATGGCCAACGCGGCCCTGAGCTGGGGCGCGAACTTCGCAATGGACCTCAGCCTGGCGCGCGCGGGCCAGAAGATGCTATACGATCTCCGCAACGACCTGTTCGAGCACCTCCACAAGCAGCCGGTCTCCTTCTACGACAGGACCGAGGTAGGGCGCATCATGTCGCGCGTACTCGGCGACGTCTACCAGCTACAGCAGCTCCTCGAAGTCGCCGTCATAACCCTCGGCGACCTCATAGGCCTCGTCTGGATCGTCGCCGCCCTGCTCGTCATGAGCCTGGAGCTCGGCCTCATATCGCTGGCCGCCATTCCCCTGCTCGTCATCGTGATGGCGTTGTGGCAGCCGCTGGCCAGGAAGGCGTTCATACGCGTAAGGAGCGCCGTCGCCATAGTGAACGGCTCCCTGAACGAGAACATCGCCGGCGTCCGCGTCGTCCAGGCTATGAACCGACAGGAGAAGAACCTCCAAAACTTCGACGGCCTGAACCTGGAGAACTGCAGGGCCAACCTCTCGGCGGCCAGGCTCTCCGCGGGCGTACTGCCGCCCGTGGACACCTTCACCGCGCTCTCCATCGGCATGGCGATCTTCTTCGGCGCCCGCCTCGTGTCGGGCGAGGCGCTCGCGGTCGGTGCGCTGGTCGCGTACGTCATGTACATCCAGCGCTTCTTCGACCCCATCCGCAACCTCACCATGCAGTACACGATGCTCCAGCGCGCCATGGCGTCCGGCATACGCATATTCGAGCTGCTGGACACGAAGCCCCAGATGGCCGACGCCCCCGGCGCAAGGGACCTGCCCAGGCTCGAAGGCGACGTAGAGCTGCGCGGCGTCAGCTTCGGCTACTCCCCGGGCGAGGACGTGATCAAGGGCGTGAACCTGCGCGCCGCGCCAGGCCAGACCGTGGCGATAGTCGGCCCCACCGGCGCGGGGAAGACTACCCTCGTCTCCCTGGTGGCGCGCTTCTACGACGTGGAGCGCGGCAGGGGCGCCGTCCTCGTCGACGGCCACGACGTGCGCGACTTCACCCGCGGCTCCCTTGCCGGGCAGATAAGTATGGTGCTCCAGGAGCCGTTCCTCTTCTCGGGCACGGTCCGGGAGAACATCAAGTACAACCACTCCGGCGCGTCGGACGCCCAGATGATGTCCGCCGCCAGGGCCGTCGGAGCGCACGACTTCATCATGAAGCTGGAGGACGGATACGACACCTACCTGCACGAGCGCGGCGCCAACCTGAGCATAGGCCAGCGCCAGTTGATCAGCTTCGCGCGCGCCATCGTGGCCGACCCCCGCGTGCTGATTCTGGACGAGGCCACCGCCAACATCGACAGCTACACAGAGACCCTGATACAGCGGGCGCTGCAGAGCCTGCTGCGGGGGCGCACCGCCATCGTCATCGCCCACCGCCTCTCCACGGTCCGCGGCGCCGACAAGATCGTGGTGCTCGACAAGGGGCAGGTCGTCGAGACCGGCGCCCACGACGAGCTCATGGCCAACGGCGGCCTATACGCCCACCTCTACCAGATGAACTACGCCGCCATGGAGGAGGCCCTCCCCATCAACGGCGCTCTAGGCCACCCGGCTTAAGCAGGCTATCTCAGAATCCCTTCCCCCTCAGGGGGAAGGTTAGGATGGGGGTGAATCCCGTCTGGGCGATTGGCGATATAGCAGATTAGGCTGGTCACGTTCGCCCTGAGCCTGTCGAAGGGGCCTTCAAGGGTGTTCGCCAGCCTCACGCCCACTGCGAGACGCGCATCCCCACCCAGACCGCCGCGAGACCTACCGCAAGCTGTAGACCCACGTTCGCGATGGCCGCGAGCGTGTCGCCGCCGCGGAGCAGGGCGACCGTCTCGTATCCAAACGCCGAGTAGGTGGTGAACCCGCCCAGCACGCCGACGACCAGGAACAGCCGTACCTCCGCGTTCAGCGCCTCCCTCGTCTCCGCCAGCCCGGCCAGGAAGCCGATCAGCAGGCAGCCCACGACGTTCACCGCCAGCGTGCCCAGCGGAAACGACGAGTCCCCTACCAGCCCCTGCGCCCAGGTCCCCACGAGGTAGCGCCCGACGGCCCCTATGAGCCCGCCAGCACCGACCATCAGCAGCGTCGTCCACAATTTCTCTCACCGCGCAAGGGCCAGTCCATGCCCGAATCGCCGGCATGGTACCACAGGGACCGCCAGGAGCCTGTACCGCTACAGTACCCCTGGGAACCCCGCGCCCACCGCGGAGCCATTCACGGGGATCCGCTCCTCCACCGGCGCGGGGGCGTGCTCGGCAAGCTCGACGGCGGGCGCGTCGGCGACGTCGCCGGCGGGCTCGCTGATGCCGGTGGCGACCAGCGTCACCTCCACGCGGCGCCGCCACCAGGTCTTCTGGGCGACCCCGAACACGACGCGGCTGCTCGTCCTCGTCGCCTCCCGTATCATCCCGGCCACCTCGTGGACCTGGCCGAGCGTCAGGTCCCTGCCGCCCTTGACGTTGAACAGCACCCCGGACGCGCCGCAGAGCGGGGCGTCGAACAACGGGTTGGATATGGCCGCGCGGGCAGCGTCCTTCGCGGCCGACTTGCCCCTGCCCTCGCCCAGCGCCATGAACGACGGCCCGCCGCCGGCCATCACCGACTTGACGTCCGCGAAGTCCACGTTGACGAGGCCCGGAAGCGTCACGACCTCCGTTATCCCCTGCACGCCCTGCCTGAGCACCTCGTCGGCCAGCTTGAACGCCCTGTCGAGCGACAGCTTCACGTCCAGCGAGGAGTCGAGCCTGTCGTTGTCCACCGTTATCAGCGTGTCAGCCCTCTGCCCCAACAGCTTCAGGCCGCGTTCCCCCGCCGCCCTCCGGGCGGCGCCCTCGAAGTCGAAGGGCAACGTCGCCACGGCGACGGTCAGCGCCCCCTGCTTCCTGGCGACCTCCGCCACGACCGGCGCGGCGCCCGTGCCGGTGCCTCCGCCCATGCCGGCGGCGACGAACACCATGTCCGCCCCCTCCAACGCCTGCGCCACCTGGTCCTGGCTCTCGCGCACAGCCTTGCGCCCCACCTCAGGGTTCCCGCCCGACCCCATTCCGCGCGTGGCCAGCTTTCCGATGGCCAGCGTCTCGACCTTCTTGAGCCGCCTCAGCGCCTGCGCGTCCGTGTTGACGGCGAGCAATTCGGCCCCCTCGATCTTCTCGTCCGCCATCCTCTGGATGGCGTTGCCCCCGGCCCCTCCCACACCGACCACCTTGATCTTCACGTTCTGTTCCGTTCTTCGCATCTGTCTTCTCCCTCGTGTAGGCTTTGGTCACGCCGCCTCGCTTAGCACGTCCAGGAAGTAGTAGGGCACGAGCCACCTGCCGGACATCCCCATGTCCACCAGCGCCCGCCGCGCCAGCGTCTCCTTTACGACTCCAGTCGCGCCGTACCGCGGCCCGCCGCCCACCCTGCCGACGTACTCCACCTCGATACCCGGGGACAGCGTCGACAGCTCGACGACCGCCCCGCGCCGCCGCCTCGGCATCCCCGGCATCCGCAGCTGTGCCGTTTGCTCCATAGCACCGCCCCTCCTGGCCTAGTATTAGAACATAATAGAACAGTACGCAAGTTCTTGTCAAGCGCGCGAACTGGCCGAAACCGCCATTCTCTACGCACAGCCAATGCGCAGCCCATGAGGGCCGAAGAGGTAGTACAATAGCCCTGCCGCGGATAGGGGGCCGTGCACGACCATAACCGCACCCCTAACCACCACCGAGCGGACCACAGTGATGCGGAGCCGGCAGCACAAGGGCGCAGCATGCTTGACCTGTGACGCCGCCAAGGAGGTATCGGATGATCACCCGCGTCGTGATCAAGGGCTATAAGTCTCTCAGGGACGTCGACCTTGAACTCAGCGCGCTCACACTGGTGATAGGCCCCAACGCTTCCGGCAAGAGTAACCTGCTGGATGCCCTTGGCCTGCTAAGCCGCATGGCTACGGGTGGGACGATCAGGTCCGCGTTCGATGAGCACCGCGGGAATCCCATAGAAGCCTTCTTCGCGCCGCCGGGGGGGCTGGAGGAATTGATGTCGAGCGATGTTTTGACTCTCTCCCTTGGAGTCGAGGTTGAGTTGTCGAATTCAACCGTGAAGGCAGTCGAGCGACTCGTCAGGGACATGAGGGAGGGGCTTCCCGCAAGCAGCCGCGCCAACCACCGGGATTCTAGGCGCGTGATCGAGAAGCGCATGCGATACGACCTGACAATCGAGTTTCTAACGTCCACGGGGATGCTCAGGGTCATAGACGAGAGGCTCGTAGCGCTCCGTATGGACGGAGAGGAGCGGAAGGACAGGAAACCTTTCCTAGAAAGGGTAGGCGACAGGCTCCATCTTCGCATGGAAGGCCAAGCCCACCCCATCTACCACGATCTGGGGCTGGACCACACGATTCTGTCGACCCCCCTGTACCCCCCGCACTATCCACACATTACGGCATTCAAGGAGGAGTTGCGCCATTGGCGGTTCTACTACTTCGATCCGTCCGTAATGCGCTTGGAGAGCGCTCTCAGGGATGTCGACACACTGGGGTACGACGGCAGGGACTTGGCTGGCTACTACCACAGCCTCAAGGTTAGCAACCCCAAGCAGTTTGAGAACCTGGCGCTGACCCTAAAGATGGTCGTGCCCGCTGCGGACGGCGTGCATACGACAGTTACGCCAACCGGGCTCGTTAGACTCAACCTCGTCGAGAGCAATACGAACTACTCCTCCAGAGTCATATCAGACGGGACCCTCAGAGTGATGGGGCTACTGGCGATGCTCGCGCCGGGCGGCCCGTCCACGACCATCGGTTTCGAGGAACCGGAGAACGGTGTCCATCCGCGAAGGCTCCAGATCGTTGCTCGCCTGCTCGACAACGCCGTCCAGCAGCACGGTAAGCAGCTGATCGTCACGACGCACTCCTCGAAGCTACCCGACTACATCGAGCATACCAACTACACACACGCCGACTTCAAGGGGCGTATCTCGATCATGGGAAGTTGGAAAGAGGACGGCCAAAGCAGGTTCGAGCCAATCGACTACACCTTGATGTTTGGCGAACAAGCCGCTGACCGCGCTCTCGCAGAGGCGCTGGAAAGAGGAGACCTGGGAGGATAGGTGAAACTCGTCCTATTCCTTGAAGACCTCGGACACGAGCGGTTCGTTGACTCACTGTTAAGGCGGTTGGCCGATGAAGCGTGCGTACCCGTGGAAGTCCACGTTCGCAACGCAAGAGGAGGCGCTTCTCAGCTTGACCAGCAATTCATGCAGTTCCTGGGAGGCTATGCCGCCTCGGATACACGCCCTGATCTGGTAGTGGTTATACGCGACACCGACTGCTCGGGCGTCGGCACTATCAAGTCGAGGTACTTGAAGCTCGTAGAGGATGCGGGTTATCTTGGGGACATCGTAGTCGGCGCCCCTGAGCCGCACATCGAATGTTGGTATCTGGCGGACCCTCCCGCTTTGCAGCGCGTACTCCGGGCACCCACCCAAGCCCCCGTCCCGGACTCGAAGTGCGGGCCGGGCAGGTTCAAGCAGGTCTTGTCCCAAACCGTGACGGACGCGGGCGTCGTCCCACTCCTGGGAGGCATCGAGTACGCCGAAAGGGTGGTAGCCGAAATGGACATATACAGGGCGGCCGCCAGCGTCCCTTCGCTTGACACGTTCATAAGAGATTTCAAGCAAGCTCTGCGAAATCGCACCTGGAATAGCGCATCCGCTAAGTGAGGAGGACACCATGCGCCTGGATGGAAAAGTAGCCCTGGTCACCGGCGGCGGCTCCGGCATCGGCCGCGCCTCGGCCCTGCTATTCGCGCGGGAAGGCGCCAAGGTCGTCGTCGCCGACCGCGACGAACCCAACGCCTCGGCGGCGGTGGAGCAGATCAGGGACTCCTACGGCGAGGCTGTCGCCGTATCCGGCGACGTGACCAGCAACGACGACGCGGCCGCCATGGTGCAGGCCGCCGTCGACCGGTACGGGAAGCTGGACGTGCTGGTCAACAGCGCCGGCGTCAGCTCCCGCAACGCCCTGGAACCCGGCGCGGACGCGGAGGCCCTCTGGGACAAGGTCCTCGAGGTCAACGTCAAGGGCACGTTCCTCGTGTCCTTTCACGCCGTCCCGGAGATGAAGCGCGCGGGAGGCGGCTCGATCGTCAACCTGGCCTCCATCATCGGCCTCGTGGGCTACCCGGCCGGCATCCCCGGCGTCGGAGGCGGCTTCAACCCCTACGCGGCCTCCAAGGGCGGCGTGGTACAGCTCACCAGGAACCTCGCCGTGGACTGCGCCAGGGACAACATACGCGTCAACTGCATCTGCCCCGGCTACACCTGGTCGAACCTCACCAGGGAGATCTTCAGCAAACCCGAGGTCCTCAGCGCCCTGGAGGAGAGGACGCCCATGGGCCGGCTCGGACAACCTGAGGAGATCGCCTACGCGGCCCTCTACCTGGCGTCCGACGAGGCGTCATTCGTAACCGGCATACCCCTCGCCGTCGACGGCGGCTGGACAGCCCAGTAGCCGACCGCTACGCGCGCTCAAGCTCCAGCACGCGGCTCTTCCACACCTCCTCCTCGGCGCGCTCCAGCGCGTTCATCCCCGGCCGGCGCACGTCCAGCACGCGCTTCATCGTGATGGGCGCCAGCGCCCTCATCAACGGGCACCTCTTCGTCAGCCCCAGCAGCGTCTGGCGCTCGCCGCCCAGCAGCACGTGCTCCAGCCTCCCCTCGTACGGCCCCAGCACGTCCCCGGCGACCGCGCACACCTTGTCGAACAGCTCGCGCACCAGCCGCTCGCGGCTGCGCTCGAACCTCCGCTGCGACGACCCTCCGGCGCGGTGGCGGGTCTTGACGTACCGCGTGTCGGTCTTCGAGGCGACCAGCCCGATGTTGTTCACCACTCCCACCGCGTAGCGCCCCAAGCGCACCAGCAGCACCCCCACGAGGCGGTCCCTCTCAACCGCCTCCACCAGCGGCCCCGCGTGGAATCCCTCGTACTCGCCGGCGGCCTCCATCGGGAACGGCGGCACCACGGCCACCGACCGGCTCTCGCCCACGAACACGGCGGCCCCTGTCTCCGTCTCTCCTATGAGCGCGGAGACCCGCCCGGGAGGGAGATAGCGCGTGCTCGCACAGCCCTGGGAGCGGGCCGCGTCGTCCAGCAGGCGGCGCAGCCCGCTCCTGGTAACCCACCGCCGCCCTCCGACCTCCCAGTCCGAGGCGGACAGGTTCACTCGGCGGCCCGGTCGCGCCATAGGCGGAGGCTGGTAACCCCCATCACGACGACGAACAGAGGGTCCTGCCACCACTGGCTTGGGACATTGCCGATCCATTCCCTGAATACCTGGAACGCCAGCAACACGGTCGTGTAGAAGGCCAGATTCGCTTCCAGGTACGCGCGCGTGACGGCGCCGTCGGTATTATCGGCGTCGAAGGAACGCTTCCACGCGAAGTTCACTATCAGCGCAAGCACGATCCCAACCGCCATGAGCGGACCCAATACCGCTTCCCGATCGAGGTCTCTCACAGCATCGACGTACCGAATTCCCCACACGTAATCAAGCGCGGCCGCAATACCGATCAAGGCGATGACGACTGCAATCGCTTGCCTAAGCATCCCAACTCCTCACTCCTATCCACTCTTCACTATCCACTATCCACTAGGCCCGGTGCGCGGCGCGGCGTCGTTCCATACCTTCTCCAGCGCCGCAACGTTCTCCAGCAGCGGCCTGAGCAGGTCGTAGACGGCGTCCCTCAGCTCTCCCGCGGTCTCCAGGTCGCCGCCCTCGACCGCGCCCGCTATCGCGTCGGCCACTTCGCGCTGGCCGTCTGTCGCGGCCCGCGCCGCCTCCATCACACCCGTCGTCGCCTCCTCCAGCCGGGCGAGCAGCTCAGGCACGGGCGTATCCGTGTCCGTCTCCACGTCGTAGCTGCTCGACGGCGCGAAGCGGTGTGGCAGGCGCCGCCCGTCCGCGTCCCAATACGTGTGCGTCGGCTGGACGTGGGGCGTCACCGACAGGTACATCGTCGTCGGCCGGTCGCCGACGGCCCGCACGCCGTGCATCTGCCCCGCCAGCGCCACGCACATCTGGCCGGGCCCCACCTCCCGCTTGCCGCCGTCGATCTCGAACTCGGCCACCCCGTCGAGCACCAGGAACACCTCGTGCCCCAGGTCGTGCGTGTGCGAGCCTGCCGGAGCACCGGGCTCCACCTTCAAGAACCGCGACCTGATCTCCGGCGTGACCAGGATGTTGCGCACGTCGGTGCGGTAGTCGTATACCTCGAAAGTCATCGGACCGCCCCCTTGTCCAGCCTTAGCATCGCGCTAGAGTCTAGCGGGTCTCGACATGGGCCGCCAGCCGGTCGGGTCCGACTCGGTGTATCATCGCCCCAATAGCACCGAGGAGGCAGACCATGAAGCGCGCTACCAGGGACGTACTGTACTTCGAGACAGGCCCGGACAATGAGCCGACCCTCCACGTCGATCCGGGCGAGGAGTTCGAGGTCGAGACGCAGCTAAACCGCGGCCCCTGGCTCGACGACCACCCCGACCGCGACGAACTGGACCGGAAGCTGCGCGCCGGCAACCCCTCCAGCGGCTGCATCTACGTCGAGGGCGCCGAGCCCGGCCACGTCCTCGTCGTCCACGTAGGCGAGATAGACGTCGACCCCATCGGCTTCACCCGGTTCTGGGGCGCTAACGGCGCCATGCCGGGCTGGCTGGGCGGCACCGGCATCGGCTACCAGCAGAAGGTCGTGGAGATACGCGACGGCCACATCCTCTGGAGCGACTCGCTGCGCATACCCATCTCGCCGATGCTCGGGGTGGTCGGCGTCGCGCAGGAGCACACCCGCTGGACGAACGCCTGGGCCGGCGAGTGGGGCGGCAACTTCGACATCCAGGAGGTCACCACCGGCGCGTCCGTCCACCTCCCTGTGTCCGTCCCCGGCGCCCTGCTCCACGTCGGCGACATGCACGCCCGCCAGGGCGACGGCGAGATATGCGGCGCCGGCGGGGTCGAGGCCGGCGGCCGCGTCAGGATGAGGTGCGAGCTGCGGCCCAAGCCCAGGTCGATGACCTGGCCCAGGATCACCAACGACACCCACATCATGACCACCGCGATGGCGAGGCCCGCCGAAGACGCCTTCCGCACGGCGCTGTCCGAGATGGTGCTGTGGCTGGAGGAGAGCTACGGCTTCGAGCGGGGCGAGGCCTACCTCTTCCTGGGCCAGGTGCTGGAAGCCCGCTGCACCCAGTTCGTCAACCCCACCTTCTCCTACGTGGCCAAGGTCAACCGGAAATACCTGCCCTAGTGACCCGTTCGCCTGAGCCTGTCGAAAGGCGGTTCAGGCAGGCCGGGCGCTCAGACGTTGTTGACCGCCGGCGCGCGCCCTGAAATCCTGGCCCGCACGGCGGGGTTGACCAGCGACATGGGCCACGTCCCCCTCAGTATCCGCGCCGTCTCCTCGCCGAGACGTCTCTCCCCGGCGACGAGTCCCGCGTCGGACGCGCCCGCCGTGTGCGGCGTGACGATCACGTTGTCCATCTTCAGCAGCGGGTTGTCCGGCGTCGTCGGCTCCTGCTCGAACACGTCGATGCCCGCCCCGGCGATCTCCCCGTTGCGCAGCGCCTCGATCAGCGCCTCCTCGTCCACCGTCCCGCCCCGGCAGCAGTTGATGAAGTACGCGGTCGGCTTCATCGCCTCGAAGAAGCTCGCCCCCAGCAGCTTCCGGGTGTGCCGGTTGAGCGGCGTCAGTATCGCCACGTAGTCGGACTGCGACGCCAGCTCCTCCAGGCTGCCGACCAGCCTGACCCGGTACTCCTGCGCCGTCCACGTCGGCAGGAACGGGTCGTACACTGCGACGTCCAGCCCGAAGGCCTGGGCGCGGCGCACCGTCGCCCTGCCTATGTTCCCCATCCCCACGAGCCCGAACACCTCGCCGTAGATGGGCGGCATCGGCTGCCCCAGGGCAGTGAACGTGGGCCACTCCCCGGACTTCACGGCGTTGTTCAGGCGCACCAGGTTCTTGGCGCACGCCAGCAGCAGCATTATCGTGTGGTTGGCGACCTCCTCGGTCACGAACCCGGCGGTGTTGACGACCATCACGCCCTTGTCGGTCGCCGCCTCGTCGTCCACACGGTCGAAGCCGTGCCCGACGCTGACGATGGCCTTGGCCGTGTCTATCTCCTCTATCACCTCGCGGGGCATCTGCACGCCCCGGTTGATGATCACGTCGGCGCCCTTGATCGCCTCGATCACCTCCCCCTGGCTCGCGCAGACGTGCACGTCCATGTCGTAGTCGAGCCCCGCCAGCCCTTCCTCTACGTTCGAGACATCCGTCTTCCCCGGCGAAACGAAGGCGATCTTGTGCTTTGCCATAAGTCCTCCTCGCTGAGCGAGCCTATGATATACCAATTCGTTTGGGTTGTTCCCGACCTGTTACAATAGCGCCACTTCACGGAAGGGCATGCTCGCCGGACCTACGAGGCGCACGATGACCACCACGAATACCCTGACCGCTAAGCCGAGGTCGGCAGACGTTTTCGAACTGCCGGACCCGCCTCCACGCGAGCCTGACGAGATGACCAGCTACGACCACCTGCACGCGCCTGGCAGCAGCCACTATCTCATCCAACACTTCGGCAACCCTGAAACCACGCTGGTATTCGCCGAGCGCTTCATCGTCCGCGAGCCGCATTCGGGCGCGGCCACCCGAAGGAACCCCGACCTAGCCGTCGCGTTCGGCGTGGACCCTGCCGCCTACTACCGGAGCAACGGGTACATCGTCTCAGAGCAGGGCAAGCCGCCGGACTTCGTGCTGGAGGTCGCCTCCAAGAGCACCGCGCACACCGACGTAGGGGCAAAGCGGGACGACTACGCCGCTATGGGCATCCCCGAATACTGGCGCTTCGACGAGACGGGCGAATACCACGGCGCGAGGCTGGCCGGGGAGAGGCTGGTGAGCGGCCGGTACGAACCCATCTCCATCGAGCGGTTGGAGGACGACGTCCTGCAGGGCTACAGCGAGGTCCTGGACCTGAACATCCGATGGGAGAGCGGCCGGCTGAGGTGGTACGACCCCGCGACGGGACGGCACATTACCACTTTTGAGGACGAACGCGCCCGCGCCGACCGGGAGCGGGAAGCCCGCCTCCAAGCCGAAGCGCGCGTCCGTCAGCTCGAAGATCTGCTTAGCCCGAATCCACCGAAGCTAGTAGTGATGGCGCTGGGTCGGGACGTTAGGGAGTCTTGGGCGCCGATGGTCCGGGCGGTTTCGGGTAAGGTGGGCTGGTTGTAGGTCACCGGTCACCCCCGGCAGGGGTGTGGAGCCTCTGCTGGATGTGCCTGTGGCGTCAGGGAACAGACTTCGGTTCCATCCGGCGCGAGTTGAGGAGACCTTTGGGCTGGCGGTGGGGTGAGCATTGTGTTGGTGTGCTGGTTACCGACACTGCGGTCAGGAAGGGAGTGGCAGAGCGCGTAATCGCTCCAGTGCATGAGTGAACCTATCCTGCCAGGGCCAGCGCTGTGGGAGATGCAGTGTGAGTCGGCGGGCCGAGCGTGTGAGCCGTCCGACGAGGGAGAAGAAGCGTCGTCTCAGGGTCCTGGTGGTCACGACCTGCTCTTGGAGGCCGATGCGCGCGGTCCATCGGGCGAGGTTGTGGGAGATGACCTGTACCGCGAGCCATGCGGCGTTGGCGGCGAAGCGCCCCGAAGGGAGGTGGTTGAGACCGACGCCGTACTTGAGGTCGCGTATGGCATTTTCGATCTCGGCGTGGCGTCGATGGTCGGCCTCCAGTTCGAGGGTGTCTCCCTCGCGGTCGGTGATCGAGGCGTGGTAGCTGTAGTTGGTGAACAGGGACAGTTGGGAGCCGGGTGTGGGCTTGACCCTGCGGACGATGAGGCGCACCGGCGGGGTGTCGGGTTCTCCCCCGAAAGGGGAGTAGGTGGTCTCAGCCACGTCGGCGCCGCCGTCCATCCAGTAGGGTATGGGAGTCCAGTGGTCCTCGGGTATGTCCTCCATGAGATTACGGAGGCTGTGGTGCTGTCGGACGGTGATGGAGAAGCGGACGCCCATCTTGCGGCAGACGGTGACGATGTCGTGAGTGTAGAAGCCGCTGTCGGCCCGGACGGTGAGTTGCCCGGTAGCGCCGGCGTGGCGCACCCGGCCGATGGCCTCACTCAAGAAGTGGGCTGCGCCACGGGCAGTGTTGGCGCGTCCCTGGCGCAGACGGGCCATGAGCACGTCGCCGGTGCCAGCGGCGACGGCCAGCAGCGGGTGATAGCCCCTCTGGCCGGTGTATCCGGGGCGTTGGGCGCCCTCCTTGGCCAGTCCGTAGGTCTCGCAGATGGTGGAATCAAGATCGATGGTCAACGGACCGTCGCCGGGTCCGGCCCCAGCATCCCAGGCCCGGGCCAGCAGCTCCCTGCTCACCCGATCGAGCTGGCGCACATGGCCCCACTGGAAACTGCGCAGGAAGGTCCCCAGGGTGGATGGCGCCTTGACCACGCAGCCGATGGCGCCAGCAGTCCCGCCGGTGCGCAACACGTCGGCGTCGTCGATGCAGTCGCCACCGGCCAGCGCCGACGCCACCAGGGTCAGCATCTTGTCTGCCGGGTTCGCCCGCCCTGGCGCATCTCCCAAGTCAAGGTGACTGTCGACCAGTTCCCCCAGACCCAGGCGCCGCGCGAGAGTGAGTGGCAGCAGCAGCCCAGCATTGGCCACCAGGCGGGGCTCATCGAAGACTACGTTGATGCGGTCGGGGCGCTCAGGTGGTAGCATCTATTGGGTGCTCCTTGTTTCTGGCTGGTCTTTCGTTCAAAAACCATTATCCCAGATTCACTGGAGCACCCTCTCATCCCTTCAGCACAACCCTGTTACCCACTACTTCGGTGGATTCGGGCTTAGACGCCAGGACTCCTGACACAACGACGATGCACCTCGGCGGGGGTGGGTTCCCGCGTTCGCGGGAACGACGGAGGTGGGACAGCAGCCCTACCCGGCCACGGACACCACCCGCGGCAGGCTCGTCGCCCCGGCCAGGTGCGCGTCGATGCACGAGGCCGCGTCGCGTCCCTCCGCCAGCGCCCACACCACCAGCGACTGCCCCCGCGCCATGTCGCCAGCCGCGAAGACGTTGGGCACGCTGGTCATCCTGTTCCCGTCGGTGCGCACGTTGCCGCGCCCGTCGAGCTCGACCCCTAGCTCGGCCAGCATCCCGTCCTGCTCCGGGTGCAGGAAGCCCATGGCCAGCAGCACGAGCTCCGTCTCTATCTCGAACTCGCTCTCTTATCACCTCGCGGGGCATCTGCGAGGCCCGCCAGCCCCTCCTCCACGTTCGAGACATCCATCTTCCCCGGCGAAACGAAGGCGATCTTGTGCTTTGTCATGCTTGGCTACCTCCTACATCCTCCTACATTCTCTAGCTTGACACAACCTGCCGCTCAACCAGACTGGTCCGAAGCGCGGGATTTGACGTTCAGGGTTACGGCGCGCACAACCCCACTATCTCCCTCCGTATTATCGCGGACCCGGATGGTGAACTCGAATGTCCCGGACTCCTGAGGTGTGCCGGATATGGCCCCTGTGAACGACTCGAGAGTCAAACCATCGGGCAGCGCCCCCGAATCAATCGTCCAGTAGTAAGCCGGAATGCCCCCAACGACATTCATAGTATGCGCATAGAGGGTTCCCACGCTTCCCTCGGCCAGCGGCTCGTCCGGTAAGGACAGATCGCGGAATGGAGACGTGTCGCGAAGGACGTAGCCGGTGGCTTGGGCTATCAGCAAATCCAGTTTTGTGACGATCCAACGTCCATCAGGGGTTATCCCATTGTTCTCGTCGCCGTACACGCCGCGCCCACTTACCGGGTCAATCCCTAGGATGTGATGGTTCTTGTTCATGACAGGATACGATCCGTAGTAGGCCAACACTGCGGGATCGCGCACTTCCCTGGCCTCGTAGAACCCGGCAAAACCATCGTGACCGTCATTAAAGACTACGGCGTGTCCCATTTCGTGGAGAGCGATGGAATAAAGATCACTTGGGTAGTCGCCGTAATTGGTGGGTTCCCACCATGTATCCTCATCAGCAGAGGTCCTCCAGCCAAGCGTATTCCAATTCCCTCTGGGGTCGAAAGTAATACTGCCCGAGCGCTTGATGGGAAACTCTACGACGCCGGACGATTGATTGCGCCCTCCCCAGGACGGTCCTCCGCTTGCGCGTATTTTTTCGTTCGGGTATCCATACACGTGCATCAGAAACCCGGTGTAGGCGACGTCGTTTGTGACGGATACGCCTTCGCCGAATCCTTGCCGTCGCTGTTCCTCCGGATACCATATCCACATCTGTTCCTCGCCCGCGCGAACCTCATCCAGATTCATATCCGCGATGAAATAAGCCCAGTCGTCTGCCGCCTGCTGAACCGCCTCCCTGGCGGCCGGGTCGTCAAACATCCCGGTATCGTCGTAGCTGTAGTCGGAGATGACGTTGAACTCCAGTGGACGGTCAACGTCCTGGTCTATCACGTGTACGTCTATCGTTTGAGAGATCACCCTGCCGCCTCCGCCCACATATCGAATCGTCAGGGTGTGACTCTCATCCGAAGTGTCCCGGTCGGGAAAGATCGAGATACGGAACTCAGTCGCCTTCGCGGGGTCTTCCGAGGACAACCCTTTCGTCGGCCCATTCGCTCCGGCCAAGCTGGGGAGATCGAAATAGAGCCTCGGTTCGGTCGAGCTCAGAATCGCCGTCGCTCCGGGCAGTTCGGCAGAGTATTTCATCAGAGGATTGGCAATATGACCCTCCCAGTCAACGAGAACTATCCCCGTCTCATTCACCTCCCTGCCAAACACATCCCGGACGATTACTCTTCCGGAGCCAGAGAAGCAGTTGGGACCTTGGCGGTCGGGCACCTTCCGAAGCCATGCCTGGAAGCTATCGTCGAGCGGCGCGCAAAGTCCCGTATCGTGGAACGTGAGACTGCCTAGACGTGTAATCTTTGTCAGAGCCTGAGGGAGCGCTCCCAATAGTGCGGAGTTTCCGTGAAGGGTCAGCAGCTCCAAGCGGGACAGGCTGCCAAGCTCGGCGGGTACTTCCCCTGCAAACTGATTGCCATCCAGATACAGCAGGCGAAGGCGGGTCATATCTCCCATCCACGCAGGGAGGGGGCCGCTCACATCGCTGTGGCCCAGATCGATTACCTCCAGCCGTGTAAGCCTACTCAATTCAGGCGGGAGCTCGCCCGTCAAGCCCAGTCCGTCTCCGAGCCACAATTCCCTCAGGTGCGTGAGGTTCCCGAACTCGGAGGGTATGCCGCCTCCGATGCCGTTTGCTCCGAGGAACAGCCTTTCCAGTTTGCCGAGGTTGCCCAGCTCAGCCGGAATCTCCCCGGATAACCGGTTCCAACTCAGGTCCAGCATTTCAAGATTGGTCAGGCCGCCGAGCCAGGCCGGTATCTCCCCGGTCAATTGGTTGTCCTTGAGATCCAAACTCCGCAGGTTGGCGAGGCTGCTCAGTTCAGGCGGCATGGGGCCGCTCAACTGGTTGTCCCGTAGGCGAAGTTCAACGACCCGCCCGCTGGGATCCAGGGTCACTCCGCGCCATTCGCTGACGGGACGGTCACTCAGCCAGTTGTCACTGTTCGTCCAGTTCGCGCCGCCCGCGGCGTCGTAGAGCGCGATCAGCGCGTCCCTTTCCAGGGATCTCACCTCGATGGAAGCTGGCGCCGCGGTCGGTGTGGGTGTGGATATTGCCGTAGGTGTGGGCGTGGGCGTGGGAGTGGGAGTGGCGGCAGCCGTCGGTGTGCTGGTTGGACTGGGAGAGCAGGTCTCTAGGCCGAGCCTTCCAAAGTCGTTGTACTCCACATCCGCCAGTCCCGCCGGCAGGCAGCCGGTGAAGTCGTTGCCGGAGAGCCGCAAAATAGTCAGAGTATCGCCCAACTCGCCCAACTCCGGTGGAATCTCTCCCACCAACTGGTTACTGGAGAGGTCAAGCTGTTCCAGGTAGGGCAGGCTCCCAAGCTCCGGCGGTATCTCTCCCGTCAAATGGTTTGTATAGAGAAACAGCCATTTCAGGTTGGACAGGCTTCCAAGCTCCGGTGGAATCTCTCCGCTCAGCTGGTTCCCCGCGAGGTGTAGAGTTCTCAAATTGGACAGGCTCCCAAGCTCCGGCGGTATCGGCCCAGTGAACCGGTTGCCCTCAATGGACAGACCCCCCAAATTGGACAGCCTACCCAATTCCGGCGGTATCGGCCCGGTCAGGTGGTTTCCATGAAGGACTAGGACCAACAGTTGGGAAAGGTCACCCAGCTCTGGTGGAATCTCTCCCCGCAACTGGTTATTCCCGAGATCCAAGTGTATCAGGTTGGGAAGGCTCCCAAGCTCCGGCGGTATCTCTCCCGTCAAATGGTTCCGAGAGAGGAATAGTAGTTCTAGACTGGGAAGGCTCCCAAACTCCGGTGGAATCTCTCCCACCAACCGGTTATTGTCGAGGTGTAGAGTTTCCAAATTGGACAGGCTCCCAAGCTCCGATGGAATCTCTCCAACCAACCGGTTACTGGAGAGGTTAAGCTGTACTAGGTAAGGCAGGCTCCCAAGCTCCGGCGGCATCTCTCCTGTCAACTGGTTCCCATCAAGGTCCAGCCTTCTAAGGTTGGACAGGCTCCACAGCTCAGCCGGTATCTCCCCGCTCAACTGGTTGCTGTCGAGGAACAGTCCCCTCAGGTTGGAGAGATTGCCGAGTTCAGCCGGTATCTCCCCGCTCAACTGGTTGTCTGTGAGAGCTAGACTAATAAGGGTGCCGTCGCAATCCGTGAACACCCCATGCCATTGGTCGAGAGGAGCCTCGCTCAGCCAGTTGTCACTGTTCTTCCAGCCCGGGCCGTTGGTGGCATGGTAGAGCGCGACCAACGCGTCTCTGACTTCGGGCGAGGTCGTAGCCTCGATTTCAGCGACGTAGCCCGGGATCGGCCGACCATGCAGGCAATCGTACCGGAAGCGGAACTCATCTCGCCTTGGTGGCGGAGTGTTCGTCAGGAACGCCTGGTAGATGTCGTCTTCTGTCGGGCTCCTGTACCTGGACATGAATCTCTCGTACAACTCCCGTAGAGCGGATGAGACGGCATCATGCCCCAGGGCTCTATACATTCCTATCAGGAAATGCTCCCCAATCAAATATGGGCATCCCCTAGGCCCCGCCATTGTGTCAATCCAGCCCTGAACATTTGCAGAGCCTCAGGGAGCGCATTCTTGGACTATGCCCACTTGCATGTCAAAGTAAACTAAATCAAGCTCAGTGGGAACTAGGACATAGGACCTAAGGAAATTCGCCCCCCCCTCTATCAGCCATTTAGGCCCAGAGTGGAGGTAGTAGTGGGCTGTCTCGTGGTAGATCAGGCCCTTGGAAGTGTTCTTCACCACCATGTGGGTGCCTGAATACCATCCAGAATGTGTCGGACGTCCAAGGTCGGAAATCGGCTCATGAAGCATGATGACGTCACTCTTTGGCCAGGGCACCCCCATAAAGCCCTCCATGGGTTCTACGGCGGCGCCGATTCTTTCGAGCGCGTCGTCCAGTCCGACCTCCGTCCGGCTGACCGCAAACAGGTCCACCTCACCCGCCAGGGGCAGGGAGATTGTTTCCGACCTCACATGGCCATCTTGGAGCAAGTCCCTGAAGACATCTTCAAAAGCGGCGGCGTCCCTCAGCACGACGAGCAACGCGGCCTCCTCTTCGGTCAGCCCGTCCCGAAACCACGGACGACTCAGGAGCTGCTCGGATCGGCTAGGTTCATCGTCTATCATCCATAGCAAGGAGCTCAGAACGTCCTCTGTGAGGCTCCCGGTCTGATCGGGCGTGGTTGTTGTCAGGACGGCTATATCCGGGTGGGTATGAGCCAGTCCCCGGAGGTCGGCCAGCACCCGCAGCTCGTCCTCGCTGATGCCGTCGGAGAGCCACTGCGAACCCGCCACTCGCTGTGACATCGGGCGGTCCACTTGAGCGAGGGCCCGAACGTGTTCCATCGCTTCCCATTCGTCGCCGGTGATGCCGTCATTGACCCACGGGAGACTCTCTATGTCGAACTCCGAAACGGTCGCTGCGGTCGCAGCCGAGCAATTGTCGGTCGCGTCGGACTCACCAGACGCCGGGTCCACACACGCGCCGTAGTAGTATGCGCCCGGGGTGGACGGCGCGTGCGTGAGGACTGACTCCGCGCTGCTTCCCAATGCGGTGAGACTGGCAACCCGGTCCGTCCCGACCTCGATATCTTCGGACGTGATGGTCGAATCCGTGGAGCGGTAGTAGCGCAGAGTGGTGGGATCGGACGGTTCGCTGCCCTGGTTGCGCACCGTGACCCTCAGGGTGAGGGACTGGTCCGCCATCGGACTGCCATCGCTCAAAGTTAGCGTGTCAACCACAAGGTTGAACGGGGTGGGCGTCGGCGTCGGCGTTGGGGTGGATGTTGGCGTTGGGGTGGGCGTGGGCGTGGGCGTCGGCGTCGGCGTTGGGGTGGATGTTGGCGTCGGCGTGGGCGTCGGTGTCGGCGTCGCGATCGGGATGGATGTTGGCGTCGGCGTCGGTGTCGGTGTCGCGGTCGGGATGGATGTTGGCGTCGGCGTGGGCGTGTTGGTCGCCGTGGGAGTGGCGGTAGCCATCGGCGTCGGAGTGGCGGTAGCCGTCGGTGTGCTGGTTGGACTGGATGTAGGCGTGTTGGTGGGCGTGCGAGCGGGCAAGGGCGTGGACGTAGGTTCCGGCGTAGGTGTGCTGGTGGGTTCGGTCCGCGTGGTTGGCATCGGGGTAGCAGTATCAGGCGGCCTCGGCGTTGCAGTCTGAGTCGCGGCCGCCGTTGCCGTCGGGGTCGGAATATGCGTGGGAGTGGGGGTGGGCGTATGACTGGGAGTTGCAACAGACGCAGCAGCAAGAGTTGGAGTAGGAACGTCCGTGGGAATAGGCGCAACCTCAGAGCCGCCGCTGCAGGCAGCAGCCAGCAGAGCGGCAGCAGACACCAACCACAAACTGCGCACCCGCGGAACAAACGCGTCCGCAACACACAGCCCCTCGAAGCTCGACCAGTGGCGAGTTCCATCGCGAAGATGCGCCCACATCCGCTGCACGCTTGCCCCTACCCGGCCACGGACACCACCCGCGGCAGGCTCGTCGCCCCTGCCAGGTGCGCGTCGATGCACGACGCCGCGTCGCGCCCCTCCGCCAGCGCCCACACCACCAGCGACTGCCCCCGCGCCATGTCGCCAGCCGCGAAGACGTTGGGCACGCTGGTCATCCTGTTCCCGTCGGTGCGCACGTTGCCGCGCCCGTCGAGCTCGACCCCTAGCTCGGCCAGCATCCCGTCCTGCTCCGGGTGCAGGAAGCCCATGGCCAGCAGCACGAGCTCCGTCTCTATCTCGAACTCGCTCCCCGGCGCCTCGCGCATAGTGGGCCGCCCCGGTCCGCTCATGTCCCACGTGACGCGCACCGCCTCCAGCTTGCCGACGCGGCCGTTGCTGCCCGACAGCCGCTTGGTCAGTATGTCGTAGTCCCGGATCCCGCCCTCCTCGTGCGCCGCCGACGAGCGCAGTATCATCGGCCACTGCGGCCAGGGGTTGCCGGGACTGCGGCTCACCGGAGGCTCCGACAGCAGCTCGTACTGGTACACCACCTCCGCGCCCTGCCGGTGCGCGGTGCCCAGGCAGTCCGCCCCGGTGTCGCCGCCGCCCAGGATCACAACCCGCTTGCCCTCCGCCGTGATCCGCTCGTCGGGGTCCACGCCCTGCCCGCTCAGCAGCCTGTTCTGCTGCGTCAGGTACTCCATCGCGAAGTGGACGCCCCTCAGCTCCCGCCCGGGAACGGGAAGGTCCCTGGGCTGCGTCGCGCCTCCGGTCAGCAGCACGGCGTCGTAGCCGTCCACCAGCTTGGACGCAGGGTAGCCCTTCCCGACGTGTACCCCCGTCCTGAACCGCACGCCCTCCGCCTCCATCTGGTCGACGCGGCGCTGCACTATCTTCTTGTCCAGCTTGAAGTCCGGGATTCCCAACCGCAGCAGCCCGCCGACGTACTCGGCGCGCTCGAACACCGTGACCGAGTGCCCGCACCGGTTTAGCTGCTGCGCGGCCGCCAAGCCCGCCGGCCCCGAGCCCACCACCGCGACGCTCTTGCCGCTCCGTCGCTTGGGCGGCTCCGGCCTGATCCACCCTTCCTCCCAGCCCCTATCGGAGATCGCCTTCTCGATGTACTCGATAGTCACCGGGTCCTGGTTGATCGACAGCACGCACGACGCCTCGCACGGCGCGGGGCATATCCTGCCGGTGAACTCCGGGAAGTTGTTCGTCCTGTGGAGCGCCGCCAGCGCGGCTTCCCACTCGCCCCTGTAGACCAGGTCGTTCCAGTCCGGGATCAGGTTGCCGAGAGGGCACCCGCCATGGCAGAACGGCACGGCGCAGTTCATGCAGCGCGCGCCCTGCGCCCGCGCGTCCTCCTCGGTCCACGAGTCCACGAACTCGTCGTAGTCCTGCACGCGCAGCGACACCGGCCGCTTGGGCGGCGGCTGCCTGCCGTGCTCCTTGAACCCGGTCGGCTTACCCATCCGCGACGGCCTCCGCCGTTTCGCGCGCCGCCCGCTCCGCCAGCACCCGCTTCAGGTCGCGCGGCATCACCTTCACGAACCTCGGCAGCATATCCTCCCACGCCGCGAGCACACGCTCGGCGTTGGCGCTGCCGGTGCAGCGGTAGTGGTCCTCCAGCATACGCCGCAGCGTTGCCCTGTCCTCCTCGTCCTCGACCTCCTCCAGGTCCACCATCTCGCGGTTGCACAACTCGGCGAATCGGCCGGCCTCGTCGAGCACGAAGGCCGCGCCGCCGCTCATCCCAGCCGCGAAGTTGCGCCCCGTGGGGCCGAGCACGACCACCGTCCCGCGCGTCATGTACTCGCAGCCGTGGTCCCCGACCCCCTCGACGACGGCCTCCGCGCCGCTGTTGCGCACCGCGAACCGCTCCCCCGCTATCCCGCGAATGAACGCCTTGCCCCCGGTGGCGCCGTAGAGCGACACGTTGCCGACGATGATGTTCTCCTCCGGCACGAACGTCGAGTCCGAAGGCGGGCCGACCACGACCTTGCCCCCGGAAAGCCCCTTGCAGAAGTAGTCGTTCGCGTCGCCCTCCAGGGTCATGGTGATGCCCCTAGAGAGAAAGGCCCCGAAGCTCTGCCCCGCGGACCCCTTCAGGTTGATGCTTATCGTGTCCTCCGGCAGCCCCTCCAAGCCGTACCGCTTCGACACCTCGTAGCTCAGCATCGTCCCAACCGTCCGGTTCGAGTTCGCGATCTCCAGGTCCAGCCGCACAGGCTCCTTGCGCTCCACGGCGGCCCGGGTCGCCTCGATGATGCGGTGGTCGAGCGCCTTCTCCAAGCCGTGGTCCTGCGCCTGGCATTGGTAGGTCGCCACCGTGTCCGGCACGTCAGGCACGTGCAGCAGCGCCGACATGTCCAGGTTCCTCGCCTTCCAGTGCTCTATCGCCTCGGTCGGGTCCAGCCGGTCCATCCGCCCCACCATCTCGTTGATGGTGCGGAACCCCATCTCCGCCATGATCTCGCGCAGGTGCTCGGCCACGAAGAAGAAGTAGTTGATGACGTACTCCGGCTTCCCGGCGAACTTCTTCCGAAGCTCCGGGTCCTGCGTCGCGATGCCCACCGAGCAGGTGTTCAGGTGGCACTTGCGCAGCATGATGCACCCCAGCGTGATGAGCGGCGCGGTCGCCAGGCCGAACTCCTCCGCCCCCAGCAGGCAGGCAATCGCAACGTCCCTGCCCGTCTTGATCTGGCCGTCGGTCTGAACGACGATGCGCCCACGCAGGTCGTTCATCACCAGCACCTGCTGCGTCTCCGCGACGCCAAGCTCCCACGGCAGCCCGGCGTGCTTGATCGACGACTCCGGGGACGCCCCGGTGCCGCCGCTGTCGCCGCTGATCAGCACAACGTCCCCGTGACCCTTGGAGACCCCGGCCGCGATGGTGCCGACCCCCGCCTCGGCGACCAGCTTCACGTGTACCCTTGCCGATGGGTTCGAGTTCTTCAGGTCGTGGATGAGCTGCGCCAGGTCCTCGATGGAGTAGATGTCGTGGTGCGGCGGCGGCGAGATCAGCTCCACGCCCGGCGTCGAGCTGCGCACCCAGCCGATGTACTCGTCCACCTTGTGCCCAGGAAGCTGTCCGCCCTCGCCGGGCTTGGACCCCTGCGCCATCTTGATCTGGAGGTCGCTCGCGCTGGCAAGGTACGCCGACGTGACCCCGAACCGGCCCGACGCCACCTGCTTCATGGCGCTGTTCCTCGAGTCGCCGTTCGGCTCCGGAGTGTACCGGCCCGGGTCTTCGCCGCCCTCCCCCGTATTGCTCCGGGCGCCGATGCGGTTCATCGCGATAGCCATCGTCTCGTGCGCCTCGCGGCTGATCGAGCCGAGCGAGATCGCCCCCGTCGCGAACCGCTTGACGATCTCGCCCGCGGGCTCCACCTCGTCGAGCGAGACCGGCTCCTCCGCCGGCCTGAGCTTCAGCAGCCCCCGTATCGTGCAGAGCCGCCGGGTCTCGCCGTCCGCGTACTCGGCAAACTGCTTGTACGTCGCGGCGCTGTTCGTGCGCGTGGCGTGCTGAAGGCTGGCAATCGTGTCGGGGTTCCACATGTGGTACTCGCCGTCGCGGCGCCACTGGAACTGGCCGCCCAATGCCAGGCCCGCGTCCACCCCCGCCACCGGCTCACGGTACGCCAGCGCGTGGCGGCGTCTGGACTCGTCCTCTATCTCGCCGATGCCGATGCCGCCGATCCTCGACGGCGTCCACGTGAAGTACCGGTCCACGAGCTCCTGCCTCAGCCCCACGGCCTCGAACACCTGCGCCCCGCGGTAGCCCTGGAGGGTCGAGATGCCCATCTTCGACATCACCTTCACCACGCCCTTGTGTACCGCGTGAACGAAGTTCTCCTCCGCCTCCTCGTAGCCGACGCCCTCGGGGTTGGCGGCCACAAGCCCCGCAACCGTCTCGTAAGCGAGATATGGGTTCACCGCCGCGGCGCCGTACCCGAACAGCAGCGCGAAGTGCGCGATCTCCCTCGCCTCGCCCGTCTCCACGACCAGTCCCGCCTTCGTGCGCGTCCCCTCCCTGATCAGGTGGTGGTGTACGCCCGACACCGCGAGCAGGCTCGGTATCGGCGCGCGCTCCGAGTCGACGCCCCGGTCGGAGAGCGCCAGTATCTCGTACCCCTCCTCCACGGCCCGCGACGCCTGCCTGCAGAGCAGGTCCATCGCGCGCTCCAATGCGCCCGGTCCGTCTCCCGGCCTGAACAGCATCGACAGCGTCGCCGACCGTATGCCGTTCCTGTCTATCTCCTTGATCTTCGCCATCTCGGAGTTGCGCAGGATCGGCTCCGACACCTTGAGCTGCCTGCACTGCTCCGGCGTCTCGTCGAACAGGTTGCCCTCCGACCCCACGAACGTCTCCACCGACGTGACCAGCTCCTCCCGTATCGCGTCGAGCGGAGGGTTGCTCACCTGCGCGAACAACTGCTTGAAGTAGCCGTACAGCAGCGGGACCTGGTCGGACAGCACCGCCAGCGGCGCGTCGTTGCCCATGGAGCCGACAGGCTCCGCGCCCGTCTCGGCCATCGGCTCGATGATCATCCCTATGTCTTCCAGCGAGTACCCGAACGCCTTCTGCCGCTCCGTGAGCGTCGACAGATCCGGCTGCTCGACGCTCGACGCCTTCGGCAGATCCTCCAGCAGGACCCTGTTCTCACGCAGCCAATCGCCGTATGGACGCCTCCTCGTCAGATCCGCCTTGATCTCCTCGTCGTCGACGATGCGCCCCTGCTCTGTGTCCAGCATGAACATCCGCCCCGGCTGTATCCGCCACTTGAACCTGATTTTCTCCGGCGGAACGTCGAGCACCCCCGTCTCCGAGGCCATCACCAGCACGTCGTCCGTCGTCACCATGTATCGGCACGGGCGCAGCCCGTTCCGGTCCAGGATCGCGCACACCTTCGCGCCGTCCGTGCCGATGATCAGCGCCGGGCCGTCCCACGGCTCCATCAGGCAAGAGTGGTACTCGTAGTAGTCCTTCTTCGACTGCTCCATCGGGATGTGCTCGGCCCACGCCTCCGGGATCATCATCATCAGCGCGTGGGGCAGGGACCGGCCAGTGGCCAGCAGCAGGTCGAGCACGTTGTCGAAGGTCGCCGTGTCGCTCTGCGCGGGAGATACGACGGGCAGCAGCTTGCGCACCTCCTCGCCCAGCAGCGGCGACGAGAGCGCCGCCTCCCGCGCGGCCATCCAGTTGATGTTGCCCCGCAGCGTGTTGATCTCCCCGTTGTGGATGACGTACCGGTACGGGTGCGCCAGCTTCCAGCTCCCCAGCGTGTTCGTGCTGAACCGCGAGTGGACCAGCGCGAACGACGTGGCCATCGACTCGTCGTCGAGATCGTGGTAGAAGCGCTGAAGCTGGTGGGCCATGATCAGCCCCTTGTACACCACCTTGGTGGACGACAGGCTGCTGACGTAGAAGTCGTCCGCGTCCGGCATCCCCGACGCGGCCACCGCCTTCTCGATCCGGCGGCGAATCAGGTACAGGCCCAGCTCCAGCGGCAGCCCGTCCTCGGAGTCCGGCCCGCCAACGAAGAACTGCCGTATCTGCGGCCGCACCCTTGCCGACAGCGTGCCTATGGCGTCGGGGTCCACCGGCACGTCCCGCCACCCCAGGAACGTGCGTCCCTCCTCGGCAACGACGCGCTCTATGGTCTCCGCGCAGCGCGCCGCCTGCGACGCCTCACGCGGCAGGAACGCCATCCCCACGCCGTACGCGCCGCGCTCCGGCAGTTCTATCCCCAGCCCTTCGCACTGCCGCTCGAAGAACTCGTGCGGCATCTGCACCAGGATCCCCGCGCCGTCGCCGGTCTCGGGGTCGGCGCCCTGCGCGCCCCTGTGGCCCAGGTTTATCAGCACCTCCAGCCCCTGGGCGATGACCTTGTGCGACCTGGCGCCGTTCACGTTGGCGACCAGCCCCACCCCGCAAGCCTCGTGCTCGAACCGCGGGTCGTACAGCCCCTGCTTGGAGGGCCCGGGTAAGCCGGGTGTCGCGTATCTCTGTCTCATGAGCGTATCGGTATCCGTCCGCGGTCTACAGCAGGGGCAGGTATCGCTCCACCTCGTAGTCGGTCACCTGCGCGCGGTAGGTCTCCCACTCGATCCTCTTGTTCTGCAGGAAGCTGTTGAACACGTGGGGCCCCAAAGCCTCCCGCACGAGCTCGCTCTCCTCCGTCGCCTGCACAGCCTCCAGCAGGCTGCCGGGCAGCGTCTCGATGCCCAGCGCCTCCCTCTCCTCGTCGGTCATGTGCGCGATGTTCGTCTCCGTCTTCGGCGGCAGCGGGTACTCGTTCTCTATGCCCGCCAGCCCCGCCGCCAGGATGACGCTGAACGCCAGGTACGGGTTGCAGGCCGGGTCCGGCGCCCTGTACTCGATGCGGCACGACTCCTCCCGGCCCGGCTTGTATGCCGGCACCCTCACCAGGTCCGCCCTGTTCACCGTCGCCCAGGAGACGTACGCCGGCGCCTCGAACCCCAGGGGGTGATGGTTCGTGCTTGGAGCGAGCCTCTTGTACGAGTTCACCCACTGGTTCGTCACCAGCGTGATCTCCCTGGCGTGCCGCAGCAGCCCCGCCAGGAAGCTCCTGGCGACGTGGGAGAGCTTGTCCTCGTCCTCCGGATCGTGGAACGCGTTGCTGTCCCCCTGGAACAGCGAAAGCTGCGTGTGCATCCCGCTGCCGTTCTCGCCGTAGAGCGGCTTGGGCATGAACGTCGCGTAGTAGCCGTGCTTCATCGCGATCTCCTTGGCGACCACCCGGTACGTCATCACCGTGTCCGCCATCGTGAGCGCGTCCGTGTGCCGCAGGTCGATCTCGTGCTGGCTTGGGGCCGCCTCGTGGTGACTCGACTCGACCGGTATCCCCAGCTCCTCCAGCGTCAGCACCGTCTCCCGCCTCAGGTCCGTGGCCCGGTCGTTCGAGTGCTGGTCGAAGTACCCGCCGTCGTCCAGGGGGGACGGGCTGTTCGAGTCCTCGAAGTAGAAGTACTCGATCTCCGGGGCGACGTAATATGTGTACCCCATGTCCGCCGCCCTCTTCACGTTCCGCTTGAGGACGGCCCTCGAGTCGCCCTCGAACGGCTCCCCGTCCGGCGTCGCGATGTCGCAGAACATGCGCGCCACCGCGTTGGTCTTGGGGCGCCAGGGCAGCACCGAAAAGGTCGTCGGATCGGGAAGAGCGTACATGTCGCTCTCGTCGGACCTTACGAAGCCCTCGATCGCCGAGCCGTCGAAGACCATGCCCCGCGTGAGGGCCGTCTCCAGCTCCTCGACCGTCACCGCCACCCCCTTCAGGATGCCCAGGATGTCGGTGAACCAGAGCCTGACGAACTTTACGTCGTTCTCCCGGGCTTCATGGAGAACGTAGCTCCTTACCTCGGGGTTCCTTTCGATCATGCTCAAGCTACCAGCCGGCCAGCCTGCGCGCGGAGCTGAGGCGCCGGAGGCTCCCACCGTGTCTGAAGAAAGATGGCTAAATGTATCAGCTTGTGAAAAATGTGTCAATCTCATTCCGCCGCGTAGAAACCGCGTAACCCGTTCAGACTCCGCGAGGCCCGAAAGGGAGAGTTCCAGGGGATGCGCCTACGGCGCCGCGCCGCTCCCCGGAGTGAAAGGAAGGGGCGCCGCCCCGAGTCGAGGCGGCGCCCCTTCATACTAGACCTTTGACCGGCTAGGCGTCGAAGTACAGCTTGAACTCGTACGGGTGGGGCCTCAGGTTGACCTCGGCCACCTCGTTCGTCCTCTTGTAGTCGAGCCACGTCTCGATCACGTCCTTGGTGAACACCCCGCCTTCCAGCAGGTACTCGTGGTCCGCCTCCAGCGCGTCCAGGGACTCGGTGAGCGAGCCCGGCACCTGCTTGACCTTCGCCGCCTCCTCGGGCGACAGGTCGTACAGGTCCACGTCCGTCGGGTCGCCGGGGTCGATCTTGTTGGCTATGCCGTCCAGCCCGGCCATCAGCATCGCGGCGAACGCCAGGTACGCGTTGCACGTCGGGTCGGGGCACCTGTACTCGATCCTCTTCGCGTTCGGCTTGTCCGAGTACATCGGGATCCGGCAGCACGCGCTCCGGTTCCTCGCCGAGTAGACCAGGTTCACGGGGGCCTCGTACCCAGGCACCAGCCGCTTGTACGAGTTGGTGGTGGGCGCCGCGAACGCCAGCAGCGACGGCGAATGGGCCAGCAGACCGCCGGTATAGTAGCGCATCATCTCGCTGATCCCGCTGTAGCCGTCGCCCGCGAACAGGTTCTTGCCGTCCTTCCACAGGCTCTGGTGCGTGTGCATCCCCGTGCCGTTGTCGCCAAACAGCGGCTTGGGCATGAACGTGGCGACCTTCCCGTGCTGCTTGGCGACGTTCTTGAGCACGTACTTGTACGCGGCCACGTTGTCCGCCGTCCTCGTCAGCGTGTCGTAGACGAAGTCGATCTCGCCCTGCCCCGCGGTCGCCACCTCGTGGTGGTGCTTCTCCACGTCGATGCCGTACTCCAGCATCTTCAGCGTCGCCTCCGACCTCAGGTCCGTCTGCGTGTCCACGGGAGACGTCGGGAAGTACCCCCCCTTGTGCTGCGGCTGGTAGCCCTGGTTCAGGTCCCCCGCAAGGGTGAACTCGTTGCCCGAGTTCCAGATCCCCTCGTCCGAGTCCATGAAATAGTACCCGCTCTGCGCGTTCTGCTCGAACCGCGCCGAGTCGAAGATGAAGAACTCCAGCTCGGGACCCCAGTAGCTCGCGTCCGCGAGCCCCGAGTCCTCCAGGTGCTTCTCCGCCTTCTGCGCGATGTTGCGCGGGTCGCGGCTGTAGTTCTCGCCCGTGATCGGGTCCCGGACGTTGCACAGCAGGCTGATCGTCGGGATCTCCAGGAGCGTGTCGATCACCGCCGTGTTCGGGTCCGGCACCAGCAGCATGTCGCTCTCTTCGATCGACTGGAAGCCGCGAATGCTCGACCCGTCGAAGCCCGTGCCCTCCGCGAACAGGTCCTCGTCCAGAAACGCGATCGGGAGCGTCACGTGCTGGAGCGTCCCCGGCAAGTCGGTGAACCTCAGGTCCACCATCTGTATGTCGTTCTCCTTCGCGTACTCGATAACCTCTGCCGATGTCCTTGTCGTTGCTGTCATATGCCTCCTCCGTAATGCTCGATTCGAATCATCCCACGCCGGCGGCCTGCCAAGGACGCACGGCGCATCATCCATTCTATTGGCCGGCCTGTGCCCTATCACCGCTTGAATGTTAATTCTTTGTTACACTCACACCCTACCCTCGCAAACCCGGTATCATCTTGTCCATGTCTATTGAGACCGAAGACTTGGAGCGCGCCCTGGGCGTCCAATTCCGAGACAAGCGCCTCCTCCAGGAGGCCCTCGTCCACAGCTCGTTCGCCAACGAGAACCCCGACGCCCCCGTGCACTCCAACGACCGCCTCGAGTTCCTCGGCGACGCGGTCATAGGCTCCGTCGTCGCTCGGGAGCTCTACCGGATGCACCCCGGCTGGTCGGAGGGCCAGCTCACGCAGGCCAGGGCCGCCCTCGTGCGCGGCGACACGCTCGCCGCCATGGCGCGCCGCCTGGACCTCGGAGACTACCTCCACCTCGGCAAGGGCGAAGAGGAGAGCGGAGGACGCCGGCGCGACTCCAACCTCGCCGGGGCGCTCGAAGCGGTCGCCGGAGCCATCTTCCTAGACCGGGACTACGAAGCCGTCCGCCAATTCGTCGTCGCCCATCTCGCCGACGAGCTGGCCTCGTCCGGAAGCCGCGGACTCGCCAAGAGCGCCAAGTCGACGCTCCAAGAAGCCGTGCAGGCCCAGGGCCTGGCACCGCCCGTCTACGAGATAGTCCACGTCTCCGGCAAAGACCACGCCCGCACCTTCACCGCCCAAGTGCTGGTGGACGGCAAGCCCATGGGACGAGGCACGGGCGCGCGCAAGTCCCACGCCGAACAGGCCGCCGCCGAGCAGGCCATCGCCGCCATGGGCCTCGGCTAAGCTACGCCCGTCGCCGCACATCCGGTTGACACGCCTTCCTCCCACAACTAGACTCCCGCCAAGGCCGTATAGGGCGGCCGATACCCGACCCAGGATACCCCCGGAAGGAGCCAATATGAGCACCGGCATGACCGACCTCTTCGGCGACAAGTGGCTGAGCGCCCGGCCCATCTTCAAGGGCGACCTGAACAACAGCGAGCCGTCCGACGCCCTCCACACAGGCTCCAAGGCCAACCGCTGGCGCATGCTCGAGTACGATACGGCCGGCGTGTCCGGGGTCATGATCCGCGCCGACGTCGAGACCAACCCGCCCGATCTGACCTACCGCCTCGGCGCAAAGGGCTGGCACGCCATCTCCATAGGCGTCATGCCGGAGGACGGCAAGCGGGTCGAGGCGCTCGCCCGCCTGACGGGCGACGACACCTTCTCCATACTCGCCACGCCGCAGATCGAGCGCGGCGACAGGCACTCGATCCAGGAGATGTTCTGGAAGGTGGCGGACCTGACAGGCAAGGACGTCGTCTTCTCGCAGCCCGGCGTCCGGGTGGCACCCGGGGACGACCCCGGCTCCAGGCTGGGCAGGTACGTCCGCGTCGCATACGTCAAGCTGGTCCCCCTGTCCGAGTCGGAGCTCGCAACCTACCGCGCCGACGCCGCCCGCAACGATACCGGCCGCCTCTACGGCCACAACGACGCCCACGGCCTCCACTACGACGACCGCCCCACGGACCCCGAGGCGATACAGCGGCACATCGAGTTCTTCAGGAACACCGACTTCTCGCGTCTCTACTGGGAGTGCGGCATGGGCGACCTGCTCTACTACCTTGGCAAGGCGGGCAGGCTACCCACGCTGGACGGCCTGGACGACTTCGCCCACCAGGGCGACCGCCTCCACCGCGAGAGCTGGCAGGTCCTGAAGAGCAAGGGCATCGACCCCTTCAGGGTCGCCCTGGAGCACGCGCGGGACATGGAGATGGAGTTCCACGCCAGCTACCGCGTGGCCGGCTTCAAGTTCCCGCCCGACCACGACCACTTCGACCACGGAGACTTGTTCTACGGCAATCACCCCGAGCTCAGGGGCAGAGGCCGCGATGGTAACCCCACCCCGCGCATCTCCTACGCTTACCCGGAGACGCGCCGGTACGCCGTCTCGCTGCTGCGAGAAGTGGCCGCGAACTACGACGTGGACGGCGTGTGCCTGCTCTACAACCGCAGGCCGCCATTCTCCGAGTTCGAGGCGCCGCTGGTCGAGGGCTTCATGTCAGAGCACGGCAAGGACCCGCGCCAGCTCGACGACGAAGACCCAAGCTGGCTGGCCTACAGGTGCGGCGTCCTAACCCAGTTCATGCGCGAGGTGCGCGAGGCGATGGACGACGAGGCCCGCAGGCAGGGCCGCCGCCGCATCGCCGTCTCCGCCATCGTGATGCGCGACGCCCCAGAGAACCTCTACTACGGCATGGACCTGGAGACCTGGATCTCCGAGGGCCTGGTCGATACGCTCATACCCTACACGTCGGCGGTCTTCCTCGACAGCTCGGCGGACTCGTGGGTGGACCCGCGTGGCGCCGACTACTTCGTGGACCTCACGAAGGGCACGTCGACCGAGCTCGCGATGAGCCTGCTGCCGCGGCAGATGAGCGCCGAGACCTACCGCGAGAGGGCAGCCGGCCTCTACGGCGCGGGCGTAGAGAAGTTCTTCTTCTGGGACTGCACCCCAGGCAGGGGCAGCTACGCGGACTCCTGGAGCGCGCTCCGGCGCTTGGGCCACGAGGACGAGGTCACGGCCTGGGCCGAGGCGGGCAAGCCCCGCCTCACCCCGCCGATGGCGCACATCAGGTCCCTCGACGGCTGGGACCTCTCCTACGGCACGCCGGGGTAGCCGCGTCTGAATCACAGCCTGTGCTACCATACCCGGCAGGAGTGAGCGCCATGGCCACGACACCGACAGTCCTGACCCCCAACAGGCCCGCCGAGGCCGATGAGGTCTTCTACCCCGAAACGGACGGTATGCCATTGCCAGACGGACTTAAGCAGGAGCCGCATTTCACTGAGATCGTTTCGACGCTGAGGCATCACCTGGGCAGCCCCACTACCCTTGTCAGCGGCGACACCTTCGTCTACTACGTCGAAGGCGACCCCGGGAGACGGTTATCCCCGGACTGCTACGTCGCCTTTGGGGTAGACGTGGAGGCCATGATGCGCTTGAACAGCTACAGGGTTTGGGAGGCAGGCAAGGCCCCCGACTTCGTACTGGAGATAGGCTCTCAGTCGACGGCGTCGAACGACATGGGGCCCAAGCGCGAGTTGTACGCGAGCCTTGGCGTCCGCGAGTACTGGCGCTTCGACCCGACGGGCGGCTACCACTACGGCGAGCCGCTGGTGGGGGAGTACCTGGTGGAAGGCGAATACTGCCGTTTCGACATGAGCGCCGGGCCGGGCGTCGCGTCGCGTGGCCGCAGTCTGCTGTTGGGCCTCGACCTGTGCTGGACGGAAGGCCGCCTGCGCTTCTACGATCCCGCGGCTGGACGCTGGCTGGAGAACCACACCGAGACCGCCGAGCGCGCCGATTCCGCCGAGACCCGCGCCGAGGCCGCCGAGTATCTCGCCGCTGCCGAGCAGACCCGCGCCAATGTTGCCGAGACCCGCGCCAAGGCCGCCGAGACCCGTGCCGAGGCCGCCGAAGCCCGCATGGCCGAGATGGAAGCCGAACTGCGCCGTCTGCGCGGCGAATAGCCGACCCCTTCCGTCCCCTCGGGCCTGCAACGGCCATACTTTAAGTCCTGTGTTACCATACCCGGCAGGAGCGAGAGCCATGGCCACGACACCGACAGTCCTGACCCCCGACAGGCCCGCCGAGGCCCAAGATGTCTTCTACCCCGAAACGGACGGTATGCCATTGCCAGACGGATATGAGCAGGGACCGCATTTCAGAGAGATCGTTTCGATAGTGGAACTCCACCTGGGCGGCCCCACGACCGCCGTCAGCGGCGACACATTCGTCTACTACGTCGAAGGCGACCCCAAAAAGTGGGTATCCCCCGACTGCTACGTGGCCTTTGGCGTCGACGTGGAGTCCATAAGGCGGTTCAACACCTACCGAGTGTGGGAGACGGGCAAGGTCCCCGATTTCGTGCTGGAGATAGGGTCGCCGTCCACCGCCTCCAACGACATGGGTCCCAAGCGCGACCTCTACGCGAGCCTTGGCGTCCGGGAGTACTGGCGTTTCGATCCGACGGGCGGCGACCACTACGGCGAGCCGCTGGTGGGCGAATACCTAGTGGGGGGCGAGTACCGCCGCTTCGAGATGAGCGCAGGGCCGGGCGTCGCGTCGCGCGGCCACAGCCCGCTGCTGGGCCTAGACCTGTGCTGGACGGAAGGCCGCCTGCGCTTCTACGACCCAGCGGCGGCCCGCTGGCTGGAGAACCACGCCGAGTCCGCCGCGCGCGCCGAGTCCGCCGAGTATCTCGCCGCAGCCGAGCAGACCCGCGCCAATGCCGCCGAGACCCGCGCCAATGCCGCCGAAGCCCGCATGGCCGAGATGGAAGCCGAACTGCGGCGGCTGCGCGGCGAATAGCCGACCCCTTCCGTCCCCTCGGGCCTGCAACGGCCATACTTTAAGTCCTGTGTTACCATACCCGGCAGGAGCGAGAGCCATGGCCACGACACCGACAGTCCTGACCCCCGACAGGCCCGCCGAGGCCCAAGATGTCTTCTACCCCGAAACGGACGGTATGCCATTGCCAGACGGATACGAGCAGGAGCCGCATTTCACAGACGCCGTTTCGACGCTGAGACTTCACCTAGGCGGCCCCACGACCGCCGTCAGCGGCGACACATTCGTCTACTACGTCGAAGGCGACCCCAAGAAGTGGGTATCCCCCGACTGCTACGTGGCCTTTGGCGTCGACGTGGAGTCCATAAGGCGGTTCAACACCTACCGCGTGTGGGAGACGGGCAAGGTCCCCGATTTCGTGCTGGAGATAGGGTCGCCGTCCACCGCCTCCAACGACATGGGTCCCAAGCGCGACCTCTACGCGAGCCTCGGCGTCCGGGAGTACTGGCGTTTCGATCCGACGGGCGGCGACCACTACGGCGAGGCTCTGGTTGGCGAGTACCTGGTTGAAGGCGAGTACCGCCGTTTCGGCATGAGCTCCGGGCCGGGCGTCGCGCCGCGTGGTCACAGTCCGCTGTTGGGCCTAGACCTGTGCTGGACGGAAGGCCGCCTGCGCTTCTACGACCCAGCGGCGGCCCGCTGGCTGGAGAACCACGCCGAGTCCGCCGCGCGCGCCGAGTCCGCCGAGTATCTCGCCGCCGCCGAGCAGACCCGCGCCGGCACCGAGCGCGCCGCCCGCGAGGCCGCCGAAGCCCGCATGGCCGAGATGGAGGCCGAACTGCGCCGTCTGCGCGGCGAATAGAAGCGCCGCAACGTCTCCCTACGCGGCCGTCTCCGGCAGCCAGCCCCACGGCCTGGGCCCCCAGTCCGGCATGATCGGCTCGCCGTCCTTCAGGGTTACGATGGGTGCCAGGGCCGTCGAACCCTCCAGCCTGCCGCCGTCGGCGTCCGGAAACACCCATCGGCCCATGACCTCCTCCAGCACCGTCACGTCGGCGGGCCGCCCCGGCGCCAGGCTGCCGGCGGCGTGGTCGATCCCCAGCGCTCGCGCCGGGTTCACCGTGGTGCGCCGTATGACCTCCTCCAGCGAGAGCCCGAGCGCCATGAAGCGCCCCATTATCGATAGCAGGCTGTGGACCACGCCGCGCCGACCCGGCCCCGTCACGTCGCTGCTGATCGTGTCCGGCGCCAGCCCCTGGTCCAGGGCGCGCCGCGCCACGTCGAAGCTGAAGTTCTGACGCCCGTGGGCCGCGTCCAGGACCACCCCGCGCTCGCGCGCCTCCAGCACCTCCGGCAACAGCTTGCCCGCGTCGTCTATGATCCGGCCGGCGTTGCCCGTGTACAGGTGGGTCACGATGTCCCCCGCCTCCAGCAGCGGCAGCAGTCCCCGCGTCAGCACCGGGTCGCCTCCTTCGTGGAAGCGGTCGCCGATGTGAACCATCAGCGGCACGCCGCCCTCCACGGCGGCCGTCTTCGCCAGCTCGATCATCTCGATTCCCAGCGACACGACGCCCGGTCCGGTCGCCCTGACCTTGACCCCTTTCACCAGCGGCTTGTTCGCCTGCACCACCCTGATCGTCTCTTCCAGGTCGATGTCGTCCCGGTCGCGTATCTCCGGCATCTTCGCCAGCCCCATGCTGGCTATGTGTACCAGGCAGAATACCCTGGTCGTCGCATGAGACACGACGTACCTGCGCAGCCCCTCGAAGGTCTGCGAACCCGAGCTGCCCGCGTCCAGCAGGGTGGTGACGCCGGACCTCACCCCGGCGATGTCCGCGTCCATGCCCGACTCGGTCACCCCATCGTAGACGTGCGCGTGCAGGTCGACCAGCCCGGGCGTAACCAGCTTGCCGCTGACGTCCAGCACCCTGGTATGGCCGTCGGCCTCGATGCCCTCTCCAACCGCGGTTATCATCCCGTTCTCGACCGCAATGTCGGCCATGCCTCGAAACGGCCGCGACGGGTCTATCACCTCGCCGCCCCTGAGAATCAGATCGGTCATCATGCCACCTCCCGCTACAGGCTGCGCCCGGCTTGGGTCTCCATGGCCGGAGCGCCTGCAAGAATACCACTGTGATTCACGTGCTTCATGTGATTCGGGACTGTGATTCGAGTGGTCGATCGGTCTGAGCAGGGTTGACCTATAACGAAAATACTGTTATCATCCACCACTATGAACAACGCAAGGCAGATCATCGACCGTTTCGGAGGCCAGTCCAAGCTGGCCGGCCTGCTGGGCAAGCGTCAGAGCACCGTGCAGCACTGGGCCAGGGCGGGGAGGATACCGTCGCAGTGGCACGATCGACTCATGGAGATCGCGGTCCAGCAGGGCGTCAGCCTGGAACCCAAGGACTTCGTGGCGTCCGGCGCCCCGGACATCAGGCCGGCCGGCGGAAAGCTCGGCGTCCTGCTCGTGGGCCTGGGCGCCGTCTCGTCCACCTTCATCGCCGGCGTCGAGCACATCAGGCGCGGCACGGGCGAGCCGGTGGGCTCGGTAACGCAGCTTGCCACGATACGCCTCGGCAAGCGCTCCGACATGCGCGCCCCGCTCATACGCGACTTCGTCCCGCTCGCGGACCTCGACGACCTCGTCTTCGGCGCCTGGGACCCGATCCCCGACAACGCCTACGACGCCGCCGTCAAGGGCGGGGTCCTGGACCGCTACGAGCAGATCGAACCCGTCGCCGACTTCCTGAAGTCCGTCGAGCCGATGCCGGCCGTGTTCGGCAAGGACTACGTAAAGCGCATCGACGGGACCAACACCAGGACGAATGGCTCCAAGATCGCCTCCGTGGAAGCCCTGAGGGACGACATCAGGCGCTTCAAGGAGGAGAACGGCTGCGACAGGCTCGTCATGGTCTGGTGCGCCTCCACCGAAAAATTCATTACGGAGACCGAGGTACACCAGGACATCGAAAACTTCGTCGGCGGCCTCCACGACGACGACGACACCATCGCCCCCTCGATGGTCTACGCCTACGCCGCCCTCATGGAGGGCGTCCCCTTCGTGAACGGCGCCCCCAACCTCACCGTGGACATACCCGCCCTCGAGAGGCTGGCCAGGGACGAGGGCGTGCCCATCTGCGGCAAGGACTTCAAGACGGGCCAGACCCTCGTCAAGACCGTCATAGGGCCGATGCTCAAGGCCAGGATGCTCGGCATGGACGGCTGGTTCTCCACCAACATCCTCGGAAACCGCGACGGCGAAGTCCTCGACGAACCCGAAAACTTCAAGACCAAGGAGGAGTCGAAGCTCGGCGTCCTCGAATACATCCTCCAGCCCGAAGTCTACCCCGAGCTCTACTCCGACGCCTACCACAAGGTGCGGATCAACTACTACCCGCCGCGCGGCGACAACAAGGAGGGCTGGGACAACATCGACCTCTTCGGCTGGCTCGGCCGCCGGATGCAGCTGAAGGTCAACTTCCTCTGCTCGGACTCGATACTGGCCGCTCCCCTCGTGCTCGACCTCGTCCTCTTCATGGACTTGGCGCAGCGCGCCGGAATGGCCGGCATCCAGGAGTGGCTATCCTTCTACTTCAAGAGCCCGCAGCACGCCCCCACGGTCTACCCCGAGCACGACCTGTTCATCCAGCAGACCAAGCTCAAGAACACCCTGAGGTGGCTGATGGGCGAGGACCAGATAACCCACCTCGGCATGGAGTACTACCGGGGCGACTGACCCGTTTCGCGCCGCAGCGCGACGAGCCGCTCGATCTCCGCGACCGTCTCGTCGACCCGGCCGCTGTGATTGCGCACCACGTGATCGAAGCGCGCCGCCTCCCCCATCTCCGAGCGCGCCGTCTCCAGCCGCCGACGGAGCGACTCCGGCGACTCGGTCATTCGCTCGCCCAGCCGCCTCCCAAGCTCGTCCATGCTAGGAGGCGCCAGGAAGATGAACAGCGCCCCCGGGACGCTCTCCCTGATCGTCGCCGCGCCCTGCACGTCGATCTTCATGACAACGTCCCTGCCCTCCCGCAGCGCGCCGGTAACCTGCGACCTCGGCACACCGTAGAAGTAGCCGTACACCTTCGCCCATTCGAGAAGCTCGCCCTCGTCCCTCATCGCGCGAAAGCGGCCCTCGGAAACGAAGATGTAGTCCACCCCGTCCCGCTCCCCTTCCCGGCGCGGCCTCGTGGTCGCTGTCACGGTGAAGTGGTACGAGCTGCCCAGCTCCCTCATGCGGGCGAGGACCGTGTCCTTGCCCACCCCCGAGGGGCCGGACAGCACGACGAGCAGGGGCGCGCGCGCTTCCGCTGGGCTGTGCGTCGAGGCAGCCACGCGGGACGTCAGGTCGTTCCGAGCGCGACCGGGCGTTCGCCGGCCTCCGAGATCGAGTCGAGCACTTCCCAGAAACCAGGGTACGACACGCCGGCCGCCTCCGCGCCCCCGATGACCGTGTCGCCGCCGGCGATCAGGCCCGCTACGGCCATAGCCATGGCGATGCGATGGTCGCCGTTGCTGACGGTGCTGCCGCCCCTGAGGCCGCCCACTCCCTCGATGACCATGCCGTCCGGGCGCTCCTCCACGACAGCCCCCAGCGCCGTCAGTCCGTCCACGGTCGAGCGTATCCGGTCGGACTCCTTGACCCGGAGCTCGGCGGCGTCCCTTATCACGGTCGTCCCACGCGCGACGCTCGCCGCCACCGCGAGCACCGGGATCTCGTCGATGACCTGCGGCACGATCGCGCCGGCGACCTCGGACCCGACGAGCTCGCTCGACTCCGCCACCAGGTCGGCCACCGGCTCGTCCCCCTCTTCGCGCACGTTCTCCAGCCTGACCGACGCCCCCATCGAACGGAGCACCTCCAGAATGCCCGCGCGCGTCGGGTTCACGCCGACGCGCTCTATCCGCACCTCCGCGTCCGGGTGGCAGCACGCGGCGACCAGCCAGAACGCCGACGAGCTGATGTCGCCCGGCACCCTCACGTCCACGGGAGTAAGCGAGGACGGGGCGATGCCCAACTCCAGCCCGTCCTCCCGCAGGTCCGCTCCCATGGCGCGGAGCAGCCTCTCGGTGTGGTCGCGGGAGAGCGCGGGCTGCGTGATCGTCGTGCCGCCCGCCGCGTAGAGCCCCGCGATCAGGATGCACGACTTCACCTGCGCGCTGGCGACCGGAAGGGCGTACGAGATGCCCCGCAGGTCTCCGCCCCGGATCGCCAGCGGAGCGAGGCTGTCCCCGCCCCGGCCCATGATCCGCGCCCCCATCTCGACCAGCGGCCGCACGACCCGGTCCATCGGTCGCGACCTCAGCGACGAATCGCCCGATACCACGCTGAGGAAGGGCTGGCCCGATAGCAGGCCGGCCAGCAGCCGCATCGCGGTCCCGCTGTTTCCCGCGTCCAGGACGTCCTCCGGCTCCTGGAGGCCGTCTAGGCCCCGGCCCTGTACCTCGAAGCACTCCTCGGTCCCGCCGGAAGCGCACCCCGAGCACGGGACTATCGACACGCCCAGGCCCCGGAGACAACGCAGTATCGACTCCCTGTCGTCGCCGGCGCACAGGTTCGAGACGTGGGCCGTGCCGTCGGCGATGGAGTTCAGCAGCAACGCCCGCTGGGAGATCGACTTGTCCCCAGGAAGAGAGATGGTGCCGCGTAGACGGCTCGGCGGGCCTATTACCTGCTGCATGTCACTGTTCGCGCATGGCGGCTCGCAGCCTAGCGGCGGCCCTTGAACTTCCAGCCAGGCTGCTCATCGCCCTTCGTCAGCTTGCGGGAGCGCTCCGCCCACTTCTGGCCGACGACCAGCCCCGCCATGTGCTCCCCCATGGTCGGCACCTCGGGCCCCGCCTGCTCCAGGTTCAACTCGCCGGACTCCCACCGCGCCCTCTGCTCCCAGGCGTGGATGAAGGAATCCGCCAGGTCGTCGCCTTCCGAGACCTTATCCCTGAACGAAGATAGCTCGGCTATCATCTTGTCCAGCCAGTAGACGAGAGCCTCGGAGTTGTAGGCGCACGACCAGGCGCTGGACGTGGGATTCACCGCCGATAGCTGGCTCAGCTCCTGGAACTCCGGGCCGGCAAGCCGCGCGACCTCCCGCCAGGACGGACTGGCGCTCGCCATGGTGATCAGCGACGCCGATAGCACCGTCGGAAGCTGCGCCATCGCGGCGGAGTAGGAATCGTGCTCGGCAACGTCGAGGAAGAGCGGCCGGGCCCCCAGCATCTCGACCATGCCGACGACGGTCTTGACCGCCTCCCGCTTGGCCCTGCTCGACGGCACGACGCAGTACTCGCGCTTGTCGAACAGCGAGGCGTCGGCGTCCTCCACCTCGACGAGGTGCTCCATTACCAGGGGATGCCCTCCGACGAAGCTCGTGTCCGGCCGCAGGTACTCGTCCGCCCACTCTATGACCTGCGCCTTGGTAGTCCCCAGGTCGGTAACGATGCAGCCGTCCTCGAGAATCGGACCTATCGCTTCCAGCATCTCTTCGGCATCGGACAGGGGCACGTCGAGGACCACCAGCTGGGCGCCCTCCATGGCCGACCTTATGTTCCTGGTGGCGCGGTCGATGGCCCCCATCTTCTCCGCGGCCCGCATAGAGCCGCGGTCCCTGTCCGTGCCTACGATCTCCGTCTTGAGGCCCGCGCGCTTTAGCGCCAGCCCCATCGAGGCCGCCACCGGTCCAATGCCCATCAGGGTTACGTGGCTCATTCCTGCCTCCTCCCAACCGCAGTCCCAGGCTGGGCTACTACTGATACCAGATTCCTACCACAAATGTCCACCCAGGACGAGCCTGCCCAGTACGTTCAGGATGGGGCGTATGATCAGCACCAGGATCGAGGGACCCGGGAGGACCAGGGCCGACGCGACCAACAGCAGCAGTATCCCCGGCCCGAAGCGCTCCAGGCGCGCCAGCAGCGCGGCGGCCCTGCTCGGGAGAATGCCGAGGGCCGCCTTGAAGCCGTCGAGCGGCGCGATCGGCAGCAGGTTGAACGACGCCAGCAGCAGGTTCCAGAAGACGACCGAGCCTATAACGTAGCTCGCGACGTCGTCCATGCGCCCCCGGAAGAGCGTGAAGGCGACCGCGTGTTGGGGCACTAGCCCCGCGTTGATCGGCGCGGCAGCCAACGTGGCAAGCACCACGTTGGCCAACGGCCCCGCGCCGGCGACGAGGGCCATGCCCGTCCGTGCGCCCACCTTGAGATACCTGGGGTCCACCGGCACGGGCTTGGCCCACCCGAAGCCCACGAAGAAGATCATGGCGGTGCCCACGACCTCCAGGTGCGCCAGGGGGTTCAGGGAGAGCCGGCCGTTGTGCCTGGCGGTGGGGTCTCCGAGAAGCGTGGCAGTGGCGGCGTGGCTGAACTCGTGGAAGGTGAGCCCGAACAGCAGGGCGAACGAGAAGGCGCCCAACGTGACCGCGGCGTCGAGCGGGGAGGAGATAAGCTGATCGAGGGCGGCCAGGATCATCCGTACGAGTCCAGGGAGTGGGTGTCCGGGTTAGGGCAGCCCAAGGGGACGAGACGCGCTCGCCCTGTTCGCGGTGTTTTCGGCCGGCCCTTCTCAGTGACCGCCGCAGCCCCCGCCGCCGCAGGCGCAGCCTCCACCACCGCCGCCGCAGCCTCCCCCGCCTCCGCCGCCGCAGCCACAACCCCCGCCGCCGCAGCCACCGCCCGCAGCCGCGTTGGGGTTGCTGATGACGAACCCGCTACGCATCAGCCCTTCCACGTAGTCGATCTCGGAGCCCTCCACCAGCGCCATGCTATCCGAGTCCACCACGACGCGGACGCTCTCCGCCTCGATCACCACGTCGCCCTCGGCCGGCTCCTTTTCGACGCCAAGCATGTACTGGAAGCCGCCGTGGCCGCCCGGCATGACCATGATCCTCAGCAACGAGCCCTCGTCTCCCTGGTCCTTCAACACCTCGCCCAGCTTGGACGCGGCCAGCGGCGTAACCTCGATGGTCTTGGTCGTCGTCACGGGAAATGCCTCCTGGAAGTCTCCACGACTCCCTTGGTCTATATTCACGCCTCGAATGGGATGGTAGCACGGCCAGATAGGGCGGTCAAGAAAGAGGGACCGCTCCAACCGTCCAGCATCCACCGCTTGGGGCACTCCCGCACTCCCGGTAATGAGGAGAACACTCCTGGGGGAAAGTGGGGCGCTCATGGGACGATACGGGCGAAAGTGGGCCGAATATGGAACGCCGATTCGTAGCCAATCCAGGCCCATTCGTATTGGGCGGGGCGTTAAAGTGTTCCATTTTGTTCCAAAATGTTCCACCGGCTCCGTCGGGCTGCGGGCCGGAGCCACCTGCTCGGCAAGCCGATGCTCGACTCCTCACATTGTACGCACTCATGTTCTGTCCGTCAAGGCCCGACGCGCTGCCCAAATCCCCCACCTAAAATAGCGGTGGCGCTTCAGGGCAAGGGGAGGGCTGGTTTGAAACCAGCCCCTACGGGGTGATGGCCGATAGATACGGCGCTGAACCTGGAGGAGGAGGATTTCGGCGCTGCCGGCAACTGCTCAGGGTTCAGGGTATCAGCCCGTTGGCTCCCACGGCGCAACAGGGGCCCGGGCTGCGAGCGGCGCTCGTTCGCCGAGGCGAAAGGTGCTCACAGGTGTTCGACCCGGGCCCGTTCCTTGCTGCCTAGGGCCCACCGGCGCGTAGCCGGGCAGGCCTACTGGAAGATGTTACCATATGGACCGTCATGTCCAACACCTTCGGCCATAGCTTCAGGGTGACCACGTGGGGCGAGTCGCACGGCGACGCGGTGGGCGTCGTGGTCGACGGCTGCCCGCCGAGGGTAGCGCTGGAGCTGGCCGACATCCAGAGGGAGCTAGACCGCCGGCGCCCGGGCCAGAGCGAGATCACGACCCAGCGCAAGGAGTCCGACCGCGCCGAGATACTGTCGGGCGTCTTCGACGGCATGACGCTGGGCACGCCGATACTCATCGGCGTCTGGAACGAGGACCAGCGCGCCAAGGACTACGAGCACATACGGACGAAGTTCCGCCCCTCCCACGCCGACTACACCTACCAGGCCAAATACGGCATCAGGAACTGGAAGGGCGGCGGCAGGGCCAGCGCCAGGGAGACGGTGGGCAGGGTGGCCGCGGGCGCCATCGCCCGGAAGGTGCTCGCCCAGCGGCACGGCGTCGAGATAGTGGGCTACGTCAAGCAGGTGTGGACGCTGGCCGCCGACGTCGACCCCGACCTCGTGACCGCCGAGGATGTCGAGGCGAGCATCGTCCGCTGCCCCGACCCAGACGTGGCGCCCCGCATGATCGAGCGCATCAAGGAGGCGCGCAAAGACGGCGACTCTCTCGGCGGCGTGGTCGAGGCGGTGGCGCGCAACGTGCCTCCCGGCCTGGGCGAGCCGGTCTTCGACAAGCTGGAGGCCGAGCTTGGGCGCGGCGTCCTCTCGCTGCCGGCGTGCAAGGGCTTCGAGATCGGCTCCGGCTTCGGCGGCGTGACCATGACCGGCTCCCAGCACAACGACCCGTTCTACAACGACGCGGGCCGCATACGCACGCGCACCAACCGCTCCGGCGGCGTCCAGGGCGGCATATCCAACGGCGAGAACATCGTGATACGCGCCGCCTTCAAGCCCACGGCGACCATCCTCCGCACCCAGGAGACGGTGGACGCGGAAGGCAACCCCACGACGCTGGAGGGCCGCGGCCGCCACGACCCGTGCGTCCTCCCCCGCGCCGTCCCCATGGTGGAGGCGATGATGGCGCTGGTGCTCATGGACCAGGCGCTGCGCCAACGCGCGCAGGAGAGCTGATGCACAAATACGAGATCATCATATACTGGAGCAACGAAGACGGCGCGTTTGTGGGCGAGGTGCCAGAGCTTCCGGGGTGCGCAGCCCACGGTGATACGCAGGCGGCGGTGCTGGAGCACGTAGGCCAGGCCGTGGATTTGTGGCTAGAAACGGCGCGAGAATTCGGCGACCCAATCCCAGAGCCGAAGGGCGAACGCCTGATGCTGGCGTGAGCGCGGGCACATTGGGGGAATGATGGTCCGACCTACGGCGGTGGAACCGCGAGACGGTTATCGCATCTGGCTGCGCTATTCGGATGGGGCCGCCGGCGAGGTGGACCTGTCGCACCTGGCCGGGCGGGGCGTATTCGAGGCATGGAACGACCGCGCCTGCTTCGAAGGGGTGCGCATCACCGAGTACGACGCCGTAGCCTGGAGCGAAGAGCTTGAGCTATGCCCCGACGCACTCTACATGCAGCTCACAGGCAAGTCCCTAGCCGAAGTCATGCCAGGGGCGCTGGCGGTCATGGAAGATGCCTGAGATATGCCGGTTCTATGGGATCGTCATCCAGATGTACTTCAATGACCACGCGCCGGCCCATTTCCACGCCCGATATGGCAGTAGCCGCGCCGTAGTCTGCATTGACCCGCCGGCCATACTTCAGGGAAGTCTTCCCGCCCGAGCTCAAGGCATGGTTGTGGAATGGACGAGACTGCACAGGGACGAGCTAGGGCAAGCTTGGGAGCGGGCGCGAAGGCGAGAGTCGCCCGGTAAGATCACTCCCCTCGAGTGACCAAGAGCGACGATGTCTGTATCACAGTGCAAAGCGCCTTGATGTGCCGACCGGACGAGAAGGGAGAATGAATACATGGTGACCTACTATGCCCCGCTACTCATGATCCCGAGTCCGCATCGCCTTCGTTGGACACGGCCCCACAGCCGCAGGACCTCGATGGGGAGGCGCGCGCCCAGCTTGAGATGCTGCCAAGTCCTGACGAAGTATCGACCGTCATTTCGCGGTTGGAGATAGACGACCTCAGGGAGTTCGCCGCCTCCATCATGAACGCCGCGGTGGACTCCGCCCATGAGGGACACGTCGACCTGGACACGGTCCGACTTCTCAACGGCTGGTTCGCCTCCATGGAAGAGACGGTGGCGGCCGGCGACCGCCTCGAGGAGATACTGTCCAGGAGACGGAAACGCAGAGATCCCGCCAATTAGATGACCTCCAGGCAAAGACAGTACGACGTGCCAACAATACTTGAAGACGCTACTCACAGGAGTGGCTGTCACGTGATCCGAAGACAGCCATGATGCCTGTGGCGCCTAGTGTCAGCAACCCCGGCACAAAGGAGTATATGGCCATCATAAGCGTCCATCGTGGGAATTTGAAGTCTTCTTTGGCGTCTGAATTGAGGTTGACTGCTGCATCTACCGAGTAGAGCATGGCAAGAAGCAGTAGTATAATTGTAAGTGCTAAATGCATGAGTGATAGTGTGCAAAAGAAAGCAGGCTTTATTGGTCGTTGCCAATTCCAAAGTGCAAACATAATGACGTATGCCAATATTAAGTACACAAACCATGATCTGGTTGCGATGGATCGAGCAGTATCGGGAACTATGTAATCTATGATCAGGATCAGAACCACATATATGCCAAGTATAGCTGCCGCCACTACACCCGCAGTCCAATTCTCTGGTGACGAACGTTGATAGTTCAGGAAGTTTCTCCAGACGGGAACTATTGCAACGAGTGTCGCCGCTAGGAGCGCTATCGAGATTAATACGATATCTGTCGCGTCACTTTGCATTATATACCCCACTTGGATAGAGACTCCATGCGCGTCATCCATTCGTTGAAGCGTTCGCACTGATCGCGAATTGCGGACAGCCCTATGTCGGAGGCCAGGAGGGGGCCGTGGACGACCTTGTTATAGCTGGGCATCAGCTTCATGATTCGCTTGCTGGGGGCCGTGACGGGAGAGTCGTCGATGTCCTCGGGAGTGGGGAACCGCGAACGGACAGCTTGCAGCGCTTCCTCCAGGCCGCTAGGCGCTCCGACGACACGCGCGAATACGCTCACGTCCGAGAACAGCAGACCTTCGAACTCGTGCCGTTGGACATATGAGAACACCCTAGACCGGTCCCACGAACGTCTTATCTCTTCGTCGACCGCGCCGTCTATCTCGGCTTCCAGCTCGCGTGGAGTGAGCTTTCCCTTGCCCCTGAATCCGTAGAAGTCGACGAGCGAGGTCACGAAGTCGAAGCTCCAATACAGCTTCGCCATGTCCGATGCGACCCTTGCGATAGTAACGTCCCCGCCGAGTGGGATAGAAGTCGCCTCAACGCCCTTCGTCCGTAGGTCGGGTGCGAGAACCTGGTTGACGAATTCCTCCTCTGTCCGCCCTTCCACGGAGATGGCCAGACGGATCAAGGGCGGCCTCCCAGGAGGTTCTTCCGCCAGAGCTCGCCCGTGCTGAAGCTGTCGAGCCACACCCGGTAGTCCTCGGCCTGGAGCTTGCGGAGCTTGGTGCGTCCTTCCAGCAGCTCGGACACCACGATCTCGTCCAGGCCGAAAGCGTCCACGAGCAGGGGCGATTGAGTCGCCACGATGACCTGCCTATCCACGGCAAGAGACTTGATCATGCCGCCGACCAGCGAGATAGCCGCCGGGTGCAGCCCGAGCTCCGGCTCGTCCAGCAGGACTATGCCCGGCAACAGCTCTGGAGGGAGGTTCAGCAGCGTCACCAGTGCGAAGAAGCGCATGGAGCCGTCGGAGGTGAGATGAGACCCGAAGGTCTTGTCTATGCCCTTTGCTCTCCAGCGAAGCGATACCTGGCCGTATCTCTTCTCGATGGCGAACCGGTCGAATATGGGCAGTATTCGACCGATCTGGCGGCAGATCAGGTCATATCGCCTTACGTCCTCCTGTTCCAGCCTGTACAGGACCGCCGCCAGGTTGCCGCCGTGGGTGCGCAGGTGCGTGTTGTCGTCTACTTCGACCGGCTTTCGCAGTCTCCTGGAGATGTTATCGAAATGGTTGGGAGTCAAGTCCTTGAGGGCAGTTGCGATTGTTCGCGCAGCATCTCTTTCATCGCGTTCGAACCCATCCGACTGCGCAGCCTCTACGATCATGGATTCCCTGTGCGCGCTCCCGAGACATTGCCAGGGCGAGTCGGGCGATGAGGCAGGGCCGACGAACCGGAAATCTTCCCTGCTGAAGAAGAAGCGGTCCGGTTGGGCGTGGGAGAGGACGAAACGATACTCGCTCAGGCCTTCGTCGGTACGCAGTCCGATTTCGGCGTCTATGGATGGCGTGACCTCGCTGCCATCGTATAAGTGGTCGTCCGCGCCTCCATATCTCTCGACGAATTCGCCAAGCGTCCTTCCACTCATCCAGTTCAGCATATAGAAGAAGCGGAGGAGATTGGACTTGCCGGAGCCGTTGGCGCCAATCAGTACGGTCGCGCGGGGAAGCCCGGAGAGCTCGACTTCCTCCAGGGATCTGAATCCGCGGATTCTAACGGATTCGATCATTGCCGGCTTCATCGGCAATCGACACTCCATTCATATGCGTAGACGCTCGTCGGAGAGTGACTCCGATCAGGTCCATGTCCGGCGTCTCCCGCCAATACGTCACGATGTCGCCGTTCTCGGTGGAGTGAGACACGTCGGCCTCTCCCAAGGTCAGCGTATCGGCGTCAGGGTCGTAGCCACGCTTGCCCAGAGGCAGATAGGCGGACGCTCCCATGATCTCCAGGCTCACTACGTGGGTACCTCCGTCGTCGTCAAGGCCAACCAACACCCCCACGTCATCCTCCAGGTGGGCGCACGTCATCTCGTTATCGGACTCGCCGGTCATGGCTCGCAAAATGTCAACCTCGCGGTCGTAGACTATCGTCAATGTCATCTCGCACCTCCACGTTCTGAAAGCGCCCCTCGAAATAGGCACGTTTCCCCCCTTGCCAAGCCCTCGTTGCGTTCCTGTCTGGAAAGGCGTTCACGATTGTCAAGTCGTCCATCGACACGGCAACCCGAACCACCCTCTTCAACTCTGGCACATAAGCTAGGTAGTTCCAACTCGGTCTCCCCGTCCTGTCAACGTAGACGCCTCGCACGAACCAATCATCCAGCACCTTCGCCACAACCTTTCTGGTCATGCCTGGGTGCGGCCTGTTGAGCATGTATCGCGCTATCGTACGAACCCGCCCGCCTGCATCCAGGGTACGCTTGTTCCCGTACGTAGGACACTCGCGCCTGGTGCTGGGCGTCTGCTTGCGCCGACAGTTCGCTCCGCATCGGTGACTCATTTTGAAGGGGTCTTCAGGTAGATCTTGATGACGAGCACGATCTGGTCGCTCAGTTCCATCGTCACGACATTGTCCGCCGGCGGTTGCTCCTCCAGCTTTCGGCCCCGTTCACGCAATCACGCCATCGAATCGTCCAGCGAGTATACTACATGGCACTACACGGCCTTTGCATACGACTCGTCCAGCAAGTCCGTGATATACCGCACCTGGATGTCCCTCCCCGACCGCCGCGCTCCCAGCTGTAACTGGATCAGGCACCCCGGGTTTGCCGTCGCCACCGTGTCCGCCTCCGTCGCGTTCACGGCGCGCATCTTGGAGTCTAGGAGGCGTAGGGAGAATTCGCGCTGGGTGACGGCGTAGGAGCCGCCGGCGCCGCAGCAGCGGTCTGAGCCGTCCATCTCGACCAGCTCGAGGCCTGGGATGGAGCGCAGTAGCTGGCGCGGGGCTTCGGTGATGCGCTGGGCGTTGACGAGGTGGCAGGAGTCCTGGTAGGTGACTTTGCGGTCGACGCGGCCCGTGGGCGGGACGAAGGGCAGGTCCGCCAGTAGCTCGTGTACGTCCTTCACCCTGCGCGCCAGGGCGGCGGAGCGTGGCCCGTACGCCTCGTCGCCGTGGAGGAGCTCGTCGTACTCCTTCATGCGGGCGCCGCAGCCGGCGGACGCCGTGACTACGGCATCGACGCCCGCGGCCTCGAACGCCTCTACGTTGCGGCGGGCCATGCCGCGCGCGGTCTCCAGGTCGCCGACGTGGGAGTGGATGGCGCCGCAGCAGACCTGCTCCCTGGGCACGACGACCTCGCAGCCGTTGCGCGAGAGCACGCGGGCCACGGCGTCCATCTCCGGGCCGTTGACCAACGGCATGACGCACCCCGACAGCAGCGCTACCCTGGCTCGGCGCTCTCCCCGCGCGGGGATGACCTGCCCCCTGGCCTTGAACGGCTTCCCCGATACGGACGGCGCCGACTCCTCCAGGTCGGCCAGCCTGCGCGACAGCAGCCGTAGCGCCCGCGTCCCGCGCACGGCGCGCTGGAGTCCCAGGCGCTGGTAGAGCCGCAGCCCGCCCGCGAGCAGGCCCAGCCTGCCCTGGTGGGGCAGTATGCCGCCCAGCAGCGTTGCGGCGGCCATCCTGGGCAGCAGGCCGAGCTTCCTGTGGCGCTCCACCTCGGTATTCACGGCCTCTATCAGCTTGCCGTATGGCACGCCGGACGGGCACGCCGTCTCGCAGGCGCGGCACTGGATGCACAGGTCCCAGTGCCGGAAGACGGTGGGGCCCGGCTCGATGCGCCCCTCGGCGGCGGCCTTCATCAGGGCGATCCTGCCGCGCGGCGACTCCGTCTCCAGCCCGGTCTCCAGGTAGGTGGGGCACGCCTGCAGGCAGAAGCCGCAGTGGACGCACTTGTACAGGTCCTGCTCGTCGAGGACGTCGGGGCCGAGGAAGGGCGGCGCGGACGCCATCATATGCCTCCGGCGTAGCGGCCCGGGCTCAGGACGCGCCCCGGGTCGTACTGGTCTTTCAGCGCGCGCATGACCTCTAGCTGGCCGCCCACGTCGTCCCACACGTCCAGCCCAGCCTTGACCCGCGCCGGGCAGGTCTCGACCACCGCGTTGCCTCCCTCCGAGAGCACAGCCTCGCGCGTAGACCGGATGAAGGCGCTCGCCGCCTCGTCATCGGGTTGTGTTCCTTCATGGTAAAAGCATGCGTGGACCACCCCGTGCGCCGGGTGCGCTACGAGCGCGAGACGGCCTCCATGCGCCGCCTCGTGACTCTGGAGCGCCTCCCACAGCCTGCCCACCGACGCGGGGGTCACCGATGCCCGGACGCCGACCGCCGGCCGCGTCGCCTCGTCCCAACCGTAGTCGGCGGCCCTCCGCCAGAGCGACGCCGCGCCGGCGTCGTCCAGCTCATGGATGCTGCGGCCGCCGCGTCGCCTGGAGGAGGCCGTGGTCTCGCTAACCATCCGTTCCACCGTTCTCGTCCTGCCTCCTAGCCTGACTGCAAGGTGGTGCGCCCCATCGGCTTTCCCGAAGCGCGCCGGTGCCCCGGGGTCGATAACCACGAGGGCGAGCGGGGTAACGTCGCCCTCGAATATGTCCAGGGCGGCTGCTATGGCGTCCGATGCGGCGTCGTATCTGGCGACCACCGTCCTCTCGCGGTGAGGCAGCGGGGTCAGCTTGACCGACACCTCGACGATGACGCCCAGCGTGCCGAGGCCGCCTATGTGCAGCCGGGCCATGTCGTATCCCGACACGTTCTTGACGACCTGCCCGCCGCTCTTGGTGACGGTCCCGTCGGCCTGCACGACCTTCATGCCGATCACGGTGTCGCGGACGCTGCCGTACTGCCACTTGAGGGGGCCGCTGTTGCCCACGGCCAGCGTACCGCCCACGGTGGCGGTCTCCGCGAGCGGCGGGTCGATGGCCAGGAACTGGCCGTGCTCGGCAAGGGCGCGCCCGAGCGCGCCCACGGCGACGCCCGCCTGCACGGTCGCCGTGAGGTCGCCGTGGTTGTGGGCGACGATGTTGTCCAGCCCGGCCATGTCGAGCGCGACGTCGTACCTCTCGGGAAGATTGCCCATGGCGATGCGAGTGCCGCCCCCCCAGGGAATCACCGCCGCGCCCGCCCGGTGCGCCGCCGATATGACGGCGCTGACGGCCTCCACGGCCGCCGGGCGCGCGGCCACCGTGGGCGTTACTCCGTCGATGGCGTAGTCCTCCGGGTTTCCGCTGGCGGCGAGGCCGCCGGCCGCGTCCATGACCGCGTCGGCGAAGGCCGCTGCGTCGGCGCCCTGGGCTGCCAAGCCGGGCCGCCTATATGAACGCGCCGGCGCCCGTGCGGGCCACCGCGCCGGCGTGGGGGACGTGGGTCCGTGACCTGCCCGTCGGGAATATCTTGCCGGGGTTGAGCTTGCCGGCGCTCCCGAAGGCCGGGGCCAGCTTCGCCATCGCCGCCATGTCCTCGCCGCTAAACATGAGCGGCATGTACTCCTGCTTCTCCAGGCCGATGCCGTGCTCACCGGAGAGCACCCCGCCCGCGTCCACGCACAACTCCAGGATGTCCGCGCCCGCCTCCATCGTGCGCCGTAGCTGGTCGGGATCGCGCTCGTCGAAGAGCACCGACGGGTGCAGGTTGCCGTCGCCCGCGTGCAGCAGGTTGGCGATGGGGAGGCCGTACCTGTCGCCGATCTCCGTGATGCGGGCCAGCACCTCCATCAGCCGCGTCCTGGGGATGGTGCCGTCCACGAGGTAGTAGTTGGGCGCGAGGCGGCCCAGCGCCCCCAGGACGCCCTTCCTTCCGGCCCACAGCCGGGCGCGCTCGTCCTCGTCCACGGCGGTGCGTATCTCCATCGGCTCGTAGCTTCGGCAGATGTCCTCTATCTCCTCGGCCTCCTCCTCCACGGCCTCCTTTAGCCCGTCCACCTCCACCAGCAGCACCGCGCCCGCGCCCTTCGGATACCCCGCGTTGACGGCGGGCTCGACGGCCTCGATGCAGAAGTGGTCCATCATCTCTATGGCGGCTGGAACGATGCCCGCGCCGATTATGCCGGATACGGCGGAGCTCGCCTGGTCGAGCTCGCGGAAGACGGCGAGCAGGGTCTTGACGGCCTCCGGCTGCTTGAGCAGGCGCACGACGATCTTGGTGGCGATGGCGAGCGTGCCCTCGGAGCCGATCACGATGCCCCGCAGGTCGTAGCCCGACGTCTCCCGCGTCCGCCCCCCCAGCCACGTCACCGAGCCGTCCGCAAGCACCACCTCCATGCCGAGAACGTGGTTCGTGGTAACGCCGTAGGCCAGGCAGTGCGGACCGCCGGAGTTCTCGGCGATGTTGCCGCCGATGGTGCAGGCCCGCTGGCTGGACGGGTCCGGGGCGAAGTAGAGGCCGTGCTCTGCCGCGGCCGTGGAGATGTCCAGGTTCACAACCCCCGGCTCCACGACGGCCAGCCGGTTGGAGGGGTCGATCTCCAGGATGCGCTTCATCCTCGTGAGCGCGACGACGAGGCCGCCCCGCTCGGCGACGGCGCCGCCGCTGAGCCCGGTGCCGGCGCCGCGAGCCACGATGGGCACGCCTGCGCGGGAGGCGGCCGCCACGACGGCGGAGACCTCCTCCGTGGTGGCCGGGAGCACGACGGCGGAGGGCATGGCCTTGTCCACCGAGCCGTCGTACTCGAAGACGATCAGGTCCTCCGGCAGGTGGACCACGTAGTCGCCGCCGACTATGGCCCTAAGCTCCTCTACCAGCAGGCGGGTGTCGGATACGGAAGTTTCCATGGGAACATCTTATTGAATAGCCGAACGAGCTTCAACCAACCAAGCGCAACCAAATCCCCCGCCTCCACCTTCAGCGCCATATCTATCGCCCATCACCCCGTAGGGCTACCGCCCATCACCCGTAGGGGCTACCGCCCATCACCCCGTAGGGGCTACCGCCCTTCACCCGTAGGGGCTACCGCCCATCACCCCGTAGGGGCTACCGCCCATCACCCCGTAGGGGCTGGCGCCCTTCACCCGTAGGGGCTGGCGCCCTTCACCCGTAGGGGCTGGCGCCCTTCACCCGTAGGGGCTGGCGCCCTTCACCCGTAGGGGCTGGCGCCCTTCACCCGTAGGGGCTGGCGCCCTTCACCCGTAGGGGCTGGCGCCCTTCACCCGTAGGGGCTGGCGCCCTTCACCCGTAGGGGCTGGTTTGAAACCAGCCCTCCCAGGGATTTGGGACCATTTGGGACCGACTACGCCTTGCCACCCACAGAACTCACGTGCTATACTCCCCTCATGCACCGCCGCGCACATACTGAGCTTAGCGCAAGCAGCCCGCCTGCGCCTGGGAGCGTCCATCCCGCGCCCTCGTCCGTCGACACGCGGCCCGGACACGGCAGCGACCGCGTGTCTCATTCTGTCTCATCGCTGTCTCATTCTGTCTATTTCGTGTCTCATTTTGTCTTGTTCGCGTCTCCCCCTGTCTCACGGTCCATAGCTGAATAAGACGAAAAGAGACAGAATGAGACACCTCACCCCATGCCCAGGGGATCTACGTCTATGGTCCAGGCGCGCGGCAGCCTGGCGTCCTCCAGCAGCACCCTGGGGTTGGGGCCGCGGAGGAGTATCTGCCAGCGGTAGCGGCCCCGCAGGCGCGACGGGTACGCGGGCGTAGGCCCCAGCACCTCCACCTCGGCGTGACCCGAGGCGTCGCGCTCCGCGGTTAGCTGGTCCGCCAGGCGCAGCGCCTCCCGCTCGCAGAGCGCGGCGTTGGTGTGGACGTTCATCAGCCTGATCAGGCTGGCGTAGGGCGGGTTGCCCTGCTCGCGGCGGTGCGCCATCTCCTGGGCGAAGAAGCGCCGGTAGTCCTGCGAGGCGGCTGCCCTGACCGCGTAGTTCTCCGGGCGGTAGGTCTGCACGATGACGCGCCCGCGGCGGGCCCCCCTGCCCGCGCGGCCCGCCACCTGGCAGAGCACCTGGAAGGCGCGCTCGCCCGCGCGGAAGTCGGGCGCGTTCAGCCCCACGTCCGCCAGCACCACGCCGACCAGCGTCACCCCCGGGAAGTGCAGCCCCTTGGCTATCATCTGCGTGCCGACCAGCACGCGCGCCTCACCCGACCTGAAGCGCTCCAGCAGCGCCGCATGCTGACCGGGGCGGACCGCGGCGTCGCGGTCCCACCTGATGGTCGGCGTGCCTGGGAAGAGGCGCTCCACCTCGTCCACGACCGCCTTGGAGCCTATGCCGAAGTAGCTGAGCCTGTACGACCTGCAGGCGGGGCACTGGCCGGGCGGCCTCCGGCGGACCCCGCAGTAGTGGCACAGGAGCATCTTCAAGTCCCTGTGGTACGCGGTGGGGGTATCGCAGCCGCGGCACTTGAGGTTCCGGCCGCATCCCCGGCATTGCAGGTAGGAAGCGGAGCCCCTCCGGTTCAGGAAGAGGATGGTCTGGCCGCCGTCTTCCAGGGCGCGTCCCAGGGCGTCCGTGAGAGGGCGGCTGAATGCGCCCGCGTGCCCCTCGCGCAGCTCGCGCCTCATGTCGACGACCTGCACCGGGGCCATCGCGCCCGGGGACGCCGCCGCGCCGCGCCTTCCCGCGGACACCCTGGTCGGAAGCAGGAGCGGCCGCGCCTCGCCCCGCAGCGCCATGTGGCGCGTCTCCAGGGCGGGGGTCGCGCTGCCAAGTATCACCCCGGCGCCGGTGAGGTCCGCCAGCTTCAGAGCTACGTCCCTGGCGTGGTAGCGGGGGGCGGAGTCGTGCTGCTTGTAGGTCCACTCGTGCTCCTCGTCGAGCACGACGAGGCCCAGGTCCGGCTGCGGTGCGAATACGGCCCCCCGTGAGCCGACGACGATGCCGTAGCGGCCCTCCCTCACCCTGTGCCACTGGTCGAAGCGCTGGCCGGCCGTCAGGCCGCTGTGGATGACGGCCACGCGGCCGGGGAACCTGGAGGAGAAGCGCTCGACGGTCTGGTGCGTCAGCGCGATCTCAGGGACCAGCACTATGGCCCGCTTGCCGACCTGGAGGCAGTGGCGCGCGGCTTCCAGGTAGACCTCCGTCTTCCCGCTGCCGGTCACGCCCTCCAGCAGGAAGCGGCGGCGCGCGCCGCCCGCGCCCGACGCGGCCCTCCTGATCTCGGCGGCCGCCTTCTCCTGCGTCGCCGTCAGCGTGACCGCCGGGGCCGTGGGCAGATCGAGGCCGCCGAGCGGGTCGCGATCTACCCTCTCGTCGTAGCTCTCGATCACGCCCTTGGAGAGGAGCGCCCTCACCGCGCCGGCGCCGTATTCGCGATTGGCGTCGCTCAGGGCCATCGGCTCGCCGGTCGCGCGGAGCCGCTCGAGGAGCGCCGCCTGCTTAGGCGCCTTGCCAAGGTCCGCCTCCGGTCGGGAGGCGGACAACCTGACCATGCGCCGGAACTTGTGCGTGACCGTGGGCGCGGAGCGGCGGTCGGCGCGCGCCGCGAGCCCCCGGCGCTCCAGGCGCCTGAGCGCTCCCGACGCATCCGGCCCGAACGCGGCGACGACCCGCGCCTCGGCAACCTCGCCGCGCCGCCGTAGATACGCCAGCACGCGGCCCTGGAGGGCGGGAAGCGACGAGGCGTCCGCGTCGCCGGCGGCGTCGGTGGGCGAGAAGTAGGCCCTGAGGCGGGCGCGGCGGCCCGGCGGCAGCATCGCCTGGGCGGCATCGAAGAGCGAGCAGAGGTAGTAGCCGCTCATCCACGAGGCCAGCTCGAGCTGGGTGCTCGTGAGCGGCGGGACCTCCTCGTCCACGGATACGAGGTCGCGCGTATCGGGCACCTGGGGCGCGTCGGACATTGCGAAGACCACGCCCTGGAGCCGCCTGGGGCCGAATGGGACGGCCACCAACCGGCCGACGCCAAGCTGCGCGGACGGCGGCACGGAGTAGGTGAAGGTCTGGCCGGGCCCGACGGGCGCGTCGACCGCGACCTCGGCGAATCTCATGGGCGGGACCTTCCGGGGACCGGCGCCGCCAGCGCCGCCGCCGGTCGAAGAGCGGGACGCTGGGCTATCGCCTCGTTCGTTCCTTGATGCGGGCGCTGCGGCCGGACCGGCCCCTCAGGTAGTAGAGCCTCGCCCTGCGCACCGCGCCGCGCCTTACCACCTCCACGGCCTGCACGGACGGCGAGTGCAGCAGGAAGTCGCGCTCCACGCCGATCTCGTAGCTGACGCGCCGGACGGTGAAGGTGGCTCCCGGCCCTCTGCCCCTGCGCCGGATGACCACGCCCTCGAAGACCTGGGTGCGCTCGCGGTCTCCCTCCTTGATGCGGATGCTCACCCGCACGGTATCACCGGGCTGGAAGTCCTGGATATCGGGGTTGGTCTCTACTGCTACAGCGTCGTGGGCATCCATTTCTTGCGCCTCTCTCGTTTCCTCTTGGCACCGAACATCGTAGCACCGCAGGCCGCCGCGAGGCAAACCGCCGGACTCGCGGCGGTGGACATAGTAGGCGCGCACCTGCACCTAGTAGCTGGTCCCCGGCTTGATGCTGGAGAGCGTCGCAGCGGTCGCTGTGGTCCCAGTGCCGTATGAGCGGTTAGCGTTTGCCTCCGCTATTGGACGGGAGGACCTCTATCTGGAGGCTCGCCAGCACGGCGCCGCTGCCGACCGTCACCAGCTTGACGGTCGCCCGCCCGACGTTGCACGCGGTCACCGTCTCGGTGATGGGCGCTACGCCCCCGGCGCCGAATATGCCGTACCCGTCGCACGAGCCGGTCAAGGTCAGGTGGTGTGACGTCGAAATCCTGACCAGCAGGTTGGAGGGCGTGACGCCATATGCGGTCACCTTCGTCGAGCCGCCCTTGACTATCGAGGGCGACCCTATGCTGAGCTTGCCGGTGGGCGTAGGCGTTGCCGTAGGCTTCGGCGCGGGCGTTGACGTGGGCGTAGGCGTAGGCGTAGGAGTAGCCGTTGCCGTGGGAGTAGGCGTAGGAGTAGCCGTGGGTGTGGGTGTGGGCGTGGGCGTAGGTGTGGGCGTTGCCGTGGGAGTAGGCGTAGGCGTGGAGGCATCGGCTTTGCGCACCCGCAGCATCAGCTTGTCGCCCGCCTTCCACGGTTGCTTGATCACGGCCCAGACCAGCGCGCCCGACGCTGTCGTCGTGGCGTTGGAGGCCGGCAGCGACAGGGTCGTAGTGCCCTTGAGGTCTATGAAGTCGAGCGCGTGGCCCGTGACGCTCCGCGTCAGGTCCGCGGTGACCTCGCCGGACTGTCCTGAGCCTGCCGAAGGGGACTGCCACGAGATGGTCCCGACGGTCGTGGTGCCGACGATTGCGGTGCTGGAGGCGTAGGGGTCGAAGAAGGACTCAGCCAGCGTACCGGTAGGAGCGCTCACCGCGATCACGTGCTCTTTCTTGCCCTTGTACTTCTCAGGGTACCCGTCGCACAGATCCATATCGTTCGGACGGATCATGATGAAGGCCCTGTACTCGCCCGCCGGCAGGGGACGCTTGGCGTACACGTAGCCCAGGTACCTGTAGCCCAGCAAATAGGCGTCACGACCCTCGAACCAAATATCAGCCCAGCCTGTGGCTGGTTCGACGGGGTCGGCTTCGGCGTAGGGGTAGGTATATGCGGTCGTTCCGGCGGCCAAGCCGGACCCTATGGAGGAGTCGAACCGTTCATAACCGACCAGGCCTGTTCGGCGGCTCCTGTATGTGGCGATCACGCAGTCCCTGTATGCCTGCGTGCCGTCGCCCCTGGCGACCTCGGCCTCCAACTCGGCTATCCGCGCCTTCAGCGATGACAGGCCGATGACCGGAACGGCGGACGACCCCGACGCGCCCAAAGCTCCAGCGGCCCCGTCGCACGGGTGCGGGCAGAACGTGACCGGGCCGGACTCCGGCACGTCACCCAACAGAAAGCGCTGCTCCACCCCAGGCCCCGAAGCTCCCCCGGCGCCCCCCGGAGTGCTCGTGGCCGTGTAGGCCGACGCGTCCGCCAGCCACCCCCTGTCGAGGCCGCTCGCCACCGTGACCTGATAGGGACCATGACCCGTGTATCCCAGAGTGTAGTAGCTGGGGTCCTCGCCGCCAAGGGTCCTGGCTCTCGTCAGGAAGATGATCCCCTCCCGGTCGTCCCAGCGGGAGTCACGCCCATCAAGCAACTGGCGCGCCAAGTCCACAGCCTCAGCCGTGGACGTGGCAACCACTTCGTACGGGCCTCGTCCGTAAGCTATCCCCTTCACCTGCGCGCCGCCCGACCCCTTCAGGTACTCGATCACGTCGAAGGTGAACTCCAAGGAAGCGATGTAGCCATCGTAGCTCCAGCCCTCTGGGTGCCGATAGCTAGGATTCCGCACCCCGACGTGTCGCACCGAACTGAACCTGCCCCGGACTATGATCGAAGACCCGACGACCATCTCCTCCAGCGACTCCGGCCCGAACTTCAGTAACGGATCGGCGGCTCCGTACTCGGTTTCCATGACCTCCCCTTCGGTTTCTTTCGCTTCGGCCATCACCGGCGGCTCTATGCTGGCCACCACCTCGGGCGGCTGATGCCCTTCGACCGGCTCCGGCTCTACGCCGACCGCAAGCGCCGTTGTCTCCGGCGCCACCGGGTTTGCGCCGGACCCTCCGCCGCAGCCGAGCAGCGCCAGCATTCCCAGGACAGCCACCAGAGTGCGCATCGCAGTTCTCCCTGTAACGTCACGGCCCATGGCGTTCCCCGCCGTGCTGCCGGTAGACCTGGTGCAGGTAGTTCACGTCGAACGTTGGTATCGACGACCTCGTGCCGGGGGAGTCCATCAGGGAAGAACCGCGGAATGGACGTCCGGTTATGTTGTACAGGTCGTCCAGCCCCAGGACGTGGCCAAGCTCGTGAAGCATCGTTGAGGGCAGGTACCAGTAGGTGTACTTATCACCTGAAGCCAGTGTTACCTCCCACCCGTCAAGGTGTGGGTTGTCGGTCCACCACCAGGACGTCAGGAGGCCCGTATTCCTGTTCACCTCGATGGCAGGCTGCTCGATGACGACGGACGACGAGACTATGTGCCGTCCGTTGCCGCCCGTGGCCGCTGTCTTTCGTATCTTGGCGCAGGCGATGGTTGTCTTGCACGCGGACCTTGACGCCTCCACCCTGACGTCGATCACGAACCCGTCGGCGTTCCTGCCGCACGGGTGCGGGCAGAATTTGACGTCAGGCCACGTCCCGGTCGTCCCGCCCGCCTTGCTGTTCCACTCCGCCATGCCGTCCGTTATGGCCTTCGAGATGATGGGACCCGGATCCGGAAGGCCGGCAGGCGGCGTCGCCGTCGGCATGGGGCCTATCGTGTACGCCGCCGTGTGGTCGGCCTGGTGGTCGCCTCCGTGGGGAATGAGCTTCTTGCTGTTCAGCGTCAGAGTCAGGGCCTTTGAGGACGTGGCATCTGCCGGCCTCTTGAGCTCGGCCTTGACGATGTAGGACCCGGGTGGCAGCTTCCTACCGATCCGGGAGGCGACTGTAGTGACTTCGGGGTTGTCGTCGTTGTACGCGAGCCTCGTCATTGACGTTAGACTTCCTCCCTCGTACAGGGTGAGCATAGTATCTAGCCCCGCGCCATTCAGGTCGATGATGACGTGCCCGACGGTGGGGTCCGCGATGTTGAAACGCAAGTACTGGCATGGGTTGCCCCAATCGCCGGGGTGGGTGAGAGTGCCATCGTAGGGCAGGGCCATGGGGTTGAGATCCTCTATAGTGCATAACGGATTGATCGTGAATGAGTACGTCTTCAGTACCGTCGTGCCGTGGCGCAACTCCACAGTTCCGGTCCCGGTCAGGCAACTGAGAAGGTAGACCATCTGACCGTTACTTCGTTGGATCGACCTGTTAAGCGCATCCCCGGGGCATATCCCCCCGCTGCGTTCTCCTAGCCGCAGGTTCTGATTCGACGTGTTGACGACCACCTTGACGGGGACGTTGGAGCGCACGGTGAATGCGCGCCACAGACCGTCCGTTCGGAAGTTCACAGTGTCCGGGTCGGGCTCCAGCCACGCGCTGGGCGTAGGCGTAGATGTCGGCGCGGGCGTGGGTGTGTCCGATGGGGCCGTGCTGCCGCTTCCCGAGTTCGACCAAGCGCCATTCCCCTCATCGTTCGTGGCGCGCACCTGCACCTGGTAGCTGGTCCCAGCATCGAGACCGGAGATCGTCGCGGTGGTCCCAGTGCCGCTGTGAGATGCGTTCGTGAACGACCCGCTGCTGCCCTTGCGGTACTGGACTCCGTAGCCTGTAATCGGCGGCCCAGTGTTCGACGGCGCCGACCAGCTTACATTCAGGCTGCTCTGGCCGCCGCTCGTGACGGTGGGCGCTCCAAGCTTGCCAGGCGGCTTCACGTCCGTAACCGTGACGGTCATGGCCTTCTCCGCAGACTTCTTGGGGGAGCCGTCGTCGGTCGCCTTCACCGTGATGTTGTAGACGTTGTTCTTTCCCACGTCCTGCGGCTTCTCGTAGTCCGGGGATGATGCGAAGCTCAGGGCGCCGCTGGCGTCGATGCTGAACCTGCCATTGTCGCCGCCGCTCTTGAGCGTCCAGGTGATCTTGTCTTTCTCCGGGTCTGTGGCGGTGTACGTCGCCACAGAGTCCGTAAGATTCTCCTCGTATGAGACAGAGGTAGAGCCGCTAATGGTTGGAGACTCGTTCACGTTGGTGACCGTGACGGTGACGGCCTTGTGCGCGGACTTGTTGGGGGAGCCGTCGTCGGTTGCCACCACCGTGATGTTGTAGACGTTGTCTTTACCGACGTCCTGCGGCTTCTCGTAGTCCGGGAATGACACGAAGCTCAGAGTGCCGCTGGTAGAGCCGATGCTGAACAGGTCATTGTCGCCGCCGCTCTTGAGCGTCAACGTGACCTTGTCGCCTTCGTCTGGGTCGGCGGCGGTGTACTTCGTCACAGAGTCCTTACGGTCCTCCTTGTATGAGATAGAGGCAAGGCCGCTAATGGTCGGAGGCTTGTTGGAAGGAGGGGTAGCCGCCCGGACCGTGATGGTCGTGCTGTCCAACTCCGCATTGTCGCTACTCGCCAGCAGCTTCACCGTGGCAGTCCCCGGCGAGCAGCCCTCCGCCGTGAACTTGGAATGCACCGGATACCCATCCGTGCTCGCCTGTGACGTACACTTGCCTTCGACGTGAATCGGGCCGCTGATCCAGAACTCTACCTCCAGGTCGCTTGGATGCACGTCGTATGCGTATACCGTCGTCGTTGCACCCACGTCTATGGTGAGGCTGGCAGGGGCCACCCTGCCTCGACGGGTAGCCGTAGGTGTGGGCGTACGTGTAGGCGTGGGCGTCACCGTCGCCGTAGGTGTAGGTGTAGGTGTAGGTGTAGGTGTAGGCGTAGCCGTCGCGCAGCTTATCGTCGCGGACGTGTACGACCACGAGCTCCATGAGTAGCTGTACTTGGACCCGTTGCCGAGAGCGCGAACCCTGAAGTAGTAGGTCGTTCCGCACGAAAGCCCGGAGACCGTGCGGCTCGTCCCGTACACGTAGGAGCTGACCGTGGTCCACGGGCCGGTCAGGCCGGCTCTTCGCTGCACCCAGTACCGCAATATGCCGCTGCGCGAACCCCAGCTAACCGTGATAGCGTTCTTGCCCGAGGGACTCGCCCCCACGCTCGAGGGCGCCGGCGGACTCGGCAGCGACGGCGTGGGCGTAGCGGTTGGGGGCCTAGGCGTAGGCGTGGCGGTTGGCGGTCTCGGCGTAGGCGTGGCGGTTGGCGGTCTTGGCGTGGGCGTGGCGGTTGGCGGTCTTGGCGTGGGCGTAGCGGTGGAAGGCACGGGCGTATAGCACAACCAGGGGTCAAGGTCGATGTCGCATGGCGGCGATACCGGCGTGGCGGTAGGCCTCGGCGTGGAGGTGGGCGTAGCAGTGGGTCTCGGCGTGGGCGTAGGTGGGAAACAGATGGGCCAATTGATGGGCTCGATAGGAGGGTTGCATATGTCGCTGGGCTTGCCCTCGTCCTCTTCCTCCTCCTGCCCCAGCGCGGTGGCCGCAAGCAGCAGGATGACGACGCAGGAGAGCGCCAGCAGACCGACGACGATGGTGCGGTGGGCCATTACAGACCCCTTTCCACAGCTACGTCAGCACTCAGACCGGTTTCAACGCAATACGGGGGATACCGCCAACCGATGAGATGATCCTATCACCTCACCCACGTTTGTCAATAATTCACCATATATCGAAATATGTAGCCCATTCAGCGTGTAGAAATCGGCGTCACGGCTCGCGGAGAGATTCCAGGAACTCGCGGTCTTCGGCGGTCAGGGGGGCGCTCTCCAGGAGGTCGGGGCGGCGCTCGTAGGTGCGCCGCAGGGACTCGCGGCGGTGCCAGCGGGCTATCCGCGCGTGGTCGCCGGACAGCAGCGCCTCGGGCACCGTCCAGCCCCTGAACTCGGCGGGCCTGGTGTACTGGGGATGCTCCAGCAGGCCCGTGGTGAACGAGTCGCTCAGCGTCGACTCGGCGCTGCCGACCACCCCCGGCACGAGCCGCCCCACCGCCTCTATGACGACCATGGCGGCCAGCTCGCCGCCGCTGAGGACGTAGTCGCCGATGCTGATCTCGTCGGTGGCGAGGCGTCGGCGCACCCGTTCGTCAACGCCCTCGTAGCGCCCGCAGACCAGCACCAGGTCTTCGAGACGCGCCATATCCTCAGCTATCCGCTGCGTGAACCTCCTACCCTGCGGAGAGAGGAGGACGACGGGAGAGTCGCCCTCCAGGGTCGCCGTGACCGCCTCCACGGCCTCGAAGAGGGGAGCGGGCTTCATCAGCATCCCAGGGCCGCCGCCGAATGGGTAGTCGTCGACGGTGCGGTGGCGATCGTGGGCGTGGTCGCGGATGTCGTGGACCCTTACGTCCAGCAGGCCGGAGGCGCGCGCCCGCTCGATGACGCCGCCGGACAGGGGGCTGTCGAACATGCGCGGGAATAGGGTCAGGACGTGGAAGCGCATCAGCCGCCGGCGTGGGTCCTCCACCCCTTCAGCATCTCCAGCGCGTGGGGGATGGCGGGCATGGCGACCTCGAGGCACTCCCTGACGCCTGTCGGGCTCCCGGGGAGATTGACTATGAGGCAGCCCGACCTGGCGCCGGCGACGGAGCGGCTGAGCATGGCGAAGGGCGTCTTCGCCAGCGTCTCCATCCTCATGGCCTCCGCGATGCCCGGGACCTCCACCTCTATGACCGCCCTGGTAGCCTCCGGGGTCACGTCGCGGGGCCCCAGGCCGGTGCCTCCGGTAGTGAGCACGACGTCCACGCCGCCGCCGTCGCACCACTGGGCCAGCCGCGCCGAGACGAGGTCCGCCTCGTCGGGCACGATGGCGCGCTCGACCTCCAGGAGCCCAGCGGCGGCGGCGATCTCGCTGACGGCGTCGCCGCTGGTATCGGCGCGCTCGCCCTTGGAGCCGGCGTCGCTGACGGTCAGTATGGCAACGCGGAAGGGGTCCCCGGCCTGTTCGGACATCTCACTAATCCCGAGTCTATCCTCTGTACAAAAAACATCTCAAACGGGCACTCAAAACCGCTTGCGTCGCTTCGGGGCACTCTGGGAAACTCCGAGGCGAAGTTGGCAGTAGTTGGATTCGGCCCGCGGCGGCAGCTTTGGCAAGTGTATCACGGCAGCAGGTGAGGCGTTGACCGACAGGGTTGCGCCGCATCGGCCGGTAATGGTCGGAGAGGTGCTGCGGGGGCTGAGGATAAGGCCGGGCGGCGCATACGTCGACTGCACGATAGGCGACGGCGGCCACGCGCTGGAGATACTTGGGGCGGTGAGTCCACCGCCGAGACTGTTGGGAATCGACCTGGACGCCGAGGCGGTCGCCAGGGCCAGGGAGAGACTAGAAAGGGCCGGGATGCAAGCGGTGGTAGTGCGGGACAGCTACGAGGCGCTTGGGCGCATAGCGAGGGAGACGGGGTTCCGGCCCATGGACGGCATACTTTTCGATCTGGGGGTTTCGACGCTGCAAATCGAGTCTGGAAACAGGGGATTCAGCTTCCAGAAGGAAGGACGCCTGGACATGCGCTTCGACCGGAGGCAGGAGTTGGACGCCTACGCGCTGGTGAACCGCGGCTCGGAGAAAGAGCTGGCCGGGATCATTCGCGTGCACGGCGAGGAGCCGGGGGCGCGCCGGCTGGCCCGCGCCATCGTCAGGGCGCGGCCCGTCGAGACGACGGCGCAGCTTGCCGGCGTAGTCGCGTCGGCGATACGGCGCCCCAGGGGCAAGACCCATCCGGCGACGCGGGTATTCCAGGCCCTGCGCATCGCGGTCAACCGCGAGCTGGACAGGCTGCGGTCCGGCCTGGAGGAGGCCGTCGACGCGCTGGCGCCAGGCGGCAGGTTGGCCGTCGTCAGCTACCACTCCCTCGAGGACAGGGTCGTCAAGGAGTTCATGAGACGCGAAAGCGCCTCCTGCGTGTGCCCCCCGGACGCCCCGGCGTGCGTCTGCGACCACACCCCTAGCCTTGCGCCGGTCACGCGCAGGGTGGAGCGGCCCTCCGCCACCGAGACGCGGGCCAACCCGCGCAGCCGCAGCGCGCTTCTCAGAGTCGCCGAGAGGATATAGAACACCACGGAGCGCCCACATGATTCAAACACCACAGGCCATAGCGGCCATAGACGTTGGAACGACAAAGGTCTGCACCGTAGTGGGCCGCAAGAGAGGCCCGGACGGGGTCCAGGTGATGGGCTTCAGCTCCGTGCCATGCACCGGCCTCAAGAAGGGCAACGTCTTTGACGCCGAGGCGGCGGAGAGGTCCATCAGGGAGTCCGTGGAGCAGGCGCGGGGAAAGACTGGGGTCGCGATCGCCTCGGCATTCGTGGGGGTGAGCGGCGCACACGTCAGCTACGTCAACCGGCGCGACCGGCTGGACCCGCCCGAGACGACGTACAACGTCCTCACCGCCGACGCGCTCCGGGAGGACCCGAAGGCGCTGGTCGGAGCCGCCAACAGCGCGGGCCGGCAGATGATCCACGCCGTCAAGACGAGCTACTCGGTGGACGGCCACGACGGCCTGGTCAACCCCCTCGGCATGCACAGCGACAACGTGCAGGTCGAGTCCCACGTGGTGACGGGCGACTCCGTCTTCCTCGACAAGCTCGAACAGACCGTCGCCAAGGCGGGCGTCCAGGTGGAGCACCTGGTGTTCGAGCCGCTGGCCAGCGGCCTCGCCGTGCTGACCCCGGCGGAGAAGGAGCGAGGGGCCGTACTCATCGACGTCGGAGGCGGCACCACCGACCTCGTGGCGTTCCGCAGGGGGCGAATACACTATTCCAAGGTCATCCCCGTCGGCGGCTGGCAGTTCACCAACGACATCGTGGTCGCGTTCAACACGACTTTCGAGGCCGCCGAGGCAGCAAAGCTCAAGTACGGGACCACCGAGCTTCAGAGCAACATAGACTTCGAAGAGCAGCTCTCCCTGCCGGTCGTCGACCGGGACATCGAGCTCCAGGTACCCCGTATGGAGTTGTGCCAGCTCATGCGCGAACGCGCCCAAGAACTGGCGCGCCTCGTGGCAATCAGCCTGAAGGAAGTCGAACTGGACCTCGGGGACGAGCCGAAGATCGTTTTGACCGGCGGCGCGTCGAGATTGCCCGGGCTGGCCGGCGTGATCGAGCGCAACCTCGGCTGCCCGGTGCGCGCGGGGGCGCCCAGCCCCAGCGGCGGCGACCCCCAGGAGATAGAGGAACTCAGCGACCCCGTGTACGCGACGGCGATCGGCATCCTTACGTGGGCGGCCACGGAGTACTCTCCGTCATCGAACGGCTCTACGAACGGACACGGCAACGGCTCTAAGAACACCGTGGAACCGAAACCCCGAGGCGGCCTGATGGGTCCGCTCCGGGTACTCTTCTCGCGGAGAAATGGGAAAGGGAGGAACTGATGATACAGGACAGCAGCGATCTGAAGGGACCGTCAGTAGCTATCAAGGTTGTCGGAGTCGGGGGCGGCGGCTCGAACGCCGTGTCCCGGATGTTCCGGGAGCGGACTCCAGGCGCCGAGTACGTCGTGATCAACACGGACGCGCAGGCGCTCCTGCTATGCGACGTGCCGATGCGGGTCGCGATCGGCGAGCAGCTAACGGCCGGCAACGGAGTCGGGGGCAACCCCGACATGGGCATGGGGGCCGCCGAGGAAAGCCGCGAGGAGCTGCACGAGACCCTCCGCGACACGGACATGGTGTTCGTTGCGGCCGGCATGGGCGGCGGAACGGGCACCGGCGCGGCGCCGGTGATCGCGCAGATCGCCCAGGAGACCGGGGCCTTGACGGTCGGCGTCGTCACAACCCCGTTCGCCTTCGAGGGCCTGCGGCGGATGCGCTCAGCCGAGCAGGGGATCGAACGCCTCAAGGACAACGTCGACACCCTCCTGGTCATCCCCAACGAGCGGCTGCACGTCATCTGCAAGGAGGAGATCACCGCGGACAACGCCTTCCGGATGGCGGACGACGTGCTCAGGCTGGGAGTACAGTCCATAGCCGAGCTGGTCACCGTGCCCGGCCAGATCAACCTCGACTTCGCGGACGTGCAGGCCGTGATGAAGAACGCGGGACCCGCCTGGATGTCCATAGGCTGGGGCGTCGGCGAGAGCAGGGCCAAGGAGGCCGCGCAGCAGGCGATCTCCAACCCGCTGCTCGACGTCTCCGTCGAGGGCGCGACCGGCGTGCTCTTCAACATCACCGGCGGCGCCGACCTGAAGCTCTCCGAGCTCCACGAGGCCGCCGAGGTGATCCAGCGAGTGGTGGACCCGGACGCCAACATCATCTTCGGCATGGCAACCGACCTGAAGATGGAGAACGAGGTCAAGATGACCATCGTCGCCACCGGCTTCCCCGCCCTGGAGAACCCCCAGGAGCACGACGAGGAGCTCCACGACATACTCAGGGACGCGCTCGCCAGCGACGACTCGAACCTGGACATCCCCCCGTTCCTGCGCAGGCTGTCCAAGTACCGGCAGAACGGCCACCGCAAGGAGGCCGTCGTCCGGTAAGCCAACCAACAAACGCGGACCAAGGGCGGAAGTGCGGCCAGTGGACGCCATTCTCCAATGGCGGAACGGAAGGGGCTCCAACCGGGGCCCCTTCCTCTATTTCACGGGCGGCCCCCAGCCCTGGCTATCTGCCCGGCTATCCACTCGTAGGTGGGTTCTATCCCCTCCCGCACCGTCGTCTCCGGCTGCCAGCCCAAGACATCCTTCAGCACGCTGTTGTCGCTGTTGCGGCCCCGAACCCCCTGCGGCTTGGTCAGGTCGTGGCGCTTCCGCAGCCGCTTCCCGGACGCCTCGCACACGGCGTCCACGAGCTCGTTGACCGTCACGAGCTCGTCCGTGCCCAGGTTTATGGGCTTCGTGTAGCCGGACTCCATGATGCGGCGCAGCCCCTCTATGCAGTCGTCCACGTAGCAGAAGCTGCGTGTCTGCTCGCCGTCCCCCCACACCTCTATCACGCCGCCGTCCTCGGCCATCGCGACCTTTCGGCATATGGCGGCGGGGGCCTTTTCCTTCCCGCCGTCGTAGGTCCCCAACGGGCCGTAGATGTTGTGGAACCGGACGATGCGCACGTCCAGCCCGCATTCCTCGTTGTAGTAGGTCGCAAGCTGCTCGGCGAACAGCTTCTCCCAACCGTACCCCTTCTCCGGGTCCGCGGGCAGCGCGTCGTCCTCCTTCAGGGGAGTCACGTCCTCGTCATCCTGGAGATAGCCGGGGTAGACGCACGCCGAGCTCGTGTAGAGGTACCTGCCCACCCTGGACACCCTCGCCGCCTCGAGCATGTGGCTGTTCATCAGCGTGTTGTTGCGCGTCAGCGACGCGTGGTTCGCGGTGATGTACCCGATGCCACCCATGTCCGCTGCCAACTGGTACACGTCGTCCATGCCCTCAGTGGCCTGCAGGCAGCTCTCGAAGTGGCGCAGGTCGGCCACTACGAACTCGTCCGCCGGACTATCCTCGAACTCGGGCTGCTTCACGTCCACCGCCCGCACCCAGTGCCCCTCGGCCTTCAGCCGCATGACCAGATGATGGGCGATGAACCCCCCCGCTCCCGTTACTGCTATCTTCATGTGGGACCCCTCTCACGGATTGCCTGCGCACGGTTTGCGCTCAGGCGGGTGACAGGATATTTCGGAAATATCCTGTTCCACGAATCAACATTGAATACGGCGCAACCGTCGACGATCGTGCGCGTCCAAGCTCCTGACCTGGGCCCTTCCAGGGGCAACTGGCGTTTCAACGCTTCGGTCCTAGTCTCCAGGTCTCCAGACGTGAGGCCGTCCCAGGCAATCAATACGAAGTAGTAGATGGGTTTGTCCGCTCTTCCAGACGCCCATTCATATAGAAGCGAGTCCCTATATTTGTACTTGAGGTCGCTGTCCAGCCTGCTGCTGGTCGCCCTCCGTGAGAGTAGTCATCGCCCAAAGGTCTCCAAGCCGCGCTCGATGCCCCGGTCGTAGAGGTCCGTGAAGGCTTGCTCGATAGCGTTTGGATGGATGCTCAGATAGTCGTGCGCGGTATCGCACGCTATTTCCTTGGTGTCGTCGTCGTGGTAGAGCGAGTGGAACGCCACCTTATCGGACTTCTTCATCCGGAGGTCCAACTCCTTGAGGATGACGTAATCGTGGGTGGCGAAGAATATCTGGACGCCGTTGCGTTGGAGCTTCAGCAGGATATCGATCAGTACGCCGAATATCTTCGGATTCAGGTTGGTTTCCGGTTCGTCCCAGAACAGCACCGACCCATTCGCCAGGATGCCGTTCTGTATGAGGAGCCATAGCAATCCGAGCTTGCGCATTCCCTCGGCGAGCAGTGTGAATTCGAGATTGCCCTGTCGATTTCTCAGGAAGAACTCGTCGTTGCGGAGATGGACCTTTCCGTCGATGGTCTTCTGGAGCTGGGTCAGCAGGCGTTTCCTCGAAGCGTCGATGGGGCCGCGCAGCACCGGACGGGAGGCTTGGTGAAGGATGTCAGCGTATACCGCCTCGAAGTGGATTTCGCGCTGTGCGTATAACGACAGGAATCCGGGCGCGTTGGAAAGCATCTCCTTTACGGGAATGTAGACGCTCTCGATTGGCGATTCTGTCCAGGGCCGCGTGCCCTTTGTCCGAACGGAGCGCGGCGTCTTCATACGAGTGGTCAAGGAAGCTCCAAGCGCGATTCCTCGACGAAATACCTCCACCCTACCACTGTTGCTCCCTCTTTGTCGTTTGACTAGACGCCCAGGAGAACGGCGCGAAGGGAGAAAGACCTGTACGAGTTTTTCGCCAAATGAAACGTCAGTCTTAGATACGTCGCAAGCCGCGTAGCAGACCTTCATGAGATGAGTCTTACCCGTACCGTTGGCACCCACTAGGACGTTGACGCCAGGGGAGAGCTCCAGATCCAGTTCATCGAAGACTGTGAAGCGTTGCAGCTTCACTCTTGTCAGGGTCATATCGTTCTCCCCGTTTCAACTGGGCGGCATTATACCATTTCGAATAGTGATGCGTTGCGCGCAGGCGGCATGAAGTCACGGCTATCTGCGCTTAGGTCTTAGGAGAAGCACCTGCAAGACCTTCCTGGCCGGCTTCAGCACGGGGGCCAGCAGCCCGCCGCGCAGGCCGTTGTCCCGCCACGCGCGCGCCACCTCCAGGTTCGCCTTCGCGATAGTCGCTATCGACCCGCCCGAATTGCCCCCGGGCGCCATGTCGACCAGCACCCTGTCCAGGTACTGCACCTCGATCCCGTGCTTGACCATCAGCCGCAGCATCAACTCGTAGTCGGCGGATATGGGGTAGCGCAGATCGAACCCTCCATAACGCTCGTAGACGCGCCTCCTGGCGAAGAACGTCGGGTGGGGCGGCATCCAGCCCAGGCGCCAATTCCCCATATCCCCCGCCTTCCAGTAGCGGACCGCCTTGCCCGCCTCGTTGGTGTACACGAGGTCGCCGTAGCACGCGTCGACGTCCTCCCGTGCGAAGGCGTCCATCACGTCCCGTAGCGCCAGCGGGTCGCTGTACCGGTCGTCGGCGTTCAGGATGCCCACCACGTCGCCGGTGGCGAGGCCGATGCCCTTGTTCATCCCGTCGTATATGCCGCGGTCCGGCTCGCTCACCAGCACGTCGACGCGCTTGCGGTAACGCTCCAGCACCTCCAGCGTGCCGTCGGTCGAGCCGGCGTCCACGACGATTAGCTCAAGCTCGTGTCCGTGCCGCTGCGAGAGCGCGGAGTCCAGGGCGCGGCCCACGCGCACGTCGTTGAGCACCGGAATCGCGATGGAGAGCTTCATATTACGTCCGACGCCGCTGCCGTCATGGGGAAGATGATAGGTATGCGTGTTCGCGCACGTCAAGCGCCGCGAGCCGTCGGACCCCGTCGGCCCCGATTCCCCACCTAGGTAAAAGAGAGACCTCGTTGGCGCCCGTGTTGAAGCGGGCTAAGATGGTTGCTGCACAGGCAAAGCCATCACCAACGAGGTGCATCTATTATGAAGCAAGTCACCCTGCCGTTCCAGTATGCCGGGGAGAAGAGCACGACGGGTATGACGGCGCTGTCGGGCCTACCGACGTACCTGGAGTTGATACAGGTGTGCGGGTTGAAGTCATCGATAGAGCGCTGCGTGGGGTTGCGTAGAGGCGGTCAGGGCTGGACGGACAGCCAGATAGTCACCTCGCTGATACTGCTGAACCTTGCGGGCGGCGAGTCGGTGTCCGATCTGGATGTCCTTGAGAAGGACGAGGGGTTCTGCCGGGTGCTTCGAGAGACGGAGATGGTCGGGATGGGTCGCAGGGAGCGCGTAGCGTTGGGCCAGAGATGGCGTGTGGAGCGGCGTCGGACCGTACCGTCGGAGTCTGCGGTGTTCCGGTACCTGTCGGGATTCAACGACGCAGACGAGGAGTCTCGGCGGCAAGCTCACCGGGCATTCATCCCTACGCCCAACCAGGCGCTGCGCGGTCTCTGGGAGGTCAACGCCGAGATGGTGGGCTTCGTTCAGAGCCGTTCGCCTCACACCGTGGCGACTCTGGACATGGACGCGACCCTGGTGGAGACGCACAAGCAGGAGGCGCTCTTCAGCTACAGGAAATACAGGGCGTACCAGCCGCTGACGATCTACTGTTCAGAGGACGACCTGATCGTTCATTCGGAGTTCCGAGACGGCAACGTGCCTGCGGGCCATCAGCAGTTGCGCGTGCTGACCGAAGCACTGGAGCAACTGCATTACAGCGTCGAGAGGGTGATGCTGAGGTCTGATACGGCGGGGTACGAGCAGGAGTTGCTGCGATACTGCGCCGAGGGAAGGAACGAGCGGTTCGGGGTGATCGAGTTTGCGGTGGGTGTTGACGTGACGGCGGAGTTCCGCCGTGCGGTGTCGGCGGTTCCCGAGCGGCAGTGGCAGCCGCTGTACCGGAAGGTGGGCGAGCATAGGGTGGATACGGGCCAACAGTGGGCTGAGGTCAACTTCGTGCCCAACTGGATAGGGCACTCGAAGAACAGCCCTGAGTATCGGTTCATAGCCATCAGGGAGCGGTTGAACGAGCAGCCTCTGCCTGGGATGGACAGCCAGCTAGAGCTTCCATTCCCTGCGATGGAGTTGCCCGGTCGGGGTTGGCACAAGGTCTTCGGGCTGGTGACCAACCGAGACCTACCGGGAGACGAGGTGATCGGGTGGTCGAGGCAGAGATGCGGCAAGGGTGAGGAGGTACACGGCGTGTTGAAGGAGGACCTTGCGGGCGGCAGGCTCCCTTCGGGCCTGTTCGGAGCCAACGCGGCATGGTGGGCCATAGTGGTGCTGGCCTTCAATCTGAACTCGGCGATGAAGCGGCTGGTGTTGGGCGGACAGTGGGTGAGCAAGCGTCTGAAAGCGGTCCGCTTCAACCTGATCGCCCTTGCTGGCCGGGTCATATGGCACGCTCGAAGGCTGATCATCCGCCTGGCGCGTGGACACCCCTCATACGAGTTGGTGCTCAGAGCGCGGCAGAGGCTATCGGCGCTGGCTGCCGAGCCGTAAACGGCATAGGCGACCCGGTAGGGGGAGAGGGCCCATCGGTTGAAGGCGACTCAGCGGTGTCGTCTGGCCGGGCCATGCCTTCCTTGGACTCAACAGAGCCGCCGCTTGGTATCAGGCCGCCCCAATACCCTCAAAACGTCGTCCAAACCCCTCCCTACGGCCCAATCTGAGCATATGTGACGCCGAGGCAACGACGAACATGTCCCTGTAGAACCGCAAAGTCCACACCAATAACGCTAGGTGGTGGATCTGGGTCGGACCGCTTTCAGCCCACCTTGGGCGCGGCTTCTGTTACACTCCGGTCATGGAGCGTTCGCAGTTCGAGAAGCTGGTGCGGCAGGCGCTCGGGGAGATACCGGGCGAGTTGCTGGCGTTCATCGACAACGTGGACATCGTGGTCGAGGACTGGCCGGCGCGGGACCAGTTGGGCGGCCACGTCCTCCAGGAGGGGGAATTGCTGCTCGGGCTGTACGAGGGCATACCGCTGACGGAGCGGTCGGACTACGGAATGGTGCTGCCGGACAGGATCACGCTGTTCCAGGAGGCCATCGAGTCGGTCTGCAACAGCCCCGCCGAAGTGGTGGAGGAGATCAGGAAGACAGTCGTTCACGAGGTGGCCCACCACTTCGGCATCGACGACCACAGGCTGTCGGAACTGGGGGCGTAGCCAACGGCTCCGGCGCGCCAGCGGCCTTCCGCTCAGCGTACCCAGGCCGTCAGCCAGCCGCTCACCTCGCGGGCAAGCTCCTCGGCGCTCTCGCCGCGGCTCGGTCTGGTCGCCTCCGAGGTCCACGGCCCGGCGTAGCCTATGTCCGCGAACGCCTGCCGCATCGCCGTCCAGTCGAGGTTGCCCAGGGTCGGCGAGTGGTGGTCGACGCGGCCGTCGCGCACGTCTACGTCGTGGATGTGGGTGCCGCGCAGCCGCTCGCCGGCGGCGTGAATCTCGTCCACGGGGTCCAGCTCTAGGACGCCGACGTGGCCGGTGTCGATGACGAGGCCGACGGCCTCGGCCGGGTACGGGTCCACCACCGCGCGCAGGGCCTTCATGTTGTTCAGGGGCATGGTTGGGTATGGCAGGTTCTCCAGCGTGACGCGCACCCGCGACTCCTCGATGACCGGCATCAGGTCGTCCAGCGAGCGCCGAACGGCGTCGCGCACGCGGTCTGGCAGCTCGGGGTCGTCGGTGCGGACGGCGTCGGGGCTCGGGATGGGGTGTATGACGATCTCGGTCAGTCCCAAGCCGCCCGCGAGCCGGACGTACCGGCCCAGGACGGGCACGCTCTCGCTTCTCCAGTCGTCGTCGAGGGCGGCCAGGATGTACCGGCCCCCGGGCGCGTGCATCGTCCTGGCGCGCACGGAGTGGGACTCCAATACGCCCCTGATGCGCGCTAGCTCCCTGTCGTCCGTGGAGCGGACGTGGGGCTCCGTCCCGGATATCTCCACCTGCGGGAAGCCCGCCTCTCCGAGGGTATCGAGGGCGGCCTCCAGGCTCCGGTCCTTGAATGCCGACGTCGTGCTGCTGGTGTCCTTCATCGCGTCTCCTCCTTGCCTATCGGGTTGTCCGCTCACCGTACTGCCTCTATATTAAGCCATGAATCAAAGGACTTTCATCATGCCCTGGTACTGACTGCCTCGAAACCTCGATCTCGCGCTGCTCGCGTTCCTCGCCGTCGAGCTGCTGGACGAGTTGGTGTTCGGCGCCCGCGAGGCGGCATGGCCCCTGGTACGCACCGACCTCGGCTTGAACTATGTGCAGATAGGCGTGCTGCTCACGGCCCCGGCCGTCGCGGCCCACCTGTTGGAGCCCGCGGTCGGAGTCCTGGGCGACGTCTGGGACCGGAGGGCGCTGATACTCGGCGGCGGCGTGCTGTTCGTCGTCTCCGTGGCCCTGGTCGCGGCCAGCCCCGGCTTCCTGCCCCTGCTGGCGGCGTTCTGCATAGGCTACCCCGCCTCCGGCGCCTTCGTCGGCCTCTCGCAGGCGACGCTCATGGACTCCGCCCCGCCGCGCCGGGAGCAGAACATGGCCCGCTGGAACTTCGCCGGCTACGTGGGGGCGGTGGCCGGCACGCTCGCCGTAGTGGGAGCGGCGAGGGCCGGGATGGGCTGGCGCGCCCTGTTCGCCGCGCTGGCGGGCGTGTCGCTCCTGGCGCTGGCCGCCGCCTGGAGGCCGATCGGGCGGTCCGCCCGGAAAGCGTCCAGCCCGCTGCGCGGCGCCGAGATCATGCGGGGGATAGCGGAGGCGGCACGGGCGCTGCGCCGGCTTGCCGTGGTCCGGTGGCTGGCGCTGCTGGAGATGTCCGACCTGATGCAAGACGGCCTGCTCGGCTTCCTGGCGCTCTACTTCGTGGACGTGGCCGAGGCGTCGGAGTCCGTCGCCGCCCTCGGCGTGGGCGTCTGGATGGTCGCCGGCCTCGCGGGCAGCCTGTTGCTAATCCCCGTGCTCGAAAGGGTAGCCGGCCTGGCGTACCTCAGGTACAGCGCCGTGTGCCAGGTCGGGCTCTTCGCGGCCTTCCTGCTGGCGCCGGCGCTGCCGTTGAAGCTGGCGGCCGCCGCCCTGCTGGGGCTTTCGAGCGCCGGCTGGTACGCCGTCCTCCAGGCGCAGGTCTACGCGGCGATGCCCGGGCGGAGCGGCAGCGTGCTGGCGCTGCAGAACGTGTCGGGACTGGCGGGCAGCCTCATCCCCCTGGGGCTTGGCGTGGCCGCGGGCAGGTGGGGCCTTGGGCCGACGATGTGGCTGCTGCTGGCCGGCCCCATAGCCATTGCGGCGGGCCTGCCGCGGCGGCGATAGCTCCCTCAGCCAGGCGCGGGCGCGCGCCCAGGAGCGTCGCGAGAGAGGCGCGCCGTCACGATGCGATTCAGGCTCACGCCTTCTTCTGCCGCTCTTATGGCGAGGGCGCGGTGGGTTTCCGGGGGAACTCGCACCAGGAACTTCCCGCTGTACGCCCCTCCGCCATTGGAGTCGGCGCTGTCTCGTTGGTGGCGCGCATGTCGTCCAAGGCGTCGGACACGAGTTTACGGATGCCGGAGAAGGCCTCATCAGGGGTGGGGGCCAGCCAGCTCAGGGACGGGAACTCTGCGCACAGGCCGACATGCTCGTTGTCGTCTGCAGACCACGTGACGCGGTATGTGTAGTGGTCGGTCACTCCAGTGATGGTATCATATGTCGAACTATAGAACCCGTTTTCTATGACAGGCCAGTGACAGGCCATCTTATTTCAATGCTGACTTGCCCGGAGAGTTGAAATTGAACCGAATAGCGACACTCCTCTACCTGGTTGTGGTTGTAACGCTGGCGGCCGCGTGCGGCGGCGGGACAGCGGAGCTCGCCGACGTACCAGCCCAGACCCCGGAGCCGGCGCCTGAGACGGTCGCCGCGCCTACGCCTACGGCGGTTCCGGATGCGACCCCAACGCCGGACGGCCCCTCCCCGGAGGAGGAGGCGATGGCGCGGCTGCCGCTCGAGGGACGCCCCGCGCTGGGGCCGGCGGACGCCCCTGTTACGCTGGTCGAGTTCACCGACTACCAGTGCCCCTTCTGCGGTCGCCACAACAACGTGACCGCCCCGAAGCTCCGTGAGCACTACGGCGACGCGCTCCGCATCGTCGTGCTCCATTTCCCGCTGGCGAACATACACCCGCTCGCGCCCAAGGCGGCGGAGGCCGCCGAGTGCGCCGCCGACCAGGGCAGGTTCTGGGAGTACCACGACACGCTGCACGCCGACCAGTCCGCCGTCGACACGCCCAGCCTGTTCGCCCACGCCGAGACGCTGGGGCTCGACGCGGGCGCGTTCGAGGAGTGCCTGGAGTCCGGCGAGAAGCGTCCCCTCGTCGAGCAGCACGTCAAGGCCGCCGTCGACGCCGGTGCGCGCGGCACGCCCTTCTTCATCGTCAACGGCCAGAAGATGTCCGGCGCGCGCTCCGAGACGATCTTCAAGAGGCTGATAGACCAGGTGATGCGGAGGTCAGGTTCTTAGCGGGTTTGCGAAGCCCGCAAGCCGTTCATGGTTCGACAGGCTCACCACGAACGGCCCTTCGACAAGCTCAGGGCGTACGGTCGATCTGTTCGAGGCTGGCGGGGGTGAGGCTGATTCCGAAGGACCGCTGGAAGCGGTCGGCCAGCCGGGATGCGACCGTCTCGATGTCCGCGTACACGCCCTCGGCGGCCATGGAGGTGACCCGGCAGCCCTCGATGCCGCACGGCACGATGTGGTCGAAGTAGCCCAGGTCAGGCGCCACGTTGAGGGCGAAGCCGTGGGTCGTGACGCCCCGGCTTACGCGCACGCCGATGGCGGCGATCTTCGCGCCGCCGGTCCAGACGCCGGTAGGGTAGCCCTCGCTGCCGGCGTCGATGCCGAAGCTGGCCAGCGTGGCGGCGATGGTCCGCTCCAGCGTGCGGACGTACTCCAGCGGGCCGCCGCCCCACGAGCGCAGGTCGATGATCGGGTAGCCGACGAGTTGGCCGGGGCCATGGTAGGTCGCCTCGCCGCCGCGGTCGGTCCTGTAGACACGCGCCCCCAGGCGCTCCAACTCCTCCGGCGGCGCCAGCACGTGCGCGTCGGGCCCCCTGCGCCCCAGCGTGTAGACGTGGGGGTGCTCCAAGAGCAGCAGCACGCCCTCCAGGGAGCCGTCAACGACCCGCGCGTGAAGCCGCTTCTGTAGATTGAGCGCCTCGGTGTAGTCGGTCAGGCCGAGTTGCAGCAGGTGGGCAGACCCGGAACCGACGCGCGGTCGGCTAATCGTGGAAGTACTCTCTTGGGACACCACTACCCTCGATTATGCTATTCAACGTGCCCAACGGGAGTTGCTTTCCCCTGTGGTATGGCACCGTCACCTGCCTGCTGGTTTCCGGGTTACGCCACTTCTGGTGACTGCCGCGTTGCGACACGAGAACGAATCCGTGGCGATGGAGTACCCTCACAACCTCGTTGGCATTCAGCCGAGGTAACCGCCCACTCATCGCGACGGTACTTCTACCTCGAATACCCTACCCGTGGTTGTCACTTCCCCTGGCGTGGGTTCGAGATAGAGGGCTATGGCCTCTTCGATGCCCTCCAGGGCCTCGTCCTGCGTGTCGCCCGCGCTGGCGCAGCCGGGTAGCTCAGGGCAGAACGAGGCGTAGCTATCGGTCTGGGGGTCGTATTCGACAATCACTCGCCACTTCATCGTGGTCTAACCTCCCGGGTCGTCAAACGCTGGTGTCCGGGCCGATGGCCTCCAAGCGGCGCTTCACGTCGGACAGGAAGGCGCCGGCTTCCGCGCCGTCGAGGATGCGGTGGTCGAAGGTGAGGCTCAGGTTCATGACGGAGCGGATGGCGATGGCGTCGCCGACGACCACCGGGCGCTTGACGATGGCCTCGGTGTTCAGGATGGCCGCCTGCCCTGGGAAGATGATGGCCTTGCCTATGACCGAGCCTATCGCCCCCGTGTTGTTGACGGTGAAGGTACCGCCCTCCACGTCTCGCACCGTGAGCTTGCCCCGCCTGGCCCTGCCGGCGAGATCGTCCAGCGACCGGGCCAACTCGGCGACCGTCTTCCCGTCGGCGTCGTGGACGACGGGCACGAGCAGCCCCTCGTCGGTCGCGGTGGCGACGCCGAGGTTGACCCGCCGCTTCAGGATGATGGCGTCGCCGGCCCAGGTCGAGTTGACCAAGGGGTTGGCCTTCAGCGACTCGGCAACGGCCTTGAGCATGAAGGGCAGGTAGGTGATGGCCACGCCCTCGCGCTCGCGGAAGCCGTCCTTGATCCCCTCCCTGAGGCGCACCAGGCCGGTGACGTCGGCCTCGAGGGTGCTCCACGCCTCCGGTATCTCCGAGGAGCTGCGGGCCATGTTCTCCGCGATCATCCGCCGGATGGGCGTGAGCGCGACGCGCTCCTCGTCCGGCGCGCCGGCCTCCGACGCCGCGGCATCCTGGGACGCGATGAAGTCCTCCACGTCCTTGCGGGTGACGCGGCCCCCTATGCCTGTGCCGGTTACCCGGTCGAGGTCGATGCCGTGCTGGGCGGCGAGACGGCGGACGGCTGGGGAGTACCTCGCTCCGGAGGGCTTCCGCTCGGGCTCGGGGGCGACCATCGGGCCGCCGGAGCCGGTGGGGCCGACGGGGGCGACGTCCTTGAGCAGCGTGCCCGTCGTGTCCAGGGGCGCCGCTGCCGGGGCCGCCGGCTCGTGCGGCTGATCGGCCTCCCCGTCCACCGCGATCTCCGCCACGACCGTGCCCATCGGCACCGTGCTGCCGGCCTCGACCAGGATCCGGGTGAGCACCCCCGACGCCGGCGACGGCATCTCCATGTTCACCTTGTCCGTGACCACCTCGGCGAGGGGGTCGTACTTCTCCACGCGGTCGCCGACCTGCTTCAGCCACCGGTCTATGATGGCCTCGGTAACGGACTCGCCGACGTGGGGCAGCTCTACCTTCATGGCGTCAGTACCGCGCCAGGCTCCGGATCGCGTCGGCGATCTGCTCGGTGTCCAGCATGAACTCGGCTTCCAGGGTCGGGCTGAACGGCATGGCCGGCACCTCCGGCCCGGCCAGCCGCGTGATGGGCGCGTCGAGGTAGTCGAACGCCTCCTCCGCGATTATCGCCGCCACCTCGCCGCCGATGCCGCCCAGCCTCGTGTCCTCGTGGACGACGAGCGCCTTGCCCGTCTTCCGTACCGAATCGAGGACGGTCGCGGAGTCGAGCGGGCGCAGCGACCTCAGGTCGACGACCTCGGCGCGAACGCCCTCGGACGCGAGGGCCCTGGCGGCCTCGATGCAGTGGTGCAGCGCCAGCCCGTAGGTTATTACGGTGAGGTCCTCCCCCTCCAGCTTCACGTCCGCCCTGCCGATGGGCAGGGTGTACTCGGCGTCCGGCACCTCGCCGCGCACCAGCCGGTACGTGCGCTTGTGCTCCAGGAAGACGACAGGGTCGTCGTCGCGGATGGCGCTCTTCAGCAGCCCCTTGGCGTCGTACGGCGTGGCAGGCGTCACGACCTTCAGGCCGGGCGTGTGCGCGAAGTACGCCTCGGGGCTCTGGGAGTGGTAGAGGCCGCCCCGCACGCCGCCGCCGTAGGGCGAGCGCACGACCATCGGAACGGATACCGCGCCCTCGGTGCCGTAGCGCGCCCTCGCCGCCTCCCCCAGCAGCTGGTTGAAGGTGGGGAATATGAAGTCGGCGAACTGTATCTCGGCGATGGGCCTCATGCCGTTCATGGCCGCGCCGAGGGCGATGCCGACGATGGAGGACTCGGCCAACGGGGTGTCTATGACACGGTCCTCTCCGAACTCGGCCTCGAAGCCGTCGGTCGCCAGGAAGACGCCGCCCCTGGCGCCGATGTCCTCGCCCATGATGAAGACGCGCGAGTCGCGGGCTATCTCCTCGCGCATCGCGTCCCGTACCGCCTCGATAACAGTCTTGAGCGCTATCTCGCCGCCTCCGCGTACACGTGGTCGTGGAAGCCGTCCGTCTCCGGGTACGGCGCGGACTCCACGTAGTCCGTCGCCTCGTCCACCTCGCGCCTGGCGTCGGCGCGGATGGCCTCGTCCATCTCGTCGGTCAGCTCGCCGAGGTCGACCAGCCTCTGCCTGAGCAGCGGCAGCGGGTCCCGCTTGCGCGCCTCCTCCAGCTCCGGCCTCGGCCTGTAGCGGGAGTCGTCGTCGTCGCTCGTGTGGGGCAGGTACCGCTCCACCATCGCCTCGACCACGGTGGGGCCGTCTCCTCTGCGGGCGCGCGCCGCGGCCTCGGAAGTGGCCTCGTAGACCGCAGTAACGTCCGAGCCGTCGATGGCGATGCCGGGCATTCCGTAGCCCTCCGCCCTCCCGGCGACGCTGTCCACGGCCATCTGCTTGGCCAGCGGCACGGAGATGGCGTACTTGTTGTTCTCGCAGAAGAAGACCACCGGCAGGTCGTGTATGGCCGCGAAGTTCATCCCTTCGTGGCAGTCGCCCACGCTGGACGCCCCGTCGCCGAAGTAGACGATGACCACCGCGTCCTCGCTCCGCATCTTGAACGCGAGCGCCGCGCCGACCGCCTGCGGGATCTGGGTGGCGACGACGTTCGACAGGTTGTACACCCCCAGCCCCGGGATCGCGCCGTGGGCCGGGAACTGCCGCGCTCCGCTCAGCGGCTCGCCGGCCCTTGCCGTGAACCCCAGCATGACGTCCCTGGGGGTCATGCCGAGGGAGAAGAGCACCCCCAGGTCGCGGTAGTAGGTGTAGAACTGGTCGCGGCCCTTCTCCAGCGCCGCCACGCTGCCGATCTGCGCCGCCTCGTGGCCCTGCGACGACGCGACGATGGCCGCCTTGCCCTGCCGGTTGAGCAGCCACACCCTCTCGTCGCACGCGCGGCAGAGCGTCATGAGCCGGTATATATCCAGCAGCCGCGCGCCGTCGAGGCCGGCGGCGGATGTATGTGGCTGGCTGTCGTTCATGGCGGATCGCGATGGCCTTCGCGCAGACGGGCGCATGGCCCCGCGATTATACAGCAGCAACACCGGGGCGGACACGCCTACGCCTGCGCTCAGCGCTCCCGTCCACCAAGAAACATGTCCAGTCCGGCGGGCGAGGCCCTCCCGTATATCTCCTCCAACACGGGGATGAAGCCCTCCCCGCCTCGCCAGAACGGAAAGCCGCCCAATCGTTTCGGCAGCGTCGCGCTGACCGCCGGGACGCGGACCGCTCCGTGCGAGTCCTCCTCTCGCTCGGCGCCCTCCCGCCCCCAGAACGCCTCGGGATCGACGGGCAGGGGCTCGGGCGGCTGCTCCGCCTCCCGGTCGGCGCCGGGCCCGGCGTCCGCTCCATCGGCTCGGGCGCCGCTCCCCGCCGCCAACTCGCCGACAAGCTCCTCGCGCTCCGCTCCCCTCAGCCTGAAGATGAGGAACGGGTCGCGGTCGAACTCCTCGCCCAGTAGGAGATATACCGCCGCGACGTGCTTGCAGGGATTCGACCAGTCGGGACACGAGCAGTCCGTCTCGAGGTCGTCGCCCCTCTCGGGGAAGAGCGAAAGCCCCGCGTCCACGAACGCGTCCTCGATATCCTCGGGCATCCGGCCCGCCAGCAGCTTCGCGGCGAAGACCGGGCGCCGCGAGAGCGCCGACGCCAGCTTCTCCCAGTCCGAAGCGCCGAGCGTCTCGACCCTGATCTCCACCCTGTACGGCTGGGCGCGGGAGCCCTGCACGCTCGCCGTCACGCCGCCCATCTCGACGTCGATCGACAGAACCTGGCCCCGGCGGGCATACGACCTGCCGCGGCCAAGCCGCGCCCCGATGTCGAAGCCCTCCAGCACCTCGACCCAGCGCCTAGCCCACCAGCTCTGGCCGGACCCGCCCCGCCCGGACTGCGACCTGATGCCGCCCTTCGCCCTGCGGGGCCGGGAAGGCTCGTAGTAGTCGTCGTAGCGGTACGCCATCCTACGCCCCAGCAGCCTCCCCCATCCTCAGCGCCAGAACCTCCTTCAGGTCGGCGTTGGAGAGCTCCGTAAGCCACCCCTCGCCCGCTCCCACGACCTTCTCGGCAACCTCCTTCTTGCGCTCTATCATCTCGTCTATCTTCTCCTCCAGCGTTCCCGCGCAGATGAACTTGTGGACCTGGACGTTTCGCGCCTGGCCGATGCGGAAGACGCGGTCGGTCGCCTGGTCCTCGACGGCCGGGTTCCACCAGCGGTCGAAGTGGAAGACGTGATTGGCCGATGTCAGATTCAACCCGGTCCCGCCCGCCTTCAGAGACAGGATGAAGACCGGCGGCCCCGACCTCTCGTCCTGGAACCGCTCGACCATCCGGTCGCGCTGGCGCTTCGTCGTCCCGCCGTGTAGGAACAACGCCTCCAGGCCGAACGTCTCCTGCACGTGGCGTTGGAGCAGCCCGCCCATCTCCGCAAACTGGCTGAAGACCAGCGCCCGGTCGCCTACCTCGATCACCTCCTCCAACATCTCCGTCAACCGCGCCAGCTTGCCCGACCGGCCCGCGACGCCGGAGTTGTCGCCCAGGAGCTGCGCCGGATGGTTGCAGACCTGCTTGAGCTTGGAGAGCGTGGCCAGCACCATCCCCCTGCGCTGTATGCCCTCGGCGGACTCCAGCGCCTCTTCCGTCTCCTTGAGGACCGAGGCGTAGAGCGACGCCTGTTCCTTGGTGAGCGAGCAGAAGACCTTCGTCTCCAGCTTCTCGGGCAGGTCGGAGATGATCGACCTGTCCGTCTTCAGCCTCCGTAGGATGAACGGGCCGGTTATGCGCTTGAGGCGTTCAGCCGCGCCAGTGTCCCGCTCCGCCTGGATGGGCACGAAGAATTCGCGCTTGAACTCGCTCTGCGACCCCAGCAGGCCGGGGTTCAGGAACTCCATGATCGACCACAGGTCTCCCACGTTGTTCTCCACGGGCGTTCCCGTCAGGGCGATGCGGTAGTCGGCTCGCAGCGACCGCGCCGCGTTCGCCTGCTTGGTCTCGGGGTTCTTGATGTTTTGCGCCTCGTCGAGCACCACGCCGCTCCAGGGCACCTCCATAAGGAACTCGAGGTCACGCTGCACCAGTCCGTAGCTGGAAACCACGAGCGCGTGCTCTCCCGCCTCCTTCTTGAACGCCGCGCCGCGCTTCCTGCCGGGGCCGTGGTGGACGAGCACCGGAAGCCGGGGGGTGAAGCGCGCGGCCTCCTTTCGCCAGTTGTTCGCGACCGAGGTCGGGCAGACGAGCAGCACCGGCCGCTTGCCGTTGGCACGCCAGTCACGCTGGACCAGCGCCAGGGTCTGCACCGTCTTGCCAAGGCCCATGTCATCGGCAAGGCACGCTCCAAGGCCCCATCGGCGCAGGAAGGATAGCCACGAATAGCCGCGCACCTGGTAGGGGCGGAGCGTGCCGGAAAAGCCCCTCGGAGAGGCAAGCTCCTTGAGCTCCGCCTGCCCGTCGAGCTGCTTCAGCAGATTCCCCACCCAGCCCGTCGCCTCGACGCCGTCGAAGTCGAACCCCCGCGGCGCGGCACCGGCCCCGAGCGCCATCTGGATGACGTCCCGAAGGCTCGTCTCCTCCGTCCCCCTCTTCTTCCAGAAATCGACGGCGGCCTGGATCTCCTGGGCGCTGACCTCCACCCATTGACCGCGCACCCTGACCAGCGGGGCCTTCATGCGCGCGAGCGCCTCCAGCTCACGCAGAGTGAGCTTCTGGCCTCCGAGCGCCACTTCCCAATCGAACCGGACGATCGTCTCCAGTGACAGGCCGCTTCCACCCTGCATCTTCGGGCTCCTGGCCTTGGCCTGGACCGCGAGCCGGACCTTCGTCCCCTTGCGCGTCCACCAGGCCGGAAGCATCACGCCGTAGCCCGCCTGCTCGAGCGCGATGGCCTCCTCGGTCAGGAACCGGTGGGCATTGGCGGCGTCCAGCCGGTATCCGGCGGGACTCGCCTTCTCGAGGCTGGCCGTGACGGAGGGACATATGCCGGAGGCCTGCCCCAGCGATGAGAGCAGGAACTCCCGCACGTTCGAGCCCTTTCGCTCGATCGCGGCCAGCCTGCGGCCCCCGGGCTTCCACGCCTCTTCCGCGTCTACCAGGAGGCTCGGGTCGTCGTAGGGTTGGAGCAGGTAGCGAACGTACCATGCGTCATCGGAGGCCCCGTCGGCCCCCTCGGCATCGCCCGGCTCCTCCAGGCGGAAGCACAGCCGTAGCTGCGAGCCTGCCGAAACCGCGATGGGCCGCCGCCATTCGCGGACGTGCGCCGCCAACTGGGAGAGATCGAACGCGTCGCCCACCACGACCCCGTCCTTCGACCCCAGGGCATGGAGCCATGAGTCGTGTACGCTGTCGAAGGAAGGCTTCTTCCCGCGCCTACGGCCTGCCGGCCCGGACACACCGGATGCCGAGGCGCGCGCCAGGTGGTCCACCACCGCGGCCGCGAACTGCCGCAGCGCCTCGGCGGAGGGCCTCTCCGGGGGCGAGTCCGCTTCCGGCTCCGAGAGCGCTCGCGCAACCGGGGGCATCCGCCTCGCCAGCGCGGCAAGCCGCTCCGCGTCCGCGCCGACGAATACGGGGTCCCACGTCGCGCGGAACCCATCGGCGTCGACCTCCAGGCCCGGGAGGAACTGCTGCCGCGCCACCAGCGATCCGGCAAAGCGGAGCGCCTCCGCCCAGTACGCCAGGTCGGACCCGACGACCACCCCCGCCGCGAGCGTCCGCCTGCCCCTGGACGCGCACAGGAGGTCCACCGCCTCCTCAGCCGAGAGCCGGTAGCCCGCGACGGACCACGCCGCCAGCCTGGCCTTTGCGCGCGGATTGGGCGGCTCGGCGACGAGGCCGCTGGAGGGAACGGGGCTGTCGCCGCGCGTCGGCAGCCAGACCTCAACGCGGCTGACTCGCCTGGCCGCCGGCTTGATGCCAACCGCCGCCTCCCTCAGCGCCCCGGTCAGCCCGTTGGCGCTGGCCCCAAACGGATGCGAACCCGCATCGGGCGCCGTCTTCCCCCGCCGGCGACGCGACCCTGGGCGGCCGCCACCGTCCCTCGACACTTCCCCCCAGAGGACCAGCGCGCCCTGAGACTCGCCGGCGTGCAGGATGATCATGCGATGGTTGTCCCCCTAGGGAGGGCCAAGCTGGGCCTCGAAGTAGGACGATACGCGCTCGGCGTACTCGTCCGGCCGCGTCTCGAAGACGTCGGCGTGCTCGACGCCGGGCAGCGTCCATAGCTCGCTGCCGGCGTAGGCAGCCTCGCGCAGCCTCACGGCGTGCTCTACGGGGATGCGGGTGTCCGCCTCGCCGTGGATGATCAGCACCGGGTAGCCGAGGGAGCCGACCACCTTCTCGGGCGCGACCCTGCCCATGTCGATGCCGTACGCCACGCGCGCCACCGCCTTCATGCCTGGGACGAAGACCGGCACCATCCACCTCGGGAAGACGGTGGCCCTGGCCGTTTCGCTCGCGATCAGGTCCTCCACGTGCGCGAAGGCGCTGTCCGAGACCACGGCCCTGACGCCAGGCTCCTCGGACGAGCCGAGCAGGGCGATGGCCGCCCCCATAGAGATGCCCAGCACCCCCACCCGCCCCGGCGGAGCGCCGCGCTCCAGCAGGAAGTCGTAGGCACCCAGCATATCGTCCTTCTCGAAGAATCCGCCGGAGACACGTTCGCCTCCCGATTCGCCGTGCGCCCGCAGGTCGAATAGCAGCACCGTGAAGCCCGCGTCGAACAGCGAGCGCGCCATACTCAGGCCGTTCTCGTGCGCCCTGTTCGTGCTCACGCCGTGGACGACTATCACGGCCGGCCCGCCGCCGTCCGCTTCGATCAGCCAGCCCCTGAGCTCGACGGCGCCGCCCCTGGATGGGAACTCCACGTCCTCGTAGGATAGACCGTACTCCGTCGGGGTCCTGTCCGGCAGGTTGCGCTCCGCCTTGGTGACGCCCGACGCCATCAGGTAGGCGATGTAGCCGTAGGCCATGAGGAGGAGTATGACGAGCGCCATGATGCTCCAGCGTAACACCCGCCCCCAGACCGAGGAGCGGCGCTTGGGCTCCTCCCGGCCCCCGATCTTGGCGAGCCATATCCCTATCTCGTACATCACTATGATCGGCAGCGCCACCAGCGCCTGGTTGAACGGGTCGAAGGTCGGCGTGATCAGCGCGCCCATGATGAACGCCACGACCACCGCGTACCGCCGGTTCCTGGCGAGGAAGCTGGACGTGAGCACCCCGATCTTCGACAGGAAGTAGGCCAGGATCGGCATCTCGAAGATGATGCCCATCCAGAAGAGCAGCGTCAGCATCAGGTTCGTGTAGGCGCCGATCCGTATGTACGGGTCGGCGACCTCGCTGCCGAAGGTTTGCAGGAAGTTCATCGCGGGCGGGAACAGTACGCTGTGGCCGAAGACGGCCCCGGCCAGGAACGAGAGCAGCGACGCCGGCAGCAGCACGTAGAGGTACCGCCTCTCCGACCCGCTCAGCCCCGGCGCCACGAACATGACGATCTGGTAGAGCACGAACGGCAGCGACAGGAAGAGGCCCGCGAGCAGCGAGACCTTCATGGCGATGCTGATGAACTCGGTCAGCTCGGTGAATATCGGCTTCGCCGCGGGCGTTTCCACGAAGCGGTCCGCCGGGCGCAGCAGCAGTATCAGTATCTGCCTGTGGAACGCGAAGGCGATCCCCGTGCACGCCAGCACGGAGACCGCCGACCACGTGATGCGCCGGCGAAGCTCGACCAGGTGTTCTCGTATAGGTTGCTGTCTATCGTTCACGCGCGGGCTCGGCTGCCGTCAAAGGCTCCGGCCATTATACCCGCTGCGGCCCGGGCTATACCCTCACCCCAGCCCTCTCCCTCGGAAGGGAGAGGGGGCAGAAGGGGCCAGCCCTCTCCCTGGGGAGGGGGTAAAGGGCTTGTGCGCCGCTCGGACCCATGGTCCCCCGGGACCCGTCGAACTGCCGGGGGTGGGTCGCCTTACGTGTAGGCCCGCATTTCAGCAGACCGCCGCACGGTGAGAGCTACTACGACAAAGAGCTGGATGCGCTCAGCGGAGCTTACCTGTCTCCTGTACACTCAACACTGTCCGGTCTCTCGAGAGGGAGCGAAGGCTGCTAAGGCCCCGGCGGGCAGTTGCCTGCCTGTAGCAGACATGCCCGCCGTTCAGCTACTACCGTACCCCAAAGGCCGAATGGGAGCGAGGGTAATGACATCGGGAATGCCAGGGGCATCCCACCGCGCGGTGTTGGGCGGCGCCACTTATCCAGTTGTTAAGGTGCGGTGTCCGGTCTTCGCGGGGCCGGACCCCCTGGCAGCGTCACAATCAGCGCCACATCTCTGGCGCGCGTCCGGCGTCGGGGGTGTCAGTCCTAGACATTGTGCCCGCCGGGTCCGCGCCATGTCCCATCGGCCTGGAATGGACTGGCCGGTGGGAGACGGCTGAAGCTCGCGCTCGGGTTGAGTATAGCACAGGGGTTCGGGAGAGGGAAGGGTGGATAGTGGATAGTGGATAGTGGATAGTGGATAAGTGGATAGTGGGGATTGTCTGAATCTGGATTTGCAGGATTTTGGGATTTTCGGGATAGAACGCTTGAAGCATCTGTTCTATTCGGGTACAATCCATCCCGATATGCCGCGCCAGACCGAGCCCAACGCCAACAACGCCCTCGGCAGCCTGCTACAGGAGATGCTGCCGCGCGGACAGGTGCGCTCCGAGAACACCCGGGCCATCTCCGGCCAACCCGGCCTGCGCCCCGACATCATCGTCACCGCGCCGGGCCGCTCCCCCGTCGTGGTGGAGGCCGAGTACGCGCCCGCGCGCACCGTCGAACCGGAGGCCAGGGAACGCCTCGGGCTGGAGGTCGCCGCCAACGGGCGCGTCATCGAGGCCGCCATAGCCCTCCGCTACCCCGACGCCATCGGCGACGCCCACGACCTGCGCGCCGCCCTCTCGTCCGCACGCCTCGAATACTGCGTCTTCACCGAGGGCGCCGAGGAGGCGCAACGCTTCCCGGAGTCCGGCTGGCTCGACGGCTCCGTCGAGGACCTGGCCGACATGGTCCGCCTGGTCTCCGAGCCGCAGCGCGCCGTGGACGAGGCGACCACCACCCTCCAGAATGGCATCGACGGCGCCGCAAAGCTCCTCGACGAGATGGACGAGACCCGCTCGGGCGTCACCCTGGACATTGCCCGCCTGCTGGGGATGGCCAACGTGCCGCAGACCCGCCGCATGGCGTGCGCCATCATCGCCAACGCCCTCGTCTTCCACGAGCAGATCGCCGGGATGCACCCGGAGGTCAAGCCCCTGGCGCAGGTGTGCGGCGACGGCGTACTCAACCCCCAGGGCGAGGTGCTGGCCGCCTGGGACGACATACTCAGGATCAACTACTGGGCCATCTTCGCCATCGCCAGGGATATCCTGCGGCAACTGCCCTCGGGCGACGCGGCGAACATCCTGCGGCGGCTGAGGGACACCGCACAGTCGGTCAACGCGACGGGCGTCGATAATGCCCACGACCTCACCGGCCGCATCTTCCAGAGCCTCATAGCCGACCGCAAGTACCTCGCCACCTTCTACACCCTGCCCGCGTCCGCCGCGCTGCTGGCAAGGCTCGCCGTCGCCAAGCTCTGTCCTGAGCCTGCCGAAGGAACACAGGATATGGACTGGTCCAGCGCGGAGGCCATCGGCAAGCTGCGAATCGCCGACCTCGCCTGCGGGACAGGCGCCCTCCTCTCGGCGGTGTACGAGCAGATAGCGGCCCGCCACGAGCGCGCCGGAGGCGATCCCGCCTCCCTCCACAAGGTGATGATGGAGGACGTGCTCTACGGCTGCGACGTCATGCCCTCCGCAGTCCACATCACCGGCTCCACCCTCTCCGGCGTCGAGCCGTCCGTCCTCTTCAAGGAATCTCGCCTCTACACCATGCCCTACGGCAGGATGAAGGACGGCGGTGTGATGATCGGCTCCCTGGAGCTTCTCCAGTCTTCCGACGTGCTGACGCTGTTCAACACCAGCGACCCCGCCATGCGCACCGGCAGCGCCGGCGAGGAGACCGCCGCCCAGATACGCGCGGAGGTACCTGATGAAGGCTATGACCTCGTGATCATGAACCCGCCCTTTACCAGCGACACCAAGCACAGGGACTCTGAGGAAGGGATTCTAAACGCCGCCTTCGCCGCCTTCAACGCCAGCGACGATGATCAGGAAGATATGGCGAAACGTCTGAAACGGCTCGCCAAGGACACCTCTTACCACGGCCATGCCGGATTAGGATCTGCGTTTTTTGCACTCGCTCATAAGAAAGTGCGTCCGGGTGGAGTCGTTGCCTTCGTGCTGCCGTTCACTGCGATCAACGGCTCGTCATGGGCCAAGTTTAGGGAGTTGTTTTCCGAGCAATACACCAACGTCACGATTGTGAGCATTGCAGCCAACGGTCGCGACATGTCCTTCTCGTCTGATACGGATATGGCGGAGTGCCTAGTAATTGGACGAAGGCTGGTACGCCGTGAGAATCCAAGCGTCAGAGGGTCCTTCATCTCATTGCGACGCAAGCCAAGTAGCTTCGTGGCAGCTCATGAGATATCCAAGGAGGTATCGTCGAGCACTACGCCCCGGCGTCTGGAGGACGGGCCGTATGGCGGTCTGCCCATATATCGCGGCGACACCGTGGCAGGCGAGATGCTGGACGCTCCCCTTAGCAGCCACAAGGCCGGTTGGGGAGCGGCTCGTATTCTCGACGCTTCAGTAGCCCAGGCTGCGCATTCCCTGTCCGATGGGAAGTTAAGGTTGCCAGCAGAATCAAAAGTGCATGAGTTGTCCATAGTGAGGCTAGACGAGATTGGCGAATTGGGTGTTCACGACTCTTACTTGACTATGAAGACGCACAAAGGCCCCTTTAGGAAAGAATCCGCAAGTCCGACCGCAACCTATCCATCTTTGTACAACCACGATGCCAAGAAGGAGACAAGACTCACGTGTAACCCTGACTCACAGCTGCGTGTTCTCCAAGGAATGGAAGAACGAGCAGACGAACTCTGGGCCACAGCTAGTCGTTCTCACATAAGCAGAGGCTTTCGCTTTAATTCACAACCCTTGGCAGTGGCGTTTACCAAACAGGACAGTTTAGGAGGTCGGGCGTGGCCCAACGTGTCTTTTTCTGATAAGAGATTTGACTATGTCTTCTCTACTTGGCTCAACAGCACGTTAGGTATACTGGCCTACTGGTGGCATTCTAGCCGCCAGCAAGCCGGACGTGGGGAGATGACACGACTAGGAATACGCTCGCTGCCAGTTCTAGACTTCCGCACTCTCAGCAACACCCAACTACAAAATGCGGAGGACATCTTCAACGAGGTCCGGGACAAGGAACTGAAACCCGCCTACCTCGCGGACGCCGACCCCAACCGCGCCCTCCTGGACCGCCGCGTCATATGCGACCTCCTCGGCTTCGACGAGGAGACCTACGCCGCCGTCCGCCGCCTGTCCGCCAAGTGGTGCGCCGAGCCATCCGTCCACGGCGGCAAGGCACGGCCAGAGGGCGCGAAGCTGGTTATCTGATGCCCAATGCCTATCAAGCGGCCTGGGACTGGATTCCCGCTCCCGTATCGGAGTACGGGACATGCTTCTCGGGAAAGACGGATAGGGGTGTTGCCGGTTGCGGCTCGGCGCACCAAGGGATGAAATGGATGCGTCTGTCTGAACTGTGATTCGTGTGATGGGCGTGATTGGGATGATGGAAGGGGATTAGGGGCCGTTTATTCGAGTGGTGATCACCGCCGCCGCTATCCCATCATCCCATCCGCCATAATCTCGTCGATATACCGCTCAATCCGATCCCGGTTCCCGGCAAGATTCGAGTACTGCTTCTCGCACACGTCGCTGAAGCGCGCCAGCACCTTGCGGTTGATAGACTCCTGGTCCTCGAAGATCGCCAGCGAACGGAAGGGCATGTCCCACTTCTCGAATCGCTGCAGCGTAATCGTCGCGTCGCGAGTCCTGCCGTCGTTGGGCAGGGCGTGGATGAGGAGAGGCCGCGCCATCCCGTTGATCCGGCAGTCCACCTCGTAGATTCCCTGCGGGTCGCGGAGAGGGTCATGCCATTCGAACTCCCGGCGCTCGTCGGGCACGCTCTGCGTCAAGAGAGATCGGAAGTCGTCCATGAACGTGGAGCGTACCTGTTCGCGTGACAGGTACGACACGTCGCTTATCTTGAGCAGGGCCTGCACGAACGAGTACAGCGCATCGCCGTACCGTTCGCCCGGCACGCCAAGCACCAACTCTCCCTCCCTGTCCTCGATTTCGAAGACCGACAAGGCGTTCGAGATGATCGTCTGGCGCGTACCGCGGTGCAGGTCACGCTCATCCATGTCGTATGTCAGGTGCATGTAGGTGTGCGCTTCGTCGGACAGCACCCACCCTTCCCCGTCCCGCTTCAGCACAATCGCCAGGTGGTCGCCGTCATCGAACCGGAACGGCGTTAGCACCCTGTAGCGGTCCAGCCCCTCCGCTGCGAGGCGCACCTTCTCCGACACCTTCGCCTGGAAGTCCTTCTCTATTGCGGAGAAAGACATCGAAGCCATGTCCTCGTCCGAGAAGGCGCCGCCCTTGCCGCCTAGTTCGCTATCCCAAGGTAGATTAGGGTGAAGGCCCCTAACACCCAGACGACCACGCCGGTCCCAACCACGGCGTTGCCAATTTGCCGGCGCGCCATCCTGTAACTATTTAGGGCAACTCCAAACGTCAGCACGACCCCGCCGACCAGCATCGTATAGAAAGCCGCTTCATCCAGTGCCATTGTCACGTTCCCGTAGGCGGCGTTCGAACTCTTCCATTGCGGGATTGTCCGGGAATTGCTCCCTCACCTCGCGCACCATCTCCAACGTCTGCTGCCATTCTTCCTGGCGTCCCTCTTGGCGTCCCTCTTCGCGGCGCGCTTCCCGCGCTCTCTCCAGCCTATCCCTCAGACCCTGTGAAAGTACCATGACACCCACCAATCCTTCAGCCAGAATCATCGACACAGCCGCCGAAACGATAGCAAGCGGCCCGGCGTCGTTCCAGCCCTCTACTACCTTGTCCAGCCAGCCGTCTGCCTGCCCGATACTCCGATAAACCAGCGCCGCGAGGCCGCATGCGAACATGACCGAGAACGAGGTCACATAGACCAGCTTCGCCTCTCTGGGAACACTCCAGATTGATTCGCGGCCCGACCCGTTCACTGACAACCTACGGCGACGGCGGTAGTGCTGTCAATATACGATACAGCGCGAGCCGCCAGGTGACAACCCGACCTTGACGGCGCGCCGTGACCGGCAGCCCCCGCCGGCCGGTGGTATCATGTGTCCGGCAGACACGAGATACGGACCGATGGCAAGCAGACACTCGGACTGGATGGCGCAGGCTGGGCGCGACCTGGAGCACGCGCGGCGCGCGGCGGAGGGCGGGTCCCACGAATGGGCGTGCTTCGCGGCGCGCCAGGCATCGGCGACGGCGCTCAAGGCGCTCTTCCAGTGGCTCGGCGCGCGGGTGGTGCGCGGCCATTCGCTGGCCGACATGGTGTCCGAGCTTGCCAGGTCGCTGCCGGAGGCGTCGGAGCTGCTGGAGGCCGCCAGGGAGCTCGACAGGCACTACGCGCCGGCGAGATATCCAGACGCCTACCCTTCGGGCGCGCCGTTCCAGTACTACTCGGGGAAGGACTCGGAGAGGGCCATAGCGCATGCTGGAGAGATCGACAGGTTCTGTGACGGTCATCTACCTTGACCGGGAGGCGGTGCTCGAGAAGACGCGGGCCGCCGTGGACGCGCTGGCCCGCGAGCGCGCCGAGATCGAGCGGGTGGTGATGTTCGGCTCCATGGCGCGCGGCGACGCCGTGCCTGGGAGCGACGTCGACCTGCTGGTGGCGCTCTCGGAGAGCAGCGTCCCGTTCCTGGACAGGTCCGTCGAGTACAAGCCGGAGGGGATCCCGGTCGGCGTGGACGTATTCGCGTACACCGAGGAAGAGATGGAGAAGATGACCCGCGAAGGGCACATGCTCTTGAAGCAGGCCCTGTCGGAGGGCGTCACGGTCTACGACCGCCGCGCCGGAGCGGTAGGTTCGCGGGAAGGAGAGCGCGTTGCTGAGGACGATTAGCTGCGGGGAGATCAGGGAGAGCCACGTCGGGAGGCGCGTGAAGCTGGCGGGCTGGGTGGACCGGCGGCGCGACCACGGCAACCTGGTCTTCATAGACCTGCGCGACCGGGAGGGGCTCGTCCAGGTCGTCTTCAACCCGGAGACGGCCCCGAGCAGCACGCCGTAGCCGAGCGGCTGCGCAGCGAGTGGGTCGTGCAGGTGGGCGGATTGGTGCGGGCGCGCCCCGAGGGGGCGGAGAACCCGAAGCTCGCCACCGGCGCGGTCGAGGTGGCCGCCGAGAGCGTGGAGGTGCTCAACGAGTCGCTGACGCCCCCGTTCGAGGTCGGCGGCGACGCCGAGGTGGACGAGCTGCTGCGCCTCAAGCACCGGTACGTCGACCTGCGCCGCGCGCCCATGCGCGACATGCTGGCGCTGCGACACAGGGTCGTCAAGTTCATACGCGACTTCCTGGACGAGCGCGGCTTCCTGGAGGTGGAGACGCCCATCCTGATCAAGAGCACCCCGGAGGGCGCCAGGGACTACGTGGTGCCCAGCCGCCTCTACCCCGGCAAGTTCTACGCGCTGCCGCAGTCGCCGCAGCAGCTAAAGCAGCTGCTGATGGCCGGCGGCGTGGACAAGTACTTCCAGATAGCGCGCTGCTTCCGCGACGAAGACCCGCGCGCCGACCGGCAGCCGGAGCACACGCAGCTCGACCTGGAGATGAGCTTCGTCGAGCAGGACGACGTGCTCGACCTTATCGAGGAGCTCTACACCGCGCTGGTGAAGACGGTCTGCCCCGAGAAGCGGCTGCTGACGCCCTTCCCCAGGCTCACCTACGCCGAATCGATGGCCGACTACGCCACCGACAAGCCCGACCTGCGCTTCGGGCTCAAGATGGCCGACCTCTCGGAGGCGGCCGGCAGGACCGAGTTCCGCGTCTTCCGCTCCGTCCTGGACGGCGGCGGCATCGTCAAGGGCTTCGCCGCGCCCGGGTGCGCCGGCTACGGCAGGGGGCAGATCGACGGGCTGGTCGACTTCGTCAAGAGCAGGGGCGCCGCCGGGCTGGTGCCCATCGCCCTGCTGGGAGAGGGCGGCTCGCTGGACGGCCTCACCGAGGAAGACGTGCGCTCGCCGGTGACGCGCTTCCTGGGGCTGGACACCATAAAGGAGATCGCCCGGCTGACGGGCGCGAGCCGCGGCGACCTCATCCTCATCATAGCCGGGCCGGCCAAGCCGACCAACGTCGCCCTCAGCGCCCTCCGCAACGAGATGGGCCAGCGCCTGGAGCTGCCCGACCCGGACCTATTCGCATTCGCCTTCGTCACCGACTTCCCGCTGTTCGAGTGGAACGAGGACGAGGGCCGCTGGGACGCGATGCACCACGCGTTCTCCATGCCGAGGCCGGAGCACCTCGACCTGGTCGAGAGCGACCCCGGCAGGGTGGTCGCGCAGATCTACGACCTGATCTGCAACGGCTACGAGCTCGCCAGCGGCAGCATCCGCGTCCACCGCCGCGAGTTGCAGGAGCGCATCCTGAAGGTGCTGGGGTACACGCCAGACCAGGTACAGGAGCGGTTCGGCCAGCTGCTGACCGCGTTCGAGTACGGCGCGCCCCCGCACGGCGGCATCGCCCCGGGCATCGACCGGCTGCTCATGGTCCTGACCGGGAACCACAACATCCGCGACACGATAGCCTTCCCAAAGACGCAGAACGCCATCGACCCGCTGTTCGGCGCGCCGGGCGAGGTGGAGCGGGAGCAGTTGGACGAGCTCCACATCCGCATAGCCGACGACGCGTGAACGCAGCGACCCCAGTGCTGTCATCTGAACGCAGCGGAGCGGAGTGAAGAATCTAATGTGGTAGCCTCAGGGCAAGGTCCTTAGATTTCTCGCTGCGCTCGAAATGACAGGTGGGGGGATGGCGAATGACGGTTGGGGATGGCGAATGACGGTTGGGGATGGCGAATGACGGTTGGGGATGGCGAATGACGGTTGGGGATGGCGAATGGCAGTCGGGGATGGCGAATGGCAGTTGGGGGATGGCGGTGGGCCTATGTCCTCAGTAGACGTCGAGCGTGAAGCCCTTGCCCTGCGGAGACTCCTTGAAGTCGAAGACCGACCTGGACAACTGCTCGGCGAGCGCCTCGTCGATTAGCAGCAGCGGGCTGCCCTCGTGCTCGACTATGTGGTCGTTGGCGCGCTCGCCGTCGGTCACTATGCCGAAGTCGCCGGGGCCCTGCCACATCGGGGGCGTCGCCAGCCTCAGGTACTGGTTCGGCCCCATGCGCGTCACGCTGGCGACCCTCGCGAGCTCCTCTATGGCGGTGTCGGTTACCTTGACCATGACGCCTACCCGTCGTCTCGGGAAAGGCCCTCCAGCGTGGCGAGGGCCTGCGCGACGCGGCCCCGCACCGCCGCCGCCGACTCCTCGGTCCAGGGGTAGAACCCCCTGCCCGACTTGAGGCCGAGGTCGCCGCGCTCGACCATCCCGCGCAGGATGTCCGGCGTCTCCGGGGAGCGCTCTATCTCCGGGAATAGCTGGTCGACTATCGCCGTAATCGTGTCCCAGCCGGCGATGTCGAACACCTCCAGCGGGCCGGCCACCGACAGGCGCCTCCCGAAGCTCGTCTTGACCACGGTGTCGACGTCCTCGGCGCTGGCTATGCCCTGCTCCACGATGGAGACGGCCTCGCGCAGCAGCGCGAACTGCATCCGGTTGCCTATGAACCCCAGCGACTCCTTGCGGAGCACCACGGGGCTCTTGCCGACCGCCGTCAGCACGGCGCAGAGCGCGTCCACGGTCTCGCCCGCCGTCTCCGGGCCGGGCACCACCTCCACCAGCGGCAGCAGGTACGGCGGGTTCCACCAGTTGGCCACCACCACCTTCCCAGGGTGCTCCGTCGCCGGGGCTAGCTGGCTCGCCATGAACGACGACGTGTTGCTTGCGAGGATTGCGGCGCCCCCCGTGGCCGCGTCCAGCTGCTCGAACACCGAGCGCTTGAGGTCCAGGTCCTCAAAGACCGCCTCGATCACGACGCCCGCGCCCGACACGGTCTTCTCCAGCGACACCTCGGTGCGTATCCGCTTCAACGCCCGCTCCGCCGCCGCGTCGTCCACCAGGCCCACGCCCCGCAGCGTGTCCATGCTGGCCCGGACGCTATCCATCGCCCGGTCGAGGGCGTCCTCCGTCAGGTCGTTGAGCCGCACCTCGCGCCCGCCCAAGGCGAACTGCAACGCGATGCCGTGCCCCATGAGCCCGGCGCCCACCACGGCGACCGGGCCAGTATCGTCCGGCTGCATAGGAACCTCCTGCCATACGGCCTTGCCGTAGCACCATATCACACCGGCGGGCCGCGGGAAGCGCGAGTGCTATAATGGATGCGCCGCCGTGGGCGGAACAGCCAATGACCCTGAAATTCGAGACCAGGCAGATCGAAGCGCAGCCCATCCTGGGCATACGCGCGTCCGCCGCGAAGGAGGAGCTCGGCGCCGTCATGGGGCCTCTCTTCGGCGAGGTGTACGCGCACGTCCAGCGGAGCGGGCAGGCGCCGGCGGGCATGCCCTTCTCGGTCTACTACTCGATGGACGGCGACTCCATCGACCTCCAATGCGGAATGCCCGTAGCCCAGCCAATGGATGGCGCGGGGCGCATAGAGGCGGGCGAGCTACCAGGCGGGACGGTGGCGACCGTCACCCACGTGGGGCCGTACGACGCGCTCCCGCAGACGTGGGCGGCGCTGATGGAGTGGATTCGCTCGCAGGGGCTGCGGCCCGCCGGCGCGCCCTGGGAGGTGTACGTCACCGACCCGACCGCCGAGCCCGACCGGTCCAAGTGGCGCACGGATATCTACTTCCCCGTATGCTAATCGCGGTCATAGGAGCCGGCAGCCCCTCGGAAGAGGTCTACGCCATGGCGCGGCAGGTGGGCGCGGAGCTTGCGCGCCGCGGCGCAACCGTGGTCTGCGGAGGGCTGGGAGGCGTCATGGAGGCGGTCTGCATGGGCGCCAAGTCCGAGGGCGGCGCGACCATCGGCGTACTGCCCGGCAGCGACCCGGCAGATGCCAACGCGTGGGTGGACATCCCAATCTGCACCGGTCTCGGACACGCGCGGAACGTCATCATCGTCAAGACCGGCAGGGCCGTGATAGCCGTGGGCGGCGCCTACGGCACGCTCTCGGAGATAGGCCACGCCCTCGCCGAGCAGGCGCCCGTCATCGGGCTGCGCACCTGGGACCTGGCCCGTGGCGGCGTCGCCGAGCGGTCCATCATCGCCGCCGACGACCCCGCTGACGCCGTGAGCAAGGCCCTGGAGGCCGCCCGGTCGCGGAAGGCGGCACCGCCCGAGGCCAGGGCGTTCCCATGAGCGAGATAGCAGGCGCAATCGCCCGCGAGGTGCTCGACTCGCGCGGCAACCCCACCGTCGAGGCGGAGGTCACGCTGCGCGACGGCACGCGGGCGCGCGGCATCGCGCCCTCCGGCGCGAGCACCGGCGCGAACGAGGCCGTGGAGCTGCGCGACGGCGACCCCTCCCGGTTCGGCGGCCGCGGCGTGCTCCAGGCCGTCGAAAACGTGCGCGGCAGGATATCCCCCGCCCTCGCGGGGCTGTCGGCCTTCGACCAGGCCGCCGTAGACGCCGCCATGATCGAGCTGGACGGCACGCCGGACAGGTCCGGCCTGGGCGGCAACGCCATGGTCGCCGTGTCGATGGCCGTGGCGCGCGCCGCCTCGCGCAGCCGGCGGCTGCCCCTCTACCGCTGCCTCGGCGACGGGCCACCCACCCTGCCGATGCCCATGTTCAACGTCCTCAACGGCGGCAAGCACGCCGCAAGATCGACGGACGTGCAGGAGTTCATGGTCGTGCCCAGCGGTCTGAGCTCGTTCAGGCACGCGCTCCGCGCCGGCGCGGAGGTGTACCACGCCCTCGGCGACATGCTGAAGGGGATGGGCCACGCCGGGACCGTCGGCGACGAGGGCGGCTTCGCCCCGAGCGGCATCTCGAACCGCGAGGCGCTGGAGATGGTCCTGCGGGCCATCGAAGACGCCGGGTACAGGCCGGGCGAGGACTGCTGGATAGCGGTGGACGTGGCCGCCTCCGAGCTCGTCGCGGCCCCTGGACGGTACGAGCTGCCCAGGGAGGGCGCCGCCTTCACCGCCGACGAGATGATCGATACCTACGAGCGCTGGCGGCGCGACTTCCCCATCTCCAGCATCGAGGACGGGCTCGACGAGGGCGACTGGGCCGGATGGGGGCGCATGACGTCCCGGCTCGGCGAGGACGTGCAGATCGTCGGCGACGACGTATACGCCACGTCCCCGGACCTCATACGCAAGGGCATACGCAACGGCTCCAGCAACGCCGTGCTGGTCAAGATGAACCAGATCGGCACGATCACCGAGACCCTGGAGGCCATCCGCCTCGCCAAGTCCGCCGGCTGGGGCGCGGTCATCAGCCACCGCTCCGGCGAGACCGAGGACACCACCGTCGCCGACCTGGCCGTCGGCACGGCCGCCGGCCAGATCAAGGCGGGCGCACCCTCCCGAGGCGAGCGAACCGCCAAGTACAACCGCCTGCTGCGCATAGAGGAGGAGCTGGGCGACGCCGGCCACGAAGCCTACGCCCAGCAGGGCGGCGGCTCGTAGTCCCCAAATCCACCGCCTCCACGTTCAGCGCCACATCCATTGGCCATCACCCCGGTAGGGGCTGGTTTCAAACCAGCCCTCCCCTTGCCGTAGAGCGTCACCGCCATTAGGCGCAGAATTTGGGGTAGTTATCGTTGCCTTTCAGGAAGGCCGCGTGTACACTCGGAACCCTAGGATCACCTCCAATTAGAGAGCAATGACCAGCGTACAGGAAGCGGTAGACAATCATCGGGCGGTCAACGATACCTTCCTGGCCCATGCACAAGTCGAGCTCGATAGAGGCGACCTGCTCCAAGCCTCGGAAAAGGCTTGGGGTGCGCTCGCCCACTACGTGAAGGCCATCGCCAAGAAACGGGGCTGGTCCAACAGGTCCCATGCGGACGTGGTGGAGGTCGCGCAAGGGCTGGTAGAGACCACGCTGGACCCCTCGAAACAGATGAGCAACTTCCTGTCGGTACGCTCGCTCCACGGCAACTTCTACGAGGACGAGTTCGGCGCGGATGCGGTGCAAGAGGGCATCGACGACGCCAGGGATCTGCTGAGCGCCCTTAAGGAAGCCGAGCCGCACTTTCCCATTCAGCGGCCCTGCCGAAGGCGAAAGCGGCTCCCCCGGTAAGCCCTCATAGGCTCTGTCGCCATCCCCAGGCGGTGCTGCGCAAAGAGAGCGCGGCGAGGGAGTGGTGCCGCCGGCGCGGCATGACCTACGAGCCGGCTACCATCTACTAACCGCCCTCGGGTAACGGCAGTGTCCGTGTCATGCGCCTGGCCGCTGTAACTGTTCAGAGTTGGTGCGTTCCTCACCTAGGGCGCCCACAAGGGACGCCCCTACGACTACGGCTTCCATCCCGTAGGGTGCAGCCCTTGTGGCTGCCCTCCCCATACTCTGAACAGATACCGACCGCTGGGCAGCGTAGCGCATACGTAACCGGAGATGTTACAGTGTAATGTGCCTGGAATGGACGGACAGGCGATCCTGGCGCGCCTGGCGGCGCTTGTGGGCAACCCGAGAATGACCCGGGGGAGGAGTTGTCGGCGATGTCAACCCGACGCAGGGCGACCGAGTACGCCTCGGCGCTTTCTCCGTTTCCCGAGGGCTGGTACTTCATCGCAAGCCGTCGGGACCTGGTGAAGGCCGGCCTCATCCAGAAGACGTGGATGGGCGAGAATATCGTCGCGTGGTGCGACGAGGACGGGCGCGTCTGCGTCGCGGACGCCTACTGCCCGCACCTGGGCGCTGACCTGGGGCCCGACGCGGGGGGCCGCATATGCGGCGGCCGGCTGGTCTGTCCCTTCCACGGCTACGAGTTCGACGCGGCCGGCCAGTGCGTCGCAACTCCTTACGCCGACCCGCCCAAGACCGCGAGGCTGCGGGTCTTCGAGACGCAGGAAGTCGCCGGCCTGGTCTTCGCATGGTGGGGCATCGGCGGGCGCGCGCCGCAGTGGGGCCTGCCCGCGGACCTGACGGACGACGACGGCTGGTGCGAGCCCAAGATCAGCACGCTCCGCTTTCCAGGCCATCCCCAGGAGACGACGGAGAACTCGGTGGATCTGGGCCACCTGCGCTACGTCCACGGCTACGACAGCGTGGACAGGACCGCGAAGGTCCTGGTCGACGGCCCCCGCCTAGAGAGCCGCTGGAACTTCAGGAGCGTCCGTAAGGTCGCCAGGGTCGCAACCCTAACCTTCGACATCTCCGCCAGCGCGCACATCTTCGGGCTGGGCTACTCGTTCGTGGAGGTCCACGAGCGCACCATCGGGATGGACCTGCGGCTGTGGGTGCTGGCGACTCCCGTGGACGGTACGTTGATCGACCTGTCGCTGGTCTCGCAGGCGCGGGAGATACGCAAGCCGAAGCGGCTGATCGCGGGACTGGGGTTTCTCCCCGTGGGACTGCGCGCGCCCATCATAAACAGGTTCATGGCGGCCCAGCAGTACGGGGACGTCCTGCAGGACGTGGTCATCTGGAGCCGCAAGAAATACCGGCCGCGCCCGCGCCTATGCCGTTCCGACGGCGAGATCATGCCCTTTCGGGCCTACTGCGCCCAGTTCTATCCCGACCCGCGCGACTCGGAGAGTCCGATCCCGATCGAGTCCGAAGCGGCCCTACGAGGTACGTCATGAGCAACATACTCGGTTGGCTGAGCCGGCTGGTCACGGCCCGCCCATACGCCACGATCGCCGTTCTCCTCGCCATCACCGTCGCGCTGGGCGCGGGGGCGACGCGGCGCGCGCCGCCGACGGAGGGGGCCGACCTGTCGTTCCTTCCGCCCGGGCACGCCGTCGCCGACGCGGTCCACGAGATAGACGACCTCTTCGGGGACTCCAGCGAGGTCAGGGTCGCGACGCTCCTCTTCCGCGGGGAGGCGCTCACGCCAGCCGGCCTCCACCAGATGGACAGCCTGATCGACGACATCGTCGACGACCCGAGCGTGGGCGGGCTGCTGGCGCCCGCCCACCCCATCGTAGCGCCCACGTCCCTGGTCGGCGCCGCGCTCCAGACGGACGACTTCGAGGCGCTCACGCAGGCGCAGATCGATTCCGTCCGCAACGTGCCGGAGATCCAGGCAGCCCTCGCGGCAATGACAGGGACCGACGAGGACGGCTCGCCCGTCGCCATCGCCAACGTCAGCCTGACCTATACGGGCGACGACGAGACCATCCAGGCTGCCGAACGTAGGATCAGCGAGCTGGCGGCCGGGGACGAGGGCCCGCTGCGCGTGAGCAGCCTGTCGCCGGTCATCTTCGAGGACGAGTACAAGCAGGCCATCGAGCAGGGAATGGCGCCGCTGATAGGGCTCGCGCTACTGCTCATCGCGGTGCTGCTCCTGCTCTTCACCCGCGCCGTATCGGACATGCTGCTGACGCTCGCCGGCCTCTTCACGTCGATCGTCTGGATCGTCGGGGCCGAGGGATGGCTCGGACCGAACGCGCTGGGCCTGATAGGGCCTCCGAGCTCCCTATCCACCATGGTCCCCGTCATCATCATAAGCCTCACGGTAGACTACGCCATCCAGGTGGTCTCCCACTACCGCGAGCAGCGAGCCGGGGGCAGGCCCGTGTTGAGCGCCGTGCGGACCGGCCTGCAACACGTCACGGTCCCGCTGACGCTGGCCGCCGTCACGACGATGGTCAGCCTGCTGGTGACCCTGTTCTCGCCCATCGGGGTGATTGGCGACTTCGGCATCGTCGCGGCGCTGGGCGTGGGCATGAGCCTGGTAGTGATGCTGACGCTGATCCCGGCCGGCCGGACGATCATCGACCGGAGGCGCGAGGCGCGCGGCAAGCTGGCGCCCGCCCGCCCGATCTCGAACGCGCTGCCGGGCATCCCACGGGTGGCTGAGAAGCTGGGGCAATGGGTTACGCGCCATCCGACGCCCTACATCGCCGCCGTGGTCATCGTAACGATTGCGCTCGGGTACGCGGCCACCGGGCTGGAGTCCGAGTTCAGCATCAAGGACGTCCTGCCCAGGGGCGGAAACGTGATGAATGACATGAATACCCTCGAGGCGGCCGTAGGCGGCTCGACGGAGGTCGCCAACCTGCTCGTCAAGGCCGAGATCACCGAGAGCCGGACCCTCCTGAACCTCCACGACCTCACGAACGCCTTCGAGGACGAGCGCAGCCGGCCGGCCGCCGCCGCCGGGCCGATACAGGGATCGTACGAAGCCCTCATTCGCGACTGGACCGACGACTCCGGGGAACCCGGCGACAAGTACGACCCGGAGCTCGAAGCCCTCTTCCGCGAGGCCTCCCCGGGAGTGGAGCTCGACCCGGCGTTGATGCAGCAGTTCGTCGACAAGCTCATCGCCAGGGAGCCCGTCCTGGCCCGCTTCCTGGTAAACGATCCGAACGGCGTCGATACGATGCTGCTCCAGTTCCCCGCGTACCTGGACGATCCCGGGGAGACGAGGATGCTCCAGGGGGAGATCGAGGAGCTCTGGCTCGGCGACGACGGCGGCGTCACGGCGGCCTCCGGCAACGTCGTCGCGGTCGCGGTCACCGACCAGATCACCGAAGGACAGACCGAGGCCATAGCCACCACCATCGCCGTCGCCCTCAGCATCCTCACCATCTTCTTCTGGGTGGCGATGCGCCAGCCCGCGCTCGGACTCGTCGCCGTCGGGCCCATCGTCTTCGTCCTCGTCTGCGTACTGGGCACCATGGCGCTGCTGGGAATCCCCTATACGCTCATCACCTCGATCATCACGGCCCTGTCGATCGGCATCGGGGTGGACTACACCATCCACGTGATCCATCGCTACAGGGAGGAGTTCGCCCGGTGGCGCAACCCCGAGCAATCGGCGGTCCAGACCCTCGCCACCACCGGCTCGGCGCTGCTGGGGTCCGCGCTGACGACGGCGTTCGGATTCGGGGTGCTGATAGCCTCGCCGCTCGCCGCGTCGCAGCAGTTCGGCATCACCGCGACCATCACCATCGTCTACTCGCTGATAGTCTCCATCTTCGTGGTGCTGCCCGCCATGGTCGTATGGGGCGCATACCAGAACATGAAGCTGCGCTCGGCGGTGCAGCGCTGGGCGGGCGAGCTCGACGAGCTCGACGAAGCGATCGAGGAAGTGTACCGGCGCCACGAGGGGCAGGCCGCGTCGTAGAAGAGAGCTTCAGCCCTTCGCCTTCCTGAAGCGCCAGCCGTACATGATGCCGCCGTAGTAGTTGAACGTCCGCCTCGCCTCGGCGTCGTCGAAGGGATAGTCCGCGCCGATCTGCCTTGCCGCGGCGAGGCCCGTAACGAAGCAGGTCTCCTGGCTGTTGATCAGCGTATGGGCGCCGCAGTGCCAGGTGCGCCGCCTGCCCTGGATGAAGCGGAACAGGGGGACCAGCCACGCGACGTGGCGCACGTCGTGGACGACGTGCTGGAACCACCGCCTCTCGATCACCTTCCGCTCGTCGATCCGGCTGACCGGGTTGTAGGTCACCAGGCAGGGCTTGTCCGACCGCCTGGCCCACGGCTGCTGGTTGTGCATGACGTACGTGATCTCGTAGTTGTCCGGCCGCGCGCCGTACTGCTCTACGTGGTTGCTCCGCGTCTCCAGCGGCCTCGCCTCGTTGTCCGGGAGCACCGAGGAGTCCCAATGTACGACCGTGTGGTTGTGCAGCTCGCTCTCGTAGCGTATCGACGAGAGGACGTAGCGCTCCATCAGCGTGGGCCTGTCGAGGACCATCAGCGCCTGGTTCGCGTTGCACGCTAGAATCACCTCGTCGAAGGTCTCCGTTACGCCGTACTCGTCCTCTACCACCACGCCGTCGGCCCGGCGGTACACCTTCCGGACGGGCCGGTCCAGGTATATCTTGTCGCGGAAGCCGGCGGACAGCTTCTCGTAGATGCGCCGCGTTCCCTGGTCCCACGTCCGCATGGGCGTGGCGGTCTCTATGTCGAAGAACTCGAGATACCTCGAAAAGAGCGACGCCGGCATGTCGAACACGTTGGTCGCCATCAGGAAGTTGACGAACATGGGCTTGAGCACCTTGTACCTGAAGTCCCCGGAAAAGCCGCCCAGGTTCAGGACCGTCCCCATGCTGACGTAGTTGAACGGGTTGAGGGAGTTCAGGAGCTTCGACCGGGCGCGGGTCAGCGCCCCGAACCGGCGCAGGCGCCGCAGGAGCCGTTGGAACTTCTCGATCTCGGGTTGCAGCTCCTCTCTCAACTCGGAGTCGAGGTCGTGGGCGTAGACGCGGCCGCGGTACTTCACGCTGTAGCTGAACCTGGTTTCGACCTGCTCGATGCCGAACATCTCCATCAGCAGCAGGAAGTGGCGGTACACCGACGGGATGAGGGCGGTGACCGAGACGTCGAACGGGATCGAGGTCCCGTCGTCCTGCGGCATGTCCGCCGTGACCGCATTCCCGCCGATCTGCCCCTGGGCCTCGAACAGCCGGAAGTCGAAGCGGTCCGGGTGGTGGTGCAGCGCCCACGCGGCCCCCAGCCCCGAGATGCCCCCGCCGACGATGGCTATGCGGCGCGGTTTCGTCCGTCTCCCTGTCGCCATGAGAGTTCCTCATCCGGGGCGCCCACGAGGGACGCCCCTACGGCTGTGTCGTCGGTCCGGTAGGGGCAGCCCTTGTGGCCGCCCTCCTTGACATGCCGTGTCGTCGGTCCGGTAGGGGCAGCCCTTGTGGCCGCCCTCCTTGACATGCCGTGTCGTCGGTCCGGTAGGTCCGGTAGGGGCAGCCCTTGTGGCTGCCCTCCTTGACATGCCGTGTCGTCGGTCCGGTAGGGGCAGCCCTTGTGGCTGCCCTCCTTGACATGCCGTGTCGTCGGTCCGGTAGGTCCGGTAGGGGCAGCCCTTGTGGCTGCCCTCCTTGACATGCCGTGTCGTCGGTCCGGTAGGGGCAGCCCTTGTGGCTGCCCTCCTTGACATGCCGTGTCGTCGGTCCGGTAGGGGCAGCCCTTGTGGCTGCCCTCCTTGACATGCCGTTTTGTTCAACCTAGCATGAGGCATGACAAGCGGGGCAACGCTTGCTTATGCAGCCCCTTGGGCTGATTCTCCGGCTAGGCATATATTCCTATTTTGAGAAGTATCCTACAACTCCTCAAGCTATCCAAGGGGCTGAAGGCCGCGTACCGCGCCAGGGACGTCCGTCGTAGCGTGAGAAACTATGATGGATGGACGGATAGGGCGCGTGGAGATGGCGGCGCGGCGGGCTACGACCACGCCGAAACCGTCAGGGAATACTACGACCTTTGCAACGAGTTCATGGTGTTCGGTTGGAGCGATTCCCTCCACTTCGCGCCGCTATCGCCCCGGGAGAGCCTGGAGGAGTCCAAGGCCCGGCATCAGCGACGGATGATCGCCAAGATGGAGTTGCGCGAGGGCATGACGGTGATCGACGTCGGTTGTGGGGTCGGCGGCCCGATGCGCCGCGTCGTCCGGGAGGCCGGTGTCAGGGTAGTCGGGGTCAATAGCAGCGAAGTCCAGCTCGACAGGGCGAAATCGTTGAACGCCGAGGCGGGAATCGACCACATGGTCGACTACCTCGCGTGCAGCTTCATGGACATGGGAGCCGTCGCGGACGACACGTTCGACCGGGGCTACGCGATCGAATCGACGTGCCACGCGCCGGACAAGGCGGGCGCGTTCGCCGAGATCTACCGTGTGCTGAAACCCGGGGCGCTCTTCTGGGGTCAGGAAATGTGCATGACGGACAAGTTCGATCCCGGCGACGGCCGGCATCGGGCCCTCGAACAGGACCTGATGCACGGCATCGCTCTCAAGGAAATAGCGACTATGCCCGAGGTGGACCGGGCCCTCGAATCGGCGGGGTTCGAGGTCATCGAGGGGAGGGACATGGCCGTAGAGGAGAACGGCCTGACCGCGCCGTGGTATCAGCCCATGGAAACCCGGCGCGGAATGCCAGGCGGCGCCCTGCGCAGGACTCCGCTGGGCCGCAGCCTGCTTCGAGCGGCATCCGGGCTGGCGGAGGCGTTGGGGGTGTTCCCAAAGGGCTCGGCGGATGTCATCAGGCTGCTGGACAGTACCGCCAATGCCTACGTCGCAGGCGGCAGGGCCGGGATCTTCACGCCGCTGTACTGCTTCCTGGCGCGCAAACCCCTCGGGCCATCTCCTTCCTAGACGTTCAGCTCGCGCCTCTGCTCGGCGACGTGGAACTTCAGCTTCTTGCTCGGCTTCATCGACGGGATCGGGCTGAAACTGAGCCGGTAGTCCGAGGGGGACACCTCGATCGTGAAGTGGTGCGCTACCATCAGCACGTTGACCGCCAGTTGCAGCTCCATCCACCGGGAGCCGAGACACGTGTGCGTGCCCAGCCCGTACGGGGCGTACCCGGGGCTGCGATGCTCGTTGCGCGGCGGCAGATAGCGGTCGATGTCGAACTTGAAGGGGTCCGGGAAGACGTCGCTCATGAAGTGCGAGGCCGTCTGGGCGATGTGTACGCGCGACCCCACCGGCAGCACGTAGTCGTCGATCATGAACGAGTTCATGACGTTCCGAATGGACATCGGGACTATCGGGTACATGCGCAGACACTCCATGAGGAAGCGGTGCGTGACGTCGATTGCGGACGGGGTGAAGTCCTGAGCGTCCGGATCGCCGTTGCCGAATAGGGCGTCGGCTTCGGCGCGGATCCTGGCGTACACCTCCGGCTGCGACGCCATGGCGTACAGGGCGAAGCTGAAGCCGTCGCCAAGGTACGCGCTGGCCACCAACGCCGCGGTGAAGGGGAACCGCAGGTTGGACTCCGGCATGAACTGAGGATCGCTCGCGTGCAGGCTCAGGTAGTCGTCCACCAGGTCCCGGTGTTGCCCGGCCCTCTGGGCGGGCGTATGCACGCTCTGGACTCGTTCGAGCAACGTTCCAACGAGTTCCGCTCGGCGCCTCATGCCGGGAGTCTTCAGCATGAACTTGGGCATCATCTTCATGACGTAAACGCTGAGCGCCCGTTCCTTGAGCTTCAACAGGTCGTCGATGATGTCCTGGGTCTCAACTCCGACTATGAGCGGAGAGATCTGGGCATTGATCATCTGCCGGCTCATCTCCGTCGCCTGGTAGGACTCCCCGACCTTCCACTGCGCCATGTGCCTCCGCGCCTGGTCGTAGAGGTCGTCTATCTGCCCCGCCAGCCTCCGGCGGGAATAGGCGGGCTGCAGCGCCTTGCGGAGCCGGAAGTGGTCCGCGCCGTCCAGCGAGGGCAGCACTCCGGACGCGCCGTAGAACTTCTCGAAGTCCTCGAAATAGTCCCTGGCTCTCAGGTACATGCGCCCGTTCCGATGCACCCAGCGGTTCGTCTCCGGGCCGCACAGGAAGATCATAGGCTCCCGGAACGGAGCCCGGACCTCGAACACTGGCCCGTACTCCTGCGTGAGGTCGGCAAGGAGCGCGGGAACGTTGCCCTTGCGAAGATGCGGATTGAGCAGCAGCCGGCGCAACGGGACGGTCGGAATCTTCTTGGCCAGCGCGGAGCGTCGAAGCAACGGGCCGCCGAGGTTGCTGCTCACCGCCTCCGCGATGGACCGGCCGATCAGGTCCATCTGGCAGATGAACTTGATCCGCTCCTCCGTCCCGTCGTCGAACTGGAACATGAAGCGAAAGACGTCGCACGTATTGATGAGGCAGATGAGGATGACGTCCCTCGGGTCCGGGATCTCGTTGTCGAAGATTGCCCTGCCGATGCGCGTCCTGACGAACTCGACCGTCGATTCTCCCGATGAGCTGTCGGACGTTCCCGTCTGCCATGCGGTGCGGGCCAGCGTCCAGTAATCGCCGTCGTGGTGTTCCAGGAACTTCATCCCGACAAGGCGGTCGAGGGTCGAGTCGATTATCGACTCGGCGCGGGGAGCGAGCCGTTCTATCCAGTACCGGGTCTCCCTCGGCTCCGGTTCGGCCGCGATCTCCTGTAGGATGGGGTCCAGGGCGGGGTCGCCCGTTTCCGTATCTTCCAGGAGGAACAGCGACTCCAGGTCCGTGTCGATGCGAGTCAGGAGCGAGAGCTCCGCAAGGACCGCGCCGATAACGGTGCAGTTCAGGTCCCAGCCGGGCACCTGGTGGAAGTACCCGGACTCCTCGTTGAGGAGCATCAGGATCAGCTCCTCCGGCAGACTCAACGTGCCGGCCGCACCCTCTGGAGAAGTCATCGATCTTGGCCTATGCGCATCGTCTCTACGTCCAATGACGCTACGGCTTTCATCCCGTAGGGTGCAGCCCTTGTGGCTGCCCTCCCGTACTCTGAAAGGTTACCGTCCCGGTATCATAAATAGTATACCACGGACGGCGGAGAGCACCGGGCTACGACCCAACCAGGCCGGGGCGGCCGGCGCGCATGGCGGCCAGCACGGATGCGGCGCCGGGGCGGGCGGACACGACTCGCACGATCGCCGTGTCCAGCCCCTCCGCGAGGCGGCGTATGGCGGCTGCGGCGCCCTCGGCCCTGCCGAAGTAGCCGACGCGCAGCAGCATCTCCTCCGGGCAGGCGGCGGCGATCTCGTCCATGCCGCGGCCGCGGTCGCGCATCCTGTCCAGCTCGGCCAGCTCGGCGGCGAAGCCCATGCGCTCGAAGTGCGCCCTGTACCCCATCGGCCTCTCGCCGGCGCTCCTGCGCGGCCCCATCGCGTAGCCGAGCGCGGCCTTGGCGAGGGCTATGCGGGCCGCCTCCACGTCGTCGTCCACGCATACCCTGATGTACTCGGCGAGCTTCACCGCGCCGGGGTCGCGTCCGGCGGCCTCCGCGCCCTCCGCCGCGCGCTGGCGGCTCCAGGCCACCTGCTCGGGCGTACACCAGTTGAGGGCCGCGCCGTCCGCGGCCTCGCCGGCAAGCCGGACCATCTGCGGGCCGAGCGCGCCGAGGTAGACGGGCGTCGCCGGCGGCGGGCTGATGTCGAGGCTGGCGCCGTCGAGAGTGAAGACCGCGCCGTCGCGCGTGACCGTCTCGCCCGCGACCAGCGCCCTGACGGCGGTCACGTACTCGCGCATCGCCGCGATGACGCCCACGTCCGGGAATGCGTACGCCCGCCTGCCCCCAGCCGTGTGTATGGCGCCGGAGCCGATGCCCAGGACGAAGCGCCCTTCCGTCAGCGCGCTGGCGGTGCCGGCGCTCATGGCGAGACTGAACGGCGTGCGCAGAGCCACGGGGGAGACGGAGATGCCGGTGGTTAGGCCGCCTGGCACGGCGTCGCGGGTCGCCGCCCAGCGGTGGAGGCATAGCTGGAATGCGTCATAACCGGGTCCTTCCGGCGTCCAGATGCTCGCGTATCCCAACCGCGCCGCCTCAGCCGACATCTCGGCCTCGTCGGCCAGGGAGAGCCCGAGGGTGCGGTCAAGGCCTATTCCGATCTCCAAGGTAGCACCTCCGTGACGCGTGGTCTGAGCAAGGTCATATTATGACGGTGACTCTAGATTTCTCACTCCGCTGCGCTACGTTCGAAATGACAGGATAGGCGTCCGCTACGGCGCTACGAACACCTCTATTTCGTCTATCTCGACGTCTTCCTTGGCCGCCGGGTCGCTACGGGTGAGGGTGACTTCGAGGTCGTTTTCGCCGTGGCTGAATGGCGGCGCGGCCAGGGGGAACCAGAACGTGGTGGGCGAGGTTGGCGCATCGGCGATCGGGGGGAGGCCCATCGTCGTGTTGGAGCTTGGGTCGGTGGGAGCGGCCGCGTCGATGCGCGGCTCGTCTTCGCGGCGCCGGAGGTCCGCGGCCGGCACGGGCGAGCCGTTGATGCGGACCCGCACATCGTCTCCGGCGGTCATGTTGTAGGCACGGAATAGCAGCGTGGCCATGCGGGCCTTACGAATATCCTCGTAGACGCGGAGGCGGTAGCTGCCCGAGGGCGAGGTCTCGCCGCGCCTGAGCGTGATCCTGTCGGACTTGAGCGCCCCCGTGGAAGTGCGCCCCTCGCCGAAGCCGAGCTGTCCGGCCCAAGTGGGATCGAAGAGGTAGTGGCGGCTGCCGGCGGCCACCTTGTCGGGGTCGCCCAACTCGTCGAGGCCGAAGAGCATCATGGGGTAGAAGGGCGCCCACCTGAGGGGCACGAAGTGGTTGTAGAAGGAGACTCCGTCGGCGCCGGCGCCGTAGAAGTTCTGCGCGAGCGCCCTGAGCTGCTCCGGGGTGAGGGGCTTTTCCGCAAGACGCCGGCGCATCCTGACGCTGCTCCAGGGCAGCACGCCGGGGTATACGAGGCAGTCCCCCTGCCTCGCGAGCCTCGCGAACTGCTCGTAGGGGGCGTTGAAGTCGGCGTGCATCACGTCCGCCGGCGCCACGTAGTCGAGCAGCCCCTCGGATATCCACGCCGGGACGTCCAGCCCCTGGCTATGGCACTCCTCCAGCGTCTGGTAGACGCGCGCGCCGAGCAGCAGCTTCCGTCCCCGCGACGGCTCCAACCCCTCGAGCATACGCCTGACGCGGCGCACCAGCCCGGTCATCAGGGGCTGGCTTTCGGGGCCCTTGCCGGGCGGGAAGTAGCGGTGGTCCCTGAAGCAGAGCTCTATGCCGTCGACGTCGAAGGTGCCCGCGAGCTCCTCGACCGCCGAGAATACGAAGTCGCGGACCTCGGCGTGGGTGAAGTCGAGCGGGGTGCTCAGCTTGTAGTAGGGGCCGGGCGGGGTCTCCTGGATCTGGAGGTGCGGGTTGTCGACGAGGAAGCCGGCACCCGCCCCGACGCCCTGCTGGACCGAGACGTGGCCGTGGTTGTCGTTGATGCGGACCCCGGCCAGGAACTCCATGCCGCGCCTGTGGCTCTGGTCGATCAGGACCTGGAGGGGCTGCACGCCGGCGTCGAGCAGCGGCAGGAAGCGCCGGTGCTGGAGCCGGGCGTCGTAGTCGAAGCGGTTGCAGCGCCAGTATGTCGTCCAGCCCTGCGTGTACGCCTCCTGGATGAAGGTGTGCATGCCCGCGTCGGCGAGCTCGTCGACCCATCGCCTCAGGTCCTCCTCGCGCGCCGGGTCGGGCAGGTGCCTCATGGCGATGCTGGAGGGGTCGCTCACGTATACGAGGCGTCTTTCTCCTCGCGGGGTATAGCCTGGCCCTGCGGTAGTGCCGGTCATGTCGAATGCCTCCTCCGGTGCTAGAACGGGATGATCGTGACGTCCAGCGCGATCTCCGACATCAACGCGACGCCGACGGCGACGCTGGCGACGCCCGCGACGACGCCGACCGCCCTGTTCAGCGCGGCGTTGCCGCCGGTCGATGCGAATGGGACGGCCAGGACTACGGTGACCGCCGCCATCGACAGCATAGTGCCCACGCTGAAGAGCAGCAGGTACCCGACGCCGACCCAGAACGAATCTATCGCCGGCAGCAGCGCCAGCATGACCGCGGCGCTTCCCGCCAGGCCGTGCATCACGCCGATGACGTAGGACTTGAGGCGGAAGACGGGCTTGCCGAAGACGAAGAAGCCGCCGTCCCTCTCGGTATCCGCGCCGTGCTCGACCTGCGCCTCGTGCGAGGCGTGGACGTGAACGTGCGGAGAGCCGTCGTGGTCGTGCTGGTGGACGTGGATCCTGCCCCGCCGGATGTTCCACACGACGCTTACGCCCAGGTACACGAGCATGATCCCCACGCCGAACTCCAGGAAGGGCGCGATGGCCTCGTAGCGGTCGAGCACTAGGTTCTTGAAGAGCAGGATGACCAGCCCCAGCGCCAGCAGCGGGGTCGAGTGGCCGGCTCCCCAGGACGCGCCTATCCATAGCCCGCGCCAGGCGTTGCGCTGCTCGGTCACTATCGTAGAGACGGCGACGACGTGGTCGGCGTCCGTGGCGTGCTTGAGCCCCAGCAGGAAGCCGAGAGTGAGCGCGGCGGCAGCGCCTCCGGTCGCGATGTCCATGCCCATATCCCCTCAGGCCCCGTTCGTGGCCGCGGCCGGAGCGCAGCCCGCGCACAGGCCGAAGATGGCGAAGTGGTCGATGTCGGCCCTAAAGCCGTAGTCCTCGAGGATCTCGGTGCCGAGGCTGGCAAGGTAGCTGTGGTCCAGCCGGGTCAGTTCGCCGCACTCGCGGCAGATCAGGTGGTGGTGGCGGTTCTGGTGCAGCCATTCGTACTCCGCCTCGCCTCCGGAGATGTTGTTCTCGGAGATGAGGCGCAGGTTTTTCAATACGCCCAGGGTGCGGTAGACGGTGGAGGCGTCGATGTACGGGTACGACTCGCGGACGTGGTCGAGCACCTCGGAGGCCGTCACGTGGCCCTCGGCCCGGCGCAGCGTCGAGAGTATCAGCACGCGCTGCGGCGTCAGGCGGTGGCCCGACTCGCGGAGCGTCCGTATGGAGTGGTCCTCGCAGCTCATCTCAATTGCGTCCAGTTGCAACAGCAATCCTATAGCACCAGCCAGCCGATGTCAATCGTCGACTACTCGCGCATCCCAATTAGCCCATCACGCGAATCACGGTTCAGACAAATGCCGCTCCAAACGCACCCCCTTTTCCCTTCTGCCGTTCCAAAACGCAACGGAGTGAGGGACCTAAATCCTTACCCGCAAGGCAACCCCGATTGGACATCTCTCCATTGGACCCCAACCCCCTCGAAATCTCGGCCTGTGCCCGAACCCAAAACCCAACAGCCGCCAGACAGCGGGCTGTGGGTGACTCCCCCTTCTCCCTATCTACAACTCCCTACAGATAACGTCAACAACTCCTAGTCTGTGAACCAGCCTTCGTCACTTGCCACTTGACCCACCGGCAAGATCCTCGCCGCATCAAGCTGGCGACAGTGGGCCTCGGCGACCCGTACGAGGACGGCTGGGAACTCAAGCGGCTGATCGACTACTTCTCTAGCGACCGTGTCCGGCAGAGTAAGCCTGCGTCTCAAGTGCGGGAAGAAAGCTCTGCTAGGAGGCGCACCTAGACTATAACTCAATCGCAAATCCTCAATAGCTTGAGACCACTTCGTATCGCCTCCAAGAGCGCGCCGGACTTGGACATCGGCGCGCAGCGAGACTACTATCGAGTCATCGCCCTTGTAGTCGGTCAGATAGCGCTCATACAACTCATCCGCAGTTGTCGGTGTACACCTCACCGCAAGTATGGTAGCTGTCCTGACACTTAGCGAGGGTGGCAATGCGCTCACGCGAATACCGGGAGGCTTAATCCACGAGCGAATAGAGTTGACCTCGACGGCCCTGCGCAGCGACGAGTAGAGGTTGTGCCATTCGGAGGCTCCTAGGATGATGATGAGATTGTCGAACTCCTCGGCCAGTTCCTCAATCGTCCTAGCCCCAGCCCAAGTGGCGAAGAGCAGGAGTGCCATCCAGACTTCGTTAGCGTTGGTTGCCGACTGCAGTTGCTTGGACCACCACTTTCGCGAGCCTGCTCGCAGACGTGCGTACCGAGCGCGTCGTACCATCGGTCGACCGATGTCGAACAAGTCGGGGCTGTCCTGGCACTGTTCCTCTTTCGACCGGATGCCAGCTGCAAGATTCGCAAGCTCCGCGAATATTTGGCGCTCGCCAAACTCGCTGATGCCTTGTTGGACTACCCGATCCCACGGCCCAGTGGAAGTGTTCCACTCCGCAAGGGGACGTTCGGCTGCGCTCGCAAAGACCTGTGTCAGTCGCGCGCAACGCTCGGCAGCGGCGTAGCTAGGCCAAGTGATGTCTTCCTCATAACCCTCATAACCGCGGAATCGGCTTTGGTACTCAAGCAGCGAAACTCGCCTCGCGAAGGCGGCCCGTGGGTCGTGGCTAACTAGGCGCGTCCGTTCGATCGACCACTCCAATCTTTGAAGGAGGGAAGCACCGCGTGATCGGCCAACCCATTCGCCAGCGAGCACGGCTTCAACGGCGGCCTCGAAGAGATCTTCGGTACTCTCGAGGATGTCCATTCGATTAGCGTGCAGCAGTCCGGTGATCACTCTCGATGACGAAACCTCCTCTCGGTCGAGTAGATCGGTTACTGTATCGAGATCAACAACAGACCAGCACTGTAAGTGCTCGCCGAGCATGCACCAGTGTCTGGCTTGAGTCTCGTCAGCTGAGCGAAGCTCCTTGATCCACCAGTCGAACAACTCCTCCGGTTTAGAGTTCGGACGAAGCACGCTACGTACGACGTCCATCACCTGTTCGATAGGTCGGTTCGGCCTGACCAGTTCCTTGCAGGCAGAGACGAGTCGGCGCCTTCCCACGGGATCTCTGACAATAACATCCTCAACGTCACGTAATTCCGACCCTGCGCCAGCCACAAGCATTCTCAGCCCGCGCGGTTCAAGAAGCAGATCGACGGCGTCCTGTATCGCCCGGGGTCTCTGGGAGAACACCCAATCTCCAAGGAGCGTCGCAGTAAGTAGCTGCGGATGACTAGTGTAACGAAACACTTCGTCACTACTCAGAGCACGCATGTCATCGACCAGGGATGCGAGTTCTCCTTCGCTGTAGCAACCTGCATAGAATCTCGCCACGTTCAGCCAGTAATAATTACGAGAGAGAGCGCGCCATCGGTCCGAGATAGTCCCCCGATGTTCATTGCCTGTGGGCGAGTATGGCGCTGTCTCATAGAGGTGCCGAGCGGCGAAATACTCTCGCAGCGTCTGCACATCGAATTCGTATATGCCCTGCACGCGCGAGACTATCGCGACGACCCGCTCCACCATTCCGCTAAAGAGTTCTTCGACAAGGGCAGGGTCACTTCCTTCCTTCTCAAGGAACTCTCGGACCAGCGCCCTCATATCCTCTTCCGTGATTGTGCCGGAGAGCGATGTGGCGGATCGTCTCCTCTTGGATGTCGATTCGGAAGCGACTTCTGCATCTGACTGGAGAACCCAAGCCAAGTACCGATGGATGCGTATGAGGAGGTCCCGGTTCTCTTTCACTACCTTCGCCTTCTCGGACTCCCTATCGAAGAACATTGCGATGTAGTTGTCGTAGAGGGCCGTACGCTTGTCGGGTAGCGATACACCTCTCCGATGAATCAGGCTGAGCAGAATTGCCAGTTGCATTGGGTTGCGTGCCAAGTCACGTAGGTGCGGTTCATCGAGCTTCTTATCGAGGATCTGGCGAACTTCATTTGCGTCGGCTTCATCAATTTCCCGTGATCGCAGCCAACGCCCAGCGTACTCGGTGATCAACGGTCTCGTTAGGGACTCGAGCGAATAGGTGGCAAAGGTACGTCTCGGTAAGACGGGTGAGTTTATGAATGCCGTTGGCCGACTTGTAACGACGACTTGAAGTGATGCAGCGACTGCGTTCAGCCGCGAGACAGCGGAGGTGATCTCCTCAACAACTCGCTGCCTCTGCTTGATCTCGGCCACCTCGTCCAGCCCATCAAGGACAATGAGCGCGGGTGACGAACTGAGTGTGGCCTGCAGGTCCGAGACGTCAAAGTCGGACCCACCGGACGCGTACCGGATAAGAGCCGACAGGAATCCCTCCAGCGATCTGGGTGATGCGTCTGGCGAGTCACCACCATTAACACCGCCAAAGGGGTTGCCTCCGGACAACCAGTTCGCGAAGTCGCGAAGTTCCACTTTCAAAGGGAGGCGCAGGGATATGTTGATGTGAGCTGGATCCGCGATCTCATCTCTTTGATGGGCAAGAATACGCTTACGGTGGATTTGGCAGATGTACTGCGCGATGGTCGATTTACCCTGCCCTGGAGCTCCCTCAAGGATCACCAGCGGCTCAGCCTGCTGGAAGTCACTGTCAAGCAGGAGAGATGCGGCGCCCAGCCAGGTTTCTTCGTGCGGGTAGTAGTCGTCAAAGCTGCTCTCACCTCGCCATGCGAGATGTAACCACTGGCTGACCATGACCGAATCGACCTCGCCCGACGCCGAGGTAGCTGCGCGATGAAAAGCGGTCGCGAGTCGCTCTACTGCTCTCTGTTTCCTCCTAGCAGGGTTCCTCGGTACCAGGGGAACATCCGTGAATAGGTCGAAGATGTCGCTTTCAAGTTCCACCTGCTTGAACTTCACTTCACGGTCAGCATCGAACTGATGGGAGAGGAACGCTGTTATCGCATTCCGACGACGTTCGCGCCCCTCACTCGGACTCGCCTCGACCACGAGCCTTAGAAGATCCGTCCCTGAGAACAGCGCGGGATGGACGAACTTTAGGTCCCAAGCATCGTCCAAGCGCCGGTCGATGTCGTCTCGCCACCATGCTTGAGCGGGAATTGGGATTTGCTCCTCAAGCAGAGCTTGTAGTGAGTCGATTGATCCAGCGTCGGGATGCGCAGTCCCGGAGACATTCGTGACCAGCACGAAACGGTCTGCGCCTTCTCCGATCTGCTTCCGCACTCTAGGTAGTTCGTCCCTTAGCGTCCGCAGTAGCCACTCTCGCGCCTCGGATGGGTTGAGCTCCCGTCGCGCGAACTTGACCTGAAAGAGGACGAATCTAGTCGTGTCTGGTGCGATTTGAGGTATGCGGACAATGGCATCGCGACCACCGTCTGGTTGACCCACTGGAAAGCATTGTAAGCCTGGGAATTCCTTAGCAAGCAGACTTTGAGTCAGATGCTGGAAACTCTCGTCGTTGAGTTGTTCGTACTGGTATGATGCCATTGGTCTTCAGCCATGCCCACGAGGCTGGTGCCCGGGCAGTCTCCCCGCAGCCCCGCAAGTATAGCAGGATTTGTCTTTCTTGGCATTACCTGTAAATCAGAGTTGATGAGAGGCACTCCCCCACCCCCTGTATTATATTACTCGTCTCCGTGGGTACGTCGGAGGTTGCTTGCCCTGGGAGTGTGGGGTCTCCCCCACATACCATTCGGGCGGGCGGGATATTACAGGATTGACCGCGCGTCAGACCTTGACGGACAGAACATGGGTGCGTACAATGGGGGAGTCGAGCGAAGGAGCTTCGCCGCGCCTGGGCCTCCGGCCAGCAGCCCGACGAAGCCGGTGGAACGTTTTGGAACATTTTGGAACGTTCTGACGCCCCGCCCAATACGAACGGGCCTGGATTAGCTACGAATCGGCGTTCCACAATCGGCCCAAATTCGTCCGTATCGTCCCAAGAGCGCCCCATTTCTCCCCGGAAGCGTCCTCCCCCGAGCCCGATGAGGTCTGCGATAATGCCCCCATGGGAGGAGACGTGAGCGCCTACGACACGATAATCGTCGGGGCCGGCTCGGCGGGGGCGATCCTGGCCGCGCGGCTGACCGAGGACGCCGAGCGCTCGGTGCTGCTGCTGGAGGCGGGGCCCGACTACCCGGACCCGGCCACTCTGCCCGACGACGTCAAGTACGGCTACGGCCCGCGCAGGCCGTTCCCCTGGCGCCTCGTCAGCGAGAACCGGCGCGCCTACGTGGCGAGGTTCACGGACGAGGCCCCGGCCCGGCTGATACCCAGGGGGCAGGTCACCGGCGGGTCGAGCGCCGTGAACGCCCAGATACTGCTGCGCGGCGTGCCGGAGGACTACGATGGCTGGGCCGCGATGGGCAACGACGAGTGGGGCTACGGCAAGCTGCTGCCCTACTTCCGCCGCTTCGAGAGCGACCGCAGCTTCGGCGGCGACTTCCACGGCTCCGACGGGCCGATACCCGTCAGCCGTTTTTCCAAGACGGAAATGAACGAGGACCAGGAGGCATTCTACGAGGCCAGCCTCGACTACGGCTTCCCCGACTGCCCGGACCACAACGATCCCGACTCGACCGGGGTCGGCCCCACGCCGCTGAACAACGTGGACGGCGTCAGGTGGAGCACGGCCATGGGCTACCTGGACGCGGCCCGCGAGCGCCCCAACCTGGCGATAGCGGCTCGCACGAGGGCGAGGCGGGTGCTGTTCGAGGGCCGGCGCGCCGTGGGGGTGGAGGTAGAGTCGGAGGGCGGAACCGCAGTCCACCGCGCCGGCGAGGTGGTGGCGGCAGGCGGGGCGATAGGGTCGCCGCACCTGCTTATGCTGTCGGGCGTGGGGCCGGCGGAGCACCTGGAGGCGCACGGCGTCCCGGTCGTGCAGGACACGCCGGGGGTGGGCCGGAACCTGCGCGACCATCCGCAGGTGTCCCTGGCGTGGCGCACGCGGAGGGGCTTCCGGCAGGACCGGTCGACGGCGGGAGTTCAGGCGACCCTGCGGTACACGGCCTCCGGATCGCACCTCCGCAACGACATGCTGATACACCCGGTCTCGCACTGCCCGCTGAACCAGTCTCCGAGGGGACACGGGGGCTATACGGAGCTCGGCGTGATGATGATCGTATGCCTGGACCTTGCCGTCGGGGCCGGCAGCCTGGAGCTGCGGTGCGGCGACCACCGGATCCAGCCCAGGCTGGACTACAACTTCCTGGTGGAGGAGTTCGACAGGCGGCGGATGAGGGAGGGGGTGCGCATCGCGCTGGACCTGGCCGAGCACCCGCTGTACAGGGGGATCCTGGAGGATCTCGTCGAGCCGGAAGAGGCGGACCTGGGGTCGGACGACAGCATGGACGCCTGGATGCGCCGGGAGGTCGGCACTAGCCACCACGTATCCGGCACCTGCAAGATGGGGCCGGCGTCGGACGGCATGGCCGTCGTCGACCAGTACGGGCGGGTGCACGGCCTGGACGGGCTGCGCGTCGTGGACGCGTCGATCATGCCCGACTGCATCCGCGCCAACACGAACGCGACGACGCTCATGATAGGCGAGCGCGTCTCGGACTTCATGCGAGCGGGGACGTAGCGGGAGCCCCCATCCCTTCGGCAAGCTCAGGGCAGGCTCTAACCTTCCCCCGTCGGACGGGAGAAGGGACTCTTACTCCTCCAGCTTTACGGGGTTGCGGAGCACGCCGACGCCCTCGACCTCGGCCTCCATCACGTCGCCCGGCGAGAGCGGCACCGTGGCGCCCACGTCGCCGGTCGAGATGACGTCGCCGGGATGGAGGGTCAGCCACTTGGATGATTCCGAGACCATGTGCTCTATGGTGAAGCGCAGGTCCTTCGTGTTGCCGCTCTGGACCTCCTTGCCGTTGAGGCGGAGGCTGAGGCGCACCGAGTGCGGGTCCGGCGCCTGGTCGCGCGGGACTATCCAGGGGCCGATCGGCGCGCTGGTGTCGAACGCCTTCGCCATGGTGTTGTGAACGCCCCTCATGGTCACGTCGTTGAGCACGGTGTAGCCCCAGACGTGCTCCAGGACCCTGTCCTGTGAAATGCTCCTGCCGCTCTTGCCTATGACGACGGTGAGCTCGGTGCCGTAGACGACGGGTTCAGGGTAGTGGTGCTTCGGCAGCACTACCCATTCGTCGGGGCCGACGACGACCTGGGTGAGCTTGTAGAAGGGCGTGGGCTTGGGGTGCGGCTCCAGGCCGCCGATGACGACGTGGCTCATGAAGACCCTGCCCATGCAGATGACCTTGGTGGACGGTGTGATGGGCGCCTTCAGCCTTGCGCCGTCTAGGCCGCGCGAGAGGGGCCTGCCCGCCGTCGAGGCGTCGTCGGGCTGGGCGAGCGCCCACCCCAGCGACCTGCGCGCCTCGGCGAGCGCCTGGTCGCCCCCCGCGAGGAACGCGGCGAGGTCCGGCGGCGCCATGACTCCGGCCACGCCGAGGGGGTCCGCCACGCCCTGCCCCTCCAGCCGGGCGGCGCAGCAGAGGTTCAGGTCGTAGACCCTGTCTCCCTCCACGGACCCGACCCTCGGACCGTCATCGGCCTCGTATACGCAGACACGAATATCCTGCATCTTGCAGCGCCACCTCCGGTGGATTAACGCGCGGCCCCAAATGCCGCGCGTTCGACACGATATCGCACCCGTAATAGGAGTATCAACCGGAGCACTACCGTTCGGCGGGCGGTGCTACAATGGGAATACGGTCTGAAAACATGGATGGCAAGCTGGACGTGGAACGGGTGCGGCGTAGGCTCGGGGGCAGGGCGGTCGCCTACCACCGGCTCCTGGGCTCGACCATGGACGAGGCGCGGCGCATGGCGGAAGACGGGTGCGCCGAGGGCGCCGTCGTGGTGGCGGAGGAGCAGACCGGCGGTAGGGGGCGCTTCAACCGGAGCTGGCTCTCGCCGCCCGGGAGCGGCCTCACGTTCTCGGTGGTGCTGCGGCCAGCCGGGCGCCGGCTCCACTACGCGAACATGGCCGCCGCCCTCGCCGTGCGCGGCGCGGCCGCCGACCTGACGGGGCTGCCCTCTACCATAAAATGGCCCAACGACGTGCGGATGGGTGGCAAGAAGATCGCCGGCATCCTGGTGGAGGCGGCCATGGAGGGCGACGCCGCCCACGCGGTCGTGGGCGTCGGGCTGAACGTGAACATGGACGTCTCCGAGACGCCCGGGATCGAGGAGACCGCCACGAGCCTGTCGGCGGAGACGGGCAGGCTCTTCGACCGCGCGGAGGTGTTGATAGCCGTGATCGAGAGGCTCGACGAGGCTTACCGCCTGCCCGGCGGCGTGCTGCTTGGGGAGTGGAAGCGCGCCCTGGACACGCTGGGGCGGCGGGTGCGGGTGCGGTCGGGGTCCAGGGCGCTGGAGGGCGAGGCCGTCGGCGTCGACGAGCGGGGGGGCTTGGTCCTGCGGCCCGACGACGGCCCGGAGGTGACGCTGGCCGCAGGGGAGGTGACGCTCCAGGCGCGGGCCTCAGGGCCGGGGGGCGGGAGATGGTGACCGCGGCTGCCGCCTGCGTAATGGAGGCGGGGGCGCCGTATCCCCGGCCGGGCGAGAGCGCGGTCGCGCGCCTCTGGAGCAACGCGCACAACCTGTCCGAGGGTCTCAGGACCGAGGACGGCCGCCGCTTCCGCGTACTATACCCGGGCAGGCCGGGCGGCGGGGCGGGGCCAGACTTCCGGGACGCGGTGCTCCAGGACGAGGCGGGCGCGACCGTCCGGGGGGACGTGGAGGTGCACGTCGAGGAGTCGGGCTGGCGGGCCCACCGACACCACGTCGATCCCGGCTACAACGGCGTCGTGCTGCACCTGGTGCTGCACACCGCCGGGCGCAGGGCCACCCGGCAGCAGTCGGGCGCCGGCGCTCCGGTGGCGAGGATTCCGGAGGAGGCGTCGGAAGAGAGCCTCGGCCCCTTACCGGAGCCGTTCGCGGCCCTCCTGGGCGGCGGGACGGCTGGGGAGGCGCTGGACAGGGCGGGCGACCGGCGGTTTCTGGCCAGGAGCGCCGGCTTCCGGGCCGAGCTGGAGCGCGTCGATCCGGACGAGGCGGCGTACGGCGCCGTCATGGAGGCGCTCGGGTACGCCGCCAACCGCAGGCCCTTCAGGGAACTGTCGCGCCGCGTGCCGTTCCGCATGCTGGCGTCCATGCGCGGGGAGCCGGAGGCCACTCGGCTGCTGGCCCTGGAGGCGATGCTTGTGCGAGGGGCGGGGCTGCTGCCGCTGGCGGACCCTGCAAGCGCGGGGCGGATGCGGGCCGTGCTCGGCCATCTCCCACCGGGGCCGACGATGCCGCCCGGCGGGTGGCGCACGGCGGGGAGGCCCGCCAACCACCCGCTGAGGAGGCTGGCCGGGGCCGCCCGCATCCTGGACCGCCACCTAGAGCGGGGGCTGCTGCGCGGCCTGGCCGAGGCGGCGTCGCTCGGGAGCCGACGGTTGACGGACGCGCTCAGCGCCAAGCCGTACGTGGGGGTTGGGCGCGCCAGGGAGGCCGCCGTGACGGCGGCGCTCCCGCTGGTCCACGCCTGGGCCGGCATGAGGCGCGACCGGGGCCTCGAAGCGCTGTGCCTGGAGACCTACCGGGGCTTCCCGAAGCTCCAGGAGAACGCGGTCACCCGGGAGATGGCGCGTCTGCTGTCGCGGGCAGGCGCCTCGCCGGGACGGCTGGGGGCCAGGCGGCACCAAGGGCTCATGCAGATATACAAGGACGCCACCACCGGCGCCCAGGCGGGCGGCGGACGGCCTACCGACGCCTCTCCAGGATAGCGCGCACCTCGTCGGCCGCCCTCATCTCGCCCTTCTCCTCGTAGATCTCGATGGCCTTGGAGAAGTCGGCCAGGGCGTCGGCAATCCGTCCGCTCGACAGGTGGACCATCCCCCTGTTCCTGAGGGCGGCGGCGTAGCCCGGCCTGAGCTCGATGGCCCTGTCGAGGTCCCCCATCGCCAGGTCGATCTTCTCTTCGTCGACGTCGGGGCTGTCCTTCACCGCTTCGTGGTAGTAGGAGAGCCCCCGACCGAAGTAGGCGGAGGCGAGGTCGGGAAGCAGCCTGATGACTATGTTGAACTGGGGTATCGCGTCCTCGTAGTGGCCGTTGCTCAGCAGCGCCATGGCGCGAATGTACCTGAAGAGCACCCGGGCCGGGTCGTCGGCGGCGGTGGGCTCGGGGGTCGGGGTGGGCGGGGCCGGGGTGGGCGTCGCCGTTGGGGTCGGCGGAGGCGGCGTGGGCGTAGGCGTGGGATCGGGGGCGCCGGCGCATGCCGAGAGCGCAAAGACGGCGGTGAGCAGCGCGAGCTTCAGCAACAGGGTCTTCGTCATCATCATTCCACTCCGTGGCGCGGCGTAGGATACCATACCGGCCGCGTGGGCCGTTCCTCCTCGATATGGACTACGACGGAAGGCGGAGCGCGGTTTCGGAAGGCTCGGCGCCCATCGGTTAGAATAGCCGCCGGGCCGCTCGAAGGCCCGCAGTACCAGCCGGGAGGGTCGAAGTGATCAGAAGTCTCGATGGCGTCGCGCCGAAGATACACCCGTCAGCGTTCGTGAGCGAGGCCGCCTACGTGGTGGGCGACGTCGAGATCGGCGAGAACTCCAGCGTGTGGCCGGGCACGGTGATACGGGCCGACAACGGCAGGATCGTAATCGGCGCCGGCACCTGCATCCAGGACAACTCGGTCGTACACGGGGACGACGACGTGGTTATAGGCGACGACGTGGTTATAGGCCACCGCGTGCTCTGCCACGCGGGGGTGGTCGAAGACGGCTCGCTCATCGGCAACGGCGCCATCGTCAACGACGGCGTGCGGATCGGCGCTGGCAGCCTGATAGCCTCCGGGGCGATGGTGGTCGAGAGGGTAGAGATACCGCCAGGGTCGATGGTGCTGGGGGTGCCGGCGAAGGTGAGGGGAAAGATCGCCGAGCGCCACGCCGAGCTGATACGGTTCACCGCCGCCCACTACGTGGCCAAGGGGAAGAGGTTCAAGGGCCAGGGGAACCTGGAGTAGCCGCCGCCGCGGACGCCGGGGGCTGCCTCATCCAGTGGCGCGCCAGGCCGGGGTAGGCGGAGGCCATGTCGTGCAGGGTATCGTGGGGGACGTAGGCGTAGGTGCCCTTCGAGTTGACCGCCGCCCTGCCCCCAGGCAGGTAGATGGCCCCCTTCGTCTCCAGGAAGCCGCGCATCTCCCCCGTCTTGACCGCCTCCACGGTGACCCGGCTGCCGACGGGTACCGGGTACCTGAACCGGATGTCCATCAGCGCGGTCATGGCCCACCTGCCCTCCAGCAGCGACACCCTGCTCATCGTCTCGTCCAGTATGGAGCTCGCGACGCCGCCGTGCAAGTATCCGGGGAAGCCCTGGTACTCCTCCGAGACCGTGAACGTCGTCGTGATCCTATCTCCGTCCGCCTCGAAGCGCAGCTTCAGGCCCCACGGGTTGCGGGGGCCGCAGGCGAAGCATAGGCCGTAGTCGGTCTCGTCGTTCAGGGGCAGTCCCGGCTGTGTCATGGCTGATTGCGTAGGCGAGGTGGTGCCGAAGGTGGGAGTCGAACCCACATGGGGTTTAAGCCCCAACGGTTTTTGAGACCGCCGCGTCTACCGTTCCGCCACTTCGGCATGGGCGCCGCCGCATTCGAGGCTACCACCGGCCCCGGCGGCGGTCAAGGCCGCGGACGCACTATTGGGAGGCCAGGGCGTCCTGGGCGGCGCCGTGCATTGCGTCCACGGGCGGCGGCTTGCCGGTCCACAGCTCGAACGCGGCCGCCCCCTGGAGCACGAGCATCCATAGGCCGCCTAGGGTCCTGGCGCCCGCCCTCTTCGCCTCGGCCAGAAGCGGGGTCTCGGCGGGGGTGTAGACCACGTCGCAGACGAGGGAGCCGGGCCTGATGAGGCCCCCCTCTATGGGCGACGCGCCCTCGGCTGGGCCGTGTCTCATGCCGACGGAGGTGGCGTTGACGATCAGGTCGGCGTCGCGGACGGCGTCCGCCAGGGCCGGGCCGCGCAGCGCCAGCGCTCTCACGGCCCCTGCGCCGTCGGCGACCTCGCCCGCCAGGGACCGGGCGCGGCCCAGGGCGCGGTTGGCGATGGTCAGGGAGGCCGCGCCTTCCCGCGCGAGCGCGAAGGCCGCGGCGCGGGCGGCCCCGCCGGCCCCCAGCAGGAGCGCCGCGCAGCCCCTAGGGTCGAAGCCGGCCTTCTCCTTCAGGCTGGCCATGAAGCCGTAGGCGTCGGTGTTGTGGCCCACCAGCTTGGGGCCGTCCTTGACTATCGTGTTGACCGCTCCTATCGACGAGGCCCACGGGTCTATCCCGTCGAGGTGGCGCATGGCCGCCTCCTTGTGCGGGATGGTGACGTTGGCGCCGAGGAACTCGTCGCCGCGCAGCCCGTCCAGCGCCTGGGGGAGCCGATCGGGCGGGACGGGCATGGTCGTATACTCCGCGGGCAGCGCGAGGCGGTCGAGGGCGGCCTGCTGGAAGGCCGGGGATATGGAGTGCCCCAGCGGGTATCCGATGAGCACCAGCCGCCGTTTGCGAGCAGACACGGGAGGCGGCTCAGGCGGTCGCGGCCCGTCGGGAGTCGATGTAGGACTGTAGGATCACGGCGGCGGCAGACGCGTCGACGCGGCCGCGCTCCCTGGGGCGTCCGCCGCCGGCCTCCGCCATCAGCCGCCGCGCCTCCGCCGTGGAGTAGCGCTCGTCGACGGCCTCCACCGGTATGTCGGTCCGGGCGGCCAACTTCTCCATGAAGCGCGCGGTCTTCCGGGCCTGCGGGCCCATCTCTCCAGAAAGGGAGAGGGGCATGCCGACGACGATCCTTTCGACCCGCCGCTCATCAGCGGCAGCCAGTATGGCCTCGACGGCGCGGGCGTGGCTGGTGTGCTCGATGGCGGCTACCGGCGTCGCCACCAGCTCCCCGGAGTCGCACGCGGCGACGCCTATGCGCCTGCCGCCCACGTCCAGCGCCAGCATCCTCAATGGCCGTCCGCCTTCTCGCCGACCATCCGGTACACCACGTCGAGGGCCTCCTCCAGCCCGTCGGCGCGGCGTCCTCCGGCCTGGGCCACGTCGGGACGGCCTCCGCCGCCGCCGCCGATGGCCTTGGCCGCCCCCCTAACGACGTCGGACGCGCTGTGGCCGCGCGAAACGAGGTCGGGGGTCACCATGGCGACCAGCACGGGGCGTTCGCCGATGACGGCGCCCAGCACGACGACGGCGCTGCCGAGCTTGTCCCTCAGCCAGTCGCCCATGTCGCGCATGGCGTCCACGCTGGACGCCTCGACGCTGCTCGCGAGCACGGTTACACCGTTCACGTCGCGCTTCCGGTCGAGCAGGGTGTGCGCCGACTGGGCGGAGGCCCGCCGCTCAAGCGCCTCGTTCGTCCTGCGCAGCGCGTCGACCTCCTCCAGCAGTCCCTTCACCCGCTCCTCGACGCCGGCGACGCTCGTGTCGAGCAGGGAGGCGACGGCATCCTCGGAGGAGAAGCGGTCCCTGACGACGCGCTCGGCGCCCCGGCCGCTGACGGCCTCTATCCGCCGGAGCCCGGAGCCGATGCTGGACTCGCCGAGGACGAAGACGGCCCCAAGCTCCCCGGTGCGGTGGACGTGCGTGCCGCCGCACACCTCGAAGCTGAAGGTCGCGCCGTTGGCGATCTCGACGAGCCGGACGGTGTCGTCGTACCTGTCGCCGAAGAAGGCGAGCGCGCCGCGCTCGATGGCCCGGGCGTAGGTATCCTCGCTCCTGTGGATGGATACGTTCTCCCTGATCTTCTCGTTGACCAGCCACTGCACCCGCTCCATCTCCTCGGCGGTGACTGCCTCGACGTGGCTGAAGTCGAACCTGAGCCGGTCCGGGGCGACGAGGGACCCCGCCTGCCTCACGTGCGGGCCGAGCACCTGGCGCAGCGCGGCGTGGAGCATGTGGGTGGCCGTGTGGTTGCGGGCGGTGTCCTGCCTTCGCACCGGGTCCACGTGAGCGTCCACGGTGTCGCCGACGGCGATCTCGCCCTGCGCGACCTCGCCGAAGTGGGCGATGAGGCCGGGCATCACCGTCTGCGTGTCGTGGACGTCTATCCTGCCGCCCGGCCCGGCCAGCACGCCGGCGTCCCCGACCTGCCCGCCGCCCTCGGGGTAGAAGGGCGTCTCCAGCAGGACGACGTCTACGCTCTCGCCGTCCGCGGCGGTGTCGACCACCCGGTCGCCGGATATGAGGCCGACCACTACCGACCGGGCCGCGACCGTGTCGTAGCCCAGGAAGGCGGTCGAGCCGACGCCCAGGCTCTCGTACAGCCTGATCCTGGAGCGGTCTCCGCCGAAGCGGGCGGCTGCCCTGCCGCGCTGGCGCTGCGCCTCCATCTCGCGCTCGAAACCCTCTACGTCGACCTCCAGGCCGCGCTCGCGGGCGATCTCCTGCGTGATCTCCACCGGGAAGCCGTGGGTGTCCCAGAGGCGGAAGACCAGCTCGCCGGGGATCCGGCCCCCCTCGTCGAGGGCGTCGCTCAGCACCGCGTAGCCGCTTTGGAAGGCCTGCTGGAACTTCTTCTCCTCCAGCTCCAGTACCGTGAGCACGAAATCGCGGTGGTCGCGGAGCTCGCGGTAGGCGTCCCCCATCCTGTCGATGACGACCCGGGCCATCTCTCCCAGGAACGGGTCTTCGAGGCCGAGGCGCCTGCCGAACCGTATGGCGCGCCTCACGACGCGGCGCAGCACGTAGCCGCGCCCCTCGTTGGCGGGCACGACGCCATCGGCGATCAGGAAGGCGGCGCTGCGGGCGTGCTCGGAGACGACGCGCATGGCGTAGTCATCGCCGCGGTCGGCGCCGTACTCCTTTTCGGCTATGTCCTCGACGCGCTCTATCAGCGGCCTGAACAGGTCGGTGTCGTAGATGTCGCTCGCGTCCTGCAGGACGACCGCCAGCCGCTCCAGGCCCATGCCCGTGTCGATGCCGGTGGAGGGCAGCGGCGTGCGCGTGCCGTCCAGGTGGTGGTAGAACTGCATGAATACGAGGTTCCAGAGCTCGACGAAGCGGTTGCAGGCGTCCTCGGAGTCCGGGAGGGTGTTGGCGCAGTTGGGGCCGCAGTCGGGCCGGAGGCACCCCCGCCCGGCGCCGAAGTCGTAGTGGAGCTCGGCGCACGGGCCGGTAGGCCCCTCCAGCCCGGCGGGGCCCCACCAGTTGTCCTCGTCCCCGAAGCGGAAGATGCGCTCGGGGGGGATGCCCGCCTGTTGCCACAGCTCGAAGGTCTCGTCGTCCGAGTGGTGTACCGTGGCGGCGAAGCGCTCCCGGGGCAGGTCCATCACCTCGGTGAGGCACTCCAGTGCGAAGTGAACGGCGCCCTGCTTGAAGTAGTCGCCGATGCTGAAGTTGCCCAGCATCTCGAAGAGCGTCAGGTGGGTGGCGTCGCCCACCTCGTCGATGTCAACGGCCCTGAACGACTTCTGCGAGCTGCTCAGCCGCCTGTTGGGCGGCTCCGACTCGCCCGCGAAGTAGGGCTTGAACTGGACCATGCCCGCCGTCGTGAGCAGGAGCGTGGGGTCGCCCACCGGGATTAGGGAGGAGCTGGCCACGCGGAGGTGGCCCTTGGACTCGAAGTAGCCGAGGAAGGACTCTCTGATTTCGTCGCTGTTCATATGACCGCTCGCAATGGGAATGATGCCCCCAATGATAGCATCCCGGCGAGGGCCGCATCGGTGTACCATAGCCGCCATGCGCTCCCGGCTGCATCTCCTCCCCCGCCCCCATTACGGCTGGGCCATCGCGGCCATCCTCTTCCTGGGCGCGGCGCTGAACGTGGGCGGGGGCACCTATGCCTTCGGCCTCTTCGTCGAGCCGCTGGAAGACGCCTTCGGCTGGTCGCGCTCGGCCGTGAGCGCGTCCCTCTCCTTCGCGGCCGTAGGGTCGCTGACCGCGCCCCTGCTGGGGCGCTTCATGGACAGGCACGGGGCGAGACCGGTCTTCACAGTGTCGCTGCTGGTGATGGGGGCCAGCTTCCTGCTCCGTCCGCTGATGGCCCAGCTCTGGCACTGGTACGCGCTGAGCTTCCTCCAGTTCGTCTTTTCGCCCGGTGTCAGCCCGCTGCCCATCGGCAGGCTGGTGGCCATATGGTTCCCGCGCAGCCGCGGCAGGGCGATGGGCTTGACGATAATGGGCAACAACTTCGGCGGGGCCGCGCTCCCGATAATCACGTGGCTGGCCATCGTGAACGCCTCGTGGGAGGCGGCGTACGTCGTCTACGCGGCCATCGCGGGCTCGATCGCGCTGCTCGGGCTGCCGCTGGTACACGAAGGAGGCCGGGGCGGCGCCAGGGCCGAGGCGGCCGGCGCGGGACCCTCGGGCGGCGCGCTCACCGGCTGGACGGTCGGAGAGGCGCTGCGCACGCCTGCCTTCTACGCGATAACGGTCGCCACCACGCTGGCAATGTTCACCTACAGCGGCGTGCTGCCCTGGGTAAGCGCCCACCTCGCCAACGAGGGCATGTCCGCGGAGCTCGCGGCGCGGGCGATGACGGCGTTGGCGCTGGGGGGCATGACGGGCAAGATGGTCTTCGGGTCGCTGGCGGACGTCATAACGGCGCGCCGGGCGATGATGCTGTCGCTGGCCGGCCAGGTGGTCTTCATACTGCTGATGGTCGCCTATCCGACGCCCCCCCTGGTATGGCTGTTCGTTCCATTGTATGGGCTGTCGATGGGCGCGTTCGGGGTGCTTGCAACCCTGATCGCCCAGGAGGCGTTCGGCGTGAAGTTCTTCGGGAGCATCTCCGGGCTGATCAACATGCCGTCGGTCACGTCGCTGGTGGCGGGGCCGCTCATCGCCGGAGCGTCATTCGACCTGTGGCAGAGCTACGCCCCCGGCTTCCTCACCGTGGCGGCCATGTTCGCGATCGCGATCGGCGCTCTCACCCAGGCGAGACCCGCTGCGAGGCCGCCGCATTCCCTGATAGAATCCGAGGCTGCGGGGCACGGCGACGCGCCCCGCGATGACGCAGGCCAGGAGAGAGCCGGATGAAGATCGCAGTACTGGGAGTCGGGGCCATAGGCGGCGTGATCGGCGCCTACATGTCGCGGGCGGGGCGCGACGTCACGCTGATCGACACGTGGCCGGCAAACGTCGAGCGCATCAGGGCCGAGGGGATCGGCGTCAGCGCCGTGGAGGAGGAGTTCACCGCAAGGCCCCCCGCCCTCCACCTGGGCGAGGTCTCCGCGTCCGGGTCGTCCTTCGACGCCATCGTGCTGTCGGTCAAGTCCTACGACACGAAGTGGGCCGCCACTTTCGCGGAGCCGTACCTTGCGCCCGGCGGCTTCATCGTATCGGCGCAGAACAGCATCAACGAGGAGACGATCGCGGAGGCCGTCGGATGGACGCGCGTCGTGGGTTGCGTGGTGACGCTGGGCGGCGGGATGTACGAGCCGGGCCTGGTGACGCGCACCAGCGACTTGAAGAGGCACTCGTTCATCCTGGGCGAGCCGAGCGGGCGGGTCACCGAGCGGCTGCAGCGGATTGCCGAGGCGATGTCCGCGGCCGGGCCTACGAAGACGACGACGAACCTCTGGGGAGAGCGGTGGGCCAAGCTGGCGACCAACTCCATGAGCAACGCGCTGGCCGGGATCACGGGCCTGAAGTCGGCGGACCTGCGGCGCCACGCCGAGACGCGCGAGGTGTCCATCCGCGTCGCCGCCGAGCTCGTGGCGGTGGCGGAGGCGCTGGGCGTCGACGTCGAGCCGATCCAGGGCATACCCGCGCACCTGTACGCCGAGGCGCTCACGGACGGCGAGGCGCGGGAGGAGATCGAGGGGAAGATGACCGAGTACGCCGCGACGCTGCGGGAGGGGCGCCCGTCCCTGGCGCAGGACATCATCAAGGGACGCAAGACGGAGGTGGACCACCTGAACGGCTACGTGGCCGCGCGGGGCAGGAGCGTCGGCGTGCCCACGCCGGTGAACGACGCGATCGTCTCCCTGACCGGGCGCGTGGCGTCCGGGGAGGTCTCGCCGTCCCTGGAGAACCTGGACCTGCTGGGGGCGTGAGCCCTAGGCCGCCCGCCGGATTGCCCTGAGATTCGGCTCCGGGCGCGATTGACCCTCGGAGCCGGATGATGTATACTCCCTTGACGCGGGCTGGACCCGCGACGGGCCTTCCCGTCTCGGCAGGCTGCCGAGAGCATGGATCGGAGGGCCCTGGGCACCTTAACAACTGGATAGTAGAAGGAACCAGTTAGTTCTTAGAGTTTGATCCTGGCTCAGGACGAACGCTGGCGGTGCGCTTAATGCATGCAAGTCGAACGGCGCCGGGTGGCTTCGGCTACCCGGGGTAGTGGCGAACGGCTGAGTAACACGTAAGTGACCTACCCCGAGCAGGGGGATAAACCCGGGAAACCGGGCCTAATACCCCGTAAGCTCCGTTGGTTACGGCCTACGGAGGAGAGGTTCTCGCTTAGGCGGGGGCCGTCTTGGGAGGGGCTTGCGGCCTATCAGGTAGTTGGTGAGGTAATGGCTCACCAAGCTGAAGACGGGTACCCGGTGTGAGAGCACGAACGGGCAGAGGGGGACTGAGACACGGCCCCCACTCCTACGGGAGGCAGCAGCAGGGAATCTTGCGCAATGGGCGAAAGCCTGACGCAGCGACACCGCGTGGGGGAGGAAGGCTTTCGGGTTGTAAACCCCTTTTCTCGGGGAAGAGTAAGGACGGTACCCGAGGAATAAGCCTCGGCTAACTACGTGCCAGCAGCCGCGGTAATACGTAGGAGGCGAGCGTTGTCCGGATTTACTGGGCGTAAAGGGCGAGTAGGCGGCCCGTCGTGTCTCATGTGAAATCTCCCGGCTCAACTGGGAGGGGTCATGAGAAACTGGCAGGCTTGAGGTCAGCAGAGGAGAGTGGAATTCCCGGAGTAGCGGTGAAATGCGTAGATACCGGGAGGAACACCCGAGGCGAAGGCGACTCTCTGGGCTGCACCTGACGCTGAGGCGCGAAAGCATGGGGAGCAAACCGGATTAGATACCCGGGTAGTCCATGCCTTAAACGATGGATACTAGGCATAGGGGGTATCGACCCCCTCTGTGCCGAAGTTAACGCGATAAGTATCCCGCCTGGGGAGTACGGCCGCAAGGCTAAAACTCAAAGGAATTGACGGGGCCCCGCACAAGCAGCGGAGCGTGTGGTTTAATTCGATGATAAGCGAAGAACCTTACCAGGGCTTGACATGCTTCCGAAAGCCGCCGAAAGGCGGGCCTCCCTTCGGGGACGGATGCACAGATGTTGCATGGCTGTCGTCAGCTCGTGCCGTGAGGTGTTGGGTTAAGTCCCACAACGAGCGCAACCCCTGTCGTTAGTTGCCTTTTTCTAGCGAGACTGCCCCTAAAACAGGGGAGGAAGGTGGGGACGACGTCAAGTCAGCACGGCTCTTACGCCCTGGGCTACACACACGCTACAATGGCCGGTACAGAGGGTTGCCAAGGAGCGATCCGGAGCTAATCCCACAAAGCCGGTCCCAGTTGGAATTGCAGGCTGAAACCCGCCTGCATGAACGTGGAGCTGCTAGTAACCGCAGGTCAGCACACTGCGGTGAATACGTTCTCGGGGCTTGTACACACCGCCCGTCACGTCATGGAAGTCGGCAACACTTGAAGTCGCTGGGCCAACCCCCAGGGGAGGTAGGCGCCGAGGGTGGGGTCGGTGACTGGGACGAAGTCGTAACAAGGTAGCTGTACCGGAAGGTGCGGCTGGATCACCTCCTTTCTAGGGAGTTAGGGACTCTCCCCGCACAGCGCGGGGCGGAACTCCTAGGTCGAACGGCGGGCGCGGGCCAGCCAAAGGCCACGGGTCGAGCGAGCCTCCACCATGGAGGAGCTCCCCAAAGCCGCAAGCAGACCCGCCCTGTGAAAACCCGCCGGAAACGACGCTCCACCGGAGCGAAACAATTCTGGTTCCTTCTACTGTCCAGCGGTTAAGGCCGAAGGGGGCCGGTCAAGCACCGGCCCCCTTCCACGTTCGCGCCGGTCCCCACAGGACCCGCCGGCCCGCCAGGCGCCCGTGGGGCTGTAGCTCAGCTGGGAGAGCGCCTCCCTTGCACGGAGGAAGTCGGGGGTTCGAGTCCCCCCAGCTCCACCACGACGTACCGAATCGCGAACCCCGCCATCGAGGGCGAACCCGTCGCTCAGCCTGTTGCGCGCCCTGTGCGGGGGCTCTCGACGGGCTCAAGGCGCAGCCTCAGCCCCAATGCGCGGGTGACCTTCAGCAGCGTTGCCAGGGTGGGATTTCCGTCTTCCGACAGAGCCGCGTAGAGGTTGCCCCGGTTTAGCCCGGTGTCGCGGGCGAGGGCGCTCATGTTCCGCGTCCGAGCGACGTGCTTGAGAGCGGCGCGAATCACGGCTCCGTCCCCAGGGTCCTCATCCGTAGCTGCTCTGAGAAGCTCTCGGACATCCTCCTCGGTCGTTATGTAGTCCGCTGCGTCGAACTTTCGGTACTCCTCGGACATCAGCCCCTCCATTCTGCCGCCATTCTCTTGGCCCGCTCGACGTCTCGCCGCTGGCTGTCCTTGTCGCCGCCACATAGCAGGACGATCAACTCAGCGCCTCGTGTGATGTAGTAGACCCGGTATCCAGGTCCATACTGGATTCTCATCTCGGACACGCCGCCGCCAACAGACCTCACGTCACCAAGATGTCCATCCTCGGCTGCAAGCAACCTGGCGACGATGCGGTTCACCGCATGCCGGTCCCGCAGCCTGCTCAACCACCGGTCGAACGTCGCACTTCGTAGAATCGTGTACATGCGTGTATTGTACTCTATATCGTACAATACACGAAGAGGATCCTAGGCACAATAATCAAACAAAAGGAGGCGCAGACATGGCGTCAATGCCGTCTGCCGTAAATCTTGGGACACCGGAGGGGACGAGCGTCTGTCCGGTCCGCCGACGTGCCGAGGACCGCGGTCCGGCTGGCATGGTAAGATAGCAGCATGGACGCCAAGGGGCATACAAAGACGGCGCAGGGCTTCCTGGAGGCTGCCGACAGGGAGTTGGCCGACGGCGATGTCTTGCAGGGCTCGGAAAAGCTCTGGGGCGCGGCGTCTCACGCCGTGATGGCCGCGGCCCAAGAGCGTGGTTGGGACTTCGGCAAGCACGGCGCGATGAAGGCCGCCGTCAGGAGGCTCGCCCAGGAGAGCGGCGACCCGGCCCTCGTATCCGAGTTTGCGGTAGCTAGGTCATTCCACGCCAATTCCTATCATGACTTCATGGAAGACGACGACTTGGAGGAGAACCGACTCATGGTCCGGGGCTTCGTGGAGAAGGTGACGGCCCTGAACGGCGCGGCATGAGCCAACGTAGCTCAGCGGTAGAGCAGCGGTTTCGTAAACCGCAGGCCGTGGGTTCGAGTCCCACCGTTGGCTCCATCCCTCAACCCGCATGACAGGGCATTGGCGCCTTGCGCTATATGACGGGCCAGTGTTGAGGCAGGGGGAACCCCACGCGGTCGCACAGCGTCTTGGCCGCCGCGTCGATCCTCTCGTACTCTTCGGCAGCGTCGAGGTTCACGAGCTCGCCCCCTTGGAGGACCCAGCTGCCGTCGACCAGCACCGATTCCACCGTCTCCGTCAACGATGAGTAGACGAGGTTGTTGACCAGGTCGTGGGCCGGATGGACCTCGGGGGCATTGGTCGTATGGATGACTATGTCCGCCCGCTTCCCCACTTCGAGGGAGCCTATCTCGTCGCCGAGTCCCAGGGCCCTGGCCCCGTGGAGGGTCGCCATCTCCAGGGCGGTCTCGGCGGAGATCGCGGGCACCACCCCCCTGACCTCCCTGTGGATGAGACACGCCAGGTAGGCCATTCGCCCTATGTCCAGGGAGTTGGACCAGTTGGCGGCGTCGCAGCCCAGCGAGACCGGCACCCCCTTGCCCAGCATCTCCGGGAACTTTGCGAAGCGGGCCGCTCCGTACGCCCGCTTGATCCCCGCCGCGGGACAGTGGACGACGCTGGTCCCGGACTCCGCCAGCAGGTCCACCTCCCTATCGTCGACGTGGATCATGTGGACGAGCGTGAGGTTGGGCCCCAGCAGGCCCAGCTTCGAGAGGTGCTCTATCGGGCGGAGCCCCGTCTGGGCAAGGGAGTCCTCGACCTCGTCGTTGCTCCATGACCGGTGCATGATCAGTTGGACATCGTGCTCGTCGGCCAGTTCCTTTGCGCCTCTCAGCAGCTCATCCGAGGAAGTTCCAAGCCCGAGCAGCGTCACGGCGCCCCAGACGCGGGCCCCGTTCCTGGGGTAGCGACTTATCTGGTCTTCTAGCCGATTCAGCTCGTCCTGGGCGGACGGCGCCTCTTGCTCGACGCGAAACCAGCCGGGGATATCCTGGCGGTCTTTGGCGCCGGGGCCTCCCACCGCGCCCCGTATGCCCACCTTGTCGACGGCGCTGACGCAGCGGTCCAGGTAGGCAAAGCTCCCGGTGTCGGCGAAAGCGGTCGTGCCGTTGTGGGCCATCTCCATGCTCGCCAGCAGCGTCGAGTAGTACTCCTCGTCCTCGGTCCTCTCGGCCGCGGAGGGGGCCGAGTACTCCTTGTACAGCGTGGCCTCGTCGTAGTAGTCGGGCAGCACCCCCCGAACGAGCTGGAGAGTCGGGTGTACGTGGGCGTCGACGAACCCGGGGTGGACCAGGGCGCCCTCGAGGTCCCGCGTCTCCCTGGCCCGCACCGAAGGGGATACCTCGTGGGCCGGCCCGACGGCAACTATCCGCCCCTGGTCTATGGCGATGGCGCCGTCGCGCAGAATGCGGCGCCGCTCGTCCATCGTTATCACGCGGCCGTGGGTCAGCAGCAGGTCGACCGGCCTTGCGCCTCCTCCGGATGATAGACCGTTCCCAGTAGTCATCGCAGTCACTCCCTTCTATAGCCTGTGCCCGATTCTAAACAGCCTTGGCCCCTGCCGCAAATGCCGCCCCAGGCATACGGCCCTTGCCATCCGAAGAACGCACGTGCTATACTCCCCCCATGCGCTGCCACACACTCGTAGAGGCGGGTTTCAAACCCGCCCTCCCAATCCCGACACGCCGCACGGACACGGCAGCGACCGCGTGTCTCATTCTGTCTCATCACTGTCTCATTCTGTCTATTTCATGTCTCATTTTGCCTATTGGGCGTCTCCCCCTGTCTCACGGTCCATAGCTGAATAAGACGAAAAGAGACACAATGAGACACTTTTCAAGGAAAAACGGGTAGAACTCGCCATCCTCTCATCGGCGACACCCCTTGCCTTAGAGCGTCACCCGCCATTTAGGTGGGGATTTTGGGCAGCCATAGCTTTATGGTAGCCTTAGGGAGGCGACTGGATGCTGCTGGGCGGCCTCCATCTTCCGATAGCGCGAGGTAGTGTCATGGCGAAGGCGAGAATGGGCGTTATAGGCGCCGGATGGTGGGCGACCCAGTTCCACATCCCCAGCCTGAAGTCTTACGAAAAAGCTGATCTCGTCGGCATCGCCGACGTCAAGCCCGAGAAGGCCGCGGCGGCCGCCGACTACTACGACGTCCCCAACACCTACGACGACCACCGGGACCTGCTCGCGGCGGGCGTCGAGGGCGTCGTCATAGCCGTCCAGCACGCCTACCACTACCAGGTCGCCCGCGACGCGCTGGACGCCGGCGTCCACGTGCTCGTCGAGAAGCCGATGACCCTGACCGCGGTGGACGCGTGGGACCTGGTGGAGCGCGCGAAGCGCAACGGGCTGCACCTGATGGTCGGCTACACCTACCAGTTCACACGCCACGCTCAGGCGGCGCGCGAGATCGTCCAGTCGGGCAAGATCGGCGAGCTGCAGCTCGTCTCCGGCATATACACCTCCTGGGTCGAGTCCTACCTGCGGGGCAGACCGCAGGACTACGCCGACGCGTTCGGCTTCCCCGTCACGGGCCCGGAGCCGAACAGCTACTCGGACCCGAAGATGGCCGGAGGAGGACAGGGCCACCTCCAGGTGACGCACCCGATGGGCATGGCGCTCTGGGTCACCGGCCGGCGCGCGACCGAGGTCTTCGCCTTCATGGACAGCTACGACCTCGCCGTGGACCTCGTGAACTCGTACAGCTACAGGCTGGACAACGGCGCGAGCGGCACTATGGCCTCCACCGGCGCCATGCGCCCGCACCAGCAACTCGACCAGGGCTTCGTGTACTCTGGCACCGAAGGATTCGTACGGCAGGACATGGCCGGGGGCCGGCTGGAGGCCCAGTACAACGACGGCGCGTCCGAGCAGTTCCCGGACCTGGCCCAGGAGGAGCAGTACCCGGCCCACCTGCCGTCGCGCGGACTGACCGACCTGGTCCTGGGCGAGGGCGAGAACCGCGCCCCGGGCGAGGTGGGCGCGAGGGTCGTCGAGTTCCTGGAGGCGGCCTACCGCTCGGCGGCGTCCAACAGCCCCGTCAGGGTCGATTCCCTGGTCTAGGCGCGGCGACTCCCATCACAGCCGCGATACACTTCGACGTAGGAGATACGCTCATGGACAAGCTGGAGTTCGTCGATACGCACGTCCACTTCTACGACATGCAGCACCCGGAGTTGGTCTACGCCCACTGGCAGCCGGGCGTTCCGCATCCGACCCTGGGCGACCAGATACAGAAGCTCGCCGAGAGGAACTACGTCGCCGAGGACTACATCGCCGAGACCCGCAACGCGAACGTCGTGAAGGCGGTCCACGTGCAGGCCGCCATCGGCAGCCCCGACCCGGTCGCGGAGACCGAGTGGCTCCAGGAAGCGGCGGACCGGACCGGGTACCCGCACGGCATCGTCGCGCACGCCGACCTGCGCGACCCAGGCGTCGAGGGGGTGCTGGAGCGCCACTGCGAGTCCCCCAACATGCGCGGCATACGCGACTTCTCCTACGGCGACTACCTGGTGGAGCCGGACTACCACCGAGGCTTCGCCCTGCTGGAGAAGTACAACCTCGTGTCCAGCATGCCCGCCGGCTGGGAGGTCATGGAGAAGGTACAGGCTCTGGCAAACAAGTTCCCCAACGTCACCATCGTCGTCGACCACACGGGCTCGCCCGCGGAGCGCACGGACGAGTACTTCGAGAAGTGGAAAAACGGCGTGGCCATAGCGGCGAGCTGCGACAACATCCGCTGGAAGATCTCCGGCCTCGGCATGGGCGACCACAACTGGACGGCCGACAGCATCAGGCGGTACGTGCTCACGTCCATCGAGACGTTCGGCGTGGACCGCTGCTTCTTCGCCACCAACTGGCCGGTCGACTGGCTCTGGAGCACCTACGACGAGCTCGTGGACGCCTACACCGAGATCATCTCGGACTTCAGCCAAGACGAGCAGACCGCGCTCTTCTCGAAGAACGCCGAGAAGCTATACCGCATCTGACGCCCGCCCGAGGCGCGGACGCAAGGGTGCGATTGGGAGTCATCGATGGCGCTTCTACAACTTGCGCAGGTCGGGTGCGGGGGCATGGGGCTGCGCCACGTGTACGGGCTGGCCGAGCTCAGGCGGTGCGGCTTCGACACGTTCGCGCTCGCCGCGCTGTGCGACCGCCACCGCTCATCCGCCGAGCACGTTGCGGGCGTAGCCGAGGCGGAGCTTGGCCTGAAGCCGCGCGTCTACACCGACTTTCGGGCCATGCTGGAGGCAGAGCGCGGCCTGGACGCCGTCAACGTCGTCACCGATACGCGGATGCACCACGTCTTCGCGCTGGACGCCTTTGACGCCGGCCTCCACGTCGCCGTCGAGAAGCCCATGGGCGTCACGGTCCGGGCCTGCCGCCGCATGATCGACGCCGCGAACGCCGCGGGCAGGGTGCTGTCGGTCTCGGAAAACTACCGGCGCGACCCGATGAACCGGCTCACTAAGGCGCTCCTGCGCGGCGGAATCATCGGCCAGCCCCGGCTTGCGATCAACGTCGCCACCTCCGGCGGGCGCGGTGTCCGGCAGGTAGTGGCGTGGCGGCACGTGAAGGAGCGCGGCGGGTTGATCCTCGAGTACGGCGTCCACACCTCGGACCTGACGCTGTACCTGATGGGCGGCGTCGAGCGCGTGTTCGCGGAGACGCACCTATGGGAGAAGACCCGCACGATGGTGGAGGCGGCGCAGCCGATGCAGCGCTTCTACGACCACCGCGTCAAGGAGGAGATGGAGGAAGCAGAGGCGATAGAGGCGACGGCGGAGGACACCGGGCTGGCCCTGGTACGGTTCGCCTCGGGCGCGATAGGCCAGACCACGTACAGCGACGCCGCCCCGGGCGAGCCGTCGGACACTGACATAATCTACGGCAGCGAAGGATCGCTGCGTCTCCCGGGCAGCCGAACGGGGCGCGAGATCCAGGTGACGCCGGCCGGCAGGCAGTCCCCTATCGGGCAAGACGACCTGCTGGCGCAAGTCCAGGATTTCAGGCTCGACGATACGACGTCCAGGATGTTCGGCGGCAGGGACAGGATGTCGTCCTACGACGCCGAGCTCGAGCAGCCGGACCGCAAGCTCATAGCGATAGAGCTACAGGACTTCGCCGACGCCATAACGACCGGCCGCAGGCCGGAGGTGACGGGCGAGGAGGGTCTGGACGCCGTGGCGCTCTCCTACGCCATCCTCGAGTCGGGCCGCATCGCGCAGCCGGTCGCCTTCGCCGACGTTCGCGGCGACCGCGTCAACGCATACCAGCAGTCGATCAACGAGGCCGCGGGGCTGTAGCCTAGGGGCGTCGCCCTCCTACGTGCCCTCTGCACGAGAATAGTGTACAATACTTTCGTGTGAAGACCCATGGAGAGGGCTACCATGATGAAGAACATAACCATGAGCGCCGACGAGGGACTGATAGAAGCCGCGCGCCGGCGGGCCACTGCCGAGCGGACGACTCTGAACGCCGAGTTTCGGATGTGGCTTACGGAATATGCGGGGCGTGAACGGCGGGCCTCCAAGGCGATGAAGACCGTGCGCGAGCTGCGCAGCGTCATATCGACCGGAGGACGGAGATTCACACGGGAAGAGATGAATGAGCGCTGAAGGCTTCATCGACACGAACGTACTGATCTACCTGTTCGACGAGACCGATGCCGACAAGCGCGAACTCGCGGAAGGACTGGTCTTCAGGTGCCTCGAGAGCGGCTCCGGCTGCATCAGCTACCAGGTCGTCCAGGAGACTATGAACGTCGTTACAAGAAAGCTCGGCGCGCCGCCCGATAGCGCACAGCGCCTGCTGGACGATATCCTCATACCGCTGTGGCGGACCAATCCGACCCCATCACTATACCGGCTCGCGCTCGGGGTACACGCCGGCTATGGGTTCAGCTTCTATGACTCCCTCATCGTCGCGGCCGCAATCGAGTCAGGCTGCGAACGGCTCTACACTGAAGACATGCAACACGGCCAGCAGGTGCAGGGCGTGACGATCCAGAACCCATTCGCGGCGCTGTCTCGCACTCCCTGAAGAACCCAGGCGCTTGGTTGGCCCATCCGGTGGAAGGGCCGCGACGGTACGGCTCGGAGGGCAATAGATGGCGCTTCTTCAACTTGCGCAAGTCGGGTGCGGCGGACAGGGCGTGCGCCACGTCTACGGACTTGGGGTGCTCCGGCGGCACGGCTTCGACACCTTCGAACTCGCCGCCCTGTGCGACCGCCACCGCTCCGCCGCCGAGCACGTGGCTCGCGAAGCCGAGGCGGAGCTGGGCCTGAGGCCGCGCGTCTACACCGACTTCCAGGCGATGCTGGAGGCCGAGCGCGGCCTGGACGCCGTCAACATCGTCACCGACACGCGGACGCACCACGTCTTCGCCCTGGACGCCTTCGACGCCGGCCTCCACGTCGCGGTCGAGAAGCCGATGGGCGTCACTGTCCGGGCCTGCCTCAGGATGATGGAGGCGGCGAGCGCCGCCGGCAGGGTGCTGTCCGTCTCCGAGAACGTCCGCCGCGACCCGATGTACCGCCTCGCCAGGGCCTTGCTGCGCGGCGGCACCATCGGCGAGCCCCGGCTGCACGTACACGCCACCACGTCAGGGTCGCGCGCCGCAGAGCAGCTCGTGGCCTGGTGGCACATGAAGGACCGCGGCGGGTGGATACTGGAGCAGGGCGTTCACACGTCCGACCTGACGCTGTACCTGATGGGGGACGTTCAGCGAGTCTTCGCGGAGACGCACCTCTGGGAGAAGGACATCAAGATATCGAGGTCCGCGCAGTCTTCGGAGCTCTACGCGCACCGCGTCAGGGAGGATATCGAGGAGGCCGATACCGTCGAGGCGACCGCCGAGGACACCGCGCTGGCCCTGGTGAGGTTCGCCTCGGGCGCGATCGGCCAGACCACCTTCAGCGACGCCGCCCCCGGGGAGCAGTCGGGCGGGCAAGTCATCTACGGCAGCGAGGGCTCGATGCGCCTACCCAGCTTCCGCGCAGGCCGGCCCGTCCGAGTCACCCTCTCCGGTGGGCAGTCCCCGGTCGCCGAGGCGGACCTGATCGCGCAGGTCCCGGACTTCAGGCTCGACGAGACGACCGCCAGGATGTTCGGCGGCAGGGACAGGCTCTCTTCATACGACGCGCCAATCGAGGAGACGACCCGCAAGACCCTGGCCATCGAGCTACAGGACTTCGCCGACGCCATAACGAGCGGACGCAAGCCGGAGGTGGCGGCGGCGGAAGGTCTGGACGCCGTGACGCTCTCCTACGCCATCCTGGAGTCGGGCCGCCTCGCGGCGCCGGTCAGCTTCGCCGACGTACGCGGCGACCGCGCCAACGCCTACCAGCAGAGCATCAACGAGGCCGTGGGGCTGTAGCCGTTTGCCCGGCCCGTTGTGGCCCGGCCCGGTTCACGGTATAGTCTTAGGACGATGGTAGGCGGCGACGATCTCAGGGCGGCGATGTCCAAGTTCCCCACCGGCGTGGCCCTGCTCACGACCAGGACGAGCGACGGCGTGTCTCACGCCATGACCGCCAACTCCTTGACCTCCATATCCGTAGACCCCCCGCTGGTGCTCGTATGCGTCGGCCACAGCCGCAACACGCACCGGTACATCCTGGACAGCGGCCGATACGGCATCAACATCCTCTCCCGGGAACACGAGGCCGCGGCGCGGTACTACGCCGTCGACGAGCAGGACAGGGTCGGAGACGCCCCGCTGGAGATGACGCTCAGCCCCGCAGGCCTGCCCGTGGCCCACGGCTCCCTGTGCTTCCTCGGCTGCGAGGTGGTCGCCAGCCACGAGCACGGTGACCACACCATCTTCATCGGCAGGCTGCTGGAGACGAGCCTGGACGGCGGCGAGCCCCTGGTCTTCCACGACCGCCGGTACACCGGCCTGGAAGACGGCCCCTAGCCGCCGGCGGAGACCTTCTCGCCCACCAGGAAGGCCACCGAGCCGAGCGCCATCTTCTTCACGGCAAGGTTTCCCAGGCCGGCCCCGCGCATCACCTCCGCCAGCACCCCGGCGGTCATGAACCCCCGCACCGACTCCGGCAGGTAGGTGTACGCCTCCCTTTCGCCGGCGAGCGCCGCGCCCAGCCGCGGCGCGACGTACCGGAAGCAGAGCGGAAGCAGCCGGCTGGCCGGCCCCCTCCCGTCCATCCGCACGATCTCCAGGACGCCGACCCGCCCCCCGGGCCTGACGACGCGGGCCATCTCGCCGATGGCCCTCGGCAGATCGATGAAGTTCCGCGCCCCGAACCCCACGACCGCGCACGTGAACAGGCCGTCCGCGAAGGGCAGCTCGTGGGCGTCCCCGACCAGGTAGTCGATGCGCCCCCGGAGGCCCTTGTCCGAAGCCTTCCTCCGGGCGGCCTCCAGCATCTCCTGGGAGAAGTCTAGGCCAACGGCCTTCTCTACGTTGGGCAGCCGCGCAAGCTCGACCGCGAAGTCCCCCGTCCCGGTGGCGACGTCCAGCGCCGGGCCGGTCATCGAGCCGGCGGCCATGCGCGCCGCTGCCCGCCGCCATGCGTAGTGCCGCCCCCCCGTCATAGCAGTATTCAGCAGATCGTAGCGCCCGGCTATCCTGCCGAACATCTCCCGGACGTACCGGGCGCGCTCAACTCCCCTCAGGTGGGCCAGATGACGCCTCCGCAGGTCGAGTCATGCCCACCTGCACGATGCCATTGTAACTGTTCAGAGTTGGCGCGTCCCTCGTCCAAGGCGCCCACAAGGGCCACAAGGGACACCCCTACGACTACGGCTTCCATCCCGTAGGGTGCAGCCCTTGTGGCTGCCCTACCGTACTCTGAACGTTAACGTGCATCCCACTCCGGCCTCCCGCATCCACGTTTCCTGGTCGAGAGTGCGCGGGCGTCGCCCGAAGCAGGCCGTCACCTCCTGCTGAGCAGCAGCCCCGGTTGGCACCGGCGGCAATAGCTCGTGATACGCCTGTTGGCCGTGACCTCGCTGATCTTGTGGCAGTCAAGGCGGACGGCTTCATCTGAGTAGTTGATCCTTCCTTACACCATATGGACAGGTTGTAGAGTCTTGGATATACTGCCCTCGCCACAGCAGCCAGGCCAGTCCACGGGTGCCGAACCCGCCAGGGACAGGGGCCTTGTGCCTCCTTGTCGGCTCTCATGGGCTGAAAGGCTGCTGTGGCAAGTAGTCACTGTCCTATGGTCGCAAGGAGGCTCCACGTGCATTTGGCTTCAGCCAGCAATTGCCTCAGCCATGGTGCCACCTTGCTAAGTCTATGGACTGCAGGACCAGACAACTCGCGCCGAAAGGAGTGATATGGAAACTTACCGTATTCAAGTAGATGAGACGACCATCAAGCAGTTCAAGGCGGCTAGTCAAGAGGAAGCCGACAAGATACTCCTCAAGACAGCCGCTGGTCTGAACGGTTTGCTTAGGCTTCAACGTCAAGACAGTCCGGACTACTGGACTACAGCAAGGGAATTCAGTACCGAAACAAAAGGTCTAAGCTCAGAATAGTCTAGCGTGCGAGGCCGTAGCGTCTGGTCGCTTATCCTGCTCTGAGAGGCGTAGTGACGGTCTGTAAACAAGAAGAGGGAGTGTGCATGATTGATGCGCGTTTCGGGGTAGCGTTGCTCGCGGCCGTGCTATTGATCGGAGCATGTGGCGGGGAATCGGTTGACATAGAGGCTACGGTCGAGGCGCGGCTTGCAGAAGAGCAGCGCATTGCTGATCGGGCGCAGGCTACCATAGAAGCCATGGCAAAGCCGACGGCGACCCAACCGCCAGCTACACCAACCTTGACTCCCACGCCTACGGCTACAGCAACGCCGACTCCCACGCCCACGGCTACAGCAACGCCGACTCCCACGCCCACGGCTACAGCAACGCCGACTCCCACGCCCACGGCTACAGCAACGCCGACTCCCACGCCTACGGCTACAGCAACGCCGACTCCCACGCCCACGGCTACAGCAACGCCGACTCCCACGCCCACGGCTACAGCAACGCCGACTCCCACGCCTACGGCTACAGCAACGCCGGCTCCCACGCCTACGGTTACAGCAACGCCGACTCCCACGCCCACGGCTACAGCAACGCCGACTCCCACACCTACGGCTACAGCAACGCCGACTCCCACACCTACGGCTACAGCAACGCCGACTCCCACGCCCACGCCCACGGCTACAGCAACGCCGACTCCCACGCCCACGGCTACAGCAACGCCGCCCCCCACGCCTACAGCCACAGCAACGCTGACCCCCACGGCCACCCCAACGGAAGGTGAACGGCTGGTTGCAATGATAGAGCGCGTCCGGCCCTCCATTGTGCGGCTCATGGTCGAAGGTTCGAACGGTACAGGTACTGGCACCGGCGTCCTCTATGACGTGGAAGACCGCACCGGCTACCTCGTCACGAGTCAACACGTCGTGACCGGGGCTTATGGCGTGACAGTGACAGTCGACGATCATACGGAATACACCGGTACCGTGCATGGAGTGGACGCCATACTCGATCTGGCCGTTGTCTCTATCTGTTGCGATGACTTCCAGACCTTGCTGTTCTCGGATGAAGTGAATCTTCCCATCGGCTCCGAGGTCGTGAACATCGGCTACGCCTTGGGATTCGGCGGCGAGGCCACAGTCACGCGGGGGATTGTATCTGCGGTCAGGTATGACCAGAGTAAAGACGCCCACTTCATACAGACTGACGCGCCTATGAATGCCGGTAATTCAGGTGGTCCTATGTTGTCCCTCGACGGTGTGGTGCTTGGTATCAACTCCTTCAAGTACAGTGGTGAGGGTTTGGGATTCGCAATCTCTGGGCGGGACGTGCTGGAAGTCCTCCGGATCCTACAGGAGACGCCGCCACCCACACCGACCCCAACTCCCACAGCTACGCCAACCACGCGTCCTCTTTACGGCCCGATAAGCGGAAGTCTCAACCTAGAGGCCGCCGCACCAATTTACAGCAGTGGCGAATGGCTCCGAGACGGCGTTATCGAGGTACGATTCCAGAATAACGCTGCAGCGAATGGTGGCATTATCGCGTTCCGGCAGTCACAATTGTTAGGGAAGGCATACTCATTGGGTATCAGACGGAGCACCGGCGAGTACGTCTTTGCGCAGTTGGATAAGGAATGGGAAATAGTTCAGAGAGTGGCAACGAAGGCAATAGATACGTCACCGATTGGAAGTAATCACGTTCGGTTGATCATGAGCGGCGGCGCTGGACGGCTCTTTATCAACGGTCAGTACGTCGGATCGTTAGACCTTGGCGACTTTCAACTGCCCGGTGGTGTCTATATAGCGGACTTTCGGCCCGCTAGTGCGAGCAAAGCGGTGAGGGAGACACTATTCGAGGATTTCACAATATGGCCTGCGCCCGATCTTTTGTACGGTCCGGAGGATGGTGAGATAGAGCACAAACCAGAAGACGGCTTTATAGACGCCCACGCCACACCGGTACAGATAGAGGACGGGATTATCGAGGCCGTGTTCCTCAATCCCTACGGATCGGCCGTGGGGAAGTGGAGCGCTGGGTTCCTGTTCCGGCTGGACGAGGGACAATTCCATATCGTGCTGATCACGTCGAGCGGCTACTTCCGTCACTTCCTGCGGTTATCCGAGGAATCCGAAAAAGAGGTTGGTACGGGGTTTGTGCCGCATATTCGAACTGGAATGGGGGACAAGAACCACGTCCTTATAGACATGCAAGGCAGGCGTGGGAAGCTGTACGTCAACGGGCAGCACGCCGCCGACTTGGACCTTAGCGGTTTGACGAGGCGCGGCTGGATTCGGGCTGTTGGCAGATTCTTTGATACGGACGGAGTATCAGGCTACTCTACGCGATTCGGACACTTCACCATATGGCCGCCATAGGGCGGAGAGGAGGTCAGCATTGACAATCAATCGTGCGCGGGCGGGTGATGTAGTGGGGGCCGGGAACACTATGCAGGAAGCATTGGCGCGGTTCCTTGAAGTCTCTACCGACCCGGAGAACGGGCCGCCGATTGTATTGGAGCGTAGAGGGGCGGACGGTCGGTGGATGAACATGAGCCACTGCACCAACAACATACTAGAACTGGAAGAATTGGCGCGACGGCTGGATAGCGCCACAGCTTAACCGTACCCACGCGGGAAGTGAGGCTGCGTAATGTTGGGCGCACCCTTTCATCCGTGGCCGGCGTGGTCTTGGAATTGGGAGAGGCGTTGTTCTAGGCGGTCTTGGGTCATCGTGGGCTCCTTAAAGTGCGCGTGTCGCGCGAAGTAGGGCCGTCACCTCCTGGTTAGCAGCAGCCCCGGCTGGCACCGGCGGCAATAGCTCGTGATACGCCTGTTGGCCGTGACCTCGCTGATCTTGTTGCCGCAGCGGGGGCACGGCTCGCCGCCCCTGTTGTGTACCTTCAGGAAGTCCCGGTTCTTGACGTGGATACGGTCCCCTGTACGCTCCCGCACGGCCCGCACCGCGTCCGCGAGCACGCTCCCGACGGCGGCGTGCAGCCGGCGCAGCTCGTCCTCCGAGAGCTGGCCGCACTTCCTGTACGGGTATATTCGCGCCTCGAACAGCACCTCGTCGGCGTAGGCGTTGCCTATCCCCGAAACGACCCTGCCCCGCGTCAGCACTCCCTTTATCTCGCCCCGGAACTTGCCCAGCCGCTCCCGGAACTCCTCCAGGTCCATCGGCGCCAGCGCGTCCGGCCCCTGCTCCGCAAGCTGCGGCGCCTCGCCGATCTGGCTGCCGCTCACGTAGTAGACCCGGCCCATCTGCTTGTCGTCCAGGTAGCGGAGATGCCGCCCGTTCGACAGCTCGAAGAGCAGGCATGTCTTCTTGAACACCCGCTCCGACGGCAGGCAGTACTGGAAGCCTCCCGTCAGCATCGGGTTCACCACCAGCATCCTGTCGCCGGACAGCTCGAAGATGAGGAACTTCCCCCGGCGCTCCAGGCCGGCGACGGAGCGGCCCTCCACGTCGGGGACGAGACTGGCCGCAATCGGGCGCAGTACGCTGGGCTTGATCACCTCGGCGCGCTCGATGCTCTCGCCGACGATGCGCTCGGCGAGGAACTCCCTGGCCACCTCCAGCTCGGGCGCCTCCGGCACCGGACGCGCCTACGGGAAGTGGAGCACGCCGACCCGCCACGGCTCGACCCGCGTCCACACGGCGCCGTTCGCCTCCAGCAACGGCGCGCCGCTCAGCAGGTCGGTGGCGTTGCCGGGCTGCGGCATGGAGACGCGGACGTCCGCGGCGGCGAGGCCCATGTTGAACAGGAAGACGAGCCGTCCCCCGGCGCGCGAGTCGCGCACCACCGGCACGACGCCCTCGCAGTCCACCTCGACGGGCCGGCGCACGCCGGCGTCGGCGAGCAGCCCCTCCACGATGGCCGGGTTCCCGGTGTCCCCGAAGCCCGCCGAGAGCGTCAGGCCGAACCAGGTGAACCGCCCGTCCAGGGCCGATACCGCGACGGTGCTGCCGTCCAGGGAAGCCGCCGGGCGGGACCCGTTCGAGGGCTGGAGCTTGGCGTAGCCGCACGGCGTGGAGATGTTCACCGCGCCGTAGTCCGTCTCCAGCGCGTTGCGCCCCGCCGCGATGTCGTCGCCTGTCACCGCGTCCATGTCCGCCACCCGTACCCCCAGCAGGTCAGCCAGCCCCTCGGGCGGGCGGTAGCTCGTCTGGCCGTCCGGCGAGTACATCCCGAAGTTGCCCTCCGCCACCAGCCGGGCGCCGGGGCTCTCCGTAAGCGTGCGCTCGATACGCTCTCTTACGTCGTCCTCCATCAGCGCAACGTTGGGCAGGAAGAGGAGCTTGTATTTCGACCAGTCCATGGCCGGGGTGACGACGTCGGTCGGCACGCCCCCGGTCCACAGCGTCCTGAAGACGCCCCGCACGTCCGCAACGAACCGCTCGTCCTCGCCGTTGTAGCCGAAGAGCTCCTGCGATGCCTGGTGGTTCACGACGGCAACCTCGGCGGGCGGGTAGGTGAAGGGCAGGTGCTCCGAGAGGCCGGCGATCTGCCCTACGGCCTCCGCCACGGCCTCGAACCGCTCGGTCGGCTCGCCGTCCGGCGCGATGAGGTTGTACCCCGGCGACTCGAAGCTCATATACTCCGGGCGGTACTGCCAGAACATCGAGCCAGCCGCGCCGTGGGCAAGCGTCATCCACAGCAGCATGGTCAGCGCGCGCGGGTCGGACTGCTTCTTCCAGGTCACGCCGCCGGGGCTCATCCCGGCGTATATCTCCTCGTTCCACCAGCGCCCGCCGCGGCCGACGGCCCGAGACCACTCGAACGAGAAGGCGCGGTCCGCAGCCTTGTTGGCGTCCGGCGGGTTCATCAGGTTGGCGGACGGCATCGACATGCCCCAGCTATCGACCTGCGGCGCGCATATCTCGTCCCACGGCCTCGGCGACCAGCCGCCGTGGGAGCGCACCTCGCGGCCGGGGTCGATGGCCGCCGTCTCCTCCGCCATCCAACGGAGATGCCCGGCCAGGTTCTCGTAGTGGAACCGCCTGTAGAGCAGCATCTCGACCACCGCGTTGGTCGAGCGGGGCGGCTCCACGTCCTCCCACCGCCTGTACCGCCGCGACAGCCGGTCGTTCAGCTCGTCCAGGCTGAACCTGTCGCGCAGCCAGGCCTTGTACCTGGCTACCGTGTTCTCGCAGTAGCAGGGGTAGCCGAGGCCCATCCCGGTCCAGGCCGACGACAGGTTCACGCCATCCCACAGGCCCCAGATCAGCATGTTCGGCCGGTCCCTGTAGCGGCCCACCACGTGGCGCAGCAGCGCCCCGCCGTACTCCCGCCAGGCGGGGTGGTCGTAGCAGTGTATGCAGGCGCCCTGCGGGTACGCCGGGTGGGCGTCGTGTACGATGCGCCGGCCCTCCCGGTTCACCACCACTATGTCCGGGTGCTCGCGGGTCAGCCACTCCGGCCCCGCGCCGTGCGTGCCCAGCATCACGTCCAGCCACAGGTATAGGCCGTGCTTCTCAGCCAGGTCGAACAGCAGGTCGACGTCGTCCAGCTCGTACTGCCCGGGGCGCGGCTCCATCCAGTTCCAGTACGAGGCGCTGCGTATTATGTGGAAGCCCGCCGCGCTGAGCCGCGCGAAGTCCCCGTTCCAGTACTCCGGCCTGGGAGCCGGGGCGCGGTAATACTCGACCCCGATGGGAAACGGAGTATCCGGGTGGACTATGAGGCCGGGCCTCGTCACTTCATGAGCCTCTCTATGAGATTACTTCACCGCTGCCCGCTATGTTCCCGGCGGCGTGTAGCTGACGGTCCTCTTCACCGCGCCGTCTATGGTGGCGGGGTCGAGCAGCACCGTGGTCTTGACCGTGAGGGCGCCGCCGGCAGCCACGGCGAGCGAGACGGCCGCGGCCGCCTCCTCATCCGGGAACTCGGCGATGCAGTATACGTCGTTGTCACCGAAGGCGAAGTAATAGGCCTCGAGGGTGCCGCCCGCGCTGCTTATCAGGCCATCGACGACCTCGGCGCGCTTCGAGCCGCCGTCCTTGATCAGCCCCTGGACTCCCTCCCGCGTGTACGATGCCTGGAACAGGTATTTCGGCATGGGTCACCTCCTCATGCGCCGGCGTCCGGGCCGGCAACGACGGCCCGATTCTAACGCATACGCAGCCCATCTTCACCATCTTCAGATCCGATATGCGAACACCTTGGCCTGGAACATCTTCAACCGGATGGCCGCCATATCTCCGATGCCGGAGATATCGCTTCTTCCGTTCCAGGTGACCGCCGCGTCCTGGGAGTCGCCCGTCAGCCGGTCGCACTCTTCGAAAGTGAACCCGGCAAGCGGGTCCACGTCTCCGTGGAACATGGAAGGGACCAGGCGAAGGAGCTCCACGCTCACCCAGCCGCCCGGCTTGCAGCGGTAGTTGAGCCGCAATTCGCCGTTGCGGCGTCGAATGGTGGGTACCGTAAAGCGTCCCTCGACAGCCGCCTCCATGCCGCAGAAACGGTCTCGCCGCCAGCGGGCCCACCCCATCTTCCGGAGCTGGCTCTGCGGGAACAAGCTCGCCCGATGTTCCTTCCCGACGTTGTGCAGTGCCGAATCGGCCCAGTAGGGCACGCCCCAATACCCGTCGGGCAGCTCCACCAGTCCGCCGCTCCAGGTCCCGACCATGCCTTCCTCGCCGCTTCCCAGGGGGCCGCGGGTTATGGCGGCCCTGCGCTCGGGCCGATGCCAGATCAGGCCGTCGCGGCTGAACGCGATCTGCACGTCCATCTGCCCCGTCGCCTGGTGGAAGATTGGGACCGTCATGCCGTGGAGGTCTTTGCGGCCCGGATAGGGGAAGTAGTTGTGCCCGTAGAAGGAGATGTCCAGGTCGTCCTGGGAGTCGGGGTGCATGATGAGCTTGGGAGGCGGCCAACTGCGGAAGTCCTTGGTCCTGGCAATGCCGTTGGCCCTGCGCACTATCTCCACTTCCTGCGCGCCCGTACCGATACCATTCGGCTCGTCCGGCGGAAAGCCCTGGGGCTGTAGGTAGGCGAAGTAGGTGCCGCTCTCGGGCTCGTACATGGCGGCGATGCCGCCGTTGACGGAGTAGTCGGCCAGCGGCTCATCGATGCGTTTCCAGTGGAGCCGGTCGGGAGAGGTCCAGCCGACCATCCACCCCCTCAGCACGACTTTGGGGCCCTCGTAGGCGAGCCCCTCGTACTGCATGGCGGCCCACCGCTTGGTGGCCTCGTCCCTTGGGTCTTCGGCGTCTCCCTCGTCCAGCCGTTGCCACGTATCGGGGTCGTACCAGTGGCCCTCGGCGCCTATGGCCTTGAACCGCTCCTCCGGCGGCGCCGAGACATCCTCGAAGACGTGCCCCTCCGGCCCGTTGGCCAGGATATTGTTCCTCCTGGAGCCGTTATACTCCACCTCTCCCAGTTCGGGACGCGTCCACCGGTAGCAGTCGTCGCTGAGGGCGTAGCACACGCCGCTCCCCAAGGCGTTGTAGAGCATGTGGTGCCGTCCGCCCTCCCGCCAGACACCCAGGACGCTGACGCCGCCGCTCTCCCACTCCACCTCTCCCTGCAAGACGATAGGGGCCTTGGACGCCTCTTCTACTTTGAGCTCGACGCCTATGGGCGCATCGTATAGCTCATACACGCCCTGGCGCGAAACGCTCCTGTTGCCGGGATAGACCTCCGACACGTCCACGAATGGAATCCACGTGCCGGGGTTGCCTCTCGGCCTCACCCAGTCGCCGGGGTAGAACCCCTGCCACTCCCCGCTAAGGACTCTCTCCTTGGCCATATCGCACTCAGCCTCCTAAGAGCCACCGTTAGCCCCAGCCTATCATCCAATTCGCGGCAGGCCAACAGTCCGGCGTCCGAGGCAATAGCAGCGGAGGGGGCTAGGCGTCCACGAACTCGATGGCGTGGAGGGCCAGGGTCCGCACGTCCTGCGGCGGGGCCTCGGGCGGGCTGTCGCCGTCACGCTCCAGCGCCGCCTGCGCCGCGATCTGCTCCCTGCTCACCCAGCGCCAGCCGGGGTTCAGCGGGCCCGGCGGGTCCTCGGGGCGGCAGAAGTAGATCATGTCGATGTGCTGGTGGTAGCCGTTCACGGGGTCGTGGATGTCCTCGATCACGATGGTGAACGGGGGATGGACCTGCTCCTGGCAGCCCAGGTCGAGCAGGCTGGCGGTAGGCGCGAGGTCGACGACCAGGCCCGTCTCCTCCTCGACCTCCCTCAGCACCGCCTGCACGGGGTCCTCGTTCGCCTCGATGTGTCCGCCCGGCGGCAGCCACGCCCCCACCTTGGGGTGCCAGTGGAGGGCGACGCTGTCCTCGTGTACTACGAACGCGGTGGCGGTGAAGTGGCGGACTGTGGTCATGGCTGCTCCAAGATCGTATCGCCCGCACATACTATGACTCAAGACGCCACCGGACAAGGCCATCCCCGTAGCGGCGGGTTTCAAACCCGCCGTCCCGGTACGCGTTACCCCGAACGCGCGCCGACTTTGGTAATATGCATGGCAAGCAAGCGGCCCCCGCGCCGGCTGCCCTGATACGCGGGACCGCCTGGGGAGGCACAATGGGAGACCCTCTGGTCATCGCCGGCAAGGAGTTCGAGTCCCGGCTAATGGTCGGCACCGGGCGCCACAGGAACCCCGAGGAGATGGTGGCGTCCATCACCGCGTCCGGGGCGCAGATCATCACCGTTGCCATACGACGCCTGGACCGCGACAATCCCGGCGAGAAGAGCATCCTCGACTACTTCGACTGGGACGAGTACACGGTGTTGCCGAACACCGCCCTTTGCAGGACGGCGGACGAAGCCGTCTTCACCGCCAGGCTGGGCAGGGAGGTCACCGGCACGAACTGGGTCAAGCTGGAGGTGCAGCCGGACCCGAAGTCGCTGCTGCCGGACCCGGTGGGCACATACGAGGCGGCGCAACGCCTCATCGACGACGATTTCGTCGTGCTGCCCTACATCCATGCCGACCCGGTGCTCGCCGCCAAGCTGGAGGAGATCGGCTGCGCCACGGTGATGCCCCTCGGCTCGGCCATCGGATCGGGCCGTGGAATCCTGACCATCGACGAGGTGCGCCTCATCATCGAGGCGGCGAACGTGCCGGTCGTGGTGGACGCCGGCCTTGGGGTGCCGTCCGAGGCGTCCCAGGCGCTGGAGGAGGGCGCCGACGCCGTGCTCGTCAACACGGCCATCGCGCAGGCGTCGGACCCGGCGGGCATGGGCGAGGCGTTCAGGCTGGGGGTCGAGGCCGGGCGCAAGGCGTACCTGGCGGGGCGCATCGCGCCCAAGGAGCAGGCCGCCGCGAGCAGCCCGACCGAGGGAGTGGCGACGCCCGCCGGCTCCCGGAGCTAGGCGACGATGGCCCCGCTGCCGAGGCCCGCGCTGTGCCTCGTCACCGACCGCAGCCTCTGCCGCGGGCGCGAGCTCGAGCAGGTGGTGGAGGCGGCTGTCGAGGGCGGCTGCGACATGGTGCAGCTACGGGAAAAGGACCTGCCGGCAGGAGAGTTGCTCGGAATCGCGTTGATGCTGCGCTCGATAACGGACGGCAGGTCGCTCCTGATAGTCAACGGTCGCTTGGATGTGGCACTGGCCGCTGAAGCAGATGGAGTGCAGCTCCCAGAGGACGGTCTTGCGGTAGGTGCCGCAAGGAGGGTAGGTGGCCGTGTGCTCATCGGGCGATCCGTCCATGACGTCTGGGGTGGCGCAGTGGCGGCGTCGGCAGGAGCCGATTTCCTGGTCGCGGGCAGCGTCTTTAACACACAGTCCCATCCTGAAGCTATGTTTGCCACGACATCCCATCCAGAAGCTGCCACTCCCAAGGGCTTGGGTTTGATCAGCGGCCTTGCTGAATCGGTCAGCGTTCCAGTGATTGGTATCGGCGGCATCGACGGGAGAAACGTCGAGGCCGTGATGCGAGCTGGTGCCGCCGGCGTGGCAGTAATCCGGGCGATCACGGAGAGCCAGAACCCTGAAGTAGCTGCCCGCGAGTTGAAGCGGCGCATGGCGCGGGCGTGGGAACGCTCCGGCAGGCGCTCGGAGGTCACGGCGTGATCAAGCTGACGGTCAACGGCAAGGAGGAGGAGCTCCCAGCGCCGACCCCCCTGCCCGCCTACCTAGAGTCGCTGGGGGTCAACCTGCGCCGCATAGCGGTGGCCTACAACGGCGAGGTCGTGCGCCGAGAGGAGCACGCCGCGGTCACGCTATCGGACGGCGACTCGCTGGAGATCGTACACGCCGTCGGCGGCGGCTGAGCCTCCAGGCTATACACCGGGTACCCTGGAAACCACAACGGCCGTGATCGCGACGATGCCGACCGCGCGAAACGTCCACAGGATGGAGCGTGAAAGTATCTTCTCACGCTCCAAGTAGGCCGACACAGCGCCCAAGGCCACGGTAATCACCGCGGTCCACATCGCGAAATGGAACAACTCCGTATCTGACATGGCCTGCTTTCCCTACCCCATTGTAACCCAAGACTATGCGGGCGAACTACACCTCGGCGAACACCATGGGTCCCGTTACGAGACCAGCCGCGTCCAGATGCTCATGTAGGGTGGGGCGACCGAGACGAAGTGCCCCCATGAGCCCGGCTCCAGGTCCGTGTCCTTGGTCGTGTCCTCCCACAGGCCGACTAGGACCAGCCGGAGGCCGGCGAGGCCGTTCAGCATGGCGCCGAGGGTGTGGCGGAACTCCCTGGGACCGACGACCCGCTTCTCTGTGCCGTCGAAGCCCTCGAACTCCCAGTGCGGGTCGGCGTCGTCTAACTCCGCGTCCTCGTAGCGGGCCTTCACGACGTAGCCCTCCCCGTTCCAGTTGTCGTACAGCCCGTGGACGAAGGGGTTGGAGCACCTGAGCAGGTAGAGGCCCCCGGGGCGCAGCACGCGGGCGACCTCCCGGAAGACCGGCAGCGGGTCCGGGACGAAGTTGATGGAGTGGGCCTGGTGAACGAGGTCGAACGAATCGTCGCCGAAGGCCGACAGGTCGCGCATGTCGCCCTGGACGGTGCGCACGTCGATGCCGTAGTGCGCCGCCGCCTCGCGGTCCCTCTGGAGCTGCGTCTCGGTCAGGTCGAGCACCGTCACGTTGGCGCCCAGGATGCCGAAGGCGGCCGACTGCTGGCCGCCCGCGCCGGCGAGGCAGAGCACGTCCTTGCCCGAGGCGTCCCCGACGAGCCCCTGCGGGTCGACCATGGACCGCGCCGAGTCGGCGTCCAGGTCCAGGGTGGGCCTCGTGTACTCCAAGCCCTGAGCGGCCAGCTCCTCCCAGCGCTCCTGGTTGTACCGTGCAACGTCGTCGAAGTATGTCAAGGCTACGCTCCTGGCGGTATGGTGTGAGGATGCCGTGGGAGTGGCCCCAACGGAATTCGAATCCGTGTTTGCGGCTTGAAAGGCCGCCGTCCTAGTCCTCTAGACGATGGGGCCACGATGGTCCCCGGCGCTGGCCGGGGATGCGGACGGGCTGTGGACCCCGGGGGCGCCCAGCCGTCGAGGATATTCTAGCAGGCCGTGGAAGAAATAGCCTAGCTCGCAGAGCGCCAGTGTTCAGAGTATGGGAGGGCAGCCACAAGGGCTGCACCCTACGGGATGGAAGCCGTAGTCGTAGGGGCGTCCCTTGTGGGCGCCCTAGGTGAGGAACGCACCAACTCTGAACAGTTACCGCAGAGCGCCGCCGTGTAATGGCGTCGGTCGCCGCCGCCACAATCTGTTGACACCGTACGTGGCCCATACTACGATTGCGCTTGAGTTGGACGCAAGCCGCAGGGCGGCGGCCTGATTGGCGCTGTAGCGACGAGGGCGCGAGAGTGATAATCCCAGGACGGACATCCATGGCAAAGCTATTTCGCAGACCCGGCGCGGACGGCCCGGTTGCCGCGTCAACCCCCGAGGTCATAGAAGAGCCCCAGGGTTCCGGTACTGCGTTGTACGTCGACACCGAGAATCTCCAGGGCAGCGCCCAAGTCCTCATCAAGGCAACCATCGATGAATGGCCGGAGGTAGTCCCTCCTGTGCTGCGGCTCAATCTATACGTCGCAGCCGACCGGGTAGCGCTCTGGGACATGTGGGCCAGCAGCCAGTTCCCCCAAGTGTCCGTGACAGTCAAGGGCATACAGCACTTCAGCAACCAGCGCTCCAAGAATTCAGCCGACATAGCCATAGCGATCGATGCAGTTGCCGACTTCGTAACCCATACCACTCAATTCGTTGCCGTCATGAGTGACGATAGCGACTTCATGCCGGTCTACGCGAAGTTGAAAGACCTTGAGGGAGAAGAGACCCCATTCCTGTGGGTCCTGACCGACCGGGCAAAGACGCGGTCATCCACCATCAAGGACTACTTCCCCAACGATCACGTCCGTGTCGTAAGCATCCCAGGAGTCACCCGGGACCTCCCGGAGCCGCGCGGTCGCGATGGAGACAACCCGGACCAACTGGCTGAGATCGTCAACTTGATCATCCAGCGGACCCCCGTCGGACTATTCAAGAGCACGGACTGCCAACCCATCATCAAGTCGCACTGGCCGAATCATCCAATGGCAAGCATGGCGAGCGCGCGTTTCGGTTCGGAGCTAGCCAACAAGCTCTGGCCCGCCCTCAAAGAACGTGGAGTAAGGATATCGGGGGGCAGGCCGCGCAAGTATGAGATGACCTCGGAGGCCAAGAATACGCTGACCCCCCGGCAAGGGAAGCGATAGCACTAACCGCCGCCACTCGACCAACTACGGATAGAGCGCCAGCCCCTCGAGTCCCTGGGTCTCCCGTAGACCGAGCATCAGGTTCATGTTCTGGACGGCCTGGCCCGCCGCGCCCTTCACCAGGTTGTCGATGCAGCTAACGACGACGAGCCTGCCCGAACGGCGGTCCACCACGGGATGGACGATGCAGCCGTTGCTCCCCAGGGTGTGCTTGGTCATCGGAGGCTCGTCCACCACCTCCACGAACGGGGCGCGCTCGTAGAAGGAGCGGTACGCATCCGTCACCCGGTCCTGCCCGGTAGAGCCGTCCGCGAGCGGGGCGTAGCAGGTGGCCAGTATGCCGCGTGTCATCGGAACGAGGTGCGGCGTGAAGCTGAGCCGTACCTCCGCCCCCCCGGCGTAGCCGCTCAACTCCTGCACGATCTCCGGGGAGTGCCTGTGGCCGCCGATCGAGTAGGCTGAGACGCTCTCGTTGACCTCGGAGTACGGGAACTTGCCCCGTCCCGCGCCCGACACGCCCGACTTGGCGTCGACGACCAGGTCGGGCGCGACCAGCCCGGCGCTCAGCGCGGGGGCGAGCGCCAGGATCGCGGCCGTGGGGTAGCAGCCTGGGTTGGCGACGATCCGCGCCTCGGCGACCTCGCTCGCGTACAGCTCCGGCAGGCCGTACACAGCCCCCTCCAGGTGCCGCGGGCACGGGTGCTCGACCTGGTACCACTCGCGGTACTCCTCCACGTCGCGCAGCCGGAAGTCGGCGCTGATGTCCACCGCCCGGACGCCGTCGTCCAGGATGGGGCCGAGGCGCTCGGCGCTGGCCGCGTGGGGCAGCGCAGAGAAGACGAGGTCGACGCTGCACGCCAGGTCCTCGGTGATCGGCAGGTCGATGGCGCCGAGATGGGGAACGGCCTCGCCCAGCCGCTTCCCCGCGGCGCTCCGACCCGTGACCGACGCTATCTCAACATCGGGATGCCCGTGCAGGATGCGCGCCAGCTCCATGCCGGAGTAGCCGGTGACGTTGATGATTCCGACCTTCACTTCGACCTCCACGGGACAACGGCAGCCTTCGGACGCCGCGCCCTGCAACGATTATAGTCAGGCCGCCGTGGAAGCGACAGTCTGCCGCCGCCGCCGTCCCCCCGGCCTGGAGGGGCACCCCTCCGCGATCACGCACTCGCCGCACCGGGGGCGCTGGGCCTTGCAGACCTGGCGGCCGTGGTTGATCAGGTAGAGGTGGAAGGCGAACACGTCCTCCGGCTCTACCATCGGCTCCAGTACGTCGTGGGCCTGGTCGGCGTTGACCTTGACCCCTATCAGCCCCAGCCGCTTCGACACCCTGAATATGTGCGTGTCCACCGGCATCGCGGGCATCCCCAGAGAGAAACAGAGGATGATGGCGGCCGTCTTCGGGCCCACGCCGTCGAGGCGCCGAAGCCACTCCTTGGCCTCCTCCAGCTTCATCTCCCCCAGGAACGACAGGTCGAATGACCCCACCTCGGCCCGGACGCGCTCCAGTACGGCCTTGATCCTCGGCGCCTTGACCCTGAACAGCCCCGCCGACTTGATCGCATCCTCGATCTCGCCGACCTCCGCGTTCGCGACGGCCTCCAGCGTGCCGAAGGTCTCCATAAGGCTCCTGAAGGCGCGGTGGGAGTTGACGTCGGAGGTGTGCTGGGAGAGTATCGTGTAGACGAGCTCCGACGCCGGGTCGTAGCGGGGCTCCCACTCGAAAGGCCCGTACTCGCCGCTCAGCAGCCTCATTACCTCGGCTGCCCTAGCGCGCTTCGCCGCGCTCGGCCTTCGCGCCATTGACTCCCTCCGGGCGGACCTGGAACACGACCCAGACTACCACAACGGCCTCGTACGAGAGACTCAGGCTATGCCCTGGAGCTCCGACTCGTAGATGGCCCGGTCCCTGTCCGAGAAGGTGACGAAGCTGACGTTCTCGATGCCCGGGTGGGCGTCGAGGCTTTCCAGTACCTGCCGGACCGCTATCCCGGCCGCCCGCTCCTTCGGGAAGCCGTACACCCCCGTGCTGATCGACGGAAACGCGACCGTGCGCAGCCCCAGCGCGGCGGCGGCCTCCAGCGAGGCCCTGTAGCAGGACGCCAGGAGCGCGTCCTCGTCGTGCCCGCCGCCGTGCCAGACCGGCCCCACCGTGTGGATGACGCGCTTCGCCGGCAGGTCGTAGCCGCCGGTCACCCTCGCCTCGCCCGTCGGGCAGCCGCCCACGCCCCGGCACTCGGCCAGCAGACCCGGCCCGGCCGCCCTGTGTATCGCGCCGTCCACGCCCCCGCCGCCGAGCAGCGATTCGTTGGCCGCGTTCACGATCGCGTCCACGGCTAGGGCGGTTATGTCGCCTTGGACGAGGGATATGCGGTCCTTTGCTGTCATGGCTGTTGCCTCCTGGGGCGCAAGTTCCGCCGATGGTCGGCGACGTTAGTATGCCATACGGTGGGTGTGGGTGGCCAAAATCCCCCACCTAAATGGCGGTGACGCTCTATGGCAAGGGGGAGGGGCTGGTTTGAAACCAGCCCCTACGGAATGCGCTGATAGCCCCTACGGGGTGATGGCCGATAGATATGGCGCTAAAGTGTTCCATTCTGTTCCATTTTGTTCCGTTTCCTATCTGGGCTTAGGGTCTCTTGGGAGGGTGTCGGAACGCCTTTGGGCTACGAACGGACCGTGATCGGGGCGGATTCGGACGACTTTGGAACGGCGCTCCGGGCGTCGGTCCTGTCTGCCGTCCAGGCAGGCGCCGCACGGTATGTGTGTGTTGGCGTGCATGGGGACATGTTAGCACGGGCGTTCGAGGGTGTCAAACGCGACGGGATTCTTCCCAAATCCCCCACCTAAATGGCGGTGACGCTCTACGGCAAGGGGGAGGGCTGGTTTAGAAACCAGCCCCTACGGAATGCGCTGATAGCCCCTACGGGGGGATGGCCGATAGATATGGCTCTGAACCTGGAGGTGGTGGATTTGGGGTGACACGCGAGCTTGACAGCGGGCGCAGCAGTCTCCTACGGTTGCAGCATCCTGAAGTGTGACCGCTAATGGTGCGACCTTGAGCTTCGATAGCTTCCTCGAAGATCTGGCGGACGAGAGCAAGGCCCAGAGCTACTCCGGGCTGGTCCACCTATCCGGGCTCGCAGACGGCGAGGCCGCGAAGCTCGACGCGGCGTGGGCCGCGCTCGGCCCCGAGCGAAAGCGCGGCCTGCTTCAGAAGCTGACCGAGCTGGCGGAGGACAACGTGGAGCTCGACTTCAGCCACGTCTTCAGGACGTCCCTGGAAGACGCGGACGCCGGCGTCCGGCGGAGGGCCATCCAGGGCCTATGGGAGAGCGACGACCGGACGCTCATCCGGCCCCTCGCCGGCCTGCTTCTGGACGACCCCGCCGTGGAGGTCAGGGCCGCCGCCGCAATGTCCCTTGGCAGGTTCGCCTCCCTTGCGCAGGAGGGCAAGCTGATCGCGCGCGACGCCGACCGCGTGCTGCGCTCGCTCATGCAGGCCATCGGCGACGGCGCGGAGGACACGGAGGTGCGTCGCAGGGCCATAGAAGCCGTCGCGTCGTTCGACGCGCCAGGGGCGGCGCGGGCCGTCCGCGACGCCTACCGCAGCGCGGACGCGAGGCTCGTCCAGAGCGCCGTCTACGCAATGGGCCAGAGCTCCAACGCCGACTGGTTGCCCACGGTGCTGGAGGAGACGGGGAACGGCCATTCGGGCATCCGGTACGAGGCCGCGTTGGCCGCCGGCAAGCTGGGCGGCGAGGAGACCGCGCCGCGTCTAGTGCAGCTCCTCCAGGACGAAGACCGGCAGGTACGCATAGCCGCCGTCAGGGCGCTGGGAGAGGTGGGCGGCCCGACGGCAAGGCAGGCGCTGAAACGCTGCCTGGACGCGGACGACGAGCTCCTCGTGGACGCGGCCGAGGAGGTCCTAGAGGCCCTGGAGCTCGAAGACGATCCCCTGGGCTACAGGTTCGAGATATAGAACGCCATGCATGTTCGACGCGCTAATCCGTGAGAGCGTCAGGGCACTCATGCAGTCGAAGCCGATCATTGGCGCCGTCCTCGCAGCGGCCGCCGGCGTTCTCGCCGCTTGCGGTAGCTCCATGACTGAGACCGATGCTCTCGCCGCGCCGACAGCGGTACGGACGGACGCCCAGCCAACAGCGGCGCAGCCGAAAGGCGGTCCGCTCGCCGACCATGCGGCGCTGGCCCTCTTCGTCGAGGCGATGAGCGCCGCCGAGACCGCCTACGTCGCCGGCGAACTGGTCGTGAAGGAGAGCGTGGTCGCCCCGGACGCCGCTATGCTCCAGGCGTTCTCAGGCTACGGGCAGATGGACGCCGACATCCGGTTTGCCGGGATGGTCCAGGTTGCCGCGGTGGGGACGTTCCCGTTCGAAAGCCGGTGGGTCGGCGGCGTATATTACGACAAGGACGTGGGGACCGGCCGGTGGGGCGTGGTGGAGCCGGAGGCCGGTCAGCGCGTGCTCATCGGCCTATTCGATTCCTCCCTCATCGGGAGCGTGGAAGACATGCTCGACCCCGAGGTCACGCGGGAGGCGCTGGACGGCGCGCCCGTATTGCGGGTGGATGGGACCGTGGACCGCGCCGACCTGCTCATATCCAGGAAGGTGCTGTGGATAGGCGAGGACGACAACCTGCTGCGCAGGGTACGGCTGGAGGGCAGCCCGCCGCCCGAGCTCGTCTCCGGCAGCCAGGAGGGCTACTTCACCCTGACTGCCGACTACTCCGGCTACGGCCAGCTTGTGATCGTAACCGCGCCCCGGCGTGACGACTCCCGGCGGGCCGCCCAAGAGGACCGCGTGGAGGCAGAGCGATAGTGACCGATGACCTCGCCCGCGGGCGGCAGCCGCGCCCCGTCGGGATAATCGCCAACCCGATGGCCGGCCGGGACATCCGGCGCCTCGTCGCCCAGGGCCGCTTCGTCCCGAACCACGAGAAGGTCAACACGCTCGCCCGTGTGCTGAAGGGTCTCGAAGCGGCCGGCGTCGAGCGGGTGCTCATGATGCCCGACTCGGCGGGCCTTGGCCGCGCCGTCGCCGCGGGCTCTCCAAACCTCGAAGTCCGCCTGCTGCACATGCCGGTCTTCAACGCCGACTACGACTCCACGAGGGCCGCCCGCGCGATGGTGGAGATGGGCGCCGGCTGCATCGTGACCCTCGGCGGCGACGGCACGAACCGCGCCGTGGCGAAGGGATCCGGCGACGTGCCGCTACTCCCACTGTCCACCGGCACCAACAACGCCTTCCCCTCGGACGTAGAAGGCACCGTGGCCGGACTCGCCGCCGGGGTCGTCGCCCTGGGGCTGGTCGATGCCGACGCCGTGGCCAGCCGCGCGAGGTTCCTCGAAGTGCTGGCCGGCGACGCCGAGCCCGACATTGCGCTGGTCGACGTCGCGGTCTCCAGGGAGCGCTTCGTGGGCGCGAGGGCCATCTGGGACCCCGCCACGCTGCACGAGATATTCCTGGCGGGCGCGCGCCCCGACGCCATCGGCCTATCCGCCATCGGCGCAAGGCTCCGCCCGGAGACTGTCAGCCTCCGCATAAGCATCGGCGACGGCGGCGCAACCGTCCTGGCCCCCATAGCCCCGGGCGTCGTGACCGAGGTGCCCGTGCGCCGCTGGTCCCGCCTGCCCGCGGACGAGCCGGTCCCCATAGACCTCAGCCCGTGCACCATCGCCCTCGACGGCGAGAGGACCATCGCCCTGGCCCAGGGCCAACGCGCCACCGTCGTGGTGCGCGAGAACGGCCCTCGCGTCGTGGACGCCGCCACAACCCTATCCGCCGCCACCGCCGCCGGCATCTTCCACCGCCGCCCAATAGAGTGAATGCCCACCGATTCGTACCTTGGCTGACCCAAAGAAGGATCGGCGGCAGCACATCATAGCGCCGGCGCTGGAGAGTTGGTACCCTTTGTCCCCCGTTGGTTGTCGGCGCGGACCGGGCGAGGCGCTACTCATGCCACGGGCGAGAGTCTACGAGGGGTTGAACCAGTACGGGGGGTAACCAGAATGGCGACGAAGGAGATCGCTCTTACGTCCATCAGGGTGTCGGACAGCAACGTGCGTAAGGACCTTGAGTCCGGAACTGAAGATGCGGACTTGGATGACCTTGTGTCTAGCATCCGGGAGCATGGCCTCCTCAATCCAGTGATTGTTGTGGAGGGGTCGGACGGCTCCTACGACCTGATAGCTGGACAGAGGCGGTTTCTTGCCTGCAAGAAAATTGGCATGTCTACCATCTCCGCAATCGTGAAATACCATCTGGACGATGCCGACAGAACTATAATCTCACTTGTCGAGAACGTTCATAGGGCTGACCTGAGTCCGATGGACAAGGCGAGAGCCTACCAGAGCATCTACTCTAGGTACGAAGACTTCGAGCGAGTTGCGCGGGAAGCTGGTGTCTCAACTTCCACAGTTCGAAAGTACCTGGACCTCCTGAACCTTGCACCGTCAATCCAAGAGAAGCTCTCAACGTCAGATGGCCCGGCTGGAATCGGCACGCTTTCGAAATTGGCGAAGATTTTCCCTGCTGAGGAACAGGAGTCCGTTCTGGATAAGATAGGAGGATTCAAGCAGCAGATTCAAGGTGAAATCTTGAATCGAAGTGGCGGCGACCGTAACAAGATTCAAGAACTCAAAGAGCAGGCTCTAGAGGGTGCGTTTGACACGAAAACTTGCCATGATGGACTTTGCTTCGACCTGCCGGAGGAGTGGAAGTTGCGGCTAAGGGAGATGTTGGCTGAGGAAATCCGGCCTGACATGCGAGAGTTTGCCCGCAACGCTCGGCGCTGAACGGGTCAAGACATCGGACTAACGCCCACGGTCAGTACCTTAACCAAACATGGTCTGAAGCGTCAGCGGGCGCACTAAGGAGGCAACAGCGATGCAACGCAACGAGATTACCGGGACCTGGCGGCTGCTGTCGTACGAGGCGCGCGGCTCCGACGGGTCGGTGAGCTACCCGCTGGGCCGCGACGCCGTCGGCTACATCATGTACACCCACGACGGCTTCATGTCCGTCTCCATGATGGCCGCGGGTAGGCGCGGCTACGCCGACGGTGACCTGCGGGGCGGCACCGACGAGGAGAAGCTCGCCGCCGCCGACAGCTACGTATCCTACTGCGGCCGCTACGAGATGCGCGGCGACTCGGTGTTCCACCACGTCGAGGTGGCCTTCTTCCCCAACAGGGTCGGCACGTCGCAGCGGCGCTTCGTCCACTTCGACGGAGACCGCCTGCTCCTGACGACCCCCGCCATGCTGATCGCCGGCAAGGAGCAGGTGGGCCGCATCCTCTGGGAGCGCGCGGCCTAGCGCGCCGTCACGCGCCCAGCGATGGCGCCGCCATGAGCAGCGCCGCTATCGTCTTGGAGTCGTGGATCTGCCCGGACCTCGCGCACGCCACCGCCTCGCCGGCGGGCAGCGCGACGGTCTCGATAGCCTCGTCCTCGTCCGGCTCCAGGGGGCTGTGCCTCAGGTCCGTGGCAAGGAAGGCGTGCATCTTCTCCGTGCAGAACCCGGGGCTCGCCCAGAACCAGCCGAGACAGCGGAGCGTCCCCGCGTCGTAGCCGATCTCCTCCCGCAGCTCCCTCCGCGCGCACTCGTAGGGAGTCTCCCCCGGGTCGACGCGGCCCGCGGGGGCCTCGAGAAGCGTCTCCCCGACCGGGTGGCGGTACTGCCGCGCCAGCAGCACGTTCCCATCGCATGCGACCGGCACGACGACGACCGACTCGCCGTGCTCTACAACCTCCCTGGCCGCGGAGCGCCCGTTGGGCAGCCGCACCGTGTCCACCCGGAGGCCGACCACCCTGCCACTGAAGACTCTCTCGCTCGACAGGGTCTCTTCGCTCGTCACGCGCGCCCTCCCACCGGTGTCACGGGGAAGCCCCCGGCTTGTCCGCCAGCCCCCTTACCCCCAGCTTGCGCGTCAGCGAGGAGTACGAGGCGGCGGGCGGGTCGGCTCGCAGGAAGCGGGCCGCGTACGGGCTGCGCCCAACCCTCACCACGTCGCCCTCCGCAAGCTCCGTGTCGGTGTGGCCGTCGATGGTCAGCACCGACTCCGAGGAGGCGTGAACGCTCAGCCGCACCTCCGACTCGCCGGGCACGACGATCCCGGCCTGGAGGCTCATGTGCGCCGCGAGAGGCTGCACCAGCACGTCCCTCGCCTCCGGGTACATGATGGGGCCGCCCGCCGACAGCGCGTAGCCGGTGCTGCCCGTCGCCGTGGCGACGATCACCCCGTCGGCGCGGTACGTTATGAGGCGCACGCCGTCCACCCTCACGTCGATGTCGAGCAGCCGCGGCACCGCGCCCCGGCTGACCACCACGTCGTTGAGGGCGTCGATGGAGGCCGTCTTGCTCTCACCCCCGGCGGCCTCCACGGTAGCCCGCAGCATGACGCGCTCCTCCACCCTGCCGGAGCCGTCCAGGTAGGAGGGTATCTTCTCCGCCGCCTCGTCCGCGGACAACTCGGTCATGAAGCCGACGCGGCCCATGTTGACGCCCAGGATCGGTATGGAGTACGGGGCCGCGGCGCGCACGGCGCGCAGGATGGTGCCGTCGCCCCCCGCCGTGACGATGACCGACGTGCCCGACAGGTCCGCTTCGGCCAGATCCCCGGCCGACGCTACCCAGCACGTCTCGCGCCCAAGGCTGTCGGCCAGCGCCTCCGCGGCGGCCCGCGTCTCGGGCACGAGGGCGTTGTGGACGAGTCCGATGGTGCGCCGCTCGGCCATCGTGTCGGCAGGTCAGGACAGGTGCAGCGCCCGCGCCGCTGTCAGCGCGAGGTCTATCAGCCACCTGGGGTACACCCCGAAGAGCAGCACGGCGGCCGTCGTGCCGACCAGGGCGACGCGCAGAGGCGCATCCGACGCCAACGGCTCCTCGCTGGACGCCGGCGACAGGTACATCGTCTTGATCACCCTGACGTAGTAGTAGGCCGATACGACGCTGTTCACCACGCCGACGATCACCAGCCAGGCCAGGCCCGCGTTCACCGCCGCCCCGAATATGTACACCTTGGCCATGAATCCCACGGTTGGCGGCACTCCGGTGAGGGACACCAGCGCGAACGCCAGCGCAGCCGCGAGAAGGGGCGCCCTGCGGCCCATGCCCGCGAAGTCCTCGATGCGGTCGCTGCCCGTCCGGTTGGATATGGCGATGACCGCCGAGAACGCCGCCAGGTTCATGACCGCGAACCCGCCGAGGTAGAAGAGCACCCCGGCCGGCCCCGCCTCGCCGCCGTCCGGGGCGCGCGACGCGACCGCGGCCACGCCGATCAGCAGGTAGCCCGCGTGCGCTATCGTGCTGTACGCCAGCATCCGCTTGATGTTCGTCTGCGCTATCGCGACCAGGTTGCCCACCGTCATCGAAAGGGCGGCCAGCGCCGCGAACACCGTCCCCCACTGGAGGCTCAGGTCCTCGACCGGGAAGGCCGTGTAGAAGACCCGCAGGATCACCGCGAACCCCGCCGCCTTGCTCGCCACCGACAGGAAGGCCGTCACCGGCGTCGGGGCGCCTTCGTACACGTCCGGCGCCCACATCTGGAAGGGCGCCGCCGTGATCTTGAACCCGAACCCCGCGACCATCAGCACGACCCCCATCAGCAGCGCGTAGCTGCCGAAGGGCTGCCCCCCGTCGAAGACCACGCCGTCCAGCTTCGCCGCCACGTCGCTAAGCATCGTGCTCCCGGTGAAGCCGTACACCAGCACCATGCCGTACAGCAGCAGGGCCGAGCTGACGCCGCTCAGCACCAGCAGCTTCATCCCCGACTCCGAGGAGCGGCTGTCGCGCCGGAACGCCGCCAGCGCCGCCAGCGGCAGCGCCGAAAGCTCCAGCGATATGTAGATCGAGATCATCTCTATCGTGGACGCCAGCAGCATCATGCCCGTGGCCGAAAAGAGGATGAGCACGTAGTACTCGGTCCGGAAGCGCTGGAACTTCCGCGCGTACTCGCCCGACATCAGGAATATCGCCGCCACCGTGCCGAGCACCAGGAACTTGAAGAAGACGCTGAACTTGTCCACGATCAGCGTGTCCGCGAGGATGCCCGTGTTCTTGGGCTCCAGGCCCGTCGAGTCGAGCCCCAACCACAGCGCCGCGCTGAAGGCCAGCGGCGCGGCCAGCCCCGCTACCGCGAGCGCCGCCAGCATCCCCTTGCGCGACACCACGAGGTCGAGCAGCAGGAGGAGCAGCCCCAGGGAGGCCATGCTCAGCTCCGGCGACAGTAGATATAGGTCGTCCAGCTTCATCCGCTGCCCGCCTGCGTCACGGCGCGACCGACGCGGCCGCCGCCGCGCCGCCCAGCACGTCCGTGATGCCGTCCCTGAACACGTCCGATATGAACGACGGGTATAGCCCCACCGCCAGTATCGCGATGATCAGCACGAACATCGGCGCCATCTCCAGCGGCGTCGCGTCGCGCACGCTATCGAAGCGCTCGATCCTCGGCCCGAAGAAGGTCCGTTGCAGCATCCACAGTATGTATCCCGCGGTTATCACTATCCCGAACGCCGCCAGCGCCGTGCCCCATTCCCAGACCGGGAACGCGCCCAGGAACACCATGATCTCCGATACGAAGCCGCTGGTCCCGGGCAGCCCCAGCGAGGCCAGCCCGGCTACCAGGAACGCCACCGCCAGCACCGGCATCCGCCCGGCAAGCCCCCCCATGTCCGGTATGTACCTCGTGTGTACCTTCTCGTACACCAGCCCCACCAGCAGGAACATCAGCCCCGTGATCGTGCCGTGCGTGAACATCTGCATCGCCGCGCCCGTCACGCCCACGGCGGGCAGCGCGCCGGTCCCGGCCACCGCCGATATGCCCACCAGCACGTACCCCATGTGGCTTATCGAGCTGAAGGCGATCAGCCGCTTCAGGTCGGTCTGCCGGATGGTCACCGCCGCGCCGTACAGCACGTTTATGACCCCCGCCGTGATCAGCAGCCACGCCACGTCTTCGACCACGCCTGGGAACATCTCGACGGAGATGCGGATCATGCCGTACCCGCCCATCTTCAGCAGCACGCCCGCCAGCATCACGCTGACCGCGGTCGGCGCGTCGGTGTGCGCGTCGGGCAGCCACGTGTGGAACGGCCACACAGGCAGCTTGACCGCGAACGCGATGAACAGCAGCGCGAAGATCAGCCCCACGGGCGCGGCGAAGTCGGTCGTCGCCTGTATCGCCGCCGGCAGCTTCGTCATGTCGAACGTGTTGACGCCCTCGGTGAAGAACAGGGCCAGGATACCCACCAGCATGAAGGCGCTCCCCAGGAAGGTGAACACCAGGAACTTCATCGCCGAGTACTCCCGGCGTCCGCTCCCCCATATCGCGATGAGGAAGAACATCGGTATCAGCTCGAGCTCCCACATCAGGAAGAACAGTATGAAGTCCAGCGACGTGAAGACGCCCATCACCGCCGTCTGGAGCACGAGCAGCCAGCCGAAGTACTCCCGGACACGGTGCTTCACGCTCCAGGAGGCGAACACGGCGGCCATGCCCAGGATGCCGGTGAGCAGCACCAGCGGCGCGCTCAGCCCGTCCACGCCAAGGAAGTACTGGACCTCGAACGACTCGACCGGTATCCAGTCCGACACCCGGTCGACCATCTGGTACCGCTCCCCGCCGCGGTCGTACCGCAGGAAGACGACGGCGCTCAACGCCAGCTCCGCGAGCGCCGCCGCGCCCGCGATCCACCGCGCCGCGCCGTCGCTCCGCGCCGCCAGCACGACCAGCAACGCCGCCGCCAGCGGCAGGAATACCAGTACGCTCAGGAGACCTGAGCCCGTCGAGTCCAACGTTCCTCCCTTGCGCCCCGCGCTACAGGATCAGGTAGATCCCCACTATCGCCAGCACTCCGACCGATATGGCCACGCCGTAGCCCTGTAGCTGTCCCGTCTGCACCAGCGCTATGCCCCTGCCGACGTTCCTGCCGAAACGGTCTATCGCGCGCACGACCCCGTCCACCAGGTCCTTGTCCGCCCGGTCCAGCGCCTGCGCTACGCCGTTGTAGAAGGCCCTGACCGTGACCACGTCCTCGTAGAGATGGTCCAGGTAGTACTTCCTGGAGAGCAGCAGGTGCGCCGGCCGCAGCCTCTCGCCCAACTGCCACCGCGCCGCCGTCCCGTCGGTGAACAGCCGATATGCGGCAACGAACAGCGCGACCGAGAATACCGTCGACCCGATGGCGACCAAGAGGTTCACGTCCGCCCCCTTCTCGCCCAGGAAGTGCGCCAGCCAGTGCTTCTCGACCGCGCCCAGGTCGATGGTCGGGTTGATCAGCCATCCTCCCAGGATCGTGGCTGCCGCCAGTATCGCCAGCGGCGCCGCCATCGTCCACGGCGACTCGGCCAGGTGTACGCCGCCGTGGGAGTGGGCGTCCTCGTCGGCGTCCGCGCCCCCCCGGAACTCGCCCTCGAAGGTCATCGTGATCGCCCGGACCGTGTACAGGATCGTCAGCGCGACCGCGACGATCGGCAGCAACACCGCGATCTGCCCGATGCCGTCCGCCGCCAGCCCGTAGGCCAGTATCTCGTCCTTGCTCCAGAAGCCGGCCAGCGGGAATATCCCGCACAGGCTCAGCGCCCCTACCAGGAAGGTGCGGTACGTCCACGGCATCGTCTTGCGCAGACCGCCCATGTACCGCATGTCGAACGTCCCGGTCGCGTGGCTGACGCTGCCCGCCCCCAGGAACAGCAGCGCCTTGAAGAAGGCGTGCGTGAACAGATGGAAGACCGCCGGGCCGTACGCCCCCACTCCCAGCGCGAACATCATGTACCCGAGCTGGCTGACCGTCGAGTACGCCAGCACCCGCTTTATGTCGTTGTTCACCAACCCCATCGTCGCCGCGAACAGGGCCGTGAACCCTCCCACCAGCGTCACCGTCGTCATGACCGTCTCGGACGCGGCGAACAGGTCGAAGAACCGCGCCACCAGGAACACCCCCGCCGCGACCATCGTCGCCGCGTGGATGAGGGCGCTCACCGGCGTCGGACCCTCCATCGCGTCCGGCAGCCACGTGTGCAGCGGGAACTGCCCCGACTTGCCCACCGCGCCCGCGAAGATGCCCAACCCGGCCCACGTGGCCACCGAAGCGGCCGCCGTGCCAGCGCCGATCGCGAGCGGAAGCTGGTTAGTCAGGTCGCGGATGTCCAGCGGATTGCCCGCTATGGCGTCCGCGTTCAGGAACAGGTACAGGATCGCCAGCAGGAAGCCGAAGTCCCCCAGCCGCGTGATGATGAACGCCTTCTTGGCCGCCGCGGCCGCCGCCGGACGCTCGTACCAGAACCCGATCAGCAGGAAGGAGCACAGCCCCACCAGCTCCCAGAATACGTACAACTGCACGATGTTGCTGGCGATGACCATACCGACCATCGATCCCGTGAACAGCGACATGAAGGCGAAGTAACGGGCGTACCCCGGGTCGCCCCTCATGTAGGCCGTCGAGTACACCTGCACCAGCAGGCTGACTCCGGTGACCACCACCAGCATCAGCGCCGTCAGTGGGTCCAGCAGTATCCCGACGTCGATCTCCAGGTTCCCCACCGTGAGCCACGTGTAGGACGTCCAGCTTTCCGCCGTGGCCCCGTCGGCTATAGTCGATGCGAGCGCCCACAGCGACAGCGCGAACGCCCCGCCCACCGCGGCGACCGTCACCCATCCCGCGAGCCTCGAGTGGCGCGCCAGGAACGGACGTATGACCAGCCCGATCAGGGCGAACGAGCCCAGGGGCAGGAGCAGTATGAGCCAGACCCACAGCTCGGATATCATCCGGCTACAGCTTCCTCAATATCTCGTCGGCCACGTGCTCGCGGCCCTTCGGCACCAGTATCCGGAACGGCGTCCGCTCCCCCCACGTGAGTATGTCCCCCTCCGGGAGGATCTTCGTCGGCAGACCCTCTCCCTCCAGGACGTCCTTCCACATCTCGGCAATCATCAGCGTCGGCGCCTTCTTGTAGTCGGTCCACATACGGTCTGAGCCCGCCTAGTGCCTCATCTCGTTCACGTCCGTTACGAACACCGTCTCACGGTTCCTGTATATCGCTATGACGATGGCCACTCCAAGCGCCACCTCCGCCGCCGCCACCGTGATGATGAATACCGCGAAGACCTGTCCCGTCAGCAGCTGCGGCAGAATGTCGCCCGCGCTCCCGATCCTGGCCGGGACTATGTACCGCGACAGCGCGACGGCGGTTATGTTCACCGCGTTGAACATCAGCTCCAGCCCCATCAGCACGGTCACCGCGTTGCGCTTCGAGAGCACGCCGTACAGCCCGATGGCGAATATGGCCGCGCCCACGAGCAGGAAGCTCTCCAGGTTCATGCTCAGCGCTCCCTAACCAGCGCCACGGCCCCGATCAACGCCGCGAGAAGCAGCACCGACGCCGCCTCGAACGCCAGCACGAAGTCGGACAGCAGCAGCCCCGCCACCTTGGGGATGGTGTTCGAGTACACCTCCGCGACCTCCCGCTCGACCGCGGCGGCCCGGTCGGCCCCCACCTCGTTGCCCGACAGGTCCGTCAGCGGCTCGGAGGCGCCGTCCGCCGGGAGCCTGTCCCCCAGCAACGGCCAGTCCGTGTTCAGTATCACGAACGCGCTGCACCCCAGGAACAGCAGCGCCAGTATGCCCGCCGGCAGCCGCAGCCTGTTCGAAGGACTGCCCTCCGTCACGTCCCGCGTCATCAGCACCGCGAATATGATCAGCACCGAGATCGCGCCGACGTAGATCAGCACCTGCACCACCGCCAGGAACTCCGCCCTCAACAGCACGAACATCGCGGCGACCCCGACCAGGGCGACGACCAGGAACAGCGAGGCCCTGAACAGGTCCCTGAGCTGCACCACCGCGAAGGCCGCGACGATCGTGGACACCGCGATCACCCAGAACGCGGCCGTCGTGGCCAGCGTCGCCTCGGTGCCTCCTCCCAGGCTCATCGCTTCGCCCACGTCTCCTCCTGCTCATGGACGCTGGGCTTCTCGTGGCGGCCGGCGTCTTTCCAGTCGAGCTCTACGCCTTTATGCGGGTCGTAGGCGGCGCCCTCCATCTGCGGCCTGAACCACGTGCTGGGATGCTTGCGCGCCCTCTTCAGCCTCTCCACGTCGATCACGAGGTCGCCTCGGCGGTAGCTGCCCTCCTCGAAGCCGCTGCCCATGTGCAGCGCGTCGTACGGGCAGGCCTCGACGCACAGCCCGCAGAACATGCACCGGCCGATGTCGATGTCGAACACCTCGATGGCGTACTTCTCGCCCTCCTGCATGAATGTGCCGCTCGGGTCCGTCACTATCTCGATGATGCCCAGAGGGCAGTACTTCGCGCAGCTGGCGCAGCCGGTGCAGCGCTCCTCGTACCAGGTGAACTCCTGCCCGCGGAACCTGGGATGCTGCGGCGACCGGTCCTCAACCGACGCCAGGCCCGCCAGAGCCTTGAGCGCCTGCTTCGGGTTCTTCACCGAGTAGGCGAACACGTTGGCGCCGGAGCGCTTCGCCAGCCCGAACACGCTAATCCGGCGGTCGGGGTACTGGTGCAGGGTGAACATCCGCCCCGGCAGCAGCAGGTTCTTGAGGGTAACGCCCAAGCTTCGGGCCATGCCGAGTCCATACATGTCAGTCTGCCTCCGCTGCCATATTCGCCAGGGGCGACGGTACCGGCGCCTCCGGCCTCACCCGCTTCTGCCCCAGCAGGTTCGCCACTACGACGATCGACGCGACGGCCACGACCCAGTTCGCCGCGGCCATTATCCACAGGTCGCCCGTCTCCAGCGCCGAGTCCGGGCCCAGCAGCAGCCACATCTCGGCGGCGACGACGAACATGTTGATCATCGCCATCGCGAACAGACCCTTCCAGGCGAACGCCATGATCTGGTCCACCCGCAGCCTCGGCCACGTCGAGCGTACCCATAGGAAGAGGAAGACCAGAGCGAATACCTTGGCCACGAACGCAAGCTGCCCGGGGATCGGGCCGAAGTCCTCGGCGCCCCCCAGGAAGAGCACCGTCGCGATTATCGAGTTCACCACCGGCGCCATGAACTCGGCAAGCTGGAACACCGCGAACTTCATCCCGCTGTACTCGGTGTGGTAGCCGGACCCAAGCTCCGACTCCGCCTCGATCATGTCGAACGGTGTCCGGCTCATCTCCGCCGACGCCGCGATCATGAAGACCAGGAACCCCAGGGGCTGCACCAGCGCGAACGGGACCGCCTGCGCCTCGACGATGCCGCTCAGCGCCATCGAACCCGCCGCCAGCACCACGCCCGCCAGCGCGAGAGCCATCGGCACCTCGTAGCTGATCAGCATGGCGACGCCGCGCATCGCTCCCAGCAGGGCGTACTTGTTCCTCGATGCCCAGCCGCCCATGAATATGCCGAACGTGTGCAACCCCGTTATCCCCACGATGAACAGCGCGCCCACGTTCAACCGCCCGAGGAAGCTGTCCTCGCCGAACGGGATGAAGGCCACCACGGCCAGCGCGGGAACGAGCAGCACCACCGGCGCGACGTGGAAGACGGGCCTGTCCGCCGCGTCCGGCACAATGTCTTCCTTCGTCATCAGCTTGAGGACGTCCGCCAGCGGCTGGAACAGGCCGAACGGCCCCCACCTGTTGGGCCCCAAACGCGCCTGGAAGCGGCCCAGTACCCTTCTCTCGAACCAAGTGTAGCCCGCCGTAACGCCAACGAGCGCGTTGATTACGATGAACGCCAAGACGGCCGCCGCCAGCGCGAAGGCCAGCCACTCCGCGCCCGAAGGCAGCAACCCCGTGCCCACGCGGTAGATGCTGCAAAAGTCGAGAAGGCCCCCCGTGGGCTCGCCGCACATCAGCGGTCCACCTCACCCATGTTGACGGCAAGGCTGCCGAATATGACGATCAGGTCCGCCATCTTCGAGCCGACGGTCATCTCCTTCAGCGCCGTCAGGTTGATGAAGGAAGGCGAGCGGATCTTGCACCTGTAGGGCGAGATGCCACCGTCGCTGACCAGGTAGAACCCCAACTCTCCCTTGGGCGCCTCCACCGACGCGTAGGCCTCCCCGACCGGCGGCCTGAAGAAGTACGGCTGCTCGCTCCTCGCGGGACCGTCCGGGATCTGCTCCAGGCACTGCTCTATGATCCGAAGGCTCTGGCGCATCTCCTGGATGCGGACGAGATACCGGTCGAATGTGTCCCCGTTCGCGCCTATCGGAACGTCGAACTCCACACGGTCGTACACCTCATGCGGGTCCGCCTTCCTCAGGTCCCACTGCACGCCGCTGGCCCTCAGCACCGGCCCGCTGATCGACGACTCGACCGCTACGTGGTCCGGCAGCACCCCGACGTTGCGCATCCTGGCCAGCACAACCTCGTTGGCCGAGATCATATCCTCCAGCTCGTCGATGTACCCCGGCATCTGCCCGAGGAAGTCGTCCAGCGCGGGCCAGAAGTCCTCGGGAGCGTCCTGCGTCACTCCACCGGGGCGCATGTAGCTGAGCGTTATACGCGCGCCGCACAGCATCTCGAACAGGTCCAGCACCCGCTCACGCTCCCGGAAGCAGTACATCAGCACCGTGACGAACACCCCGAGCTCCTGGAGCATGAACCCGATCGTTATCAGGTGGCTGGCGATGCGCTGCAGCTCCGCGGAGATCACCCGCAGGTACATGGCCCGCTCCGGCACCGGGATGCCGGCCAGCTTCTCCACCGCCCGGACGTAGGCCAGGTTGTTCGTCATGCTGGACTCGTAGTCCAGCCTGTCCGTGAGCGTCACGATCTGGACGTAGCTGCGCTCCTCCGCCAGCTTCTCCGTCCCCCTGTGCAGATAGCCGAACACGGGCTCCAGGTCCACCACCACCTCGCCGTCGAAGGTGACGCGCATCCTGAACACCCCGTGCGTGCTCGGGTGCTGGGGCCCCAGGTTGATGGTGACCGGCTCGGTCTTGATGGCCATCTGCTACCTGACGAAGTCCTTGCGCAGCGGGTGGCCCGGGAATCCCTCCCAGAGCAGGACCCTCTTCATGTTCGGATGCCCCTCGAAGTGGACACCCATCAGGTCCCACACCTCCCGCTCCTGTAGCTCCGCGCCCTTCCACACGCCTACCACGGAGGGCACCGAGGGATACGTCCGGCTGTAGGCCCTCGTCTTGACCACCGCCGACTGGTTGCGCCGCAGCGAGAGCAGGTGGTAGACGACCTCGAAGTACTCGACGTAGTCGACCGCGCTCACCGCCCGCAGGAAGGCGAAGTCCAGATCGGGCGCGTCCCTCAGGTGGGCCGCTACCGCCGGCAGCTTGCCCGGATCGACCCACACGTCGCCGCCGTTCCATTCGGTGGCCGCGCCGGGGACGGCCTCGTTGATCCGCGCCGCCAGCTCCTCTCCCGCCAGCTCCCTCGTCATCACCCGCCCGCCGGCCTGCCGCGCAGTGAGTAGCGCCTGATCTTGTCGTGAAGCTGCATGATCCCGTACAGCAGCGCGTCGGGACGTGGAGGGCATCCCGGGACGTAGACGTCGACCGGCACTATGTGGTTGACCCCCGGCACGACGCTGTAAGACTCGTAGTACGGCCCCCCGCTCGTGGCGCAGACCCCCATCGAGATCACCCACTTCGGCTCCGCCATCTGCCGGTACACCCTCTCGATCGCCGGAGCCATCTTCCACGTCACCGTCCCCGCGATGATCAGCAGGTCCGCCTGCCTCGGAGACGCGCGGAACACCTCCATCCCGAAGCGCGCGAGGTCGAACCGCGGCATCGCGCCCGCCATCATCTCGAACGCGCAGCACGCCAGCCCGAACGACAACGGCCACACCGCGGACTTCCTCCCCCAGTTCAGCAGCGCGTCGATGGAGGTGACGGCCAGGTTCCGCTTCAGGTCGTCGGGCACCTCGATGATCGGCTCGGCCAGCGGCGCGGTGTTGTTCGACCTGAGATGGTTGACGTAGTCGCCCTCCTCCCGGTCCAGCTCCAGGGTCGTCGCGTACAGTGGTATTCCGGCCTCGAGCTCGCCGGACCCGCCGGGGGCCATGCCTAGCTCCATTCCAACGCGCCCTTGCGCCACGCGTACAGCCACCCGACCAGCAGTATGGCCACGAAGACGAGCATCTCCACCAGGATGAAGGCCCCGAACTCGCTCGACAGCACCCCGAAGCTCGCGGCCCACGGGAACAGGAACACCACCTCCACGTCGAAGATCACGAACAGCAGCGCGATCGTGTAGAACCGGAAGTTGAACCGGTTCCACTTCCCCGACAGCGTCTCGAAGCCGCACTCATAGATGGCCTGCTTGATCGCGTCGGGCTTCTGCGGCCGCACCCCCACCTTGGAGAGCGCGTAGGAGGCCACCAGCATCCCGGTGGGAACGGCCACGGCCAGACCGAGGAAAATGGCGATCAGACCGTACTGCCGAAAGTAGTCGTCGAGCATCTGTATGAAGGCTTCCAGGGCCAAATCTCGCCGGAATATAGCATAGGCCGTTGGCTCTTTCAAGTTCCGCCCCCTGTTTCAGTACGGGAGGGCAGCCACAAGGGCTGCACCCTACGGGATGGAAGCCGCAGTCGTAGGGGCGTCCCTTGTGGCCCTTGTGGGCGCCCTGGACGAGAAACGCACCAACTCTGAACAATTACCCCTCCGCTCGCCGATGCCTTGGTGACGCCTTCGTGGATTTGACGAACGGCTGTCGAATGTGGTACGAATTACGCATCGACCCTGGCGGCCTTCCGTGGTATTGCGTTGAAACCGGTCTGAGTGCTGACGTAGCTGTGGAAAGGGGTCGGCAATGGCCCACCGCCCCATCGTCGTCGGTCTGCCGGCGCCCTCCTGCGTCGTCATCCTCATGTTCGCGGCCACCGCGCTGGGGCAGGAGGAGGAAGAGGACGAGGGCAAGCCCAGCGACATATGCAACCCTCCTGTCGAGCCCATCAACTGGCCTATCTGCTTCCCGCCCACGCCCACGCCGAGGCCCACCGCTACACCCACGCCAAGGCCCACCGCTACGCCGTCGCCATGCGACATCGACCTTGACCCATGGTTGTGCTATACACCTGTGCCGCCCACCGCCACACCTACGCCGAGGCCCCCAACCGCCACGCCTACGCCGAGGCCCCCAACCGCTACGCCCACGCCGAAGCCCCCAACCGCCACACCCACGCCGAAGCCCCCAACCGCCACGCCCACGCCTAGACCGCCTACCGCAACGCCCACGCCTAGACCGCCTACCGCAACGCCCACGGCTAGACCACCTACCGCAACGCCCACGCCGTCGCTGTCGCTGTCGCGCCCGCCGGCGCCTTCGGGAGTGGGGGCGAGTCCCTCGGGCAAGACCACCATAACGGTGAGTTGGGGCTCGCGCAGCGGCATATCGCGGTACTGGTTGCAGCGCAGAGCCGGCGCGACCGGCCCGTGGAGCACGGTCAGCCAGTACGTGTCTGGCACGAGCCGCAACGTCTACGGCCTTTCGTGCGGAACGACCTACTACTTCAGGGTGAGCGCCCGCGGCGACGGGTCCACGTACAGCTACTCATGGAGCGCGTGGTCGTACACGTCCGCGACGATAAGCTGCGCGACGCCCACGCCGACGCCCACGGCCACACCCACCTCCACGCCCACACCCGCCCGTCGAGGCAGGGTGGCTCCCACCAGTCTCACCATAGACGTGGGTGGAACGACGAAGGTATACGCGTACGACGTGCATCCAAGCGACCTAGAGGTAGAGTTCAGTATCAGCGGCCCTATTCACACCGAAGGCAACTGCTCAAATACTGCGAGCACGGACGGGTATCCGGTGCATTCCAGTTTCACGGCGGAGGGCTGCTCGCCGGGGACGGGTACGGTGAGGCTGTTGGCGAGTAGCGACGGCGTCGAACTGGACAGCACGACCATCACGGTCCGGGGGGACACGCCTACGCCTACGCCGACTCCGACTCCTACACCGACGCACACACCTACTCCCACGCCCACTGCTACGGCTACGGCCACACCGACTCCTACACCCACACCGACGCACACACCTACGCCGACGCACACACCTACGCCCACACCGACTTCCGCACCTCCCACGCACACACCCATACCTTCTAGTCCCACGCCCACGCCTACACCGAGCGCATGGCTGGACCCGAATCCCGAGACGCTGGACTGGAAGGTGGGCGACGGCTGGCGCGGGTTCACGGTACACTCCAACAGCGGGAAGGTCGTCGTGCGGGTCAACAGCAATGAGCCGAACCTGGACATCATCTACTCCCTTGGCGGCAGTCCTCCTGCCAATCACAAGGCGTGCAAAAGGGTGCTCCCAGGCGATTCGCGCCGAGTCCCGCCTGGAGAGAAGGTCTGGGTCGCCGCATGCGCTTCCGTCGGCAGTGGGAATGGCGTCCTAACCCTGCGCTTCTGGTGGCCGAACAAGGAGGCCAGGAGATACAGCTTCCCCATCACTCCGAGTTCCAATCCGACCCCAACCCCCACGGCCACGCCCCGTCCGAGCGACACCCCGGCGCCTACGCCCACTCCGAGTCCGATAGGCACGATAAGCTGTGGGGCTGAAAAACCTGAAGAGTTGAAGACCCTGTCCGTCCCATCGACAACGCTGCTGGATAAAGTCACTTGGGGCGCCCCTTGCATATTCCAGTATGGCGGCGCCCTCTACGACGCCAAGCGCTTCACCTTCAGGCTGGGGCAGAACGCCCACGCCGTCATCGACCTGGAGTCCATCCGGGACAATATGCTGTTCCTGAGGCATGACGATGCACCCCTCCTCGGGGGAACCATTGGGGATGTGTTCAACGACAACAACCAGGAGTGGAGCACGACCAACGCCCGGATAGCCCGCCCGCTGCCGGAAGGCGCTTATACGCTGATGGCCATTACCAAGCCGTCCAGCGGGTCGAGGAGCTTCAAGCTGAAGATAGCCCTCGCCGAGCTCATCCCGTACGACTACGATCTGGGCAGATGGGCCCACCAGTCCGATCACACGGTCCTGTACGAGATCAAAGGGGTAGTCCCGCAGTTCCTCCAGCGGATATTTGCACCTGCCGTCGAGAAGGCCGCCAGCGCATGGAGCGCGCGTGCTTCCGCATGGCCCTGGGTCTTGATATGCACGTCAGACTATTGGTGGTGCTCTTCCCAGAACCATGAGAACCGGAATACTGACGGCAATACGCTGCCGATCCGTGTGGTGGACGGCTCTGGCAAGAACATCGAGCCTGATGGCGATTGTGGTGGAACCATTGCCTGTGTCAACCCTGTCCTCGGCCATTTGGCCAACGCCGAGATGTTGATTGAGCATCCCGCCTGGCACTCTGTGGAGATCGAGAAAGGGAAACTTGAGATTCACCGCTTGGTCATCTGGACGGAGGACATCAAGCGCGCCAAGAAATACCCGGACCATTACCAGTATCTGACAGGTGCTCTAAAGCACGAGTTCGGCCACGCACTGGGGCTGAAAGATCTGTACTACACGCACTATCAGGGTAAGTACAAAGGCTACCTGATGGCGTCGGAAAACCTGTACACGCCCGGCATCCCCACTTCCGACTGGGCGTACTTGGAACAGGTCTACCGCAACGCGCATAGCAGCATACCGCACTAGGAGGACCACCGTGGGAAAGGCGCTATACGTTTCCATAGGGGTAGTCTTGGTCCTGGCTGGAGTCGGTGCGTATGTCCTGTTCACGCCCTCAGAGGAAGATCGGAACTGGGACGGGTTCTATGGGGCGGTCCCACATATCCCGTACCGCAGGGCCGACCTCAACGAGATGATAGTCCGGTCTGTAGTGGTATTCAGGGGGAGATTGCGCTCCATCGAACCGGCTGGGGAATCCATGATGAGGTACGTCAACGACACCCCCGCCGGGACAGTCCACGTACCGGTGCTAGAGTTCACGTTCGACGTGTACGAGTACCTGAAGGGGACGGGCGGCAGCCAGTTCACGGCCAAGGCTTACGGCACGGATTGGGACTGGAGAGTAGGGCGCGACCTGATGGACGAGCGGTCGCTGGCTACCGCCAGGGCCCGCGCTCCGGAGCTTCTTGCAGCCAGGGACTCCCGTTGGGACAAGCGAGACGCAATCGTGTTCGTGCGCCCCGACAACTGGTTGGGAAGCATCAGTCTCCGCAGCGACCGGTTCACGTTCTTTAGAAGCATAACTTTGAGGAGTCCCGATTTCGTGGCCTGGATACCTGCTGCCACGAGCACAGCAACGAGCACGTTGGCTGCGCATAGCGCATCGGGCACGCCAGGGGCAGTCTCCAACCACGATAGTCAGTTATTCCTGCTGGCAGAGCCGGATAGCCCACACTATAGCGTCCAGACGGGGCCGCTGCCATCGCCGATCACGCAGGCGTCCGTCAGGAGCGCGACATCGGGGGTGGCGCTGCCGGCGACGCCTGTGATGAGCGTCGGGGGATTGAAGCAGCGGATAGCGGAGGCGACCGCAGAGTACGGAACCACTGACGGAACCGATGAGTATGACGACTGCCTGCGGGAGGCGTTCAGGAACGAGAGGAAGATCGCGGACCTGCTGTCCCAGGACCCAGACTTCTACTCAGGATACAGGACTAGCTTCACGGCCCCTTCGGGAGTAGCGGCGGGCGAGACGCTCCACGAGTGGCATATGGCTGTCTTCTTCTCGACGCCGAACTCCGGCTGGGCCTATGGGCGAGAGTGGCTGGAAGGCAAGGACGCTCACCTGCTGAGCATCCGGCGCCCCGGCTACATCTACGCGGAACGCCCTCTGCCCGCCGGCGAGTACGAGGTCTTCTACAACCGCCAGGCGGGCGAGTACATGCTGTGCAACTACTACCCGGAGGAGGAGCATAACTCGGAGGTCGTCATAGCACGGATTACCGCGCCCGCCGGGACGCTGGCCGAGTCGTTCTTCGATCCATACGCCTCCAGCACCGCAATCGTCGGGACCACGACCGTGGGCACCATCTCGTGGCAGTCCCCTTCGGCAGGCTCAGGACAGGCGGGTAAGGTCACCGCGGACCTGACTCGGAGCATCACGGGCCACGCGCTCGACTTCATAGACCTCAAGGGCACGACGACCCTGTCGCTGCTTGCCTCCAACGCCACTACGACGGCGGCGGGCGCGCTGGTCTGGGCGGTGAGCAAGCAGCCGTGGAAGGCGGGCGACAAGCTGATGCTGCGGGTGCGCAAGGCCGATGCCTCCACGCCTACGCCTACCCCCACGCCAACGCCTACCCCCACGGCAACGCCTACGGCAACACCTACTCCTACAGCAACGCCAACACCAACACCAACACCTACGCCCACGCCTACGCCTACGCCCACTGCAACGCCCGCTCCGAAGCCTACGGCAACCCCCACGCCCACCGGCAAGCTCACCATAGGATCGAAATCGATAGTCAAGGGCGGGTCGACGAAGGTGACCGCGCACGGCGTGACGCCGGCCAACCTGCTGGTCAGGATTTCGACATCACACCACCTGACCCTGACCGGCTCGTGCGACGGGTACGGCATCTTCGGCGCTGGGGGCGCGGCGCCCTTCACCGAGACGCTGACCGCGTGCAACGTCGGGAGGGCGACCGTCAAGCTGGTGACGATCGGCAGCGGCGCCGTGCTGGCCACCCTCCAGATAGAGGTCCTCCCGGACAAGGGCGGAGGCAAACGCTAGACGCCGCGTCCGAGTCTCTCACCTCTCCCCCCTTCCCACTATCCACGACTCCGAACGATTACCGCGCCGGCGGGCATTCTCAGCCGTATCCGCCTGTGGTACAATGAATTGAGCGGCTCGGGGGAGGCCGCCTCGATATTCCCCAGGAGCTCTTCTCGCATACGGACTGCTTAAATCGATGACCGCGCGATTCGTTCCTCCCCCGTCTTTACACCCCCTGGAAGCAGCCATATAATGACCGCCTACGCAGTGACGCCCCCGATGGCGCCAGACAATACTACAGAGGTAAGGCTGCCTTGAGCTCAACCCCAGACGACCTCAGCGACGCCCAGGACATGGGCGAGCTTCTCGATTCCATGGAATCGATGAAGCCCTTGAGGCGAGGGGACGTTGTGGAAGGCCTCGTGATGCGGGCCGACCCGGACGGCATCCTCCTCAACATCGGCCACAAGGCCGAGGGTATAGTGCCCCCAGGCGAGATGAGGAGCCTCGGCGCCGAGGGCCTGGAGAAGCTCCAGGTGGGGGACGAGGTGGTCGCGCTGGTGGTGCGCGGCGAGACCTCAGAGGGCGCCGCCGTCCTCTCCATCGACAGGGCCGTCGGAGAGATAGGCTGGCGCACCCTGGACAAGGCGCGAGAGTCCGGAGAGCAGCTCGAAGGCCGGGTCCTCGGATTCAACAGGGGCGGCGCCATCGTCGAAGTGGAGGGCGTACAGGGCTTCGTCCCAATGTCACAGCTGGTCTCCGTCTCCCGTGACAACATCAGGCAAGCGAGGCGCGCCGATACCAGGGAGGCCCAGGCTGAGGAGCAGCCCGAAGCGGGCGGCGAGTCCGCCGAAGAGCCGGGCCAGCCGTCAGGCGAAGCCGCTCCCCCTAGCCCGCCGCCGCCCCCGGACGACATCGGAAAGATACTTCCCCTCAAGGTGCTCGAAGTCAACCGCGGGCGAAATCGCGCCATCCTCTCGGAGCGCCAGGCGCTCCAGTCGCTGCGCGACGAGCGCAAGGCCCGACTCATAGAGGAGCTCTCGGTGGGCGAAGTCCGCCGCGGCAGGGTCACCGGCATCAGCCCCTTCGGCGCATTCGTGGACCTCGGCGGCGCGGACGGCCTCGTCCACATATCCGAGCTATCCTGGAACACCGTCCGGTCGCCCAATGAGGTCGTCAAGGTAGGTGACGAGGTCGACGTATACGTCCTCAGGATCGACACGGAGAACCGGAAGATCGCGCTCAGCCTCAAGCGGCTTCAACCCGAGCCCTGGGAGACGATCCACGAGCGCTACCAGCCGGGAGACATAGTCGACGCGACGGTGACCAAGCTCACCGACTTCGGAGCGTTCGCCAGGGTGGAAGGCTCGGTGGAGGGGCTGATCCACATATCGGAGATGGCCTCCAGGGTCATCAACCACCCCAGGGAAGTCGTGGGAGAAGGCGACGAGGTGAGGCTGAAGATCCTCCGGATAGAGCCGGAACGCCGGCGCCTGGGACTCAGCCTCCGACAGGCCGAAGAAGAAGAAGGGTACTGACGGCGTCCTGCCGGCACCGCAACTATCAGGCAGCAGAGGCGTTAAATGACAAGTAGATTCGAGAAGTTCTCCGAAAGGGCCCGCAGGGTCCTGTCGCTCGCCCAGGAAGAGGCCCAGCGCTTCAACCACAACTACATCGGCACCGAGCACATCCTGCTCGGCCTCGTCCGAGAGACGGACGGCGTCGCCGCCAAGGTGCTCTCGAATCTCGGCGTCGAGCTCAGCAAGGTGCGCTCCGCGGTCGAGTTCATAATCGGTCGCGGCGAAAAGTCCACCGCGGGAGACGTCGGGCTCACCTCCAGGGCCAAGAAGGTCATCGAGCTGGCCGTGGACGAGGCCCGCCGCCTGAACCACCACTACATCGGCACCGAGCACCTGCTCATCGGCCTCATGAGAGAGGGCGAGGGCGTGGCCGCAGGCGTCCTCGAGAGCCTGGGCGTCAACCTGGACAAGGTCAGGGCGGAGACCAGCCGCATCCTGACCCACACGGTCCAGCACTCCCAGGGCGGGAGCAGGAGCAGTACCCGCACCCCCACCCTGGACCAGCACGGCGTCGACCTGACGGCCGTCGCGCGGGACAAGAAGCTCGACCCCACCGTGGGCCGCGATAAGGAGATACAGCGGGTCACGCAGATACTCAGCCGCAGGACCAAGAACAACCCCGTGCTGGTGGGAGAACCCGGAGTGGGCAAGACCGCGATAGTCGAGGGCCTCGCCCAGAAGATAGCAGGCAACGAAGTGCCCGTGACCCTCCAGGGAAAGCGCCTCGTGACCCTGGACATGGGCTCGCTCGTGGCCGGCACCAAGTACCGGGGCGAGTTCGAGGAGCGGCTCAAGAAGGTGGTCGAGGAGATCCGCGGATCCGGCAACTGCGTCCTCTTCATCGACGAGGTCCACACCATGGTCGGCGCGGGCTCGGCCGAGGGGGCCGTAGACGCCGCAAACATACTCAAGCCCTCGCTCGCAAGGGGGGAGCTCCAGTGCATCGGCGCCACCACGATGGACGACTACAGGAAGTACGTCGAGCGCGACCCGGCGCTGGAGCGCCGCTTCCAGCCGGTCGCCGTCGAAGAGCCGACCAGCGAGGAGACCGTCGACATCCTCCGCGGCATCAAGGGGCGCTACGAAGAGCACCACGAGCTCGAGATCTCCGACGAGGCGCTCACCAGCGCGGCCCACTTCGCCTCGCGGTTCATCCCGGACCGCTTCATGCCCGACAAGGCCATCGACCTGATCGACGAGGCGGCATCCATGGTGCGCATCACCTTCAGCACAGTCCCCCTCTCGGTCTCCGAGGTCTCGAAGATGCTCGAAAGCGTCCGCCGCGAGAAGGACGAGGCCATCTCCGCGCGCCAGTACGAGTACGCCGCCGAGCTCCGCGACCGCGAGTCGAACCTCGCCAAGAAGCTGGGAGACCTGGAGAAGGAGTGGCAGGAGGAGAAGGGCCACGAGTCCCAGGTGGTCACCGAGGAGGACATCGCCAAGGTTGTCAGCATGTGGACCGGCATCCCCGTGACCCGGCTGTCCGCCAGCGAGACGGAGCGGCTCATCCACATGGAGGAAGAGCTCCACCAATCGGTCGTCGGGCAGGACGAGGCCATCAACGTAGTCTCGAAGGCCGTCAGGAGGGCGCGCGCCGGCCTCAAGAACCCCAAGAGGCCGACGGGCATATTCATCTTCTCCGGCCCCACGGGCGTGGGCAAGACATACCTCGTGCAGAAGCTCGCCGAGTTCATGTTCGGCAGCGAGGATGCCGTCGTCCGAGTGGACATGTCCGAGTTCATGGAGCGCCACTCGGTCGCCAGGCTCGTGGGCGCCCCGCCGGGGTACGTGGGATACGACCAGGGCGGACAGCTCACCGAGGCCGTCAGGCGCAAGTCCTACTGCGTCATCCTCCTCGACGAGATCGAGAAGGCGCACGATGAGGTCTTCAATATCCTGCTGCAGATCTTCGACGACGGACACCTGACCGATGCGAAGGGGCGCAGGGTCGATTTTCGCAACGCCATCATCGTGATGACCAGCAACATAGGCTCCGACCTGATCCGCCAAGACAGGATGCTCGGCTTCTCCCTCAACGTCGAGGGCGCCGCGAAGGGCAAGGCCGACTACGAGCGGATGAAGACCAATGTCCTAGACGAGATAAAGCGCTTCTTCCGGCCCGAGTTCCTCAACCGTATCGACGAGACCGTCGTCTTCCACGCGCTGAGCAGGGCCCACATCCACCAGATCGTCGATATGAACCTCCAGGACGCCGCCGGCGGCCTCCTCGAGAAGGGCATCGGCCTGGAGGTGACCGACCGCGCCAAGGAGTGGCTGGGGGACAAGGGCTTCGACCCGCACTTCGGCGCCCGGCCGCTCCGTCGCGTCATACAGGATAACGTCGAGGACAAGCTCTCCGACTCCATCCTGAACGGGGAGTTCACCCCAGGCGATACGGCGGTCGTGGACGTCGAGGAAGACGACCTCGTCGTCAGGGTCGAATCGCCCCTCGCCGTGAGCCCCGCCTAAACCCTCCCCCGCCCCGTAGGCCCCACAGCGTACCGGGAAGACCGCCTCATAGGCGCGTACCGAGCGCTGCCGCCGGCATCCTCGCAGGTGTGCTAAACTGACCCTACCTTACAGGAGCAGTCGCGTGGTACTGGAAGAACGAGTGAGCAGGCTGGAGGGCGCCTACGAGCAGGTGGATCGCCGGCTCGACGACCTGAACCAGAACGTCGGATCGCTGCGGGAAGAGGTGCGTACGGAGTTCGCAGGCGTGAGGGCGGAGATGGGCGGACTAAGGGTCGAGATGGGCGGACTGAGAGCCGACGTGAACCGCAACATCGAGGGGCTCCGTTCCGAGATGAACACGCTGCGGGACGACGTGAACCGCGACATCGAGGGGCTCCGTTCCGAGGTGAACACGCTGCGGGACGACGTGAACCGCGACATCGGCGGGCTTCGTTCCGAGGTGAACACGCTGCGGGACGACGTGAACCGCGACATCGGCGGGCTTCGTTCCGAGGTGAACACGCTGCGAGACGACATGAACCGCAACATCGGCGGGCTTCGTTCCGAGGTGAACTCCAGGTTCAACAACCTGTACGTGCTCATGGGCGGGTTGTGGGCCACGATGGTTGCGGGGTTCGTCGCCCTCTTCATTGCGGGCTGGGGCGGGAATTAAGCGGCAGAAGCCAACGTGCCGCGGCCCAGGCCCTTGATCGATGAATGCCCGCCTATCCGACACCGCTGCCGGAGCGTGAACCCGCCATGACGCCGGCGCCCGCCGCATGACCGGCCCGGCGAAGTCCGCCGCCAGGCCGCTGTTCGTCTGCGACAAGTGCGGCAACGAGACCCCCAGGTGGGAGGGCCGATGTCCCTCCTGCGGCGAGTGGAACTCCCTGGGCAAGGTCCAGCCTGCCCGCGGCCGCGGGCAGGCCCGCCCCTGGGTCGGCGCCTCTGCCGCGCAGGCGGAGGAGCTGTCCCAGGTCGACGCGGACCGGCTTCCCCGCACCCAGGTCGGCCTTGCTGAGATGAACCGGGTGCTCGGAGGCGGCATCGTCCCCGGATCGCTCACCATGATCGCCGGCGACCCCGGCATAGGCAAGTCCACGCTCCTGCTCCGCGTCGCCTCCGACGTGGCCGAGACGGGCCGGAAGGTCGTATACGTGTCTGGCGAGGAGTCCTCGGCCCAAATACGGATGCGCGCCGACAGGCTGGGCGTCCCAGGCGAGCGCCTCTTCCTCCTACAGGCGACCGCCGTCGACGAGGTGGTGGCCCAGCTCGATGAGATACGACCCGCCCTCGCCGTCGTCGACTCTATCCAGACCGTCTACGAGCCTTCCGTCTCTTCCTCCGCCGGCAGCGTCGCCCAGATCAGGGAAGCCGCCCGCGTGCTCCTGGAGTGGGCCAAGGCTAAGGACGTGCCCATCATTCTCACCGGGCACGTAACCAAGGGAGGCGACATAGCAGGCCCCAAGGTACTGGAGCACATGGTCGACGTCGTCCTGTACATGGAGGGAGACCCCGTCGGCTCCTGGCGGCTGCTCAGGGCGGTCAAGAACCGCTTCGGCTCCACCAACGAGGTCGGCGTGCTGGAAATGGGCCAGGGCGGCCTCGCCGACGTGGAGGACCCCTCCAGGGAGTTCCTGTCGGAGCGGTCCGCCGCAGGGGTAGGCTCGGTCATAGTGCCCAACCTCGAGGGCACACGTCCCCTCCTCGTAGAGGTCCAGGCGCTCACGAACCCCTCGATGCTGCCCGCCCCCCGGAGAGTGGCCTCCGGGCTCGACTACAACCGCCTGCTGATGGTGTGCGCCATCCTGACCCGCAGGGCGGGCGTGCCGCTCGCGGGACAGGACGTCATCGTCAACGTCGCGGGCGGGATGCGGGTCACCGAGCCCGGCGCCGACCTCGGCATGGCCCTCGCCATCGTGTCGAGCGTCCGCGACGCGCCGATCGACCCAGGCCTAGCCGCGGTGGGCGAGCTTGGGTTGAGCGGTGAGGTCAGGGGCGTGCCGCAGCTCGAGAGGCGTATCGCCGAGGTGGCTCGCCTTGGACTTGGGGCGTGCATCGCCCCGGCGGGCAGGCGCGGCGCGTCCGCATCCGACGGCTTCGCGACGCGCCGCGTCTCGACGCTGCGCCAGGCCCTGGGGGCGGCGTTCTCCGGCCGGAGCGCCGCCGGGACGCCCGCGAAGGAGTCTGCCGGATGAAGGCCGCCTACTTCAGATGCGTCGGAGGCGTCAGCGGCGACATGGTGCTGGGCGCGCTGATCGACTGCGGCGCGCCCGCCAAGGAGATCAACCGGGCGCTCGACCTACTCGGCGTCGAGGACCTACGGGTGGAGCCGTACGCCGAGAGCCGGGGCGCGGTGGCCGGCACACGCGCCCGGGTCGCGGCCGAGGGCCGCGTGCGGCGGATGGACGAGATGGAGAGCGTCATACGAGCCTCGCGCCTCCCCGCAGCAGTCGCGGACAGGGCCGTCGCGGTGCTGCGCAGGCTGGCTGAGGCGGAAGAGCGGGTACACCGAGCCGCGCCTGGCGAGGCGCGCCTACACGAGCTGGGAAGCATGGACACCCTCGTCGACGTCGTGGGCTCAGTCGCCGGCCTGGAAGCCCTCGGCGTCGACAGGGTCTACTGCTCGCCGCTCCCGTCCGGCTCCGGCATGGTCGATACCGAGCACGGCCCCCTGCCTGCCCCCTCGCCGGCGACCCTCGCCCTGGTCTCCATGGCCAACGCCCCCGTCGCCCCGCCGCCAGCGGGCGCCGGCGAGGCCGGCGAGATGGTTACCCCAACGGGCGCGGCCATAATGACGACCCTCGCCGAGTTCAGGCAGCCGGCGCTAAACCTCGAGAGGGTGGGCTACGGCCTCGGCGGGCGGGACCCCGCCGCCTATCCCAACGTGCTCGCGCTCTGGCTCGGCGATGAGCGGGACCCGCCGCGCACGACGCACATGACCCTCATCGAGACGAACATCGACGACATGACCGCCGAGCACCTGGGCTACGTGCAGGGCAGGCTGTTCGAGGCGGGCGCCCGCGACGTGTGGCTCACCCCCATACAGATGAAGAAGGACAGGCCGGGCACGATGATCGGCGCGCTGGCCCCGGCGCACCTGGAGGCGGCCCTGGCCGGCCTGCTCCTGCGGGAGACCTCCACCCTCGGCGTGCGCGTCCGACCCGTCTCCCGGTACGAGGCCGGGCGCGAAGTGGTGACCGTCGAGACCTCGTTGGGGCGGATGGCCGTAAAGGTCAAGAAGCTCGACGGGGCCGCCGTCGCCGTCTCGCCCGAGTACGACGATTGCAGCCGCGTCGCCAGGGAGAAGGGGATGCCGATCCAGGACGTCTACCGAGTCGTCCAGGAGCAGGCCGCCCGCATCCTCCTGCCCCAGCCTCCACCGTAGCCGGTACGCGCGCCCCCATGTGCTAGAATGGCCCCAGTTCTGAGCCGGGAGTCTACCGATGCTGCCTATAGGTGAAGTCGCCCGAAACATGGGCCTGGACGAAGAGGCATTCGTACCATACGGCCGCTTCAAGGCCAAGATCGGCCTCGACGCCATCCCAAAGGACGGACCGAAGGGCAAGCTGGTGCTGATGACCGGCATGACGCCCACCGCGGCGGGCGAGGGCAAGACCACCACCACAGTGGGGCTTACGCAGGCGATGGGCCGCCTCGGACACCGGGCGGCGGCCACCCTCCGGGAGCCCTCCCTGGGCCCCATCTTCGGCATCAAGGGCGGCGGCACAGGAGGCGGCGCGGCGCGCGTCGTGCCCGAGGATGAGATCAACATCCACTTCACCGGCGACGCCCACGCGGTCGCCTCGGCGCACAACCTCCTGTCGGCCCTGGCCGACAACGCCGCCCAGCGCGGACAGGTCGAGGGCTTCTCCCCCGACGGCATCACCTGGCGGCGCGTCGTGGACGTCGAGGAGCGGGCGCTGCGCTCCATAGTCACCGGCCTCGGAGGGTCCAATAACGCCCCCATCAGGGAGTCCGGCTTCGACATCGTTACCGCCTCCGAGGTCATGGCCATCCTCGCCCTATCGTCGGGCCTCGACGACCTGAGGCAACGCCTATCCAGGGTCGTCGTCGGGTTCGCCGGCGACGGCAGGCCCGTCACCGCCAGCGACGTTGGAGCAGTGGGCTCGATGATGGCGCTGCTCCGGTACGCCATCCAGCCCAACCTCGTGCAGACCCTGGAGGGACAGCCGGTCATCGTGCACACGGGGCCCTTCGGAAACATCGCCCACGGCTGCAGCTCCGTGGTCGGAGACCGCCTCGCGCTCGCCCACAGCGACTACGTGATGACCGAGGCCGGCTTCGGCGCGGACCTCGGTTTCGAGAAGTTCATGCACATAAAGGCGCGTTTCAACGGTCTGGAGCCCAGCGCGGTGGTGCTCGTCGCCACGGTGCGGGCCGCCAAGTCCCATGGAAGGGTGCGCCGCCGCGAGCTGGACAAGCCCAACGAATCGGCGGTCTCCAAGGGCATCGCCAACGTCGAGCACCTCGTCGGGGTCATCCGGTCCTTCGGGCTGCCGGTCGTCGTGGCGATCAACCGCTTCCCCACGGACACGCCGGGCGAAGTGGCGATCGTGAAGCGCCGCTCGGAGGCCGCGGGCGCCCAGGCCGCCGTCGAGAGCGACGTATTCGGGCGCGGAGGCGAGGGCGGGACCGATCTCGCCCATGCCGTGGTCGAAGCGGCCGACTGCCCGTCCGGAGCGGTGGAATACCTCTACCCCGAGGACGCCACGACGGAGGAGAAGGTGCTCGCGCTGGCCCGCAAGGTATACGGCGCCGAGGACGTGGCATGGAGCGCGGAGGCTAGGAGGCGCGCCAGGACGTTCGCCGATCTCGGCTGGGGAACGCTCCCCGTCTGCATGGCCAAGACCCACCTGTCCATCTCCGACAAGCCGCGACTCAAGGGCAGGCCGACCGGGTACACCTTCCAGGTATCCGACGTAAGGGCCTCGGTCGGGGCCGGGTTCATATACCCTATCTCGGGGTCGATAGTGACTATGCCGGGGCTGCCCGGGACTCCACGCTCCCTGGACGTCGACGAAGAGGGCCGGATCCTGGGCCTGTAGCGCTCACCGCGCGGGGGAAGCCGCCCTGCGCCTACGTCCGCGGCGGCAATTGCGTGATCGCGACATGACCGAGTTCTTCAACGTGCTGCCCTCCGGCGAGGCGCTCGCCGCGCTGATGGCCCGCCTGCGCCACCGCACAGGCGCCGAGGCGATACCCACGGCGGAGGCGCGGGGCCGCGTCACGGCGAACGAGATCGCCTCCCCGGAGGACCTGCCCGCGTTCCCGCGCTCCGCCATGGACGGCTACTCGGTGCGCGCAGCCGACACCTACGGAGCGACCGAGGGGCAACCCGCCTACCTGAACGTGGTCGGAGAGGCCCCCATGGGTAGGGAGCCGTCCGTGTCGCTCGGGACCGGAGAGGCGGCGCGGACCTACACCGGCGGGATGCTCGCCCACGGCGGCGACGCCGTCCTGATGGTGGAGCACACCGAGGCGGTCAATGGCCACACCATAGAGGCGCTGCGTCCGGTGGCGCCTGGCGAAAACGTCATCCGGCGCGGCGAGGACGTTCGCGCCGGCGGCCGCGTGCTTCCCGCGGGCCATCTCATCAGGCCCCAGGACGTGGGCGGCCTCATGGCGCTTGGTATAACCGTCGTCGATGTCGCGGCCAAGCCGCGGGTCTCCATAGTTTCCACCGGGGACGAGCTTGTCCCGCCGCGCGCGAAGCCGGCCCCCGGCCAGGTCCGCGACGTCAACACCTACACCGTGTCCGGCCTCGTCGAGCAGGCCGGCGGCGTGCCCCTGCCCGTCGGGCTGGTAGCCGACGACTACGAGGCGCAGCGCAGCGCGGCACGGGACGGCCTGAACAGGGGCGACGCGCTCGTCTTCTCCGCGGGCAGTTCGGTCAGCAGCCGCGACATGACGGCGGACGTGATCGCCGGCCTCGGGGAGCCGGGCGTCCTGGTACACGGGCTGGCCCACAAGCCGGGGAAGCCGACCATCGTCGCGCTGGTGGACGGCAAGCCCGTCTTCGGCCTGCCCGGCAACCCCGTGTCCGCCATGGTCGTCTTCGACCTGCTGGTGCGCCCAACCATACACGCCCTGAGCGGCCTAGCCGCCCCGCCGCGGGCTGGCGTCGTGTCGGCCCGCCTGGCGCGCGACCTGCCGTCGCAGGCGGGCCGGGAAGACCACGTGCAGGTGAAGCTGGCGCACCGTGACGGCGTCCTCTACGCCGAGCCCAGCTTCGGCAAGTCCAACCTCATATACACGATGGTCCGCGCCGACGGCGCCGTCGTCGTGCCCCTGGACAGGGGCGGCCTCTACGCCGGCGAGGACGTCGAGGTCCGGACCTCCTAGGCGCACGGTATGAGCAGCCGCCGCTCCGGCCGACGGTACTACCTCGAAGACCTCCCGCTGGAGGAGGCGCTGCGCCGCTTCGATACCGCCCTGGAGGAGGCGGGCGCGCTGGAGCTTACACCGTCCCAGGCCGTCCCGCTCGACGAGGCCAACGGCCGCGTGACCGCCGACGCCGTCTGGGCGAGGAGGTCCACGCCCCACTACGACGCCGCGGCCATGGACGGGATCGCCGTGCGCTCTCGGGAAACTGTGGGCGCCTCGGAGACCTCCCCCGTAACGCTGCGCGTCGGCGGGCAGGCGGTGTGGGTGGACACCGGAGACCCGATGCCCGGCGGCTTCGACGCCGTGGTCATGATCGAGGTGGTTCACGAGGTGGACGCTGGCGCCGTGGAGATATACGCCCCGGTCGCGCCCTACCAGCACGTCCGTCCGCTGGGCGAGGACATAGTGGCCACGGAGTTGCTGCTGCCCCAGGGTCACAGGCTCAGGCCACACGACGCGGCCGCGTGCGCCGCCGCCGGCCTGGCGGAGGTGTCCGTGCGCCGCCGTCCCGCCGTAGCCGTCATCCCCACCGGGAACGAGATAGTGCCCCCCGACCAGGCGCGTAAGCCGGGCCAGGTGCCGGAGTTCAACTCCCTCATGCTCGCCGGCATGGTCTCCGAGTGGGGCGGCTCACCGCTGAGACTGGACCCCGTTCCCGACGACTTCGAGCTGCTGCGTACCGCAGTCGCGGCGGCGATGGATAGGGCCGATATCGTCGTGGTGAACGCCGGCTCCTCGGCCGGCTCCGAGGACTACACGGCCCGCGTGGTAGAGTCCCTGGGCCGCCTGGTCGTACACGGCGTCGCCATCCGCCCGGGACATCCCGTCGCGCTCGGCGTCGGGGACGGCAAAGCCCTGCTGGGCATCCCAGGCTACCCGGTATCGGCCGCCGTCGCCTCCGAGCTCTTCCTGAAGCCGCTGATCGAGAGGAAGCTCGGCGTCCCCGCGGGCGTCCGGCAGAAGGTCCGGGCCGTCATGGCGCGCAAGGTCTCTTCGCCCCCCGGCGAGGACGAGTACCTGCGCGTCAGGGCGGGGCGCGTGGGCGGCAAGATGGTCGCTACCCCCATCGCGCGCGGCGCGGGCGTCATCACGTCCCTCGTAAGGGCGGACGGCCTCGTGCGCATCCCACGCTTCTCCGAGGGCATAGCCGCCGGGGAGGAGGTCGCCGTCGAGCTCTCCGTCCCGGCGGAGGACCTGGAGAACAGGATCGTGATCACCGGCAGCCACGACGCGGCCATAGACCTGCTGGCGAGCGAGCTCCGGCGCGTCCGCCCGGAGATGAGCGTCGCTTCATCCAACGTGGGGAGCCTTGGCGGCCTGCTTGCGCTGAGGCGCGGCGAGTGTCACCTTGCGGGCAGCCACCTGATGGACGAGAGGACGGGGGAGTACAACGTGGCCTTCGCGCGGCGCTACCTGCCCGGAAAGCCGGTCGTGCTGGTGAACCTCGCGCGCCGGATACAGGGCCTCATCGTCCCAGCCGGCAACCCGAAGCGGCTCTCATCGCTCGGCGACCTGGCCCGCGAGGACGTGCGGTTCGTGAACAGGCAGCGCGGCTCCGGCACGCGCGTCCTCCTGGACCACGCGCTCGGCGAGATAGGGCTTGCGCCGGACGCCATCCGAGGCTACGACCGCGAGGAGTACACCCACCTCGCCGTGGCCGCGGCCGTGGCGGGCGGCGGCGCCGACGCCGGGCTCGGGGTACTCTCCGCGGCCCGCGCGCTGGAGATCGACTTCATACCCCTGAGGTCCGAGCGGTTCGACCTGGTCATACCCTCGGACTTCTACCGGAGCGACCTGCTCTCGCCCCTGCTGGCCGTGGTGAGGAGCGGGGCCTTCAAGAAGCGGATCGACGACCTCGGGGGCTACGACACTACGACCATGGGAGAGGTGGTCGCGGAGACGGCAGTCTGAGGGGCTGGCCTATGGGCTAGCGAATTACCCGATTTTCCTTGAAAGTGTCTCATTTTGTCCCATTTCGTCTCTTTCAGCTATGGAACGTGAGACAGTGGGAGACACGGAATAGGCAAAATGAGACATGAAATAGACAGAATGAGACAGCGATGAGACAAAATGAGACACGCGGTCGGCGCCGTGTCCGGGCCGCTGATCGACGGACGAGGGCGCGGCACGGCCGGCCGCAGACGCAGGCTGGCTGGCCTCAACTCAGTAACCCCCATCCTAACCTTCCCCCGCAGGGAGGGAAGGGACAAAATATGTGCGTGGTGGTGCATGGGGGGAGTATAGCACGTGCGTTCTGTGGATGGCAAGTGGGAGGGCTGGTTTGAAACCAGCCCCTACGAGAAACCAGCCCCTACGGGGTGACGGCCGATAGCCCCTACGGGGTGATGGCCGATAGATATGGCGCTGAATCCGGAGGTGGGGGATTTGGGACTGCCGCGCGATTGCGCGATGTGGTAGCGTAAAGCCAGGGAGGGCGGCATGACGCGCAATACGGGCGCTTCCGCCATCGTGCTGGCGGGCGGAATGAGCAGACGCCTTGGCCGGAACAAGGCCCTGGAGGACGTCGGAGGCCGGCCCCTGGTGCTCAGGGCGCTGGACAGGCTTTCAGAGGTCGCCGACGACGCCGTGGTGGTCGTCAACGACGAGAAGAGGGCGGAGGAGCTCCCGCTGCCGGGGTCGGTCCGGGTCGCGATCGACCGCTACGCCGGCTCCGGGCCCCTCGGCGGCATCTTCACGGGCCTGTCCGCCTGCTCGCGGCAGTGGGGGATCGTTGCCGCGTGCGACATGCCCTTCCTCAACACGATGCTGTGGCAAGACATCCTGGCCCGCAGGAGCGGCCACGACGCCGTCGTCCCAGTCCTGGACGGACGCCCCGAACCCACCCACGCCGCCTACTCCAAGTCATGCCTCCCGCGCGTCGAGGAGCGCCTGGAGTCCAACGACCTCAAGATCGCCCGCTTCTTCGACGAGGTCCGGGTGGCGTACGTGCCCCAGGCCCGCGTCGAGGAGCTGGACCCGGAGCGTCTCTCCTTCTTCAACGTCAACACGCAGGAGGACCTCGACCGCGCCAGGGAGATGGCCGCGCCCGCAGCCGTAAGCGTAACGGTGGAGCTATTCGGAAGCGCCAGGCTGCTCGCCGGCCGGCGCGAGGTCGAGATAGAGGCGCCGGCCCCCTGCGCCATTCGGGATCTGGTATCGGCCCTCGCCGCGGCCGTTCCCGCCCTCGTGGGCGACGTGGTGCGGGAGGACGGGGCCGGCCTGGAGGAGAGCTACGTGCTGAACCTGAACGGCGCCCGCTTCCTAGAGAGTGACCCGGTGGAGTTGAAGCACGGGGACCGCGTGCTGCTCTTCTCCAGCCAGGCGGGGGGTTAGCGGTGTACGGCTACCACGGCCGGGTCGCCATTGTCGACCTGGCGACGCGAACGCTCCGGCACGAGCCGCTGGACGAGTGGGCGCTGCGCCGCTTCATCGGCGGCATAGGCGTCGGCGCGTACCTCCTCTACCGTCACTGCCCGGCGGGCGCCTCGCCGCTCTCAGCCGACAACCCCCTCGTATTCGCCGCCAGCCCGCTGGCCGGCAGCCGGCTCACCACCTCCAACAAGTTCGCCGTGGTCACCAAGTCGCCGCTGACCGGGTTCATAGGCGATTCCCTCTCGTCGAGCTACCTGGCGACCGAGTTGAAGAGGACCGGCTCCGACGCCCTCGTGATAACGGGCGTGGCCGACCGCCTCACGCTGCTGGAGGTGACGGACGCGGGCGTCGCCTTCCTCGACGCCTCGGACATGGCCGGGCTGACCACCTCCAAGACCGAGGCGGCGGTCAAGGCGCGCTGCGGCGAGGAGGCGCGGGTCGCCTGCATAGGGCCGGCGGGCGAGAACGGCGTACTCTACGCCAGCATCGCGAACGACGGCGGGCGGCAGGCCGGCAGGACCGGGCCGGGGGCGGTGATGGGGTCCAAGAACCTCAAGGCGATCGCGGTGCGCGGCTCCACGCACGCGCCCGCGCGCGACCCGGAGTGGCTGCGCGGCGCCGCCCGCGACCTGACGCGCCGCAGCCTCGGCCCCGCGACCGAGAAGTACCGGACCATGGGCACCGTGGCGAACGTATCGGTCTTCAACCGCCTTGGCGCGCTGCCCACCAGGAACTTCCAGCAGTCCACCTTCGACGACGCCGAGATGGTGAGCGGCGAGCGGTTCGTGCAGGCGCACCGCGTCAGGACGGCCCACTGCGCGGGCTGCACCATAGGGTGCGAGCACATCATGGCGGTCGAAGGCGACGGCGGCCGATCCGAGGGCCGCCTGGAGTACGAGAGCGCCTTCGCGCTCGGCCCCCTCCTTGGCATAGGCGACCCGAACGAGGTGCTGCGCGCCTCCCACGCCTGCGACGAGCTTGGCATGGACACCATCAGCGCCGGCGCGACGTTGGCCTGGGCGATGGAGAGCGCGGAGCGCGGCGTCCTGACGAACGGCGACGCCGGCCCGCTCCCCCGGTTCGCCGCCGCCGGGTCCGTGCCGGACCTGCTCCGGCTCATCTCGCGCCGGGAGGGCATCGGCGGCCTGCTCGCCCAGGGCGTGCGCCGGGCGTCGCGGGAGGTGGGAGGCGGCTCGCACCGTTGGGCCATGCACGTCAAGGGCCTCGAAATGCCCGGCTACGAGCCCCGGAGCCTCCAGACGATGGCGCTCGGGCTCGCGGTGAGCACGAGGGGCGCATGCCACAACCGCTCGTCCGCCTACGAGGCCGATTTCTCGGCCCGTGTCGACCGGCTGTCCGCCGACGACCGGCGCGGGCGCATCACGGCGGACGGCGAGGACCATTCGGCGGTCATGGACTCGCTTACGTGGTGCAAGTTCCTGCGCAAGGCGTTCGACGACTTCTACGCCGAGTCCGCGGAGATATACGAGCACCTGACCGGCTGGCCCACCGGCCCCGACGACCTGCGGACGGCCGGCGAGCGCATCAACAACCTCAAGAAGCTATTCAACATCCGCGAGGGCTGGAAGCGCGAAGACGACACGCTCCCGCCAAGGGCGCTGGACGAAAAGCTGCCCACCGGCGTCGCAAAGGGCGTCGGCCTGGACAGGGAATCCCTGGACATGATGGTCCAGAGCTACTACCGGGCCAGGGGCTGGGACGAGGATGGGATGATCCCGGACAGCAAGCTAGCCGAGCTTGGGCTCGCCGACATGGCCGTGGGTAGTGGATAGTGGGTAGTGGGTAGTGGGTAGTGGGAAGGGGGGGATTGTCTGAATCGGGATTTTCTGGATTAGGGGATTTTCAGGATTGAATGACGGGGGAGGGCTGGTTTGAAACCAGCCCCTACGGGGTGTAAACTCCCGCCACACTCCTCAAGGGGCGATAGTGAGGTGCGAACCGGAGTTGAAGGGGACCAAGGAGCACGGCATATGACTAAGGTAGCTGAAAGTCAACTCGACAGGAACCAGGCAGCCTACGATGCCATCCAGGCGGACATGGAAGACAAGCACATGGGCCGCGTAGTCCTGATGCACGACGGGGAGGTCGTGGAGATCTATAACGACGGCGGCGATGCGTACAAGATTGGATGCGAAAAGTACGGGCTGGGAAACTTCTCTCTGGTCAATGTGGGGGAGCGGCCGATCGACCTTGGCTTCTTCACGATGTTCGTCGAGCCCAGAGAAGAGGCATAGAAGAAGTGCCCACCTTCCAGAAGCCCATAGAAAACGGTCAGATTCTACTGGCAGTTTCCGTCGGGGATGGCGACTCGGGTAAATCCTACCGCGCCCTGCTGGACACGGGCGCGCAGAGTACGATGATCTCCCCGAAAGTAGTGAAAGAAGCTGGCCTGAAGGCCATCGGCTACGCCAACATCGTTCCGGTGACCGGCGAGCCCACTCGGACGCCGAGATATCGGATCGATCTCAGTATTCCTATCACGCAAGGAAGCGCCACATTGCTGTCGGGCTCGGAGTTGGAAGTCGCTCAGCTACCGTTTCAGCCGGGTAATTTCGACATCCTGCTTGGGATGGATTTTCTAATGAATTTCCACCTCACCATGTACGGCGGCTCGTTCATTCTGAGCATCTGATGAACTAGACGGTGATTCATGTCATTCCGAGCGCAGCGAGGAATCTAAGGATCTTGCCTGAATCCTGGACCACCACCTCGACGGGGACTTCCTTGACGACCACCTTCTCGACGGGGACCTCGACGATCTTCTCGACCACCTCGGGTTCCGACGCGCCGCAGCTCGCGGCGGCGAGCGCCAGGAGCGTCGCCAATGCGAGGAGGGACAGCCTCAACGGCAAGACATGCTTCTCGCGCCGCCCGCCATCGTACTTATGTGGCGTGGTAGTCTCACCTCGGATGACAGGGTTGATGGGACCCGGTGGATGGTATATCAAGCCCTGTCGGAGCGCAATTCCGTCTGAACTGTGATTCGCGTGATGGGTGTGATTGGGATGATGGGGGGATGACAGGGAGGCGGGGCCAACTGTGGGTTCCGTTATTCGTGCTCTTTGTGGAGGTACGCGCCCGCGCGAGTCTGATATAGTTTCTCGATACTCCGGCGCATTGCGTACGGCTACGGTCGAGGTGTCATGCGGTCTGAACGAAAGCGGAGCAGGGAAGCCAGTCCCGCGGAGCGGTCACGGCGTGACCGTCGCAGCCGCATGAGGGCGGAGCTTCGGGAGAGGTTCCCCAGGCATCGGGGGCAGCTACTGCCGGCGCTGCACTACCTACAGCACGAGCACGGGTACCTGCCGGAGCATGGCATGGAGGCGGTGGCGTGGTACCTGGGCATACCCGTCAGCGAGGTGTACGGCGCGGCGACGAGCTACACGGAGCTGCGCCTGGCGGCTCCCGGGGAGCGCGTGGTCAGGGTATGCACCGGGGTTAGCTGCTGGATGAATGGGGGATCGGAGCTGCTGTCCGCCATCGGGGAAGGCTCGGACGGCCTTGGGGCGACGGTGGAGGAGACCCCATGCGGCTTCCTGTGCGCCATGGCGCCCGCGGTGGAGATCGACGGCCGGTGGACCGGCAGGGCCACCCAGGAGTCGGTCGCCGAGATCCTCGCCGGGTCGGCGCAGCGATGACGCCCGACACCGTGGCCGCGCTGGAGCGTATCCGCCGCGAGTCGGCGCGGCGCCTCGACGCGCACCGCGCGGGCAGGACGAGGGTGGTCGCCCAGGTGTCGCACTGCTCGCAGTCCGTCGGGGCGGACGACGTGGCGAACGCGCTCGACGCCCGCCTCCCAGGCTCCGCGTACCTGGTCCGGGCCGGGTGCGACGGCGCCTGCTTCGAAGCCCCCAAGGTGGCGGCCGCCGATACGACCGGCGTCCGCCACCTCGCCAACGCGGACGCCGAAAGCGCCGCGTCCGTACTGGACGCCCCGCTCGCGCCCGGAGACGCGCATGACTTCTTCTCCCGCCAGCACAGGACTGCCCTGGACGGCTGCGGCGAGACCGACGCGGAGGAGATAGACGACTACGTCGCCCGCGGCGGCTACGAGGGCCTCGCCCGCGCTCTCTCCATGCCCCCCGAGGCGGTCATCGAAGAGGTGAAGTCCTCCGGGCTCCGGGGCCGCGGAGGCGCATACTTCCCCGCGGGGGTGAAGTGGGAGAGCGCCCGCGGCGTTCCGGCGGACACGCGCTACCTCGTCGTCAACTCCGAGGAGGGCGAGCCGGGCATATTCAAAGACCGCCACCTGATGGAGGGCGTCCCGCACCGCATAGTAGAGGGCGCGATCATCGCCGCCTACGCGACGGGCGCGTCGGAGGCGTATATCTATATCAACGCCGAAGCCGAGTTGTCCGCCCGGCGGATGGAACTGGCCCTGGAGCAGGCGGCCAAGCTCGGCCTGCTCGGCTCCGACATCCTCGGCTCAGGGTTCTCGCTTGCGATGGAGGTGCGGCGCGGAGCGGGCGGCTACGTCTGCGGCGAGGAGACGACCCTGCTGAACACGATGGAGGGCTACCGCAGGGAGCCCAGGCTCAGGCCGCCGTTCCCCACCGAGGCGGGCCTGTGGGCAAGGCCGACGGTGATCAACAACGCCGAGACCCTGTGCAGCGTACCTTATATCATGGCGAAGGGCGCCGCCGCGTTCCGCCGCACAGGGACCGACGACGCGCCTGGAACGAAGCTCATAAGCCTCAGCGGCTCGGTGCGGCGGCCGGGCGTCGTGGAGGTCCCCATGGGCACGACCCTTCGGGGTATCATAGAGGGGATCGGGCGCGGCCCCGTCCCGGGCCATGCCCTGACCGGGGCCGCCGTGGGCGGGCCGTCCAGCGGCGTCTTCCCGGAGTCGATGCTGGACACGCCCATCGCACCGGGGCGGCTCCACGAGACGGGCGTGATGCTTGGAGCGGGTGGAGTGATCGCCCTGGACGACCGGACGGAGATGCTCGAAGTGGTGCGAAGGCTGGCCGCCTACAACGCCGCCGAGTCATGCGGGAAGTGTACCCCGTGCAGGGAGGGCACGCCGCGCATGGTGGACGCGCTGGACCGCATCGCCTCCAACGGCGGCTCCGCGGGCGACCTCGACGAGCTGCGCTACCTGGCGCGCGTGGTGGGTGCGGCCTCCCTCTGCGGCCTCGGCCAGGCGGCGGGGACCCCGGTCGCCAGCGCCCTCCACTTCTTCGGCGGCGACCTGAAAACGGAGCGCGAGCGATGAGCGTCACCCTCTCGGTCAACGGGCGCGAAGTCCGGGTCCCCGAGGCCGCCTCGGTGCTGGACGCCGTCAACGCCTCCGGCGACTACATATCGCAGCTCTGCAAGGACGCCGACATGAAGCAGATCGGCGCATGCAGGACCTGCCTGGTGGAGATCGAGGGCGCCAACGGCTTCCCCGCGTCGTGCTCGGCGCCGGCGCGCGACGGCATGAAGGTCTGGACCGACACCCCCGAGGTCAGCGAGGTCCGCCGCGGCGTGCTGGAGCTGACCATGGCCATGGTATCGTCCAACGGAGACGGCGCGGGCGACTACGGCGACCTTACCGTAGCGTCGAAGCGCTACGGCATCGACCGCTCCCGGTGGCAGGGCCGCGGACGCGAGCCCGTGGACGACAGCAACCCCGTATTCGACATAGCCATGAGCGACTGCATCCTGTGCGGGCGCTGCGTCCAGGCCTGCCAGGACGGGCACCAGTTCATCGGCGCCATAGACTTCCTGGGGGCCGGGACCGGCAGCCGCATAGGCACGTTCATGGACAGGCCGCTCACCGACTCGGTGTGTACCACCTGCGGGCAGTGCCTCTCCGTTTGCCCCACGGGCGCGATCGACGTCAAGAAGCCACCCAAGGCCGTTGCTCGCTCCGTCGAGACGACCTGCCCCTACTGCGGAGTGGGCTGCGGCGTCGTCGCCCAGGTCGACGAGCGCGAGCGCATGATCGGGATGCTGGACGACCCCGACAACCGCTCCAGCCTCGGGATGCTCTGCGTCAAGGGCCGGTTCGGCTACTCCTTCGTGCAGCACGAGGACCGGATCACGACGCCCCTGGTGCGGCGGAACGGCAAGCTCGCGCCGGCCTCGTGGGACGAGGCCCTCGACTACGTGGCCGAGCGCCTTTCGCGCTACCGCGCCGACGAGTTCGGGACGCTCTGCTCCGCCAAGGCGACCAACGAGGACGGCTACGCGCAGCAGAAGTGGGCGCGCCTCGTCATGGGTTCCAACAACATCGACCACTGCACGCGGCTGTGCCATTCCCCGTCGGTCGGGGCGATGCTGGACGCGCTGGGAAGCGGGGCTACGAGCAACTCCTACGTGGACTACGAGGAGGCGGGGTGCCTCGTCATCGTCGGCTCCGACGCCAACTCCAACCACCCGGTGGCCGCCGCACGGATGCGCCGCGCGGTCATCGAGCGGGGCGCGAAGCTGATAGTCATCAACCCGCGGCGCATCGAGATGTGCGACTTCGCCGAGCTCTGGCTGCGCCCCAGGCCGGGCGCCGACGTCGCGCTCCTCAACGCCATGGCCAGGGTCATCCTGGACGAGGGGCTGGCCGACGACGAGTTCATACGCGACCGCACGGAGGGGTTCGAGGAGTGGCGCGGGGTCGTCGACAGGTACACCCTGGAGCTCGCCGAAGAGCTGACCGGCGTGCCCGGGGGCGACATCGCGCGCGCGGCCAGGATCTACGCCAGGCCCGATTTCGGCGGCTCGTGCCTGATCTGGGGCATGGGCGTGACCCAGCACACCAACGGCACCGCCAACGCTCACGGCCTGCTGAACCTGGCCCTCGCGGCGGGCCAGCTTGGCAAGCCGGGCAGCGGCGTCTCGCCGCTGAGGGGCCAGAACAACGTGCAGGGCTGCGGCGACGCCGGGTGCCTGCCCACCGACTTCCCAGGCTACCAGGACGTCGCCGGCAACGTGGGCAAGTTCCAGGAGGCATGGGGCAGCCGCGCCCTGCCCTCGGAGGAGGGCATGGTCGTCACCGACATGGTGGACGCCGCGCTGGAAGGCCGCCTCAAGGCGATGTACGTCACCGGCGAGAACCCGCTGCTCAGCGAGCCCGACCTCCACCACGCCGAGGAGGCGTTCGGGAAGCTGGACTTCCTGGTCGTGCAGGACATCTTCATGCACGAGACGGCCGAGATGGCGGACGTGGTGCTGCCGGCGGCCAGCTTCGCCGAGAAGGACGGCACGTTCACCAACAGCGAGCGCCGCGTCCAGCGCGTCCGCAAGGTCATAGACCCGGTGGGAGAGAGCCGCCCCGACTGGGAGATAATCTGCGACCTCGCCCGCCGGATTAGCCGGCTGCGCGGCCTCGGCGTCGAGTCCGAGTTCGACTACGCCCACCCGTCGGAGATATGGGACGAGATGGCGGCCCTAACCCCCATCGTGTCCGGCATCTCGTACGAGAGGCTGGACGCCGAAGGGGGCATCCAGTGGCCGTGCCCGACCCCCGACCACCCCGGCACCCGCTTCCTGTACGAGACCGATTTCCCGCGCGGGCCAAGGGCCAGGTTCGTGCCGTTCGACCAGGGCCCGGAGGCGGAGGAGCTTCCGGACAGGCGGTTCCCGCTGGTCCTGAACACGGGGCGCAACCTCTACCACTGGCACGGCGGCACCATCACCCGCCGCGCCTCCGCCCTGCTCGCCAGGTCCCCCGAGCTGGAGATAGCCGTCAGCGCGGAGGACGGCGAGCGCTACGGCGTGGCGGACGGGGAGTGGGCGGCGCTGTCGTCCCGCCGGGGGCGTCTCGAGGGGCGCGTCTCGTACAGCGAGAAGATGCGCTCCGGCGAGGTCTTCGTGCCGTTCGTCAAACTCAGGGACCACGCCGCGAACTTCCTGACGAATTCGGCGTTCGACCCCAACTCCAAGATCCCCGAGTACAAGGTCTGCGCCGTCCGCATCGAGAAGCTAGCCGATACGCCGTGAATACAACCCGCCGTCCGCATCGAAAAGCTCTCCGATACGCCGTGAATCGCAACCCGCCGTCCGCATCGAGAACTCGACGACACGCCGTGAATCGCGAACCGTAGCGGCGGGTTTCAAACCCGCCGTCCTAGAGTCATAGGAGTCCCCATCGGAGCGGAGCGCCATGTCCACACCGGTAACGCAGATGCCCAAGCCCGACGCCAGGCAGTACGAGGGCAACCGCAAGCTGTTCCTCGTCCCGCTCTACCTGCTGGGCCCCGACGCCCCGGAGGAGGGCCAGCGCCTGCTGGAGCAGTACTGGTCCGAGGTCCGCGGCCACGTCGAAAACCTGGAGCGCTCCCTCGGCAGGGTCGCCCGCGTCTACCACGAGATGGTCTTCGCCGGCGGCGACGAGGGCATGGCCATCGTGGAAGCGATGAACCCGAAGGGCCACTCCTTCGTGCAGGCCATCTGCAAGTCCGGCGGCGTCCTGGAGGCCGTGGAGGACGCCGACCTCGTCCACGAGAGCTCGGACTGGCAGCGCTGCATGTCGCTCGGGCTGGTGAGCCAGAAGGTCCTCACGATGGCGATGGAGGGCTTCCAGGAGGCGACGCGCCAGCGCTACGAGCGCATCGGCAAGGGCATCGACGAGACGCTGGAGGAGTCGGAGTCGGGCGTCCTCTTCATCCGGGAAGACCACCGCGTCCAGTTCCCGCCCGACGTGCAGGTCTTCTACGTGGCGCCCCCCGCGCTCGACGCCCTGAACAGGTGGAGGGCCGACCAGGTGCGCGCCGCGACCCGCCTCTACGAGGAGATGGCCCAGCGGGAGAACGGAGCGCCGGACGCCGAAACGGAGGCCGCCCCTGGAGGCTGAACGGCGGCTGCTGCGGAGCCGCGAATGGCTCGACACGCCCGAGCTCTACGGGTGGCTGCGGCGCGCCGCCTTCAAGGCGCAGGGCTTCGACGCCCGGGCGTACGAGGGCCGGCCCATAATCGGCGTCTGCAACTCCTGGAGCGAGCTGACCCACTGCAACGCCCACCTGCGCGGCCTCGCGGAGGCGGTGAAGCGCGGCGTGTGGCAGGCCGGCGGCTTCCCGCTGGAGTTCCCCGTCATGTCCCTCGGCGAGTACCTCATGCGCCCGACCGCCATGCTCTACCGCAACCTGATGAGCATGGACGTCGAGGAGTCGATAGCCGCCAACCCGCTCGACGGCGTGGCGCTGCTGGGCGGCTGCGACAAGACGACGCCCGCCCTGCTCATGGGAGCCGCCAGCGCCGACGTGCCGGCGATACTGGTCACCGGCGGCCCGCAGCTCAAGGCAAACTGGCGCGGGGAGGAGCTCGGCACCTGCACCGACTGCCGCCGCTACGAGCAGGAGCTGAGGGCGGGCCGCATCACCGAGGCCGACTGGGCCGACCTCCAGGACAACATCATCGGCAGCCCCGGCCACTGCGGGGTCATGGGCACGGCCTCCACCATGGGAGCGATGGGGGAGGCCCTCGGCATCGCCCTGCCGGGCAACGCGGCCATCCCGGCCGCCGACTCGCGGAGGACACGCCTCGCGGAGGCCGCCGGCCGCCGTATCGTCGCCCTCGTCCAGGCCGGCCTGGGGCCGTCCGACATCCTGACCAGGCAGGCGTTCGAGAACGCCATACGGGCCCTGCACGCCATCGGAGGCTCCGCCAACGCGATCATTCACCTCTGCGCCATCGCCGGCCGCGTGGGCGTCGACCTTCCGCTGCACCTGTTCGACGACCTGTCGAGGACGACGCCGGTGGTGGCGAACGTCAAGCCCTCCGGCAGCCATCTCATGGAGGACTTCCACAACGCGGGCGGCCTCCCTGCCGTGCTGCGAGAGCTCATGCCCATCCTGCACGCGGACGCCCCGACCGTGACCGGGCGCAGCCTGGGCGAGAACATCGCGGGCGCGCGGGTCTACGACCGCGAGGTGATCAGGCCCGCGGACGACCCCGTCAGCCCCGAGGGCGGGCTGGCCGTGCTCGCCGGCAGCCTCGCCCCCGGCGGCGCCGTGATCAAGTCGAGCGCCGCCTCACCCGGCCTGCTGAGACACTCCGGGCGCGCGCTCGTGTTCGAAGACCACGACGACCTGCTGCGAAGGATAGACGACCCGGACCTGGACGCGCGCCCCGACGACGTCCTCGTGATGCGCAACGCGGGCCCCATAGGCGGCCCGGGTATGCCGGAGTGGGGGTTCCTGCCGCTGCCCAGGAAGCTACTGGAAGGCGGCGTGCGCGACATGGTGCGCGTCAGCGACGCCCGCATGAGCGGGAGCGCCTTCGGGACCGTAGTGGTGCACGTCACCCCGGAATCGGCCGTGGGCGGACCGCTGGCCGCCGCGCGCACAGGGGACGTCATCGAGATGGACGTGCCCCAGCGGCGGCTCGACCTGAAGGTCGAACCCAGGGAGGTCCAGCGCAGGCTCGCGCAGGCGCCCCCGCCCAAGCCGGCGCCGGCGAGAGGCTACCGCCGCCTCTTCGCCCGCCACGTAACCCAGGCCGACCAGGGCTGCGACTTCGACTTCCTCCGCGCCTTCCCATCGTGACGGAGTGTCAGCTTGGATATTCGCGCACTTCTCGGTCTTCTCGCGCTGGCGCTCGCGATACTCTTCGCATGCTCTTGCGGGCGCGGCGGCGATCAGGAGAGCGTGAATTCGGACGCGGAACACGCGTACCTCTTGCCGGATGGAGATGAGAGGCCGCTCCCGCCGTACCAGGACGTCCTCACCTCGTCCGAGAAGGCGAAGCTGGAGGCGATGGACCCGCTCCTGTCCAGCGTATATACGAGGCGGTGGCGGGCCAGCCGGGTCACTCCCGGCCTCGAGGAGCGGCTGCTTCACCAGTTCAGAAGGGACTTGGCCGCCGCGCCATCGTCCATGGCTGCGATACTGGAATCGGGCCGTCTCGAGACGAGGTGGGGGCCCCTGTGGGAAGAGCTTCCGCAAGCCCTCGACTTCACGAGACAGTTCACCGCGCACAAGCTCGTCACCGGGGGGAAGCTCGAGCAAGACGACCTCGACGCGCTTGAGAGTCAACTGGGGAAGCTTGACGACTCGACTTCGAGGGATCTGTTTGCGAATGGGTACGTACCCGGCGACCGCCCGACCGCTCCGACCCCGCTGGTCTGCGAGTGGGACGCATCGACGGGCGTATGGTTCGAATGGGCCGTGCCGTCGCCGTTTCGGAACAGGGAGCCGCAGGACTTCGTCGCGCCGGGGATAGATTCCCTCGTGCGCGGGAACGACGGTGACGGGGGTTTCGGCGCGCGGATGCCTCCGCCCGAGGCGGTCCTGTCCGGCGCCGCGCGAGCCAAGCTGGACTCGATGGACGCGGAATTGCGACGAGCATTCCAAAGGCATTGAGCCGCGTCGTCGGGCTCCGTCCAGGCCATGGCGTGCCTCGCCATGAGGACGGACCGCTACCTGGCCCACGTCCCGATAACCGGGCTGCCGGAGATGTCCACCCTGCTCACGCCCCGGGGCCTCAGCTTGTTCGAAGGGCTGCCGGAAGCCGGCCGGCAGTCGGTCATAGAACTCGTCGCGATGTTCATCGTTAGGGGCGAGATTAGAATCGGCAATGTCGCTGGACAGCCGAGGCAGGAAGTGGACGCCTACGGCATGTCTTCGGAGGAGTTCCTGGAGGAGCTTCGAAGGACGGCGGAAGTGGCCGTAAACGTCGTGGCGCATTCACGCGGGCAGTGACTGCGCAGAGCGTGGACCGGTCGTTAGCGGAGGTTGGCGGCGCCTCGTACGTAGACGAACCGGAGGTCCTGCGGGGGCTTGTCGGTATTGACCATGAGGAGAACGCGTATGCACTTGCCGGGCGCGCCGGGGACCGGGACTTCCCTGGCGCCGAGGAGGGCGACGTACTGCCAACCCATCCTGCGGGCGGCCTCCGCCGGGAAGCCGGCGTCGAGGTCTTCGGTGGTGGTGAAGAGGGCCGAGGCGATGTCGTCAACGGCGACGTCGTTGGCCTCCACCAGCCTCTCCAGCAGGTCCTGGGTCGCCTCCAGGATGGACTCCTTCGTGTTCTCGTGGGCGGTCGTGGCGCCCCTGATGCCGCGTACGCGCATGTAAGATGCTCCCTGTGGCCAGGATTATGGGGCTGGGCCGCGCAGGCCGCGCACGAATGCGGCCGCGGCGTCGGCGGCCCGGTCCGGCGGTACGCCGCCCACCGCGTCCATGAGGGCGCTGCCCACTACGGCGCCGTCGGCGAAGCCGCCGATCTCGGCAAGGTGCTCGGGGCGCGACACGCCGAAGCCCACGAGCACCGGCAGGTCCGTGTGGCGGCGTATGCGCTCGACCAGCAGGCTGACTCCCTTTCGCATCTCGGCGCGCGCACCCGTCACCCCCGTGACGCTGACGCAGTAGATGAAGCCGCCCGCGCTGGAGCATGCCAACTCGATGCGCCGGTCGGTGCTGGTGGGGGCCAGCAGCGGCACCAGGTGGATGCCCCGCTCCGCGCACCGCTCGCGCATTTCGCGCGACTCCTCCGTGGGGAGGTCGGGCACGATGACGCCGTCGGCGCCCGCCTTCGCGGCGTCAGAGGCGAATCGGGCGAGGCCGTACCGCAGGTAGGGGTTGTAGTAGCCCATCAGCACGACAGGCGTCTCCAGACCCTGCCCCCGTAGGCGGCGCACCGCGTCCAGGCAGGCGGGCAGGTCGACGCCGTTCCGGAGGGCCTGGAAGCTGGTCTTCTGAATGGTGGGCCCTTCGGCCAGCGGGTCGCTGAATGGGATGCCCAACTCGATCAGGTCCGCGCCCTCGCGGAGCACCGATGCGGCGACCTCTATGGACGTCTCGACGTCGGGGTAGCCGACGGTCACGAATGGCCCGAGCGCCGTCTTCCCGTCCGACCGGGCCTTTCCCAACGATACGTCGATGCGGTTCGGCATATCGGACTCGGCGGCTATGGTGTTACGGCCAGGACGAGCAGGTTCTGGGCCGCGTGGGCGATCACGGGCGGGACGATGGAGCCGGTCTTGAAGTACAGCAAGGAGAATATGAGGCCGCTGACGAAGGCAGGGGCGAACACTCCCACCATCATGTGGCTGAGAGCGAACAGGGCGGATACCGCCAGCGCCGCCTTGAAGACGCCCACGTAGGGCGCTACGGCGGGCAGCAGGAAGCCCCTGAAGAATGCCTCCTCTGCGATGGGGCCTACGATGCCGATGGACGCCGTGTTGACGGCGCGGTAGAAGCCGTCGCCCAGGATTCCCGGCGGGATGGCGGGCGGCGCCAGCACGTCGAACCCAAGGGCCTCGACGGTCGCGGCGTAGGCGGCCGCGAAGCCGAGGCTGAGCAGCAGCGCGAGCACGGCGAAGAGGTAGCCGCGTCGGTTTCCGGGAAGCGTGAAGCCGAGGGCCGTCCAGGGCGCGCCGTACCGCCTCACGCCGAAGAGCCAGACGGCCAGCACGAGAAGGGCCGGCCCCAGCAGCAGCACCAGCGCGTTGAGCGGCTGCGCCTCCGCCGCGGGCCTGTCGCCGCGCACGAGGGCGGCCGCGAGGACGAGGACCAGCATGCCCGCGGCGGCGAGCGCGAATGCCTGGACGGAGTCCATGAATGCCCAGGGCACGCGCAGCGCGGGGCCGCGCGCCCTGTCGTCAGCCACTGTCTCGGCGGGAGTCATCTCGCGGTCGGAGTCCTCGGAAACGGTCGGTCAGGCTCCGATTATAAACCCCTGCGCGCGTCCGTGCGGGGAGACGGGACGTCTGAACTGTGATTCGTGTGATTAGGAGATGGCCGTGATTTCCAAGGGGTGCTCGGTGATGGCGCCGGACTCGTCGATCTGGAAGGCGCGGATCGCGGGGGCGTCCGGGTTTTCGAGGGAGACGAGGACGTAGCGTTCGTCAAGGTAGCCGCTCTGTAGGGCCATGCGTACGTCGGTCTGGGATGGGTAGGCCGGCGAGTGGGTGTGGGAGTGGTAGAAGGCGATGATGTCCCAGCCGTTGCGGTCGCACTCCAGCATGGCGCGGAGCTGCTCCTGGGGGTCCATGACGTATCGGAAGGGGCTGTGGGCGGTGTTGGTTATCCTGTAGAGCCTGGATACGACCCCGCCGGCGCCCGCGAGGATTCCGCAGCACTCGTTTGGGGTTTCCTCGAGGGCGTGTGCGATGATCTCGTCGGCGAAATTTTTCCGCAGGGTGCGCATGGGTTGGTACCGGGTTGCCGTGATTAGGCCCGCAAGGACGGCCTACCGGCGTGATTCTACAGCAACCGGCGAGAGGGCGGCTACAAGAACCACAAGGACAGCCCTACGGAGAACGCCGACTGATCTGAGCTTGTCGAGGACCATAACCTTGGCCCCATTCGTGGGGGTCGTGGGCCAGGGCCTTTTCAAAGTCCGGGTTATCACTACTTCACTCGCATCGTCGTTCTGGGTTCCCGCTTTCGCGGGAATGACGGACTGGTGGCCAGAAAGCCGGAAGCCATAACTTTGAAAAGGCCCTGATCGTGGGCCCTAGATTCTCCATCTAGATAAAGTGAAGACCTCGTTGGAGCCCGACGCGATGCGGGCTAAGATGGTTGTTGAACAGACAGTTCCATCACCAACGAGGTGCATCTATTATGAAGCAAGGCTTGCTGCCATTCCAGTATACGGAGGAGAAGAGTTCGACGGGTGTGACAGCCCTGTCGGGCCTGATGACGTACTTGGAGTTGATGCACCTATCAGGATTGAGGCCATCGGTAGAGCGGTATCTGGGCCTGCGGAAAGGGGGTCAGGGCTGGACGGACAGCCAGGTGGTCACATCGTTGATACTCCTGAACCTGGCAGGCGGAGAGTCAGTCACCGATCTGGATGTTCTGGCCAGCGACGAGGGGTTGTGCAGGCTACTCGAGCAGGCCGAGAGCCACGGTATTGGCCGTAGGGAGCGCAGGTCGCTGAGTGGGAGATGGCGCCGAGAGCGCCGCCGTGGGGTGCCGTCATCCTCGGTGGTGTTCCGGTATCTGGAGAGGTTCCACGACGAGGGTGAAGAGGCCAAGCGGGAGGCTCACAGAGCCTTCATACCTTCCCCAACTGAAGCTCTGAAGGGTCTGTGGAAGGTGAACGGAGACCTGGTGAGCTTCGTGCAGAGCCGGTCGCCCTGTGCTCAAGCCACGCTGGATATGGATGCCACGTTGGTGGAGACGCACAAGCAGCAGGCGCTCCACAGCTACAAGGGCTACAGGGCGTATCAGCCGCTGACGACCTACTGGTCAGAGGCCGACGTGGTAGTGCATTCGGAGTTTCGGGACGGCAACGTACCTGCGGGTCATCAGCAGTTGCGGGTGCTGTCAGAGACGCTGGAGCATCTGCCTGCGGGTGTGGAGAGAGTGATGCTCCGGTCGGACACGGCGGGGTACCAGCAGGAGTTGCTGCGGTACTGCGCGGAGGGCATGAACGCGCGGTTCGGGGTGATCGAGTTTGTGGTGGGTGTCGACGTGACGGTCGAGTTCCGCCGTGCGGTGTCCGAGGTTGGAGAGGAAGAGTGGCAGCCGCTGTACCGGAAGGTTGGGAAGCACCGGGTGGACACGGGTCAGCAGTGGACTGAGGTGAACTTCGTGCCGAACTGGATAGGGCACTCCAAGAACAGCCCCGAGTACCGGTTCATAGCCATCAGGGAGCGGCTGGACGAACAGCCGTTGCCTGGAATGGGTGGGCAGATGGAGCTTCCGTTCCCAGCGATGGAGCTGTCCGGTCGTGGTTGGCATAAGGTGTTCGGAGTGGTGACCAACCGGGCCCTTGCGGGGGACGAGTTGATCTGGTGGTACAGGCAGAGATGCGGCAAGGGCGAGGAGGTCCACGGCGTTCTGAAGAGTGACCTTGCCGGGGGCAGGCTGCCGTCGGGGCTGTTCGGAGCCAACGCCGCGTGGTGGGCCATATCGGTGCTGGCCTTCAACCTGAACTCTGCGATGAAGCGGCTGGTGTTGGGTGGGCAGTGGGTGGGCAAGCGGCTGAAGGCGGTGCGCTTCGCCCTGATCGCCCTACCGGGGCGTGTGGTGCGTCACTCCAGGAGGTTGATCATCCGTCTGGCCCGTGGCCACCCCGCATACGAGTTGCTGGTCAGGGCTCGGCAGCGGATATTGGCGCTGGCTGCCGGGCCCTACCCGACATAGGCGTCCTGCGTGAAGCATCGGTTGTAGGCGACTCAACCGGGTTGCCGAGCCGGGCCATGCCCGCTTTCGCCTGAAGAGAGCGATGGTCGGCGCCGGAGCGCTGCCGATACCTCGAAGGCGCCGACCGGACCCTTCCACTGCCCGATCATGGCATGTCTCGCCCCTAGCCGACGCCCAGACACGCCCCTCCAAGCACACCAAACAACTCCCAACAATGTTAGGTGGGGGATTTGGGGGGCACCATGGGGTTGACAACTCCCTATCCCGCAGATATTATGGCCCCAAGCTCAGGTGCGTCCTGAGCGCTAGAATGATTGGCGGCGGGCTGCGTGCTTGCCGCCTATTTTTGTCTATGGGGAAGCCATGGCCGACAGAGCGTGCATATTCGTCGATGGAGAGAACTTCAGGCATTCCATGCAAAGCCTGTTCTCCAACTTCCAACGCTCGGACTGTCTCCCAAAGTCGGCCGACTGGACGGCGCTATTTGATTGGATAGTAGAGAGCGACATCAAGTACCAGGATCTTGGACCTCTCCTAGGCCTCATCTGAACTGGGCGCCGCCCGTCCGCCTCCCATTCCATCTCCTTGACACATCCAAGAACTTCTGTGCTATACTCTCCCCGAGCGCGAGCTTCAGCCCTGTCCCTTGTCAGATAATCCGCTTGCCGAAGGGACAGTGGCGCTGAAGGGAGAGGGCTGGGGTGAGGGTGAAGCCTACCCTGTCGGCACGGGAAGCGACTTGCTGCTGCCGGCGTAGGCGGCGCTAGAGCGCGAAGTGGATTGCGGCGCCCTTGCCCACGGCGCCCTCGGCCCATACGCTGCCGCCGTGTCGGCGCACGACGTGCCTGACGGTGGCGAGGCCGACTCCGGCGCCCTCGAACTCCTCGTCGGCATGGAGGCGCCGGAAGATCTCGAAGATGGCCCCGGCCCCTTCGGGGGCGAAGCCGGCGCCGTTGTCGCGGACGTAGTAGACCGTGGCGCCGGACTCCTCGGAGGAGCCGACCTCGATGCGGGCGGCCTCGGTGTTGGAGGTGAACTTCCAGGCGTTCTCGACGAGCTCCCCCAGCGCCGCTTCGAGCAGGTCCGGGTCGCCGTTGGCCGTCATGCCGGAGGCGACGGAGAACGTGACGGAACGGTCGGGCTCGCCGCGTCGGAGCTTTGCCGCTATGGACTCGGCCAGCGCGCCGAGATCTACCTCCGAGCGCCGAAGGGGGGCGTCCATGGCCTGGGAGAGCGTACGCAGGCCGTCCAGCAGGACGGCGAGCCTGCGCGCATACGGGGCGGCCCTGGCGGCGATGGCCGTGCCGTCCTGCCCGGACTCGCTCAGGCTGCCTTCGAGGATGGTCTGCCTGAAGCTCTCTATGGCGCGCAGTGGCAGACGCAGGTCGATGGAGCTTGGGTAGCCGGGCGGGGCGCCGTCCTTGGATTCGGTCACGTCCCTTACGGAGCCGGACATCCTGACCGGCGCGCCGGTCTCGCTCCAGGCGGCGCCGCCCCTGTCCCACAGCCAGCGGACCTCGCCCGACGCCGTCTCGACGCGGTACTGGACGTCGAACGGGGCGCGGCGCTCGAGGTGGTCGGTGAGGCATTGGAACACGCGGTCCCTGTCGCCCGGGTGGACCCTGGCTTCGAGGCCCCTGAGGACGCCCGCCTGGTCCGGCTCGTCGACCCCGATCATCTCCTTCAGGCGTGGGGACCACCAGACCTGGCCCTCCGAGATGTTCCAGTCCCAGAGGCCCTCTTCGGAGCCGGCGAGGGCGCGCTCGAGGCGCTGCACGGCCTCCCTGACGGACTCCTCGACCCGCTTGTACTCGGCGTACACCTGGGAGTTTGCCATGGGGCCAGCCAGCTGGGAGGCGACCATCCGGGCGGCGGCGGCGTCGTGGGGAGTGTAGGCGTTGGGAGCGGAGGCGCGCAGGCTCAGCAGCCCCACCGCGCCCTCGGCGGCGACGAGGGGCGCCAGGAGCACGGCGGGCATGTTCGCCGCGGCGCGGCTGAGGGGGCCAAATATCTTCCGGGACAGCTCCTCGGCGCGGTCGCCGGTGGCCGCCTCGCTGGAGGCGAGGGCGCCCAGCATCTCGCGGCTGGACACGGGGAGATGGACGCCGCCCTCATCGTCCGCGCCGTCGATTCCCGCTGTGAATGCCAGCGACAGGCTCTCGCGGCGAAGGTCCGCCGTCCAGACCGACAGGCGGTCGTACAGCAGCAGCGTGCCGATGAGCTCGACCAGCCTGCCGTAGACCTCCCGCACGTCCAGGGTGGACGAGGCGACGCGGCCGATCTCGGCGATGGTCTCCATCTCCCTGCGGGCGGCGTCGTGCTCGGCGCGCTGGGCCATGGCGTGGAGCGGCCCGGCGAGCACGTTCGCGGCCAGGGCGGCTGCCTCCACGTCGGCGTCGCCGTAGGCGTCCGGCGTGGTGGAGCCGAGGACGACCGCGGCGATGAGAGCGCCGCCGGCGGTTATGGGCACGGCCATCACGGAGCGGATGCCGGCGTCCGCGTAGGGCGCGGCACGGCCGTCGGCCATCAGCACGGGGGAGTCGGCCCCGGCGAGCGCCTCGGCTACGCCGGCGGCGACGGCGTCGACGTCCAGGGGGATGCCGGTCGAGTATAGGACCCTGGTTGTGGTCTCTCCCGCGATCGCGAAGGCGTCCAGCCTATCGAATGGGACGAGCCTGCGGAGCGGCGGGGCGGCGGCTTCCACCAGGGAGGCAGGACCGCCGGGGCGCTCGACGGCCCTGCCGAGGTCGGTGAGCGCGCGAGCGCGCCTCTCCGCGTCCTCCAGCCTGCCCGCGCTCGTGCGGGCGGATATCGCCCCGGCCACGTGCGCGGCGGCGCGTAGCACGATCTCTCGCCTGCGCTCTCCGAAGGCGTCCGGCGCATTCGAGGCCAGCGCCAGCGAGCCGACGCCGCTGCCGCCGTACTCGAGGGGTACGACCATGAAGGAGCGCAGCCCCGCCCGCGCGTATGGCCGCAGCGAGGGGTGGACGGTGTGCACCGAGGCGTCTTCGATCACGACGGGGGCGTCCGCGACGGACGCCAGCGCGGCGAGGGAGTGCGCCGCGCCGTCAGGCCCCGTGCCGCGGGCGTAGAGGAGCCTTCCATCGTCCGAGGACGCGACCTCGATCCGGTCGGACGGGACGGCCCCCTTGAGGATGGCGGCGGCGTCCGCCAGCGCGGCCTCCAGGTTTGCGGCGGACGATAGGGCCCGTCCCATCGCCGCCAGGCCGTCCTCCTCCCGGGCGCGGGCGGCCCCCCGGCGCGCCAGCGCGTCCCTCTCTACGCACCCCGACAGCATGGCGGCGGCCTGCCTGGCGTATACCAGGTGCGGCCGGGAGAGCGAGCCGCGGGTGGTGGAGGCGAGCACGAGCGCTCCGGCGTGGCCGCCGGGGGTGGGCAGCGGCGCGGCCGCCAGGGCGCTGAGGCCCTCGACCGCGAGGGGCGGCCACTGCGCGGCGACCGAGGCGAGCAGGCCAGGGTCCTCGTCCGTAATGAGCCTGCCCTCGGCGCCCACGAGCTCGCGCAATGCCCCGGGTCCCACGGGATACGTCCGTCCGGCGTCCCATGCCCCGTCCCCGACGCCGGCGGCGAACGCCGTCCTCGCGGAGCCCTGTCCAGGTGCGGCGAGCACCACGGCGAGCAGGTCGAAGGGGGCCGCCTTTCGAAGCCGGTCGGCCAGGGCCGCGTAGGCGTCGTCCAGGTCGGAGGACAGGAGGAGATGGCCTAGGCCCGCCAGGACGTCCTTCTCCCTGGCCCCGGGCCGCGTCATCTCCAAGAGCCACGCGCCTGCCGCGCCGGACACCGTCTCCGCGGCCAGCTCCCCGAAGGCGACGTGGTCGTCGGTGAAGGCGCGGGGGGTCTTGGACGCGACGGTCAGCGCCCCGACCGGGCGTTCGCGGTACGTCAACGGCATGGACAGCCACGCCCTGAGGCCGACGTCGAACTCGGGCTTCAGGGCCGGGTACCGGGCCTCCAACGCCTCCGCGGAGTCGCCTTCGACCCGGAGGGCGGCGTCTCCGCTCAACGCCGCCTGGACCAGCGAGCCTTCCAGTGCCGGGCGAGTCTCCGGCCCGCGGGCGGGCAGGCCGACGCCCACGGCGGCCAGCTCCGTGTACCTCCCCTCTTCCGGGTGCGCCGCGGCGACGGATAGCCGGTCGACGGGCATTCGCGCCCGCATCTCGTCGAAGACCGCTTCCAGGACGCCGTGCGCGGGGTCCGGCGCGGCGGCTGCCGCCGCGAGGCGCTGTGCCAGGCCGGCGGTCCTGGGCTGTCCCGTGACGGCCGCGGCGAGCGCCTCCTGGATCCTGTTGGCGATTCTGTAGAGGCTCAAAGCGTGCCTTTCCCTGACTTGTCGAAGGCCCCAATCGCCGATAGCGCCATCTGCCTGCCTCCTATGGCGTGCGGCGAGATGACCTGGTCCGCTCCCGCCCTGCGCAGCTTGTCTTCGGCGTCGGGGCGGGAAGCCCGCGCCACTATGCGCAGCTTGGGGTTCAGGCCGCGGGCGGTCAGGGATATGTAGACGTTCTCGGCGTCGTCACCCGTCGCGGCGACGAGGCAACGCGCATCCTCGACGTGGGCCGATTGCAGGTCGGCGTCCCTGGTAGGGTCGCCCTGAAGGCAGAGCAGGCCGCCGTCCTCGGCCTCGGCGAGGGCCTCCTCGTCCTTGTCTATCACGATCAGCGGCTGCGACTCCTCTCGCAGGGTGAGGGCGACGGCCCTGCCGACGCGCCCAAAGCCGCACACGATGAAGTGGCCGCTCAGCTTCGCCATCCGCGTCCTCATTCTGTGCCTCCGCACCAGGGTTCGCAGCACCTCCTGCGCCACCACGAGGTGGACCACGCTCGTCAGGATGTAGAGCATCACCCCGACGCCGGCGACCATCACGAACATGGTGAAGATGCGTCCGTTGTCCGAGAGGGGGCGCACCTCCTCGTAGCCGACGGTCGTGAAGGTGAGGATCACCATGTAGGCGGCGTCGAGGAGGGGCCAGCCCTCGATGAGCACGTAGCCCGCTATGCCCAGCGCCACGAGGGCCGCAAGCGCGAACAGGCTCCGTGCCAACTGGGTCTCGAATAGCCGCACCGTGTCGCCTCACAGACCCCCGTGACGAGCCGCGTAGAGCGCGTCTACGCCGGATAGCCGGAGCGCGCCCCCGGGAAGCCGCTAATCGCCGCCTGTCCCCACCCAGCCCCCGGCCGATATGTCCACCATGACCCCGTCGGGGCCGCTGTACTTGTTCTCGACGTTCTTGCCGCCGTGGCCCTGCCCCATGCCGCCGTGAAGCTCCTTGTTCACGGCGTCCATCCGGCCGTAGCCCGCGGCCAGGACCCTGGCGTCCGCGCTCGCGGCGTCGTCCACCTCGAACCCGATGTGGTGGATGCCGCTGTACTCCAGCCCCTGCTCCCCGGCGACCACCTCGTTCTTGAACTTCAGTATGGCGAGGTTCACCGAGCCGTCGCTGAGGTAGTACCCCTCGGCGTTCGCCCCGTCCACCTCGCCGACCATCTCCAGGTCGAAGACGTCCCTGTAGAAGTCGGCGACCCTGTCCGGATCCTGCGTGGCGATAGCGATGTGCTTGATCTTGGCCATCATGCCCCCCGTTGCGTCTGCTGCTGACTTGCGTCTTCCTCTAATTCCTCTAAGCGCTGCACCGCATCATCCAGAGAGTTGTCCGGATATTCCTTTTGCACGGTCCGCAACACATCCAAAGCTCGAGCGAATCCTCGTGCGTCTCCTTCCGTTAACGCCTGCTCCCGTACTCGGTCTATCTTCTTGGGCCAGTCGAATAATGCCAATGTGAACCTCCATGCGGCCAGCAGAATCATGGACAAGACCGCCGCCGATATGCCGACAGTCCCAATGCCAAGTATCGTCCGCTCCAGCGTGGACAGCCACCCTTCCACCGTGGGCGGTGGGCCGGCTAAAACGTAGACCGCCAGCCCGCTCCCCCAAGTTACGGGGAACAGCCAAGAGTACACGCGCTGGTCTTGCCGCGTGACTGTCCAAATCGACACCCGCTCGTCTTGTTCCATCTCCCCCGCGCGTCAAATCCACACCGGGCCGTTGACACTTGGCCGTGGCGAGTCCTATCCCATCACTATCACTGTGGGGGAAGTTTGTCAAGCATTAACAGGCCATTTGTTCGCTTGCCTGGCAGTTGCTCTAGCCTAATACATGATGAGGTGGGTTGGGACAAGCCGCTGCTCCACCGGGTCCACCGCCAGGGCCAGCCCTTCCAGGGTATACGCCCCCAGCAGCGCGGGAGCATCGTCTTCTCCAAATACCACGATGGTGGTCACGCTCTCGCCGTCAACGGTTGCCCATGCCTGCCCGTACTCCATGAAACACACGCCGCCCGTAGGCCACCAGTATCCTGCGCTTGCCCCTGGGCTCGACCCCAAGCTCGCGCAGCAGGCGGGCGGGCACGGTGGTGTAGGCGGCCCCGGTATCCACCGCCGCCTCTACGTCTCGGACATGCTTGCCGTCCATGCTGGAAATCCGCAGCGGCCAGTTGAACGTTCCCATGTCGGCGCCTCTCCCTGCGCGCTACTCCATCCCATTCTAGCCTACGGCCCATCCCGCCGGCAGCCATCGCCCCGCTCGGCTTCCCCCACCCAGGCGCGGCGTGGTGTATCCTGCTGCCCGAGCTTATCGGCTGGCCGGAGGCCGACGTGTACATGTTGGAAGACGATACGCCGGGGCGGCTCCCGAGGATGAGCGCCAACGACAGCCCCGTCCTTGGAGTGGCCGGCGGCTTGGCGGCGCACTACGGGATAAACTCCACCCTGGTGAGGCTGGCGTTCGTCCTTGCGGCCTTCCTATTCCTGGCCGGGCTGATCGCATACGTGGCGCTGGCCTTCGCTATGCCCTGGCCTCCGCCGGCGCCGCGCTCGGCCAGGACCGCGTTCATCGCCGCGTCGGCTCCCATCGCCGCCCTGACGCTTGCGAGCACCCTGGCCGCCGTGGTGGAAGTCGCGGGATTCTCCCTATACTATCTCTGGGTGGCGGGCCTCCTTGCGTGGGTCCTGTTGGGCTTCGTGCTCGGAGTGCTGTTCCTGGCGTCCCGCATGGACCTGTTCACGGGCGCCACGTCGGCCCTCGGGCTGGGCATGGTCTGCCTGGCGGCCACGGGAGCGCTCAATCTTCTGACCGGGGTGGTGTTGTGAGCACCGAGGAACGGGTGGGCGCCGCGGAGGGCGAGCGAAGGCGCCTCATCCCGCGCTACGATCTCCGGACCTTCCGGGGCGACCTCTTCGGCGGCGTCACAGCGGCGGTGGTGGGGCTGCCCGTGGCGTTGGCCTTCGGCGTCGCCTCCGGGCTGGGCGCGCTCGCCGGCATATACGGGGCCGTCGCGGTGGGGTTCTTCGCCGCCGTGTTCGGCGGGACCCGCTCCCAGATATCCGGCCCCACCGGACCCATGGCCGTCGCCATGGCGGTCATCGTCGCCGCGCACGCCGACGATCTCTCCGGCGCGTTCACCATAGTCGTCATGGCGGGGTTGATCCAGGTGCTCCTCGGCGTCATGAGGGTCGGGCGCTTCGTCGCCTTCACCCCCTACTCGGTCATATCCGGTTTCATGTCCGGCATCGGCATAATCATCATCCTACTCCAGACCCTGCCGTTCCTCGGCGCGCCCGTGCCGACCGGCGGACCGGCGGGAGCCGTGCGCGCCTGGCCGGACGCGCTGGGAGACGTCAACTTCAACGCGCTCGCCATCGCCGCCGTCACCCTCGTCGTGGGCATCGCCTGGCCAGGCCGGCTCAGGAGGTACCTGCCGCCCACCCTCGCCGCCCTCGTCGCGGGGACCGCCCTGGGCGTCCTCTGGCTGACGGACACCCCGGTCATCGGAGAGGTGCCCACCGGCCTGCCGGACCTGGGACTCCCGGTCATCTCCGTAGACCTGCTCGTGCAGTCCGTCGAGCCGGCCGTCATCATCGCCCTGCTCGGCTCCATAGACAGCCTTCTCACCTCCCTCATAGCCGACTCCATGACCCGCACACGCCACAACGCCAACAGGGAGCTGGTGGGCCAGGGCATCGGCAACATGGCCGCCGGGCTCATAGGCGGGCTGCCCGGCGCTGGCGCAACCCTCGGCACCGTGGTGAACATTCGCGCCGGCGGCCGGACGCCCGTCTCCGGGGTGCTGCGGGCGTCGATCCTGCTGGCCCTCGTCCTGGGCCTTGGGAGGTACGTCGAGTCGATTCCACACGCCGTCCTCGCCGGCATCCTGATGAAGGTCGGCTGGGACATCATAGATTGGCGCTTCGTGACCCACCTCCACCGCGTCCAGCGAGAGCACCTCCTCGTAATGCTGATAACCCTCGGCCTCACGGTCTTCCTCGACCTCGTTACCGCCGTGGCGATAGGCATGATCGCCGCCGGGATGGCCAGCGCCCGCCAGTTCGAGCGCCTCGAACTCGACAGCGTCGTCTCCGTGCCGCTGCTCGACCGGAGCTTCTTCGAGGGAGGGGAAGGCCGGGAAGAGATAGACGACTTCTCCGCCCGCGTCGGACTCGTCGCCCTCAGGGGCAGCTTCTCCGTCGCCTCCTCCAACAAGCTGATCAACACCATCAGCGTCGACATACGCGACCATGAGGTCGTCATCCTCGATTTTTCCAAGACCGTATACATGGACGACAGCGCCGCCCTCGTCATAGAGCAGCTCATCGACGGCGCCGTAGCCGAAGAGACCGAGTGCATCGTAATGGGCCTCAAGGGCATGCCCGCCGCCACCCTGCAGGCGCTCGACATCCTGCAGCGCGTCCCCCAGGACCACTTCGCCGCCACCCTGGAAGAGGCGAGAGAGGTCGCCAGGCGGATACTCGAAGCATGAGTGCAAACAACCCCGGCAGCAGGCAAGTTCCTTCCCCACATGGCGGGGGAAGGTTAGAGCCTGCCCTGAGCTTGTCGAAGGGATGGGGGCTTCCCATGCGGCTCGCGCTGGCCGCTTCGCTCTTCTGCCTCTGGCTCTTCGCGGACGCGGCCCGGAGCTATGCCTGCTCCTGCGTGGCGCCGGGCTCGCCCACCGAGGAGCTCGCAGAATCGACGGTAGTCTTCGCCGGCAAGGTCGTCGCCATAAGCGGCTTCGACGTCTCGGAGTCCGGCGTCGTCTCGGGCGCCGACGTGGGCACGATAGAGTTCCAGGTCAGCGCCGTGTGGAAGGGCGACGTACCGGAGACGATGTTCGTCGCCACGGTGCGCGACGGCGCGGCCTGCGGCTTCAACTTCACCGAGGGACAGGAGTACGTCGTCTACTCCCGGAGCGACGCCTCCCCGCCGGATGTCAACCTATGCAGCCGCACCCGGCTCGCCGACCACGCCCAGGAAGACTTCGCCGCGCTGGGAGAAGGCCGCGCGCCGGAACCCGGCTCCGGCGCACCGGGTCCTCACGACGGAACGGCAAACCCTGCCCCGCCGTCCACAGGCGGCTGCAACGCCCTGTCCCAGTCCGCCCACGCGCCCACGGACGCCTGGGCCCTTACACTGATCGCCGGCGTAGCCTGGGTCGGCCTCCGCAGGCGCCGGCGAAGCTAGAGGCACGTCCCGATACCGCTCCTCGTAGTGGGTCCTCAAGGGCCTCCAATCTTCATTCTAGTGCGAGACGTGTATAGCTGAAGAACAATCATTTCCTGAAGGAGGAATACGTCAGATGGAACCAACGGACGTGGATAGGCAAGTTTGCGTGGCATTTGACAATCTCGTCCAGTGGGCTGGAAACTCGGTATTACTAGGTGAGATTGCGGCCCAACCGAACGGACGGCATGAGCGTACTGTCTCAGACCGCTTCCGTAACTGTCTGGATGGGCAAGGGCTTGGCGACATGCTCCCTGAAGAGACAAGGAACTACACCGGGCAGACCTACAGGCACGACATTGTGGCCATGCAAGGTTCGGAAGTAGTTGCAGTGGTTGAAGTCAAGACCCCGTTCACCAATCACGATGGTATTCGCAACAAGACGGGCAAGCCTGAACATTTGCCCAAGGACATGGACGCCCTCAAAGCAGCACTATGTGGCGGCGCGACCACCGCTTATGCCTTGGTCACACCTATTGGCTGTTATCCCGTGGACTCCAACGGAGGAATGATAGTCCTCAATCCCAATTCAATAAGAAATAACGAGAAGGAAGTCAAGACCAAGTACATGATACAGTGGCCAACCCGACCAGATTACGAAAACAGTACAAAGCACGGCAAGTGCGAGGTCGACAGGGCTATTGCGGATCTCGCGACAGAACGCAACCTTAGCGTGAGGCGAATCAAGGGCTGGAACCATGTGGAGTTGCCCAATCCCCACGATGGCGTTAACGTGTTCATAGACTGTGCCCTGTACAAAGTGAGATGACGCCCATCTGGCCTACGCCTGAGGAAGACGCCGTCATCCGGTCCTGCACAGAGGCCGACCCGGATAACTACGAGGCGGACGCCGCCGGAGCGCGCCCTGCGGCCGAAGCCCACCCCGAGAGGCGCGGGCTGCTACCGCTCCTTGTAGTGGGTCCTCAGGCAGCGCGTGCAGATGCTGACCTTCTTCGACACGCCGCCCTGGTAGAGCGTCATGTTCTGGACGTTCGCCGCCCACCGCCTCTTCGTGCGGCGCTTCGAGTAGCTAACGTTGTTGCCGGACTGCCCGGCCTTGCTGCAAATCTCGCATCTCGCCATGAGGATGTGACCCTTGACCGAGGAAAGTTGGCTTGAGTAGAATCGGCTAGCGCGCCGGACGCCCTTCGGATCGGGCCCGGCGCCGAGGGACAATATACCATACGCAGAGCTAGCCCCGCAACGACGCTCCGACTCCCGTATCTGTTCAGAATATGGGAGGGCAGCCACAAGGGCTGCACCCTACGGGATGGAAGCCGTAGTCGTAGGGGCGTCCCTTGTGGGCGCCCTAGGTGAGGAACGCACCAACTCTGAACAGTTACCGACTCCCGACTCCCGTAACTGCCGCCACGCCGCGCATGGAGGTGAAGACGGTTGCCCATAGGTGACGAAATCGGCGGCGGAGACCTCAGGGCCATCTTCTCGGAGGCCACGGCCCTGCTGGCCGCCAACGCCGCCGCAGTCGACGCCCTCAACGTGTTCCCCGTCCCCGACGGCGACACCGGCGCGAACATGCGCCTGACCATGGAGGCCGTCGTGGAGGAGGCCGCCCGCGTCGACAGCGCCTCCGCGTCCGACGTCGCCGCCGCCATGGCGCGGGGCGCCCTCATGGGCGCCAGGGGCAACAGCGGCGTCATCCTCTCACAGTTCTTCAAGGGCCTCGGCGCAGGCCTGCGGGACGCCGCAGCCCTCGACGCCGGCCTGCTCGCCGCCGCCTTGGAACTGGGCCGAGAGCAGGCGTACAAGGCCGTCGGCGAGCCCGTCGAAGGCACCATGCTCACCGTCATCACCGCCGCCGCCCGGGCCGCAAGCGGCGTGGCGGCCTCCGGCGGCTCCATCGTCGAGGTCCTCGAGTCCGCCAGCGCCGCCGCCCGCGAGTCCGTCGCGCTCACGCCGACCATGCTCCCAGTGCTCAGGCAGGCCGGCGTCGTCGACGCCGGCGGACACGGCCTCGCCATCATCCTCGAGGGCCTCAGGCGCTCGGCGGCGGGCGACGACTCCTCCCCCCTGGAGGTGCCGCCGCCGGACCCCGTCGGCGTGGACGAGCACGAGGGCATCGTGACCGGCGACTTCCTGGAGGCCACCGACGAGGAGATGTACGGCTACTGCACCCAGGTCGTCGTGCATGGCGAGGGCCTGGACGTGGACGCCATCCGGGAGAGGGTCAGCGCCATGGGGCGCTCCGTCGTCGTGGTCGGCGACGACGCCATCGCCAACGTCCACGTCCACGCGGAGGACCCCGGCCCGGTCGTCAGCCTCGGCGTCTCCCTCGGCGCCCTCGGCCTGGTCAAGATCGAGAACATGGACGCCCAGCACGCCGAATACTCCACCGCCCGCCGCTCCGAGATCGCCCCGCCGCCCGCCGCCGGCGCCGTCGCGGTGCTCGCCGTCGCCTCCGGGGACGGCCTCCGCAGCATCTTCGAAAGCCTCGGCGCCGCATCCGTACTCGCCGGCGGCGACACCATGAACCCCAGCGTCCGCGACATCGTCGACGCGGTGGAGGGGATTGCGGCAGAGTCCGTCGTCGTGCTCCCCAACAACAAGAACATCGTCCCCGCCGCCGAGCAGGCCGCAGAACTCGCCTCTAAGGAGGTGAGCGTCGTCCCCACGCGCTCCATCCCCCAGGGCATGACCGCGATGCTCGCCTTCGACCCGGAGGCCGCCGCGGCCCTCAACGTGGAGTACATGACCGAGGCCGCCGAGGAGGTGCGCTCCGGCGAGGTCACCACCGCCGTCCGTTCCGCCACCATCGACGGCATATCCGTCGAGCAGGGTGATACAATAGCCATGCTGGACGGCAAGCTGGTCGCCGTGGGGGACGACCCCGCGAAGGTCCTCGCCGCCGCGGTGTTCATGGCGGACCCGGAGCCCGACGGGATCGTCACCATCTACGCAGGCGACCCGGTGGACGAGCAGGCCGCCCAGGCTGCGGCGGACGCGGTGGAGGACACGGTGGTAAACGTCGAAGTCGAGCTCGTAAGCGGGGGCCAGCCCCACTACCATTACATCTTCTCGGTGGAGTAGCACAGCCATGACAGTCAAGGTAATCACAGACAGCACCTCGGACCTGCCCCACGACCTCGCCGAAAGCCTCGGCATAGAGATCGTGCCCGCCAACGTCCACTTCGGCAACGATACCTTCAAGGACGGCGTCGACCTCTCCCCGGACGCCTTCTACGACCGCCTCACCCACGACGACGACTTCCCCAGGACGTCCCAGCCCTCGCCCGGCGAGTTCATCCAGGTCTACGAGAAGATCGGCGGGAACGCCGACGGCATCGTCTCCATACACGTCTCCTCCAAGCTGAGCGGCACCTACAACTCCGCCATCCAGGCCAGGCAGGAAACCGGCGGCGCCTGCCCCATCGAGGTCGTCGACAGCCAGCAGGCCACCATGGGGCTGGGGCTGACCGTCATAGCCGCCGCGCGCGCCGCCAACGACGGCGGCAGCACGGAGGAGGTCGCCGACGTCGCCCGGAGCGCCGCCGGCCGCGCCAGCCTATTCGCCGCCCTCGACACCCTCGAGTTCCTGCAGAAGGGCGGTCGCATCGGAAAGGCCAAGGCCATGCTCGGCTCCCTCCTCAAGTTCAAGCCCATCATCATCGTCCGCGACGGCGAGGTGCAGCAGTTGGCGAGGGAGAGGACCTTCAACAAGGCCGTCGCGCGCCTGGAGCAGACCGCGAGAGACATGGCCCCCGTCGAGGACCTCGCCGTCGTATACAGCACCGAGCGCGGCGACGCCGAGCGCATCGCCGACAGCCTGCGCGGCCTCCTGCCGGACGGCAAGGACCCCGTCATCGCCAGGATCGGCCCCGCCGTCGGCGCGCACGCGGGCCCTGGTTCGATCGGCGTAGGCGTCCTCCGGGCCTCCACTTGACCCCGGGCCCTCGCGCCGGCCCCGCCGGGCCGCGCTCCAACGCCGACGCGCGCAACGCCCGCGGCGCCCGCGGCGACCCGCTGGAGACCCTCCTCAAGATCCTCCGCATCGAGGCGGACCAGGGTTTCCCCGACACCACCGTCGCCGGCGGCCTCGACCGCTTCCTACAACGACGACGCGGCGACCTGCCGCCAGCCATTGCGGACGCCCCCTCGTACTCCATACTCACCCCGCCCCAGCGCCGGAAGTGGGCCGAGAACGCCATCGCCCGCCTCGGCGGCGCCGCCGACCTCCCCCCCGCGCCCGCCAGGCCCGCCCCCCGCGGTAGGAGACCCAGGCCCGCCGCGACCGTCGCCCTCGACGACAGCGTCTACCGCCTCAGGTGGGTCACCGAGCGCGCCTTCCCGCCCAAGAGACTGGAGCGACTAGGCGTCCGCACCGTCCGCGACCTCGTCTACCACCTACCCAGCAGACACCAGGACTTCGCCAACACCCGCAAGGTCGCCGACCTCAGGCCAGGCGAGGAGCAGACCATCGTTGCCGACGTGTGGGAGGTCTCCGCCCGCCGCGTCAGGTCCAACCTCTGGTCCGTACACGCCGCCCTCGGCGACGAGACCGGCAACATCAGGGCCACCTGGTTCCGCAGGGGCTACCGCAACAGCCAACCCGCGATGGTCCGCTCCCTGCGGCCCGGCTCCAAGATGGCCTTCAGCGGCAAGGTAGACTTCTTCCGGGGCGAGCGCGTACTGGACGACCCTGACTACGAGTCGATGAAGGGCCAGGAAGAGCTGATGCATACCGGCCGCCTCGTCCCCGTATACCCCACCGTGGAAGGCATCACCGTCCGCATGCTCCGGCGCGCCGTCAAGCAGGCCCTCGACGCCGCCCTGCCCAACGTCGTCGACCACCTGCCGCAGACCCTCGGGGACCGCATCGGCCTCATGCCCCTCGATACCGCCCTCGCACAGGTCCACTACCCCGACTCCGAGGCCGACGCCAACGCCGCCCTGCGCCGGCTCGCCTTCGACGAGCTCCTCACCCTCCAGCTCGCGGTGCTCAGGCGCAAGAACGACTGGCAGCGCGAGGACCAGGGCGTCCCCCTCCCCCCCGCCGGAGGCCACCTCGAAGCCTTCCTCGACGGCCTCCCATTCGCCCTCACCGAGGCGCAGCGCAGGGTCATCGCCGACATACTCGCCGACGTCGAGCAGCCGCGCCCCATGAGCCGCCTCCTACAGGGCGACGTGGGCAGCGGCAAGACCGTCGTCGCCGCCGCCGCTCTCCTCTCAGCCGTCTTCGCCGGATACCAGGGCGCCATCATCGCCCCAACCGAGATACTCGCCGAGCAGCACTACCTCACCCTATCCCGCCTCCTCTCCGGCGGTGCCGACCCCGACGCCGACGCCCTCGACCACCCATCCCTCGACGACGAATACCTCTCCCTCCGCGTCGGCGACTTCCCGAGACCCGTCAACCTCGGCCTCCTCGTCGGCAGCCTCCCCAACAAGCGCAAGCGGCAGATGCGCCAGAGCATCGCCGACGGCGCCATAGACCTCATCGTCGGCACGCACGCGCTCATACAGGAGGACGTCGAGGCCCCCAGGCTCGCCGTGGCCGTCGTCGACGAACAGCACCGCTTCGGCGTCATGCAGAGGGCCGCCCTACGCGGCAAGGGCCGCCGCCCGCACCTGCTCGCCATGTCCGCCACGCCCATACCGCGCTCACTCGCCCTCACCCTCTACGGCGAGCTCGACGTATCCACCCTCGACGAGATGCCCCCGGGCAGGCAGCCCATACGCACCCGATGGATACCGCCGGACCACCGCGCCAACGTCTACGAGTTCATCGCCAAGCAGGTCGAACAGGGCAGGCAGGCGTTCGTCATATGCCCCCTCGTCGAGGAGTCCGACGCCATACAGACCCGCGCCGCCATCGCCGAGCACGAGCGCCTATCGCAGCACGTCTTCCCCGACCTGCGCCTCGGACTGCTCCACGGCAGGATGGCCCTGCGCGAAAAGGAGATGGCCATGGAGGAGTTCCAGGACGGCCGCACCCACGTGCTCGTCTCGACCCCCGTCGTCGAGGTCGGCATAGACGTGCCCAACGCGACCGTCATGCTCATCGACGGCGCCGAGCGCTTCGGCCTCGCCCAGCTACACCAGTTCAGGGGCCGCGTCGGCCGCGGCAAGCACCTGAGCCACTGCCTCCTGCTCGCCGACGACGCCGGCAAGGAGGCCCGCGAGCGCCTCAAGATCGTAGAGCGCGTCGGCGACGGCTTCGAGCTGGCCGAAGAGGACCTCCGCCTCCGAGGCCCCGGCGACTACCTGGGCACCCGCCAGAGCGGCCTACCCAACCTCAAGGTAGCCAAGGTCACCGACCAGGACCTACTACTCCTAGCCCGCCGCGAAGCCGCCGGCATCCTCGACGCCGACCCCGACCTGGCTCAACCCGAACACGCCCCCCTCGCAAAACACCTCGCCGACTCCACCCAAGACCTGATAGGCGAAATGAGCTGACCCGGCTCAGCACACGGTCTCGAAGGCGTCCCCCTCGAAGACGCCCTCGGCCCGCTGCATCTCCCGCACGTAGCAGATGATCTTCTCCACCTCGTCCGGTGAAACGCCGGCGACGGGAGCCATGTCGCCGAACGTCCAATGGTGCTGAGGCACGCCCCGGCTCACCGCGTTCCGGATGCTGAAGTCCGGGTGATGGCCCGGGTGGTACACCATGTCCATCAGCGGCGGGCCCAGGCTCGTCCCTTCGGCACCTACCCCGTGACAGGCCGAGCAGTTGGCGTCGAACAGCTTCTCGCCTGCGCGGGCCGTATCCGACAGGGCCGGCCCTGCCGGCGCGACCTGTTCGCCGTCTCCACCGCACCCGATGACCACGAGCAGGACGAAGGCCGCCGCAAGGCTGAAAGCTGCAAATATGCTTCCGCCGCTGTTCATCGTCCGCCTCCCTACATGTCGATCCGCTTATCACCCGAAAGGTACGACTCCGCCTCCTTCTGGAACGCCCGGTTGCACCCCGGCGCGCAGAAGTAGTACGTCACCCCCTCGTACTCCCAGCTTCCGCCGGGAGGCTTCTCCACGTCCACCTTCATGCGGCAGACCGGATCGGTCGCCTTGGGGCCGCTCTTCCCAAACAGCGGTATCCGCATTCAACCCTCCTTGCACTAGCCACTACCCACTACCCACTATCCCCCGCAGCCTCAACGAGTTCCCCACCACCGTCACCGAGCTGATCGCCATGGCGCCCGCCGCCAGCACCGGGTTGAGAAAGCCGAACTCCCCAAACACAGGTCGCAGCGCGTCTGGCGTCCCCGTGGCCGCAAAGACGGGGTACAGCACGCCCGCCGCCACCGGGATCAGCAGCACGTTGTACGCGAACGCCCAGAACAGGTTCTGCCTGATCGTCCTCATCGTAGCCCTGCTCAGGGAGACCCCCGCGGCCACCGACCGCAGATCGCCGCCCACCAGCGTCACGTCGGCCGCCTCCGCGGCCACGTCCGCCCCCGTGCCCATGGCGATGCCCACGTCCGCCTGCGCCAGCGCCGGAGCGTCGTTGATCCCGTCCCCCACCATCGCTACCGTCTTCCCATCGCCCTGCAGCGCCTTCACGCGGTCGGCCTTCTCGCCGGGCCGCACCTCGGCTTCGTACCTCTCGATGCCGGCCTGCCGCGCTATCGCGGCCGCTGCGGACGGATTGTCGCCGGTCAGCATCACCACCTCCAGCCCCAGCCGCCGCAGCGACTCCACCGCCTGCCGCGCGCCCGGCTTCAGCGTGTCCGCCACCGCCACCGCGCCAACCGCCCTGCCGCCCGTCGCCACGAACGTCACGCTCTTCCCCTCTCCCTCCAGCGCCTCCGCCCTCTCCCGCAGCCCGTCGAGCGAGCACCCCTCCCGTTCCATCAGCGCTCGGCTCCCCACCAGCACCTCGACGCCGTCCACCCGCGCGCGGACCCCGCGGCCCGTCAGCGAAGCGAACCCGTCCGCTTCCGAGACCCGCAGACCCCTCTCCCGCGCCGCCGCGACTATCGCCCGGCTCACCGGGTGCTCCGACGGCCGCCCCGCCGACGCCGCCTGCGCCAGCGCCGCCTCCTCGCCGATGCCGGCCGCGGCCACGTCCGTGACCGCCGGCGTCCCCGCGGTCAGCGTCCCCGTCTTGTCCAGCGCCACCACCTGCACGCTGTGCGCACGCTCCAGCGACTCCGCGTTGCGTATGAGTATCCCGCGCTCCGCGCCCTTCGCCGTTCCGACCATTATCGCCGTCGGCGTCGCCAGCCCAAGGGCGCACGGGCACGCGATGATGAGCACGGCCACCGCCGTCAGCATCGCGTACGTGTACGACGGCTCCGGCCCCGCCAGGTACCAGGCGGCGAACACCGCTACCGCGATGCCGATGACCGCCGGCACGAAATAGGACGCGACTACGTCCGCGAGCCGCTGGATCGGCGCCTTCGACCCCTGCGCCTCCTCCACGAGCCGCACGATCTGGGCCAGTGCCGAGTCGCTCCCCGTCCTCGTGGCCCGGCACGTGAAGCTGCCCGTCGCGTTCACCGTGCCCCCGAACACCTGGGACCCGGGCGTCTTCTCTACCGGCGCGCTCTCCCCGGTCAGCATCGACTCGTCCACCCACGAGCCGCCCTTCACCACCTCGCCGTCGACCGGTATCCTCTCGCCGGGCCGCGCCAGCACGAGGTCGCCGGGGCGCACATCCTCGATCCGCACCTCCATCTCCTCGCCGCCGCGCTCCACGATGGCCGTCCGTGGCTGGAGGCCCACCAGCGCCCGGATCGCGTCCGACGCCTTCCCCTTCGCCCGCGCCTCCAGGTACCTGCCGACGAGCACCAGCCCTATGATCGCGGTGGAGGTGTCGAAGTACGTCGCGGCCTCGTGGTCCGCGAACAGCGCCGTATCGTGCAGGAATGTCACCGCCACGCTGTAGAAGTACGCCACGCTCGTGCCCACCGCGATCAGCGTGTTCATCGTGCTGGTGCGGTGCTTCAGCGCGCCCCATGCCCCCGCGTAGAACTGCCAGCCCGCCCAGAACTGCACCGGCGTCGCCAGCGCGAGCAGCAGGAAGTCCATCCTGAACGGCAGCGCCTCCGCTACAGGGGACGCCGCCATCGCCGCCATTATCGCGCCGGCTACCGCCAGGCTGACGACGGCCTTGCGCTTGAGCACCCTCTGCTCGTCGTCGGCGCCCGCGGGCGCGGCGTACTCGTCCCCCGCGACGCCCTCGAACGAGTACCCCGCGTCCTCCACCGCGTGCCGCAGGTCGGAGATCGTGGCCGCGCCGGCCGCGTACTCGACCGTCGCGCGGCCCGTGGCAAGGTTGACGCTGGCGGAGGTCACGCCCTCGGCCCCACCAAGCGCGTCCTCCACGTGCCGCACGCACGAGGCGCAGGTCATCCCCCCCACGACCAGCGAGACGCGCCCGCCGCCCTCTGCGGAAGCGGCGCCCCCGCCGGGCCCCTGCGAGACCATCCCCTACCTCCTGTCCGAGAGCGCGTAGAGCTCCAGCAGCTCTTCGAGCACCCTCTCCTCGCGCCCCTCTTTCACCCCGTCGATGACGCACGAGTGCAGGTGCCCCTCCAGCAGCGTCATCTCCATCTTCTGGATCGCGCGCCGGACCGCGAAGCTCTGCTTCAGGATATCGACGCAGTACTTGTCCTGCTCCACCATCCGCCTGATCCCCGCCAGGTGCCCGTCGATATAGTTCAGCCGCTTCAGCGCGTCCTCCTTCGCCACCGGCCCCACGTGCCGCCGGTGCGCTTCATCGCTCTCATGGTCCATACTCATCCGCCTCGTACCTCCTCCTAAAACCCATCCCCAGGGGGTATGGGTACACCCTACCCCCACCCCACCCCAATGTCAACGCCGCCCCATCCGCCCAAATCCACCGCCCAACGTTCAGCGCCATATCTATCGGCCATCACCCCGTAGGGGCCATCGGCCATCACCCCGTAGGGGCGGGTTTGAAACCCGCCCCTACCTTGCCTTGGAGCAACGCCATTTAGGTGGGGGATTTGGGATCCGTGTCCATCCTGCCCATCCATGTCTGGTACCATCTCATGCGTCATGACCCTCAGCGAAGCGGACACCAAGGCCAAGCTGATCGACCCCGCCCTCCATGACCGCGGCTGGTCCGAAGACCTCATCCGCCGCGAGGAGTCCGCCGGCGCCGTCTACGTCGTCGCCGGCCAGCCCCGCCGCCGCGCCGAGGGCCGCGTCGACTACACCCTGCGCCTGCCCGTGCGCGGCGCCGCCGAGCCCCTCGTCGCCGTCGCCCTCATCGAGGCCAAGGCCGAGCGCTACCCGCCCGCCCACGGCCTCGAGCAGGTCAAGGGATACGCCGACAGCAGGCGACTCAACGTCCCATTCGTCTTCTCCTCCAACGGCCGCCAATTCGTCGAGTTCGACGCGGAGACCCGCGTCACCGGCGGCCCCAGGCCCATGACCGACTTTCCCACCCCCGACGACCTGCGCCAACGCTACGAGCGGGCCAGGGGCTTCTCCCTCGACTCGGACGCCGCAAGGCCCCTCCTACAGCCCTACCAAGCCGCCGGCGACCGCCGACGCTACTACCAGGACGCGGCCATCAGGGCCGCCCTGGAGAAGATCGCCGCAGGCGGCAAGCGCGTCCTGCTCACAATGGCGACCGGCAGCGGCAAGACATTCGTCGCCGTCAACCTGCTCAGGAAGATCGCCGACGCCGGCCAGTTGCGCCGCGCCCTCTTCGTCTGCGACCGCGACGAACTCCGCTCCCAGGCCCTCGCCGCCCTCCAGAATGTCTTCGGCAACGACGCAGCGCCCGCCCGCGCCGGCAACCCGCAGCTCAACGCACGCGTCATAGTCGCCACATACCAGACCCTCGGCGTCGATACCGATGACGGCGACGCGTCCTTCCTGACCGCCCACTACCCCGAGGACTACTTCAGCCACGTCGTCATAGACGAGGCCCACCGCTCCGCGTGGGGCAGGTGGTCCCAGGTACTGACCCGCAACTCCAACGCCGTCCAGGTGGGCCTGACCGCCACTCCCCGCGAGGTCGAGTACACCGAGGACTCGCCCCAGTCCGAGATTGACCGCGGCATCACCGCAGACAACTTCCGCTACTTCGACAACCCCGCCTACGAGTACTCCATCGGACAGGGCATCGAGGACGGCTACCTCGCCCTCATGGAGATCCGCAAGAACGACATCTTCCTGAACGGCTACCGCGAGTCCGAAGCCGTCACCGGCCTCGCCCGCTCCGACCTCGAGGACAAGACCCTTCAGGACGCCCTCACCGGCGAGGCACTGACCGTCGACGAAGCAAGGGACAGCTACGACGCGGCAGCCTTCGAGGGCTACCTGATGATACCCGAGCGCGTCGAGAAGATGTGCCGCGACCTCTTCCAACACCTCCTCGACACCGGAGGCCCCGAGCAGAAGACCATCATCTTCTGCGCCAGGGACGCCCACGCCGACGACGTCGCCATAGAGATGAACAACCTCTACGCCCGGTGGTGCTCCCTCGAAGGACGCGCCCAGGCACACGTCTACGCCTTCAAGTGTACCGCCGCCAGCGGCGGCAACGACTTCCTGCCCGACTTCCGCGGCAACAGCGCACACCACTTCATCGCCACCACCGTAGAACTGCTCACAACCGGCGTCGACGTCCCACCCGTCCGCAACGTCGTCTTCTTCCGCTACGTCGGCTCCCCCATCGCCTTCTACCAGATGGTGGGCCGCGGCACCCGCCTCGACCCCGCCACCCGGAAGCTCATGTTCCGCGTCTACGACTACACCGACGCCACCCGCCTGTTCGGCGAGAGGATGAAGACCACCCTCGGCGGCGGAGGCGAAGGCGGAGACTGCGGCCCCTGCAACGGCGGCCCCGGCGACCCGCCGAGGACCATCGTCGTCCACGACATGGACGTGCGCGTCACCAACGCCGGAACGTACATCATGACCACCGACGACCAGGGCCGCGAGACCCCGGTAACCCTCGACGAGTACAAGCAGCGCCTCGCCGCACGCCTTCTCGAAGAGATCCCCGACCTGGACGACTTCAGGAACACCTGGATCGCCCCGCAGCAACGCCGCGCCATGATCGACCGCCTCCCGGACGGCGGACGCGCCCCCCTAATCGTCCGCCACCTCGACTACACCGACGCCTACGACCTCTACGACGTGCTGGCCGACGTCGGCTACCGCCAGCCCCCCAGAACGAGGTCAGGCCGCGTGGAAGCCTTCTCAGACCACAATAGGCGCTGGCTCACGGACATGCCGGACGTCACCGAGAATACCGTGCGCGCCATCGCCTCACAGTTTGCCAGGGGAGGAACGGACGATCTTGAAAGCCCACAGATATTCAGCACTCCCGATGTAGCCTCCGCTGGAGGCATCGCCGCCCTGAGGCAGTTCGGCAAACCCGCCGAACTCGTGACCGAGACCAAGCGAAGGATCTTCTCGGCATGAGTATCGGCATTGAACTTGACAGACTGTGCTATAATCCGATACTACGTAGCTTCATTCCCTAACTATGTAGCTTCATGGAGCGACCAGTTGATACTTAATCTACATCTCCACGTTGGCACGGTTGATTTGGGTCCGTACTGGTTGGCCTTTGAGCGTCAAACCGGCATAACGGTGTTTGCGGATGATGAGGACGGCGCTACTCGACGCCTCTCGGATGCTGTTGATTTTACCCTGGATAGCCTGGGTACCGGCTCAGTTCGCCGGTACCTTGACGATCGCGGCGTCGAATACTCGATAAGTGCCGATCCTCCTACCCACACCTTCAACATCCGTCAGTCTAGGGAGAAGGAGTTTGCAGGAATCCGTTAGGCTCGTTAGCGAATCGGAAATTATCTACGTCCTGGCCCAGATGGACTATCATCCTACGAACAGGTCCGATGCCCTTGTCTATTATACGAATCCTGCGATACCCTACGGGCCAATAACTCTGGACTACGTCAAGGGCCCAATACCCTACGAGATATTGTTGAGCACATTGGAGCTACAAGGCATAAACGTAGATGCCTTCGTTGCCCACCTGGAAGAGATCACCGTCGAATAGACGGCATCAACCCGCCCATTCGTATCGCTGTCTTGTGTCTGCGAATGGAGGCACAAGGCCCTGCTCGGTGACTCGGCATGAGTTCTGATCCCATTGACCCGAAAGGAACGCTACCACCCGGCTGGGCGTGGAGCAAACTTGGGGACGTCTGTGTCATGGACCGCGTTCCAGCGCCAAAGTACGAACCTGCAATGAAGGCGCTCACGTACGTCGGTGGAGAGAATATAGAAAGCGCCACTGGTCGCCTCCTCTTCGATTCTAACCAATCGAAGGGGAAGAGCACTACGTTCAAGTTTGATTCGCGGCACATCTTGTATTCGAAGTTGAGGCCATACCTGAACAAGGTAGCCTTGCCTGACTTTGATGGTCGCTGTTCAACAGAAGTGATTCCGCTGCTCCCTACTGAAGTAGACAGAAAATACCTCGCGTTATTCTTGCGGCTCCCGGAAACGGCTAATCATGCGATGCAAGGGGCGACGGGCTCCAGGATGCCTAGAACCGACATGACATCGTTTTTGGAGTTACCCATCCCCCTCCCTCCCCTCGCCGAGCAGAAGCGCATCGTCGCCATCCTGGACCAGCAGATGGCCGCCGTCGAGCGCGCCAAGAAGGCCGCCGAGGAGCGCCTTGAAGCCGCCCGGGCGTTGCGCGAAACCTTACTCGACAACATATTCGCAAAAGTCGATGACGACACATGGTCAGAAGTTCCATTGGGAGACTTAATGCGATTGAGGAGGGAAATCGTACACCCGAAAGACAATCCCACTGGTGTTGAACAATTCGTAGGCCTCCAACATATCGAGTCTGGGACCGGCATCAGGATCGGCTTGGAACAAGTCGAAAAGGCAGACCTGACGGGGAGGAAGCCTGTATTCAGAAAAGGCGATATCGTCTACGGATACCTACGTCCATATCTCAACAAGGTGTGGGTGAGCGAATTCGATGGACTATGCTCAGTAGACCAATATGTTTACGTGGTCGATGCAGCTAGAGCACGCCCCCACTTCTTAGCTAGCTTTATGCGCAGCGGCCTTTTTCTCAGACGGGCGCCCATTGACCAATCTCCCGGACAATTGCCTCGAATTAGGACTAAAGAAGTCGCCTCCATTCCCATCACCTTACCGCCCCTAAGCGTACAGGACTCAATCGAGTCTCTCATCCTGTCCCAGGAGAGAATAGCTGAGGAATTGGTCCAGTCCGCATCAGCCAAGCTAAGGTCTCTCAGTGTCTTGCCTTCTGCCCTACTACGCCGAGCATTCTCAGGTGAACTATGACCACCGCCGCCGCCGACCAGTCCGCCGTCAACTCCAAGATATACGCCGTCTGCGACATCATGCGGCGCTCCAACTGCGCCTCCGCCTTGCAGTACATCCCCGAGCTGACCTGGCTCCTCTTCCTGCGCGTGCTGGACGAGCGCGAGGAGCTGGAGGCGGAGGAGGCCGACGCCGTTGGCGCGCCGTTCCGGTCCTCCCTGGAGCCGCCCTACCGCTGGAGGGACTGGGCCGCGCCCAATGGCGCCATGCGCGAGGAACTGCAGTCCGGCGCGCTGGGCGAGACGTTCGACTTCGTAAACGAAGATCTGCTGCCCGCCCTGCACGAGCTCGCGGACCACAGGGGCGCGACGCCGCGCCAGCGCGTCATCAGCCAGATCATGCGCGCCGTCGAGTCCGTCCGCATCGACTCCGAGAAGAACTTCCTCGACGTCGTCGACGGCATCCACGACATAACCAGCCGGTCCACCGACCCCACCCACGTCTTCCTCCTCTCCCAGGCGTACGAGGGGCTGCTGCTGCGCATGGGCGAGAAGAACAACGACGGCGGCCAGTTCTTCACCCCCAGGGAGGTCATCCGCGCCATGGTGCGCGCGGTGGACCCCGCCATGGGGGAGACGGTCTACGACCCCGGCTGCGGCACCGGCGGCTTCCTCGCACAGTCCTACGAGCACATGAAGGCCGGCCTGGGGACATCCGCCACCGCCGACCAGTTGGAGAGCCTCGCCACGGCCACCTTCTACGGACGCGAGAAGGAGAACCTCATCCACCCCATCGCCCTCGCCAACCTCGTGCTCCACGGCATCGACCAGCCGAACATATGGCACGGCAACACCCTCACCCGGATGGAGACCGACGGCGGCCTATTCCAAGGAGCGCCCGACCTCTTCGACGTCATCCTGATGAATCCCCCCTTCGGCGGAAAGGAGGGCGCGGAGGCGCAGACCCGGTACCCGTACAAGACGTCCTCTACCCAGGTGCTCTTCCTACAGGAGGTCATCGACAGCCTCAAGCCCAACGGACGCGCCGGCATCGTCGTCGACGAGGGGCTGCTGTTCCGCACCAACGAGAACGCCTTCGTACAGACCAAGCGCAAGCTGATGGACGAGTGCGACCTCTGGTGCGTCGTCAGCCTCCCCGCCGGAGTCTTCACCCAGGCGGGCGCGGGCGTCAAGACGAACCTCCTCTTCTTCACCAAGAGCGGCCCCACCGAGAGTACCTGGTACTACGACCTCTCGCACGTCAAGGTCACCAAGCGCAAGCCGCTCACCCTCCCCCACTTCGACGAGTTCTTCCAACTGCTCCCGGACCGCGGGGACGGCGATAATAGCTGGACCGTCCCAAGGAGCGAGATCGAGGCCCGCAACTACGACCTCAAGGCCGTCAACCCAAACCGCGTAATGAAAGTGGACACCCGCACCCCCGAGGAGCTGATAGCCACGATAGAGGCCAGGGGCAAGGAGATAGACGCCGCCCTGGCCGAGTTGAAGGACCTCCTCTGACCCCATCCTGTCCATCCTGCCCATCCATATCCCCAATCCCAATCACCGTCATCACTCGAATCACAGCTCAGACATTTGACGCACGCGAACGCCAGTGCTATTATCTCCCCATGGACGCGAGACCACGTACCCGCCCCGCCCTTCGTACGGGCGCCGAGAGCCCAAAATGGCTGTCTATTCCTGTCACATTGTCGTCAATTCCACGTCACGTTCCGTCGACTTCGCGTCAACCCCCTGTAACCCGGCGCATAGCTAAACAGGACAAAATGTGACAAATCGTTGCGGGCCCCTGCCTCCCCAATCCCAATCACCGCCATCACGCGAATCACAGTTCAGACATTGACACCCGCGCGGCCCGTGGCTACACTCCGGGCCTAGCTCACTCGCGAGGTGCGTGATGGACCACTCCAAGGCCGTATTCTTGTCCGACATGGGGCGGTGCTCGCCCGCGGCGGCGCTCTCCGCAGGGCACCGGAAGTACCACTGGCAGACGGTCCCGTACGAGGCCGAGGGCGTATCCGGCACGCTGCTGTTCGCCGGCCCCGAGACCGAAGCGCCCCCGGTCACCCTGCCCGTCGAGGCATCCGGCTGGCACGCCATATACGTCGGCCTATGGAGCAACTGGACCGACAGCGTGCTCAGAGTCAAGCTCACCGGCGACCCCGCCTACGTCTGGATGCGCCGCGAGGAGGAAACCGAGACGTCGGAGGACCCCGTCCACTCCGGCCCCTCGGCCGGCCGCGTCAACAACTACGCCATCGACGAGCGCTTCTGGAAGTTCGCCGACCTGACCGGGCAGGACATCCAGTTCGCCCAGCACAACGAGAGCGACCCCATCCCCGCCTACGTCGCCTACGTGAAGCTGGTTCCGCTGTCCGACGCGGAGGTGGGGAAGATAGAAGCCGACCGCGCCAACCCCGACAACAAGCGCCTCTTCTTCATGCACGACGGCTTCGGAGTGCTACAGTACAGGCTGACCGGCCGCGAAGAGATATGGGAGCACCTGGAGGCGATGCGCGACACCGACTTCGGCACCCTCCTCTGGTGCGTCGGCGCCGGCGGCGACGTGCTCAACTACCCGTCCAAGTACGGCAAGATGATCGGCGACGGCGTCACCGACTTCCCCAGGACGGGCGACCGGTATATCCACGAGGCGCTCAACATCATGTCCGGCAAGGGCATAGACACGCTGCGGGAGGTCGTCGAGTACTGCCACTCCATGGGCGTCAAGGTCCACGCCAGCAACCGGATGGAGGCGTTCCAGTGCAACGCCCCCTTCGAGCACTACTTCACCGGCGACCTGTACGAGAACCACCCCGAGTGGCGCTGCGTCGACATCGACGGGCGCGAGATCGCCCGCATGAGCTACGCCTACGAGGGCGTCCGCGACCTGGTGACCAACATCTTCAAGGAGGTCGCCTCCAACTACGACGTCGACGGCATAAACCTCATCTTCAACCGGGGCGCGCCCTTCCTCCTCTACGAGGAGCCCCTGGTCGAGGGCTTCAGGCAGCAGACGGGACTGGACGCCCGCGAGCTCTCCGAGCGCGACGAGCGCTACCTCTCCTACCGCGCCGGCGTCATGACCCGCTTCATGCGGGACCTCCGCCGGGAGATGGACGCCATCGGGCGGCGCCGCGGCCGCAAGGTCGAGGTCTCCGCCCACGTGCTCAACGACGAGGAGACGAACGCCTACTACGCCCTGGACGTGCCGGCCTGGGTTGAAGAGGGCCTCGTCGACGTGCTCATCGCCTACCCGTGGCGCGACGCCGAGATAGACGTCGCCTACTTCGGCCGCCTGACCGCGGGCACGCCGGTGAGCTTCTGCCCGGAGGTGATGCCCCGCCGCATGTCGCCGGAGGAGTACCGCCGGCGCGCCGTCGACAACTACGCCGACGGCGCCGACGGCCTCTGCTTCTGGGACACCTACAACCGCAACGCCTACCGCAAGGAGTACAGCATGGTGCGCCGCCTCGGCCACAGGGACGATCTCGCCGGCTGGGACGACGGCGCCGGCGACTACTACCGCTCCCGCAAGCTCCTCACCGTCGGCGGCTACGTCCTCGACAAATACCCCCCGCACTGGGCCTACTGAAGCCCGGAGTTCTCTTGCCTCTTCCCCCGTCCGACGGGGGAAGATTGAGATGGGGGTCTTATCAGGCTCTGGACATCCACATAGCCTTGACAGGCGCCCGCCATTCCCCTAATCTAGCCCTATAGGGAATCGGTGCGTCGCCTGATTCGCAACGCCGCGGGTCGCCAGGGGTGGATCCCCGTGAACTCGATGAGGTTCCGGGCCCGCTACAGCGATCGCCGATTTCCTGGCCGAGTCATTGGCAGGCCCTCTCAGGCCCACCGCCGAGGCTCCCCCGGTGAAGCCGTTGCCTGACATAGTTGCCCTCGGCGAGTGCATGATCGAGCTCCTCAGCGACGAGCCGATCGCCGACGCGCCCTCGTACCGCAAGGCATTCGCCGGCGACACGATGAACGCCATGTTCATGGCGTCGAAGCTCGGCGCGTCCTGCGGATACGTGACCCGACTTGCCGAAGACCCCTTCTCCGAATACCTGCTGCGGGAGTGGAGCGTCCAAGGAATCGACACCTCCGCCTCGAAGCGCGTGCCCGGCTTCACCGGCGTCCACTTCGTGACACAGCTACCCGGCGGCGACCGAGACTTCCTCTACTACCGCGCCGGCAGCGCCGCCAGCACCATGACCCCCGAGGACCTCGACGCCGACTACATCGGACAGGCCAGGCTGCTGCACGTGAGCGGCATACTCCAGGCGGTCTCCGAAAGCTGCAGGGAGACGGTGTTGGAGGCCGTCCGCATCGCCTCCTCCAACGGCGCGCTCGTCTCCTACGACACGAACCTGCGCCTCAGCCTCACGACCCCGGAGCGGGCCAGGGAGGCCATCACGGAGGTCCTCCCCTTCACGGACGTGGCGCTCCCGAGCTTCCCCGACGAGACGCTGGCCCTGACCGGCCTCGACGACGAGGGGGACGTAGTCTCCTTCTTCCACGATCTCGGCGCGAAGAGCGTCGCGCTGAAGAGAGGCCCGTCCGGCGTGCTCGCCGCGACGCCCGGCGAGCGCCGGGCCATCCCCGCCGTGGCCCCGCGCGGCGTCGTGGACACGACGGGCGCGGGCGACGCCTTCGCCGGCGGCCTGCTGCGCCGCCTCGCCCAGGGCGCCGACCTCTTCGAGGCCGCGAGGTGGGGCGTGGCCGCCGCCGGCCTCAAGGTCGGCGGGCGCGGCGCAATCCTCAGCCAGCCTACGCGCGCCGAGGTGGAGGATCTCGCGCCCAGGGTGCGTACGCTCCCCGCGTGACCCTACGCGGGCGGCTCCCAACCCAGCGCCTCCCGCAGGTTGCCGAGGTACTCGGCGAAGGCGCGGCGTCCCGCTGGCGTCGCCCGGACCCACGTGCGCGGCTTGGATCCCTCGAACTCCTTGGCGATGACCAGGTAGCCCGCGCCTTCGAGCTTCCGCAGGTGGGTCGTCAGGTTGCCCCCGGTCAGGCCGAGCGTCGTCTGAACGAAGCCGTATGCAAGCCGGTCCCCTTCGGGCTGCGAGACCAGCATCGTCATTATCCGCAGACGCGTCGGCTGGTGGATAGTCTCGTCGAGAACGACGCCCTCGCCGGTCACAGCACCCCGCTCCTCCGTATCCACCACGCCCCCAGCCCGACCACCACCAGCATCGACGCCCCCGACACCAACATGAACTCGGCGCCGTCCACGAGGCGGTAGGGAATGTAGAACGCCGCCGCGAACCCCAAACCCACCGCCGCCAACGCCAAGCGGTGCATGATGCCGAACAGGATGTACGCCAGGGACACTATGCCCACGGTGACAGCCGGTATCTTGCCCCCGTCTTCCGCATTCCACATCCCCGCAGCCGCCGGAATGAGGAACATCGCAACGACCACCGCGAGCCAGTAGAGGAACACCCTGATGCCGGCGCTGCGAGCGGCGTCGCCGGCCGAGATCCGCCTGCTGGCCCGGCTTCCGATGATCCCGCTTGCGGCCATGCCCGACACCATCAGGATGACCCACAGCGCCGCGAAGACCCACGGGCTGCGCTCCGCGAACTCGGACGCCAGCGTCATGATGGCGTACTGCGATCCGATCCCCAACGAGACTATCGCGGCCCAAAGCAACATTATCGCCGCCGATCCGGCGACGTACATGGAGCTGCGCGCCCTGTCCATCGTCTCGTGGATGTCCCGCCAACTCTCCTCCGGTGTGCCCGCCCTCGCTTCGGCCTTCGATTCCCGCATCGCTCGCCTCCTTGATCACTAAGCATCGCGCCAATCCCCCCGCCTCCACGTTCAGCGCCATGTCTATCGGCCATCACCCCGTAGAGGCTGGTTTCAAACGGCCATCACCCCGTAGGGGCTGGTTTCAAACGGCCATCACCCCGTAGGGGCTGGTTTCAAACCAGCCCTCCCCTTGCCCTTGAGCCCCACCGCTATTTGGTCGATGCTCGTCGATTGACGCCCCCCGTGCGGGCGTGGTACTATTGTCACACAAAGTAGTTTGTAATGCAAACACACAGCAGCAGTTGAAGGGAGACGCATGAGCATGGAGCCTTCAGATGCTATCGCGGTGCGGGCGGCGTCGCTGCGAAAGGTGTACGGCAACGTGGTGGCAGTGGACGACGTGAGCTTCGAGGTCGAGCGCGGGAGCCTGTTCTGCATCATCGGCCCCAACGGCGCAGGCAAGACCACGACCATCGAGTGCCTCGAAGGGCTGCGCCAGCCGGACGGCGGCTCGGTCCTCGTCGCCGGACTGGACCCCATAGCCGACCGCGCCACGTTCGTCCACAGGATAGGCGTGCAGCTACAGGAGATCGGGATCCCCCCGCGCATGAAGGTGCGGGAAGCGCTGGGCCTGTTCGCCTCACTCTACCGGACGTCCATTCCCCTGTCGGAGCTGGGCGGCGAGCTGGGGATCGATGGGAGTCTCTCCAAGCAATACGGCTCCCTTTCGGGCGGCCAGAAGCGGCGCGTCAACATCGCGCTCGCTCTCGTGGGCGACCCCGAGATCGCGTTCCTGGACGAACCCACCACCGGCCTAGACCCTGAGTACCGCTTCCGATTCTGGGAGTACCTCAGGCGGCAGAACGCGCGCGGCATGACGGTCGTGGTGACCACCCATCACATGGAGGAGGCCCGCGAATACTGCGGCGAGGTGCTGCTCATGGACGAGGGCAGGGTGGTGGTGTCCGGGCCGCCCGAACGCCTCATCGCCGAGTCGGGGCTGGCGGCGCGCGTCGTCCTGCCGCGGGCGGCGCTCGGGGACGCCGGAGAAGACGACCTCGCGGCGCTGCCTGGCGTTGCCCACGTCCGCGGAACGGAGACGAGCTTCTACGTCTACGGAGACGGCAACCTTGTAGGCAGCGTTGCCGACTTCCTCGGCGAGAGGGGAGTCTCGCCCAGTGTGATCGAGACGCGGCCCGCGAATCTGGACGACGTCTACTTCCTTGCCGTCGGGAATGAAGACCCGCAGGGAGGACTCTGGCTGGGCGCGACCTGGGAAGTGGAAACGACCATCGGCGCGCCCGTCTGGGTCTCCTTCGCCTACCTCGTGGCCGTAGCGGCGGCCTGCGTCGCCGCCAGCATACGCCTGTTCCGCTGGGACTAACTCGTTGCTTGGATACTGCCCATCCCCCACCTCCGTCGTTGGTACGAAAATAGGAATCAGGCAGCTTGGAGAGTGACCTGATACCCTAGGCGCTCGATGCGCTTGACGTTCCTGAGCAGGATGTAGTGCTTATTCCTCTGATCGAAGTACTCACCTCCCAAGTCTCGGTACTCGGTCCCGTCCCGAAGCATGTGATAGATGTTCTTGATCACCGTGTGAGCGATGGCGGTGACCGCACGCCTGCGGCCCCTGCGAGCTGCGAGCCTGTGGTAGCGCGCTGACAAGTAGGTGCCCTTGGTTCGGGCCGCCGCCTGTGCGACCTCTGTCAGCGTTGCCCGCAACCACGGACTGCCACGACCGGTGTGTCCGCTCCTGCGCTTGCCCGCGCTCTCGTAGTTGCCAGGACTGAGCTTGGCCCAAGACGCAAGGTGGCTCGCCGACGGGAACCTGGACATGTCGTCGCCTATCTCAGCTAGAATCTCCTCGGCAGCGCGGCGAGCAATGCCAGGAATCGCGTCGAGGCGCTCGATCGTCTCCTCTAAAGGGGCAAGACGACGGGCCACCTCCGCATCCAACTGTGCGACCTGGGCCTCCAACATCTCTAGCGTCTCCAACTGCACGCCGAGCATGAACCGCTGGTGGTCCCCCATCGTACCCTCCAGCGCCCAACGCAACTCGTCCAGCTTCTTCCTCAACAGCCCACGGGCCATCTCCGCCAACACGTTCGGGTCTTCCTCCCCCCCTACCATCGCCCTGAGCATGTCTCGCCCAGACGCCCCCAGTATGTCCGTTGCCACCGAGGACAGCGTGATCGACTTCTTGTGCACGTCCAGGCCGCAGCACCGGTCATGCAACACCCTCAATCCACTCAATTCGCTCACCTCCAGAATCGTCTACCGGTTGAGGGCGACCCCGAGTGGACTCAATTTGGTACGCGTGCTCACTCATCTCTGAGCGGCTACAGCTAGGTGCTCTAGGCGGGTCGCAGGTATCAGGTTACTACACAGGCTCGAAGCGCCAATGACTACCGAACTCATCCACCAACCGGCGACGCTATTTTCATCCCTTGGTGCGCCGGGCCGCAACCGACATGGATGGTTACTATGAAAATAGACCAGACCAACTTGACTTGTCCCTTCCCCCCCTGCGGGCCCCCTGCGGGGGAAGGTTAGGATGGGGGGTTAGAAGCCTGCCTTGGTTCATTTTCATCCCCTGGTGTGCCGGACCGCAACCGGCATGGATGGTTACTATGAAAAATAACCACCACGCCCACGTCGTCATACCGGCGAAAGAACGTCACCCCGTACTCCGATACGGGGCCGGTATCCACTCCCCGGTCCTTGAACGCCGGGAGGCCGCAATAGAGGCGCAGCCGGCCAACCGCCCTCGCGCCCTTGCCATTCACAGAACGCGCGTGCTATACTCCCCCCATGCACCACCGCGCACATACTGAGCTGAAGGCGCCTGGGACCGGCCGTCCCGCGCCCCTCGTGTCTCATTCTGTCTCATTGCTGTCTCATTCTGTCTATTTCGTGTCTCATTTTGCCTTGTTCGCGTCTCCCACTGTCTCACGGCCCATAGCTGAAATAGACGAAAAGAGACAAAATGAGACACTTATCAAGGAAATCTCCCGGCTATCGCCTCCCCTCGCCCTGGAGCGTCACCGCGCCCCCATCCGTCTTTACCACGCCCACGTCGTCATACCGGCGAAAGAACGTCACCCCCCAGCGAAAGAACGTCACCCCGTACTCCGATACGGGGCCGGTATCCACTCCCCGGAGAAGCCTGCCCCGTACCCCGATACGGGATGCATCGTCGTGACCCAGCAAGCAGTTCGTTACGCTCACCATGCGGATTAGGTGATGGATTTGGGACTGCCAGAAACGCTTGACGGACTAGACCGGCCTCGGTAGCCTGAGACTAGGTATACAGGAGATTGGTCATGGTGACGGTAGAACAGCGAATTACGGCCTTGGAGACGGAGTTCAGAACCGAGCTCCGCCATCTGGCCACCAAGGCGGACCTGGCCCAGTTGGAGACTCGATTGGTCGGGCAGATGAACATACAACTCCGCTGGATGATAGGGCTGCAACTTGGCGGTATGGCCGTCGTAGCCACTGTAGTCGCCGCTATCGTGAGGCTGCTGGGATAGGACATCCCAAAGTACTGTTGAGATAGTCACCAAGCCCAACGCATCCCGCGCGGTGATGACTGCGTAACCCGGCACACCATTCCACCCTCTCCCCCCGGCCCGCCATCCCGTATAATGGGGTGCATACCAGGAAACGGGCAGGGGGTATGGGACCTAACAGCGACAGGCCCTACGTGGCCATCACCATGGGCGATCCGGCGGGCATAGGCCCCGAGGTGACCGCCAAGGCGCTCGCCGACCCGGCGGTGTACGAGCGCTGCCGCCCCTTCGTGGTCGGCAACGCCGACGCCATGAGGGACGCCCTCACCCTGTTCGACAACGGGGTCGAGGTCAGGAAGGCCGCCGGCCTCGGCGAAGTAGCCGGCGAGCCCGGCGCGGTGGACGTGCTCGACGCCGATAACCTCGACTACGGCGAAGTGGCCACCGGGCGCGTATCGGCCGAGGCCGGCAGGGCCTCGGTGGAGTGGGTCATGCGGGCCGGCGAGATGGCGGCGGCTGCACGGATAGCCGCCATCGTCACCGCGCCCATAAACAAGGAGGCGTGCAGCCTCGCCGGCCACCGCGACATCGGCCACATGGAGATATTCCAGAGCCAGACCGGCGCGAAGGAGGTCGCCACGATGCTGGTGGCCGACGTGCTCCGCGTCGTACACCTCACCACTCACAAGTCGCTCCGCGTCGCGTGCGACTTCGCCACCCGCGATAACGTGCTCGCCAAGATCATGCTGACCGACCGGCACTTCAGGAAGTGGGGCTTCGAGTCCCCCAGGGTCGGCGTCGCCGCCCTCAACCCGCACGCCAGCGACGGCGGCCTCATTGGCAGCGAGGAACAGGAGCACATCGAGCCGGCCGTGCGGGACGCGCGGGAGCGCGGCGTGGACGCCATAGGCCCGGTGCCGCCGGATACCGTCTTCAACCAGGCGATCGACGGCAGGTACGACGTCGTGCTCGCCATGTACCACGACCAGGGCCACATTCCCATCAAGGTCCACAACTGGGCGCAGAGCGTCAGCGTGAACCTGGGGCTGCCCTTCATACGCACCTCGGTGGACCACGGCACCGCCTTCGACATCGCCGGCAAGGGCGTAGCCGACCACGAGGGCATGAGAGAGGCGATCAGGGTGGCGGTCGGCCTGGCCAGCGAATCGAAGCTCACTTAGAGGACTATCTTAGAAATCCCTTCCCCCTGAGGGGGAAGGTTAGGATGGGGGTTATGCGGATCGCTTTCATAGGCGGTGGCGTAATGGCCGAGGCGATGATCGGCGGCATACTGGACGCCGGCCTCGCCCGCCCAGGGGACGTCAGCGTGGGCGAGCCCCTGGAGGCCCGCCGAAGTCACCTTGCCGCCAGGTACGGCGTAGCAACCTCCGCCCACAACTCCGAGGCCCTCGACGGCGCGAAGATGGCAGTCCTCGCCGTCAAGCCCCAGGGCATCGCCGAGGCGCTGGCCGACGTCCGCCCAAGCGTCGGCGGATGCGTGGTCATGTCCATCGCCGCCGGCGTGCGAACGGCGACCCTATCCGAGGGGCTCGGCCACCAAGCGGTCATCCGCGTCATGCCCAACACGCCGGCGCAGATCGGCAAGGGCATGACCGTATGGACGGCGGCGCCCGAGGTGCCCGCCGAGGCCGTCGACGCCGCCAGGGGCATCCTGGCAACGCTCGGCGACGAGATATACGTGGAGGACGAGAAGCTCATAGACATGGCCACGGCCCTGAGCGCCAGCGGCCCCGCCTACGTCTTCCTCTTCGCCGAGGCGCTCATCGACGCCGGCGTATACATCGGCATGCCCCGCGACGTTGCCCGCAGGCTCGCCCTCCGGACCGTCGCAGGCAGCGCGAGCCTCATGCTGGAGTCCGGCCGCCACCCGGCCGAGCTCAAGGACATGGTAACCTCCCCCGGCGGCACCACCGCGGAGGCGCTGCTCGCGTTCGAGCGAGCCGGCTTCACCGGTACCGTCATGGAAGCCGTGAACGCCGCCTACCAGAAGTCCAAGAGCCTCGGAGGCCCCGGTTGACGAATTCGCTGCTGGCCAACTTCGTGATACTGCTGATCTGGTCGCTGAACATCGCGATACTCGCCCGCGTCATCCTCTCCTGGATATCGCCGTCGGGCAACGACCCCGTCACGCCCGTCCTTCACCAGATCACGGAGCCGATCCTAGCGCCCATCAGGCGCTTCATGCCGCAACTCGGCATGTTGGACCTCACCCCCATGGTGGCCCTGCTGCTGCTCAACCTCGTCGTTCAGCCCCTCTTACTGCGGCTGCTGTAGGCGCCGGCGGGCGCGGGCCGGCCGCGAGGTAGGGTTGGGATTGGAGCGGAAGACCGGATTCGAACCGGCGACCTTCTCCTTGGCAAGGAGACGCTCTACCAACTGAGCCACTTCCGCTCGCGCCACAGGGACCCTCGATGAGGGCCGCCGTCATCTCGGAGTGCCGAGGGCCAGAATCGAACTGGCGACACCAGCGTTTTCAGCGCTGTGCTCTACCAACTGAGCTACCTCGGCGTACAGACTATGTTATTGCCGGGCCATGAGCCTGTCAAGGAAAAGCCGCGATCCAAATCCTCCACCCCCCACGTTCAGCGCCATATCTATCAGCCATCACCCCGTAGGGGCTGGTTTCAAACGTAGGGGCTGGTTTCAAACCAGCCCTCCCCCTTGCCGTAGAACGTCACCGCCATTTTAGGCGGGGGATTTGGGGGCAGCTAGAACAGGTCCGTCAGGCGCGGGCGCAGCAGCACGTGTACGACGGAGAGCATCACCGCCCCCACCAGTACGAACAGGACCGCCGACGGTACCCACTCTCCCACGACGAGTCCCAGGGCCGTGCCCGCGGCAGGCGGGTGCTCGGTGCTCGTCAACACCATGAGGAAGATGCTCAGGCCGACCGACGCCACGGCCACGATGTCGACGGCGGCGTGGGCCTCGACCATCTCCCCCAACGCCGACGTGAGAGGCAGCGCGGCGAACGCCGTACCGACGATCAGCGCCACGACGTGCCCGCCTATGACTCTCCGGGGGGTCGAGGCCCTGCTGTGGGGCATCGCGAAGACGACGAAGGCGGTGGACGCAATCGCGACTACGATCGCGGCATGGAGCACCGCGTCCATCACCAGCAGCACCATCAGCAGCGCCAGCGTGCACAGCCCGCACTGGAGGAGGTAATTCCTCCAGGACCGGCGAAACTTCCTGCCGACCAGCCGCCCCTCGAGCGCAAGCCTCCGCGCCGGCCGCAGTGTCTTTGACTTCTTCACCATGTCGATGCCTATCTTCTCACCATACCCGCAAACGCGCCACACCACACCACACCACCCACCGCGAGCCGCGAGGCAGCCGGTATCTGTTAGGGGGAGTCCAGAGGGCGGGCGGGTGGGGAACAAGGCAGCCGCCCGGCGATTGCGTCCGTGGGTGACGTTAAATACAATGAGCCTACGTCTTTGGGAGGAGGCTTAGGGATTGGCTAATTTCGGAACAGACCGCCTGCGCAACGTAGTACTGCTCGGACACAGCGGCTCCGGCAAGACCATGCTGGCCGAGGCGATGCTGCACGAGGCGGGCGTCACCACCCGGCTGGGCAGCATCGAGGACGGCACCACCGTATCGGACCACGAGCCGGAGGAGCAGCGCCGCCAGACCAGCATACAGACATCCATCCTCGCCTGCCCCTGGCGCGACCACAAGATCAACATAATCGACACCCCCGGGTACGCCGACTTCAGGGGCGAGGCCATCGCGGGCACCTGGGTCGCCGACGCCGCGATCGTCGTCGTCGCCGGCCAGGCAGGCGTCGAGGTGGGCACCAAGCAGACCTGGGGCATCGCCGACTACCACCGCATGGCGCGCCTCATCTTTATCAGCAAGATGGACCGCGAGAACGCCGACTTCCAGAGGGCCATGAGCTCCGTAACCGAGGCCTTCGGCAGGAAGTGCGTCCCCATCCAAATACCCATCGGCGCCGAGTCCGGCTTCCAGGGCTCGATCAACATCATGGACCCCGACGCCGACGTGCCCGCGGGCATGGAGGACGAGGTGGAGGAGGCGAGGGAGCGCCTCACGGAGGCCATCGCCGAGTCCGACGACGACCTCGCCACTAAGTACCTGGAGGGCGAGCCCCTCACCCAGGAAGAGCTGACCAGGGGCCTCAAGGCCGGCGTCGTCTCCGGGGAGATCGTCCCCGTGCTCGCCGGCGCGTCGCCCTCGCAGAAGAGCACCAGGGACGTGCTCGACGCCGTCATAGACCTGCTGCCGTCCGCCCCCGAGGCGTCCCCCGCCGCGGCCGCAGACGGCGACGGCGAGACCCACTCCCTGGCCAGCGACGGCGCCGGCCCCCTCGCCGCGCTCGTATTCAAGACCGCCGCCGACCCCTTCGTTGGCAAGCTCTCCTACTTCAAGGTCTTCAGCGGCGTCTTCAAGGCCGATTCCCAGGTCTGGAACGCCAGCAAGGGAGAGGCGGAGCGCATCGGGCAGGTCTTCACGCTCATGGGCAAGTCCCAGGAGTCCGTCGGCGAGCTCGTCTCCGGGGACATCGGCGCCGTGGCCAAGCTCTCGGCCACCGTCAGCGGCGACTCCCTCTGCCTGCGCGACCGGCCCCTGACCCTCACCCGCCCCACCTACCCCAACCCCGTCTTCGAGATGGCCGTCTTCCCAAAGTCCAAGGCCGACGTGGACAAGCTGTCCTCCGCGATGACCCGCATCAGCGAGGAGGACCCCAGCCTCGCGGTCACCAGGCAGCCCGACACCCTGGAGATGATCCTGGGCGGCCTGGGCGACACCCACGTCGACGTCGCCGTCGAGAAGGTGCAGCGCAAGTTCGGCGTCGAGATACTGCTCCAGACCCCAAAGGTGCCCTACAAGGAGACCATATCGTCCAGCAGCAGGGTCGAATACCGCCACAAGAAGCAGTCCGGCGGCCACGGCCAGTTCGCCCACGTCTACCTGGAGCTCGAGCCGATGGAGAGAGGCGCCGGCTTCGCCTTCGAGGAGCGCGTGGTCGGCGGCAACGTGCCCCGCGAGTACATCCCCTCCGTGCAGAAGGGCGTCGAGAAGGCGATGGTCGACGGCACCCTCGCGGGCTTCCCCATCGTCGACTTCAAGGCCACCCTATACGACGGCAGCTCCCACCCCGTCGACTCGTCCGGGGTCTCGTTCGAGATAGCCGGCAGCCACGCCCTCTCGAAGGGCGTCGAGGCGGCCTCCCCCATACTGCTGGAGCCGATCATGAAGGCGGCCATCACCGCCCCCGACTCCGACACCGGCGACGTCATGGGCGACCTGAACAGCAAGCGCGCGCGCATACTCGGCATGAACCCCAACGGCGACGGCACCACGACCATCGACGTGGAGGTGCCGCAGGCGGAGATGCTCCGCTACGCCACCGACCTGCGCTCCCAGACCCAGGGCCAGGGCTCGTTCACCATCGAGTTCGACCACTACGACGCCGTGCCGGGCCACCTCACCCAGCGCGTAGTCGAGGCCCTGGCCGCGGCGGACAACGAGTAGGCCGCGCCTCTTGTCCCTTCCCCCGCTCTGGGGGAAGGTTTAGGATGGGGGTCCTCTATGGCCTTGCCGGTCGCCTTGGCCCGGCCCACGCTGCTTGCCGCCTACGACCTGACCAGGTCGCGCACCGCCTCCATGAACGAGGGGAGCACCTTGCTCCAGTCGCCGACGACGCCGAACGACGCCTCCTTGAAGATGTTCGCGTCGGCGTCCTTGTCGATCGCCACGATGTGCTTGGAGCCGGAGCACCCCGCCATGTGCTGGCTCGCCCCGGATATGCCCACCGTCACGTAGAGGTCGGGCCTGATGGTGGCCCCGGTCAGCCCTACCTGGTAGCTGTGGTCGACCCAGCCGGCGTCGCACGCCGCGCGTGAGGCCCCCACCGCCCCCCCGAGCAGCCCCGCCAACTCCTCCACCATCGCGAACGGCTCCGGCCCGCCAAGGCCGCGCCCGCCCGCAACCACCACGGGAGCGCCGTCGAGCGGCATCCGCCCCGTCTCCTGGCGCACCGTCTCGACGTGTCTCACCCTGCGGACCGACTCGTCCAGCTCGACCTCGATGGCCTCCACCTCCGAGCCGCCCCCGCCGGCTGCCGGCTCGACGGCCCCGGGCCGCATCATCACCACCTGCGGATCGCCGGCGCCGAAGGTTACGCGCGCCATCGCGCTCCCGCCGTACACAGGCCTCGTCGCCACTACCCGCCCGGACTCGCCGCCCTCGACGGCAACGCTGTCCTGCGCCGCACCTACCCCGAGACGGAACGCCACCCGCGGCCCCACGTCGCGCCCGATGGCCGTCTTGCCCACCAGCAGCACCCGGGGCCGGACCCGCCGGCATACCTGCTCCAGCGCCGACGTGATCGCGTCGGCGGACTCGCCGGCCAGCAGCGGGTGCTCAACCGTGTAGACCCTGTCCGCGCCCATCGCCGCCGCCTGCTCCGCCAGGCCGGACAGCTCGTCGCCCAGCAGCGCCACCGCGACCTCGCCGCCCAGCCCGCGGCCGGCGGCGGCCAGGTCCGCCGTGATGGAGGCGACCTCGCCCCCGGAATGCTCGCCGAACGCCAGCACGTCCGCCATCAGATCAGCTTCTCCTCCCTGAGACGGAGCGCCAGCAGACGCCCCGAGTCGGCGTCGTCCTCGCCCTCGATGATCTCGCACTGCCTGTCGCTCACGGGCACGAACAGGTCCGTTATCAGGACCCTGCGCTCCAGCAGCGCCCGGTCGATCCCCAGGTCGTCCGCCGTCCAGATGGTCGGCTGCTTGCGCCCGGCGGCCATTATGCCCCTGAGCGTCGGGTACCGCGGCTCCCCAAGCTCGTTGCTCACCGTGACCAGCGCGGGCATGTCCGCCTCCACCACCTCGTAGCCGCCGCTCAGCACCCGCTCCGCCGTCACGACCCCACCGTCCACCTCGACCTTCTGCGCCACGGTGATGCACGGCAGGCCGAGGAGTTCCGCGAGGCCCAGCGGCGCCTGCGCGTTGTCCCAGTCGGAAGCCTGCCGCCCGCATATCACGAGGTCGAACTCGCCCAGCTTCCTGATGGCCTCCGCCAGCGCCAGCGCCGTCCCGTAGGAGTCCAGGTCGTCGAACGCCTCGTCCTGGAGCAGCACCAGCTCGTCGGCGCCCATCGACAGGGGCTTCTTGACCACGTCCGACGCGAACGCGCTCCCCAGCGACAGCACCGTGATCCTGCCGCCGACGGCGTCCTTGATCCGCAGCGCCGCCTCCACGGCGTTCTCGTCGAAGCCGTTGAGCACCGAGGCGATGCCGGGACTCTCGGCCATCCGCATCCTCTCGGCGTCGATGCGGAACGCCGAGGCCGGCGTCTCCGGGTCCGGGACCTGCTTCACGCAGACGATGATGTTAGCTACGTCACCCTCCTTCGTACGACCACCCGCGAAGGCGTTGCGAATATAGCACCGCCCCCTTGGGGCGTCAAACGTTGACTGCCAACAGTGGCGTCCCTATACTTACGGTTACTCATGCTGGAGGTTGAGTAATGCGTCTGTCTTGCCTTCAGGAGAACCTGAACCAGGGTCTCTCCGTAGTTGGAAGGGCGGTGGCCTCGCGCACCACTTTGCCCATCACCCAGAACGTGCTTATCTCCACCGACCAGGGGAGGCTGAAGCTCTCCGCCACGAACCTCGAGATCGCCGTCACGACCTGGATCGGCGCTCAGGTCGAGGAGGAGGGAAGCATCACCGTCCCGGCCAGGCTGCTGACCGATTTCGTGATGTCGCTCCCGCCGGAGCGAATCGACCTGGACACGACCGACCAGCCGCCCCGGATGGGGGCCCAGTGCGCCCGCTTCAACGCGCAGATCAACGGCACAGCCGCCGAGGACTTCCCCCCCATACCCACCGTCGAGGACGGCGTCGCCGTCAAGATCGACCCGCAAGTGCTCCACAACTCGGTCGAGCACGTGGCCTTCGCCGCCGCAACGGAGGACTCCCGGCCCGTCCTCACCGGCGTCAAGATAGAGATCGAAGGCGACGACATCACCTTCGCCGCCGCGGACGGGTTCCGCCTCGCGGTGCACAGAGGCAAGCTGGTCGAGGAGGCCTCCGAAGAAGCCAGCTTCATCATCCCCGCCCGCGCCCTCCAGGAGGTGAGCCGCCTCATCGGAGGCCAGCAGGACCCCGTCGAGTTCACCGTGACCCCCTCCAAGAGCCAGGCCCTCTTCCGCCTGCAAGACGTGGAGATGGTCACCCAGCTCATACAGGGCACCTTCCCCAACTACTCCCAGCTCATCCCCCAGTCCTACGACACCAGGGTGATGGTCAGCCTGGAGGAGTTCCTGCGAGCCACCCGGACGGCGTCCATATTCGCCCGGGACGGAAGCGGCATCGTGCGCCTCATGGTGTCCGAGGGCGAGAACGGGGCCGCCGGCAAGATGTCCATCGTCTCCAGGGCTGAAGAGGTCGGGGAGAACATGGGCGAGATCGACGCCAGGGTCGAGGGCTCCGAATCGAAGATCGCCTTCAACAGCAAGTACCTGGCCGACGTGCTCGCGGTGCTCGGCGAGGGCGAGGTCGCCCTCGAGACGACCACCGCTTCGAGCCCCGGCGTGCTCCGCCCCGTCGGCGACGACAGCTACGTCCATGTCGTAATGCCGATGTTCGTCACGTGGTGACGAACATCCCGATTGCGCCCGTAACCGTCACCAAACCCGACCGTTTCGGTGGTATACTAAGTCTGAACGAGATACCCAGAGAGGAGAGTTGACAAGCAATGGAAGTGTTGAAGTGGACGATACGGCTAGGTCTACTGGCAGCCGTCGCGCTGTTCCTGTCCGCCTGCGACAGCGGCACGGACGAAGATACGCAACGGATGTTGGACGACAAGGACGCCCAGATATCCCAGCTGCAGTCGCAGTTGGATGATATGAAGGCGGACATGGAGAAGATGGAGATGGAGAAGGACGAGGCCCCCGCCATGGTGCAGGGCACCCGTCTCAACACGGTCAGGGAGCGCGGCAAGGTCATCTGCGCCAGCCGCAACGACGTTCCCGGCTACGGCGCTCTCGATGCGGCCGGCAATAACGTTGGGTTCGACATCGACCTCTGCCGCGCGCTTGCGACGGCAGTCCTCGGCGACCCCAACGCCATAGATATCCGGCTGATCACCGCCGCCGAGCGCGGCCCGACCATCCAGTCGGGCGAGGTGGACATGCTCGTGCGCACGGTCACCTGGACCACTTCGCGCGACGCATCCTGGGGCAACTACGCCCAGACCATGTTCTACGACGGCCAGGGCTTCATGGTCCCGGCGGACCTCGGCGTCACGAGCGCCTATGAGCTCGGCGGGGCTGCCGTCTGCGTGACCGCGGGCACCACCACCGAGCTGAACATGGCAGACTTCTTCAGGCAGAACAACCTGGAATACAACCCGAAGGTCTACGAGGACACCGACGTAGTTCTCGAGTCCTACAAGAGCGGGTCCTGCGACGTGTTCACCAATGACCGCTCGCAGCTCGCCGCGCTCCGCAGCGCCCTGCCCAATCCCGAAGATCACGTCATCCTGCCGGAGACGATCTCCGAGGAGCCGCTCGGCCCCGTGGTGCCGCACGGCGACGACCAGTGGTTCGACATAGTGAAGTCCGTGATGAGCCTGCTCATCTACGCCGAGGCATACGGCATAAACTCGGGCAACGTGGCCGCCGTGGCCGCGGGCGACAACGTGAAGGCGAAGCGCCTGCTCGGTACCGAGGGTTCCTTCGGCCAGGAGGAGCTCGGCCTCGACCAGAACGTCGGCCAGGAGATCATCAGCGCCGTGGGCAACTACGGCGAGATCTACGAGCGCAACCTAGGAGCGGGAGGCATCGACCTGCCCCGCGAGAATGGTAGGAACGCCCTCTGGGCCGACGCGCCATGCTCGGACTGCCCGAAGGGCGGGCAGATATACGCCGCCCCCCTCAGGTAGACGAAGGTAAACGCGAAATTCGGGCTCGTCGCGATGCGTCGTGACGAGCCCGACTTGTATGATGCGCGTGGCAAGCGTCCCTTCCCCCTTGATGGGGGAAGGTTAGAGCTTGCCCCGTACTTGATACGGGGATAGGGGTGACGAAATGCTACGAACCGCTCTTACACATATCGCGGCTCTGAGCTTGGCCCTCGCTCTCGCTGTGCTCATTGCCTGCGGAGACGAGAACGGGGACCCCGACGCCGCCCCGGCCGATGGCGAGGCGGTCGGTGAGAAAGCCGAAAGCTCCCGCCTGGACGCGGTCCGCGCCCGCGGCCGCCTCGTCTGCGCCGCCGTCACGGATACGCCCGGCTTCGGCTTCCTGGACGAATCGGGCAGGGCCGAGGGGTTCGACATCGACCTCTGCCGCGCGGTGGCAGCCGCCGTCCTGGGAGACCCGGACGCCATCGACGTCCGCATGCTTACCGCCGCCGAACGGGGCCCCGTCCTCCAGTCGGGCGAAGTGGACATGCTCGTCTTCGTCACCACCTGGACCACCTCCCGGGACGTCTACTGGGGCAACTTCGTCCAGACCATGTTCTACGACGGACAGGGCTTCATGGTCACGAGAAGCCTGGGGGTCGACAGTTCTTACGACCTCGGAGGGGCGTCGGTGTGCGTCACCAGCGGCACGACGACCGAGCTGAACATGGCGGACTTCTTCAGGCAGAACAACCTGGAATACGACGCCCGGGTCTTCGAAGAGTCGCAGGTGGCCCTGGAGTCGTACGCGAGCGGCGCATGCGACGTCTTCACAAGCGACCGCTCGGCCCTCACCTCGTTGCGCACTACTCTCCCCAATCCCGAGGACCATATGATCCTGCCGGAGACGATCTCCGAGGAGCCGCTCGGCCCGGTCGTGCCCCACGGCGACGAGCAGTGGTTCGACATCGTGAAGACCGTCATGGGTATCCTCATCTACGCCGAGGCCTACGGCGTCGATTCGGGCAACGTGGCCGCCATGGCAGCCAGCGACAACGTGAAGGTGAAACGCCTGCTCGGCACGGAAGGGGCGTTCGGCCAGGAGGGCCTTGGGCTGGACCAGACCGCCGGCCAAACGGTCATCGAGGCCGTCGGCAACTACGGCGAGATCTACGATCGCAACCTGGGGCCGGGCGGCATCGACCTGCCCCGCGAGGGAAGCCGCAACGCCCTCTGGGCCGACGCCCCATGCTCCGACTGCCCCAGGGGCGGACAGATCTACGCCGCCCCCCTGCGCTAACGACAGACCACGCGGAAATCCGCCGCGCCGCAACTTGATTGTCCCTTCTCCCGTCGGACGGGAGAAGGTTAGGATGAGGGTCCTATGTCCCTCCCCCCCTGCGGAAGAAGCGCCAAGCGAGTTGTGCAAAGGTCTCCGCCGCCTTGTAGGTATCGCCTACTTATGGCATGATGGGCGCCACGATGACTCAGTCCCTCACCTACCAGGGCATACCAATATGGCGGCACGCGCGAATTCAGGGTTGGGCCGCCCAGATCGTTTCGGCCATCGTCGTGATCGCCGTCGTGGCCTTCTTCATCTACAACCTCACCTCCGCCATGGAGGAGCGCGACATACCGCGCGGATGGTCCTTCCTCTCCAGGGAGTACTCCACTCCCATCAGCGAGTCCCTCCTGCCCTACGAGGAGAGCGACACCTTCGCCTATGCCTTCCTCGTGGCCGCCACGAACACCCTCACCCTGTCCCTCGTGGGCGTGGTCCTCGCCACCGCGCTGGGCGTCGTCATAGGCGCCTCCCAGCTCGCAGGCAACTGGATTCTCAGCCGGGCGGCCAAGGCATACGTCGAGTTCTTCCGAAACGTGCCCCTGATCGTGCAGCTCTTCTTCTGGTACATCATGCTGCTCGGACTCCCGCAGGTGCGGGAGGGACTCGTATGGTTCGACGCCGTATACATGAACAACTCCGGCCTCTCGTTCCCCTGGCTCAAGGGCCAGGAAACCGCGTTGGCGTGGGCAATATGCGCCGTCGTCGCCGTCGCCCTAGCCCTGCTCGTGCAGCAGATAGCCACGCGCCGGGAGCTTCGCACCGGCAAGCCCTCGTACCCCATCGTCCTGGCTGCCGTCACCGCCGCCGTAATTGGCGTCGTCGCGTGGTTCGCCCTGGGCTCCGCCCCCCTCGTCGTCGAGCTGCCCCACCCGGAGGGACGCTTCGGGCACCTGCGGGGCGGCGTAACCATATCCATCGAGCTGGCGGCGCTGCTCGTGGGCCTCATAATATACACGTCGTCCTTCATCGCCGAGATCGTGCGGGCCGGCCTCCAATCCGTATCGCGTGGGCAGGGAGAGGCATCCCGCTCGCTCGGCCTCAGCACCCTGGAGACCCTGCGCCACGTCACCTTCCCGCAGGCCCTCCGCGTCATCGTGCCGCCCCTCATCAGCCAGTACCTGAACCTGACCAAGAACAGCAGCCTCGCCATCGCCATCGGCTACGCCGACCTGACCAGCGTCGCCAAGACGATGACACAGACGGCCCCGGCCATCTCCATCTTCCTGATCATCATGGCCGTCTACCTGCTCTTCAGCCTCGGCTACTCCCTTATCGGCAACCTGTACAACCGTTACATCCAGTTCAGGGGAGGCTAGCGCAACGTGGCCGCCGCGACCGAGAATACGGCGCCCCTGTCGCCTCCCCGTACCGAGACGGGGTGGATAGGCTGGGCCCGGATCAACCTGTTTGGAAGCTGGCCCAGCACGGTCGTCACCGTCGTATCGGCGCCGCTGGCCCTCCTGGCGTGCTGGTACGCGCTGGACTGGCTCTTCACGACCTCGGACTGGACCCTCGTCACGAGCCGACCCCAGCAGTACGCCATCGGCATATACCCCACCGAGCACGCCTGGCGGCCGCTGATGGGCTGGCTCATGGTGTCCGTCCTCTTCGGCCTGGCGGCGGGCATGTGGAAGGGGGCCGCCCTGCGTATCGCCGTCGGCTACGGAGTCATCCCGCTCGTGGTCGGCATCCTGCCCTACGGAGCCCTGCACGAGGGCGTCGACATGCCGCCGGACATTCGCATCCTCGTCCTGGCCAACCTGCCGGTCCTGGCCATCGCGTACTGGCTCGGCACCACCGAAACGGTGGGGCGGCCCCGATGGCTCGTGGTCTGCGGCCTCGTCGGATACGTCCTGTTCCTCTTCCTGCTCGTCGGGCTGCCGGGCGTGGGCGCCATGGAACCCGTGTCGCCGAGGGTCTGGGGCGGACTCATGCTCAACCTGATCCTGTCGGTCTGGGGCATCGTACTCTCCTTCCCCATCGGCGTCGCGCTGGCCCTCGGGCGGCGCAGCAACCTGCCCGTGGTGAAGCTGCTCTGCGTCGTCTTCATCGAGGTGTTCCGCGGGGTCCCGCTCATCACCCTGCTGTTCGTGTCCCAGGTGCTCGTGCCCCTGGCGCTGCCGGAGAACTTCCCGGTCGACTCGGTCACGCGCGCCGCGATCGTCATCACCCTCTTCTCCTCGGCATACATGGCCGAGAACATAAGGGGCGGGCTCCAGGGACTGCCCCCCGGGCAGGCCGAGGCCGCCAGGGCGCTCGGGCTTCCGGGCTGGCAGGTGACGGTGCTGATACTGCTGCCCCAGGCAATACGAAACGTCATACCCGCCATAGTCGGTCAGTTCATCGCCCTGTTCAAGGACACCAGTCTCGTCTACATCGTCGGGATGCTGGACATCCTCGAGATAGGTCGAGCGATCGTCCAGGGCAACCCCGAATTCATCGACAACGGGCGAGAGCTATACATTTTCGTGGCCGTCGTCTTCTGGCTGATCACGTACACCATGTCGTACGCCAGCCGGAACCTCGAAAGATACCTGGGCGTGGGTGAGCGGTAAGCTAGGAGTCGGCGATATGGAGAATCAAAACTCGGACGCGGCAATGACGGTAGACGGACAGTCGAACGGTGCGGAGGACATCATCGTCTGCCGCGACGTTCACAAGTGGTTCGGGAGCTTCCACGCCCTGCGCGGCGTCACCACGTCGGTCGCCAGGGGCGAGGTGGTGGTGGTCATAGGCCCATCGGGGTCCGGCAAGTCCACCTTCATCCGCACGATCAACCGCCTGGAGAAGCACCAGCGGGGCGACATAATAGTCGACGGCTTCGAGATGACGGACGACATCCGCAACATAGACGCCATAAGGCGGGAAGTAGGCATGGTGTTCCAGCAGTTCAACCTATTCCCCCACCTCAGCGTAATGAGCAACATCACCCTAGCCCCCACGAAGGTCCGCAAGCTCCCGCTCGAGGAGGCGGAGGCCAGGGCGCGGGAGCTTCTCGAAAGAGTCGGCATCCCGGAGCAGGCGGAAAAGTACCCCGGCGAGCTCTCCGGCGGGCAGCAGCAGCGCGTGGCCATCGCCCGCGCTCTCGCCATGGACCCCAAGATCATGCTCTTCGACGAGCCGACCTCCGCGCTCGACCCCGAGATGATCAAGGAGGTCCTAGAGGTGATGCGCGAGCTGGCCGCCTCCCAGATGACCATCGTCGCCGTCACCCACGAGCTCGGCTTCGCCCGCGAGGTGGCCGACCGGATCCTGATGTTCGACGAGGGCGTAATCGTAGAGGACCAGCCCCCCAACGACTTCTTCAACAACCCGCGCCACGAACGAGTAAAGCGCTTCCTATCCCAGATACTCTAGGGGAACACTTGAATCCCCTCCCCCATATATTGAGGGAGGGTTAGAGCCTGCCCCGTACTGGATACGGGGGTGGGGGCACCGCTGCCTCGCGCAGTATTCTCTCCACCCATCATTGCTAGGTTGTCTAAACACTAGGCGGGCTGCAAGCAGCCCCGGCGCGGCGAAAGGAGACCTGAAAAATGGACACGGCTTTCGAAGAACGGGTCCGCGAGTGCGTCCCAGGCGAGGCCGCCTACGTCAACGTGGAGGACCCCGGCGACTCCAGGAGCATGCTGGAGCTCGGCGACGGCAGCCTGCTGGGCGTGCGCGGCGCGACGCGGTCGATATCCAATGACGGGGGCATGACCTGGTCGGAGCCTACGCCCCTCGCGCAGACCGACGGCTCCGAGATCGACGGCTCGCTACGGCACCTCGCCAGGCTGAAGTCCGGCCGCATCGGCGCATTCTGGAGCGACCCCGACCGCAACCCGGGCAGGGAGCGCCCCTACCAGCAGACCGAGTGGTTCCGCGTGTCCGAGGACGACGGCAAGACATGGTCGGAGCCGTTCCGCGTGTCCGAGCCGTACAACAGCGCCGTCATCCACAACGAGGCCGCCGTCACCGGCAGCGGGCGCATCGTAGCCGCCGTCTACAACCTGGTCGGCAAGACGCTGCGCGGCGGCAGCCTGGGAATAGGCCCGACGACGCGGGCCATGTTCGGCGACGAGTTCGCCCAGGTCGGCGCGCACGGCTACGAGCACTTCTTCACCTACTGTTGGGCCTACTACTCCGACGACGAGGGCCGCACCTGGAGCGCCAACGAGGGCAAGGGCAGGTGGGGCGCCGGCGGCGAGCTCTTCGTAACCCTGGACTTCAGCGCCGGCGGCCACTGGCGCTGCAACGAGCCCGCCATCGCGGAGGTCGGCCCAGACCACCTCCTCATGCTCATGCGCACGCCGCTGGGCCGCTTCTTCCAGTCGTGGTCCGCCGACAACGGCGCCACCTGGTCGCACCCGGAGCCCAGCCCGCTCGCAACGGCGCTGGCGCCGGCGGCCATGACCCGGCTCCCCGGTACCGGCGACCTGCTCGTCATATGGAACCAGGCGTCCCCCGACGAAATCGAAAAGGGCCTCCAGCGCCACCGCCTCTCGGCCGCCATTAGCAAGGACGGCGGCACGACCTGGCTACGCAGCCGGAACGTCTTCTCCGTCTACGGAGAGCATGACCGCACCTACGTCGAGCCCCCGCCCATCCAAAACTACCGCGCGATGGAGCTCTCCCCGCGAATGCCCCTCAACGACATACAGGGCACCTACCCGTTCATCTCGCTCTGGCAGGACCAGGTAATCGTCCGCTTCGGGTCCCGAGACCGCGCTTCCCTCGTCGCAGACCCCGTGGGCACGAGGCGGTACGACCAGCGGCCCGAATCGAAGCGCGGCAACAACGCCTCCGTCCAAATATCGCTCCCCCTGTCCTGGTTCTACGACAACCTGACCCGCTTCGGATAGCAACATGGATCGACACCCCAAATCCGCACGCCACATCGTCCTGCCACCCGTCGTTCCCGCGAAAGCGGAAACCCATCCCGGCCGCGAGCGTATGAGAAGAAATAGAGCATGAAGATCACCGACATAAAGAGCTACCCCATCTGGGCCGGGGCCAGGACGATGTTCGTCCTGAAGGTCGAGTCGGACGAGGGCTACCACGGCTGGGGCGAGGCCGGCGTATCCGGCAGGGAGCTGGCCGTCCAGGGGGCCGTGGCCCACTTCCGCGAGTTCCTCGTCGGCAAGGACCCGATGGCCATCGGCGCCATCTGGCAGGAGGTCTACCGCAGCCAGTACTTCGAGGGCGGGCGTATCCTGGCGGCCGCGCTGTCGGCCATCGACATCGCCCTGCACGATCTCGTGGCGAGAAAGCTGGGCGTGCCCGTGTACCAGCTTCTGGGGGGAGCGCACCGCGACTACGTGCCATGCTTCCCCACCTCGGCCCACCCCCTCCAGGGGCCGGAGGTGGTGGAAGACGCCCTCGAGATGGTGAAGGAGGGGTGGACCGTCATCCGCTTCTCCCCCGCCGAGCCCAACGCCGCCGAGGACCCAACCCTCTTCGAGCCCAGGGAGTCGATCGCCGTCACGGCGGAGTGGCTGATCAAGGTGCGCGAGGCGCTGGGGCCGCGCCCCGTGCTGGGCCTCGACTACCACCACAAGCTGAGCGTGGCCGAGGCCGCCTCCTTCTGCCAGATGCTGCCGCCCCACACGCTCGACTTCCTGGAGGAGCCGATACGCGACGAGACCCCGGACGCCTACGCGGCGCTCCGCTCCATGACCGACGTGCCGTTCGCCATCGGAGAGGAGATCTCCAGCAAGTGGCACTTCCTGCCCTACGTCGAGCGCGGCCTGACCAACTTCGCGCGCGTGGACATCTGCAACATCGGAGGCTTTACGGAGGCCAAGAAGGTCGCGGGGTGGTGCGAGGCCCACTACATCGACCTCATGCCCCACAACCCGCTCGGCCCCATCTGCACCGCCGCGTCCATCCACCTCGCCGCCGCGGTCCCCAACTTCGACACCCTGGAGGACCGCAAGAGGGAGGGCATGGTCTACGGCAAGGACATCTTCCCCGTCCAGCCCGCCCTGGAGGGCACGCGCTATCCCGTCCCCACGGGCCCGGGGCTCGGCGTCGAGTTCGACGAGGACGCGGCCGGCGGCAGCTTCGAGTTCTGGGAGGGGCCCCACCTCCACCGCCGCGACGGCTCGTACACCAACTGGTAGGGAGGACCGAACATGACAGACACGAAACGGGTGCTGATCACCGGCATGAGCGGGCTGATCGGCGGCATCCTGAAAGAACACCTGGAGGAGCTGGGCGGCTACGAGCTCCGCGCCCTCAACCGCCGCCCCGTGGAGGGCGTCGAGTCCTTCCAGGCCGACGTCGCGGACCTGGAGGCGATAAAGCCGGCGTTCGAGGGCGTCGACGTCGTGGCCCACATGGCGGCGTACCTCGGCGACGACAGCTTCGACGGCCAGCTTCCCGTCAACGTCATCGGCGCGTACAACGTCTACGAGGCGGCCCGCCTCGCAGGCGTCCGGCGCGTCGTCTTCGCAAGCAGCGGCGCGACCGCCCGCGGCTTCGAGTCCGTGCCGCCGTACGACGCCATAGCCGCCGGCAGGTACGACGAGGTGCCCGACGACTTCCCCAAGATCACCCACGAGCGGACCTGGCCCGGCGGCATCTACGGCGCAACCAAGGTATGGGGCGAGGCGCTGGGCCGACACTTCTCCGACGCCCACGGCATGTCCGTGCTGTGCGTCCGCATCGGCAGGGTGAACGAGGCCAACAGGCCGGAGGTCATCGGCGAGGTGGCCAGGTACCTGAGCCACCGCGACGTCGCCCAGATACTCCAGCGGTGCATCGACGCGCCCGACGACCTGAAGTACGACGTATTCTTCGCCCTCTCCAACAACAGGTGGGGCTACCGCGACCTGGAGCACCCCCGCCGCGTGCTCGGCTACGAGCCCCAGGACTCCGCCGAACGGTTCGATCTTCCCAAGGAGGCATGAAAATGCGGCTGCTATTCATCGGATGCGAATGGGCCGGCAAGCACACCCTCGGGATCGAGGTCTCCCGCTGGTGGTCGGAGCAGACGGGACAGCCGTTCCTGCCCCCGCCGCACTTCTCGTTCCACGACCATTTCGTGCTGCCCCACGTCGTGCATGCCATGGGCCACGAGCACCACAAGGAGCTGTCCGAAAAGCAGATGCTGACCCTCAACCCCGGCCTGCTGGAGCACTACCAGCGCTACCAGATATACAACAAGCTCACGCCGGGGTACATCGACGAGCCGGACCTGTTCCTGATGGACTGGTACTACGGCGACGCGGTGTACGCGCCCCTCTACTACGGCTACGGCGCCCCCGGCGAGTACGCCGACCGCCGGATGCTGGCCAGGTGGATCGACGAGGACGTGCTGAAGCTGCTGCCCGACATGGTCATGGTGCTCGTCAAGGCGTCCCCGGAGACCATCCGCGAGCGCATGGCGAAAGGCGACAGCCCCTTCCCCGGCAGGCACAAGGACACCTACTTCCGAGCCGAGGACGCCGAGCAGGTCCTGGAGCTCTTCCAGGAGCAGTACGACGTATCCCTAATACGCCGCAAGATGGAGATCGACACCACCAACGCCAGCGTCGCCGAGAGCCTCCAGGAGTTCGTCGCCAACGTCGCCCCCTTCGTCACCAACGCCGACCGCCTCCGCATCCTAACCCACCGCAGCACCGACTGGCTCTAGCCGCGCCGCTTCTCATGCAGGTATGGACAAAAGTATTGACCAGTCATATACTATGTCTACTTCAGAGGAGGTATCCGTTATGAATACGATCGGTGCGGCTAAGTTCAAGGAGCAGTGCTTGGCCTTGTTGGACCAGCTTGACGACGACGGGCTGGTCGTCACCAAGCATGGCAAGCCGGTTGCCCAAGTACTCCCCTACGACAGGCAGTGGAGCGACCTGATAGGCAGTCTGAGTCACAAGGTCAAGGTCCGAGGCGACATCTTCAGCACCGGTGTCCGGTGGAACGCGGGATGATCAACCTTGACACCCACGTCCTCATCTATGCGGTGAACGGTGACCTGCGTCCATCCGAGCGGGCGCTTCTGGCGCGAGATAGCTGGTCGATCTCAGCCATAGTCTTGTGGGAGTTGGCGAAGCTCGTTGAGCTCGGTCGAGTCGATATGCAACTCGACGATAGGGACGTGGTCCGCGTCCTGAGCCGATTGCACGTATGGCCAATCGACCTAGCCGTGGCGCGGACGTCAACACGCCTCGACTTCGAGAGCGACCCGGCGGACGAGCTTATTGCCGCCACCAGCGTAGTGCACGGCGTTCCCCTGCTCACGCGTGACCGCGTCATCCGCCGTTCGAAAGTTGTGCCGATAGCATCGTAGGCCGACTGATACTATCTCATTCTAAGTACGTCATAAACTCGTCTTTCCCGCGAAAGCGGGAATCCAGTCCCAGGCCACTGGACTCCAGCCTACACTGGAGTGACGGTATTTTATGGTCGCATCACACCGAACTGGTATGATTTTCTCCTAAGCCTCCACCCCCATCAGCCGCGACACCTCCTCCTCGATCGCCCTCTGCACGGCGGCCACGAAGGTAGCCGTCATCGTGCCCCTTACCGCCGGCTGGAAACCGTAAGGCCCGAACCCGAACACGATCTCCTCCTGCACGTACCTCTCCGGGCCGTCGAAGTAGTACGGCGCCGTGTCCCGCAGCCCCTCGGGCAGCAAGGCGCTGTCGTAGACCATCGGGTTGGCCAGCACGAACTGCGGCCGGTCCGTGTCAAGCTCCGGCGGCGCGTACGGCACCCGCAGCTCCCCCAGCTGGATCGTCTCCGTGGGATGCGGCGCCCACAGCCCCACGCGGTAGGTCTCGCCGGGGGAGACCCACTCCGCAAGCTGCCTCCGCAGCCTCACGAACTCGAACCAGTGGACCAGCTCCCGCAGGTGGCCCTCCGGCAGGCAGCTCTCGCCCCAGTAGGCGGAGCGGCGGCCCTCCGCCCTCACGTCGTTGAAGACGGCGGCCCAGTTCGCGTATATCTTCGACGCCCTCGACAGCATCATGTCCCCCTGGTACGAGTGGATGCTCTTGCCGTCGGCCACCACGATGTGCGGCATGTCCCGGTCCATCTCGCGCACGAACTCCATCGGGAAAGCGTCCGGCGTCCAAGGACCCGTGTTGTCCGCCGACTGCTCGAAGTTGCGCGCCCACGCCACCGTCAGCCTCATGGAGGTATGCGACGGCACGCCGTCATACCGGAGCGTGAACCCCTCCCCCAAGAGCCTCTCCAGCGGCTCCACCATCCACTGCCTGCCGTACCTGTTGTTGCCGACCACCACGATGGGCCTGGAGGTGCCCGCCCGGAAGCGGAGCAGGAAGCGCAGGAACAGGTAAGCCTCGTAGGCCACGCGCTTCACCTCACGCAGGTGCCGCCCTTCCAGGCGCCACGTCTCCTCGTGCTCATGCTCGAGCTCCGGCATCTCGACGAACCTGCGGTACAGCACGGAGAATGGGTCGTTGACGTACGGCAACCGCCGGTTGACGCCGTACACCCGCGAGTACTCGTGGCTGAACTTCCAGTACTCCAGGTCGCGCTGCAACGGGTTGCCCGCATCGAATCGCCCGTTGCGCGTCTCCTCCATCAGCCCGTCGAGCTCCCCCAGCTTCGCCTCAAAGTCCCCCGGCGAGCCGAGGAACTCGGCCAACGCCGGCGTGATCACCACGTCCACGTAAGCCCCGCCCATCCACTCCTTCAAGCGCCCGAACCTGCGGGACGCTTCGGCCTTGGGAAGCGCTAGGAACGGCCCCATCGCCTCCACGTCGATCCTGAGCTTCAGCGCCTCCATCTCCATGACCACGTCGACGGCGTTCACGACGTCCGCGGCGGCAAACACGGGAGCATACCTCTCGCGCACGTCGCCCTCCGACACCTCGCCGCCTTCCTCGCGGACGTGCGCCACCAGCCGCCTCAATGCTTCGCCAGTGTCCCTATTCCCCATATCTGGATCTCCATAGCCCTCGGTCGGAGCCCAAGGGTACCACTTCCCCCACATCCGTCGTTCCCGCGCAGAGCCTGCCCCGTACCCCGATACGGGGCTGGAACCCATCCCCGGCCCTTGGATGCTTCAATCCCGCCAATCCCCTAATCCAGAAAATGCTGATTCTGACAATGAGGGAAGTGCATAACTCCTGTTGTATAATGGGAAGGGATGAGTCACATGCGCGGTAGCCAATGCCGAAGCAGGCAGACGCCTAGCGAGAGGCGCGGATGTCCCGCCTGCGGTAGCAAGCGCACTTTGGATGCTGGGGGGCGCATCCGTACGGTCTCTCGGTACATGCTGGACAACCCGCACCCTGGCATGACCCGCAAGGTCGTGGCGCATGTGCTGGCCGATTGGTTCGTGCGGGGCATTTACATTGACGCGACCGGCCGCCCAAGTTGGAATTATCTGGCCTACGTGCCGGATCTGGATAAGGTGGTGCGGGTAGCGGTGTCGGAAGACGACACTACCATCGTGAACGCCTTTCGGGACAGGAACGCGACGGTCGCATGGCAGCAGCGTGACAGAGCCTACTTCGAGCGGCGCTTTCGGGATCTGGAGGTACGAGGATGGAACTGACCGTGGTGTACGACCGAGAGGTGGACGTTCTGCGAGTCTTGACCGGCGAGTCCGATCAGGAAGTCTCGTGTGCCGACCTTGAGGACGACCCCGGGGTACTCGTTGGCCTCGTGGACGACCACGATACTCACGTCGTGAGCCTCGAGGTTCTGGGCGCGTCCGCGTACTTACCATTGGGCAAGTGCGGCTACGACTCGGATGCCGACTCCCTCACTCTTGGGTCCGTGAATCATGCAGACCACCATTCGGAGAACGGCGACATCCTGACGTACTGGTGCGGGGATATGAACCCCGTTGGAGTCACTCTCCGGCAGGCGTCTACGCACCTGAACTCGGCGTAAGTAAATTTACCGCTGCCCGGTCACCACTCGCCGCACCATCCAGCGAACATCCCGAACGCCCGCGAGTATCTGGTGGAGCGCGGTCACGGTAATGCACTTCCCTCCTGATTCTGAACCGCCCGTCCCCGTAACTCTCACTTGACAGATACAAGAGTTTGTGAGCTAGGAGTAGGAGAACGGACGAAGGGATGAGTGAGTGACTGGAAGTTACAGCATCTCTCTCACAAAGACCACCAGTATAACTGCAAGCGCCGCTGCCGCCAACGCCAGGATGGCAAGGGTAACTGTTCAGAGTTGATGAGGTGAACTTGAAAAGCCTAGCGTTCAGGTGACCAGTTGTGCCATAAGGGAGTGGTGAAGATTGGATCAGACCTCAATAGCGCAAGCCGGGAGACCCTGCTGGCGATCATCGCCGAGCAGCAGTTGGTGATCGCAGAGCTTCGGCGGCGGGTCGAAGGGTTGGAGCGCCGCGCAACTCGTGGCTCGTCTGTAGGGATGCCGGGCAACAAGGCGACCAAGCGGCGAGAGTCGGAGAGCAGGAAGCCTCGGAAGGAGCGTGCTCACGGCTTTGCCCGTCGGCGGATGGAACCCACCCGGAGGGTGGTGCACGCCGCTGAGTCGTGCCCTGGGTGTGGTACGGGCCTGACGGGGGGCTGGGTGCATAGTACGCGGGAGGTGATCGAGCTTCCGTTGGCTCCGGTAGAGGTGATCGAGCAGGTCATCGTCGCCCGAATGTGTGCTCTATGCGGACAACGGCGGCTGCCCCAAGACCCGTTGAAGGGGCTGGCAGTGGGCCGTCAGCGCTTTGGCGTCAATCTGGTGAGCTTGGTAGTGACGCTTCGAGAGGAGGGCCGGCTTCCCATAAGGAGTATCCAGCAGTACCTGCAGACGGTCCATCAGCTCAGGCTGAGCGTGGGCGCCATCGTAGACATGATTCACCGGATGGCGCGACGGGCACAGCCGACAGTGGCTGAGATGGTCGAGCGCATCCGGGGCTCTCCGGTGGTCAATGCCGATGAGACCGGATGGCGTCAGGACGGGGTCAACGGCTATGTCTGGACATTCAGCACACCGACTGACCGGTACTTCCTGCGTCGTGGTCGCGGCAAGGGTGTGGTGGACGAGGCGTTGGGGGACTCCTTCAGCGGGGTGCTGGTGAGCGACTTCTACGCCGCATACAACCACTACCCTGGTCTCAAGCAGCGGTGCTGGGTCCACCTTCTGCGGGACATCCGTGACCTGGAGGCGCTGTACCCTCAGGACGCTGGCCTGTCTCGGTGGGCCCGAGCGGTGCGTCAACTATATGACGAGGCCAAGACCTGCGCTGCCACTGTCGACCATAGGGCGGCCGGTTATCAGCGGTCAGTGTCGTCCAACCAGTTGGTGTTGGAGAGACGGTTGCTGTCGCTGTGCCACCCCTTCTCCGACGACCAGACGGCGCCTCAAGCCAAGCTCTGCCGACGCATGGAACGGTTCATCAAAGAGTTGTTCGTCTTCGTCTCGCATCCCAACGTGCCGCCTGAGAACAACGCGGCTGAGCGGAGCCTCAGACACCTGGTCATCAGTCGAAAGATCAGTGGCGGCACTCGCTCTGAGAGGGGAACCCAAAGCAAGATGGCCCTGGCATCCCTTTTCGGCACATGGAGAGCCAGAGGTCTCAATCCCCTCATCGAGTCCCGTAATCTCCTCCTCTCTCATCAACTCTGAACAGTTACTGGCAAGGACGAGAATGGCGTAACAAGACCCGAAGCAACTGAGCCGGAAGTTCTCGCCGCAATGTGGGCAGGCGAGTGCGCCAACAGATACTTTCCAGCCGCACTTCCGGCAGTGCCTCATTCTAGCCTTTCGGGGAAGCGGTCAACTGGAACATATACTAGGTGATACAGATTTGACAGTGCGAACTCGTTCATGCGCCGCGTCCGGCGCGTTCTCGACGGCGACGGGGGGCGTCCTCGAAGTGGAGCCGGACGGGGAGAGGCGCGCTACCGGCGCTTCTGACGGTTGTTGCTCAGGGAATCGCTCTGGCACCTAGAAGGATTGGAGGACTATCTCCCATAACACCCTCGGTAGATTTACCGACCAGGCGAGTACGAGGAATACCACCCAGACTGCAATCACCAGAGGGATGTCCCGAACATCGCCACGGAGTTTCATGCCAACGACCTCCTGCTGTTGGATTTGAGAGCCTCTCTCCTTTCGGCATTCTATCACAGCGGCGTCTTGGGATTTTTCCCAGAATCTCTACCCCGTAGCTGGGCCAGCTACGGGCAAAAGTCAAAATGAGGCAGCACCCGCCAATCCCTAGGACACTACCCATCCCTATGAGGGGTTGAAACTACCGGTGCGGGCGCATACACTGCTGCCCGCACCGGTAGAGACACCCCACGGAGGAACCATGAACAGGGAAGACCTGAGAGAGCTGATAGTCGGCCCGATCGGGGCCATTTCGACACCGTTCGACGAGGGCCTGGAGGTCGACCTCGGCGCCATGCACGAGATGGTGCAGAGGATGGTCGACGCAGGCGTGTGCAACGGAAAGGGCGCCATCAAGATCGCGTCCGCCCTCGGCGAAGGGCCGATGCTGCGCGAGTCCGAGTGGCCCGCCCTGCTGCGCACCGCCGTCAACGCCGCCGGAGGCAAGGCCCCCGTCATGTTCGGCATCCACGACAAGGACACCCTCTGGGCCATAGAGCAGGCCAGGCGCGCACAGGACCTGGGCGCCGTCGCCCTGCAGGTGACGCCGCCCATCTACAACATACCCTCCCAGCAGGACATGTACGACTACTTCTACGACCTGTCCAACGCCATCGACATCGGCATCATGATCTACCACACGACCTGGATGCCCGGCGGCAGCATAGAGACGGACACCTTCCTGCGAATGGCGGACATCGACAACGTGGTCGCGGTCAAGTGGGGAGGCTCCTCCGAGGGCGTCTACGAGGAGATGACCAGGTTCACCCACCTCTTCAACGTCATCGACAACAGCGCCAACCCGGTCGGATGCGCCGAGCTCGGAGGCCACGGCTACGTCCAGACCACCCTGGACGTCTACCCGGAGCAGGACCTGCGGGTCTGGGCGCTGATCCAGGAGAAGCGCTTCGACGAGGCCAGGACCCTATACCACTCGGTCTACGACGACATCAGGGCCACGTACGACAAGGTGAGCAAGCGCACGGGCGGCCAGTCGGTCGTCTTCAAGGGCCTGATGACCATCATGGGCCACCACGCGGGCAGCCCCAGGCCGCCCTCCAAGGCCATGAACGACGAGGAGATGGCCGAGCTTCGCGAGAAGGTCGCCTCCTGGGGCTGGCCCGTCAAGGGATAGGGCCAATCGAGGCCCTGCTGATACGACTTGACCGGTGCGTGGCTACCGCGGCCATCAGTATGGCGGTTCGGCCGGGCCGCCGTAGCCGCACATGCCCATTCTAGGCGAGTTCACTACCGGCATCGGGTCGCCGTAGTTGCTGTGCGGGTGAGTCTCCACGTGCTGCGGGCACAGCAGCCCATCCGAATCATGCTCATATACGCATTCGATGCAGATGCCTGCGGCGGGCTGGTCGCACTTCATGCAGACGAGATCCGGCGGGTCGTTGCGAGCCATCAAGTAGATTGGGCGAGAGGTTGTTGGCCTGCCTTCACGAATGGCTACGGCCTTCACGAGCATCTCCGACGAAGTGCCGAAGTCATAGATGTGGACGATCTCGACGCCGGGCTGAAAGGCTCGGTCGATCCTCGTCCTCACGGGAATCTGGTCCGCCTCTGCCCAGCCGCCGGTGGTGAACATGCTCAAGTGCCCGCAGCACTCCAGCCAGATGGCGCGCAGATACTGGTCCAAGTCCTGCAGGGTGGCGGAGCCCTTCATCTCGAGGTCCAGCCAGAAGTCGCCGCTCCAATCCGACACACGCAGGTGAGTCAGCCTGCCCGCCCTACCCCGCTTCCCGTCGTACTCCGCGACGACCTCGGCCCGCCTACGGCAGGTCTGCAGATGCTTCAGCATCCCTCCCTTTGCGAACTCCCGTCCGCAGTATGCGCAGTTGCCTCTTGTCTGCTTCCTTTGAGCCACTGTACCTCACCTTGGACCTTTCACGATAGATTCATCCCAACGCCGACATGGTTAGATCAATGCTCTATGGACATTCGCACATGCTATACGAATGTGAGCCAGCGGGCCGGGTTCCGCACGAGGATGTTCTCTATGTCGTCCTGCGAAAAACCCCTGCCGGGCATTCTCGGGACGATGTTCTCCAGGATGTGCGGCCAGCCGTGGCCGCCGAACCTGACCTGCCTGTGCTTGCCGAACATGTCGTGGGCCATGAACACCTTCTCCGAGTAGCCCTCGTCCACCAGGAACTTGATGAAGTCCAGCCGGCCGGCGTCGTTCGGCATGTCGTACGGCGAGTAGGAGAAGTAGGAGATCTCCCACCCGAAGAAGTCGTACTCGACGTAGCAGCCACGCTGGGCCAGCCGCAGCAGCGTCTCGGTGTCGAGGATGGTCCGGTCGGTGTGCGACATGACCGTCCGCGTCACGTCGGCCCCGGCCCCCTCCAGGATGTCGAGCACCTCGAACGGCGCCGTCTCGTGGCGTCCCGGGTGGATCGTCATGGGCGCCCCCGTCCTCCGCTGCGCCCTCGCGCCGGCGACCAGCACCTTGCGCTCGTTGTCGGTCAGCGGCCAGCTACACCCCAGCTCGCCGATGACTCCCGCCCTGATGCCGGTGCTCCCGACGCCCTCCGTGATGTCCCTGACGATCTCGTCCTCGATCTCCTCCACGGACTTGTCGTCCATGTCCCCCGGGTGGCTGATCGCCACGTAGTAGCCGGAACCCATGACGATGTTGATTCCCGTCGCGCGTGATATCCGCGCCAGCGCCAGCGGGTCCCGCTTCAGCCCAACCGAGGTCGTGTCCACCATCGTCGAGCCGCCCGCGCGCCTGTAGAGCGACGCCTCGGAGATGGCAACGTCCTCGTCCATGTTCACCAGGTTGTCGAGGTTCCTGAAGGGGTCGTAGTTTATCCAGCCCAGGTTCTTCATCGTGACGGGCTCGTGGGCCTTGTGGATGTTGCTCGCCTCTTCCGGCATGGAGAAGACCAGCGAGAAGTCGAGCATCAGGTGCTCGTGCGGGCTCGTATTGCCCAACTGCTCCGGCTCGACGATCCCAAGCACCGTCTGCGCCCTGCCCTTCAGGTCTGCAATCGCCATGTCGCTACCTCTCCTGCATCGGGACGCCTCGGGGGCGTCCCTGGCTGTCGTGTCCTACCTGCCCAGGTACTTCAGCGCCTGCTGCGCCGTCTCGAGCATCATCGAGCCGTCGTCGCCCGCGGTGACGAACAGGCACCCGCGGTCGATCCAGAACTGCGCCCGCTCGGCGTTGGGGGCGGAGATCCCCGGTATCTTGCCGGCCCGCTGCGTAGCCTCGATGATCCCGACGATCGCCGCCTCGTGGGCGGCGCGGCCCTCCTCCGTCTCCAGGTCCAGGCCCATCGACTTGCTCAGGTCGAACGGGCCGATCCAGCAGCCGTCCACCCCGTCCACCGACATGATCGCCTCGGCGCTCTCCGCGGCCGGCGCCGACTCTATCTGCACCGCCAGGAACACCTCGTCGTCGGTCCAGTCCATGTAGTCCGCGCCGTGTATCCCCGCGCCGAACGGCCCGCCGGAGCGGCCCCCGCGCGGCGGAAAGCGCGCCGCCTTGGCCGCGGCCTCCGCCTCCTCCACCGAGTTCACCATCGGCACGACCACGCCAAGCGCGCCCATGTCGAGCAGCCTGCCGATGAGGCCGAAGTCGTTCCTCTGCACCCTCGCCATGGGCACAGTACCTCCCAACACGATGCTGCGAAAGGCGTAGAAGGAGTTCTCCTGCCACCACGCCCCGTGCTGGTTGTCGACCAGCACGTAGTCGAAGCCCAACGGGGCCAGCATCTCCGCCGCCAGCGGCGACCCCAGGCCCACCTCCGCCCCAATGGCCGGCTTGCCCTCCAGCATGCGCCGCTTAGCCTTGTTCCTGCTCACTTCGACCCCCTCTCACGCTTCCAAGCTCGCCCGCCGTGTTGTGATCCAACTCAGGTAGCTCTCGTCGTCGAACCATATAGCGCCGTTGCTCCACCCATCCGTTGCCCTTTAGAAGCTGGATGAGCTCCCGTCCGGTAAGAGTGGGCAGGTCGGCCACTATGCCTCCACGAGTTCCTGCGCCGATGTCAGTGAATACGTTGGAAAAACGTGGGGCTGAAGAAGTGGGCCGGCCATAGGCATCTCCCGACCCGACGGCCATGAACCTGTAACCGTGTACTCTTGGGGGGCTTGATCGGTGTGGATGGGGATGTTCCACTCCTTGAAGAAACGCTCCCTCGTACCGTTTTCCTCCAAGGCGTTCAGGTGTTCGACCACCAACCCTTCTAGTTCCTCGCGGCAGTCGCCGAGCGTATCGGCAAACGTGCTGGTCCCCAATTCCAGGCACGTCCCTACCCACACGCCCCCTTCCTGCTCGAAGCTGAGCGTAACGGACACGTACCCCGATGGCCGTTCTCCACCGGCACGTCGCGCCAACATATCACACGCCTCCCCTCGGTCCTGCCACGGTAAGAAACGACGAGCGCCCGTAGCCTATGCGACCACGGACGCCCTACATCTCACAGATACGGCCAAGCATTGCCTAGGGAGGGCTTGATTACCCTCCGGGCAAACGGGCCTGCCCTCACCTCCTGACGTGCCCGTAAGGTACACGCAGGCTGTTTATACAATCATACGGACCGACTGTCAACTTCGGTGAATGTAGATGTTCAATGATTATGTCAGGGTCTAACCTAACTGGCGAGCCTCCAAGCGGTACAGTCGGCGGGAGCGCTACCCGCAGGAGGGGTGCTGCTGCAGATCGACGGCAGCCGTCCCTCCGCAGGAGCCGGTCCTACTGTGCCTGTCGGACCGAGTCGATCATCTGCTGTGTAATTAGGACTCTCTCATCTGCTTCCCGCCAGAGATCGGAGTGCGGACTGGGACCGTGGACCAGACGAATGAGTACTCCCTCTGCCTTGGCGACGGATATGGCAGGTATGAAGTCGCTGTCTCCCGCCACCAGCACGGCTTCTTGTATGCTCTGCTTAGCCGCCAGCAACACCAAGTCAACCCCGAGTAGAATATCGACCCTCTTCTGCTCGAACCTATACTGCCCCCGGCTATCTGGCCCGCGCCTGGCCAACCTCCCCAACCTCACCGAGTACCTGGGGAGTCTCTCCAATGCTTCGAAGAACCGGCGTTGGTTGGAATAGCGCAATCTCTCTTCCTCTGTCGGAGGATCGCTTTGGTATGCCGGGCAGTGATAGTAGTAGCTCCTGAGAATGTCCGAATCTCCGGCGAGCTTCTCCGACAATGCTTGAAAGTCGATGCGGGCTTTATCATATTCCTCTCTGAGGATGCGCTCAAGGTACCCGCCATCGATAAACACCGCGACTCGATTCGGCACGTCAGCCTCCGGAGAACGCCAAAAAAATGGGACGCCCAAATCGCTGGTGCATCCCATTTGCATTCATGAAAACCTGACGTGCGCCGCGAACGACGGACGCCAGGGGCTATTGTGCATGTATGATAGCACCCAACACGAGCTTGTCAAGGTTCTCAGCCCCCCCCAAATCCCCCACCTCCAGGTTCAGCGCCATATCTATCGGCCATCACCCCGTAGGGGCTATCAGCGCATTCCGTAGGGGCTGGTTTCAAACCAGCCCTCCCCCTTGCCGTAGAGCGTCACCGCCATTTAGGTGGGGGATTTGGGCCCCCCCCCCGTAACCCTTCAGACTTGCTGGAGTCTTCTCCACCAGCGTAGCGCCGATAAGGTTTTGACCGGGCCTTGTGCGCCAACTCATGGTATCATCGTGCCCAATAGAAGCAAGCAACGGCAGAGGGGCGGCCAGTGGTCAAGTCACGTCAATCCATCGAGGCTGAATACATAGAGCGCACGCCCGCGTCCCGCGCGCAGTGGGAGCGGGGCAAGCCGGTGATGCCCGCCGGCGTCATCAAGGGGGCGTACTGGTTCCCTCCCCACCCCCTCTACATGGACCGGGCCGACGGCTGCTACATGTGGGACCTCGACGGCAACAGGTACGTCGACTTCGCCAACCACCACTCGGCCACCATCCTCGGACATAACCATCCCGCCGTCGTGGAGGCCCTCCAAGCGGAGCTGCGGCGCGGCATGGCCCTAGGTGCGCCCACCACCCTGGAGGCCGAGATAGCCGAAGAGATCGTCAGCCGCATACCGGGCGTCGACAAGGTGAGGTACTCCAACTCCGCCACCGAGTCGGCCCTGCACACGGCGCGCATGGTGCGCGCCATTACGGGCAAGCCCAAGGTCGCCAAGTTCGAGGGCGCGTACCACGGCAGCCACGACGCCCTCGAATACAGCACCGCGCCCTCGCCGGACGCCGCGGGCCCGGAGGACGCGCCGGTTCCTGTGCCTTCCCAGGATGGGATGATCCCCGGCTCCGAGGAGTCAGTCGTCATCCTGCCGTACAACCAGCCCGAGACCGTGGAGATGATCCTCCGGGAGCACAAGGACGAGGTGGGCGCCGTCTACTACGACGGAAAGCCCGCCATGATGGACATCCCCGTGGACTTCACCCACTTCGTCCGCAAGATCACCCAAGAGCTGGGGATGCTCATGGTGATGGACGAGACGGTCAGCTTCATGGCCGGCCCCGGCGGCTACCAGGCGGAAGCGGGCGTCGAACCCGACCTCTCGTTCTTCGGCAAGATCCTGGGCGGCGGGCTGCCCGGAGGGGTCATCGGCGGAAAGGACGAGGTCATGGACCTGCTGGACAACAGCGAGGGCAGCAAGGGTGTGTTCCAGAGCGGGACCTTCTCCGGCAACAGCATGACCCTCGCGGCGGGCCTCGCCACGCTCAGAGCGCTGACGCCGGAGGTCTACGCCCACTTCGACAACCTCCGGGAGAGGGCTCACGCAGGTATCGAAGGGGCCAGCCGGAGAGCCGGGCATCCCTTCCACGTCCTCAGCGCCGGAACGATGATCAACGCGTTTCCGACGGGCAAGCCCGTCCGCGACCATCGCAGCTTCGCCGAAGTGGACACGGAGCTGTTTGAGCGTATCCTGCTGGGGCTGACCGTCAAGGGGAACTACATGGGCCGCGGCCACATGAGCATCGTCCTCTCCGAGCCGATGGGAACGCAAGAGGTCGACGGCCTGGTCAACGCCTTCGACGAGGTGCTCAACGAGGAAGACTGACGGCGCTACTCCGATACGGGGGTACGGCCCATAAGCTCGGCGACGGCCTGTTCGATGGACATGCCGTTGAACAGCACGCTGTACGTGGCCTGCGTTATCGGCATCTCAACCCCTAGCCGGCCCGCCAGCCGCACGGCTGCCGCGGTCGTGTCGATCCCCTCGGCTACGTGGGCCATGCCGGCCCTTATCTCCTCGATGCTCTTCCCCTGCGCCAACATCTCGCCGACCTGGTGGTTCCTGCTGAGCCTGCTGGAGCAGGTGGCGATGAGGTCGCCCATGCCGGCCAACCCGGCAAGGGTCAACGGCTCGCCGCCGGCGGCCACCCCGAGACGGGCTATCTCGGCCAGGCCCCGCGTCATGAACGCCGCCTTGGCGTTGTCCCCGAACCCGAAGCCGTCGCATATGCCGGCCCCCAGGGCGACGATGTTCTTGAGCGCCCCGCCAAGCTCCACCCCCACGATGTCGCCGTTCGTATAGACGCGGAAGGTCGGCGAGGTGAGCATCGCCTGGACGGCGCCCGAGGCCTCGTCGTTGCGCGACCCCACCACGGTGGACGACGGCTTGCCCTGGACGATCTCGGCCGCCAGGTTCGGCCCGGAGAGGGCGCACAGGCTGCCTGACAGTCCCGCCGGCAGCTCCTCGGCCAACACCTGGCTCATCCGCTTGCACGAGCCCAGCTCGAGCCCCTTGGCGGCGCTCACGACGACGGCGGCCCCGGCGACGTGCCCCCCCACGGCGCGGGCATTCTCCCGCAGCGTCCTGGAAGGTACCGCGAACACGACCATCGCGGCGCGCGAAAACGCCTCGCGCGACGACGCCGTAACGGTAACGCCGTCCGGGAATGGCGTGCCCGGGAGGAACCTGCGGTTCTCCCCCTGTTCGCGCAGGAGCGCCGCCTCGGCCTCGCTGCGGGCCCAGAGCACGGCCTCCAGGCCGTTGCGCGCCGCCAGTATGGCCAGCGTGGTGCCCCAGGTGGTGGCGCCGACTATACCGACCGGGGCCATCTCGTTGCGCGCTGGGCCTCCGGCGATCCGGGCTCGGCCTGGCCCACGCGGCGCTCCTCGCCCCTGCGAAGCCGGTCGATGTTGTCCCTGTGGCTGAATACGATCAAGGGCGCGCCCAGCAGGCCGTACCAGAGGTACCCCAACGGCTCCATGCCGGCCACCGACATGACGATCAGCGCGACCGAACCCGAAGCGGCGCCCAGGATGGAACCCAGGGACATGTAGCGCGTGGCGCCCAGCATACCCAGCCCTATCACGCTCGCGATGAGCCCCGATATGGGCGACAGCACGAACAGGCCGCCCCACCCACAGGCCGTGCCGCGCCCTCCCTTGAACCCAACGTAGATCGGCCAGATGTGGCCGCATATGGCCGCGACGCCCGAGAGAGCGTGGGCCGCGGCGGAGTCGGAGACCGCCATCGCGATGAGCACCGCCCCGACGCTCTTCGCCATGTCCAGCGCCAGCACGAGCACCGCGGCGGGCAGGCCGGCGGTGCGCAGCACGTTCGTCATCCCGGTGCGGCCGCTGCCGTGCCGACGCACGTCCACGCGCCTGAAGAGCCATCCGACTACGAGGCCGAAGGGTATCGACCCTATGAGGTAGCCGAGAGGGACGACGATGAGATAATCGATCATTACTTGCCGCGGCCTCCCTTGAACCGGACCCTCAGGGGAGTCCCCTGGAACCCGTAGGCGCGTCTCAGCGTGTTCTCCAGGTAGCGCTGGTAGGAGAAGTGTACCATGTCGGCGCGGTTCACGTAGAAGGTGAAGCTGGGCGGGCCGGTTTGGTCCTGCGACACGCCGTACACCTTGAGGGCGTGCCTCCCGGCGGTGGCCGGCGGGTGCGCCGCCATGGCGGTGAGTACCGTGCGCTTCAGGCCCGACTTCTGGACGTCCCTGCCCCACTCTCCCCGGACGCCCTGCGCCGCCTCCAACAGCGCGCCTATGCCGGAGCCGCGCAGCGCCGAGACGAATACCACCGGAGCATGGGAGGCGAACTTGAACCTCTCCCGGACAGTCCTCTCGACGCTCTTCTTGTCCAGCCCCAGGCCGCGCGCCAGGTCCCACTTGTTGACGCAGAGCACGATGCCCTTGTAGGCGGCCAGCACGTAGCTCGCTATGTGCGTATCCTGGCCCGTCGCAACCTCGGAGGCGTCCATCACGAGGATGGCAACCTCGGCCCGGTCTATGGCGCGCACCGCGCGGAGGGCGCTGTAGCGCTCGATGCCAGGCTTGATCCGGCCGCGCCGCCTGATGCCGGCGGTATCTACGATCAGGACGGTCTCGTCCCCGTACCTCACCAGCGCGTCCAGCGCGTCGCGCGTCGTTCCAGGCGCGTCGCTCACGATGGCCCGGTCCTCGCCCGTGACCGCGTTGAGCAGGGCCGACTTGCCGACGTTCGTGCGCCCGACGATGGCGAGCCTCAACCCCGCGTCGGTTACGGCCTCCGGTCTCTCCGGCGGGAGCCGGGCCAGCACCCGGGTCATCAGGTCGTCCACCCCGCGATTGTGATGGGCGCTGATCGGTATGGGGTCCCCCAGCCCCAGTTCGTGGAAGTCCAGCGCCCCCACCGCGCGCCGCCGGTTGTCCGCCTTGTTGGCCGCGAGCACCGGACGCTTCCCGCCGCGGCGCAGCAGGTCGGCCACGTCCCTGTCGACGGAGGTCAAACCCTCGTTGGCGTCCACCAGGAAGACGATGGTATCCGCCTCGCTGACCGCAACGTCGACCTGGCTCCTGACGTTCTCCAGGAGCTCGCCGCGCGGGTCCGGATCCAGCCCCCCCGTATCGACGAGGATGAACACCCTGTCCCCCCAGGTCGTCTCGGTCGTCACCCTGTCGCGGGTCGTGCCAGGTATGTCGGACACCACGGCGGCGCGGTCTCCGGCGATCCGGTTGAATAGTGTGGACTTGCCGACGTTGGGCCTTCCAACGATGGCGACGATGGGCCTTGCGCCCCTCGTGGTCTTGGTGGTCATCTGCTTCGCACCCTGGATTGCGCTTCCCTTCCCCCTGAGGGCGCCGTCTCAGAACCCCTTCCCCTGAGGGCGCTGTCTCAGATCCCCTTCCCCTGAGGGGGCTGTCTCAGAATCCCTTCCCCCTGAGGGGGAAGGTTAGGATGGGGGTGCCTGCGCCTAGCGGAACAGTTGGGACAGGATGGCCTTCTGCCCGTGGAGGCGGTTCTCCGCCTGGTCGAACACCACCGACCGGGGATGGTCGAGCATCCCCTCGGCGATCTCCTCTCCCTCGTGGGCGGGCATGTCGTGCATGAAGATCGCGTCGGGCTTCGCGTACCCCATGAGCTCCTCGTCGACCCGGTAGCCCTGGAACGCCTCCATGCGCGCCGCGCTCTCCTCCTCCTGGCCCATGCTGGTCCATACGTCCGTGTACACCACGTCCGCGCCCCTCACCGCATCCCGTGGCATCTCCACCCACTCGACCCTGGACCCGCTCACCGCCGCCCGCTCATTGGCCTGCCTCCAGACCGCGAACGGCACCTGGTAGCCCGCCGGCGCCGCCAGCACGAGGTCCGCGCCAACGGACGCGCAGGCCAGCGAAAGGCTCGCGGCAACGTTGTTCCCGTCGCCCACGAAGGCCACCCGCTGCCCCGACAGCGCCGCCCTGTGCTCCTTGATCGTCAGCAGGTCGCCTATTGCCTGGCACGGGTGCTCCAGGTCCGACAGCGCGTTCACCACCGGCGCGCGCATGTTGGCCGACAGCAATTCCAGGCTCTCATGGCTGAATACGCGCGCGACCACGCCGTCCACCCACCGGTCCAGTACCCGCGCAACGTCGGCGACGGGCTCCCGCACCCCCAGCCCCACGTCGTCCCTGCTCAGGTAGACGCACTCCCCGCCAAGCTGGCGTATGCCCACCTCGAAGCTAACCCGCGTCCTGAGCGACGGCTTCTCGAAGAGCAGCGCGATCATCTTCCCGGCCAGGGGGCGGCTTGCCTCGCCCCGCTTGATCGCCTCCGCCAACTCGACCAACGGGCCAACGTCCTGAGCGGCAACATCCGCCACGGATAGAAAGTCCTTGCCCTGCATCATGTCATACGCTCCAAGTCCGATGATTATATCAGCGCCAACCAACCCCGCAAGGCAAATAGATAGACAGGTATATTCGTACCCCCCCCCCCCCGGATTAGGTACAAACAGACCTTGTGGCGTCGCTGGGCAAGCCATAAAACGTGTAGGCGATGGATCGTGCGCGAACACATTAGGATGGGGGGCTTAAAATGTTCGGACCACCTCGTTTCTCGACGATACTGGCGGCGACGGCCCTGCTGGCGGCGGCCGCCGTCCTCGTGATGATGGCTGGCATGGACAGGGGCTCACCCGGCGGGGACGTGGCCTACGCCTTCGACCCCCACGCCGAGACCGCCGCTGCCGAGGCGGAGGCCAAGGATGCCGCGAGGGCGGACCGGGCGCGAGCTAGACGGGGCGGTTCGCCCGTACGGACGGCGGCCAGACTGGCAACGGAGGCCATCGACCAGCAGGCCGTGCGGGAGTACTGCCGTACTGTGGACTATAACTTCAACGACTGCGTCAATGCTCACAATGCCATAGACGAGCTGCAGGGTGACTGCACTGACTGCCGGGACCTGACGATATGGATCTTCTACAACCGGAGCGGGAGGATAACTCATCTATCGAAGACGGCTAACCAATCCTCCCGTAATTTCGGATCGCTGGAGAACATGGGGCTGGCAGGGACCATTCCGTCTGAGATTGTCAACCTTCGGGCCTTGGAGATGTTCGACGTTGGCAACTCCCCCCTCGATGACGGGCCTCCGAACCAACTGACGGGGGGCATCCCGTGGGAGGGATGGCACAACCTGACCAACCTCACATGGCTGGCGCTGGATAGCAACCGGTTATCCGGCTTTATCACGCCGTGGTTGGGTTTGCTGCGCAATCTCGAACACCTATACCTGTACAGCAACCAGTTGCGCGGCTCGATCCCGCATTACCTACGCAATCTGAGAAACCTCACGCACCTAGCGTTGAGCAGCAATCGGTTGGTCAACTATATCCCGTCGGCGCTGGGCGAGTTGAGAAACCTCGAACACCTGTACCTATCCAGCAATGAGTTGAACAGCGCGATCCCGTCGGCGCTGGGCAATCTGACCAACCTCACGCACCTAGGGTTGAGTAGCAATCGGTTTAACGGCCCGATCCCGTCGGAGTTGGGCAACTGACCAACCTCGAATACCTGTCTCTCGACAGCAATCGACTGAGCGGCTGCGTGCCCGGGAGCCTGCGAGAGGCGTACGAAGAGGCAGACGGAGACGACTACCCCATCTGCCAGGCGTAGACCCCGACGGCAACGCCGAGACCACAAGCGACCTCAACGGCAACGCCGAGGCCCGCGCCGGGGGCCACCCCTACGCCCACGCCCACGGCGCAGCCCAGCAACACAGACGCCAAGTTGACGGCCATCGAGGGCAGACTCGCCGAGATCGAGAGAAGGATTGCTGCGCTGGAGCGGACCGTGGCCGGGCTTATGGGTACGCCTTCCCCCTCCCGTATCGCGTTCGCATCGGATCGTGACGGGAACTGGGAGATATACGTGATGAACGCCAACGGTTCCGGCCAGACCCGACTGACCGACAACTCGGCGATTGACTATAACCCACGCTGGTCGCCGAACGGACTACGCATCGCTTTCGCATCGACTCGTGACGATCCCGACCCGGACGACGATAACTACATATACAACATATACGTGATGAACGCCGACGGCTCAGGCCAGACCCGCCTGACCGACAACCCGGCGCGTGACAGTAGCCCACGCTGGTCGCCGAACGGACGCCGCATCGCTTTCGTGTCGACCCGTGACGATCCCGACCCGGAGGACGATAACCACATATACAACATATACGTGATGAACGCCGACGGCTCAGGCCAGACCCGCCTGACCGACAACCCGGCGGCGGACCGTGGCCCACGCTGGTCGCCGAACGGACGACGCATCGCTTTCGCATCGACCCGTGACGGAAACTACGAGATCTACGTGATGAACGCAAACGGTTCCGGCCAGACCCGCCTGACCGACAACTCGGCGCTTGACCTTCACCCACGCTGGTCGCCGGACGGACGACGCATCGCCTTCGCATCGACCCGTGACGGGAACTACGAGATCTACGTGATGAACGCCAACGGTTCCGTCCAGACCCGCCTGACCGACAACCCGGCGGCGGACCGTGACCCACGCTGGTCGCCGGATGGACGCCGTATCGCCTTCGCATCGACCCGTGACGATCCCGACCCGGACGACGATAACCGCATATACAACATATACGTGATGAACGCCGACGGCTCAGGCCAGACCCGCCTGACCTACAACTCGGCGCTTGACCTTGACCCACGCTGGTCGTCGGACGGACGACGCATCGCCTTCGCATCGACCCGTGACGGGAACTACGAGACATACGTGATGAACGCCGACGGCTCAGGCCAGACCCGCCTGACCTACAACTCGGCGTTTGACCTTTCCCCAAGCTGGTCGCCGGACTAGTTGGCGGCAAGAGCGAATTCGGCAGAGACTCCACCTGCCCGGCTACTCCTCCGTCCGGGAGATGCTCTGCAGGTCGAGGTGGAGGGCGCTGCGGTTCACGGCCAGCAGCGCCGCCAGGAAGATGGCCGCCAGCGCGCCGTACGCCGGCAGCATCATGCTCCAGTCGGTCGTCAGGATGAACGGCGGAATCAGCGGCTCCCCGCGCTCGGTGACGGCCAGCGGCGAGACGATCAGCCGGCTCATCTGGAAGCCGGCCCAGGTGCCGAGCCCAATGCCTATCGCCGCGATGGCCAGGTGCTCGAAGCCCAGCAGGGCCAGCACCTGCCGCCGCGACAGCCCCAGCGACTGCAGGAACCCCATCTCGTTGCGGCTGTGGGCCGCGAACAGCAGCAGGTAGGTCACGTACCCGAACGCCGCCGACAGCACGGCGATCCCCAGGGCCAGCACCACCATCGCGTTCCACCCCGCGGACGACAGCGGGTCGCGCTCCAGCGCCTCGATCTCGCTGGCGCGGTGCCGCAGGCTGCTCCGCAACAGCCCCGACGCGGCGATGGAGTCGCGGACCGGCTCCGGCGAAGCCGGGTTCTCCGCCAGGAACAGCTCGTTGGGCCGCAGCGGAGGCGTCAGCCCGCCCAGGATGTTCACCCGCGAAAGGAGCGCGTCCAGGTCGGCCAGCATGAACCGGCCGTCGCGGTCGGTCATGGTGGGGAAGTAGTCCGCGACGCCGCGCACCGCCACCGTCACGCCGCGCTCGGCGACCACGGCCCGCACGAAGTCGCCCTCCCGGATGCCGGTCGCCTCCGCCAGCGCCGAGCTGACTATGACCGGCAGCGGGCCCTCGGTCGTCTGGTGGAAGAAGCCGCGAATGCCCCTGATATTCTCCCTGCCGAAGCTGAACATCACGGCGGCGGCGCCCCCGCGCGGGTCGTCCCCGACCAGCCTGATCTGTTCGGCCTCGAGCGAGGAGGTCACGATCGGCGCCCACTCGATAGGCCCCTCGAAGCCCTCGATCACCTCCACGCTGCCGTCCGCGTAACCCGCGTGGATGTCGTCCACGACGATGAAGCCCGGCGTGTGCACCGCGCCGTACCCCGGCTCGCTTATCTGCACCGACACGATGCGCGCGGGGGAGCTCAACAGCCCGGGCAGCTCCGCGCGCAGGTGCCGCCACTCCGCCGACGGGAATATATCGCCCATGACCAGCGTCCGCAGCGCGCCCGCGGCGTCCTCCAAGACCACCCACAGCGACAGCGCCGCATTCGGCATCTCCTCGTCCACCTTCACCCACAGCCCCAGGAACGACGCGCCGTCGGGCACGGTCAGCGCCCTGGGGGCCGCACCTGGGCGCAGCTCGCCGATAAGCTCGTTGAGCGGCCGGCTGGAGAAGTCGCCGCGGTACCAGGCGATATAGGCGAACCGGGACTCCAGCGCCAACACGTCCATCGAGACCGAGCCCATGAAACCGCCGGTCCTGAACGCCAGCGTCGCGTCCTCCACCCCGGGCGTCGCCAGCGAACGCTCCCTCAGCGCGTCGCTGCCCTCCCAGAGGTCCGCCGCCAGCAGGTCCGCCCGCAGGTCCGTCCCGAAGTCGTAGTAGATGCGCTCCGTCTGGCCGCGCTCCAGCGTTCCTCCCACGGTCGTCGAGAGCACCCCCACGCCCGTCACCATGACCAGCAGCAGCACCAGCCAGCTATACTGCAACGGGTTCCTCGCCATGTGCCACATCCCTATCATGAGCCAGACGGGCGCGGCCCGCGTCCACCTCGCCAGCAGCAGGAACATCACCTGCGCCGGCACGAGGGCCGCGAGGCCGATGGCCGGGGCGAGCATCGCGTCTCCCGACCGCGGCGGCTCCATCCACAGGAACCACCCGATCGCGGCCGCCTGCGCCGCCATGCCCAGGGCCTTCTGCCAGACCGGCCCCGCCCGCTGGGTGGCCCAGTACGCCGCGGCCGCCGCCGCGAGCAGCGCCACCGGCCCGACGGCCGCCGCCGGGTCCCCGGCCCTCACGTCCGCCAGCGCCGCCACGGGCGCGGCCACTCCGAAGCTCGCGGCGGCGAGCAGGTGGACCAGCATCGGCGACTCCCCGCTGACGTACCGGACGAATATCGGGAAGCAGCGCACGAACACCAGCGCGACCATCACCAGGAACATCACCGGCGCGAGCAGCAGCGTCTCGTTCACCTCCACGTCCTTGAGCAGCCCTCCGGTGACGAGCTGCCCCCTGGAGTGGAGCTCCCAGAACGCCAGCCCGCCCAGGGCCAGCAGCCCAACGTCGAGGTAGTAGCGGTGGAAGAACGGCTCGCTCGGAGGCCGCGACGTCCGCTGCTTCTGCGCCAGCAGCCCTCCCCGCGCTCCCAGCACCGACGACAGCGCCACTATGGCGAAGCAGAGCGCCCCCGCGGCCAGCGACGCCACGAAGGGCGTAGCGCCGATCCGCACCGGCAGCAACCCCCCGCGCGTCATCTCCGAGAAGTACGGCAGCGTACCCACCAGCGCGACGATCGCGATGGCCGCGAACGGGCCCGCCGCGACTGCCGCGACCGCCAGCGCGCCCCCCTCCACCGAGTAGAGCCGCAGCAGGTGCAGCAGCCTCACCCCGCGCGCCTGGAGCAGCGCCGCGTCCCCCTCCCTGCGCCGCACCAGGTGCGACACCATCATCGACACGTAGAGCAACACCGTCGCCACGAGGATGGCGACCAGCAGCAGCAGCGGCACGCGGGCGAAGAAGCTGCGGCGCCCGAAGCGGTCCAGCATCCCCAGGATGGCGCTGTTCAGCTTCGTGCCCGGTATCGCCGCCGCCGTCTGCGCCCCCAGGTCCGTTATCCTACGCTCGGCCTCGCCGGCCGACCAGCCCTTGAGGCGCTCGGTGTCGATCATGATGAACCACATCGAGTTGACGAGCGCCCCGGGGTAGGCCGCGCCCAGCGAGTCTATCATCGCCGTCTCGGTCACCATCAGCGGCGCGGGCGGCTCCTCCGGGTTGAACTGGACGTTCTCCCCCTCCACCTCCTCCTCCACCGACGGCGGGTCGAGGAACAGCCGCGGGCCTATCAGCGGCTTCCAGTAGTCCTCCGAGGGGTCCGTGGGCCTGACGATCCCGGTTATCCGTACCGTGACCATCCGCCTCCCTCCCAGCTCCCGCGTCATCACCACCTCGTCGCCCACGCCCAGGTCGAACTGGGCCGCCGTCTCCTCGCCGATGACCGCCTCGGCGATCGGACCGTCGGGGCCGGCGTACACCAGGTCCCCCGCCAGCCGCCCCTCCACCGCCGCCACGTGGTCACGGAGGTTCGAGTAGCTCCGCATGATCGCCCGCGAGGCGTCGCGGTTGGACGTGCCGGCCGGCGGCAGCGGGTTCCTGGGAATGGCGGCGAGGTAGAAGTCGACGAACAGGTAGCGCTCGTGGCTCTCGTACACGTGCGCGATATTCTCCTCGATCGCCTCGACCACCGTCCGCTCGCTGCCGTCGATCTCCGAGCGCGCCAGCACGATGTTGAAGGCGTCCAGGTTGATATTCGACGCCGGCCGCCGCAGCTTGTCGATCTCCAGGTTGAGGGCGAGCCGCTCCAGCGCCGAGAAGAACGTGGGCGCCATCGCCGCGAGCGTCGTCGCCGCGACGATGCCGAGGAAGATGCTGATCACGAGCGCCCGGCTGTCAGCCACGCGCTTGAAGACGAGCTTGGGAGTCGAGATCGGGTCCATATAGCCCCAGGCCGCCCGGAGGACGGACCGTCCTAGGCCGCCGGCCCTTCTCCGGCAGCCGAGAGACGCCGCTTCGCCTCCGAGTACACGTCCGCCGGCAGCGGCCCGGCGTTTATGGCCTCGACGTTCTCCCGCACGTGGTCCGGGTTCGTCGTGCCGACGATGATCGAGTGCGTGTGCCGGTGGGTCAGCGTGTAGCGCAGCAGGAACGCCGTGCGGCTCTCACCCTCGCCGCGAAGCTCGTCCAGCCCAGCGCCCTCGAACCTGCCCCACGTGTCCTCGTGGCCGGTGCCTGGGCCCGGCTCCCCCTGCGCGACGCCGCCGCGCGTCAGCACCCCGGCGCCCGCCTCCCCCACCCTGTCGGTCCACTCCTCATGTTCCCGCTCCAGCGCCGAGTACGGTATCTGGAACACATCGAACACGCCCCATTCGAGGTACGTCGGCAGGTGCGGCAGCGTCGTGGAGACGCCGATCCAGCGCACCTTGCCCTGCTCGCGCATCTCCTGCAGCGCGCCCACCAGGCCGCCGCGCTCGCACTCCTCCACCGACGGGTTGTGGAGCTGCATGATGTCCACCGAGTCGGCCTTCAGGCGGCGCAGGCTCTGCTCCAGGTTGCCCAGCACGTTCTCACGCGTCCACAGGTGGCCCGAGCTCGACGACCCGCACTTGGTGGCGAGGTAGAACTCCGAACTCCGGTGGGAGATGTACCTGCCGATAAGCTCCTCGCTGTTGCCGTAGTCGTCCGACGTGTCGACCAGGTTGATCCCCGCGTCGAGCACCGCGTTCAGCAGCCGGTCCGCGTGCTCCTCCGACATCGGCCGCCTGTGCGCCGCGCCGTATCCCAGGCGCGTCACGTCCAGGCCGGTGCGGCCGAGCAGGGCGGTGGGCATAGGTCCCGTCATGGCAAATATCCTTTCGTAGTAGGTATGCCCAGGGCATACCAGGGCTTCACGCGCCGTTGCGCCTCTCGTCCGGGGGAGGCTCGTCGAACGCCTCGCCACGCTCCTCCGCTTCCCGACTACGCTCCAGCCAGGCTCGCCACTCCGCGTCACTTTCCGCCCGACCCCTTTCCCGGCCCTCACGGTAGCGTCTCTCGAGGTACTTCACGGCTAGGACCTCAGCCGTAGCTCCGAGATCGCTTGCCGCTCTCTCGCTGGGGGAAGGCTCGTCGAACGGCTCGCCCCACTCCTGGGCTTGCCGAAAGCGCGCAAACCAAGCATTCCACTCGACGTCGCTCTTCGCCTTAGCCTCTTCCCACTCCTTCTCTCGTCCCTCCGCTCGCGCCTTTGCTCGCGCCTCCGCCATCGCCTCCTCTCGTCCCTCCATTATTCCGATCGCCCTACCTTCCAGGTAGCGCCTCCTCAGGTACCTCTGCGCCAGCATCCTACTCGTCTCCCCCCGCGCCGTTGCGCCTCTCGTCCGGGGGCGGCTCGTCGAACGGCTCGCCACGCGCCTCGGCCTCCCGACTGCGCTCCAGCCAGGCTCTCCACTCCGCTCGTTCTTCCACCCGGCCCTCCCGGTAGCGTCTTCTCAGATACGCCTCCGCCAGCATCCTACTCGTCTCCCCCCGCGCCGTTGCGCCTTTCGCCCGGAGGAGGCTCGTCGAACGGCTCGCCACGCGCCTGTGCCTCCCGACTACGCTCCAGCCAGGCTCGCCACTCCGCTCGTTCCTTCGCCCGACCCCTTGCCTCTCCCCTTACTTCACCCTTTGCCTCTCCCTCCCGGTAGCGTCTCATCAGATACCTTTCGGCTAGCATCGAATATCCCTCCAGTAGCGTAACCGTCCACGCTGCCACCACTATGACGAGCTGGCCCATGCCCTTGCCGATGGCCACCACCGTCGCCAGCGCGCTGTCCTCCGTGTTGCCACCGACCTCGTACCAGGCTAGCACCGCCAGGCAGGCCAGGCATTGCGCCGAGAACAGGCCCAGGTACCAGCCCTCGCGCGTCTTGTCTATGCTCGGTAGAGACACGCTCCCCCTTCGGACCTCCATCGCCGCGCGGAAGCCGGACGCCATCCTTCCCTGGCGCCATTATACCAGCGCAGCCGACCGGCCATGGCTGCGCACCGAGCTACTCAGCTTAGGAGCGATAGCTACTGCCGCCGCACGCGGCTAGCGAAGTCGGCGTCGATTTCAACCCTCTCGTCGGCCTCCACTCGTAGCTCTGCCGCGTACGTGGCCCTACCGTCCCTTCGAGACGACCGAGGGCCATGGAAGAGCCACACGCTGATGCCCTCATTCTTGCCCATCTGGAAGGCCGGAGTGAAGTCGCTGTCACCCGTGACCACTGCCGCATGCGTGATCTTGCCCTTGGCGCTCAGCAAGGCGAAATCCAGCCCGAGCAGCATGTCGACACGTTTCTGCTGGAAGATGGGTTCCCCGGTCTGATCGATGCCTAGTCGAATCAATCTTCCTTCGCGGACCTCGAACCGGTCAAGGTTGCGGAGCGCATCGAAGAACTTCCTGCGCGCCCCGTATCGGCGGGCCTCATCCGGTGATGGCGTGTTGCTCTGGTAGGGTAGGCAGTTGTAGTAGTAGAGTACGCAGCAGGTCAACGGGTTCGGCGGTCTTGGCCGCCACACGCGCCACGATCTCCTCGCTTAGCTTCTGATAGTCTATCCAGACGTCGAATTCGTCCCTGGCCAGCCTCTCGAGATAGGCGCCGTCCACGAAGATCGCCAGCCGCGCCATCTCATTCCCCCCTTCTTCTCCGACCTAAAGCAAAGAGCCGGGAGGTATCCCCTCCCAGCTCTCCAATAGAGTCTCTTTTACCCCAGCGTGCTATCTGCCGAATGGCAGGCTAGGACGCTGGGGAGCATTGTTGCAATTCTTTATACACGGCGGCATGGCGCGATGTCAAGCAATACTGAGTTGGGGGCCAACGAGGGCCGGGAGGGTATCCCTCCCGGCCCTCGCGCTTCTGCGGGCTTGGGGGCTTTAGAACCCGGCCGTGCGCCTGCGCATCGCCACCACCACCAGCAGCACCACGAGCGCCACCAGCAGGGCCACGATACCCACGACCGCCAGCACGATGGCCCCGCTGCCGCCGCCGCTCGGCTCCGGCGTCGGCGGAACGGCCGTCGGCGCGGGCGCCGGGGGCGCCTGGGCCGTGGGCGTCGCAGTCGGCTCCGGCTCCGGTGTAGCAGTCGCCGTCGGCGTCGGCGTCGCGGTCGGCTCAGGCGTCGGCGTGGCCGTAGGCTCCGGCGTCGGCGTATTCGTCGGCGGCACGAAGACCGGCCTAGGCTCCGGCGTAGCAGTCGGCTCCGGCGTAGCAGTCGGCTCCGGCGTAGGCGTGGCCGTAGGCGTCGCCGTGGGCGTGGCCGTAGGCGTCGCGGTAGGCGTCGGCGTAGCCGTCGGGCGCGGCGTGGGCGTCGCAGTCGGGACCGGCGTCGCCGTCGGGACAGGCGTCGCGGTCGGGACGGGCGTCGCAGTCGGCTCGGGCGTGGGCGTCGGGAAGTCCACGAACACGATGTCGAAGTCCTCGACCGTCTTGCCGCCCGTGTACACGTCCGTCGTCACCGACTTGACGCCGTCCAGGAAGAACTCCACCGCCTGCCCCACCAGCGAGGCGTCCCCCGGCGCCAGCACCAGGTTGCGGTACGTATCGTCCGCCTCCAGCCGCGCGGGCGCCTCGTACTCGCCCAGCCGCGCGACCAACACCGCGCCCTCAGGCACCGTCCCGCCAGCCACTATGACCTTGCCCGAATAGAGGACCGGCGTCACCGTGTCCGGCGTGGGCGTCGGCGTCGGGGTCGGCGTGAGCGTCGGCGTCGGGGTCGGCGTGGGCGTCGGCGTCGCCACGGGCGTGGGCGTCGGCGTTGCCGTCGGCTCCGGCGTCGGCGTCGCCGTGGCGTTCGGGTCCGGCGTGGGCGTGGGCGTGGGCGTCGGAGCCGGCAGCACCGAGAACGTCAGGTCGAAGTTCTGCCTCCGCACCAAGCCGCCGCCGCTGAAGGTATCCGTCTCCGCGGCCTGCTCCGGCCCCATGTGGAAGGTCACCGTCTTCCCCACGTACCGCGAGGGCGGCGCGATCGTCAGCACGTAGCGCCCGCCCTCGACGGGCCCCTCCGGCGAGCGCCAGTCCTCGATGACCGCCACGATCGAGTAGCCGTCCGGCACCGGCCCCCCCGTCAACGCCGTGACGGAGCCGTCGTAAGTCCACGGCAAATTGAGCTCCTGCCCGCCGACACGTTCCGACACCGCCAGCAGCAAGAGCAGCGCCGCCGCTATGCCCAGGAGAGTCTTCAAGGTACTCACCTCTGTCTAAGAATCGTCCTGTATACCATTATACCCCAAGTTTCAAGCGCTGTTTAGACCGCCAGCGTCTTCCAACCGCCCAGTTCTCCCCGAATGTGGGCGATTGCGAGCCCGCCGCATCGTAATTCCGAACGCGCCGCAGGCCCCCCCACCGTCATTACCTTGTCCCTTCCCCCCTGCGGGCCCATCAAGGGGGAAGGGACAAGATGCCTCCCGTCAGACGAGGGGGCGCCGGCATCGGCGGCGTGGGCATGTCCCCAGGGGATGCAAAAGGCCCGGCTGAGCCGGGCCTACCGTTGCGCGGACGCGGGAGCGAAGCTTCAGCCCAGGTACCTGAGCATGGCTATCACCACCGCCGATATGGCCGCCATCCCGCCCAAGGTCCAGCCGGCCATCCACTTGATCAGCTCGGCCTTCATGTCGGCAAGGTCGGCCTTGGTCGCCAGGTGGTCGTATGCGCCTTCGAGGCGGCTGACGCGCTGCTCCATGGTTACCATGTTTAACCTCCTGGGACGTTCAAGACCTGCCTATATAGTACCACAGCCACGAAGATTCAGCCGAGGTACCTGAGCATGGCTATCACCACCGCCGATATGGCCGCCATCCCGCCCAGGGTCCAGCCGGCCATCCACTTGATTAGCTCGGCCTTCATGTCGGCAAGGTCGGCCTTGGTCGCCAGGTGGTCGTATGCGCCTTCGAGGCGGCTGACGCGCTGCTCCATGGTTGCCATGTTTAACCTCCTGGGACGGTCAAGACCTGCGTACATAGTACCACACGCGGCGCGAAGCCTCGTACCCGTGCGGTCAGCGTGCAGGGCGCCCACGAGGGTTGCCCATACGGCGGCCATCCCGTAGGGGCAACCCTCGTGGTTGCCGCCCCATCATCTGGGTACCCACAAGGGGCACCCCTACGGATTCTACCCACGTACCTAAATCCTGAAAATCCAAAAATCCTGTGAATCCCGATTCAGACATCCCCATCACCCCCATCACGCGAATCACAGTGCAGACAAAAGAGGGCGCCCACAAGGGACGCTCCTACGGATGCGCCATCCCGTAGGGGCAACCCTCGTGGTTGCCGCCCCATCATCTGGGTACCCACAAGGGGCACCCCTACCCAATACCCCACGTACCTAATCCTGAAAATCCAAAAATCCTGTGAATCCCGATTCAGACAATCCCCATCACACACATTCACGCGAATCACAGTTCAGACAAAAAGAGGCCCCCCTCGCTGTGGAGGGGGGCCTCTTACTTGCTTGCCGTTGTTGCCGTTAGGTTGGCTCTACGGGACTAGCGTGCCGTCCTCCGTGACGTAGATCAGGAAGCCGCGGCCCTTCTGAACCAACTCGTCGTCGCTCGTGCCAGGCGTGAACCCGGTCAGCCTGCCGTTCGAGTCGTAGTAGTAGCCTCTCGACCACTTCACCCCGCTCAGGTAGTCGTCTATGTCCCTGGCCGGGAAGGCCGCGTCCACGCTCGCGGACGGTATCATGTTCCAACCCTTGTACACCATGATCGACGGCGGTACCACGCCATGGTCCAGCGGCGGGATGTCAACCTTCAGGGGCGCCACGCTCGTCGTGTACACCAGGTACGCCCGCTTCGCGTCTATCATCGTCAGAGCGCCCTCGAACGAACCGTTCACCCGCACCGCAGCCACCCAGCCGCCCTCGACCGTCGGGTCGTACGTCAGCACCTGCGACACCTCGTCAACGTTGATCACCGCGTCTATGCTGTTGTCCGCAGGCTCGCCCGGCAGCGAGATCAGGTTCCACCCAAGGTTCAGCGGGATCGAGACCGGAGGCCTCGCCACCACCTTGAACTTGCCCGTCTGCGTCTCCGATACGTTGCCAGCGGAGTCCCGCCCGACCGCCGTTATCGTGTACTCGCCCAGCGCCAGATCGGAGTCCGGCAGGTAGCTGTACATGATGTTGTCGGTCGTGCTCAGCATGTTCACCGTGTCGTCCACCAGCGCCGTCTCGTTCCCGTCCGCGTCCGTCAGCGTCGCCTCGGTCACCGTGACCGTCTTGTGCATGTCGCCCGCGTACTCGTCCTCGTCCCACTTGATCTGGATGAACGGCCGCGCGTCCTGCGTGTCCCCGCTCGGCGAGAACTCCGCCGTCGGAGCCGCAAGGTCAACCTCTATCGTCTGCTCCGTCTTCACGTAGTGGTACGTCGCCATCAACTCGTCGTCGGCCTGCACGTGGTCCTGCTTCGAGCCGACGTTCTTGTACGTGACCTCCAGGGTCACCATGCCGGCCGTCGGGTCCACGTCCGTCACCGTCGCGCCCGCGTGCTCCTTGATGGTGACCGCGCTCGCCAGCGAGCCGGTGAACGCCGCGTCGGCCAGAGGCCACTTCGCCAGGGAAACGATGAACGAGTAGGTCGAGTTGTTCGTCGTCGTGGCTACCGCGTCGGCCTCGTGTATGACCGTCACGGTCGTCACCTTGGTCTTCTCGTCGGTCACCTTCGTCGCGCCCACACGGGTCACGTTCGCCCGTATGTCGCTCGCCTGAACCATCACGCCGAACAGACCCGTCACGCTGCCGGCCTTGAAGGTGTACGTGCCGTTCGGAGGCGTCGGCAGGGCCACGTTGCCCCGCGTTACCTTGGTGCCGTTCGAGCCGCCCGTTATCCCCAGGCAGGTACACTTGTCGGAGGCCACGGCGGCCGTGTTCGCCGCCATGTTCTCGTCCGCGGTGAACGTAACCGCCGCCTCGCCGTCCTTCGCCAGAAGCTGCGCGCTAATCTCGTCAACGGTCACGCCAGGCTTGATACGGTCCTCGACCCGCGTGATGGCCGCAGTCTTCAGCTCGTTGCCGGCCTTGTCCATTATCGAGCCGTCAAGCTCGACCCGAGGCCGCGCGTCGGACGCCAGGTCCGCAGCCAGCTTCAGGTACACGTACTTGTTACTGTCCTTGCTATCGTCGGTGTCGACTCCGCCCACCTGCACGCTCTCTATCGAGGCATCGGGGTTCTCGACCACGAAGTCGCTCGCGTCAACCGTGCTCACGTCCAGCCCCTCGTTGAAGGCCACCTTGATGGACGCGCTGTCGTTCGTCTCCTTCTTCTTCGCCGCGTCCCAGCCCAGGCCGGTGGACGAGCCGTCGTCTATCGACGGCGCCTTCGTGTCTATCGTCACTTTGACCGGCTTTTCGCTCGTGTTCCCAGCCACGTCCAGCGCTTCAACCTTGATCTCGAACTGCCTGCCGTGGTTGTTCGCCGCAGGCGTGATGCCGGCGGAGTCCACGCGGAGGATGGTTACCGAGCTTCCCTTGTCGCAGGGGATGCCGGCCCCGCCGCTGATCCACGTGCCAGTGTTACGGAACAGGATGTCGATCTCGGACGAGCTGAGCCGCGTGGCGGTCAGGTTGCTGTCGATGACCTTGCACGTGTTCATGCCGTCGATGATGGTGATGTCCACGTGGTCCCTGGGGTTGTTCGTGTCGAAGCCCGAACCCTCGTCAGCCACCGTCACCGTCACCACCGGCGAGCTACGGTCGGTCACCGTCTTGTCGGTGGGCGAGACGCTCACGATGGTGGGCTTCTGCCCGTCTATCGTCGCCGTGTCGTCGTCGATGAGCGTCGTGTGGTCGCTGTTGTAGAACGCCACGGTCAGCGTGTCGCCGTCCCGCACGCCCAGCAGACCCTCCTTCAACGAGGCCTCAGAGGCGTTGTCGGACAGCTTGATCTCGCCGCGGTAGATGCCGGTCGTCGGATGCGTCGTCGTGGCGCCCACCGCCGACACCTCGGTGAGCGTCACCCACTCGCCGATCCCGTCCGAGCTGCTCGTCACGCGCGCCCTGTTCTGGTCCGCCCCGGCGCTCGTCCCGGCCGTCTGGTCAGCCGTGAACACGTCCGCCACGTGGTACTTGAAGGTCACCGTGATGGTCGTGGTGGCCGTGAGGACGTTTCCATCGCTGTCGTATGTGGCGTCCTGTCCAGCCACATCACCCAGAAAGGCGAATGTGCCATCGGTGACGTCGTGGGGAGACACTATCCGGTTGCCATTCCCGCTCTGGCCAGTGCCTCCGGCATTCGCTACCGTGACCACGGGAGCGCCGTCCAGTGGCATGTCCGCGCCGCCCGAGTACTCGTCCCAGTACTTGTCCTTCGTGTAGGTGACGCCGCCGGCACCGGCGCCGGGGCCGCCCGGCGCTGGGTTCTCAAGAGTGGTGGTGCTATTCTGGTTGCCGTCGTGGCTCGGCCCCGGCGTATCCAGGGCCGTCTTTCGGGCGGCCGTAAGCGGAACCTTGATCCTGAATTCGGTACCTTCTCCTATACTCTGGTTGTTAGGCACCGTGAACGTCAGCGTAGACTTGCGGTTCGCGGTGGGCAGGGCCAGGTCGGGGTCCTTCAGGTAGAAGGCGACCTCGGCGTCCGTCCTGTAGAAGCTCTGCAGCTGGGCGTCGTTGCCCAAGCCGGCCACGAACTCCACCGTGTCGTTCTTCACGTCGGGCGCCGCCGCCTCGGTCGAGCGGTCGACGCCGACCTGCGACACCAGCAGCACGGCCAGCGCCAATCCGATTGCTAGAAACCTCAACGACTTGTTCACTTCCTACCCCCTTATATATCCGGGCCTTCGCCTAGTTAGCTGCCTGTGGAACCCTGTTGCATGGCAAGGCGCGGCCCGCGTAGGCCGTCGCCGTCTGCCGATTCGGATGTCGTCTGCTGATTCAAGCCGGTATGTTTGTACACCAAGGCAAAGCTCTTGTCAAGGAGCGCTCCCATGCGTATTCCGGTAGTCGGAGCCTCCGCGCGGCCCCGCCCGTCGGGTGCTGCGGCGCGGACGCCCCGCGTCCAGAGCCAAGCGCACTATATATCACCCCCTAGGCGTTGTCAATAATCCCCGCGTCCAGTTTTCAACTGTGATTCGCGTGATGGGGAGGGTCTGAACTGTGATTCGCGTGATTGCCCTGATTAGGATGATGGCTGCCGTCCATCGCTTCTCCCATCCTGTCCATCCTGCCCATCCATGTTCGCCTCTTTTTCCCGCTTGGACCGCCTATACCTCTCCACCAGCTCCGGCATCACCTCGATAGCCGGCCGCGCGCGCTTGAACCACTCGGGGGTCAGCTCGAACGTGTCCGGGTCCGCCGCGATCCCCGCGTTGATCGCCACCTCCTCGCCGTACTTGGCCTCTATCTCGTGGAAGGTCATCCCCGTCAGGTCCGGCTCATGGTCTGAACTGTGATTCGCGTGATGGGGGTGATTAGGATGATGGCTGCCGTCCATCGCTGCTCCCATCCTGCTCATCCTTGCCGGCCTGCCGCAAGAGGCGGGCGCGCTCGAATGCTTCCACCAGGTCCGGCATCACCTCAATGGCCGGGCGTGCGCCTGACATCTTCATCTCCTCCGGCCCCCACTCCGGGTCCGCCGCGATCCCCGCGTTGATCGCCACCTCCCTACCGTACTTGGCCTTTATCTCGTGGAAGGTCATCCCCGTCAGGTCCGGCAGGTCCGCCAGGTCCAACTCATAGTCGTTCGTCTCATGGTCGTTCATAGTCTCTCACCTCCCGCCTGTTGGCCTCGCGCAGGCTGATGATACGCGTCCGCTCGCCCCGCAGGGTGTACACCACTCGATACAGCCACGTCCCTATAAGTCCGGTCGCAACGTACCGCATCTCGCCGCCTCGAGGGCTTGGCCGTATTTCGGCAGTCCGCCATTGGAAGTCCTCCATGGCCTTGAAGTCCAGCCCGTGCTTCTCCAGGTTGGACGCCCGCTTCTCTTCGTCCCACTCGTACCTCACGGCCTTATATTATAGGGCTGGGCGCGGGAGGGGATTGTCTGAATCGGGATTCACGGGATTTTGGGATTTTCGGGATGGGCCGTCCCCCATCATCCCAATCACCCCCATCATACGAATCACAGTTCAGACCCCTGGCTCCCATCCTGCCCATCCTGCCCATCCATGTTAGCTTCCTTTTCCCGCTTGTACCGCCTATACCTCTCCACCAGCTCCGGCATCACCTCGATAGCCGGCCGGGCGCGCTTGAACCACTCGGGGGTCAGCTCGAACGTATCGGGATCCGCCGCGATCCCCGCGTTGATCGCCACCTCCTCCCCGTACTTGGCCTCTATCTCGTGGAAGGTCATCCCCGTCAGGTCCGGCAGGTCCGCCAGGTCCGGCTCATGGTCGTTCGTCTCATGGTCGTTCATAATTCCTCACCTCACGGCTTAATTATAGGACATGGATAGACAGGATAGGCAGGATGAGAAACTCCTCCCCGTCCTGTCCATCCTGTCCATCCTGTCCATCCTGTCCATCCATGTTAGAATACCCCCGCCCCCTGGAGGGGTGGCCGAGCGGCTTAAGGCGCCTGTCTTGAAAACAGGATTCCCGAAAGGGAGCGTGGGTTCGAATCCCACCCCCTCCGCCAACAAGGGAGAACGCGTTTGCGACTGCACGAGTACCAGGCTAAAGAGCTCCTCGCCTCGGCGGGGGTCGCCGTGCCCAGGGGCAGCGCCGCCCGCTCGCCGGACGAGGCCGCCGCCGCCGCCGAGGATCTGGGCGGGCGCGTCGTCGTCAAGGCGCAGGTACACGCCGGGGGGCGCGGCAAGGCCGGCGGCGTACGGCTCGCCGACTCCGCGGACGAGGCCAGGAAAGCCGCGGCCGCGATGCTCGGCTCCACGCTGGTCACCCACCAGACGGGGCCGGCGGGCGTGCCGGTGGACGCCGTGCTGGTGGAGGAGGCCATCGACGTGGCGAGCGAGATATACGCCGCCGTCGTCATAGACGGCTCGGAGCGCGGAGCCGTCGCCATCGCCAGCGCCGCCGGAGGCATGGACATAGAGGAGGTCGCCGAGACGACGCCTGAGAAGATCGTCCGCGCCGCCGTCGACCCGGTGCTGGGACTCATGCCCTACCAGGGCAGGGCCCTCGCCCACGGCGTCGGCGCAGGCCCCAAGCTCGTCCGGCCCCTGGCGACGACGCTGGAGCGCCTCTACGCCGTCTTCGCCGGCAACGACTGCTCGCTGGTCGAGGTGAACCCGCTCGTCGTCACACAGGGCGGCGCCCTGCTGGCGGCGGACGCCAAGGTGGAGATAGACGACGACGCCCTGTTCAGGCGGCCCGCCCTGCTCGAGATGCGCGACCCAGGGCAGGAAGACCCGCTCGAGGCGCAGGCGCGCGGCCTCGGCGTCAGCTACGTCAAGCTGGACGGCTCGGTCGGCTGCCTGGTCAACGGCGCGGGCCTCGCGATGGCGACCATGGACGTGACCCACGCCGCCGGAGCGGCGCCCGCGAACTTCCTCGACGTGGGCGGCAGCGCGGACGCGGAGAAGATCGCGCACGCGATGGCCATCATCCTGTCGGATCCGAACGTCGAGAGGGCGCTCATCAACGTCTTCGGCGGCATCCTGCGCTGCGACGTTGTGTCGCGGGGCGTGCTCGCGGCCGCCGAGGCGACGGACGGCGCAATGCCCCCCATGGTCGTCCGGATGCAGGGCACCAACGCCGAGGAGGGCCGCGCCCTGCTCTCGGAGTCCGGCCTGGACGTCACCCTGGTCGAGGACATGGCGCAGGCGGCGGACGCGCTGTGCGCCGGTGAAGCGCGATGAGCATCCTGGTTGACGGCGCGGTCATCTTGTCCCTTCCCCCTTCACGGGGGAAGGTTAGGATGGGGGTCCGGAGGCTATAGATGAGCATCCTGGTTGACGGCGGCGCCATCTTGTCCCTTCCCCCGCTCTGGGGGAAGGTTAGGATGGGGGTCCGGAGGCTATAGATGAGCATCCTGGTTGACGGCGGCGCCATCTTGTCCCTTCCCCCGCTCTGGGGGAAGGTTAGGATGGGGGTCCGGAGGCTATAGATGAGCATCCTGGTTGACGGCGGCGCCATCTTGTCCCTTCCCCCGCTCTGGGGGAAGGTTAGGATGGGGGTCCGGAGGCTATAGATGAGTATCCTGGTTGACGGCGGCACCCGCCTGCTGGTGCAGGGCATAACGGGCAGGGAGGGCGGCTTCCACGCGCTGCGCTGCCGCGAGTATGGCACGAACGTCGTCGCGGGCGTCACGCCTGGGCGCGGCGGCATGGTCGTCGGCGACGACATACCCGTGTACGACACCGTCGGGCAGGCGGTGGACGAGACAGGGGCGAACGCCGCGCTCGTCTTCGTGCCGCCGCCGTTCGCCGCCGACGCCATCGTCGAGGCCGCCGACGCCGGGCTGTCGCCCATCGTGTCGATAACCGAGGGCATCCCGGTCGCCGACACCATAAAGGTGGTGCGCTACCTCGACGGCAAGGACGCGATGCTGCTGGGCCCGAACTGCCCCGGCGTCATATCGCCGCCCGAGCGCTGCAAGGTGGGCATCATGCCCGGCCCCGTCCACCGGCCCGGCAGGGTCGGCGTCGTCTCGCGCAGCGGGACGCTGACGTACGAGGCGGTCGGGCAGCTTACGGCGCTCGGCATCGGCCAATCGACCTGCGTCGGCATCGGCGGCGATCCCGTCAGCGGCGCTTCCTTCATCGAGGTCCTGCGACTCTTCCAGGACGACCCCGGCACAGACGCCGTGGTGCTCATAGGCGAGATAGGCGGCTCGCGCGAGCAGGAGGCCGCCGAGTTCATCCGCAGCGACTTCGCCAAGCCCGTCGCGGCCCTCATAGTGGGCCGCAGCGCGCCGCCCGGCCGCCGCATGGGCCACGCCGGAGCGATCATCACCGGCAGGGCCGCGCGCGCCGAGGAAAAGGTGAAAGCGCTGGAACAAGCCGGGGCCGCCACGGTCCCCGGCCCAGCCCTAATAGGCGCAACCATCCAGACCCTCCTCGCCTATTCCCGCCCGTAGGGGGGGGGGACCCCCATCCTAACCTTCCCCCAGAGCGGGGGAAGGGACAAGATAATTCCCCCTGAGGAGTGTAGGATGGGGACGTCCTGTTCCTTCCACCTTCATGGGGGAAGGCTAGGATGGGGGTGTCTTCCCAGTCCCTTCCACCTTCACGGGGGAAGGTTAGGATGGGGGCGTCTTCCCAGTTCCTTCCCCCTTCATGGGGGAAGGTTAGGATGGGGGTCCTCTGCGGCAATTTGTCCCTTCCCCCTTCATGGGGGAAGGCTAGGATGGGGGTGTCTTCCCAGTCCCTTCCACCTTCATGGGGGAAGGCTAGGATGGGAGCGTCTTCCCAGTTCCTTCCACCTTCATGGGGGAAGGCTAGGATGGGGGTGTCTTCCCAGTCCCTTCCACCTTCACGGGGGAAGGTTAGGATGGGGGTGTCTTCCCAGTTCCTTCCACCTTCACGGGGGAAGGTTAGGATGGGGGTGTCTTCCCAGTTCCTTCCACCTTCATGGGGGAAGGCTAGGATGGGGGCGTCTTCCCAGTTCCTTCCCCCTTCATGGGGGAAGGCTAGGATGGGGGCGTTCCGCCGGCGGCGGATGGTGATATACTGCCCCCGGCGCCATGACCGAGGTCAATTCTGACATCCCCCGCCCCGACTGCACTGTCCCCCCTTCCTTATTACTACCACCGGCGGCAGCGCCGTGACCAAGTACATATTCGTTACCGGCGGCGTCGTCAGCTCGGTGGGCAAGGGCATCGCCGTCGCGTCCCTCGGACGCATCCTGCACGGCCGCGGCGTCCCCATCTCCGTGCTCAAGCTCGACCCGTATCTCAACGTCGATCCGGGCACGATGTCCCCCTACCAGCACGGCGAGGTGTTCGTCACGGCGGACGGCTCGGAGACCGACCTCGACCTCGGCCACTACGAGAGGTTCATCGACGTCGGCCTGACCCGCTCCTCCAACGTCACCGCGGGCCAGGTCTTCTGGGACGTTATAAGGAGGGAGCGCAAGGGCGAGTTCCTCGGCGGCACCATCCAATCGGTCCCGCACGTGACCGACGCCATCAAGAAGCGCATCTACGGCCTTGCCAAGGAGAGCGGCGCGCAAGTCATAGTCGTCGAGGTCGGCGGCACCGTGGGCGACATCGAGGGCCAGCCCTTCCTCGAAGCCATCCGGCAGATGCGCAACGAGGTCGGGCGCGACGAGGTCTTCTACGTCCACGTCACCTTCCTTCCTTATATATCCGCCACCGGCGAGCTGAAGACCAAGCCCACGCAGCACAGCGTACGCGAGCTGCGGAGCATCGGCATCCAGCCCGACGCCATAGTCTGCCGGAGCGACCACCCCGTCGACGACGATATAAAGGACAAGATCGCCGTCCACTGCGACGTATCCCGCGATAGCGTCATAGCGCTGCCCACCGTCGAGACGGTGTACGAGGTGCCGCTGCTGCTGGAACAGGAGGGCCTGGGCGACCTCGTGACCTGCGCCCTCCGGCTGCCCGCCCGCGCCGGCGCAATGGAGGAGTGGCGCGAGATGGTCGACGCCATAAAGGAGCCCGGCGAGTCGCTCCCAATCGCGGTCGTCGGCAAGTACGTCGACCTGCAGGACGCCTACATATCCGTCAAGGAGGCCCTCTTCCACGCCGGCCTGCACCACCGCCTCAACATCGACGTCCAGTGGGTCTCCGCAGAGGAGATAGAGGAGGAGGGCCCCGAACGCCTCCTCGCCTCCGCCCGCGGCATCGTCGTGCCGGGCGGCTTCGGCCCGCGCGGCGTCGAGGGGATGATCGACGCCGCGGCGTACGCGCGGGAGCGCGGCGTGCCCTACCTCGGCCTCTGCCTGGGAATGCAGGTCATGGTCATCGAGGCCGCCCGCCACGTCCTCGGCCTGCCCGGCGCGAACTCCACCGAGTTCGACCCAAACACCGCCGCGCCCGTCATCGACCTGATGCCCGACCAGAAGGACGTGACCCAGATGGGCGGCACCATGCGGCTCGGCATATACCCCTGCCAGGTCGCCGGCGATAGCTGGGCCGAGCGCGCCTACGGGGAGCCGGTCGTGCAGGAACGCCACCGCCACCGCTTCGAGCTCAACAACGCCTACAGGGAGGCGCTCGGGACCGCCGGCCTCCGCGCCACCGGCCTCTCCCCCGACGGCAGCCTCGTCGAGATCATGGAGGCCGAGAGCAGCGACTTCATGGTCGGCGTCCAGTTCCACCCCGAGTTCCTCTCCAGGCCCGGCCGCCCCCACCCCCTCTTCCGCGAGTTCGTAGGCGTCGCCAAGGAGACCATCCGCGAGGGCGGCCAGCACGAGATGGCCCTCAACGAAGCGCCACCCCCACCCGCCGACGCGGTCCTCACGACGTAGGGGCGTGTTTCAAACCCGCCATCTCCAAGCCGCGTTGACGTAGATGCGGGTTTCAAACCCGTTTCAAACCCGCCCTCCCCGGTCCCGCCATCGATGCGGCGCCCAGCAATATCTCCGTTGACGGGCAATAGGCGGAATTGGTAGATTGTCACGGGCCGTTGGGAGGACTCCAGGATGGCTACCGCGCCCGTCGAAGCAACCAGGCATAGGGATTCCAGCCGCATGCTCCTGGTCAACGCCCAGGTAGAGCTGGACAGGGGCGACCTCCTGCAGGCATCCGAGAAGGCGTGGGGAGCGCTGGCCCACTACGTCAAGGCCGTCGCGGAAGAGCGCGGCTGGGAGAACAACCACCACGCCGACATCATGCGCATCGCGTATGCGCTCGTGAACGTCGCGGACGCGCCGAAACGCCAGCGGCGTCGGCTCAGGTCGGCCCGGGCGCTTCACGTCAACTTCTACGAGGACCAGGACCCGCCGGAGTCCGTACAGGAAGGCATCAACGACGTCGCTAAGCTGCTGGCGGCCCTGGAGGCAGCCGAACCCCGGTTCCCCACCACGGAGCCGCCCCGCCGCCTGCGTCCTGGCAACCCGCCGCGGGCCGAGGTAGGTATGGGGATGGCTACGGCGCCCGTCGAAGCAACCAAGCATAGGGATTCCAGCCGCATGCTCTTGGTCAACGCACAGGTGGAGCTGGACAGGGGCGACCTCCTGCAGGCGTCCGAGAAGGCGTGGGGCGCCTTGGCCCACTACGTGAAGGCCGTCGCAGAGGAGCGCGGCTGGGAGAACAGCCACCACGCCGACATCATGCGCATCGCCCAGGCGCTGGCGGCAGTCGCGGACGCGCCGCAGCACCAGCGACAGCGGGTGTTGAGCGCGCGCGTACTCCACGTCAACGTCTACGAGGACGAGTTGAATTCGGAATCGGTGCAGGGCGGGACCAACAGCGTCACCAAGCTGCTGGCGGCCCTGGAGGCAGCCGAACCCCGGTTCCCCACCACGGAGCCGCCCCGCCGCATGTTCTCCGGGACGGTCCTGGCAACCCGCCGCCGGCCGAGGTAGCCAAATCCCCACCCCCGTCGTTCCCGCGAAAGCGGGAATCCATCCCCGGCGTCGACTTGGGGCCGACTACGCCTTGCCATTCTCAGAACCCACGTGCTATACTCCCCCCATGCACCACCGCGCACATACTGAGTTGAGGGCGCTTGGGACCGGCCATCCCGCGACCGCGTGTCTCATTCTGTCTCATCGCTGTCTTATTCAGTCTATCTCATGGTTCATTTTGCCTATTTCGCGTCTCCCCCTGTCCCACGGTCCATAGCTGAATGAAACAAAATGGAACAAAATGAAACACTTTTTCAAGGAACGGCGGGTAAAACTCGCCATCCTCTCATCGACCGGCCCTCCCTCGCCATAGAGCGTCACCGCCATCCAGATAGGCGATTTTAGCGCGCGTAACTGTTCAGAGTTGATGAGAGAGGAGGAGATTACGGGACTCGATGAGGGGATTGAGACCTCTGGCTCTCCATGTGCCGAAAAGGGATGCCAGGGCCATCTTGCTTTGGGTTCCCCTCTCAGAGCGAGTGCCGCCACTGATCTTTCGACTGATGACCAGGTGTCTGAGGCTCCGCTCAGCCGCGTTGTTCTCAGGCGGCACGTTGGGATGCGAGACGAAGACGAACAACTCTTTGATGAACCGTTCCATGCGTCGGCAGAGCTTGGCTTGAGGCGCCGTCTGGTCGTCGGAGAAGGGGTGGCACAGCGACAGCAACCGTCTCTCCAACACCAACTGGTTGGACGACACTGACCGCTGATAACCGGCCGCCCTATGGTCGACAGTGGCAGCGCAGGTCTTGGCCTCGTCATATAGTTGACGCACCGCTCGGGCCCACCGAGACAGGCCAGCGTCCTGAGGGTACAGCGCCTCCAGGTCACGGATGTCCCGCAGAAGGTGGACCCAGCACCGCTGCTTGAGACCAGGGTAGTGGTTGTATGCGGCGTAGAAGTCGCTCACCAGCACCCCGCTGAAGGAGTCCCCCAACGCCTCGTCCACCACACCCTTGCCGCGACCACGACGCAGGAAGTACCGGTCAGTCGGTGTGCTGAATGTCCAGACATAGCCGTTGACCCCGTCCTGACGCCATCCGGTCTCATCGGCATTGACCACCGGAGAGCCCCGGATGCGCTCGACCATCTCAGCCACTGTCGGCTGTGCCCGTCGCGCCATCCGGTGAATCATGTCTACGATGGCGCCCACGCTCAGCCTGAGCTGATGGACCGTCTGCAGGTACTGCTGGATACTCCTTATGGGAAGCCGGCCCTCCTCTCGAAGCGTCACTACCAAGCTCACCAGATTGACGCCAAAGCGCTGACGGCCCACTGCCAGCCCCTTCAACGGGTCTTGGGGCAGCCGCCGTTGTCCGCATAGAGCACACATTCGGGCGACGATGACCTGCTCGATCACCTCTACCGGAGCCAACGGAAGCTCGATCACCTCCCGCGTACTATGCACCCAGCCCCCCGTCAGGCCCGTACCACACCCAGGGCACGACTCAGCGGCGTGCACCACCCTCCGGGTGGGTTCCATCCGCCGACGGGCAAAGCCGTGAGCACGCTCCTTCCGAGGCTTCCTGCTCTCCGACTCTCGCCGCTTGGTCGCCTTGTTGCCCGGCATCCCTACAGACGAGCCACGAGTTGCGCGGCGCTCCAACCCTTCGACCCGCCGCCGAAGCTCTGCGATCACCAACTGCTGCTCGGCGATGATCGCCAGCAGGGTCTCCCGGCTTGCGCTATTGAGGTCTGATCCAATCTTCACCACTCCCTTATGGCACAACTGGTCACCTGAACGCTAGGCTTTTCAAGTTCACCTCATCAACTCTGAACAGTTACTAGCGCGCCAAAATCCCCCACCTAAATGGCGGTGACGCTCTACGGCAAGGGGAGGGCTGGTTTGAAACCAGCCCCTACGAGGTGATGGCCGATAGATATGGCACTGAACCTAGAGGTGGGGGATTTGGGCGCGCCCGGTTACTGGACTAGCAATGTCCGGTGTGGTAGCATGAATATGCTTTCCCCTCGCCAGGGCGCCGCAATCGGCGGCATCGCGGCGGGCCTTCCTTTAACCGAGACCATTCGCCTTAGCTCTTGCGTACTCCGTACCCCCCACGCGCCCGCCCATCCCAAACCGCCCGGAGTGAGAGATGAACATAGCCGAGCTACAGGACAAGACCAACGAAGAGCTGCTGGACCTCGCCCGCGAGATGGGCATGATAGACAATGGCGCCTCCCCAAGGCGGCACACGCTCATGATGAAGGTGCTCCAGGGGCTGGCCGAGCGCAACGGCCAGGTGCTCGCGAGCGGCGTCCTCTCCATCACGAGCGACGGCTACGGCTTCCTGAAGTCGAACGGCCGACACTCCAACTCCAGCGACGTCTACGTCTCCCAATCCCAGATCCGCCGCTTCGGCCTCAGGACCGGCGACCACGTCACCGGCCAGGTCAGGCCCCCCAAGGACGGCGAGCGCTACTTCGGCCTCATCCGCGTCGAGGCGGTCAACGGCCTGGAGCCCGAAGGCTCCCGCAGCCGCCCCCACTTCGAGCGCCTCACGCCCATATCCCCCGACGAGCACATCAAGCTCGAGACCACCCGCAACATGGCCTCCACCCGCCTCATAGACATGGCGGCCCCGGTCGGCCGGGGACAACGCGGCCTCATCGTCTCGCCGCCCAAGGCGGGCAAGACGACCCTGCTCAAGAACATCGCCCAGGGCATCACCACCAACGCGCCGGACATCCACCTGATGGTCGCGCTCATCGGCGAGCGCCCCGAGGAGGTAACCGACATGACCCGCTCCGTGCAAGGCGAGGTCTTCAGCTCCACCTTCGACGAGCCCGTCGAGGACCATACGCGCGTCGCCGAGCTCGCCCTCGCCCGCGCCAAGCGGCTCGTCGAGGCCGGGCGAGACGTGGTGATCCTGCTCGACAGCATCACCCGCCTCACGCGCGCCTACAACCTCGCGGTGCCCACGAGCGGCAGGACCCTGTCCGGCGGCATCGACCCCGTCGCGCTCTACCCGCCGAAGCGCTTCTTCGGCGCCGCCCGCAACGCCGAGGACGGAGGCAGCCTGACCATACTAGCCGCCTGCCTCGTCGAGACCGGCAGCCGCATGGACGACGTCATCTACGAGGAGTTCAAGGGCACCGGCAACATGGAGGTCCACCTCGACCGCAAGCTCGCCGAGCGCCGCGTCTTTCCCGCCATAGACATCGGGCGGAGCGGCACCCGCCGCGAGGAGCTGCTGCTCGACGAGGCCACCCTCCGCCAGGTCTGGCTCCTCAGGCGAATGGTCGCCATGATCACCTCCAACGGCATGGACTCCAACGACGCCACCGAGAAGGTCCTGGCGCGCCTCCGCAAGACCAAGAGCAACCAGGAGTTCCTAGCCACCCTCGGCAAGGAAATATAGGCCCTTCAGCCAAACAGGTCGTCGTGGGTTCCCGTCCTCACCAGCACGAGGCGGTCGTCCTCCTTGCCCCAGACGAGCAACCAGTCCGACTCGACGTGGCACTCCCAGTAGTCGGACCAGTCACCGGAAAGACGGTGCGGCCTGCTGCGTGGGTCGAGAGGTTGTCGAGACAGCAGCCGTTCGACCACGGCCCAGAGCTTGCCTAAGTCCTTCCCACGCTTGGAGGTACGCCGGAGGTCCCTATCGAACCGCGTTGTGGTCAGCAGGCGCATCATCGACGCTATCCCTGAGCGCCTCCAGACTGGCGTACTCCGTCAGGCCCCTGCCCTCTTGCGCCTGTCGCAGCGCCTCTACGGTATCGGCATTGGGTAGCCGTACGGAGAAGGGCAGGCCGCGATGCACGGTCACCTGCCTGTAGAACAACGTGATGGCTTCCGTTGCCGACAGTCCCAACTCCGAGAATAGGTCTTCGGCCTGGCGCTTCAACTCCGGTTCGACGCGGGCGCGTATCATAGCGGACTTGACCATGAAATAGCCTCCAAACTTATCGTGACCAGTGTACCACTTATGGGACACAATAGCGCATGGCGTTTCCGGGTTCAGTGACGATGCCGGTACCGGGTCAGCGGATAAGCTGGGCCAGGTCCGGGGCGCCCTTGCCGGACGCCATCTTGCGCATTACCTTGCGCATCTGCCGGAACTGGTTGAGGAGCTGGTTGACGGCCTGCGGCGAGGTGCCGGACCCCCTGGCGATGCGGCGGCGACGGCTGCCCCCTATGATCTGGGGCCGCCTGCGCTCCTCCGGGGTCATGGAGAAGATGATCGCCTCTACCCTCTTGAGATGCTCCTCCCCCAGGTCCTCGTTGGGCATCCTCGACCTGAGGTTGGAGATCCCGGGGACCATGTCGAGTATCTGCCCCAGCGGCCCCATCTTCCTGAGCTCCTGTAGCTGCGTCAGGTAGTCCTGCAGGTCGAATGTGGCCTGCCGCATCTTCTTCTCGATCTCGGCGGCCTGGTCCTCGTCGAAGGCGGCCTCGGACTTCTCGATGAGGGTCAGCACGTCGCCCATGCCGAGGATGCGCGAGGCGAGGCGGTCGGGGTGGAAGGCTTCGAAGGCGTCTACCCGCTCCCCCGTGCCCATGAACTTGACGGGCACGCCGGTCACGGACACGATGGAGAGCGCGGCGCCTCCCCTGGCGTCGCCGTCCATCTTCGTGAGCACCAGCCCGGTCAGGCCGACGCGGGCGTGAAACTCCTCGGCGGCCGTGACGGCGTCCTGCCCGGTCATGGCGTCGACGACCAGCAGGGTCTCCGCCGGCGAGACGGCCTTCTTCACGGCTTCGAGCTCGACCATCAACTCGTCGTCGATCTGGAACCTGCCCGCTGTGTCGACGATGGCCCACGGTGCGCCGACCTGCTTCGCCCGCGCGACGCCGTTCCGGGCGACCTGTACGGTGCCGGCCGACGGGTCCTCCGCGTACACCTCGACCCCGATCTGCGAGCCCAGGGTCTGTAGCTGCTGGATGGCGGCGGGGCGCTGCAGGTCGGCGGCGACGAGCAGCGGCGGCCTGCCGGACTGCTTGAGGTGCCGCGCCACCTTCGCGGCCGTGGTCGTCTTGCCGGAGCCGTTCAGGCCGACCATCAGCATGACCGACGGCGGCTGCGGAGAGGGGTCCAGGCCCTTTGCGCCGCCTCCGAGCAGGCGGGTCATCTCCTCGTTGGTGACCTTGACGACCTGCTGCCCCGGGCTCAGGCTCCTGAGCAACTCGGCGTCGAGGGCGCGTTCGCGTATGCGCCCCACGAGCTCGCGGGCGACCCTGAAGTTGACGTCGGCCTCCAAGAGCGCCATGCGCACCTCCCGGAGGGCGGCGTCGACGTCTTTCTCCGTAAGACGGCCCTTGCTGCCGAGCCGGCCGAAGACCCCGTTGAGCTTTTCCGTAAGGGCTTCGAACACGTTGGGACGACCCCCATCCTAACCTTCCCCCTGAGGGGGAAGGGACTATACTAGACCGCCACCGGCTGGCGGTAGAGGCTGCCTACGCTGCGGACCTCTGCGTCCATCCCCGCCTTGAGGAGGGTATGCCAGACGGTCGCCTGCATCGCCGAGACGACGGGCTTGCCTATCGAATCCTCCAGCGAGTCGAGGATCTCCGATGTCCTCATGCCGGTGCAGCTTATGAATACGCCGTCGGCGTCCGGGCGGTCCACGAGCTGTAGCACCAGCTGCCGGATGTCCTCCTGCGGTATGTGCTCGATGCCGCTGAGCTTGTTGAGGCCCCTCATGTGGACGACCTCGAAGCCGCTGCCCTCCAGGAAGCCCCGGAGCCTCACGTTCAGTTCGTCCACGTGCGGCGAGAGCACCGATACGCGCTTCACGCCCAGGCTGCGCAGCGCCTCCACGGCGGCGGACGACGTGGTGGTGGCGGGCAGGCCGGTGGCCGCGGTGATCCGGTCCGATATGTCCACGTCGCCGCCGACGCCCCTGACGTAGCTGGCCGACGTGCAGCCGTAGCCGATGGCGGAGACGCCCAGGGGCGCCAGCTCCTCGCCAGCCTCCTCGATGTTGGAGTTGACTGGCAGGAGAAGCAGCCGCTCCAGCGTGATGCCGCCGGCCGGCGAATCGGCATTGGGGTCGCGCTTCGTGCCGGTCTTGTGGAAGGCGACGCCGCCCGGCATGAACCGCCGCGTCTCCTCGTTGTCCTCCGGCGTGGGAGGCCCGGGCCATACTATTCCGATGGACTGCGCGCTCATGGGTCCCTCCTTATATATGGCGTGACGGGTCACCGGATGAATAGCTCGCGGTCGACGCTCGTCAGCACCTCGCATCCGTCCTCCGTGACCACGGTCGTCTCGCTGAACATCGTACCGTACTCCCCTAGCTGGCGCAGCGCCACCGGGTGGTGGAAGACCATGCCCGCCTGCAGGCGCGTCCGGTTGCCGAGCGAGATGCTCGCCGTAGCGTCCCCCCAGCTTGGCGGGAAGCCGGCGCCCACCGCGTAGGCGAAGACGCCGTGGAAGACCAGGCCGGGCCCGGCGGGGTCCACCCCCTTCCAGCCTTCCCGCGCCACCTCGTCGGCGGTAACGCCCGCGCGCATCGCGCCCAGCACGTTGTTGAGCCCCGCAATGCAGGCGTTGGCAAGCCGCGCCACGCCGGGCTCCGGCTCGCCGATGGACACGGTGCGCATCATGGGCGCGGTATAGCGCTGCACGCAGGCCCCGAACTCCATGCAGACGCTGTCGCCCTTGCCCAGGGGAACGCGCTTGTGCGTGGAGTGGAGGATGCCCGACCGCCGGCCCGTGGTGAGGATGGGCGACAGGCACATGTACTCGCTGCCCGCGGCGATGAGCGCCTCGTTGCCGGCGGCGGCCACGTCGTTGTCGGTCGCGCCCTCCGCGGCGGCGTCGATGGACGCCATGATCCCGGCGTCGGTCATGCGGGCCGCCTGGCGCAGGTACTCGATCTCCCGCGGCGACTTGGTGATCTTGACCGACGCGACGAACCCCGAGCCGTCGACCATCTCAGCGTCGGGCAGCGCCCGGCGGAGCGTGTCGAAGCCTTCCGGCGTCATGCCCGCCAGCGAGCTCTCGACGGCCACCCTCGCGCCGCCGAACCCCTGCCCCTTCAGCAGCTCCGCCTGATACTCCTCGTGCGCGCGGCCCGGGTAGCCGTGTACCTCGTCCATCCAGGTGTGCAGCAGGGCCGTGCCAAGCTCCGGGGGATGCACCACCAGGGTCGGGTCGCCGTTCAGCGGCAGGATGACGCACTCGCCGCCGAACATGGCGAAGCTCTGGTGGCCGGAGAGGTAGAAGACGTTGGGCGGATGGCGCACGACGAAGACGTCGACGTTCGCCTCCGCCATCGCGCGCCTGACGCCCTCCATCCGACCCTCGTACTCCTCCACCGTGAAGGCCAACTCCCGCGGCAGCCCGGAAAGGCTATCGACCCCAACCGGCCCTCCGGCAAGACTGCTATGCACGTCTACAACCATCTTCGTCACCTCCGCCTATGTGTTGGCAAATGCCGATGGGAGGGCGGGTTTGAAACCCGCCCCTACCAGGTGATGCGTATGGATTACCTCAGCTTGCCGCGGCCCAGGATGGGCCACACCGTCTCCACCATGCCGTTGCGTATGCCGTACATCTCGTCGTGCAGGCACACGGTCGTGTCGCCGTAGCCTATGATGAACTCCACCTTGTCGCCGATGCGCGGGCTCTCGGACGGCTCGTCCAGGGTGATGGAGGTGTGCTCCGCCGAGAAGCCCATGTTCGACACGCCGAGGATGTCCATCGGCCTCGGCTTGGCGACCTCGATCATCATCGTCTTGCGCCCGCCGTCCACAACGATCCGGTCGGGCGTGGGGCGGCTCACGACCGTCGTGAGCACGGTCATGGCGAACTCGTGCTTGAGGCCGGCCGCGGCGTAGAACATGTCGCTGAAGATGCCGCCGCCCGCCTGTATCTCGGTGACGCCGGGAATCCAGGAGCTTATCCAGTAGGTGCCGCTGCCGCCGCAGCTGACGATCTCCACCGACAGCCCCGCCTCGCCGCACATCCGGGCGCTCATGGTCAGCATCCCCACGGCCTTCTCGATCGCGGCCCGCTTGTCGGGGCCGTCCGGCATCCCGGCCGTGTGGCCCTCCCAGCCCATCAGACCCGCGTACCGCAGGTTGGGCGACCTGTCCACCTCCTCCGAGAGGGCGACGGCGGCCTCGCCCGGGTCGACGCCGCAGCGGTTGGTGCCAACGTCCACCTCAACGACCACGCGGGGCTTGACCCCCAGCTCGCCCGCCGCCGCGTCGATCTCGCGCACGTTCTGAAGGCTGTCCACGGTGGCGATCACGTCGGCGTGGCGGCAGAGGTTGACGAGGCGCGCGACCTTTATGGGGCCGACGACCTGGTTGGCGATCAGGATGTCCTTGATGCCGGCGGCGGCCATCACCTCGGCCTCCTCCAGCTTGGCGCAGGTGACGCCGATGGCGCCCGCCGCGATCTCCTGGTGCGCGATGGCGGGGACCTTCTGCCCCTTGCTGTGGGGCCGCCAGTTGACGCCCGCCTGCTCGAAGGTATCGGTCATCCGGCGGATGTTGCTCTCCATCCGGTCGAGGTCGACCAGCAGCACCGGCGTGTCCAGATCGTACTTGCTCGTACCGACGAATCGTGTGCTCATGGCGCCTCCCGCACGGACCAGGGTGCTTGCGGCGCCATTGTATCCCACGACGGCCCACCCGTGCAGCCCGCTTGCGGGCGATGGCCGGTAGAAGGGCGCCGGACGAGCGGCCGGCCGATGAGGGGATAGCGAGTTTTACCCGCTTTTCCTTTGAAAGTGTCACATTTTGTCTCTTTTGTCTCATTTCAGCTATGGACCGTGTGACAGGGGAGGACACGAAATAGGCAAAATGAGACACGAAATAGACTGAATGAGACAGGGGATGAGGCAGAATGTGACACGCGGTCGCGGGATGGCCGGGCGGCGTGCCAGGATTGGGAGGGCGGGTTTGAAACCCGCCCCTACGAGTGTGTGGTGGTGCATGAGGGGAGTATAGCACGCGCGTTCTGTGGATGGCAAGGGCCGCGGTCGGCCCTTCGCCAAGTACCCGCATATCACGTCACTTGGGCAGTGGAGTACGACATCGCCACTCCACATTATCGATGGCGGGCCGGCCCCGTGTAGCGTACCTGGGAGAGGGAGACGACAATGAACGAAGCGGGGACTCAAGAAGGATTGGCTGACCGGCAATGCAGTGCTTGCGTTCGCGGGTGCACTCATACCGGATAATTGAGGCGTTTAAGTCAATTGGCGCTATAATATCCAACGCAAGCGACAGTGGACGCCCTAGAGGATGAAGGGTCACTTGAAGGTGTTGAGTTTGATTTCTGGGGGGACATCGATCTGGACGCCTAGTTCGACCTCCTCAGCCACCTCCTCGTAGATATCGCATGTGCCCGGAGTAGGCGGCGACCAGAACCTGTAGCTATATCCCTCGATCTCGTAGGTCTCATCGTCTAGGACCAGCGTGAAGTCCACCGTCTCGCCGCTATCCAGCCAGAACGTCGGGTAGGAATCGTCCAGGGTGACCTCGAGCGTTACTGTTCCATTCGAGCGCTCCGCAACCTTTATGTCGCCCGCCTTGGCGTCATTGAGAATGCTACCGAGCACTCTAGTGAACTTGATGATCGATACCCACCACGCGGTGGCGTCATCGACATGGTCCGCTCCCACTGGGCGCAACCCGTCCGCTTCTTCACTCCAGTACAACCGCTTTCGGTCGCCACGAGAATAGAGAATCCAGAAGGTGTTAACTTGGTCGTCGAAGCGAGCCAAGTAAGCCCCATGGTACGGGAGCCAGCCGAAGTTACCCAGATCGAGGGTCACGAGTCCTCTCCTGACTCCGAAGGTGAGACCACACTTTCGCTCCGGCCATCCTCCCCGTACCTTGAACCTCGCTGAGCCCGCCTCCCACAACGCGATTGTGGCGCGCCAGACCATTTCGTGGGCGTCCGGCTCGAGCGGCGGGGGCGCATCCAGCAGGTCGTCTCTAAAGACTATGAGGTCCTCAACTTCGGCCATCGTCATGCCAGGCTGGACAAGGCGATGGGAGTTCAGCCGGATTAGGGATTCGTCCATCGGGCTCAGCTTCTTCATGTCGGAACTGTACGACATGACGCTGCCAATCCTGGTGCTGTGGCCGATGGGGCCCATTGCGTGCAGCACCTCGTGCATCATCGTGTGCTTGACCCTATCCCGGTCTCTGGCCTCCCACTCGTCGGGCTCCCGGAGCCATACGACCACGTGGCCGGACACGGCCTCTCCGTTCCTAGTGTCCGAGCCCCCAAACCCTGCATAGTCCACGTAGTACCCCACGTCAAACCCATACTCGGCCCGTGCTGAGCGGGGTATCCCGACGAAGGTCTTGAGGTCGGCCTTTCTTTCCTCATCGACCCATTGGAACTCCAAGTCCAAGAAGGGCGCCAGTTCGTCTATGACCTCTTTGAGGACTTCAATATAGCGGTCGTCTCCGGCGGCCCAGACCTTCACCGGCACGTCGTTGAGCCACTTCTCCACGGTTTCCGTCGCCCAGCCGCCGCAGCCGTCAGCGTCGTCCTGGAAGGCGTTCGCGATAGGCTCAGTCGGCCTATGGCTGTAGCACTCCCAGACATCGCGCTCTACTCCCAGGATGCGCTCGGGCACGTCCACGTCCAACGTCAGCAAATCGTCCCCGCCGTAGTCGATCTCCAGGGCCGTCCTGCCCATCGGAAGCCGCAGCACGAATTGGACGGACACTGGCCCGAACCCATCTTCGAGAGAGAGGCTCGCTTCTTGACTACAGATACCCGACACGTTCTCGTCTTGGATGCACGTGAGAGCCACACGCTGCGCGCCATCGAACCGTAGGCTTCCATCATTGCGGAGCGACACCCCCACCTCGACGTTCGCCGTGCCGTCGGACCAGTAGCCGGCCAGCGTCGTACTCGCATTCAGGGCGAGGTTGACAGTGGGTACAGGCGTAGGAGTACTGGTGGGAGTCGGTGTCGGCGTGGGAGTCGGCGTTGGAGTCGGCGTCGGCGTGGAAGTCGGCGTTGGTGTCGGCGTTGGTGTCGGCGTCGGCGTGGAAGTCGGCGTTGGTGTCGGCGTTGGTGTCGGCGTGGGAGTCGGCGTCGGCGTGGGAGTTGGCGTCGGCGTAAGCGTTGGGGTGGCTGTTGGCATTGGCGTGGGCGTCTCGGTAGGCGTGGGTGTGGGAACCGATGTGGGTGTGTAAGTGGGCGTGGGCGTATTAGTGGGTGTCGGAGTGGGTATAGCCGTGTTAGTGGGCGTCGGTGTCGCCGTGGCCGTGGGAGTTGGCGTGCTGGTAGGCGTTGGGGTAGCCAATGGCGTGGGGATTGGAGTGGGTGTGGGCGTAGGAGTGGATGTAGGTGTGGGCGATGGAGTGACAGTAGGCGTGGCGGTAGGCATGGCTTCCATAGTCGCCTGAACGCCTGCGGCTATGGCGGCCTGCCTGGCGGCTTGTGCCTCGACCGTCGCTGCGATCTTAGCTTCAACGGTGGCGTCTATGTCGGGGTCTTCGCCGCATGCGACGAGCGCCACGATTGCGAACAGGGCGGAGAGGATGGGGGACGATTGTCTCATGTATGGTTATGAGTGGGGATCCCCTCACACAAGGGGGCGGTTCCTCTGCAAGGCTAGTATAGAGAAGTTATTCGAGTCAAGCGGGTGTTACGGCGCGGCATCTATCCAATGAGATCAGGCGGCTACGACTCCGGTAGTCACTTGAACGTGTTCAGATTGATGCCGGTGGGGACGTCTATCTCGACGCCCAACTCGACCTCCTCGGCGGTCTCCTCGTAGACGCAGGAGCCGGAGGCCGGGGCCTGGCGCCAGTTGTAGCTGTACCCCTCGATCTCGTAGGTCTCGTCGTCGAGCACCAGCGTGAAGTCCATCGTCTCGCCGCTCTCCAGCCAGAACGTCGGGTAGGAATCGTCCAGGGTGGCTTCGAGCGTGACCGTGCCGTCCGAGCGGGCCGCGAGCGTAATGTCGTCCGCCTCAGCGTCGTTGAGAAGGCTGCCCAGCGCCCCGGTCAACCGGGCGGTCTCCCCCCACCACGAGGTGGAACCTCGCAGGTCGGCAGCCCCGACCGCGCTCAAGCTGCCTGCCTCTTCGCGCCAGTAGGACCACTTCCGGTCATCGGCGGACCAGTGTATCCAGAACGTGTCGACATGGTCGTCGAAGCGCACCAGGGTGGCCCCATGGTACGGGAGCCAGCCGAAGTTGCCCAGGTCGAGGGTCGCGAGTCCTCTCCTGGCCCCGAACGTTCCGCCGCATCTCCTCTCCGTCCATCCTCCCCGTATCTCGAACCTGGCCGATCCCGCCTCCCACAACGCTGTAGTGGCGCGCCAGACCATCCCATGGGCGTCCGGCTCAGGCGGCGAGGACGCGTCCAGCAGGTCCTCCCTGAAGACTATGAGGGCCTCGACCTCCGCCATCGTCATACCGGGCCGCACGAGGCGATGGGAGTTCAGCCGGATCAGCGATCCGTCCATCGGGCTCAGCCTCTTGAGACCGGAGCTATACGACATGACGCTGCCGATCCTGGTGCTGTGGCCTATGGGGCCCATCGCGTGCAGCACCTCGTGCATCATCGTGTGCTTCGCCTTGTCGCGGTCCCTGGCTTCCCACTCGTCCGGGTCCCGGAGCCAGACGACCACGTGGCCGGACAGGGCCTCCCCGTTCCTGGTGTCCGCGCCGCCGAAGCCCGCGTAGTCGACGTAGTAGTCGTACCCAACGTCGAAGCCGTACTCGGCCCGCGCCGAGCGCGGTATGCCGACGAACGCCTTCAGGTCCGCCTTCCTCTCCTCGTCCACCCACTGGAACTCCAGGTCCAGGACCGGGGAAAGCTCGGCTATGACCTCCCGGAGGACTTCGACGTAGCGGTCGTCGCCGGCGGCCCAGACCTTCACCGGCGCGTCGTCGAGCCACTTCTCCACGGTCTCCGCCGCCCAACCGCCGCAACCGTCAGCGTCGTCCTGGAAGGCGTTCGCCACCGGCTCGGCGGGCCTGTGGCTGTAACACTCCCAGACGTCACGCTCGATCCCCACGATGCGCTCGGGCACCTCCACGTCCAACGCCAGCGATTCGTCCCCGCCGTAGTCGATCTCCAGCGCCGTCCTGCCCATCGGAAGGCGCAGCACGAATTCGGTGGACGCCGGCCCGAACCCGTCTGCCAGGGACAGGCTCGCCTCCTCGCGGCAGCCGTCCCGAGCATCATCCGAAACGCACGTGAGCGCCACCGGCTGCGCGCGGTCGAGCCTGAGATTCCCATCGTTGCGCAGCGACACGCCCACCCGGACGCTGGCGGCGCCGTCGGACCAGTAGCCTGCCAGGGTAGTACTCGCATTCAGGGCGAGGCTTACGGTGGGTACGGGCGTGGGGGTGCTGGTGGGCGTAGGCGTGGGCGTGGGCGCCGGCGTGGGCGCCGGAGTTGGCGTGGGCGTCGGCGTCGGAGTTGGCGTTGGCGTCGGTGTGGAGGTGGACGTGTTGGTGGGCGTCGGCGTCTTCGTTGGCCCAGGCGTTAGCCTACCGGCAGGCGTGGGAGTGCTTGTAGGAGTCGGCGTAGGCGTCGGCGGCGCGTAGCTATCGGGCGGTGTGACCCCGTGGAAGATGGAGTATTGTGAGATGACGACCCGCTCGCCTTCAATGACGCCCCGCACGACGACGGTGTATACGCCGTTGCCGTGCTCGGAAAGCAGCTCCTCCAGGTCGGCCCTGACCGAGAACTCCGTCCCCCTGGCCGTCCATTCCGACGCCGTGATCAACGAGACCGTTGCCTCGGTCTGGATCGACGCGCTTACGTCAGGCTGTGGTTGGCCGACCTGGGGCGCAGGGGTATCCGCCGGAACATCGTATGGGCGGGGACACCTGCTGTAGACGCGTGTGAGGGTATATCCTGCCGGGGCCGGACGCAGCTCCGCTATGGGAAGGCCCGCGTCAGAGCAATGCGTCCTCGAGAGCTGCCCCCTGGCAAGCGGGGCTGGGGGCGGGTAGTAATACACCTCCACCCTCAAATCGCGCTCTTCCACCAGGTCCACGCCGTTCTTCGCAGCGCCGTCTATCGAGAGGCGGCCGTCCTCGATGGCCGGCGGGTCGTCGTATTCGACGTAATCGCCCTCGAACTGCTGGATGGCCCTGAAGTTGTACCGGTCCCAGGCAAGGCCGATGTTCACCTTCCTGTGCCAGCGGTCCAGGATATTGGCGCGACGGCTGGCGCTGCCCATCCATGCGGCTACCGCGTAGCGGATCTGCTGCTCGATGGGACCGAGCGACCTGTAGCCGTCATCCGCGGTGATGCAGTAGTTGTTGCCCAGCGCGTTTTCCACGTTCGACTGGTATCCTCCCGCGAGGCTGTACCGCATGTACGGATTGAGGCCGTCGGTCCCCCAGTGGGAGGAGAAGCAGTTCTCCAGCGCGTCCTCGGCGTGCAACTGGGCGGCAACGTTGTCTCCCAGCACGACCGGACCCACTCCGGCCTCGGCCCGCTCCGCGTTGATTAGCTCCAGCATGAAACGCTTGGCGTCGAGGTGTCTCAGGTCGGGCTGCGGAATCGGCGTAGGCGTCGGGGTAGCCGTGGGAGTCGGAGTGGCCGTCGGCGTCGGAGTGGCCGTTGGCATGCGGGTGGGCGTCGGCGTAGGGGTTGTCGTCGGCGTGCTGGTGGGCGTCGGCGCGGCCGCGGGCGGAGGCGTTGGAGTTGGAGTAGGCGTTGGAGTAGGCGTTGGAGTGGACGTTGGCGTCGGCGTTGGCGTTGGCGTGGACGTTGGCGTCGGCGTGGCAGTAGGCGCGGGTGTAGGCGTAGTCTCCGACGCCCGTGCGGGCGTGCTGGCCGGCGCCGGTGTGGGCGTGTAGGTAGGCGCGGGCGTATTGGTTGGCGCGGGCGCGCTCGTCGGCGTAGGTGTGGCCATCGGTGGAGGCGTTGGGGCGCCGGTTGGCGTCGGCGTCGGCGTGGCCGCGGGCGGGGGCGCGTCGGTCGGCGCCGGCGTAGGAGTGGCCGTGGGAGTCGGCGTCGGCGTGTCGGTCGGCGCCGGCGTGGGCGCGGGAGACAGGGTTGGCGTGGCCGTAGGAGGAGCGATGAGCGCGGGGTCCACGTCCAAGGCGCCCGTTGGAACGGGGAATGTGGACGCGGTCCGAAGGTCGGGGTTGAACAGTGGGATATTCTCCCACCCCAGCCAGACTACCACCGCGAGCGCCGCGATGGTGAGGACCCACATCCATAGCGGCCCCCGTCCGCCGCCGGGCCAGTTGGACCAGCCTGCCGGCGGCCGGCCTGCGGGGCGGCCCGAACCCTGGCCACCGACGCGCGTATCCCCCCCGCCTCCATCGCCATCGCCCTGGCACTTGGCGCACGTACACGCTGCCGGATGTTTCTCGTACCAGTTTGGGCGGTATGCCACGTGTGCTACTCCGCTTCCTGCCCGGACCTTGGGCAGGGCCTTCGGTCGATGGTACTACAATCCACGAAGAGCACGAAGGGCGCGAAGAGAAGAAGAGAAGGTATCTGTTCAGACTCTGGGAGGGCAGCCACAAGGGCTGCACCCTACGGGATGGAAGCCGTAGTCGTAGGGGCGTCCCTTGTCCCTTGTGGCCCTTGTGGGCACCCTGGGTCATACGGGATGGAAGCCGTAGTCGTAGGGGCGTCCCTTGTGGCCCTTGTGGGCACCCTGGGTCATACGGGATGGAAGCCGTAGTCGTAGGGCGTCCCTGTGTGGCCCTTGTGGGCACCCTGGGTCATACGGGATGGAAGCCGTAGTCGTAGGGGCGTCCCTTGTGGCCCTTGTGGGCACCCTGGGTCATACGGGATGGAAGCCGTAGGGCGTCCCTGTGTGGCCCTTGTGGGCGCCCTGGGTCATACGAGGTCGAAGGTCTTGTCGACCTGGTGCGGGCCGCCCTCGTCCTCGATCTCGTAGTTCTCGGCGCTGCCCTGGGGCGTCCAGCCGAGCACGTCGGCGGCGTGGCCGGTGTCCCTCCAGCGGTACTTGTTGTCCGAGATGGCGTCGAATATGTCGTACCGGACGGCGGACGGCGCGCCCAGGCACCTGTCTATCATCCGGACGCAGTCGGCATGGCTCAGGTACCCGGGATAGTGCCGGCGGAGCGCCGGCCTGTCCTCCGCCAGCACCGCGCCCACGCGTATGTTGATCGACGAGATGCCGAACCGGTCGGAGAAGTAGCGGCCTATGACTTCGCCGCACACCTTGGCGACATATACGAGGTCGTTGGGGCGCGCCGGCCATTCGTGCGTGATCATGGGCCACGTATCGGGTATCTTGTCGTACTGGGCCGCGACGATCTCGAAGTACGGCGACTCCCTCTCGTAGCCGAGCATCGTGCCGCCGCTGCTCGCGTAGACGACCCGCCTCACGCCGTTCCTGCGGGCCGCCTCGTAGACGTTGTAGGTCCCGCCTATGTCGACGTTGAGCTGCCGCTCCCAGTCGTTGCCGTCGGTATGGGCGGCGAGGTGCAGGACGGCGTCGACGCCCTCGAAGGCCGGCAGGATGGCGTCGAAATCGGCGATGCTGGCCTGGGTGCAGGGAATGCCCTCGACCTTCCGCCGATTGAGGGCGCTGAACTCGTACTTGTGGCCGAGGTCCCTCAGGACCAGCCCGCCGATAAGCCCGCTCGCGCCCGTTACCAGTACCTTCCTTACCCGCACTTCCAGGCCCTCCTCCGACAGGGGTGACCCTACAGGGAGTTCTTCGAGACGCGGCCGTTGGCCTTGCCGTTCCTGGATGCGGAGGCGGCCGCTTCGAGCTCCTTGAGGTTGCGGATGCAGGCTATCGAGGCCACGGCGTCGCCGGGCTGGGGCTTGAAGATGGTCACGCCCTGGGCGGCCCTTCCGGTGTTGCGTATCTCCGACAGGTTGGTGCGGAGCACCTGCGCCTTCTCGGAGACGATGTAGAGCTCGTCGCTGTCGGCGATGACCTCCGCCGCGGCGACCGGGCCCGTCTTCTTCGTTATCTTGAGGGTGGTCACGCCGGAGCCTCCCCTTCCCTGGCGGCGGTACCTGTTCAGGTCCGTCAGCTTGCCGTAGCCTTTGCGGCTGACGACCAGCAGCTTGCTGTCCGGCACCACCACGTCCATGGCGACGATGCGGTCGCCCGGGCCAAGCTCCATGCCGCGGACTCCGCCGGCGACGCGCTGTCTCGCGCGGACCTCGGCGACCGGGAAGCGGATCGACATGCCCATCTCCGAGACCATGCTCACGTCGTCGTCCTCCCCGGCGAGGCGGGCGGCCACCAGTTCGTCGTCGGCCCGCAGGTTCATGACGATGACGCCGGACCGGCGGACGTTCGATATCTGTTCGAGGTCGATGCGCTTGATCGTGCCCTTGCGCGTCGCCATGATCAGGAAGCGGCCCTGCTCGTGCATGTCGGTCACCGCGATGACCGACGAGACGCCCTCGTCGGCGATGGGTATGACGTTGACCACCGGCACGCCGCGCGCCGTGCGCGAGGTGTCCGCCTTCAGCTCGTACGCCGTCAGGGGCAGCACGCGGCCGCGGTCGGTGAAGAACAGCAGGGTGTCGTGCGTATCGACGATGAGGATGTGGTTGACGGGGTCGTCCTCCTTGCGAGTCATGCTGACGACGCCCTTGCCGCCGCGGTGCTGGCTGCGGTACGTCGCCGCGGGGATGCGCTTTATGTAGCCCGCCTTGCTGAGGGTCACGACGACCTGCTGGTGGGGCTCCAGGGCCGCGCGGTCGAACTCCTCGGCCTCGCCGCCGATCTGCGTCATGCGGGCGCCGCGCACCTTCTTCTTGAGCTCCTCCGTCTCGTCCCGGACGACCGCCAGCAGCTTGGCCTGGTCCGCCAGCAGCTCCTCCAGCTCCCTGATCCTCTCCTGCAACTCCTGGTACTCGTTCTCGATGCGCTCGCGCTCCAGGGCCGCGAGGCGGCGTAGCTGCATGTCGAGGATGGCCTGGGCCTGGACCTGGGTCAGGCTGAACTGCTCCATCAGGCCGTTCCGGGCCTCCTCGACGTCCCTGGCGTTGCGTATCAGGGCGATGATGGCGTCGAGGTTGGATAGCGCGACCCGCAGACCCTCCAGTATGTGGGCGCGCTCGCGCGCCTTGCGCAGCTCGAACAGCGAGCGCCGGCGCACCACTTCCCTGCGGAAGTCGATGTAGTGCTGGAGCGCCTGCTTCAGGGTCAGCATCTGCGGGGAGCCGTCCACCAGCGCGATCATGTTCGCCGAGAAGGTGGACTGCATCGCGGTGTGCTTGTAGAGGTTGTTCAGCACGACCGCCGGCTGCGAGCCGGCGCGCAGCTCCATGACGATCCTCATGCCGCGCCGGTCGGACTCGTCGCGGATCTCGGAGATGCCGTCGACGCGCTTGGTCTTGATGAGGGCGGCGATCTTCTGGATGAGCGCGGCCTTGTTGACCTGGTACGGAAGCTCCGTCACGACTATGCGCTCCCTGCCGGAGCGCTTCGTCTCCTCCACCTCGGCGGTGGCGCGGACCACGATGTGGCCCCTGCCCGTCGAGTAGGCGCTCTTGACGCCGTCGCGCCCCATGATGGTCGCGCCGGTCGGAAAGTCCGGCCCCCTGACGTAGCGCATCAGGTCGCCGAGGGTGGCGTCGGGGTTGTCGATCAGCTGTATGACGCCGTTGCAGACCTCGGTGGCGTTGTGCGGCGGTATGCTGGTCGCCATGCCGACGGCTATGCCGGCGGCGCCGTTTATGAGCAGGTTGGGGAGCCTCGACGGTAGGACTGTGGGCTCCTTGAGGCTTCCGTCGAAGTTGTCCACGAAGTCGACGGTATCCTGGTCGAGGTTGGCCATCATCATCTCGGCGGCCGCTGAGAGCCGGGCCTCCGTGTAGCGCATGGCCGCCGGGGGGTCGTTGTCGACGCTGCCGAAGTTGCCCTGGCCGTCCACGAGCGGCAGCCTCATGGAGAAGGGCTGGGCCATGCGAACCATGGCGTCGTACACCGGGGCGTCGCCGTGGGGGTGGTACTTGCCGAGCACCTCGCCGACGAGGCGGGCGCTCTTCTTGTACGACGAGCCGGAGCGCATGCCCATGTCCTGCATCGCGTAGAGGATGCGCCTCTGGACGGGCTTGAGGCCGTCGCGCACGTCGGGCAGCGCCCTGGCGACGATCACGCTCATGGCGTAGTCGAGGTAGGAGGTGCGCATCTCCTCCTCGATCTGCGTCGGCCTCACGTACCCGAAATCGGTCTTTTGGGTGTCGGTAACCATGTGCGGCGCCCCTTCGATGGTATCGGAAGTCGGATATCGCCCCCGTCGGCCGGGCGGGAGACGCGCCGGCCCTGGAGCGTTCGTATTATATCACCAATCTAAGAAGTTTTACGGAACGGGGTAAGACGGGGTGCGATATAGTAAAGGCCGAATCCGGCCATCTCGCCGAATCCGGCCATCTCTCGGGAGGACGCGCACAGCCATGACCGCCAATACGCTGACCATTACCGACGTGAAGACCGCGTCCATCGAGGCGCCCTGGGGGCCCTGGACGAGGCGGTGGCTGCTGGTGCGCATAGAGACGGCCGAGGGCGTCCACGGCTACGGCGACACGTGGGCCAGCCCGCAGACGGACGCGGCGATCACGGAGCTCAAGGAGACGCTGATAGGCAGGGACCCGACGAACGTGGAGGCGCTGCACCGGGGCATGGTCCCGACGGCCTACGCCGTCTTCGCGGGCTCGCACGTCAACTCCGGCAGCGCCGTCCACGCCGTGAGCGCCGTCGAGACGGCGCTGTGGGACCTGGCGGGGAAGGCCGCCGGCGTGCCGGTGTACAAGCTGCTGGGCGGCAAGCACAGGGACAGGGTGCGGCTCTACTGCTGCGTCGGCGGGCTCGACTCGTACCTGGAGATGGAGGGCGTGTACGAGGAGATGGGTATCTCGATCCTGAAGTTCGACGTGACGCCCAACGCCGTCAGGGACGTCCCGGGCGCCCTCATGGACAAGCACCTGACGCGGAAGGGGCTGTCGCGCATCGTCGGGCTGATGGACGAGATACGGGCGCGCGTGCCTGCGGACGCCGAGGTGTCGATCGAGGGGCGGTGCGGCACGCTCGCCAACGCGATGAGGTTCGTGAAGGCGATGGAGCCGTACGACCTCGCGTGGGCGGAGGACCTGCTGCCGCCGACGGACGTGGACGCCTGGGCGGCGCTGACCGCGTCGACCCCGGTGCCGACGCTGACGGGCGAGGGGCTGCACCTGCGGCAGGAGTTCCTGGAGTACTACCGGCGAAGCGCCATGCGCGTATCGGCGCCGGACTTCCAGATCTGCGGCGGGCTGTACGAGGGCAAGAAGATCGCCGAGATGGCGGATATGCAGCAGATGCTGGTCTGCCCGCACAACGCGTCGAGCCCCATCGGCATAGCGGGGGCGCTCCACGCGTGCGCCGCGATCCCGAACCTGCTGGCGCTGGAGTTCCACGCCATGCCCGGCTGGGACCGGATACTCGGCGGCTACAGGCCGTCGATCTCGAACGGGTTCATCGACGTGCCGGAGGGCCCGGGCCTGGGCGTCGAGATCGACGAGGACGAGGCGCGGCAGTACCTGATGCCGGGCGAGACCTGGTTCGAGTAGTGGTCCGGTCTAGGAGCTATCTCCATACACCTATGAGTTCTGTACGCGTAAACGCAGCGGAGAACACGGGGATTATATGAGTGTGCGCTTCGGCAAGTCTATTTCGAACTCGTCATCTGGGCCGCGATAGGTGAGCGTACCGTGTCTCAGTACGTCCATGCCTATCAAGGCGATAATCTGCTGCCGTTCAAGGATGTCGCCAGCGGCCATGTCCATCCTCTTGGAGAACCCTTCCTCAGAGATGAACAGCGTGGCCTCGTACAACGGTTTCCGCTCCTCGTCACCATTGGGCAGCAGCACCTGCACAGCCCCACTTGCCTGAAACCGTACGCCAAAGCTACGTTCTCGTCTATGACCGATATGGAGGCTCCGGTATCCAGCATCGCCGGGCCTGTGAACCTCCCGCCGCCAACGGCCTGTAGCGTGACATCCACCACCAACCTGACCCCCTGCCCTAGCCGCTGCGCCCTAACGATCAATGCACGTAACGACGTGGGTTGACGGAAGGAAAGCCATTGGCTCTTCGGTCGATGCACACCTGGCAAGGCTGATGCCCACGGCTTCTTGGGCCTTGGACATTTCCATCAATTCCTCCGGTAGGTCAAAGCTCCCTACAACGTCAGTCCCCTTAATCAGCACCCACTTGTCAGGGTACTCCTTTGCCAACTCCTTTCGGTTCTCCTCCCAGAACTCCCGCTCAACGGCCAGCGAGACGGCCTCCTGAGTCATTTCAATCCTCCTTGAGTCATGGTGGGGTTCAAGGCAATCATACACCAATTCTTGCCACGATATGGAGCCATTATCCTATGCCTTCCGATCGGTCTCTCTTGACACCCGCCTGGAGGCGCGCCTAATATCCGCGTGCCTGACATAGGCTGGAGGGAGCGAGATGGCCGAAGCGCTGGACCTGAAACCGCAGCCCGACCTTGCCAGCAGGGTCGAGGGGATCGAGAAGGACGGCTACGCCTACTTCCCCGGGGCGCTCGACGCCGACCAGGTCGCCGAGCTGAGGGAGGTTATGGACCGGCTGACGCCCATCGAGGCCAGCTTCAACCGGCACTCCACGCCCGACAACGGCGGCTTCCTGAACAAGCACGTCAACAACGTCTTCAACCGGGACCCTCTATTCCTCCAGTACCTCGACGGGGACGGCGTGATCGACCTGGCCGAGGCGATACACGGCAAGGACTGCCACGTGATCGGCATGACGGCCTGGGTCACCGGCCCAGGACGCCCGAACCAGCAGCTCCACTGCGACTGGCTTCCCGTGGAGCTACCGGAGGACGTGCTGGCGGACCCGCGCGTGAAGATGCCCGTCTTCGTCACGACGGCGCACTACTACCTGAACGACATGTACGAGGACCTCGGGCCGACGAACTTCATACCGGGCAGCCACCTGTCGGGGCGCCTCCCCAAGGGGGCCACGGAGTGGAACGGGCGCACGGAGAAGAGCGTGCTGTGCAAGGCGGGCGACGTGGTGATGTTCCGCTGCGAGGTGTGGCACCGCGGCACGGCGAACGTGAGCGGCGAGACTCGCTACCTGCTGCAGGTCCACTACGCCAAGCGCATGATCACGCAGAAGTTCCCGCCGTACCTCAACAGGTTCCAGTTCGACCCGGAGATCATCGCGCAGTGTACGCCCCGGCAGCGCCGGCTGCTGGGCGACCACGTGCCCAGCAACTACGACTAGCGGGCGACCTTTAGGTTTGAGAACGTGCTTGGTATCCGATAACGCTCGAAGATGATGACGGGACTCTGTTGGCGACCTCCCCCGACTTCCCGGATCTGACCACTTTCGGGGATGATCGCGAGGAGGCCGTCGCCCGCGCCGTCCACGCGCTGGAAGAAGCTATTGCCGCCCGCATCCACGACCGGAAGGACATTCCCACGCCTTCGCGGGGCGAGACTTACGCCATACTGCCGACGCTCACTTCCGTGAAGGTCATGCTCTACCAGGGGATGCGGGAGCAGGGCGTCGGCAAGGCGGAGTTGGCCCGCCGCCTTGGTTGGCACATGCCGCAGGTGGACCGGGTGCTGGACGTTGGGCACCGGTCCGGGCTTGCGCAGATGGACTCCGCCCTGGCAGCCATCGGAGGCGGCTACACGTGACCGCCGCAGCTACCGCGGATTCGGCGGCGGCGGTTATTGGAGGAGAGACGGGTACACCTACCACTTCTGAGGAATGACTGGGGCCTTGGGAAAGGCCACACAGGGGAATGAAAACGGGGTACACTCCATCGCTCTGATGTGAGGGTCCCAAGGCGCCGGGGATGGGTTCCCGCTCCCGTATCGGAGTACGGGACATGCTTCGCGGGAACGACGAATGGGGGTGTTGCGCGGCTATTTTCATAGTAGCCACCCATGCCGGTTTGCGGCCCGGCACACCAGTGGATGACAATGGGTGCGCCCGGAAGGGGAACCCTCATCCCTTCAGCAGACTCAGGGCAGGCTCTAACCTTCTCCCGTCGAAGGGACAATCAAATTGCGCGGGGCTATTTTCGTACCAACCATCCATGTCGGTTGTGGTTCCGGCGCACCAGGGGATGAAAATGGATGCATCCGTCTGAACTGTGATTCGTGTGATGGGCGTGATTGGGATGATGGAAGGGGATATAGGCCGTAGATAGGAGCGATAGGGTGGGGTTGCGCTGATGTTCGGGAACGGCGGGTGGTGTGTGGCACGGTTATTTTCATACCAACCACCCATGCCGGTTGCGGTCCGGCGCACCAAGGGATGAAAATGAACCAATGCAGGCTTCTAACCCCCCATCCTAGCCTTCCCCCGCAGGGGGGGAAGGGACAAGTCAAGTTGCGCGGGGCTATTTTCGTACCAACCACCCATGCCGGTTGCGGTCCGGCGCACCAGGGGATGAAAATGAACCAAGGCAGGCTTCTAACCCCCCATCCTAACCTTCCCCCGCAGGGGGCCCGCAGGGGGGGAAGGGACAAGTCAAGTTGGTCTGGTCTATTTTCATACCAACCACCCATGTCGGTTGCGGTTCCGGCGCACAGGGGATGAAAATGGATCAAGGCAGGCTTCTAACCCCCCATCCTAACCTTCCCCCCCTGCGGGCTGACAGGGGTAGGCATTTGGTGTTTAAGTTCCGAGATGATAGGTAATCTCCATATCAGGCGGTGGTTCGGGCCATGGTTCAGGAAGGAGCCAGACCCTTCGCCAGAGTCTGCCCTTGTGAAGCAGCCGACGCAGCCAGCTTATGCCCAGCCGCAGTACGCTTACGGTTCGTCTCGGCGTGCTTGTTGCACTGCGATGATTGGGCGCAAGAGATTTCGGAGGCGCTCTGAGATGACTGGGCGCTACGCCCAGGTCATTGGCGTCTTCCACCCTGGTCCCGTACGCCAACGTCCAAAGCGTCGCCACCGACAGTACAAGCCAGTGCCGCGACACCCGTTCGGGGTCGGTTCTTCGTGTGTCCTGCCACTGCCATCCGACGCTCTTGAGCGCCCGAAAGCCCAGCTCTATCCAGAACCGGAGCGCATACCAGCACACCCCTGTTTGAGCAGGCGAGAGATCGGTCATAACCACCCACGGCTCGTCTTGACCTATGTCCCAGACTACGATCATCGTTCCGCGACGGCGTATGCTGGGTCTGTTGAAGGCCGTCCCTGCCCCAATATACGCGTGGCCTGGTCCGGGTACGAGAGACCGCGCAGGCAGGCGAGTTCCCCCATCAGGACAGAACACGGTGTTGATCGACTGTCGCATGTACGGATGCAATCCCGCAGAGCGTATCTGATCCCACAGTTTCGGACTCCTCAGTCCCCGATCACACATTACCAGCACGGTCATGTGCTCAGGCACCGCTTCGGACAGGACTCGGAGCATATCCACGATCGGGTCCATCCACTTGCCGGGCGTGTTGGCGGGCATGATGCTCCAGGCAAGGGGAATGGCGCAGCTTCGGTAGACCGCGCTTATCACGATCGAGGTCATCCGATCGCCCTGCATCGTCGGGTCTATGGCAAGCACCAGTCTGTCCGACTTCCACAACTTCAGCAGCCACCTCAGCAGCGGAACAAAGCACGAGGTCACATCCAGTTGCACGCGGCACGGGTTGGCACGGTCTTGCCCATCGTAGAGCCACTCCCTGAGGTACTGGCGGATGCTGTTGAAGCTGCCGACGAACGAGAGCGCCGTCGCGACGGCGTTCTGGCAGCCGCTCCCGGCCAGGATGGTGCCGTACACCCAGAGGACCAGCCCTTTGAGTTGGGACTCTCTGAGGTGCGGCATGTGTTGTTCGATGGTCTGCTGCATCTGATACCATTCGGATGGGAGGCGCATGGCGAATCTCTGGCTCCTTTCTGTTGGTACCAAAAAGATGCCAGAAACCCATGCGCTTTCCAAGTTCTTATACCGATCTCAGACTTTGCCTACCCCTGTCAGCCCCCTGCGGGGGAAGGTTAGGATGGGGGTTAGAAGCCTGCCTTGGTCCATTTCATCCCTTGGTGCGCCGGACCGCAACCGACATGAATGGTTGGTATGAAAATAGACCAGACCAACTTGATTTGTCCCTTCCCCCCCTGCGGGCCCGCAGGGGGGGAAGGGACAAGTCAAGTTGCGCGGGGCTATTTTCGTACCAATGACTACGCCGCTACTTGACAGGGCGGCCCCGTCCCAAATAGGACGACATGGGTTCTACGCTGTAGTCGGCGGAGCCGTTGGATAGGCTTTCGACGGCGGCTCGGGCGGTGTCTAGGGAGGTGAAGCAGGGGACGCGGCGCTCGGCGGCGGCTCGTCGTATCTTGAAGCCGTCCTGGAGGGCCTCGCGGTCGAAGGTGACGGTGTTTACGACGGCGTCGACGGTGCCGTCGTCGATTACGTCCACGACGTTGGGGTGTCCTTCGGAGAGGCGCTTGGGGACGGAGACTACCTCCATGCCGAGGGCGCGTATCATCTCGGCGGTGCCGCCGGTGGCGTAGAGGCTGTAGCCGGCCTCGGCGAGCAGGCGGACCATCTCTATCGACTCGGCCTTGTTGCGGTCGGCTATGCTGAGCAGTATGGACCCCTTGGGGGGCAGCACGAGCCCGGCGGCCGCCAGCGCCTTGGCGACGGCGGGCCTGAACTCGTAGTCGATGCCCATGACCTCGCCGGTGGACTTCATCTCCGGCCCCAGGTAGGTGTCGACGCCGGCCAGCTTGGACATGGAGAAGACGGGCGCCTTGACGCCGACCACGTCCTGCTTCTTCCAGAGGCCGCCGGAGTAGCCCTGGTCGGCGAGGGTGCGGCCCAGCATGGCGTTCACCGCTAGGCGGACCATCGGCACGCCGGTGACCTTGGATATGAAGGGTATGGTGCGGCTGGAGCGGGGGTTGACCTCGATCACGTAGACCTCGGTCTTGACGGCGCCGCCGGCGTCCAGGGGGGTCCTGTAGGCCGGGCCGCCGAGCAGGACGTATTGGATGTTCATCAGCCCGCGCACCTGGAGGGCGAGGCCGATGCGGGTCGTGTAGTCGACGACGGTGTCGACCTCCTCCGCGGTCATGGTGAGGCCGGGGTAGATGGCCATCGAGTCGCCGCTGTGGACGCCCGCGCGCTCGACGTGCTCCATCATGCCGGGTATGAGCACCGACTCGCCGTCGCAGACGGCGTCGACCTCGATCTCCCTGCCCTCGAAGTACTTGTCGATCAGGACGCGGCGTCCCTCGCCGGCGGCGAAGGCGCCGGCGATGAACCTGATGAGCTCGGTGGGGTTGCGGACTATCTCCATCGCCCTGCCGCCGAGGACGTAGCTGGGCCTGACCAGCACGGGGTAGCCCACGTCCTCGGCCACGGACAGCGCCTGCTCTATGCTCGCCACGGCGGCGCCGGGGGGGTTGGGGATGCCGACGCGGGCCAGGAAGTCCTCGAATAGCTGCCGGTCGGAGGCGGTGTCTATGGAGCGCGCGGTAGAGCCGAGGATGGGGAGGCCGGCCCTGTCCAACGACTGCGACAGGTTTATGGCGGTCTGTCCGCCGAACTGGACCATCGTCGGGGGGCACCGCTCGCCGTCGCCGGTGTCCGGGAGGGTCTCGTTGTCGATGACGTCGCGCACGCTCTCCTCGTCGAGGGGCTCGAAGTAGAGGCGGTCGCTCGTGTCGAAGTCGGTGGAGACCGTCTCCGGGTTGGAGTTGATCATGACGCTCTTGACGCCCGCGTCCCGCAGCGCCCAGGCGGCGTGGACGGAGCAGTAGTCGAACTCGATGCCCTGGCCGATGCGGATGGGGCCGCTGCCGACCACGACGGCCTTGGAGTCGGCCAGCGGCTCGGCCTCGTTCTCCTGCTCGTAGGTGCTGTAGAAGTATGGGGTCACGGCCTCGAACTCGGCGGCGCAGGTGTCTACCATCTTGTAGACGGGGCGCACGTCGTGCTCCAGGCGCAGCGACCGCACCTCCTCGGAGGTCCTGTCCGTCAGCAAGCCTATCTTCTCGTCGGAGAAGCCGAGCCGCTTGGCCCTGTAGAGCAGCGCGGGGGTGAGGGTCTGGGAGAGCAGCGCCGCCTCCATGGAGGCTATGGTGGCGAAGGCCCTTGTGAACCAGGGGTCGATGCCGGTGAGGCGGGAGAGGCCCTCCGGGGACGCGCCTCGCCTGAGGGCCATCAGCAGCGCCCATAGGCGTTCGTCGTTGGGGTGCAGCGGCGCCCTGGACCAGTCGGGGGCGTCCTGCTTTCCATCGCCGGCGGGCGGCAGCCAGTCGGGGTCCTCCCAGAGGAGGGAGCGGCTGGTGATCTCCAGGGAGCGCACGGCCTTTTGGAAGGCGGCCTCGAAGGAGCGGTCTATGGCCATCACCTCGCCGGTGGCCTTCATCTGCGTGCCGATGATGCGGTCGCCGCTGGGGAACTTGTCGAAGGGCCAGCGGGGTATCTTGACGACGCAGTAGTCGAGCGCGGGCTCGAAGGCGGCCAGCGTCTTCTGCGTGACCGCGTTGGGTATCTCGTCCAGCCGCTTTCCGACGGCGATCTTCGCGGCCACGCGGGCGATGGGGTAGCCGGTCGCCTTGGACGCCAGGGCGGAGCTCCGGCTGACGCGGGGGTTGACCTCGATCACGTAGTAGGGGCGGGTCTGAGACCCGCCCCTACCGGCGCGGCCTCCGGCGGGGAGGGACTCGGCCACTACGTCACCAGGCTCCAGCGCAAGCTGGACGTTGCATCCGCCCTCGATGCCCAGGGCGCGGATGATGCGCAGGCTCGCGGACCGGAGCATCTGGTACTCCTTGTCGGAGAGCGTCTGGCTGGGCGCGACGACGATGCTGTCTCCCGTGTGGACGCCCATCGGGTCGATGTTCTCCATGTTGCAGACGGTGATGCAGTTGTCGGAGGCGTCGCGCATCACCTCGTACTCGACCTCCTTCCAGCCCACCAGCGACTTCTCGATGAGCACCTGGCGGATGGGGCTGGCCGCGAGTCCGCCGGCGACTATCGACTCGAACTCCTGCTGGGTGTCGGCGATGCCGCCGCCGGTGCCGCCGAGGGTGTAGGCGGGCCTGACGACGAGGGGCAGCCCCAGCTTCTCGGCGGCCCGTTGCGCCTCCTCCATGGAGCTGACGGTGTCGCTCGGCGGCGCGGGCTCTCCGATGTCGAGCAGAAGCTGGCGGAAGAGGTCCCTGTCCTCCGCGTTCCGTATCGCCTCCAGCGGGGTGCCGAGCAGGCGCACGTCGTACCTGTCTAGCACGCCGGCGTCCGCGAGGTCGACGGCGAGGTTGAGGCCGGTCTGGCCGCCCAGCGTGGGCAGCACGCCGTCGGGCCGCTCGGCCTCGATGATCCTGGTCAGCACCTCCACGGTGAGGGGCTCGATGTACACGACGTCGGCTATGCCCTCGTCCGTCATGATGGTCGCGGGGTTCGAGTTGACGAGCACCGTGGTGACGCCCTCCTCGCGCAGCGCCTTGCACGCCTGCGTGCCGGCGTAGTCGAACTCGGCGGCCTGGCCGATCACGATGGGGCCGGAGCCGATTACGAGCACCTTGGAGGGTCGGGGATGCTGGTAGGGTTTCAATTCAGACATGACTCTTATTGACAGGTCGTTTTCTTCCACCATCTCTCACAAGCTCGTCGCTGTGAGAGTTCCTCCACATAACGCCCGGCCGCGGCACTCGATAGTAGTTCGAGTGGTCCGATGGGTTGGCGGCGGGCTTAGAGTTCTCCTTTGGACGACGAACAAAGCGTCCTAGCGATGCCTCGCAATACTCTTCCACGAGCTCTACACATACCCAGCGGCGCCCAGTCCGCTCACAAACCTCGCCGGTCACACAGCTACCAGCAAACGGGTCAACCACGAGGTCGCCTGGATCGGTCAACATACGAATGAAGTACTCAGGCAACTCCGCCGGGAACCGTGCGGGATGAGGCTTGAGCCCCTTCTCCTCACAGTATCGCAAGTAGAAGCCGTTACTGTCAGTGTTCGGGATTGCGATGAGGTTGGGCGGAATCGCTGCCCCATTGTCCATACTGAACCCTCCACTAATGTGGTGACCGGAAGGGCGCTTCTTGGCCGTGTATCCTTTTGCTAGGAGCACGTCCATGCTAGGACTATACGGTTGGAGTACGCGGCGGTTACTTGCCTTTGGCCAAGGTGTCTTGGACAGCCACCAAACGGTATTGATGGCGTCCTTCACACGCACCCGTCTGACGGTAACCCACTCAGCAGGTGTTGGCAATTTGGACGGGTTCCACCAGTAGAAATCCTGCGCTAGGTGAAAGCCAATCTCTTCACACAACATGATGAGAAGCTTGAAGTGATACAGACTTCGAGTGGGATAGCCTTTGTTCCATGCGCCGCCGATGTCTATGACCAGACTGCCATCGTCCTTCAAAACACGATGGAAATCCTTGGCGAAAGTCTCAAACCAACCAACATATTCAGTGGCATCCACATTGCCATATTCCTTTTTTCGAACCAATCCGAAGGGTGGACTTGTCATGATGAGATTCACAGAACCTTCCGCATACGTGCTAAGTACCTCGCGGCTATCTCCATGAACTATTCGACCTAAGTTCGTCTCATGGAAGGTGCTAGGGTTAGCCTGTCTCATATTCATCACACATGCCCCTTAAAGTTCAAGCTTCTTGAGATCCATAGCATGGCGGGCTTCACGCGTGAATACGTCAATAATCGCTGCCGGACGTTCTTCTATTAGGCCTAGGTCGTTACCGTCAACCATTACAATGCACAAATTGGAATCCGCCATGACGCTGTTAGCATAATGACGAGCTTCATCACCTATCTCACCGGTAGACACAAGCACGATGGCGTTGCTCTTGAGGAGGTGCGTCAATCCCACCTCTTTCGCAACGTCATCAAGGGCGACGCGAGACGTGTTCTTGCACTGGATCTGCCAGCGGGAGAAGACGAGTCGCGCACTTTCGAAGACCAAGTCTACCTCGGCGCCGCCGGTAGCGCTTCCGCGCAGTCGCGTGGCGACGTAGGAAAGGTCGAGAAGGCGCATGAGCTTGAAGGCCAAGGCTTCCAACGCAAGTCCACGGATATGTCTGTCCTGCGAGTTGGTCTCCTCACGAATTTCCCTGATGGGCTTCCGTAGCAAAGGACGAATATCCGCATGAACTTGCTGTTCCACCTGTTCAATTAGGGGTGTAATGATGTCGATTGTTAACTTGGTAGTTGCAGTGACCAGGAAAGGCTTTGCCCCGCGCCCAGCTTGCTTCGTGCCTCGTTCCAATTTGACATAGCACACGTCGCGCAGGGGATATAGCACTTGCTTAGGTAGATTCTTCTCGTTGAAGCGAATACCATAGGTGGCAGTGGCGAGCTTCTCGATGTCGTTGGAAAGGTGAGGCCCGCCGCCGCCCATGTTGGCGAGTGCCTTGAGATATGCGCGTTGCTCGTGACTAAACGTAGCTAGAGCCTCATACTCATCTACTCCGAGACCGAGAACCTGGTCTAGGCGTGCTCGGTCAATGCGGTAGCCGGTGACGAAGACCTCGGCCTTCTCGAGCCAAAGACGCAGCGTGCTCATGTGTTTGCCGCCGCGCGGCACCGTAATGCCGCGCTCATCGAGCCAACGACGCAGACTGTTCAGGTCGATCCTCTCACCCGAGGCTTGCATGTCGAGGATGCATTGGACGAAGTTCATGCCATGGCAGTGCAATAGAATGTGTTTGGCAAAAGCTGTGTCGAGAGCGTGTTCGTCGTTGCGCAGTTTGTAGAGAGCAAGGCCAGCCGACGTAAGCGTGGTATCTTTTCCACCGATGAGACCATAGGCGCGAAGCGAGAGCTTGCTGTTGTTGGCGAGCTTGCCCTTGTTGTAGTCAGACGTTTGATGTTGAGCGAAATAGCGGTCACGAACTGCCCGCTCGAAGGCCTTCCAGTCAGACCTGTGAGTGTAGGCAAGATGCAGAAGGATTGGGAGATCGATTTGTGCCGGGGAGAATTCGCTTCCGAACGGCAGAACGCTACGGGGCATCGCACACCGCCAGTTCAGCGTTGCTCACCGTGGGGCGAAGGGCGTATCTTGTCAAGATCATTTGGCAGCACCTTCTATCTGCGGAGACAAGCATAGTACTTACGTTCGGCATTGTCAAGGGTTGGGGGACGGTGCTCAAACTCGTACGTTGCGGTAATCATCGCATATCTTCCCTATGGCAGCAGCGGGGCCAGTTCCTCCAACGACGCTATCTCCAGCTCGGCGCGGGCGTCGTTGGGCGTGCCGTTTCGGTTGAGCCACACGGGGCGGAACCCGGCGTTGGCCGCGCCGGCGACGTCGTTCGCCAGCGAGTCGCCGACGTGGGCTATCTGCCGCGCAGGGCAGCCAGCCCGCTCCGCCGCAATCTCGAAGATGCGCGGGTCGGGCTTCTCCATCCCGCCGTGGTCCTGCGAGAAGACCTCGAACGAGACGAGGCCGCCGATGCCCAGGGCGTCCGCGCCGGTGTTGCCGTTGGACAGCAGGCCGAGCCGGTAGCGTGGCGCCATGCGCTCCAGCGCCGGGCGCACGTCGGGGAAGGGGCGGCGCGCCGCGTCCCTGTGGCGGAAGTAGACCTGCGCGAGGCGGGAGCCGAGGTCGTCGTCGGGCCTGCCCGCCTCGCGGAGCGCCTGCTTCATCGACTCCTCGCGGACCGCGTTGAGGTCGTCGACCCTGCCCCGCAGGCGGTCGTGGGTCTCGTTGCGGATGGCGACCATCCTGTCGACGTCGAGGGCGCGCGCCGCCTCCGGGTCGAGGCGCGAGAGCTCCTCCAGGACGGCCCTCAACGCACCGCGCGCCATCCCGTCGAAGTCCCAGAGGGTGTCGTCCACGTCGAAGGATACGGCGGTGACGCCGGATAGCGCGGTCACTGCCTGGCATCGTCCTCAAGGGCCGAATAACGCTTATGTAGGCGCTCCATCTCTCTGAGTTCGAGCGCCTCAAGCTCTCTTAGATTATTCACCAGATCAATACTCCCAGCACTCTCCCGCAACTCGGTAATCCTCCTGCGACGAATAAACCCTCTCAAGGCTTTGGTGACTGCCTTGGTCTTGTTTCGCTCGCCGGTGACTTCGAGTACTTCATCAAGCAGATCGGGATCTATGTCCAGTGTGGTTCGCATTCAGAACCTCTCGTTCTCCGTCTCACCTATATCGCGGACGATATAACCTTAACTCGGAAACTCGCTTGAATCCCCCATCCAACGTATATAACTGCACGTTGTGGCGAATTGCCGCAGCAGCTATAGCGGTGTCAAGATCGGACATCATTTCTCCGGCGCGTATGAGTCGGTTGCTCAACCTTGCTGCTATCACCCAAGCCTCCTGATCCATCTCAAGGTAGTTGAGTGAGACGATACGCCTTGCCAGGAACTCGAAGTCTTCCGGGGAACGGGCTCCCCTGAGGTACTCCATAATTACCGGCCCCGTTACGGCCGCATCGCCGGAGGACATTAGCGCTGCCAGTTCAATAGCTTCTCTTGAGCCGGGCAGCCTCTGAACTTGCATCAACACAGACGATTCAACTAGGATCATCAGGCAGTGCCGTCCCTCAACGAAGTGAGGTACGCGCGCTTCCTCTCCTCCACTTCCAATGCCTGTCCGCTGTAGTCGTCTACAACGATCTCGCCCCAAGAGTCGATTAGCTCCTGAACGTGCTTGCGCCGGACATACTCCCGTAGGGCTGCGCTCACCGCCCTGCTCTTCGTCTTCTCCCCCGTGGTCTCGACCACCGAGTCGAGCAACGCGCCGTCTATGTCAAGTGTCGTGCGCATCCTTGCACCTCATGGCGGCATCACTTCGCCGCATCGTAATTGTGCATCAGTATAGCACATCCGCTGCCGTCACGTCCTGCTCTCGTCCACCATGTCGATGAAGCGGTCGAAGATGTACTCGTTGTCCAGCGGGCCGGGAGACGCCTCGGAGTGGTACTGGATGCTCATGACCGGCAGGGACCTGTGGCGCAGCCCCTCCACCGTGTAGTCGTTCAGGTTGACGTGGCTGACCTCCACGTCCGCCCGCAGCGTGTCGGCGTCGACCGCGTAGCCGTGGTTCTGCGACGTGATGTGGACGAGGCCGGTCTCGACGTCTCGGACGGGGTGGTTGCCGCCGCGGTGTCCGAACTTCAGCTTGTAGGTCCTCGCGCCGAACGCCCTGCCCAGCACCTGGTTGCCCAGGCATATGCCCAGGATGGGCACCCTACCGAGCAGGCCGCGGGCGGTCTCGACCGCGTAGTCGAGCAGGTCGGGGTCGCCCGGGCCCGGGGACATCACCACGCCGTCGGGGCGCATGGCCAGCACCTCATCGGCGGACGTGCCGGCGGGGACGGCGGTCACCGCGCACCCCCTGGCCCGCAGCGAGCGCAGGATATTGTACTTGAGGCCGAAGTCGTCCACCACGATATGGCGCCTACGGGCAGGCTCCTCGTGGGCGTCGGACTTCTCCCACTCGTACGGCGCGCGCGTCGTGACCCTGGAGACGTAGTCGACGGTGTCGTAGGCGGGCAGGCTCCTCAGCCTCTCGAGCGCCTCGCCGGGAGGCTCGCCGACGGCGATGGCACCCATCATGACGCCCCGGCTCCGCAGCCGCCGGGTGACGGCGCGCGTGTCGGCGCCGCTCAGGCCGGCGACCCCCTGGGTCCGCATGAACTCGTCCAGCGTGGAGGTGCTCATCGCGTGGCTGGGCTGGCGGCAGTGCTCGCGCACGACGAAGCCGGCGACCTGTATCCGGCGCGACTCGAAGTCCCTCTCGTTGACCCCGTAGTTGCCGATCAGTGGGTAGGTGGGGACGACGATCTGCCCGGCGTACGACGGGTCGGTCAGCATCTCCTGGTAGCCGGTCATCGACGTGTTGAAGACGACCTCGCCGTGGGCGGACGCCGCCGCGCCGAAGGACTCGCCTTCGTACACGGAGCCGTCCTCGAGGACCAGGTATGCGGGATCGGGTTCGTTGCGCATCGGCGTCTGCTGCCCGCATGGCGGCGGGCCAACGGCCATGATAGTTACGATGCCTTACCCGGTCAACACGAGCGTGTTCCCCAGATCCACCACCTAGCGTTATTGGTGTGGACTTTGCGGTTCTACAGGGACATGTTCGTCGTTGCCTCGGCGTCACATATGCTCAGATTGGGCCGTAGGGAGGGGTTTGGACGACGTTTTGAGGGTATTGGGGCGGCCTGATACCAAGCGGCGGCTCTGTTGAGTCCAAGGAAGGCATGGCCCGGCCAGACGACACCGCTGAGTCGCCTTCAACCGATGGGCCCTCTCCCCCTACCGGGTCGCCTATGCCGTTTACGGCTCGGCAGCCAGCGCCGATAGCCTCTGCCGCGCTCTGAGCACCAACTCGTATGAGGGGTGTCCACGCGCCAGGCGGATGATCAGCCTTCGAGCGTGCCATATGACCCGGCCAGCAAGGGCGATCAGGTTGAAGCGGACCGCTTTCAGACGCTTGCTCACCCACTGTCCGCCCAACACCAGCCGCTTCATCGCCGAGTTCAGATTGAAGGCCAGCACCACTATGGCCCACCATGCCGCGTTGGCTCCGAACAGGCCCGAAGGGAGCCTGCCGCCCGCAAGGTCCTCCTTCAACACGCCGTGTACCTCCTCACCCTTGCCGCATCTCTGCCTCGACCACCCGATCACCTCGTCTCCCGGTAGGTCTCGGTTGGTCACCAGCCCGAAGACCTTGTGCCAACCCCGACCGGGCAACTCCATCGCAGGGAATGGAAGCTCTAGCTGGCTGTCCATCCCAGGCAGAGGCTGCTCGTTCAACCGCTCCCTGATGGCTATGAACCGATACTCAGGGCTGTTCTTCGAGTGCCCTATCCAGTTGGGCACGAAGTTGACCTCAGCCCACTGTTGGCCCGTATCCACCCTATGCTCGCCCACCTTCCGGTACAGCGGCTGCCACTGCCGCTCGGGAACCGCCGACACCGCACGGCGGAACTCCGCCGTCACGTCAACACCCACCGCAAACTCGATCACCCCGAACCGCTCGTTCCTTCCCTCGGCGCAGTATCGCAGCAACTCCTGCTCGTACCCCGCCGTATCAGACCTCAGCATCACCCTCTCGACGCTGTAATGCAGTTGCTCCAGTGCTTCGGTCAGCACGCGCAACTGCTGATGGCCCGCAGGCACGTTGCCGTCTCGGAACTCCGAATGAACGATCAGGTCGTCCTCTGAACAGTAGATCGTCAGCGGCTGGTACGCCCTGTATTTCCTGTAGCTGAAGAGCGCCTCCTGCTTGTGCGTCTCCACCAGGGTCGCGTCCATGTCCAGAGTCGCCACGGTGTGAGGCGAACGGCTCTGAACGAAGCCCACCATCTCGGCGTTGACCTCCCAGAGACCGCGCAGCGCCTGGTTGGGCGTAGGGATGAATGCCCGGTGAGCTTGCCGCCGAGACTCCTCGTCTGCGTCGTTGAATCCCGACAGGTACCGGAACACCGCAGACTCCGACGGTACGGTCCGACGCCGCTCCACACGCCATCTCTGGCCCAACGCTACGCGCTCCCTGCGACCCATCCCGACCATCTCCGTCTCTCGAAGCACCCGGCAGAACCCCTCGTCCTTCTCAAGGACATCCAGATCGGACACCGACTCGCCGCCCGCAAGGTTCAGCAGTATCAGCGAGGTGACTATCTGGCTGTCCGTCCAGCCCTGACCGCCTCTACGCAACCCCACGCAGCGCTCTATCGATGACTTCAACCCGCACACCTGTATCAACTCCAGGTACGTCGGTAGGCCCGACAGCGCCGTCATACCCGTCGTGCTCTTCTCCCCGGCATACTGGAACGGCAGGGTGACTTGCTTCATAATAGATGCACCTCGTTGGTGATGGCTTTGCCTGTGCAGCAACCATCTTAGCCCGCTTCAACACGGGCGCCAACGAGGTCTCTCTTTTACCTAGGTGGGGAATCGGGGTCTCCCCAAATCCCCCACCTAACATTGTTGGGAGTTGTTTGGTGTGCTTGGAGGGGCGTGTCTGGGCGTCGGCTAGGGGCGAGACATGCCATGATCGGGCAGTGGAAGGGTCCGGTCGGCGCCTTCGAGGTATCGGCAGCGCTCCGGCGCCGACCATCGCTCTCTTCAGGCGAAAGCGGGCATGGCCCGGCTCGGCAACCCGGTTGAGTCGCCTACAACCGATGCTTCACGCAGGACGCCTATGTCGGGTAGGGCCCGGCAGCCAGCGCCAATATCCGCTGCCGAGCCCTGACCAGCAACTCGTATGCGGGGTGGCCACGGGCCAGACGGATGATCAACCTCCTGGAGTGACGCACCACACGCCCCGGTAGGGCGATCAGGGCGAAGCGCACCGCCTTCAGCCGCTTGCCCACCCACTGCCCACCCAACACCAGCCGCTTCATCGCAGAGTTCAGGTTGAAGGCCAGCACCGATATGGCCCACCACGCGGCGTTGGCTCCGAACAGCCCCGACGGCAGCCTGCCCCCGGCAAGGTCACTCTTCAGAACGCCGTGGACCTCCTCGCCCTTGCCGCATCTCTGCCTGTACCACCAGATCAACTCATCCCCCGCAAGGGCCCGGTTGGTCACCACTCCGAACACCTTATGCCAACCACGACCGGACAGCTCCATCGCTGGGAACGGAAGCTCCATCTGCCCACCCATTCCAGGCAACGGCTGTTCGTCCAGCCGCTCCCTGATGGCTATGAACCTGTACTCGGGGCTGTTCTTGGAGTGCCCTATCCAGTTCGGCACGAAGTTCACCTCAGTCCACTGCTGACCGGTGTCCACCCGGTGCTTCCCAACCTTCCGGTACAGCGGCTGCCACTCTTCCTCTCCAACCTCGGACACCGCACGGCGGAACTCGACCGTCACGTCGACACCCACCACAAACTCGATCACCCCGAACCGCGCGTTCATGCCCTCCGCGCAGTACCGCAGCAACTCCTGCTGGTACCCCGCCGTGTCCGACCGGAGCATCACTCTCTCCACACCCGCAGGCAGATGCTCCAGCGTCTCTGACAGCACCCGCAACTGCTGATGACCCGCAGGTACGTTGCCGTCCCGAAACTCCGAATGCACTACCACGTCGGCCTCTGACCAGTAGGTCGTCAGCGGCTGATACGCCCTGTAGCCCTTGTAGCTGTGGAGCGCCTGCTGCTTGTGCGTCTCCACCAACGTGGCATCCATATCCAGCGTGGCTTGAGCACAGGGCGACCGGCTCTGCACGAAGCTCACCAGGTCTCCGTTCACCTTCCACAGACCCTTCAGAGCTTCAGTTGGGGAAGGTATGAAGGCTCTGTGAGCCTCCCGCTTGGCCTCTTCACCCTCGTCGTGGAACCTCTCCAGATACCGGAACACCACCGAGGATGACGGCACCCCACGGCGGCGCTCTCGGCGCCATCTCCCACTCAGCGACCTGCGCTCCCTACGGCCCATACCGTGGCTCTCGGCCTGCTCGAGTAGCCTGCACAACCCCTCGTCGCTGGCCAGAACATCCAGATCGGTGACTGACTCTCCGCCTGCCAGGTTCAGGAGTATCAACGATGTGACCACCTGGCTGTCCGTCCAGCCCTGACCCCCTTTCCGCAGGCCCAGATACCGCTCTACCGATGGCCTCAATCCTGATAGGTGCATCAACTCCAAGTACGTCATCAGGCCCGACAGGGCTGTCACACCCGTCGAACTCTTCTCCTCCGTATACTGGAATGGCAGCAAGCCTTGCTTCATAATAGATGCACCTCGTTGGTGATGGAACTGTCTGTTCAACAACCATCTTAGCCCGCATCGCGTCGGGCTCCAACGAGGTCTTCACTTTATCTAGATGGAGAATCTAGGGTTCGGGTGACTGTTCAGAGTTCAGGTTGGCGGAGTTGGCGGAGAGGGTGGGATTCGAACCCACGATGAGATTGCTCCCATACCGGTTTTCGAGACCGGCGCCTTAAACCGCTCGGCCACCTCTCCCGTGGGACACGGCGCGCGCACATGCTGGAGAGATGATAGCAAGGCGTACGGTCCTAGGCAACGCCGGCCGGGGAAGATAGCTTGTAGCGCCTGGCCTTTGGACTATACAATTCGGCGGGGCGGCGACGCGGCCCTGAGAGGGTGAAGATGGAGTTGGGCGACGTCCTGGTCTCCGAGAGAGACATAGCGAGCGCGGTCGAGAGGATCGCGGCCAGGATATGCGGGGACTACGACCCGTCCGGGCTGGTCCTGGTGGGCGCGATGGACGGCGCGGTCTGCTTTCTCGCGGACCTGATGCGGTCGTTCCGGGCGCCGGTGGACGTGACGACGGCGCGGATGCGGAGGTACGAGGGCACCGAGGGGGGAGAGACGGCGGTGGGCTGGCTGCCGCCGCGCGACCGGATCGAGGGGCGGGACGTCCTCATAGTGGACGGGATAGTCGATACCGGGGCCACGTGCGCGGCGTTGGCGCAGGAGTTGTCGGGGCTGGGGGCAGCGTCGGTTGGGGTGTGCGCGCTGCTGGACAAGCCCTCGCGCCGCTCGCACGAAGTCGAGGCGGCCTATTCGGAGTTCGAGGTGCCGGACGTCTTCGTCGTGGGATACGGCCTGGACTACAACGGCGCGTATAGGAACCTGCGGGACGTGTACGCGCTGGAGGACAGGTAGGGGCGCCAGGAGCAGACATGCGGTTCACAGGCACTTTCGTCATCGTAGTAACGCTGTTCGTCAGCGTGTTGGTCGCCTCCAACATAATCGCGGTGAAGCCGATAGAGCTGCTCACGCTCCCGTTCGAGTTCCTGGGCAGCGCCTCGGTGGTGCTGCCCGCCGCGATAATCATCTTTCCCATCAGCTACATCGTCGGCGACGTGCTGACCGAGGTGTACGGCTTCCGGGTCGCCCGGGGGGTGATCTGGCTGGGCTTCGGGGCCAATCTGCTGGTGGTAGCCGCCCTGTGGCTCGCGGGCATAATCCCCGGCGCCGGGTTCTGGGAAGACCAGGACGCCTACGACACCATCCTCGGCCAGGTGCCCTGGATTCTCGTCGCCTCCTTCATCGCCTACCTGGTAGGCGAGTTCTCCAACTCCACGGTGCTGGCCCTGCTGAAGTACCGGATGGAGGGCAGGCTGCTGTTCGTACGCACCATAGGCTCCACGGTAGTGGGCCAGGGGTTGGACTCGTTCATCTTCATCTACGTCGCCTTTGGCGTGGGCGGCGACTGGAGCGCGGCGGCCCTGCTGAGCGCGGCGCTGGCCCAGTGGATTGCCAAGATCGCGTACGAGGCCGCGGCAACGCCCCTCACCTACGCGGTGGTCGGCTACATGAAGCGGGTGGAAGAGATGGACGTCACGGACGCGCCCCGCTCCCTCAACCCGCTGGGGATATTCGCCTGAGCCGCCGCTAGAACTCTATGCCCTGCTGGGCTTTGATGCCCTTCTCCTCGTAGGGGTGCTTGATCATCCTCATCTCGGTGACGAGGTCGGCGCAGTCGATCAACTCCTGGGGGGCGTAGCGGCCGGTGATGATGACGTGAAGCGTGTCGCGCCTCCGCCCCAGGACGTCCACCACGTCCTCCACCGGGACCCATCCGTAGTGCATGGCGTAGGTGAACTCGTCCAGGACTATGATGTCCTCGTCTCCGTTCAGGATCGCGTCCTTGCCGCGCTCCCACTGCTCGACGGCGAGGGCCGCCGACCGGTCCAGGTCCTTCGATAGCCACGTGAATCCGTCGCCGAGAGACTCGATAGGTATGTCGAGCTTGCCGGCCGCGCGGTGCTCGCCGAACCGGGCGCCCGTGTTCTTGATGAACTGGAACATCCTGATGCGGAAGTCTCGGCCCCAGGCGCGGAATATCACGCCGAGGGCGGCGGTCGTCTTGCCCTTGCCGTCGCCCGTGTTGACGATGACGAGGCCGTGCCGGACGCGGCGGCGCTTCACCAACCCCGCGGGCCTTTCTCCAGCGTCGTTTTCTCTCACGAGTCACCTCCCAAATGCGCCGGCTTGCCGTTCGATGTGCGGCCGTCCGCCGGGCCGATCAGGCTTATCGCTAGGGAACCGGTTATCGGGTCGCGGTACACCGCGGACCTCACGCCGAAGGCGGACTCCAACGTCCGCGACGACAGGACGACCTCCGGCGGCCCCTCGGCCAGCACCCGCCCTCCGCTCAGCAGCACCAGCCTATCGCAGTAGCGGGCGGCCATGTTCAGGTCGTGGATGGCCGCGACCGCCGTCAGGCCGTCGTCGACGAGCCGGCGCACCAGGTCGAGCACCTTGAGCTGGTGGAGGACGTCCAGGTTTGCCGTGGGCTCGTCCAGCAGGAGGACGCGGGGCCGTTGGGCCAGGGCGCGGGATACGAACACGCGCTGGCGCTCCCCGCCGGAGAGGGTGTCGAGCGTCCTGTCGGCGAGATGCTCGGTCTCGGTGAGACCCATCGCCTCCCTGGCGATGCGGTCGTCCTCCCTGCCCTCGATCTGGAAGCGCCCCAGGTGGGGATACCTGCCCATGAGCACGAGCTCGACGGCGGTGAAACCGTACGTATAGGGCGCGATCTGCGGGATGAGGGCGAGGCCCGCCGCGGCCTCCCTGGACGATAGGGACCTGATGTCCTCTCCGTCGAGCCGGACCGCGCCTTCCCGGTAGTCGAGGATGCCGGACATGGCCCTCAGGAGCGTGGACTTTCCCGCGCCGTTGGGGCCTATCAGCCCAACGAGCTCGCCCCGGTCGGCGTGCAGGCTAACGCCGTCGAGCAGCGTTTGCGCCTGGACGTCGTAGGAGAGGTCCCGCGCGCTGATCGCCTTTGGTCCGTCTTCGTTCATCTTCCGCTACTCGGCCAGGCTGAAGGAGGCTTTCGCCGGGCCGGGAAAGTCGTCCGGCCACAGCATGCGGGCGAGGTCCTCCGCCCCCCGGATGTTCCAGTAGGATAGCGTGGTGAAATGCTTGCCCTCGACGACGTGGACCCTGTCGTTCTTGATCGCCGGGATCTCGGCGATCGCCTCGTTGGCAAGCAGGCTCTGCCGGAACTCTTCGGCGCCGAACTCGGCCGGTTGGGGAATGATGATGACCTCGGGGTTCATCGCAATGACGCCTTCGAGGCTGGTGGTCTGGTTCCCGTCGATGCCCGCTTCCTCGGCCACGTTGACGCCGCCGGCGGCCGCTATGACGCCGCCCTCGGTGGAGTTGCCGCCCGCGACCCACAGCTGGTCGGAGTACTGCGTGAGGGCGAGCACGCGGGGGCGGGGCTCCGCCGCGCCGGTCACGGCGACGAGGGAGTCGTACCGGGCGCTCACCTCAGCCGCGAACTCGACGGCGCGGTCCTCCTCGCCGAAGATGTAGCCCATGAAGAGGATGCTGTTGACGCTCGCCTCGGGGCCGTGCTTCAGCTCCGTCTGGACGACGGGGATGCCGGTCTTCGACAGGGCCTCGACCCCCTCGGCCGGGAAGAAGGGGCTCGTGACGATGACGTCCGGCGCCTGGGCGATGATCGTCTCCGGGTCGCGTGAGATCTCGGTTATGTCCTGGACGAGGGAGGCGACGTTCGAGTAGGTCGCGTTCTTGCTGACTCCCCCGACTCCCACGAGCCGTTCCAGGGGCACCAGCGCCAGGGCGATCTCGTCGTGTCCGATGGAGGCGGTAATGATGCGCATCGGCTTGGCCGGGATGCTCACGACCCCGTTCAGCCCCTCGACCTCGCGCGGCCAGCCGAGGTTGGCAGGGTCGACGATCCCGCCAACGCCCTCGAAGGGCGTTGGCGCAGGCTCGGGCGTCGCTGTGGGCGTTGCGGTCGGCGCCGCGGTCGGGACAACGGTGGGCGTTGCGGTCGGCGCCGGCGGTTCGGACGAGCACGCCGCCGCCAGGGCGAGCAGGACTACCAGGGGAACGATGAGGTCACGCAGTTGACGGATGGACATCACGACTCCTTTCGATGGACGGTCTCACAGGGAATATGCCTGGCGCTTGTTCTTGATCAACAGGAGGATGAAGAACGGCGCGCCGACGAAGGCGGTGAGGACGCCGACGCGAAACTCGGCCGGTTGGACGATGGTCCTGGCCACGGTATCGGCGACGATGACGAAGGCGGCGCCCCCGAGGGCGCTCGCGGGAATCAGCACGCGGTGGTCCGGCCCCAGTATGAGCCTCAGGATGTGGGGCGTCACGAGGCCGACGAAGCCGATGGTCCCGCTCACCGCGACCGCCGCTCCGGTGGCCAGGGCCGCCGCGGCCAGGAGAGTGACGCGCGCAAAGCCGACCCTGACGCCCATCGAGCGGGCCTCGTCGTCGCCCAGCATCAGCAGGTTCAGGTCGCGGGACATGAGCATGATCACGGCGGCGCCGCCAAGGACGAGGGGGGATGAGGTCCATACGTGGTCCCAGGAGCGAGAGTCCAGCCCCCCGGCGAGCCAGAATAGGATTTCCCGTAGGGCTTCGTTGTCGGGCATGAGGATGATGATCGCCGACACCATGGCGCCGAGAAAGGCGTTGACGGCCACCCCGGCAAGCAGCAGCGTGGCCATGGAGAAGTGACCGCCGACGGCGGCGATGCCATAGACCAGGAACGCGGCCGCCATCGCGCCCACGAACGCGAACGCCGGGAGCGCGAAGAAGAACAGGCCCGTCATGCCCGCGGCGATGGCCACGACCGCGCCCACGGCTCCCCCGGCGGAGACCCCGATGATTCCAGGGTCGGCCATCGGGTTGCGGAACAGCCCCTGCATGGTCGCGCCGGCAATCCCCAGGGCGATGCCCACGGAAGCCCCGACGACGATCCTGGGGAGCCTGATCTGCTCGATGACGAGCTGCTCCGTGCGCCCGAAGCCTGCGGCGTCGATCCCGATTGACGACAACACGATGGAGACGACGCGGATGGCGGGTATGTCGACCGGGCCGAGGCTCAGCGAGACTAGGGCGGCAGCCAGGACCAGCAGGACGAGGGCCGTCGAGCCGATCGCCAGGCGGGCCGAGACTCCCGCCTGGCGGTAGCCGCGCAGAGCGGTGACGCCAGCAGCCTTCAACAAAAATGACCTCCGGCTCTCCGCAGGAGGTCATCTACTTGGCTCTGCCCGGGACTTCTACCCGGCGACCGAGGGACCCTCTCTGGGTGCGGAGAGCGGTCACCTTCCGTTCAGGCAGGTCTCCTGGCTCGCGGGTAGGACTCGTCGGCCGGGCCCTTCCCATCGACTCTGCGACAGTGGGCTTCGGCTCCGAACCCCGCTTACAGTGGCGCTACCGCGGCGGCTTCTCACCGCCTTCCCTATTCTCCCTCGGCGGGCACCTGAACGGGCAGTGTTCGTATGTATTCTTCCAGGGCGCATGATATGGACACTTGGAGCCGACTGTCAAGAGCGCGGGGCCGTGTCCGTAACTGTTCAGAGTTGGTGCGTTCCTCACCTAAGGCGCCCACAAGGGACGCCCCTACGACTACGGCTTCCATTCCGTAGGGTGCAGCCCTTGTGGCTGCCCTCCCATACTCTGAACAGATACCCGCGTCCTACCCGCGTCCTAGACGCCGTGCGAACCGGGCTGTCCGGTGATACAATGCGCCGGAGCCTTTCGCCCTGGATATCGGGGCCTAGACTACATTGGGGAGTAGGAGACTTGACAACCCTCATAGACGTCCTCGCGCAACGCAAACGCCTCGTCATCATCGCGGTGGCCGCCGCCACGGCCATGGCCTTGTCCATCGGCTGGCCCTCCGTGGCGCACGCCGCCGGGGTGGACGAGGAGACCAGCTTCGTACTCAACACCTTCGCGTTCCTCATCTGGGGCGCGCTCGTCATGTGGATGTGCGCCGGCTTCACCATGCTGGAGTCCGGCTCCGTCCGCACCAAGAACGCCTCGATGATCTGCCTGAAGAACATCGGGCTCTACTCGATAGCCGGGCTGGCCTACTTCGTCATCGGCTACAACCTCATGTACGGCGACACGATCGGGGGAATCATCGGCTCGTTCGGCCTCCTCTACGAGTCATCCGCCGACGAGTTGGCCCTCCTGTCGTCCGATGACGCCGCCATGACCGCCTCGATGGCCGATCAGGGCTACTCTACGATGTCCGACTGGTTCTTCCAGATGGTCTTCGTCGCCACGGCGGCCTCCATCGTGTCGGGCGCTCTCGCGGAGCGCGTCAAGATGTGGTCGTTCTTCCTATTCACGCTGCTGCTAACCGCGATCATCTACCCCGTCGTGGGCGCGTGGACCTGGGGCGGCGGCTGGCTGGCCGAACTGGGATTCCAGGACTTCGCAGGCTCGACCATAGTACACAGCACAGGGGGCTGGGCCGCGCTCGCGGGCATGTTGGTCGTCGGGCCGAGGCTCGGCAAGTTTCGGAAGGACGGCTCGGTCAGGCCCACTCCGCCATCGAACATCCTGGTCGTGACGCTTGGCGTATTCATCCTCTGGTTCGGCTGGTTCGGCTTCAACGGCGGCTCCCAGCTCGCATTGGGGAGCGCGACGGACGCGGTGGCCATGAGCATCGTGCTCGTCAACACCAACCTGGCCGCGGCGGCCGGCGTCATGGCCGCGCTCGCCATATCCCGCCCCGTCCTCGGCCGCATCGACCTGTTCGCGGGGCTGAACGGCGCGATCGCGGGTCTCGTCTCGATCACCGCCGCCCCCGACATCGCCGAGCCGGTCATCGGCATCCCCGCCCACCTATGGGCGATCATCATCGGCGCCATCGGCGGCGCGCTGTGCGTCGGCGGGATCAAGCTGCTGGAGAAGGTCAAGCTCGACGACGTTGTGGGCGCGGTGCCCGCCCACCTGTTCGCGGGCGCCTGGGGCACGCTGGCCGCCAGCATCGCGGGCGGCGCGCAGCCTCACATCCAGCTTCTCGGCATAGTCGCTATCGGAGCGTTCGTCTTCGTGGTCGCCTGGGCTGTCTGGCAGCTGCTCGAGCGCGTCGTGGGCGTCCGCGTCTCGGAGCACGTCGAGCGCATGGGGCAGGACGCGGGCGAGTTGGGCATGGAGTCTTACCCCGAGTTCGTGCTCATGCCCGACATGGACGACGACGAGTAGAGCAGGGCCGGCGCATCTGGCCGGCGCCGCCGCTGATTGACTTGGCGGTACGCTGTGGCTATCATTGATGCGTCACGAAGGAGGACTAAGGAGGGAAGCCATGCCGTTCGCAAACGGGATCGGAGTGCCCGAACTGGTAATCGTGCTGGTGATCGTCATGATCATCTTCGGTGTCGGCAGGCTGCCCGAGATCGGGGGCGCCATGGGCAAGGCCATACGCGAGTTCCGCTCCAGCCAGAAGGGCGAGTTGGAAGAGGGCGGAACGGAGCCGAGGCTGGAACAGGGCGCAACCGCCGATAGCGGGGCCGCCAAGGAGAAGTAGACCCGCGCGCCAGCGCGTCTATGGCAGGGCCTAGAGAGAAGTACACATCTCAACTCTGCCAGCGGTGTCGTGTCATGGGTGTGACAGGCGACAGTCTTGGTCTGGACTCAGGCTGGAGATTCCGCGCTGCTGCGCCGGCAGGTTCAGTTCATCCCCTAGTGGTAGAATGTCCAAGAGGGATGGGTATGCCCATGACGAAAGACGCTTGTTGACATTGCTCAGATCCGTGTTGCCTGTCGGCGCGGTCAGCAGTAAGGAGGCTCACCGATGGAACAGGAGCGCCGGGGATCATTTAGGCGGTTCTTTCGTTCGCTCCCCCGCTTTGCACGCGTGGTGTTCTGGGTGACGCTGGCGTTGATGGCATTCAGTCTTTTCCTGACTTGGAACGATTGGTTGTCTCGCACGTTCTGGTAAGGTTTCCAGTTCGCTCTAGCTGAACGCCAACACTGTCCAGACCAAGACAAAGAGGCTTGCTAGAGCAACGAAAGGGCCGATACTCCCTCCGTCTTCAATGAGTCGCATCGCAAACGTCGAGTGGATGGCGAAGACCATCAAGAGCTTTCGCCATCAGATCGATGCCTAGGCGCAGAGGTGTGCGTTCTCCTACGGGGATAAGGGTTGCCGCTAGCAGGTGAACAGATAGAAGCCCGAACGTGGTCAGACTTGTCTGGAGTGCCAACCCCTGGCTCTGGTCTATGGTTTGGACACCTATGAAAACTACGAACCCGCTAGCAGTTATCACGAGCTTGAAGACTTGGTTGCCGTCTAGCTCGTACTGATCGCGCAATCTGCAATAGGTGCGCCCCGGCCATGTGGTCATCTGGCGAATCCAGTAGATCGCGGCTCGGAGCACACTGAGTCCACGCTGGATCATGATCGTCTGTCACTCCTTACAGGCGCGGACTTCAACCGAGGATCGCCGTGGCATACAGCCATGTGGCGTCCGGGCATCTACTCCGTCATTATCTCAGCCGCTGACGCCGACGGCTCCAAGATCAGGAGGGCGCACTCCTTGATCTTCCATGAGTACGCCCCGCCCAAGTGAGGGGCCCGATATCGCAGGCTCAGGGGAGTTATGCACTTTTCTCTCCAGGGCCTGTCCAGTCTTCGCCCTGCTCGTCCCGTTCTGTGGCCTTTTCCTTCGTCTCCTGGCTGCTAGGACGGAACGACACCGGGCCTTCGCGCTCGGTCTCCTCGCCGCCGGGGGTCTTCGCTGTCCGTTCGTCGGACCCGCGTCCGTCCTTTTCCGTCGCGGCCTCCTCAAGGTCGTCCAGCGACAGCTTGGGCATCTCGTCCGCCAGCCGCTTCACCTCCCGCGCAGCCCTTCCCAGCATCCGCCCCGCGTCGACCATGCGCTCCGGCCCCAGCACGATGAAGGCCAGCACCGCGATGACCAGCAGCTCCAGCGGCCCCATTCCCAGGAAGTTCATCGCCTATCCCTCCCCGCTCCGGCGTCCAGCGGACAGCCCACGCACTCCGGGGGCGGCCGCCAGCCGGGCCTGACGCGGAGGCCCGCGCCCATGCCATCCGCCAGCGAGACCACGTCGCACAGCGGGAGTCCGACCACGTTCAGGTAGCACCCGCGCACCGACGCCGGGCGGAACTCGCCGTGCTGCACCGCGTACGCGCCGGCCTTGTCGAGCGGGTCGCCGGTAGCGACGTATGCCCATATCTCCGCGTCCGAGTATCGCCGCATCGTGACGTCCGATGGCCTGACGGACGTCCTCATGCGCCCGCGGCCCGCGTCCAGCAGCGTCACTCCCGTGACGACGACGTGGCTCCTGCCGCGCAGCGCCTCCAGCATCCGCACGGCGTCGTCGCCGTCCGCCGGCTTCCCCAGCGACTCGCCGTCGAGCACCACCTGGGTGTCAGCCGCCAGCACGACGGCGTCGCCGGCCCGGTCGGCGACCTCCTCCGCCTTGGCTTTCGACAGCCTCGACACCATCTCCACGGGCGTCTCTCCGTCGCGCCTGGGCCCCTCCGGCCTCGCCGGCGAGTCTATCTCCACGGCGTCCGAGAACGCCCGCATAAGCTCCACCCGGCGCGGCGACCCCGATCCGAGCACCAGTCTCATGCCTCTTCCCGTGTCGGCATCCATGGGCAACTGTTCAGAGTTGGTGCGTTCCTCGTCCAGGGCGCCCACAAGGGACGCCCCTACGACTACGGCTTCCATCCCGTAGGGTGCAGCCCTTGTGGTTACGGCTTCCATCCCGTAGGGTGCAGCCCTTGTGGTTACGGCTTCCATCCCGTAGGGTGCAGCCCTTGTGGCTGCCCTCCTGTACTCTGAACAGTTACATCCATGACCGCGCCATTATCGCATATCCCGCATTTTGGTACCCTTACCCGAAATCATGACCGCTGGAGGGTAGCCGATGGACATGGGTATCGCTGGAAGGAACGCGCTCGTCACGGGGGGAAGCAGGGGTTTGGGGCGGCAGGCGGCGCTGTCGCTGGCCGCGGAGGGGGTGAACGTCGCCATCTGCGGGCGCTCGCGTGACACGCTGGACCGCACGGTGGCCGAGCTGGAGGGCCTGGGGGTCTCCGCCGTAGGCGTGGAGGCGGACGTATCGGCCGCGGAGGAGATCGAGCCGCTCTACCGCGCCGTGACCGCCGGCCTCGGCGAGATCGACATCCTCGTCAACAACGTAGGCGGCGTCCGCGTCAGGGAGGACATCATGGGCACCTCCCTGGAGGACTTCCGGGCGACCTTCGACCTGAACCTATTCGGCGGCTACCACCTGATGAGGCTCGCCGTCCCGCACATGAAGCGGCAGAAGTGGGGGCGAGTGGTCAACATAGTCTCGATCTGGGGACGCGAGTACGGCGGCAACATCGGCTACATGTCCGCCAAGGCGGCCGTCATCGCGGCGACCAAGCACGCGGGGGTGACGCTGGCCAAGGACGGCGTGCTGGTCAACAGCATCGCGCCGGGGTCGATCTCTCACCCGCAGGGAAGCTGGGAGCGCTTCCAGGACGAGAACCCGCCGGAGGTGGTCGAGGCATTCATCGAGCGCAACCTGCCGATGGGCAGGTTCGGCTGGCCGGAGCCGGTCGGCGACCTCGTGGCCTTCCTGGCCTCCGAGCGCGCGGGCCTCATCACCGGCGCCTGCATAGTAGTGGACGGCGGCCAGAGCTACTCGCTGATCTAGCTCGGCCCCTTTCAGGCTCGCGACCTGGGGCCGAACTCATGCGGGCCAAGCCGCTATGCGCTCCGCGCGGCGGTCGGGAGGGCTCGCACGGCGTCCCCGACCCGCCGCTCCGTCGTGGCAAGGTCGAACTGCGTCTGAAGGTTCATCCAGAACTGGGGATCGACGCCGAACCAGTGTCCGAACCGGAGCGCGGTGTCTCCGGTCACCGACCGCTTGCCGGCAATGATCTGGCTGACCCTGTTCGGCGGCACCTCTACCTGGCGCGCGAACGCCGTGGGCGTCACTCCAAGCTCGGCAAGCTCTTCTTCCAGGACTTCACCAGGGTGAACGATGCGCCTGAACATGCCTCTCCCTCCCGTAGCTAATGGTAGTCCACAATCTCAAGAATAGCGATTTGACTATGGACGTCAAGTGTACGCAAACACCCCAAATCCCCCACCTCCAGGTTCAGCGCCATATCTATCGGCCATCACCCCGTAGGGGCTATCAGCGCATTCCGTAGGGGCTGGTTTCAAACCAGCCCCCCCCTTGCCATAGAGCGTCACCGTCACCGCCATTTAGGTGGGGGATTTGGGAATCCCGTCGCGTTTGACACCCGCGAACGCCCGTGCTAACATGTCCCCATGCACGCCAACACACACATACCGTGCGGCGCCTGCCTGGACGGCAGACAGGACCGACGCCCGGAGCGCCGTTCCAAAGTCGTCCGAATCCGCTCCGATCACGGTCCGTTCGTAGCCCAAAGGCGTTCCGACACCCTTCCAAGAGACCCACAGCCCAGATAGGAAACGGAACAAAATGGAACAGAATGGAACACTTTTTCGCCCCGGCTTCCCTAGGTGAAGCGCCGACCCCTGCCTCGGAGTCGCCCCCAAATCCCCCACCTCCAGGTTCAGCGCCATCGGCCATCACCCCGTAGGGGCTGGTTTGAAACCAGCCCTCCCCTTGCCATAGAGCGTCACCGCCATTTAGGTGGGGGATTTTGGAACACGCTGGCCTCACTGGTACGAGATCCGGCGGCGGGTCTCCAGGGCCGCCCAAACAGGCCATCTCCTCGCTAACGTAACCGGTACGGGGGACGTTGTAGCTCATGGCAGCCGTTGCAGGGCCGGCGCGTGCGGCCCTGAATGCTGCCGCACGATGGGGCGCCGGCCTGCGGCCCAAGGAGACGTCTATGAACCTGACCGGTATCGGGGAGATGAACCGCGAGGTCGATAAGGAGGCGCTGTTCCTCCACGACCTCTTGGGCGAGATCAGGAAGGTGCTCGTGGGGCAGGACGCGCTTGTGGAGCGGGCGCTGGTGGGGCTGCTGGCGGACGGCCACGTCCTGCTGGAGGGCGTCCCCGGGCTCGCCAAGACGCTGCTGGTGAAGACGCTGGCCCAGGCCATCGACGCCGGATTCTCCCGCCTCCAGTTCACGCCGGACCTGCTGCCGGCGGACCTGATCGGCACGCAGATATACAACCCGCGGACGGGCGAGTTCAGCGTACACAAGGGGCCGGTGTTCGCCAACCTCGTGCTCGCGGACGAGGTGAACCGCGCGCCGGCGAAGGTGCAGAGCGCTCTGCTGGAGGCGATGCAGGAGCGGCAGGTGACGATCGCCGGCGCGACGTACCCGCTGGAGGAGGTGTTCCTGGTGCTCGCCACGCAGAACCCGATCGAGCAGGAGGGCACGTACCCGCTGCCGGAGGCGCAGGTGGACCGGTTCATGCTCAAGGTGCTGGTGGACTACCCGGCGCGGGACGAGGAGCGGATGATCGTCGACCGGATGACGGGCGCGGACATCCCGCCGGTGCGCGCCGTGATCGACCTGGGGCACATAGCGCGGGCGCGGGAGGTGGTGCGCCGGATATACGTGGACGAGAAGGTGAAGGAGTACGTGCTGGACATAGTGCGTGAGACACGGCGCCCGTCGACGGACGGGCTGTCGGAGCTGCGCTCGCTGGTCGCCTTCGGTGCATCGCCGCGGGCGAGCATATACCTGATAGAGGCGGCGCGGGCGCACGCGTTCCTGCGGGGGCGCGGCTACGTGACCCCCGAGGACGTGAAGCAGCTTGCCCCGGACGTGCTGCGGCACCGGGTCATCACGACGTACGAGGCGGAGGCGGAGGAGGTGACCACCGACTCGATCGTGCGCAGGATACTGGACCACGTAGAAGTGCCGTAGATGCTGACTTCGGAGCTTGTGCGCAAGATCAGGCGGATCGAGATCGGCACCCGCCGCGTGGTCGCGGACAACTTCGCGGGCCGCTACAACTCGGTCTTCAAGGGCCAGGGCATGGAGTTCGACGAGGTCCGCCCGTACAGCCCCGGCGACGACGTGCGTAGGATCGACTGGAACGTGACGGCCCGCACGGGCTCGCCGTACGTCCGCAGGTACCACGAGGAGCGTGAGACGACGGTGATGCTGGCGCTGGACGCCAGCGGCTCCTCGGACTTCGGCAGCGCGGGCCGGCTGCGGCGGGAGCTGGCGGCGGAGATGGCGGCGGTGCTGTCGTACGCGGCGACGACGAACAACGACAAGGTGGGGCTGCTGATATTCACGGACGGAGTAGAGCTGCTGGTGCCGCCCCGGAAGGGGAGGCGGCACGTGCTCAGGCTCATACGGGACGTGCTCGTATTCGAGCCGAGGGGGCGCGGCACGGACATCGGGCTCGCGCTGGACACGGTGAACCGCGTGCTCAAGAGGCAGAGCATCGTCTTCGTGGTGTCCGACTTCCTGGCGGACGTGGAGAGCTACGGGCGCTCGCTCGCGGTGACGAACAGGCGGCACGACGTGGTGGCCATACACCTGAGCGACCCGATGGAGCGGGAGGTCGCCGACGTGGGGCTGCTGACGCTCCAGGACGCCGAGACGGGCGCGACGATGCTCGTGGACACGAGCGACCCGGCGTGGCGGCGGCTCTATGCGAGGAGGGCGGCGCGGGCCGAGGCGGACCGGAAGGCGCTGATGGCGCGGGCGGGCGTGGACCGGATCACGGTCGCCCCGGACAGGGACTACGTGTCGGGGCTGATGGCGTTCTTCACGGCGCGGGCGCGCAGGCTGGCCCGATGATACGGCGCGCGCTCAGGGCGGCGACGGCAGCCGCGCTCGCCGCGGTCATGCTCGCGCTCTCCGGCGCGGCCGTCCACGCGCAGGGCGGGGACCGCGTGGGCATGAGCCTGGAGGCCCCCGAGGGAGAGTTCACGGTGGGGGACGTCATCCCACTGGCGCTGGAGGCGACGTATCCGTCCGGGTTCGAGGTCATCCTGCCGAGGCTGCCGCGCTCCTGGGGCGCCTTCGAGGTGAGGTCGCAGTCGCCCGCCGTGGTGGAGGAGCGGGACGACGGCTCATCGTCGATCAGGCAGACCATAGAGGTGGTGCCGTTTGCGCCCGGCGAGCACTCGACGCCCGAGCTTCTCGTCACGGTGCGCGAGCCGTTGGGGGAGATGACAGACATCGCAGCCCCCATGGCCACGGTCACGGTCGCCTCCGTGCTTCGGGACGACGACCTGGAGCCGAGGGACATCAGGCCGCAGGCGGAGGCGCCGTTCCCTCCGCCTTGGCGTGTGCTGGCAGACCAGCGCAGACATTGGCCGTGGTTCGTAGTATCGCTGGCGCTGCTTGCGGCAGCGGCGGCGGCCGCTTACTACTTCCTCGCGCGCCGCAAGGCTGCCGACGAGGGCGTTCCGTTCGTCGATCCGCGGTCGCCGTACGAGAAGGCGATGAACGAGCTGGACGAGATCGAGAGCATGGGGCTGCTCTCCCAAGGCCGGGTCATGGCGCACTACGTCCGCGTGTCGGACTGCATCCGGGAGTACCTCGACGCGGGCTTCGGCCTGCCGGCCATCGACCTGACCACCGGCGAGATACGCGGGGGGCTGCGGTACACCGGGATGCAGCCGGAGCCGTCGCGCCGGACGGTCGAGCTGCTGGAGGACTGCGACCTCGTGAAATTCGCCAAGTACGCGCCTGCCGCCTCGGAGGCCGGCGTGCTCGTGGACCGTGCCCGCCGTATCCTGGAGGCCACCCGTCCGGAGCCGGGGCACGCAGACGCCGGCGGGCGGGCCGCGCTGGCGGACGCGTCATGAGCATCGGGTTCGCCACTCCGTGGCTGCTGCTGGGGCTGCTTGCGGTGCCCCTGCTGGCGTTCGCGCCGCGCTGGCTGCGCGGGCGGAGCGCGCAGGCGGCCCTGCGCTTCTCGGACACGTCGATGGCGGCGGCCCCGGCGTCGTGGCGCGCCAGGCTGACTCCCGGGCTGCGCGTTCTGCGGCTGGTGGCGTTGGCTCTGGTGGTGGTGGCGGCTGCGCGCCCGCAGACGAGCGAGGCGACCGAACTCATCAGCGGCGAGGGGGTGGACATCGCGCTGGCGCTCGACATCTCGGGCAGCATGTCGTCACTCGACTTCCAGCCGAACAACCGGCTCGACGCCGCCAAGGAGGTCATAGGCGACTTCATAGATGGCCGCGGCTACGACAGGATAGGGCTGGTGGTCTTCGCGGGCGAGGCCTTCGTCGGCAGCCCGCCCACGATAGACCACGGGGCGCTGCAGGGCAGGCTGGACGAGGTGCGGCTCGCGCAAGAGCTGCGGGTCGAGAACGGCACCGCCATCGGGCTGGGCCTGGCCACCGCGGCCAACATGCTGAAGGACTCGACGGCGGAGAGCAGGGTGGTCGTGCTGCTGACCGACGGCGCGAACAACGCGGGGCAGATCGACCCGTTCACGGCGGCGGTCGCGGTCGAGGCGCTGGGGATCAAGGTGTACGCGATAGGGGCGGGCCAGCCCGGTCTGGTCCCATTTCCGAACCCGGGCCCGTTCGGCGAGCGGATCATCTACCGGCCGAGCGACCTGGACGAGGAGACGTTGAGGCGAATTGCCGACCTGACAGGCGGGAAATACTTCCGCGCGACGGACACGGAGGGGCTGCGGGAGGTGTACGACGAGATCGACGCGCTGGAGAAGTCGGAGGTAGAGGTGCAGGTGTTCACACGGTACCAGGAGCTTGCGGCGTGGGCGCTGATTCCCGCCGTTCTGCTGCTGCTCATGGAGGCGCTTCTGGGCAACACGGTGCTGAGGAGGGCGCCCTAGGCCGGCCATGTCGTTCGGAGACCTACATTTCCTGTACGGCGCGGCGCTGCTCCCGGCGGCGCTGGCGCTGTTCGTCTGGGCCGCGCGCCGACGCCGGGCGGCGCTGTCCGGCCTGGGCGACCCGGCGCTGGTCCGGCTGCTCGCGGGCACTGTACACAGGACGGGGCGGATGCTGCGGGCCGCGCTGTGGCTCGCGGCGCTGGCGCTCATCCTGTTCGCGCTGGCGCGCCCGCAGTGGGGCAGCCGCGTGACGACCATAGAGCGGCAGGGCCTGCAGGTCATATTCGCGCTGGACGTATCGCCGAGTATGCTCGCCGAGGACGTAAAGCCGAACAGGCTGGAGCGGGCCAAGCTGGAGACGGCGGACATGATGGGCCGGCTCGCGGGTGACGAGGTCGGGCTGGTGCTGTTCGCGGGGACGGCGTTCCTCCAGCTACCGATCACGTTCGACTACGGCAATGCGCGGGCCTACCTGGACGGCGCGGCGCCCGGGGCCGTCTCCAGGCGCGGTACGGCTATCGCGGAGGCGATAGACGCCGCCATCGCCGGGTTCGACGACAAGCGGCCCAGCCAGAAGGTGATCGTGCTGATGACCGACGGCGAGAGCCACGAGGGGAACGTGGCGGCGGCGGCGCAGAGGGCCGCCGAGCAGGGCGTCGTCATATACGCCATCGGCCTGGGCTCCACGGACGGCGAGCCCGTGCCGGAGTACGACGAGTCGGGCCGCGTGACGGGTTACAAGCGCGACGCCGCCGGCGAGACGGTGCTGTCCAGGCTCGACGAGGAGACGCTGCGGCGGATCGCCCAAGATACCGGCGGCAGCTACTACCGCGCTACCGCAGTTGGCGGCGCATCGGCGGAGCTTGCGGCGGACATGGAGGAGCTGCAGCGGGAGTCGCTCCAGAGCGAGGAGCGGACGCGCAGCGTGGAGCGGTTCCAGGTATTCCTGCTGCTGGCGCTTGCCGCCCTGGCGCTCGCGGAGCTGATGCCCGACAGGACGGGCGCGACGCTGCCGCGGTGGGGCCGGCTGCGCCCCCGATGGCTGCGGCAAGAGGAGACGGCCTAGATGCGGACGGCCGTGATGGCGCTGGGGCTCGTATCGGCGCTGCTCGCGTCGGGGGTTCTCGCGTGCGGCCGCGAGGCGCCGCAGGCGAACAGCGAGGGCAACGATGCCTTCGACGCGCAGGACTACGCCGGCGCGATCGAGGCGTACGAGCGCGCGCAGGAAGGCAACCCCGAGCTCCCTCAGCCCTTCTACAACACCGGCAACGCGCAGTACCGCCAGGGGAGCTACGACGAGGCGCTGTCCAGCTACAACGATGCGCTCCTCAATGCGGACGAAGAGCTTACGGGGAGCATCCACTTCAACCGCGGCAACGTCCACTACGACAGCGAGGCATACGGCGAAGCGGTAGAAGCGTACAAGGAGGTGTTGCGCCTCGACCCGGACGACGAAGACGCCAAGCGCAACCTGGAGCTTGCGCTGAGGCACATACAGCAGCAAGAGCAGCGTCAACCGGGGCAGGAGCATGGGGACCAAGGGCAACAGGAGGAAGGGGAGACACAGCAGCGGGGCGGACAGCAGGAAGAGGATGAGGAGCAAGAGTCCCAGGGCGACCAGCAGGAAGAGCAGGAGCAGGAAGGCGACGAGCAGCAACAGCCTGATGCGGGGCAGGAAGGCGAGGAACAGCCGCAGGACCAGCAACAGCAGCCCCAACCCGGGCTAGGGGGAGAGCAGTCGCCCCCGTTGACCCCGGAGCAGGCCAGGCAGCTATTGGAGGCGGTGGCCAGCGATTCGGAGACTTTGCAGGAGCACCTGCAAGGCGAGATCGTCCAGTCCGGCCCACCCTCCGGGCCGGACTGGTAGGCGGCGCGATGGGGGCCATGCTTAGAGCTTCGCTTGTCGCCGCATTGGCTGGTGTCGTCCTATGGGCCGTCGGAGGCCCAGCGCTCGCACAGGAACCCCCGGTGACCGCCGAGGTTGACCGCACGGAGCTTACGACCGACGAGACCCTCACGCTGACGCTGACGATCAGGGGCTCCGGGTCGATTCAACCTCCCGCGCTCACGGGCCTCCAGGGGTTCGCGATGCTTGGCAGGAGCAGTTCTATGAGTATCAGCACAGTCCAGGGAAAGACCACTTCCGAGGCCGTGTACAACTTCACCCTCCAACCGACCGAGACGGGGACCCTCACTCTCGGCCCCATCTCGGTAACCGTGGACGGGCGCTCCCACAGCACCGAGTCGATCGCCGTCGAGGTGACGCAGGGCACGGGCGCGGCGCCGCGGTCGCGCTCCCTTGGGACCGTCGTGCCCCCGGCGGAGGGGCTGTCCGGGCAGGACTTCTACGTCGAGGCGGAGGTTGAGGAACCCCGGCCCTACATCGGCCAGCAGACCGCGTACGTATTCCGCTTCTACAGGGCTGGCGGCTTGCTGGTGCAACCCAGCTACGACGCGCCCAATTTCGTCGGATTCTGGAGCACGAGCCAGACCGACCAGGGCACGTACGGAACCCAAGCCGCGGGCCGCTCCTACAGCGTCGCGGAGCTGCGCACTATCCTCTTCCCGTCGGTGAGCGGTAAGCTGACGATCGGCCCCGCCTCCCTCACGATACCCGGAGGGTTCTTCAGCAGGCGCGCCACCCTGACGACCAATCCGGTCGAGGTCGACGTCAGGCCGTTGCCGGACGGGGCGCCCGACGGCTTCACCGGGGCCGTTGGGCAGCTCGACGTACGCGCAAGGGTGGACAGGCTGGTCGGGGTCGCGGGCGATCCGCTGACGCTGACCGTGACCGTAACGGGCCGCGGGAATTTCGAGAACATGGCGGACCCAGCATGGCCGGACATGCCCGAGTGGCGCGCGTTCGACAGCGCCGCCACCGTCGTCACCAACGTCAACTCCGGCCGGCTGACCGGCAGGAAGGTGTACGAGAGGGTGCTCATCCCCAACAGCGCGGGCGACCTGGAGATCCCGGCCATCGTCTATCCGTACTTCGACCCGGAGGCGGGAGAGTACCGGACCGCCGCTACCGAGCCGATACGAGTATCGGTCGCTCCCGCGGCCAGCGGTGAGGCGGCGGCCCCCGCGGCGGCCGAGAGCGAGAGCGCGGAACGGGCGGCCAGCGACATCAGGCACATCAAGCCGGCGCCGTCTCGGCTGCGGACGGGGGGAGGCGGCCTGGCGGGCAACGCCCTCTACTGGGCGGCGTGGGCGATCCCCCCGGCGCTGATGGCGCTGTTCTACGCCGGGCGGCGCTTCACGGGACGGGTTGCCGTAGGCTCGCGGGACGGACGCGCCAGGAAGCGCGCCGAGGCTATGCTGGCCGAGGCCAGGCGCGGCGGCGATTCCCATGAGGCCGCCGGGAGCGCGCTGACGGGCTACCTGTCCGACAGGCTGGGCAGGCCCGTATCCGGGCTGACCCAGGACGCCATAGCGGAGATGCTGTCCGGGCGGTCCGTGGGGCGCGAGACCATCAAGGAGGCGCTGCGCTGCCTGGCCGAGAGCGAGGGCGGACGCTTCGCCCCCGGCGGCGGCCCCGATGCAGAATATGGCCTGCCTGGACAGCAGACAGGCCTGCTGGACGAGACAGCGGCGGTCATAGCCGCGCTGGAGGAGGAGCTGGAGCAATGAGGCGCGTGGCCGTGGCCGCGCTGCTGGCCGTAGCGGCGCTTGCGGGCGCAGCGGGCTGGGCGCTGGCGCAGTCGCCGGACGACGCGGGCAGCATGGAGGCGGCGAACGCCATGTACGAGGAGGGCGACTACGTTAACTCGGCCCTCGCGTACCGGCAGCTTGTGGACCGGGGCTACCGCGACCCGGCGCTCTACTACAACCTGGGCAACGCCTACTACAAGCAGGGCGACCTGGGACGCGCCATCCTGAACTACCTCAGGGCGCGCCGGCTCGACCCCTCGGACCACGACGCGGCGGCCAACCTGGAGCTCGCGCGGCGCCAAGTGTCCGGCGCGCCGGCCCCGGTGGATGACGCGTTTGCGGGCGCGGCGGCGCGGGCGGCGGCGCTTCTGGGCATCGACCAAGCCGCGGCGGCGGCGCTCGCCGCGTGGGCCGCGCTGGTGGGGCTCGCGGGCGCGTTGCTGCTGCTGAAGCTGCGCCCGCGCGTCCGCCGCCGGCTGCGCTACGCCGCCATTGCGGCCGGGGTGGCGCTGGTCGTCGTCGTGCTGCAGATGTCCACGCACATGCTGGTCGGCGGCGGCAACGACGTGGTGGTCGTAGCGGCGTCGGTGGAGATTATGAGCGGACCCGGCGCCCAGTACGCCGCGCAGGGCGAGCTTCCCAGCGGCACGGAGGCGGAGCTCCTGGAGCGCCGTAGGTCCTGGACGCGAGTCGAGCTGCCCGGCGGCGGCCTCCAGGGCTGGGTGCCGTCCAATGCGGTGGAGACCGTGGACCCCGACTCGGATCTCTAGCGGGCTGCGGGTGCTTCCGTATTGAGGCAGGCCGACGATGACGGTCCAACAATGTCTGGACGTGCTGGAATCTGCCGACCTAAACTATTGTGACCCTGCCCAGATTACTCGGCACACCGGTAGTCGGCGCCTAGAAAAACTGGAGTCTTGGTGCGTATGGTGACCATGCTACGGAAGCCCAACGGGCCTCACAGGTCAAAGATAGGGATGGGCACATTGTGCCCCCTTGTCGGCGTGTGGGGTCGTGGGCTTCCGTAGCACGAGTCCCGTCCCAATCGACAAGGGGGTTCCTACCATGAGGAAGTGGATTGCAGTAGCAATAATCGTGACAGGGATGCTGGTCGTAGCATGCGCGGGCCCACGAGGCGAGCAAGGCCCATCGGGGCCACAAGGCCACAGGGGTGAGCAGGGAGTAGCGGGCCAGCAGGGCCAGCAGGGTGAGCAAGGTCCATCGGGGCCACAGGGTGAGCAGGGAGTGGCAGGCCCGCAGGGGCCGAAGGGCGACCCAGGTGATCAAGGCCCACCGGGGCCACAGGGTGAGCAGGGAGTGGCAGGCCCGCAGGGGCCGAAGGGCGACCCAGGTGATCAAGGCCCACCGGGGCCACAGGGTGAGCAGGGAGTGGCAGGCCCGCAGGGGCCGAAGGGCGACCCAGGTGATCAAGGCCCACCGGGGCCACAGGGTGAGCGGGGAGTGGCAGGACCACAGGGGCCGAAGGGCGACCCAGGTGATCAAGGCCCATCGGGGCCACAGGGTGAGCGGGGAGTAGCGGGACCACAGGGGCCGAAGGGCGACCCAGGGGGGCCTCCGGGGCCGCAAGGGCCACAGGGCGAGCGGGGAGCTACAGGCCCGCAGGGGCCGAAGGGTGACCCGGGGGAACAAGGCCCTCCTGGCGAGCCCGTCATGGTGGTCAGCTGGGCCGTTCCAGCCAATAATACGATCGTAGACGGCATATGGCGTGTAGGTACTGACATTCAGGCGGGGCTCTACCGCACTATTCCGCCAGACGCAGGTTTCGGGGGGTGTTATTGGGCGAGGCTAAGTGGGCTGACCGGAGACTTTGATGACATCATCACCAACGCCAACACGGACGACCCTACTCACGTGCGAATTCTTGAGAGCGACGCTGCCTTCGAAGCTGACGGCTGCGGCACTTGGACCAAGGTTGAAGAGTAACTGAGGCCGAGGTTGTTGTGGGTCAACTTCCAACACCTCTTCAAGTCCTAAGGGCAGAACGCATGCGGCAACTCTTGGGCGGCTTAGAGTAAGTCCTCAACTCCTCTTTCGAAACACATGCGAAGGCTTCTCAACACAGCCGTAGCCCGGCGGCCTGAAAAGATGGCGATGAGATGTGATGACTCGGACGAGTCTTCAGTCGAAGTGGCGCAGGTCCTCGTAGAACCAGGAGATGGGCAGTGATACTTCGGCGTTGGTGCTGACGCCTCGCTGCTTGTCCTCGGGCAGGTCGTAGCCGCTCTTGCCGTCCTCGTTGATGACGTAGGCGCGCCTGCCCTACGGATGACGCCTTTGCCGTCGCGGCGGTGGCGCTCGCCGCGTGGGCCGCGCTGGTGGGGCTCGCGGGCGCGTTGCTGCTGCTGAAGCTGCGCCCGCGCGTCCGCCGCCGGCTGCGCTACGCCGCCATTGCGGCCGGGGTGGCGCTGGCCGTCGTCGTGCTGCAGATGTCCACGCACACGCTGGTCGGCGGCGGCAACGACGTGGTGGTCGTGGCCGCGTCGGTGGACGTGATGAGCGGGCCCGGCGCCCAGTATGCCGCGCAGGGAGAGCTTCCCGGCGGGGCGGAGGCCGAGCTGCTGGAGCGCCGTGGGTCCTGGACGAGGATCACGCTGCCGGGCGGCGGCCTCCAGGGCTGGGTGCCGTCCAATGCGGTGGAGACCGTGGACCCCGACTCGCCGCTATAGCCAGCCTTGTGGAGGAACGTTGCCGATTCCGTGCGTGGTATAGTTGCCTTCAGCCATCGAATCGCCCCGTGCGGTGACATAGGCCACACCCGGAGAGGACTGAGATGACCAGATATCTGACGATGCTGGCGATAGCGATCATCGCGGCGCTCGCGGTTGCGGCGTGCGATGGGAGCGACGAGGAAGCGACCATGTTCTATGGGGCGTCGATGGACGCGCCAGCCGAGATGGTGGTGGTCGAGAGTCAGGCAATGAGAGCCAAGGAGGCGCCGGTCGAGGTCGTAGTCGAGAGGGAAGTGCTCAAGGAGGTCCCGGTCGAGGTGGTGGTCAAGGAGATGGAGGTGGAGGCCCAAGAGAGCGCCGTCACCGGGCCGCAGGGGCAGGCGGACGCCGACATGACCGACGGCGACGGCCAGACGGCGACGCTCGTGCGGCAGCAGCGCATCGTCGTGCGGACGGTGGACATGAGCATCGTGGTGTCCGGCATCCAGGCGTCCATGGACGAGATCGCGGCCCTGGCCGTCGATATGGGCGGCTGGGCCGTCTCATCGGAGAGGTCCGACGACTTCAGCGGCAGCATCGCGGTGCGCGTGCCGGCCGAGCGGCTCGACGAGGCGATAGCGCGCCTGAGGGACATCGCCATAGAGGTCGAGTCCGAGATCACCACGAGCAAGGACGTTACTGCCGAGTACTTCGATTCCCAGTCACGCCTCAGGAACATGCGGGCGACCGAGACCGCGCTGCTCAACCTGCTCGAACGGGCGACGGACGCCCGCGACGCCCTGGACATCCGCAAGTCGCTCTCCGAGGTGCAGGGGGAAATCGAGGTACTGCTGGGCCGCCTCAAGCTGCTGGAGGAGACGTCGGCCTTCTCGCTGGTGAGGGTACACATGCAGCTGGAGCGGGCCGAGTTCAGCGTCGACGCGGGCCCGGACCAGACTATCGCGGTGGGCCGCAGCGTACGCTTCCGCGCCTTCTTCGAGCCGCCGGAAGACATCGAGCACTTCACCTACACCTGGGACTTCGGGGACGGCGCCCACCCCGTCAGCGGCAACCGCGCCATCCTGACTGAGGACTCCAGCCGCATGGTCACCGCCGTAACCCACCACGTCTACGAGAGCGCCACCGAGTCGCCATACATCGTCCAGATCAAGATGGTCGGCACCGGCAAGGCCGGCGCCGTCGAGGGCGAGGACAAGACTGTCGTGACCGTCACGGAGGCCCCCGTGCTGATCGTCTCCGCCGGCAACGAACTGATCACCGTCGAAGAAGGCGCGAACGCCAGGTTCAGCGGCACGTTCAACCGCCCGGACGGCGTCACCAACCTGAGGTACCGGTGGACCTTCCGCGACGGCTCGGCGCCGGTGGAGGGCGTCCTGGGCGGAGACGCCACCACCATAGAGGTGGACCATGCGTACCTTCAACGGGGGTGGTACGTCGCCACGCTGACCGTCACCGGCGACAGCGAGGTTGGCGAAGTGGAGGCGTCGGGGGGCGTGGAGGTCAACGTAATCGAGGGCAAGGGCTGGGTGGTCGGCGGCTACGATCTGCGCGGCAACGCCAGGGACGCCGTCAGGCTGCTCTCGGCGGTCTTTAGGGGCGCGGTGACGGGAGCCATCTGGCTCGTCATCCTGACCCCGCTGTGGGGAGCCCTGGTTGCCGTCGTCTTCCTGCTGAACCGCCTGTCCAAGCGCCTCCGCCCGCGGCCCGCGCCCCCGCGGCCGCCCAGCCCCGAGGAGACGCCTCGGTCCGAGGAGGACCCGCCCCGCGGCGGCTGAGCGCAGGGCGATTCCCCCACGCCCCCCGCGATTTTGCATATCGTAGGCCGCTGGCTATAATAGCGGCGAAATCCAGTTGCGCAGAGGAGCGCCATGGCTACGGAGATCATCCAACGCTACGTCGACGAACATCCCAAGTGCGCCGAGAGGTTCGCGCAGGCCAAGGACCTGTTCCCGAACGGCGTCACCCACGACGCCAGGAACCAGAGCCCCTTCCCCTACTACGTGAGCCACGCGATGGGCCCCTACAAGTGGGACATCGACGGCCAGCGCATCATCGACTACAAGACCGGCCACGGGGCGATGATACTGGGGCACTCCCACCCGGACATAGTGGAGGCGGTCACCGAGCAGATGAACAAAGGGACCCACTACAGCGCCTCCACGGACCTGGAGATACGCTGGGGCGGCCTGGTGCGGCAGCTAGTCCCCTGCGCCGAGAAGGTGCGCTTCCACAGCTCGGGCACCGAGGCCACCATGATGGCCATGCGCATGGCCCGCGCCTACACGGGCAAGTCCAAGATCATCAAGTTCGAGGACCACTTCCACGGCTGGCACGACTACGCCATGCCGGGGCAGTCGGGAGGGCTGGGAGGCATACCGGAGGAGACCCTCAGCACGATGATCGTGCTGCCCCCCAACGACATCTCCCTGGTCGAGGAGACGCTGCGGAGCAACGATGACGTGGCGGGCATCATCCTGGAGCCGACCGGGTCGCACATGGGCCAACGCCCCATCCGCCCCGGCTTCCTGGGCGAGTTGCGGGAGGCGACCCGCCGGTACGGCGTCGTGCTGGTCTTCGACGAGGTCGTGACAGGCTTCCGCACCTCCAAGGGCGGCGCGCAGGGTTACTACGGCGTCACGCCCGACCTGTCGTCGTTCGCCAAGATCCTCGCGGGCGGGCTGCCGGGCGGGGCCGTCGCCGGAAGGGCGGACCTGGTCGACATGATCCAGCTCCGCGACGACCCGGAGTTCAACCGCAACCGGCGCATAGGCCACTACGGCACCTACAACGCCAACCCGCTGTCGGCGGCGGCCGGCGCCACCGCCCTCGACCTGATCGCCACCACGCCGGTCAACGACACGGCGGACGCGATGGCGGCCCGTCTCAAGACGGGGCTGAACGAGATGCTCTCCCGGACGGAGACGCCCGGCTGCGCCAGCGGCGTCGCATCGGCCATCTTCCTGAAGCTCGGGGTCGACCACGAGTGCGACCGTGAGGTCTGCATCATGTCCGAGGAGGACCAGCACAGGGCCGAGGACGGGGCGCTGAAGGGCGCGCTGACGACGGCGATGTACAACTACGGCGTGGACTCCGGCCCCCGCTTCCTGCTCGGCGCCGCCCACACCGAGCAGGACATCGACGAGACGGTGGAGGCGGCCGAAAAGGCCGTTCGCGACATGCGCGCCGAGGGCCTGCTCTAGCCGGGGCGCCTGGCGCAGCCGGCACCCCCATCCTAACCTTCCCCCATGTAGGGGGAAGGGACTCTGAGATTTGTAGGGGGAAGGGACTCTGAGATAGTCCCTTAGCCTGGGGAGTCCGCCCTTACGAGCTCTCCGCGGCCCTGGTACATCGCAATGCCGATTATGAAGAGCCAAAGGGAGCCGAGTCCCAGTAGGCTGTTGCTGACGGATACGAACAGGTCGACGCGAAGGTTCTGGAGGTGCTGAGCGAATACCAGGCTGGTCAGCGCCACCAGTCCGATGACCACCATGCCGTAGGCAGCGATCCTGAAGACGTCCACCACCTGGAATCGCGGCGCGAGACCGAGTCCCAGCAGGACGGCCGCGAATGGAAAGACGGCTAGGAACGCGGTGTGCAGTCCGGCCATCATCGTATAGATGGTCAGGGCGAGGACCTCCAGGTCGGCCATCACTTCCGGGCCGGCTCCGGCGCCGACGCCATGCTGAGTCACGTGGAGCATCGTGAGCCTCAGGCCCATCGAGAGCGTGTTGACGCCCCAGGAGAACAGGCTCACTCCCAGGCCGAACCGCAAGGCCGTGTCCGCGAGTCTTGCTCCCGAGCTCAGGAAGCGGAAGAGCACGAGCGCGCCATAAGCCGACAGCAGCATGGCGGTGATCATTATCAGCCCCGTCAGGTGAGCGATGGTGGAGCTATCGACCTGGGCGGCTATCGCGGCCGGGAAGTCGCCCCTGTCGACGGGGTTGATCACGGCTACGCCAGGGGTAAACATGGACGCGGTGAACGACAGGACCATGCCCGCCATGAGGGCAAGCCCCCCCACCTTCGTCTCCGGCACTGCGCTTACGCTCAACGTAGCCATTGGTGGCACTCCTTCACGGGCGGGTTGCGCCCGGTCCGGCGATTGAACGGTAGCATACAACATGTCCACCGGGCAATGGTGAACGGTGAACATGGTGAACCAAAATCCCTCACCTAGGCAATGGTGGCGCTCCATCGCTCTGACGTGAGGGTCGCAAGGCGCCGGGATGGGTTCCCGCCCCGTATCGGAGTACGGGGTGACGTTCTTTCGCTGGGGGGTGACGTTCTTTCGCCGGTATGACGACGTGGGCGTGGTAAAGACGGATGGGGGCGCGGTGACGCTCCAGGGCGAGGGGAGGCGATAGCCGGGAGATTTCCTTGATAAGTGTCTCATTTTGTCTCTTTTCGTCTATTTCAGCTATGGGCCGTGAGACAGTGGGAGACGCGAACAAGGCAAAATGAGACACGAAATAGACAGAATGAGACAGCAATGAGACAGAATGAGACACGAGGGGCGCGGGACGGCCGGTCCCAGGCGCCTTCAGCTCAGTATGTGCGCGGTGGTGCATGGGGGGAGTATAGCACGCGCGTTCTGTGGATGGCAAGGGCGCGAGGGCGCCCAAATCCCCCACCTAAATGGCGGTGACGCTCTACGGCAAGGGGGAGGGCTGGTTTGAAACCAGCCCCTACGGGGTGATGGCCGATAGATATGGCTCTGAACCTGGAGGTGGTGGATTGGGGGCGGCGGCGGTTGGGCGGCGGCGGTTGGCCGGCTGCGCCTCTGTTGCGGCCTCCCGGCGTCCAAGGACCGGGGAGTGGATACCGGCCCCGGCGGATGGGGCGTCATGCCCGCCGGTGTGAGGATCGGGGGAAGGCCCGGGCTATGCGGAAGCGGTCTCCGGGATGGGGAGGGCGCCGCCGGGGTGCGTCCCGGCGCGGGACCTGGCTTCCAGGGCGCCCAGGACGACATCCGACGCCCTGGAGGGCGAGGACCTGTCGACGTTGACGGTCAGATCGTACTTCCGCACGTCGAGCAGGTCGCATCCGAAGAGGTTCTTGAAGACCGCCCTGGCCTGCTTGTCCGTCTGCTTCATCCACTTGCGCGCCTCTTTGGCGCTGACGCCGTAGTCCGACTGTATGCGCGCGAGCCTGTAATCGGGCGCGGCGGATATGAAGACGTTGAGCGCCTGGACGCCGTCGGGCACGAACAGGTGGCTGCCGTAGCCGTGCATTACGGCCGGGCCGTTGGCCGCGATGCCCCTGACGACCGAGGCGAGGGCCGCCAGGTACTGTTTCCGGGTGAGCCTGTCTTCCAGGAGCTCGTAGTCGGCGGCATAGCCGGAGTGGGCCCAGTGGCCCATCTCGTACCCGGCCACCCCGGTGAACGGCACGGCCATGGAGGCGAGCGCCCGCGCCCACCTGGAGCGGTGACTGGCCTCGAAGGCGTCGAGCTCGCCTGACGAGCACCGCAGCCTGTCCTGGAGCGCCGCCCTGATCTGCTCGTCGTCCACGTACCGGCTGCTCAGCGCGCGCGCCACTTCCCGGGCGGTCTCTTCGGACCGGCTGCCCGGGAGCCCCGTGACGGTTACGACGGGGCGTTGCGTCTCCTGGAGCTTCGCCGACGGCTGCCGGTCCAGGTACTGTTCGGCGGTGACGGAGAGGATGCTGGCGTGGAGCGACGAGCCGTCGGGGCGCCGGCACCGCTCCTTCCACTGCTCCCTCGGCTTTTCGAGGTCGAAGCCGAGCTTCATGAAGAGTCCGAGGGCCGGCGCGTTGTCGTCGGGGACGTTCACCCACGCCTTGCTCATGCGCATGTCGTCGAAGACCCTGTCGAGCAGGTGCAGCACCGTCGCGGTGCCGTAGCCGTGATGCCACAGGTCTTTGCGTCCGATGAGCAGCGAGAGCTCCGCGCCTTCCCGGCCGTCCAACAGCACCTGGGCCTCGCCGATGTGTTCGGCCGAGTCGGTGTATATCGAGTAGATGAGCCGCCGAGGGTCCCCGAACACCCGCTTCCAGTCCGCCTCGGTGGCCTCCAGCATCTGCTGGGGGTCGTAGCCGCGGTGGATCGGGTCGCCGCAGGCGTAATGCCCGAACCAGCGGGACGATATCTCGCCGTCTTCCAGCCACCAGCTTACGCGGTCCACGTCGTCTCTCGACACGTCTCTGAGGGTCAGGGGAGGGAGCATGATCGACCTCCATAGCGCCGGATATAGGTAGAACGCAACGCAGGCGGGTCTGCCTGCGGTTACGCCGATTACGATAACCGTATTGGCGCGAATATGTCAACATTGTGCATTGAATCACAACTATCATCGTAACGATTCATGAAAAATAGGACGTATAGAGGCGTGTCGCGTAGGTATCAGGAATTGTTTTTCGTATATTGGCGTTCATGAGTAGGCGCGCTGGATTTCGTCTAAGAAAGGGCATGAAACGGAATACAGAGGTTTCCATGGCTCTCAACCCTCCCGTTCCCGCGCTTGCCAGACCGGTTGGCGAATGGTACAAAGAGCGGCGGCAGCGGAACGAACTCAAGCCACGGACGAGGTGACTCATGCAGTACGTCAGGTTCATAGCGGCATTCTTGACATACACGATAATCGACGTGGGGTGGAACCTCTCGCCCATCGCGCGGGGCATGTATGAGAGTCTCTACGAGGCGAGCGGCAACGACGTACTCCTCGACCGCTTCGGGAGGCAGATGGATACGTGGGGTGGAGCCGAGATACTCGCCCTGCTCGTATTCCTGTCGCTGATCGCATTCGCCAACAGCTACCTGGCGATTGAGCCGGCAGTGAAGGAGAACAACCTCCTCAAAGCGGTGAAGAACAGCTTCGTCCTGGGCTGCGCGGCTTATGCCACCTACATCGTGCCGATCTTCCTGATGCTATCCACGTGGCCCACCATCCTGGTGCCCGTTGACATTCTCATCGGAGGGCTGCTGAGCCTGATAACGTCGACGGTGGTCACGTACGTGACTCTTCGCAGGAGAAGCTCCTAGTGGACCGACAACCTAGCAATGAAGGGTGGAGAGAATACTGCGCGGGGCAGCGGTGCCCCCACCCTAACCCTCCCCCAAAATGGGGGAGGGGATTCAAGGTTAGCCATCATTTCAACAATGTTGGAACACTAGGGCTCGGCGCGACACGCAAGCCGGACGGGGACCATATATAGAGGAGGGGCGACTTGCTGCTCGGGGCGGCCAACCGGATACCGGACGATTGGCGGGACGTGACCGCCGCCGCGTTGGGAGAGGCGCGCCGGGAGGGCTTCGCGGTGCTGAACCTGGTGGTGGGGGACCCGGAGGCGGTGGGCGATAGGGAGGTGGCCCGGCTGAGGGGGCTGTTCGAAGATGCGGGCCTGTTGATAGGGCAGACGAACGGCCGGTACGGCGGCGCGCTGGTCAGCTCCAACGAAGCAGAGCGGTCTTACGCGGTCGAGTTCGTAAAGCGGATGTGCGGGCTGACTCGGCGGCTGGGCGCGCCCAACACGTACCTAAGGCCGGGCAGCCTGAATCCCAACGGGGCGTGGCTGCCGCACCCGGGGAACAGGACGGAGGAGGTCTTCGACCGGCTGGTGGACGGCGCCCGCCGGATCTGCGCCGCGGCGGAGGGCGAGGGGGTGCGCGTCGCGGTGGAGGGCGGGGCCGTCTCGCCGCTCTACTCGGCGCGGCGGGTACGGGACTTCGTGGACGCGGTTGGGATGCCGGCTCTCGGCTTCAACCAGGACCCCGTGAACTTCGTGGGCAGCCTCGAGGACGCGCTGGACATGCCGAGGTTCCTCGGGGAGTTCTTCGACCTGCTTGGGGACGTGACGATCGGGGCGCACGCCAAGGACTTCCGGGTCGTGGAGCAGCTGCTGGTGGGGTTCGAGGAGGTCGAGATAGGCTCCGGCATGTTGGACCACGAGACGTTCCTGCGGGGGATGGAGCGGGCCTGTCCCGAGGCGCACGTGCTGATCGAGCACATCCCGCCGGACCGCTACGCGGCGGCGGCGGAGAGGTACAGGGAGATCGCGGCGCGCGCCGGCATAACGTGGGGCGCCGGCCCAGGAGGCGAAGATGGGAAGGCTTGACGGAAAGCGCGTGCTGGTGACGGGCGCGGCGACGGGTATCGGCAGGGCGGCGGCCATACGCGCCGCGTCGGAGGGAGCGCGCGTGGCGGCGTTCGACATAGAGGACGCGAGCGCGTCGGTCACGCTGGCCGCGATAGAGGAGGATGGCGGCGTCGCGCAGTACTGGCACGTTGACGTGACGGACGAGGCTGGCGTCAGCGCCGCCGTGGACGAGGCCGCCGGGTGGATGGGCGGCATCGACGCTCTGCTTCACCTGGCGGGCATCCTGAAGGGCGCGGGGCTGGACATTACGAGGGTGGACGACACGATATGGGACCCCGTGATCGACGTGAACGTGAAGGGGTCGTACCTGGTGAGCAAGCACGTTGCGCGGCACATGAAGCCGCAGGGGAGCGGGGTCATCGTGCTGACGTCGTCCGGGGCCGGCGTATTGGGGGGCAGCTCCTCCTACGCATATGGGGCCAGCAAGGGAGGCACGCACGGGCTCGCCATGACGATGGCCAGGCATCTTTCTGAGTTCGGGATCAGGGTTCACGACATGCTGCCCGGCGAGCTGGACACGCCGCTGAAGGTGGCGGCGACGGAGGAGTTGCTGCGCAACAAGGGGGACCGCGAGTTGTACGATCGGACGATGGCGAACCTCGCCTCCCCCGACGGGGTGGCCGCGGTGATGGTGTTCCTCGCGTCGGACGACGCGGACTACGTGCGCGGGAGCATCCAGACCAGATAGGGCCATATAGGGCGAGACCCAAAATCGAATTGGGCATCCGTGCTATCATATTGGGCAGGAGCAAGAGTCATGGCCACGATACCCACAATCCTGACCAAGGGCAGGCCCGCCGAGGTCGATGAGGTCTTCTATCCCGAAACGGACGGTATGCCATTGCCAGACGGATATGAGCAGGAACCGCATTTCGTAGACGCCGTTTCGACGCTGAGACACCACCTGGGCGGCCCAACGACCGCGGTCAGCGGCGACACCTTCGTCTACTACGTCGAGGGCGATCCCAGGAAGTGGGTGTCTCCGGACTGCTACGTGGCCTTTGAGGTCGACGAGGAGTCGATCAGGCGGTTCAACAACTACAGGGTGTGGGAGGTGGGCAAGGCGCCCGACTTCGTCCTGGAGATAGGGTCTAAGTCGACGGCGTCGAACGACGTGGGGCCCAAGCGCGACCTGTACGCCAGCCTGGGCGTCCGGGAGTATTGGCGCTTCGACCCGACGGGCGGCGACCACTACGGCGAGCCGCTGGTGGGCGAGTACCTGACGGAGGGGGAATACCGCCGCTTCGAGACGAGGAGCGAGCCGGACGGCGTCATCCGGGGCCGCAGCCCGATGCTGGACCTCGACCTGTGCTGGACGGAAGGTCGTCTGCGCTTCTACGACCCTGCGGCGGGCCGCTGGCTGGAGAACTACGCCGAGACCGCCGCGGCCCGCGAGTCCGCCGAAGCTCGCGCCGCTATCGAGCGCACGGGCCGGGAGGCTGCCGAGGCCCGTGCCGAGTCCGCCGAGGCTTGGGCCGAGTCCGAGCGAATGGGCCGGGAGTCCGCCGAGGCCCGCCTGGCCGAGATGGAAGCGGAGCTGCGGCGACTGCGCGGCGCGTAGGGATGGCGGCGGATGTACCGGTCGTCATCGACCATCGGCTTGACTTTGCCGGCGGGCGGCCCCTATAATGCCTGAATCGAGCCAGGCATGCGCGAGCAAGCAACGTAGCACAGCATCAGAGCGCGACACTCGGCGACGGCCGGGGGTTGCCCGGCCGTCTTTTCTTGTACCTTAACAACTGAATCCTGCGCGAAAGAAAGAAATAGAAGAGCCCTAATGTGGGTCAAGTTATTAAGGGTCTACGGTGGATGCCTTGGGGCCAAGGGCCGAAGAAGGGCGTGGCAAGGCTACGAAAAGCCTCGGCGAGCCGTCTAGCAGGCTTAGCCGGGGGTACCCGAATGGGGAAACCCATCCCGGCTCATACCGGGATACCCGCCTCGGCGGGGGGTAAGCGGGGGAACTGAAACATCTAAGTACCCCGAGGAGAGGAAATCAACGGAGATTCCCTGAGTAGTGGCGAACGAACGGGGAAGAGCCCAAACCTGGGCGGCTTAGTGGGCTGAGGCCCTATGCCGTTCGGGGGTTGTAACACCCGCCCGCTCCGGCCTCAGTACGGAGCAAGGAGTCACAAACCGTTTCTCTAGTCGAACGCACCTGGAAAGGACGACCGCAGAAGGTGAGAGTCCTGTAGGCGAAAGGGAGGCGGCTTCTGGCGCGGTGTTGAGTACCACGGGACACGAGGAATCCTGTGGGAAGCTGGGGGGACCACCCTCCAAGGCTAAATACCCTTGGCCACCGATAGTGAACCAGTACCGTGAGGGAAAGGTGAAAAGCACCCCGGGAGGGGAGTGAAACAGACCTGAAACCGTAGACTTACAAGCCGTGGGAGCCTTCTCCGCCAGGAGGGGGTGACCGCGTGCCTATTGAAGAATGAGCCGGCGAGTTAATCTAGGCAGCTTGGTTAAGGGACATCAGTTCCGGAGCCGAAGCGAAAGCGAGTCCGAACAGGGCGCGTCCTAGGTGGAGGCAACGCTGCCGGCGGAGTTCGCGGCGCCTCGCCAGTCGAGGCTGCGTCGCGGGACGGCTGGAGGCTTCGGCGTCCGGCTGGCCGTAAGACGGCGCGGCGCGCTGTGGGGTGTCGTGGGCGAAGCCGTTGGCCGCGTCTCCGTTATGCTTGGGGTGTTGTCTGGATTAGACCCGAAACCGGGTGAGCTACCCATGGCCAGGTTGAAGCCCCGATAGCATCGGGGTGGAGGACCGAACCCGTGTCTGGTACAAAAGGCTGGGATGAGCTGTGGGTAGGGGTGAAATGCCAATCGAACCCGGAGATAGCTGGTTCTCCCCGAAATGTATTTAGGTGCAGCCTCAACGTAGTCTTGGGGAGGTAGGGCACTGGATGGGCTAAGGGGCGTGAGCCTACTAAACTCAACCAAACCTCGAATGCCTCAAGATGTTCGTTGGGAGTGAGACAGTGGGGGATAAGCTCCATTGTCGAGAGGGAAACAGCCCAGACCGCAGGCTAAGGTCCCGAAGTGTGGACTAAGTGTGAAAGGAAGTGGGATTCCTAAGACAGCTAGGAGGTTGGCTTAGAAGCAGCCATCCTTTGAAGAAAGCGTAACAGCTCACTAGTCGAGGAGTCCTGCGCCGAAGATGTAACGGGGCTAAAGTCCACCACCGAAGCCGCGGTTCCTCCGAGCGATCGGGGGAAGGTAGGGGAGCGTTGCCAGGGCATTGAAGCAACGACGCGAGTCGTTGTGGAGCGCTGGGAAGTGAGAATGCCGGCATGAGTAGCGACAATCCTGGTGAGAATCCAGGACACCGTAAGCCTAAGGTTTCCTACGCAACGTTGATCGGCGTAGGGTAAGCCGGGCCTAAGCCGTAGCGTAAAGCGAAGGCGATGGACAACGGGTTAAGATTCCCGTGCCGCCGTTGCGCTGCATGAAGCGGAGGGGGGACACGGCAAGGTAGGCGGAGCGTGCCCATCGGACATGGTGCGTTTCGCCCTGTAGGCCATGCCAGGTCAGGGAAAACCGGCCTGGCGCTACGAGCTGAGGGGGTGGAAGACTCTAGGGCCTGAGCCCTGGGGGATTCGGCCGAGCCTATACCGTCAAGAAAAGCCTCGCCGCTAGGCGCATCGGCGCCCGTACCGCAAACCGACACAGGTAGGCGGGGGTAAACGCCCCGAGGTGAACGAGCTAACCCTCGTTAAGGAACTCGACAACTTGACCCTGTAACTTCGGGAGAAAGGGTGCCCGTGGGGTGAAGTCCTTTACGGATGGAGCCTTTTCGGGTCGCAGTGAATTGGCCCAGGCGACTGTTTATCAAAAACACAGGTCTCTGCAAAGCCGAAAGGCGACGTATAGGGGCTGACGCCTGCCCAGTGCCGGAAGGTTAAAGGGAGAGGTCAGTCCATCTTCGGGTGGATGAAGCTTTGAACTGAAGCCCCGGTGAACGGCGGCCGTAACTATAACGGTCCTAAGGTAGCGAAATCCCTTGTCGGGTAAGTTCCGACCCGCACGAATGGCGTCACGACCTGGGCGTTGTCTCAACGAGGGGCTCGGTGAATTTGCAATGCCGGTAAAGATGCCGGCTACCCGCGACAGGACAAGAAGACCCCGTGGAGCTTTACTGTAGCTTGGCAGTGGACTGGGGTTATGTTTGTGTAGGATAGGCGGGAGACTGAGAAGCCGCGACGCCAGTCGTGGTGGAGTCGCCAGTGAAATACCGCTCTTCCATAACTTCGGCTCTAACCCCGTAGCAATCGGGGGACCCTGCCAGGTGGGCAGTTTGACTGGGGCGGTCGCCTCCTAAAAGGTAACGGAGGCGCCCAAAGGTTCCCTCAAGGTGGATGGAAATCACCCTGAGAGTGCATTGGCATAAGGGAGCTTGACTGCGAGACCCACAAGTCGAGCAGAGACGAAAGTCGGGCAAAGTGATCCTACGGCTCTGTGTGGAAAGGCCGTAGCTTATCGGATAAAAGCTACCCCGGGGATAACAGGCTAATTCCGCCCAATAGTTCACATAGACGGCGGAGTTTGGCACCTCGATGTCGGCTCGCCGCATCCTGGGGCCGGAGAAGGTCCCAAGGGTCCGTCTGTTCGCCGGTTAAAGCGGCACGCGAGCTGGGTTCAGAACGTCGTGAGACAGTTCGGTCTCTATCCGTCGTGGGCGCAGGAGATTTGAGGGGAGCTTTCCCTAGTACGAGAGGACCGGGAAGGACGGACCTCTGGTGTACCGGTTGTTCCGCCAGGAGCACCGCCGGGTAGCTATGTCCGGATGTGATAAGAGCTGAAAGCATCTAAGCACGAAGCCAACCCCAAGATTAGATCTCCCAAAACCCGATTCGTCGGGAGAGTAAGGTCCCCCGTAGACTACGGGGTAGATAGGCCGCAGGTGTAAGGCGGGCAACCGCTTCAGCTGAGCGGTACTAATCGACCGAGGACTTGACCCACATTAGGACTCTTCTATATCCAGAGCAGGATTCGGTAAAGCAAGGTTACGTCGCGGGGTGGAGCAGCGGCAGCTCGTTGGGCTCATAACCCAAAGGTCGCAGGTTCGAGTCCTGCCCCCGCAACCATGTACATCGAGCACGGCCCCCGCAGCACATCGGGGGCCGTGTGCGTATACGCACCAGTAATTGTGGGATGGGAAGCGAGCAACCGTGACGAGGTCAGGTCATGCCAATCTCGATTGAATTGTCCAAAGAGGCCGAGCAGCGCCTCGATGAACTAGCCAGCCAGACCGACCGCAGCAAAGAGTCCTACCTGTCTGAGATCGTCGAACGCGGCCTCGAGGAGGTGGAGGACTACTATCTCGCCGTAGAGGTACTGGAGCGGGTTAGAGTTGGCAAGGAGCGTGTGTATTCCTCCGAGGAAGTTAGAAGAGAACTGGGGAGAGCCGAACGATGGGCAAGATGATGATACTCGGCATCGTGCTGGCGGCAGTGGGCCTGTCCACTACGCTATTGTTCAACCTCACGGCAACTCTGCTCATGGCCGCCGGGATAATCGTTGCCGTGGTAGGTGGCGCAGCCGTGGTGTACGGAGGCGTACCGGACAAGCTGTGGGGATCGGTCTTGTTTGCCCTCGGCATCGTCGTAGCCGTCATGAGCGTGTTCATGCGTTTCCTGCTCGACCTGTGGATCGTGCGATGGATAATAGAGTACGGCGGAATGATCATGGTGGTCATCGGAGTCATCATCGCGGCCATAGGGCTGATAGGAATGTTCAAAGGCGATGATGATAGACGCAACGCGAAACTTCTTGAGAAACTCATGAAGGAGTCTTGAGCGGGAGCGTTCAGGGACAACGGCAATCGGCCCCTCGTCACCCTTGCCTGGCGGGATACCGCCAGGCCGTGCCTTCGGTCAGCCTGAGGAACTGCTGGTGCAGCGCCGCGTTGGACGCGATTAGGCCGTCGCTGTCCAGGCCGGCGCGTTCCCCGTTGCGGTCCGTGACCACGCCGCCGGCCTCGCGCGCCAGCAGGATGCCGGCCACCTGGTCCCACGGCTCCAGCTTGTGGTGGAAGTAGAGGTCGTGCCTGCCCGCCGCCGTGTACGCAATGCCCAGGGCCGCCGATCCCATGACGCGGAGGGCCTGGAAACCGGGCCACATGCCGCGGACGACGTCCAGCCCGTTGGCGGCGCCGTCGCCGTCGTAGCTGAGGTCGGTCCCCACTATGGCGTCCGACATTTCGGGCTTTGTGGACACGGAGATCGGCCGGCCGTTCAAAAATGCGCCGCCGCCCAGCTCGGCGTCGAACATCTCGTCCCTGACGGGGTCGTAGTTGACGCCGACCAGCGGCTCGCCGTCCAATACCAGGCCCACCACCACGGAGAAGTGCGGCACGCCGATAGCGTAGTTGCGGGTGCCGTCGAGCGGGTCCACGATCCAGACGTAACCTTCGTCGTAGGGCAGTCCCGGCGACTCCTCGCCCAGGACCGCCATGCCGGGGTACTCGCCGCCCAGGCGCTCCTTTACCAGGCTCTCGGCTGCCAGGTCGACGTCGGTGACCGGGTTGCCGGGGCTCTTGAGCCTGACGTCTCTCACGTCCCCGAACCTTTCGAGCAGCAGCGCTCCGGCTTCGCGGGCCGCCATGCGCGCCACCTGTAGGGCGCTCCTGCCGCTGGCGCTCCTGGGGATGGTGTACGTGGTCACTGGTTCGTGTAGGAGCCGTCGCTGCGGTGCAGGTGGGGGGCTTCCCAGAAGCGGAACGGTCCCTCCGCGGCGGCCTCGTTGAACTCGACGCCGAGGCCGGGACCGTCCGGCACGGGGTACCGGACGCCCTCGATCTTGGGCTGCACCGGGAACATCTCTTCGCTGAAGACGAGGTCGGAGGTGCGCTCCTCCAGCCAGGCGTAGTTGGGCACGGCAGCGGCGAAGTGGAGGTTGGCGGCTGTGCTGATGGGGCCGAGCGGGTTGTGGGGCATCACGTCGATATAGTGGGCCTCGCACCAGCCGGCGACCTTCATCGCCTCGGTCAAGCCGCCGACGTTGCAGACGTCGATGCGCGCAAGGTTGACGAGCCCCTGCTCTATGTACGGCAGGAAGGCCCACTTGCTGGAGAACTCCTCGCCGATGGCGAACGGCACGTCGGTCATGCTCCTCAGGGCTTGGTAGGCGGCCGGCGTCTCGTCGCGGATCGGCTCCTCGAGGAAGTCCAGCGTGCCCCTGGGCATCTTCTGGCAGAATGACGCAGCCTCGGCCACGCTGAGCCGGTGGTGGTACTCCAGCCCGACGACCGGGCCGTTGCCTACGGCCTCCCGCACCTTCGTCATCCACTCGGAAGTCAGCGCTATCGACTCCCTGGGCTCGAAGAGGCGGTCGTCTTCCGACTGGGGCACGCCGAAGACGCAGCGTATCGCCGGCCAGCCGCGGGCGACCATGCCGGCCACGTCCTCGACGACGCGCGGGCCCATGGGGGCGTGGGAGGTGGTGAAGCAGGGCACGTAGCGGCGCTGCTTGCCGCCCAGGAGCTGGTGGACCGGCACGTCGAGGCTCCGGGCCACGAGGTCGTGGAGCGCGACGTCGATGGCCGAGATGGCTGCCGTGAGCACGCGGCCGCCCTCGAAGTACTGGCTCCGGTACATCTCCTGCCAGAGAGCGCCGATGCGGCGGGGGTCCTTGCCGAGCAGGAACTCCCTGTAGTGGCGCACGGCGCCCGCGACGGCGAGCTCGCGCCCCACGAGGCCGGACTCGCCCCAACCGTGGTGCCCGGCGTCGGTCTCGACCTTGACTATGCAGAGGTTCCTCCAGCCGCCCCAGACCGGCATCGCCTTGACTTCGGTGATCTTCACTGCTCGCCCCCAGCGCAGGAATCGGTTACGCGGCAACAATACTACATTACGCAGCGTCCGCCGGAGTACCCCGCGGCGTCCGGCGGCCCAAGTCCAGCGTGAGAATGCGGTACCATGTACCCATGGCCACCAGTCCGCTTCGAGGAATAGATCGTGAAAGATAGCCCCCGTGAGATTTCCAAGGTGTTGAGGGAACCGTCCTATCTCGTCAGGGCGGTGCGCGTACCCGTCCAGACCTTCATCCACACGGAGGAGATCGGCGCCATGGCCCTGCTGGCGGCTGCCGCGGCAGCGCTGGTCTGGGCCAACTCCCCCTGGTCGGACTCGTACGCCAGCTTCTGGCACACCTACATCTCATTCGACATTCACATCTTCGCAATCTCGGAGGACCTCGAGCACCTGGTGAACGAGGGCCTGATGGCCGTCTTCTTCTTCGTCGTGGGTCTCGAGATAAAGCGGGAGCTGCTCCACGGGGAGTTGTCGTCGTTCAGGAAAGCCTCCCTGCCCGTGGTCGCGGCGGCGGGCGGGATGGCGGCGCCCGCGCTGATATACCTCCTGGTCAACAGGTCGGGCGACGGCGTGGTCGGCTGGGGAATCCCCATGGCGACCGACATCGCCTTTGCCCTCGGCGTGCTCGCGCTCCTGGGGAGACGAGTCCCGGCGGAGCTGAGGGTCTTCCTCCTGGGGCTGGCGGTGGTCGACGATCTTGGGGCGATCACCGTCATCGCCATCTTCTACACCGAGTCGATCCATTGGGTGAACCTCGGCCTGGGCGTCGCGCTGTTCGCCCTGATCGCCGGGTGCTTACGCATGGGGGTCAGGTCCTTTGGGTTCTATCTCATCCTGTGCGTCGTCATGTGGCAGTTCTTCCTCGAATCCGGGATACACGCAACGCTGGCGGGAGTGCTAGTGGCTGCGATCGTACCCTCGGAGCCGCGCTTGCACCGCAGGGACTATGCCGCCGCCGTGGAGGACCTGCTGCACGACTTCAGGCTGGCGATGGCGAACGACGACGAGGAGAAGGCGCAGAGCACGGTCGAGCAGATCGAGGAGCTCAGCCGGGGCACGGAGGGGCCGATGGAACGCCTCGAGAGCATCGTTCACCCGTGGGTCAGCTTCGTCGTCCTGCCCGTCTTCGCCCTTGCCAATGCGGGGATCGTCTTCACGTCGGACACGCTGTCCGAGGCCGTCGCCAGCCCCATCACCCTCGGCGTGGCGGTCGCGCTCCTGTTCGGCAACCCATTGGGCGTCCTGGGCATGACCTGGCTGGCCGTCCGCGTCGGCCTGGGTCAGCTGCCCTCCGGCGTCGGGTGGAGGCACGTCCTGGGCGTAGGGTTCCTGGCGGGGATAGGGTTCACGGTCGCCATATTCATATCGGGAATCGCCTTCGACGACCGGGCCCTGGTGGACCAGGCGAAGATGGGCATATTCGGCGCGTCCATCGTGGCGGGCGTCGTAGGATACCTGTTCCTGCGCATTTCGGGGGCCAGGGCCGACAAGCTGGGCTAGGCGGAAGAAAGGCCGGACCGACGGGCGAGGCAACGAGGGCAGGTCGCGCGTGGCAAGTCCTGTAGAAATCGCGGTCTCGGCGCTCGTGCTGGCGGTAGCGGGGTTCACGGTCGGCGCCGTCGGCTTTGGGTTCGGGCTGACGACCTCGCCGTTCCTGCTGCTGATGCACGACCCGCAGACGGTGGTGATAGTGGTCAACGCCGTTGCCGTGCTGGCGTTCGGGTTAGTGCTGTTCGAGACCCGCGAGCAGGTCCGCTACCGCGAGCTTACCCCTACGGCGGCCGCGGGTGCCCTGGGCGCGCCAATCGGCGTGTACGCGCTCAGCACGCTCGACCCGTCGGCGCTCCGCATCGGGATCAGCATCCTCGTGCTGGCGCTCACGGCGCTGGTGGTCGTCAAGACGGAGTGGCGTTTCCCGAAACCGCGGCTCACCGGGCCGGCGGTCGGCTTCTGCGCCGCCGCCATGGTGACGGGTCTCGCCATAGGGGGGCCTCTCCTGGCGCTGTTCCTGCTGGGGCGCGGCATGGACCGGCAGGGCGTCAGGGCCTCGATGGCGTTCCTGTTCATGGTCATCTACTGCACCGCCCTGGCGGGGTACGCCGTCCAGGGGCTGGTCACGTCCGAGCGCGTCTTGCTGGCGGCCGCGACGGCGCCGGCGGCAGCATTCGGATACTGGCTCTCGGCGCGTCTCACGGGGCGGATGAACGCAAGCGTCTTCCGCAAGGCGGTCGTGCTCGTCATCGCGCTGACGAGCGCGCTGGTCTTGGCGCGGGAGGTACTTGAACTGTAGGGCGTTCGGACGTTGTCCTGCTGCCAGGTCCCGGGACTGTCATTTCGTGTAGTAATATGATTTCGAGTGTCCGAGCGCGGAGGTGAAATTCCCGATATGTGTCTCATACTGTCTCATTTCGTCTTATTCAGCTTTGGCTCGCGAGACAGTGGGAGACACGGACAAGACTGAATCAGACACTGGCAAGACGGAATGAGACGCCAACGAGGCAGAATGAGACACACCTTTCGAGACGCCCGCAAAGGGAACGCGCCTGCCGCACCGGGGAGCGGTAGACGAGAAGGGGCGGTCCCGCGTGAAGCCAGTCCTTGCTGGCGCTCGTGTCATTTATTCAACCTCTGATCGGGCGGCGTGCTATGGAGCTACATTAGCACATGAGTTCCCGCGCGTCAATCACCAGTCCGCTCGGTATTCATGGTCGCATCACACCGAACTGGTATTGGCCGCGATGCTGCGGCAGTTGGACATCGACCGAAGGGAGTTCTGATGATCTACGCATACCCATGTCACCTCGCCCCTGACGAAGATGGAGGACTGGTAGCTACTTTCCCCGACGTGCCGGAGGCGATCACAGGAGGGAGGGACCGCGCCGAGACGTTGGCAATGGCCGAGGACGCGCTGGCTACGGCCCTAGCCGGGTATGTCCACGAGAAGTGGGACATCCCCACTCCCAGCGAGGCGGCTGCCGGTCAGGTCCTCGTACCGGTGCCGACCGTGGCCGCTGCCAAGCTCGCCCTGTACTCGGCTATGAAGGAGCAGCGCATCACGAAAGTGGAACTTGCCGGCAGGCTGGGCGTGAGCGAGTCCGCAGTACGCAAGCTGACCAACCCGGACCACCGCTCTCACATGAGCCAAGTGCAAAAGGCGCTGCGAGCCGTGGGCTTTAGCCTCAAGGTTGAGGTCACTGCCGCCTGAACGAGTCTTCCACACGCCAACTCTAACAGGAACTCACTGACGAGCCTCCGGCCCTCACCTGGCGAGAAAGTCGAGCTGCTCGTAGGCGCCGTTGGTTATGGGGGTCGGGTCGAGGCCCAGCCAGCGGTCTAGTATGGTTGAGTAGGCGCCGCGGAAGTCGTTGTTGAAGTGGAGGTCGCCTTCGAGCTGCTTGTCCTCTTCCAGCGACGGGTACTCGCCGTATAGGCCGCCTTGCACCTGGCCTCCGACCACGAAGGCCACGCCGCCGGAGCCGTGGTCGGTGCCCGCGCCGTTGTCCCTGATGCGCCGGCCGAACTCGGAGAACATGAGCACGACCGTATCGTCGGCCATGCCGTGCTCGTCGAGGTCGTCCATGAAGTCGCCGACGGCGTCGGAGACCTCGCGCCAGAGCAGCGAGTGGGCCCTCAGCTCTCCCGCGTGGGTGTCGAAGCTGCCGTGGAGCGTGTAGTAGACGCGGGTCCCGAGGTCGGCGGTCATCACCTGTGCGATGGACTTCAGGTTCTGGGCGATGGGGTTGTCGGCGTACTCGACGCTCGACGAGTACCGCTCCGGGGCGGTGCGGAGTACGTCCGCCCCCTTCAGGGCGTCTGTCCCGGTCTGCTTGATGAACTCGGCTACGCCGTCGCCGGCCTGCGCGCCGTACATCTTGGCGAACGACTCGAGGGCGTAGGCCCGCAGGCGCTCGTCCTCTATGTCCGGGAAGAGGCCGTAGGTCTCCAGGTTGCCGACGGACGCGACGGGCACGCCCTTGGCGTATAGCGCCCTGGGCAGGCCGCGGCCGAAGTTGACGCCGGTCAGCACATTCTCAGCGGTGGGGTCGAGGTCGCGTATGGCCCTGCCGAGCCAACCCTCGTCGCCGATCCTCTCGCTCTCGGCGGTGTGCCACACGTCCATCGACCGGAAGTGCGAGCGGTTGGGCTTCGGGTAGCCGATGCCGTTGACTATGGCCAGCCTGCCCTCGTCCCACAGCCCCTTCATCGCCGCCATGCTCGGGTTCAGGCCCAGCTCGTCGTCCAAGGGGAGCACGTCGCCCTCGCCGATATGGACGTGGGGCCTGTAGTCGTAGTAGAGGCCGTTGGCGTAGGGGATTACCGAGTTGAGGGCGTCGTTCCCTCCCGATAGCTGCACCACCACGACCGAGCGGTGATGGCCGTTCTTGCCGTTGCTGCTCATTGTGCCCTCCTTCGCGTGCGTGCTATCAGACCTTGCGGAATATCTGGATCCTGTGGCGGTTGCCCTCCGTGACGAGCAACCGGCCGGACGAGTTGAGTTTTACGGAAATAGGGGCCCAGAATAGCTTCTCCACCTGGGACGACTCCTCGTGCGGGTCGTTTGGGTCGAAAAGATCTACCTCCGGCTCCAGGTCGGCGCGCGACCGGGCGGCGGCCTCCTCCGTGTTGATCCTGAGGAAGTTCTCCGCCCACTTCGACAGCGTCGCCTCGCCGCGCGTCTTCATGACGAAGGCGCCGCCGGGGTCGAGGACCTGCACGCGCTCGTTGCCCCAGTCGGCGACGTAGACGTAGCCGTCGCCGTCGACGGCCACGCTCGCCGGCCTCAGAAGCTCGCCGTCGCCCCGGCCGGCGCTGCCGTAGGAGCCGATCAGGTCGCCGGAGGGCGAGAAGCGGGCTATGCGGTCTTTTCCCCAGTCCGCGACGTAGACGTCGCCCGACGGGGCCACGGTCAGCCCCCACGGGAGGTCGAGCTCGCCGCTCCCGAACGCGAGCAGGCAGCGTCCGTCCGCCGTGAACCGCTGTACGCGCCCGTTGTGGGTGTCCGAGACGTAGACGGCGTCCTCGCCGTCTATCGCAATGCCCGACGGCCCGTCCAGCTCTCCATTGCCGGCGCCGCTGCCGCCCCACTTGCGCAGGAAGCTGCCGTCCGGGTCGAAGACCGACACGCGGTCCAGGTACTCGTCGGTCACATAAACGCGGCCCTCGCCGTCGATGGCCGCGCAGCTTGGCCAGATGAACTGGCCGTCGTCCTCGCCGTAGGCGCCGAAGATGCCGTAGTACTCGCTGTCGACGTCGCACATGGTGACGCGGACGCCCCGGACGACGCTCTCCAGCGAGCGGTTGACCACGTAGAAGCGGCCATCCTTGCCGATTGCCGTGTCGCTCGGGTAGTAGAAGCCGCGGCCGTCCATGGCCGACAGCCCGACCGTGAGCTCGTACTCGATCATCCCCGTATTGGCGCTCTTCATCTGGGTCATGGTCACGGCCTCTTCAAAGCGAACGCCTATGACCGCTGGAACTCGTCGGAGGCGGTCGAGAGCCTGAGGATGCCCGCGATTGCCTCCGGCGAACGGTCGGCCCGCTCGGCGTATTCGACGAGGATGTCCCGCGAGGCGTCGGAGACCTGGAAGTCGCCCATCTGCTCCAGGCATAGGTCGACGAGCCGCTGGGACGAGAGCGTCTCGCCGTTCCTGGAGGCGACGCTCTCGACCATGGCCATGACGCCGGGCTTGCCGAGGTCCCCGACCTGCTCCGAGGCGAAGTTGACGCGCTCGACCAGGGTGCCCGTGTCGAGCCACTCGGTGCCCTGGCGCCAGCCCTCGACGCTCGGCGGGTTGTTCAGGTGCTGGCCCATGTAGACCATCTGCCTGGCCCTGTCCATGATCTCGCGGCGGGGCCTGTCGAACTCGCCCGTGAGCCGCAGCACGCCTGCGACGAACTCCGCCGGGCTCTTGACCTTCTCGTACCGGACGTCCTCCGCCTTGAAGAAGTCGGACGTGAAGAGCGTCCGCAGCATCGACTTGACGTCGTAGCCGCCGTCGAAGTAGGCCCGCGCCAGCGTGTCGACGGCGGCGGGGTCGCGCGGCGGCGTGTAGGGCCACGCGGGCACTGGGGGCTCGTCGGCTACGAAGAAGTGGTACACGTGCCGCGCGATGAAGCGCGCGGTCGACTCCTGCTCGCAGATGATGTCGATGATGTCTTCGCCGTCGAAATTGCCCCTCCTGCCCAGGAACTCCTTCTCGCCGTCGTCGTGGTCGTCCGCGTTGTACTGGAAGCGCCAGGATATCCGCCCGTAGGGCCAGTCCGAGTCCCTCTCCGAGCGCAGCACCATGTACTCGGTGTTGCCGATGGTCCAGCCGGTGAAGGCGCGAGAGCACTCCTTGATGTCCTGCTCCGAGTAGCTGCCGACGCCCATGGAGAAGAGCTCCAGCAACTCGCGGCCGAAGTTCTCGTTGATGGCGTCGCCGTGGTTGTCGTAGTTGTCGAGCCAGACGATCATGGCGGGGTCCCTGGCAAGCTGCGCGAGGAGGTCCCTGAAGCTGCCGAGGCCGTGGCGGCGGAACATCCTTATCTGGTCCGACAGCATCTTGCCGTGGATCACCTTCGGGTAGCCGGTGGCGAAGATGCCGTGCCAGAAGAGCGCCGTCTTCTCGACGAGCGGCGCCCTCGTGGTGATCATCCGGTACAGCCAGTTGTCGCCGCTGCCCCACGGCCCCATCATGCCCGACTGCTCGTGGTGGAAGCGCCGGGCCATGAAGTCGCCCATCCACCCCGCGTCGGGCGGGTCGAGGAGCTCCTCGACCGCCGCGTCGTAGCCCTTCGCGGCGTATGCCTCGATCTCGCCGCGGGTCGCGCCGAAGCCGGCGCGGCGCATCAGGTGGGCTATCAGCCTGGTATCTTCGCTCATGACGCCCTCCGGTGCCGCCTCCTAAGGATGTTCCCACGATTCTAAAGCCGGCGGCGGCGGAAGACAATGCCAGCCTGCGGGCCCGCATTTCAGCAGACCGCCGCACGGTGAGAGCTACTACGACAAAGAGCGGGATGCGCTCAGCGGAGCTTACCTGTCCCTGTACGCTGCAACACTGTCCGGTGTAGGCGATCCACGAAGGACACGAAGGGGCACGAAGGGGGATTGTCTGAATCTGGATTTGCAGGATTTGGGATTTTCAGGATAAGAGCAAGGGGAGGGCTGGTTTGAAACCAGCCCCTACGGGTGATGGTACGGGGGATGGCTGGTAGATATGGCGCTGAACGTGGCTGGGCAGGGGGGGCAGGGGGATCAGGGGGTGGGGGGAGGGCCGAGGATGCGGTAGCCCAGGTTCTCGGTCGTGCGCTCGGCGAGGGGCAGCACTTCGATGACTACGTGGGACACTCCGGCTATGTCGCCGTTTTCGTCGAAGCCGTAGGCGTCGCCGATGGCGCCGCTCCAGGTGAGGTCGTATAGGCAGTCCCGGAAGCCCTCGGCGTCCTGGTCGTCGTTGGTCTGCCGCAGGCATTCGGCTGCTATGTAGACGCCGTCGTAGGCGGAGCCCTGGAACCAGGGCCACGCGGCGACGACACCGTAGCGGGCCTCGAAGTTTGCCAGGAAGTCCTTGCCGACGGCGGTTTGGAGGTCGGGGTTGGGCACGACGGCTTTCAGGCCGGCGGCGGCCTCGCCTGCTATGCCGAGGGCATTGGCGCCCGTGGTCACGACTTCGGAGTATATGGGGCCGTCGTATCCGAGCTCGCGCGCCTGCTTGACGACGGTGCCCCCGGCGATCTCGTTCTGGGCGCCCACGAAGATGGCGTCGGGGTCCTTGGCGAACAGCTTGGTGAGCATGCTGCGGAAGTCGATCGCGTCGGACGGATAGCTTTCAGACGCCGCCACGGAGCCTCCGAGCTCCTCGAATTGCGCGGCGACGGTGCGGCGCACGCCCTCCACGTAGTCGGTGGACTCGGTGATCGTGGCGACCGTGCGCGCTCCCTCGGCCCATAGGGTGTTGCCGATGTCCGCGCCCACCTGGATGGAGCTGATGGCGGTGCGGAAGACGTAGTCGCCGGCGTAGGTGATGTCGGGGTTGGTGGCCGACGAGGAGAGCAGGACGACGCCGTCCTTTTCGGCCAGGGGCGCGACGCCAAGGGTGCCGCTGCTGCACGAGGTTCCCAGGATGATCTTGGCGCCCTCCACGTCCGTCAGCCTGCGGTAGGCGAGGATGGCGTCGTTGGCGGTACACTTGGAGTCCTCCACGACGACCTTGAGCATACGTCCGTTGATGCCGCCGGCGGCGTTGATCTCCTCCATGGCGAGCAGCTTGGATTGGGAGAAGGGGACGCCGTAGGACTCGCCGATCCCGGTGAGGGAGTCGAGCGCTCCGATGACGAAAGGCTCCTCAGAGGACGCGCCCGCGTCGGCAGGCGCGGCGGCGGGGGTCTGCGCCGGTTCCGAGGCGCACGCGACGACCGGTACGGCCAGCAGGCCGAAGAGGATGGCGGTCTTCCAGAGGATGGACATCATCTCGTCTCTCCGTTATCCCAACGTACGGTGGGGCTCCAGGGCAAGGGGAGGGCTGGTTTGAAACCAGCCCCTACGGGGTGATACGGCGCTGAACGTGGAGGCGGTGGATTTGGGCCTAGCCTTCCTTCCAGACTTGGCGGAAGAGGCGCATCCAGTTGCCTCCGAGGACTTTCGCGACTTCCTCCGTGGAGTAGCCGCGCCGGAGCAGGGCGGGGGCGAGGGCCGGCATGTCGTCCGGGGTATTGAGGTCGTCGGGGTAGAAGACGTCCCAGTTCTCTATCACGTCGGTGAACGTGGACGGGAACTTCGTGCCCTGCTGCGAGCCGATGTAGCGCCAGAAGTCGTCGGGCTGGTCCTGGGTGAAGTCGGTGCCGACGCCGACGTGGTCTATGCCGACGACGTCGACCGCGTGCTCTATGGCGTCGACGTAGTCTTCGAGGGTGGACTGGCGGCCGGTCTTGAGGAAGCCATTGATGCAGGTGGCGCCCAGCACGCCGCCCTTTTCGGCCATGAGCTTGAGGGCGTCGACTGCCTTGTTGCGGGGCACGTCGTAGTAGGACTTGGGGTTGGCGTGGGTGCAGGCGACAGGGTCGTCGGAGACTTCTATGGTCTCCATGGTGGTGCGGAGGCCGACGTGGGAGAGGTCGACCAGGATGCCGAGGCGGTTCATCTCGCGCACTGCGTCGAGGCCGAAGTTGCTGAGGCCGTAGTCGGCGCGCTCGTAGCAGCCGTTGCCGAGGAGATTGCGCTCGTGGTATGTGACCTGGATGATCCTGACGCCGAGGTCGTGGAAGAGGGCGAGCCGGTCGAGGTCGCCCTCGATGGGGGAGGCGTTCTGGAAGCCGAAGATGACGCCGGTCTTGCGCTCGCGCTTGGCCGTCTCTATGTCGGAGACGGAGCGGACCTGGAGTATCTGGGCGGCGTGTCGGGCGAAACGCGGGCGCCAGTCGGCTATGTGGTCGAGGGTCTCCTGGGTCCCCTCCCACGTGGCGATGGTGGCGTTGATGGCGGTGACGCCGCCGTTGGCGAGGCTGCGGAAGACGGCGGGGCTGTCCCAGTTGCTGACGTTGAGCGCGTCGACGACGTAGGCGTCGTCGTAGAGGCTGCGGGCCTGGCTGCCGGGCGTCACCAGGTCCACCTGCCCTTCAGCTCGTCGTTGACGACGGCGCCTTCGGGCCAGCGGCCCTCGGAGAGGTCGATGACGCACTGCGCGGCCTCGTTGCCCATATCCTCCATCGACAGGTCGTCGTTGCCGGCAAGGTGGGGGGAGACGACGACGTTATCCATGGAGTAGAGGGGGTTGTCGGGGCTGGTCGGCTCCCGTTCGAAGACGTCGAGTCCCGCGCCGCCGATGCGCCCGGCCTGGAGGGCGTCGATCAGATCGGCCTCGACGATCAGGCCGCCGCGGGCGGTGTTGACGATCACGGCGTCGGGCTTCATGAGGGCGAGCTTTTGGCGGTCGATCAGGCCTCGGGTGGCTTCGGAGAGGGCGCAGTTGATGCTCACGTAGTCGGACTCCGCGAGGAGGACGTCGAGTTCGACGAGGCCGATGGCGTTGTCGCGCACGAACGCATCGTCCGGGAACGGCTCGGCGGCGATGACGTTCATCTTCATGCCGAGGGCGCGGACGGCGAGGCTGCGGCCGATGCGTCCGAGGCCGACTATGCCGAGGGTGGCGCCGCGCAAGGGCCTGACCGGCTTGGTGGGCCATTCGCCGCGGCGCATGGCCGCGTCCCTGTTGACGATGGACCTGGCGGTCGCCATGACGAGGGCGATTGCGTGCTCGGCCACGGCCTCGTAGTTGGAGTTGGGGGTGATGGTGAGTACGACGTCATTGGCGGTTGCGGCGGCGACGTCCACCTTGTCGAATCCGACGCCGAAGCGGGCTATGACGCGGAGGTCGGGGAGGGCTTCGATCACGCTGGCGGAATACCTCTCGCCGGCGGCGATTACGGCGGAGGCCCCGCGCAGGATGGCGATCTCCTCCTCGTCGCTCGCGTTGCCGTGGGCGAAGCGCTCGTCGCCGATGAGGTTGACCTCGAAGCCTCGGCTCTTGAGCATTTGGATGAAGGCGGCTTCCTCGTCGCTAACGCGTATCGTGCTTACGGCTACGGTGGTCAAGGCAGGCTCCTCGAGTGGGGTCGTGGCTCCTCATGTTATATCAATTGCCGAGGTGCGGCCATATGCAGGAGGACGAACCCGTATCTGTACCGGACCCCCATCTCAATCTTCCCCCGTCGGACGGGGGAAGAGGTAAAGCCTCCGGCTACGGGCTTCCCCCGTCGGACGGGGGAAGAGGTAAAGGCCTCCGGCTAGCGGGCGCGTTCGAGGACGGAGACCTGGGTATCCGCGGGTAGGGAGGTAGCGGTCACTCCGAGCTTTGCCCCGGGGGTTGCGGGGGCGCCGCCCATCGCGGCGAGGAAGTCGTCGATGGGATCCAGGTCGGCGGCGCGGTCTTCGGAGGAGTAGTGGAGGGGGACTACGATCCTGGGGGCTATGCGGCCTACGAGCTCGGCTGCGGCGGTTGGGCTGAGGGTATGACGTCCGCCTGCGGGGGCGAAGAGGACGTCTACGCCGCCGATGCGTTCGACCTGCCTGGCGGTCAGCGGGGTGTTGAGGTTGCCGAGGTGGCAGAGGGTGAGGCCCTCGGCCCTGATGCGGTAGACGGTGTTGACTAGGCGGTCGCCCGCGCCGGTGTTGCGGTCGGTGCCGAGGCCGCTGATGGAGAAGCCGGCCACCTCGTACTCGCCCGGGCCTTCGAGGACCTTGGGGTCGCCGCCGATGGCGTCTATGGCGGAGTGGCGCGGGTCGCCGGCGCAGCTAACGGTGACGATGTCGGCGTCCTGGGGCCTGAGCTCGATGCCGATGGAGGGGTCGAACGGGTCGGCGATCAGGGTTGCGCCGCGGCTGCGCAATCGGACACAGGAGTGTCCGAGCCAAGCTATCTCCATACCGGACCAGGGTGGAACGCCATGGGCACGAGTATATCACCTGGACGGCCCGGCGGGGCGGCGCATCAGGCCCTGTCGTAGCGCACGGCCAGCATCTCCGCCAGGATGGCCACGGCAAGCTCGGCGGGGGTGCCGGAGCCTATGTCGAGGCCGATGGGGGACCGGATACGGGCCAGGTCGTCGTCGCCGAAGCCCTGCCGCCTGAGCTGCCGCTTGCGCTCCTCGTGGGCGGCCCGGCTGCCCTGTGCGCCGATATAGCGCGCCTCGGAGCGCAGGGCGTGGGCCAGGGCGGGGACGTCGAACTTCGGGTCGTGGGTCAGGACCGCGAGGTAGGAGTAGTCGTCCAAAGGGGCCTGCGCCAGCGCTTCGTCCGGCCATGCGTGGACCAGCCGCTCGACGTCGGGGAAGCGTTCCGGCGTCGCCAGCGCGCTGCGGGCGTCGATGACCGTGACCCGAAAGCCGACCTCCGCGGCCAGGCGGGAGAGGGATACGGCGGTGTGGGTAGCGCCGACGACCAGGAGGCTGGGCGCGGGACGAAACGCTTCGAGGAATACCTGTGCCCGCTCACCCCGCCAGGGCAGGTCGGCCACCTTCGCCCCGCCGAGCCGCAGGAGCCGGTCGCTCTGTTCGGCTATGCTGGCGTCGAGGGAAGGGTCTATGGAGCCGACGGACCGGCCTTCCAGGCGCGTCAGCTTGCGGCCGAGCAGGGGCGCCGGGGCGAGGCCGACGGCGTAGGCGACCGGCTGCCGGCGCTCGACGGCCCGGCGCAGGGCGTTCCACTCGTCGCCGGGGACGAAGGGCTCGACCAGGACGTCGATCGAGCCGCCACAGCTCAGCCCGACCTGGAACCCCAGCTCGTCGGCTATGCTGTAGGCCGCCATCTCCGGCTTGCGAGTATCCAGTGCCCGCATCGCCCGTACCAGGACGTCGGCCTCGACACAGCCGCCGCTCACCGAGCCGGACATGCGCCCGCTGCGCGTCACGCAGAGGCGCGCGCCTGGGGGTCTCGGGGCCGAGCGGCGTACCTCTACGACGGTCGCCAGGGCGATCTCCTCGCCCTGGCTCTGCCACAGGTCCAGGTCGGGAAGGATGTCCCTCACTCCGTTCCATCTCCTCGGCTGGATTTCATGACGGGAAGCCGGAGGCCGTGCTACGCCTCCGGGGGCCGGCGCCGGCTGGGCTGACGGGCCATGGGAAGGGAGACGATGGCGGGCGGAAGTATATTGGCGCGGAAGGAGGGGCGTCAACCGTTCGAAGTAACTGTTCAGAGTTGGTGCGTTCCTCACCTAGGGCGCCCACAAGGGACGCCCCTACGACTACGGCTTCCATCCCGTAGGGTGCAGCCCTTGTGGCTGCCCTCCCATACTCTGAACAGATACGCTTCGAAGGCGCGCTTGACAGGGCGCGAACGTGTGTGCTACAGTCTTGGGCGTGGCAAATTATGAACATAGGTCCGCCGCCTGGGGGCCAGCGATGAGCAGGGCCGGGTTGTCGGCGTCTTTGCTAGGCTGCGCTTCGGCGACGGGATGCTCGCTGGACCAATCCCTGGAAGAGTCTTTCGAAGTGGCGCGGCAGCTCCCCGGTGCGCTCCGGGTGGAACTGCACGCCGACGGCCCAGTCGTGGGCAGGGCTTTCTATGGCCTCGATCACCGCGTCGTCCACCGCGTAGGCGGACGCCAGCATTGCGGGCGACTTCTGGGGCTCGCCGATCGCCTCGGCGTGGAGGCTGTTCACGCGCACGAAGCCGCCGGAGCCGACGATGGCCGCCAGCTTGCTTCCCGGCGCGATGAATATCCGGTGGAGGGCCGCGGCCTCCCCGTCCTCGGAGCGGTGGCCGGGCGCGGCGCGGCCGGGCAGCCCGCCGGCGACCGCGTTCAGCGCGTGCATACCGCGCCCGATGGCCAGCACCGGCGCGTCGGCCTCCAGCGCGGCGGCCAGCAGCGCCGCCTCGAAGGCGTCCCACTCCGGGCCGGGCGCCGCCCCGCCGCCTACGACGAGCCCGCGCGCCCGCGCCGCCACTTCGGACGGGTCCAGGCCGCGGCCGGGCGCTACCATCCAGGCGTCGCCTCCCGCGCTCTCTACGGCGGCCGCGCACCTCTCGCCGTCCGCGTCGGGCGACGCGGAGACGGCGATCACGGGCCTGTCGACAGCTTCCAAGCTCATCTATACCCTCTCACCGAAATTGCAAGAACATTAGTGCCGTTCATATCTTGTGGGGCCTATGTGCCCATGCTATCATGGGCCTTCCGAGAGCGTGAAGGCGCCATTACGAGACGACGTTCGAGGGCGCTCCCACGCGGGCGCGAAGACAAGCCGACAGGCGCGAGGTGAAACATGACTACTATGACTGCGGAGAGATCAAAGGCCCTCGAGGCCGCGCTGGGCCAGATAGACCGGCAGTTCGGGCGCGGCGCAGTGATGCGCCTGGGCGACATGAACACGGTCGAGCACGCGCAGGCGATATCGACGGGTTCGCTGACCCTGGACATCGCGCTGGGCGTCGGGGGGCTGCCGAGGGGGCGCGTCACCGAGGTGTTCGGCACGGAGTCTTCGGGCAAGTCGACGCTGGCGTACCACATCATGGCCGAGGCGCAGAAGGCCGGTGGCACGGCGGCCTACATCGACGCCGAGCACGCGCTCGATCCTGGGTATGCGGCGCGGTGCGGGGTGGACACGGAGGATCTGCTGGTATCGCAGCCGGACTCGGCCGAGCAGGCCCTGGAGATATGCGAGTACCTGGTCCGCAGCGGCGCGGTGGACATCGTGGTCGTGGACAGCGTGGCCGCCCTGGTGCCGCGCGCCGAGATCGAGGGCGAGATGGGGGACGCCCACGTGGGGCTACAGGCGCGGCTGATGTCGCAGGCCCTCAGGAAGCTGACGGCCGCGATAAACCGCTCCAAGACGGGTGTGATGTTCATAAACCAGATACGGGAGAAGGTGGGCGTGATCTGGGGCAGCCCGGAGACGACGCCCGGGGGCCGCGCGCTGAAGTTCTACAGCTCCGTCAGGATCGACCTGCGGCGCACCGAGTCGATCAAGGTGGGGCAGGAGATCGTGGGTGCGCGGGTGCGCGCCAGGGTCGTCAAGAACAAGGTGGCTCCGCCGTTCCGGGTGGCCGAGTTCGACATCATGTTCAACGAGGGTATCAGCAAGTCGGGCGACCTGATAGAGCTTGGCTCGTCGATGGGGCTGGTCAAGAAGAACGGCTCCTTCTACTCCTACGAGGACGTCCGGCTCGGCCAGGGCCGCGAGAACGTGAAGAACTTCCTGAAGGACCACCCGGACATCGCGGCGCAGATCGAGGGCCAGGTCAGGGCCATGGCCGAAGCCGCGGCCCGGCCGCGGCCGGCAAACGCCTCGGGCGGGGCGTAGCGGTTGGCATGACCGAACTGCCGGGGTCAAGGCCGGCGGACAGGTCGAAGCGGATGGGGGCAAGCACGTCGTTCGAGAGGCCGGCCAGGGCTGCTTGATTCCTCCGACCGGATGGGGATAATGGTGCAAGCGGACGGCAAGAGGCCCAAGTATGACCACCCTATCGCTGTTTGACAGTCTCGACGGACGCCCGCCCGAAGAAGTTGCGCAGGGCGGTCTAAACCGGATTCTCGTGGGCGATGCCAGGCAACGCCTACGAGAACTCCCTGACGCGAGCATCGATCTCAGTTTCTGGTCCCCGCCATACTTCGTCGGCAAGTCCTATGAGCAGGACTGGGCCTTCGAAGATTGGTGCGAGTTGCTGGAAGGCGTCATCCGCGAACATGCTCGGATTGTCAAGCCGGGAGGTTTCTTGGCCATCAACATAGGCGACATTCTTTGCTTTCCCGATCCCGACATGCCCCGATTTCAGGCAGACAACGTGCGGGGCAAGAAGGTCAAGGTCAGCCGAGAAGCGGTGCTTGCCGCGAAGGAGCGGTATCCGGACGCCAATCGGCATGAGCTAGCCGCGATTCTAGGTTGCAGCGAACAGACCATACAGCGCCGCCTTGAAGACAACAACGTTAGGGGCGGGAAGCACGCCATGAGCACCAAGATATTGCTGACGGGGTGCATGGTGACGGAGTGGGCAGAAGAGTCCGGCTTCTACCTGTATGACCAGCGCATCTGGCACAAGGACCCCTGTTGGGCCAACTGCCGGTGGCACTCTAACTCCTATCGAGCCGTGGACGAGTTCGAGCACGTCTACGTCTTTTGGGCTCCGGGCATCACAGAGTACGACCGCGATAGATTAGACGCCACAGAGTGGTCTGAGTGGGGGTCGCGCGGTGTTTGGAGTATCCGGTCCGTATCCCGCAATGACAGGCATGAAGCCGAGTTTCCCGAAGACCTTGCCCGGCGGGTTATTCGCCTGTTCTCGCCTCAAGGGGGCGTCGTACTCGATCCATTCGTAGGCACAGGAACGACTACGGCCGTGGCAAAGCAACTTGGCCGCCAGTGGTTCGGTATAGATTTGGACCCTGACAACGTGAAGTTGGCCCAGAGACGCACCAATGACGCCTGACGGTCAAATGATTGACGAGCCGGGCAGATTGGAGGATGTCATCGTCCGCGGCGACCGTAAGCTCCACGTCGTCACGGTGGTAGCCAAGTATGTCTACGGGGAAACGACGTCCTCGCAAGAGCTGAAACGCATCATCGTCGCATGCATTCCAAACGGAATCCTTCAAGACCGGTACAACCCTGACGCTCATGACGGCATATGGCTAGCAGGGCGCAACGCACCAACCCTCGGCGAAGACTTCCGCGTTCGTCTCAGCTATGAGCGGCTACGCACCAAGGCTCCTTGGCGCGTCCAAGAGATCGATCTCTGAGGAAGGGCCTCCGTCGCAGAAGGGAGACCGACGGCACGGTGGGTAAGCAGGACGGCGTACCGCAACGTGTCGACTCGCTCGTCCGGGGCTCCCTGCGCCGGAGCGGCCTGGGGCCGGGGGCGCGCGTCGTGGTGGCCGTCTCGGGCGGCCCCGACTCGCTGACGCTGCTCCACTCCCTGGGCCGGCTCCAGGACGAGACCGCGTTCGAGCTGCACGGCGCCCACCTCGACCACGGCTTGAGGGGCGAGGCCTCCGCGTCTGACGCCCGATTCGTGGCCGAGACCTTTCGCGCCATGGGGATCCCGCTCGCGTCGGGCAGGGCGGACGTACAGGCGCACCGCGCGGGCCGCGGGATGTCCCTGGAAGAGGCGGCGCGCGAGGTGCGCTACGACTTCCTCGCCCGCGTCGCCGGGGAGCGCGGGGCGGACGCCGTGGCGCTCGGGCACACCGCCGACGACCAGGCCGAGACGGTGCTGATGCACGTCGTGCGCGGCAGCGGCCTCGCCGGCCTCGCCGGCATGGAGACCGCCGCGCGCAGATCGATCCCCACCATCCGTCGTTCCAGCGAAAGCGGGAACCCATTCGCAGCAAGCCGCACCGAAAGCGGCGTGGAGCTCCTGCTCGTGCGCCCGCTGCTGGCGGTCACGCGGGAGGAGACGCTGGCCTACTGCCGCGCCCTCGGCCTGGAGCCGCGCCTCGACGAGTCGAACCTCTCCCGCGACATGACGCGCAACAGGGTCCGCATGGACGTCATGCCGCTGCTCCGCGAGTTGAACCCACGGGTGCGGGACGCGCTGCTGCGCCTCTCCGCAGCCGCTCGGCAGCAGGTCTCCCACCTCGACGAGCAGATCGCCTCGCTGCCGCCCGGCGTTATGCGCGTGGGCGTCGGCGCCGTGTCGCTCGACCGGCGCATGGCAGCCCAGCTTCCCGCCGCCGTGAGGGTCCACCTGCTGCGGAAGGCCGTCGCGGCGGCGAAGGGCGACCTGCAGGGCATATACCAGTCCCACCTCGACCGGATGGACCGGATGCTCGCCGGCCCCGTCTCGAAGGAGGCGGACCTGCCCGGCGGTCTGGTCTTCTCGGTGGGCTACGACGAGGCCACGCTGAGCGTCGGCGCACCGCCTCAGCCGGATATGCCGCCCCCGATGACGCAGGTACACGCCCTCAACGTCCCCGGGGAGACCGCCGCGGAGGGCTGGCTGGTCACCGCCGGGGTCGGCCCAGCCCAACATGAACCTCCGCCGGGGGGCGATATGGCGGCTCGCCTGGACACTACGCTCGTCGGCGAGCCTCTATTCCTGCGCGCGCACCAGCCCGGAGACCGCTTCCAGCCCCTGGGGATGACCGGCAGCAAGAAGCTCAAGGACTTCCTCATGGACGAGAAGGTCCCCCGCGCCCATAGGGACCGCATTCCCCTGCTGGTCACCCCCCGCGGCATCGCCTGGGTCGCCGGATACCGCGTCGCCGAGTGGGCCAAGGTCCCGCCCGGCGCCGGGGAAGCGCTGCACGTCCGCCTCTCCCGCCGCCAGACCTGAGCGCCCGCTGCGCCCAACGATGCTATACTCGCAGCGGCGCGTGAGCCGACGCTCGCGGCGCCCGACACTACCGATGGAGGAGTCACAAAGTGCCGTGGTTCAAGGGAAACATACACACCCACACGAACGAGTCCGACGGGGACGCCGATCCTGAGGCGGTGGTCCGGTGGTACCGGGAGCACGGCTACGACTTCCTGGTGCTCACCGACCACAACCACAGGACGATACTCGACTACGACGGGGGCGAGCGGCGCCCGCTGATGATCCCGGGGGAAGAGGTGACGGCGAACACGCTGGGCGGCACCGTCCCCATACACGTGAACGGCCTCGGCGTCACGAGGGTCGTAGAGCCCATCGACGCCGACGAAGTCGTGCCGACCATCCAGGCCAACGTCGACGCCATAATCGAGGCGGGAGGCATAGCCTCCATCAACCACCCCAACTACAAGTGGGCCATCCCCCTCAACGCGCTCAAGCAGATCGTGGGCGCCAGCCTCGTCGAGATATACAGCGGGGTCCCGGGCGTAAACGACGAGGGTGCGCCGGGGCGCCTGAGCAGCGAGGAGATGTGGGACGGCGTACTCACCGCCGGCCGCGCCATCTTCGGCGTCGCCGTCGACGACTCGCACCACTACCACGACTTCACGCCGCAGCTGGCGAACCCCGGCAGGGGGTGGGTCGTAGTCAGGGCGCCAGAGCTCGACGCCGCGGCCATCCTGGACGCCCTCGCGTCCGGCGACTTCTACGCCTCCACCGGCGTCACCCTGCTGGAGGTGGACGCCACGCCGGAGGCCGTGAGCCTGACTATAGAGCAGGAAGAGGCGTACCAGTACATCTACTCAACGACATTCACGGGCGCGGGCGGCGTCACGCTGGACCAGCAGACCGGCCCCGAAGCCTCCTACCGCGTCCAGGGCTACGAGGGATACGTCCGCGCCACGGTAGCCTGCTCCTCCGGCGAGCGGGCCTGGGTGCAGCCGGTCTTCCTCCCGTAGCCCTTCGCAGTTCGCAACCTGCTAGAGGCCGTGGGCGGCGCGCAGCGTCCTGTAGGTGCGCTCGTCGTTGCCGGCGTTCTCGTAGTAGAAGACGCCGTCCGCCGAGGTCTTGAGCATCTTGCGCACCATCGTGCCCATCAGGTCGAAGAAGCGGTCCGGCTGGTCCGCCTTCCTGACCGGCAGCGGGTACGGCGAGTCCTCCAGCTTCTCGTACTCCGACTCGATGGCGCAGTCCACGTACACTTTCACTCCCCTGTCCTGCGCCGGCCTGTACGTCTCGGCGGACGACGCCACCCAGTCGTCGTAGCCGAACCGCGAGTGGTCGACGTTTAGGCGGATGGCGTCGATCAACTCCTCCTCCGTCCAGGTCTCCCAGTCGACGTGGTAGCGCCCCAGCGCGGGGCGGCAGTGGTAACCCGGGTTCTGGTCGTTGTACGACGGCGGGTTGAAGCACGCCACGACGTCGGAGCCGTACGACCGGGCCAGCGGCCTTACCTCGCGCACGAAGTCGGTCAGCGCCTCGCCGCGCACATGGTTCCAGTTGCGCTCGGCCTCCGTCGGCTCGGCGTCCGGGCGGACGGTCGTGTCGGGCGTGGGCGGGTCCTCCCCGTAGAGGGCGCGGTAGCGCGCCACGTCCGGCTCGTTGTAGCCGTAGGCCAGGTATGGGTTCGCCCAGTGCGGCCACCAGCCGCCCACGGGCACCATGTTGGCGCTCGCGTGCGTCCGGGCGCAGTCGAGATAGACGGCGTCGGAGCCGTAGTCCAGCCCCTCCTTCACGATGTCGAGGAAGTACCGCTTCACCTCCGGGTAGGCGAGCGAGAAGACCCCGCGCACGCGCTCGTTCGGCTGCGAGAAGTGCTGCGAGTAGTACTCCGGGTGCTGCTGCCCCAGCCAGGACTCGGAGGTCTCGCCCGTCGCGTACTGGTAGCGCTCGTCGAACAGGCAGATGTAGAACCAGAGCTTCAGCCCGCGCTCGTAGGCGGCCCGCACGGCCTCCGCCATCGGGTCGCACCGCTTCATGATCAGCCCGAACGGCGTCAGCGAGAGCCGCACAGCCTGGTGGCCGTCCTGAACGTTGCCCGCCTTCGTGCGGTAGGTCAGCTTGCCGATGTGGCTGACGCGCCACGCGACGTGGGTCATCCCCGCCTCCGCCGCGTCGTCCATGATCTGCTCGATCAGGGGCGTGTCCCCAAGCTCGCCGCGGAAGTAGGCGACTTCCACGTCGTCGGCGTAGTCGACTCCAAGTATCCGGTGCTTATCGGTCATTGCTTCACTCCCTCTCAGAGGACTTCAAGGGGATTATATAGCGTGCCCCTGCTCAAGCGCATGAATCGATGCGGCGAGAGTTGGAAACCGGTGGTGGTTCTTGAACTGGGTAAAGCAGCCTTGCTAGGATGGCGATACGATATGGGAGCATTTACGGTGCGCATTGGCGTAAGCAACGGGAACGGCGGGGCCACGCAGTGGGTCGAAGCCCTGGTAGATACGGGCGCGACGTTCACGGTATTGCCGGCCTCGGTGTTGCGTGAGCGCGTAGGCGTACAGCCTGCGGGGCAGATGCGGTTCACGTTTGCCGACGGGAGGGAGGCGCTGCTGCCGGTCGGGGAAGCCGTGCTACGTATCGACGGCCAGCAAGCTACCAACAGGGTGGTGTTCGGTGAAGAAGGCCAATACCTGCTTGGCGCCACCACGTTGCAGGTATTGGGGCTGATTCCGGATACCAGCAGTCACAGGCTGGTCCCCGCGCCGAAGCTGCTGATCTAGCAAGCTACCGAGAACGAGGTGTGCATTTAGGGGACTCGTAGATGCTGGCTATGTGCGGACTTGTCTAGCTAGGTATAGGTAGGCTCTATGAGCTTCGGCAAAGATACGCTTTGGATTTTCTTCGTATTCTGCCCATATCCCTACGGTCAGCTTCGCGGGATGGTTCAGTCCAGCTCCCTGTATGGAAGGGTCTAGCGAGTCAAAGTTGCCTTTGCGCATCATGATCGACGCGTGTGTGCGGTTCATGGCCTTGGCCAGTGTTCGTATCTCCGGAAGGGCTGAAGTCCATTGCTCTCTGTATGCGAGCTTCAGGTAGAGAACTGCCAGGTCCTGTTCGCGTGTCCATCTTTGAGGCATTGCTTAAGCTCTCTTCAGGTAGGATAGGAATTCTGGGAAGAGTACTTCCGCAGCACTCCCCCGCCTGTCACCGGACCAGCCGGCGGAACGGCTCCTGCGTCAGGTCGGCCTGCAGCAGCTCGTCGAGCCGGCCCTCCAGCCCCCGCATCACCACCTCGAACGACTCCGCGGCTGCCTCAGCGGTGACCCGGATGTCCTCGTCGTCGTTGGCCAGCGACGCCTTGAAGCCGCCGTCCGTGTGTATTCCGCGCCGTGCCATCTCCTGCACGAACAGCGTCTTCACCTTCGGCTGGAGCGAGTCGTCCGGCACGTCGAACTCCAGGTGGGGGTGGGTGTAGAACCCTGTACACCGCGCGGCCACGCCCGTGGCGTCGATGGCCTCGCCGAGGGCAGCCTTCAGCTTCTTGCCGATCTCCCTGAAGCCCGCCTGCGACTCGCGCCGCTCGAGCTCGTTGATCGTCGTGATGGACGCCACCAAGCCGACGTTGTCGCTCCAGTACGAGCTGGAGACGAACATCCGCGACGCCGGCTCCATCACCTCGCGCGAGCCGACGACCGCGCCCATGGGGTAGCCGTTGGACATGCACTTGGCGATGACCGTCATGTCCGGCACGACCCCTATGTACTCCTGCGCGCCTCCTATGGCTATCCTGAAGCCGCAGGTCACCTCGTCGTAGATCAGCACCGCGCCGTTCTGCGCGGCCAGGTCCTTGACGCTCTGGAGATACCCCTCCGGCGGCAGCTCCGAGCGCATCGGCTCCATCATGATACCGGCCACCTGGCCCTCGTTCTCCTCCAGCAGCCGCTCCAGGCAGTCCAGATCGTTCTCCGGGAAGGGTATGGCCGTGCCCGCAAGCGCCTTCGGTACGCCGGTCGGCTCGATGCCGGAGAACGGGAACTCGCCCGTCGTCGGGTCCGCCAGGTAGTTGGCCGACTGGTACCAGTCGTGCCAGCCGTGGTAGCCGCTGAACAGGATGACGTCGCGCCCCGTCGTCCCGCGCGCGATGCGGGCGGCCACGGCGCAGGCCTCGCCGCCCCCCTTGGTGTACCTGACCATCTCGGCGCTGGGGATGGCGTCGACGAGCACCTCGGCGAGCTCGATCTCCCTTGGGCTGTTCAGCGTGTAGATGCTGCCCCTGTCGATCTGCTCCTTCACCGCGCCGTCCACCACGTCGTCGGCGTGGCCGAGTATGACGGCGCCCACGGCGTTCGCCCAGTCGACGTACTCGTTGCCGTCCACGTCCCTGAACCGGGACCCCTTCGCGCTCTCGGCGTAGACCGGGCTGACGCCGCTGGCGAACCGGCTAGCGCGGCGGCTGATGAGCTGCACCCGGCCCGGTATCAACTCCTCCGCCCGGTCGTAAAGCTCCATCGACTTCTCGGCTCTCGGGTCTACGTACATCTTCGTTACCCCTCCGCAGCCCGTCCGGGCAGCTTCCTCGGACGGTTCCGAGCCTACACCGCCAGCCCAACCCGCGCAAGACGCCGGCACGAGGACGAATACGCCGGCAGGTGGGTGTTGTAATATACTCCAGCAAGCCGTTCGGTACGCGGTTCGTTCAGATTAGGTGGTGGATTTGGGCAGGCCGTTGAAACGGAATTGCGTGATTGATACTACGATGCGGCTCTCCGCCACCTAGGAATTCTCCTATGGAAGGAGGATGTCATGCCATCCGGCAAGATCGTTTTGACCGAGGTCCAGAGTCGGGACAGCCTGACGGCTTGGGCGCACGAAGTCGGCATCATCATGCGCGACGGCAAGATAACGGACATCTTCCAGGAGGACAAGCGAAGCATTCCTCGCAGGCTGTTTGGCGGGGACGAGGTGCGGACGTTCAAGGCATATACGTCGCCGTTCGAATTGGTGTTCTGGCTCAGGGACCCAGACGATCCTTCCGAGCCGGATGAGGGTGTCGTACTTGACACCACCATCCTCACTTCCGACGGAGAGCCAGTCACAGGCCGGATATGGATTACGTTCTCGGTGATGGCGGACATGACCGATCTCCTGCTGCGTCTGTTAGGTCCCAAGCGTGCCATCAGAAAGGTCGACGTGGCCAATGCGATCAAGGGTGACCTGCAGACCAAGGTGATGGCATTCAACCTCCATGAGTACACGGCTGCGGATATACGAGGTAGCGAAGACCTGCTCCGTTCGATCCATGACTCTCTCAACAGCGACCTGGCCTTGGCGATCTCAGAGTACGGCCTGCAACTCGACAACTTCCACGTCAATTGGGGGCTGACGATCGAAGAGAGGGAGCGCATCAAGCAGCAGCGACACCACAGCAGTGTCCAAGACGCCCTGCGGGCAAAGGAGCTCCGCGACATAGGAGGTCCTAGCCCTGCGTCCGAAGACACGCGTGAGCGTCAAGCTACGAGCGAGACCGACGATCAGTCAAGGCGGGACCCTCATTACGGCCCGGGGGAGCAGACAGGAGTGGCATCGGAGTCGGTTGGCTATTGGGTATACGAGGACTCGGAGGACGAATCGACAGACAAGGCGCTCATTCACTTGGGAACGTGCAGGTACTGTGACCACGGCAAGGCATACGTGGGCCACCTACCGAGTTCGCAGGATTTTTCCGAGGTGACCGATCAGGTGATGCAGGCCTTTTCCAGCAGGGACAAGTGGTACGGGCCTTTCGAGACCGAAGACCAAGCTATGAAATTCGCCGAGGTCGCAGAATATCCCGAGGTGAGGCGAGCCAATTGCTGCTTGCCCAGCGGCGTGGCAAGTGGTGTTCAACATACCCGGAGGCGACAGAGAGAACCCATTGAGGTGGAAAGCACGGCGAGGGAGACACTCAGGGCCGGGACTTCGGGGTTGGTTGGCTATTGGATATACGAGGACGAACCAACTGACAAGGCGCTTGTCCACAAGGGAACTTGCGGATTCTGCAACCAGGGTCAAGGGGTACGTGGGAGCCGCCTTCGGGATAACAGATGGATCGGGCCGTTCGAAACTGAGATGGAAGCCCATCAGCAGGCTCTGCTTACAGGCCGTTCCGAGGTCAGACAGGCCAAATGCTGCCTGTCCGGTGATGGGCATACCCGAAGGCGACAGAAGGAGACCATCGAGGTGGAGGGCACGGTAAGAGAGGCCCTCCGGGACGCGACGTTCAAGGTCGAGTTGGCGAACGGCCACGAGGTGATGGCCTACGTTCACGGGAAGATACGGATGAACTACATCCGCGTGCTTCCCGGCGACAGGGTGCTGGTGCAGATGTCGCCCTACGACCTGGGGCGTGGGCGCATTACGTACCGCTTCAGGTAGGACGTTTCGCCACGCCATTCAATCAAGGCCGGCTGCTTGTATCTGTGGTTCGACAAGGCCCTCGTGAGCCTGCCGAACGGCTCACTACGAACGGGGGCGTCATCTTGCGCTCGCTCCCGGGTCAATACCCGGCAGGCAATAGTGAGCCGAATCCATTGATACAGCGCGCTAGGCGCAGCCGGTGGCTATGGCGAGGGCGTGGCAGACCTGGCGCATCTGTGGCTCGCTGAGGGCACCGACGTAGTTGTGGAGTAGGCGCTGCTCTACGGTCTGGACGTGGTCGAGGTTGACGGCGGAGTCGTGCTTCAGGCCTTCGTCCGGGCCTACGACCACCTCGCTGGGGATGCCCCGGATGGTCGAGGTGATGGGGGCCACCATGGCGGTGTGGAGGAGCGGGAGCACTTCCTGGCGGGTGAGGACCAGGACCGGGCGGCGCTTGTCGGGCGGCGCGAAGCGGTACTGCCAGATCTCGCCGCGTCGGACTTCGTAGCTCACCGGTCCGGCCACACCCCCTCGCCGGCCCATCCCTGGAGCTCGTCGTCCGGAGCGGCGCCCGAATAGCCCGCACGGTAGCGTTCGGCGATATCCTCGGCGTCCTTGCGCGTCAGGTAGGCGGCAGCCGCCTCGCGCAGCACGGCGGAGCGGCCATGCTCGCGTACCCGCGGGTGCCGGTCGAGCCGGTCCAGGAGCCCCTCATCGAACGTGATCTGTATAGCTTTCACGTATAGGAGTATACCACATGGATTATGTATATGCTGCGCCATGACGATGCCCCCCGTATCGGGGTAAGCACCAAGGGCACCATAGAGGGATAGCACGGGGCAGGCTTTGCCGGGGATGGATTCCCGCTCCTGCATCGGAGTACGGGACATGTTTCGCGGGAATGACGGAGGTGGGGGATTGGAACCGTCGAGTGCGGGTATGGGGTATGATGTTCGCAGCCTTGCTAGGGGGTGCTACAGGCGTGAAGACGGATCTGCCGGCAGTTACGCGGGTCTACCAGAACCATCACCTGGACAGCACGCGCTGGGAGCGGTTCCAGCCGCGCGAGGACGACATAGTCGTGGCGACGCCACTGAAGTCGGGCACGACGTGGATGCAGACCATCGTTCGGAGGCTCCTGTTCGGCGAGCGGGAGGCGGAGATGCCGTCGCTGGGAGAGCTATCCCCGTGGATGGACCGGCGGCTGTCCCCTTTGGACGCCGTCATCAGCGACCTGGAGGCGCAGGAGCACCGGCGATCGGTCAAGACGCACATTCCGCTCGACGGCGTGCCGTACTTCCCAGAGGTCAAGTACGTGGTGGTCAGCCGGGACGCGCGCGACGTCTTCATGTCGTTCTGGAACCACTATAGCAACTACACGGACCTCTTCTTGCAGATGCTGAACGAGACTCCGGGCAGGGTCGGCGACCCGTTGCCGAGCTGCCCGAGCGAGGTCCGCCAGTTGTGGCGGACGTGGATCACGACGGGATGGTTCGAGTGGGAGAGCGAAGGTTTTCCATTCTGGTCGAACTTGAGGAACGTGCAGACCTGGTGGAGCTACCGCCATCTGCCCAACATCCTGTTCGTCCACTTCAACGACCTGCTGAGGGACCTCCCGGGCGAGGTATCGAGGGTGGCCCGGTTCCTCGATGTCGAGCTCGACGACGAGTCCCTGGAGTCAACCGTCGACGCGGCCACGTTCGGGGCGATGAAGCAGAACGCCGAGCAGACGTGGCCTCGCCTGGACAACCTCATGAGCGGCGGCGCGCGGACGTTCTTCCACAGGGGCACGAACGGCCGATGGAGGGACGTGCTAACCGAGGGCGACCTGGAGCTCTACGAAGCGGCGGTAGCCCGGGAGCTGTCGGATGAGTGCGCCCGCTGGCTGGAGGGAGGCAGGTCGGCAGTCCAGCCGTAGCCGGGGCGGACCCCCATCTCAATCTTCCCCCGTCGGACGGGGGAAGAGGTAGAAAGAGCATCCATCGGACGGGGGAAGAGGTAGGAAGTGCATCGTCGGACGGGGGAAGAGGTAGGAAGTGCATCGTCGGACGGGGGAAGAGGTAGAAAGAGCATCCGTCGGACGGGGCCAGTGTTCGCGTGTCCGGGGGGATGGGGCTGTGTTATCGTAGGGGCATCTCCGGGAGGGCGAAGCCGTGGGCGAGACGACTCACGTTGTCGTTAGGGGGCTTACGCACGTATACGAGGGCGCAGGCGTCTCTTTGACCGCCCTCGACGGGGTGGACCTGGAGGTGGAGCGCGGCAGCTTCGTGTCGGTCATAGGTCCGAGCGGGGCTGGCAAGACGACGCTGCTGAAGGTGCTTGGGGGGCTGATAGATCATACGTCGGGCGTTGTGGAGATAGACGGGGCGACGCCTGGGGAGGCGCGGCGGGGCAACCGGATAGGGTTCGTGTTCCAGGACCCTACGCTACTGCCGTGGAGGACGGTAGCGGGCAACGTCGCGCTGCCGCTGGAGGTTTCGAGCGGGAACGGCGGCGGCGACGTGATGGGGCACCTGGAGGCTGTGGGGCTGTCGGAGTTCGCGGACTACTACCCGCACCAGCTTTCGGGGGGGATGAGGCAGCGGGCCGCGTTCGCCAGGGCGCTGGCGTCGGCGCCGGAGCTGCTGCTGCTGGACGAGCCGCTGGGTTCGCTGGACGAGATCACGCGGACGCAGATGCGGTTCGAGCTGCTGCGGCTGTGGGAAGGCTCGGGGAAGACGGTGGTGCTGGTGACTCACAGCGTACCCGAGGCGGTGATGATGTCGGACCTGGTGGCGGTGATGTCGGCTGGGCCGGGCCGGGTAGTTGAGAATATCCCTATCGAGATGGAGCGCCCGCGGGACGACTCGATGGAGGGGTCGAGCGTCTTCGCGGAGCACCTGCTGCGGGTACGTGAAAATCTTGCGCTTGGAGCGTGGCATGGACAGGCCGCTGCGGGAGCCGGGTCTCCCGCTTGAGGCGGAGGCCCTGAGGGAGCGCCCGGAGACGCGGCGGGAAGCGGTCGTCGGTCGCGCGGCGGGGCGTCTGCTGCCGCCGGCGGTTGCGCTTGCGGTGGTGGTTGCGGCGTGGGAAGCATGGACGCGGCTGGCGGACGTTCCGGTGTACATCGTGCCCGCGCCGTCCGTCGTGGCGAGCAGGCTGCTGGAAGAGCCCGGCTACTTCGCGGGGCACGCGGCGAGCACGCTGGCCGTGGCGATGGCGGGGTTCGCGCTGGGGTCGGCGGCGGCGATACTGTACGCGGCGGTCATGTCGCAGTCGCAGCTACTGGAGAGGGCTTTGTACCCGCTGGCGCTGCTGGTGAAGGTGGTGCCGGTGCTGGTGTGGGGGGTGCTGTTCGTGGTCTGGTTCGGCTTCGGGCCGACGCCGAAGGTGTTGATAGCGGCGCTGATAACGTTCTTCCCGGTGCTGGTGAACGCGCTGGCGGGCCTTCGGGCGGCGAACGCGGAGTACCTGGACCTGTTCCGCTCGCTGAACGCGTCGCGGGGGCAGGTCTTCTGGAAGCTGCGAGTACCGGGATCGCTGCCCTACCTGTTCGCGGCGTTCAGGATCGCGATACCGTTGGCGGTGATCGGGGCGTTCGTGGCGGAGTACTTTACAGGAGACCGCGGCATCGGCAGTATTATCAGCGTGGCGCACTCGAACCTGGACATGCCGACGCTGTACTCGGCGGTGCTGGTGCTGGCGGCGGTGGGGATCGGCCTGACTGCGGTTACGTCGCAGGTCGAGCGGCGGGTGCTGTTCTGGCACGACCCGTTCAGGTGAGCGTGGGGCGCTACATTAACCACGGGAGAGGTTGCACGACGTGAGAAAGCTCATAGTCCTGCTGTCGATCATGGTGCTGGCGGCGGCCGCGTGCGGCGAGAGGGAGCCGGACAAGGTGGTGTTCATGGCGGGGTTCAAGCCGCAGGCGAACCTGCCGTTCGTGGCGGCGTACGTGGCGCAGGAGGAGGGGTTCTTCGAAGAGCAGGGGCTGGAGGTGGAGATCCTGCACTCGACGAGGGGACAGCACCTCCAGCTGCTGCTGGCGGGCGACGTGGACTTCACGACGGCGGCGGCCGCGTCGGTGCTGAAGCGGCGCTCCGACCCGGAGGTCCCCATCGTGGCGATCGCGCTGTTCGGGCAGAGGGGGCAGCAGGCGTACATGGCGCTGCGGCGATCAGGCATCGAGTCGCTGGACGACTGGGAGGGTAGGACGTTCGGGTACAAGATCGCTGTGCCGCCAGACTACCTGGCGATGATCGAGGCGGCGGGGGTGGACCGGTCGACGATCACGGAGGTGAACGCGGGGTTCGATCCCAGGGTGCTGACGGAGGGGAAGGTGGACGTGCTGGCGGTGTTCAAGTCGAACGAGCCGTACATCGTGCGTAACCTGCCGGACTCCAACTTCGAACTGAACATATGGGACCCGACGGACTTCGGGGTGCCGACGATGGGGCTGACCTACATCACGCGGCAGGAGATGTCGGACCGCGAACCTGACCTGACCGAGCGGTTCCTGAAGGCGACGCTGAAGGGCATCGAGTACATCGTCGACAACCCGGATGGGGCGCTGGACACGGTTATGCAGTACGCGCCCGACGAGAACCGCGACCACATGCGGTTCATGCTGGAGTCGGAGCTGGCGGACGCGGTGAGCGCCCTCACGGACCGCAGCGGGATCGGGTGGATGACGGCGGCGCAGTGGCAGGAGCTGTACGAGCACCTGGTGGAGTACGGGGCGATCGAGCAGACTTTCGACTTCCAGGACGCGTTCTACACGGGGTACCTGGAGGACGTGTACGACGGGAACGAGTTGAAGTGGCCGTGAGGAACGGCGGCGCCTCACGCCGAAAGGATTCTCACACCCCGCACACGCTCGAAGTGCCTGCGATTGTTGGTGAGCAGCGTGAGGCCGTAGCGCACCGCAGTGGCGCCAATTAGAAGGTCAAAGTCGCCGATAGGGGTCCCCTCTGCCCTCAACCGTCCACGCTCCCTGGCGAAAATTCGGCAAACGGCATCATCCGGAGACACGACATCAACGAAAGCCAGGAAGCTCCGCAATTCTTGTTCGTTCCTCTGCGGATCAGGAGAACCAAACACCCCGTCATATAGCTCGGCCAGCGATACGATGCTCAGGCCAACGCCATCCAGCAGCAATCTGTCGAATCGTTCGACAAGTCGAGGGACGCCGTGCAGGTAGTCTATGACCCAATCCGTGTCGACCAAGTATTGCACGTCTCACTACAGGTCCACCGGCTCACGGGAGCCGGTTAGTCGGGCCTCGTAGAGCATCCGCTTCAACTTCTCCGGATCGTGACTGCCCTTCCAGCTTCCAGCCGCCGACTGGGTTATCCTGAGGCGTTCCTCGTCAGAAAAGTGCGGCCCCATCCCGATGGACACCGTTACCTCCTCGCCGTCTTCAAGCTCCAGCGGCTCCAAAGGCATCAACAGCCCGCGTGAGAACCTGGCCCGTATCTTCTCAATCATGCTCGCCCCCTTCGCAGTTGAACATCATACCACTAGGTAGGGGCCAACGGTTAGGCGTCGTCGGTGATGTAGGCGCCGTGGACCTCGGAGTCGAAGCCCTGGTAGCAGGTGTAGTAGACGCAGAATAGGCGTCCGTCGGGCAGGCGCGCCGCGGAGGGGTAGCCGCAGTTCCAGTCCGTGCCTTTGTAGACCTGCGTGGCGTAGGCCCAGGTCTCGCCGCCGTCGGCGGTGACGCTGACGCTTACGCCGGGGCGTTGCGGGTCGCGGTCGCGGTAGAAGCAAGCGACGGCGCCGGAGCGGAGGGCGAAGAGGAAGGGGGTCTGGCCCTTGAATGGGAGCGGGCGCGGCTCGGTCCAGGTGCGGCCCTCGTCCGCGGAGTGGGAGACGTAGCTGTCGAAGGGCGGGTCCTGGGTGCGTATGACGGCCATGAAGCGGCTGTCGGGCAGCCTGGATATGGCGGCCTCGTAGAAGGTGACGTCCGGAGAGCGGGCCACCACGGCCCTATCGGTCCAGGTGCGGCCCACGTCGGGGGAGAATGCTACGGCGGCGTAGGTGGGGCCTCCGGGCTCGTCGGCGCCGTATATGGGCAGCATCCATTCGCCGGCGGACGTGATGAGCGCGCGGTCCATGGCGTGAGGCTCGGTGGATGCGCCGAAGAGGGCGAGCTCCGCGCGCATCGGGCCCCAGGTCAGGCCGCCGTCGGTGGAGCGTATGGGGTGGACGTGCGACTCGGGGGCGCCGACGCGGCGCGCCTTCATCACGAACATGACCAGGGCGCCGTCGGGCGTCCGCACCATGCGGTTGCCGCCGCTGCAGTCCCAGCCCGGCAGGGCGGCGACCGGGCGCGGCTCCGACCACGCGCGCCCGCCGTCGGACGAGCGCGCGGCGACCACCGCGCCGTCGTCGATCATGTCGTGGTCGCCAACGGGGTGTCGGCTGGCGAGGCGGTAGGCTACGAGGAGGTCGCCGTTGGGGAGGAGCTGGACGCCTGGCAAGGCCCTGGAGCGGGGCTCCGGGCCTGCGGCGATGACGACCCTGTCGGTTACTTTCATCGTCTGAACTGTGATTCTCGTGATTTGGGCGATTGGGATGATTTAGACGCCGAGGCGGGCGAAGGTGCGCCGGAGGTAGTCCACAGTGTAGCTTGCCATGGCCTCAACGGCCAGGCGGCCCTTCTCCGCCGTGGCGAGGCTGGAGCGGCCCCAGACGCCGTCGGGGCAGTACTCCTTCATGAGCAGGTAGTCGAAGTAGACGGGCCCCACGTCCGGGACGTGGTCCACGCGCGACGGCCCCACCTGGTCGGGGGCGGCGTACATCATGATCGAGGTCTCCAGCTCGCCGGCGTGCTGCTCGTCGCCGTAGCCGTCGAGTATCTCGCTGAGGCTGGCCGCCGCGTCCTGGGCGGGGTTGACCAGCACGACCTTGCCGAGGGACTGGCCGAGATTGAGGTCGCGCACGGCGAGCTTCAGTATGAGATTGCCGCCGTGGAAGTTGAGCACGGCGACGCGGCGGAAGCCCTGCTCGAGCAGGCTCGTCGCTATGTCCTTGACGACGGCGCCGAGGGTCTCCGGGGCGAGAAAGATGGAGCCGCGGAAGCCGGCGTGGGCCTGCGAGCAGCCGAAGGGCATGCCCGGCAAGAGGTAGGCGCCGAGGCGCTCCGCGACCACTCGCGCCACGACGTCGCCCTGGAACCAGTCGACGGACAGCGGGAGGTGCGGGCCGTGCTGCTCTATGGCACCGACGGGCAGCACGGCGGTGTCCACGCCGCCGCGCTCCAGGTCGAGGTGGGTGGACGTTGCGTCGTACATGGGGGACCTCCGTCGGGCAGGTGCTCAGCTAGGCGCGGCTGACGCGGGTTGGCCTCATGAGGCGCTTTCGCCGCCGCCGGCCTTGTTCCTGTCGATGAAGGGGGTGAGCAGGTTGGTGAACTCCATGGGGAAGATGAACTTGGTGGACTCGCTGGCGCCCAGCTGCTTGAGGGTGTCGAAGTACTGGAGGCTCAGGGTGTTGGAGTCGATGTTCTGGGCGACGCCGTAGATGCGGTCGAGGGCGTCGGCGAAGCCCTGGGCGCGCAGGATCGCGGCCTGCTGGTCGCCCTCGGCCTGTAGTATCTCGGACTGCCTGTCGCCCTCGGCCCTGAGGATGGCGGACTGCTTCTCGCCCTCGGCGACGGTGATGGCGGCCTGGCGCGTGCCCTCGGCCTCGGTGACGGCGGCCCTGCGGACGCGCTCGGCGGACATCTGCCGGTTCATCGCCTCCTGGATCTCGCGGGCGGGCTCGACCTCCCTGATCTCGACCTGGGTGACCTTGATGCCCCAGCGCTCGGTGACCTGGTCGAGCTCGGAGCGGAGCTCCTCGTTGATCCGGTCCCTCTGGGAGAGCACGTCGTCCAGCGATATCTTGCCGATGACGGCCCTGAGGGTGGTGGTGGCTATGCCGACGACGGCGGCCTGGTAGCCGACTACCTCCAGGACCGACTTGGACGCCTCGTGCTCCATCACCCTGAGGTAGACGAGGAAGTCGATGTTGATGGGGGCGTTGTCGCGGGTGATGACGGTCTGGCTGGGGATGTCGATTACGTCCTCTCGCAGGTCGATCTTCTGGGACTGCTGGAGCGGCCAGAAGAGGACCTTGAGGCCGGGGCTCTTCAGCCCCGAGTACTTGCCGAGGGTGAAGACCGCAAGGCGCTCATACTGCTTGACGACTGCTATGTACGGTATCATCGCTGCTCCTTGTCACTAGCCGGCATCGCCGGTCTTGAATACCTTCAACGTGAGTCCTTCCACGTCCAATACAGTTACCTCCGCTCCCTTCTCGATATGCTCGCCGGAATCGGAGACGGCGCTCCACAGCTCGCTCGCGACCTGGACGCTGCCCCTAGGGTCGAGGGCCGTCGTGGAGTACCCCGTCCGGCCCAGCAGCCTTTCGGTCTGGGTGCGGTAGCGGGCGAAGCGGGTGATCCTGTAGCGCACCGCGAGCCTGGCCGCGACGAAGAGCGCCGCGGCTATGAGGACGCCCGCTCCGATCCGGAAGTCATCGAAGAACAGGAAGGCGCCGACGACAATGCAGATGCCGCCTGCGATGCCGGGAAAGTCCAGGCCGGGGATGTCGAAATCGAGGTCAAGGTCCGCAAAGTAGAGGACGAGACCGAGCGCCCACAGGCCGACCCCTACCCACTGAAGCGCGGTCATATCGCCACTCCGCAGGCGCTTCTCACGCGCCCGGCCCGCCGGCCTCGGACACTTTCAGGGTCAGCCCCTCCATGTCCATCACGACGATATCCGCGCCCTCGGCTATGTGCTCGCCTGAGAGCGACTCGGCGCTCCAGGACTCGCCATTAACGCGGACGGTGCCGCGCGGCTCCAGCGGCGAGACCACCTTGCCGGGTCGTCCCGCTAGGTCCACGGAGGGCGATACGTAGTCCGCCGTCTTCCTCGCGACGGCTAGGGTCCGCAGGGACACGCCCAGCATGGCGAACAGGACCACGCTGACCGGGCCGAGCAGCCATAGGTCGATGCGGAAGCTGGGGCCTGGTATGGGCGGGGGGGCGAGTCCTCCGAAGAGGAAGAATGCGCCCAGGACGAAGCTGACGGCACCGGCGACCCCGAAGACGCCTATGCCTGGGGCCTGCACCTCCACCATGAACAACACCATGGCGAATACGAGGAGGCCGACGCCGACCCAGTTTACGGGCAGGTTGGCGATCGCCACGAAGGCGAGCGCCAGTGCGATGACGCCGAGTGCTCCGGGCCCGATCAGCCCGGGCGACATCACTTCGATCAGGATGCCGAGCGCGCCGAGCGCCAGCAGGATGAACGCGACGTTGGGGTGGGAGATGAATTCGAGGAACTTGTCGAGCGCCGTGGGGTCTATGCGACTGACCGGGATGCTTGCGCCCGTTTCCAGGGCGCGGGCGCCGCGCTCGAGCTCGACCTGCCTGCCGTTGAGGGCCTCGAGGAGGGAGGGAACGTCCCTGGCGACCAGGTCTATGATGTCGTTGTCGAGGGCCTCGGAGGCCGTATACGCCTTCGCCTCGACGACGGTGGCCTCCAGGGCGTCGGCGTTGCGGCGGCGCTCCTCGGCTATGGACCGGATGAACGCCGCGGCGGCCTGGGACGCCTTGCTCCTGACCGTATCCGGGAGCTCCTCGCCGGTGGCGCTGACGGGCGCGGCGGCGCCTATGTTGGTGCTGGGCGCCATCGCGGCGATGTGGGCGGCGGCGGTTATGAAGGTGCCGGCGGAGGTCGCCTCGGCGCCGGCGGGGGAGACGTAGACGACGACGGGGACGGGGGAGGCCAGGATGGACTCGACCATCTCCCGCGTGGAGTCCAGGAGGCCGCCGGGGGTGTCGAGGAGGACGATCAGGACCTCGGCGTTCTCATCGGCGGCCGTTTCGATGGCGCGCGCCAGGAAGCGGGCGGAGGTGGGCTGTATGGCGCCGTCGATCTCGACGAGGGCGGCGTGTCTCCCCTGGGCGCGCGCCGCGTCCATGGCCTGGGACGCGACGGCGCCTCCGAAGCCCAGTACGACAAGAGCCAGAACGAGGATACGTCTCATGGGGATACCCTGCCACAGTGTACCACTTCGGCTCATGCTGGCGGCGCGAGGTTCGTTGTCCCAAAACTTCCGCAAATGTAGAATGGCTGGTGCAGAGTACGCATTTGGAAGGGGGGAACGGATGCGAGACACAGACACGCCGTCGTCCGCGCGCTGCCAGAGGCCCACCGAGCCGCCGAGCCGCCCGAAAGAAGAGACGGCGCGCCTCGGCGACGAGATATACGAGCGGGACATCCGTCAGCAGGTCGAGGCCGACCACCACGGAGAGGTCGTCGCCATCGACGTGGACACCGGGAGTTGGGCCATTGGCGTCAACGTGATTGCCGCGACGGACCTCCTCTGGGCTCAGCGCCCGGACGCCTATGACATCTGGTGCCTACGGGTCGGTCACAGGGCGCTGCACCACTTTGGGGGCCGTCCCCTGCGGAGCGCCAAGTGATAGAGGGCGTGGTGAACGCCGACTATGAGCCGGTGGTGACCCTTGCCTTGCGAGGTTCCACGGGGCAGACAAGGGAAATCGAGGCCGTGATAGACACCGGCTTCACCGGATTCCTGACCGTGACTCCAGCGTTGGCGACGGAGTTGGGGATGCGCTACCGAAGTAGAGGCTGGGCTACCCTTGCCGACGGCAGCGAGGTTACCTTCGATGTCTACGACGTTGCCGTGATCTGGGACGGACAGCCCAGATACATAGAGGCCGACGCCGCCGACGCCACCCCTCTTGTAGGTATGCGGCTGTTGGACAGCCACAGCCTGTATCTGGAGGTCGAGGACGGCGGCCGCGTCGTCATCCAAGCCAAAGAGTAGCTACTCCCACATCTACTCGACGAGGGCCTCGCGTAGAGTCCGGATCTGCCGGTCGGTGAGGCCGGCGGTGCGGGCGTATCCCTCCGCGCCGCCGTAGCGGTCTCGGAGGAAGGCCAGCACCTTGCGCATGCCTTCGGGCGGGCAGAAGCCGCGCTGGTAGTCGCGCCAGTCACGGAGTTTGCGGCCGGACTCGATCTCGGGCGGCTCGATCTTCCAGCGCTCCCACAGGTACTTGGCGGTGAGGCCGTAGTCCTCGGCGATGGCGTCCTCCGGCACTCCGGCGATCTCCAGGAGCAGGGCGGTCGTCACGCCCGTGCGGTCCTTGCCTCCGGCGCAGTGGTACAGGGCGGGGAGCGCGCCCGGCTCGGCCATCGTCGCCAAGACCCTGCCGATCTGCGGCTGGCGCTGCTCCAGCCATGCGGAGTAGGAGCTGGAGACGTCGTCCGCGGGGGTGCCGATCACGGGGGAGTAGTAGATGGGCTTGCCGCCGATGACGTCGACGTGGTGGTAGCTGACCTCGGTCGAGCCGGCGAAGACGCCGGGATACTCGGCGAGCTCGTGGGTCTGGCGCAGGTCGATGACCGTGCGGAGGCCGTAGCCGAGGAGGGTCTGCTGGTCCTTCTCGGTGAGCCTGTGGAGGCTGTCGGCGCGGAAGAAGGTGCGCATGCGCACGCGTCCGCCGTCGGCGGTCTCGTAGCCGCCTATGTCGCGCACGTTCCATGCGCCTTCTATGTCTATGCGTCTGGGGTCGTCGATTGGCATGGGATCTCCTTTCAGTGTGCCATGGCGGCCATGGCTGCTGTACCGATACTCATTACAAGACCAAGCGCCACGCCAGCACTACCGTGATGGCGACCACGAGGTAGAACGGCGGTACCGAGAACGACATGAACATTGCCCAGAGGGTCCCCTTGGCGATGGAGCCGCTAGGGGCCACGGCGTAGAGGTCGGAAGCGGATACCTGCCCGCCGTGTACTTTACCGACGAAGGCGTTGTACGACCTGCGAAAGCCCCGCTCCAGCGAGAGGTAGTAGGCGTCCAGCGCGAAGAACAAGACCGTGGGCGCCAAGGCTATCAGGGCATGTTCCGCGCTCCCGGTCCGCGCGACGAGCACCAGGATGGCCGCGACGAGGATGACGCACCACACCTTGCACGAGCGGCTGTTCTCCGCCATCCGCGCGATCACCCCCTGCGTTATCTCGAGATGCTTCTGAACGGCGCTGGACTCGTGGTCCATGTCACCTTCTCCTTCACCACGGCCCGACAGGAAGGCGGGTCTGAGACCCGCCGCTACGGGTTGGCAGTCCACGGCGTACTTGGGCATTGTATCTGAGAGGCGATCCTTCGTGCAGGCTCAGGGACAGGTTGTCAGACCCCAGGCAAGAAGATCTCAGCCCTATGCACACCGCGCAAACGGGCAGACGCTACAGGTACTCCTTCAGGCGGCGGGCGAGCTTGACGGTCATGCCGGGGACGGCGGCTATGTCGTCGAGGGGGGCCTCGCGGATGCCGGTCACGGAGCCGAAGCGCCTCAGGAGCATGCGGCGCCGCTTGGGGCCGATGCCGGAGACGTCGTCGAGCACGGAGGACGTGGCGCGCTTCGACCTGCGCTGGCGATGGAAGGTTATCGCGAAGCGGTGGGCCTCGTCGCGGAGGCGCTGCACGAGGAAGAGGGCCTGGGACGTGCGCGGCAGGACTATGGGCTCCGGCGTGTGGGGCACGAATAGCTCCTCGTTCTCCTTGGCGAGGGAGGATAGGGGTATGCCGTCTATGCCGAGCTCCAGGAAGACCTGTAGCGCGGCGCCCAGGTGTCCCTTGCCTCCGTCGATCAGGACCAGGTCGGGCGGTGAGCGCCATGCCGATTGGGCATCGGCGGGCTTGTCTGCTGCGTCGCCGGAGCCGTTTTGGGACTTGGCGAGCCTCTTGAACCTGCGGGTCAGCACCTCGCGCATCATCCCGTAGTCGTCGACGCCGTCGACGGACTTGATCTTGAAGCGGCGGTAGTCGGACTTCCGGGGCTTGCCGTCCTCGAAGGTGACCATGCTGCCCACGGGGTTGGAGCCCTGAATGTTGGAGATGTCGTAGCACTCGATGCGGCGCGGCGGCCTGGGCAGGCTGAGGGCCTCCTGGAGCTCCTCCATGGCGGTGGGGAGGTCTCCGTCGTTGGCCTGCTTCACCTTGAGCTGCTCCAGTCCCTGCGCGGCGTTCTCCGACACCATCTGGACGAGCCTGCGCTTCTCTCCCCGCTGCGGGACGTGCAGGACGACGCGGCCTCCCCTCTTGTGCTCCAGCCACTCGCGGATGGCCTCGGCGTCCTCCAGGGGGTGTTGCAGCAGTATGCGGGGCGGGACGTAGGGGTTGGCGTCGTAGAACTGCTCCACGAACGCGCCTAGAATCCTGGCAAGATCGTCCTGGGCGGTGCCGGCCATTACGAACTGGTCGCGCCCGACCAGCTTGCCCTGGCGCACGAAGAAGACCTGGACCATCGCCTCGGCCAGCCCCGGGGCGACGGCGAGCACGTCCATGTTCTCGTTGGTGAGGTGGAGCACCTTCTGGCCCTCGTGGACCCTCTCTATGGCCCTTAGCTGGTCGCGGAGCGCCGCGGCGCGCTCGAACTCCAGGGCCTCGGCGGCCTCGTACATGCGGCTGCCGATGGACTTCGCGACCCTGTCCGCCTTGCCCTCCAGGAACATGACCACCTGGTCGATCACGTCGGCGTACTGCTTGCTGTCAACGGCGCCGATGCAGGGGCCGACGCAGCGGTGTATGTAGTAGTCGAGGCAGGGGCGCGGGTCGTTGCCGGTTATCGTCTTGGTGCAGGACCTGTAGGGGAACAGCTTCTTCAGCAGCGCCAGGGTGCGGCGGACGCTGTAGGCGCTCGCGAATGGGCCGAAGTAGCGCGAGCCGTCCTTGGCGACGCGGCGGGTGATGTAGACCTGCGGGAAGTCCTCGGAGTAGTCGATCTTGATGAAGGGGTAGCTCTTGTCGTCCTTCAGGCGGGCGTTGTACGAGGGCTTGTGCTGCTTGATGAGGTTGCACTCGAGGATGACGGCCTCGGAGTCGGTCTCGGTGACGATGAAGTCGAAGTCGGCGACGCGGGCGACCATGTTGCGTATCTTGGGCTCGAGGCCCGCCTGCGAGGCGAAGTAGGAGCGGAGACGGCTGCGGAGGCTGGCGGCCTTGCCGACGTAGAGGACGTCGGCCTGCTCGTCGCGCATGAGGTATACGCCGGGGCCGGCCGGCGTCGCGGCGAGACGCTCGGTGAACCCTTTTCTTTCGCTTACCTGTGTGGCCATCCTTTCATCCACTAAGGACGCGAAGGAGCGCGAAGTGGGAAGGGAAGCGCCGGCGCATGGGCTACTTGAAGAGGGGGGCGGGGCGCTCGATTAGCTGCTGGAGCCTGCGGAGGAAGCTGGCGGCGACTGCGCCGTCGATCACCTGGTGGTCGACGGTGAGGCTCACGGTCATCATCTCGCGCACGACGATCTCGCCCTTCCTGGCGACCGGCTTCTCCACGGAGCGGCCGACGCCGAGGATGGCGCTCTGGCCGGCGTTCAGGATGGGGGTGAAGCCGTCCACGCTGCCGAGGACGCTGATGGTGAATGTGCCGCCGGCCACCTCGTCGGGCGACAGCGCGCCTCGCCTGGCCTTGTCGGCGAGGTCGGCGGTCTCGTCGGCGAGCGCCTGGATGCTCTTGCCCTCCACGCCGCGCACGACGGGGACTATGAGGCCCTCCCTGAGGGAGACGGCGACGCCCATGTTTACGCCGTCGAAGCTCAGCACCGCGCCGCCGGAGAGCACGGTGTTCAGCTGGGGGTTCCTGCCGAGCGCCGAGGCGCAAGCCTTCATGATGACGTGCGCCATGCCGATGGTCTCGCCGCCGGAGGACGCCTGCTTGCGGAGGGCCTGGGCGTCGGTCACGTCCAGCTCGAGGAAGAAGGACAACTGGGCGGTGCCGGCAAGGCTGCCCTTCATGTGGTCCGCTATCGACTTGCGCATGCCCGCGAGGGGCGTCGTCTCGGACGGCTCCGGCAGGCCAGGGGGCAGCGCGGGGGCGGCGGCCTCTTTCGGCTGCGCCTCGAAGGCGCGCACGTCGGCCTCGACGACGCGGCCGCCGGGGCCTGTGGGCGTGACGGCGGAGATGTCCACGCCGAGCTTGGCGGCGAGCCTGCGCGCGCCGGGCGTGGAGCGCACGCCGGCGCCCGCAGCCCTGCCTGGGGCGGCCCGGCGGCGCTGGGCGCGCCGTGGGGCGGCGGACGGCTTCTTCGGCTGCGCCTCGGGCACGGCCTCGCCTTCGGCGAGCAGGTACCCCAGCAGGCCGTCGACGGGGACGACGGCGCCCTCGGCCACGACCGGGTGGAAGAGGCCGCTGCCGGTGGCCTCGAGCTCGTAGTTGATCTTCTCGGTCTCGATCTCGGCGATGAGCTCGCCCTGGGACACGGAGTCTCCCGCCGTCTTGGCCCAGCGGGAGACGGTGCCCTCGGACATAACCATGCCGAGCTTGGGCATTACGATCTCGACGGCCAACTGCTGCCTCCTATTCGAGAACGGAGAACGCGGCCTCCACGACCTTCTCCCTGGTGACCATGTAGGCGGCCTCCAGGGGGCGGCTGTAGGGCACGGGCGTGTGCGGCGCGGTGACGCGGCGCGGCGGCGCGTCCAGGTAGTCGAACGCCTGCTCCGCGACGAGCGCGGAGATGTCGCTTGCGACGCTGCACCGGGGATAGTCCTCGTCGGCGATAACGATCTTGCGCGTCTTCTGCACCGAATTCAGTATGGTCTCTTCGTCCATGGGCGAGACGGAGAGCAGATCTACGACCTCCGCCGAGTAGCCCTGCTCCTCGAGATCGGCCGCGGCCTCGTGGCAGACGCCGGTGGTGTAGCCGATGCCGAGGAGGGTCACATCGGAGCCTTCCATGGTGACGCGGGCCTTGCCGATGGGCCACTCGTATGGCTCTTCCGGCACGTGGCCCTCGCCGGGCAGGCGGCCCTCCGTGACGCCCCTGCCCATGAGGAGCATGTTGTTGAAGATGAGGACGGGGTCATCGTCTCGTATGGCGGAAATGAAGAGGCCCTTGGCCGAGTATGGATCGGACGGGACGACGCACTTGAGGCCGGGGTAGTGGGCGAAGACGGAGTAGACGGTCTCGGAGTGCTGGGCGGCGGAGTTGGTGCCGGCTCCGGTGGCGGTCATGATGGTGAGTGGGATCTTCACCTTGCCGCCGAACATGTAGTGCATCTTGGCGGCGTTGTTGAGTATCTGGTCGGCGCAGACGCCGAGGAAGCCGACGAACATCAGCTCGACGACCGGCCTCATGCCGGAGGCGGCGGCTCCGACGGCGGCTCCTATGAAACCGGCCTCCGATATGGGCGTGTCGCGCACGCGCTCGGGGCCGAACTCGCCGTATAGGCCCTTGCTGAGCTTGAAGACGCCGCCCCAAGCGTCCTCCATGCCGGGGCGCCCGGGGGCGCCGGCGATGTCCTCGCCCATCATGAAGACGGCTGGGTCGCGCTCCATCTCCTGCCTGAGGGCCTCGTTGACGGACGCTACGTAAGTAAGCTGCCTGACGGCCTCCTGTGTCTGGACCATATCTCTTGCCTCACCTCAATCCCCTCCGCACGGAGGGAGAATACGCTTCTGCCCCGATGGGCGGCCTTGCATAAGATACCACATATCGCGGTTGCTTCCGACTGTCAGGGGGAGTCTGGGGGAGTCTGGGACGACAGGGTGACAACGACTCCAAGCGACCCGCCTCGAGGCGACCCGTGCAACATGGCCGCCAGCCTCCCCTAATCGATACCCTGCATCCTCATAGGCCCCTCGTAGAATGGAAAGCGGATTGTGATGGGCGGATCTCCTTCGAGTCCGTCGAGTCTCAATAAGTCCGGGTCCGTCGTTTCGACCACCGGTATATTCAATTGGAGAGCCGTAGCGAGATGCGCCGCGTCAGGCGGCTTTATCTTGGGTCCGGATCTGTATTTCCTGATGAGATGCCTGGCCAGCGAGGCCACTCGCACGTCGATGGCCGCAGGGATGATGTAGCGCCGTCCAAATAGTTCTCGAATCCTCGCTTCGGAGTCCTGATCGTCGGAGCCGGCGAGATAGGCGACCTCGATAGTCGCTATCACGGAGACGACTATCTCGATCTCTCCTCGTTCAGCTTGGTCGATAATCTCCGAGCAAGCCCTTGCTACATCTTCCCTTCCCCCGAGGTAGTCGATGATGACGCAGGAATCCCACAGGCGGCGAGGCAGTGGCATCGCTACCTTCCGCTCACCCCTCGGATAGAACTGAGCCACTCCGCAGCGCCTACTTCGCGTACCCGTCTATTGGGGATCGAACCGAACTCCGCCCTTGGCAGGTTCGCGTCGGGGGTTGCGTCTTCTATCTCGATTACACCGGAAACCGATCGCGGAGCGCCATTGACGAAATAGTGGACCTCGCCCGTGACCAAGACCCTCCTGGCAAGGAGGCTCTTGACGTGAGCAATCCACTCATCGCTCTTGGGGATCAGGCATCGGACGGGCGACCTGCTTACCCTATCCCAGATTGTTACGGTGGGCCTGCCGTGGACGTTGATGGCTTCCAAGGTTCCTTCCAACGAGCCGAGGTTGTGGTAGCCGGCAGTGAGGATTCGGCTCGCTTTCTCGGCAATGTCACGCCGTATCGTAGCCGTCTCCTCATGATTCACCAGCACGGACATTGATCTAGCTTTACTCTTCCCGCCGAACAGCCTCCTCATTCCCTTGAGGTCCTCCAGTACCTGTTCCGTGAAGTAGGGAGGCGGTTGGTCAGTTCCGGTCGTTATGGCGTGGAGGCCCGCACCGATCGCTTGGACGGCTTCACCATCGCCCTGTTCGGGCTGCAAGGTGATGCTCGGAGCACTAGACTTGAGCTCATGGACTACCCACCGGTGGCGGTTCTTGGCCCCGTAGACTGCGTAGTCTACGTCTCGCAGCAGCCGACTGATGTCGTGCAGCGACTTGAGGAGCAGACCAACCGATGCGGACTCGTCATCGGGGTTGATCACGAACGTTATCCGGTTCGCCATCTAGGTGACCCTCACGCAGGCTCAAGGCAACACGACACTCGACAGCTTGCATAAGATACCACACATCGCCATTGCTTCCGCAGATGCCGGCCTCGAGGAGACCGCCGCAGACGGAGTTCAGGTGACGCTGAGGACTTTGTAGCGCTGCTTGCCCCTGGGGGTGGAGACTTCGACCTCCTGGCCGGGGACCTTTTTCATGAGCGCCTGGCCTACGGGGGAGGCGCCGGAAATCTTGCTCTCGCGCGGGTTGGCCTCCAGGGCGCTGACGACGGTGTAGCCGACCTGCCTGCCGGAGGCGAGGTCCTGGAGCTTGACGTGCGAGCCGATGGCCACCGCCGAGCCCTTGCCCTTGGCCGCGGGGTCGATCACGACGGCGTTTTCGAGGGTGCGCTCTATCTCGCGGATCCTCGACTCGACGAGGCCCAGCTGCTCGCGGGCCGCCTCGAGGGGGGCGTTCTCCCTGACGTCCTTGTCGGCGGCCGCTCGCGCGATGTCACGGGCGATGGGACCCCTCTGCGCCCGCTTCTCCTCCAGCTCCTCGAGGAGGAGGCGGTGGGCGTCGGGGCTTAGGACCTCGCGTTCCGGCTCGTCTTTGCGCGCCGCGCGCCTCGTCTTGGTCCCTGCCCTGGGAACGCGCAGGTGCTGGGCGAGCTTGACCTCGATGAGGCCCTTCTTCTGGGCGAAGGAGAGGAAGCGCTTCACCTCCTGGAGGCGCTCGACGGCGTGGTCGCCGCCGCTGAGGCCCATCGTGTCCTGGCCGAACTGGTCGATCTCGGAGGGCTTGAGCCCGTTCATGGGCCGGTCGCCGCCGGCCCACTGGGCAAACCGCATTACGTGCTGCTGCTTCGAACCGTCCTTCTTCTTGAGGCTGTTCAGGTATATGCCGACCGCGTCGATCAGCGAGACCGGCCCGTTTGGAGTCGATTCCATATTCCCTCTCTCAGGAGGTCCGCGTCTTCCGGAAGGAGTTCTTGACCGAAATCTTGTCGCCGTGGAAGGTGAAGATGTCGCAGCCGCGGACCTCGATCTGGTTGCCGTCGGGGCCCGTGGCCTTGAAGGTCCACTCGGAGACCCCGCGGTCGCCGGCGACGAAATGGCTGTCGTCGACCCACTGGCCGTCCGGGAAGAGGTCGAGGACCTTCTTGTAGCCTTCGCGGACCTGGTCGCGTCCCACGAAGCTGGCGCCGTCTATGTCGGGGCCGATGGATAGCTGGAACTTGCAGTCGTCGGACATGAAGGACATGAGGGCGTCGAGGTCGTGCCTCGTCCAGGCGTCGGCGAACTCCGCCAGTATCTCCACCGTCATCTGCTTTTCTGCGGTCGTACTCATCTTACGTTCCTCCTCGGTATCTGCCCCCATCCTAACCTTCCCCCGCAGAGGGGGGAAGGGACTCTATGGTATGCAAGGTCTCCAAGCGTTCTTGAGGCTAGAACATGGTGAGGTAGCGGTCGATCTCCCACTGGGAGACCTGGCTGTGGTAGTCGCGCCACTCGGCCTCTTTGAGGGTCACGAACTCGTCGTAGATGGGGCCGAGGGCTCCCTGGACTACCTCGTCGGCGCGCAGCTCGGCGACGGCTTCGGCGAGGGTCTGGGGAAGCTGGCGGATGCCCCTGCGCCTGATCTCGTCCAGGCCAAGGTCGTACAGGTTGCCCAAGTGGGGCTCTCCGGGGTCGAGGCCGCGCCTCACGCCGTCGAGGCCGGCGGTGAGGTAGGCGGCCATGGAGAGGTAGGGGTTGCAGGCGGCGGAGATGGTGCGGTCTTCGAGGTGGCCGGGGCCGGCGGTGCGGATCATCTGGGTCCTGTTGTTGTCGCCGTAGGAGACGAATGCGGGCGTCCAGGTGAAGCCGGAGCGGGCGCCGGTCAGCCCCGCGCCGACCTGGAGGCGCTTGTAGCAGTTGACGGTGGGCGAGTTGACGGCGCACAGGGCCGGGGCGTGGGCGAAGATGCCGCCGATGAAGTGGTAGGCGAATTCGGAGAGACCGAGGTTGCGGCCGTCGCCCTCGTCGAGGAAGAGGTTGTCGCCCGAGTCGGCGTCGGCGACGTGGAAGTGGACGTGGCCGCCGCTGCCGGTCCTGTCGGTGAATGGCTTTGGCATGTGGGTGGCGATGGCGCCGTGCTGCTGGGCGTACTGGCTGGTCATCATCTTGAAGAAGGTGTACCGGTCGGCGGTGGTGAGCACGTCGCTGTAGACGAAATTGATCTCGTACTGGCCGTTGGCGTCCTCGTGGTCGGACTGGTAGACGTCCCAGCCGACGCGGGCCATGCCGTCCATCAGGTCCCGGAGGTAGCCGATGACGTTGGAGATGCCCTTGAAGTCGTAGCAGGGCTTGTCGAGGGTATCGACGTTGTTGGGGTCCCAGATGGAGATGGAGCCGTTCTCGTCCCTCGTGACGAGGAAGTGCTCCGGCTCGATGCCGACGTTGAATACGTAGCCCTCGTCCCTGGCGGCGGCGAGCACGCGCTTGAGGTTCTGGCGTGGGCAGTACATGTATGGCTCGTCGTCCACGTAGAGGTCGGAGGCGAGTCGAGCGACGCCCTCGATCCAGGGCGCGACGCTGTAGGTGTCGAGGTCGACGCGGGCCATCATGTCGTGCGAGTGCGGCCCCTGGCCGAGCCCCTGGACGGCTGCGCCGGCGAAGCCCGCGCCCTCGACCACGACGTCTTCGAGGTGGTTGGCCGGCACCATCTTGACCTTGGGGGAGCCGTTTATATCGACGAACTGGACGAGCAGGTACTCGATCCGGTCATCCTCGATGCTCTGCTGGACCTGTTCCAAGGTAGCCATCGCGGTCTCCTGCGCTAGCCGGTGGGCATGGGTTCGGGCTGACAACTATAGCATCGGGCGTATGGGGCCGCAACCGCCCGCTGCTTGAATCCCGTCGCGTTTGACACCCGCGAACGCCCGTGCTAACATGTCCCCATGCACGCCAACACACACATACCGTGCGGCGCCTGCCTGGACGACAGACAGGACCGACGCCCGGAGCGCCGTTCCAAAGTCGTCCGAATCCGCCCCGATCACGGTCCGTTCGTAGCCCAAAGGCGTTCCGACACCCTTCCAAGAGACCCGAAGCCCAGATAGGAAACGGAACAAAATGGAACAGAATGGAACACTTTAGCGCCATATCTATCGGCCATCACCCCGTAGGGGCTGGTTTCAAACCAGCCCTCCCCCTTGCCATAGAGCGTCACCGCCATTTAGGTGGGGGATTTGGGCTTGCTTTCCAGATGTCATCAATGTCATGATGCCGTCATGGCTGTCCAGATCACGATACGAGGCGTCCCAGAGGAAGTACGCGACGAGCTTGCCGTCCGTGCCGCGCTTCGCCGCCAGTCGATGCAGGAGTTCCTCCGAGGCGAGTTGGAGCGCATCGCTTCTCGCCCCTCGATCGAAGCCTGGCTGCGGGAGGTCCGGGACCGCAAGGACGTGACGGGGACACGCGTCCCGCCGTCAGCCATCTTGCAGGCGCGCGAAGCGGACGGGGCTTGACCTAGGCCCGGTAGAGGCCGCTATATGACCCCGGTGCGGAGCCATCCGCCCCTGGCCGTGTAGACCGCGAGGACCGCGAACCGGAGCGCGATGCCGGCGACGATCGCCCACGGAACGCCCATGTGGTCGAGGGGTGTGAACCTGGAGAGCGCGAAGGCGAGGGGGACCTCGACGCTCCAGGTCAACGCTATGGTGACCACCATGGGCACTACGGTCTCGCCGGCCGTGTTCAGCGCGTTCACGAATACGAAGACGCCCGCCATGAAGAAGTAGCCGAGCGCTATGACGGCCAGCCACGGCGCGGAGGTCTCGACGAAGGCGGCGTCGGCGTTGATGAACGACGCGATCTGCGACGGGAAGGCGAGCACGACCGCGGTGAGGGCGAGGCTTATCAGCCCGGAGCAGGCGACGCCCCACCAGACGGCGGCCCTGGCTCGCTCGGGCTGGCCCGCGCCCAGGTTCTGGCCGGCCAGGACGCCGGAGGCCCTGCCGACGGCCCGGCCCGCCTGGAACGAGACCAGCTCCGCGCGGCGCGCCAGCGTGAAGGCGGCTATCGCCGTGGTCCCGAACGGCGCGACTATGCCCATGACGGCGAGCCGCGACAGGCCGCGCTGCACCTCGGTCAACGAGGCGGGCACCCCTATCCTGAGCAGCCGCCACACGAGCGGGCCGTCGAACCGGTAGTCGCGGACCCTGAGCCGGAGCCTGGACGAGCCGGATGAGAGGCCATACAGGTTGATCGCGAGGCCCGCGCCGCGGGCGATGAGGCTGGCCGCCGACGCCCCTGCAAGCTCCAGGGACGGCATCCCGAACCAGCCGAATATCAAGATGGGGCTCAGCACGAGGTGCCCCACCCTGCTGACGGTCTCCGACTTCAGCGGCGTCATGACGTCGCCGGACGCCTGCAGCGCTCCGCCCGTTATGCCGTGGACTCCCCATATCGTCATCGCCAGGAGCTGTAACCGCATGTAGGGGGCGGCCTGGCGCACCACTTCGTCGCTTAGTCCGAAGAGGCGCAGCGCGGGCTCGGTGATAGTCCATCCCAGCACCACCACGACGGCCGAGAAGGCGCCCATGACGGTCAGCGACTGGAGCAGCACGTGGTTGGCGTACTCGGTCCTGCCCGCCCCCACGGCCCGCGCTATCATGGCCCTGGCCGCCACCTCCAGGCCGACCCTGAAGGTGGTGGCGGACATCACGATGCCCTGGACCACGCCCATGCCGGCGATGGCCTCGAAGCCGAGCCTGCCCACCCATATCAGGTCGGCGATCTGGTCGAGGACGCCGAGCAGGGCCTCCGTCAACTGCGGCCACGCGAGGAACCAGAGGTTTCCGGGGACGCCGCCCCGCGTCAGGTCGCGGTGGACCCTGGGCGGCCTCCCTCGCGCCGCTATGACCGCTCCTCCGCGATCAGCGCCCTCACCCTTGGGACCACCTCCGACGCGACGCGGCGGCACTCCTCCACGTGGGGGAAGCCGGACAGTATGAACTCGTCGATGCCGAGCCTCCAGTAGCCCAGCAGCTCTTCGGCTACCTGCGCGGGGTCGCCCACGATGGCGGTGCCGCAGTTGACGCGCACCGTCGAGATGCCGTTCCAGAGGCGCTCGCCCACGCGGTGGTCGGCGGCCGCCCGGCTCTGCGAGCGCTGCCCCACCATGGCGCTGCCTGCGAAGACGGCCTGCCGCTGCGCCTTGACCGCGTCCGACGCCTGCGAAAGCAGATCGGCGGCGGCGTCCCACGCCCGCGCCTCGGTGTCGCGCACGACAAGGTGGGTGCGCAGTCCGAACGAAGGGGCGCGCCCGGCCTCGGCGAACTCGTGCCGGGCGCGGTCGAAGAACGGCCCCAGGACCTCGCGCGGCAGTATCCATGCGAGATATACGTCCGACTGCCGGCCGGCCAGCTTCAGCGCGGCGTCCGACGCCCCGCCGAGATAGAACCTCGGCCCGTCGCCGACCGGCCCCGGCGAGCAGAGCGCGCCGTTCAGCCGGACGTGCTCGCCCTCGAATACCTTGGGCTCCGGCGACTCCCACAGCGCGCGGCAGGCAGCTATGAACTCCTCCGCCCTGGCGTAACGGTGGGCGTGGCCGCTCACCTCGCCGAGACGCTCGAAGTCGCCCTGGATGCCGCCGGGGACGACGTTGATGTCGATGCGTCCGCCGCTTATGCGGTCGAGGGTGGCCGCCATCTGCGCGAACAGACCCGGCGATATGAAGCCTGGGCGCACCGCGATGAGGAAGCGTATCCGGCTCGTCACCGCCGCGAGCGCCGTCGCCGTCGTCCAGGTTTCGGCCAGCGGCTCGCCCTCGTCGAACAGGCCGTTGGCGAACCGGGTCGGGATCAGCAGTGAGTAGAAGCCCTCGTCCTCCGCCGTGCGCACGACCTCGCTGAGGTACTCGAAGGTCGGTGGGCGCTCGGCGCGTACGGTGCCTATGTGGGCGCCGTCGCCGTCTATAGGTATGAACCAGGAGAACTTCGCTTCGGGTCGTGTCATGGTCAGCTCCAGACGCGTCCTACCCGCCGCAGCAGGTCCCAGTCCAGCTTGGCGCCCAGCCCCGGCCCTCCGGGGAGGCGCAGGCGCCCGTCCTCTACCCGCTCCGGCGGCGTGAGCAGGTCGGCGCGCCAGTCCGCCTCGTAGACGGCGTGCTCCAGGGGCATCGCGCCCGGCGTGGCGGCTGTGACGTGTCCGCTGGCGAGCAGCGAGACCGGCCCCGATGGGCTGTGGAGCGACACGCCGCCGCCGGCCTCTATGGCCGCGATACCGGCCCGCGCGGCCACTGCCGCGCCGCCGCAGTGCTTCACGTCGGGCATGACGACACTGGCGGCCCCGCGCTCGATAAGGTCGGCGAACACGTCCGCACCGTACCCATTCTCGCCTCCGGCGACCGGCATGGGCACGCGCCCGGCGATCTCAGCCATGCCTTCCGGGTCCTCCGTGGGCTGCACCGGCTCCTCGAACCAGTCGATGCCAAGCTCGGCAAGCTCTTCGGCCACGACGACGGCGGACTCGACGTCGAAGCGGCTATGGCAGTCTACCAGGAACCTCACGTCCGGCCCGATGGCGTCCCTGACCGCCGAGGCGCGCAGTATGCCGGGACGGGCCAGCCTGACCGCCTCGTCGGGGCCGCCGCCGGGGCTGACTTCGTCGAAGGGGGCGCACTTCACGGAGCGGAAGCCGTCCCGCACGGCGCGCTCGGCGGCCTCTGCGAAGTCGGCTGAGGCGCGGCTCGTGGCGAAGAGGCCGCGGTTGATGTTCGCGTACAGCGGAACGCTGTCCCGCTGCCGGCCGCCCAGGGCCTGCGTGAGGCTGATACCGTCCTTCGCCGCCTGGATGACCGACACGCCGGTGCGAAGGGCGCTCACCGCGGTAGCCAGCGCCATGTCACGTCTCAGCCGGCGCTCCTCAAGACCCAGCATGGCGCACACGTCCGCCTCGTCCGCTATGGGCGACCCGCGCAGGGAAGCTGCCGCGTCGGCGACCAGCCTGACCGCCTCGCCGGTATCGTCGCCTGCGGTCAGCTCTACTTCCGCCGACGCGCCCGCCGCGTCGTGGACGCGCGCGAACGTCCACTCCGTCCGCTCCGTCGCAACGGCGGAGGCGAAGTCGACGCGGGCGAGATGTACGGGTTCGGGTGTCACCGCCCTGAGCCGTGATTATGCAGTGGCCGGTCTGTCCGCGGCTTCGCGCAAGGCTGCCAGCAACGCATCTGCAGCCGCCACGTTTTCTTCTACCGTGCCTCTGTCGAACCAGTCCTCGTAGAAGTTCTGGTGCAGCCCATTGACGGCGCCCAGGCGGACGGTGTTGAGCTCCGGCTCGTCGGTCAAGACGATTAGCCTACGAGCGCTCCGGTTCACGTCTCGATGGGTCTCGTTCGGCCAGCCCCTGTCCGAAGCAACGGACGTTACGTGGTGCGCAACCGCGCCCCACGCTTTCTCGGACGCTTGAAGCAGGTCGCCCGCGCGCAACTCGATTTCAGCCTGTTCGAGAAACCGGGCGCTGATATCCTGGTGTCGCTCTACTGTAGTCATGGCCTTCTTCGTCTTCACGCTGGCGGAACGTCCCCATGTCCGGTAGCGATGGACAGCGCCCGATATGCGGCGGGGAAACGGCTATTGCGGTGCAGCTTCGCCCGCGACCAGACGAGCGCCTGGTGGACCAGCAGGACAGCCGATAGCGCTATAGTCAGGAGAAGGCCGAAGTATGGTTTGTCCGGCGCCAGGTCAGGCGTAGAGTAGATAATGGCAATGGACACCGCAAGGATGCCGACCGTAGGCACCAGCGCGATCTCCCTATTGCTGTACCGCACCATCGCGACGAGGGCGAAGAAGGCGATCAACGCAGGCCCTCCCATGAGGAGGGCTGCCTGGAGCGGAGAGACCGCGACGAGATAGCCAGCCATGGGGATTATGGCGACTGCCATCAATTCCGCCGCGTTGCTGGGCAGGTCAACGCCGTCGAGCCTTACCCAGGGCAGGAAGAGCGCGCCGACGATCGCCACCGTTGCCGCGAAGCTGGCCCATCGCACCAGGTGCGTCACGAGGGTTGGCCAATTCGCTGCCGCGGAGCCGGCCCATCGCCTCAGATGCATGGCCCTACTCCCATCCACCGGCTGAGGGTCCGGTAATCCGGCGTATGTTCTCCGACGCTATTTGGAACTCCTCCAGATCGTCCTCCAGCGACAGTATCTCCATCGGCACCTCGTTGAACCCGGTCAGCTCGTCGAAACGAAACTCGGATGACAGCTTCAGCTTCTGCAGGTCGGTATCCATATCGTCCAGCCGATGCACGATCTCGAGCGCTCTTTCCCGGACGAAGTACGCCTGCTCCTCCCATTGCTTGTATAGCGCGTAGTCCGCATCATCGTCGGCCCGCGCCCGCGCCTGCTTTTCCGGATCATGGAACTGCTCGGTCAGCGCTCTCTGCGTCGAGAAGTAGTCCTGCGCCCTGGCCTCGGCGGCGATGATGGCGGCATCGAACTTCCGATAGGCAGTCTTTGCCTCGCTATACCGGGGCGTCCATTCATCGAGCAGTACGGAGATGCTGGATATTTGCTTGACGTCCCGCCTGACGAAAGCGCCGGCGTCGTCGAGGGACTCGTCCAGCGCCCCGGTCTGATGCTCCACCATGGAGACGCTCGTATCGAACTCCACTGCCTCCGACGCGCTGAACTTGTCATAAGCCACCCAGCCAATCCCAGCCACAGCGGCGATTATGACGGCGCCGACAGCAAAGCTAAGGAGCTTCCTCGACATTCGCTACCTCCTCGGGCAGGGTCCATCACATGGGGCCCGACCTCATCCCGATTATACCCCTTCGCACATTGCGGGGTGCAGCCCAGGGATACGCTACACGGGCTTGACGTGGACCTCCAGCTTCTCCACCCAGGCCCTGCCGGGCGCTTCCACGTCCCGTTCCGCCAGGCGGACCCCCACCAGGTTCTCGCCGGGGGCGAGCTGCGCGGGGGTGGCCTGGAAGACGAGCCAGGCCCCGTCCACCGACGCGGGCCCCAAGGGGGCGTTGTTCAGGCGCAGCTCGACGCGCCGCTCTACGCCTGCGGCGGGCGGGACGTTCTGCAGCGGGCCCTCCAGGTGGCCTATGGTGGCGACCACGGTCCTGTCCAGGCGGTCGCCGTCGGGCAGGCGGGCCGCCGACTCGTCGGAGAGCAGCAGGCGCACCGCGATCTCCGCGTCGTTCGGGACGCGGCCGCCGACGTGGACGCGCAGCATCGTGTCGGCTCGCCCGTCCGGGTCGAGGTCGGCGGGTAGCTGTCCGAACATGTTCGTGTTGAAGTACATCCACCTCGGCGTCGTCCAGTCTTCCGGGTTGGGCACGACGTAGGAGCCGTGGCCTCCGCCGCGCCTCTGCACGACGAAGGTCTTGCCGCGCTCCATCATCGACCCGGCGTCGGCGAGCTCGCGGTAGACCTGCAGGTGGGTCGGCCAGACAGGCCAGAGGTCCGTCATGCCGTACCTTGCGAGCGTCTCTGAGCTCGCGTGGGCGAAGTTGAAGGTCTGAAGGCCGTCGGCGCCCTGGTGGAGCCAGTTGGAGAAGACGCCGCGGAAGACCTCGATCGGCGGCCACTGGTAGCCGTCGGTGGAGTGATGGTCGTCGAGGACCGGGTAGAGCTTGATGTGCGTCCCTTCGGTGACGCGCCTGAATGCCTCGACGTCGACGTCGTAGGAGCGGCAGCCGACGGCGAACATGTCGACCAGCTCCTCGCGGGCCCAGGTCTCTATGTCCATGCCGTCCATGTGGCAGCCGACGAGGTTCTCGGGCACGCGGGCGGCCAGCAGGTACGGGCGGCCCCTGCTCTCCCCGACCCTGAGCAGGACCTCCCGGAGCGAGCGCATGAAGTCGGTAAGCGCGTGGCGGCTCTCCCACTGGCGGCCCGGCGGCAGCACGGGGCAGACGCGGGCGAAGTCGATCTCCATGCCGTCGTAGTCGTAGTGCTCGGCGACTTCCTGGAGGATGCTCAGCTTGTAGTCGCGGACACCCTGTATCTCGAAGTTCCAGTAGCCGTTCAGCCGCTCGCCGGTCGCGTCCCCGATGGTCTTGTTCCAGGTGTGGATGAGCCAGTCGGGGTGGTCTTCCTTCATGGGCAAGCGCGGTATGCGGCCCCGCACGTCGTTGTCCGAGCCGTTGATGCGGTAGGAGAAGAACGCTTCGAGGCCGCGGCGGCGCGACTCATCGAGAAGGGTCTGGACGGGGTCGAACCCGGTCTCTCGCCACTCGCCGTATGGCGGCGCCTCGATGAACGGCAGCACGTTGCTGGGCCAGTAGGCCTCGTTGCCCTCGGTAAAGCACCACCAGACGCTGTCGATGCGCGTGTCGGGGTCGTCCATGAACTCGAAGAGGACTTCCTTCATCTGCTCGATGTCGATGTGCGGCAGGTGCATGACGGCGGGAAAGGCGTCGAAGTTCACAACTACGCGGCGCTCGCGCTCGATGGCCGCGACGTGCTCGGCGGACAGACGGGTTGCCATGGGATGCCTCCAGTAGTGGTTTGCGGCTGTGAGACTCAGGCGCCTCGCTATTTTGCCACAAAGAGAATCAAACTACATCTTGCATCGGGGTTGACAGGGTACACATCATGTGGTATAAACCGTTCTGCCAGTGCTGACGTGATCGATCCTTCCCCCGAAACTGGAAGTTTTTCCGGCATTGGCTCCTCCCAAAGTGGGCCCCCGGTGAGCTGAGCACCGGGGGCCTCTCTTCTTGCGGCGCCCCTCTCGCGGGGTTCGCATTTCCTTAACAGTCGCCATCTAAGCTTGTCCGTAAAGCAGGCAAGCCGGAACGAGTGAAAGGAGATGGCGAATGAGAAAGGTCTGGTTGATGGTGGCGGCGACGCTGGCGGTGCTGGCGATTGGCGTAGGCGGCGGGGCCGTGCTGGCCCAGGAGAGCGGCTCCGGGGACGGATCGCCCGTCAAGAGCTTCGTCTCGCGGGTCGCGGAGATCCTCGGCCTGGAGGAGCAGACGGTACAGGACGCCTTCACGCAGGCGAAGCAGGAGATGGCGGACGAGGGGATCGAGCGCAAGCTGGCCGCCGCGGTCGAGAGCGGCAGGCTGACGCAGGAGCAGGCGGATGAGATCGCGGCGTGGTACGACGCCAAGCCCGATTCGATAGGGCCGTGGCCCGTCCACGAGAAGATGCTGGCCGCCGCGGTCGAGAGGGGCAAGCTGACGCAGGAGCAGGCGGACGAGATCCAGGCGTGGTACGACGCCAGGCCCGATTCCATAGGGTCGGGGCTGGCCTACGGCAAGGGCTTCGGCCACAAGCGCTGGCACGGCCGCAGGGGCCATGACAGGGACTTCCGGAAGGGCGGCTCATCCCCGTCCAAGGAGACCAAGCCGGAGTCCGGAGGCGACTCGATCTAGTAACGGCAAGACGCGTGTATCATTGAAGACGGGTCCCGGCCGCCCAATGCCTGCTGGCGGAGCCGGGACCCGTCCGGCGCGTCCAGGGGAGAGATAACGCGATGGCATACAGCAAGGCCGCGACGGTCGAAGAATACCTCGAGGAGATGCCGACGGAGCGGCGCCAGGCCGTGGAGTCCGTGCGGAAGCTCATACTGGACAACCTCCCGGAGGGCTACGAAGAGGCGATGCAGTTCGGCATGATCAGCTACGTCGTGCCGCTGGAGAGGTACCCCAAGACCTACAACGGTCAGCCGCTGAGCTACGCCGCGCTTGCCTCCCAGAAGAACTACGTCTCCGTCTACCTGATGAACATCTACGGAGACGCGGAGACGGAGCGGTGGTTCACCGAGAGCTACAGGGCCAGCGGCAAGCGTCTCGACATGGGCAAGTCCTGCGTCCGCTTCAGGAAGATCGACGACCTCCCCCTCGACCTGATGGCCAAGGCCGTCGCCATGACGAGCGTGGAGAGCTTCATCCGGCTCTACGAGGCGAGCCGGGCGAGGTCCCGCTAACGCCCGCCCTGCCCCTTGCGCCGGGCGAAGAGCAGCCCCGACCAGGTGGCGTCGACCGAGCAGACCTTGTAATCGACCAGGCCGGCGGCGAGCCCGGCCTCCCGCACAAGCTGTTGGGTAACGTCGGCGCGCATCCCCGACGCCTTCTTGGGCCAGATGATCCAAAGACGGCCGCCTCCCAGGCGCGCGCTCATGCGCCCCACCTCCCCCTCCAGCTCGGCCCGCGACCGCACGAACCACAGCGCCACGTCGCGGGGGCCGCTATCGCCGCGGGACAGCGAGAGCCCGTCCGGCAGGTCGCCGAGGGTCTGCTCGAACCCGTCCGGCGCGCCCAGCAGCGCGACCGTGGACGCGGGCTTGAGGCCGAGCTTCCCTGGCAGCGGCGTCCCGGAGTACCCGTCCATCGGCGACGGGGGGACCACGGGCGCGTCCTGCGCGCGGCTGAGTGCGTCTCGCAACGCGCCGGCCGCCCCTCCCCAGTCGGCGTAGACGGCGTCCGGCAGGCGCTCGCGGATGGGGGCCACCTTTTCGGGCTGGCCTCCCAGCAGCACCAGCGGCACGTTGCGGGTGTCCTTGTACCGGCGCAGCGCCTGGGCTATGTCCCTGCCGTAGGCGGGGCGCCGAGACAGGTCTATGACCACCACGTCCGGGGGAGCGTCCCGCAGCGGCCTCAGGCCGGGGTATCCCTCCGGGGCCGCGCACTCCACCTCGTAGCCGAGCGTCCTCAGGGCCGGGACCTTCTGCTCGGCCTCCGCGATGTCCCAATGCACGAGGCAGAGCCGTCTCACTTCGACTCCTCCTCGCCGCGGAAGGCCAGCACCGCCATGGACCCGAAGAACAGCGCCGCCCCCACCGCGATCTCGACCGCCGCCACCGCGACCCGCAGGTCGCGGAACAGGCCCAACACACCGGCGACGACCAGGGCGAAGCCGAACCCGCTTACCACGCTGGGCCAAAGGCGCTCGACGCGCAGGTACTGCGACAGCGCGAAGAGCAGGATGGAGGCCGCCACCCTGATGGCCACGGGCAGCCACTCGGAGCCGGCGACGATGCTGGTGATGGCCGAGCCCAGGAAGTACCCGGAGAAGGCGGCGATCATCTGGCCGAGGTGGCCTCTCGGTATGCGAGGGAGCAACCTCACCGGCGGCCTCCGTTTCGGGCCGGACTCGGGGCGCCGCTTTCGATTCTCAGGGCCGCTTCCATGCCCAGGAAGCGGCCTATGTGCTCGGCCTCCTCCTCGACGCCCTCCGCTGCCTGTGGCGGCAGGCGTTCGAATGGGTTGACGACCATGGATGCGACGCCCCTTGCGCGCCGCATCGTCCAGGTCCCGGCGGCGCGGCCATCGACCAGCAGGGTTGGGCGTATCACGCCGCCGCCGGGATGGATGCGCCGGGCGAGCTCATCGCCCACGCCGAGGTCGCGGCTCCGGTAGCCCAGCAGGTACGGGTCGAAGGCCGGCAGCAGGCGCACGACCGGGGAGCCGGGGGGCTGGTCTTCCAGCCAGCCGATCCGGCCCTTCGGCATCCACGCCCGCGAGCCGGATACGTCGACCTCGTCCAGGTCGTCGGCTGCCGCGTCGAACGCGGAGCGCGCCTGCTTCATCGCAAGCCCGGACCACGCGGCGAAGTCGGCCTCGTCAGCCGGGCCATAGGCGCGCAGGTACCGGGCGGCCAACTCCCCGAGCAGGCCGTCGGCCCCGTCCCCGGGGGCGGGGGCCGGCGTCTCCATGAGGGTGTAGGACGGCTCGCCGTCGACATCGGGACCGAAGCATATCGCGCCCTCCAAGGCGGCCCTCCGCAACAGGTGGTATGGGGCCTGCCCGTCGGCCGGCAGCCCCTCTTGAGCCAGGTGGTCCGAAACGCCTTTGCGGGTCATCGCGCCGTGCTCCTCCAGAGCGCTGCGTACCGCCGCAACGCCCCTGGCGCATACCTCCTCGTCCAACCCCAGTTCGGCGTACCGGCGCCGGGTTGCGCGGATGGCAGGCGGGCCGACGAGGGGCAGCAGCCGTTGGGCGTCATCCGCCGCCATGAGATGTATCGTGCCGCGCATGGCCCACGTGCGCACGACGGAGCGGCGCTCCACGCGCGCCCGCTCGACGTCGCCGGCGGCGACCTCGGCGCGTACCCGCAACGCCAGGGCGGCCGCCTGGGCGTCCTGGGCCTGCACGCCGCACAGGCCGCGGACAGTCTGCTCCACGCCGGACGTCGACCTGGCGTGGAGATGCTGCGCCCTCAGGCGGAGGCGACGGGCCTGGAGCGGCGTCAGGGAGACAGGCAACGCGGCCCTTCCATCGACGGCGCTACCGGAACCAGTCGTAGTTCAGGCGCAGGGAACGGTCGTCCAGCGGCAGGTCGACCCTTGCGCCGCCGCGGGCCGAGGACAGCTTGAGCGCTATCTCCACCTCCAGGGCCGCGGCGACGCGCCGCCCGGAGTTCTTGGGCTCGTCCAGCCTGCCCTCGATGCAGTCGATCACGTCGTTGATGCCGTATACAGCTCCCTGGGCGGAGACGATCTGCGGGCCCGGCCACGGCATCTCGACGCGGGCGGGCCTGCCGTTTACGTCTACGTCCTGCCAGAGGCGCCAGGGCTGGAGCTGGGTGTGCGTTATCTCTCCCGCCGCGCCCGTCAGCCGCACCATGGGAGCGCCCTTGCGGAAGTGGACGACCAGCCCGTCCCGGCCCACGGCGAACCCCTGGCCGGTGAACTCGTCGCTGCCCGTCTCGCGTCGCGGCGAGTCCCCGGTCCCAACAACCCAGGCTACGGGGCTGTCCATGAAATAGCTCCAGTTCTGGTGCTGCGACCCCGAGGTGGCCTCTATCGACAGCAGGCCGCCGATTGCGCCGTCTCCGACGAGCTTCTTGGCGGCGCCGAAGGATGGGTGGCTGGTGGTTATGGCTCCGCACATGAGGGGCACGCCGGCGGCGGCGCAGGTGTTCACCATCAGGTCGGCCTCTTCCAGGGTGTTGACCATGGGCTTTTCGGTGACTATGCCCTTTACGCCGTGCTCCACCGCGAGGGCGGTGAGCTTCGCGCGGCCCGCGATGTTGGTGGCGACGGCCACGAGGTCGAGCTTGGCCTCGCGCAGCATCTCGGCGGCGTCGGTGTACAGGCCGGTTGCGCCGTAGCGCTCCGCGAAGACGGCGAGGCGCTTTTCGTCTCGCTCCGCCGCGGCGACCAGATCGACGTCCGGGCGGTCCGCGAAGGCTTCGGCGTAGCTGTTGACCAGGGACTCCTGCCCGGGGTGGTCGTGGACGTGGAAGGTGCGGTGCACGTCCAACTCCGGCGTGGGCCTGTCCGTCGACTCCAGGTCGTACCTAGGCTGGTCCGCGGCGGGACCGGGGCGGTGCGCCAGGTCGTACATCATTCCCATCCATCCGAGCCCTATCACGCCTGCGCGGTATTTAGTCATTGGGGACCTCCGGGTGTTACTGCTCTCTCGCGTGAATGTTACTCATACCGTCTCGATGTCCGTGTTGGAAAAATCACCGCCCTTGCAGAGGAGCGGTTCCCGCATGGTTTCCGCGAGCGCGTAGGCAATGCAGTCGCCCAGATTCAGTCCCGCGGGGTGGTTCCCCTTGCCGAATCGTCGCCAAGCCCTACAGGATGGCGCAAACCGCCGAGGAGTCTATGATCACTTGGGCAACCCCTGCTCGTCGTAGAGGAACTCACCGATCTCAACTGCGGACGGGCCCGGTCCCATGAGGGCGGCGCAACGCTGGCCTATGGCGTGCAGGTCGGCTGCCAGCGTCCCGTCTTCACGTCGTCGCCGCTCGCGTTCCAGCCGTTCTCGCAGCGCTATCGTTATGGCCTCGGTCTTGTTCTCGGCGGTTAGCTCCGACAACTCCTCCGCCAAACGGCAGGTCTCGGCATTCTTGATGTTCAAGCTCATCGCGTATCTCCGGGTAGATGAGTAGCGCCCGCATCTACCATACGCTAATGAGAGAGCGTCCGCAAAGCCGCCGGTCGCCCCAAATCCATCACCTAAAGGCGGTGACGCTCTACGGCAAAGGGGAGGGCTGGTTTGAAACCAGCCCCTACGGGGTGATGGCCGATAGATATGGCGCTGAACTTGGAGGTGGGGTATTTGGGTCGTCGCCGCAGGGCCTAGTCCGGCGAGGGCCAGGGGTGGTTGTCGGGGTCCATGACGCGGGATGGGGCGAAGAACTCGGCGGGGTAGTCGTCGGGGCCGTCGAGGCCGAGTATCCGTTGCACGACGTGACGGGCGCCGTTGAAGTGGACGGCGGAGCCGGAGCCGCACATGCCGGCGATGATGTGCTGGCGCTTGCCGTCGATCACGCCTACCACGGGGAACTCGTCGTCCGTGAAGCCTGCGGTGCAGCTCCACTCCCGCGTCACCGTCATCTCGCTCCGGCCGAAGTAGCGATGCACCTCGCCGACGAGGAACTTGGTGATGAACCTGGAGGGCCTGTTCCGGCCCGCTTGGTCGTAGGGTATGAGGGTGCCGTCGGAGCCGAAGAGGACGCCGTTCTCCACGCGTCCGAAGAAGGCCACGCCGGCGGACAGTCCGACCTCCGGTTTCATTGCGTCGGGGCCTCCCTCCGCGAATGCGGCCTGGGTCTGGAGGGGCTTCAGGACGCCCCTGAGCTCGGGGTGTAGCAAGGCGGTGTAGGACTCGGTGGCGTTGATGACGTGACGGGCCCTGACCGTGCCGCGGTCGGTCAGCACGGCGTAGTACTCGCCCATGTCCTTGACGCCGAGGACCTTGGTGTGGGTGAAGAGGTTGACGTTGTCCTTCGCGATAGCCGCGCTCAGCAGGCACCAGACCCAGCGGGCGGGGTGCCAGGATGCGGTCCGGCGCGAGAAGCCGGCGTCGCCGTCCAGCCGGATGCCGCCCAGGTCCTCGGCTTCGCCCGGGGGCATGGTCGTGTAGTCGTCGAAGCCGGCCTCGCGTCCGAGGCGCACGTCCTCGGCGAGGGCCGCGGCGGCGCCGCCGCCCTGTATCCAGCCGGCGCGGGCGTAGTCGCATTCGAAGCCCTCCTCGCGTATGGTCCGCTCTATGAGGTCGGCGTTCTTGTAGGCGCTCTTCGAGTAGGCGGCTGCGAACTTCGAGGCCAGGTTCGCGCGCTGCTCGGGCGAGAGGTCGCGGCGCGCGCGGGCCAGGTGCCGCTCCACCGTGCCCCTCACCATGGCGTAGTAGCGGCCCATGACGACGAGGCCCTCGTTGCGTCCGCTGGCTCCAGAGGACGCCTCGTTCATCTCCAGGACGATCATGCTCCCGGTGCCGCGCTGCTTCGACCAGTGGTAGGCGCAAGCGGCGCCCGTGAAGCCGGCGCCGACCACCACGACGTCGGCCTCACGGGGGAGCTCCGCGCGGGGGTTGTGGGCCCAGGGCACGTTGGCGACGGGGTTGTCGCTCGACAGCCAGATCGACGTCCTGGAGACCCGGCTCGCGAACGCGACGGTCGCCAGGGCGTCGGGGATGGCGCGTAGCATCTGGTGGACGGCCCAGCGGGTGAACCTGGCCAGCCGGGTCGCCGGTCCGTCGTCCGGGAAGACCCGCGACATGAAGGACAGGGCCGCGGCGAAGTCGTGGCCCCGGAGGCCCGCCAACAGCCCCATCGCCACGCCTATCCTGCGCAGGGTTCCCGGCGAGTCGCCGTTCCCGTCCGGGCCGCTCAAGTCGTCACCTCGATGCTCACCTCGTCAAGCCAGCGTCGCGAGAAGGCGTCCCAGCGACGCGCCGAGCTCGCGCTCCTGCCAGCGCCGCACCTCGGAGCTCTCGAACTCGGCGCGGAGGCTGTCCGGGCGCCGGGCGAGGCGCTCCAGGCTGACGGCCGGCCACAGCAGGCCCGGGTCCAGGCTCAGCCGTTCGCTCTGCTGCTTGCGCCACGTCTTGAGGACCTTCAGGCGGGCGTCGGCCCGTTTGCGCTCCGCCGGGCTGAGGGGGTCGGCGGTCCGGGGCCTCTTGGGCCGGGTTACGCTCGGAGACCCGAGCCCCTCGTCTATCGCGGCCCTCAGCTTCCTGTTGGCGGGGCGGCGGCCATACCGTCCAAGGCCCTTGACCTTGTAGAGGTCCGCCCTTGGCTCGGACGCAAGCCGGAGCAGGGCGGACTCAGGCATCACCTTGAAGGGCGGGCGGTCGAGGCGGCTGGCCTCGCGCTCGCGGAATTGGAACAGGGATTGCAGGATGGCGAGGCCCCTGCCGTCAAGGGCGCGGCTGCCCTTCATGGAGAGGAAGGCTAGGTCGCGGTCGGGGGGGTTGTACCTGACGTTTTCCAGGCGGGCGAACTCCTCTTTCGCCCATCCGAGCCTTCCCAGATCTTCCAGCTTAGAGGACAGCGCATCGCGCACCTTTGGGAGGTGCAGGACGTCGTCGGCCGCGTAGGTCAGCGCCTCCGGTTCGAGGGGGCGCCTGGACCAGTCGGAGCGCTGGAGCTTTCGGGGCTTGGCGAGCGCCAACCCTATCTGCTGCTCCACAACGGCCTGCAGGCCGAGCTGCGGCGAGCCGACGAAGGCGGCGGCGACGCCGGTGTCGAACAGGTTGGCGACGTGGAAGCCCCAGTCGCGGTCGAGGCTGCGGATGTCGTAGTCGGAGGCGTGGAAGACCTTCTCCACGGAGGGGTCGGCAAGGAGAGCGCCGATGGGCGTCACGTCGTCTATCGCGAGGGGGTCGGCGAGGAAGGCGGTCTCGCCCGCCGATAGCTGTACGAGGCAGACGCGCTCGTGGTACTTGAAGAAGCCGTTGGACTCGAGGTCCACGGCGACCAGCGGGGCCTTCGACAGGATGTCGGCGACCTCGGCCAAGCGCGGCGCGGCGGAGACCAGCTCGATGCGGCTCTCGGGAGGCCGGCGGTCCCCACATGAAGACGAGGGAGCGGTGTGATGAGCCGCCCCCTCGTTCTTCCGCTTATGCCGGAGCGGTGGTCTCAGGCGCCGTTTCTCCCGTTGACGGCCTCTACTATGGAGGCAGGGTTGATGGGCAGGTTGGTCATGCGCTTGCCGGTGGCGTGGTAGATGGCGTTGGCGGTGGCGGCGACCGGGGGCACGAGCGGGACTTCGGCCACGCCCCTGACGCCGTACGGGTGCTGCGGGTTGGCTACCTCGACGATGACCGTGTCGATCATGGGGAGGTCGAGGGCCGTGGGCATCCGGTAGTCTAGCAGGCTGGCGTTGAGCATCTTGCCGTCGCCGCTCATGTAGTACTCCTCGTTGAGCGCCCAGCCTATGCCCTGCGCGACGCCGCCCTGCATCTGTCCCTCGACGTAGCTGGGGTGTACGGCCTTGCCTGCGTCCTGGGCGATGGTGCATCGGAGGATGTCGACCTTGCCGGTCTCTGGGTCGACCTCCACGTCGACTATCGCGGTGGCGAATGCGCTGCCTGCCCCGGCGGGGTCGAGGTTGGCGCGTCCGACGACGGGGCCGCCGGTCTCCGGCAGCATGCCGGCGAGCTCCTTGAAGCTCATCTCGAGCTCGGGGTCCGAGGCGTGGCGGAAGACGCCGCGCTCTATATCCACCTGGTCGGCGGTCGTCTCCCAGAGGAGGGCGGCGCGCTCCAGCATCTGGCGCTTGACGTCCTGGCCTGCCTCGTAGCAGGCCCAGCCGGTCTTGAAGGCGGCGCCGCTGCCGCCGGTCATGGAGGTGTAGCCGATGGACTCGGTGTCGCCGACCTGGGGGGTGACGTCCTCGGCGGGTATGCCGAGGACCTCGGCGAACTGCTGGGCTGCGGCGGGGCGGGTGCCGCCGATGTCCACCGAGCCGATGGTGAGGCTGACGGTGCCGTCGTAGTTGACGTTGGCGGTGGCGCAGGCGGGGCCGGCGCCGTTGACCCAGAAGCCGGACGCGACGCCTCGCCCCTGGTTGGGGCCTTCGAGGGGCGCGGCGTAGTGGTCGTGGTCGCGGGCTGCCTCTGTGGTCTCGATGCAGCCGATCACGGGGTTGACCACGCCGTTGCCTCGGCGCGTACCCTCCTTGGCGCCGTTCCGTATGCGGAACTCCAGCGGGTCCATGCCGGTCTTCTCGCATATCTCGTCGACGAGGGTCTCGACGGCGAACGAGCCGATGGGCGCTCCGGGAGCGCGGTAGGCGGTCGTCTTGGGCTTGTTCGTGATCACGTCGTAGGCGTCGATGAGCAGGTTATCGAGGTCGTAGGGGGTGAACATGCACATCGCGGCGGCGCCCACGGGGGAGCCGGCAAAGCCGCCGGCCTCGAACATGAGGGCAGCCAGGCCGGCGGTCAGCTTGCCGTCCTTGGTAGCGCCCATCTTGACCTTCATGTAGGAGCCGGAGGTGGGGCCGCTGGCCTCGAGGACTTCGGCGCGCGTCATGGTGAGCTTGACGGGCTGGCCGCTCTTCTTGGAGAGCAGGGCGGCGACGGGTTCGAGGTAGATGGTCGTCTTGCCGCCGAAGCCTCCGCCGATCTCCATCGGGATGACCTTGACCTGCGAAGAGGCGAGGCCGAGCACCTGGGCGGTGTTCTCGCCTATCTGGAAGTGGCCCTGAGAGCTGCACCAGAGGGTGATCTTGTTCTCCTCGGCGGCCCACCACGCGGTGGCGGTGTGGGGCTCGATGTATCCCTGGTGGACCGTCTTGGTGCGGAACTCGCGCTCGACCACCACGTCGGCGTCGGCGAATGCCTTGTCGACGTCGCCCAGCTTCGTCTGGTCGTACGAGGTGACGTTGCCCTCGTACTCGGGGTGGACCTGCGGGGCGCCGGGCTTCATCGCCTCCTCGGCGTCGGTGAGGGCGGGCAGCGCCTCGTACTCGACGTCGATGAGGGAGAGGGCCTCCTCCGCGCCGTGGGGCGTGGCGGCTGCGACGGCGGCGACGGGGTGGCCCTTGAAGACTACCTTGCCTGAGGCGAGGATCTTGTTGCTCAGGTGCCTGTCGGCGAGGTCCCAGCCGTCGGTGCAGGCGAGGTCTTCGGCGGTTGCGACGGCCTTGACTTCGGGGTGGGCCTCCGCGCGGCTGGTGTCTATGGAGAGCACGTTGGCGTGCGCGTAGGGGCTGCGGAGAATCTTGCCGTGGAGCAGACCTGGCAGGCTGACGTCAGCCCCGTACCTCGCCTTGCCGGTCACCTTGTCGTATCCGTCGTGTCGGATGGGGCGCTTGCCTACCACGTCGTATTCGGTGCGCGATAGCACGATGCCTGTCGTCATTGGGGTTGGTACCTCCTGGGATTCTGTCTGGGAACGCTCAGCGCATTGTACAACAAGCCGGCCCCGGCGCGTCTCAAGGCCACTGGGCGCCTATTGCGGCGATGCCGGCCCTGGCGCAGTCCTCGTCCTCCTGGGGGGTGCCGCCGCCGACGCCGCATGCGCCGACTATCTCGCCATCGCGGGATATGGGCACGGCGCCCTGTCCCATGATGAAGCGGCCGCCGTACTGTAGGAGGATCGCCCTGAAGGTGGGTCGATCGGCGCGGGCCTCGAGCTCGCCGCTGGGCTGGCCGAAGATGACGGAGGCGACCGCCTTGCCTCGGCTGCCCTCGACGCCGAGGATTATGGAGCCGTCCATGCGGTGGGCGGCCAGCAGGTTGGAGCCGGAGTCGACGACGGAGACGGATATCTTGATGCCCATCTCCTCGGCCCTGGCGATGGCCGCGTCGCATATCTTGATCGCCTCTTCGAGATTCACGGTAGCCATGGGCGCCTCCTGCGTCGGGTTACGGGCCGATTCTATCGTTCCCGGAGGCGGCGCTCAACCCGTGATACCAGGGGACGGGGCGCCCCTGGTTTCTCGCTGGGCGGGCCGGCTAAACTTTCGGGCCCGCAACACCCTGTAACATCCTGTCACTTTCAGCTATGAGCCGCGTTACAGGGAGGCGACACGAAGGTGGCGCGAACCCAACGGAAGATTACGCGACTGGGACACGGATGTGACACGGCCCTGTGCAGGACCAGCGCAGTCTTCAAGGCCCGCGCGCGGCATGGCGGTCGCGGGAGAGCGACCCAGGTAGTCGTCGGTGTTTGCCATGAGGAGACTATAGCACGCGCGTTCGTTCAAATCAAGGATGCCGGCGCGGACTCTGCTGGACATGGGCAAGGAGGTTGTGATACACCGGGGGGGAAAGAGCAAGGCGGCAATGGCAACGATGGCCAGAGTGCCAGCGATGGGCGACCCGATCGAGTCGCACACCATACACAGCGATCGACTCATGCGCCACGCTTGGGAGCAACTGGAGAAAGGCGACCGGCTCCAAGCGTCGGAGAAAGCGTGGGGTGCAGTTGCCCATCAGTTGAAGGTCGTGGCAAATGCACGAGGGTGGCGGTACGAAACCCACCGGGACGTTTATGACATCAAAGACAGGGTGGCCGCCCTGACGGACGACCCCACCCTGGTGCGGGCCTTGTTCTCGACCGCGAACGGACTCCACCGAAACTACTACATCGACGCCATGCCTGTCAGCGAGCTAAAGAGCGAACTGAACCAGGTGGAGCGGCTGCTCGACATCCTGAATGACCCGGACCTTGTTCGGCGACGTCGGCGACTACCACGGGCACTCATCATCGCACGGGACCGCCCTCATCCGAGGGGTGAGATGTCACCGCGCTAAGGCAATCGGGCCGAGTGGCAGCGCCATCTAGTCCGCTGAACCTTGCCAGGGGTTAGGTGATTCTGTAACGTCCTGTCACTTTCAGCTATGACGTGCGTTCGTGCAGGGTCAAGAGGTGGCGGGGGATTCCAAGTCCAAATCCCCACCTAAATGGCGGTGACGCTCTACGGCAAGGGGGAGGGCTGGTTTCAAACCAGCCCCTACGGGGTGATGGCCGATAGATATGGCGCTGAACCTGGAGGTGGGGGGATTTGGGCAAGTCCCAAATCCCCCACCTAAATGGCGGTGACGCTCTACGGCAAGGGGGAGGGCTGGTTTCAAACCAGCCCCTACGGGGTGATGGCCGATAGATATGGCGCTGAACCTGGAGGTGGGAGATTTGGGCAAGTAGGCCAAAATCCCCCACCTAAATGGCGGTGACGCTCTACGGCAAGGGGGAGGGCTGGTTTCAAACCAGCCCCTACGGGGTGATGGCCCGGGGTGATGGCCGATAGATATGGCGCTGAACCTGGAGGTGGGGGGATTTGGGCAAGTAGGGTATGCTTGACCCATAGGCCATTCCGTAGTATACCCAAGGGGAGGCAGGGAGGTTTGGAGACATGACACTTGCAGGGGAGAAGGTCATAGAGCGTCGGGACGGACGCCTCTTCAAAGAGCTACAGCCCAGTATGCCCCAGATTGTCTTCGAGGAGCGCCCTGACGGTAAGGGTCAAGGGATTATGCTCGATTTTGGAGAGTATGCCGTCCTGGTTACACTCGAGACGGCTGAGTGGATAGCTGAGGCCTTGGGGGACCACATTGAATCAGCCAGAAGAGCCGAGAGCTCCTGAGGATGGTCGTGGGGGCACTTGGGCCGAGCTTAGGTACTATGCTACCAAGGACGACCTGGGCCGGCTTGAGATACGCTTGCGGGACTACGTGGACGATAAGCACAAGGACTTGGTAACGAGCTTTCGGTGGTGGGTTGGCATTGGCCTTACGGTAGTAACCGTAATAGCGATTGCAGCCAGTATCGTAGCTCGCCTATTCTTGAACTAGGGCTCCAGAGCATCATTGCTTGGCCTGACAAGGTAAAAGAAGTGTTGGACTTGGCACGACTGCACGGGCCGGAGATGTAGATGATAGAGCTTGTTAGGGGCGGGGACGTTGCTTCGGCGAAGGGGTTCGCGGCGGGCGGCACGTACGCTGGGCTGAAGACGGCCTCCGAGGGCGTGCTGGACCTGGGCATACTGAAGTCGGAGCGCCCGGCGAGCGCGGCGGGCACGTTCGCCAGGGGCAGCGTGCTGTCGCCTTCGGTGACGCTGAGCAGGGCACGGGTCGCGGACGGGCGCGCCCGGGCGGTGGTCGCCAACAGCGGCTGCGCCAACTGCTGCGTGGGCGAGCAGGGGCTGCGGGACGCCGAGGAGATGGCGGCGCTGGCAGCGGCTCACGCGGGCGTATCCGCGGAGGAGACGCTCGTGTGCAGCACGGGGCTGATCGGGGTGGAGCTTCCGATGGCGCTGGTCAGGCAGAACGTCGGGAACGTGCGGCTGAGCAGGCAGGGCGGCAACGAGTTCGCGCGGGCGATCATGACCACGGACACGCGGGCGAAGGAGCTTGCGGTTACGGTGGAGGCGTCGGGCCGTCGCGTGACGGTCGGGGGCGCGGCCAAGGGGGTGGGGATGATCCACCCCGACATGGCGACGATGCTGGCCTTCATCGCGACGGACGCGGAGGTCGAGGCGCCGTTCCTGCGGCGGGCGCTGCGGGAGGCGGTGGACGCGTCGTTCAACATGATCGACGTGGACGGCGACACGAGCACGAACGACACGGTGCTGGCGTTCGCCAACGGCGCGGCGGGCGCGGAGGAGATCAGGGAGGGCACGGAGGACGCGCGGGCCTTCCAGGAGGCGTTGACGTACGTCTGCACCGCGCTTGCGAAGGAGATGGTGCGGGACGGCGAGGGGGCGCGGAGGCTGATAGAGGTCGTCGTGGAGGGGGCGGCAACGCGCGAGGACGCCAGGGCGGCGTCCAAGGAGATCGCGGGGTCGCTGCTGGTCAAGACGATGGTACACGGGCGCGACCCGAACTGGGGCCGGGTGATGGCGGCGCTGGGCAAGAGCCGCGTGGAGATGTCGGAGTCGAAGGTGGACCTGTTCATCAACGACATACACATCGTCCACGAGGGGCGGGCGTTTTCGTTCCTGAAGGAGGCGGTGATAAGCTCGATGAGCGGGGACGAGGTGTGCTTCCGGGTGGACCTGCACGAGGGGGGGCACAGCGCGACGGCGTGGGGCTGCGACCTGACGGAGGAGTACGTGGTCTTCAATTCCGCCTACAGCACGTGAGGCGATGGAGACGGGCGGCCGGAGAGGGCGGGTTTGAAACCCGCCCCTACGAATGATTACGAATGACGAACGGCGGGATGGATCGGGGCGAATGGGATAGTATGAACGCGGAAGTCCGGCGCGCGGAGAGCGAAGGGGGGGCGCGGCTCATTGAAATGGAGACAAGCCCAGGCAAGGAGTCGGCGGCAGACGGGGAGGGCGGGTTTGAAACCCGCCCCTACGAATGATTACGAATGACGAACGGCGGGATGGATCGGGGCGAATGGGATAGTATGAACGCGGAAGTCCGGCGCGCGGGGAGCGAAGGCGGCGCACGGCGCATTGAAATGGAGACAAGCCCAGGCAAGGAGCCCGCGGCAGATGGGGCGATTCTCGTAAAGATAGGGGGCAGCACGCTCGGGGAGCATGACACTACCCTGGAGGATTTGGTCGCCATGCAGCGCGAGGGCGCGCGGCCCGTGGTGGTACACGGGGGCGGCAAGGTCGTGAGCAGGTGGATGGAGAGGCAGGGGGTGCGCCCCAGGTTCGTACGCGGGCTGCGGGTTACCGACGAGCCCAGCCTGGAGATCGTGGTGGCCGTGCTGACGGGGCTGGTGAACAAGGGGCTGGTCGCGGCTGTGCAGGCGATGGGAGGCAGGGCCATAGGGCTGTCGGGGGCGGACGGAGGGCTGATCAAGGCCGAGCAGGACGACCCGGAGCTGGGCAGGGTTGGCCGGGTGGTGGAGGTGGACACGGGGCCGATAGAGGCGGTGGCGGGCGCCGGGTACATTCCGGTCATAGCCTCGGTGGCGGGGTCGGCGTCTCCGGGGGACGACTCGCTGTTCAACCTCAACGCGGACACGGCGGCCGGGGTGATAGCGTCGGCGCTGTCGGCGGAGAGGCTTATACTGATGACCGACGTGGGCGGAGTCCAGGACACGTCGAGGCGGGTGATCCCCCGGCTGACCCGGCGGCAGGCGGAGGAACTGGTGCGGTCCCGGGTGGTCGACGGGGGCATGGCGCCGAAGATAGGCGCCTGCCTGACCGCGTTGGAGCGGGTGGGGGAGGCGCGCATCGTCGACGGGCGGCGCTCCCACGCATTGAGAGACATTCTTGCAGGCGAGCCGATGGGCACGAGGGTAGGCTGATTCGATGGCAAAGTACTTCCAGCAACAACAGGGACCGGACTTCTCTTTAGACTTCGGCGCGGCTCTGCCGTCCATGACGGGCCGAAGGTTCAGGTGGATATTCGTCGCGGCGGCGGTGGTGCTCCTTTTCCTGGCGGTCTCGTTCCTCAGGGGCGTTTACACCGACCTCCTGTGGTTCGAGCAGCTTGGCTTCAGGAGCATCTTCCTGAAGGTGGTGTACACGCGGATCGCGCTGTTCGCGGCGGGGGCCGTGATCTTCGCAATACCCGCGAGCATCAGCCTCTACTTCGCCTACAGGCTCTCGCAGGGGCCCGACGAGCAGGCGCTGCCGGCGGCAACCCGCGACTTCCTGCGGAAGCTGACGATCTGGGGCGGCGTGGCGGCCGTGCTCGTGCTGAGCCTGGTCTTCGGCTCGCTCGCGGCGGCGCAGTGGGAGGCGTTCCTGAGGCTGGCGAACGCGGCCCCATTCGACATCACGGACCCGGTGTACGGCAACGACGTCTCCTTCTACGTGTTCACGCTGCCGGTGTACGACTTCGCGCAGGGCTGGCTGCTTGGCGCGGGCATAGCGGTGCTGCTGGCGAGCCTGGGCTACTACTTCGTCAACTTCAGCTTACGCGGGGCCGGCTTCACCATTACGCCGGCCTTCAAGATCCACGTGTCGATCATCGCGGCGTTCATCATGTTCACGCTCGGCTTCGGGCACTGGCTGGACCGCTGGGCGCTGCTGCTGTCGGACGAGGGCGCCGTTTTCGGCGCGGCCTACGCCGACCTGAACGCCCGCAGGCCGGCCCTGACGATCCTGACGGTCATCGCCGCGGCTTCGGGCGTGCTCATACTCGTGAACGCGTACATGCGAGGGGTCCGCCTGCTCGTGGGCGGGGTTGTGCTGTGGGCGGCGGCGGCGTTCCTGCTCGGCACGGCCTGGCCGTCCACCATGCAGCGGTTGACGGTGCGGCCCAACGAGTTCGCGCGCGAGGAGCCGTACATCTCCCGCAGCATAGAGTTCACGCGGGCGGGTTTCGGGCTGGGAGACATTGCGGAGGAGTCGTACCCGGTGAACTCCTTTCCCACCGCGGACCTCGTGCGCCAGAACCAGGAGACGATAGACAATATACGGCTGTGGGACCACGGCCCCCTGGCGCGGGTGTACCGGCAGATCCAGCTCATCAGGCCGTACTACGACTTCGAGGACGCGGACGTGGACCGGTACACGGTCGGCGGCGAGTACCGGCAGGTGATGCTGGCGGCCAGGGAGGTGGCGCACGAGAAGCTGAACGCCGAGGCGCAGACGTGGATCAACACGAGGCTGCGCTATACGCACGGGTTCGGGCTGGCCATGAGCCCTGTCACGGAGTTCACGCCGGAGGGCCGGCCGCAGTTCTTCGCCAAGGACATACCGCCGGACGGGGTGATCAGCATCCGGAGGGAGGGAGCCGGCGACGGGGCCGTGGACACCGTCACCAACCCGCGCATCTACTACGGCGAGAAGACGACGGACTACGTCATCGTGGACACGAAGACGGAGGAGCTCGACTTCCAGGCCGAAGGGGGAGAGCTGCGCAGCAACAGGTACGACGGCGAGGGCGGGGTGGCCATCGGGTCGTTCATCAGGAGGGTCGCGTACGCCTGGCAGCTAGCGGACATCAACATCCTGATCACCGGGGAGATCACGTCGGAGAGCCGCATCCAGTACCGCCGGGAGATCCAGGAGCGGATATCGACGGTGGCGCCGTTCCTGCTGCTCGACAACGACCCGTACCTGGTGGCGGCGGACGGCCAGCTCTTCTGGGTACAGGACGCCTATACGACAAGCGACCGCTATCCGTACTCGGAGCCGGACGAGGAGCCGTTCAACTACATTCGCAACAGCGTGAAGGTGGTGCTGGACGCCTACAACGGCTCGCTGCGCTTCTACGTGTGGGACCCGAGCGACCCGATGATTAGGACGTACGAGAGCATCTTCCCGAGGCTGTTCACGCCCAGGTCCGAGATGCCGGAGTCCTTACAGTCCCACGTGCGCTACCCGCAGGACCTGTTCCGGTTCCAGGCCACCAAGTACCTGAAGTACCACATGACCAAGCCGGTGGACTTCTACAACCTGGAGGACCTGTGGGCCATCCCGGACGAGAAGTTCGGACAGGGCGGCGACCTGCTGCCGGTGCAGCCGTACTACGCCATATTGAAGCTCCCCGAGGAGGAGAAGGCCGAGTTCATCCTGCTGCTGCCCTACACCAGGAACGAGCCGCCCATCCTCGCCGGATGGCTCGCGGCGCGCAACGACGGGGAGAACTACGGCGAGCTGATCTCGCTGGCGTTCCCGAAGGACCGGCAGCTGGACAGCCCGATACAGATCGAGGCGAAGATCGACAACGACAAGGACATATCGCCCGAGCTGACGCTGTTGTGCCAGGAGGGCTCGGACTGCATAAGGGGCAACCTGCTCGTGCTGCCGCTTTCGACCCAGGACCAGTTCAGCCTGCTGTACGCCGAGCCGGTCTACCTGCAGGCGGAGGGGGTCGAGTTCCCGGAGCTAAAGAAGGTGATCCTGGCGAGCCAGGAGCGGGTGGTGATGAGGGACTCGGTGCTGGAGGCGATAGACGCGCTGACGGGCTTCGTTCCCGAAGCCGCGCCGACCACGGACGGGGTTGCGGAAACCCCAAGAGAGGCCGGCCCGACGTCGGAGCCGCTCCAGCAGGGGATCGAGTCGGCGGTCGAGTCGCTGGAGGACCTGAAGCGCGGCGTAGAGGAGCTTGAGAAGGCCCTGAACGAGCTCAGGAAGATAGCGGGAGGAGACCAGTAGCATGTCACGGGACTGGAGGGAAGTCGAAAGCAAGTACTACATGCCCTGCTTCCGCAGGCAGCCGATGGTGCTGGTGCGGGGCGAGGGGACGCGGGTCTGGGACGACACGGGGAAGGAGTACCTGGACTTCGTAGCGGGGTGGGCGGTCGACAACCTGGGCCACTCGCACCCGGTCATCGCCGACGCGGTGGCCGAGCAGGCGCGCGTGCTGGTCCAGACCTCGAACCAGTTCTACACGGTGCCCCAGCTAGAGTTGGCGGAGGCGCTGGTGGAGAACAGCTGCCTGGACCGGGTCTTCTTCTGCAACAGCGGGGCCGAGGCGAACGAGGGCGCGGTCAAGCTGGCGAGGAAGTACGGCAAGCTGCACCGCAACGGCGCGTACGAGGTCATCACGGCGGGCAACTCCTTCCACGGCAGGACGCTCGCCGCGTGGTCGGCGACCGGCAAGCCGCACGACGAGGACCCGTTCCAGCCGCTGCCGGTCGGGTTCGTCCACGTCCCATACGGCGACCTGGACGCGATAACGGGGGCGACCACCGAGCGGACCGCGGCGGTGATGCTGGAGCCGGTGCAGGGGGAGGGCGGCGTCAACATTCCGCCGCCCGGCTACCTGAAGGCCGTGCGGCAGTGGTGCGACGAGAAGGGGCTGCTGCTGGTCCTGGACGAGGTGCAGACGGGTTTGGGACGGCTGGGGACGCTGTTCGGGTACGAGCAGTTCGACGTCGAGCCGGACGTGATGACGCTGGCCAAGGGTCTGGGGGGAGGCGTGCCGATAGGCGCGTTCATGACCAAGGAGGCCGCCGCCGTGCTGGAGCCGGGCGACCACGGCTCGACGTTCGGGGGCAACCCGCTGGCGTGCGCGGCTGCCAACGCCTCGACGCGGTTCATGATAGCGCACGACGTGCCGGAGAACGCCCGCAAGATGGGCGCGGCGCTGGGCGAGCGGCTTTCCGGGATCATGGAGAGGCAGGACGCGGTGAAGGCGGTGCGCGGGATGGGTCTGCTCCACGCCGTGGACTTCACGTCGGAGATCTCGGCGGGGGTGCTGGCGGCATGCAACGAGGGGGGGCTGCTGCTGAACGCGACCGGGCCGGCCACGATCAGGCTCATGCCGCCGCTAACGGTGACCGAGGACGAGGTCGCGATTGCGATGGACCGGCTGGAGGCCGGCATAGCCGAGGCAGCCAAGGGGGCCGCCGAGTGAGATGGCGTGAACTGCAGGACAAGGGCGTCGTTGCCCTTGGCGGCGCCACCTCGGGCGGGCTCGATAGCTGCACCGTCACCCACTGGCTGCGCGGCAAGGGCTTCGAAGTCCACTCCTTCACGGTCGACCTTGGACAGCCGGACGAGGAGAACCTCGACGCCATAACGGACCGGATGCTCGGCTGCGGCGCGGCCGAGGCCGCGATCGTGCCCGGCCAGGCCGCGCTGGCGGAGGCGGGGCTGAAGGTGCTCCAGGCGCAGGCGCGGTACGAGGGCGGCTACTGGAACACGACCGGCATAGCGCGGCCCGTCACCGTGCGCGGGATACTGTCGCGGCTGCAGGCCGGCGGCATCGGCGTGCTGTTCCACGGCGCGACGGGGCGGGGCAACGACCAGGTGCGGTTCCAGCTCAGCACGAACATGCTGGCGCCGGATGTGGACGTGTACGCGCCCTGGCGGGACCCGGACTTCGTGGCGCAGTTCCCGGGCAGGCAGCAGATGATCGAGTACTGCGAGGCGAACGGGCTGCCGATCAAGCCGGCCCGCGAGTCGCGGTACTCGACGGACGCGAACTTCCTGGGGCTGACGCACGAGGCGGGCGACCTGGAGGACGTGACGATATCGCCGACGTTCGTCGAGCCCGGCATGGGGGTGTGGGCGTGGGACGCGCCGGAGCAGCCGGAGGTGGTCACCCTGCGCTGGGAGGAGGGCGTTCCCGTGGCGGTGAACGGGGAGCGGCTCGGCCTCGTGGAGGCGTTCGAGCGGTGCAACCGCCTCGCGGGGCGGCACGGCGTCGGTATAGGCACTCACGTTGTGGAGAACCGCTTCGTCGGCATCAAGTCGCGGGGCATCTACGAGGCGCCCGGCATGGAGCTTCTCGGTCGGACGTACGAGTTCCTGCTCCAGTTCATCCTGGACCGGCGGGCGCGGGAATTGCTCGACAGGCTGTCCACGTTCATCAGCACGCAGATATACCAGGGCTACTGGTACGACCTCGGGACGACCGCGGCGCTCGCGGCGCTGGAGCCGATCACACGGCTGGCCACTGGCGCCGTAACGGTGCGTCTGTACAGGGGCGGCGTCTTCTTCGACTCCGCCGAGGACACGCCCGAGGCTATGCCCCACTCGCTGTACACGGACGACTCCTCGATGGAGGCGATGGGGACCTACGACCACGCCGACGCTGAGGGCTTCCTCAGGGTGCTCCAGGTCTCCGCGCGGAACGTGGGGGCCAGGCAGCCCTCGCATTCCGACCGGTAGCTTCCCGGGCGGTCCGCGACCGAGAGCCCAGATGGCCAACCCGCCCACGCCTCCGGAGGTACGCTCCCAGGTAGTCAGCCTCGTGCGGGAGTTCGTGCGCCGGGACGTGGGGCCCGTCGCGGCACGGCACGACGAGGAGGACTCTTACCCCTTCGACCTGGTCGAGAAGATGAGGGAGATGGGGCTGTTCGGCATATCGATCCCCGAGGAGTACGGGGGCATGGGGCTGGACCATACGACCTTCGCCCTCATATTCGAAGAGCTGAGCAAGGGCTGGATGAGCATCACCGGGGTCATCGGCACGCACCACGTGATGAGCGCGATGATCGCCGGCTACGGCACGGAGGAGCAGAAGCGGCGCTTGCTGCCGAGGATGGCGGAGGGCGCGCTGCGGGGCGGGCTGGGGCTGACGGAGCCGGACGCGGGCAGCGACGTGCAGAACATCCAGACCTCGGCGGCCAGGGACGGCGACGAGTACGTGCTGAACGGCAGCAAGATGTTCATCACGAACGGCCAGCACGGCAACGGCTTCGCTGTGCTGGCGAAGACGGACTTTCACGCGGAGCCGGCGTACAGGGGCATATCCTGCTTCATCGTGGAGAAGCCGACGCCCGGCTTCTCCGTGGGGCAGAAGCTGAACAAGCTGGGCTACAGGGGCGTCGATACGTGCGAGCTGCTGTTCGAGGATTGCCGCGTGCCGGCGGCGAACCTGCTCGGAGGCGAGGAGGGACGCGGCTTCAGGCACGTCATGAGCGGCCTGGAGGGCGGGCGGATCAACATCGCGGCGCGCGCCGTGGGGGTGGCCACGGCGGCCCTGGAGGCGTCGAAGGAGTACGCCAAGCAGCGCAGGGCCTTCGGCGTTCCCATCGCGCAGCACCAGGCGATCCAGATCAAGCTGGCGGACATGGCGACGAAGGTGCAGGCGGCGAGGCTGCTGACCTACGACGCGGCGGCTAAGAAGGACTCGGGCGAGAGGGTGGACCTGGAGGCGGGCATGGCCAAGCTGTTCGCCACGGAGGTGTGCGGCGAGGTGGCGCTGGAGGCGATGCGCATCCATGGCGGCTACGGCTACATCAAGGACTACCCGGTGGAGCGCTACTACCGCGACGCCCCGCTCATGATCATCGGCGAGGGCACCAACGAGATCCAGAAGCTGATCATCGCGCGGCGGCTCCTGCAAGAGGACAAGCTGTAAGCCGGCCCTGGGGCCGTCGCCATACCGGGCACCTGGCGTGGGATGGTAGGATGTTCTCACGGGCGCGGCGGAGCCCGCCGGGAGGGGCAGATGGTCCACGACGCGAGAGACGGCTTTGGCGGCTACCTGGATGATTTCGAGGCGGGGCAGGTGTTCAAGCACTGGCCGGGCAAGACGATCACCGAGGCCGACAATCACCTGTTCTCCCTGCTGACCCGGAACGACAACCCGCTGCACACCGACGAGAACTACATGAAGGACCACCAGCACGGGCGGGTGCTGGTGGTGGGCACCCTCGTGCTGAGCCTGGTGGTGGGTATGAGCGTGCGGGACACGTCGGGGAAGGCCGTCGCCAACCTGGAGTACGAGCGCATCACGCACGACGGCCCGGTGTTCCAGGGGGACACGATCTACGCCGAGAGCGAGATCCTCGATGTGCGGCAGTCGCGCAGCCGCCCGGACCGGGGCGTCGTCTACATGGAGAGCCGCGGCGTCAATCAGCGCGGCGAGAAGGTGCTCACGCTCAGGCGGCGGTTCCTGGTGGCGAAGAGGGGGAGCTAGGATGGGATCCATACACGTAGAGGTTGGGGTGTCGAACCCGGCGACGCCTGAGGTCAGCGAGGAGATCAGGGTACTGGTGGACACGGGGGCAACGCTCAGCGTGCTGCCCGCGAGCCTGCTGGAGGGGCTGGGCATCCGCAGGCTGGACAGCCAGAGGTTTCGCAGCTCCGGCAATGTAGTGACGCGCGACGTTGGCACCGTGACCATGTATTACGACGGTTCTTCCGGGGGCATTACGGCGGCATTCGGGGAAGAGGACGACCCGCCGATCATGGGGGTAACGGCTCTGTTGACCATGGGTTTGGAAGTCGACCCAGAGGCGGGCAGGCTCAAGCACGTAGAGATTCTGATGCTGTAATCGTAGAGAGGAGCTTTAGGATGGGATTCATACACGTTGAAGTGGGAGTGTCCAACCCCTCGACTCCGGAAGTCAGCGAGAAGATACGAGTGCTGGTGGACACGGGGGCGATGCTCAGCGTGCTTCCAGCGAGCATGCTGGAGAGGCTCGGCATCCCTCGGGTTGGCAGTAAGCGGTTCAGGGGTTTCGGCGGCGAGGTGAGGAGGGACATCGGCAACGTGACGATGCACTACGATGGCGAATCAGGGGCGGCCGGGGTGATATTCGGAGACGAGGACGATCCGCCGATCATGGGCGTGACGGCAATGGAGACGATGGGATTCGAAGCCGATCCTGGGTCGGGGAAGCTGAAGCGCGTCGAGATGCTGATGCTGTAGGCCATGGACGCGGCGTCTGGATATACGGTCTCGATTCACTACGACCGGCGGCTGTACAGGCAGGACATAGCCGGCTCGATGGCGCACGCTCGGATGCTGGCGCGGCAGGGGATCATCACGGACGAGGACAGGGACGCGATCGTCGCCGGGCTGGAGGAGGTCCGGGCGGAGATCGAGGACGGCAGCTTCCCCTGGCGCGAGGAGCTCGAAGACATCCACATGAACGTCGAGCGGCGCCTGCACGAGAAGATCGGCGCCGCCGCGGGCAGGCTGCACACGGCGCGCTCCCGGAACGACCAGGTCGCGACCGACGTGCGGCTCTACGTCAAGGACGCCATCGGCGAGGTGCTGGCGGAGATACACGGCCTCCGCCAGGCGCTGGTGGCCCAGGCCAGGGCCAACCTGTCGGCGGTCATACCGGGCTATACCCACCTGCAACGCGCCCAACCGGTCTACTTCGCCCACCACGCGCTGGCCTACTTCGAGATGCTGGGGCGGGACGCCGAGCGGTTCCGGCAGGCGCGTCAGCGGGCCGACGTGATGCCGCTGGGCAGCGGGGCGCTCGCGGGCGTGCCGTACCCCATCGACCGCGAGTCGGTGGCGAAGGAGCTCGGCTTCGGGTCGGTCAGCGCCAACAGCATGGACGCCGTGTCGGACCGGGACTTCCTGCTCGACTTCCACTCGGCGGCGGCGGCGTGCGCGGTCCACCTGTCGCGGATGGGCGAGGAGCTGGTCATCTGGTCTTCGGACGAATTCGGGTTCGTGAGGCTGTCGGACGAGTACACGACCGGCAGCAGCATGATGCCGCAGAAGCGCAACCCCGACTTCGCCGAGCTGGCGCGGGGCAAGACCGGGCGCGTCATCGGCAACCTGGTGTCGCTGCTGACGGTGTTGAAGGGGCTGCCGCTCACCTACAACCGGGACCTACAGGAGGACAAGGAGGGGTTCTTCGACAGCCTGGACACCTTGCTGGGCACCCTGCGGGCGATGCGGGGCATGTACGCGTCCCTGGAGTTGGACGCCGCAAAGCTGCGCCGGGCCGCCGAGGAGAGCCAGGTGCTCGCGACCGACATCGCGGACTACCTCGTGTCGAAGGGGATGCCCTTCCGGGAGGCGCACGGCGTGGCGGCGCGGCTGTCCGGCTACGCGGCGGATGCGGGCAGGACGCTCCCCGAGCTGGGGCTGGAAGAGTACCGGCGCTTCTCCGACCTGTTCGAAGCCGACGTGCTCGACATAAGCGTCGACTCCTCGCTAGCCGCGCGGGACGTGCCGGGCGGCGCCGCGCCGGGCCGGGTCAGGCGCGCGCTGGAGGCGGCTGAGCGGACGCTGAGGGCGGAAGCCGATGGCTGAGCGGGCGGTCAAGATCGCGCCGTCGATACTGGCCGCCGACTTCAGCCGCATGGGGGAGCAGGTCGCCGAGGCGGAGGCGGGGGGCGCCGATTACATCCACGTCGACGTGATGGACGGGCGCTTCGTGCCGAACCTGACCTTCGGCGCCGACATGGTGCGGGCCATCCGCCGATGGACGTCGCTTCCCCTCGACGTACACATGATGGTCACGCCGCCGGAGCAGTACGTGGAGGCGATGGCGGAGGCCGGCGCGGACATGATGACTGTACACGCCGAGGCCAGCCTGCACATACACCGGGTCGCGCAGATGGTGCGGGACGCGGGCGCAAGGCCCGGCGTGGCGATCAACCCGGGGACGCCTGTATCGGCCATCGAGGAGGTCATCGCCGACGTGGACCTGGTGCTCGTCATGAGCGTCAACCCCGGGCTGGGTGGGCAGAAGTTCATCGGCGCCTCCGTGGACAAGGTCCGCCGCGTCAGGGCTATGCTGGACGAGCGGGGCCTGGCCGCCGAGCTAGAGGTGGACGGCGGCATCGCCCCCGGCACCGCCCGCGCGGTGGTCGAGGCGGGCGCCGACGTGCTGGTCGCGGGCAGCGCCGTGTACGGCGGGCCTGCGTCCGTGGCCGACTCCATCGCCCTGATCAGGGCCGCAGCCGTGGGGGCCTGAGCGCCGTGGCTACGGCACTCACCGACTGGGACCAGCAGGTCCGTGACGCCGCGGACCAGCTGGTCCGCGCAAAGCGTGACCTGGAAGAGGCGCGCGAGGCCCTCTTCCAGGAGAGAATGCACCGCAACAGGCTGCGTAGCTCGCTGGAGCGCACCAACAAGCAGGTCTCGCAGGCCCGCGCCTCGGAGGCCGACGTGCGCCGGAGGGCCGAAGAGGCGAACAGGCAGGCCGAGGAGGCCCGGAAGTGGTCGCAGCGCAAGCTCGACCAGCCAGGGCAGGGGCAGCCCGAACAGTCGCGTTTCCGGCTCGACGCGGATGCCGCGAGGCTCAAGGGCAGGCTGAGCAGCATCGAAGCCGAGATGGAGCGCAGGTCCGCGGAGGTGCGGCGCGGCGAGATGGCCGTCAGGTCCAGCACGGACAGGATCCGGACGCTCGGCGACGAGGCCGCGGCGCTCCAGCGCCGCGTGAAGGAGATGGAGCAGGGCCTAAGGCGCGCCGCCCGCCAGAGAGACCTGGCAAGGCTCGCCGGAGGCACTGGCCCGCGGCGGGACGGTGAGCTCGACGCGCCGGCGGACCCTGACGGCACGGAGCAGGAGTGGGGATTCGAGCCGCTGACGATTACCGACAGGGCGTCCGTCTATCTCAGGAGCTTGCTGTACGACATGGGCCCCGCCCCCGGCGAGCTGCTGCGATTCGTCCCGGAGCAAGACGGCGGCATCGCCCTCGCGCTGGACGTGCCGAGGCAGGGCGACGAGATAGTCTCGGTCGGCGCCGACTCGGTGCTGCTGGTACAGGACCCGCTGCCAGAGGATCTGCGGGGGACGACCATAGACGTACGGGAGTCCGCGGAGGGGATGGTGCTGGTGGTGGATCAGCAGAGCCCTTGCCAAAACTAGAAAGCTTTCCTGACGTACACCTAGCTGGGCAGAATCGAGAACTCTCATGTCTGTAGTAAAGAGCGCAGGCGGTTTGACATACATAACCGCAAGGGTTATATTCATGCAATGTACATAGTAGTCTTCCATAGGCGGCCCAACGGCACCATTCCCTATGACGAGTATGTACGGAGCGTCTATCACGCGGGACAGAAGACCGACGCGTCAAAGATCAGAGCATTCGTTGATCGCCTCCGGCAGGAAGGCTCGCAGCGGCTCGTCGCGAGGCGATGGTCGGAGAAGATGAATGACGTATGGCAGCTTCGCGCTGGCCAGCACCGCATCTTCTACTTCTGGCACTCTGAAACCGATCGGTACGTCATACTAAATGGCTTCCGAAAAAGGTCGCGACGAACGCCCCGCCCGGAGTTAGCGAGAGCTGAAAGCCTACGAGATGAGCATCTTGGACGATGAGGAGAAGATCAATGAGACGGCATCAGGCTGAGGATAGCCACGTCGAGTGGCTGAAAGACGGCGAATATAAACAGGGGTTTGGTTCGGAGATCGCCAAGCTTGAGGTCGCGGCGGCGCTTGCCGACGCACGGGAGACCGCCGGGATGACTCAATTGGCCTTGGCCGAGCGAGCGAACGTGTCGCAGGCGTATATCGCAAAGCTCGAGAGAGGCGACGCGAATCCTACAATTGGCCACATCGGCCGACTGTTGGCCTGCATGGGGTTGAGTATCTCCGTTAGCGTGGCTCCTATTGAAACACCAGCCGCCTCCCAATCGGTTCAGATAGAGAGCCAGAACGCCTCTAGGTTCGAGGCGGTCAACTCCGACGCCCCGCTGGCTACCGCGGCCGCCCCCTCCATCAAGCAACCATCGCCAGCAGTGGGGACTCCAGAAGGCGCATAGGAGATGGAATTGCCGATTCTGCCAGATGCCGCGAACGTGGACGAGAGCTTGGAGTGGATGACAGCGGAACGACCTCCACACATCACTGCGTACGACCCTCGCGGCGCGCAGGCAGCCACCGAGATACTGCGACGGCACACGCCAAGCCGTGGATCTGACGGCGCTGGACACCTTCGAGTTCAAGCGACGCATCGGAGTCTCGGCCGTTCGGGGATCTAACGGGAGGAAGATGGGCGACACGTAGAGCTTCGGAGCACCCTAGCCGTACTTGAGGGCGAAGGCTTGGGGGAACTCGGCGGTCTTGGCGAGCACATACTTGGGCCGGTTGACGGCTCCCTCCGGCGGGAAGAGCGCCTCGAACATGAAGAGGCCCTGGTAGTCGATGTCCTTCAGAGCGCCGAACACCTCGGCCCACTGGAGGTTGCCGTCCATGGGCGCTATGTGGTCGGTCTCCAGGAAGTCGTGGAGGTGTAGGTGGATGAGGCGCGGGCCGCACTGCGCAAGAGTGTCGCGGGCCCGGTCGGGCTTGATGAAAGGATTGACGCCGTCCTCGTCGCGCGTGTGGCCGACGTCGACGACCATGCCGAACCGGTTGGAGCCCACCTCGTCCACGAGGGCCATGTAGTCCCGCAGGTCCTTGCCATTCTCATTGGCGAGCCTGATGGTGGAGTCCTCGAGCTCCTCGAGCATGTCGACGACCGTTCTCTTCGACTCTTCGGAGGCGCCGAAGTGGCAGACCATCACCGACGCGCCCATGTCCTCGGCGACGCGGGCCGCCGCGGCGGCCTCCCTCACCGCCGCTCCGCGCTCGTCCTCGTCCGTGGAGGCGTACTCGACGGTCGGGCCGTGGGCGGAGACTATTTCGACGCCCTGCTCTCGGCACTCCCGGACGACGTCAGCGGCCTGCCGGCTGTTGCTGAAGTCGAAGTGTTTGGGCGAGCGGATCCCAGACACCTCGATCCTAGTGATCCCGGCGGCCCGAATGGTCGCTATCTCGGCTGCGCCCAGGCGAGTATCCTCCGAGCGAAAGGCCGCGGTGGTGGCGCCCAGTCTCTGCTCGATCTCGTCGGCGGTGTACGGTAGCTTGCCCATGGTAACCTGCTCCCAGCGCTCTTGAATTCAGGCGCTGATCTCGATCTGGATCGTGACTATATCAACGCCGTGGAACTTCTGGTGGCGCACGGTGGAGGTGTGGCGCCGCAATAGCCGGAGAGAGAGGTCGTCACTGTTGGCATGGGGGTTTCGTCGGCCAGGCTGTCCTCCTTGGAGTGGGCGAGGTCGAAGGCCTCGCCGATGCGGATGTAGTCGATGGCCAGCCGGAAGTCGGGCAGACCGGGCCGTTTACCTCTAGGTAACCGATGGGTTATCGTGGCCACTGTCCAAGGCCGCGTCTGCCGTGATGCGTCTAATGGCATCGATGAGTTCCGTTACCATGTCGTCGTTGAAGTCATCAATGCTGAACCCGTGGGCTATAGCGTTCCGGTACTCCAACATTCGAACGAGCGCGCTGTACTGGTCCCTTGAGATGACACCGTGAAAGACCGCCTGGTCGAGGACGAAGCGTGGTGTGGTGACGCGCGTGTCCGATACTCCCTGCGCCTCGATCAAGGCCCTGGTAGCAGCTTCCAGGGCTGACCACGCGAGCAAGAAAGCGGCCTCCGGCAAGCCCGCTTCGAGAGACTTCTCGGCCTGCTCGATCCTCTGCACGATCTTCCCCCTCTCGAAGGAATGTGCTCCAACAGGCGAGTCCAGCTTCTCCGGCTCACCGACCAAGAGCAACTCGAAACTCCATCCGGGCTTCGATTCAATGAGTCGCGCCAACTCGCTTACCTTAGGATCGGCAGCCAGTGACGGCCGTGACTTCACTTCTATCACCTTCACCTCGTCGCCCTTCCGAGCAAGCAGATCGGCACTGAAGTCCGGCATGAAGTCAAGTGAAGCCGCTAGCTCTACCTCGTAGCCGTTGCTGCGGTACTCTTCAGCCGCCTTTTGGGTGAGAAGGTATTCAGAGTCAGTTGCATCTCTTACCAAGATGGCACCTCCAGGCTCATTGCATCGGTCACGGTGATGTGGAGAAACTGCTCGGAACGTCCGAGCGTTTCCACCAACACAGATGACGGGTCCTCGAATTGCAGATCTCTATTCCTGTCTCGCTTGCGGCAAACCAAATCGGTAATCTGAGCGTCGTCGGTGTAGACCAGTCCCTTCAGTGCGTCCAAGATGGGTTTAGGCACATTGTCAACATCCAGGGAGGCACCCTCGAAAAAGTAAGTTATGGATACCATGACCTCCCCGACGAAGGGTGGCTCAGTGTCCCAACTCTTCTCGGCAACACTCTGCACCTCGTTCGTCCACTGCCTTACGAGGCTTCTTCGGCGAGCTTGTTGTGACACCGGAGGACCGTCTATAACGAATTCAAACGGTATTGGCATATCTATCCGTGGCAGCCTCACCTACTATAGGAGCTTTCCCGTATTGGGCTGCCTGAAGTCAGTATACAGCACGATGGGTCTAGCGCACTTGATTCTGTCCATCCATGACAGATGTGGGTGGCGGTGCGGCTAGGACGAATGGAGCGACGGGCATGCTAGAAGGTCAGGGAGACTTTCAGGGCGCCGTCCTCCTTGGAGTGGGCGAGGTCGAAGGCCTCGCCCACCTGCGTTATGGGGAACTTGTGGGTGACTAGGGGCGAAACGTCTACCTCGCCGTTGCGGATGTAGTCTACGGCGAGGCGGAAGTCGGGGAGGCCGGGCACGTCCTGGCCGCCGTGGACGGCGTGCATGGTGAGCCGCCGGCGGAAGAAGGTGTCCCAGTCGAAGGCTACCATCTCCATGTTCGGGGGCAGGCCGAATACGGCGACGCGCCCCCGGTCGCGGGCCAGCCGCAACGACTGGTTCAGGGTCTCGGGGCTGCCCACCGCCTCTACGACCACGTCTGCGCCATGCCCGCCGGTCAGGTCTAGCACGGCCTCGGTGGCCCTGTCGCCGGTCACGTCGACCGCGTCGTCGACGCCCATCGCCACGCCGGCGGCGAGGCGGCCGGGGATCGGCTCTATCGCGATGATCCGGTGCGCTCCCAGCCTTCGCAGCAGGAAGTCATGGAACAGCCCGACCGACCCCTGCCCTATGACCGCCACCGTCTTGCCCAGCAGCGGGGGCAGCAGCTTGCACCCGAAGACGACGGTGCCGAGCTGCTGGGCCATGAGCAGGTGCTCCAGCGGCGTATCGCCGGGCAGCTTGATGAGGAACTTCGGGTCGATGAGCTGGTAGCCCGCGAAGACGCGGGAGCTCCAGATGTTGGGCGCGGTCAATACGACGTCGCCCGGCTCGTACTCAGACGCGCCGCCGTCCACGACCTCGCCTACGCCCTCGTGGCCGGGGTAGCCGGGCTGGAGCGGAAGCTCATGGACGTTCCAGCCCATGTAGGCGATGTGTAGGTCGCTGCCGCAGATCGAGGCGAGCTTCGTGCGCACGAGCGCGAAGCCCTCCTCCATATCGGGCACGGGCGCCTCGTGGCACTCGACCTGCTTCAGGGCCGTCGTCACCGCCGCTGGCATGGTGGACACTTGGCTAACTCCTTATGTGGGGACTACTCCAGCTATGGGGCCGCGAAACGATATATTACTCCTTCGAACGTCAGCACGTAGACCTCACCCGACGGGTCCTCGCCGAACGACGAGATGGAGAGGCCCGTGTCCGCGATCTCCATATGCTCCGTCACGGCCTCGCCGTCGTACCTGAGCGCCCATATCTTCCCGCTGCAGAAGTCGCCGTACAGGTACGCGCCGTACAGCGCGGGGATGCGCCGGCCCCTGTAGACGTGCCCGCCGGTCACGGAGCAGCCGCCCTCGCGGCCGTACTCGGCGACCGGCAGCACGAGACCCTGGGTGTCGCAGTCCCGCTGCCTGAAGCAGTGGGCGCCCTCCATGACGTTCCAGCCGTAGTTGAGGCCGGGCCTGATGACGTCGACCTCCTCGTAGAGGAACTGTCCCACGTCGGCCGCCCAGAGGTCGCCGGTCTCCCGGTCGAAGCTGAAGCGCCAGGGGTTCCGCAGGCCGTATGCCCATATCTCGCCGCGGGCGGTCCCGCCTGTGCCGGCGAACGGGTTGTCCTCCGGGACGGCGTACGCACCCAGGTCGTCGAGCCGGCTCACGTCGATGCGCAGGATGCTGCCGAGGAGGGTGGAGGTGTCCTGCCCGTTGTTCCGCGGGTCGCCGGCCGCGCCGCCGTCGCCAAGGCCGACGTAGAGCATGCCGTCGGGGCCGAAGAGGAGGTGGCCGCCGTTGTGGTTGCTGTAGGGCTGCCTGACCTCCATGAAGACGAGCTCGGAGCCGGGGTCCGCCTGGTCGGGGTCGCCGGGGCTGACCGAGAAGCGCGAGAGGACGGACCTGCGCGGGCGCGCGGCGGAGTAGTAGACGTAGAAGTAGCCGTTCTCCACGTACGCGGGGTCGAACGCCAGCCCGAGCAGCCCCTCCTCGTTCCCGGCGTCGCTGACCCGTTCGCGTATGTCGAGGAAGACCTGGAGCGACTCTACGGCAGGGTCGTTCTCGAAGACGACGATGCGGCCGGGCTGTAGCACGACGAACAGCCTGCCGGAATCGTCGCCCGCGTGGGTCAGCAGGACCATCCTGTCGAGCCCGATGCGTGGGAAGGCAGGCTCCAACTCCACCGGGGCCAGGGGCAGGGCCTCTACCGGCAACGGCTCCACTGTGGCCAGCGGGAGCGCCGGCGTGCCTGCCAGGGCAGCAGTCGGGGTGGGATCGGCGACGGGCGACGGCGGCTCCGCCGGAGTCTGCGTACATGCCGGCAGCAGGAGCGACGCAAGGGCGACGATGCAGAAGGCCATCCGGCTCGGAGGTAGTGCGGTCATGGAGAAACTGCCCCTATAGGTTACGAGCAGTGTTCGATGAATGGAAGTTGGTGCAGTTGCTTGGGGAGTTTGATCACTATACCACTTACATCGGCTCCGTTCACCTCGACACGGACCGCGTCTTCACGCGACGTAGTGAATCCACCGGGGCCTAACCAGCCAACGAAGGTGCATCCAGCGGCAAAATCAGCGTAAACGTCCAAGGTGAATGAACCATCCGGCACGACTAAGACAAAGCTGCCATCCGGGCCCGTAGTGCCAGACCCACTGTTCTTAACATCTCCCTGCCAAGCCCACAGACCGATGCCCTCCAACGGCTGGTCATCAGGGCCAACCACTCGTCCCTGGATTCTGAAGGATTTTCCTATGGTCGGGGCCACATCGCTGCGATACTCTTCAAAGGACTCATAGAATTCGCCTACCGATATACCGAAGGCGTTTTCGAACGCTGCTTGCCAGGTATCGTGTTGCGGCAGTAGCTCGTAATAGCGGAGGATCGAGGCGACGCCCGAATGTCGAGCAAGCCACTCCACCGCGAGAAATCCAACTTCATAAGAACCAAACGGATATTCATCGAAGAAGTTCGCTGCCAGTTCCAGATCGACTAGGCTGCGAGTAGATTCCCAAGCTTTTCTTATCATTCGGTCGCGCTCGACATGGTGACTCTCAATACCACTCGCGACAGTGTACAACAGAGAACTGTATACTGCTGCTCCTTCCGTCAACCACCATGGACCTTGGTTAGAATATCCTTCGCCATAATAAGGCAGCACGTGGCCCGGCGCTATTGCTCCTTGCAGACTATGAAAATATTCGTGTGCGAATACAGCAGGTCTGCCACATACCGGCTCCAGAGAAATATAAAGACTAACTGAACGGACTCCGCATATGGCACCTGCATGTTCGTAACCCTCTATCTCTTTGAATCTTCTCCGCAGCGTCTCTTGATCATAAGAAACTACAAGAAGAGGCTCTGGCGCCGATTTGCCAGCAGCATAATCGTCAAAGAAATTCCGAAGATCAGCGAACCAGGCGCGTATTTGGGCCTGCTTTGCAGGGGACACGTCGCCACCGAATTCAATCGTCGGCTCCTCGCGAACATCCACCGACGCTGCTACGGCGTGACACGTGGAAGAGATGGTCGTATCGCCAAAGACCTCCCGAATCAAATTGGCCAAGGCCGGGTCGTATGCCTCCAGCTCGTGGCGCGTGTCGATCTGGTTGTGGATTCCGTTAGCCGGCCAGGACCTGTCGTTCAATCCGAACCAAGATTGGACCGCCTCGGCCCAATACTCGTCGACATTTGTGCTCGCGTAGGTATTCGCCCAAAGGCCCAGGTCCATCGCGCTGCCGTATGCAGCGTTGAGCCGTGCCAGAAACTCCGCTCCCCCTTCCTGATGCGTGATTCCCAGGAGGACAGTATGCGCGAACTCATGCACGAGGATGTCTTCGTTCCTATATACATCGTCTTCATAGCAGAGCAGGTTCTCTTCGGCGCCGCTGGTGGCGGGGCGAGAGAGCGTTGCGCCCAAACCTCGCGCTCGCTTGTCCCAGTCGGTGCCTGGAAATGCCTCGTACAGGTCGCTGTGCTCAGGAATGTCCGTTGTTACCTCTGAGGCCGCCATGATGGCGATACGGATGCCCAGGCCTGCCAGGGTGTTCCGAATATCGGCCCGGTTGGCAAGCATATCGTCTATTGTGCTTGCGGCGCGGTGCAAGGCCTCGTCCGGCACTTTGAGGGAAGAAACGACTGGGAGCCCTCCGGCGTCCACGTACTTCTTGTAGAACGGGCTGAGGCCAAGGGAAGATGGAGGATGTGGCAACAGCGACATGGGCGCAGGGGTCGGCGTTTCCGTGGGCGTAGGAGTCGGCGTTGCGGTAGGTTCTGGGGTGGGCGTGCTGGTTGGAGTGGGCGTAGGCGTCGGCGTGCTGGTCGGAGTGGGTGTAGGGGTGGGCGTGCTGGTTGGAGTGGGTGTAGGGGGCGGCGTGCTGGTCGGAGTGGGCGTAAGAGTCGGCGTTGCGGTGGGCGTAGGCGTTGCCGTGGGCGCAGGAGTCGGTGTTGCGGTAGGCGTTGGGGTCGGCGTGCTGGTTGGAGTGGGTGTAGGGGTCGGCGTACTGGTCGGAGTGGGCGTAGGAGTCGGCGTTGCGGTGGGCGTAGGCGTTGCCGTGGGCGCAGGAGTCGGTGTTGCGGTAGGCGTTGGGGTCGGCGTGCTGGTTGGAGTAGGTGCAGGGGTCGGCGTGCTGGTCGGAGTGGGTGTAGGCGTAGGCGTTGCCGTGGGCGTCGGTGTCGGCGTAGCGGTAGGCGTCGGTGTCGGCGTGCTGGTTGGAGTGGGCGTCGGAGTCGGCGTCGGCGTCGCGGTAGGTTCTGGGGTCGGCGTGCTGGTCGGTGTGGGTGCGGGCGTGTTGGTCGGCGCGGGTACCGGCGTATTGGTTGGCGAGTCCTCGCCGCACGCGGCGAGGACCGCAAGGAGTATCGCAACCGAGGCTAGTATAACTGCCGACTTCAATATCTTGGTCCCCTCTGCGGCGGATGAAGCGCGATTGGATCGAGCACGGCTTCCGGGCGCGCGCCGTTCAGTCTCGAGAAGCTGTGTAGGCATATATGACGCTGTTGCCGTTGGCGTCTCGACCGCCCGCGTACACCACCCCTCCGGAAACCGCATAGGGCGGAGTGTCACCTCCAACGGCATTACCAATGCCGGCGCTCCAGATGGGTTCCCCCGTCAAGGCATCCCGGGTGTGCAGGTAGCCATATAGGACGTCGCTGGCATACAGGACTCCGTCGACTACCAGAACCTGGTTCAGCTGCCAATCCTTCTCATCGTCAATGCTCCATACCGGCTCGCCGGTTGTTGTATCCAGCGCATAGAAAGCTCCGTGAAGCCCACTCACGAACGCCATGCCGTCCGAGACGGTGGGCTGTCCTTCGACTTCGTCAAACGACCAGAGGGACTGCCCGGTGGCGGCGTCAAGAGCGCGTAGGGCGTTGGAGGCCACTATGTACCACACGCCATCCACGACGACCGGGGAAACCAGGAAGGACCAAAGGGAGTCCAATCTACGATTCCAGATTTGCTCCCCGGTGGACTCATCCAGCGCGTAGGCTGTGCCTTCCTGAGACACCAGGTACACCATTCCGTTTCGGATCGTGGGAGGGGCCTGCTGCACGCCCTCATCGGAGGTGAAGGTCCAAAGCAACTCACCGGAGCTTGCGTCGAAGGCATGGACTTGATCCAGGTCGCGTGACACATAGACGTTGCTTCCCGCGGCCGTAGGAGGGAACATCGAAGGCCATTCCGAGTTGGGCATTTCGGTGGTCCACAGCGACTCTCCGGATGTCGGGTCCACCGCGCTGAAACTGGACTCATCGTCGTCAATCCGGGAGATGCGGTAGATCATTCCATCACTTCCCAGGGTCCACGAGCCGCTGCGAGATTCTTCACTCAATAGGACCTCACCGGTAGATGCGTCCAAAGCGTAGATATGCTCACCCTTGGTGAACGCCACTCCTCCTGCCACCGTGGGAGGCGGGTTCAGATAACCTTCGGCTTCGAAACTCCACAGGACGTCCCCGGTCTGAGTGTTCAGGGCATACACCATGTTCTCGTAGTTACCAGCGTACACAATTCCATCAACCACGTTGGGAGCTACCGTCATCAAATTCGTGCTGCCGGAGCCGTATTGCCAGAGCAGGGAGCCATCCGGCGGCTCGGGACCAAATCCCGGCTCCTTTACAGGCACTAACGACGCGAAACACGCCAATAACCGTAAAGCCTCATTTTCACTTGGACTGGCGTCCGGCGACAATGCGGCGCTGATGGTCCCGTCGTCCCATAGACTCCGTAAGCAGGCTTCCGCTTCCTCCTTATTGGCCTCCTCCGTATCAATGGACCTTACTTCCAGGATAAGCAGATGGAAGAACAGGGCGAGGGTCGCTTCCTCGCCGAGGCATATGAACATAGAATCATGCCATTGCTCAGTATCGCCGTCGTCATCGAGAACGGGTCTTTCCAACACGGACGCCAGCAACTCTTCGCCCAGCTCATTTCGAACGCACGTTTGCTCCGAAGCGGTGAGATCGTCGAAGACTTCTTGCCAGGAAGAGTCCGGGGCTAGGTCCCATTCGTCTCTGGCGGGCGCGTCCTCGCCACACGCGGCGAGGACCGCGTAGAGTACCGCAAGCGCGGCCAGCATAACTACACCAATCGGCTTCAACATTTTCATCCTCCCTCTCCTTCAGGTTCGATTGAGTCTCGACGCATCAAATGGCTGTGCCGCAGCCGGCGCAGAACTCCCGTCCTGTGGCAGCGGGAGTATCTTTCTACTTGTCTACGTCGTGATGGGCCGCGCCTGCAGAAGGTAGAGGCGGCCTTCGGAGAATGCCCATTCGATGTCCTGGGGGGAACCGAGGCGCTCCGCGATCCGTCCGGCAAGCTCCGCGACCCGTCGGACCTCTGCCGTATCCAGCACTCCCTCGGATGACGACTCGCACATCACCCGGTCCCCCGCGACCCGCCACTCGTCCGGCGTCTTCCGGCCCGAGACGACTGCGTCGCCCAGGCCCGAGGCGGCGCTGACCAGGGTCACCGAAGTGTCGCCGGTCAGAGGATCCGCCGTGAAAGCCACGCCGCTCGCTTCGGCGGCGACGAGGCGCTGCACCAGTACTGCCATCCGAGGCGCGCAGGTCAGGCCCTTCATAGCCCTGTAGACGGTTGCCCGTTGACCGAACGCGGAGGACCAGCATTGCCGGACAGCTTGGGTCACGGCCTCCAGGCCCCGGACATCGAGCACCGTCTCGTAGACGCCAGCGAAGGACGCGTTGTCAAGGTCTTCGTCGGCGGCTGACGAACGTACCGCAACGGGACCACCGCCGAGCTCGACGAGGGCAGACCGCAACGCGGCAATCACCCCTGGCGGGACGGGTCGTTGCGCCAATCCGTCTGACGATGGGGCGACCCGATCGTTACCGGGGAACGCTTCGGTCGTCAGTACGAAACCGTCCGGGACGTCGAAGCCGACCCGCATCAATTCCCCGAGGGTGGCGGACTTCGTGCCGACGCGGGCTCTTTCGGCCAATGACGCGTTACGGAGCTCTACGACGAGGTCCCCGGGGTCGAGGGCCTCTACTGTCGAAGATTCGCGGGTGTGTTGACTCCTGGCATTCATCGCTTCTTCACCTCATGAGGATCTCGAGGGCAAACAGGGTTGCGAAAGGCACGGAAACATTGTCCCAACCGCGGGGCGCCGCTGCTTCGACCGCGGCGGCCACGAGTCCCAGCAGCAGGGAGAGAGCCATGGCATGGACCAACGACACCTCGGTGAAGACGGCCAACATCGATAGCGCGCAGGCGAATGCGACACAGCAAAACGCAGCGGATCCTTCGACTGTGCGGCCAGGGCCGGTCCGGGGCCAGCGAGTCCGGCCGTAGCGTTGGCCCACCAGCGCAGCCGCCGAGTCCGCCAGCGTGAGCACCAGGACCGGCGCCAGGAACAGCAGCAGGCTCCCGTCGGCAAGGAGAAACACCAGGTAGGCGGCCCAGACAAACAGGATGTCGCCGACCCCTCGCTCCGGCTGACCGTGCAGGGAGGTCAACCATCCTCGCCTGCGGCTGACTACGAGGGCGCCCGTAAGGGTGATGGTCACGATCAACGCCGGATAGTGCGTCTCGAACAGTATCGGAGCGGGAATAGCGATCGTCCCCGCTCCAAGGTGCGCGAACTTGCGAGCGAGCTCGGTGGGCAGCCGAGTCTTACGCTCGATGACCCGGACAATCGTAAGTAGAAGAAGCCCCGCTGAGACGGCGATTAGGATCTGGGGCAGCGCGTCCCAGGTCTCTCGAAAGGGGTTGCCGAACTGAACCCAAAAGGCCGTCGCCGCTCGTGTCAGCGCGAATCCGACCAGGAGATAGAGGACGGACCATGAGAGACCGTCGGCCAAGCGGGACGGTAACGAGACTTTTCGCTGGGCGTGCCGGCCCGGCGCGTTCGATGCGAGCGGGGCGTTCATGGGTTCACCTGCGCCACTACCAGGGATGTGTAGACGAACGACCTGTCTTCGCGATGCAGGCTCCGGGCAAGATGTCCGTCGTTCTGAATGTCCGACAGCACCGACCTGGGGACCGCTCGCTCGACCAGATTGTTGTAGTAGCAAAGGCGGCCGCCCGGCCTGCTGACTCTTACTACCTGCCGGAGGGTCTCCGCGTATTGCGCATCGTCGAAGTACTCGAACACGTCGGAAAAGTGGAACTTCGAAAAGGTCCCTTCAGGAATCGACCTCAGGAAACTGGGAAGGTCGGCGGTAACGGACCTAATCCGGCAGGGATGGGTCCTGAGGGACTCCCTGGTCTTCGCGGTAAGGTAGAACGGTAGATTGTTCCTGTAGCCGCCCGTCGCCATGTACTCGAGGAAGTAGTTGCTTGCCGCCGGTATCTCCGTCAGAGCGTGCCTGACCCGCCCGAGGTAATGAGACGCCACGTCCCGCAATTCGACATGCCGAAAGGCCCCCGGGTAGCGCCCGAAACGTGAGAGCAGCTGACGACAAAAGGCCACGCGGAAGAGCGCCCGCCACGGGAGCGTGTCCCACACGCTGTCGTAGAAGTCCCTCTGTTCGTCCAGCGACTTGGCTTGGAGCGCCTCCTCGAGCCGCCTCCTCGGATGGATTGCGGGAAGGACAAACCTCCTGAACACGGAGAGGTATCGCTCGAAGCGGCCGACGTGGATGACCCCCTGCCCTATCTCCTCTGGCCGCGAGTCCCAGTAAGCGCGGCATTGGGGCGAAAGCTGCTCTCGCACCTCCGCGTACTGCGCCCTGCGTTCCCGCGTTCCTGCTACTCCAAGGAACTCCAGCAACTCTCCCTGGGGGAGGGTAAGGACCGCCGCTTTCTTGAGCTCCAGCAGGTGGTTCTGGGCCGGATTGACGTCTATGGCGGTGACGCTTCCGGGCCCATCGGCCGCCACGGCCAGAGCGTTGCAGCCGCCGGAAGTGACGATGAGCACGTCGTCGTCGGGTGCGACCTGGAGAGCGGCTCGGATGGTTTCAGGGTCTTCCCAGCACTGGCTGTACGAAATCCGCGCAGGCGACCTTGGCGTATCCGTCCGAATGAAGTCTGTGTCGCTCATGCCTTACCCCTCGACGAGACCGCTTCCTGGACGGCCCTCTCCCAGTACCGCACCAGGCCGATGACCAGCGCCATGTACATGGGAACAGCGACCGCAACCTCGATGGCCACGTCGAGCAAGGGCACCCGCAGTCCGGAGAAGTCCTCGGTCGCGGTGACCCCATACGCCCTGATATCGGCGTTGATGAGCCAGGCCTCGATTGGAAGCGCGATGGCGGTAAGCACCACCAGATACGCGACGAACCGCTGCCCCGGTCCCTGCCGGGATAGAAACCGATCGACGAGGAACAGGGCCAGCCAGATCAGCAGCGCCCAGCCTCCCGTCATCAAGACGCTGATGTCTCGATAGACGTAGGACCACGATGGCAATTTCGCGTTCACGACCATCGGTTCGATCATGACCTCGAAGAAGAACACTCCCACGATGGTGATCAGCATGGTCCACAACCAGGGTGTCTGCGGCGCCAAGCGGTCCTCTCGGTCCATGACCGTGTTCCAGAACTTGTAGAAGCCGATTACCAGGGACATGAATATCGGCACGTAGTAGAAGAGGTGGTATGGCACGTCCAGGACCGGTATGTAGGAGCCTTCGATGACGGCCATCACCTCCGGCGTATAGGACCGGATTCCGAGTCCCACCACTACCCTTTCCAACACAACCACGAGGGCCGTCAGGACCGCCAGGCAGGCGACGAACCGCTGCCACTCCCTGGTGCGAGGCAGGGCGAGGTCGACTATCAGGATCGTGCTCAGGATCATGGTCGTCCAGGCGAGGGTGAGCACCCAGGATACGTCTCGGTAGATGTAGGCCCAGGGACCCATCTTGAAGTTGTTCCACATGGGGCCAGTGAAGAACTCGAAGATGAGGACCCCCATGGCCAGGACCAGGAACCGGGGCAGAATCCGGTCCTGGCGCTTGCCGAGAATCGCTAACGCCGCCACGGTTACGACGATCACGAAGATCTCGAATCCGATGATCGCCGGCGTAGGCGTCTTGTCGAACCCTCCCAGCGCGTGGTTTATCAGCTCGTTCAAGCTAGGCATTGTTTACCTCCCGTCGGTAGACGACCTGTCCAGTCCCTGTACCGTTATCCACAGAGTCTTCTTCAGCTAGGCGTAGTCCCTTACCTTGTCTTGCTCCTCTGCCAACCTCCTGTCGGCGGGTTCTTCTCCGCGACCGCGGCTGGCGTACAGCTCCCAATCGATCCGGGGAAAAACGACTCCCACTGCGTGCCGGTTGATGTCCTCCAACCTGCGTCTCGTCAGTGGACCCGGGACCATATCCGGGTACTCTCTCGGGTAAGCCATGGAAAAGCGCCGGTCCCGGCTGATGTAGGGCATGTACTTCAGGATCGAGGCCAGGTAGCGGCGGTAGGGGACCAGCAGCTTATGGAGCGCCGTGAAGAGGATCCGGAACCCCGACGGAGAGAGTCCTACACGCCTGACGCCAACGATCCCGGCATCCGAAAGGAACGAGTCGAGAAGATGTTGGAAGGTGGGTGGCGCCGTCTGCGTGAGATGGAGCGTCGACCCGGAAGGGACGTCCATCCGGTGAGCCTCGATCATGGCGTTTACGACATCGTCGACGTGGACGAGGTCGACCGCGCTGTCTCGCGGATACGGCAGCATCAGCCAGGGGACCTGTAGGATGTCCGTCCGGCTGTCGTAGCGCGTGTTCATCGCCCGCAGCGCCTGCCTGACCGGCCCCGGTCCGTACAGCAAAGACTCTACGATGAGACGCTTCAGGTAGTAGAGCATGAACGCAAAGCGGTAGTATCCGAATGTGCAGACGCTGGCCTTGCGCTCGGACGCCTCGCCGACGATCACCGAGGGGCGGAAGACGACGTACTCGACGTCGCACTCTTCCCTGATCACCTTCTCGGCCAGGAACTTCGACGACTCGTACCAGTTGTGGAAGCTCTGGCCGACGTCCAGGTCGTCTTCTCGAAAGACGGCCTTCGTGTCCCCGCAGACGAACGCCGTGCTCACGTGGTACAACCTGGATGCATGCCGGTTGGCGAAGTTCACGACGTTGCGGGCGCCCTCCACGTTCGTCCGCATGACGAGACCCTTGTCGCCTTTCTTGAACGAGAGGTTCGCCGCGGCGTGCCATACGTTGAGATTCCCTTCGCCCAGGCCGCAGGCTGGCGGAAGCTGAATGCCGAGGCCTGGGAGGGTCACGTCCCCAGCCAACGACATGAACCGGTCGCCGTACTTCGACCGGTAGCCCGGGTACAGCTCGGAGACCCGGCGTTGGGCCGACTCCTCATCTCCTCGAATGAGGACGCAGACCGGCTCACCGCTTTCGAGGAGACCCCTGACGAGTACACGGCCAACGTACCCAGTCGCTCCTGTTACGAGGTGAGTCATGCAGGCGTCTCCCGAACGGTCAGCTCGTAGGCCTCATAGCGGCGGTATACCGTCCGGCGTCCGAACGTGAGGGCCCTGACCTGCTTGTTGTCTTCCCGCATCGTCGACAGGATGAACTGGGAGGCTCCACGATCCGCGGCGCTGTCGAAGAAGTCGCAGAGGAGCGCGCGGGCTACCTCCAACCGGCGGGCCATTGGCGCCGCGGCGACCGTCTTGACGATCGCTCGCCGCCCGTCGGCAGCGTCGTCCAACGCCCCGAAGCAGAAGCCCACAGGCTTCCCGGTCGGGCTGTAGGCGACGTGGAGCAGGAGTTGATCCGCGGACCCCAGGCGCCCGGCGCCATACTGGAACTCCGGCAAGCTGATCGGTATGAACGACCAGGTGCCGCCGAAGCACTCGCGTACCAGGCTATGGGTGTCTCGCACCAGGACCGGAAGGGTGTCCCGACTTGCGGTAGAGAATGTGAACCCGTCGGCGCAGAGTGTTTCGAGATTGCCCTTGAAGCGGTCGAAGCCCACCTCGTCGCGCGCGTGGAGAGTCGATACATTGCGCTGCGCGACGGTGAATCCCAGCTCGTCGAAGATGGAGCGGTAATACCCCCTCGTGAACGGCTCCAGGAGGAAGGGCGGCTTGTCTTCCGGATAGGACACGCGGAAGCCGTTCCACGTGTTCAGGTCGATGGGACCGCGGATCGTCTGCACACCACGTTCGGACAGGGCGCCCGCAACCTCGCGAATCACCCCTTTGGAGTAGCCGCCGTTCGGCAACGACTCGAAGAAGCCGAAGAGGCCGATGGACGAGTCCAACCGCCTATCGAGGATTGCGGCCGCGTGTGCGACCGGCCTGCCGCCGTCGTAGGCGAGGAACCCTATGTACTCTCCGTAGCGAAAGAACGGGTTCCGGCGGTCCACCGCGCGGGCCATCGAGGCGGCGCGGTTGGCGGCGTAACCTGGGTGGGAGCCGTAGACCTCCGCGGTCAACGTCTCGAAGCCGGTGATGTACCCACCGTCGCCGTTGCTATGGTTCACGATTCGCATAATCTTCACTCAACATGAGGAATGTTGGATCGGACCCGGATCTCCCCCTGTCTTGGGCGCACCTCCACGGTCGTGCCGTCGGCAATGAGGTCGGTGGCGTTCTCGACGCCCACGATGCAAGGGATCCCGAATTCTCGAGCCACGATGGCCGCGTGGGACAGGATGCCGCCCCGCTCGACCACGAGGGCCTTCACGAACGGGAATACTATCGTCCACCCCGGGTCGGTCTGCCGCGTGACGAGGACCTTGTCCTTGAACGACGCGTCGGGACGAAACTCCGGGAGCACCAGGGCTGTGCCCGAAACAAGCTCCCGGGGACCATACGAAGCTCCCGTGCCGCGCAACGTCCCGGTCCCATTGGACTTCTCCCTGCCCGCCGGACGTGTGCTCAACTCCTCCGCCAGCCTGTCCAGGGGCCCGTCGGTCTCCATGCGCCGGGGCATGGAGACGTGCTTCCAACGCTCCATCTCGGACCTCCGGCGTGTCACGGTGGGGCGGAAGTCCCTGGATTCGGAGGGGTCCGCGACGATGGAGAAGAGCTCGTCTTCGGTCAGGAAGAAGACGTCGGAAGCGCTGTCCAGCACGCCCAGCGCCTGGAGCCTTTGCCCAAGCGCCAGGAACAGCCTCCTCGCGTACCCGAATATAAGTGCGCGTCTGAACCGAGTCTCTTCTCTGAGACCGACCGACCGTCCCGCCCAAGAAAAAAGCCGTTTCAGCACGAAACGCTTCAGGGGGCTAACGTCACGGAACTCCACCAGGGATGAGGCGGGCCTGTCCGCGTAGCGCGTAGTCCTCGACTCGGCCTGCACGAGAGACTGGAGCATCCCCGTCAGGAGTTCGGGACGTTCGCTCAACGCTTCCGACTCGAGCTTCAACTCGTTCGGCACCCGGGCCCCGTACCTGCACAGATATTCCTTGATCAGCCGGTTCGGCCTGGTATGCCCGAGTCGGCCCGTGAGGGCTTCGTGGAGGTCTGCCGGGGCCATTGGCTGGCGGAACAGCTCATGAACAGTCTCGTCTCCCTTGATTGCCTCGACTATCTGGACGAGACGCCGTCCTGGATCCAAGGACATGAGGCTTCCACCGGTTCGCAGGTGCAGGATCGGTGAGCTGTCGTCCTTTCCGGTCGCCCAGGCGTCAAGCGCCTTGGTCGACAGTCCTGTGCTGACCATCACCGCGAAATCGTTGGCTATAGGGACCCACCATAGAGCGAGCAGCTTTTGGGAGACGCTGTGATACAGGTCTACCACCGCCTCCTGGTCCAGCTGCGCAAGCTCAATGGACTCTAGCTCCGCGTAGACTTCGTCGAACGTTCGGTTGAACCTTCGGACCAGCAACCCCATGAAGAAGAATGACCACCCGATTCGCAGAGCCTGGAAGACCACGCGAGGCAGGTCGATGCCGTACTTTCTAATGAGGCTCTTGGTGGGGGGACCGTCGTCGCTGCCGGGCTCCACTCCCAGCATCCGGTCGAAGAATCGCCTGTTGATGCTGTATGCCGGCAGAAACGAGATGAGGGTGTACCAGCTCCTCAGGTTGTAGTACATGTGGTAACCAACGAATGCGAGGAGGCTGGAGAACTCCTCCTGATGCCGCCGGATGACACCGTCGCTGACCCCCATCTTCCCGCAGAAGACCTCGTAGACCTCCCGGTACACCCGGCTCGCGAACGAGTAGGTGAGCGGCGTCGTGGCGCCCGAGTAGCTTTCAGCCAGGTTGGAGTTGTCCAGGAGGTACTTCATCAGGAGAACCAGACCGCCAGGACGAATAGAGATGACGAGGCCACGGCCAATAAGGCGCACCGGTCCAGGACCGCTTTCGCAGTTCGCTCGTCGGGGCGTTTGACAAACGCCAGGAGGGAGATGCCCGCGGGGACCAGGAACGCGGCCCCGGCTATCGGAAGAACAGTGATGCCACCTCTCAGCATCATGACAGTGAGGATGCCTGTCGTCACGGTTCCGACCGCAAGGAGGCCGACCACGAGGCCGCTGACGCCTGCGCCGTACCGCGATGTGTAGGTGTCGCCTGCTCCCGACTCCGCCCTGTCCGGACTGAGTTTCCGCGCCACTTCGAGCATTGCGAGAAGGCACCCGATCAACGTGGTGAGAACCCAGAAGTATGGAGTCGCGACGTTGCCTATCGTCAGGCCGCTGAGACTGTAGAGGTAGAGGCAAACCGGGACTATGAGCAGCTCGTGGGAGACTACGTAGACGGTGAAATGGCTTCGTAGCCACTCGCGACAGAAGAACTCGCGCGACGTTGCGACTGAATAGAGGCCGACCAATGCAAAGAATAGAAGGGAGGCGATTCCCGCAGCGGTCGCCAGGAGGACCTCGGCGAGAAAGACTGCTGCCGCAGCCCAACCGACTTCCCGCGGCTGGACGAGACCCCGCGGCACAGGCCTGCCTGGGTAGAACAGGCGGTCGTGTTCGAGGTCTTTGAGCTCGTCGACCAGCCTCAGCCTCAAGAGCAGCAGGAATACCGCGCCGAAGGTGAGGAGGGCAGCCGAAACGCCGTATGGTGATGAATGAATGTATGCCTGCGTGCCCAAAGCGGCGGGAAGCGAGATTACCATCGACAACGGAAGGAACTGGGCAAGGGGGAACCGCTCGGCCGCATAGCGGCGGAATCGCCGGACTACTCCGAGCGTTTCGCCAATGCCGCCCACCGACGGCGGGTAGGTATCTACAGGCTGCCCTGCTACGGACTTCGACATTTCTTTCTCCCCCACAGGAGGTGAAGCGCGATGTGAGATAATGTTGCCTCCAGATTGCCTTCTCCCCTGGCCTGCTGTAAGGTTCGTCCGTACCCAATTCTTGGGGTACTTTCGTACCTCTCCGAATGGGGTACGATTCAACCTTGTCGCCGTCGCCGAGCGGCGTACACTACTGGAGTAGGACCCTTGGACTTGCGGATCACGCCACGTGATGCGGTTGCAATGTCCCTTGGGTTGCTCGATCGGATCGACCTGGACGACCTGCGATACAGCCTGAGGATTTCGGTATGGGTACGATGGTTCGTCACAATTGCCTGGTTGGCGCAGCTTCACTATCGAGTCAACTTCGCGCATCCTGCCTATGTCGCGCACACGCTGTTCGCCATAGCGCTGCTGGCCCTGAACGGCTACGTTCACTACCGCATCGAGTCGAATCGGACCGTGACGTGGCGCTGGGCGCTCGCTCTCAGCGCCATGGACGCGGTAATGATTACGGCGGGCCTGGTGATCTCCGGCGGGTTCGCGAACACGTTCTTCGTGCTGTACTACCCCGTGCTCGCCATGTTTGCCGTGGTGTTCACGTCCCTGAGGCTCAGCTTCCTAGGGGTCACGATGGTCGCGGTCGTGTACGCGGCGTTGAGCCTGATGGTGGAGCCTGGAGTCGATTTCGAGATCAAGGAGGAGAAGGTCCTGTACACGAGGATCGTCGTCATGTATGCGGTCGTCGCGGCGGTCAACCTAGTCTCCAGGTTTGAGCGGATCAGGAGGAGAGAGGCTGTGGAACGGGAAAGGGAGCTTCAGCGGGAGCGGATAGAGCTCTCGCATACCATTCACGACACTATTGCCCAGTCCGCGTACATGATCGGCCTGGGCCTGGAGACGGCTATAGAACTGGCGAACGCCCGGAACGACGAAGACCGCGACGAGCTCATCGCCAAGCTGGAAACGACGCACGCCCTATCTAAATCGACCATGTGGGAGTTGAGGCACCCCATCGATGCCGGCCCCATCTTCGAGGGGCGCGAGCTGAGCCGGGTGCTGAGGTCCCATGCCTCCACATTCGCCACGATCACGTCGATCCCAGCGGAGTTGGTCCAGTCGGGCAGAGAGCCGCCGCTTCCCACCGTCACCCGGCGTTTGCTTTTCTCGATAGCTCACAACGCAATGACAAACGCATTCCGGCACGCGCGACCCGGTAAGGTCACCATCTCCCTGGACTTCGAGGATGAAGACTTGCGAATGTCCGTGTCGGACGACGGCATTGGCCTCCCCGAAGACTACGCGGACCGCGGCCACGGCTTCAGGAACATGAGAGCGGACGCCGAGCGAATGGGGGGCCGTCTTCAAGTGGCCCCGGGCGAGTCCGGAGTCGGCACGACCGTGACCTGCGCCATTCCGTATGACCCTCGCCAGGGAGGCGCGTAACTTGGCGCCGGTCGCACGGACCAGGGTGTTGCTCGTGGACGACCACGAGATCATGCGTGATGGGCTGTGCGAGGTGCTGCAACGGGCCGGCGGCTTCGAGGTCGTGGGTCAGGCCGGAGACGGCGCGGCGGCGGTGAAAATAGCGCAGGAGCTCAAGCCCGAAGTGATCATCATGGACGTGATGATGCCGCTCAAGAACGGCATCGACGCCTGTCGCGAGATTGCGGAGACGCTCCCGGATACGAGAGTGTTGATCCTCACAGCCGCGTCGGCAGAGGATGCCGTGGTGGAGGCGGTCGCCGCAGGTGCGACGGGATACCTTCAGAAGTACTCCGGCAAGGAGGAGTTGCTGCGCACCGTCCGCGGCATTGCCGATGGCCAATACCGCATACCCGCCAACGTGATTGGGCACGTGTTTGCCGAGATCCGCGCGGCAGGACAGCGGAAGAAGACATCGGAGCGCGTCAGGCTTACACAGCGGGAGCGTGGGATCCTTACGCTGTTTGCGCAGGGGCTGTCCTACGCGAAGATCGCCGAGCTCAGGGGCAACCAGCCGGTGACGGTCCGAAACGCCGTCTACGGCATCCAGGACAAGCTCAAGATCGAGACGAAGCAGGAGTTGGTGGTCTGGGCTGTGCGGAACGGCTTGCTGGACGAGTGGAGGCACGGGCAGTAGACACCCGGTACAGCGGCCCAATCACGTAGTATCGCGCCGGAGCCATTCTAGTGGGGAGCTATGCGGACTCGGCCGGCGACACTTTGCCGCCGGCGACGCTGAACTTGGACATGCGGTCGACGTGGAGGCGGTCTACGGACTCCAGGGTCGCGGCCGTGAGGATGCACTGCTGGTAGAGGCCCGCCCTGTCCAGGACGCGGGCGCGGCGGTCGGCGTCCAGCTCCGAGAGTATGTCGTCGAGGAGCAGGACCGGCTCCTGGCCGCGCTCGTCCAGCAGGAAGCTCGCCTCGGCCAGCTTCAGCGCGAGCACGAGGGTGCGGCACTGCCCCCTGGAGGCGCTGCTGCCCGCGTCGAGGCCGTCCAGCAGCATGAGCAGGTCGTCGCGGTGCGGCCCTACCGCCGTGAACCCCTGCGCGACCTCCCTGGGCCGGCTGCGCTCCAGGGCGTCTCGCAAGGCATCGTCCAGGTCCCGTTCGTCCGCTTCGACGCCGACGCTGGGGCTGTAGACGATGCGTAGCTCCTCGCCGCCTCCGGACAGCTCCTGGTGCAGGGGCGCGGCCAGTTGCGCGACGGCGCTCACCGTGGCGGCGCGGCGCTGCATGACGTAGGCGCCGGACTCGACGAGCTCGCCGTCCCAGAACCCAAGCTCGTCCGGCTGCGACCTGCCGTCCCGGACGGCCTTCAGAAGCTGGTTGCGCTGGGCCATCACCTGCTGGTACTTCTGCAACAGCCTGAGGTAGCGGCTGTCGACCTGCGAGATCAGTATGTCCACGTAGCGGCGTCGGGAGGAGGGCGGGCCGAGCACGATGGCCATGTCTTGGGCGGTGAAGAGGACGGCGTTCACCTCGCCGACGAGGTCCGAGACGCGCCTCGGCGCGCCGTTGACGCGCACCTGCTTCTGTACCGCGCCCACGTGCTCCATTCCGCCCGCCGGCGCCGAGACGTCCGCCGGGGCCGCTCGCTGCAGGCCGATGGCGACGCGCAGCGGCACGCCGTCGCGCTGGACCACGGCGGAAACCTGGGAGTGCTCCCCGCGCTCCAGGGCCTGTCGGCGCACGAGGTCGCGGTCCGAAGACGCCCTGGGCGACTTTACGACCGCGAGCAGGTATATGGCCTCCAGGACGTTGGTCTTGCCCTGGCCGTTGCTGCCGTGGAGCAGCACCATGCCGGGCGGCAGGTCGAGCCGGAGATCCTCGTAGTTGCGGAAGTTCGTCAGTTCCAGGCGGCTAACGTAGATGAGGTCCCCCCCTCGCGCCCTCTATGGCGGCTGGGTTGCAGCGGAGGACCCGGCCAACTCCAGGAACTCGGCCTCGTCGATTACCTTGACCCCCAGCTTCTGGGCGTCCGCCAGCTTGGAGCCGGCATCGGCGCCGGCGACCAGGTAGTCGGTCTTCTTGCTGACGCTGCCGCTCACGGACGCGCCAAGGTCCTTGAGCATGTCCCCGATCTCCGAACGACTGAACCTTTCCATCCGTCCGGTCACGACGAAGCGCAGGCCCGCCAGCGTCTGCCCCGCCGGCTCGGCCCCAGCCTCGTCCTCCATGCGCACCCCGGCCTGCCGCAGCTTCTCTATGACCCCGCGGTTGGCGTCGTCGCGGAGGTAGGCGTGAACGCTGGAGGCGATCTTTGGGCCTATGGACGGGACCGCGAGCAGCTTTTCCTCCGTGGCGTCCATGAGCGCGTCGATTCTGACGAAGTGGCGCGCCAGAGCCTCCGCCACCTCGCCGCCGACGTGGGTTATGCCAAGGGCGACCAGCAGCCGGGACAGCGGCCTGTCCTTGGACGCCTCGATGGCCGCCAGCAGGTTGGCGACGCTCTTCTCTCCCATCCGCTCGATCTCGAGCATCTTCTCCTTCTTGGACGGCAGGCTGTAGAGGTCAGCCACGTCTTCGATAAGCCCCTTCTCCAGCAGCGCGACGGCCTGCTTGACTCCCAGGCCCTCTATGTCCATGGCGCCCCGGCTGACGAAGTGCTCCATGAGGCGCACTAGCTGCGCGGGGCATCCGAGGTTGCGGCAGTAGGACATCGCCTCGTCCTCGGGCTTGACGACCGGGCTGCCGCAGCTAGGGCAGGCCTCCGGCATGGCGAAGGGCCGCTCGTCGCCGGCGCGCCTGCCGGTCAGCACCGTCACCACCTGCGGGATGACCTCCCCGGCCCGCTCCACCACCACCCAGTCGCCGACCTGTATGTCCTTCGACCTGATGTAGTCCTCGTTGTGGAGCGTCGCCTGCTTGACGACCGCGCCGCCGATGTTCACGGCCTCCAGCAACGCATACGGGTTCATGCTGCCGGTGCGTCCCACGTTCACGCTGATGCCGCGCACCTGGGTGACCTCCTGCGTGGCCGGGAACTTGTAGGCGACGGCCCAGCGCGGCTCGCGCCCCACGACGCCCAGGTGCTGCTGGTAGTCGAGCCGGTCCACCTTGACGACGACGCCATCGCAGCCGTAGTCGAGCTCCTCCGCGGCATCCACCCAGTGGCGGTAGTAGTCCACGACCTCCTCGACGGAGTGTACGAGCCGGTTGTTGGGGTTGATCTTGAAGCCCATGCCGCCCAGCTTGGCGAGGGTGCCCCAGTGCGTCTCCGGAGCGGGGCCGCTGGCGTAGCCCAGCCCGTACACGAAAATATCCAGCGGCCGCTTGGCCGTCTCCCGTGGGTCTAGCTGGCGCACCGAGCCGGCGGCGGTGTTCCGAGGATTCGCGTATGTCGGCAGGCCGGCGGCGGCGCGCTCCTCGTTGAAGCGGTCGAAGGCGGACCTTGGGAACAGCACTTCGCCTCGCGCCTCGAACCTCTCTGGCGCTTCGCCCAGGGCCTTCAGAGGTACGGACCTGACCGTCCGCAGGTTCAGGGTCACGTCCTCGCCGACCGTGCCGTTGCCGCGCGTGGCGCCCCTGGCGAGCAGGCCGTTCTCGTAGGTGAGTGCCACGGCCAGGCCGTCGTACTTAAGCTCGCACACCATGTCGAAGGCGTCGGTCTCCAGCAGGGCGGCCACCCGGCGGCGCCATGCGGCCAGGTCCTCCTCGTTGAAGGCGTTGCCCAGGCTGAGCATCGGCACGGGGTGGTCCGCCTGTACGAAGCCCTCGGCCGGCTCGGCCCCTACGCGCTGGGTCGGGGAGTCGGGCGTGACCAGCTCGGGGTGCGCCTCCTCGACCTCGCGCAGCTTCATGAAGAGAGCGTCGTACTGGGCGTCGCTTATCTCGGGGCGGTCTAGTACGTGGTAGAGGTGGTTGTGGCGGTTGAGCTCGTCGCGCAGGGACGCGGCTTCCGCTTCTACGCTGGGGTCGGCCATTCTCTCATCCGTTGGGTTGCGCATAGTATACTCTTATGACCTCACCCGTCGTGCGACGATAACGCATGGCAGGGAGGCTTCCCGATGCGAGGAGAAGAAGGTTGGCGGATTCGGACAGGCTCCGGGACTTCCTGGCGGCGCACCCGGCGCTCCAGGCCATAGGCAATACCCCGCTGGTGCGGCTCGACCTGCCGCTGGAGACGGGGGAGGCGGAGATATACGCCAAGTGCGAGCACCTGAACCCCGGCGGCTCCATCAAGGACAGGCCGGTGCTGCGGATGCTGGCCGAGGCGATCATGTCGGGCGAGCTGACGAGGGACAAGGTCATCCTCGACGCCACGTCCGGGAACGCCGGGATCGCCTACGCCATGATAGGCGCCGCGCTCGGATACCGGGTGCAGCTCGTGATGCCCGCCAACGCCAGCGAGGAGCGCAAGAAGCGGCTGCTCGCGCACGGCGCGGAGATCGTCTTCACCGACCCGATGCTGGGCTATGACGAGACGCTGCGGGAGGTGAAGCGCAGGTACGAGGCCGACCCGGGCCGGTACTTCTGGTGCGACCAGTACCGCAACCAGGACAACCCGCAGGCGCACTACGACACCACGGCGGCGGAGATCCTGGAGCAGCTATCGGGGATTACGCACTTCGTGGCCGGCGTGGGCACGGGGGGGACGGTCACAGGGGTGGGCCGCCGCCTGAAGGAAGCAGACCCGGCCATCCGCATAGTGGTCATCACCTTCGACGAGTGGCCGGGGGTCGAGGGCCTCAAGCCTCTCGGCGAGGGCCACTTCAAGCCGGACACCTTCGACGAGAGCGTCGTCGACGAGACGATGCACGTGGACGTCGAGGACGCCTACAGGATGTCGCGGCTGATGTCGTCGAACGGCATCTTCGCGGGCCAGTCGTCGGGGGCGTACCTGCAGGGCGCCTACGAGGTCGCGCGCGAGGCCGGCGCGGGCCGCCTCGTCACCATCTTCAACGACATCGGGGAGCGCTACTTCAGCACCGGCATGTGGGACGGGGGGAAGACGTAGGCTCAGGATCGTCGCCAAAGTGGCAGAGCACGGCGTCCTTGACCATCGCCTTCAGGTCGGCCCAGTCGTCACCTTGCGTGAAGATGCTGTGACCGAGCGCCCGGGCGTCGAAGCCGCCTTCCGGAGCCTCAGTTACCTCGAATATGATCTCCGCCGGTGCTGTCATCGCCGCTATACGTCGAGGTTCTTGACCTCTAGGGCGTGGGTCTGGATGAAGTTGCGCCTGGGCTCCACCACGTCGCCCATGAGGACGGAGAATATGCGGTCGGCGTCCGAGGCGTCGCCCTGGGCGACCTGGAGCAGCGTGCGCTCCTCCGGGTTCATCGTCGTGTCCCAGAGCTGGTCGGCGGTCATCTCGCCGAGGCCCTTGTAGCGCTGGATGTTGACGCGGCTGGAGCCGTTGAGCCTCGCGGATACCATCTCGCGCTCGCCCTCGGTGTAGACCCACTGCTCCTTGCGGCCCGACGTTATCTTGTACAGGGGCGGCTGGGCGATGTAGAGGTGCCCGTTCGATATGAGCGGGTGCATGTTCCTGAAGAAGAACGTCAGCAGCAGCGTGCGGATGTGTGAGCCGTCCACGTCGGCGTCGGTCATGATGATGATCCGGTGGTAGCGGAGCTTGGACAGGTCGAAGTCCTCGCCAAGCCCGGCGCCGAGCGCTATCGTCAGGGCGCGTATCTCCTCGTGCGCGAGCATCTTGTCGGCGCGCGCCTTCTCTACGTTGAGAATCTTGCCCTTGAGCGGCAGCACCGCCTGGATGGTCCGGTCGCGGCCCATCTTCGCCGTGCCGCCGGCGGACTCGCCCTCCACCAGGTATAGCTCGCAGTTCTCCGGGTTCTTGTCCGAGCAGTCGGCCAGCTTGCCCGGCAGGGCGCCGCCGTCCATGGCGTTCTTGCGGATTATCAGGTCTCGCGCCTTGCGCGCGGCGTCCCTGGCGCGCTGGGAGGTGACGCACTTGTCGATGATGCGCCGTCCGTCCGCCGGGTGCTCCTCCAGGTAGGTGAGCAGCGCCTCGGCGACCACGCCCTCGACCTGGTTGCGCACCTCTGGGTTGCCCAGCTTCTCCTTGGTCTGGCCCTCGAACTGCGGGTCTCCCAGCTTGACGCTGACGACCGCGGTCAGCCCTTCCCGCGTGTCCTCGCCGGCCAGGTTGGGCTCGTTGTCCTTCAGGAGCTTCTGCTTGCGCCCGTAGTCGTTCATTACGCGGGTGAGCGCGCTCCTGAAGCCTGTCAGGTGCGTGCCGCCCTCGACGTTGTTGATGCAGTTGGCGAAGGCGTAGACGAACTCGGTGAAGTTGCCGGTGTACTGTAGCGCGGCCTCCACCCTGGTGCCGTTGACCTGCTTTTCGACGTAGATCGGCTCCTTGTGCAGGGGCGTCTTATTCTCGTTCAGGTGGCTGACGAAGCTGGCGATGCCGCCGTCGAAGTAGTAGTTGACCTCGTTGTTGGGCCACAGGGAGAAGTGCCAGTCGCTCTTGAAGCGGATGTGCATCCGCTTGTTGAGGAAGGCCATCTCCTTGAAGCGCTGCGCCAGCGTGTTGAAGTCGAACTCGACCGACGGGAATATCTCCGGGTCGGGCTGGAACATGATCGAGGTGCCGCGCCTGTCCGCCTCAGCCCCGTCGAGCCGCTCCGAGAGGAGGTCGGTGGTGCGCTTGCCGCGCGAGAACTCCTGGTGATGGACGACGCCGTCGCGGTAGACCTCGACGCGCATCCACCTGGAGAGGGCGTTGACCACGGAGGCGCCCACGCCGTGCAGGCCGCCGGAGACGGAGTAGGCCTTGCCGCCGAACTTGCCGCCGGCGTGGAGGGTGGTCATCACCGTCTCCACCGCGGACCTGCCCGTGGCCTGGTGCGTCTCTATCGGTATGCCGTGGCCGTCGTCGTGGACGCAGACCGTGCCGTCCTGGAGGATCTCTACGTCGGCCCTGGAGGCGCGCCCGGCCATGAACTCGTCGACCGCGTTGTCGACGATCTCGAAGACCAGGTGGTGGAGGCCGCTCTGCCCGGTGCCGCCGATGTACATCCCCGGCCGCTTGCGGACAGCTTCCATCCCCTCCAGTACCTGGATGTCGCTGGCGGTGTATGCCTGGGCATCCATGCCGACGTTGGTCGTTGTCATAAGGGTCTCCTGTTCAGCCATTCGAAGTTGGTTCACCCACGCCCCTAGTGGACGGGAAGACGACGCAAAATTTCAATACGATTCCACCCTCGTATCTTACCAGTTTCTTAGACTCCCATCAAACCCCCGGAGACCTCCCGGCCGCGGCTTGTACCGACATCCGGTGGTACGGATGGCTGCCTCCAGCCCATGTTGGGCTTTCGGGCGTCAGCCGGAAGGGTCGTGGCTGACCGTAACGGTGGTGTGCAGGCCGCCGCGGGGCTTGTAGTCCAGCGTCACCGTCATGCGGCGAGGCCGGCAGGCGGACACCAGGTCTTCCAGGATGCGGTTCGCCGCGTGCTCCTGGACGATCCCCACCTGCGAATACGACATGAGGTAGTACTTGAGCGACTTGAGTTCGATGCACGACGCGCCCGGGACGTAGCTGACGGTCAGAGCGCCGAAGTCGGGCAGGCCGTTCCAGGGGCAGACCGCCGTGAACTCCTCCGTGTCGATGACGACCTCGGACTCCCGCTCGGGGTACTCGTAGTCGAAGACGAGCAGGCACGAGGGGTCTATCGCGGACTGCGGCCTCGTCTCGAAGCGCCTGTTCAGCGCCTCGTACTCGTGGAGCAGGCTCTCTATCGTAGCCACGGGTAGCGTTATCCTCCGGCGCAGCGTAACAGCCCTATAATACAGCCACGCCGTTGGCCTGTCATTTGCTGGACGCCGCGGCGAAAGCACAAAGGGACGCGCAACAGGCCATGACCGGCAAGACGGAGACCAACCCGGGCGAGCGCCCTCCCGCGGTGCGCGTGGAGGGCCTGAGCAAGGCATACGGGCGCGCGCCGGTGCTGCGCGGGCTGAGCCTGGAGGTCCCGTGGGGAGAGACGCTCTCCGTGGTCGGCCCCAACGGCGCGGGTAAGACTACGCTGATAAGGGTGCTGGCGGGCCTGACGAGGCCGGACGACGGCACGGTGGAGATCGCGGGCCTGCCGCTGCCCCGCATGGGGCGGCTGGCCCGCGGGGTGACGGGAGTGGTGACCCATGAGCCGCTGCTCTACGACGGCATGACAGTGCGCGAGAACCTGAGGTTCGCCGGGCGCATGTTCGGCCTCGACCGGCTGGACGACCGCGCGGAAGCGGCGGCGGACCGGCTGGGGGTTTGCCCCAGGCTGGACGAGAAGGTTGGCACGCTCTCCCACGGCCTGCGCAAGCGCGTGTCGATAGCGCGGGCGCTGCTCCACGGGCCGTCCATCCTGCTGATGGACGAGCCTGAGACCGGCCTGGACCGTCACGCCCTGGGCCTGCTGGAGTCGGTGGTGGCCGAAGTCACGGGGGCGGGGGGCGCGGTGGTGATGACCACGCACAGCCTGTCGCCGGCGTTCGGCTCCGGGCGGCGGCTGTCGCTCGCGGCGGGGGGCGCGGCCCCGCGGGCCGGTGGGGGGCCATGAGCTTCTTCCGCCCCGTGCTGGCGCTGGTGTGGAAGGACGTGCTGCTCGAGCTGCGCACGCGGGACTTCGTCGTGCCCGTGCTCGTCTTCTCGCTGATGACCGTCGTCATATTCAGCTTCGCGTTCGACCCCACTCCGATGGTCGTGGCGCTCGTGGCGCCCGGCGTGCTCTGGGTCGCCATCCTGTTCGGCGGCGTCGTCGGGCTGACGCGCTCGTTCTCGCTGGAGAAGGACAACGGCAGCCTGGCGGGGCTGATGCTGGCCCCGGTCAGCCGGGACACGATCTACTTCGGAAAGATGATCGCGGCCTTCCTCTTCATGGTCGCCGTGCAGGTCGTCGTATTCCCCGTCTTCATCGTGCTCTACGACGTCGCCTACGCGGCGGCTGAGATGGTCCCCGTCGCGCTGCTCACGACCCTGGGCATAGCGGCGGTCGGGACCCTCTTCTCCGCGATGGCGGTGAACACGCGGGCGCGCGAGGTGATGCTGCCCATCCTGTTCTTCCCCGTGGCCGTGCCCATAGTCGTGTCGGCAGTGGAGGCCACGGGCCTGGCGCTGGGGCCCGAGCTCGCCGGGGAGGTCTGGCGGTGGATAGGGCTGTTGGCCGTCTTCGACGCCGTCTTCCTGGTCGCCTGCCCCCTCGCATTCGTCGCGGTGGTGGAGGACTGACGTGTGCGCCGCATTCCCGCCCGCCGAAAGGCCGAGTTGAGTTTGCTGATGCTTGAGAGCGACCCAGAGCGAATGTACGATAGAAGCTGCGATGTATGAGTGGGACGAAGCGAAGCGTGCGAGCAATAGAACGAAGCATCAAGTCGATTTCACGGCCATTGAGCGATTCGAGTGGGGCACCGCTATAGTTGAGTTTGACGATAGGCATGTCGAGCCGCGTTGGACGGCTAGGGGATTTATCGGCGATGTGCTATATTCGGTAGTCTTTACCGAGCGTGGCCAGAATGTCCGCATCATCAGCCTGCGGAGGGCTACCGGTCAGGAGGCCAGAGACTATGCCGAGCGCCAGACGTAAGATAGTCTACCCAACTCCTCGGGAAGACGCCGCCATTCGGGCAGGGATCGCCGCCGACCCTGACACGAGGGAGTTCACCTCCGAAGAGACCGCGCGTATGCGGCCGGCGAGTGAGGTTGTCCCGCACATCGTGGAGCGTTGGAATCGGACCCGAGCCGAGCCGAAGGCGCCGGACAAGGAACGCGTCTCGATCCATCTTGACGCCGACGTTATTGCCCATTTTCGCAACGGCGGCGAGGGCTGGCAGACGCGGCTGAACGAAGCCCTGCGGCGCGCCGTGTTCGACTCCTGACGCCTGCGCCGACAGCCCTTCCCGGTCCGGCGCGTCAGCCCGCCTCGGCTATAAGTATCTCGTTGCGGGCGGCGTAGTTGCGCAGCTCCGAGTAGTCCGTCCTGGAGAATAGCGGCTTGTCGCCGTCCATGATCGGAATAGGCTTCCTGACCGTGAACTCCGCCTCGTCGAACCTGTTGTAGACGACGTAGGCGACCTCCAGGCTCTCGATGGGCCGCGCCGCCATGATGTTGAAGTTCGGCACGATCAGCGGCCCAGTGTCGACCTGGAACCGCGTCGGCCCGTCCACGACGTTCATCGTGTTCACCGGGTACTCCAGCACCGCCGTCACGCCCCGGCGCTCGCTGCGGATCGTCGTGCGCGACACCATAGGCTCCGACGACCCCATCGTCGCCTCGAAGACCGCCTCCGCGTCCTCCAGCTTCCGCGTCTTCTCGAACCGGCGAATCTCCAGCGTGTCCCTCTTGGCCTCGTACTGCGTGTCGTCGCGGTCGCTCGTCCACGCGAACCGCATGATCCGCTTCTCCTCCGGCCCCCATACGCCGCAGAACTCGTAGCCGGGGTCGCTGATCAGCCTCGTGTCCCCGTGCGTGTTCTCGGCGCGGCACGGCGCGATCAGGTAGTACGTCGCCGACTCCCCCGTCGCGTCGCGCGTCAGGGTACACGCCGCGTCGACCAGGATCCGGACGTTGTTCACCGCCCCGAACCACCGCATGTACGACCTTCCGAAGTCTATAGCGCTCATCGTTCGTCCTCCCCGACTCCAAGCAGTACCTGGTTCACAACCGACAGCACCCGTATCTCCGAGTAGTCGGTGACGTGGTGCGCCGGGCCGTCCCCCTCGCGCGCCGCCAGCGGCTTGCGCAGCGTGAAGTACGCCTCGTCGAACAGGTTGTATACGACGTAGGCGACCTCGAACAGCTCTATCGCCTCGTCGGTGTCCTTCGTGAAGTCCGGGAAGATCAGCGGCCCCGTGTCCACCTGGAACCGCACAGGGTCCTCCTTCACGTTCATCGTGTTCACCGGGTACTCCAGCACCGCCGTCCGCCCCCGGCGCTCGTCCCGGATCGTCGTGCGCGACACCAGCGGCTCGCCTGACCCCATCGTGCCGTCGAACACGGCCTGGTTGTCGGCGAGCTCACGCGTATTCTCCAGCATGGCGATGTCCGCGCTCTCCGGCCTGTGCGCCTGCCGGTTGTCCCGCGAGCTCTGCCAGTGCCACCGTATGATGAACGACTCCTTCTCCCCCCACACGCCGCAGAACTCGTAGCCGGGGTTCAGCACGAGCTCCCCGCTCTTGCCGTGGGTGCTCTCTCCCCGGCATGGCGCGATCAGGTAGTAGCTGTCCGACGCCCCGGTCGCGTCGTCCGTGACGGTGCAGGCCGCTTCCATCAAGATGCGCACGTTGTTGCCGGGGCTGCGCCAACGCAAGTATGACCGCGTAAAGTCTATGGCAGACAATTCACACCTCCTGTCTATTCGTAGAACCATTCGACCGGCATTTGAACCAGATACAGTAGCCGTTCGCGACTACCGCCATCAGCGGAATTGCAGTCGTATTCACGCCCGCTATCCCGCCCCACCTAATGTCCATAATTCGGTTCATTCGTCTAAGTCTATGTCTTGCAAGACTATGGATCGGCCCTTTCGCAATCCCTTTATGACTACCTTTGAATCCCACATTGGACGTACGATGTCGTTCATCATGCCCTCGGGCACCTTCACAGAACGACGTCTCCCTTCATCATTGACGATCTTTATTATGTTGGATTCGTCACCCGTGGCATCCGCGAAACGGAGCATTCCCCGAACCTCTACAGGCTTCCCGGGTCGTTCGTCTTCGGCGGGTAACTCAATTGCTGAAGGCAAAGGAACCTCTGTTGCTGGTTTCGTAACTGACACCCGGCGGGCCTCATCACCCCTTTCCACTGTGAAGCCTACTTGTCGGACTCGGTTGCCATCTGGAGCTATCTTCTTTGCGAGTCCAAGGAAGTTACGCAAATATGGTGGTTGTGGAATACGCTGTTCTAACGCTCGAATATCTGAACTGTTTACCATCTCCATCAAGTCCATGAACTCATCGACAATCACTTCTATTTCCACTGGAAGATGGAGTTGACCCGTTGGGCGGCCAACTTTTAATGTGACTGCAAAGCTGGCGGCCCTGGGCACTGAGACAAGCACTGGGAAAGCTTCCCTTGTAGTTCTTCGTGGACCTCGCTCGTTGAAGGGTGATTGTCTCTGTCGCTCAACTATTCTACCGATCAATCTTGTTGCATCTCCGATTCTGCTTACCAAGTCGTCCGAAGTTATCAAGCCATAGCCTACCTCCTTACCAGACAGGCTCATTTGGACCTCGTCCTGTCCCAGTTCGATTCCTCTCAGTTCAAGATGCCTCTGAAAGTGCACTTGTTCGACAAGGTCGCGAAGCTCCTCCGCAATTTCATGGGGCGGCTCTTGGGAAAGGGCCTTGGCCGCAATCTGCTCGGCTAGGCGATATTTATTGCACTGCAATGCGAGCGTCCCAGCGCTGCGATGGAGGACGGAAAACGTCGGCTCCAGCGGCTCTTTGAGTTCTTTGATAGCAGCGAGTTCAAAGTCTAGTGCCTGTAGAGCGAATTCAACCTCTCCCTCCACGTTGCCTCGCAGACGTTCGCCTAGGGCAAGCTCTGCTAGGTCCATGGCCATGTTGTGAAGGTCGTTGACCTCGCTCATGTCCTTTGCACCTCGCCGATCGGGCTTCCAAACTCAACAACGACTACGTAGGCTGGAAGCGATCCGCTGGAATATTGCGTTTGCTTTAGCTTCTCCCGTACTCGCTTGGCAACAACCCTTTCAACATCTTTCTCACTCCCTTCAACACTGAGGATGCCAGATACTTCCAGCCTTGCCTTGTTCTGGAAGGGTGGCCCTTCTGCTTCATTCCCCAACCAGTAATCGATGCCTGTGCCTTTTGCGGATCGCTCAATTACCGCGTATCCAGCTTCCTTCTTGGCCAACAATACCGCAATAGCTGTGGCCCCATACTCGGTGGCCTCCTGAAGGTCTGCCCATGTTCTGGTAGCTTGGTCACCGATAGGTGGCCAAGTCAGAGCATACGTGTTGTTCACATAACCAGTCACACGAAGAAGAACGCCTTGGCGGTGGTTCTGAGATTCTAAGCACACACCCGCTACTTGAGCCAGCACGCTGCCCCACTCCGGCGTGATCGCTGGCAGGCCGTTTCTCAGTTCATTCAAATCGAGCATGTGCCAACAACCTGAGGCTGGTTGCCGTGAAGGGCCTCGATTGATCCTTACCGACCACGCCGTACCAAGAGTACGACCGCGTAAAGTCTATGGCAGACAATTCACACCTCCAGTCCTATTCGTAGAACCACTCCACCGGCGCCCGCGCCAGCTTCAGCGACGTATTGTGCCAGTTCGTCGACCACTTCACCACCGAGTCGGCCTCCCCCTGCGAGTAGGTGATCAGCGCGGTGCCGCCGTCGAACGTCAACGACGGGTACATGTAGCTCCGGCTGAGGTCCGGCTCCAGGTCCTTGACGTTGCCCCAGCTCGCCCCGTCGTCCCTCGATATGGCGGTCGTCAGCGGCATCCTGGGCCCGCCTGAGCCGGGCTTGTCCGGCTTCGCGTTGTTCCAGATCATCAGCAGGTCGCCGGTGCTCGGTATGCGCTTGACGATGCAGGGCGCCGCGGGACACTGGATCCCCGTGTCCCAGGGCTCCGACACCGTCTCGCCGCGGTCGCGCGACTCAGCCGCCCAGATGGTGCCGGTCCGCGTCCTGTTGAAGAAGAGCAGCGAGCCGTCCTTCCTCTCGACGACGACGGGCTCGCTCGCGCCGGGGTGGTCGGGGTTCTTCACGGGCGTTACGTTGGAGCTGAGCTGCCACGTCTCGCCCATGTCGTCCGAGCGCGCCGGATGCAACAGGTTCCGGTCGTCGTCCCGGTCGGGCGGTATCCTGCCGAGCCCGAACGGCGCGATCAGCCTGCCGCTGGAGTGGACGATCATCCGGTCGTTGGCTGAAAAGCCCCGCCACGTCTCCATGTCCACCATCGGCTTGTGCGGCGTCCACGTGTGGCCGCCGTCGGTCGACTTGCGCGAGAAGGTCCAGGAGTAATAGCCCGTCTCGTCGTCCGTGCGCGCGTGGGACATGACTATGCTCCCGTCGCCGGGCTGCGCGAAGCAGACGTTCATGACGTTGCACTTGCCGTCGTTCTCCAGCAATACGACCGGCTCGCTCCACGTCTCGCCCCCGTCGTCCGACCGCATGGCCAGGATGTGTGCGGGCGAGGCGTCGTGGAAGCCGCCGTAGAAGGCGGTCCACCCAAGCAGATACTGCCCGTCCGGCAGTACGGCGATGGCGCCCTCTGAGTGGCGCTGGTACCTCTCGCTGTGCGGTGCGATTATGTCGATCCGTGGCTCCGCCATGGAAGTCACACCTCCAGTCCTATTCGTAGAACCACTCCACCGGCACGCGGGCCAGCTTCAGGGACGTATTGTGCCAGTTCGTCGACCACTTCACCACCGAGTCGGCCTCCCCCTGCGAGTAGGTGATCAGCGCCGTGTCGCCGTCGAACGTCAGCGAGGGGTACATGTAGCTCCGGCTGAGGTCCGGCTCCAGGTCCTTGACGTTGCCCCAGCTCTCGCCGTCGTCCTTGGAGACCGCGGTCGTTAGAGGCATCCGCGGCCCGCCTGAGCCGGGCCTGTCGGGCTTCGCGTTGTTCCAGATCAGCAGCAGGTCGCCGGTGCTCGGTATGCGCTTGACGATGCAGGGCGCCGCGGGACACTGGATCCCCGTGTCCCAGGGCTCCGACACCGTCTCGCCGCGGTCGCGCGACTCAGCCGCCCAGATGGTGCCGGTCCGCGTCCTGTTGAAGAAGAGCAGCGAGCCGTCCTTCCTCTCGACGACGACGGGCTCGCTCGCGCCGGGGTGGTCGGGGTTCTTCACGGGCGTTACGTTGGAGCTGAGCTGCCACGTCTCGCCCATGTCGTCCGAGCGCGCCGGATGCAACAGGTTCCGGTCGTCGTCCCGGTCGGGCGGTATCCTGCCGAGCCCGAACGGCGCGATCAGCCTGCCGCTGGAGTGGACGATCATCCGGTCGTTGGCTGAAAAGCCCCGCCACGTCCCCATGTCCACCATCGGCTTGTGCGGCGTCCACGTGTGGCCGCCGTCGGTCGACTTGCGCGAGAAGGTCCAGGAGTAATAGCCCGTCTCGTCGTCCGTGCGCGCGTGGGACATGACGATGCTCCCGTCGCCGGGCTGCGCGAAGCAGACGTTCATGACGTTGCACTTGCCGTCGTTCTCCAGCAATACGACCGGCTCGCTCCACGTCTCGCCCCCGTCATCCGACCGCATGGCCAGGATGTGTGCGGGCGAGGCGTCGTGGAAGCCGCCGTAGAAGGCGGTCCACCCAAGCAGATACTGCCCGTCCGGCAGTACGGCGATGGCGCCCTCTGAGTGGCGCTGGTACCTCTCGCTGTGCGGTGCGATTATGTCGATCCGTGGCTCCGCCATGGAAGTCACACCTCCTGCCTATTCGTAGAACCACTCCACCGGCACGCGGGCCAGCTTCAGGGACGTATTGTGCCAGTTCGTCGACCACTTCACCACCGAGTCGGCCTCCCCCTGCGAGTAGGTGATCAGCGCGGTGTCGCCGTCGAACGTCAGCGACGGGTACATGTAGCTCCGGCTGAGGTCCGGCTCAAGGTCCTTGAGATTGCCCCAGCTCTCGCCGTCGTCCTTCGATACGGCCGTCGTCAGCGGCATCCGCGGCCCGCCGGAGCCGGGCCTGTCGGGCTTCGCGTTGTTCCAGATCATCAGCAGGTCGCCGGTGCTCGGTATCCGCCTGACGATGCAGGGCGCCGCCGGGCACTGGATCCCCGTGTCCCACGGCTCCGACACCGTCTCGCCGCGGTCGCGCGACTCCGCCGACCAGATGGTGCCGGTCCGCGTCCTGTTGAAGAATAGCAGCGAGCCGTCCTTCCTCTCGACGACCACCGGCTCGCTCGCGCCGGGGCGGTCGGGGTGCTCGACCGTCGAGACGTTGGAGCTGAGCTGCCACGTCTCGCCCATGTCGTCCGAGCGCGCCGGCTGGAGCACGCCCCTGCCGTCGTCACGGTCCGGCCGGATCGTGTTGAGGGCGAACGGCACGATCAGCCGCCCGCTGGAGTGGACGATCATCCGGTCGTTGGCCGGGAAGCCGCGCCACGTCTCCATGTCCACCATCGGCTTGTGCGCCGTCCACGTGTGGCCGCCGTCGGTCGACTTGCGCGAGAACGGCCACGAGTAGTAGCAAGTCTCGTCGTCCGTGCGCACGTGGGACATGACGATGCTGCCGTCGCCCGGCTGCGCGAAGCAGACGTTCATCACGTTGCACTCGCCGTCGTTCTCCAGCATCAGCGCCGGCTCGCTCCACGTCTCGCCCCCGTCGTCCGACCGCATGGCCAGGATGTGGGCGGGCGAGGCGTCGTGGAACCCGCCGTAGAAGGCGGTCCACCCAAGCAGGTACTGCCCGTCCGGCAGTATCGTGATGGCCCCCTCCGAGTGGCGCCGGTACCTCTCGCTGTACGGCGCGATTACGTCGATCCGCGGCTCCGCCATGGGCTGCCTCCTACACATGGGCCGGCTCTGCGCATCGCCCGGCCTCTACGACGCATTATGACACGCCGGAGCGCTTTTCACTACCACGGCCCGCCGGGGCTGGCCGCCGGGCCGCCTTCTTCATGGCGTCAGTTCCAGTCACTCGCAGTACCCGAGGCCAAGCTCGTCCAGGTCGTTGAACCCGACGTTCCGCAGCGCTTGGGGGATGCAGCCGGTCAACTCATTGCCGCCCAAATACAGTTCTTCCAGGTTGAGGTTGCTTAACTCCGTAGGGATGCTTCCCGTCAACGAATTCCAATTTAGGGACAGCTTGTTCAGATTCACGAGATTGCCCAACTCCGCAGGGATGCTTCCAGTAAACTCGTTTCTCTTGGAAGCTTCGTACGGGCCGCCGATGAGCCCGCTCAGGTCCAGATCACCCCGTAGATTCACAAGGTTGCCGATCTCAGGCGGGATGGGCCCGCTGAGGCGGTTGAAAACCAGTCCCAATGACTCCAGGTTCGTCAGATTGCCTATCTCAGGTGGAATGGGCCCGCTGAGGTTTGCATGTGCCAGGCTCAACTCAGTAAGCTTTGTCAGGTTGCCTATCTCGGGCGGAATTGGCCCGGTGAGCTGTGTAGAATTCAGGGTCAACCGCTCGAGGTTTGTCAGGTTGCCTATCTCCGGTGGAATGCGCCCGTTCAACTCGCTCTCTCCTAGGTTCAACACCCTGAGCTCCGACAGATTGGCTATCTCAGGCGGGATCTGTCCAAATAGCTGGACCTGTGCATATAACGACAAGTTGGGGAAAAGGCCCCGCACGCGGAGCGGATTTCCGCTCACGTCGACCCCCGTCCACATCCTGATGGGCGTTTCGGAGCTCCAATCGAGCGTCTCCGAGCCGGAAAGGGTGTCCCTCATCCCCAGGAGCGTCCGGCAGTCCTCGACCAGCCCTGGGCTCCCCTCGGGGTCGGGAACGACCTTGCCGTTGGAGCACGCCTCGACGTCGGCGGGAGGCCGGGTAGGCTTCCAGGCTATGAGGCTGTCGTCTACGATCTTCACCAGGATGCGCACGTCCGTGCCATCACTGTTCATCGTATACAGCACGGGGAAGCCATAGTAGTGCCCATACGAAGGGTTGCCGTACTCACCCGGCACGGCCTGCACGGCGATCCTGGAGCCGTCAGGCGACCACGCCGCAAGGGGACGGTTAGAACTCCGGATAGGCCCGGCAGACAAGAGACCAACCCAGTCGAATCTCAACGGCAGCGTGTCGAGAACGACGGAGCCGTCATCGGCGTTAACCACGGCCAGTGCTCCGTACATGATCTTTGAGCCGTCCGGCGACCAAGCGACGTTGGGGACCCACAATGCGGGCGGGTCGGGCTTCGGCCACCTGTGGTTGATTGGGTCATTGCGGCCGATGCTCGCGATCCTGACGGGATCCGAGCCGTCTGCCGCGTACGTGTACAGCGTCGCGCCGTCCCCCTCGGACACGGCCACCGCTATCCGCTTGCCGTCGGGAGACCAAGACGGGGCGCTTACCACATTCGACACTATATGTTTTATCACATTCGACTCCCCCACATTCGATATTAACCTCCCCGGACCCGAACCGTCAGGATCCACAGTGTATAGGTGTATCTCAGTGCCCAACTTCTCCCTGTATTCCCCATACCTCGTGATGTTTCCCAGGAATGCTATGCTTCGGCCATCGGGAGACCAGGCAGGCGGATGCGTAGCGATGGAGCTAGCCCTCGTAGAGAGGCGGACCTCTATCAACTTGCGAGTCGCCGTCGTGTAGATGGCGAGTGCCTGAGGCCGGTCATTGAAGACCCACCGTCCACGCCCAAGGATGAAGGCCACGCGAGTCCCGTCGGGCGACCACACAGGGTAGAGGTCGTGGAAGGTGTTATCGGTCAGCTTCTCCGTAGCCGTGCCGTCGATATTCGATGTGACTATCTCGTAGTAATCGTGGCGCTCCCACCGCCCTCCGGTCGGATACACGCACGTGGAATACGCGATGCGTGAGCCGTCGGGCGATACGTCGAAAGTCCTCAATGGCCCGGCGCTAACGTTCACCAAATGGGTTGGGGTTCCCCTGACTACGCCCAGCCGAGACCCATCGGCTTCCACGAAGTCAACCGGCGGAGAGTGGTAGTCCTGTAAGTTAGTGAAGAGTATGCGTGAGCCGTCCGGCGACCATTGGAGTCTGCCCTTTACAAAGGTATCTTGATAATCGTACCCACTGTCGCACGGGCCAAGCCCGTGCCCAGTGTCCCTAATGATCACTGTCGGTTCTGGAGTAGCGGTCGGTTCCGGAGTGTGCGCTGGCATTGGCTCCACGGTAGGCGTTGCCGTTGGCTCTGGGGTGTGCGCTGGGGTAGGCTCCGGGATGCTGTCCGAGTCCCCGGTGCAGCCAGACACGCCCGCTAGCGCAGGCACGAGCAGCGCCGTTAGGATCACGCACAGGCGCAGTGTCATGAAGTCACCTCGTCTGGTAGAGCGCATAGATCGCCATGATGTCGAATGGGTGAGGCGAATTGATGTCCACTTCCATGCGCCTGCCTACTCCTACTCGCAGTAATCAAGGCCGAGCTTGTCCAGGTCGTTGCGCTCAACATTCCGCAGTGCCTGGGGGATGCAACCGGTCAACTCGTTGCCAGAAAGTGCCAGCCTGCGGAGGTCTGAGAGGTTGCCCAGTTCTGGGGGGATGGTACCTGTGAGATAGTTCCATTCTAGGACCAACTCTTGTAGATTTGACAGGTTGCCCAGTTCCGATGGTATATGTCCGCTGAGACTGCCCTGTAGACTTAACACACGTAGATTCGTCAGGTTGCCCAATTCCGATGGGATGCTGCCGGTCAGTTCTGACCCACTTAGGACCAACACCTGTAGATTCGCCAAATTACCCAACTCTCGTGGAATGTGCCCTCCGATGTTCACATGGTTCACGGTCAACTCCCTGAGCTCTGTGAGTCTGCCCAGACTAGGAGTCATGGTAGCGGGTAGCGTTATGAGAATCGGTATGAGTTTAAGCCCGGTGACTCGTGGAGCGGGTGGTTGTAGGGGTTCTTCGACAGCCGTCACGGTGATTCCAGCCCAGTCTCTGATGGGGGTGCCTGGGCCCCAGTTCGTGTGGACTTCCTCCGGGAGGCCGATCAGGACAACCCGCAATGGCATGAGCGTCTCGCAATCCTTAACTAGACCGGGGTTCTTCTCCGGTTCAGGAACTACGAATCCCTCCGAACAAGAGGTGATATCGACGCAATACCGCCACCCTTGTCCTAGCACTGGCACCGGGTCCGAAAGCACGAACCCTTCAGGACAAGAGACAGTGTCAGTATGGTAACCACTCCACCCTGAGTTCTTGGCTTCTGGAGAGTGTCCGCCTTTCACCAGGACTTCAATGTCTATGCCGTTCAGGGCGGTGGTGTATAGAAGGTCATAGGGGTTAAAGATGTTAACAATGTTGTCGAAATGGCTTCGAAAGGCTATTCGCGAGCCATCTGGAGAAACACGGCCGAGTGTCGGGGTTCCGTCCGGTAGCCATGACACTCTGTCCAGCCATCGTTGGGATGCGTCCAGTTTAACGTTAGCGGCCATGAAGGGATATGATCCGTCGGCTCCGACCGTGTATATGGCTGCTTTATCTTCGTCCTCGTATCTGACGATCCCTATCCGCTGGCTGTCGGGAGACCATGAAGGTGCGCTGATGGTCTCCGATACTCTGGTCAGATCCGATCCGTCGGCCTCGACCGTGTAGGCAACTCCCTGCCAAGGGTACTCGTCTTCCTCATATGCATCTTCCTCATATGCGACAAACGCTATACTCCGGCCGTCGGGAGACCACGCCGGTGGATAAGGGGCGGCTTGACGACCGGAGAGAGCGATTTCTCTCGACTTGCCCGTTTCCATCGTGTATATGGTGAGCTGGCCTCTGGTCTCCCAACCATCATGAGTGGGGTCTCGATCCGAAATGAAGGGCTATGCGTGTCCCGTCGGGCGACCATACAGGGAAGTTGTCGAAATGGCCGTTCTCGGTTAGCCGCTTCGTTCCCATGCCGTCGATGTTCGACACGAATATCTCGTAGCTGTAGTCATATTCTTTCCACCAGTAGCCCGATTTGCTAGACGATACATGACCAGGGATGTGGACGCACGTGGAATATGCAATTCTGGAGCCGTCGGGAGATATGTCAAAGTACATCATGGGAGGGTTGACCGGCGTACCTATGGACTCCTCAGCAGAGTGCCGAATATCCGATGTATCGACAATCTTGTGCAGTTGGGAGCCTTCGGCGTTAACGGCATATAGCTGAATCGGGCCATTCGGCCAACGAAAACGGAAGTCAAATAGGACGTGAGAGCCGTCTGGCGACCATCTAATGAATTTGGAATCTCGCCAACCCCAACGCGAACTGAGGTCACAGACCGGATCCACGATGGGGTCGACGGTCACTACCTCTATCATTTTTGGCCTCGGCGTTGCGGTCGGTGTAGGGCTTGAGCCTAGGGACCACCACGCAACCCCGCCGACGGTTGGCCTCGGTGTCGCGGTTGGCGTAGGGCTTGAGGTTGGGGATGGCGTCGCGGTCGGCGTAGGGCTTGGGGTTGGCTGTGGCGTAGGGGCAATGGGTGGCGGCGTGGGGTCGGCGGCTGGACGCGGTGTCACCGTGAACTCATGGTCTCCGCTCGAGTCCAAGCCACAACTGGCAGCGCTCGCGAGGGCGAGAGCGAAGAACACTGCCAGAGTCACCCACAAGCGCATTAGGGTCACCTCACCTAGTAGAGCGCATAGACCGCCATGATGTCGAACGGGTGCGGCGAGCATCGGATGCTAGTACCGAGTCAACATGGTTCTACACACATTATAAGAACTGGCACAAGTCACCGGTCCCGATCACCCCCATCACACGAATCACAGTTCGGATTTGGAACAAATGGAACACATTTTCGCGCCAGGCCGCCGCGACCGCGTTTGACAAAGGGCGGCTCGAAGCGATATTCTCATCCCCTACGCACTGCCCACGGCCAGGAGGTAGGAGATGAAGAGACCGCTGCTGTTCGTTTCGCTTGCTCTCGTTCTCGCGGTAGTCGCGGGCGCGTTCGCCCTCATCTCGCTCCGCGCCGGAGGCCCTGAGACCGATGCCGCCACGGCGACCGTCGACGCTCCCGCCGTAGAGTCCGTACCCGTACCCGTTGCCGTCGGCTCCGACATGAACGGCAGCGAGAACGGCGTAGTCGTCACCGGCAAGTCCGTCGGGGCCGATCTCGCCGTCTCGGACGACGCCGGCGACGTCTTGCCTTCCAAGGCCTCCAAGCCGCACGACTCCGCAAGCGACCTCTACGACCTCGGCAAAGGCGAGATGTGCCCGTACAGCGCCGGCGACGAGCTCTAGAGCCGCACACCCCTCGGTAGACGCGCCCGCCCCTGAGCGGGCGCGCCGCGTTCCGGGGCGCCTGCACGGAAGGGGGTAGCCAGTTGAAGGCAGCCGTACTCTACGAGCCACACCAGCCGCTCGACGTGCGTGAGCTCGACCAGGAGCCGCCCAGGTCCGGCGAGGTGCTGGTCAAGATGGGCGCCGCCGGCCTCTGCGCCAGCGACCACCACTTCATGATCGGCACCGCCAAGATGCCGCTCCCGCTCGTGCTCGGACACGAGGCCGGCGGCACGGTCGTCGAGACCGGCGACGGCGTCACGACCGTCAAGCCCGGCGACCGCTGCATCCTCTCCTTCGTGCCCAACTGCGGCCACTGCCGCGTCTGCCGCTCCGGCAAGCCGCAGCTCTGCGAGACGCACCAGGCCGCCCCGACCCTACAGTTCGACGGCACCCTGCGCCTCCACGACGGCCAGCAGGGCATCCACCAGATGCACAAGATGGGCGCCTTCAGCGACTACGCCGTCATGCCCCAGCAGTCCTGCTACCCCATCCCGGACGAGGTGCCCATGCCCGTGGCCGCGCTCATCGGCTGCTGCGTCACCACCGGCGTCGGCTCGGTCATCAACAACCCCGAGGCCCGCGTCGGCATGACCGTCGCCGTCTTCGGGTGCGGCGGCGTCGGCCTCAACGTCATCCAGGGCGCGCGCCTCTTCAACGCCAGCAAGATCATCGCCGTCGACATCTTCGACCACAAGCTCGAGTTCAGCTACAGGTTCGGCGCCACCGACGTCGTCAACGCCAGGGAGGTAGACGCCATCGAGGCGATCAAGGAACTGACCGACGGCGGCGTCGACCTCGCCTTCGACTCCTTCGGCAGCCCGCAGGTCATGTCCGACGCCGTCAAGTCCGTCCGCAAGGGCGGCGCGGGCGTCATGATCGGCCTCGGCCCGCTCGGCGAGGGCGCGCCCATAGACATGGTCGACTTCATCAGGAACCAGAAGTCCCTGCTCGGCGCATACTACGGCATGGCCAGCCCTCACGAGACCTTCGGCAAGCTGGTCGACCTCTACCTCAAGGGCCTCATCGACGTCGACGGCCTGATCACCCGCGAGTACGCCCTCGACGAGATCAACGAGGGCTTTGACGCCCTGGCCGCCGGCGAAGACGGCCGCGGCGTGATAATCTACCCCAACTGACCCCTCCCTCCCGATGACCACCATCAACGACATAAGCGACGTTGCCCGAGTACTCCGGGAACACCCGGAATGGAGGGAGACCATTCGAGGGCTCGTCCTGGGAGAGGAGACCGCGCGGCTGCCTGAACAGCTGGCCTCCTTCGTCGAGGCGTCCCAGCGGAACTTCGAGGCCACAGACCGCAGGATTGCCGCGTTGGACAGGAGACTGGCCGCCTTGGATAGGAGACTGGCCTCCTACATCGAGGCGACCCAGCGGAACTTCGAGGCCACAGACCGCAGGATTGCCACGTTGGACACGAGACTGGACACCTTCATCGAGGCGACCCAGCAGAACTTCGAGGACTTGAGCAGGAGACTGGACGCCTTCATTGAGGCGACTCAGCGGAACTTCGAGCTTGTCTACCAGCGCCTCGACCGTCTCGAACAGGACCAGGACGTGCTGAAGACAGGGATGAACCGGCTAACGGGCAGGGTCGACAACGGCCTCGGAGCATACTACGAGATCAAAGCCGAGAAGGCTGCCCGCAGGTTGGCCGACCAGTATCTCGACCTCCTCAGGGTGAGGGTCTTGCAGGGGGCGCCAACCGGGGCCGACAGGGAGTTGGCGGACCGTCTTGACGATGCACGGATCACAGGCGCCCTAAACCAATACCAGTTCCAGGAGATACTAAAACTGGATCTCGTACTTGCCGGCAAGCGCAGCTTCGACGGCGCAGATCTTTACGTCGCCGCCGAGGTCTCCATCACCGCCGGCGACTCGGACATCCTCCGGGCAGCACGCCGCGCCGCCCTGCTTGCGGACTTCACCGGAAACCGTGTACTACCGGCGGTCGTAAGCGCCCACGTCGACGACGACCGGAAGACCCTCGCGGCGCAGAAGAACGTGACGGTCATGATGCTGCCAGAGGTATAACCCACGAATGACCGACGAACGCCACAAGTACACCTACGAGCCACGCGCGCTGCGCCACGCCGACGTGGAGCGCTACATCTGGGGCGACGACGAGTCCGGCCACGTCGTCGACTGGTACCACCGCAACAGCGACAAGCTGATCATGTCCCTCTTCTCGCTGGCCCCCGGCGCCAGGTGGACCCACTCGGAGACCCACAAGTCCTTCTACGACGCCGACGAGTGCTATTACATCCTCCAGGGCAGCCTGACCTTCCACAACCCGGCGACCGGCGAGGTGCAGGTCGTCAACGAGGGTGAGGCGCTCCACTTCCGGCGCCACACCTTCCACTACGGCTACAACTTCGGTACCGAGCAGGTGCTCATCGTCGCCGGATTCGCCCCGCTGCCCGACGACCTGACCGACGCCGAGACCCTCGGCAGCTTCGCTCCCCGCTTCGACGCGCCCGTTGGCGGCCGCTACGACCTCCTGGGCAACTGGCCCTGGAACGCGGACGAAGCCAGGCGGACCGAGGAGATCAAGGTGCTCCAGTCGCGCGACTGGCTCCACGTCATCCAGGGCGTCAAGTCTCCGGTGCGCGTCTCCCTCTTCGCCTCCACCGAGCGGCTCACGATGGGGACTTTCACGCTGCTGCCCGGCACGGTCACCGACCCCGAGACCCACCCGGGCGACGAGGTCGCCTACGTCGCCAAGGGCGCGGCCCACGTCTTCCTGCCGGAGACCCGGCAGGTATTCGACCTGGACGCGCTCGACGCCGCATACGTCCCAGGCGGCACGCCCCACCGCTACGTCAACGAGGCAACCGAGCCCGCCACCATGCTCTTCGCCGTCGCGCCGAGCTACCGGTAGCATGGCCGCGCCGGCCCCGGAGGAGCTGAGGGCCCGCCTGCCCGGCGTACACGCCTACCCGGTCACTCCGTACACCCCCGACCTGGAGATCGACGAGCCCGGCCTGCGCCGCAACGTCCGCTTCCTGCTCGAATCGGGCATCACCCACCTGACGCCGCTCGGCTCCACCGGCGAGTTCCCCAACCTGAGCGCCGCCGAGCAGCGGCGCGTCATAACCGCCGTGCTGGACGAGACCAAGGGCACGGACGCCGTGGTGGTCCCCGGCTGCGGAGGCAACTCGACCCGCGACGTCGTCGAGATGGCCCGATGGTGCGCGGACGCGGGCGTGGACGGCATCCTGGTGCCGCCCCCGTCCTACTTCCCCGCCAGCCTCGCCAGCGCCAGGGCCCACCTGATGGCCGTCAACGACGCGGTCGACATAGGCATCCTCTTCTACTACCTGCCCGACTGGCACCACCTCGAGGTCACCTCCGCCGAGCTGACCCACCTGCTGGAGTCGGTGCCCAACGTCGTCGGCCTCAAGGACGCAGGACTCGACATGATGAAGACCGAGCGCTACCTCCGTCACCTGGACGGCAAGGTCGTCTGCATAGGCGGAGGCGGCGAGTACACCGCCGCCTACACCTACATGGTCGGCGGCAAGGGCATAGTCTCCATGATCGCCAACTTCTGGCCCGACCTGCCCCTGGGCATGCACCGCGCCGGCATGGAGGGCGACTACGCCGGCGTGCTGGACATCATGCGCGGGGTGGGCGACTTCCTCGACTTCATGGACGACAACTACTCGACGCTGCTCACCAAGCGCGCCATGGAGATGCGCGGCCTAGCGGGCGGCCCCGTGCGCCTGCCCCTCGTCGACGAGGTAACCCCCCGGCAGGAAGAGACCCTCGCCGGCTTCCTCCGCCAATTCGGCCTCATCTGAGACCGGGCCGCCGCCGTCAAGTCACCGACCACTCCGCCTCTTCGAACTCGCCTACCAGTGAGAACTCGCCGAAATCGAGGTGCTGGCCGATGGCTTCGACCGCTGTCGGGTCCTCCCGCAGACGGGCCATCGCCCGGTCCCGCGCCTCCTTGGAGTCCCATTCGGCTATGGCGAGTAGAACGCGCGGGTCGCCTATTGCGCGGTGGAGGCGGGTCCCGCGCGCCCCTGGCATACGCTGAATCACCGCGCTTGCCCGCTTCCAGGCTTCCACATATTCCTCAAGAGTACGGCCCTGTTTGATCCGGATCTGAAAGATGAATCTCATCTGCCGCGCCCCCGTTGCACTAACCTCGCAGTGGGCAGCGGAAGGTCTCAGCCCCCTACGCCTCCGCGGGCAGCGCCGAGGCGTGCCACCTGCATGCCTCGCTGTGCTCGCCGACGTACTCGTAGGCGGTCGCGGCCGCCAGGGCGCCCTGCGCCGCGGCCGTGATCGTCTGCTTCAGGTCCCCCGACGCGTCCGTCATGTCGCCTGCCGCGAATACGCCCGGCACGTTGGTCCGCATCCGCCCGTCCACGGCGATCTCGTCCCTATCGTTCAGCGCCACTCCCAACTGCGCGGCCAACTCCGTCCTGGGGTCCGCCCCGATCTCCAGGAAGATTCCGTGCACCGCAAGCTCTCTGGAGCCCTCGTACTCCCGGTCCAGCACAATGCCAGACAGGCCGTCCTCGCCCGTCAGCGCGATCACGTTGGTCTCGAACAGCGTCTCCACGTTGGCGGCCTCACCCAGCGCCCGCAGGTTCGCCGGCTCGGGCCGGGTGAACCGCGAGCCGCGGTATATGACATACACCTTCCGCGCATACCTCGCCACCAGCGCCGCTCCCTTGATGGCGGCGTCACCGCCTCCCACCACGGCGACGACGTTGCCGCGGTGCAGCGGCGCGTCGCAGGTCGAGCAGAACGAGACCCCCTTGCCCGTCCACTCCTCCTCGTGCTCCAACCCGAGCTTGCGCCGCTCCCTTCCCACGGCCAGCACCACGCAGGCGCCGGCGTACGTATCTCCGCCGAACGTCGTCGCGGCGTAGTGGCCGCCGACGCTCTCCAGACCCACCACCTTGTCGTCGATGATTGGCACGTCGTACTTGTCCGCCTGCTCCCTGAACTTCAGCATCAGGTCGAAGCCGTCGATCTCCGGGTAGCCGGGGTAGTTCTCGATCATCCCTCCCGTGGCCGTCTCGCCGCCGAAGGTCTCGCCGATCACCACCGGCTTGACCTGGTAGCGCGCCGCGTACAGCGCCGCGGCGAAGGCCGCGGCGCCCTGCCCCACTATCAACACGTCGTAGGCAGCGTTGCCCGTGCTCATCTGTACCCTCCTGGGTGTCCTGACTGTGACAATTGGATGCGCCGACGCGGGCGCGGGGTGCGCGGCACTACTCGATGCCCGGCGGCCTTCGCGATAACTTCCCTTATGAACGATCTCTTGCCTGCACTGTATGAAGTGCGGTCATCCGTGTAACGGTCGGCCAGGGAGAGCTTGAGGCGCGCGTAGTCGGATGCCACCTCAGGGTGAGCGATCAGGTAATCACGGAAGGTAAAGTGGTGTTGCACGATGGGGCTGTCGAGCGTGTACATGTGAAGGACGTGCGTCCTAATTTCCTCGCCGTCCGAGCAACCCTCCTGCGGAGGATGCCCCCTCAGGAAGAAGCGGTCCCCGGGGATGTCCACTCTGTCCATACCCTTGTGAACGTAGCCGATCTTCTCCAACGGCTCAATGCACCGCTCTCCGTCCTCGATCTCGTGCAGCAGTACGGCGATATCGAGGATCGGCTTGGCCGCCATACCCGGAATCGACGTGCTGCCGACATGGTGGCAGCACGCTACGATGTGTCCGATGGCCTCCTCGATGCGGCGACGCTCATCCTCGAACAGCATGGGCCAAGCCGGGTCGTACGGTACGACGACGGCCTTGCCTCTGGGAAGTCCGAGGGGCATAGCGGAACTGAGAGCTCAGTGGTAGAAGCGGCCGGAGTCGACCACGATCGTCTGGCCCGTGGTCGTGTCGCTGCGGCAGAGAGTGACCACCTGGTCGGCGATGTCGTCCTTGTCCGCCGGTATCTTCAGCGCGGACGACTCTTGCGCCTTCTTCCGGTAGGCCGGGGCAAGGTTCGCCGTCGCCCTGGTGCCCTCTATGTAGCCCGGCGCCACGCAGTTGACCAGTATCTCCGGGGCGAGCCCCAGCGCCATGCAGCGCGTCAGGTGGATCAGCCCAGCCTTCGACACGGCGTAGGCGATGGACGAGCCCTGCGGCCCCAGCCCGGCGATGGAGGATATGTTCACGATGCGCCCCGCACCGCCGCGCTTCATCGGCCCGGCGACCGCCTTGGTACACAGCATGGGGCCGGCCAGGTTCGTGTCGAGTATCTTGGTCCACTCCTCGAAGGTGAGGGCGTCCATGTCGCTGAAGGGGATCCAGATGTTGTAGGCCGCGTCGTTGACCAGGATGTCGAGCCGGCCGAACGTCTCCAGCACGGCCGCCACCAGCGCGTCGACCTGCTCCGGAGACCGGACGTCGCACTGGAACGCCTCGGCCCGGACGCCGCTCTCCCGTAGCTCCGCGGCGACCATGCGGGCCTGCTCCTCGCTGACGTTGTACACGACGGCGACGTTCGCGCCCTCACGCGCCAGGGCGCGGCAGATCCGCTGCCCAAGCCCGCCGTTCCCGCCCGTCACGATGGCCGCCGTGCCCTTTAGGTCCATGTCAGCAGGCCTCCTTCCCTTCAGGCCCTGCCGGACTCGACGCGGTCCAACATGTCCAGCAACGCCCTCACCCTGCTCAACTGGCGCTCCAGGTCCTCGAGAGGTACCGAGTCCACGTAGTAGTTCTTGTGTAAGCCGTTGGCGACGTAGAAGAGGCCCCGCAGGCGCTGCGGCTCCTCCGCCTCATTGGCGAGGCGATCCACGATCCCGTAGACCTGCTGATGAGTGTCGTACTTCCAGCCCCGCCGGTCGGCGATGGCCTTCAACCGGTGCGCTGCGGCTCCCCACGCCTTCTCCGAGGCCTGCAGCCTGTCGCCCTCCGCAAGCTCCCGTCCGGCCTGCTCCATCAGCCGCCGGCCATGCACGTCGTGGCTCTCTATGGGGATGGAGGCGGGCTGCGCCATCGAAGTCCTCTCCCGTCAGCCGCCGGCGACAGCGGGCACGATGCTGATCTCGTTCCCGTCCGCCGTGGCCGTCGTCAGGCCGTCGAGGAAGCGCACGTCCTCGCCGTCCACGTAGATGTTCACGAATGTGCGCAGTTCGCCGCTGTCGTCGCAGAGCCGCGCCTTGATTCCGGGGTACGCGCTCTCCAGGGAGGCGATCACCTCGCCCAGGTTCTGCCCTTCCGCATCCACCTTGTCCTGCCCGCCCGTGAGCCTACGAAGCGGGGTGGGTATCCGTACAGTCACGCTCATGTCCGGGTCCTCCAGTCTTGGCGCAATTGGTCAGCCGCCGCCGTCGATTATCTCATATCCGGGAGACGCGTACAGACATGCCTGCTTCCTACCGCTCGTCCATGGCGGCCTGCAGCGACGCGTAGTCGGGCGCGGTGCGTACCAGCTCGACGTCGCCCTCGACTATCTCCAGCGTCTTCAGGCCGTTGCCCGTGATGAAGGCCACCGTCACCTCGTCCCGCTCGATCCTGCCCGTCTCGACGAGGCGCTTCAGGCCCGAGATCACCACGCCTCCCGCGCCCTCGGTGAACAGCCCCTCCGTCTCGGCCAGCAGCTTGATCCCCTCCGCGACCTCCTCCTCTTCCACCGCCACGGCGGTCCCGCCCGTCTCGTTCAGCACCTGGAGCGAGTACGGCCCCGCCGCCGGGTTGCCGATGGCCAGCGACTTGGCGATCGTGTCGGGGCGCACCGGGCGCACCTGCGCGCTGCCGCTCTCGAATGCGTCCACGATCGGCGCGCAGCCGGCGGCCTGTGCGAGGTGCATCCGCGTCTTCGGCGTCTCGATCAGCCCCACGTCGCCCATCTCCTCCAGACCCTTCCATATCTTCGTGTGCAGCTCGCCCGACGCGGCCGGCGCCACGCAGTGGTCGGGCGCGCGCCACCCAAGCTGCTCGGCGGCCTCGTACCCCAGCGTCTTGCTGCCCTCGGCGTAGAAGGGGCGCATGTTGATGTTCACGAACGCCCAGGGCAGGTTGTCGGCCAGCTCGCTGCACAGCCGGTTCACCTGGTCGTAGCTGCCGTCCACCGCGATTAGGGTCGGCCCGTATATCGACGCCTGCACGATCTTGCCCCGCTCCAGGTCGGACGGGAAGAAGACCAGCGTCCTCATGCCCGCCTTTGCGCCGTGGGCGGCCACCGCGCCCATAAGGTTGCCGGTGGACGGACACGCGAGGGTGTTGAACTCGAACTCCAGCGCCTTGGTCGCCGTTACGGTGACCGGCCTGTCCTTGAAGGAGTAGGTCGGGTTTACGCCGTCGTTCTTGACGTAGAGCTTGTCTAGGCCGAGCGCCCGGCCCAGGTTCTTCGCGTGGATGAGCGGCGTGAACCCCGTCCCCAGGTCGACGACCGCCTCCGGGTCCACCGGGAGGAAGTCGTGGTACCGCCACATCGTGTACGGCCCGTCCTCGATGCTCTTCCTGCTGACCGTCCTGGCGATCGAATCGTAGTCGTAGCTGATCTCCAGTGGCCCGAAGCACAACTCGCAGACGTTTACCGGTTCTACGGGGTAGTCCTTGCCGCACTCGCGGCACTGCATGCTCTTGACGTGCGGCAAGTTGAAGTCCTCCGGTCTGGGGAAGCGATGGGCTGCCGTACAGCCGCACGCGTACCTGAGCGTATGCGGCGTCGAACGCAAGGAATGGTAGCAACCGCAAATCTGGCGTGTCAAGGAAAATGCGGCGGCGGTGACGCGCGGGGGACTTCTGATATAATCCGGGCAATACCTTTGGGCGCGCTTGAGACCATGGCAACCATACTCGTAGCATCGGACAGGGGCGGGGCCGGCAAGACGGCCATTTGCGCCGGGCTGGCCGCCGAGATGCGGCGGCGCGGGCGCTCCGCGTCGACGCCGGACGCCATCGACGCGGCGGCCGGGGCGCGGCCGGCGGCGGACGGCGGCGATGTCGCTGTCGTGGAGGTATCGTCCGCGCTCTCCGAGGCGGAGACCGCGCGGGCGGCCGAGGCGCTGGACGCCTCCGTCGTGCTGGTGTGCGGCGGCGGCCCGGGCGCGGACGCGTCCGCCCTGGGGCCGTGGCGGGACGCGCTGGGGGGGCGGCTGCTGGGGGCCGTCGTGAACGGGCTGACGCGGTACATGGGTCACGACGCCCGGACCAGGCTGGCGCCGGAGATGCGCTCGGAGGGCGTCGCCGCGCTGGGCGTCATCCCCGAGGACCGGAGCCTGCTCGCCGTGACGGTCGGCGACATCGCGTCCCACTTGGGGGGGCGGTTCATCCTGTACGAGGAGGAGGACGGCGCGCTGGTCGAGCACATCATGGTCGGCGGGCTGGGCCTGGACTCCGGCACCCTCTACTTCGGGCTGCGCGAGAACAAGGCGGTGGTCATCAGGGGCGACCGGCCGGACATACAGATGGCCGCGCTGGCGACGCCGATGGCCTGCATGGTGCTGACCATGGGGATCGAGCCCATCGAGTACGTGCTGAACGAGGCGGATCTGGAGGAGGCGCCGCTGATAGTCGTGGAGCCTGGCACGCTGGAGACGATGGACGCGCTGGCGACCGTGCAGGACGGCGCCCGGTTCGACCACCCTGCGAAGGTGGAGCGCATGGCGGAGCTCGTGCGCCTCCACGTGGACGTGGAGGCCATCGAGCGCGGCGCGGGGCTCGGGAACGGCGCCGCACCCGCGACCGTCTAGGCAGGGCGGGTATAATGTACGTGAGACCAACCGGATGGAGAACATGAGACTGCCGCTGCGCATGATGAGGCGCCTGTGGAGAGACGAGCGGGGCATAACCGGCCTCGAGACGTCGATCATGCTGATCGCGTTCGTGGTCGTGGCCTCGGTATTCGCGTTCGCGGTGCTGAGGATGGGGGTCTTCAGCGCCGATAGGACGGGAGAAGCGGTCACGAAGGGTATGGGGGAGATTACGTCTGTGCTGTCGCTGAGGGGGTCTGTGGTGGCCCACAAGGGAGTGGAGATACGCACAACCAGTTACGTCAAGACCCTTAGCATCACGGTGAGGCCTAACTCAAACTCGGAGTTGACCGACGAGACCACCATAAACTACGAGAAAGATGGCGTCTGTACACGCATTCCGCACGTCAACGACAGCTCTCAACCGGGACTGAACTGGGACGTAGAATGGACATTGGGATCCGGACCGGTGCTAGACGCCCTTGAAGAGGCGAAGATCACGCTGACGTTGTACGGACTGAGAGACAAGCTGGAGACCGATGGCAAATTCTCGATAGCGATCAAGCCCGAGGGCGCCCCATCCGAGCCTTGCATTCCACGCCAAGGCAGTGCTGAGTCATTGCTCCTGTCCGGTAACGTGACCCTTGATGGAATCAGCGCAGGGGAGTTGGATGCCAAACCCATACCCATCAAACCCGGACTCTATGAATATGGCGGCGCCGCACAGGGCGCAAAGGGGATTACTTTTGATAATCCCATCCCGTCACCAACAGACGGCTACGTAGGGCACCTAACGTTCTTGGTTAATTCCCCTTCTGGAACCATAGACCTGTCCGGCGAGAGCACGGACGTCTCTTACTACGACTCCTCCGGTCAGGCGTACGATCTTCCGTTTCTCGACATAGCCGGTGCAGAGTCGGAGTTCGGCTTGGGCTGGGGCATGCTTGGGGGCTCGGGGCCGGAGCTTGGCCCCGGCGAGCGCGCGGATATACAAGTGAACCTCTCCGGAATGGAGGAACTCCTCGGAGCGGGCACGGAATTCACTGTCGAGATCAGGCCGGCGGTAGGACAGCCGCTCATAATCGAGAAGACGCTGCCCTCGGAGCTCGACGCCAGGAACGTGCTGGACTAAGCCGCGTCTCACACGGCCTTCCGAACGGGCGGCATTGGGATCGGCGATTAAGGGCGACCCATGACTACACGGACAAGGCGATGGCTATTCACCGTGTGCGACTACTACGCGATGGCCGATGCCGGCATATTCACGGAAGACGACCGCGTCGAGTTGCTGGACGGACAGGTAATCGCGATGGCCCCCATCGGAAGCAGGCACGCAGGCTGTCTCAACACATTGAACCGCTTGCTGATCACTCAAGTTGGACTACGCGCCGTAGTGGGAGTGCAAAACCCCGTGCGCCTGGACGGTGGTTCGGAGCCGCATCCGGATGTCACGCTTCTGAGACCGCGCGCCGACTCTTACTCATCCTCCCACCCCGGCCCTGGCGACGTGCTGTTGCTGATCGAGGTGGCCGACATGACCGTCGACGACGACCGATACGATAAGCTCCCCGTCTACGCCCGCGCGGGCATCCCCGAGTACTGGATAGTCAATCTGCCCGATGAGTGCGTGGAGGTTTACACTGAGCCGTCGGGCGACGGCTATGGGGCCTCGCGGGTGGTCGGGATGGACGGAGAGGTGTCGCCCGGCGCGTTCGGGGACATTTCGCTGGCGGTGGGGCAGATAATACCGGGTTAGGGGCCATGACGACTCAGACGAAGCCGCGGCCGCTCACGCAGACGAGACAGCGTCTGTTCAGCGTGGACGACTACTATGCAATGGCGGAGGCCGGCATACTGTCGTCCGACGAGCGCGTGGAACTGCTGGACGGAGAGATAATCGCGATGGCCCCGATTGGAAGCAGGCACGCAAACTGTGTTGGCCAACTGACCGACCTGATGAGCGCCGTAGGACAGCGCGCCATGGTGTGGGTCCAGAACCCCGTTCGGTTGGACACCGGCTCAGAGCCGCAGCCTGACCTGATGCTGGTAAGGCGGCGCGGCTACTCCGACGCTCACCCCGGCCCCGGCGACGTGCTGTTGCTGATCGAGGTGGCCGACACGACCGTCGACGTCGACCGCGACAGAAAGCTCCCACTGTACGCTCGCGCCGGCATTCCCGAGTACTGGATCGTGGACCTGCCGGAGGAGACCGTGGAGGTCTACACGGAGCCGTCGGGCGACGGCTATGGGGCCTTGCGGGTGGTCGGCGTGGACGAGGAGGTGTCGCCCGGGGCGTTCGGGGATATTTCGCTGCCTGTGGGGCAGATAATACCGGGTTAGCTTCCGCGTTTGGACAGTTGCTTCACGCAGGGCCTTTTCAAAGTCCGTTCGTGGTGAGCCTGTCGAACCACAGGTTGGGCCTTCGACAAGCTCTGGCTGAACGGCAAGGTATGGCCCTATCCCAACAATGAAAGGCCCTGTGCTTCACGCCGTAGGTATGGACAAGGCTCGGCGTTGGTGGGTATCATTAGCTATGAGGCGACGCACCTTGCGCGCCTGTCGGCAAATCGGAGGGTGGGGGCATCATGAGCCTTGAACGAAAGATAGAGACGATTGAGGGCGAGATGGGGGTGATGAAGGGTGAGATCAAGCAGACCCTCGTCGACCTCCGCGAGTTCATCATGAGGCAGGGTTCTCCGTTCGCCTCGGCGGAGGCCGGGGCGGCGGTCGGCGCGCCTCCGGGCGACCTGCAGCGGCTGCTGCGGGAGGCGCGGGAGAGCGTCCGCGAAGAGGCGAGCGCGGGCATTCGGAGCGAGGTGGAGGCGCTCAGGCGGGAGGCCGATGCGCTGCGCGAAGAGGAGCCGGCGAGCGGCCCGGCGGAGGACGCGGTTGCCGCGGAGGAGCCGCCGACGCCGCAGGCAGAGCAGCCCGCCGACGAGCGCGAGCCGGCGCGGCCGCGCGTCGTGAGGGTCCAGCAGACCGCACCTGCGGCCGGGCAGGAGTCGGAGCGCGTCGGCATATCGGCGGCTGCCGACGTAGACCCGGCGTTCGGCCCGCTGGACGCGAACCTGCTGACGAACCTGATGCGCTGGGTGGGCAGCGTCAAGCGCCGGCTGGGCGCCTCGCAGCTACCCGGCTTCCTGGAGATGTACAAGCTGACGGGCCATCTGCCCCCGGTCATGGAGAGGCTGATACTGCACCTGGCGGAGCTGGACGCTCTGCCGGACGAGTCGTACGACCAGATATTCACGCTGGACGACCTGATGGACTCGCTGCTACAGCTTCACGCCATCGTGTACGGGCCGGGGTACGTCTCCGGCGGCGCCCTGCTGAACCTGGAGGAGGCTGCGGCCCAGGGGGCGTCGGCGGAGGCAGAGGGCCCGGGAGCGGGTGGATAAGGTCCTCACCACGGCGCTGCTGACGATAGCGGCGATCGTGGCAGCCGTCATGGTGGTCAACGCGGTGCTGCCCGCGCTGAGCACGGGAAGCACCGCGATGTTGTCGTCGTCGCAGGCGGCGGCGGAACGGATGAAGACGGATATCGAGATAATCCACGCGACAAGCGGCAACAGCACAACCACGTTGTGGGTCAAGAACGTTGGGTCCACTGAGATACAGAACATCAGGGACTCGGACGTGTTCGTAAACGACGAACTGATGACCTTCGAGCAAGGTGGGGTGGACTGTACTGTCGACGACAAACTGTGGTCTCACGATGATGGCGACTGGATGCCATCGAAGACGTTAGAGATAACCGTCTGCATAAACGGCCCGCAAAGCAGAGTCCGTTTCACTACGCCCAATGGGGTAACGGATGAGGAACTGATTAACGGATGACACGCTATGGAATCCAGCATCGCGGGGATGATCATACTTGGTATCCTGATCGTGGTAGTGATAGTCATGTCGCGGGCCTACGTGATGTCCAACACTCTTCTTAGCACGGCCATGGTGGAGAGCGTCAAGATGGCTGACGAGAGGTCCCGGACTGAGCTTTCCACCGGTTCCTGGGGCCTTACGCCAACTCCGTCACAACAGGCGCGTGTAACAGTAGAGAACACCGGCGATACCTCGATCGTCGACTACGACAAGATGGACGTGATCGTTGACAGCGAGCAACTTGAATACACCACGGCCACCCCCGTCGCGGGCGAATGGGCCATCAGCACTCCAACGAGTCGTTGGAACCCAGGAAAGACCAAAGATATAACGATTCACGCGAGCGCGGCGGTTGAGCCTGGCATCACTACGGTAGTGATAGCTTCGCCCAGCGGTGTGGTAGTTTCGCGCAGCGGAGAGGCAGGTCGCGAAGTCCCCACGCCCACCCCAACTCCAACACCCACTCCGACACCCATAGCTACGACTACGCAGTACATAATATCCTGCAACAACCCTTCCACTACGACCACGGTCACAGCGACCACGACAATCATCACAGTGACATGTCCTTAGCCAGTTCCAAGCCGAACATAGTCATTCGCCAATCCACCTTGGTTACCCCCGAGGCGTCGCCATGAACGAACGGGGGAGCCAGATTCGGGTCATATCGACCGGCAGCGGCGAGCTGGACCGGAAGATGGGCGGCGGCATCCCGTTGGGGTCGCTGACGCTGATCGAGGGCGAGTCCGACTCGGGGAAGAGCACCCTGACGCAGCACCTGCTCTGGGGCACCCTGAGCATGAACGGGCGCGCCATCGTGTACACGACGGAGAACACGGTGAAGAGCCTGCTGCGGCAGATGGAGAGCCTGGGCATGGACGTGCGGGACTACTTCCTGCTGGACATGCTGCGGATATACCAGGTGGACGCCAGCAAGTTCCAGGAGCCGGAGGTGGCGTACTCGATGCTGGGGGACCACATCGATAGCCTGCCGAGCCACGACGTGGTGGTGCTCGACTCGCTGAGCACGTTCCTGCCGAGGTCGTCGGACGAGCACATCCTGGAGTTCTTCTCGCGGTGCAAGGCGATATGCGACAGCGGCAGGGCGATCATATGCACGGCGCATCCGCACGCCTTCGAGGAGCGTATATTGACCAGGGTCAGCTCGGTGTGCGACGCTCATCTGAAGCTGCTGGTGGAGCACGGGGCGTCGGAGCTTGTGAAGACGATGGAGATCGCGAAGATCAAGGGCGCGGACATGCCCACGGGCAGCGTGGTCAGCTTTGCCATCGAGCCCGGCATCGGGATGCGGATAATCCCCATATCGAGGGCGAGGGCGTGAGCGCGGAGGAAGCGGGAGAGTGACGACGCGGATACAGATCAGCCCGGAGGAGGCCCGGCACGCGCACTCGGCGGGAGACCCGTTCGACTGCCCGCTGTTCCGTATGCTTCCGACCGAGTTGCAGGAGCAGTCGCAGGCGCAGCCGCACCTGTGGGCGTACCTGCACACCTCCGGCGTGGAGGAGATCGGGCCGCCGGAGTACGCGCCCGTGCTGGGGCGCAAGCACAAGGAGATATCGCGCCCAAACCTGATATACCCGACGGGCAAGGGGATATTCATCCACATCAAGCCGGACGACAACGACGCCCGCGACTTCTACATCGCCATAGAGCCTAACGGCATCCCGGGGCTCGACGAGCTGATGCAGGAGGTGGACCGGCGGATGGTCGATTACGTGGACGCGCTGGAGGAGGCGGAGGACAAGGAGCGGCGCGCCGAGGTGCTCACCGGGCTGGTGGACAAGGTGTGCGAGGCGCGGGAGGCGGCCGGGGGCATCTTCAGCCGCGTGCTCGGGAGGAGCACGAGCAAGAAGATACGGGTCACCGAGGCCGAGCTCGAGGGTATCAAGTACATGATCGTGCGGGACAAGACGGGCATGGGCCCGCTGGAGCCGATGATCTCGGACGACCAGATAGAGGACATAAGCTGCAGCGGGGTCGGGCCTCTGTTCATAGAGCACAAGGTGTTCGGCGGGCTGAAGGCGAGCATAAGCTTCGCGACGCCTGAGGAGATAGACCGGTTCGTGCTGAGGCTGTCGGAGAAGATAGGGCGGCCGGTGACGTTCCGGGAGCCGATCGTGGACGCGATACTGCCGGACGGCTCTAGGGTGAACATAGTCTTCGGGGGCGACGTGTCGAAGCGTGGGAGCAACTTCACGATCAGGAAGTTCGCCACGGAGCCGCTGAGCCTGCTGGACCTGGTCGGGTTCGGGAGCCTGAGCTACGAGATGGCGGCCTACCTGTCGTTCATGCTGAGGGAGGGGCTGAACATCTTCGTGGTGGGGGAGACGGCGTCGGGTAAGACGACGCTCCTGAACGCGATGACGGCGTTCATACGGCCCAACGCTAAGATCGTGACTATCGAGGACACGCCGGAGGTGCAGGTGCCTCACCCGAACTGGACGCGGAGCGTGGTGCGCGGGAGCACGCGGGAGGCGTCCGGGGCGTCGGTGACGATGATGGACCTGCTGAAGGCGTCGCTGCGGCAGCGGCCGGACGAGATCATCATCGGGGAGATACGCGGCGAGGAGGGGGCGGTCGCCTTCCAGGCGATGCAGACCGGGCACGCCTGCATGGCGACGTTCCACGCCTCGTCGGTGGAGAAGCTGATCCAGCGGCTGACGGGCAGTCCCATCAACGTGCCCAGGACGTACATCGACATCCTGAACGTGGTCGTGGTGACGAGCCAGGTGGCGCTGCCCAACGGCAGCCCGGTCAGGCGGCTCATCAGCATCAACGAGATCATCGGGTACGACCCGTCGACGGACTCGTTCTCGCTGGTGGAGATATTCAGGTGGAACCCCTACACGGACGAGCAAGAGTTCGTGGGGTACCACAACAGCTACCTGCTGGAGCACGTGGTATCCCCGAAGCGGGGGATCTCGCCGAACAACCGTCGGCGGATCTACGGCGAGCTGGAGCAGCGGACGCGCGTGCTGAAGAGGCTGGTCGAGTCGGGGCACACCGGATTCAAGGACTTCTACTCGGTGATGGCGAAGGCGTACCGGGAGGGATTCTTCCGGTAGGGGATTGGGCGGGTTTCAAACCCGCCCCTACGAGATGGATGGCGGCGCAGCCGTGCGGTGAACGCGCGGCGCAAAACCCGCCCCTACGATATGGTTGGAGGCGAAGCCGTGCGGTGAACGTGCGGCGCTGGCCGGACGGATTGGTGGAGCGCGATGGCCGCCAAGGACCCATCTACAAAGCGAATCAAGCGGGTCTCCTCCGACAATATCGTCATCAGCTTCGACCTGCTGTCGAACCTGACGTACATGGGCGTGCTGGCGGCGGCTCAGCTTCCGCGCGACGCGATCATCCGGACGGCGGGGGAGCTGCGCTTTCTCAAGACGGCCGTCTTCTTCGAGCAGGCGGCGCTGCTGGCGCAGCGGCTGGGCATCGAGTACGTGCGGGCGCTCCAGATGGTGGCGGAGAAGGCGCGCGCGCCCAACGTCAAGAGCCTGCTGCTCAGGTTCTCGAACACGATAGCGTCGGGCGAGTCGGAGCACGCCTTCATACGCGAGGAGGCGCGCATCGAGGGCGGGCGTTACGCGAACGAGTACAGCCGGAGCGTCGAGAACCTGAAGAAGTGGACGGACGCCTACGCGGCGATGATGGTCTCGGTGACGCTGATCGTGATCGTCGCCCTCGTATCGACGCTGCTCGGGTCGCTGGACCAGAGGTTCGTGATGATCGTGGGCGTCACGATGGTGCTGATAGCCTGCGCCGGCGTGTACCTGATACTGCGCACGGCGCCCTACGAGCAGATCACCTACGACGGCGACGGCGACGGGCCGCCGGACAGGGCGCGCGCCAAGTTCCTGCTGCGCACCGTCGTGCCGGTCGCGGCGATGGCGGCGTCGTTCCTCTACGTGCTGGGGGACAACCTGGGGCTGGCGCTCGTCGTAATCGGGGTCGCGCTGCTTCCGGTGGGCTACCTCGCGCGGCGGGACGATAGGCGCGTGCGCAAGATCGACGAGGAGGTGGCGACCTTCACGCGCTCGTTGGGATCGATAGCGGGCGCGACCGGGTCCACCCTGTCGAGCGCGTTGAACAACATAAACCCCGCCTCCCTGGGCACGCTCCAGCCGTACATAGAGAGGCTGCGGACGCGGCTCTCCCACGAGATGCCCATCGCGCTGTCGTGGCAGCGGTTCAAGGAGGAGACCGGCAACGAGCTGCTGCGGCGGTCTAGCGACATGCTGGTGGACGGGGTGGAGCTTGGGGCGGACGCGGAGGAGTGCGGGGAGATCGCGTCGGCGTACGCGACGCGGGTGGCCGAGCTGCGGGAGCTGCGCGCGCTGACGGCGAACAGCTTCGGCTACCTGATAGTGCCGCTGCACGCGGCGATGACGGGGCTGATGCTCTTCATCCTGCAGATCATCATCACCTTCAACAACCAGCTAACGGAGGTGACGTCGGAGATCGTAGGCTCCCAGGGCGGCCTGTCCGCGGTCTCCGCCATACCGCCAGGGCTGAACATATTCGCGTCGCAGAACTTGACCCTCATATCGTCGATGATTACGATTGTGATCATGGTGCTGACCGTATCGAACGCGCTGGCGGCGAAGTTCGCGGCCGGCGGCAACAACCTCAAGATCGCATTGACGCTGAGCACGACCTGCCTGATCTCGGGCGCCAACATGATGCTGATACCGCCCGTGGCGAGCAGGCTGTTGGGAGGGGGATAGGGAGTCTCGATGAACATACTGGACTACGTGATACCCAAGAAGGGCCTGGGCTACCTGATGCCGCAGCCCGACGCGGGCGAGGAGGAAGGACCGCAGACCGGGAACGCGGCTGAGCCCGCCAGCGCCGAGGCCGAAGATCCCGGGCCGGCCGGCGCCGCCACGGTCTCCCCGCCTGAAATGGAGGCCGACCCGCCGACGCAGCGCGAGGAGCAGGCCGCGCCCGCCGCGCCGGAGCCGGAAGCGGCCGAGGCCGCAGCGGCGCCGTCCCCCGACCGGGCGGACTCCTATGGCAGCGACGGCCCGCTCGACGCGGGCCTGCGCGACCTGTTCTCGGAGGCGTCCGTGATGGACCCCCAGCTTGCGTCGCTGGTCAAGGGCGTCGACCGCGTCTCGGCGGAGGACCTCGCCGCCGAGCTCAGGGACTTCTCTCGCGCCATCGGCGCGGAGGGCGCGGGGTCCGGAGGGCGGACGCCGGGCTGAGGTTAGGCCCCGTCTATGGAGGCGAGCAGGGCCGCGGCGTCCTGGTCTCCCTCGGACGCCCTCTTCGAGACGTAGCCGTACATCGCCGGGGCCGAGGCGACCAGCCGGGTGTTCGCCTCCTGCTCGTCCGAGCCTACGAAGCCGCCGTAGATGGCGGCCACCACCTGGTCGTCGGGGCCGAGTATCCTGTTCGCGCTGAGCTCGTTGTATCTCCAGGGCCCGGCCGTGTGCTTGGTTGCGGTCATCCGTTAAGGACCTCCTCGATTCGCCCTGGCTCCGTGCGCGCTGGACCGCGTGGGAGCCGGGCCGTTAAAGTGCTTGGGAAACCCGGTCGAGCCTGGCCCGCTCCTCGGCGTCCAGCTCCCAGTCCAGCGCCGCCAGGGTGTCGTCGAGCAGCTCCACGGAGTCGCTGCCGGTGATGGCGGCGGTCACCTCGCCGTGGGAGAGCACCCAGTTCAGGGCGGCCTGTGCGGGCGTGACTCCCCTGCCCGCGGCGATCTCCTCGAGCGCGTCGAGCACCGCCCCTGCCTGCACCGGGAAGCCCGCGTCGTAGTCCTCGCGGGAAAAGTGGCTCCAGAGCGAGCCGCCGGGCGGGTTCTCCCCCGGCCTGTAGCGGCCGCTGAGGCGGCCCACCGCCAGCGGGCTGTATACCATCAGCCCCAGGCCGGAATCGCGCAGGAAGGGGAACATCTCGGTCTCCAGGCCGCGGTACAGCAGGTTGTAGTGGTCCTGGACGCACACGAACGGGTCCATGCCGAGCCGGTCGGCGCCCCACAGCGCCTTGCAGACCTCCCACGCCTGGAAGTTGCAGCAGCCCACGTACCGCGCCTTGCCCTGCGTAACTACGTCGTCCAGGGCGCGCAGCGTCTCGTCCATCGGCGTCTCCGGGTCCGGGCCGTGCAGCAGGTATACGTCCACGTGGTCCGTGCCGAGGCGCGCCAGCGAGCGGTCGATCTCGCGGAGGATGTGGTACCTGGAAAGGCCCTCGTCGTTGGGGCCTTCCCCCATCCGGCCCCTGACCTTGGTCGTGAGCACAACGTCGTCGCGCCTGGTCTTGAGCACCCTGGAGAGCGCCTGCTCGGAGGTGCCGCGGGCGTCGACGCGGTTGTCGAGCAGGCCGTACCTGTTCGCGCAGTCTATGAAGTTGACGCCGCGGTCGATGGCGTACTCGACGAACCTGGCGGCCTCCGCGGCGTCGCCTATCCCGCGCAGGCCCATGCCCAGCGCTATCCTGGAGACCTTGACGCCCGCCCTTCCGAAGTTTACGTACTGCATGACGGCTCCGCCCCGTATCGTAGCTCGCCCCATTCTCGCAAATGGCGGCCACGATTTCCATACGCCGGGCGCGTGAGCGGTGGAAACGCCGTGTCGCCGGCCCCGTGATCGGGGTACGCATGCCGAAGTTCTGGTAACATCGAATCGTGCATGCGCTACGGAGAGGACAGCCAGGAGAAGGCAAGTGGTTACCAAAGAGGAATTACTGATCGACCTGCTTCACGCCAAGTACAACGAGGACCCAAAGGGCTTCAGCGATTACCTGCCCGGCGCGGCCGAGCTCATGCGGGAAGAGCCTACGAGGCGAAACAGTTGGAACCACGCCGGCCTCACGGAGCAGGAGCTTTCCCACCATCGAGCCGGATTGACCGAAGCTCTGGACAAGTTGGATGAGGATACGATTACGGCCGATGAGGCCGTGATCGGGTTGCGGCACTGCGCCGCGCTGATCAGGGACAGCAACCTGCACTACGGATGGGACAGGAACCTGTCCACGAGATGGGATACGAGGTGCTGAAGAGCCTGGTCAAGGCAGCCATCGGCAAGGCGCCGGGGTCGTACAAGTCGGACGCCACAGTGCCGCTCGTAGACGGGAGCGGGGGCCCAGTTCAGGAGCGCGTCTCGGTAATCAGGGGCGTGTTCCTCAACTTCGATGGAAACGAAAGGCTCGTGTCGATAAGCATCGACCCGAGGAAGTACAGGGAGAGGCGCAAGTTGATGGCGTTCGTTGGAGCAAGCAGGGACCCGATGCCGGATGTGGCCCTCAGGCACGACGACTACCTTGCAATGCAGGACCCACATGGCAGGACATGAGCGTGTGATGTTCGACACGTCCGCCCTCTACGCCCTGCGCGCTGAGACCGATTTGTTCCACCTCAGGACCAGCGTTGCCTACAGGCAGTTGATGGACCAACATCATGAGTTGTGGACGACGTCCTATGCGCTGGTCGAGACGGTGGCCCTTCTGCACCGGCGATTGGGCTTCGGCGTCGTCTCGGAGTTCTCGGAGTGGCGGGAGTCAAACCTGCGGGTGTTCTGGATCGATGGCAGGCTCCATGATGAAGCTTGGGGCCGATTCATGGCGGCTAAGGGGCTGGGCTTGAGCTTCGTCGACTGGACGATCGTGATCGCGGCCAGGGAGATGAGCGCTCCGGTGTTCACCTTCGACGGAGGGTTCGCCAACGAGGGGCTCGCCGTGCTGCCGCGTTAGCCGCGGGCCGACGTAGCCCGCGACCAGGGAAGGAGGGTCCCATGCTCGCAGACCTTACCGGGAAGACGGCCGTCGTGACGGGCGGCGGCCGGGGCATCGGGCGCGGCATAGCGCTGGCGCTGGCAGGGCAGGGCGCCGACGTTGCCGTCGCGGACATCACGAGCGGCGAGCCGCAGGCGGTGGCCGGCGAGATAGAGGCGATGGGCCGCAGGGCCGCGGCGCTCAGGATGGACGTCACGGACCGAGAGCAGATCGCGGAGGCGACGTCGAGCGCGATCGACACCCTGGGGCAGGTGGACATACTGGTCAACAACGCCGGGATCGGCGGCGCCGGCGACTGGGAGCGCACGTTCGCGGTCAACGTGGTGGGAGTGGTGAATTGCTGCGAGGCGGTGCTTCCGCACATGAAGGAGCGGCGCTACGGCAAGATCGTCAACATCGCGTCGATGGCGGGACACTCGCCGCGGCGGCTCGGGGGCGCCTATGCCGCCAGCAAGGCCGCCGTGCTGAGGTACACCAAGGGCGCGGCATTCGAGCTGGCCCCCCACAACATCAACGTGAACGCCGTCTGCCCAGGCGCGGTCTGGACGGCGTTCCAGCGGGAGTTCGTCGTCAAGGGGGCCGAAGACCCCTACCAGGCGTTCCTGGAGCGGTACAGGGACACTATCCCGCTGGGCCGCCCGCAGTCCACGGAGGACGTTGGGAAGGCTGTGGCGTTCCTGGCCTCGGACGACGCCGGCAACATCACCGGCCAGTGCCTGCACGTGGACGGCGGCGCCGTGCTTCGCGATTAGTAGTAGAATATAGGCGTGAGGAGAGCGCCTTCCGCATCAGCGACCTAAGCGGTGAAACAGTGACCGCCCACATGCTGAAATCTACACTCGCAGCGGTCTTGCTGGCTTCAAGCTGGCTGGCCCTGGCATGTGACGGCGGCCAGGACAGTCCGGAGGTCGCGCTGAAAGTGGCTGAGGACTGGACGTCCAGCAGTGGCGACGGGGTCGTCGATGAAGTAGCCAATCTCGTCGTCCGGGAGGTCCGTCCCGCTCCCGAGCTGGCAGGGGACACACTGGCCGACCAGATACGAAGGCGGCTGGAGTGGTCCTACTCGGCTCCAACCCGTGAGAGCGACAGTCTCTACACCGTCACGGCGACCGCGGCTGCGAGAGTCACGATAGACGTGCCGCTACTGCCATTTGCGTTTACGAATGAGACGCGGGAACCGATAGAGATACGGCGAGTTGGGCAGGATGAGGTCGTCATTGTCGATAGGACGCGGGAACCGACGGAGCAACAGGCAATCGGCCCCCTGATACCGGCCAAGTCCTATGAGGTGCGCCTGCCATTCAGGCTGCGGGTTGACGTCAGGGAGAAGACCGTGACCGACTGGGAGCCCGACGTTATCCGGGCGTTGGTCGCGGAGCTATAGGGACACAGCTCAGGGGCTGGATTCCTGCTTTCGCAGCAATGACGGGTTTACTCCGCCGCGAGCGGCAGCTTGTCCAGCACTGCGGGGTTGACGAGGTTGAGGGGGCGGCGGCCGGTGAGGACGCGGGCCACCTCCTGCCCGCAGCGTACCGGCAGCTCGCTTATGGCGGCGTCCGAGTAGTACGACGAGTGGGGCGTGATGATGACGTTGTCCATCTCCAGCAGGGGGTTGGACGGGTCGGGGGGCTCCTGCTCCAGCACGTCGAGGCCCGCGCCGGCGATCCATCCCTCCCGCAGCGCCGCGGCCAGGGCCGTCTCGTCCACGACCGGGCCGCGCGAGGTGTTGACCAGGTAGGCGGTGGGCTTCATCAGCCTCAGCGCCGCCTCGTCGATGATGTGGCGGGTCTCCTCGGTGAGCGGGCTGTGGACGGAGACGTAGTCGGAGCGGCGCAATAGCTCGTCCAGCGAGACCTGCTCGACGCCGAACTCCCGGAACGCCTCGGGCGGCAGGAAGGGGTCGTAGGCGACCATCTCCATGTCGAGCGCGGCGCCCCGCTTGGCCATCATCCTGCCTATCCTGCCGAAGCCGATCATGCCCAGGGTCTCGCCGTGGAGCGAGCCCACGGGCGGCGGTATGACGGGTATCCACCGGTCCGAGCGCACGTACCGGTCCAGCAGGAATAGCCGGCGGTTCAGGGCCAGCATCAGCGCGAGGGCGTGGTTCGCCACCTCGCGTATCCACAGGTCAGGGACGGATATGACCGCGACGCCGCGCTCGGTGGCGGCTTCGACGTCTATCACATCTACCCCCACGCCGGTGCGCAGCACGACCTTGAGGCGCTCCATCCCGTCGATGACGCGGCGGGTGACGGGAGAGTCGACCACGATCAGGCCGTCCGCGTCGCCGGCCGTCTCTATGAAGGCCTCGTCGCTCTCCGGCTTCTCCATGACGACCTGGCGGGCGCCTGCCTTCTCCAACTCGACCCTTTCGGCATCGAGCAGGTCCCTGGCGTGTACCCCAACCCTGTAAACGGTGAACCTGAAGTCCGTCATCGTCCCTCCGCGGCGCCTGTTCCTGGCCGCGCGGTATTCTATTGGAGACCGCCGAGCAGTGTCAAAACCGCCCCCTGGCCTAAATCCATCACCCAACGACGGAGGTGGCGGATTTGGCCGCGCCCTGATTTTTCCTTGAAAGTGTCTCATTTTGTCTCTTTTTGTCTATTCCAGCTACGGGCCGTGAGACAGCGGGAGACACGAACGAGTCAAAATGAGACGCGAAATAGACAGAATGAGACAGTAATGAGACAGAATGAGACACGCGGTCGCTGCCATGTCCGGGCCGCTTGTCAACGGACGAGGGCGCGGCATGGCCGGTCCCAAGCGCAGGCAGGCAGCCTGCCCTCAGCTCCATATGTGCGCGATGGTGCATGGGGGGAGTATAGCACGTGAGTTCTGCGGATGGCAAGGTCCGTAGTCGGCCCAAAATCCCCCGCCTAAATGACGGACGCTCTACGGCAAGGGGGGGCTGGTTTGAAACCAGCCCCTACGGAATGCGCTGATAGCCCCTACGGGGTGATGGCCGATAGATATGGCGCTGAACGTGGAGGTGGAGGATTTGGGCTGGTTGGCCAGACGGTTACCCTGCCTGCCGCGGCTTGACGTTGCCGCTGCCCTCCCGTATCGTTCCGCCCGGAATCAACACCCGCGGAGGATGCCCCATGCCCGTACTCACCTATCTCAACTTCGACGGCAACTGCCGCGAAGTCTTCGACTTCTACCGATCGGTCTTCGGCGGGGAGTACGTGATACTCCAGACGTTCGGGGACGGCCCGCCGGACATGGGCATCCCGGACTCGGACCGCGGCAAGATCATGCACGCGACGCTGACCGTCGGCGACGGCGTCGTCATGGGCAGCGACGTGCCCTCCGCCTTCGCTCCCCCGCCGGTCGTGGGCAACAACTTCTCCCTCACCTACCCCACGCAGAGCAAGGAGGAGACCGACGAGCTATTCGCCAAGATGTCGGAGGGCGGCAAGGTGACCATGCCGCTACAGGAGATGTTCTGGGGCGCTTACTTCGGCGCCTGCACCGACAAGTTCGGCATCAACTGGCAATTCAACTACGAGATGCCCAAGGAGTAAATCTCGGCGCGGCCCCATTACATGCTGCCCCGTTCCGCTGCGCCATGTCGTACCGTTCGCCCTGAGCCGGTTGAAGGGCGCGCCTCATGCGTCATGTGCGGACTCCAGTTGCCTCATACATCACTTGGCCTCGTCCACTGAGCCGCCTCAGACGACCCTGCTTCTCAAGCGACCTGACGGCTTGAATGACCTTAGGAGCCCCGTTCCTGCGAAACTTGCCTATGACCTTGCTCTTGCTTCGCGGCCGCTCGCAGTAGCTCCAGATCTCATCCGCAAGCAGTCCGTCCCTGTCCGGGAGCCGTTGCAGCGGGGCGACAACAGTGTGTCCTGAGTTCCCATCCAACTCCTCTCCCGGGACGAATTCGAGATGGTCGGCAAACCGCTCTAAGAATCCACGCAACCTCTTGCGCAGTATTCCTCCCTCACCGGTGGACCCATAACCGTGGATTACACTGAGTTGGACGCCACTCGCGCCATCGGACTCTTCCAATACGTGGTTGTAGAACGCGATGAACTCTTCCTGTGCCTCTAGCCAAGTACGTCCGTGCAGGTCGATCTCCGACGTTCCCATTGTATTCACCAATTCTCAAGGCGCTCCAGCCTGCTAGGTGCCATCCCTCTCGACGCCCGGCGCGCGTGGCGTCTCCGCCGTCTCCTCGTCGACGAGGCTGCGGAGCTCCTCCTTGACCTTGCGGATCATCTCCGTCTTCTCGGCGATGCGCTCGAATAGCTGGGCCCGCGCGGCGGCCCCCTCGCCGATCAGGAACGCCGCCGCCTCGGACCGGCTGCTCACGATCCCCGCCTCCACCAGCTCGTCCAGCTTGGCGAGGCTCTCATCGTTTAGCCGCACCATCACCACGTTGTCCCTGGGGGACAGCGCGCCGCGGATCGTATCCTTGATACTACCGCCCAGGTCCTCCGCGCCCGACCTCTTGTAGGCGCGCTTCGTCGCCGTCTTCGCCTCGTCGATGATTATGTCGATGCCCTCGGACATCCTGCTCCGCTCTCTCTCATCACTGGACATTACGGACACCTCCCATTTCTGCATTACGTGTAATTGTATATCGAGGTTGCGCCATTCGTCAAGCCCTGGCGCCATCCGCGCCCGCGTGGCAGTGCGCCCTGGGTGCGCGGTGGAGACCTGCCGTCAGCCGGCGGCTATGTGTTAATCTACCCTTGATAGAAGCCAAGGAGAGGGGCATGGCGATACCGGTCTCCAGGGCGGCCGTGGGCTGGCTGGCGGCGGCATTCTTGCTGCTCGCCGCCTCGGCGTGCGCGGCGCGGAGCGAGGCGCCGGAAGTGGAGCGGAGGGCGCAGGAGCTGAACAAGGCGATCATGTGCCCCGTCTGCCCCGGCGAGTCGATAGACCAGTCGCAGCACCCGCTGTCGGCCCAGATGCGAGGCATCGTCGAAACCAGGCTCAGGGAAGGCTGGACAGAGGAGCAGATCAAGGACTCCTTCGTGGAGAGCTACGGCCCCAGGGTGCTGTTGGAGCCGCCCGCGTCGGGCGTCAACCTGATGGTATGGGTCGTGCCTCCGGCGGCCGTCGTGCTGGCCGGGGGGCTGCTCTTCCTGGCCCTGAGGAGGATGTCGAGGCGACGCGAACATGGCGACGCCGAGGCCCCCGGCCTTACCGACGCCGAGCGGGAGCAGTACGCCAGGCGCGTCGAGTCCCTGGTCCAAGACTAGCCTTGATCGAGGAGAGGAACGGATGGTAGTAGACGCCGGATACGCGGCGTTGCCCATAGCCCTGGTCGTGTCGGGCTACGCCGTGCTCGCCTCCTTCCTCGGCGCATGGCAACGGCTGCCCGCCCTCGTGCTCAGCGGCCGCTACGGCTTCTACACCATACCGCCCCTGCTGGCCGTCTCCACCGCGGCCCTGGTCTACGCATTCGTAAACCACGACTTCTCGGTCAGGTACGTCGCCGAGAACAGCAGCCTGTCGATGCCGGCCGCCTACACGTGGGTCGCCTTCTACGCGGGCAACGCCGGCTCGCTGCTCTTCATAGCCGTCGTATTCTCGCTGCTGGCCGTGGGCGCCGTCCTGAGCATGACGAGGCGGCTGCCCTACACGTCGCCCTACGCCACCTCCCTGATGGCCGTGTTCCTGACGTTCCTGCTCGGCGTCATCGTCTTCCTCGCCAACCCCCTGGAGCGGCTCGACTTCGTACCCATGGACGGGCGCGGCATCAACCCGCTGCTCGTCCACCTCGGCATGTTCATACACCCGCCGGTGCAGATGACCGGCTTGGTCTCGGTCGCGGTGCCGTTCAGCATAGCGATGGGCGCGATGCTGGCGCGGCGCGGCGGGCGCGACGAGTGGGTCGACCTGGGCAGGGTGTGGGGCATGGCGTCGTGGCTGCTGCTCACCGTCGGCCTGCTGCTCGGCTCATGGTGGGCGTACACGATCCTGGGATGGGGCGGCTACTGGGCGTGGGACCCGGTGGAGAACTCGGCGCTGATGCCGTGGCTCGCGATGACGGCCTTCGTCCACTCCATCATGATCCAGAAGCGGCGCGGCATGTTTCGCACCTGGAACATAGTCCTCGTCTCGTTGGCATTCTTCTTCGCCCAGATGGGCATGTTCATAAACCGCGGCGGCCCCGTGCCCTCGGTCCACTCCTTCGCCCAGTCGACGATGGGATGGCTCTTCCTCGCCTTCATGGGGGCCACGCTGCTCGCCTCCCTCGCCGCGTTCGCATGGCGGATGGACACCCTGAGGAGCCGGGAGCGGCTGGACTCGATGCTCTCGCGCGAGAGCGCCTTCCTCACGCAGAACGTGCTCTTCCTGGCCGTGGCTTTCGTCACGCTCTGGGGCACCATCTTCCCGGTATTCTCGGAGGGAATCCAGGGAGAGACGATCACCGTTGGCGAGCCGTTCTTCGACCGCGTCAACGGCCCGATCCTGCTGGCAATAGTGGCGCTGATGGGCATCGGCCCGCTGCTGCCCTGGCGCCGCGCCTCATGGCCCAGGGTGCTCTCGCTGCTCAGGTATCCGCTCATCGCGGCCGCCGTGCTGGTGGTGGTCCTGGCGGTCGTGGGCGTGCGCAAGCCGTTGAGCCTGCTCGCCGTGGCCGCCTGCGCGGTAGTCGTCACCGGCATCGTCCACGAGTGGGCCAGGGGCGTCGCCTCCAGGCGCCGCAGGGGAGAGAGCTACCCCTACGCCTTCGTCCGCCTGCTGTCCGGCAACCGCCCCCGCTACGGCGGCTACGTCGTCCACCTCGCCATCGTCATGCTCGCGGTGGGCGTCATAGGCTCGTCCTTCTACGCGGTGCAGCGCGACTTCAACATGAGCGTCGGGGAAGAGGCGTCGCTCGGCGGCTACACCTTCAGGTACCTCGACTTCGACCGCGCCGCGTACCCCGACCGCGAGGAGATAACCACCCGCTTCGACCTGTACGCGGGCGGCTCCTACAAGGGCGTCGTGAGCACCCGGAGGTCGGTCTATCCGGAGTTCCAGATAGCCGCGACGCGCGCCGCCATACGCTCGACGCCGCTCGAGGACTTCTACATCGTGCCGTCAGAGTTCGCCGGCGACGGCACGGCCGTGTTCCGCGTGTACGTGAACCCGCTGGTATGGTGGATGTGGGCCTCCGGGCCGTTGCTGGTGCTGGGCACGCTGCTGGCCCTTTCGCCCAGGCGCAAGGCAGCCCCCGCCGTCGTGAGCATCCCCCGCGCCGCACAGGCGGCCCGGGCCTGAGGGATACGGCGTGCTGGTACTGATCGTCATCCTGCTGGCGTTTCTCCCCGCCGCGGCTATCCTGTACCCGTTCCTGAGCAGGAGCGCGGCGGCCCGCTACGCCGCCGAGGACGAGACGTCCGCGTCCGCGGACCTGTCCAGGCGCTGGGACTCGGCCATGGCCGGCCTGAGGAACACCGAGCTGGAGCACGCCATAGGCAGCCTCGACGACGAGAGCTACGCGGTCCTCCGGGAGCAGTACGTGACCGAGGCGGCGCTGATCATGAAGGCGATGGACCTGGAGGAGCAGCAGGAGCAGGCCCTGCGCGACGAGGTGGACAGCCAGGCGAGGGAGGCGCGCAGCCGGGTGCTCGGGGACGGGCCCGAGGCGGCTGAATGAGGCTGGCGGGCGCTCTCCTCGCCTGTCTCGCCGCCGTGCTGCCGGCCGCGGCGGCCTCAGGGCCGGCGTCCGCCGCCTCCAGAGGCGTCTCCATCGAGGGGCGCGTGGCGAACGCCACGGTGGGCGGCCAGCCCGCGCCGGGCCTTGAGGTGGTGTTGCACCGGGAGGGTCTCACCCTCCACGAGCACGAGGAGACCGTCACCGACACCGATGGCCGCTTCAGGTTCGACGGCGTCGTCTACGAGCCCGACCTCACATACGGCGTGACGGTGGTGTACCAGGGGGCGCTCTACGGGGCCGATCTCGACCTGTCCAACGGGCCGCCGCCCCCGTTCACGCTTGCCGTCTACGAGTCGACCGACAGCGAGGAGGCCCTCTCCGTCTCCAGGGCGTCTGTGCTCCTGGCGGCCGTCGATGCCGAGTCGCGGACGCTCTGGGCGCTGGAGATAGTGGAGGTCGTGAACGACACCGACACGACCTACGTCCCGGGAGCGGGGCCCATGAGCCTGCTAAGGTTCGGCCTGCCACCCGGCGCGTCCGACCTGGAGGTCAACACCCAACTGCTGGGCGCGGATCCGATCCAGGTGGACAGGGGGTTCGCGGTCACGGCCAGCGTGCCGCCAGGCGCGCACGAGGTGATGTATGCCTACACCTTCCCCTACACGGGGGAAGAGATGGAGTTCAGGCGGAACTACCCCTACGGCGCGGACGGCGTACGCTTCCTTGCGGCGCCGGAGGTCGCCACCCTGGTCGGCGGCGACCTCGAAGGGCCGGACACGGTGGAGGTCGGCGGACGCGACCTCCAACTCCTGTCAGGCTCCGACCTGCCGCGGGGCGCACGGATCACGGTGGACCTCGTGGACCTGCCGCGGGCGTCCCTGGCCGAAAAGGTCGGCGCCCGGATAACCGGCATACCGCTGGAGATGGCCGCGCCCGTCGGGCTGGCGGCGCTGATGGTCGCGGTCATCGCCCTGGCGCTGTGGAGGGGAAGGCGCGCCCCCGAGGGCCCGCCCGAGCGCAGCGCCCCGTAGCTCAGACGTGGTGGTGGAAGTCGTCGTGGTCGCGGGCGGCGTACTCCTCCGCCAGCATCCCCATGACCACCGAGTCGAACCTCGACCCCTCGTGGGGACGGCTCTTCCGCAGCGTGCCCTCGTGTACGAAGCCAAGGTGCTCGAACATGGTGCGGGCCGCGGTGTTGTATTCCGGTATGTCGGCCCAGACGCGGTAGAGGCCCCACGCGTCGAACGCCAGCGCGAGCACCGAGCGCATTCCGGCCGAGCCGAGCCCCTGGTGCCAGAGGTCCTTGCGCCCGATCAGGATCGATACGTGCCCGTCGCCGAGGCTCTCCTCGATGGCCACGTGCATCTCGCCGACGTGCTCGCCCTCCATCGTGTAGATGGAGAGGATCCGGTGCTCGGGGTCGTTGAAGACGCTCTGCCAGCGCTCCTCCGAAGCGTCTTCCAACTCCTCCGGGTGGTAGCCGAGGTGCGCCGGGTCGCCGTATGAGTACCGGCCGAACCAGCTCTCGGCCACCTCGTCGTCTTGCAGCCACTGCCGTATCCTCCCAACGTCCTCGCGGGTCACGTCCTTCAGAGCGACGGTTCTATGTGGCACCGGGTATCCTCCTGCGCCGGTCGGGTCTTTGCCGGGGAGTATCCCGTATTATATCCGAGAACGCCTCTGTCCGTCCGTGCCTGGATTCAAAGGAATGTTCAGAGTTGGCGCGTTCCTCGCCCAAGGCGGCCACAAGGGTCACATAGGTAACGGAAAAGGAGCTTCGACCATGTTGGCCAGAACCTGATCGCTCTAGCCGCCACGCTACTTCTCGCGTGCGGCGGGGGCGGGTCTACGCATGAACCGACCCTAATCCCACCCGGCCTCTGCCGCAAGGGGAATACAAAGTATTCTACAACTGGAGGCCGGTCGGGTGGGTGGATTGCCCTCCGTATCCAAAGGAGGCTCTCGAATATGATGCGATGCTCGTCACCGTAACAGCCCCCGCCGGCACGCTGGCCGAGTCGTTCTTCGACCCCTACGCATCCAGCACCGCAATCGTCGGGACCACGACCGTCGGGACCATCTCGTGGCAGTCCGGCGAGGTCACCGCGGACCTGACTCGGAGCGTCACCGGCCACGCGCTCGACTTCATAGACCTCAAGGGCACGACCACACTGTCGCTGACGGCCTCCAACGCCACCACCACGCCCGCGGGCGCGCTGGTCTGGGCGGTGAGCAAGCAGCCGTGGAAGGCGGGCGACAAGCTGATGCTGAGGATCAGGAAGTAGGTTGCGCCTGCGTTTGCCGCGTCGGCGGACGGCTTCTCGGCGCTAAAGCTCCAGGCCCAGGAGGCGCATCGTGTTCAGTCCGAGGACCTTGCGCTTGGCCTCGTCGGAGATGTCGGCCGTGACGACCCTGGCGATCTGGAGCCGAGCGTCCATCAGCGGCATGTCGGAGCCGTAGATGACCCGGTCGCTGCCGGCGCCGTTGACCAGCCGCTCGATCGTGCCGTGCTCGCCGTAAGAGGTGCAGGTCTCCAGGACGATCTTGTCGCAGCGTTGCGCGGCCTCGACAGCGCCGATCTGGCCCTCGGTGTCGTTGCCCGCGTGGGCCAGCACCCAGGTCACGTTGGGGAAGCGCTCGTGCAGGCCCAGGAACCGGGCCGGGATGTCGAGATGGGGCGGGTCGAATACGAATGTCGCGTGGCCCATGATGGCGACGCCGCGGTCGTCCGCCCACTCGTAGATGGGGAAGTACGCGGGGTCGTCGTTGGGCCGTCCGAAGTAGTCGGGGTATATCTTGATGAACTTCATCCCAAGCTCGTCGAAGCAGCGGTCGAGCTCTCGTACTGCCTCCTCCGGGTAGTGCGGCGTGACGAAGGCGGCGCCGACGAACCGGTCGGGCCACCGGTCGACGAAGCTGGCGACGGCGTCGTTCCCGATCCTGGCGTCGCTGTAGAAGTTGCAGTTGACGCATGCGACGTCGACGCCCGCCGCGTCCAGGATGCGCAGGTAGCGTTCCGGGTCGTCGTTCACGCCGTACATGCCCTGGCGTCCGACGTGGCAGTGGAAATCGACTACGGGTGTGTTCATGGCTATGCCGTCCCCAAGAGCCGGTCGAGGTTGCCGGCGCATACGTCGGCGAGGGCTTGGTCGCTCAGCCCGCACCGGTGCAGGTAGTAGAGGTTCGGGGCCATCGGCGCGTCCGGGAAGCGCGAGCCGTACATCACCCGCCGCTCCCCGACGGCTCCCACGAACTTCATGATGCCGTCGGCGCTGACTAGCCTCGAGACCTCGATCAGCAGGTTGGGGAGCGCCTTCATCAGCGGCAGCGCCCACGAGGTGTGCCTGTAGTGTACCTCGGCCAGCACGGCGGTGACTCCGGGGTTGGCCGCCATCGTGTCGTGGACCTCGGACGGGTCCACCTCGATCTCGGCGCCGTGGTAGGAGTAGGAAGCGGGAATCCACAGCGGGATGTTTTCCTCGGCCATCCACTCCATCCACGGCCCGACGACCCAGTCGCGGAACGGGTAGTTGTGGAGGCCCGGAACGACCCGGACCGAGCGCGCGGCGGCGGCCCCGAAGGCGGCCCTGAAGTCGTCGAGGTCGTCGACCGTCGGGTTGGCCGCGAACTGCGGCACGAACCGCGGCTGGCCCGCTATCGTCCGCGCCAGCGACTCGTTGCCGTGGGCCGAGTCCCATCCCGCGGCGTGGGGCGCGTAGACGTGGGCGCGTTCGACGCCCGCCCTGTCCATCTCCGCCAGCGTGCCCTCCACGCCGTCGACGGCGACGCGGCGGTCGTGCCGCCGCCCCAACGCGACGTCGGCGTCGAATACCGGCACATCGGGCTTGAAATCGAAGTCGACCTGGGCCATAGGGGTGTTCCTCGCTCCAGTGCGCTGAGGGTATCAGCGGCTCACAGGCCAGTCAATGCCGCAGGGCGTCCCCGATTCCCCACCTAGGTAAAAGAGAGACCTCGTTGGCGCCCGTGTTGAAGCGGGCTAAGATGGTTGCTGCACAGGCAAAGCCATCACCAACGAGGTGCATCTATTATGAAGCAAGTCACCCTGCCGTTCCAGTATGCCGGGGAGAAGAGCACGACGGGTATGACGGCGCTGTCGGGCCTACCGACGTACCTGGAGTTGATACAGGTGTGCGGGTTGAAGTCATCGATAGAGCGCTGCGTGGGGTTGCGTAGAGGCGGTCAGGGCTGGACGGACAGCCAGATAGTCACCTCGCTGATACTGCTGAACCTTGCGGGCGGCGAGTCGGTGTCCGATCTGGATGTCCTTGAGAAGGACGAGGGGTTCTGCCGGGTGCTTCGAGAGACGGAGATGGTCGGGATGGGTCGCAGGGAGCGCGTAGCGTTGGGCCAGAGATGGCGTGTGGAGCGGCGTCGGACCGTACCGTCGGAGTCTGCGGTGTTCCGGTACCTGTCGGGATTCAACGACGCAGACGAGGAGTCTCGGCGGCAAGCTCACCGGGCATTCATCCCTACGCCCAACCAGGCGCTGCGCGGTCTCTGGGAGGTCAACGCCGAGATGGTGGGCTTCGTTCAGAGCCGTTCGCCTCACACCGTGGCGACTCTGGACATGGACGCGACCCTGGTGGAGACGCACAAGCAGGAGGCGCTCTTCAGCTACAGGAAATACAGGGCGTACCAGCCGCTGACGATCTACTGTTCAGAGGACGACCTGATCGTTCATTCGGAGTTCCGAGACGGCAACGTGCCTGCGGGCCATCAGCAGTTGCGCGTGCTGACCGAAGCACTGGAGCAACTGCATTACAGCGTCGAGAGGGTGATGCTGAGGTCTGATACGGCGGGGTACGAGCAGGAGTTGCTGCGATACTGCGCCGAGGGAAGGAACGAGCGGTTCGGGGTGATCGAGTTTGCGGTGGGTGTTGACGTGACGGCGGAGTTCCGCCGTGCGGTGTCGGCGGTTCCCGAGCGGCAGTGGCAGCCGCTGTACCGGAAGGTGGGCGAGCATAGGGTGGATACGGGCCAACAGTGGGCTGAGGTCAACTTCGTGCCCAACTGGATAGGGCACTCGAAGAACAGCCCTGAGTATCGGTTCATAGCCATCAGGGAGCGGTTGAACGAGCAGCCTCTGCCTGGGATGGACAGCCAGCTAGAGCTTCCATTCCCTGCGATGGAGTTGCCCGGTCGGGGTTGGCACAAGGTCTTCGGGCTGGTGACCAACCGAGACCTACCGGGAGACGAGGTGATCGGGTGGTCGAGGCAGAGATGCGGCAAGGGTGAGGAGGTACACGGCGTGTTGAAGGAGGACCTTGCGGGCGGCAGGCTCCCTTCGGGCCTGTTCGGAGCCAACGCGGCATGGTGGGCCATAGTGGTGCTGGCCTTCAATCTGAACTCGGCGATGAAGCGGCTGGTGTTGGGCGGACAGTGGGTGAGCAAGCGTCTGAAAGCGGTCCGCTTCAACCTGATCGCCCTTGCTGGCCGGGTCATATGGCACGCTCGAAGGCTGATCATCCGCCTGGCGCGTGGACACCCCTCATACGAGTTGGTGCTCAGAGCGCGGCAGAGGCTATCGGCGCTGGCTGCCGAGCCGTAAACGGCATAGGCGACCCGGTAGGGGGAGAGGGCCCATCGGTTGAAGGCGACTCAGCGGTGTCGTCTGGCCGGGCCATGCCTTCCTTGGACTCAACAGAGCCGCCGCTTGGTATCAGGCCGCCCCAATACCCTCAAAACGTCGTCCAAACCCCTCCCTACGGCCCAATCTGAGCATATGTGACGCCGAGGCAACGACGAACATGTCCCTGTAGAACCGCAAAGTCCACACCAATAACGCTAGGTGGTGGATCTGGGGCGTGGGCTGTGAGCTTTGTGCGCCGCCCGGACCCATGATCCCCCGGGAGCCGTCGAACTGCCGGGGGTGGGTCGCCTTTCGTGTGGGCTCTATTTTACTATCAGCGGAGCCTGTGCCGTTTGGCCGCTGGTTGCCTCTGCCCTCACGCCGTAGAAGCCGGGGGACAGGTCAACCTCAAATGCGCCGACGACGACGCCATTACCGTCAGCCGTAAGCTCGCCCAGCATCTGCTCCACGGGTTCCGAGTTTGGAGCCGACTGACTGCCATATACGGATATGGTCACGGTGTCACCCGCATCAAACCCAGCACCGATGATGTCAAGCTCGGCGCCGCCGCTGGGCAGCACGTGGGGCGCGAACCCTGTCACCGCGTCAAATCCGGGTGTAAATGGCCACGATGCTATCGGCTGTAGCCGGAAGGCCGGGAGCCATCGTCGAGGTCGCGCGTGATGTGCTCCAGCAGGAACTCGAAGTCGCGGTAGGCCTCCAGCCGGCCCAGCCGGTCCTCCAGGAGCCGCAGCTCGTGCCCCAGCAGGGTCAGCCCTCGACGGACATCGGCATAGCCGGCGCGCGGCAGGCTACTGTAGAGATCGGACGCCAGCGCCACGATAGCGCCCATCTTGAGGAGAGGGTCGTCCAACGCACTAAATCCAATGTCCCTCCGCCCGAGGATGGTGGCGTGCTGCCTGTTCGACTCGCCGGTCGAGGGAGTCACCCACCTCAGCTCCACGTCGCCCAAAGGGCCCGCGTCGCTCTGCGAACCCTCCCTCAAGTCCAGCTCGTAGAAGACCGTGGTGGCCGCTCCCGAGGGTATCTCCGCGAACTCCTTCCGCGCCTGTGTGAACGTCTCGTCCGGCGTGACGCGGTTCTCGTACCCTACGATCCGCCAGGAGGCCACGACCTCGCTATTCCAGGTCACCTGCGCCCGGGTCTGGTCCGCGAACGGTGACGAGAGCGCGGCCCAGTTGTCCCGGCTGAACGTCTGCCGCGCCTGTTCCACCGTGCTCAGGTACCGGTACCAGCCGTTGCCGTGTTGCGCCAGTTGCTCCAGCAGGTAGTCGTTGTAGTTCTCTATGCCCACCCCGATGGTGACGAGCCTCAGCGGGTTGCGGCTGTCGCGGTCGCCCGCCGACTCCAGTATGGCGAACGGGTCGGTTGCGTCCACGTTCGCGACTCCATCCGACATGAGGATGATGTAGTTATACGCGTTCGGGCGCTCCCGCCGGGCCTGGTCGGCGAGCCGGACGCCGAGATCGAGGCCGGCCTGCACGTTCGTGGAGTCGTGAGGAGCCAGCCGATCTATCGACCAGCTCACGTTGGGATCGTCGGGGGCGCTGTGCTCGACGGTAAGGTCATGAATGACCTCATACGTGAAGTGTACGACCGCTATCCGGTCGCCGCGGCCCAGGTTTCGCCTGATGCTCTCGGCGGCCTCTCTCGCGATGTCCACCCGGTTGCCCGTACTCATAGAGGCCGAGGCGTCGAGCACGAGCGTAACGTTGAGCTGCCTGTCCGGGTAGCTCGCCTCCGGCGCCTGGAAGGCGATGCGGACCATGCGCTTGCGGCTGTCCAACGGATGCGTGAACGCGTCGGTGGTTATGGCGAAGCTGTCGCGGTTCAGGGGCGGGGCGTAGCCGTAGTCGAAGGCGTTGACCCACTCCTCAGCCCTCACCGAGTCCGGCTCCACTTGGTAGCCCGCTCTGGCCCAGTTCAGCGCGAGTTGGTATGAGGTACGGTCGACGTCCAGGCTGAAGGTCGAAACGTTGTCCCTGGAGGCGAGTACGGCGGGCTGCCGCTCGAAGTCCCGGAACGTCGTGCTTGGAGGTTGAGCGGCTGGGCGGCTTTGGGGGCCTGCTGGGCCTTCGGGACCTGCCGCATCCGGTGGGCCTGAAGGGCTTGTCACTTCGGCTCCCCCGTAGTCAACGCTCTGGGGACCTGGAAGGCCCATAATGCCTTGGGCGCCTTGGAGATCACGGCCACTGGCGCTTTGAACATGCGACTGGTATCGGGTATCCATGAACACTGACCATATCCCCACGACCGCCACAATGGCTGCGACGGACATAGCCACAGCCGCCAACGCCCCAGGGACCGCGTAGGAGGGGACCCGCAGCATACCGATCAGCCTTCCGAGCAGCCGGGGGCTGGGCGTCGGCTCCAGCCGGCTCTCCAGCCATACCCAGGGGTCGCGGGGGGCGCGCAGCCCGGATGCCTCCGTCTCGAAGTGATCACGCAGGACGTGCTCGATGTCCATGTCGCGCATATCTCCTTTACCCATGTCGATCTACCTCCACCCCGGACTCTTCCAGTTTCTTTCGCAGCCGCTTCAGGGCCCTGTGCAGACGCGACTTGACCGTTCCCTCTCTCACTCCAATCGACCTGGCCACCTCGGGCACGCTCAGCTCGGCGAAGTACCTGAGCACGACCACCTGTTGCTGCTCAGGAACGAGATGCGCCAGCGCCTGCCGGACGATCGCGCGGTCCTGGAAGGCGTCTGCATCGTCCGACGCGGCTGGGTCTGCTGCATGATCCAGGTCCGACAGGGGAATCGCGGGAATCGACTTCTTTCTCTGCCGGGTCAGCACCTCGTTCACCAGGATGCGCACCAGCCAGGGCTTGGGTGGGCGGCCTCGCTTGAAGCCTCCGATCCCGCGCCAGGCGGACAGGAACGCCTCCTGGACCACCTCCTCGCCGACGGCGCGGTTGCCAGTCATGAGCACAGCCGTGCCGTACAGCACGTCCTTGTACCTGTCCACCAGGTGGCGGAAGGCGTCGCGGTCGCCTTGCTGGCAGCGCGCGATCGCTTCGTCATCGCTCACGGGTCGGACCTCATGGCCGCCTCCCCCTCTGGGCCTTCACAAGATAATATGCGCCGCCGGCCCAAATCGTTCCGCGGGAAGGGGTCCGTTACGAAGGCGGCCGGCGATGGTCGGCGACTATCTTGCCGTGCTTCAACACCAGCAAGAGATTGCCCAGGTTCTCTATGTCCTCGAGGGGGTTGCCGTCCACGGCCACCAGGTCGGCTATCTTTCCCGGCTCCACCGTCCCAAGCTCCGCCTCCACGCCGCACAGGGCCGCGACATATCCGCCTCCTTGCCAGGCCTGCGAGCGGCTAGTGGACCGACAACCTAGCAATGAAGGGTGGAGAGAATACTGCGCGGGGCAGCGGTGCCCCCACCCTAACCCTCCCCCAAAATGGGGGAGGGGATTCAAGTGCGGTCGGCGCGTAGCGCCTCGTGGTGTTCCTAACCCTCCCCCAAAATGGGGGAGGGGACTCAAGGTTAGCCATCATTTCAACAATGTTGGAGCACTAGGGTACCACCCAGGGGCGGTCGCGCATACGGCCGGCGCGCCGAGTTGACAGGGTTGGAAACGGGCCGCTACCGTTACGCCCTATGTCAACCCCTACCTCCCCGGCCATCGAGGCGCGTGGGCTGCGCAAGTCCTACGGCGCGATAGAGGCGGTGCGGGGCATAGACCTCCACGTGTCCAAGGGCGAGGTGTTCGCCCTTCTCGGCCCCAACGGGGCCGGCAAGACCACTACCGTGGAGATACTGGAGGGGCATAGGGACAGGACCGCGGGCGACGTGCAGGTGCTGGGATACGACCCGGCCCGCAACGAGCGGGGCCTCAAGCAGAGGATCGGCATCGTGCTCCAGTCGACCGGCGTGGAGCCATACCTGAGCGTCGAGGAGTCGATCGACCTGTTCAGGGGATACTATCCCCATCCGCTGCCGCTGGAGGAGATCCTGGACGCGACCGGGCTCAGGCGGGAGCGCCGCGCCAGGGTGAAGCGCCTCTCAGGGGGCCAGCAACGGCGGCTGGACGTCGCCATCGGACTTGCCGGAGACCCGGAGCTCCTCTTCCTGGACGAGCCGACCACGGGGTTCGACCCATCGGCGCGGCGCGGGGCATGGGAGATGGTCAAGAACCTGCAGGCGCTGGACAAGACCATCTTGCTGACGACCCACTACATGGACGAGGCGGAGTTCCTGGCCGACCGCGTGGCGATCATGGCGCACGGGGAGATCGTGGCCGAGGGGCGTCCGGCCGATCTCGCCAGGGAGGCGGGCGCCACGACGATACGGTTCAGGGCGCCCCACGGGTTGGCCGGCCCGCCCGAGGGCCTGCGGGTTGGCCCCCCGGACGGCGACGGCCGGTACGCGGTCACTACGGACTCGCCGACGCGCGCGCTCCACCACCTGACGCGCTGGGCGGTGGAGCGCGGAATCGAGCTGGAGGAGCTTTCGGTGTCGCGCCCGTCCCTGGAGGACGTGTTCCTGAAGCTCTCCGCCGACGAGGAGCCTGAATGAGTCCGTTCGCGCTCGCGCTGAGGCAGGTCAGGTATGAGAACACCGCCTTCTGGCGGAACCCGCCGGCGGCGTTCTTCGTCTTCTTCTTCCCGCTCATCTTCCTCGTGCTGTTCAACCTGCTGTTCGGCAACCGCGAGCTGGAGCTGCCCGGCGGGACGGTGAACACGTCCACCTTCTACGTGCCGGCCATAGCGGCAATGTCGGTGATCTACACCTGCTACACCAACGTGGCCATGGGCATTTCCTTTTCGAGGGAACAGGGCCTGCTCAAGCGCACACGCGGCACGCCGCTTCCCGGGTGGTCGTTCCTCTTCGGCAGGATCGCGCACTCCCTGCTCCTGGCGGTCACGCTGGTCGTCATCGTGACCGCGGCGGGGGTGCTGTTCTACGGCGTGGACGTACCCACCAACACCCTGCCCGCCTTCCTCGCGTCGATTGCGGTCGGGGCGGCGACGTTCTGCGTGCTCGGCCTTGCGATCACGGCGGTCATTCCCAACGCGGACGCCGCGCCACCGATCGTAAACGTGTCCATCCTGCCGCTCCTGTTCATATCGGACGTGTTCATTCCACTGCGCGACGCTCCCTGGTGGGTCACGTACGTCGCCGACCTCTTCCCGGTGAGGCACCTCGCGCAGGCGATGCACAAGTCGTTCGACCCGTTCGAGGCCGGCGCGGGGCTCGACCCGGTCCACCTGCTGGTGATGGCCGCGTGGATGGTGGGCGGGCTGCTCGTTGCCCTCCGGTTCTTCTCGTGGGAGCCTCGCCGGTAGAGGCGCGGGCGTGAGGCGCGGTCACAGGTCGCCGAACGGCAGCGCCGTCACGCCGGGTCCCAGCGGCAGCCGCACGTCGCCGGGGTGCACGACGAATCCCGGGAGCGCGGCGGCGCTCACGTCGCGCCGGAATCTCCTCAGCGCGGACGCCATCGCGGGACGCGGCGTCGCCGACAGCTTGACCTCGACCGGCGCGAGCATCCCGCCGGTCTCGACCACGAAGTCCACCTCCGTTCCCGCCGTGGTCCTCCAGAAGTAGACCTGCGGCTCCATCCCGCGATGCGTCAGCGTCCGAACGATCTCGGAGAGCACGGCCGTCTCCATGATGGCGCCTCCCATGGGGCCGGCCGCCGCGTGTTCGGGGTCCCTGAGGCCCGCGAGGTGGCACAGCGTGCCGACGTCCGTGAAATATACCTTGGGCGTCTTCACGAGCCGCTTCCCGACGTTGGCGAAGTACGGCCTGAGCACCATGACCTGGTAGGTGACTTCGAGCACTGAGAGCCATGCCCTGACCGTATTGAGCGCGACCCCCAGATCACGGGCGACGTCGCTCAGGTTCAGAAGCTGGCCGCTTCTCGCCGCCAGGACGCGGAGGAGATTCCGGTACTGCCCCAAGTCGGCTACCTGCCGCAGCGAGCGCACGTCCCGTTCGAGATAGGTCTGGACGTAGCTGGAGTGCCACATGGACACGTCGCGCCCCGGCCGCGCCGCAAGTTCGGGGTACCCGCCGCGGAGGAAGCTCTTCCAAAGCTCCCCAAAGGCGCATGAGGTGTCGGAAGGAGCATGCCCCTCCCGCTCCCACGGCAGCGCCATATCCGGCCTCCCCTCCGCCTCCCTCCGCGAAAGCGGCAACAGGCGGAGCATCGCCGCCCGGCCCGCCAACGACTCCGTGACTTTCTCCGACAGCAGCCGGTCCAGGGAGCCGGTCAACAGGTACTGGCCGCTTTCCCCGCGCTCCGCGTCGACCCTCTCCTTGACGTAGGGGAGCAGCTCGGGGGCACATTGGACCTCATCGAAGATGACCGGGGGCGGGTACGCCTCCAGGAAGCCGCGCGGGTCTTCGAGCGCCGACGCCCGAACGTCCGGCGGCTCCAGCGAGACGTACACGCAACGCTCGCCGAACAGGCGCCGCAGTAGGGTCGTCTTGCCCGACTGGCGCGGCCCGGTCAACACCACCGCGGGAAACTCCGAGGCGGCCCTCTCCAGCACAGGCTCCAGCGAGCGCCTGACGTAACCTTGCATGCTCACCCACCAAGTTTGGAAAGTCGATATTATGCATTCAGAATGCACAATATCGACTTGATGCGTGTCTATAGTACCACGACGACCATGCCCTGGCCAAACTGCTACGCGCCCCCGCCCGTGCTATAGTGGACACCATATCCACAGGCATTCCCATGACCTCAGCGAACGCGGCGGCAAGCCGCAGCGCCCATAGCCCCGAGCCGGAGTACGCCGACCTCACCCTGGAGAGGTTGGGGTCCCTCGGCGACAGCGTCGCCCGCCTGGACGGCCAGGAGGTGAACGTCTTCGGCGGCATCCCCGGCGAGGTCGTCAGGTGCCGCATCGTGCGCTACCGGAGGAGACGCCAGCGCCGCGTTTCCGCCATCGTGGAGCAGGTGCTGGAACCCTCCCCCAGCAGGGTCGCGCCCCCATGCCCCTACTTCGGCCCGTGCAGCGGCTGCCAGTGGCAGCACGTCGACTACGCTCGCCAGCTCGAGCTCAAGCGCCACGCCGTCCAACGCGAGCTGGACGCCTACGACGCCCTGGGCGGCCTGCGCGCCGCGCCCACCCTGCCGGCCGATAACCGCTACTGGTACAGGAACCACGCCCGGTTCACCGTGAGGCGTCCGGGGACGCTGGGCTTCGTCAACCGCGTCACCCGCCGCTTCGCGCGCATCGACAGGTGCATGCTGATGGCCCCCTGGATCAACGAGGCGCTTGGGAAGCTCCAGGGCCGCAGCGGCGAGACGACGCAGCTCTCCGTCAGGTACGGCGTCAATACCGGCGACTGGCTCATCCAGCCCAGGCTGAAGAGCCCCGACGTACCCCTCGAGTCGGGCCAGTCCCACTACCGCGAGCGCGTCGGGGGCAGGGAGTTCCGGGTCGCCTCGCCCTCCTTCTTCCAGGTCAACACCGCCCAGGCCGAGCGCCTCGCCGCCCTCGTGCGCGACCGCGCCGCGCTGACCGGGAACGAGGTCCTGGTCGACGCGTACACCGGCGTGGGGACCTTCGGCGTGCTGCTCGCGCCCTACGCCCGCCGCGTCATCGCCATAGAGGAGTCCGAGGCCGCCGTCCGGGACGCCGCCGGCAACGCCGAGGGGGTCCCCAACTTCGAGATACGCCAGGGCCGCGCCGAGGACGTACTCGCCGCCATGAGCGAGCGCCCGGACGTCGTCATCCTCGACCCGCCGCGCGTCGGCTGCCGACCGGAGGCGCTCGCGGCCCTGCTGCGCATGCGCCCCTCCCGCGCCGTGTACGTCTCGTGCGACCCCGCCGCGCTCGCCCGCGACCTGAGCGCGCTGGTCGAGGGCGGCCTTGCCGTCGAGAGCGTCGAACCCGTGGACATGTTCCCGCAGACGCACCACGTCGAATGCGTCGCCACGCTCTCCGGCGGAGGCGACGCGTGAGGCTCTGGAGGCCGGTGGAAGTGGCGAAGGGCGTACACCAGGTGGGGCCGCCCTGGGCCAGGGTCACGGTCATTACCGGCGGTTCGGAGGTGGTGCTGGTGGACACCGGCTGGAAGGGGGGCATGGGCACGCTGAAGTCCGGCCTGGAGGCGCTGGGCATCGCCCCAACCGACATCGGCCTCATAGCCCTGACTCACTACCACCCCGACCACACCGGCTCGCTCGACAGGGTGGTCGAGGCCACCGGCGCCAGCGTGGCCGTCCACGGCGAGGAGGCCGGCATCGTAACCGGGGTGGAACCGCGCCCCAGCCCGTTTCGGAGCCGGCTCCTCGGGGCCGCCTCACGCCCGTTTGTCGACCGGCTCTACGGGCTGCCCTGCCGGGTAGACGTCACACTGGCGGACGGCGACCTGCTGCCTGTGGGCCGGCCCGTGCGCGCCATCCACGCCCCAGGGCACACCAGGGGAAGCACCTGCCTGCTCGTGGAGGACAGCAAAGTCCTCATAGCGGGGGACGTCTTCCAGTACCACTTCGGCAGGCTGCTCCCCCCCGCGAGGCTGGTCACCCGAGACTACCGGCAGGCCAAGGAGTCCATCCGCAAGCTCGCCGGCTTCGACTTCGACACGATCTGCTTCGGACACTTCCGGCCGCTGAGGGGCGAAGCCAGGGATGCGGTTGCCCGCCTGGGCCGCCGCCTCGACTCCAAGAGGCCGGTCCCAGCTTGATGGAGCGAGAGGTGAAGCCATGAGCAAGACACAGCCGCAGATGGGACCGTTCGGGGACACGCTGGTCGACTTCCTCGAAGCGGCGGCGCGGAGCTACGGCGCGCGGGACGCCCTGCTCTTCAAGCCGGGTTTCAGGTACCACCGCTGGTCATACCGCGACGTCTGGGAGGGCGCCGGGCGCGTGGCGACGCTGCTACAGGAGCGCGGCGTCCGCAAGGGCGACCGGGTGCTCATCTGGGCGCCCAACAGCCCCCATTGGGTGCTGGCCCTCTTCGGGACCTTCCGCGCCGGCGCCGTGGCCGTGCCACTCGACCTCAACTGCGCCGACGACTTCGCCGAGAACGTCGCCGCGCGCACACAGCCAGCGGCCGCCTTCGTCGCCAGGATGACCCCCACGGCCCACGAGGGCCTCGGCATCCCGGAGATCTACTTCGAGGATATGGAGCGCCTCATCCACGGCCTGCCGCAGCCCAGGCCGGTGGAGCTTGCCGCCGACGATCTCGCCGAGGTGATGTTCACCTCCGGCACCACCGGCAACCCCAAGGGCGTCATGCTGACCCACGGGAACCTCACCGCCAACATGCGCTCCGTCGCCCAGTACGTCCCAGGGTCCCCGTCCGACCGCCTCCTCTCCGTGCTCCCGCTGAGTCACATGTTCGAGCAGATGGGGGGTCTGTTCCTCCCCATGCGTTCCGGCGCGAACGTCACGTACCCCACCAGCAGGCAACCGACGGTGCTCTCAAAGACCATGCGCGAGCGCAAAGTGACGCTGATGCTGCTGGTGCCGCAGGGGCTGGAGCTCCTGATGGGCGGCATCGAGAGGGAGGTGCGCAGGCAGGGCAGGGAGGCCCTCTGGAACAGGATGCTCGCGCTGGCCGGACGCCTGCCCTTCGGCGCGAGGCGCAAGCTATTCAGAACGGTACACAAGCAGCTTGGCGGCAGCCTGGACATGTTCATCTGCGGCGGCGCGGCCCTCGACCAGGACCTCGCCGCCAAGTGGGAGCTGCTCGGCTTCCGCGTCGCCCAGGGCTACGGCGCCACCGAGGCGTCGCCCGTCATCAGCTTCCACCGCCAGGACGACCCGCGCTACGACTCCGTCGGCCCGCCGGTACCCGGCGTCGAGGTCAGGATCGCGGACGACGGCGAGGTGCTCGTGAAGGGCCCCAACGTGACGGGCGGCTACTGGGAAGCCCCAGAGGCGACGGCGGAAGCCTTCGAGGACGGGTGGTACAAGACCGGCGACCAGGGCTTCCTGGACGACGAGGGCTTCCTGCACCTCAGGGGGCGCAAGAAGGACATGATCGTGCTGCCCGACGGCCAGAACGTCTTCCCGGAGGACATCGAAGCCGTCCTCCGCAAGCACGACGGGGTCGCCGACGCCGTCGTCGTCGGCATGCCCGCCGGCTCCGGCGTCGAGGTCCACGCCGCCCTCATCCTCGCCGACGGCGCCGACCCGGACGAGGCCGTCTCGTGGGCGAACGCCCGCCTCGCCCCCCACCAGCGCGTACGCGCCCATACCATATGGCCCGGCGAGGACTTCCCGCGCACCCATACCCTCAAGGTCAAGAAGGGGCTGGTCGTCGACGTGCTGAGCGGCTCCGCCCCCGCGCGGCCCGCCGCCCCCAGGCCCGGCGGCGCCACCCGCGCAAGGGGGCCGCTCGACATCGTGGCCGAGATCACCGGCTACCCGGTCGAGCGCCTCCGCCCCGAAATGACCCTCGGCGAAGACCTGAACCTCGACTCGCTGGGCAGGGTGAGCCTCCTGTCCGCCATCGACGAGGAACTCGGCGTCTACCTGGACGAGTCCCAGGCGAACGACGAGACCACCGTGGGCGAGATCGAGGAGATGGTCAGGCAGGGTGCCGGCAACCAGGCGCGGATGAGCTTCCCCAGGTGGGGCATGAGCTGGTGGTGCCGCGGCGTGCGCGGCGCCATACAGCGCGCGGCGCTCTTCCCTGTGATGCGCCTCGGCTACCGCCTCAGCGTGACCGGGCAGGAGCACCTGCTCGCATCCGACCGCCCCATGGTCTTCGCCGCCAACCACAACCTCCCCTGGGACAACGGCCTGATCATCAAGGCCATCCCCAACAGCCGCCGCCGCAGGCTCTCCATTGCCGGCGCCGCCACCCTCTGGCGCAACCCCTTCTGGGCCGTCGTCAACCCCCTGCTCGGCAACGGCTTCCCCTTCTCGCAGGAGGGCGCCGTCAGGGCCAGCCTCGAAAACGTCGGCGACATCCTCGACCGGGGCTGGACGGTGCTCATCTACCCGGAGGGCAAGCTCACCCCGGGCGGCCCCATACAGCCCTTCCTCGCCGGGACCGGCCTCCTCGCCGTGGAGGGCAGGCTGGACGTCGTCCCCATCAGGCTCGTCATACACCACCCCGGCGCGCCCGTCCGCCTCCCCTTCCTGCGCCGAGGCGACGTGGAGGTCCGCTTCGGCCCGCCCATAACCTTCCCCCCCGGCACCCCCTACGACGAAGCCACAGCCGCCATAGAGCGCACCGTGAAGTCCCTGTGACCGGAGGCATGCGAATGGCGCTGATGTTCGTCGGCTTGATTCACGTGAACGATGCGGGGGCCGCGGGGCCGGGGTCGGCAAGGTGAGCGAGTGGACCAGAACGCTCATCTTGCTGGAGGGGGCAGCGCGGCTGGCCTTGGGCCTCGGTACGTTCGCCTTGATCATATGGCTCATTCAGTTCGTGGTAAGTTGGGTGTACCGTAGGCTGACGAACAAGCTGTAGGTGGTGGGTTTCCTTCCCCCACCATCTGTGGAAGGCCTTGGAGCCGAGTGGGGTCTCCCAGTCACGTGCGGTCTGATGTGTATTGCAAGGGCTCGTAGTAGGGAGAGTTCCTCATGGCCGATGCTGACACGAGAGTCGACGATCTCCTGAGCTCCATTGTCGGCTGCGCATTTGTGGCCGCGGTCGTCGAATCCGGCCTCACGCCGGACGACGTAGCAGACCCGAAGACGAGCCTGCGGATGGCTGCTGCGAGCGCCGACCTCGTGGACATCTACCGCTCCGACTATGATCTGACCGCGTCTGGGGTGCTGGACCTCGCGAGGGGGAAAGCGGCCCAGGCGCGCGCGCTGATCGAACACCCCGGCGCCGCGTGGTGGTTCGGTGACGTCGACCTGCGCGCGCAGGCGTGGCTCTCCATACACGGTACGCTGGACAAGTTCATATATGGAACACCGCCCGATACGCTGGCGTGGCGTCGACCGGGAAACCCATCGAGGCGCTGGGAGCGCTACGCACAGAAGCCTCTAGGCCACCAGGTCACGTCGACCCTCCACGGCCCCTACCTGACATCCGAGCTCCTGGCCCGTGATGAACGGGTGGGGGACTACCGATGCCAGTTTCCACTGGCGTGGTGGTCCATGTGCTTCCTCGAGGACGTGCGGGTGTTCGAGGTCCATGGTCCGCGGGACTGGCACGACCTGTGCGTCCGGTATCCCGCAAGGGGCACTGAAGACGACCGCCTGGCGCCGAATTGGGGGGCTGTGTCCGAAGAGTGGGACGGCGTCCACCTGAGCTTGGGCGGGCTGCTGACAGCGGAGCAGAACCGCTGCGAGTCACCGGCAGGATGGACGATGCTGGACTCGTGGCACGCCGAGCAGACTTTTTGGCTACGACCCCTGGAGACTGAAACGGAGCGTCGCCCAGACTTCGATAGAGGGATGGGGCCTCCCGACGTCCCTGAACTGCGTTTCCCCGACTTTGGCGAGAAGGGCGAGGCGCTCTGCATGGTTGACTGATGCGAAACCGCCTGAACTACCGCGCGTCAAGGTCGGGCCTCTCAGCTCGACTTTGCACATTCACGCTGCGTAGGTGAGGGATTCGATGAACCTGTTGAACATGGGCGTTGGGATTTCTCGCATGTCGGGTTTCTGCGGCGATGTGCAGAAAGTCTCAGAAGCAAGCCAGAGGTGACGGCGCACGAGAGCGATCGCATCGATGAAAGTCGGCGCTGACTTGACATACCATGCCGCCGATCGTGGAGTCGCGAGTTGGCGGTCTCTCAACAGGTGGGCTGCGAGAGTTATCCAAGAGAACAGTCCCAACAGCACAGGGGTGGTCCGAGATATGGCTCGATCCGACCACTGGCGTTGAGTCTCTACTCCCAGATGAGCGCGCGTCTCCTGAAAGGTCACCTCGATCTGCCAGCGCAGCACGAACCACTCGATGATCTGAGCCGGACTGATCGCAGGATCGGTACACAGCAGCGCCTGGGAGTCGAACTGGTGTAGGGGGTCTCGAATGAGGACCCAGCGAATGGGCACCGGTGGCTTGCCCGGGTGATACCAGACCGCTGTTTGAGAGACGATCTCTACCGCGCGGATGGCACCGTCGTACCAGGCCACAGACATCCTGGTCCAGCCTGCCTCGTGGCATTCAAGGAGGTTCCCGAGCGTGGGCAGCCGCTGGCCCTTGAGGCGTGGACGCCCGATCTGTCCGGGCAGTCGAGGTGGAGCGGGCTCGTAGAGCGCGGCGTCCAGACGCAACCGGGTAATGAAGGTGACGGGGCGAGTCATCGACTGGCAGAAGGCGAGCAGATCGAGTGCAGCGTAGCTGCTGTCGGCGACCATCACCAAAGGACGGTTGGGCAACCAGCGACGGAGTTGTACTATCATCTGGCGCGCCCAGTCGGTGAGCTTCTTGTGAGTCCGCCCCAGCTTCTGATAGTACCGTTCAGAGGGCGCCAGCGCGGTCAGCACAGGCAACGCCCATGTCCGATGTGCCCAAGGTATGTTGGTCAGCCACATCAGGCTTATCCAACGCAGGCCGGAGGCCTTGACGAAATGACTCCCGCTGGAGCGCACTGCGTCACGATATATCCCCTTGGCCTTGATCCGGCGGCCTCGCCGCCGCTCCAGCGTCTCGTCGATGCCGAATACCAGCGGCCCGTCACCCCCATCGAGGTATTGGACCAGGAGCGACAGCAGTACACGGCTCAACTGGAGAGGTGACCATTGAGCGCGGCTGAGAACGTGGTGGTACCGAGCGAAGCCAGTCTCGTCGCTGAGTCCCATGGCGCGGAGCGCGGAGGTGACGGTCCTGTTGCGCGTGGCCAGGACTGCGCCGACGAGCAGCACCTGCACTTTCGTCCATGTCCTGGCCTGAAACATCGGCGCGAACGGACGGAGTAGGGATACAATGACATCGGGCAGGGTGAGCATGACATGACCTTTCGTGGTGGTTCGGTCTTGTCAGCTTACCTTGTCCTTTTCTAAGTTTTGTACAAAGTCGAGCTCAGATCCCATTAGGGTTCTAACCAGCGGCCTGCATGTCCTTCTCATTAGCGTACTACTCGCCTTGGCCGCCACAGGCTGTGGCGGCCAAGGCGAGTCAGAGGGTGATACGGGGCCAGATACCTCTCCGGCCCCATATGCTGCCACATTGATCACACACTTTCCCCAGCATGATGAGCCGCTGCGGACCGATCGAGGGAATGAGTACTTCTTCGGCAAGCTAATCGCCCAGGACGGCTGCCTGCGCCTCGACTACGGCATTGGCTACTTCGAAGGTCTCACGTTGCTGCTCGTGTGGCCGCCCGGCTTCTCCGTCAATGTCGAAGGCGGATCGGTCAGCGTGGTCGATAGCGCTGGCTCGATAGCTGCCAATCTGGGAGACGACGTACGGTTTAGCGGTCGTCCGATTGGGGAAGATGTTTGGCCTGTGTATGCGGACGAACCCGGCCCGGACCAGCCTCAGGCCCGGCTGAGGTGGCAAGAGCAACTGAAGGAGTGGCAACAGGTGGAGCGGGAGTGGCGGCAACGTCTATCCGTCGATTGTCCGGGGCCGTTTCTCATGGTCGGGGATGAGGTGAACGTTGTCGGACCGGACGAGCCGACCGTGCTTTCGATTCCTAGCTCGACGCTCTTATTCCCTAGACAGAAGTCCATACGGGGACCTAGGGCATCTCACCTCTTAGCGAATACCGGTGAGCTGGTCTTGGACGGCGACTGCCTGCGTCTGGGTCATGGGAATGAGCGCGCTAGGGGATCCCTCATCGAGTGGCCTGCGGGTTTCGCGCCATACATCGAGGGCGGAGAGGTCGAGATACGGAACGGAGCAGGGAGGACCATAGCTCGTGTCGGCGATTCCATAGAAGTCGGTGGCCAGAGGGGACGTCATGAGGACAATCCCTACGGTACGAAGTGTCCCGGGGTGATCTGGCACGTTGAGTCGAGGATTGAGAACTTGACGACGCCGATTCAAGAAGCCAGGTGAAGGCGCGCCTATAATGTCCAGTATCGGAAGCGTAGAGGCGCTATTGAAGAGCTTGAGGGAAGGGATGGCGCTATGAAAGAGAAGACCAATCTCAAGGTATTATTCGCGGCTCTGTTCATGTTGAGCGCCTTGGTTACGTCGACCGTCGGCGTCGTCTACGCTCAGGGAGCAGAAGACGAGGAGCCGACCCCGGAGGAGGCGGAGGTGGCCCCGCCGGAAATCGACGCCGCAATCAGTGACGCGGAGTTGAGTGATTTGCAGACCGTCGCCAGCCAATTCGGCATATCCCTTCAGGAGGCTATCGATCGGTATGGCTGGAACGACAACTTCGCCTTGGCGGTCTCGAAAATCCGGGAAGCGGCTCCCGAAGCTTTCACCGGGGCGGAGATCGTAGACGGTGGCCACGCGTGGGTCGGTTTCGCGGGCGGCGTCCCCCAGGCGGCGCTCGACATAATCGACACCTTCACCAGCAGTCACAGTGGTGTTTCAGTCGAAGTGCGCACCGGCTTGGGCTTCACGGAGGTAGAGATCCAGAGTGCGATTCAAGCCGTCCACTCCGCGGTGTTCGAGTCGCCTGAAGTGCGCGAGGCCGGCACCTCGTTCGACTTCGCCACAGGTCAGATAACCACGACTGTTGTCCTGGAGAGCACAGCCTCCGACTCCGCTCTCGATGATCTCCGTAACGTCGCTGCGACGAAACTCACCGATGCGACCAGGGCGGACATCGTCAATAGCATCACGACCTCCGTGGTCCGCTCGGATGTCCCGGTCTTATTCCATCCCGAAAGCAGCACCGATCATCAAGAAAGCCGTGTAACCAACAGTTCTGGTCCGGTGGGACTCTTATCAGGCCGTATAGGACTGTTAGTTGCCGCAGTTGCGGCGACTGGGCTGCTAGCTTTCGCGGCTTGGCTTCGCGGCCTAGTTGTTCGTCGACGGAGGGCGTCTGGCACAGCGAAGTGAGTGTGATGGAAGCGGGAATTGCGTTCCCAGACAGGCCCACACTAGCCGCTGGACGACAGGCCGGCATGCAGGCCCTTCTTGTCTGCGTACTACTCGCCTTGGCTGCCACAGGCTGTAGCGGCCAAGGCGAAGTCGCTTTCTTTCCTCAACACGACGCTTCGTTCATACCCGACCGGGGTAGGGAGTTCTTCGCCGGAAAGCTGGTGCTGAAGGACGGGTGCCTACGCGCGGAGGCACCTCCTAGAAGCGGCTACGACCACAGATCGCGGCTGGTCGTCTGGCCGCGCACGTTCTCGCTCAGCACAGAGGATGGCTCCGTCCGCGTGGTCGACGCAAGCGGCCGGATTGCCGCGCGAATCGGAGACCATGTTCGATTCGGAGGCTACCCCAGCAGTCCCCAGAGCGTCCGGCTCCGTGAGCTGGAGCAGGGGCTGCCAACGGATTGCCCTGGCCCCTACCTGTGGGCCGGTGAGGTTACGGCCATCAGCCTCGACGGTCCCACCACCCTCACCCTGCAACTCCCGGACCGGGAGCTCCACTTTCGCCGTCAAGAGACCCTGGTTGGCGGCCAGGAATCCCTAACCGCGCTGGCTATTGGGGAGCTGGTCCTGGACGGCCAGTGCCTTCGTCTGGGTCACGGCGACAGCGGCTCCTTCATCGTGTGGCCCCCTGGGTTCACTCCTCATTACCATCGCGGCGTGGTCCACGTCCGCAACGACGCGGGTGCGATAATCGCCCAGGTCGGGGATAGACTGGCCATGGGCGGCGCCGGCGGCCGCAGTGACGACGAGATGTGTCCCGGGTCCGCGTGGGGCGCCAACAGCATCAAGGTCTTGCCTGACGTCGAGGTCTACTTCCCCAAGCAGGACGGACCGCTGGCGATAGACCAGGAGATGGAGAGCTTCGTTGGAAGGCTCGTCCTGGACGGGAGGTGCCTGAACGCCGATTCGGTTCGCGACCGCGACCGACGTGTATACCCGGTGCCGCCGTTGCTCATCTGGCCGGATACGTTCACGCTAAGTGCGGAAGATGAAGTCGTCGGGATAGTGGACGCAACCGGCCGCACTGTTGCGCGCGTCGGAGATGACGTTCGATTCAGCGCCGCTGCCGTCTCTTATGGGCAGGCCATGGAGTGGAGTGGGTTCAGGGAGATATCGCCGGCCTGCTCCGGTCCTATTTGGGCGGTCGCGGACGACTTTGCCGCTGTGCCGGATTCCGAGTCTCCTTGAGCATGGCCTAGTAGAGCGACAACCTAGCATCCCTAAAAAGCTATCTCAAAACTGGCGGCAACTGTCATCCACATCTGCTATATCGCCAATCGCCCAAACGGGACTCACCCCCATCCTAACCTTCCCCCTCAGGGGGAAGGGATCTGAGATAGTCTCCAAGAACTACTGCCTCATTCCTCCAGGGACAGGTAGCGCGCCCTGCCGAACGTCGGCGCGTATATGAGCATCAGGTTGTCGTCCTCCTTGTGTACCTCCCGCACCACGTCCCCGATGACTTCCTCGTCTCCGAAGAGTTTTCCCGAGTCCAGCCGCCTCTCCGTCCGAGGCGGCTGGAAGATGTCGTCATAGGTGACTTTCCGCTCGCCGATGAATGGGAACTCCACATCGTGGTAGATGTCCGACTCGACGGGTCCGCCTCCGACGTTCCTCACTCGCAGAGTCGCCGTGACCCACTCGTGGCCCTCCCTGGGCTTACGGGACTCGTCCTCCTTGGGATAGCCGCGCCTAGCGTCGAGCACGGTGACCTCCATCCCCGAATGAACGACAGGAACGCCGCGCCGGACGGGATTGACCCTCTCGAAATTCTCCTTGACCTGCTCGGGGGGCTCGGACGTGAGCAGCGTGCCCGCCAAGGCGGCTATCGTCCCGGCTATGAAGCCGGGGGCCGCCGCGATGCCCATGTCGAAAATCCCCCACGGGCCGCCCGACGTGAACTGCCATGCGGTGACGGTTACGGCGCCCACGACTATGGAGGCGAGCGCGCCCCAGAAATTGAACCTGCTCCAGTACAGGGTTAGTATCGTGACGGGGCCGAAGGCGGCCCCCATCCCGCCCCAGGCATAGGCGACGAGGTTGAATATCGAGTTGGGGAACAGGAGCGCGAGGGCGGCCGCCGCGGCCCCGGTTACGACCAGGAGGAGCCGGCCCAGCCACACCCGGCCGTAGGCCCCAAGCGTGAATCCACGCCAGTCGCCTGTGGGGGCGTCGAGCACCCAGCCTCCGGTGTTCGGCGTCCAGTCCGGCCCCCCCGTCTTGTAGAAGAGCATCCCCACAGCCGCGTATTCATACCGGATCCGGTACGCATACCTGTTCACGACAGGCAGGTCGTCCGTGGCTATTGCGGAGGCCAGCAGAAGCTGGGAGTCCGCCGTGCTCATCACTGCCGCGATCACACCCGTGAGCAGCAGGCCGGTTACAACAGGCGCGAAGAAGGTGTCGGCGAGGACTATATAGACGCTCTCCGAGTCCGAGACCGCTATGCCGGCCTCCGCGAGAGCCGGCCGGGCCACCAGTCCCAGCAGGAACCCAAGACCGAATATGAAGAATGCCCACGTCGTGCCTATGTCTCGGCTGAGTCTTATCTTCTTCTCCCCTCCCACCGCCATCAAGCGCTGCAAGACGCGTTGCGAGCCTAGGGCGCCCAGTCCCCATCCAGCCGTGGAGATTATGAAGACGAAGGTTATGCCCTGGCCCCCGGCGGCCGTCAGGGGGTTCCAGAAGTCCGAGTCCCGGCCCAGGAACGGGCCGCTCGTCATCGCTATCAGGGCCAGGGGCAGGACGAGAAAGCCTGCCAGCATCAGCATCGCCTGGAACACGTCCGTCCTCGAGACCGCGAGGAACCCCCCGATGAAGGTATAGGAGATCACCGCGACGAGCGTCACCAGTACGCCGGGCGTCCAGTCGACCCCGAACACCGTCTCCAGGAGTTTTGCCCCCGCAACGAGCCCCGAGTCGATGTAGATCATTATGAAGAAGATGGTCAGCACGGCGGTAAGCGTCCGCAGGATGCCGGTCCGGTCGGAGAACCGCTTTTCGAAGAATTCGGGCAGGGTGAGCGAGTCCTCCAGGATCGTGTACCGCCGCAGCCTCTTCCCGAGGATGGTCCAGACGAACCAGATGCCGAGCACGATGCTCAGCCCTGTCCAAAGTTGTACGGCCCCCTCGGAGAATGCCAGGGCGGGGAACACCAGCATCGTCCAGCCGCTGGTAGCGGACGAGCTGGCGCTCAGGGCGGACGTGAAGCTGCTCATCCGCCTGCCGCCGAGTACGTAGTCGGACATCTCCCGCATGGGGCGAACCCGGACGACCGCTATGGCTATCAGCGAGGCAAAGTAGAGGAAGAAGACGGCGAGTATGAACGGGTGGAATTCCATAGACGTGCGCGCGGACGAGTCGAGTACATCCTAGAGCATCGACGACGTCAAATCCACCGAGAAAGGGCAGCCGCTGTAGCCGCCGCCGGTCAGCACCAGCCGCGCTCCTCGATGACCTGGGGTTCGGCTGCGCTCTCGTAGTCGGTCAGCGCCTCCGCGCCGTCGTCGGTCACCACGACGAGGTCCTCGATGTGGTAGCCCGCTACGCCCTCGTCGTAGTGGGCCGGCTCGATGCACAGCACCATCCCGGGCGCCAGCGGCTCGTCCACGGCCGGGTTGAGCATCGGGTGCTCGTGCAGGCCCAGGCCGATCCCGTGGCCGACGTGGGCCAGCCAGAAGGGCAGCCCGGCCCGCTCGAAGGCCGCCCCGCAGATCGAGTGAAGGTCGCCCGCCCGCAGGCCCGGCCGCACCGCCTCGATAGTCTCGACGTGGACCTGGTACAGCCTGTCGTACAAGTCGCGCTCGCGCGGGCCCGGCGTCCCGACGAAGGCCGTCCTGGCCACGTCCGACCAGTAGCCCGTGAAGCTGCCTCCCACGTCCGTGTGCAGGGTGTGGCCCTCCTCGAGGCGCGTCTCGCCGGGGCGGGCGTGCCACTCGAACGAGCGCGTCCCCGTGCCCAGGAACATGAAGTTCAGCACGTCCGCCCCGGCCCCGGTCAAGCCGGCGGCTATCTCGTCCGCGACGCTCTTCTCCGGGTCGCCTATCGCCGCCCCCTCGAAGGCGGCGCGAATCGCCATGTCGGTCGCGCGCCCGGCGGCGGCGAGCGCCTCGATCTCATCGGGCGTCTTGATCATCCTGGCGCGGTCCATCAGGTCGCCGCAGTCGACCAGCGCGGCGCTTGGGAGGCGCTCGTGCAGCCGGTCCAGGAACGCCGCCGCCAGCGAGTGTCTCTCGACGCCGAGCCGGCCCCTCGACAGCCCCTTTTCGACCACCGCGTCGGCCAGCAGGTCGACCGGGGACGTCACGAACTCCTTGTACGTGCGCACGTCCTCTACCCGGCAGTCGTCCCTGTTGGACACGTCCTCGCCCCGGCACATCACGATTGCAGGGTCTCCCTGCCCCGGCCACAGCAGCAGCGCCAGCCGGTCGGGGATCAGCCGCTGCGTCACTATCCGCGCCCCCGAAAGGTACGATACGTTCTCCAGCGAGCTGGCGATCACGCCGTCCAGCCCCGACTCGGCGAGAATGTCCTCGAAGCGTCCGATGTCCATGCGCCGTCTCCCCTGGGAAGATACGCGCCAGCCTACCAGAAACGGCAAGAGAGGGTGGGGAACAGTAACTGCTCAGAGTTGGTGCGTTCCTCACCTAGGGCGCCCACAAGGGACGCCCCTACGACTACGGCTTCCATCCCGTAGGGTGCAGCCCTTGTGGCTGCCCTCCCATACTCTGAACAGATACGGGGGCCAACGGCGCCGTGCGGGCGCGCGCCGTCGGTGCTACAATAGGCGCCGCTGTAAAACATCTCCTTCGGAGGGCTGCGATGACCGGATTCCGCGGCGTATTCCCCGCGATCATTACACCGATGACCCAGGACGGCCGGGTGAACGAGGCCGCGTTCCGCGAGGTGCTGGAGTTCAACATCAGGGGCGGCGTTCACGGCTTCTGGGTCGCCGGAGGCACCGGCGAGGGCGTCCTGCTCGACGACGACGAGAACCGGCGCATAGCCGAGATAGCCGTCGACCAGAACCGCGGCCGCACCCGGCTCATCATGCACGTCGGCGCGCCCACCACGGAGCGCTCCGTGGCGATGGCCGAGCACGCCGCCCGCGCCGGCGTGGACGCCGTATGCGCCGTGCCGCCGTTCTTCTACAGGTCGGGAGACGACGCCGTGGTAGAGCACTACCGCGCCGTGGGAGCCGCCGCGAGCCTGCCCCTCTTCGTCTACAACCTGCCGCAGTCGACCAACGTCGAGATCACCCCGGAGCTCATGGGCCAGCTGCGGGACACGGTGCCCCAGCTCACCGGCCTCAAGCACTCGTCGCTCCTGTTCGCCAACATACGCACCTTCGCGGACATGGGGCTGAGCTGCTTCACCGGCAACTCCGTCCTGCTGCTGCCCGCGCTGACCATCGGCGCCAGCGGCATCGTGGACGGGCCTCCCTGCGCCGCGCCCGAGAAGTGGGTGGCGGTCTGGGACGCCTACAACGCCGGCGACCTGGAGCGCGCCGAAGAGGCGCAGCTGGACGCGCACAGGCTCTTCGAGACGGCGCTCGGGTTCGGCATGCACGTCTACTTCGCCACCCTTCACGCCATAATCAGCGAGCGGCTCGGCATCGACTGCGGCAGCCCGCGCCCTCCGCTCCCGGCCCTGACGCCCGCCCAGAGGGCGGCAGTCGCGCGGAAGGTCGAGGAGCTTGGGCTGGCACCCGTGGCGGTCAGCGTATAGTGCTATATCGCCAGTCGCCCAAACGGGGATTCACCCCCATCCTAACCTTCCCCCTCAGGGGGAAGGGATTGTGAGATGTAGGCCTTCCCCCTCAGGGGGAAGGGATTGTGAGATGTAGGCCTTCCCCCTCAGGGGGAAGGGATTGTGAGATGTAGGCCTTCCCCCTCAGGGGGAAGGGATTGTGAGATGTAGGGGCGCCCCTTGTGGGCGCCCTGAATCAAGGAGCGTCCAATGACTGCCAACCTCTCCCTGAAGCATCCCCTGTCCGCGCCCGTGGAGTCGGGCCTGCGGAACCTGGAGCGCCTGGGCCTCAAGGCCGAGGCGTCCATGGGCGACGACATAGAGGCCATCCATGAGTACGCAGGCGTGCTCATCAGCGCCCACGCCCCCGTGACCATCGGCCCGATGCGCCTCAACTACGGCGCCACCGACGAGGACTTCCGCAACAGGTCCATCGCCCACATCATCGACTACATCGACAAGGCCAGGCAGTACCCTAACGTCCGCCAGATCAACATGCACCCAGGCCCGAGGCAGTGGCTGAACGAGGAGCAGACCGAGGGGCGCGAGGGCGACTACGACCTGATGATCGACGGCATCCGCCGGATCGCGGCCCACGCGGACCGCTTCGGCCTGGAGATCGTCCTCGAGAACAACGGCACCTACTGGGCCGGCGTACCGGACGAGACCGCCCCCGGGGACGTCGACTGGTCCCAGCGCAACGTCCCCTTCGGCTCGTCGCCCGAGGAGTGGATCCGGATATGCGAGGACGCCGACCGCGACAACGTGGCCCTATGCCTCGACTCCAGCCACTCCTGCACCTACGCCCACACCTTCGACCCCGCGGAGCGCGCCGAAGTGGTGATGCGCTACCTGGCGAAGCCCGACCTGATACGCCACGTCCACTGGAGCGACAACCACCTCTACGACCTCAGGGGCCGCAGCGACGCCCACGCCGTCCTGGGCAAGGGATCGCTGCCCGTCGAGATGCACCGGGGCATCAGGGACCTGGACGCGACCCTCCTGCTGGAGCACTTCTACACCACGGAGGAGCTGGAGGGCGAGCTGGAGTTCATCGCGGCGCTGTAGCCTCCGCCATGACGACCGCAGCCGCAGCCGGCGTAGATACGCTGGCATTCGACATATTCGGCACGGTGCTGGACCTTGAAGGCAGCCTCGCGCGGCCCTTGGAGGAGGCGCTGGCCGCCCGCGGCAGCCCCGTCTCCGCGCCTGACTTCTGGGCCGAGTGGCGCGCCCGGCAGCGTGTCGAGCAGTACCAGGACAGCCTGCTCATGCGCGGCCATAGCGGCTACCTCGAAACGTGCCGCCGCGCGCTCGTGTACACCGCGCAGCGCCTCTCGGTCGCGCTGACCGAGGAGGACGCGGCGTCGCTGGTCGCGGCATGGCGGGACCTGAGGCCGTTCGAGGACTCGGCGCGCGGCGTCGAGAGGCTGAGGAGCGCATACCGCACCGTGGCGCTCTCCAACGGCGAGCCCTGGCTCCTCGACCGCCTAGTCGAGCGCCTCGGCCGCCCATTCGACGAGGTCATATCGGTGGAGCGCGCAGGCGTCTTCAAGCCTCATCCGGCGGTCTACCGCGCCGCCGCCGCCGAGCTTGGCGCGGAGCCGCAGCGGATCATGATGGTCTCCGCGCACTCCTTCGACATCCTGGGCGCCCGCGCATCCGGCTACCGGGGCGCGTACGTCGACCGGTACGGGCTCCCCTACGAGGTCTCGCCCTACGGGCCGGACCTGTGGGTGTCGGACTTCGACGAGCTCGCCGAAGAGCTGCTCCACGGGAAGGGAGAGCGCCAATGATCGGGGTATCCATCGGGTCCGGAGGTACGGCCGCCGCAGCCGCCGCCATGCGACGGACCGCGCAGACCGCCGACGTAGCGGAGCTGCGCCTCGACCTGCTGGACGAATACAACCTCCACACCCTGCTGGACGGCCGCCCGTGCCCTGTCGTGGTGACCAACCGCGCCGAGCGCGAGGGGGGCCGGGCCGCGGGCAGCGAACGCGAGCGGGCACGGCCACTCCTGCAGGCCATAGCGATGGGTGCCGAGTACGTCGACATCGAGCACGACTCCGTCCACCTGCTCCCCGACAGGAAGGACACCCGCCTGATCGTGTCGAGCCACGACTTCCAGGCCATGCCCCCCGACCTGCCGGCCCTGCACCGCGCGCTCGCCGCGAAGGGCGCCGACGTGGTGAAGGTCGTCGGCACGGCCCGCCGCCTATCGGACAACGTCGACGTGCTGGAGCTGTTCTCGAATACGGACGTGCCCACCATCGCCATAGCGATGGGCGAGGCCGGCCTGGTCAGCAGGGTTCTCGCGCTCCGGTACGAGTCCTGCCTGCTCACCTACTGCACCCTGGACACCGGCGAGGCCGTCGCACCCGGCCAGCTCGCCGTCGATACGATGCGCCGCGTCTACCGCGCCGACGGCATAGGCCCGCACACCGCCGTCTTCGCCGTCCTCAGCGACGCGCCCGTGGACGCCGCGCTCATAGCGTCTCTCAACGCCACGGCCCACGACGCCGGCGCCGACGCCGTATGGGTCCCCCTGCCGGCCGTATACGACGGGGAATCGCCAGCCGACGTCGTCACCGCCTTCCGCCGCATCGGCATCGCCGGCTACGCCGTCCTGGGCGCGGCCCAAACCGCCGTGCTCCCAGCCCTCGACCGCGTAGCCTCCACCGGCCCGGCGGGCGAAGTCGACGCCATCCGCCTCGACGGCGAAGCCCTCGTAGGCTCCTGGACCGGCGGCTTACAGCCGGCCTTCGAGGTCCTCACCGCCCGCCCAGCCCCTCCGAAGTGAACGTTGCTGGCCGGGACGAGCGAGACCGTGCGCGGCGGCGGCTAGGGCTAATTGTGTTCTGCGGGTCTCTGCGTTAGGCTTCTGCCATATGGCGACCACACTTGTTGACAAAAGGAGAGACGCCCGGAACGGCCAAAACCGGTTGCTGCCCGAAGACAGGGCAGTCCACGACTGGTACCGGTTCGTCCTGTCGTTCCCGCCCCATCTCGTTCGGGACTACGTTGACCGCTTCGGCATTCGCGGCGACGGCGCCGTCCTAGACCCATTCTGCGGCACGGGCACCACCCTGATCGAATGCAAGAAGCTCGGCATCGCCAGCGTCGGAATCGAATCGAACCCGATGGCCCACTTCGCCAGCGCGGTCAAGGTCGATTGGTCGATCGACGGCGCCTCGCTCATCAACTATGCCGAAGAGGTCGCAGCCGCTGCGAGGTTGGACTCGGAGTACGACGCCGGCGGCTGGCAGGACCTCCCACTGCTTCAGACGGCCGGCGCTCCCGCATCTTCAATGAGAGCGCTCAGCCTCGAACAGTCGAAGCTGCTTCTGAAGGGCTCTATCAGCCCGGCGCCGCTGCACAGGACATTGGTCTTGCTGGACTTAGTCGACAGGCATGGCGACCGGCGCCTTCGGCAATATGGAAGGCTCGCGCTTGCGAATGCGCTGGTGCGGACCATAGGCAACTTGAAGTTCGGCCCGGAAGTGGGGGTGGGCAAGTTCAAGGAGGATGCGCCCGTCCTTGAGGCTTGGCTCGACTGCATGAGCGCCATGGCCCGCGACGTCAGCCTCGCGCGAGACCGGGCCCACGTGCCCGCCCGAGTGCTCAGGGCCGACTCCCGGAAGGTGGACGGCGTCATCGAACCCAATTCCATCGACGCGGTGATCACGTCCCCGCCGTACCCGAACGAGAAGGACTACACGCGAACGACTCGGCTGGAGTCGGTCATACTGGGGCTGATACGTGATAGGCGAGAATTGCGGTTGCTGAAGCAAGGCCTCGTCAGGTCCAACACCAGGGGCGTCTACAAGACCGACACCGACGACAGAGAGGTGTCGGAGCACGCGGGGATCCAGGGAATCGCGAAGTCCATAGAGCGCCGCCGCGTCGAGCTGGGCAAGACATCCGGCTTCGAGCGCCTGTATCCCAGGGTCACCAGGCTATACTTCGGCGGAATGGTCAGGCACCTCGCCTCCCTTCGGCCCGTGCTCAAACCGGGAGCGAAGCTGGCTTACGTGGTGGGTGACCAGGCTTCCTACCTGAGGGTCATGATTCGTACCGGGCGGCTACTTGCCGACCTGGCTAGCTCGTTGGGCTATGAGGTCTCCGGAATCGAACTGTTCCGCACCCGGCCATCGACCGTCACGGGCGATCAGCTACGGGAAGAGGTCGTCCTGCTCGAGTGGCCTGGTACCTGACCTGACAGGAGCGTCGCATAACTTCTCAGAACCGTTATTCAGCTATCATCGAGGCCATTTTCCGCTCTAAGTACAGGAGCGGACAACGTGAAGTCGCCTTCGAAAGGGATGATATCGTCACGTCCGCAGCCGAATTGGGCATCGACCTCCCCAAGAACTTGGGCGACCTCGTCTACAGCTTTAGATACAGGACCGAGCTCCCGCCCAGCATCCTGGCAAGAGCGCCTGCTGGAGAAGCCTGGATAATCCGCCCCGCTGGACGGAGCAAGTACCGGTTCGTCCTGATCGCTGACGTTCCACTGACACCCAACCCGAATCTCGCGGTCACGAAGGTGCCGGATGCCACTCCCGGAATAATCGCCAAGTACGCGTTCAGCGACGAGCAAGCCCTGCTCGCTCGCGTCCGGTACAACCGGCTGATCGATATCTTCCTGGGCATCGTCTGCTACTCCCTCCAGAACCACCTGCGCACGGCGGTCGCCGGCATGGGACAGGTGGAAACGGACGATATCTACGTCGGCGTGGACAAGAGAGGCTCGCACTACGCGATACCCGTCCAGGCCAAGGGCGGGAGCGACAAACTGAACCGTGTGCAGATCGAGCAGGACATCGCCGTCTGTGCCGAGAAGCTGCCGTCCCTGGTCTGCCGGCCCGTCGGGGCGCAATTCATGAGCGACGACATGATCGCGCTCTTTGAGTTCGAGCAGCAGGAAGCCGACATCAAGGTAGCATCGGAGAAACACTACCGTCTCGTGCCCCCGGATGCCGTCACCGAAGAGGACCTTGCCGCGTATCGACAGCGGACATAGGACGAATAACCCACTGCCCATCGCTTCTTCGGTTCATCCTAATGGCTGCCTGCGCCGCGTTCCACGGCTTGATTGGGGGCTTGTTGTGGGGTAGGATTCGCGGAGTTGTAGACTTGTGCGAGGTTGGCCTGGGATGTCGGACTTCGACGCGCTGGAGCGGCGCGTCAACGCCTGTACGCTGTGTACGCTGTCCCGCAAGCGGACGAAGGCGGTGCCGGGCGAGGGTTCCCGGAGCGCCGACGTGGTATTCGTGGGCGAGGGGCCCGGGTTCCACGAGGACCAGCAGGGGCGGCCCTTCGTCGGGCCCGCGGGCCGGCTGCTGGACGAGCTCCTGGCCTCGGTGGGCCTGGACCGCGAGGGCGTGTACATCACGAACATGATCAAGTGCCGTCCGCCCAACAACAGGGACCCGCTTCCCGGCGAGATAGAGGCTTGCAGGCCGTACTTGGACGAGCAGATCGAGATGATCGCGCCGAAGGTCATAGTGGCGCTGGGGCGCTACTCGTTCTCGAAGTTCTTCCCGGACGAGGCCATCGGGAAGGCCCGCGGAAAGCCTAGGCCCTGGAAGGGGCTGGTCGTCTATCCGATGTACCACCCGGCGGCGGCCCTCCGCAACGGCAGCCTTCGCGCGGCGCTGGAGCGGGACTTCCGGAACCTGCTCCCGCTGTTGGAGCGGGGCCTGCCGGACGCGCGTCCCCAGGAGGCCGACCAGTCCGAGCAGCTCAGCCTCCTCTAGCCGTGCCTCGACCCGACGGCCCGGAGCGTTGCCGGCGCCGGCTCGCGCCCCTAATACCCTTGATTGGAAGTAACTGCCATGTCTGAGACCCCGCTGCGCGTCGTGCCCCTGGGGGGGCTCGGCGAAATAGGCAAGAACATGATGGCCCTGGAGTACGACGGCGATATGGTCGTGATAGACGCCGGCGTGCTCTTCCCGGAGGAGGGGATGCCCGGCGTCGACCTGGTAATCCCGGACATCACGTACCTCGTGGAGAACAGCCACAAGCTGAGGGCCATACTGGTGACGCACGGCCACGAGGACCACATCGGGGCGCTGCCCTACGTGCTCTCCGAGCTGGACGCGCCCGTCTACTCCTCGCGGCTGACGCACGGGCTGGTCTCGGTCAAGCTCCGCGAGCACGGCCTCCTCGCGGACGCCAGGCTCAACGTGGTGGAGCCGAACACCCCGTTCAAGGTGGGTCGGCTGGGCATCGAGTTCTTCCGCGTCTGCCATTCGATACCGGACGCGATGGGCATCGCGGTGCGCACCCCGTTGGGGGTCGTGGTCCACACGGGCGACTTCAAGATCGACCACACGCCCGTAGACGGCAGGCCGTCCGAGCTAGGGCCGCTGGCCCGCTTCGGGGCCGAGGGGGTGGTCCTGATGTGCTCCGACTCCACGTACGCGGAGGTCGAGGGTTACACCCCGTCCGAGCAGGCGGTGGGCGAGGCGCTGGACAGGGTCATCTCCGAGGCCGAGGGCCGCGTGATGGTGGCAACCTTCGCCTCGCTCATCTCCCGTGTGCAGCAGGTCATCGACGCGGCGACGCGTCACGGGAGGAAGGTCGCGGTCGTGGGGCGGAGCATGAGCAACAACGTTCGCATGGCGACCAACATGGGATACCTGCAGGCGCCCCCGGGCGTGGTGCTGCCGCTGCGCGAGGCGCAGGACCTGCCGCTGGAGGAGGTGGTCATAGTCGCGACCGGGGCGCAGGGGGAGCCGACGTCGGCGCTGGTGAGGATCGCGAACGGGGAGCACCAGGACATCGAGATCGTGCCGGGAGACACGGTGGTCATATCCGCATCGCCGATTCCCGGGAACGAGACCCTGGTGGCGCGCACGATAGACAACCTCGTGCGGCAGGGCGCCGCCGTGCTGCACAGCCGCACGGCGATGGTACACGTACACGGCCACGCCAGCCGGGAGGAGCTGAAGACGGCGCTCAGCCTGGTGAAGCCCCGGTACTTCGTCCCGGTACACGGCGAGTACAGGCATCTCGCGGCGCACGCGGAGCTTGCGCGGGCGATGGGGGTCGCTCCCGAGGACGCCTTCGTGCTGGAGGACGGCGACGTGCTGGAGCTGCGGAGCGGCTTCGGGCGTGTCGCGGGCGCGGTCCCCGCTGGGCACGTCTTCGTGGACGGCCGCCACGTCTGGGGGATGGAGAGCGACGTGCTGGAGCAGCGGCGGCGGCTGGCCCGCAACGGGGTGGTGGTCGTCACGGCCTCCGTCGACAGGCGGGCGGACAGCCTGGCCGGAAGGCCGGCCGTGACCTCCAACGGCTTCGTAGAATTGGACGATTCTAGGACTCTGTTCGAAAAAGCGTCAGAAAAGGCCCTCTATGTCCTAGAACAAAGCCTGTACGCCGGGCAAGACTTGGAGAGGATGAGGGCTGAGGTCTCCATGGCAGTCGCCAACTTCCTCTACGAGGAGACGGGTCGGCGACCCACCATGATCGTACAGATAGACACGTTGTAGGACCCCGGCCCCGCCCGGCTTTGCCGTTCTCGGGGCCGCCTGCCAGGCAGGCAGCCCACACTCATCGAGGGGTGGTCTGGAGTATGTTCGGATTACTGGCGCGTTCCTTGCGCACGCTCGTTTCCAATCGCTACGGTCTGGCTGCCGTCGCGGTCGTCCTAGCGGCCGCGGTCGGGGCGGGCTACTGGCGCCGCGCGGACATAATCCACGGCGGGTCCGCCGCCCGGGACGCCGTGATAGGCTCCCTCGGCCTCGGCGTTGTGCCGGCGGGGCTGTGGCTGGCCGCGGCGTTCGTGGTGCTGGGGACGAAGCCGGGCCTCATGGGCCACTTCAAGCTGTGGGCCGGGGCGGCGGTATTCGCGCTGGCCGCAATCGGCGCCCTCTCGTTCTTCCGGCCGGACGGCGGCATCCTGTCGGCCTTCACCACCGCCTCCTCTCGTACCCTCGGAGGCTCCGTGGGCGAGGCCGTCGCGGGCGCCGGCACGGCGCTCCAGGTCGTGAGGGTAGGCGCCGTCTTCCTCGTGGGCTGCATCATCGTTTCGCCCAAGGGCATGTGGAAGCTGGCCTGCATGGCTGGCCGCGCGCTCGCCTACGTCTACCTGTTCTTCACCGTTGCGGTCGGGGTGCTGGCGCGCGCATTCGGCGGCAAGCGCCCGGCGGCCCCGGCGGAGCCCGCCGATTCGCGGAGCCACGCGCCCGCCCCGTCTACGGATATGCCCAAGCCCCCGGCGCGTACCCAGTCCGCACCCGCGGCCGTTGGCACTGCCTCGGCGCGGCCCGCCTCCACTCCCAGGTCGGGCGGCATGTCTAGTCTCCTGGGCGGCGGCAAGGACCTGAGGGCCGCCCCGGCCGCGGCCAGCGCGCCGGCCGCGGCTCCGGCGCCTGCTGAGTCCGCCGCGGTCCAGTCCTCGTCCGAGCCCAGCGGCGCTCCGGCGTTCGCGTCGGCCGCCGCGTCCGAGTCCCCAGTCGCCCCCGGCAGCATTCCGGTCCTCGCGCAGCCATCGGCCATGGCCCCGTTGCGGACAGCGGCCGCGGTCATCGACCGGGACGCCCCGGAGGCGCTGCCCGCCGGCGCGGTCCCGCTCGCGCTGCCGCAGGGACGGCTCGTCCCGTCCAACGGCGCGGCGGTCGAGGTCGGCGCAAGCGGCAATGGGAACGGGGTCGCGGCCATCAGCCTGCCGCATCCGCCGGCGATCAAGCACAACCGGTTCTGGCAGGACGGGTCGAACGGCAACGGCCACAGTCCCCAGGGTCCGATGCTCGACCCGGTGGAGCCGGAGGAAGAGGAAGACGACCCGGTCGAGGCGATAGAGGCCGAGGCTATCGAGCAGGAGCCGATGGTCGCCGCCTGGGACCGGCCCGGCATGGATCTGCTGGTGGACGCGAACGAAGGCGGCATATCGGAAGAGGAGATGGCCGCCACGGCCCAGACGATCACGGACACTCTCGCGGACTATGGCGTGGAGGTGGAGATCGGGGAGGTCAGCCCCGGGCCGACGGTGACGATGTACGGCCTGGCGCCGGGGTGGGTCCGCAAGTACAAGCACGTGAGGGTGACGGACGAGAACGGGAACCCGAAGCGCGACGAGTCCGGGCGGCCGGTGATGAGCAGGGTCGAGACCCGGACGCGCGTGAAGGTGGGCAGCATCATATCGAGGGAGAAGGACCTTGCGCTCGCGCTGATGACCCCCAGCCTGCGGATCGAGACGCCGGTGATGGGCAAGGCGCTGGTCGGGATCGAGGTCCCGAATCCCAAGTCGAGCCTGGTGACGCTGCGCAACCTGATGCAGACCGGCGAATTCACGGACCTGCGCGAGTCCGCGAAGCTGCCGATAGCGTTCGGGAAGGGGAGCGGCGGGGAGACGATGGTAGTCGACCTGGCGAAGATGCCTCACCTGCTCGTGGCGGGGGCGACCGGGAGCGGCAAGAGCGTGTTCATCAATACGGTGATCTCGTGCCTGCTGATGGAGAAGAGCCCCGAGGACATACGGCTGTTGCTGGTGGACCCGAAGCGGGTGGAGCTGACGCCGTACAACGGGATACCTCACCTGCTGACGCCCGTGGTAACGGAGACGGACCAGGTGGTGGGCCTGCTGAAGGGGTTGATACGGGAGATGTCGGACAGGTACCGGCGCATGGAAGACCTCGGCGTCCGGAACATCGACACCTACAACAGGAAGATGCCGGACAAGATGCCGTACCTCGTGGTGGCGATCGACGAGCTTGCCGACCTGATGATGACGGCGTCGTTCGACGTGGAGCAGTCGCTGTGCCGCCTGGCGCAGCTTGGGCGCGCGACGGGCATCCACCTCGTGGTCGCCACGCAGAGGCCCTCGGTGGACGTGATAACGGGTCTGATCAAGGCGAACTTCCCGAGCAGGGTATCGTTCGGCCTGACCTCGCAGGTGGACTCGCGGACCATCCTGGACACGGCCGGCGCCGAGAGGCTGCTGGGCCGCGGCGACATGCTGTACCTTGCGGCGGACGCGCCCCGGCCAGAGCGGGTGCAGGGCGTCTACATCTCGGACCGGGAAGTGGACGACGTCGCGGATTTCTGGCGCACTACGCCGAGGGGCCCCATCCCCACGGTACACCTGCACTCAGTGGGAGACGGCGAGCGGGAGGATGGAGACGACGAGGACGACGGGGACGAGGCGGAGCAGCGGGACGCGCTGTTGGACAAGGCGATAGAGCTGGCGTACACGCAGAAGAAGCTGTCCACGTCGCTCTTGCAGCGGAAGCTGCGCATTGGGTATCCGAGGGCGGCGCGGCTGATGGACCAGCTGGAGGACGAGGGCATCGTCGGGCCGAGCGACGGCTCCAAGTCCAGGGATGTTATAATCGGGGGCACGTAGCCGGGCTAACGCGGACGCTTCGAACGCCGGCTATCCGTCTTAGCAGCGGAGCCGGAGGCGCTGGCGTGGTGCGGAACATCTCTGGAGTGCTGGGTTCGGTCGTCAAGCGCGGCCGGGACATGGAGCCGGACGAGGCGGCCAGCCAGGTCTGCTTCGTCTGCGCGTCCTCCCTGTCGGGTTCGCAGCCGTTCGCGCATTACCGCGTCTGCCCGACGTGCAGGTTCCACTACACCGTCACCGCGCGGGAGCGGATCTCCACGCTGGCCGACGGCGGGACCTTCCGCGAGACGAACCGGGCTGTCACGTCGGTGGACCCGCTCTCCTTCTCTTCGAGGGTGCCGTACAAGCAGCGCCTCTTCCGGGACCAGCGCCGGACGGGCCTCACGGAGGCGGCCGTTACCGGAAGCTGCGCCATAGGGGGCAACCCCGTGGTGCTCATAGTGCTGGACTTCGGCTTCATGGGCGGGAGCATGGGGTGCGTGGTGGGCGAGAAGGTGGCACTGGCCTTCGAGCACGCGGCGAAGCGCAACAGGCCGGTCGTCGCGGTGGTGACCAGCGGTGGGGCCCGCATCCAGGAGGGCATCCTGTCGCTGATGCAGATGGCGAAGACGAGCATCGCGGCGGGGAAGGTGGCGGCCAAGGGCCTGCCCTTCATCACGGTGCTCTCGAACCCGGCGACGGGGCAGGCGTACGCCAGCTTTGCCAACCTGGCGGACGTGATCCTTGCCGAGCCGGGCACGATAGTGGGCTTCGCGCCGATACGCTCGATCAGGGAGCGCGCCGCGGACCCGGTGCCCGCGGGCGCTCAGACGGCCGAGTCCCACCTGAGCCACGGCCTGCTCGACGGGGTAGTGGACCGGGAGCACTTGCGCGAGAGGCTGTCGGCGCTGCTCGACCTTCTCGGGCCGCAGTACGCGTTGTCCCCGGTGCGCAAGCGCGAGACGCTGGAGCCGGAGGCGGCCCCCCCGGCGTGGGACACGGTCCAGCTCGCGCGTCACTCCGACCGGCCGACCGCGAGGGACTACATAGACCGCATTCTGACGAACTTCGTCGAGCTCCGCGGGGACCGGCTGGACAGCGACGACCCCTCCGTCGTGATCGGCCTGGGCCGGCTGGGCGGGCAGACGGTGGTCGTGATAGGACAGCAGCGGGCGGGGAGTGCGAACGGCGGGGGAGGTTGGACGCGTCCCGAGGGGCTGCGCAAGGCGCAGCGTGCCCTTCGCGCGGCGTCCAAGTTCGATCTGCCCGTGATAACGCTGATCGACACAAGGGGCATATATCCCAGCCTGGAGGCCGAGCAGCGCGGCCTCGGGAACACCGTCGCGGCGACGATGGCGCAGATGGCGGGAGTGGAGACGCCGTCGCTGGCGGTGATCATAGGCGAGGGCGGGAGCGAGGGCGCGCTGCCGCTGGCGGTAGCGAACCGGGTGCTGATGCTCGAGAACGCGGTGTACACGGTGATCGCGCCGGAGGACGCCGCAAGCCTGATCTACCAGGACGAGGCGCGGGCGGACGACGTGGCGGAGTCGTTGAGACTGACGGCGCAGGACTGCAGGGAGATGCGGATAGTGGACTCGGTGGTGCAGGAGCCGACGGGAGGCGCTCACGTCAACCCCGTCGAAGCGGCCAACCAGCTGCACGCGGCGCTCCTGCGGGAGCTTGCCGACCTGCAATCGAAGAGCGGGCGGAGGCTGGTGGAGCAGCGTTACCGGAAGTTCCGCAAGATGGGCGAGTACTCGTCCCACTTCAGGGCCGCGGTGGGCAGGGAGGTGGACTCGCTGCAACGGCTGGTGGCGACCGGGGTGCGCCGGATCGCCAGGCGCGGCGTCCAGGAAGACGACGCCGGCAGCGAGCCGCTGGCACAGGCTACCACGCCGCGAGAGGACCTCTAGCCCTTGCCGTTCGCAGGGTCCAGGGGCCAATCCGCGGGTGGACGCGGGCTTCCCGCGTGAAGCCGAACCCCGGCCCGGACGGCGGCCCCGCCCCCACCCAGACAGAGCGACAGCCGCGAGGCAGCGCGCCCACCCGTAGCCGGGAGGCGGACAGGCCGGGCGCGACGGCGCCCGCTCCGCCGAGACGCGGCCTGTCGGCCATGATCGACTCGCTCAGGGTCCGCGGCTTCCTCTACCTGTGGCTGGGGATGCTGGCGATGATGGCCAGCGTCCAGATGCAGATGCTGGCCAGGGGGTACCTGGCTTACGAGATCACGGGGTCGGAGACGCTGCTGGGCATCGTCTCGGCGGGGCCGGCCGTCCCAATCCTGGCCCTCTCGCTCCTCGGCGGCGCCGTTGCGGACCGCATGGAGCGCAAGCGGATCATCCAGGTGTCGCAGGTCGTCAGCGCGGCGGGCGCTCTTGCCGTAGGCGCCGCCATTACCACCGACGTCGTGGAGTGGTACCACCTGCTGGCGGTCGCGGTGTCCCAGGGGGCGCTGTGGGCCTTCCTGATGCCGGCGAGGCAGGCGGTCATCCCGGAGCTCGTCGGTCAGCAGCGCCTATCGAACGCGGTGGCGCTGAACGCCGCCGCGATGAGCGCCATGACGCTGGCGTCGCCCGCGGTGGCGGGCATTCTCTACGCGCGGCTTGGCCCCGAGTCCGTCTACTACACGAGCGGGTCGCTTGCCGTCGCGGCCGTCCTGTTGACCACGCTGATGCCGTCCACAGGCAGGGGCAACGTGAAGCCGGGTGCGCCGATGATGGGCGACATAGCGGCTGGCCTGTCGTACATCGCGGCCACTCCGCTCGTGACGGTGCTGCTGGTGATAGGGTTGGTGTCCACCCTCTTCGCAATGCCGTTGCGGTTCCTGATGCCGGTGTTCGTCGTGGACATCTATGGCCGGGACGCGGCGGCGATGGGGCTGCTGATGGCGGCGATGGGCGGCGGCTCGCTGGCCGGGTCGGTGTTCATCACGTGGCTCGGCCGGTGGCGCCGGGGGATGATCCTGATCATGGCCAGCTTCCTGACCGGGCTGGCGATGGCGGCGATGGCGCTGCTGCCGTTCTACTACGCGGCGGCGGCCGTGATGGCGCTGATGGGGCTGGGAGACGCCGGGCGCAGGACGATCAACATGGCCCTGGTGATGGAGGTGGCCGAGGACGCCTACCGGGGCAGGGTCATGAGCGTCTTCATGATGAACTTCGGGCTGATGCCGCTGGGGGTGCTGCCGTTGGCCGTTGGGGCGCAGGCCCTCGGCCCCCAGGCGGCTGTGGGCGCGCTGGCGGCGCTGGTCCTGGCAACGTCCGCGTTCATCCTGGCGACCCAGCGCCGGCTCCGTGAGATAGCATAGGCGCGGCCCAAGGCGCATCCTGCGGCGCGGGCCGAGGAGCGGGAGGTGAAATGAAGATCGGGATAGTAGGCGCGGGCGTCTTCGGGTTGGCGGCGGCGATAGAGCTGAGCTCCAGGGGGCACGCGGTGAGCGTGTTCGACAGGGGTGCGCCGCCTTACGAGAACGCCTCGTCGACCGACGTATCCAAGGCGATACGGCGGACGTGGTACGCGGGCGACAACGACACGTACGTGGAGCTAGTGGAGCGCGCCGCTCTCCGGTGGCGGGAGTGGGAGCGGCGCTCCGGCGAGAGCTTCTACCACCGTACGGGCGGATTGGGCGTGGTCGGCAGCTTCGAGCCGGGCGACCCGATGCACTCCAGCGCGGAGTACCTGCGGGGGCGCGGGGCGGAGATCGAGGTCCTCTCGCGGGCGGAGGCGGCCGCCCGGTTCCCGCAGCTCAACCTGGCCAGCGGCGAGGTGTGCGTGTACGACGGGTGGGCCGGGTACCTGGAGAGCGCCCGGGCGGTGTCGGTCATGGCCCGTCTGGCGAGGGAAGGGGGCGTGGAGTTGAGGGAGGGTACGCTGGTGGAGGGGGTGGGGGAGACGGGACGCCACGGCGAGGTGGCCGCGGGGGACGGGCGGGAGCGCTTCGACCGGGTGGTGGTTGCCGCGGGCTGCTGGGTGGGCGGCCTGCTTCCGGCAATCGGGGCCGGCGTCAGGGTCACGCACCAGGAGATGCTCTTCATCGCCCCAGAGGAGCCGGCGAGGTTCGCCCGCGGCGCATTCCCCATATGGTCACTCGACCCGGACGGCGAGGGTTGGTACGGCTTTCCGATGCTGCGAGAGGGGTACGCGAAGGTGGCGATCGACGCTCCCGGCCGCACCGTGGACCCCGACGCGGACCGCGGCGGCACGCGGGAGTTCGAGGAGCGGGCGCTGGCCATGCTGCGCGAGAGGATACCGGACTTGGCGCGGGGCAGGGTCGTCGGCGGGCGCTCGTGTCTCTACACGGTCACGCCGGACGACCACTTCATCGTGGACAGGGCGCCGGGCATGGCCCGCGTCTTCGCGGCTGGAGGCGGCAGCGGCCACGGCTTCAAGTTCGGCGGGTCCATCGGCCCGGTCATAGCCGACGCCGTGGAGGACCTGCCCAACCCGCTGGGCGACCGCTTCCGCCTTGGGGGGCGGTTGGACGGCGCGTCAGCGGCGGGGGAGGTTTCCCGCGGGTACGCGCGCCCGGCAGGGGCTTCCGCGGCGCAGTAGCCGACTCGGCCTCTACCGCTCCATGTTGATGACGATGTTGTCGGGGCCGCGGGCGAGGAACTGCTCCGAGGGCTCGTCGTAGGGGTTCTCCTCGATGTGCCAGAGGTGCGCCGGGACGAAGAGGTAGTCGCCCGGCCCGGCCTCGACCCACTCTTCGAAGTTCTCGCCGTAGTAGACGCGGACGTGGCCCGATATGACGTACGCGGCGGTCTCGGCCTCGCCGTGCTGGTGGGGCGGGCCGGTGTGGTTGGGGGAGGAGGTGACGGTGCCGAACCATATCTTGCTGGCGCCGACCGCAGACGCGTCGATGGCGGGGCGCCGCTCCATGCCGGGAGTCTGGGCGGTGTCGCTCGCCGGCCTGGTGCCGTGGACTACCATGGGGACTTGAAGCTCAGTCTTGGTTGCCATTGGCCTGGCCTCCTGTGAGAGAGAAGGATAAGGCCCCGACGGCTATAAGTCCACAGGTGGGCGGAGACCCCGATTCCCCACCTAGGTAAAAGAGAGACCTCGTTGGCGCCCGTGTTGAAGCGGGCTAAGATGGTTGCTGCACAGGCAAAGCCATCACCAACGAGGTGCATCTATTATGAAGCAAGTCACCCTGCCGTTCCAGTATGCCGGGGAGAAGAGCACGACGGGTATGACGGCGCTGTCGGGCCTACCGACGTACCTGGAGTTGATACAGGTGTGCGGGTTGAAGTCATCGATAGAGCGCTGCGTGGGGTTGCGTAGAGGCGGTCAGGGCTGGACGGACAGCCAGATAGTCACCTCGCTGATACTGCTGAACCTTGCGGGCGGCGAGTCGGTGTCCGATCTGGATGTCCTTGAGAAGGACGAGGGGTTCTGCCGGGTGCTTCGAGAGACGGAGATGGTCGGGATGGGTCGCAGGGAGCGCGTAGCGTTGGGCCAGAGATGGCGTGTGGAGCGGCGTCGGACCGTACCGTCGGAGTCTGCGGTGTTCCGGTACCTGTCGGGATTCAACGACGCAGACGAGGAGTCTCGGCGGCAAGCTCACCGGGCATTCATCCCTACGCCCAACCAGGCGCTGCGCGGTCTCTGGGAGGTCAACGCCGAGATGGTGGGCTTCGTTCAGAGCCGTTCGCCTCACACCGTGGCGACTCTGGACATGGACGCGACCCTGGTGGAGACGCACAAGCAGGAGGCGCTCTTCAGCTACAGGAAATACAGGGCGTACCAGCCGCTGACGATCTACTGTTCAGAGGACGACCTGATCGTTCATTCGGAGTTCCGAGACGGCAACGTGCCTGCGGGCCATCAGCAGTTGCGCGTGCTGACCGAAGCACTGGAGCAACTGCATTACAGCGTCGAGAGGGTGATGCTGAGGTCTGATACGGCGGGGTACGAGCAGGAGTTGCTGCGATACTGCGCCGAGGGAAGGAACGAGCGGTTCGGGGTGATCGAGTTTGCGGTGGGTGTTGACGTGACGGCGGAGTTCCGCCGTGCGGTGTCGGCGGTTCCCGAGCGGCAGTGGCAGCCGCTGTACCGGAAGGTGGGCGAGCATAGGGTGGATACGGGCCAACAGTGGGCTGAGGTCAACTTCGTGCCCAACTGGATAGGGCACTCGAAGAACAGCCCTGAGTATCGGTTCATAGCCATCAGGGAGCGGTTGAACGAGCAGCCTCTGCCTGGGATGGACAGCCAGCTAGAGCTTCCATTCCCTGCGATGGAGTTGCCCGGTCGGGGTTGGCACAAGGTCTTCGGGCTGGTGACCAACCGAGACCTACCGGGAGACGAGGTGATCGGGTGGTCGAGGCAGAGATGCGGCAAGGGTGAGGAGGTACACGGCGTGTTGAAGGAGGACCTTGCGGGCGGCAGGCTCCCTTCGGGCCTGTTCGGAGCCAACGCGGCATGGTGGGCCATAGTGGTGCTGGCCTTCAATCTGAACTCGGCGATGAAGCGGCTGGTGTTGGGCGGACAGTGGGTGAGCAAGCGTCTGAAAGCGGTCCGCTTCAACCTGATCGCCCTTGCTGGCCGGGTCATATGGCACGCTCGAAGGCTGATCATCCGCCTGGCGCGTGGACACCCCTCATACGAGTTGGTGCTCAGAGCGCGGCAGAGGCTATCGGCGCTGGCTGCCGAGCCGTAAACGGCATAGGCGACCCGGTAGGGGGAGAGGGCCCATCGGTTGAAGGCGACTCAGCGGTGTCGTCTGGCCGGGCCATGCCTTCCTTGGACTCAACAGAGCCGCCGCTTGGTATCAGGCCGCCCCAATACCCTCAAAACGTCGTCCAAACCCCTCCCTACGGCCCAATCTGAGCATATGTGACGCCGAGGCAACGACGAACATGTCCCTGTAGAACCGCAAAGTCCACACCAATAACGCTAGGTGGTGGATCTGGGGAGACCCCCATCTCAATCTTCCCCCAGCGGCGGGGGAAGAGGTAGGAGAGAGCTTCGCATCAGGGCCAGGGGTCGATGGCCTGCTTGCCCAGCTGGGGCCAGGCGGCGGGCGCGCCGGCCTTTTCAAGGCGCTGCTCTATGGGCAGGCTCTCGTCCCAGTGGTAGGCGATGAAGCGCATTCCATTGGTCCCCGCCGACTCGTCGGACGCGAGCCAGACCGCGGGCGCCCGCATCACCTCCGGCTCCATGGGCGCGGTCCGGCCGGGCGGAAAGTCCCGCGGGACGAGGTTGGTGACGGTTGTGCCGCCTGGGATGAGGACGTTCGCCGTGACGCCCGCTCCCTCCAGCTCACGGGCCATGAGGGCGACGAGGGCCTCGTGCGCCGCCTTAGACGGTCCGTAGGGGCACATGCCCTCCCTGTACATCGTATCCACGCTGGTGGTGACGCCGATGATGCGGCCCCACCCCTGGGCGAGCATGTGGGGCACGGCCGCGCGGGCCATGTGGAACGGCCCGCCGGAATTGACGGCCACTATCTTCCGCCACGTGTCGGGGGGTACGTCCCAGAAGGGGGCGCGGCCGGCGGAAGGGTTCATGATGCCGGCGTTGTTGACCAGGACGTGGAGACCCCCGAGCCCGTCTATCGTCCTGCCGACCGCCTCCTCCGCGCTACCTGGGTCCGTGACGTCGCAGACGATGGGCAGGACGGAGTCGTCTCCGCCGACCGCCCGGGCGTCGTTGGCGGACCGCCGGAGCCAGCCTTCGTCGACGTCCAGCATGGCGACCCTGGCGCCGGCCCGCACGAAGGCCAGCGTGATGGCGCGGCCCAGCCCGATGGGGCTGCCCGCGCCGGTTACGATGGCGACCTTGCCTGCCAGCGGCCTGTCTCGCATCTACTCTCTCGCATCCAGTCTTCTCAGGCTTCCGCCCCAGTCGAGCAGCCGTTGGTCCGACACACCAGTGCGTTTGTGTCCAGCAGGAGCACTACTTGCCGTCCAACAGGCCCTGCTCGGCTTCCCAGACCACGTCGATAGGACCATCGATATCGCCGTGGACCACGATTGGCCCGCCCCTGCCGAATAGCGTCTTCGGCCTCTCCCTGTAGGGAGCCAGCCTGGAGACTGGGTGGCCGTGCTTGGTGATGACAATCTCCTCACCGGTCTCGGCCACCTCGTCCATGAGCTGTAGGTACTTCGCCTTGAACTCCGATGCCTTGATGGTCTTAGGCGTTGCCGCCGCACGCCCCTGGGTGGACATCCCGCACTCCTTCCCGATGACGTGACCACTATTGTAACAGTCGAAAACTGGGGCGCAGCCCCAGGCTCCCTTCGAGTGTGTGAAGAAAATCACGATGTTGACACCTTTCCCCATTCGTGCGTAGATATGGGCGCCTCATCTCGGGGTGAGGTCAGCGTCCGTAGTGGAGTTGTCATCCAAGCAGCTTTGGGAGGAGCCAAATGAACATGGTCTGGAAAGCGCCCCGAATGGTATCGGTCTGCGTCATGGCCGCGGTCGCCGCGCTGTTGCTATTGGCGGCCTGCGGCACCAGGGAGGTGGTGAAGGAGGTGCCCGTGGAGGTTGTGGTGGAGAGAGAGGTGGTCAAGGAGGTGCAGGTGCCGGGCGAGACGGTCGTGGTGGAGAAAGAGGTCATCAAGGAAGTACAGGTGCCGGGCGAGACCGTGGTGGTGGAGAAGCCGGTTGAAGTGGTCAAAGAGGTCGTGGTCACCAAAGAGGTGGTCAAAGAGGTGCCTGTAGAGGTGGTGGTGGAGAAAGAGGTCGTCAAGGAGGTGCCCAAGGAGGTCGTGGTCACCAAGGAGGTGATCAAGGAGGTGCCTAAGGAGGTCGTGGTCACCCAGGAGGTGGTCAAAGAGGTAGAGGTGGTCAAAGAGGTAGAGAAGATCGTCGAGGTCGATAGAGGCGAGGAGAAGGTGCTCCGCGTCCGGATGGCGAACATGCCGCCGGGATTCAACCCGCACACCGGCGGTAGCGGCGCCGTGACGATCACACTCGGCTGGACGTTCTCGCGCCTGGTGCAGCCCGGCCCCGCAACGGGGTCGTGGGCGCCGGACCTGGCGGCGGGCTGGGAGGTCAGCGAAGACGCTACCGAGTACACGTTCTATCTCCAGAAACACGCCAAGTGGCACGACGGCACGCCCGTGACGGCCAATGACGTGGCGTTCACGATCAAGTCGCTGCTGCACCCCCAGAGCGCCGAGTGGATGGTGAACACCTACATCTCGGTGAAGGGCGCCAAGGCGTTCCAGAATGGCGAGGCGGATGACGTCGAGGGGATAGAGATCATCGACGACAACACGATCAAGCTGACGATGGAGCGTCCCAACGTAACGTTCCTCGACGAACTGGTCACCATCGCCGCGCTGAGCCCGGCGCCCATCCTGCCGGAGCACGCGCTGAAGGACATCCCGGACGACCAGCTCTTCGAGCACGACTTCTGGTCCCAGGGGCTGATGGGCTCCGGCCCGTTCAAGTTCGTGAGCTGGGTGCCCCAGCAGGCGATGGTGCTAGAGGCGTTCGACGACTTCTACTTCGGGCGGCCCAACGTCGACAAGCTGATCCTGGAGATCATCCCCTCCGCCGACGCGACACAGATCGCCCTCCAGCGCGGGGAGATCGACACGACGGTCCGCGGCGGGGTATCGCTGGCGGCGAATAAGGAGTTCTTCCAGGACCCGCGGTTCGACGTGTACGGCACCCAGGCCGGCCTGATTCGGTCATACGCCTGGAACCAGCGCATCGAGCGGCTGAGGGACCCGAGGATCCGCGAGGCATTCTGGATCGGCGTGGACTGGCAAAAGATTTGCGACAGCTTCTACGGCGGCCTGTGCAATGTCAAGGGCTCGCCCCTGTTCCAGTCGTTCGTCTACAAGCCCGAATGGGACACCCGATTCGCCTACAACCCGTCCAAGGCCACGTCTTTGATGGAGGCGGCAGGTTACAGCGTCGACAACCCCATCGACATCACGATGATCACGCGCCCCATCACCGACCCCAACCGTAGGGCAGAGCTGGCTGTCCAGCAGGACATGCTCAAGGACGTTGGGATCAACTTCATAATCCAAGAGCAGGACACAGCCGCGGGCCAGAGCGCCTGGTACGACACCTACGAAGCCGAGGTCATAGGCTGGGCAGCGGGCTCTATGAGCGAGCCCGGCGTCTTCCTCCTCTCGAACCTCGGTTTGACGGGCGGAGAGAACGCGTTCGGCATCCACCACCAGTACCCCGAGTTCTACACGGCGATGGAAGAGGGCGCGGCTATCGTGGACCGGAGTGAGCGCGCCAAGTTCTTCCAGAACTTCACGGAGACTTGGCTGTGGGACGTCCTGCCCTGGACCTCCATCTGGGAGGCGGCCAATGTAAAGGTCCAGAACAACAGGTTCCGGATGCCGATCCTGGGGGACGTTCCCAAGCCCTCAAGGTACTCCGACATGCCAATCTACCCGGTCCACTCGGGACGTGACGACAACTGGATCTACCACATGGAGCAGTGGGACATCAAACAGTAGAGTTAGGCCGGTTGGTGAACCCCGGGCCGTCCGGGCCCGAGAAAGAGCGGCAGTAAGAGCAGGTAGGGGGGCGACGCGTACTTGCGGGCGTCCCCCTACCGTTTTCAGCCAATGCAGCAATACATCCTCCGGCGGTTGCTCATCTCTATCCCGGTTCTCTTGGTCATCTCGATGATGACCTACGGGTTCGCCAACTTGGTGCCGGGAGACCCGGTCTCGGCTATGGCGGACCCGGAGTTGATGACGGGAGCGGGCGGGGACGCGCTTCGAGAGCGGCTGGGCCTGAACAAGCCGGTTCACGTGCGGTACGTGATCTGGCTGCGCGAGGTTCTCACTGGCAACTTCGGCTACTCGTACCATTCGGGCGAGCCCGTTCTGAAGGTCATCGGCAGGGCGGTTCTGCCCACAGTGGAGTTGACGTCGGTGGCCCTGGTGATGTCGGTGGTGCTGGGCACCGTCTTCGGCGTGGTCGCGGCGCTGCGGCAGTACAGCATGTACGACTATTCGCTCAGCGTGGCGGCGCTATTCGGAGTGTCCATACCGACGTTCTTCTTCGCGCTGATGGCGCTGTACCTGTTCGTCGCGCTCTGGGAGTTGTTCCCGTCGCACGGGATGGCGCCCGCGGGCGAGGAGTTCTCGCTGGTGAGCAACCTTCACCACCTGGCGCTGCCCGCGATCGTTCTCTCCCTCGAATCGATGGCCGGCAACACGCGCTATGCCCGCACGGCGATGCTCGAGGTGATGCTGTCGGACTACGTGCGCACCGCCCGCGCGAAGGGGCTGACGGAGCTCGCGGTCATTGGCAGGCACGCCTTCCAGAACGCGCTGCTGCCGCTGATCACGGTGACGACGCTCCGGCTGCCGTTCCTCTTCAGCGGGGCCCTGATAATCGAGTTCATGTTCGCCTGGCCGGGGATGGGCCGCCTCTCGGTAGAGGCGATCTACCTGAGGGACTACACGCTGTTGATGGGGCTGACGATGATCATCACGACATTGGTGCTGGGGGCCAACCTGCTGGCCGACATACTGTACGCCTACGCAGACCCTCGCATCCGGGTCAAGGGGTAGGATACGGAGGCCCTTCGACGGGCTCAGGGCGAACGACCAGATAAGGAGGAAGCAGTGGCGACTTCCGGCACCGCCGGCGATATAGCCGCCGAAGCGGAACAGGCCCCGCGGAGAGGCAAGGGGAGAGTGTGGCGCCGCTTCCGGCGTCACAGGCTGGCGCTCCTTGGCACGGCGATCCTAGTCGTGTTCACCTTCATGGCGGCCTTCGCCCCGCTGGTGACGTGGCACGATCCAAACGACACCGACATCGACGCCCTGCGCACGCCGCCGTCGTGGAGCCATATCATGGGCACAGACGAGGCAGGGCGCGACCAGTACGCCAGGGTGGTATACGCCGGTCGCGTCTCCATTGCGGTCGGCCTTGTTGCGGCCGCCATCTCAACAGTCATCGGGACCTTCCTAGGCATAGTCTCGGCGTACTCGGGCGGCTGGCTTGACAACCTGATACAGCGCGCAGTCGAGATAGTGATGATGTTCCCGACCCTGTTCGCCCTCATCCTGCTCGTAGCGGTGATCGGCGCCAGCGTGTGGAACATCATGCTCATCATCGGCATACTCGGCTGGACGGGGAAGACCCGCCTTGTCCGGGGGCAGGTGCTGTCGCTCAAAGAGATGGACTTCGTCCTCGGCGCACGGGCAGTGGGAGCGGGGCACTGGCGCATCATGCTCATCCACATCCTGCCGGGCGTGGTGCCCTACGTGGTCGTAGCGACCACGCTGGCGATCGCGGGCGCGATCCTGAGCGAGGCGTCCCTCAGCTTCCTGGGGCTGGGCGTGCGGTTGCCGACAGCGACGTGGGGCAACATGATGAACGCGGCGCAGTCCCTCAACGTCCTCAAGAGCCAGCCTTGGCTGTGGCTGCCGCCCGGCATCGCCATATCGACAACGGTCATCGCGGTGAACTTCCTGGGCGACGGACTGCGGGACGCCCTCGACCCGCGAAGCGTCATCGACTAGCCGGATGCTAGCATGGGACCCGACTTCCAGATAGTGGCGCCTCACAGCGACGCGTGGCCGCGCAACTCGGAGGGAGACGTTGCCGTGTTCCCGGACGGCCGATGGCTGCTGGCGTGGTCGGCCTTCTACGGCGGGTCCCACGACCACTCCGCCGCCCACATCATGGGGCGGTGGTCCCACGACAGGGGGGAGACGTGGGGCGACCCGATCATGCTGCTGGAGAACGACGGCGGCTGCAACGTCATATCGGTCAGCGTCAAGGTCTACCGCGACGGCACGGTGGGTTTCGCTCACAGCCGGACGGACGACGAGAGCTGCCACTACGCCTGGCCCTTCTACCGCTGGTCGGAGGACGGCGGCGAGAGCTGGAGCCCACACGAGCCGATGGTCGACATGGAGACCCAGTTCGGCTCCCCCTGCAACGGGCGGCTCATGGAGCTTGCGAGCGGCCGGCTGGTGCTGCCGCTCCAGCTCAACACGCGGCCCCCGACGACGCGCGAGCGTGAGAGTCACACACACGCGGCTTACTCGGACGACGCAGGGCGGTCGTGGAAGCTGTCCAATCCAGTGGCGGTCAGGGGGACGACCGCGGATGGGATAGCGCGGCGAGTAGCCGACGAGCCGGCCGCCTTCGAGAGGAAAGACGGGACCATAATGTTCCTCATGCGCACGCGCCTTGGGAAGATCTACGCCGCCGTGTCCGAGGACGGCGGGGAGACGGTGTCGGAGTCGTACGACACGGGGGTGGACAGCCCGGCGGCCCCGTGCTCTGCGGCGCGGGTGCCGGCCACGGGCGACGTGGTGCTGGTCTGGAACAACGCGAAGCCGGAGGCGCCTGGCTCCGGGAGGCCGCGCACGCCGCTGACGGCGGCGGTCTCGCGGGACGACGGACGGACGTGGGGCAACTTCAAGGACATAGAGCCGGACACGAGCCGCGGCTACATGTACCCCTTGATCGTCTTCGACGGCGACACTGCCGCGGTGCTCTACTCCGAGGGCGGGTACGACGGCGGCCCCGTGACCTGGAACAACACGTCGTTGAAGCTGGCCAGGATTCCTTACCAGTGGTTCTATGAGTGAGAACTGGGTGACACCAGGCGCTCTACAGTGGAGGTGACACGATGGCAGGACCCGATTTCCAGATAGTAGCACCCCACAGCGACGCGTGGCCGCGCAACTCCGAGGGAGACATTGCCGTCTTCCCCGACGGGCGCTGGCTGCTGGCTTGGTCGGCCTTCTACGGCGGGACCCACGACCACTCGCCCGCGCACATCATGGGGCGGTGGTCGCACGACAGGGGGCAGACGTGGGGCGACCCGATCATGCTGCTGGAGAACGACGGCGGCTGCAACGTCATATCGGTCAGCGTCAAGGTGTACCGGGACGGCACCGTGGGCTTCGCGCACAGCCGGACGGACGACGAGAGCTGCTACTACGCCTGGCCCTTCTACCGCTGGTCGGAGGACGAGGGCGAGAGCTGGACTCCCCACGAGCCAATGGTCGACATGGAGGCGGAGGTCGGCTTCCCGTGCAACGGGCGGCTCATGGAGCTTGCGAGCGGCCGCTTGGTGCTGCCGTTCCAGCTCAACACTCGGCCCCCGACGCAGCGCGAGGGTGAGAGTCTCACCTACGCGAGTTACTCCGACGACGCGGGTCGAACATGGAAGCTGTCCAACCCCGTAGCGGTCAGGGGGACGACCGCGGACGGGGTCGCCAGGCGGGGAGCCGACGAGCCGGCCGCCTTCGAGCGCAAGGACGGCTCGATAATGATCCTGATGCGCACGCGCCTGGGGAAGATATACGCCGCCGTATCCGAGGACGGCGGGGAGACGGTGTCGGAGTCGTACGACACGGGGCTGGACAGCCCCGCGGCGCCGTGCTCGGCGACGCGAGTGCCGGCCACGGGCGACGTCGTGCTGGTCTGGAACAACGCCAAGCCGGACGAGCCGGGCTCCGGGCGGCCTCGCACGCCGCTGACGGCGGCAATATCGCGGGACGACGGGCGGACGTGGAGCAACTTCAAGGACATCGAGCCTGACACGAGCCGCAGCTACATGTACCCCGTGATCGTCTTCGACGGCGACATTGCCGCGGTGCTGTACTCCGAGGGCGGGTACGACGGCGGCCCCGTGACCTGGAACAACACGTCGTTGAAGCTGGCGCGCATCCCGTACCAGTGGTTCTACGAGTAGGGCCGGCGTGACGCTTGCCCCATGCGGAGGCTCGTCAGGGACGCGGCGGCGCTGGGGGTCCACCTGGACGACGCGCAGGCCGAGCAGTTCCGCATATACGGCGACGAACTCATCGCCTGGAACAGGCGCGTCAACCTGACGGCGGTAACCGACCCTGACGAGGTGGTAACGAAGCACTTCCTGGACTCGCTGTCGGTAGCGGCTGCGCTGCCCGGCGGTGCATGGGAGTCGGCCCCGACGCTGCTGGACGTCGGCTCAGGCGGGGGCTTCCCGGGTATTCCTCTGCAGATCGCCTTTCCGCATTGGCGGGTCGCGCTGCTCGAGGCGACGGGCAAGAAGGCCGCGTTCCTGGAGCACGTCGTTGGGCTGCTGGGGCTGGACGGCGCCTCCGTGCTCGGTGGCCGCGCCGAGACGATAGCGCACGACCCCTCGCACCGCGAGGCTTACGACATGGTCGTCTCCAGGGCGGTGGCGCCGATGGCCGTGCTGGCGGAGCTGTGCCTGCCGTTCTGCCGACCCGGCGGGACGCTCGTCGCGCAGAAGTCCAGGGGCGCCGGCGAGGAGGTCGCCTCGGCGCGGAGGGCGATAGAGACGATGGGAGGGGGTCCGGCCCGCCTGCGGGAGGTCGGCTACGCCGGCGGGGAGGGGTTGCTGGTAGTGGTGGATAAGGCAGCGCGGACGCCCGCCCGATACCCTAGAAGGTCTGGCATTCCCGCCAAGCGTCCTCTATAGTCCGGCTCTGGGCAAGACAGATGGACGCGCACACCGACAGCCGGGACATAACCACGACGCTGAAGCGGCGGATACTCTCCGTCCCCACGCTGCTGTCCCTCGGGATCGCCGCCGCGTTCATCTACTTCCTAGCGGTGCGCTTCGACATCGACTGGGCGAGCACGTGGGAGAGCCTCAGGTCGATGGACCCCTGGTCCTACGCGATGGCTCTCGCGCTCTACTACCTGAGCTTCATATTCAGGGGCTTGCGCTGGCGCATACTCGCCGTGAACGCGGGCATCCACGACGACCGGTCAGCGCGACTGCCGTCGGTGCCCAGGGCGTCGCAGCTCATAGTGGTGGGCTGGTTCGTCAACTCGATAACGTGGCTCAGGCTGGGCGACGCCTACAGGGCCTACGCCTTCTCCGAGGACTCGGGGCGCACCTTCTCATGGAGCCTGGGCACAGTGCTGGCGGAGCGCGTGGTCGACATGGCAACGGTGCTCGCGATGATAGCCGTGAGCATAGCGCTCTTCTCGGCCGGCAAGGGCGCGGAAGGCGCCGTCTTCGCGGCGCTGTTCGCGGCGCTGTTGATGGCGTCCGCGCTGGTGGTGCTGCTGGCGCTGATGAAGGGGTACGGCGCGCGGTTCGCTCAACTGCTCCCGGCCCGGCTCGCGGACTCGTTCACGCGGTTCCGGCAGGGTACGCTGGGCAGCCTGAAGCAGCTACGGCTCGTCTTCCTGCTGGGCCTCGCCGCGTGGCTCCTAGAGGTGGGGCGGCTCTACTTCGTGGTGCAGGCGCTGGACCTGAGCATCTCCCTGCCGTTGGTGCTGATAGTGGCGCTCGGGCACGCCATACTGAGCACCGTTCCGACGCCGGGCGGCGTGGGCGCCGTGGAGCCGGGAACGACGACGCTGCTGCTGCTCGGCCTCGCCAAGGCGGACGCGGCGTCCGTCGCCCTGCTGGACCGCTCCATCACCTACCTTAGCGTGCTCGTCTTCGGCGGGCTGGCGTTCGCGGCGTGGAACCTTCGACGGCGACGTACGAAGCCGGCCGCCGCGCCGGACGGGGTGTCGTCGCCGCAGGCTACCGGGAGACGCGAGACGGCGGGCTGAACGGCCCCCCACTCCGGCGCTGCTATAATCTACCCCGTACCACAACCGTAGGAGAAGACGATGACGACTGTCGCCAAGCCCCGCCTGAAGCACAAGAGCCTCGCCGTGACGGAGGGCCCCCACAGGGCGCCGGCCAGGTCGATGCTGCGGGCCGTGGGGCTGACGGACGAGGACATGGACAAGCCGTTCGTCGCCGTGGGCAACCTCGCCAGCGACGTCACCCCCTGCAACGTCCACCTGACGCGCATCGCGGAGAAGGTCAAGGAGGGCGTCCGGGAGGCCGGCAGCGTCCCGTTCATGTTCGGGACGATCACCGTCAGCGACGGCATCTCGATGGGCACGGAGGGGATGAAGGCCTCGCTGGTGAGCCGCGAGGTTATCGCCGACTCGATCGAGACGATAACGTTCGCGGAGAGCATGGACGGGCTGATCGTGGTGGCCGCCTGCGACAAGAACATGCCCGGCGTGATGATGGCGATGGCGCGCCTCAACGTCCCGGCGCTGTTCGTGTACGGGGGCGCCATACTGCCGGGCCACTACAACGGCGAGGACGTGAACATCCAGGATATGTTCGAGGCCGTGGGCGCCTACTCGCAGGGCAAGATGACGCTGGACGACCTGCTCGGCATGGAGCGCGTCGCGTGCCCCGGGGAGGGCGCCTGCTCCGGCATGTTCACCGCGAACACGATGGCGTCGGCCATAGAGGCGATGGGGATGTCGATACCGGGCGCTGCGTCGATCCCGGCGGTGGACCCGCGGGGCGAGGAGGTCGCCGTGAGCGCCGGACGCGCGCTGACGGATATGCTGGAGCGGGAGGTCAAGCCGCGGGACATCATGACGCGGGAGGCATTCGAGAACGCGATCATGGTGGTGCTGGCGATGGGCGGGTCGACGAACGCGGTGCTGCACCTGCTGGCAATCGCGCACGAGGCCGGGGTTCCGCTGGAGATCGACGACTTCGACCACCTCAGCCGCACCACGCCGTACCTGACGGACCTGCGCCCCGGCGGGCGGTTCGTCATGTCCGACCTGGACAAGACAGGGGGCGTGCCGGTCGTCATGAACGAGCTGCTGAGGGCCGGGCTGCTCCACGGGGACGCGCCTACGGTCACGGGCAAGACGGTGGCGGAGAACCTGGCCGGCTTCGACTCGGGGCCGGACAGCAGGGTCGTGTACCCCGCGTCGTCGCCGCGCAGCCCGACGGGCGGCCTGGTGATCCTGAAGGGGAACCTTGCGCCGGAGGGCGCGGTGATGAAGGTGGCTGGCACCAAGCACCTGAAGCACAGCGGCCCGGCGCGGGTCTTCGACGGCGAGCGGGCGGCGTTCAGCGCGGTCACGAACGGCGAGATCGAGCCGGGCGACGTGCTGGTGCTGCGCTACGAGGGGCCGAAGGGCGGCCCAGGTATGCAGGAGATGCTGGCGGTTACGGGCGCGATCATGGGCCAGGGGCTGGGCGAGGACGTGCTGCTCATGACCGACGGGCGCTTCTCCGGCGCCACGCACGGCCCGATGATCGGCCACGTGGCCCCGGAGGCGGCGGCGGGCGGCCCCATCGCCCTGGTCAGGGACGGCGAGACCATCACGATGGACGTCGAGTCCAGGCAGCTAGACGTCGACGTGCCGGACGAGGAGCTGGCGCGTAGGCGCAGCCAGTGGACTCCCCCTGCCCCGCAGTACACGACCGGGGTGATGGCCAAGTACGCCAAGCTGGTCTCCACCGCGTCACGGGGGGCCGTCACGACGTAGGGGGAGCGAAGATGATTGGAGCCGGGCGCTACGAGACCGGCGCGGCGGATAGCCGGTCCAGCCGCTCCTCCAAGAGCGACGCTGCCGATATGAGGCCGTCTGTGTCCATATCCCCGCCGATAAGCTGATCGAGGAGCTTGGCGAAATCCCGATCGGTAGCTTCCAACTGGGAGGGCAGCTCGGGCCGCGACAGGGGAAACATCCCCTGCTTCAGCAGCGTGGCCCTGGCGACGTGGCTGGCCGCAAATAGCAACTCCTCCGACGCCGCGTCGACGTCACCTACGTCGAGCATCTCCGAGGCAATCCCCATACGCTTCCCGGCGTGCTCGGCCTTCGCGCGCCAGTCCGGCCAGTGGGGGGCCCGTAGCTCGGCCGCCGTCTGCTGGGCCCACCAGCCGTCGGGGTCGTGCATGGGCTCCCCGAAGCGCAGCGCCCACCCCGGATAGTCGTCGCCGTCCTGGAGCCGCCTGAGGAACCTGGACCGACTGTCCTGCTGCAGGTGTATGTCGCCAGGACGCTTGAGCCGCAGCCGGCCGCTGCCGGCGTGAAGGACCAGGACGTCGATGTCGCTGCGCGGGGTCATTGCGCCCCGCGCGACGGACCCCACGAGCACCACGGTCGCGGTTTCGAACAGCCCCTCCCGCGCCAGGGCGTCCAACACCGGTCTGGTACTGGCTTCCACTGTTCCGATCATTGCGAATGGCCTATGCGAGAGTCGATCTCGTAGATGAACTTTTTCAGTTCAATTGCCAAGTCTTCGAGGTCTCTTTCCAGTAGGTACGGGCCCGGATCGTCGTACGCGACGTCTTTTCTCAGGCTGTTCAACTCTTCCAACTCGTCGCCGATGTCTCGTGAGACCAGACCGTCGTCATAGAGCTTTCGGGCCAGTTCTGCTTTCTCGCGGTGATTCTTCGTCCATCTGCGACCATACCGCTCCGCCAGCGCGGCCACACAGTTCTCATAGGCGTAGAAGGCCCACGTGACAGCCTGCTCATGGTCCTGCGGCTCCCAGGCCGCGATCTGGACCTTACCCAGTTGTCGTCTCGCACGAGCGACATGTCGCCTGGCCTCGCCAACGCCCATATGCTACTCCGTTCGGTGTCCGTAAAGCCTGCCGCGATTCTACGTGTCGGGCCAGTCGTCCAGGATGACGGTTACGCGGACATGGACGTTGTCCCGGAGGATGGTCAGCGCGATGCGGTCGCCGGGGCGTCGCGCGTTCAGGAGGGTCACGATGTCCGTTACCGACGCGACCTCCTGCTCGTCCATCGCGAGGATGACGTCGCCGTCGCCCGCCGGGCGGACGAGGGATGGCCGGCTGTCTCCGCGCAGCTTCGCCTCGGCGGCGGGGCTGTCCGGCAGCACCTCGGTGACGTATACGCCGCTCTCCACCGAGAGCCCCATCTCAGCCGCGCTGGTGTTGTTGAGCGCCGAGCCCCGGATGCCTAGCCAGGGGCGACGCACCTGGCTGCCCGTCTTCATCTCCGGCATCAGCTTCACCACCGTGTTGCTCGGCACCGCGAAGCCCATTCCCACCTGCACGCCGGACTCTATCCTGACGGCGGAGTTGACGCCGATGACCGCGCCCGCGCGGTCCAGGAGCGGGCCGCCGGAGCTGCCCGGGTTCAGGGCCGCGGTGGTCTGCACCAGGTCCGGGACGGGCCTCTGCAGGATGCTGCCCGGCTCCGGGCTCCCTGCGCGGGGGCGCGTCTCGCTCCTGCCCACGCCGCTCACGACGCCCACGGAGATCGAGTTCTGCTTGCGGAACGGGCTGCCTATGGCGATGGCAAGCTGGCCGGGCTTCAGTTCGTCGGAGTCGGCTAGGTCGAGAGGGTCGATGTCGCGGACCTGTTCGGGGTCCACGCGCAGCAGCGCCAGGTCGTCGGCCGGGCTGGAGCCGAGGGGCGTCGCGTCCAAGACCCGGCCGTCGTGGAACTCCACGCTGATACGGTCCGAACCGGCCACGACGTGGTGATTGGTGACTATGTGGCCGTCGCCGTCTACGAGGAAGCCTGAGCCGCTCGTCTGCAGGAGCGGCAGGTTCCTGGTGGGCCGCGCCACGGTGATCTCCACCACGGCGGGGCTGGCGCGGTCGAATACGGATACGACCTCCTCTTCGTCGTAGAGCGCGGCCCCCTGGTCGGACGCCCACGGCAACCCGAACGACACCCAGCCGAGGGCGTACCCCAGCAGCATGCCCAACGCGAGCACGAGCAGCGCCAGCACGCCGTAGAGCCGCGCGCCGGCCCCCTTCTCAGGCGCCGCGCCCGGACGCGACGCCGGCTCTTCCCTGTCTTGCGTAAACGACATCTACCGTCCTCCAGCTAATTCTACAACGCTCGCGGCGGCAATGCGGTTTCCGCCTCCCGCGTTCCACCCGTGTCTATCCCGTTCATCCATGTGCTATACTGGCTTCGTCCGCTGGGCGGACAGGAGGTCGTATTGGCATACGTCACGCTTCGGGAGGGGGAGGACACGGAAGGTCTTCTCAAGAGGTTTCAGACCTCGATGCAGCGTTCGGGTGTGCTGCGTGAGTTGAGGACCCGCCGCTACTTCCGCTCCAAGGGCGAGCAGGCCCGGCTGGACAAGGCCCGCAGCCTGAGGCGCCTGCGCCGCCGCCAGCGCAGATAGCCCCCGCCCTTCCCCCACCGCTTCCCCGCCGGCATCCTCGCGCCCCCGCAGGGCGAGCTACTCATGCCGCCATGAGCTAGGCCGGCCCACTGCGCCCCGTAGCGCCCAGTTTGTCAATAGCCGCCTGTGGGCATAGAATCAATGCGCTCGGGGTGTGGCGCAGCGGAAGCGCGCCTGGTTTGGGACCAGGAGGTCGCCGGTTCGATCCCGGCCACCCCGACCAGAGTATTCGACACGGGGGCGGAGCAATGGAAGCCAAGTCGATTGATCTCTCGAGAGATGTCCATCGCCGCGTAATCGTCGACCAGGTCGACGGCAAATACCTCGGGCAGCCGCACACGGTGCTGCTCGAGGACGAGGCGACGATGCTCGTGGCCTATCCCCTCGGCCATGGCGGGCCGGATACGGCGCTGAAGAGGAGCTTGGATGGCGGGCTGACGTGGAGCGAGCGGCTCCCCGTGCCGGAGAACTTCACCGGCAAGCACAACGCGCCGTCGGTCCACCGCGTCGTCGACCCGGCGGGGGTGGAGCGGCTGGTGCTGTTCGTCTCGTCTCCCGCGATGAAGCGGTCGATCTCCGAGGATGACGGGGAGACGTGGACGCCGCTGGAGCCGCTGTTCGGCGACGAGATGCGCGGCACGCCCGGCTACAAGGGGCACGCGCCTCCGAAGTCGGTCTTCCCCGTCGACGGCGGTTCCCGCTACCTCGCCGTCTACCACGACCACTTCGGCAAGGGCATGCATGTCGTGGAGGTCGTGCAGACCGAGAGCGCGGATGGCGGCCTCACCTGGTCCAGGCCGAGGGTAACGAGCCGCCACCCCGACTACCCCGGCGCCAACCCGTGCGAGCCCGCGATCATTCGCTCGCCGGACGGCGGCCGGCTGCTCTGCCTCGCGCGCGAGAACGCGCGCCTCTACCACTCCCTCTGGATGGCGAGCGGCGACGAGGGCGAGACCTGGTCGGACATGAAGGAGCTGCCGTGGGAGCTGACAGGAGACCGGCACGTCGCCCGGTACGCGCCGGACGGCCGCATGGTGGTGACGTTCCGCGACACGGCCCGCGAGAGCGGCACGTACGGCGACTTCGTGGCCTGGGTCGGCAGCTACGACGACGTAGAGGCGGGCCGGCCCGGCCAGTACCGCGTCCGGCTGCTCAATAACTACGGCAGGCCCGGCGACACGGGATACGCGGGCCTCGAGGTGCTGCCGGACGGGACGATGGTCTCGACCACCTACTGCGTACTCGAACCGGGGCAGCAGCCGCTGGTCGTCAGCGTACGGTTCACGATGGCGGACATAGACGCCGCGGCGGAGGTGTAGGAGCGCCGTTCCTGTCTGCTATTGCGCCGGCGTCTTGCTGATGGTCTCGATGAGGCGGTAGACGTATCGTGACGCGTCCTGCGGCGGCTCCTCTTCGCCCGGCCAGGCGTCGTAACGCTCGATCTTGAGCCTGTAGACGTAGCCCTGTTGTTCTCAGGTACAAAAGTACCCCTTGATTTAGGTACGAATGAACCTTGCAGCACGCAATGCGAAGTTACGAGAATAATTGGTAACTGTCTCAGAGTTCACTGAGACTGAACAGTTGCAATGATTGTCGATCAAGAGACCGGTTGACCAAACCGTCGTTTCGCCGGTCGGGCAAAGGATTAGCTCGATGTCTGCAAAACTTAGAATCGTCCTGATCTCGCCGAGAGGCCCTCTGTACAGACACCGCACCGGTATTTGGAAGCGGTCATTGCGCTACGCTCCCTTGACCCTGACTACCCTCGCCTCACTGATACCGCCCGAAATAGACAGCGAAGTGACTTTGGTAGACGAAGGCATTACGGACATAGATCTCGACCTGGATGCCGACCTCATTGGCATCAGCGCCATCACAGGCACTGCGCCCCGTGCGTATGACCTGGCCGACCACTACCGCGACAAGGGAACCACCGTTGTGTTGGGTGGAGTCCACCCAACCCTTATGCCGGACGAGGCCGCGGACCATGCAGATTCCGTTGTGGTCGGATACGCCGAACAAACGTGGCCGGAGCTACTCCGCGACTTCGTCGATGGGGAGATGAGGGTCAGGTACAGCCAGGCCCCAAACCTTAGTCTAGCCGATCTGCCTTTCCCGCGCCGAGACCTGCTTCCGGCTCATCACTATGCCACGATGAACACGATAGAAGCCACGCGAGGTTGTGTACATCGGTGCCAGTTCTGTGTAGTGCCCTCCGCGTGGGGGCGTCCACTGCAACGGCCAGTGGGTGAGGTGGTGGCGGACATCGAGCAGATGGGAGCACGCAGGCTCATCTTTCTCGATCTGAACCTCATTGCGGATACGGACTACGCAAAGGAACTATTCGCGAGTCTGGTGCATCTCAATCTGAAGTGGGGTGGGCTTGCCACCACGATGATCGGCTGGGACGATGAACTTCTTGATCTGGCCGCGCGGAGTGGGTGTCGGGCACTGCTCTTGGGTTTCGAATCTCTCTCTCAGGACTCGTTGCAGGAGACCCGCAAGTCTTTCAACATGCGTAAGGACTACCGTCATGTTGTGTGCCAACTCCACGACCGCGGCATCGGCATCATGGGCTGCTTCGTATTTGGGTTCGACAACGATACTGGCGATGTATTCGAGCAGACTGTGGATTTCGTCATAGACGCCAACATCGACCTGCCCAGATTCGCAATACTCACGCCATTCCCCGGCACGCCCCTCTTTGGACGGTTGGAACGGGAAGGCCGCATCCTCACCAGAGACTGGAGCCTGTACGATGGACAGCACGTCGTGTATGAGCCGTGGCAGATGAGCCCCGATCTTCTGCTGACCAAGACCGAGTGGGCCTGGAAACGCACTTACGGCTACCGCTCGATAGCCAAGCGGCTATTGGGCTCGCGCATTCAGATCCCGATCTCACTTGCCGCCAACTTGGGGTATCGCTTCTATGCAAACAACCTACGCACCTTCTATAACTGCGATTGGATAGTCGGGAGAGAATCGGGGACGGCATGAGACTGACGATCATCCATCCTTGCATAGGGAGAAGGATAGGGGCGCCATACATTCGCGGCTGGCAGATGGAACCTCTGGCGCCTGCAATGCTCGCGTCTCTGACCCCGCTGGATGTGGAGGTCAGGTTTTATGACGACAGGATGGAGCCGATACCCTATGACGATCCCACCGACCTCGTCGCCATTAGCGTCGAAACCTACACCGCGAAACGCGCCTATCAGATTGCGTCCGAGTATCGCCGCCGCGGTGTACCCGTATCCATGGGCGGATTTCACGCCACATTGCTTCCGGAAGAGGTGAGCGAGTACGCCGAATCGGTCATTGTTGGAGAGGCCGAAGACCAGTGGCCACAGGTTCTCGCGGACTTCCGAGCCGGTCGGATGCGGCGGAGGTACAGAAGCACCGGCCGCCCTTCGCTTCGGGGGGTGAGGCCTGACCGCTCGATTTTCCAGGGAAAGAGATACCTGCCCATCGGCTTAGTGGAAGCTGGGCGGGGGTGCCACCTGCGGTGTGAGTTCTGCGCCATACAGTCGTTCTTCGAGAGCACTCAGAACAGGAGACCCACCGACGAGATCATCGACGAGGTCCGCCGGATAGACAAGCCGTTGATATTCTTCGTGGACGACAACTTCACTTCGCATGTAGATCACGCTAAGGAACTAATGCGCCGCTTGGCGCCCATGAAGATCAAGTGGGTGAGCCAGGCCAGCATACACGCGGCCCATGACGAAGAGTTCCTGCGCTTGGCCAGGGAAAGCGGCTGTCAAGGGCTTCTTATTGGATTAGAGTCGCTGAATCCCGACACACTGAGACGGATGAGTAAGAGCTTCAACATGATGAAGGGCGGGTATGAAGTCGCTTTCGCCAATTTCCGGCGTTATGGTATCAGGCTCTACATTACTTTCATGCTGGGATACGATGGCGACACAGGAGACGCTTTCCGCGAAAACGTGAGATTCGCCAAGGAGAACAGTTTCTTTATGGTTTCGTTCAATCACGTGACGCCGTTTCCGGGAACTCCTCTCTATGACAAACTCTCGGAGGAAGGCCGACTGCTCTATGACCGTTGGTGGCTCGACCCGGACTATCGTTACGGGATGCTGCCATTCGTTCCTACGGGAATGACCGCCGAGGACGTCAGGCAGGGCTGTCTGAGGGCTAGGTCCGACTTCTACAGCCTGTCGTCTATACTCAGGCGCGGGCTCGACTTCAAGGTGAACACTCGCGGAGCGTTCGGATGGTACTTCTACGTAATTAACTTCCTGATGCGTCGAGAGGTGAATCAACGCGAGGACTACCCTCTCGGCGACGAGGCATACTCCGGACCGCTCATCCGGACGGCCCACTCGATGTCCTTGGACTTGGAGACTACGCTGCGTTGACCGTGGTCGTTCCAGCGAAGACGATTACACACGATAAATGATCTTGAAAGACTTCAGCTTCGGTCTCGCCACCAGAGAAGACGATCCGGCCATTCGACGCCTGTTGGCCGATAGTCCCGTGCAGGGGAACGTCGCCGTCACGTACGAGCGGGAGCCGAACTATTTCCTTGCCTGCGATACGATGGGCCGGTTTTGGCAGGTAGTGGTGGCGCGCCACACTCCCAGTGGCCGCGTCGTTGGGCTGGCATGCAGGACGACACGACCCATGTTCATAAACGGAACCGTTGAGGAGGTCGGATATCTGAGCCAACTCAGGGTGGACAGTCGATTCAGGGGGCGCTGGCTGCTGGCGTTTGGGATGCGGTTCGGGCGGGAGCTTCACCTTGATGGACGGGCAATCGGATACGTTACCACCGTAACCGAAGACAACCCCGTTGCTCTTGGTGTCCTAGTGGACCACCCACGACCCCACCATCCCACTTACCGCTACGTCGGGCAGCTCAATACGCTGGCCATCATCCTGAGAAGGCCCCGACCGATTGGGGGCATGCCATATGAGATAACCAGAAGCACGGGCGCAGACCTGGGCGACGTGGTAGGCTTTCTCAGGACCCACGGGGGACAGAAGCAGTTCTTTCCCGCGTATGACGCAGGTGATTTTCAGAACGGGACGATGATGCTCGACTTCCGTCTAGACGACTTCTTCATAGCGCGTCAAAACGGTAAGATCGTAGGGGTCGTAGGCCTTTGGGACCAATCCAGGTTCAAGCAGACGGTGGTCCGTGCCTACTCCGGCAAGATGAAGTTGGCCCGCCCGGTTTATAACGCGGCCTCGCGCCTAAGGGGCGGCCGGCCTCTTCCCGCTCCGGGCAAGGCTATCAACCATATCTACGCCAGCTTCATCTGCACCAAGCGGAACGCCCCTGAGATATTCGACGCGCTGCTCCCGCATCTGTACAACGAGGCCGCCAGGCGGGGGTACGCCTATCTTTTGATTGGATTGGACAGCCGCGACCCGCTCCTGGCGGCAGTCAGGCCGTATCCTCACATCACGTATCTTTCGAGGTTGTACACTGTATGTTGGGACGAAGCAGGAGAGTTCCATGCAAGACTTGACGGGCGGATTCCCTACGTTGAAATCGCGGCTCTCTGAATGTGTCGCGCCGACCAAGGTCGCTACCGCAACGCGGAGAGGCGGTCTCGAAGGACGTGTTCGGCACGTGGAGGACCTAACACGTAGTGAACGCGATCAGATGCACTCCCTGATAGCAGACTACTTCACCAATGTCGCCAGAGACAGATTCGAGGAGGACCTGGCGGAAAAGCGCTGGGTATGCGTGGTGAGCGATTCCCGGTTGGGCCGGATCCATGGATTCTCCACCTTGATGCGTTTTGCCGCGGACGTGGACGGCGCGCCTGTCGTCGCTCTCTTCACCGGAGACACGATCATTGGTCGCGAACACTGGGGGCAGCAGGTTCTGCATCGCGTAATGGGACGGCACATGATGCGACTGGCTGAGGAGACTCCAGAGGCTCGCGCCTTCTGGCTTCTGCTGAGCTCAGGGTACAAGACATACCGATTCCTGCCAGTCTTCTTCAGGAAGTTCTTCCCGAGGTACGACGCTCCGACTCCCGCCGACATGCGACGACTTATCGATGCCCTGGCCGGTATGAAGTTTGGCAGCGAGTATCAGTCCGTGTCCGGTCTGGTGCGCTTCGCCGAACCAGCGCCGCTTCGTCCTGGAGTCGCCGGAATCGACGACAGGCGACTGAGGAATCCCCACGTTGATTTCTTCGTTCGCGCCAATCCCGGATACACCGAAGGCGATGAGTTGGTTTGCATCACGGAGTTGACCCAGTCAAACCTAACGCGCGCGGGAAGACGCATGCTTCGAGACGATTCCCTATCACAGGCGGTGCGAGGCGGGTTCGCATGACGCTAGGTTCGCCAGCCTGGACCAACCCACTCCGTCGCTTTCGTAAATGGCTACCGAGGAAGAATCTCTCCGCACTTGGGGTGGCAGCCAACAGTCTGTGGTGGATGTCACTCCTGAACGACGCGCTGGCGTTCCAGTCGGCACAACGAGACGTTGCAGGGACTCAACGAAGACTGTTCACGCAGTTGATTCAACGCAACGCGGATACTGAGTTCGGACGGCAATGGAATTTCGACGCCATACGATCCATAGACGACTATAGAGACAACGTACCGCTCTCCGACTACGAAGATTACCAACCATATATACACAGAATCTTAAAGGGCGCTCAGCGGGTTCTCACCTCAGACCCGGTTGTGATTCTGGAGCCCACCGGCGGCTCTACAGGCGCCACAAAATTGATTCCATACACCGAGAGCCTGAGACGCGAGTTCAGACGCGCAATCGCGCCCTGGGTAGTCGGCGCGTTCACCCAATGGCCCCGCCTAGCCCTCGGACAGGCGTACTGGGCCGTAAGCCCCGTCGCAAGGCCGAGCCATCCCGTCCAATCTGGCATTCCCATCGGATTCGAGGACGACAGCGAATACCTGGGCTACGTCGGTCGAAGACTGATCCGAGCCGCTCTGGCGGTTCCCTCCACCGTCCGCAACATCCAGGATATAGACTCCTTTCGCTACGTTACCCTGCTCTTCCTGCTCCGCAGTCGGAACCTGTCCCTGATCTCGGTCTGGCATCCAACGTTTCTCACCCTGATGTTCAAGCCGCTGGCACAGTGGCGTGACCAACTGGCTAACGACATAGCCGCCGGTCAGATAACGCCGCCCGGCACCATATCAGCCGATGTATTGGCCCAACTGCGCGCGACAGTCCGTCCAGAGCCTGACAGAGCCGATCAGGTTAGGGATCTCATAGACTCAGGCTCTTACAATGGCGAGGCAAGCTCAATGCTGTGGCCCTATCTGCGGCTAATTAGTTGCTGGGCCGATGGGAATGCGCAGACACACGTTCCGACGGTAGCCTGGCTTTTCCCCAAAGCCGTGATCCAGCCCAAAGGCCTTGTAGCTACCGAGGGGATTGTATCCCTACCAATGGGCGCGCGACCGGGCTGTACGCTGGCCGTTCGCTCGCACTTCTTTGAGTTTCTGCCAGCGGGCGCACAGCCAAGCGAGGGTACCGTTCTCGCGCACCAGTTGGAGGCGGACAAGCGCTACTCGGTAGTCATCACAACCGGAGGAGGCTTGTACAGATACCGAACCCACGACCTCGTAGAAGTAGTCGGCCATGTCCGTTCATGCCCGCTAATACGATTCACGGGCAAAGAATCGCACATCTCCGACCATTTTGGTGAAAAGCTGAACGACAGGCACGTTAAGCAAGTACTGGACTCCACGCTTGCCCGACACAAGATCTCGTCAGAGTTTGCCATGCTAGCCTTCGATGAAGGAATGGGCTACCCCGCCTATGCGCTATTCGTAGAGTCGGACACTGCATCAGACGGGTCGTTGCTGTCTCTAGGAGCAGAAACGGAAGCTGCCCTTCGAGAAAACTACCACTATCGCTACTGCCGGGACTTGGGCCAACTGGGTGCGCTCGTGGTGTTTCGCATCGATGCGAACGCCGGCGATACCTACGCTAAAGTCTGCTATGCCAATGGGCAGCGGATTGGAGACTTGAAGCCGCCGTCCCTGCACAGAATAACCGGCTGGAGCCGGTTATTCTGTGGGAGGTTCCTATGACCTGTCCCCGTCAGTACCGGGATTGAGCGGTTGCCGCGCCAGCATTCCTGAGGTTGAACCGGTTCAGAACCACAATTGGGGCCTTCGACAGGCTCAGGCCGAACGGCAGGGTACGGCCCTATCCCAACAATGAAAAGACCCCGACCCTCCTCCTCTATGGTACCTCGCCGCCGACGTGGACGAAGTGGGCGAGGCGGCGCCATAGGTCTATGCCGCGCAGCGCCAGGGTCACCGTTGCCCCCGGCGCGTACGACCTCGGCATCTCCACTCGGCACCTGAAGGGGTACTCGGCGAGCTCCACCAGGGCCCTTCGGCGCGGGTCCGTCTCCAGCACCACGGCGGTGAAGGCGCCGCTGTCCGCGTCGGGGTCCGCGTCGGGGTCCGCGGACAGCCGCTCGGCCTGGAGGAACTTCAGGAACCAGTACCGCTTGCGCTGCGCCTCCACGCGTGCCACCTCGCGGACCTGGACCTCGGCGCGCTGGGCGACCGAGATGATCTCCTCGAGGGGGTAGAGGGGCTTGCCGGACTCGAGGAAGTGGCTGATCTGGCGCTGTAGAACGAGGTCCGGGTAGCGCCTGAGGGGGGAGGTGGCCTGGATGTATACCGGGACGCCTAGGCCGCTGTGGGCGCCCGGCGCGACGTCCAGCTCGGCGGGACGCAGCCGCTTTGCGAGCAGGTGGCGGTGGAGGGTCCTCTGCGCTTCGGAGGCGTCCTCGGCGGGCTCCGACTGCGGCAGATCGGACAGGTCCGGCGGGGCCTGCACCCTGTACACGGAGGGGACCTGCTCCGAGCGGCATAGCTCTCCGAGCAGAGTGTTGCACAGCACCATCATCTCGGCGACCGTGCGCCGGCTGGCGCTGGTCCGGTCGAGCACCTTCACGGCGACCTCGCCGGTGGGAGTGACCTTGACGGACATCTCGGGCTGCTCCAGCTCGATGGCGCCTGCCTCGCCGCGCGTCCGCCTTCTCGCGTCGGCGATCCTCCGTAGGGTCGCCAGGGCCTCGTGGCGTGGGCTGGCGTCGTCTTCCAGGGCGCGGTCGGCCTCCTCGTAGGTCATGGCTTCGCGGCTGCGGAGCAGGGACGGCGCGACCTCGCGGTCGAGCACGTTGCCCGAGTCGTCGATGCGGAGAAGGAGGGTTACGGCGGCGCTCGTCCGGCCGGGGTCGAGGCTGCCCGCCTGGTGAGCGATCTCCGGGGGGAGCATGGGGATCGGGCCCTCGGGCAGGTAGAGCGTGGCCATGCGCCGGCCGGCCTCGCGGTCCACGGGAGAGCCGGAGGGGATGAGGCTGCCGGCGTCGGCGATATGTATGCCGACCGCGTACTCGCCGTCCGCGCCGGGGACGGCCTCGACCGACAGGGCGTCGTCCCTGTCCTGCGTGCCTGCGTCGTCTATGGTGAATGCGTCCAGGCGCGTGAGGTCGCGGCGGCCCGACTCGGAGGCGGGCGTAGTCGAGGCGGCCTGGGAGAGGACGGCGTCCGGGAAGCGGGCCGGGACCTGCGCGCGGTGGAGCTCCAGCGGCTCGTCCGGGGTGAAGACGCCGCTCGCCACCAGCAGCTCGAAGCAGAGCCTCTGGAGGTTGCCGGACTGCCGCCCCGTCTTGGCTAGGAACGCCCTCGCCGCGCGTGCGCGGGGGTACTCGTCGCCGTGAATAGCGAAGCCGCGCAGCAGGTCCATCAGGGCGGACTGGTGGGAGGTGAGCGGGTCCGGGAGCCGACCGGCCGCCATCGCCTCGACCAGCGCCTGCTCCCCCTGCGCGCGCTCGGCTTCGCGTCTCCTGCGCGCCCGGGTCTCCTCGACGCGCGCCCTGGGCCGGACAGCGTAGCCTTCGTCGGCGCGTTCGAAGTAGTCGGAGCCGTCCAGGTGGATGGCGAGGGCGGCGAGGCGCTCCGGCCCGGCGGGGCCGCTCCAGTAGAGGCCCGCAAGGTCGTCCAGGCTCAGGCAGGCGGTCTCGTCGTCGGCGAAGGCGTCCCACGTCTCGCCCAGGTCGATGGCCGCCGCCTCCGCGCTCGCGGCCCGCGCGAACTCGTCAAGCTGCCGATCGCCGGCCGGCACGACGCCCGTTGCCAGCAGTATGCGATGCGCCGGCAGGCGTGCCTGCTTGTTCCTGCCAAGGGCGACGGCGGCCCGCCCGTCCTTCTCCTCGATGAGGAGCACGACGGACGGCCCCCTGGCCAGTCTCGCGACTACTAATTCGCCTGCGCGCATCCGGCGCCTTTCGTTGTCTGGCGTTACAACAGCACTATAAGGGAAATGGCGCGCAAAAGTGAGTCCCTGCGGGGAGGTGGTATAATGCCGCTTCCCGAATCGGCCAGCGCCACGTCGCCTACCTGCAAAGTTCTCAACAGGGCGAGCGGATGAGAACGGTTCTGTCCTGCGGTCTACTGCTGCTGACCTTAGCTTGCGGCGCACCGGAGCCTGCAATCGACTCCGGCCCCACGCCTACAAGCATCCCCACGCCTGCGCCAACAGCCACACCTACTCCGACACCAGTTCCCACTCCCTCGGCCACCGCCACGCCGACACCTACGCCCACACCTACACCCACGCCGACACCTACACCCACGCCGACACCTACACCCACGCCGACTCCCACGCCCACGGCTACACCGACACCTACGCCCACGGCTACACCTACACCTACACCTACACCTACACCTACACCTACACCTACGCCCACGCCCACGCCCACGCCTACATCGACGCCGACGCCCACGCCCACGCCCACGCCCACGCCCACACCGACGCCGACGCCGACGCCCACAGCTACGCCCACACCCACGCCTACATCGACGCCGACGCCCACACCCACGCCTACATCGACGCCGACGCCCACGCCCACACCCACGCCCACAGCTACGCCCACACCCACGCCTACATCGACGCCGACGCCCACGCCCACACCCACGCCCACAGCTACGCCCACACCCACGCCTACATCGACGCCGACGCCCACACCCACACCCACACCCACACCCACGCCTACGCCTACGCCCACCCCGGTTCCCGTGGCGCTTACCGTTTCTCCCATGTCGCCGACCTCGATGGAGGTGGCGTGGACACTTGGCGTCCCCGACCCTGCCGGGATCTCGCTGTACAGGGACGGCGAGCTGCTGTCGAACCCACCGGTCGAGGACGGCGCGTACCAGGACGCCGGGCTCGAACCCAACACGCGGTATGCGTACCGGCTCGTCGTGAAGCGGCGAGGAGGCGGGGACGCCTCGGCCGAGGACGCCAGGGCGACGCTGGCGCACCGTCCCAAGATCGCCGAGCAGATGGCGACGGCATGGACCGGCCTGCAGCAGCCGATAGTGGACGAGCTCAACCCCGTCCACACGGAGTACAGGGTCAGCCTGACCCGCGTGGACGGCGGCCACACATCGGTTTCCGACTGGGGCACGAGCAGGTGCAGGACGTTCGACGACCTCAAACCGGCGAGCGACTACCGCGTCACGGCCGTCGCCAGGAACCTGGACGGGGTCGAGACGGAGCCGGCGGCCCGGCGCGCCGGCGGCGACAACTATTGGAGCGGCCCCCTGCTGGTCTTCACCCGGAAGCACCCCGGCACCGAGGACCCCTGGGTAAAGGCCCGGGTCCGCGACGCCGCCGCGATCCACGGGCTTACCGGGGCCGCGGTGGAGTGGATGACCGACGACATACTGATCGAATGGAGGCGGGGCGAGCCGGGATGGGCCGGATACATACATGGCTACGTGGGGATCGGACACAGCAACCCGGGGGTGCTGATACACGAGGTGATGCACGCCTTCTGGGAGTTCTGGGACGGCTTCCCTGAGCCGTGCGACCGGATGAACCTATACACCTTCAGGCGCGACGTGGCGCAGTTCGCCCTGGACTTCCGCGCGTACGAATACAGGCGGGGTCTCGAGAACCCGCTGGAGCCGTGGCGCCCGTACTACGACCTGATGTCCGGGATGCTGGAAAGCACAACGAGGCATCACCTGGGCGGGGAGAACGCCTGGGACGTCCTCGAAAGGGGCGAGTACGCCCGTCTCTGGTGGGGGTTCTATCATGCGTTGGAGACGACGATACCGGGCTACAATCCCCAGAACCTGCTACTGGCGCCTCCGTCGATCCGGAAGTACCTGGAAGGCTTCATGAAGCTGGGCGCGGGCGGGACGTGGGCGCGGGTGTTCGACTGGTACCTGAGGCTCAGGATCGAAGACCTGGTACTTTGGCGGCCATTCTTTAGCCACGACCTCACCTACAACGCCAGCGGCCTGAGGACGCCGCTCGGCGTGAGGACGGAAATACAGGAGCCTCTCAGGAGCACGTTGAGGAATGCCGAGCGGCAACTGCTGATCGACTTCATCAACACCCTGAAGGACGTGGAGAAGTGGGAGTGGTGGGACAGGGACCCGCGCTTCTGGACGAACTACGTCACGCAGCACCTATACCGGGCGTCGCTGTACGGACCGGAGCTGGAGTTGTCCATGGGGATAGAGGACCTGGACGAGGCCGGTCTAGGCGCCGTCGTCGAGTCCCTGGAAGCGTTGTACGACCTCCACTGCAAGCCTGACGCTCTGGGCGCCTGCTGGTACAGCATAGGCTATCGCGGCAGGAGCGCGAGCTCGGTCCGCAATCTGATCGAGAACATGGAGGGCCTCCCGGACTTGCAGCGCAGGGTCCTTCTCGAGATGGTCGATCTTAGGGAGGGATAGCGATAGTGGGCGTCAATGAAGGCCGCCGGGCTCATGGGCAGCCTCCAACTCGCGGGAGAGCGCGGCGCCGTCCGGCGGGTCCTCGACTTCCAGGCTTGCCAACCTCCTGACCGCCTCTACGCGCCGCTCCCGCGCGATCTCTTCATAGGCGTCGTCAATCAGGCGGCGCACCACCTCGGAGATAGGCGCCCCCCACTCCTCCGCAATCTTCTCCAGCCGCTGCCGCCTCTCGGCATCCAGCCGCACGTCCAGCCGAGCCATACCGCTCCTCCTTTGTACGGGATATTATATAAGCATGCTGCGCATTGTGTCCGGTATCAACATGCCGGTAGCGGCGCTCTTGCCGTAGTCACTCTCACCGTACCGCTACCGCGAGGTATCGGAACTCCGCGCCGACACTCTCAAAGTGTGAGAAAGGCTTCCACGCCATGGCGTAGGCACCCTTCAGATGTAGACCTCCGTCCTCAATCGGGCGGCCCTGTTTCGTCCACTGTAGCTTTCCGGTCACCCCGTCTCTATCCTCGTAGAGGTGAAAGGCGGCGTCGTTGGTTATCCTCCTAGACGGTTCCCACAAGGTGGGTGCGTTCGTCAGAAGAACCGCGAAGCCGACCGAGACAGGATGTTCCTCGCCCTGCACCAAGCGCTCTAACCTCTGTACGTCTGTGAGAAACCCATGGCGCGCGAGGTCGGTTGCCGCGTGTTCCTTCAGGTCGTACCACTCGTCTGCGTGGCATACTGCCATCTGGCGGGTGAAGTACTTGAGCTCGATGGCAACGCCCTCTCCCGGCAACCAGATATCCACACGACTCTTCCCCTCTTCGAAGCGGAACGTCTTCTCCAGACGGACTTTGCAATCAGGAATCTCGACGTCTATGCGCCTGCTAAGTGCGAACTGGAAATCCACCTCGGAATGAAAGACCGGGCGAGCCTTGGACAATCCCCTCATGAGGTGGTGTATGTCGATGGTGCTCACTGGTTGGTCTCCCTGTCTCTGTGCCTACTCCAACCCTTGCCCAATATCTTCGAATCACCCCCGGACGTGAGAGGACCTTCCTCGCCTAGCCCGTGACGTAGGGTATCGTCTGCGGGCCTTGGGGGATGGCGCATATGGTGGCGTTGGGGCCGATGCGGTCCACCTGCTCGTCTATGGCGTCCTGCAGGTCCTCGACCGGCTCCAGGTGCGCCGCGCGCACCTGATCCGCCGTCAGGTAGGACGACTTCACGAGCACCCTGGCCCTGAGCAGTATCTGCGCCTGGATCTGCACCTGCCACTGATCGTGGCGGCTGAACCCCTGCGCCGCGATCATCTCCAGCAGCTCCGCCGGGCTGTCCCGCATGGCGAGCAGCCTCCGGTACTCGCCGTGGTCGGGGATGCCGTCGCTGCACTCCGCCGCGCATACGATGGTCCCGCCCTCGCGCACGACCTGCGCCGCCGCCGACATGCCCTTGACCGACTGGTAGAGGTTCATGTCGAGCGGGTAGCCGCTGTTGGTGGTGATCACGAGGTCGAAGGGCTCAGGGACCGGGCGCATCGAGGCCCGCCGCGCGTCCCGGCAGGCGGCTTCGTGGACGGCGAATAGCTCGCCCGCGTAGACGCTCGTTACCTGGTGATCGCGGTTGATCGTCACGTCCACGCTGAAGTCCACGCCCGTTGCGGCTGCTATGCTTCGGATGGCGTCGTGGATCGGGTTGCCCTCGGTGACGCCCCAGACCGCGTTGGGATGGCCTATCATGGCCGCGTCGTGGAGCCTCATCGTCGTCTCGAAGCCGGCCAGCCCCGGCGCGACCATCTTGGGGCCGCCGCTGAACCCGGCGAAGAAGTGCGGCTCCACGAATCCCGTCGTGATCCTGAAGTCGGCGTCCAGCCAGCGGCGGTTGAGCCATACCGGGATGCCGCCCGGCGTCTCCCCGCAGCGCTCGAGGTCCTCGGAGGCGAAGGCGTCGTGGTTGATAACGCGGTAGCTCCTCGCCACCTCCGGCCCGAGCATGGCGTCTAGCTCCTCCGGGGTGTTGGCCCGATGCGTACCCGTGGCGACCAGGATGGCGACGTTCTCCTTGGGCACGTGGGCAAGCTCGCGCAGCAGGGCCGGCAGCACCCGCGAGGAGGGCATGGGGCGCGTGATGTCGCAGACCGATATGGCGACCGTCTGCGTGGGCCGCACCGTGCGGCGGAGCGGCGGAGCGCCGATGGGGTTGCGCAGGGCGGCGGTCAGCGCGCCGCGTTCGTCCGGCAGGCCGGGGACGTAGGTCGGCTCGACGACGGTGGCGCGTTCGTCGGGCAGGTCGACCGCCAAGCCCGTCCTGCCGTAGGCGAGCTCTACGCGCATGGGCCTGCCGCCGGCGTTCCTGGCATGTGCCCGGGCCCGGAAGCGCCGGGCCGGACGCCGCCCCTAGTAGACGCCGTCGAGGAACTTCCAGAGGGCCGCGGTGGCCCTGTCGGCCGCGGCGACGGCGGCTTCCTTATCCGAGTCGGTGGAGGCCAGCGTCGTCACCATCTCGCGCTCGGCGTCGGAGTGCTCGATGTCCAGCGCCTGGTGTACCCGGAAGAAGGAGACGTCGCGGTCGCCGTCCATGCCGTAGAAGCGGCTCAGTCCGGCCATCTTGACCTGGGCCACTTCGGGCACCTGGGACTCGTAGGAGTAGAGCGCGGCGGCCCCGGCGGCGGTCGGCGCCTCGGACGTCAACTCCTTGAAGGCGTCGAGCAAGTCCGCGGTCGATTCGAGAGGCTCGCCCTGCCGGACCTCTTCGCGGTCCAGGCCCAGCGCGTCGCAGAAGCGCAGCCAGAGCTCGACGTGGTTCTCCTCCCCGTGCTCCTCGTCCCACAGGTTGTCGAGCAGGAGCTGGCGCACCGACGGGTCCTCGCAGCGGTGATGGATGCCGCTGAGGAAGGTCGGGTACGCCTTCTCGAAGTGGAAGTACTGCGCGGCGTAGCCCTTCAGGGACTCCACGGGGAGGTCCCCGGCGGTCCAAGCCTGGTAGAAGGGGTGCGTCAGCAGGCTCCGTTCCTTGACTATCCGGTCGATGGTCTCGATGACGTGTGTGGTCACGTGTGCTTCCTCCTGGCGGTTCCGGCGGCCCGAAGACGGGTCCGGTAAAGGGCGGCTATCCGGCCGGGGGCCTGGGATACCTGGCCATGCTCCAAGTGCTGGGTGCGAGGGTCGGCTCTGGGCCAATCCTATGCCTTGCCTATCCTGAACACGGTCCTGCCGCAGACCGTACACTTGCCCCGCGTTGCGGGTCTACCGTTCTTGAGCGTGACCACCTGCGGGTCCTTCACTTCGCGATGGTCTCGGCACTTCAGGCAATATGCCTCCAACGTAAACCTCCGGGGGCCAGCGGGTATTTCGGGTCGCTGGCGCCGCCATTATATGCCCGCAATGACCGCTCCGCAACCTCGTCTACTCGTTCGCAACTGTTCAGAGTTGGTGCGTTCCTCGTCCAGGGCGCCCACAAGGGACGCCCCTACGACTACGGCTTCCATCTCGTAGGGTGCAGCCCTTGTGGCTGCCCTCCTGTACTCTGAACAGTTACACTCGTTCAGCAAATCCCGTAGCGTTGCGTCCTTTCGGGCCGCTTGGGACCGAGGTTATTTGCCAAGGGAGGGTTACGGCTGGCTGGTGGGTCTGGACGGGTAGGGGCCGTATTCGACCGTAAGCTCCACGTCCTCGACCACGAGCGTGCCGGCCAGGTCCGCCGGGCGGCTTACGAGCACGAAGTCGAGGGTGTTCCAGCCCTTCCTGGGCCGGACGGTGTGCAGGTCGATCTCCAGCCACTGCGAGCTGAAGGCGGCGATCACGTCGCCGTAGCCGCGGCGCCAGCGCTCGCCTTCGAGCGAGCGGCCGTTCAGCTCGATCCTCAGCTCGTCCGCCGACACTAGGTCGCGTATGCGCATCCCGAGCCGGGCCGACACGATGCGGTCATTCGCGCCGTCGAAGTCGTCGCTGACGTAGAAGCGCACTGGGTGGCTCCGGCCGGCGTCCCCAGGGGCAATGGACACGGGCAGGGCGGCATCGTAACCGAGTTCGACGGCCTGGTCCGACCTCCGGCGCAGGACGTAGTGCTTGCGGGCCTCCCTGAGGGTCTCCGGGTCGCCCAGCTCGGAGAGCGTCCTGCGCTGGGCGTCGCCGAGGGGCCAGCGCATGAACCAGGTGTACATGCCGTCGACGCCTCGGTCCCAGAAGTTGGCGGCGGCGGCGTGCATGTTGTCCGGTGAGGCGTAGACGCGCTCGGGCGCGCCGCTCTTCTCCTCCGCCACGTAGGGTTGGAGCATGGCGTAGACGGACACATCCGCCTCGTGGGCGGCCTCGACGAGCCAGTCGATGGGCATGTCGGGGTCCAGGGTGAAGTCGGCGTAGACCAGCGGGACGAGGTAGTCGACGAGACCCTCCTTCAGCCAGGCGCGCACGTCGAGGCCGCGCCGCAGGCACATCTCCTCGGTGGGGTAGACGCGGGCACCGACAACCGCGGGTGCGCCCTCGCGGCTCCTGGCCATGGCGGCTACGTCGCGCACCCAGGCCGTGATGGTGGCGGTGTGCTCGGGGGCGTCCTCCTCGCTGACCAGGAAGGCGCCGCCGCCGGGAGCGGAGGCGATGTCGAGCTCGATGCCGTCGACGGGGTAGTCGGCCGCAAGCTCGCGCAGCACGTCTAGCTGGTGGGCGCGCACCTCCTCGTTGACGAAGCCGCGCCCCCCGGTCATGACGCTGTGCTCCGGGTACTTGTGGGTATAGTTGCCGATGCGCAGGCTGGCGATGAAGTCCATGCCCTTGTCGTGCGCCCGGTCGACGAGCACCCGGAGGGGATCGAGGCCGCGGTCCATGAGGCTCTGCATGTTATGCCAGACGCGCCAGTAGGCGGCCTGCTCGAAGGGCTGCACGTCGGCGCCGAAGCGGGTCGCCACGCGCGAGGGATAGAAGACGCCGTCGCCCCGGGCGACGCCGTAGGCGAAGGTGTCCACGGCGGTGCCGACGACCTGGTCGATCGGCGACCACGCGTCCTCCATCGCCATGGGCGGCTCGAACACGAACAGGTAGTAGTGGCGCGCGTCGTCGAAGTAGATGGTACGTTGTCTTCTCATGATGCCTCCAGCCATATCGATGGCACAGTCCATGTATCGAGCTCGAAGTCCTCGCCGGGGCCCGCCTCGCGGAAGCCCAGGGTCTCGAACAGTCCCCTCTTCTCCTCGTCCTCCACGGAGACGCGGGCGCGCAAGGCGGACGACCCGCGCGACTCGCCCCACCGGATGGCCGCCCTGGCGAGCGTCTCCCAGTGGTCGCCGAAGCTGCGGTGGGTGAAGGCGTCCACCTGGCAGCGGCCGTCGTCGTCGAGGCGGGCCGACGAGAGGCCGACGACGCTCCGGTCCCGCGCGCTGGCGGCGAACCAGGCGCCGCGCCCGTCGTTCGCCACCGCCTGGTACTTGGGGTACTGGCCCATGGTGGAGGGCTGGAGACGGTAGCGCGTGGAGAACATGCCGTCCGGGTTGGCGTCCAGTACCTGCCAGTCGTGGGGCGCGGCGATCAGCGGGATCATGGGGACGCGGACGTGCGGCGTGGCGGGGGCGACGGTTATGGGCGGCTTCACGGAGCGGAAGTGGTCTACCAGGAACTCCTCCGGCGAGCGGTCGGAGGTGACGTTGGCCCATACGTTGGATCCGGCCAGCCTGCGCCAGCCCAGGCGGTAGTAGATGCGTGCGGCCTCCGGGTTGCCGGTGCCCAGGAAGAGGGCCTCGCCGCCCCGTCCGCGGAAGTCCTCTACGGCGGCGGCGCAGACCCGGGTGGCGACCCCGCCGCGCCGTAGGTCGGGCTCGGTGGCCACCTCGCCGAATCCGCCCAACGCGGGGGCGCCCCGCGAGACGGTCAGCATGCAGGTGCCGGCCAGCCGCTCTCCCTGGCGCACCAAGTAGACGGTGCTCTCGTTGTACCGCCGCTCGCTGCCGAGGAAGAACTCGAATGGCATGTCGCCCGGCCCGAAGATGCGCTCCCAGAAGGCGTAGAGCTCCCTGGCGAGGTCCTCGGTCAACGGCACTTCGAGCTTAGTGAAATCCATTCAGCGCACCACCAGGGGGTTTTTACCAGCAACGATGATATGGACGCCTACCGAGGGTGTCAACCAGTAGACAGATGGCCCAAGCGCTCCCTCATCTCGCGCGGTGTTAGGATTGGGATTGTGAACGCAGGCGCCAATGCGAGCAGGTCAGCATCCCCAGTGACTAAGGCATCGGCACTGCCGGCCAGCGCCAACTCGAGGAAGGGACGATCGAAGGGATCGCGGCAATCCGGTACTGTGGGTGGTGGCGACACAGTTATGGCCTCGCACCAAGGCAGATACTCAGCCAGTAAGTCCTCTAGTTCGTCCCTAGTAAGTCCGAACTTCGGATAGGAAAGAGTCCGCATCAACTCCATTGTCGTATCGCGGCTTGCGAGAGGCACTATGGCCTTCGACAGCCACAACTCACGCATCCAGGATAGCGAGCCATCAGGGAACAGCATGGCCGACAGCAGCACGTTGGTGTCCAGCACCAATCGTGGCGGGGCCACTAGCTTTGGCGGGCCCAAGCCACGGCTTCCGCCACATCGGCCTCGGTCAGGCCCAGGTCGACCAGCTTGTCCCGAACGGCATCGACCCGGTTAGGCCGCACGGGCGTGAGCACGATTCGGCCGCCATCCTCGGCAACATCGAAGTACTCGACACCCTCAAACGCAGAAGCCACGTCTTCTGGGAGGGTCAACTCGTTCTTGGAGGTCAACTTAGCAAGCACTTGATACTCCTCGGGGTTAGCATACCGCACAATCGTAGGAAGCGCATCAGAGGTCTGGCGGGTGCGGGCGGAGGTCGGCGCGGCGGCGTTGAGATGGGGGATTTGTGACCTAGCCTTCGGTTTACAAGAGGCTTGGACCCTGCTTAGACTTTGCCTACCATGGAACACGTCACGATATACAAAGCCACCGACTACCACGCGGCGTTCCCGCACGTCATCCGGCTGCGGGACGGGGACCTGCTGTGCGTCTTCCGAGAGGCCCCGACGCGCCCGGCCGCCGCGGCCATGTGGTCGGGCAACGACAAGATATCCCACTACCACCTGGACGACGGCTCGCGCATCGCGCTGGTGCGCTCTAGCGACGACGGGCGGACCTGGAACCCGGAGACCCACGTGGTCGTCGACGAGTCCGACGGCTCGCGTGACCTCAACATGGCGATGGTCGCGCAGCTTTCGTCAGGGGAGTTGGTACTGAACAACCACCGCTGGTTCCTGCACGTGAGCAAGGAGCGGGCCGAGGCGATGAGCCCAGAGCGGAAGGTGCTGGTCGTCGACCGTTACGACGCGATGTTCGGCGGGATGGTCTCCGACAGCCTGTACGTGTACCGCTCGGCGGACGGCGGGCGTACCTGGAGCGCCCCGGAGCCGTTCGGGATCGGCGGCCTGACCTACCAGGCGCACACCGGCAAGGACGGCGTGCTGGAGATGCCCGACGGTCAGCACATGCTGGTATTCAACTCGACCTCCTCGGCGGACTCGACGAGCGGGGTATACGTCGTACGGTCGGGGGACGGGGGGCGCACGTGGGCGCAGCCGTCGCTGGTGGCGCTCGACCCGGAGGGGAAGGTCGGATTCGGCGAGCCGCCCCTGCTGCGGTTGGCGAGCGGCAGGCTGCTCACGATGATGCGCACCGGAGAGTACCTGTACCAGGCGTACTCGGACGACGACGGCTGGACGTGGCAGGGGGTCAAGCGGTCCCCGATATGGGGGCACCCGGCCCACTGCATTCAGCTTCGGAGCGGGCGTGTGCTGTGCGCCTACGGGTACCGACGGGAGCCATACGGGGTCCGGGCGTGCCTCAGCGACGACGAGGGGGAGACCTGGGACGTGCGCAACGAGTTCGTCGTCCGCGGCGACGGCCTCCACCGCGACCTGGGGTATCCGGCGTCCGTGCTGCTAGAGGACGGGCGCGTGCTGACGGTCTACTACTTCCACGACGAAGAGGGCATGCGCTACATCGGCGGGAGCATCTACTCCGAAGATGAGGTCCTGCCATAAAGGAAGCGGGGCGTGGCTGCAAGAAGAGGAGACGGCTCACGGCCGCCCGCGTACCTGTTCGGCGACGGCGGCGCCGCGTCCCACCGGCTGAGGGTGCTGGCCGGCGTATTCGCCGAGTCGTCGCGGCCCTTTCTGGACGAGGCTGCGCGGGTCAGGCCCAATCTCGTCGTGGACGTCGGCTGCGGGCCTGGACACACGACCCGCCTCGCCGCCGAGGTGCTGAGGCCGCTGCGCACCGTGGGCATCGACAGCTCCGAGGCGTTCATAGAGGAGGCGAAGCGGTCCGGCGGCTGGCGCGTGTCGTACGTTGAGCATGACGCTACCATCGTTCCCTTCCCGGTGGGGCCGGCGGACCTGATGTACGCGCGTTTCGTGGCGACCCACCTGGCCGATCCAGAGGCCGCGGTCGGCCTTTGGGCATCGCAGTTGTCGCGGGGCGGGCTACTGCTGCTGGACGAAGTGGACTCGATCGCCACGTCCAACGGCGTGCTGTCGCGCTACCTGGAGATGGTGAGCTCGGTGCTCGCCCACGACGGCAAGACCCTGTGCGTCGGCCCCGCTCTGAGCGGGATGCGGGTGACCGGGCTGAAGGCCAGGGCGGACGAGGTGCGGAGGCTGCGGGTGCAGGACCGAGTGGCCGCGGCGATGTTCCGGCTAAACCTGGAGACTTGGCGGAACCATCCGTACGCGGCCGGGACGTACGGCGCCGACGCGCTCGACCTGCTCGCGGACGAGCTGGAGGCCGAGGCGAAGCGGCCCGGCGGCGAGTCCGGCATCGAGTGGGGCATGAGGCAGATCGTGCTCGAGCGGGCCTGACCGGGGAGCTGTCGTGGACGACTTCGTACAGGTATTTGCGCTGGTGGCCCTCATACTGGCGGTTGCCGCCCTTGCGGCGGGACTGGTGGAGCGCTCGCCGTTGTCGTTCCCGCTCATGTTCCTGGCCATCGGGTTCGTCCTGGGCAGGAGCGGCATTGGGCTGGTCGAGATAACCACGCAGGACAGGGCGCTGGAGGTAGTGGCGACCCTCACGCTGTCGCTCGTCCTTTTCCTCGACGCCACCAAGCTGCAGCTCAGCGAGCTGGGGCGGCGGTGGCTGGTGCCCTTCCTGGTGCTCGTGCCCGGCACGGGGCTGATCATCGCGCTGAGCGCGGCGCCGCTGGCACTGCTATTCGGATTCGGCTGGGTGTTGGCGCTGATCGGCGGCGCGGTGCTGGCCTCCACGGACCCGGTGGTGCTTCGCGAGATCGTCAGGGACGAGCGGATACCGCGCTCGGTGCGGCAGATACTGAGGATCGAGGCCGGCATGAACGACATCGTCGTGCTGCCCGTGGTGCTCATCCTGATCGCGGTCGCGGTGGGCGGCGTACACTCGGCCGCCGGGTGGGCGGAGTTCCTGGCGCGGCTGCTGCTGGTGGGCCCGCTGCTCGGCCTGGCGATTGGCGGGGCGGGGGCCTGGCTGATGAGGCATGTCGACCGGATGGCAAGCATTCGCCGGGAGTACCAGGCGCTCTACGTAGTGGGGCTGGTGCTGGCCTCGTACACGGCTGCCACCGCCGCGGGGGGCGATGGCTTCCTGAGCGCCTTCGCCGCCGGCGTTTCGGTCGTGGTCTTCAACCAGAAGCTGTGCGACTACTTCATGGAGTACGGCGAGGTCACGTCCGAGATGGCGATGATGGCGGCGTTCGTGATGTTCGGCGCCCTGTTGTCCGGCATATGGGACACGGTCCCGTTGGCGCGGGCGCTGCTGATGTCGGCGCTGGTGATACTGGCCATCCGGCCCGGCGTCCTGGGACTGGTGCTGTCCAGGGCGCGAATGAGCCGGGAGGCGCACGCCTTCATCGCGTGGTTCGGGCCCAGGGGCCTGAACTCCCTGCTGCTGGTGCTGCTGGTGGCGCAGGCGGAAGCGCCGGGGGCCGAGATGCTGCTGGGGGTCGTTGGGGTGGTGGTGCTGGCGTCGGTCACGCTCCACGGCGCGTCGGCGGCGCCCGCCAGCGCCTGGTACGGGCGCAGGGCCTCGAAGGAGACGCTGGCGGAGGAGCGGGAGAGCACGGCGGCCGGCCTGTTCGTCCACGACGAGGTGGACGTCAACATGGTCGCCCCGGAGATGCTGTACCAGATGCTATCGGGGCCCAATCCGCCCCTGGTGCTGGACGTGCGGTCGCGCTCCAGCTACGAGGGCGACGAGCATCAGATACCGAGGAGCGTGCGGGTGCTTCCCGACCAGCTCACGGAGTGGGTGCGGGACCTTCCCAGGCACCGGCTGGCCGTCGTCTACTGCACCTGCTACAACGAGGCGACGAGCGCGCGCGCGGCGCAGCAGCTACGGTACCATGGCTTCGACGCGGTGGCGCTGAAGGGCGGTTTCGAAACCTGGCGCAAGATGTACGCCACCGAGCCCACGACGCTGGAGGAGGAAGGCGCATACCGCGCGGTCGCATAGCGCCGAGCCGTGCCCGAGTGCGCCCCGGCCGGACCTGCATGAGGAGTTTCGCATGACCATCTTGCTCTGCCACGACGACGCCTACCTGAAGGAGTTCGAGGCGACGGTATTGGAGGAGGCCGGCGGGGGCGTCGTTCTCGACCGGACGGCCTTCTATCCCGGGGGCGGCGGACAGCCTCCCGACACCGGCACGCTCAGATTGGGCGAGCGCGAATGGCGGGTCAAGAAGCTGTCGCGTACCGGCGGCAAGCTGGTGCACGAGCTCGACTCCGAGCCGCCCGCCGCGGGCGAGACGGTGCGCGGGGCCATCGACTGGGAGCGGCGATACGAGCTGATGCGCACGCACACGGCGCTGCACATCCTGTGCGGGGTGGTGTGGCAGGACTACGGCGCGCAGGTCACGGGCGGGAACATGAAGCCGCTCTCGGCGCGCATGGACTTCGAGTTGGAGAGAATGTCGGCCAGCTTCGCGAGGGAGGTCGAGTTGCGCATCAACGCCGAGGTGGAGGCGGCGAGGCCGGTGCGCATACGCACGCTGCCGCGCCGGGAGGCGTTCGAGATTCCCGACCTGATCCGCACGAAGATCAACCTGCTGCCGGAGTCGATCGCGGAGGTGCGGATCGTGGACATAGAGGGCCTGGACATCCAGGCGGACGGCGGCACGCACGTCGCAAACACGCGCGAGGTGGGCGCGATAAGGGTGCTGGGGCACGAGAGCAAGGGGCGGATCAACAAGCGCCTGCGCATAGGGATCAAAGCGGGCGGCGGCTTCTGACGCCGCACCCGGCCGTTTCTGGTAGAATTGAGAGGAAGTGGGGACGCGTGGGTTCGACAGGGGAGTTTCAGCCGGATTGCAGGCCGAGGCGCCGCCAACCTCGATAATCAGGCGGCAACCAAGTAACCGGCACTAGCAGAGAGCTGGCTCTAGCCGCCTGAACGGCCGGCTAGCGTCCGCCGGTCCCTTCCCCGAGGGGGCCGACCGGGCGACGTTAATCGGGGTGCTGCCGCTCGGACGCCGATAGGATGCGGCTCAAGACTCATCGGCTGGCCCCGGCGAGGTCCCGTGCCGGTAGGGACCGCCGGAGGCGAGACTATTCTCGCCGGCTATGCCTGTAGACGTCCTGGTACTGCGACTCTTCTGGACGGGGAGTTCGACCCTCCCCCGTCTCCACCACACTGTCTATCACCGGGTGGTGGGCTGCGGCTGGTAGCGCACCACCCTGATCCGGTCTTCGTGCCTGCGCGCCTGCGCCAAGTCGTAGGAAGCCTGCCGCCGCAGCCAGAACTCGGCATTGGACCATCCCGCCTTCTCCAGGCGGATAGCCATCTCAGGCGACACCGCAGCATGGCCGTTCAATACTCGTGAGAGGGTGTGGCGGGCCACGCCCAGCGCCTTTGCGGCTTGGGTAACGCTCAGGCCCAGGGGGTCGAGGCAGTTCTCCTTTATGCTACGCCCCGGGTGCGGCGGATTCTTCATGGCCATCGTCTGTAGTCCTCCCTAGTGATAGTCGACCAAGTCAACGTCGTACACGTCTCCACTTTCGAAGCGAAAGACTATCCGCCAGTTGGCGGAAATCAAGATGCTCCATAGCCCCTCCAGATCGCCCTTCAGAGGATGTAGCCTATATCCCGGAAGATTGAGGTCGCTGGGCTTGCCAGCATCATCCAGGTCCGCAAGAGCTGTGGCAACGCGGTTCACGAGGTCAGGGCTCACTTTGCTGGGGTCATCCCGCTCATAGAGTCGCCTCAATCCTCGATGGCGAAACGTTCTTATCATGACCTTCATTATACCGTGTACCGGTACACGAGCCAACCTCTGGGGGAGGGCTGGTTTGAAACCAGCCCCTACGGGGGTGGCTGAGGGGCGGGCGGGCTGTGCGCTTGCTATGACTTTGTTTAGCAACTGTATGAAATGAGACCCAAAACACCTTGAAGCCGAGCGGCGCGCTGCGTAGGCTTCCCCTGTCGGCAATACGCGCGGCCCTGTTCGATGGGCCGCAGCAAGCACCATGGGAGGAGACGGATGGAGTTAGTCCGCGCCAGAGTTACCAACTTCAAGAGCATCGACGACTCGGGCTGGGTCTCTATCGACGGGATCACGTGCATGGTCGGTAAGAACGAGTCGGGCAAGACCGCGTTCCTGCAAGCGCTCAGGAAGCTGAACCCCGTGATGGGCGCCAAGGCCCACTTCGACCTCAAGGACTACCCGCGCAAGGGCTACGCCCGCTACAAGCGGGTCCACCCGACGCAGCCCGCGACCGCCGTCAGCGCCGAGTTCAGGCTCTCCGAGGATGAGGCCGCCGGTTTCGGGGAGCTCGCGTCTCCGAAGGTCATGGTCCACAAGGACTACGCCAATAATCTCAACTGGGAGATCGAGTTCAACGACCCGTCGCCGGACCCTGTCGTACGCGGAAGCGTCGAGGAGCGCCTCGAGCGCCTGATGCCCCAGTTCGTATACTTCGACAACTACAGCACGATGCGGGGCCGGATATCGATCGAAAGCCTCGTGGAGCGCCGGGACGGCGGGGGCGAGCTCGACGACGCGGATAGGACCTTCCTATCGCTGCTGTCCGTAGCGGGCACCGACATCGAAGAGCTTCGCGCGCAGACCAACTACGAGCACCTGAAGGCCGAGTTGGAGTCCGCGGCAATCGGCATTTCGGACGAGTTGTTCGAGTTCTGGCAGCAGAACAAGCAGCTCCGGGTAGCCTTCGACCTGTCGATGGCCAACCCCAACGACCCTCCCCCGCTCAACAGCGGCACCATCCTCCACATCAGGATCTGGAACGACCGCCACCGGGTCTCCGTGCCGTTCGACGAGCGGTCCAGGGGCTTCGTCTGGTTCTTCTCCTTCCTCACCTACTTCTCGAACCTCGAGGAGGAGAAGACCAACGACCTGGTGCTGCTCCTGGACGAGCCCGGGACCAACCTGCACGCGATGGGACAGACGGACTTCCTGCGCTTCATCAAGGAGCGCCTGGCCAACAAGAACCAGGTCATATACTCCACCCACTCCCCGTTCATGGTCGACCTGGAGCGGCTCGACAGCGTCCGCCTGGTCGAAGACCTGAACGGCGCCGGCACCGTCGTGAGCGACGACGTGCTGAGCAACGACAGCGAGACTGTCTTCCCGCTGCAGGTCGCGCTCGGCTACCAGTTGGCGGAGCGCCTCTTCCTCGCGCCCAACGTCCTGATGGTCAACAGCCCCTCGGACATGGTCTATCTCCAGGTGCTGGGGGACGTGGTGGCGTCCTCCAGGGGCGACCGGCTGGACCCCAGGTGGGTCATGATCCCTGTGGGCGCCGCCGAAAACGTGCCGACCTTCGTCTCGCTGCTCAGCGAGGACCACACCACGGTGGCGGTGCTAATGGACGTAACCCCCACCAAGAAGGAGCGGGTGGAGGCGCTCGCGAGTGACGGCGCGAACCCCATACGGTGGGTAGAGGTCACGAGGATCCGGGACGCGGACATCGAAGACCTGTTCGAGCCCGACTTCTATCTCGACCTGGTGAACCGCTCCTACGAGGGCGTCCTCCCCTCCGACCTGACGCGCCCGTCGATCTCGGACAGCAACCCCAGGATCGCCGCGCGCGTGGCGTCCTACTTCAAGCGGCACGACATAGCCGGGGGCGAGTTCGACAGGAACCGCCCTGCGGCATACCTGCTCGGGAAACACTCCCAGTTGCGCGGCGACATCGACCAGGCGACCGTCGAGCGGGCCTCCGCCCTCTTCGACCGCATCAACGCCCTCCTGCCGGTGAACAGCCCGATGAACGGCTCGGGGAACGGGGCGGCCGCCCACTCGGTCGGTCTCCAACGCACCCGCGCCGTGGCCTGAGCCTGCGGCCGCCGCGGATAGAAGCCAGGGTCCCTGCCGGGCCCTGGCTTTTTTCGTGTGCGCCTACCCTCACCCGACCCTGGAGGCGGTGGGTTTGGCAATCCCAGTGCATGCTGGAATCCAAGCACGAGGCCACGACCCTGCACACGCGCAAATGCAGGCCCAGGGCCGAAGCCTCATGGAGGTGTCATTCCAGATGAGAACCCTCTCCACGTTCGTAGCCGCGGCAGTCCTAATGATGCTACTGGCAGCCTGCCAGGGAGACCGGCTGAGCAAGGAGCGCGCCGCGCCAACAGCCACCGACGCCGACCTCACGGCCCTTGCGCACGGAAACGCCGCCTTCGCCTTCGACCTATACGAGGCACTGAGAGAAGACGGCGAGAACCTCTTCTACTCTCCCTACAGCATCTCCCTCGCCCTCGCCATGACATACGCTGGAGCAAGGGGCGATACCGAGACCCAGATGGCCGACACCCTCCACTTCGACCTGCCTCAGGACAGCCTGCACCCCACGTTCAACGCCCTCGACCTCGAGCTCGCCTCCCGCGGAAAGGGTGAGCGCGATGAGGACGCCGGGGGATTCACCTTGAATATCGCCAACGCCGTCTGGGCCCAGCACGACTACGAGTTCCAGCAGGTGTTCATCGACCTGCTCGCCGAAAGCTACGGCGCCGGCGTGAGGCACGCGAACTTCCGCGAGGCCCCGGACGAGTCCAGGGTTACCATCAACGACTGGATCGCCGACCGGACCGAAGACAGGATCATAGACCTCATCCCGGAGGGCGTCATAACCGACCTCACCAGGATGGTGCTGACCAACGCAATCTACTTCAAGGCGGCTTGGGCCTTACCCTTCGAGGAGCAGGACACCAGCGAGGCGCCCTTCCGGCTGCTGGATGGCAGCGAGACCCGCGTGCCCATGATGCGCCAGACCGAGTGGTTCGCCTACGCAAAAGGAGACGGATACCAGGTCATGGACCTGCCCTACGTCGGTCATGAGGTCTCCATGACCATCCTGCTTCCCGACGAAGGCCGCTTCAGGGAGTTCGAAGACTCGATGGATGCCGCCCTCGTCGAGCAGGCCCTCGCGGACGCTCAACGCGAGCACCTTGCTCTCGTCATGCCGAAGTTCGAGTTCGAGTCGCAGTTCGAGCTGGCCAAGACCCTCGAGCGGATGGGCATGCCCAACGCCTTCGACAACCGCGCATCCGACTTCTCGGGCATGGACGGCAACTCGTGCTTCGCCGGGGACGTCCCGTGCCTCTTCATCAAAGACGTCATCCACCAGGCATTCGTCTCCGTGGACGAACAGGGCACCGAGGCTGCCGCGGCCACCGCGGCTGTCTTCCAACTGGAGTCAGAGCCATCCGAGTTAGCCATCGACCGCCCCTTCATATTCCTCGTACGCGATTCTGACACCGGCGCCATCCTCTTTCTGGGACGGCTGCTCGACCCCCGTGGATGAGTGAGCATGCCCGGCAGTCAACCCCCAGATATGACCTTGATTCTCAAGGAGGTGTCATACAAAGATGAGAACTCTTTTCACACTCGTAGCTGCGGCAGTTCTAATGATGGTACTCGTAGCCTGCCAAGGAGACCGGCTGAGCAAGGAGCGTGCCGCGCCAAAAGCCACCGACGCCGACCTCACGGCCCTTGCGCACGGAAACGCCGCCTTCGCCTTCGACCTATACGAGGCACTGAGAGAAGACGGCGATAACCTCTTCTACTCCCCCTACAGCATCTCCCTCGCCCTCGCCATGACATACGCCGGCCCAAATCCCCCACCTCCACGTTCAGCGCCATATCTATCGGACATCACCCCGTAGGGGCTGGTTTCAAACCAGCCCTCCCCTTGCCGTAGAGCGTCACCGCCATTTAGGTGGGGGATTTTGGCCGGAGCTCGTGGCGATACCGAGACCCAGATGGCCGACACCCTCCACTTCAACCTGCCCCAGCACAGCCTGCACCCCGCCTTCAACGCCCTCGACCTAGAGCTCGCCTCCCGTGGAAAGGACGAGCGCGATGAGGACGCCGGGGGATTCACCTTGAATATCGCCAACGCCGTCTGGGCCCAGCACGACTACGAGTTCCAGCAGGTGTTCATCGACCTGCTCGCCGAAAGCTACGGCGCCGGTGTGAGGCACGCGAACTTCCGCGAGGCCCCGGAGGAGTCCAGGGTTACCATCAACGACTGGATAGCGGAGCAGACGGAAGACAGGATCATAGACCTCATCCCACAGGGCGTCATCGACACCCTCACGAGGATGGTGCTGACCAACGCCATCTACTTTAAGGCAACCTGGGCCTTACCCTTCGAGGAGGGCCGCACCAACGACGGGCCCTTCCATCTGCTGGATGGCAGCGAGATACTCGTGCCCATGATGCGGAATACCGCGTCCTTCAGCTATGCGAGGATGGATGGCTACCAAGCCGTGGACCTGCCCTACGTCGGTCACGAGCTCTCCATGACCATCTTGCTCCCCGACGAAGGGCGCTTCAGGGAGTTCGAAGACTCTCTGGATACCACCCTGCTGGAACGAGTGCTCGGAGACGCCGAACACAAGTATGTCGACCTTGTCATGCCGAAGTTCGAGTTCGAGTCGCAGTTCGCGCTGGCCAAGACCCTCGGGGAAATGGGCATGTCCAACGCCTTCACTCGCGGCATAGCCGACTTCTCGGGTATGGATGGCAATTCGTGCTCCGCCGGGGATGTCCCGTGCCTCTTCATCAGGGATGTCATCCACCAAGCATTCGTATCCGTGGACGAACAGGGTACCGAGGCGGCCGCAGCCACGGCGGTTGTGGTCGTGGGCGAGTCAGCTAGACCCGAGCCAATTAGGGTGGCCATCGACCAGCCCTTCATATTCCTGGTACGCGATTCTGGCACCGGCACTATCCTCTTCCTGGGACGGCTGCTCGACCCCCGTGGATAAGGGAGCATGCCCACCAGTCAACCCCAAGTTGACCCTGGATTCTCACCTAACACGTAAGTCAAGGAGGTTGCATCCAAGATGAGAACCCTCTCCACATTCGTAGCCGCTGCAGTCCTGATAATGCTACTGGTAGCCTGCCAAGGAGACCGGCTGAGCAAGGAGCGCGCCGCGCCAAAAGCCACCGACGCCGACCTCACGGCCCTCGTGCGCGGCAACTCCGCCTTCGCCTTCGACCTGTACGAGGCGCTGAGCGAAGATGGCGAGAACCTCTTCTACTCTCCCTACAGCATCTCCCTCGCCCTCGCCATGACATACGCCGGAGCTCGTGGCGATACCGAGACCCAGATGGCCGACACCCTCCACTTCAACCTGCCCCAGCACAGCCTGCACCCCACGTTCAACGCCCTCGACCTGGGGCTCGCCTCCCGCGGAAAGGATGAACGCGGTGAGGACGCCGAGGGATTCCGGTTGAATATCGCCAATGCCGTCTGGGCCCAGCACGACTACGAGTTCCAGCAGGCGTTCATCGACCTGCTCGCCGAAAGCTACGGCGCCGGTGTGCGTCCAACGAGCTTTCGCGAGGCCCCGGAGGAGTCCAGGGTTACCATCAACGACTGGATAGCCGATCAGACCGAAGACAGGATCATAGACCTCGTCCCAGAGGGCGTCATAGACACCCTCACGAGGATGGTGCTGACCAACGCCATCTACTTCAAGGCGGCCTGGGCCTTACCCTTCGAGGAGCAAGACACCAGCGAGGCGCCCTTCCGGCTGCTGGATGGCAGCGATACCCTCGTGCCCATGATGCGGAATACCGAGTCCTTCAGCTATGCGTGGATGGATGGATACCAGGTCCTAGACCTGCCCTACGCCGGTCACGAGCTCTCCATGACCATCTTGCTTCCCGACGAAGGGCGCTTCAGGGAGTTCGAAGACTCGATGGATTCCGCCCTACTGGAACGGGCTCTCCGGGACGCTCAACGCGAGCGCATTGCTCTCGTCATGCCGAAGTTCGAGTTCGAGTCGCAGTTCGAGCTGGCCGAAACCCTCGGGCAGTTGGGCATGTCCAACGCCTTCGACAGTGGCGCGTCCGACTTCTCGGGCATGGATGGCAACTCGTGCCTCGCCGGGGATATCCCATGCCTCTTCATCAGCGATGTTATCCACCAGGCGTTCGTCTCCGTGGATGAACAGGGTACCGAGGCGGCCGCGGCCACGGCGGCAGTCGCGAGGGTAGTGTCAGAGCCACCCGAGGTGGCCATCGACCGGCCCTTCATATTCCTGGTCCGCGACTCTGCGACCGGCGCCATACTCTTCCTGGGCCGGGTGCTTGACCCCCGTTAGGCGGCGAGGCGCCCCCACTCCACGCCGCAGGGTGCGCCCCACTACCGCCCCTGCTACACTGGACACATGCAACACGCATCCCCCCAACCCGCCATCCTAGCCCCCCTCATCCGCCTTGCCGCCCTGCTCACGCTCCGGCGCGAAGTCGCCGTCGCCGACCCCAGATGCCCCCACTGCGCCGCCACCCTCCACTCCCCCTGGACCAGCGGTCGCCGCTGCCCACAATGCCGCGACCGCGTCTACGTCGTCATGGACCGTGGCCGCCAGCCCTTCCTCGGCACCCGCCGGCAGGCCGACGCCCGCGACGCCGAGCGCATGTGGGAACGCCAACGCGCCCAGGACGCCTACAAGGTCCACATAAACGTGAGCGCCCTCAGGTCCGGCTTCGAGACCTGAGCCTGACACCCCCGCCCGCCGGTCCGGCGGCGCCCATCCTGTCCATCCATGTTCTACGACTTCGTGAACTCGAAGCGGAAGTCCGCCGCCGCGTACTCGCCGCCCCACACCTTCCGCCGCCCGACGTTGCCCACCGACGCCAACCGCCCGTGGTCGACGCTCCCGCCCCAAGTGCTGTCCGCCTCAACCGCGGCCGCCACGCTGCCCGCGCCCTCCGGGTCCATGAACCCGCCCAGCGCCTCGAACGCCCCCGCCGCGTCCGCCGGCGCCGCCAGCAACACCACCCGGACGCTGCCCGCGAACGCGCTCCCCGACAGCGTCAGCGCCGGCTCCCGCGACTCGAACAGCAGCACCGCCGCCGGCAGCTCGCCCACCGACGCCGGGGGGTGCGTCAGCACGCGAAGCCCAGGGATCGTCTTCAGCCTCGACGCCAGCCCGCCCATCGCCTTGCTCACCTCGCCAGCCATCAGACCCCGACCCCCAGCGCCGCCTTCCTGTACTGCCCCAGCATCGCCCGCACGTCCTCGCCCAGCCAGGCCCCGCTCTCCGCCGCGCCCGCGTTGCGCCTCTGCAACCTGCCGGCATGGAGCAAGACCGCCTCCACGACCGGCCCAGGGTACTCGAATACGTCCACAGCCGACCCCGCGTCGTGCGCCGCCGCTACAGTGCCGTTGACGCCCCGCTCCACCGTCAGGCTGGTCCCTACGTAGCTCCGAACGTACATCTGCTCCGAGCCGATCAGCAGCGTCGCTCCCGCCTCTATGCCCGCCCGGTCCGACACCGTGACGGCGGACGCCGACGCGTCCGCCACCCGCGCCGCCGTCCCCGCCGCGCGCGCCAGGTGACGCCACCAGCCCCACTGCCCGGCGACCTGCACCGTCGCCGCGCCGACCGGCCACCGCCGCGCCGTCCCCGCCCTGCCAGGGACCGCCGCCGACGTGTACGGACGCGACCCGGGGTTCCCGCGCGACCCCGGGTCGGCGTCATACGGCAGCAGCACGTACTCCCCCGCGCCCCACGTCGTCTCGAAGACGCCGTCCGCGTCGTCGTCCGTCCGCAGCCCGCCGTCGTCGATGCTCACCAGGTCCGGCAGCAGCAGCCGCGTTCCCCCGTCGCCGTCGAACCGCCGCGTCGCCTCCAGCGCGTAGAAGTGCCGGTTGCAGTAACGGTCCACCATCCGGCTCACGCTCTCCAGCAGCGACAGCAGCCGCGAGTCCCCGCCGTCCCCCACGATATTCAACACGCCCTCGCCCTTGAACACGTCCAGTGACACATAAGAGTTAGCCATGCCTACCTCCTCCACAAGGAAAGGGCCGGGAACAGGCTCACGCCCGTCCCCGGCCCCCACTATCCACTACCCACTCTCCCTCTACGCCACTCCCGTGATGTTGTACTGCAACGCCGTGTGCGTCGCCGCGCTCCGCGACCCGCTCCGCTCCGTCAGCGCGTGCCGGAAGCTCACCGTCACCACCGTCTGCCGCTTCTGCGTGTCCCGGTCCACGTCCACCGTCAACTCCCGGCGGAGGCCCTGCGCCCACTGCGTCCGGTTGAACACCAGCAGCCGACCCGTGTCGGTCGTATTGCCCGCGTTCGTCACCTTGCCGTCCACGTCCGCCAGCCGCATCTGCTCCGACACGATCACCGGGATCCCCTCGACCGCGCCCAGCATCCCCGTCAGCACCGTCGCGTTCGGCCCCAGCTTGTCCATCGTCCTGAACTGGCTGATCGACTGCGCCCGGATGAACGTGTTCACGTCCATCACCCACACCAGCTCCGACGGACGCGCCCCGTACTTGCCGAGCTTCGCGCGCACCTCGTTGAACATGTCGTCGCTCACGGCGGCGTTGTGGTTGTTCGACTGCCCCGCGTTGTCCACCAACGGCAGGTGCAGTATCCCGTCGTACCCCAACAGCCAGTGGCCCTTCCCCGCCGTGCTCGTCGAGATCGTCGCGCCGTCCGCGTTGATGTTGTTCGTCCTCGTCGCGTCCGCGTTCAGGATGATGTCGTCCAGCGCCTCCGCCGCGTTCCGCACCAGCCCCGCCCGGATCTCCGGCAGCATCGCGATGATCGCATCCTCCTCCAGCGTGAACGAGTACGGCACGTGCCCGACCAGCTCGTGAGCCGTCAGCGTCGTCTTCCCCGTCGAAAGCGCCGTATCCGAGGCCGCCGCGTTCTCCGTCCCAGGGTAGAAGCTCACGTCCCCGAGCTGCCTCGGGATGTCGAACGGGCTCGACGGCATCGAGAACGTCGGCACCAGCGGCGCAACCAGCGTCCGCAGGCTCACGTCCAGCCACAGCTCCCGCGCCTCCAGCGTCGCCACCAGCTCGTCCCCGGAACCCGCCGTCGTGCTGTCCATCGCCGCCCGCGTCATCGACTGGAGCACCGCGCGACCGAAGCTCTCGTACTGCCCCGTCGGCCTCCGGTCCACCGTGAACCAATCGCCCAACCGCCTCGACGACGCCTCGTAAGACTCCTGGATCTCCGCCGCCGTCACCGACTCCGCCAGCGACCGCCGAGCCGACTCCACACGCTCGACGAACCCCGGCCCGAACGACTCCCGCCGCTGCGACCGCGCGAACCGCCTCAGCAGGCCCAGGTCCAGCACGCCCATGCCCGCGTACGGCCCGTCCGCCACCGCCAGCCCCGCGCCCGCCGCGTGGCCCGGCAGCGACCGCCGGCGCACCTCGCGCTCCTTCTCCTGGAGCAGCGACACCTCGCGCCCGACCCGGTCCGCCTCCTCGCGCAGCAGCCCCACCTCCTTCTCCACGGGAGCCACTCGCCCCCGCACGAACTCGTTGATCTCCACCAACTCCTTCTTGATCGCCTCTACCTCTACACTGGCCATCTCAGCCTCCTTCTTTCTTATCCTTGTCCATCCTGTCCATCCATGTCCCTATTCCCCGGCAAGCTCCCTCCGCACCGCCGTCACCAGGTCCACGATCTCCCGTATCTCCCGGCTCGTGCCCGCCTCCCCGTCCGCCACCAGGTCCCTGATCATCCGCGACTGCGACTCTCGCAGCGCGTCCGGATCCGCCGGCACCGCCACGATCGACCACTCCAGCAGGTCCGACCGCGTGTCGCGCCACCGCCCGCCCTCCGACGGCTCCCCCTCGACCGGCATCCAGCTAATCGACGCCGCCCGCAGGAACCCCTTGTCCCACGCGTTCTTCACCCGCTGCGCGAATGCGTCCTCGCTCAGGAACTCGAAGTCCGCCACCAGCCGGCCCGACTCGTCCCTCCTCAGCTCCCGCGTCCGCCCGATCGGCAGCCCTCCCGACTCCGACCGCCCCGAGACGTCGTGCGCCCACATCACCACCGGGTTCCGCAGGTACCGCTCCGTCGACAGCCCCCCGAAGTCCAGCTCCGGCGGCTGCCGCACTCGCTCGTTCGCCGCTATCGTCACCCGGTACACGCCCCCCTCCAGCGCCCGCCGCTCCACGATGTCCACGTACGCCGACCTAACCCTGCTCTCCATCCAACAACCTCCTCATACCCTTTGCCCACCTCGTATGGCTGCCCTCTTCGCCTTGGCCTACCCTCGCGGGCTGCCACACGCCGCAAACGCAAAACGCCCCCGGCTGCGGCCTTCACGGCCTCCAACCGGGGGCGTCTTCGCCCTCTACCACCAACGGCGCCCCAAACCCAGGGCGCCTAACTCCCTATCGCCGCCTATAGTACATTCGTTCCCATCATCCTGTCAACCCCAACTTCATCCCGCCGCCCACCCCCACGACAACGCCTCCGCCTGCTCCAACACCGTCACAGTCGCCTTCTCCTGCTTGTCCGGCGGGTACCCGTGCTTCCGCAGTATCCGACGCACCAGCCGCCGCAGGTTCGCCCGCACGTCCTCCCGCACCGTCCAGTCGATCCGCACGTTCCGACGCACCGTCTCCACAAGCTCCCGCGCGATGTCCCGCAGCGTCTCGTCCCCCAGCACCTGCACCGCGCTGTCGTTCGTCTCCAGCGCGTCGTAGAACGCCAGCTCATCCTCCGACAGACCCAGCCGCTCCCCCCGCGCGTTCGCCTCCCGCATATCCTTCGCCAGCCCGATAAGCTCCTCGATCACCTGCGCCGCCTCTATCGCACGGTTCTGGTACCGCCGCAGCGTCTGCTCCAGCATCTCCGAGAACGACCGCGCCTGCACCACGTTCTTCCGACGCCGCGTCGACACCTCGCCCCGCAGCAGCTTCTGCAAGAGCTCCACCGCCAGGTTCCTGTGCGGCATCCCCCTCACCTCCGCCAGGAACTCGTCCGACAGCACCGATATGTCCGGCTTCTCCAGCCCCGCCGCCGCGAATATGTCCATCACCCCCTCGGACGCCACCGCCCGCGAGATGATCTGCCGCACCGCAAGGTCCAGCTCCTCCTCCGGCCGCGCCTCCGAAGCCGCGCGCTTCGACAGCGCTGCCCGCACCGCCTGGAAGAACCCCACGTCGTCCCTGATCCGCGTCGTCTCCGCGTGGGGCACAGCCAGCGCGAACGCCTGCGACAGCTCCCGCACCGCGTTCATGCACCGCTCCTTCCCGTCCTCCTGCGCCAGCACGTGCTCCTGCGCCGCCGGCAGCAGCGTCAACCGCTCCTGCGCGCTGCCCGTCGTCCACCTCGACCGGTCGAAGCCGTGGAACAGCCCCAGGCACACCTCGTACTTCTCCTGCATCACCGCCACCGCCTCGCCCTGCTCCAGCGCCGTCTTCCCCTTCCCGCCGCTCTCCGTGTACGCCGCCAGCGCCTGCTTCAGGTCCTGCGCCAGCCCCAGGTAGTCCACCACCAGCCCGCCCGGCTTGTCCTTGAACACCCGGTTCACCCGCGCGATCGCCTGCATTAGCCCGTGACCACGCATCGGCTTGTCAACGTACATCGTGTGCAGGCTCGGCGCGTCGAAACCCGTCAGCCACATGTCACGCACCAGCACCACCCGCAGCGGGTCCTCGGGGTCCCCTGCCTCGTCGGCAGACAGGCGGAACCGCTGCGCGAGCTCCTCCCGCCGCGCCTTGTTCCTGATGTGCGCCTGCCACTCAGGCGGGTCCGACGCCGACCCCGTCATCACAACCTTCATCGCCCCCTTGCCGTCGTCCTCGTCGTGCCACTCCGGCCGCAGCCGCGCAAGCTCCCCGTACAGGTCGACGCAGATCCGCCGGCTCATGCACACCACCATCGCCTTTCCCTCCAGCGCCTCCAGCCGCTGCTCGAAGTGCGCCACGATGTCCTCGGCGATCTGCTTCACCCGCTTCTCCGCGCCGACCACCGCCTCGAGCTGCGCCCACCTCGTCTTCAACTTCTCCCTGCGCTCCACCTCCTCGCCCTCCGTCGCCTCCTCGAACTCAGGGTCGATACGCGGCCTCTCGTCCTCGTCCAGCGCCAGCTTCGCCAGCCGGCTCTCGTAGTAGATAGGCACCGTCGCCCCGTCGTCGACCGACCGCTGTATGTCGTAGATGCTGATGTAGTCCCCGAACACCGCCCGCGTGTTCGCGTCCCGCAGCTCGACGGGCGTCCCCGTGAACCCCACGAACGACGCGTTCGGCAGTGCGTCCCGCATGTGACGCGCGAACCCGTCGATGAAGTCGTACTGGCTCCGGTGCGCCTCGTCCGCGATCACCACGATGTTCCGCCTCTCCGACAGAGCCTGTCCTGAGCTTGCCGAAGGACCCCCCTTCTCCTCGGGGAAGAACTTCTGGATCGTCGTGAACACCACTCCCCCGGCGTTCACCGACAGCTTCCTACGCAGGTCCGCCCGGCTCTCCGCCTGCGTCGGCGGCTGACGCAGCAGCTCCTGGCACCGCGAGAACGTCCCGAATAGCTGGTCGTCAAGGTCGTTCCGGTCCGTCAGAACCACCACCGTCGGGTTCTCCATCGCCGGCTCGCGGACCACCGCCCCCGCGTAGAACGCCATCGTCAGGCTCTTCCCCGACCCCTGCGTGTGCCAAACCACCCCGACCCGCCGGTCCCCAAACTCCCCGCCAGGCTGCCGCCCCGCCTCGTAGCGTCCCTCCGCGACTATCCCCTCGGCCGCCCTCCGCAGCCTCGCCGCCCGCAGCGTCTCGCTCACGGCCACCTGCACCGCGTGAAACTGGTGATAGCCCGCCATCTTCTTCACCAGTGCCACGCTGCCGTCGTCCTCGAACACGATGAAGTCCCGCACCAGCGACAGGAACCGCCCCGGCTCGAACACCCCCTGCAGCATCACCTGCAGCTCCGTCATGTGCGGCCCCGCCAGCGTCTCCCCCGTCACCGTCCGCCACGGCTTGAACCACTCCCTACCCGAGGTCAGCGTCCCCAGCCGCGCCTCGTTCCCGTCCGACACCACCAGCGCCTCGTTCATCGCGAACAGCGACGGCAGCTCCGACTTGTACGTCTGTAGCTGCTGCCACGCCGTCCAGATCGTCGCGTCCTCGTCCGCCGGGTTCTTCAGCTCGATCACCCCCAGCGGCAACCCGTTCACGAACAGCACCACGTCCGCCCGCCGCGTGTTCCTGCCTGCCTGGCCCGCAGACAGGTTCTCCGTGACCGTGAACTGGTTGACCGCCAGCCAGTCGTTGTTGGCGATATTCTCGAAGTCGATGACCCGCACCACGTCCCCCCGCACCGCGCCCCCGGCCTCCCGGTACTCGACCTCCACGCCGTTCACGACCATCCGGTGGAACGCCCGGTTCCGCGCCTCCACCGTCGCCCCCTCCGGCCGCGTCAGCCTGCGGTACGCATCCTCCAGCGCATCCCCAGGCAGCCTCGCGTTCAGCCCAGCCAGCGCGTCCCGCACCCGCCCCTCCAGCACCGCCTCCCCATAGCCCCCCCGCTCGGCCCCCGGCGTGTCCGGCGCGATATCCGCCCCGGGCGCAACCTGCCAGCCAAGCGCGAACAGCCATTCGAGCGCCGCCTGCTCGACGTCCGCCTCGGTGATGGTGGTCATGGGTATGCCCGCCGCCCCTCGTGATTCTCTTTGTCCATCATCTTTTCACCACAAGCGCCTTTGCATATCACCACAAGCCTTATTTGATGTGCAATCCCCGTTGTCCTCAACCGGTGAGATACAACCTACTCGATGCCTTCCGCCAACCGCAGGAGCCCGGCAAACGCCAGCAGCGCCGGCCGCCTCCCGCGGGCCTCGCTCAGCACGGCCAGCATGTCGCCGTCGCGCAGGACCCGCAGTATCCGAGACGCCGTCGGCGCCGGAATCCCGGAGTTCCCCACGAAGTCCGAGGAGCGGAAGATCGGCTTCCCGAAGATCCAGTCGAGCGCGCGAACGCCGTACTGGGAGCGGGTCTCGTCGACCACCCACTCCTTCATCTCATCGTAGAGGCCCAAGATGCTCCTGGCCCTCGAGAGGTTGTCGTTGGCCTGCTCCGCAATCGCCCTGAGGAAGAACTCGGACCAGCCTGTCCAGTCATCGTCGCGGGACACCGACAACAGCCCCTCATAATACTCGTCGCGGTGTCGGTCGAGGAAGCCGCTGATGTAGAAGTGAGGGGCCCGCAACAGGCCCTTCGCCACCATGTAGAGCGGAACGAGCAACCGGCCCATCCGTCCGTTACCGTCCAGGAACGGGTGGATCGACTCGAACTCGGCGTGAACGATAGCCAGTTGCACCAACGGGTCCGGCTCGTCCGAATGGATGAACCTCTCCCATGCATCCATCGCGCCCGGCAGGCGCTCTACCGGGCACGGCACGAAGTCGGCGCTCTCTATGGTCGAGCCGGGAGGCCCAATCCAGACGCTATTGGGTATGCGGCGGTACTCGCCCGGCGCCTTGTCCTGTCCCCTGACGCCGCTCAACAGGGTCCTGTGGGCATTGCGAATGAGCCTCGACGACAACGGTATCCGCTCCATCTCGACGGCGGCGTCATCCAGGGCAACCCTGTAATTGATGACTTCGTACGCGTCGATGCGCTCGGACGGATCGCCAACGGGATGGTTCTCATCAGCCTGGAAGCTCAGGACCTGCGTCAACGTCGTCTGCGTACCCTCGATGCGGTTCGAATAGACGGCCTCCTGTGTCGCAAGCGGCGAGATGAGGACGTCGGTGTTCGGTATGCTCTCCAGCATCGCCCCATAAGCCGCCACCGCGGAGTGCGCGCGCCCAATGGCAGGCACAAGCCGGCCCCAGTCCAGGTTCCCCGGGGGAAACTTGCCAAGATGGTACGGGGTCGCCGTCATGACTCCACCGCGTACTATGCCGCAAGCTCCGGGAGAACCTTCTCCCGCTCCGACCACAGTATCGGGTTCACCTCGTATCTCCGCATCGCGTCGAGCACGTTCTCCGAGACCCTGGCTTCAGAGTCGTTCAGGACGGCGTAGGCGCGCGACTCCGAAGGGCGCACGTCCTTCGTGTCGACCCACGAGAAGGCCATCGATTGGGCGCGGTCCCGGTTCGGACGATTGATCGGACGTAGTATCCGCTCCGGTTGCGCCGTGGACTTCGGGATGACGAATTGGAAAAGGTGGTCGTAGCCGCTGGCCCCGGTGAACTTCACATTGGGCGTGTAGCGTACGTCCGACGCGTCGAGCCACTTGACCACGTCTTCGTAGAACAGGTTCACCACCATGGGCTGCGCCAGGTAGAACAGGTCGTTGACGGCGAGCATGGCCTGGACGAGATTGTGCTTCCGAAGCGCGAAGTTGCTCTTCGACGCATTGACCTGGAGCTGGTTCTCGGCCCTCTGCACGCCAAAGCCGTTCAGCGTCATCGTAAGCAGAGCCTCGCGTCTGCCCCCGTCTATCTTGCAGCCCGACTGCTCCAGGTCGTCCAGCACGTACCCGCCATCCCCGAGCACGTATCCGCTGCCCCTGCGCATGGCGTATATCTGGAGCCTGTCGTTGTGGCGATCCAGGTACGGCGTGGTGATCTCCACCCAGCCATTCATCTGGCGGAGTATGGTCTTCTCACGCAGCCAGGCCCAATACTGGTCCAGCAGCGCCTGTATCTCTTCCGTCATGCTTCAACATCCGTTTCGGTGATGCTAGTCAAAGCGTTAGTAGGCTCTCAAAAGTAGGCTCTCAAACTCATCGGGACGAGACCACCGGGCGATCTCTGAATATTCATTCACTAAACTGAAGTCTTCAGGGTGCCAGACGTCTTCCGTATCGTCGAACAGAGACACAAATGCTAGACCGGGTTGATTGGACTTAAGGTGGTTCAGATCAACACATCCAGCCAGAACGCGTTCGGCAAGTCTGTGGACGGTGCCACGAGTCCCTGTGCTCAATAGGAAGATCAAAGAGGTCCGGTTATCGATATGAGTTTCAAAATCGACAGTCCAATTCCGCATCGACCGTCCCTGCTTCTGAACATTTCGCGCGAAGGGAATTTGCTTCTCGTGCAACCACTCATCAACCTCGTCTGCCGTCGTCTGGAATGATTGGCTGCGAAACGTGAACCACAGGTCGGAGACTCGCACGACTGCTTGAGCGACGCGAAGCACCGATTCGCCCAGCGCATCTTTCGTCACTTCGTGAAGTACCAGTTGGTCTTGAATCATCTCAATACGAAGTGTTTGGCATACGTCTTGAAGCAACGCTTGCTGCTTGGGTGAACGGTACCGACTTACCGACTGCAAACCGAGCCAGCCTAAGGCGTCCCCAAAGTCGGTAACTGTGTAGCCTCTGTCATATTCCAGGACGAATACGTCCACAACGCCACCGTCGGGGTACAGCAACGGCGTACGCACCCTCACTCCCTCTTGCGGGCTTGGCGAACACACAAACAAGGGAGGCAGTGACCGTCCTATCGAGAAGCAAAGTTCGTTGACGTTCATAGCAACAGCCCCCCTTGAGTCACCGGCTCCTGGATTGTACCCAAGTGTCTCAACCTTGCCTCATTGCAGAATTGCGTCCACACTGCCACAGGATGGTCCCATGTTTCGGTAATGTCCTTAGGCACATAGGCCCACTTATCTCGACAGCCTGGTACCCAGTAGTTCTTGTGTTTTTCTCCCACAAGTTTGCCATCAGGATTGTAGTGGTACGCGCCCAAGTCGAGGCCATATATCCTGCCCACGATTCGATGGATGATGGCAAATGACAACTTACCGGAGCGAGAATTGTACCAACCTTTCACGAATATGGGATATCCCTCGTCGGAATCGATGTCGATTCTGAATTGCCGCGTAGGTGATCTTGACGGACCTTCCCATTCTATGTCTCCGGCAACGACCTTGGTATTGTCGTTAATGATTGCCTCGTATTCTTCCCCACTTAATGGCATAGTATTGACACTCCTCCTACTTTCCTGACATTAGTTTCGGCAGCAGCGCGTCCCGCTGCGTGGCGAGGGAGCGGGACTCGTCGACGTTGGACCGGATGCGACTATCCAAGTCCCACCCGATGCGGTGGAACGCTGCGATGGTTTCCTCAGGTGGTTCCAGCACCTGCAAGGCCCTGAATTGCTTACCGCCAATTGCGCCGAACACGGTCCCAGTGTGTTCGTATTGACCTATTTCTGGCTGAGCCGCCCAAATCGCGTAGTACGTGTAGGCTGCTGAGCCTGACTTGTGCCGCAGCGCAGCAAGGCCACGGCCTATACAGCATCTCTCCCAAGCCATGTTGATGTCCCCTACCGGCGCCCGGACGCTAACCATGGTGTCGCCAGGCTCTGCGATGCGAGTCGGCGCCGTGCAGAATCTTCGATTATCAGGATACCGGAACTGGAAGTCCGTGGAGCCCTGAAAGAACGGCAATCCGTCGCCATCGTCATTATATGTGCTGCCCGGTGGTGACTGGCCCATAGTCAGATCGAAGCACTCCCCCAACGCCCTCACCTCCCACCCCTCCGGCACCGTCCCCACCTCCGACCCCACCAGCCGCCCCGGAAACAGATCCCACAACTCCGCCGGCAGCCCCGGCAGAGACTCCCCACGACGCCACCGCCCTTCCATCTTCGCCCGCACCGGCTCGAAGTCCACGAACCACGACTTGAACAGCGCCCGCGCCATCCCCTCCAGCGTCTCGTTCATCCGCCGGTTCAGCTCGATCTTGTCATCCAGCGTCCCCAACACATGAGCAATCGCCCGCTGCTCCGTCAGCGGCGGGATGAGTACGGTTAAGTGGTCTAGGGAACCTACAGGAACTCTTTGGCGCCCTGAAGTACCGGTCATTTGGCTGATGGCGTATTCGCAAACACCATCCCACTGGGTCAGATAGTAGGCAAAGTCATTATCCGTAACATCTGGACGCCCACGAATCACTATGAACTCTGTTGAGCCGTGCGCCTCCTTCTTGTCTCCTACAGCCTGATACCGGGCGATTTTGCCGTTCTCCAGACACGGAGTAATCCTGGCCATGAGTGTATCGCCGCTCTGAAATTTCGAGCCTCCACCCTTGAACCCCCGCTCCTCAGTAGAGCTAGTGCTTCTCGAATCGGGGTTCAACGCTGCCATATCTACGAACGGGTAAACCATGCCACGCTCAAGGCGTACCCCAGGGTTGATTTGCACTGCGTCGCTGAATGTCACCTCGCGCCACTGTCCCGCCATCATTACTCCCCGTCGTCGTGCCACGGCCGGCGTAGGAAGAGCGCCTGCGCGGTTTCCAGGCCGTTATCCTTGTCTCCGGGCAGCACCTCTTCGTGGTGGCCGTAGTACCAGGCAGAGTTAACGTTCAGGGTCGCCACGCCCTTGACGACGCAGCCTGCCTCCAGGTCGTCGAACCCGTCCTCGTAACCCTGCACCATCACCCGCAGATCGGGCGGATGTTTGGCCAGCAACTGGATCAACTCATCGACGGTCACTGTTTCCCTCCTCTAACTTCTCGAAAGCTCCTCATCCCACCGTACTACGCTGAGGTACACGTCCGACGCCCGTTGGCCCTTCAGCCACGAGGCCGGCCCAGGGTGGCGCTCCGGCCGGCGCAGGGCGGAAACCATGTTGGTGTCCAGCAGATACATCACCACTCCACGCCGCGAAGTTCCAGCGGGGCGCGGTCGAACAGGTCCTCAGGCCCGCCCTTGGGAATGGAGAGAAGGTGCTCGATGAAGGTTGGCGCGCCGGCTTTCTCTACCTGGCAGAGCCGACGATAATCATCGACGGACAGCACCACGACGGCGGGGGCGCCTCTGCGAGTGACGGTTTGAGGCTCCCCGGACAGGGCGGCGTTCACCACCGCGCTGAAACGATTCTTGGCGTCCTGCAATGACCATTCAACCATGATTCCACTCCGGCCAGACTACTTGCCTAGATTATAGCTACGCCTGCCGTCCATCAAGACTCCCCGCACCTCATACCCTGTCTCCAAACCCCAGCCGCGCCAGGTTCTCCTCTATCGCCGCGTCCAGCCGCCGCGCCTCCCCCTGCTGCTCCCGCCACTGCGCCGCCAGCCGCGCCATCTTCTCCCCGAACGGCTCCCCATCGTCCGCCTCGGCTCCGCTCCAACGTACCGCCCCGGCGTCAGAACGTGCCCGTGCCGCCGCACCTCCTCCAGCGTCGCGCTCTTGCAGAACCCCGGCACGTCCGCGTACTCCCCTGCCTGCCGGCTAGGCAGGCCGCGCCAGGCGTGGTACGTGTCCGCGATGCGCGCGATCTCCTCCGCCGACAGGTCCCTGTGCGTCCGGTCGATCATCTGCCCCATCTTGCGGGCGTCAACGAACAATATCTCCCCGCGCCGGTCCCTGTGCTCGCCATTGGCCCGCCCCCGCGACAGGAACCACAGGCACGCCGGTATCTGCGTCGACCGGAACAACTGCCCCGGCAGCGCAACGATGCAGTCCACCAGGTCCGCCTCTATCAGGTTCTTCCGTATCTCCCCCTCCCCCGACTGGCTCGACGACATCGACCCGTTCGCCAGCACGAACCCCGCCGTCCCACGGGGCGCAAGGTGGTACAGGAAGTGCTGCACCCACGCGAAGTTCGCGTTGCCCACCGGCGGCGCCCCGTACTCCCAACGCCTGTCGTCCCGCAGCCGCTCGCCGCCCCAGTCGGACACGTTGAACGGCGGATTCGCCAGGATGTAGTCGGCCCGCAGGTCCGGGTGCCGGTCATTGTGGAAGCTGTCGCCGTGCTCGATCTGACCCTCGATCCCCCGGATCGCCAGGTTCATCCTCGCCATCCGCCACGTCGTGTAGTTCGACTCCTGCCCGTAGATCGAGATGTCGGCCTGTCGGGCAGACAGGCCCCCCCTGGCCCTGCCGCCGCCTGCCTGCCGGAGCTTCGGCGCAGGCAGGTTCCCGTTGCCGCTCGCGTGCGCCCGGATGAACTCCACCGACTGCACGAACATCCCCGACGAGCCGCAGCACGGGTCGTACACCCGCCCGTTGTACGGCTCCAGCATCTCCACCAGCAGCCGCACCACCGAGCGCGGCGTGTAGAACTCCCCGCCCTTCCGCCCCTCGGCCAGCGCGAACTGCTCCAGGAAGTACTCGTAAACGCCGCCCAGCACGTCCGTGGCCCGCGCGTCCGCCCCGCCGACCTTGATGTTGCTCACCATGTCCACCACCTGCCCGAGCCGCGTCTTGTCCAGCGCGGGCCGCGCGTAGTCCTTCGGCAGCACGTCCTTCAGCGCCGGGTTGTCCCGCTCTATGGCGGCCATCGCGTCGTCCACCAGCCGGCCGATGGTCGGATGGCGCGTCTGGCTCTCCAGGTACCGCCAGCGCGCCTCCGGCGGCACCCAGAAGATGCTCTCCGCGCGGTACTCGTCCGGGTCCTCCGGGTCCGCCCCCTCGTCCACCTCCCCCTCCAGCCGCGCGTACGCCTCCTCGAACGCGTCCGAGATGTACTTCAGGAATATCAGCCCAAGCACCACGTGCTTGTACTCCGCCGCGTCCATGCTCCCCCGCAGCGCGTCCGCCATCCCCCACAGCTCCCGCCTGTAGTCCGCCACGCCCCCGGGCTCGTTCGCCTCCGCGCCGGACCCTCTACGCCTACGCCGTCCCGTAGTCATCGCGCTTCTCCCACTCCATGCTTCCGTAGTGAAATATCGACATCACCCGTAGGGGCAACCCTCGTGGTTGCCTCCCCTCATGCCTTGACCTCTGACCGCTGGTTGCACTCGCGCTGGTACGTAGGGGAAACCCTCGTGGTTGCCTCCCCTCATGCCTTGACCTCTGGCCGCTGGTTGCACTCGCGCCGGTACCTAGGGGAAACCCTCGTGGTTGCCTGCCCTCCCGCCTTGACCTCTGGCCGCTGGTTGCACTCGCGCGCTGGTACGTAGGGGCAACCCTCGTGGTTGCCTACGTAGGGGAAACCCTCGTGGTTGCCTCCCCTCCTGCCTTGACCTCTGGCCGCTGGTTGCACTCGCGCGCTGGTACGTAGGGGCAACCCTCGTGGTTGCCTCCCCTCCTGCCTTGACCTCTGGCCGCTGGTTGCACTCGCGCCGGTACGTAGGGGAAACCCTCGTGGTTGCCTCCCCTCCTGCCTTGACCTCTGGCCGCTGGTTGCACTCGCGCCCGGTACGTAGGGGCAACCCTCGTGGTTGCCTCCCCTCCTGCCTTGACCTCTGGCCGCTGGTTGCACTCGCGCCGGTACGTAGGGGAAACCCTCGTGGTTGCCTCCCCTCCTGCCTTGACCTCTGGTTGCACTCGCGCGCTGGTACGTAGGGGCAACCCTCGTGGTTGCCTCCCCTCCTGCCTTGACCTCTGGGTTGCACTCGCGCGCTGGTACGTAGGGGCAACCCTCGTGGTTGCCTCCCCTCCTGCCTTGACCTCTGGCCGCTGGTTGCACTCGCGCTGGGTACGTAGGGGCAACCCTCGTGGTTGCCTCCCCTCCTGCCTTGATCTCTGGCCGCTGGTTGCACTCGCGCTGGTACGTAGGGGCAACCCTCGTGGTTGCCTTCCCTTCCTGCCTTGATCTCTGGCCGCTGGTTGTACTCGCGCTGGTACGTAGGGGCAACCCTCGTGGTTGCCTTCCCTTCCCGCTCCCATCATCCCCATCACCCCCATCACACAAATCACAGTTCACTCTTCGTCAATGAAAGGTATGGGCCGGTTCGACCTCCGGTCCGGCAACTCGAGCTCTATGCCCCGCGGCATATTCTCGATGAGCCACTGCCCCAGCGGCTTGCGCTCCGGCCTCTGCGCCTGCCAAACCTCCTCCGGCACCACTACGAACGCCCTTCGCCTGCCGATGCGCTGCGGCCCCTCCGTCTCCGAAAAACGCAGCACCTCCGACAGCCTCGCCTTCGCCTCCGCAACCGTCCAAACACGGCCAGGTCCCGCAACAGTCATACTCACCTCCTAATCCCGAATCCACCGAAGTAGTGGGTAACAGGGTTGTGCTGAAGGGATGAGAGGGTGCTCCAGTGAATCTGGGATAATGGTTTTTGGACGGAAAACCAGCCAGAGACAAGGAGCACCCAATAGATGCTACCACCTGAGCGCCCCGACCGCATCAACGTAGTCTTCGATGAGCCCCGCCTGGTGGCCAATGCTGGGCTGCTGCTGCCACTCACTCTCGCGCGTCGCCTGGGTCTGGGGGAACTGGTCGACAGTCACCTTGACTTGGGAGATGCGCCAGGGCGGGCGAACCCGGCAGACAAGATGCTGACCCTGGTGGCGTCGGCGCTGGCCGGTGGCGACTGCATCGACGACGCCGACGTGTTGCGCACCGGCGGGACTGCTGGCGCCATCGGCTGCGTGGTCAAGGCGCCATCCACCCTGGGGACCTTCCTGCGCAGTTTCCAGTGGGGCCACGTGCGCCAGCTCGATCGGGTGAGCAGGGAGCTGCTGGCCCGGGCCTGGGATGCTGGGGCCGGACCCGGCGACGGTCCGTTGACCATCGATCTTGATTCCACCATCTGCGAGACCTACGGACTGGCCAAGGAGGGCGCCCAACGCCCCGGATACACCGGCCAGAGGGGCTATCACCCGCTGCTGGCCGTCGCCGCTGGCACCGGCGACGTGCTCATGGCCCGCCTGCGCCAGGGACGCGCCAACACTGCCCGTGGCGCAGCCCACTTCTTGAGTGAGACCATCGGTCGGGTGCGCCACGCCGGTGCTACCGGGCAACTCACCGTCCGGGCCGACAGCGGCTTCTACACTCACGACATCGTCACCGTCTGCCGCAAGATGGGCGTCCGCTTCTCCATCACCGTCCGACAGCACCACAGCCTCCGCAATCTCATGGAGGACATACCCGAGGACCACTGGACTCCCATACCCTACTGGATGGACGGCGGCGCCGACGTGGCTGAGACCACCTACTCCCCTTTCGGGGGAGAACCCGACGCCGCACAGGTGCGTCTCATCGTCCGCAGGGTCAAGCCCACACCCGGTTCCCAACTGTCCCTGTTCACCAACTACAGCTACCACGCCTCGATCACCGACCGCGAGGGAGACACCCTCGAACTGGAGGCCGACCATCGACGCCACGCCGAGATCGAAAATGCCATACGCGACCTCAAGTACGGCGTCGGTCTCAACCACCTCCCTTCGGGGCGCTTCGCCGCCAACGCCGCATGGCTCGCGGTACAGGTCATCTCCCACAACCTCGCCCGATGGACCGCACGCATCGGTCTCCAAGAGCTTGTCGTGACCACCAGGACCCTGAGACGACGCTTCTTCTCCCTCGTCGGACGGCTCACACGCTCGGCCCGCCGACTCACACTGCATCTCCCACAGCGCTGGCCCTGGCAGGATAGGTTCACTCGTGCACTGGCGCGATTACGCGCTCTGCCACTCCCTTCCTGACCGCAGTGTCGGTAACCAGCACACCAACACAATGCTCACCCCACCGCCTGCCCAAAGGTCTCCTCAACTCGCGCCGGATGGAACCGAAGTCTGTTCCCTGACGCCACAGACACATCCAGCAGAGGCTCCACACCCCTGCCGGGGGTGACCGGTGACCTACAACCAGCCCACCTTACCCGAAACCGCCCGGACCATCGGCGCCCAGGACTCCCTAACGTCCCGACCCAGCGCCATCACTACTAGCTTCGGTGGATTCGAGCTAATAGGCCCGGTTATAGTCTACAATAGACCACATCCCCCGCCCCGCAAGCAGACGCCATTCCCCAAATCCCCCACCTCCAGGTTCGGCGCCATATCCATCGGCCATCACCCCGTAGGGGCTGGTTTCCCCAAATCTATCGGCCATCACCCCGTAGGGGCTGGTTTCCCCAAATCTATCGGCCATCACCCCGTAGGGGCTGGTTTCAAACCAGCCCTCCCCCTTGCCGTAGAGCGCCACCGCCCATTTAGGTGGGGGATTTTGGATTCTCATCATCCCCATCACGCCCATCACGCGAATCACAGTTCAGACATTTGACATCTGGCGAACGCCCGTGCTATCCTCTCCCCATGCGCACAGCCAGCAACATACGCATCCCGCCAGGGCCGCCGCACACGCCCGGAGCGCCATTCCATTCTCGTCCATACCAGTACCAAACCGACCCGATCCCATACCAAGACCCATCCAGGACCCGCCCAAAGACCGGAAGCTCCAGATACGAAACGGAACAAAATGGAACATTTTGGAACAACTATTGGGGGCCAGCCCCCGGATCACCCCCTCAGGCGCCGCCGCGCGTCCTCCGGCACCTCCCGCAGCCAACACCGCCCCTCGCTCTCGCCAGCGCCAGCCGCCGCCTGCCGCAGCACCGCCACCCCGCCCAGGTAGTCCGACAGCCGGATGTACTCCGCGCCAACGCCCCCGTCCGGGTCGGGTATCGAAGTCGTAGCGTTGTGGTAGTTCCCAAGCGGGTACGCCAGCCCCGTCACCCTGTACCCGAAGTGCCCGAACGCCGTCGCCTCGCACGTCCCGCCGGTCATAAGCTGCCGCTGCACCCGGAACCCGCCCTCCCGTAGGGGCCGCCCTCGTGGCTGCCCGCCCCGTAGGGGCCGCCCCCGTGGCTGCCCGCCCCCCAACGCCTCCGCCGCGGCCGCCAACACCTGCTCCGCCTCGTCGTCGAACGTCGACGCCCGGTCCCCCGTCCTGATTATCGGCCCGCCGCCCTGCGCCACACCCGGGATCACCGAGCTAGACTCCACCGACACCACCAACGTATCCCTCGGCAGCAGCCCAGACTCCGCGACCAGCCGCGCCCCGTACAGCCCCGCCTCCTCCGCCCGAGTGAACACCGCGTACACGTCCGCGTCCTCCCCGCTACCCACGACCCGCTCCAGCGCCGCGATGATGCTCGCGCAACCCGCCAGGTCGTCCAGCGCCCGCATCGTGATCACCCCGCCGTCCAGCTCGAAGTCCGGCAGGTCGAACACCGCCGGCAACGGCGGCTCCGCGCCCACCGGCGACGCCATCTCCAGCCCAACCCGCCGACGCGCAAGCCCCCCTTCCTCCGGCACGGTGACGGCCGCCACGCGCTCCCCCTCCGGCGTCACCACCAGCACCGCCGTGGCCTTGGTCAGCGAAGCCGCCGGCACCCCGCCCTGCGCGACCGCCGCGGCCCGCAGCCCGTCCACCTCCACCACCTCGAACCCCGGATGGTCCATGTGCGCCACGAACGCCGCCGCCGGACGCCCCCCAGCGTCCCCCCGCCGGTAATGCGCGACGATGTTCCCGTACTCGTCCCGCCAATGCTCGACGCCCATCCCCCGCAGATGCCCCAGCACCAGCCGCGCCACACCCTCCTCGAAGAACGGCGTCGCAGGCTCCCCGCCCAACCCGCGCAGCACCTCCACCGCCCGCAAGTCTTCTCTCCCCAACTCGCTACTCATCTCACCCCGCAGCTTAGCACTCCCAACTCCCCACTATCCACTATCCACTACCCACCACTCTTCCCTCTCCTCTCCCCATGCCCTATACTTCCCACCACTTCGCCATCCCGCCGAGACGGAGGTCACGCCAGAATGGAAGTCGGCTACTTCACCATGCCCCTGCACCCGCCCGGCTCGAACATCACCCAGACCCTCGACGACGACCTGGAGCAGATCGTCACCCTCGATAAGCTCGGATACGCCGAGGCATGGATCGGCGAGCACTTCACCGCACAGTGGGAGAACATCCCCGCGCCCGACCTGCTCATCGCCATGGCCCTCGGACTTACCGAGAAGATCGTGCTCGGCACCGGCGTCACCTGCATGCCCAACCACAACCCCTTCATGATCGCCCACCGCATCGCACAGCTCGACCACATGGCCCACGGACGCTTCAGGTGGGGAGTCGGCTCCGGCGGCTTCCCAGGCGACTTCACCGTCTTCGGCTTCGACGCAAAGTCCGGCGAGCACCGCACCATGACCCGCGACGCCCTCGATCTCGTCCTCAAGCTCTGGGACGACCCCACTCCCGGCGTCTACGAGCACAAGTTCTGGCGCTTCACCGTCCCGGAACCCATCGAAGAGTACGGCCTGGCCTTCCACGTCAAGCCATACCAGCGGCCACACCCCCCCATAGGCGTAGCCGGGGTCTCCCCAAAGTCCGACACCCTCGTCCTGGCCGGCGAGCGCGGCTACATCCCCATGAGCATCAACATCGTCCCCGTCTCCACCCTCGCCACCCACTGGGAGTCCGTGGAGAACGGCGCCCGCGCGACCGGCCGCACCCCCGACCGCAGCCAATGGCGCATAGCCAGGGAAGTCTACGTGGCCGACACCGCCGAGGAGGCGCGCAGCGAGGCACTCGAAGGCGTCATGGCCAGGGACTTCGAGAACTACTTCCTGCGCCTGCTGCCCCACGCCAGGATGATGGACCTGATAAAGACCGACCCGGACATGCCCGACTCGGACGTGACCCCCGAATACCTGGTCGACAACATCTGGCTGGTCGGTACCCCCGACGAGGTCGCCGACAAGATCCGCCGCATCCACGCCGAGGTCGGAGGCTTCGGAGTCCTGCTAGCCATGGGCCACGAGTGGCAGCCCAAGGAAAAGTGGCTCCGCTCCATGTCCCTCCTCGTAGACGAGGTAATGCCCAAACTCGCCGACCTCAGCTAGCGCAACCCCACACAAGCCGTAACCCAGGAGGAATCCCCATGGCCAGCGACAAGATCGAGCAGACCTTCGAAATCGAGAGCTCCCACCTCGAATGGCTCGAAAGCATAACCGACGAGTACAGCTTCATGGACGCCAGCAAAGCCGTGCGCGTCCTGCTCGACTACGCCATCCAGGACGGCGACCAGGACCTCATCTTCGCCGACGAAAACATGCGCTGCCGCTTCTGCGGCTAGCACCCCGCGGCGGGCCACCCTGGCCCCGATCCAACCCATGCCAACAACGCGGAACCACGTTGACGCCAGCGGCCTCAACCACGGTCTGCCATTGCCCTTCGAGCTCCGGCTCCAGGACTTCCAAATGGCGATGCAAGACGTCTACGACTTCTTCCACGACGTCAACGCCCATCTGCTCGGCAAAGGGCTGCAAAGACTCGACGATATGCTCCGGCCGGCAATCATGTCGGGCGTGTTGTCGGACATGCTGACCGTCAGCCTTGCAAAGCACTCCCGCGCCCTCACGGAGAACAGGTACCACAACGGCCACCCCGACCTCATACTCCAAGGGGTATACCCCGGCAACGCCGTCAAGGCCGGATCGGACGGTGTCGAGATCAAGACGACCCGGAAGGCTGGCGGAGCCGTCGATACGCACGGCGCCCGCGACCAGTGGCTGTGCGTCTTCGTCTACCGGGTAGATACGACATCCGAGCCGGCACGGGCGCGCAGGCCCATGACCTTCACTGAAGTCTATCTCGGACACGTCACGACCGATGACTTCCGCAGGAACCCCCGCGGAGAGCTAGGCACACGCACAGCTACGCTCCACAAGGAGGGGATTCGGAAGCTACGGGACAGTTGGGTCTATCGCGTAGGCTGAGCCCCGTTCGGGGAGTACTGCGCCAGCTTGGGAATCGCCGAAGCCGCCATGTCGAAGTACTCCTCGTCCTTCTCGACGCCAACGCTCGCATAGCCCACGGCTTCAGCGGCGGCCAAGGTCGACCCCGCGCCTGCGAAAGGGTCCAAGACCGTACCCTCCCCAACGGGCAGCACGGACCGCACCAGTTGCCGCAGGAAAGACTGGGGCTTGAGGCTCGGGTGCGGGGCAATGTCCCGCTCGGCCTTCCTGGTTGGCGATGAAGCGATCACGTCCCCAAAGGGCTTGCCAGGGCTGGGGCGCCGGAATCCGCCCGTCTTCCACCTCCTGAGATTGTCCTGCACCCTCCCCTCTATGGGCTTGCGGTACACGATCCAGGGCTCCCACATCGAGCGCGGCATTACGCTGACCTCAGAGAACTCGTCGTGGGCCGCCTTGGGACGGTCCCCGCCTCTCAGCGTCATCGTCAGCCGCGCGATCTCTCCCCGCCTCTCCAGTCCTCCGTCGGACAGCGCCCCCGATACCAGGTAAGACACCAGGGGATTGGTCGCAACGACGACGTGCGCGCCCGGAGTCAGCTTCGGAACGAGCATACGGGCCCACACGAAGAAGAATGTCCTGATCCGGTCGAGCTGTTCCGGCTTCAGCGTCGTGAAACGGGGCAGGGGAGAACGTAGATGGCCGTCGAACGACGGAGGCATTCGCCACACGCCGCCCTTACCCTTCCGCAGCTTGGCCTGCTGCTCGCGCGTGTACTCGTGAAGACCGTACGGAGGGTCGGTAACGACGGCGTGAATGCTATCGTCGTCCTGGCGGCTCAGCCAGTCGAAGCAGTCGGCATGGTATAGCGTTGCCCGGCCGAACGAGACGGGCGCTCTCCATTCACTGTCAATGACCAGCTCGGACTGGACGCCCGAAGCCTCGCCCGAGCGAAGCGTGTAGACACCGCGCTCCTCCCGCACGAACATCCCCGGGGTGTTGAGCCTGAGGTACGAGCGGACCGAGGAGCCGCGAGTGGGCCCCACTACCCGCGAGACCCGTTCCTCGATCTCCCTCACCGACAGGGCCTTGGACGTGAGCGACATCACCTGGAGAATGCCGTCTCTCACACGACCGGGCGCGCGCCTGTCCTCGTGGTCTCCCATCTCGACAGTAACATAGGACGTCTGGACGTCCCGTGTCAAGGATCAGGATACGCCCGCCCAACCGCTAGCTGCCCTTGCCTACGTGCAGGCGGACCGGCTCCACCCCGGGGGCGGGGCCGCAGTGCTTCAGCTCTACCGGGATAGTCGATATGACCGTGCCGTCCCCGTCCCGGCGCACGACGATGTTGCGCAGCCAGTTCACGTCGTCCGTGTTGGGGTAGTCGGTGCGGAAGAAGGCCCCCCGGCTCTCCTTCCTCTCCAGGCTGCACTCCAGCATCAGCTCCGCTGTCAGGAGCATGTTCGGAAGCTCCAGGGCGCTCTCCCACTCGTAGCCGTCGCTGGCCGCGAGGGTAGAGAACGACGACCGTATCCGCCGCACCGCTTCCATTCCCTCCCGGAGGCCTGCCTCGTCCTTGAATACCCACGCGCACCGCCGCATCGCCTCCCTGATCCGGTCCTTGAAAGCGCCCGGGCGCGCCCCGTCCGGCCCGCCGACGAGAGCGCGGGCGCGGTCCATGACCGCCTCCGCCTGCGCGCCGTCGATGGCGGGCCCGCCCGTATCCAACGCCCTCTGCGACGCGTAGACGCCGGCCCTGCGCCCGAACACCAGCGTTATCATCGAGGTATAGCCCTCCGGCCTGGCGTGTCCGTAGACGCCGCCCGCGCCGCCCCCGGCGCAGTAGAGGCCGGGAAGGTTCGTCTCGCAGCGCGTGTTGGTCCTCACCCCGCCGATCGTCGTGTGCATCTGCGGCGTGCTCTCGACCGGCTCCTTCCAAGGGTCCTCGGCTCCGGGCTTCTCCCTGTGCTCGCTGGCCAGCCTCACCCAGAGCTCGGCTGCGCCGTCGTTCAGCGGCTCGGTCAGGTCGACGAATATCGCGCCCCGCTCGGTCCCCCTGCCCTCCAGGACCTCCGTGCTTATGGCGTAGCAGAGCTCCTCCTTGGTCACGGTGCGCGGGTCGCCGATGCCGTACCTCTCGAGGAACTGCTCGCCGCGGGTGTTGAGGAACTTGGAGCCTGGCGGGAAGCCGATGGACGTGGAGACGAACTGGGTGCTCTCCATGTCGATAAGCTCCGCCCCCGCGCGGAAGGCAGCCGCCTGCCCGTCCCCCGTCTCGAACCGGTCGACCGTGGTGGGCGCGAATATCTGGCTGTAGGTGCCGGTGGCCAGCACCGTCGACGACGCCCTGATGACCGCCAGCTCGTTGCGCGGGCAGTCCAGAACGACCGCCCCCACGACCGCGCCCTCGTTCGTCAGCAGGTCGACCAGCGTAACGTCGTCGAGCACGCGGATGTTTCTTTTCCTCACCTGCCCTATCAGCACGTCCATCATGGCGAAGCCGGGGCGCAGGCCGTAGTCGAACTCGACGCCGGGGCGCGGCTTGAAGGCCAGGTTCCTGGTGCGGCTGTGGGCCGCCGACCAGTGCATGGCGATGCGCCCGTCCTCCTCGCGCTCGAAGTCGATGCCCCACCTCTCCAGGTCCCGCACGCTGTCCGCCGCCTCCTCGACCAGGACCCTGGCCATGTCCTGGTTGCCCAGGAAGCCCCCGTGGGAGAGCAGGTCCCGCATGGCGCTGTCCGTCGTGTCCTCGGGGTCGCCCCAGGGGCCGACGGCCGCGCTGGTGCCGACGTTGTAGGTGCATCCGCTGTGCCCGAGCCGGCCCTTGACTATCATGAGCACGGACGCCCCCCGGTCGTGGGCCTCTATCGCGGCGCGGCACCCCGCCCCGCCGCCGCCAACTACCAGCACGTCCGCCGTGTATGCCGCGTCAGTCACGTCAGCCCTCCGTATACGTCCGGAGGCCGCGCTTTGCGGCGGCCTCGCCTGGGTGGGCCACATTATCGTCCATGGCCGTCGCCAAAGGAAGACTCCCAGGCCGGCCGCCCACTCCTCAGCGCCGGCCTCCGGTTCACTCACAGCCTGTTAATGCTAGAATCAATGCTGCGGGCCCGCGCGCGGCCCCGATTCTATGCGCCATAGAGGGAAGGACACAGAGCTATGCCGTTGAGCTTTAGAGAGTCACCATCGTACCTGGTCACGTCGGAGTCGGTTACCGAGGGGCACCCGGACAAGCTGTGCGACCAGATGTCCGACGCCATACTGGACGCGTTCCTGGAAATCGACCCGATGTCGCGCGTCGCGTGCGAGGTCTGCGTCACTACCGGCCTCGTCGTGGTCATGGGCGAGATATCGCTGGACGAGGGCTACGTCGACATCCCCAGCGTAGTCCGCCGGACCTTGAAGGAGGCCGGCTACGATAACCCCGCCTATGGGTTCGACTACGAGTCCTGCGGCGTGGTCGTAGCCGTCCAGAAGCAGTCCCCCGACATAGCCCACGGCGTGGACGTTGCCCTGGAGGTCAGGGAGGAGCAGGCGCGGGACGAGGGCGCGGAGTCCGTGGGCGCCGGCGACCAGGGGATGATGGTCGGGTTCGCCTGCGACGAGACGGAAGAGCTGATGCCGCTGCCCATCTCCCTATCGCACAAGCTCTGCTACAGGATGGCGCAGGCGCGCAAGGACGGCGTGCTGCCGTACCTGCGGCCCGACGGCAAGGCGCAGGTGACCGTGGAGTACGCGTTCGGCCAGCCCAAGCGCGTCCACACGGTCCTGATGAGCAGCCAGCACGACCCGGAGGTGAGCCGGTCCGAGATAGCGAGCGGCCTGGTAGAGCGCGTGGCCCGCGAGGTGATCCCGGCGGAGCTCCTCGACGAGGAGACGATCTACCACGTCAACCCGACCGGCCGCTTCGTGATCGGCGGCCCGGTGGGAGACACGGGGCTGACCGGGCGCAAGATACTGGTCGACACCTACGGCGGCGTGGCAAGGCACGGCGGCGGGGCGTTCTCCGGCAAGGACCCTACGAAGGTCGACCGCTCTGCCGCGTACGCGGCCAGGTACGTCGCGAAGAACGTCGTGGCCGCCGGCCTCGCGGACCGGGCCGAGGTGCAGGTGTCCTACGGCATCGGCATAGCGCAGCCCATCTCCGTCTCGGTCGAGACGTTCGGCACGAACAAGGTTCCCGACGCCAGGATAGTGGACCTGGTCGACCGCCACTTCGACCTGCGCCCCGGCGCAATCATAAGGGAGCTCGACCTGAGGCGGCCCATCTACAAGCCGACCGCCGCCTACGGCCACTTCGGGCGCGCCGACATAGACCTGCCCTGGGAGCGCACCGACAAGGCCGCCGCCCTACGGCGCGAGGCTTAATCTACGATGGTCGTCGAACACCTACAGCGAACCCAAGATGCTTCGGAGGTCCACCATGCTTACCGGCAGCGGATCGACGAGCTGAGCAGGCGCGGAATCGAGGAGGGCATCTCGCTGAGCGAGGCTTCCGAACGGGACTTCTGGGCATTCGTAGGAGCGCCGGTTACTGCCCGTCGGGCGGGTCTGGTGCTGATGGACAATGGGAACCTACGCGCTGTGTGGAAGGGCGACGACGGAAGTCATCTGGGCATCCACTTCCTCGGCGGTCAGTCGGTGCGATACGTTATCTTCAAGCGTCGCCTGGCAAGCACGCAAATTTCACGTGTCGCGGGAATCGACACCTTCGAAGGGATCAAGAAGCAGATTCGCGCATTCGACCTTACGTCCCTGGTGCATGGTTGACTGCACAAGAACTGCCCGATGAAGACAGCGTCGTCCGTTACGCGAAACCGACTCATGTCCTCGACGGCAGGGTGGACGGGGCCGCCTTCCTCCTCAGGGAGGACGAGTCGGGACTCTCGGTGAATTGGCTCGGGTACTTTGGCGGCCAGCCGAAGTCTCAGCAGCTAGTGGAGATCAGACGCCTGACTCGACTGACCCTGAGACGGAACGGCCTGTTCGCTGAGCTAAACGTAGGAGCAACGCGGAGACATATAGGCGACGTGCTCGATGAGATTCGCTTCGTTCACAGTCCGCTGGCTCCAGAAGACGGCTTCGAAGCCGACCCGTCGCACAGCGAGATTGTGGGACTACCTCCAAGGGATACCCCTGAGGCAGAGTTGATAGGCGACATGATCGCGGAGTGCGTAACCGAAGTCCATCCAGCACTGGGATGAAAGCCTTGAGCTTATAGCGGCCACGAGCATCGGAGGACGACACAATGCCGAACGAGAAACCCCTCGAGAACAAGGTCGCCGTCGTGACCGGGGCCGGCCAGGGCAACGGCCGCGCCATAGCCCTGCGGCTGGCATCCGACGGCGCGGCGGTGTTCGGGACGGACCTGCGCCGCGACCTCCTAGGCGACCTCGAGGAGACCGCCCGCAACCGCGGCCTCCAGGTCGCCGCCGGCGTCTACGACGCCTCCAGCGTGGCCGATGCCGACAGGCTAGTCTCCCACGTCGTCGAGTCGTACGGCAGCCTCGACGTGATGGTGAACAACGCCGGAGCCATCTGGCCCACCCCGTTCCCGGACGTCACCGAGGAGACCTGGGACCGCACCATGGACCTGAACCTCAAGGGCCTCTACTTCCACATGCAGGCCGCGGCCAGACAGATGATCGAACAGCGCAGCGGCGTCATCGTCAACCTGGCCTCCATAGCAGGCATAGACCCGGGCATCACCCTCGCGCCGCCGTACGCGGCGAGCAAGGCCGCCGTGATCAACCTGACTAAGTCCGCCGCCTTCAGGGTCGCCGAGCACGGCGTCAGGGTGAACGCCGTGGCCCCAGGCATAGTCGACACGTCGTTCAACCGTACGCTCGACCGTATGCTCGGCGTCGAGCGGGAGGGCCTGCCAGAGGGCGAGTGGCTGCGCCGGCGCGCGTCCGGAGTTCCCCTGGGGCGCGTCTCCGTGCCCGAAGACGTCGCCGGCGTCGTCGCCTTCCTCGCCGGCCCCGACGGCGCCTACGTCACCGGCGAGACCGTCACCGTCTCGGGCGGCATGGCGATGCGGTAAAGCTCAGAACTATCAGGCCGTGGGCCGACGTGACAGGTCGAGAACCGCGGGCTCCCGCCCGGTGGCAAACTCGTAACCTGGTCTGGATGGCTCCAAGTACGTGACGGCCTCGTAGAACTCGTCGAGCGCGACGAAGACGCCGTTCTCTTTCGCCCACCTGCGCATCCGCTGGTTACATGAATGCGCCCACGACAGGATCTCCACCCGCCAGCCCCGCTTGTGCATCCGCTCCAAGGTGCTGTGGAACCCCGCCCCCTCGAGGTAGCCCGCGCCGTCTCCGGTTAGCAGCACTGCGATGCCCGGGTCCCCGTTGTAGTCCAAGGCGTCTTCGAGCATCCGTAGCTGGAGCAGGCGGTCGGGCATATCCTGCTCGCCTCGTTCGGGATTGCCGCAGTCGAACAACCTGACCTCGACGCCCCTGCTCTCCATGCGATTCCACAGTTGGCGCATCTCCGGCGGCACGGATCCAACGGCCACCGCGTGCGACAGCGGCCGGCCGGCGTGCGCCAATCGCAGCACGGCGTCGAAGTTTATGCGTACGCGGTACCGCGCCGCCGGGCCCTCGCCGCGCTCCTCCGCGAGCCGCTGCGCTTCGTGAAAGATATTGGAGTTATCCCAGTATATGAAAACGCTGTCCATTCGAATGGCCCCATGCACGGCAAGAAGAGCCGCCAGCTCGTCGTCACCGGCAGATTCAATACTCAGTCCAGTGTACCATTTTTCGAGGTCACTCCCGGACGTCCATGCCCTCCCGCCTCCGTGTGATACCATGTTGCGGACGCGAGCCTTGGCCTCGCGCATACTTTGAAACGAGGTGAATCGATGATAGGCAGGATGCTGGGCGCCGCCCGGTTGGACTCGGAGACCTACGAGGAGGTGGAGAAGGACGGGGGCGCGACCTTACAGGCGCTGATCGTGGTGGTTATCGTCACCATCGCCAGCATCGTTGGCGAGATGCTGGCGGGTGGGGACGACAGCGACGTGGTCATCGCGCTGGTCGCCGGCATAATCCGAGGGATCGTAAGCTGGGCCCTGTGGGCGCTGGTAGTCTGGATGATCGGGGCCACGATACTCAAGACCGAGCAGACCGAGGCCGACTGGGGACAACTCGCGCGCGGCACCGGGTTCGCCCAGACACCGAGAATCCTGAACGTGTTTGCCTTCACCCCGACGATCGGATGGGTCATCACACTGGGAACGTTCATCTGGACGTTCGCGTGCATGTTGGTTGCCGTGCGGCAGAGCCTGGACTATACCTCGACCTGGCGGGCGTTCTTCGCCATCCTGCTCTCCTTCATACCGGTGGCCATCATCAACATCATCGTCTTGTTGCTCATAGGCGGCGGCATGACTACGGAGGCGTCCTAGGGCTGCACAGGCAGCACCACCCGCGACGCCATCTCCGCGCTGTGGTAAACGGTCTGCGTCGCCGTCCGGTAGCTCTGCTCACGCCCCAAGGGGCCGCCCGTGTTCGGGTTCACGTCGAACCGCGGCCAGTTGCTGCTGCTCACGTCCAGCCTGATCCGGTGCCCCCTGCGGAAGACGGTGGACGTCGGGTATAGCTGGAATACGAACTCGTACGGCGTACCCGGCTCCATCGGCTCGGGCGCGTCGTAGCCGTTGCGGTACCTGGCGCGGATTATCGAGTCGGTGATGTTGATGGCGAGGCCGTCGGGATAGTCGCCGTCCGGCGGGAAGACGTCCACCAGCTTCGCCGTGAAGTCGGTGTCGGGCGCCGACGACGAGGCCCACAGCCGCATCTCCACCGGCCCCGTGACCTCCAGGTCGTCCTCCAGCGGCGGCGTCTGGAAGCTCAGCACGTCGCCCCGGTAGTTCAGCGGCATCGTGTCCTTGCACCCGATGAAGTCCGGCCTTCCGCGCTGGTCGAAGGCGCCGGCCCTCATCACGTTGTCCGCGGCCGAGAGGCCGCCGCCCATCGTCGGCACCGGGTCCTTCGGGTCGAAGGTGAACCTGGACTCCGGCTGCTCTCCCTCTCCCGCCTTCTCCTCCGAAAGCGCCGAGCCGGCGCGCAGGTAGTAGGGCGTGAAGCGTGTGCCTGGGACGGGCCAGTCCCGCTCGTCGCGCCAGTAACCGCCCCTCTTCAGCCGGTGCTCGTGGTCCATCTTCAGGTCCCCGGTCCCCATCGTGAAGAAGCGCACCGCCGGCCAGGAGGCGGCCTCCGAGTCCATCCCCTTCAGGTAGTGGTCGAACCACGCAAGCTGAAGGTCGTTCTGGTTGATGACCGACTCCGCCCCGAAGTCGACGTCGCCGGCGAACGTCACCTCGTACTGGCCGTGCGTCCAAGGCCCCATGAGAAGCATCTGCCGCGCGCTCTTCGTCTTGCTGAGCGCCATGTAGCTCTCGCAGGTGTTGCGCGCGTATGAGTCGTACCACCCGCCAAGGTAGAGCGTCGGCACGTCGGCGTGCTCGTCGTAGTACTCGGAGATGGCGTACCCGCGCTGCTTCCAGTAGTCGCCGTACTCGCCGTGGGTCATGATGTCGATGGCCCACCGCTCGTACGACGGCAGACGGCTCAGGATGGTCGCGCCCTCCTTCATGGGAAACCGGCCGACGATCTGGTGTATGTCCTGCTCGTACGCCTTGGTGAGCGCCGCCTTGAGCGCCGGATCGGCGGCGGCCTCCTTGCTGCCGGCGGCCATCCGGTAGATATAGACGTGGAAGCGCTGCTCCAGGGCGCCGTTCTGCCTCATGGAGCTGTGGAAGTAGTTCGACGCCCCAACGGCCACGACCATCGTCTCCAGGTGGGGCGGGTTCATGGTCGCCAGGGCGGACTGGTCGCTGCCCGCGTAAGACCCGCCCTTCGTGCCTATGCGCCCGTTGCTCCACGGCTGGGCGGCCAGCCACTCGACGGTGTCGTAGCCGTCCGGCGCCTCCTTCGCGAAGGCGTACCATTCGCCCTCGGACTCGTACCGCCCCCTCACGTCCTGGCTGACGCATACGTAGCCGCGACGCGCGTAGTACTTCGCCTGCGCGACCGCCCTCGGCATCGACTTGTCGTAGGGCGTGCGCTCCAGTATGACCGGGAATGCGCCGTCCGCGGGGCGCCCGCCGAGCGCGGGCCGATACACGTCCGCCGCCAGCCGCACGCCGTCCCGCATCGGGACCATGACGTTGGACTCGCATATGACGTCGTACTGCTGGTGAGAGCCGGCGTAGGTCTTGGGCATGGGCGTGTCCTTCCTTAAGAGACTATCTCAGAATCCCTTCCCCCTGAGGGGGAAGGTTAGAGCCTGCCCCGTACTTGATACGGGGATGGGGGTAAATCCCGTCTGGGCGATTGGCGATATTCACGGCGCCGCACGGAGCCTCCAGCACGATCGCGCGCGGCCTGCCCGCAAGGTCGTCGGAGCAGGCGACGCTCGCCCCGCCGAAGGCGGCCTTCGCCATCCCCAGCGCGGCGCCGCGCTGCCTCGGGTCTATCTCGACGGCCATGAACCCGCCGGGGCGCAGGAACGCTGGCGCGCGCTCGAACAGCCTGCGCATGACGGCCATGCCGTCCGGCCCGCCGTCCAGGGCGGCCCTAGGCTCCCAGCGCACCTCGCGCTGGAGCGTCGGGATCTCCGACGACCTGACGTACGGCGGGTTGGAGACGATTACGTCCACGGGCCCCGGCACGCCGTCCAGCAGGTCGCACTCGACCAGGCGCACCCGGTCCAGAACGCCGTGCCGCTCGGCATTGAGCGCGGCGACCTCCAGCGCGCCGACGCTGCTGTCGGTCGCGTACACTATGGCCCCGGGGAGATGCGCGGCCAGCGCCACCGCGATGGCGCCGCTGCCCGTGCCCACGTCGCATATGGAGACGGCCCCATCCCCACGCCGCCCGCCGGCGTACTCGATAGCCGCGTCCACCAGCAGCTCCGTCTCCGGGCGCGGCACCAAAACCCTGGGGTCCACGTGGAAGTCGAGGCCGTAGAACTCCCGGCTCCCCACGACGTAGGCCAGCGGCTCGCCGCCTGCCCGCCGCCGGAGCAGCGCCTCCATGCGCCCCAGCGCGCCGCCATCCACCGGGTCGCGCAGCGACGCGAAGAAGCGGGCGCGGTCCCAGCCGAGCACGTGCCGGAGCAGCGCCTCCGCCTCGAGCCTGGAGTCCTCCGCCGCGCCGTCGAGGCGTTCAGCGGCGGCCATCCAGCACTCCCGCAGGTTCACAGCCCGGCTTCCTGTAGCATCCGCGCCTGTTCGTGGTCGGTCAGCGCGTCGACGAACGGGTCTATGTCGCCGTCCAGGATGCCCGCGAGGTTGTGCCGCGTGAGCGACACCCGGTGGTCGGTGACACGGTCCTGCGGGAAGTTGTAGGTCCGCACCCGCTCCGAGCGGTCGCCCGATCCGACCTGCGACCTCCTGGCCTCGCTCACCTCCTCCTGCCGCTTGCGGATCTCCATCGCAAGCAGCCGCGAGCGCAGCACGGACATCGCCTTCTCCTTGTTCTTGTACTGCGAGCGCTCGTCCTGGCACACGGCCACCACCCCGGTCGGCACGTGCGTGATGCGGACCGCCGTCGCCACCTTCTGCACGTTCTGCCCGCCGTGGCCGCTGGAGTGGAAGATGTCTATCTGCAGGTCCTCGGGGTCCACCTCCACGTCGACCGCCTCCGCCTCCGGCAGCACGGCGACCGTCGCCGCGGAGGTGTGTATCCTGCCGGCGGACTCGGTGACCGGTATCCTCTGCACCCTGTGAACCCCGCTCTCGTGCTTGAGGCGGCTGTACGCCCCCTTGCCGTCGATCCTGAATACGATCTCCTTGATGCTCCCCAGGCCGCTCTCGTTGCTGTTGATGACCTCGAGCTTCCAGCGCCTGAGCTGCGCGTACCTGGAGTACATCCGGTACACGTCCGCCGCGAACAACCCGGCCTCCTCGCCGCCGGTGCCCGCCCGTACCTCCACGATGACGTTCTTGTCGTCGTTGGGGTCCCTCGGCAGCAGCGCCACCCGTAGCTCGTCCTCCAGCGCCTGCTTCTCGACCTCCAGCTCCGCGAGCTCCTCCCTGGCGAGCGCGGCCATCTCCCGGTCGCTCTCGTCCCGCGCCATCTCCCTGGCCTCCTCGGCGGCCTCGGCGGCCTTCCGGTACCGGCGCGAGAGCGCGGCAACGTCCCTGAGCGACGCCATCTCCCTGGCAAGCTCCTGCACGCGCGAATAGTCCCCGGCAACCTCCGGATCGGCCATGAGCCGCTCCAACTCCGAGTACCTGGAATCTATGGTAGCCAGCTTGTCTATCATGCGGGGGAAGCCTCTCGCCGCGCCACGCGGCACAGCCCTCAGTATAGCCTAGGCCGTCTTACAGGCGAAAGACTGCCCGTGGCAAATCCACCGCCCCCACGTTCAGCGCCATATCTATCAGCCATCACCCCGTAGGGGCTGGTTTCAAACCAGCCCTCGCCTTGCCTTAGAGCGTCACCGCTATTTTAGGCGGGGGATTTGGGGTGGCTGCCGCCGCCTAGCCTAGCCCTAGGGGGTATGCTACTCTTGGACGTGAGGAGGACGCCATGGCTACGGTAGAGCAGCGAGTGAGCTATATTGAAGGCAGGCTGGACCAGTTCGCCACTAAAGCCGACTTGTACCAGTTGGAGAACCGGCTTATACGATGGATGTTCGGTCTGCTAATAGGTGTCCTGGTGAGCGGCGCGTCTGCCACGGCCTCTCTGATAGTTACCTTGATCAGAACGACCTAGAGGAGCTCTCCGATGGCTTCCGAGGCCCCAGCCCAAGCGCCGCATGTGGAGAAGTCGGCGTCATCTCCTCATCTCCAGCCTGAAGGCAGCCGTCCCTATTCCGCCCCCGCCAGCGCCGCCGCCAGCCCGTCCCTCGGCGCCTCCCGCTGGTCGCTCCGGGACAGGTCGCGCAGGGTGACGCTGCCCCTGGCAAGCTCGTCGGCGCCCAGGATGGCGGCGTGCGTGGCGTCCACGGCCGCCGCGTACCTGAGCTGCCCCCTCAGACTACGGCCCGAGGGCGCGAGCAGCGCCGCCACGCCGTCGGCGCGCAGGCCGGCTGCCAGCCGCATCCCCTCGTTCCTGGCGTCCTCGCCCACGTGTACCACGACCACCTTGGGCGCCGCGCGGCCGGCGTCAGGAAGCCGCAGGTCACGCAGCACGCGCTCGACGCCCATGCCGAAGCCGATGCCGGGCGTCGGCCTTCCGCCCAGCTCCTCGATGAGGCCATCGTACCGGCCCCCGCCGCAGATGGTGCTCATCCGTCCCGCCGCCGGCGGCACGATCTCGAACACCGTCCGCGTGTAGTAGTCGAAGCCGCGCACCAGCCGCTTCTCCACCGTGAACGGCAGCCCCAGGGCCTCCAGGAAGCCGAGGAGCGTTTCCCAGTGCTCCAGGCACGGGCCGCATAGGTGGTCCGCCCCAGCGGGGGCGCCGGCGATGCTCGGCTGGCACTGCCTCTCCTTGCAGTCCAGCAGCCTGAGCGGGTTGCGCTCCAGCCGGCGCCGGCAGTTGTGGCAGAGCTCGTCCACCGCGCCGCCGTAGTACTCCTTCAGCATCTCAACGTACGCGGGCCTGCACTCCGGGTCGCCGATGCTGTTGACAAGCAGCGTGAGGCCGCCGACGTCTAGCTCCTCCAGCAGCCGCCACGCCAGCTCTATCACCTCCGCGTCTATGGCCGCGTCGGCGTCGCCGATCACCTCCACCCCGAGCTGGTGGTGCTCGCGGAACCGCCCCGCTTGTGGACGCTCGTACCTGAACAGGTTGTTGAAGTAGAAGAGCCGCACCGGCTGGGGCAGGTTGCCCATGCCGTGCTGGAGGTAGGCGCGGCATACGCCCGCCGTCCCCTCGGGCCGCAGGGTGAGCCGGTCGCCGCCCCGGTCCTCGAAGGTGTAGGTCTCCTTCTCCACGATGTCCGTGACTTCGCCGATGCCCCGCACGTACAGCCGCGCGTCCTCGAAGGTCGGCGTGTCGATGCGCTCGTAGCCGAAGCGGGCGGCGGCCTCCGACGCCTTCGCCTCGAAGTAGCGCCAGCGCGCCTGCTCGCCCGGAAGTATGTCCGCCGTGCCCCTGGGGGTCTGGAACTGCTGCTTTGCCATTACCCGACTCGCCCGTATCCGGGCCAACGCGATGTTAACACACCGCATCTCCCCCTATCCTGCCCCCGCAGACCACGCAATGCCCCTCGATCATCATGGAGCCTAGATCCTCCACCTCACGTCAGCGCCATATCTATCGGCCATCACCCCGTAGGGGCTGGTTTCCCGTAGGGGCTGGTTTCCCGTAGGGGCTGGTTTCAAACCAGCCCTCCTACCTCTTCCCCCGTCGGACGGGGGAAGATTGAGATGGGGGTTCCCCTTCGCGCCCCCTTCGCGCCCTTCGTGGATCGCCTCCATCATCCCAATCACACCCATCACACGAATCACAGTCCAGGCTGCTATACTTCTCCATACCGGAGACGCTGCATGGTGACGCTGGCCGAGAGCCTGCTCGAAAAGACGGGAGAATACCTGCCCCAGGACAGGGCGGACATAGTCCGGCGCGCCCTGGAGTACGCCGAGGAGGCGCACGACGGCCAGATGCGCCTCTCCGGGGAGCCGTTCGTCGACCATCCCCTGGAGACGGCGCTCTACCTCGCCAACCTGCGCCTCGACCCCACCACGCTGGCAGCCGCCCTGCTCCACGACGTCATGGAGGACTGCGGCGTCACCTTCCGGGAGCTGGAGGCGAGCTTCGGCAACGAGGTCGCCAGGCTCGTCGACGGCGTGACCAAGCTCACCAAGGAGGAGCTCAAGTCGGAGGAGTGGGGCCAGGGGCTCCGCGCCTCCTCGGAGGACGACGCGGCCCAGGCGGCTAGCGTCAGGAAGATGCTCCTGTCCATGGCCGAGGACGTCAGGGTCGTGCTGATCAAGCTCGCCGACAGGATGCACAACATGAGGACGCTGAAGGCGCTGCCCGAGGAGCGCCGCCGCGCCGTCGCCCACGAGACCCTGGAGATATACGCCCCCCTCGCCCACCGCCTGGGGATATGGGAGATAAAGTGGCGCCTCGAAGACCTCGCCTTCCAGCACCTCAACCCGGAGGGCTACCAGCAAGTATCGAAGCTCCTGAGCGCCAGGAGGGTCGAGCGCGAGGCGTACATCGAGCGCGTCATATCGGTGCTTCGAGGCGAGCTGGAGAGCGCCAAGGTCGAAGCCGACGTGACCGGAAGGCCCAAGCACATCTACAGCATCTACAACAAGATGCAGCGCTACGCCTCCCAGAACCGCTCCTACGGCGAGATTTACGACCTGTTCGCCCTCCGCGTCATGGTCGAAAAGGTCCGGGACTGCTACGCCGCCCTCGGCGTGGTCCACTCCAGGTGGCGCCCACTGCCCGGCCAGTTCGACGACTACGTGGCCAACCCCAAGGACAACCTCTACCAGTCGCTCCACACAGCCGTCCTCTGCGAGGACGCCATGCCCGTGGAGGTCCAGATCAGGACCGCCGAGATGCACAACCTCGCCGAGTACGGCGTGGCCGCGCACTGGCTCTACAAGGAAGGCGACTCCCCCGACCCCCACTTCGACGGCAAGATGAAGTGGCTCCGCCAGACGCTGGAGTCGCACAGGGACGTGAACGGGGCCGTCGAGTTCGTCGAGTCCTTCAAGACCGACGTCTTCCGCAACCAGGTCTTCGTCTACACCCCAAAGGGCGAGCTCAAGGAGCTGCCGGTGGGGGCCTCCCCGCTCGACTTCGCCTACCGCATCCACACCGACGTGGGCCACCGGTGCATCGGCGCAAAGGTCAACGGCAAGCTGGTCGCCCTCAACTACGAGCTCCGGAACGGCGATACCGTCGAGATCATGACCAGCAAGACGGTGCGCGGCCCCTCCCTCGACTGGCTCAACCAGAACCTCGGCTACGTCAAGACCGCCTCGGCACGCGCGAAGGTGCGCCAGTGGTTCAACCGGCAGGCAAGGCAGGTCAACATCCAGCGAGGCCGGGACATCTTCAACAGGGAGCTCAAGCGCCTGAACACCTCGCTGGACGACCTGGACGTCGCGCGGCTGGCGCGGTACGACACCGTGGACGAGTTCTTCGACGCCCTCGGAAGCGGCGCGATGACGACGAGCCACGTGGTCGAACGCCTCTCCTCCGAGCAGGTCAAGCCGGACGTAATGAAACCGGTCGTCCTGCCCGCGGGAGGACCCGGGACCGGCATCACCGTGCTCGGCATGGGAAACCTCTTCACGCGCCTCGCCATGTGCTGCAGCCCCATCAGGGGCGACGGCGTCAAGGGCTACATCACCCGCAACCGCGGCGTCACCGTGCACAAGAACACCTGCCAGAACATCCTGCGTGAGACCGAGGTATACCGCCTCGTACCCGTTAGCTGGGGCGAGGAACGGACCCTCTACCCGGTGCGGCTCCGGCTGGAGGCCTGGAACAGGGTCGGCCTGCTGCGCGACGTCACTTCCCTCGTCTCCGAAGAGGGCGTCAACATCGCCTCATGCGTATCCGAAGAGACAGACGACCTGAGCATCATATCCCTAACGGTATTTACCGACGGCATAAGCCAGCTGAGCCGCCTGTTCGCCAAGCTCGAAGGCGTCGACGGCGTGCTCAGCGTCAGCCGGACCATCGGCTCGGCTTGAAACGGGCCGCGTAGCCGCAACCGCGAGACCCCCAAGGAGGACAGCAATTGCCAAGCGCCAAGTCGCGTAGAGTTTCCGAGCGCCGCCACGCGAGAAAGTCGCCGTTGCGCTCCCAGGCCAGGACGGTCGTCCGGCGGGCCCGACGGCTCGTCGAGGAAGGCGACGTGGAGGCCGCGCAGGCCGCCGTCAGAGAGGCGGTCGTCGTGCTGGACAAGGCCGCCCAGAAGGGCGCCCTGCACAAGGGCAACGCCTCCAGGCGCAAGTCGCGCCTGGTGAGAAGCCTCACCGCAGCCCAGGGCCGGTAACGCCCCCGTCTCACCCCTCTATCAACCGCACCCGTTCGCGCAGCCGCCCGAAGTCGAACAGCCCCGGCTTCCCCAGGCTGCCCGCCGCCGCGGTGATGGCGAGGCTCGCCGCGGCCGACGCGCCGAGCGCGAACGCGAAGCTCGTCACGAGCTGACCCGCCCAGTCCACGTCGATTATCCACCCCGTCAGGTACGGCGCCGCGGGCGTCGGGAAGAACAGCACACCCGCGGCCAGCCCGATCGCGCTGGAGACCAGCGCCGCGCCGCCGCTGAACCGCCCCGAGTACAGCCCCCAGAAGACAGGGAACACCACCGCCGAACAGACCATGTCCGCGATCAGGAACAGGTACAGCACGCTGTACCCCTGCGACGCAATGAGTATCGCCGGCACTATCAGCGCAACGGTCAGGCCCCGCGACCACTTGAGCAGCGACGCCCCCCCGAGCGCCGGCCTGAAACGCGCCAGGTCGCTCGTCACCGCGCTGGCTATGCCGTTCAGCAGCGTATCCAGGCTGCTCATCACCAGCGCCACCGCCAGCAGCAGGAAGGCAATGGCGACCCACGTCGGCATCGTCTCGATGACCAGCCAGAACAGCGCCGACGATGCGCTCTCGCCGGGCACGCCGCGCCCGGCCGCCGCCACCCCCAACAGCCCGGCGACGATTATCGTCGGGATCACCACCGCCGCGGCAATGCCGAAACCCCTGCGCAGCGCGCGGTCGTCCTCGCTCGTGTACACCCGCTGCCAGAACCCCTGGTGGAACATGTTCGCCGCCAGGATCGCGATGACCAGCGTGACGCCGAACTCGATCCCCGCGCCGTGGGTCAGCGACAGGAGCTGGGGCGCCGTCTCCCTCACCGGGTCCAGCGCCCCGCCCAAGCCGTCCAGGCTGACGATCGCCGCGATGACCCCTATCGTCAGCAGCGGCATGATCAAGTTGAACTGTATCCTGTCCGTGAATATGGACGCCCGTATCCCGCCGTATGCCGTGTAGGCCACCGTGACCAGCCCCACGATGATCGCCGTCCACACCAGCGGCGTGTCCGCCAGCAGGTTGAAGGCGAGCGCGATGCCCGTCAGCTCGGCCGACAGGAACACGAACATGTAGAAGACGATCACCGCCAGCGCCAGCGCGTACATGGCCGGCCCGTACCGGTGCCATACGTACTCGGTCAGCGAGTGGCCGTCGGGCATGACGCGGCGCATCCGCGGCCCGAGGAAGACGAAGGCGAACAACGGCGCCGCCTGCCCGATCCCGTAGCCCACCAGCGCCGCCAGCCCCGCCCACGTGCCCGCCTCCGCGGGGCTGAACAGCACCCACGCGCCGATGACGGACGCAACGAGGGTCGCCGTCGTCACCTGCGCCCCCGCCGAGCCACGGGCCACCAGGTAGTCCTCCACGCCGGCCCGCCTACGCCTGGCGTAGACTATCCCAAGCCCCCCGAAAGCCGCCGCCGTAACGACCGCTATGATAATCGCCACCGTGCCGTCGATCATCGCTCCACCTCCACGCGCGGGTCCGGTGGGGCGGCCTGAAACGAAGATGGCCGCCCATTCCTGTTCTGGGCGGCCATTAGGCGCTTCTGCGCGCTCGCATCCCTACGCTGGCATTACCCAGATCAGGTATCGGGGTCGTCCCTCCGATAGGAACCTCTCAGCCTGGCTTCCCAAGCTCCCCCGCGCTGCTGTATGTCGGCTGCCGCGCAGTCTACCCGACCCCCAACCGCCGTGTCAACGCCCCATCCCTACCGCCCTCGCGCCCTTGCCATCCGCAGAACGCGCGTGCTATACTCCCCCCATGCACCACCGCGCACATACTGAGCTGAAGGCGCCTGGGACCGGCCGTCCCGCGCCCTCGTCCGTCGTGTCTCATTCTGTCTCATTGCTGTCTCATTCTGTCTATTTCGTGTCTCATTTTGCCTTGTTCGTGTCTCCCACTGTCTCACGGCCCATAGCTGAAATAGACGAAAAGAGACAAAATGAGACACTTATCAAGGAAATCTACCGGCCATCCCAAATCCCCACCGCCAGATTCAGCGCCATATCTATCGGCCATCACCCCGTAGGGGCTATCAGCGCATTCCGTAGGGGCTGGTTTGAAACCAGCCCTCCCCCGCCCTCCCCCTTGCCGTAGAGCGTCACCGCCATTTAGGTGGGGGATTTTGGCCTACCTACCCCCCCGTAGATGTTCAATGATTATGTCAGGGGTCCACAGGGGTCCACGTCGGTCTTGACTTGGGTAGGGCGATACGGAATAATTGGATACCGACGAAAAAGGAGCCGTAGGATGACTGGCCCTGAATCGGCGACACCCGACTATACGATGGGCTTCGGTGAGGAGATGGTTCAGATACTGAACCGCTACACTGCCCGTACTCACGCCGCGCACCTCCTCCCTCACCTGAAGCCCGGCCTTCGTCTACTCGACTTCGGTTGTGGACCGGGCTCCATATCGGTCGGCCTGGCCAAGGCCGTGGAGCCCGGCGAGATGCACGGCGTGGACATGGAAGAGTCGCAGGTCGAGTTGGCCAGGGCGGTCGCCAAGGCGGGCGGGTGCGACAACGCGATATTCCACGTTGGCGACGTGACCGCGCTTCCATTCGATGACGACTTCTTCGACGTGGCCCACTGCCACAACGTCCTGATGCACGTTCCCGATACCCAGGCGGTGCTAGGGGAAGTCAAGCGCGTCCTGAAGCCCGGCGGCATCGTCTCCAGCCGAGAGATGATCTGCCAGTCCTCGTTCACGCATCCCGACTATGGCACCATCAGGAACGCTTGGGACATGTTCGCGGACCTGCTGACGGCTGACGACGCCCATCCGGAGATGGGCAAGGACATGAAGACCCATTTCGTCCACGCCGGGTTCGAGGACGTCCAGGTGTCCGCTTCCTTCGATTCGTACAGTACGCCGGAAGACGTCCTATTCATCTACGGCGTGGCGAACAAGTGGTTCCTGGCGCCTGAGATAACGGAGGCGGCGATAAAGTACGGGGCGGCGACTCAGCAGTTGTGCGACAACATACGCATGGCCTACGAGAGGTGGAAGGACGACCCCGGCGCCATCTGCGCCGTCGCGCACGGCCAACTCCTGGCTCGGAACCCGTAAGGCCAGCCGGAACGCCCCGCCTGCGCCCGCTGCTCAGTGGGGACGGCTTGGAGGCCCTGGAGCTACTCGGCCTCCTTCATGGCGTTGTAGTTTGCGAGTATCTTGAACGTGGTCGCCACGAAGGACCGCATCTCCCTCTCGCTGACGCCATCTATGAGCTTGGCGTCGTATACCTGCACGCGCTGGTGAATCCTCAGGGTCAGGTCGTTCCCCCTGGGGGTCAACGTCAGCATCACGATGCGCCGGTCGCTGCGCAAGCGCCTCCTGCGCAGCAGGCCCATGTCGACCATCCTGTTGACGACGCGGCTTATGCGGGAGGCGTCCACGGGCAGGACTTCCGCGAGCTGGGTAGCCGTACACTCGCCCTTCTCCATGCAAGCCCTGAGCAGGGAGAACTCCAACGGGATGAGGTCGTAGGGCGCGGCCTCGCTCGCGGCCCCCTTGTCGACCACGTTCACGAGATGGTTGACGCACGTCTGGAGATCAGCGTTCGGTATTTCCGCCCTGCGCCTTCTGGATCGGGGCTTAGTGTCAGTCACCTCTTCAACCTCGCAGCAGTCCTACCCACATTATACGACACTGTAACTATGATTTGCCATAACCGTTGTAGCGGTTAGAGTCACTGTCCAAGACCTCTCCAAGAGTTAAGCCGTGGGGGGCGACGCCTGGCTCCCGGCTCCTACTCGTAGCGCAGGGCCTCGGCGGGGTAGATCTTGGATGCCTGGCGGGCGGGAAGGTAGGTTGCTAGGAGCGAGAAGACGTAGGTCAGCCCCAGGATTATCATCATCTGTATCCAGGGGACAGCGTAGCGTATCGTGTCGATACCCTGTTCGTCGCGGATGTCGATGACCGCGTTGTACGAGAGGACGAGCCCCAGCACCGTGCCGATGACGATGCCCAGGACGGCGACGAAGCTCGACTCTATCAGGAAGCTGAGCTGGACCATCCCCCGGCGGTACCCGATGGCGCGCAGCATCCCGATCTGCTGCCGCCGCTCCACGACGGCGCGGGTGCTCACCACGCCGAGGGCGGCGATGCCGACGAACAGGCCGAGCGCCATGAACCCGGTGAACAGCCGGAAGAAGCCGCGAAGCGCCCCCAGCTGCTCATCGAGAAGCTCCTCCAGGACCTCGGTCTGCATCCCGTTCGCAAGGAAGGCGCGCTCTAGCTCCTGCGCAACCTGCTTGGACTCGTCCGGGTCGACGACCCGGAACTGGTAGGTGGTGATGGGTATTGGGAAGGGGGCCGCCTCCTCGACGGCCGCCTTCGATCCGATCATGAAGGAGCTGAAGGTGTTGTGGACGCGGTCGACTACGCCCACGACCGTCAGATTCATGACGGCGCGGGTGGTCCGCTCCCGCACCTCGATCTCGAAGGGGGACATCGACTCGTCGGCGTAGCTCACCTGGTGGAAGACGCGGTCGATCTGCTGGCCCTGCTCGCCCTGCGTATCGTCGAGGAGTGATCCGGGGATGAGGACGAGGCTGGGGTCGCCTTGCATGGCGGCGAATACGTCGGCGGAGGCGGGGCCGAAGCCGTCGGCGATCAGCTTGAGGTCGAACGTGCTGGCGCCCAGGTAGCCCTCGTCGGCGGCGCGGAAGCCCACGTTGCGCCACTCCTGGTCTTCGGCCTCCACTTCCCGGACCTGTACCGGAAAGCCGGTGTAGCCGCCGATGGCATCGAGCTGGGATAGCCGCACCGTCTCGAGTGCGTCGATCTCGGAGCGGATGTCGTCGATGGGCGTGGTCAGGTTGACGTTGGCCTGTATGTCCCACCCGCCCGTGGAGGTCCGCGCGTCGACGAACTGGGTGCCGAAGGTGTCCGTGAGCACGGACATGACCGTGAGGGTGAAGACGACGAGGGCGAACATAGTCAGGGTCAGCCCGGTGCGGAACTTGGAGCTGAGGGGGTAGGCGACCGCTGTCACGAGCACTGGGCGGAACTGCTTGAGGCGGCCGGTGGCTAGCTGGAGCGCGTGTAGGATCAGGTCGGCGTTGTACATAACCGTCCAGACGGCCGCCCCGACCATGGCGATGCCCGAGACGAACATGATGTCCACGTCGCCGCTGAAGTCGTCCGCGGCGTCGCCCAGCAGCGCGTCGACGATGCCGGGGGGCAGCGCCCAGAAGACGAGGACCGCGATTCCCGTCGCGGTGAATACGATCCGGTCGCGAAGCGCGGGAGCCATGCCGCCCCGCGCGAGCAGGGTCCTCGCCAGCAGCCCGATGCCCGCCAGTACCAACGACACCCCTCCGCCGAAGGCCGACCACAACTGTATGAACGGGAGAAGTATGCTCCCGGCGACCAGCGCGGCGCCGACGATAATGAGGAGCCAGCCCTGGAAGAAGTAGGGCCAGAGCAGCCTGAAGAGCTGGACGAGGATGTCGGCCACCCAGACGATCACGGTCAACCATACCAGGGCGAATACCAGGTGGAGCACCGCCGGGACGAAATCGAGCCTGATTAGGAACCTGACGGCGCGCCACAGGAAGACAGCCGGCCGTACGACCGCCAGCAGCAAGCCGAGCAGCCGCCTAGACAGGCGTGGAGGCTCGGCGGGCGCCAGGGTCTCCGGCAGGTTCCGCACCGCCGCGACGATGTTGAGGTAGCTGACGCGGTAGGCCGAGAATCCGACCGTCGCGAAGGTGATGACCATCCCCAGGCAGTACGATACGACTATCGTCGGCAGGGTGAAGTGGAGCGTCAGGGTGAAGTCGTCGTCAAACGTAGAGAAGACGCTGTTGAGTATCCCCACCATCAGCCCGCTGACCGCCAGTCCCAGCACGACGCCGATGGCCGCGGACACGAGGGCGTACGCGCTCCCCTCGAAGACGAACATCTGGATGAGGTTCCGGCGCTTGGCGCCGACCGCGCGGGCCATGCCCATCTCCGACTTCCTGGCGCCCGCGAGAAGGACGAAGATGAGGAAGATCAGCAGGATCCCGCTGGCTATCGAGAAGGTGCTGAAGGTAAGGAAGAAGACGCTCACGCCGGTGCCTGCCTGCTCCGCGCCTCGCAGGATGTCGAACTTGATGTCGAGGACGTACATTTCGGAGAGCTCGCTGAAGAGCGTCGCCGCCTCGCGCTGGAGGTCGCGCATTTCGTCCGCGTCGAGGATCTGCTGTACGACCTCGGAAATCTCCACGTCGGCCAGCACGCCGATCAGGTCGTCGGTGAGATCCGGGGCACGTATCCCTGTGACCAGCCTGCCGAGCTCGGCCTTGCGGTCCTCGTCCGCAGCGGTGTCGCGCTTCAGCTCGAGCGCCTCGAGAAAGGCGTCGTCGTCGAGAAGGTCCTTCAGGCGGGCGGCCGTCTCGCGGTCGGTGAACATGACGCGGAGGTCCTTCGTCACCTCCTCGCTCAGCTCGTTGCCCGACAGCGCGTCGCCGCGGTTCGATATGACGATGGAGGTGATCTGTCCCGTCCTGCCAAGCAGGTCCTGGGCGTGGTCGAGCGGGATGATCATCGTCGGCTCTATGCCGGCAAAGCCGCCGTTCGCGAGGACCTCCCTCACCTCGAACCGGACCGGGCGGTCCTCCTCGACGTAGATCTCCAGCTCGCCGCCGGCCTGGAGATCGAGCTCGCCCGCGGCCTTCTCGTTGATGAGCGTCTCGCCGGGTCCCAGGGCCTGCACGTCGGCGTCTCCGCCCGACTTCAGCCGCAGGCCCCCGAATCCTTCGAGCATGACGGGGTCGATGCCGAGGAGGTTGAACTGGCCCTCGCTCAGCTTGGCCTCGGGGTTGACCGCAGGCACGTTCTGGGTGAACTGGGGCATGATGCCGTCTATCCGGTCGTCGCCGGCAAGCTCCGCGCGTATCTGCTCGTAGCGCTCCATCGAGACGTACGACTGTCCGAAGCGGTCGCCCTCCTGGGCGCGCGCCGAGATTATGAGCTCGTCTATGGTGCCCAAGCCGTTGATCCCCAGGTCGCGTATGGAGTACGACAGGGTGTCGGCGGTGCCGAAGGCGGCGGAGATGATGATGGTGCTGAGCATGACGCCGATGATGATGAGCGCGGTCATGCCCGGCCTGCGGGAGATGGGGCGTATGCCCAGCTTGAGCATCACGGGGTTGCGTAGGGCCATTCCGATGACGACCAGCATCGTTGCGATGAAGACGCCGGACAGGACGAACATCAGGACGGGCATGGGGATGCCGAAGAGCTTTTCCATCGATTACCTCGGGGCCGTCTGGACTGTGATTTTCGTGATTAGGGGATTGGGATGATTATCCGGATGAGGCGGGCCCGTTGGCCGCGCCGCCGAGGCCGTCGTCGATCACTAGGCCGTCCCTCATGCGGACGATGCGGTCGGCGATCTCGCCGACCTCCCGCGAGTGGGTGACGATGATGAATGTCTCGCCGGAGTCCTTGTTCAGCCTGGTCATGAGGTCCATGATCTCCTGGGCGGTCTCGCTGTCGAGGTCGCCCGTGGGCTCGTCCGCCCATACGATGGCCGGGCGGTTGACGAGCGCCCGCGCGATGGTGACGCGCTGGCGCTGGCCCCCCGACAGCTCGGCGGGAAGGTGGTCCGCCCGGTCCGCGAGGCCCACCTGGTCGAGCAGGTCGAGCGCCCTCTGCCTGGACTCCTTTGAGCTTGCGCCCGAGACGAGCAGCGGCATCTCGACGTTCTCGACGGCGGTGAGCACCGGCAGCAGGTTGTATAGCTGGAATACGAAGCCCATCCGCCTCGCGCGGTAGTCGCTGCGCTCGTCGTCCGGGAGGTCGTGGATCAGCTGGCCCTCGACGGTAACCGCCCCGGAGTCGATCTCGTCGAGGCCGGAGAGGCAGTTCAGCGTGGTGGTCTTGCCGCACCCGCTGGGGCCCATGATGGCCACCATCTCGCCGCGCCTGACGCGCAGGTCGATGCCCCGCAGCGCGGGCACGGTGACCTTGCCGGTGCTGTATGTCTTGTGGACGGCGGTAGCGTGTACGATGTAGTCGTTCCGGTCTGTGGTCATTGGCTGTGTCTATCCGCTCTCCCTGATTCTCCCCGCGAGAACCGCGCGGTGTTCGTCTACCACGTCTGGGACGCCAACGGCATCCGGATCTTCGCCCCGCAGCAGCCGGTATCCCCGCCAGTTTGAGATGTGAGTCGCTATCCGCTTGATTAGCTCCGGCTTTGGTTCTTTGCTGCGGGTCTTCATGCCCAGGTGGGCGGCCAGCTCGGTCAATACCGAAACGGGTTCCCCTGACCGTTGGAGTACGGTCTCTATATCAGGAGCTTCCAAATGGGCCAACTCCTGCTCCAACTCACGAGCCCTCGCCTTGGCTTCCGGGGAACCGGCGGCTCTCCTGGCAGTGGGCTTGGTTGTGTCCCGCAAGCCCATGAGCCTTCGGAGTCCAGCGTCTCCTCGTGCCCGTTCCGCCAGAATATCGAGACGCGACAGTCCCTCTGCCAATTCTTGACTGGACTCCATAGTAGGAATCGACTCCACGAGCAGCCGGAAGTCCTCCAGGAAGCTTTGGGCTTCCTTAAGCGTCCGTATGAGCTCGCTCTTTTCCTCTTCCGACGGGAGTGATGAGAGCAGAGTCCTCATTCCCTTCATCAAGGCGTCTGTTGGGTAGCGTGCAGGGCGAGTTGTCATGGTCATGGCCTCAGCATGTTTATCAATTCCCGTGTTATTTCGGGGTACTCGTTCTTGCTCGCCGCTCGCCGGGCGTTGTCGGATCCATGCTCCCAGACAGGGACCTGGTTCTCAGCAGCCTCGCTGTATCCGATGATGGCGGTCACGACGTAATAGTCGCTGGCGTGGAGCGCATTTTGGGTCATCAGGTACAAATTCGGCGGACAGTCTATGACGACCCAATCGTACCTGTCCTGGACCTCGTCTATGATCTTGCTCAAGAATGACCGATCCCTCATATACTGTTGCGCGTTACGTCGCAGCGCCTCCGCTGAAGGGAACACGCCGGCTATCTGGCCGCCGCCAACATCCTCGCCTAGCAGGTCTATATCGCACGGGATCATGTCCAGCCCGGAAATCGGGTATCGGTCGATGGTGACGGCTCTCTCCCAAATGTATCTCCTCACTTCCAGTGGGAGACCGTCCGTAAACCGCCTGTACAGAGTCGCTATCGTTCCGACATTTCTCTTGCGTCGCTGCCATTGCTCGTACCGGGCGCAGAGAAACGTCAGGTTGGTCTGTGGGTCGATGTCTATCATGAGCACTCGTTGGTAGTGGTGCTGCGCCAGCGAGCACGACACGTGATAAGCGGTCGTGGTCTTCCCGACTCCGCCCTTGTAGTTGATGAACGAAACGACCTTGGGCATACCTATCAGTCCTTGAACCTATACTACCAGAACCGCCTTGCCGGGTGGCTCTCACGCCGCGGGGGCGCGGACGGGCTGGCCGGGGGCGGCGTCCTGGAGCAGGCCGTCGCGGACTACGGGCGTGCCGTTGACGAGCACGTGGGGGATGCCTATCGGCGGGGCCGTGGGGTCCGGGTATGTGGCCGTGTCGATGACGGTCTCCGGGTCGAAGATGACGAGGTCGGCGTCGGCACCTACGGCGGTCCGCCCCTTCCTCTTCATGGCGGGGACGCGTCGCTCCAGGCGCCGCGCCGGCATGAGCGACGACTTTTGTAAGACTTCCATGATCGACATGGCCCCCTGCTCGCGGGCGAAGCTGCCCAGCATCCGGGAGTATGTCCCCGCGGTGCGCGGGTGTCCCTTGCCGTCCCGGACGTAGGCGTCGGTGGCGATCATGGTGAGCGGGCTGGTCACGCAGGTCCGCACCACGTCTTCGGGCACGATGTGCATGATCACCCAGCCGCCTGCCCTCCGGTACTCCTCGAACGAGCCGGCTGTCAGCCTCTCGCCGTTCTGCGGCCACTCCAGGTCGCCGTAGTCGATCTCCATCAGCTCCTGCCAGCCCTCGTTGAAGGTGGCGGACTGTATGCTGGTCATGCCCGCCGTGTAGGGGTAGCACTCGGTGGTGACGTCGAGTCCGCGCTGCCGCGCCTCCGCGATCACCTGGAGCAGCCGCGGCGCGGCGCGCATCCCGGTGCTCGCCACGTGTACGACGTGCAGGGGCGCGCCGGTGACTGCTGCGGCGGCGATGACCTCCTGGAGCGACTCGACCGCGCCCCCGGGCTCGTTGCGGCCGGCGCCGCGCATGTGAACGTGGCAGGACGCGCCGTACTCGGCCGCGGCGCGGAAGACCTCCAGCACCTCCCAACGCGAGGCGCTGGGGGTGTACTGCATGCCGAGTCCCACGGCGGGAGCGCCGGCCCGCAGCCCCGCCTCGACGCGGCGCCTTATTTCGGCCACGTCCTCGTCGGTCGCCTTGCTGTAGGCGCCGGAGTCCACGGGCAGGAAGTCGCCGCCATCGCCGAAGTGGGCCATGCGGATGGGGATGTGGCCCGCACTGGCGCCGTAGTTGATGAGGCTGGCGCCCTCACGCTCGGCGTACCAGGAGTCTACGTCGGCGGCTCCCACCTCCAGCTCCAGGCCGGTGGTCACGCCGTCGCGCGCCTGTATGGCGTCCTGCTCTGGGCGCAGGCCGTGGCAGTGCAGGTCGACGAATCCGGGCGCTACGACCAGCCCGGCCGCGTCGATGGAGTCGCGGCCCCGCAGCGGCCCGTCCGCGATCTCATCTACGGCGCCGCCCCTGATGCCGACGTTCCTGACCGCGTCCAGGCCGGACTCCGGGTCCATGACCCGGCCGCCGGAGATTACCATGTCGTAGGGATGTGCGCCCATCCGGTCTCCTTGGTGCCCAACTGGGCCGGCTACGGAGTTTAGCCGCGACCTCCGTCGCGGTCAACGTCGTCCCCGCGCCGCAGACCCGTGCCGCGCCACCGGTACTGCACCTTGCTCTTGCCCATGACGGCGGCGGCCGCGGCGACGACGACGGCGGCGACATAGGGGTCCTGGTGGACCAGCCAGCCCACCGGAACGGCCAGCGCGAAGAAGACGCCACCTGTGTAGCCCGCGTTCTTCCACAGGCGCAGTAGCACGAGGGCGGGCGCGGTGGCGATGAGCGCGCCGGCGGGCAGCAGGCCGTAGGCGACGCCGATGGCCACGACCATGCCGGTGCCGCCGCGGAAGCCCCAGAATACGGGCAGGAAGTGGCCCGCGAGCACGCCGGCGGCGCCGGCCAGCCCGGCCCAGGCCGGCAGGCCGAGCAGGTAGGCGGGCAGCGTCGCGGCGACGCCCTTGGCCAGGTCCAGCGCGAACACGAGGACGGCGTACTTAGGCCCCATCTCGCGGAACACGTTGGCCGCGCCGGGGTTGCCTGTGCCCACCTCGCGTATGGGCGTACGCGCCAGCCGGGCAACGATGTCCCCGAAGGACACCGAACCCAGCAGGTACGCCCCGAGCGCCCAGAGCGCATACGCCAACGGCGACGTCATGGTCCCCTAATGCACCTCCACTGGCGGGGATTGTACCCGATTCCGCGCGTAGGCCGGCCTGGCCTGCGCATTGACGGCGCTGCTTCGCGGCTGCTATCTTTGCCGCACCCTTCGCGGTAGGGAGGAAGCCATCAAGAGGGTAGGGTTCCTGCTCAAGGTCAAGGCTGACCGGCTCGACGAGTACAAGCGCCACCACGAGGCCGTGTGGCCGGAGATGCTGGAGGCGCTGTCGCGGCACGGCTGGCGCAACTACTCGCTCTTCATGCGCGGCGACGGGATGCTCTTCGGCTACTTCGAGGCCGAGGAGAGCTTCCAGGCGTCCCTGGAGGGCATGGCGTCCGAGGACGCCAACAGCCGGTGGCAGCAGTTCATGGAGCCGTTCTTCGAAATACCCCCGGGCTCGCGCCCCGACCAGACGATGGTGGAGCTCGAAGAGGTCTTCCACCTGGACTAGCGCCTGTCCATACTACGCGGTCACACGCCCCAGTCGTGCTCGATCTCGGATGGCCGCTCCAGGTCGGGACTATTCGCCACCCTGCACTGCGCGTCCCGCCACTCACCGTCTTCAAACGCGACCAGATACGGCGGCACGGTGGCAATTTTTGCGTTGTGTACTTCTAACCAGCCGGTTACCCAGGCGTGGTCATCGTTGATCCGCTCCACGCCGAGTACCCTGAATCGAACGGCGCCAACTCCGAAGAGGCCCCTCAGCTCCCCCGCCAACTGGATCAGGTCGTCGTCGCTCTCCCAGCAATCGGCAACGCTAATGGCGCGCATCCCTTCCAGATAAGGGCTGCTCCTCAACGCCGCCTCATGGCTGGCTGTCACGACGGCCTCCACGCTTCGAGCGATCTGCTCATCCGAATGGTCGGCGGACACCGGCGTGGGCGTCGGCGTAGCGGTGGGTACCGGCGTCGGCGTTGGCGTCGGCGTAGCGGTGGGTGTCAGTGTCGGCGTGGGCGTCGGCGTAGCGGTGGGTACCGGAGTCGGTGTTGGCGTGGGCGTAGCAGTGGGTACCGGAGTCGGCGTGGGCGTGGGCGTAGCAGTGGGTACCGGAGTCGGCGTGGGCGTGGGCGTAGCAGTGGGTACCGGAGTCGGCGTGGGCGTGGGCGTAGCAGTGGGTACCGGAGTCGGCGTGGGCGTGGGCGTGGGCGTAGCGGTGGGTGCAGGTGTCGGTGTTGGCGTAGCGGTGGGTACCGGAGTCGGTGTTGGCGTGAGCGTGGCAGTGGGTACCGGAGTCGGTGTTGGCGTGGGCGTAGCAGTGGGTACCGGAGTCGGTGTTGGCGTCGGCGTTGGCGTGGCGACAGGATCGGGCTGGCCCAAGCATGAGACCAGGAACGCTGAGGCCGCAAGGTACGCAACTACGAGAAGGCAATGCCTGGGTACAATGTGCATCGGCAACACCCTGGGCTGATCGAGAGTCTTTAAGCGTATGGTCCGATGTCCACTCGAGTAAGGACCGGATCCGTCAGCAGGGGGGCAGGTCCGAGTTTTGGATCACAACAAACATGGGAGGGAAGGTATGATCCGAAGCCGCATACGCCTTTCCAGGTACACAGCCGTCCAGTCCTCTTCCGTCGAACTGTACCACGTAATTGTATTCCACCACCCTGTCCGATGAGTCCACGAGTTCCACAATTACGACGGTTATGGCCCTTCGCCATTCTCGAAACGGGAGGTCGGAGCTCCAGTGAAGCTCGGTACTGCCTTCGATCAGATGCCTTGCCCATAGGAGCGCCTCGCAGGCCATTACTATGTGAGGCCTGAGTAGCGGGTTCGGCACCACGATCCCATTGAAGCACTCACCCTCCACGTAGGGCCTGCGTGCTATGCCCCCCGACTCCCACGTACAGATTTCCAGCCCTCTGGCCTCGATGTCGATATCCAGCCCCGTGTTCTCCTTGACCGGCTGCGTGGGGATGCAACCGTCCAGCCCCCTGCCGTCGAACCGTATGGTGATCCCGAGGATTAGGACGTCGCCGTTTGCGACCGTCACGGTGACGGGCGTTGCAGTGACGTCCCTCTCCCACTCCGAGATTGGCAAGTCGGTGCTCCAATTCAGCTCGCCGCCGCCGGCCAACGTGTCTTTACCTTCCAGGAGAGCCTCGCATGCGATGACCAGCGCGAGGTTGTCGTCCGGGTTGGGCACGACGACGCCATTCGAGCAGCTCCGGTCCTCCTCATCCGCGCGGGCGTCGCTAGTGTAAACCGCCGCGAAGACCGCGAGGAGGAGAAGTGAAGCGCCCAGCGCTCCGACTACCATACGCCATCCCTCTCGGCGACTGCGGCTATCCAACTAACTGAACCCTCACTTGAATTCTCGGAATTATAGTGGGCGGAGAGTGACACGCGCAAACGTGAGTGGAGCGGACAGATTTGCCAGCCGCGCACGCTTGCGCTAAAGTTCTCGATTAGATTCGCGCCGAAAAGTGACCTACTCGCCCGCAGCGAGCCCTCTGCGACGGAAGGAGGTGTCCCAATGGACCGCCAGGAGCTTAGAAGACTGATAAAGGGGCTGATCGTCGTGACCTGCACGCCGTTCGACGACGGCTACGAGCTCGACCTGGGCCGGATGGCCGAGATCACGGAGTTCTTCGTGGAGAGCGGGCTCGTCGAGGGGCGGGCCGTGCTCAAGGTCGTCTCGATCATGGGCGAGCTGCCCTCGCTGACCGACGAGGAGTGGCCCCACGTCGTGCGCGCGACGGTGCGGGCCGCCAACGGGCGCGTCCCTGTAATAGCCGCCTCCCACGGCAAGGACACGAGGCGCACGATAGACGACGCGCTGAAGGCGCAGGACCTGGGGGCCGTCGGGCTGCAGATCTCCCCGCCCCTGGAGAACCTGCCGACGCAGGACGACATGCTCCGATACTTCGGCGCAATATCCGACGCCATCGACATCGGCATCATGATCTACCACACCCACTTCTACAACTACGGGCGCATAGAGATCGAGACCTTCAAGAAGATGGCCGACTTCGAGCACGTCATGGCGGTCAAGTGGAGCAGCCCCGACGACGTGCCGTACGAGGCCATGCAAGAGTTGACGCCCTACTTCAATATATTCGACAACAGCAACCAGCCGGGGCGCTGCTACCGGAACGGCGGGCAGGGTTTCCTGGACCACCTGGCGCCGGCCTACCCGCAGCACGAGCTGGAGATACTGGACCTGCTCGAGGCGGGCAAGTACGACGAGGCGCAGGCGGAGTGGGACGTAGTGTGCAAGCCTACGATCGAGTTCCGCAACAAGGTCTACGCGCGGTCCGGCGGCGTGGCGCGCCTCAAGAAGGCGGCGATGCAGGTCATGGGACACCCCATCGGCTCCATGCGGCCGCCGTCGATGCCGATGAGCGAGGAGGAGCTCGACGAGCTCCGCGAGGTGCTCAGGGGCTGCGGCTGGCCCGTGCCGGAGAAGGCCGGCGCCGAGTTGGCTCCCGTCTAGCGCGCGAGCAAAACAGGGCGGCGCCCCACGCTTGGGACGCCGCCCTACAGTTCAGAGTTGCGCTGCGCCGGGGGCGCGTCTAGCCCCCGTCGTCGCCGTCTTCCTTATCATCCTCCCTGGCGGTGATGCGGAAGGCCGGGACGCTCTCGTTCTCGCTCTTGGTGTCGGCCTTCTTCCAGGCCGTGATGTTGATCGAGTCCGAAACCGGCGGGTCGGTGACCATCCTGTTTTCGTCCACGTAGAAGACGTTGAACGGCCAGCCTCCGGGCCCGACGTCCATCTGCACCTCGGTCTGGCCCGGCTCCAGGTGGACGTGGTTCTCGTCCTCAGGGACCACGGTGCCGGGCTTGGGGACGATGAAGGGGCCGTGCTGAATCACGAAGTGGCCCGGGGCGTCCTCGAACCCTTCGGCCTTGAGCTTGATGGTGAAGGGGAACTCTCGGACGTCGGCGTTGTTCGTGGGCTCTTCGAACAAGACGTTCCTCGCCGCGGTCACGGTGATATTGATGGTGTGCGTAAGCGGAGGGAGGTCCTGGCCGGCGCCGGCGCTCGCCCTCTTGACCGCGAGGGCGTGCTCCTGGAACTCGCGCCCGTGGAACTCGTAGGGCTGGTCGTGCGCGTTGCCGAACAGCAGCGTCAGCGTGTGCTCTCCGGGCGGCAGGTCCAGGAACGCCTCCTTCTCGATGGCGTGGAAGTGCAGGTGCTGGTCGTCCACGGGTATCCTCTCGCCGTAGGCCGGTATGTCCGGCTGGTCGATGAGGATGTGGTGGTGGCCGTACCGCTTCTGAGGCTCGAACCGCCGGCGGACGATCAGTCCCTCGGTGCCCATGACCACCCTGACGGGGCTGGTCACCTGGGCGCCTTCCTCGGGCTCGAGGAAGAAGACCCTCTCGTCGATGTCGAATGTGACCTCCGCGCCGCCGTAGTCGATGCCCTCGGCCGTCTTGCCGTTCGAGGTATCCGTGCTCGTCGTGCCTCCTCCGCCTCCGCAGGCCGCGGCCATCCCGACGGCCAGCGCCGAGAGCAACCCCAGTATCAGTAGTGGCAGGAACCTTCTGTTCATTTCTGGACCCCCTGAGAACTGCCGGAGCAAGGCCCCGGTCGTATTGCAGCGCGTCGACAACCGATAAGCTACCCCGTCGTCATCGAATAATCAAGCGTACTCCGTCGCAATGCGGCTGACCGCCGCACCCTCCAACATCAAAGATACCAACTAAGGCTACGCCAAATCAAGATGGGAGACCAAATCTCTACGGCGGCGCGGACCGGCTCTCGCTCCTGCGCGCGCGGTGGAGCAGCGCCCACGCGACGGCCGCCGCCACCGCCGCGGCGGCGGCGGCCACGGTCAGCATCTCGAAGTTCTGCGATACGAACTCCTCTATCTCGTCGCGGAACAGGAAGACCAGAAGCCCTATCGCCATGAACCTGGCGCCCCTGCCGACGAGCGACGCGATCACGAACGTCCTCCTGTCCATGTCCAGGACGCCCGCCGCGATGGCGAACACCTTGTACGGCAGCGGGGTGAACGCGGCGACCAACGTCGCCCACGCCCCGTACCGCTGGAAGAGGCGCTCCACCCGCAGCACCGTATCCTCGGCGAAGAACCGGTACAGCAGCGGCCTGCCCAGCCGCCGCCCCAGCCAGTGACCCACGACGGCCCCCGCCACCGACGACACGGTGACCAGCGCGCCGAGGAAGAGCGCCAGGTGGGGTTGGAGCAGCGCCGTCCCTATCAGCAGCGGGTCGGGCGGTATCGGGAAGAAGATCGACTCGCAGAAGGAGGCCGCCGCCAGTATCAGGACGGCCCACGGGCTGCCTGCGAACCCCTCCAGCCAGGCCGACCAGTCGTGCAGCAGCTCAAACATCCGCGCGGACGGTCACCTCGAACTCGTAGGTCCGGCCCCCCACGGTCGCACTGGCGAGGCGGCTCGCGCTCTGCGCGCCCGCCGTCCACGGCCCGCGTCCCGCCAGTATGCCGCCGGCGGCGTCCAGCGCGTCGAACTGCTCGCCGTCCACGCTGACCGACGGGGGGGCCATGCCCGCAAACGCGCTGACCAGCGCCTCCGTCTCGCGCATCGCCCGGTGCGCCTCCGTGACGCCGACCGCCTCGAACGTCACCTTCTGGCCCGGCAGCGCCTGCCCCAGCCTGTCCAGGTCCGCGCCGATCACCGTCGCGATCTTCGTGTACCCGCCAGTCGTGCCCCGGTCCGCCAGCAGCACCGTCGGCGTACCGTCGCCCGGGATCTGCACTGCCCCGGCGGGCGTGCCGTCCGAGACGATGTCCGGCTGCGTTTCATGAGAAACGGGCGGCCCCTCCAGCCTGTAGCCCACCCTGTCCGAGTCCAGCGAGACCGTGTACTCCGACCCGAGCAGCGTGGCGACGGCCTCCTCCCCGAAGGCGTCGTACTGCGGCCCCATCACCACGCGCAGCCTGTGCTCGCGCCCGTACGCCGGCGCCTCGAAGCCCGCGGGCGCCGTTCGCGCCGGGCCGGCCGCGTCGAACGCGGAGATGACGTCGCCCTCGGCCAGCGCGCGCCCTTCCAGCCCGCCAAGGCCCGCCTTCACGTACGTCGAGCGGCTGCCCAGAGCCTCCGGCACGTCGATGCCACCCGCGACGGCGAGATAGCCCCGCACGCCGTCCCGCATCTCCGGGAACGACAGCTCCGAGCCAGCCTCGACCTCCAGCGCCTCCCATCTCGGCAGCGGACGACCGTCCACGGAGGCCGCCAGGTCCGCGCCGGTGACCGCCACCGTCGCGTCCGCCAGCAGGCGCGCCGTCGGCCCGATGACCGTCATCTCCAGGCACGCGGCCCCCTGGTCGTTGCCGACCAGCAAGTTCGCCGCCCGCAGCGCGAGCTGGTCCATCGCGCCCGACACCGGCACGCCGTAGCGCTGGTACCCGTAGCGCCCGCGGTCTTGGACCGTCGTCAGGATGCCGGGGTGGCGTACCTGGAGCACGGGGCGGCTCATTGGGCCGCCTCGCGCTCGCCCCGCTCCACGGCGTCCTCGATGCTCCGGTACTCCGCCTCGCTCCCGAGGGGGACGAAGCGCACACGGTCGCCCGCCGCTATCAGCGACGGCGGGTCGCGCTCGACGTCGAACAGCTTCAGCGGCGTCCGTCCTATCAACTGCCAACCGCCGGGGCTGTCCAGCGGGTACACGCCCGTCTGGCTCTCGGCGATGCCGGCCGACCCGGCGGGGATGACGGTGCGCGGCGTCGTCAGCCTTGGCGTCGCGAGCCTCTCCGGCAGCCCGCCCAGGTACGGGAACCCCGGGGTGAAGCCCATCATGTACACGGGGTAGTCGACGCTGGAGTGCAGCCGCACCGCCTCTTCGACGGACAGCCCCGCCTGCTCGGCGACGAACTCCAGGTCGGGGCCGTACTCGCCGCCGTAGAGCGTCGGGAGCTCGACGAGCCGCCCCGCGCCCGCCTTGCCGTCTTTCATCTCGGACCCGACCTCCGAGATGGCGTCCCGCAGGTCCTCGAAGGAAACCAGCATCGGGTCGTACTGCACCATGAGCGAGCGGTAGGTGGGGACGAGATCGACCACGCCCCTGGCCCCGCCGGCCTCTATCGCGTCGAGAAGCCGGTTCACGCGGCTGTTGCACTCGGGGGAGATCTCGTCGCCGAACTCGACGACGAGCGCCCGGTCTCCGGCGGTCAGGAACTTGGGAGAATCGTACATATGCGGGGTCGTATATGGAGCGGTCTACCGGGCCGCTAGACGAGCTGCGCCAGCGGGGTTATGGAGACTCCGGCGTCCTCGAGGCCGCGCTTGACGGCCGCGGCCATCTGCACGGCCCCCGGCGTGTCGCCGTGGATGCAGAGGCTGTCGGCCTCCACCTCGATCACCTCTCCCGTGATGGCCGTAGCCACCCCCTCGGTCACCATCCGCACGCTCCGTTCGGCCACCTCGTCCACGTCGTGAAGCACGGAGCCGGGCTGCGACCTCGAAACGAGCGTGCCGTCGGGGTTGAGGGCGCGGTCCGCGAATATCTCGCGCCCAACCCGGACCCCCATCTCGTGCGCCACCTCCACCCAGCGCGAGCCCGCCAGCGCGATCACGATCATCTCCGGGTCCACCTCGCGCACCGACTCGCAGATTGCCCGCGCCAGGTCCTCGTCGTCCACCGCCTGGTTGTACATCGCGCCGTGGGGCTTGACGTGCTGGAGCCGCTTCGACTTCGTGAACGCCTGGAGGGCGCCCACCTGGTAGACGACGTCCGCCTTCGCCTCGTCCGGCGTCACCGCCATGTTCCTGCGCCCGAAGCCCACGATGTCGGGATAGCTCGGATGCGCCCCGACGGCGACGCCGTTCGCCTCCGCCAGGTCCACCGTGTGCCGCATCCAGCCGGGGTCCCCGGCGTGGAAGCCGCAGGCGATGTTCGCCGAGCTGATGTACTCGATCACCTCCTCGTCGAGGCCCATCTTGTACATCCCAAAGCTCTCGCCCATGTCGCAGTTGAGGTCGATCTTCACGCCCATGACGCCCTGCTCCCTACCCGTGTCCTAGCTACAGATTATATCCCCCGCCCCACAACCCCGGCAACCGCTCGCTGCCGACGTATATGTTCAGAGTATGGGAGGGCAGCCACAAGGGCTGCACCCTACGGGAAGGAAGCCGTAGTCGTAGGGGCGTCCCTTGTGGCCCTTGTGGGCGCCCTAGGTGAAGAACGCACCAACTCTGAACAGTTACCTGCCGACCCGGATGCTGCTTCCGACTCCAAATCACGCCGCGGTCGGAGATAGTTCTCAGAATCGGGGACTGCTGCCCCGACCAGTGAATGCTGATATAAGAGGCCCCCCTCGCTGTGGAGGGGGGCCTCTTACTTGCTTGCCGTTGTTGCCGTTAGGTTGGCTCTACGGGACCAGGGTGCCGTCCTCCGTCACGTAGATCAGGAAGCCACGGCCCTTCTGAACCAACTCGTCGTCGCTCGTGCCAGGCGTGAACCCGGTCAGCCTGCCGTTCGCGTAGTAGTAGCCTCTCGACCACTCCACCCCGCTCAGGTAGTCGTCGATGTCCCGCTTCGGGAACGCCGCGTCCAGGCTCGCCGACGGTATCATGTTCCAGCCCTTGTACACCATGATCGACGGAGGAAGCTCGCCGTCGGCCAGCGGCGGGATGTCAACCTTCAGGGGCGCCACGCTCGTCGTGTACACCAGGTACGCCCGCTTCGCGTCTATCATCGTCAGGGCGCCCTCGAACGAACCGTTCACCCGAACAGCAGCCAGCCAGCCGCCCTCGACCGTCGGGTCGTAGGTCAGCACCTGGGAAACCTCGTCGACGTTGATCACCGCGTCTATGCTCGTGTCCGCAGGCTCACCCGGCAGCGAGACCAGGTTCCACCCAAGGTTCAGCGGGACCGAGACCGGAGGCCTCGCCACCACCTTGAACTTGCCCGTCTGCGTCTCCGATACGTTGCCGGCGGAGTCGCGCCCGACCGCCGTTATCGTGTACTCGCCCAGCGCCAGGTCGGAACCCGGCAGGTAGCTGTACATCATGTTGTCGGTCGTGCTCAGCATGTTCACCGTGTCGTCCACCAGCACCGTCTCGTTGCCGTCGGCGTCCGTCAGCGTCGCCTCGGTCACCGTGACCGTCTTGTGCATGTCGCCCGCGTACTCGTCCTCGTCCCACTTGATCTGTATGAACGGCCGCGCGTCCTGCGTGTCGCCATTCGGCGAGAACTCCGCCGTCGGAGCCGCAAGGTCAACCTCTATCGTCTGCTCGGCCTTTACGTAGTGGTACGTCGCCATCAACTCGTCGTCGTCCTGCACGTGGTCCTGCTTCGAACCGACGTTCTTGTACGTAACCTGCAGGGTCACGGTCCCGCGAGTCGGGTCGACGGACGTCACCGTCGCGCCCGTGTGCTCCTTGATGGAGACCGCGCTCGCCAGCGAGCCGGTGAACGCCGCGTCGGCCAACGGCCACTTCGCCAGGGAAACGATGAACGCGTAGGTCGAATTGTTCGTCGTCGTGGCTACCGCGTCGGCCTCGTGTATGACCGTCACGCTCGTCGCCTTGACCTTCTCGTCGGTCACCTTGACCGAACCAACCCGCGTCACGTTCGCCCGCACGTCGCTCGCCTGCACCATCACGCCGAACAGACCCGTTACGCTGCCTGCCTTGAAGGTGTACGTGCCGTTCGGAGGCGTCGGCAGGGCAACGTTGCCCCGCGTCACGGTGGCGCCGCTCGCGCCGCCCGTTATGCCCAGGCAGGTACACTTGTCGGAGGCCACGGCGGCCGTGTTCGCCGCCATGTTCTCGTCCGCGGTGAACGTCACCGCCGCCTCGCCGTCCTTCGCCAAGAGCTGCGCGCTGATCGCGTCAACAGTTATCCCAGGCTTGATCCGGTCCTCGACCCGCGTGATGGCCGCCGTCTTCAGCTCGTTGCCGGCCTTGTCCATTATCGAGCCGTCAAGCTCGACGCGAGGCCGCGCGTCGGACGCCAGGTCCGCAGCCAGCTTCAGGTACACGTACTTGTTGCTGTCCTTGCTGTCGTCGGTGTCGACGCCGCCCACCTGCACGCTCTCTATCGAGGCGTCGGGGTTCTCGACCACGAAGTCGCTCGCGTCAACCGTGCTCACGTCCAAGCCCTCGTTGAAGACCACCTTGATCGACGCGCTGTCGTTCGTCTCCTTCTTCTTCGCCGCGTCCCAGCCCAGGCCGGTGGACGAGCCGTCGTCTATCGACGGCGCCTTCGTGTCTATCGTCACTTTGACCGGCTTTTCGCTCGTGTTCCCAGCCACGTCCAGCGCTTCAACCTTGATCTCGAACTGCCTGCCGTGGTTGTTCGCCGCAGGCGTGATGCCGGCGGAGTCCACGCGGAGGGTGGTTACCGAGCTTCCCTTGTCGCAGGGGATGCCGGCCCCGCCGCTGATCCACGTGCCAGTGTTACGGAACAGGATGTCGATCTCGGACGAGCTGAGCCGCGTGGCGGTCAGGTTGCTGTCGATGACCTTGCACGTGTTCATGCCGTCGATGATGGTGATGTCCACGTGGTCCCTGGGGTTGTTCGTGTCGAAGCCCGAACCCTCGTCAGCCACCGTCACCGTCACCACCGGCGAGCTACGGTCGGTCACCGTCTTGTCGGTGGGCGAGACGCTCACGATGGTGGGCTTCTGTCCGTCTATCGTCGCCGTGTCGTCGTCGATGAGCGTCGTGTGGTCGCTGTTGTAGAACGAGACCGTCAGCGTGTCGCCGTCGCGCACGCCCAGCAGACCCTCCTTCAACGAGGCGTCGGAGGCGTTGGCGGACAGCTTGATCTCGCCGCGGTAGATGCCGGTCGTCGGATGCGTCGTCGTGGCGCCCACCGCCGACACCTCGGTGAGCGTCACCCACTCGCCGATGCCGTCGGAGCTGCTCGTCACGCGCGCCCTGTTCTGGTCAGCCCCGGCGCCCGTGCCGGCCGCCTGGTCCGCCGTGAACACGTCCGCCACGTGGTACTTGAAGGTCACCGTGATGGTCGTGGTGGCCGTCACGGGCGTGCCCTGGCCATCACCCGGGTGCCGGCCGTTCACCGTGCCCAGGAAGGAGAATGTGCCCGTGTCGACATCGAGCGTCGAGACCACCCTGTTGCCGTCCCCGTCCGCGCCAGTGCCCATGGCATTCGCCACCGTGACCGTGGGTTCGCCGTCCAGGGGCATGTCCGCGCCGCCCGAGTACTCGTCCCAGTACCTGTTCTTCGTGTAGGTGACACCTATATTGTTAGCCGCGTTGGGAGCTCGAATAAAACCGGCGCCCCACTCATCATTTTGGGGAGTGGTGGTGGACGTATTGGTACTAACGTTGACCACCGGCCCCGGCGTCGTTCCGGACGTGGCGCCGGCCGCAACGGGGACCTTCAGCCTGACGCCGCTCGACCCGGTTACCACGGTGCCTCCACCTTGAGGCACCGTGAAGACGATCTTCGCGGTGCGGTTCGCGGTGGGCAGGGCCAGGTCGGGGTCCTTCAGGTAGAAGGCAACCTCGGCGTCCGTCCTGTAGAAGCTCTTCAGCCTGGCGTCGTCGCCCAAGCCGGCCACGAACTCCACCGTGTCGTTCTTCACGTCGGGCGCCGCCGCCTCGGTCGAGCGGTCGACGCCGACCCGCGACACCAGCAGCACGGCCAGCGCCAGTCCGATTGCCAGGAACCTCAACGACTTTTTCACTTCTATCCCCCCTTGGGGCCGTGCGCAAAGCGCTCACCCATGTCGAATAATGGCCTCGGACACCCATTATACCCCATGTAGCGGGATTGTCTGAATCGGGATTCACCGGATTTTTGGATTTCCAGGATTTGGTTCGTGTAGGGCGCCCACAAGGGACGCCCCTACGGCTGTGGCGTCTATACCCCATGTAGCGGGATTGTCTGAATCAGGATTCACCGGATTTTTGGATTTCCAGGATTTAGTTCGTGTAGGGCGCCCACAAGGGGGGCCGGGGAGGGCGCCCACAAGGGACGCCCCTACGGCTGTGGCGTCTATACCCCATGTAGCGGGATTGTCTGAATCGGGATTCACCGGATTTTTGGATTTCCAGGATTCGTTCGTCCAGGGCGCCCACAAGGGGGGCCGGGGAGGGCGCCCACAAGGGACGCCCCTACGGCTGTGGCGTCTATACCCCATGTAGCGGGATTGTCTGAATCGGGATTCACCGGATTTTTGGATTTCCAGGATTTAGTTCGTGTAGGGCGCCCACAAGGGGGGCCGGGGAGGGCGCCCACAAGGGACGCCCCTACGGCTGCGGCGTCCATCGGTAGGGCGCAGCCCTTGTGGCTGCCCTCCCCGCACCATGAGTTGAATCGTGAGGGCCACCCGCATTGTCATTCTGAACGTAGCGCAGCGGAGTGAAGAATCTAAAGACCTTGCCTGCGAATCCAACGTCAATTGGAGGGAGACGGCCTTAGATTCCTCGCTGCGCTCGGAATGACAGAAGGGGTGGATGCGCTCGGAATGACAGAAGGGGTGGATGCGCTCGAATGACAGAAGGGGTGGATGCGCTCGGATGACAGGAGGGGACTGCGCTCGGATTAACGGGGGATTGCCATCTATGTGGATAACTGCCATTATATGGCTAACATGGCATTCGTGGAGCAAACGACATGGAAGTAACGACGAGGATTGCGGAGGGCGGCAGGGTCGTCGTTCCGTCGGCGTTCCGGAAGGCGCTTGGCGTCAGGCCCGGGGACGCGGTGATCATGGTGCTCGAGGACGAGGAGGTGAGGCTGCTCACCCCGGGCCGCGCGATACGGCGGGCGCAGGAGATCGTCCGACGGCACGCGGGGGATGGGCGGAGCCTGGCGGACGAGCTCATAGCGGAGCGGCGCAGGGAGGCCCTTGGTGAGTGAGGTCGTCCTCGACGCCTCTGCAATGCTGGCGCTCGTGAACGGCGAGGCGGGCAGCGAGCGGGTGGCGCCAATGGTCCCGCGCGGCGTCATGAGCGCGGTGAACGTGGCGGAGGTCGTGGGGAAGCTGGCCGACGCAGGGCTGCCGGGGGACGCGATACGATCGGTCGTCGCCGGGCTGGGCATCCGCGTAGCGCCTTTCGACGACGCGCAGGCGTTCGCGGCGGGGATGTTGCGCAGCCGGCTGGCCAGGTCCTGCCTGTCGCTGGCGGACCTGTGCTGCCTAGCCCTGGCCGCCAAGCTGGGCGCGCCCGCGGTGACGGCAGACACGGCATGGCAGGACGTCGACGCGGGCGTGGAAGTTGTGACTATACGCTGAGAGCGTGACGTACCAGGCGCCTCGCCGGGGATGGGTTCCCGCTCCCGTATCGGGGTACGGGGTGACGTTCTTTCGCGGGAACGATGGAGGTGGGGGATTTTGGACAGTTACCCGCGATTGACAGGGGCGGTGGGGGTTCGTAGTATCTCGTCGGGTCTGCGGGCGGCCCAGCGCCCCCACCCTAACCCTCCCCCAAAATGGGGGAGGGGACAATGTTGGAGCACTGGATGCAGGGAGACGGATATGGCATTCGAGTTCTCCGAGAGGCATATCGACGAGTTCAAGACGCGGGGGTACACGGTCTTCCGGCAGATCGTGCCGCCGTCGCTGATACGGGACCTTCGCGCGGCGGCTGAGGAGGCGCGGCGGCTGGCGCGGGAGAAGGGCGGGCCGCAGGCGCAGCGGCTGCAGCCGGTGGGGGCGTACGAGATCGACCGGGGGCCGTTCGTCGACTTCAGCGGGCTGCCGGAGCTTGTGGACGCGGTGGCGCGGGTGCTGACGCCGCGGCACAGCCCGTCGAACCCGGAGACGTGCGGCATCCTGCTGGAGCCGGCGGAGGAGCCGTACTGCACGACGTGGCACCGGGACGGGCGCAGCGCCGGCACGGACATGGGGCCGTGGCGGCGGATGTTCCACCACGTCGACTTCTTCAACCAGACGAACTGCCCGCTGTACAGGGACAGCTCGCTCTGGTACGTGCCGGGCAGCCACCTGAGGCCGGACGACTTCAGCCTGGAGGCGCCGCTGGACAGGGAGGGGCCGAAGACGAGCATCGATCTCGAGGGGATGGACTCCGAGGAGAGGGAGCGCGTCTGCAACGAGTACGTGCTCGCCATGCCCGGCGCGGTGCGGCTCGACCTGGAGGCGGGGGACTACGCGCTGTACAGGTCGAACGCCTGGCACCTTGGGACCTACGTGCCTTACACGAAGCGGGCGACGCTTCACGACTACGTGGACACGCCGGCCTTCTACGAGTGGCGAAAGAGCGGCGAGGAGGGCTAGCGCGATGTTCGACGTACTGATAAGCGGCGGGACGGTGGTCGACGGCTCTGGGAGCCCGGGTTTTCGCGGCGACGTGGGGGTCAGCGGCGGGAAGATAGCGGCCGTGGGGGACCTGTCGGACGCCGCCAGGGGCGGCTCGGTGGCGCGGGTGATCGACGCGGCGGGGATGAGCGTCGCGCCGGGCTTCATCGACACGCACGCCCACTCGGACGGCGCGCTGCTGCTGGACCCGCAGCACTCGAACGGGCTGCGGCAGGGCATCACGACGGAGATACTGGGGCAGGACGGACTGTCGTACGCGCCGCTGTCGCGGGAGAACTACCTGGCCAACCGGCAGTACCTGTCCGGGGTGTACGGTATGCCGCCGGACGACATCGACACCACGTCGGTCGACTCCTTCCTGGGCAGCTACCATGAGAAGTGCGCGATCAACGTGGCCTACCCGGTGCCGCACGGCGCGGCGCGGCTGGAGACGGTGGGCTTCCACGACAGGCCGGTGCGGGGCGACGCCCTGGAGGCGGCGAAGCTGCTGGTGTGGGAGGGGATGGAGCAGGGGGCGATCGGGCTGTCGACGGGGATGTCCTACTTCCCGAACGCCTGGAGCGACACGGATGAGCTTGTCGAGCTGTGCAAGGTGGTGGCGGAGTTCGACGGCGTGTACATCACGCACCTGCGCGACGTTCACCCGGAGCGCGGCTTCGGCGGCGGGGGAATCACGGAGGCGCTGGAGATAGGACGGCGGGCAGGGGTCAAGGTCCACTTCTCGCACCACCGGACAGCGGTGGAGAACGCGGGGCAGGTGGCGGAGCGTGTCGAGGAGATTGACCGCGCGAAGGCGGAGGGCGTGGACTGCACGCTGGAGCTGTACCCGTACCCGACGGGCAGCGGCTACCCGATGATGTTCCTGCCGAGCGAGGCGAACGAGGGCGGGCCGGCGGCGATCATGGAGCGGCTGCGCGACCCCGTGCAGCGGCAGGTGCTCGCGTCCCGCATGGACCGGAAGCACGGCGACGGCCTGATGGGGCAGGGGGTGCTCACGCACCTGCCGTCGGGACCGAACCGCCACCTGGAGGGCAAGACGTTCCTGGACGCGGCGCGGGAGCGCGGCGCGACGCCGGGGGAGGCGGTGCTGTCGATCATGCTGGAGGAGGAGTTGTCGGTGGGCTTCCTGATCGCGCCGCCGTCGGACCTGGGCGGCTGGGAGCAGGTGAGCCGGGACGCGGTGGAGTTGCTGTCGCGCCCCGACTACATGGTGGGGAGCGACTCGATCTCGGCCCACTCGCGGCCCCACCCCAGGGCGTACGGCACCTTCCCGCGGTTGCTGGGCAGGCTGCGGCGGCTGCACCCCATCATGTCGGTGGAGGCGATGGTTCAGAGGATGGCGGACAACCCGGCGCGGCGCTTCGGGCTGGCCGGGCGGGGGCGCATACGGGAGGGGTACCATGCCGACGTCGTGGTGTTCGACCAGGACCGGATACTGGACACGGCGACCTACGACGACCCCGTGTCGTACCCGGTGGGGATACCGTTCGTGCTGGTGAACGGCGAGATAGCCGTCGACCACGAGCGATGCACCGGGACGCTATCGGGGCGGGGGCTGCGCAGCGAGTTCTAGGCGGCCGGGGCTGGCGGCCTCAGCCCCGTCTCCTGGTGAATCGTCTCCGTTGGGCTTCCGGATTGGAAATCGGTGCTCGGCTTCTTTCAGTGCGGCGATGAGGTCCTTGGTGTCGTCGATACCGCCCTGCACCTGGTCGGAGTTGAGCTCGTCCTCGTAGAAATTGACGTGAAGCAGGCGAGCCGACCTGAGCTGCGCCCCCTGCCTGCGGGGGGCCGCCGCGACTTCGACCAGCCCCTGTGCGATTGCCATCACGTCGGAGTGGGAGTCGTTCTCCCAACCCCTCTCTTCGGCGATGGCCTTCACGTAGTGCGCCAGCGCGCCCCACGCCTTCTCCGACGCCTGGAGCAGGTCGCCTCCGTCGAGTTCGTCCTGGGCGTGGTCGAGGAACCTATCGCTGACGGCCCTGTGGTTGAGCGCTTCTGCCGTGGCCATGTGGGTCGGTCAGGCTACGGGTGGTAGATGACCAGCTTGAGCTCGGTCATCTCCTCTACGGCGTACTTCGGCCCCTCCTTGCCCATGCCGCTGTCCTTGAGGCCGCCGTAGGGCATCAGGTCGGCGCGCCACTGGGGGCCGGAGTTGATCATCAGGTTGCCGGAGTCGACCTCCCTGGCGAAGCGCATGGCCCAATCGAGGTTCTGCGTGAATATGCCGGCGCTGAGGCCGTAGTTGGAGTCGTTGGCCATGGTGATGGCCTCGTCGATGTCGGAGAAGGGGGTCACGGCGACGGCGGGCCCGAATAGCTCGTCGCACGATATGCGCATCTCCGGGCTTACGTCCGCGACGACGGTGGGCTGGTGGACCGCGCCGGAGTAGCCGCCGCCGACGAGGGTCCTGGCGCCGCCGGCCTCGGCCTCGGTGATCCACTCGTTCACCCTGACGGCGTCCTGGGCGCGCACCATCGGGCCCATCTTGACGCTCTCGTCGAGGGGGTCGCCGGTGCTGATGGCCTCGACGCCTTCGGTGAGGGCGTCGAGGTAGTCGCCGTAGACGTCGCGGCTGGTGATGATGCGCTGGGCGGAGATGCAGACCTGGCCGGCGTTGGAGAAGCCGCTGCTTACGGTGGCGGCGACCACCTTCTCCATGTCGGCGTCGGGCATGACTATGAGCGGCGAGTTGGAGCCGAGCTCCATGGTCACCTTCTTGAGGCCGGCGGTGCGGCAGATGTGCTCGCCTACCTCCTTGCTGCCGGTGAAGGTGACCTTGCGGACGCGCGAGTCGCTGACGAGGGCGTCGCCTATGGAGCCGCCGGAGCCGGTTATGCACTGGACGGCCTCGGCGGGCAGGCCTGCGTCGAGCAGCGCCTCGGTCAGCTTGAGGGCGACGAGGGGCGTGTCGGTGGCCGGCTTGATGACGACGGAGTTGCCGGCGGCCAGCGCGGGGCCGACCTTGTGGCATACGAGGTTGAGGGGGAAGTTGAACGGGCTGATGGCGGCGACGACGCCGCAGGGCACGCGTATCGTGAAGCCAAGCTGGCCGGTCCAGCTAGGGGCGCCGTCCAGCGGGACCACTTCGCCGCCGAGGCGCTTGGCCTCCTCGGCGGAGCCGGTCATGGTCTGGACGGCCCTCCCGACCTCCATGCGGGCCTCGCCGATGATCTTGCCCTCCTCCATGGTGAGGGTGGTGGCGAAGTCCTCGATGCGCTCCTCGAGCAGCTCGGCGGCCCTCTTGATGATGGCGTAACGCTCGTAGCCGGAGAGGCCGCGCATCACGGCGGCTCCGCGCTCGGCGCTGGCGACGGCTGAGTCGACGTCCTCGATGCCGGCGCGCGGCACCGTGTCTATCGTCACCCCGCTGTATGGGTTGACGACCGGAATCTTGTCGTCCCTGTCCACCCACTCTCCGGCGATGTACATCTTCATGATGGCGTCCTCCCTTGGTGTTGTCACCTGCGCCCGCGGCGCACCGCCGCGGGGCGAACATGATACCACCTGCCCGGCGCGGGTTCTATGGGTGAGAGTCCAGCACGGCTCCCGGGGTCGCGATAACGTGACCTTGAAAGCGGTTGACAAGGGCCGGGTATGTCCATATGTTCAGAAAGCCAAGGGGGGCAACCCATGCAGCTAGGCTCTACTTCAATAGACGTTGTAAGCGACGGCGCCATCCTGCTCGATGGGGGCGCGTCGTTCGGACAGGTGCCGAGGGCCGAATGGGAGACGTACATCAAGCCGGACCGGAAGAACCGGATCCGCATGGGGCTCAACTGCCTGCTCATACGTACCCAGGACGCCAACATCCTGGTGGACACGGGCGCCGGCTCGAAGAGGACGGACAGGTACCGCGACCAGTACGGCCTCAACGGCAACAAGCTGACCAAGGGTCTCAAGGCTCACTCGCTGACGCCCCGAGACATCGACATCGTGCTGTTGACCCACCTCCACTTCGACGTTGCGGGCGGCTGCACCAAGCTGGACCGCTCCGGCAACGCCGTGCCCGTTTTTCCCAAGGCCAAGTACATGGTCCAGGCCAAGGCCCTCGAAGAGGCCACAGAGCAGCACGAGCGCAGCAAGGGCGCCTACAACGGGGACGACTTCGCCCCCCTCCAGGACGCCGGCATCCTGGAGCTGCTCGACGGCGACGGGGAGATAGCCCCGGGGGTCCGCGTCAAGGTGACCGGCGGCCACTCGGCAGGGCACCAGGTCGTGCTGCTGGAGGCCGGCTCGGAGCGCATCGCGTACCTGGGCGACCTGATACCCACGCCGCTACACCTGCCGCTGCGCAACATCGCCGCCTTCGACAGGACGCCCGACGAGACCCTGGATGAGAAGCGGGAGCTGCTGGAGATGGCGGTCTCAGGCGGCTGGCTCCTCGTCTTCGGCCGCGCCCTGACGCAGCGCGCCGGGTACGTCGAGCAGCGCAACGGCAGGGCGCAGCTCCAGCCGGTGGACATCTAGGCCCCGCTCCCCTTCGGCAGGCTCAGGTCTTTCAGAAGCCGCAGGGCGTGGCCTTGAGGCGCGGAAATTTCCCGATTTTCCTTGAAAGTGTCTCATTTTGTCTTTTTCAGCTACGGGCCGTGAGACAGGGGGAGACACGAAATAGGCAAAATGAGACGCGAAATAGACAGAATAAGACAGCAATGAGACAAAATGAGACACGCGGTCGCTGCCGTGTCCGTGCCGGGCGTCAACGGACGAGGGCGCGGCATGGCCGGTCCCAGGGGCAGGCAGGCTGCCTGCGCTCAGCTCGGTATGTACGGGATGGTGCATGGGGGGAGTATAGCACGCGCGTTCTGCGGATGGCAAGGGCCGTAGCCGGGCCCAAATCCCCCCACCTGAATGGCGGTGACGCTCTATGGCGAGGGGAGGGCTGGTTTGAAACCAGCCCCTACGGGAAACCAACCCCTACGGGAAACCGGCCCTACGGGAAACCGGCCCCTACGGGAAACCGGCCCCTACGGGGTGATGTCCAATAGATATGGCGCTGAACGTGGAGGTGGGGGATTTGGGGATAGGGCCGTACCTTGCCGTTCGGCCCCGTATCGAGTACGGGGCAGGCTCTGAGCTTGTCGAAGGCCCCAATTGTGGTTCGACAGGCTCACCACGAACGGACTAAGACCGACTAAGACCGTAACTGTTCAGAGTTGGTGCGTTCCTCGGTCCAGGGCGCCCACAAGGGACGCCCCTACGATACAGCATCCATGGTCCAGGGCGCCCACAAGGGCCACAAGGAACGCCCCTACGACACAGCATCCATGGTCCAGGGCGCCCACAAGGGCCACAAGGGACGCCCCTACGATACAGCATCCATGGTCCAGGGCGCCCACAAGGGACGCCCCTACGATACAGCATCCATGGTCCAGGGCGCCCACAAGGGCCACAAGGGACGCCCCTACGATACAGCATCCATGGTCCAGGGCGCCCACAAGGGACGCCCCTACGATACAGCATCCATGGTCCAGGGCGCCCACAAGGGCCACAAGGGACGCCCCTACGATACAGCATCCATGGTCCAGGGCGCCCACAAGGGACGCCCCTACGATACAGCATCCATGGTCCAGGGCGCCCACAAGGGCCACAAGGGACGCCCCTACGATACAGCATCCATGGTCCAGGGCGCCCACAAGGGCCACAAGGAACGCCCCTACGATACAGCATCCATGGTCCAGGGCGCCCACAAGGGCCACAAGGAACGCCCCTACGATACAGCATCCATGGTCCAGGGCGCCCACAAGGGCCACAAGGGACGCCCCTACGGTACAGCCTCCATGGTCCAGGGCGCCCACAAGGGCCACAAGGAACGCCCCTACGATACAGCCTCCATCCCGTAGGGTGCAGCCCTTGTGGCCGCCCTCCCGTACTCTGAACAGTTACCTAAGACCAGGGCCTTTTCATTGTAGGTTAGGGTCGTACCTTACCGTTCGGCCTGAGCTTGTCGAAGGCCCCAATTGTGGTTCGACAGGCTCACCACGAACGGACTTTGAAAAGACCCTGACCTAAGACCCTAGGCGCTGGCCCGGCGGCCCGGCTTTGCCCTATAATCTCTCCGGGCTTGCGCAGCCCCTCAGACTTTCCGCCGCGCATGCATGGAGACGGGATGATCGAGATAGCCGTCGGGCCAAACATGTTCTCCCAGGAGTTCTTCACCAACCTGGTGCTGAGCTGGCACGGCTTCTTCTCATTCGTCGCCGTAGCCATCTCCGTGCTGCTGGTGGGGCGCTGGGCGCCGCTCAGGGGTATCGACCCGGACGCCATATACTCGATAGCGATCTGGGTCATCATCGGGGGCATCATCGGGGCGCGGCTGGTACACGTCGTCGACAACTGGGGCCCGGTCTACAGCAGGGACCCCGGCCAGATGTTCGCGGTCTGGAGCGGGGGCATCGGCATCTGGGGCGGGGTGCTTGGAGGGTTCGTGGGGGGCGCGGCGTCTTGCCTGGTAATGAAGCAGCCGGTCGGCGTGATAGCCGACCTCGCCGCCCCGGCGGCGCTCATCGGCCAGACCATCGGACGCATAGGCGACATAGTGAACGGCGAGCACTGCGCCAGGGCCCTGGACTCCTTCCTAGGCTTCGCCTGGACCCACCCGGACACGCTGGCGGCGCCGCCGTACTGCGCCAACGGCTACGTCTCGCCCGAGGGCGAGGGCGTCGCCGCCCACCCGGTGATCCTGTACGAGATGGTCTGGAACGCCATCTCGCTGGCGATAATCTGGCGGCTCAGGGGGCGGCTGAAGCCGGACGGCATGTTGTTCGCGCTCTACCTCGCCCTCTACTCCGTGGGCCGCTTCGTCATCACCTTCTACAGGCAGGACCGCATCTGGGCATTGGGCATGCAGGAGGCCCACTTCATCGCGATTGCCGTCCTGGTCGTCACCGTGCCGCTGCTGGCGATCAAGGCCAGGCCCGCCGACGCGGCGCAGGGCGTCCTGGCAAGGCACGGGACGCGAGCACAGCGGCGACGCCGCCAGCGCTAGTGGACCGACAACCTAGCAATGAAGGGTGGAGAGAATACTGCGCGGGGCAGCGGTGCCCCCACCCTAACCCTCCCCCAAAATGGGCTGACAGGGGTAGGCAAAGTCTGAGATCGGTATAAGAACTTGGAAAGCGCATGGGTTTCTGGCATCTTTTTGGTACCAACAGAAAGGAGCCAGAGATTCGCCATGCGCCTCCCATCCGAATGGTATCAGATGCAGCAGACCATCGAACAACACATGCCGCACCTCAGAGAGTCCCAACTCAAAGGGCTGGTCCTCTGGGTGTACGGCACCATCCTGGCCGGGAGCGGCTGCCAGAACGCCGTCGCGACGGCGCTCTCGTTCATCGGCAGCTTCAACAGCATCCGCCAGTACCTCAGGGAGTGGCTCTACGATGGGCAAGACCGTGCCAACCCGTGCCGCGTGCAACTGGATGTGACCTCGTGCTTTGTTCCGCTGCTGAGGTGGCTGCTGAAGTTGTGGAAGTCGGACAGACTGGTGCTTGCCATAGACCCGACGATGCAGGGCGATCGGATGACCTCGATCGTGATAAGCGCGGTCTACCGAAGCTGCGCCATTCCCCTTGCCTGGAGCATCATGCCCGCCAACACGCCCGGCAAGTGGATGGACCCGATCGTGGATATGCTCCGAGTCCTGTCCGAAGCGGTGCCTGAGCACATGACCGTGCTGGTAATGTGTGATCGGGGACTGAGGAGTCCGAAACTGTGGGATCAGATACGCTCTGCGGGATTGCATCCGTACATGCGACAGTCGATCAACACCGTGTTCTGTCCTGATGGGGGAACTCGCCTGCCTGCGCGGTCTCTCGTACCCGGACCAGGCCACGCGTATATTGGGGCAGGGACGGCCTTCAACAGACCCAGCATACGCCGTCGCGGAACGATGATCGTAGTCTGGGACATAGGTCAAGACGAGCCGTGGGTGGTTATGACCGATCTCTCGCCTGCTCAAACAGGAGTGTGCTGGTATGCGCTCCGGTTCTGGATAGAGCTGGGCTTTCGGGCGCTCAAGAGCGTCGGATGGCAGTGGCAGGACACACGAAGAACCGACCCCGAACGGGTGTCGCGGCACTGGCTTGTACTGTCGGTGGCGACGCTTTGGACGTTGGCGTACGGGACCAGGCGTAGCGCCCAGTCATCTCAGAGCGCCTCCGAAATCTCTTGCGCCCAATCATCGCAGTGCAACAAGCACGCCGAGACGAACCGTAAGCGTACTGCGGCTGGGCATAAGCTGGCTGCGTCGGCTGCTTCACAAGGGCAGACTCTGGCGAAGGGTCTGGCTCCTTCCTGAACCATGGCCCGAACCACCGCCTGATATGGAGATTACCTATCATCTCGGAACTTAAACACCAAATGCCTACCCCTGTCAGCCCAAAATGGGGGAGGGGATTCCAAGGTTAGCCATCATTTCAACAATGTTGGAGCACTAGCGGCGGCGGACCCCTACCTGAAGTCCACCACGAAGAGCTCGACCCTGCGAGCGCCGTTCCACTCGTTGGTCCGGGCGTTGTAGACGAGGTCCACCCGGTCCCCCGCGTCGATCGCCGCGTCCCCCCGGTTGAACGCCACCGCCGTCCAGCCCCTTCCCCCGTGCACCACCCGCAGCCTGAGGTGGGCTTCGTCCTTCCCCACCCGCCGCGCCTCCACCACCCTCGCCCTGCGGGTCAGGAAGACCGGCTCAGGGTTGCCGTGGCCGAACGGCCTCAGCGAGTCGATGAAGCCCATCGTCGGTTCGCCGAGGAGCGCCGGCGAGATCTCGCAGTCGAACCTCAACCCCGGGGATGGCGGGGCGCCGTCCATCTCGCCGGCCGCGGCGAGCAGTTGTTCCTCCAACTCCGCCAGCCGCGGCGTGGCCACCGTGAAGCCCGCCGCCTGCGGATGGCCTCCGAACCTCTCCAGCAGCCCCTCGCTCGACCGCAGCGCGCGCTCCACGTCGAAGCGGGGAAGGCTGCGGGCGCTTGCGCGGGAGAAGTCGGGCCCGACGGAGACGGCTATCGCGGGGCGGCCGTAGGTATCGACCATCCGGGCCGCGATGAGTCCGAGGATGCCGGGGCGCCAGCTCTCCTTCTTCACGACGATAAGGGGCGGGAGCGCATCCATCGCCTTCACCTGTTCCAGGGCGTCCGAGGCGGCCTCGGCGGCCAGCCGGCGGCGCTGGTCGTTCTGCTTCTCGATACCCGCCACCAGCGGTTCGGCCTCGTCTCGGCTGGCGGCCGTCAGCAGGCGGAGGCTGTCGGAGGGGTCGCCCAGCCTGCCCGCGGCGTTCAGGCGCGGTATCAGCTTGAAGGAGAGCGCCTCTACGTCGATCTTGCCCGGTTCCAGCCTCGACCTCGCGATGAGCGCCTCCAGCCCCGGCCTGGGCGACCGGTTGACGATCTCCAGACCACGCTTGACGAAGTACCGGTTCTCCCCCACCAGGCGGCCAACGTCCGCGACCGTCCCCAGGGCGGCCAGGTCCAGCAGGTGCTCCGGGCGGGGGCGTCCCAGCTCGGCCCACAGGGCCTCTACCAGCTTGAACGCCAGCCCCACGCCTGTGAGCTCGTCGAATGGGTAGCGCGACCCGCCGATGTTGGGGTCCACGACCGCCGCGGCCTCCGGGAGGGTTGGCGGCGGGACGTGGTGGTCGGTGACGACGGTGTCGATGCCCTTCGACGCGGCCAGCGCGACCTCCTCGCGCGCGCCCACGCCGCAATCGACCGTGACCACCAGCCCGGCGCCGCGGGCCTCCAGGGCGTCGATGGCGCCGGGGTTCAGGCCGTGGCCCTCCCGCTCCCGTTCCGGCAGGTACGATGTGACCGGGCAGTCCAGCTCCCGCAGCGCCTCCACCAGCAGCGCCGTACCCGTGAGGCCGTCGGCGTCGAAGTCGCCGAAGACGCCGACCGTCTCGCGCGTCTCCACCGCTCGGCGCAGCCGCGCGACGGCCCTGTCCATGTCCGGGAGCATGAACGGGTCGTGCGACAGGCGCGAGTCGGCGGCCAGGTAGGGTTCGAGCTCGCCGGGCGACCTGACGCCCCGGTTGTACAGCAGGTGCGCCTCGAACGGGGAACGGCCCAGGGACGCCGCAAACCCCGGAGGGGGGGCCGGACAAGGTGTCCAAGTCTTGGACTGGGAAGCGGTATGGACGGCTGCGGTCGCTGCTACTGCTGGAACTCCCGGAAGACGAGGCTGGCGTTGTGTCCGCCGAAGCCGAAAGAGTTGCTCATGGCGACGTCCACGGGGCGCTCCCGCGCGGCGTTGGGCGTGTAGTCCAGGTCGCAGTCCGGGTCGCTCTCCTCGAGGTTGATCGTGGGAGGCAGCGCCCCGTCCCGGACCGCCAGGACGGTGATGCCGGCCTCCAGGGAGCCTCCGGCGCCGAGGAGGTGCCCGGTCATCGACTTGGTGGAGCTGATCGGCACGTCGAACGCGCGCTCTTCGAATACGGCCTTCATCGCCATCGTCTCGTACTTGTCGTTGAGGGGGGTGGAGGTGCCGTGAGCGTTGACGTAGCCGACGTCGTCGGGCCGGACGTCCGCCTGCTCCAGCGCGGCCTTCATGGCGCGGGCGGCGCCCTCACCGCCGGGCGCGGGCTGCGTGATGTGGTGGGCGTCCGCGGTCGAGCCGTAGCCCACCATCTCGCCGATGGGTTCCACGCCGCGCTCGGCCGCGCTCTCGGCGCTCTCCAGCACCAGGACGCCGGCCCCCTCCCCGAGCACGAAGCCGTCGCGGCCGGCGTCAAAGGGCCTGGAGGCCCTGCCAGGCTCGTCGTTGCGCTTCGACAGCGCCTTGCAGGCGTTGAAGCCGGCGACTCCTATCGGGCATATCGCCGCCTCCGCGCCGCCCGCCAGCGCGATTTCCGCCGTCCCGCCGCGCACCAGCTCGAAGGCCGCTCCCACCGCGTCCGCGCCGCTGGAGCACGCCGAGACGGTCGCGAAGTTCGGGCCCTTGGCCCCTATGAGCATCGAGACCTGGCCGGACGCCATGTCCGGCAGCATCATCGGCACCAGGAACGGGCTCACCCTCGACGCGCCTCGCCTGTCCATCACGCCGATCTGCTCCGACAGCGTGATGATGCCTCCGATGCCGCTGGCGATGATGACGGCGACGCGCTCGCTGTTGCCCTCGTTCACCTCCAGGGACGCCTGCTCCATCGCCTCCAGCGTGGCGGCCACGGCGAACTGGACGAAACGGTCCATGCGCCGGGCCTCCTTGCGTCCGACGTAGCCCGTGGCGTCGAACCCCTTCACCTCGCCCGCGATCGTGGTCTCCAGCTCCTCCGCGTCGAAGGACGAGATGCGCTCGATGCCCGACTCCCCGGCAAGCAGGCTCCCCCACGTCTCCTCGCGGGTGAGTCCGACGGGGCTGACGAGGCCGATCCCTGTTACAACCACACGCTTCATACGCCAACTCCTCAACGTCTGCGCTAGAGGTTATACCAAACAGCCCCCCACAAGCAAAGGCCGCCCCCACCTGTGACTGTTCAGGGTACGGGAGGGCAGCCACAAGGGCTGCACCCTACGGGATTGAAGTACGGGAGGGCAGCCACAAGGGCTGCACCCTACGGGATTGAAGTACGGGAGGGCAGCCACAAGGGCTGCACCCTACGGGATTGAAGCGGTAGGGGCGTCCCTTGTGGCCCTTGTGGGCGCCCTAGACGAGAACGCACCAACTCTGAACAGTTATTCCCACCTGTGCTATCCTAACGGCGCCCTCGACGGGGACACCGCCTGGAGAGTCATGATGACCGGTATCGCCGAGGAGCCGCGCCTCACGGCCCTGGCGTCGTGCGCGGGCTGAGCCTCCAAGTTTAGTCCAGACGACCTGGCGCAGGTGCTGCGCCAGCTACCCGTTCAAGACGACCCCAATCTGCTGGTCGGCTACGACAGCGGCGACGACGCGGCCGTCTACCGCCTGTCGGACGACGTCGCCCTAGTCCAGACGGTCGACTTCTTCCCGCCCATCGTCGACGACCCCTACGCCTTCGGCGCGATAGCCGCCGCGAACGCGCTCAGCGACATATACGCCACGGGCGCAAGGCCCCTGCTGGGGCTGAACATAGTCGCCTTCCCGTCCGACCTGCCCGCCCACGTCCTGGGCGAGGTGCTGAAGGGCGGCTCCGACAAGGCCGGGGAGGCGGGCATGCTCATAGTGGGCGGCCACACCATCGACGACGACGAGCCCAAGTACGGCCTCGCCGTAACCGGGCTTGTCCAACCCGGACGGCAGATCACCAACGCGGGCGCTCAGCCGGGCGACCTGCTCGTGCTCACGAAGCCCATCGGCACCGGGGTGATCACGACCGCCGGGAAGAACGGCGTCGCCGATGCCGGCGTGCTGGACCGGGCCGTGCAGTCGATGACGACCCTGAACCACGAAGCGTCTCACGCCATGACCGAGGTGGGCGCGCACGCCTGCGTCGACGTAACGGGGTATGGACTCATCGGCCACCTGCTGGGCATGCTCAGGGCGAGCAACGCGACCGCGCGGATCGCGCTGGGCAGCGTGCCCGTCCTGGACGGTGTACTGGAGCTGCTGGAGCAGGACGTTGCCCCGGGAGGTACGCGGCGCAACCTGGCGGCCGCCGACCCTGAAGTACTCTGGAACGACGCCGGCGAGACCATGAAGCTGCTGCTGTGCGACGCTCAGACGTCGGGCGGACTGCTCATCGCCGTGCCGCCGGCGCGCAGGGAACGGCTGGTCCGTGAGCTGCAGTCGCGCCGCGTCGAGGCGGCGGCTGTCATAGGCGAGATACACGCGCCCGGAGCGTTCGGCGGCCATCTCGTAGAGGTCGTGCCGTAGCTCCATTGCCGGGGCATCGCGGCCATTCAGGCGCCGCGGCGCTGGCCGCGGCCGCCGTACTGTTCATCGCTTGCGGCAGCGAGCCCGTGGCGACTCCAACGACGACTCCGGCGCCCACGCCGACACCCGGCGCCACGGCAACCGCGACGCCCGCGGCGACACCGGCGCCCACCGCTGCGGCTATGCTCACACCGGAGCCTACGTCCACACCCACCCCAACAGCCACGCCCAGCGCCAGCCCTACCCCGGAGCCCACGCCCACACCTGTCTACACGGCTACTCCTACGCCTGGGCCCACTCGGACGCCTACCCCCGTACCGACGGCTACCCCGGCGCCCACGCCCACCAACACCGCAACACCCTTCGCGACCGCCGCAACAATGGCCGCACCCACGGCTACCCCAACTTCAACCCCCGTCCCTCCGGCCACACCCACTCCTACGCCATCCCCGACACCCACGCCAACGCCAACATTCACCCCGACACCCACGCCCGTTCCCACCGCTACGCCGACCCCGACACCCGCCCCGACGCACACGCCCACGGCTACGCCAACGCCGACACCTACCCCCACGAAGACTCCTACTCCAACAGCCACGCCGACACCCACGCCAAGCCCAACTCACACTCCAACATCCACGCCAAGTCCCACCCCGTCGGCAACGGCTACGCCCACGCCCACCGCTACGCCCACGCCTACGCCAGCTCCCCTGATATGCGATTTCTCCGGCACGTCGGAGCCGGTCATCAAGGGCAACATCGGGAGCGGCGGCGACAAGATCTACCATACGCCGGAGAGCCCGTTCTACTCGCGGACGGTCATCGACGAGGCGGCCGGCGAGCGCTTCTTCTGCACCGAGGAGGAGGCGATAGAGGCCGGGTGGAGGCCGCCGGCGGGCTCCACGCCGTCCGGAGGCCTGGGAGGCGGCGAGGCCACGCCGACGGCCACCCCGGCGCCGACCTCGGGCGCCAACGTCGTCGTCCGCTGCGTCTTCTTCGACGGCGTGGTCTCCCGGCAGGAGCCCGACGAGTACGTCGAGATCGTCAACGACGGGGACGCGCCCCAGGACCTGAGGGGCTGGCGGCTGACCGACGTGTCCGACGGGCGACCGACCTTCGTCTTCCCGGCGTGGACACTGGACGCCGGGGAAGCTGTGCGCGTCTACACCAACGAGGCGCACCGCGAGTGGGGCGGGTTCAGCTTCGGCAGCGGCAGCGCGGTTTGGAGCAACTCGTCGCCCGACGCCGCGGGGCTCTACGACCCGTCGGGACGCCTGGTTTCCACCGCGACCTATCCGCCCGGGTGCGAATGACGCGGCCCGAGCGTCTGGCGCCGCCGCCCGCGGTCTGCTATTTTCTCCTTGCGGCAGGGACGAAAGGGGTATCCTGGAGTTGTACGCGCACCAACGAATCGAAGCGGCGCTGAAGACGGCCATCTCGGAGACGCAGTCCAAGGGGCTGCTTCCCCGCGTCGATATTCCCGAGCCGGCCATCGAGCGCCCGCAGGGGCGCGGCCACGGCGACTACTCGTCCAGCCTCGCCCTGAAGCTGGCCCGCCCCATGCGCAGGAACCCGATGGAGATCGCGGGGGCCATCGCCGCCGAGATACCCGAGGACGAGGCCGTGGAGAGCGTGGCCGTGGCGAGGCCGGGCTTCATCAACTTCACCCTGGGCCCCGCATGGCTGGCCCGGCAGGTCGAAGCGGTCCTCGACGCGGGGCCCTCGTTCGGCAACGCAGACGTGGGCGCGGGGCGTAGGGTGCAGGTCGAGTTCGTGAGCGTCAACCCCAACGGCCCCATCCACGTCGGCCACGCAAGGGGCGCCGTCTTCGGAAGCGCGCTGGCCAACGTGCTGGAGGCCGCCGGCTACGAGGTGGAGCGCGAGTACTACGTGAACGACGGCGGCGCACAGATGGAACTCTTCTACAGGAGCCTCCACGCCCGCTACCTCCAGGCGCTGGGTCTGGAGGCCGATCTGCCGGAGGGCGGCTACCGCGGCGACTACCTCGTCGGCTTCGCGCGCGAGGTCGCGGAGGAGGAGGGCGACCGGTTCGCGTCCATGCCGGAGGACGAAGCGGTCGCCGAGATTGGCGCGGTCGGGCTGCGCAAGATGGTCGACCTGATAAGGGGCGACCTGCGAGAGCTGCGCGTCGAGTACGACGTCTGGTTCAACGAGCGGAGCTTATACTCCGACGGCCAGTTCGCCAAGGTCTCCCAGCTGCTGGAGGAGACCGGATACCTGGCCGAGCGCGAAGGCGCCGTCTGGTTCATGTCAACCCTGCTGGGGGACGACAAGGACAAGGTCTTCATCCGCAGCAACAAGGCGCCCACCTACTTCGCCTCGGACGTGGCTTACCACTACGACAAGCTGGTGACGCGCGGCTTCGACCGCGTGATCGACGTCTGGGGGGCGGACCACCAGGGCAACGTGCCCTTCATGAAGGCCGTGATGACCGCGCTGGGCCTGGACCAGGACCGCCTCGACCTGCTCCTCTACCAACTCGTCACCCTGAGGCGCGGCGGCGAGACGGTCCGGCTGGCCACTCGCGCCGGCGATCTCGTGACGCTGAAGGAGCTGGTGGACGAGGTCGGCCCGGACGCCTGCCGCTTCTTCTTCCTGACCCGCTCGCCGGACAGCCAGATGGAGTTCGACCTCGACCTGGCGGCGCAGCAGTCCAGGGAGAACCCGGTCTACTACGTGCAGTACGCTCATGCCCGCATCTGCGGCATACAGAAGCTGGCGCGCGGGCGCGGGATCGACCACGGCGACGGCGACGTCCTGCTGCTGACACACGAGGCGGAGCTGGACCTGCTCAGGAAGATGCTACAGCTGCCGGAGCTGATAGAGACGATGGCCGCCAACCTGTCTCCCCACCACCTGACTTCCTACTCCCTGGAACTCGCCACCCTATACCACCGGTTCAACGACAGTTGCCGCGTCGTCTCCCGCGACCCGGAGGACCTGCCCGTGTCGAAGGCCCGCCTGAAGCTGGTCGCCGCCGCCCGCGCCGTGCTCGCCCGCTGCCTGGACCTGATGCTCATGGACGCGCCGGAGCGCATGTAGCGGCCTAATCGTCCGAGCGGGCGCTGCTCCAGAGGTTGGCGGCTGTGGTGAGGGCGAGGCACGTGAAGAGGGCGTCCATGATGGGGAAGTAGACCAGGTGCGAGGTCACGGCGTCGCCGGTCTCGCTTTCGGGGTTCAGGGTCCAGAACCATTCCCAGAAGAAGAGCATCGTCAGCACGATGGCGCCGTAGTAGGCCGCGTTGACCGCCACGTATTCGCGGATGCCCGCGTCGTCGCCGCCTCCCATGGCGCGCTTGCGCATGAAGCTCGCGGCCAACACCACGAGCACGCCGGCCGCCATGAACCAGTTCATTATCTTCCACAGCGGGTAGTCCGCCGACCCGTCGTGGATCAGCCCCGTCGCCATCAGCAGGACGGCCGCCGCAAGCCCCGCCGCTATGAGGTATACAGCCAATATACGCTTCACTATGTCCATCTGGTGAACCTCCGTTTAGCTTTCCGCCTGCGCCAATTCTATCTCACGCCGGCGCCCGCTTGGGCAGGGCCAGGTCAGGCGGACAACCGCGCCCGCACCCACTCTCCGGCCCGGCCGGCGTCCACCTCCACGGCGACCCTGGCCGGGCCGTCTCCGTAGACCGCGGACGTCTTGCCCCGCCGTCCGGTGTCCTCGGTCTCGACCGCCATGCGCGCACTCCCGTACCCGAGCAGGTCCGGCTCCACGACCGCCGCCACGGCCAGGGGGTCGTGGAGGTGGTACAGGCTGTCGCCGGGATGTGTCTCGAACCAGCCCGCGAGCACCCTGTTGGCGAGCTTCGCCGACACGCTTCCGCCGGCCGCCCAGGGCTTGCCGGCCCTGTCGAGGCGCAGCTTCATGGTCACGTCCAGGCCGATCAGCCGGACCGGCGTACCGGACGTGAGCACCTCGTGGGCGGCCTCCGGGTCGTTGTAGACGTTGAACTCCGCGTGCGGCGTGACGTTGCCGGGGACTTCCACCGCGCCGCCCATGACGACCACCTCCGCGATCCACCCCGCAAGCCTGGGATTGCTTCGCATCGCTCTTGCGACGTTCGTTAGCGGCCCGAGGGCGATCAGCGTGAGGGCGCCCCTGTACTCCGACGCGGCGCCGACGATGCGCTCGACCGCGCCCACGGCAGTGGCCGCCGTGCGCGGGCCAGGCAGCCTCACGCCCAGGCCGGCGGCGCCGTGGAAGTGGTAGGCGTACTCGAACCGGCCCCTCAGGGGGCGCGCCGAGCCGCGCGAGACGGGCAGGTCGGAGCCGAGATGGTCCAGCAGCCGGAGCGCGTTGCGGGTCGTGTCGGCGAGCGAGGCGTTGCCTCCCACCGTCGTCACGCCCAGGACGTCCATCTCGGGGGAGTTGAGCGCCGCGATGAGGGCGAGCGCGTCGTCCGTGCCGGGGTCCGCGTCGATGAGCACCTTCTTCTTGGCTGCCCCGGCCTCTCTCTCGGCGCCGCCTCGCCGGTCCGCGCGAACGGCCGCCGGGCCTGCGAGGGCCGTCTCATCGGGGCGCTGCCCCGGCCGCGGCAACGCGGCGACCTTGCTCATCCCTCCGCCACCGTGTCCGTGAAGTCGATCCGGACGACCCCCATGCCTGGTACGTCGAAGCCCATCTCCACCTTGTGCGGGCCTGGGTCCAGCGTCACGCGGTCGACCCATATCGTGAAGGTAGCGTTCACGGCGAGCGTGAGCGGTTCCTCCTTCGAAACGGCGCTGAACGCCACCTCCTTCCCCTCGACGTAGAAGAAGGCTGCGCCCAGGGGAAGCTCACTGCCGTCGACGACGATGGGCAGCGCCCCGCGGACCTGCGCCGAAGCGAGGCTGTTGCTTATCTGGAACTCGAAGCCGCCCGCGGCGTTCCTAAGGCTCCCCTCGACGTACAGTCGGCGCATCACGAAATCGGGCAAAGAGGCCATTACGCATATCCTCCCAACTCTGTTTCGGCGCCAAGTCGCATGCGGAACAACTCGGCCTCGGCGGCTACGACCTCATCCGGCAGAGCGTCCGCCCTCCCCAGAAGCCTGGCGTATACGAAGACCTTGCAGACGCGCTCGACCAGCATACTCACGTCGATGGCCTCCTCCAGGTCGCGGCCCACCCCCACGGCGCCGTGGTTCCTAATGATGGCCGCGTTCCGGCCCTCCAGGGCCGCGCAGACGTTGTCGGCCAGCGCCTGCGTACCCGGGAAGGCGTACTCGGAGACGCGAACGCCGCCTCCCAGCACGACCGCCATCTCGTCTATGACCGGCGGCGCCTCCAGGCCCGCGACCGCCAGGACGGTGGCGTACTCCGAGTGGGTATGGACCACGGCTCCCACGTCGGGCCTGTTCCTGTAGATGGCGACGTGCAGCAGGGACTCCGACGACGGGGCCAGGTCGCCCTCCACCGCCTCCAGCCCGAAGTCTGCCACGACTACGTCGCTCTCGTCCATCTCCGAGTACCGCTTCCCCGACGGCGTGACCGCAATCAGCTCTCGCGGGCCGTCGGAGGGCAGCCTGGCGCTGACGTTGCCGCTGGAGCCGCTGACCAGGCCAAGGGCGGCTAGCCGCTTCGCGCCGTCCGCCACGGCCCGCTTCTCGGCTGCCCACCGGCTTGCCTGCGCCGTCATAGCCCTACACGAACCCCCGCAGCTTCGCGGTGTGGTGGACGCGCCCCACGCCGAGCAGGAAGGCCGCCTCCCGGAACGTGACGCGCTCGCGCCGGACGACGTCCCACACGTCGCGGTAGGCGTTCGCCATGATCTTGTGCAGCTCGGCGTTGACCTCGTCCTCGTCCCACTTGTGCTGGTACAGGTTCTGCGTCCACTCGAAGTAGGAGCCGACCACGCCTCCGGCGTTGACGAGGATATCGGGCAGGACGTGAACGCCCCGGTCGCTCAGTATCGCGTCCCCCTCCGGCGTGACGGGATGGTTCGCGGCCTCCACGACGACCGCCGCCTTGATACGGTCGGCGTTGCCCTCGTGGATCACGCTCTCGATGGCCGCCGGCACGAGCACGTCGCAATCGAGCTCCAAGAGCTCGGCGTTGGTCACGGTGTCCGCGCCGGGAAACCCGACGACGCCCGTAGCCTCCTCATGGTGGTCGACGACGGCAGGGATGTCGAGGCCCTTCGGATCGTATATCCCTCCCTCTATGCTGCTCACGGCAACGACCTTGCACCCCATCTCGTGCGCAATTCGCGCCACCCAGCTACCCACCTGTCCAAACCCCTGGACGACGACTCGAGCGCCGTCGACCGAGACGCCCAGGTCCCTGGCCGCCTCCTTCATCACGTAGACGGCCCCGCGGCCCGGCGCGGCGTCTCTTCCAACCGAGCCGCCCAGCTCGATGGGCTTGCCGGTCACGATGCCGGGCGTGTACCCGGCTATGGCGCCGTAGGCGTCCATCATCCAGGCCATCGTCTGAGAGTTGGTGCCCATGTCGGGAGCGGGGATGTCCCGGTTCACGCCCAGCAGATGGTGGATGTTCGTCGTATATCGACGGGTCATCCGGTTCCGCTCGGACTCGCTCAGTGTCCTGGGATCGCACTGGATGCCGCCCTTCGCGCCGCCGAACGGGATGTCGACGACGGCCGTCTTCCACGTCATCAGAGACGCCAGCGCCCGCACCTCGTTGACGTCGGCGGCGGGGTGGTAGCGCGTGCCGCCCTTGTAGGGGCCGCGCGCCGCGTTGTGCTGTATGCGGTAGCCGTTGAAGACCCTGATGGAGCCGTCGTCCATCCGTACCGGCACGGAGACGGTCAGTTCGCGCCACGGCTTCCTCAGGAGCTCGCGGCTCCCATCGTCGAGGCCCAGGCGGTCGGCCGCGCGGTCGAAGAACATGTTCACTTCGTCGAATGCGTTCATCTGCCTGCCTCATCGCGGACGCCCCCGGCAACCCCTGGACTGGCCTGCGTCCGCCGTGTGACATTACAACGTGCACGTGGGTTCCATGTTACAGCAAGCCGAACGGGATAGCTCAGATCCAGCATCGCCGCCGCCCTCTAATCATCGAGCACGGGTTGCGCCATGGCGTATGATGACGAGACCCCACTGGGCGGAAGAGGACAGCGGCTCCTGCGAGACTACACGGAGCGGGAGAAGCTATGGACGATCAGATCGACGCGAACGAAGCCACACGGGAGGGTTCGATGCAACAGGTCCGCCTCTGGGAAGTAATATCCGACAAGGAGCTCCATGAGATACCAAGTAACGAGGTCAACTTGGAGGAACGCTTGGAAGGCTGGTTGGCTAGCGACATCTCCGTACTGGACCCCAATCTGCTGGTGATTGGGAAACAAGTTCGCACCGACTTCGAGGGAGTGATCGACCTGCTCTGCTTGGACAGTGCCGGAGATACGGTAGTAGTGGAGTTGAAGAAAGGCCGAACGCCAAGGGATGTAACCGCGCAGGCGCTGGACTACGCGTCTTGGGTAAGAGACCTACCCCACGAGCGGCTGGCGGACATAGCCGACGACCACTTTGGCAGACCGGATTCGTTGGATTCGGCATTTCAGGAAAGATTTGAGAAGCCGCTGCCAGACGAGCTCAATCTGGGCCATCGCTCGCTCATCGTTGCCGAATCGATGGACTCCAGTACCGAGAGGATCGTTCGCTACTTGTCCAGCATGAACGTGCCCATCAATGTAGCTACGGTCCAGCACTTCAAAGACAAGGGTGACAGGAGCATACTGGCCCAAGTGTACCTAATAGAGCCTGCGGAAGCTGAAGCCAAATCGCGAACCACGTCCAGAAGGATGACACGCCAGACCGTGGACGGCCTCCAGGAAATGGCCAACGCCAATGGCATAGGCGAGTTGTACGCTCAGATGAAAAGCGGCGTCCGGGGCATTCTGTCTGCACAGCCCTACACGAACAGGGTCTGGTATCGGCTACGGCGAGATGACGGCGCTATGCGAACGGTCCTCATCGTTGACGCAGAACGTCACGATGAGGACGACGGGTTGAGATTCAGGGCGCACTCGGACCGCTTCAAGGACCTATTGGGGATAGGCTTCGAGGAGTTGCGGACGTGGTTGCCTCCAAACTCTCATGAGGAGGACCTGTCAGGATGGGCCGGCAGCTCCGAGGAGGAGAAGAGAGGCGCGCGCGGCCTGAGGGGCTTCTTCCAGACCACCGAGGAAGTGGACAGGTTTGTCGATGCCCTCAGGAGCGCGGCTGCCCTATCACGCAACACCTGACCCAAGGCACCGGCTAACCGCGATGGACAAAGAACTAAGAGGATCCCCGCAGGGATCCTCAGTATAGCCCACGCTCCAACCTGGTTACTATCGGGAGACGCTGAGCAAGTTCATACTATCGGCCAGTGCCAAGCTGTGTCAAGTTGTGGTAACTGTTCGAGACTGTTCAGAGTTGATGAGGTGAACTTGAAAAGCCTAGCGTTCAGGTGACCAGTTGTGCCATAAGGGAGTGGTGAAGATTGGATCAGACCTCAATAGCGCAAGCCGGGAGACCCTGCTGGCGATCATCGCCGAGCAGCAGTTGGTGATCGCAGAGCTTCGGCGGCGGGTCGAAGGGTTGGAGCGCCGCGCAACTCGTGGCTCGTCTGTAGGGATGCCGGGCAACAAGGCGACCAAGCGGCGAGAGTCGGAGAGCAGGAAGCCTCGGAAGGAGCGTGCTCACGGCTTTGCCCGTCGGCGGATGGAACCCACCCGGCGGGTGGTGCACGCCGCTGAGTCGTGCCCTGGGTGTGGTACGGGCCTGACGGGGGGCTGGGTGCATAGTACGCGGGAGGTGATCGAGCTTCCGTTGGCTCCGGTAGAGGTGATCGAGCAGGTCATCGTCGCCCGAATGTGTGCTCTATGCGGACAACGGCGGCTGCCCCAAGACCCGTTGAAGGGGCTGGCAGTGGGCCGTCAGCGCTTTGGCGTCAATCTGGTGAGCTTGGTAGTGACGCTTCGAGAGGAGGGCCGGCTTCCCATAAGGAGTATCCAGCAGTACCTGCAGACGGTCCATCAGCTCAGGCTGAGCGTGGGCGCCATCGTAGACATGATTCACCGGATGGCGCGACGGGCACAGCCGACAGTGGCTGAGATGGTCGAGCGCATCCGGGGCTCTCCGGTGGTCAATGCCGATGAGACCGGATGGCGTCAGGACGGGGTCAACGGCTATGTCTGGACATTCAGCACACCGACTGACCGGTACTTCCTGCTTCGTGGTCGCGGCAAGGGTGTGGTGGACGAGGCGTTGGGAGACTCCTTCAGCGGGGTGCTGGTGAGCGACTTCTACGCCGCATACAACCACTACCCTGGTCTCAAGCAGCGGTGCTGGGTCCACCTTCTGCGGGACATCCGTGACCTGGAGGCGCTGTACCCTCAGGACGCTGGCCTGTCTCGGTGGGCCCGAGCGGTGCGTCAACTATATGACGAGGCCAAGACCTGCGCTGCCACTGTCGACCATAGGGCGGCCGGTTATCAGCGGTCAGTGTCGTCCAACCAGTTGGTGTTGGAGAGACGGTTGCTGTCGCTGTGCCACCCCTTCTCCGACGACCAGACGGCGCCTCAAGCCAAGCTCTGCCGACGCATGGAACGGTTCATCAAAGAGTTGTTCGTCTTCGTCTCGCATCCCAACGTGCCGCCTGAGAACAACGCGGCTGAGCGGAGCCTCAGACACCTGGTCATCAGTCGAAAGATCAGTGGCGGCACTCGCTCTGAGAGGGGAACCCAAAGCAAGATGGCCCTGGCATCCCTTTTCGGCACCTGGAGAGCCAGAGGTCTCAATCCCCTCATCGAGTCCCGTAATCTCCTCCTCTCTCATCAACTCTGAACAGTTACAACTGTTCAGAGTTGGTGCGTTCCTCACCTAGGGCGCCCACAAGGGACGCCCCTACGATACAGCTTCCATCCCGTAGGGTGCAGCCCTTGTGGCTGCCCTCCCGTACCCTGAACATTTACAAGTTGTGGCCTGTTGGTATCAGTGTTTGCCACCTCGCACCCATGGCATCCCGCCTCTTCCCAGTCATCAATCGTCCGTCCCCTGCGATAGCAGCGCGTCGGCGGCGAAGACGCCGCTGCGGACGGCGCCCTCCATGGTGGACGGCCAGCCCGTGTCGGTCCACTCGCCGGCGAGGTAGAGGTTGGGCAGCGGCGTCGCCTGCGGCAGGCGGCGCTTGCCGGCGCCGGGCGCCGGCCTGAAGGTCGCGTTCTTCTCCTTGACTACCAGCGAGCGCGCCAGCGTCGCCTCCCGCGCCCTGGGCAGCAGCCGCGCCATCTCGGCGCTGAACTCCTCCACGAGATCCGCCTTGGGGCGGTCGACGTAGTCCCATGCCCCGCTGAGCGATATGCACAGGTACTGCCCGCGCCCTGTCGAACCCTGTATCAGGCTCTTGTTGAATACGAACTGCACCGGGCTGTCGAGGAACGCCGCCAATGGGCCGTCCATGACCGGCCTGTCGTACCAGAGGTGTATGTCGACGATGGGCGAGGACGAAAGGCCGGACGCCGGCTCGAAGAAGGGATTTCCCGATACCTCCGGCGGCAGCGTGTCCAGCAGCACGCCGAAGGGCAGTGCGCTCACGTAGGCGTCGGCCTGCGCCACCTCGCCGTCGGACAGCTCCACGCCCGCGACACGGCCGTCCTCCACTCGTATCGCGCCGACCGACCTGCCCAGCGCGAGCTTCCCCCCGGCCTCCTCGATGTACCGCCGCGCCGGTTCGCCGTTCAGCGAGGTTAGTCCCACCGTCGGGTAGCCTAACGCCGCGTCTCGCGGTCTCTTGAGCAGGCCCTCCTGGAAGACCATCAGCGCCATGTCCGCGCTCGTATCGCGCACGCTGTCGTTGAGCGTCGGGAGCACGATCAGCTCCCACAGGTTGTCTATGACGCGCTCCGGCTGGCGGTGGCGCTTCAGCCAGTCGTAGCAGCTCTCCGCGTCGAGCGCCTCGGCGCGCTTCGAGCGGTCCGTCAGGCTGACTTTCGCAAGACCGTAGAGCGCCAGCAGCTTGTCGCGGAGCCCGACGTGAGGGTACCGCAGGAATGACGGCAGCAGGTGCAGCCTGCCCAGCCACGGGGTGCTGGCCAGCGCGCCCGTCCTGCCGTCGCGCACCACCTCGACCCTGAGGCTGGGCTGGAAGTACGTCCTGTCCATCGCGCCCACCGTCTCCAGGAAGTCGACGTAGTAGGTGCAGCAGCCCATGAAGACGTGCTGGCCGTTGTCCACCTCCTCGCCGGTCTCGCGGTCGCGGAACGAGAAGGCGCGCCCGCCGAGGAAGGGGCGCTTCTCCACCAGCGTCACGTCCAGGCCGCGCCGGAGCAGCCGCACGCAGGCCGCGAGACCCGCAAGGCCGCCCCCGAGCACCAGGACTGTCTCTAGTCGATTCACGGCCATAGCCGAGACCCGCAGGCCATCCACGCGCACAGCGCGGCCAGCCCTGCGCCTACCCCTTGCCCAGGAGGCTTGCCGCCCACGTCTTCGCCATGATGAAGAGCTTGCGGCGCGTGCTCAGGGCGATACGCTGCCGGAAGACGTCGTACCCTGCGCTCTCGATGCTGTCCAGCAGGGCGCCGTAGACGGCGGCCAGCACCCCGGGGCACGCCCTCGCCCTTGGCCCCAGCAGGGGCATCAGGCGGCTGCCGCTGGCGAAGTACCCCCGGGCGCGCTCCGCCTGGAACCTCATCAGCTCCCTGAACTCGTCGTTGACCACGCCGTCCATGAGCTGTTGCTGCGAGTAGCCGAAGGCGTCCAACTCGTCCAGCGGGAGGTATATCCTGCCGCGCTCCGCATCCTCCCTGAGGTCGCGCATGATGTTGGTGAGCTGCATGGCGATGCCCAAGTCGATCGCGTACTCCTTCGCGGCCTCGTCCTCGTACCCGAAGACCTCTATGCTGATCAGGCCCACGGCGGAGGCGACGCCGAAGCAGTACTCGCGCAGGTCGTCGAAGGTATCGTAACGGGCCTTGACGAGGTCCATCTCCACGCCGTCGACCACCTCCTCGAACAGCTCCACGGGGATCGAGTACGCGGCGATGGCGTGCCCCAGCGCGTCGAACACGGGGTCCGGCAGGCCGCCGTTCTCCCCGCGCAGGCGGGCGCGCGTCTCCCGCAGCGCCGCGCGCTTCTCCTCGACCGGGGCGTCGCCGTCGGCTATGTCGTCGCACAGCCGGCAGAAGGCGTAGGCGGCGTAGATGGCGCGCCGCTTCGGGGCCGGAAGCGTGCGGAAGGCGTAGTAGAAGTTCTTGGCGCGCGCCCGCGTGATGTCCCGGCAGTGGGCGTAGGCCGCCTGCGTTGCGGCGGTCACCATACCCTGCCCCGCAGCCAGAGATTGAGCGCGGTGCGCGCCATCAGCCCGATCTTGGCGCCCTTGGACAGCGCGGGCCGCCTCGACAACACGTCGTAATCCTGTCGCTCTATCGCGTCCAGTATCCTCATGCCCCCTAGGCTGAACAGCGCGACGTCCAGCTTGAACCTGCCGTCCAGCGTCTGGACCAGCTCCAGGCCGCGGTGGAAGAGCCCGCGCGCCCGGTCGACCTCGAAGGCCATCAGCTCACGGAACTCCGGCGTGGGCTTGTTCTCGGCGAGCATCTCCTCCGAGTACCCGAAGCGCTCCATGTCCTCCAGGGGGACGTAGATGCGCCCCATCGCGTAGTCGCGGCTCACGTCCTGCCAGAAGTTGGTTAGCTGGAGGGCCGTGCAGGTGTAGTCGGAAAGCTTCTGCCTGTGGGCGTCGCGGTACCCGAACAGGTAGAGCACGAGCCGCCCCACCGGGTCCGCCGAGTGGCGGCAGTAGTGCGCCAGGTCCTCGTAGGTCGGATACCGCTTCGTCCGCTGGTCCATACGGTTCGCCTCGATCAGCCCCAGGAACGGCTCGATGGGGACGTCGTGCTCGCGTATCGTCTGCTGGAGGGCGACGAGGTAGGGGTGGGAAGGCTCGCCGTCGTAGCACAGGCGCACCTCGCGCTCCAGGCCGTCCAGGGCGGCTAGCCGGTCGCCCTCGTACTCGTCCCCGAGGTCGTCCACGTAGCGGCAGTAGGCGTAGACGGCGTAGACGTGGCGTCGCTTCTGCCTGGGCAGCAGCCAGGAGGCGACGGTGAAGTTCTCGTAGTGCGACTGGGCCAGCCGCACGCAGAGGGCGTACCCCTCCTCCGCAGTGTACCGCCGCGTATGCGTCGTCAGCGCCGTTTCCATCCGGTCCTCGCCATGCCGTCAGTGCTCCCGCGCTACCAGGAAGCCGGTCAGGTCTTCCAGTCCATTGTACGCCTCGGGCGAAAGCTCCAGCGGACGCAGCGGCTCCAGGGCCCGGTCGCGGTGCTCCATCGCGAGCGACTCGCAGTACCGCCGCGCCCCGGCGTCCTCCATGACGCCCAGCACCGCCTCGACGTCGTCGTCCGTCACCTCCGGCCGGCCGTAGACCTCGTGGAGCAGGCCGCGGCCGGCGCCGGCGGCCTCCGACATGGCGTATACGACCGGCAGCGAGTTCTTCTTGCGCCTGATGTCGGCCCCCAACGGCTTCCCGGTGGTCTCCGCCTTGCCCCAGACGCCGAGCATGTCGTCACGTATCTGGAAGAGCAGCCCAAGGGAGCGCCCGCAGCGCTCGAAGGCGTCCACGACGGCCGCGTCGCCCGACCCTATGGCCGCCCCGATGCTCATCGAGCAGCGGATCAGCGCGCCGGTCTTCCTGGATATCATCTCGAAGTAGTCGCTCAGCCCGATGTCCGGCCGCCCCTCGAACTCTAGGTCCATGTACTGGCCCTCGATCATGTCCAGGTAGGCGGTCGTCAGAAGGTCCGCGACCCGCAGCACAGTGGCGTCGGCGTGGCCGTGCTCGAACAGGTCCCACAGCGAGACGTCCGCGGTCACGCGCATCGTGTTGCCGGCCACGAGCGCCTTGGGCTCGCCCCATATGGCCCACAGCGTGGGGCGGTGGCGCCGCACCTCGTCCCGGTCCTGGATGTCGTCGTGGACCAGCGAGAAGTTGTGGATCAGCTCCAGGGCGGCGGCGGCGGGCACGGCTGTGGACGGGCGGCCGCCGGCGGCCTCGCACGCGAACATGCAGAGCGCCGGACGCAGCATCTTCCCCACGGGGGCGTCGACCGGCCGGCCCTGCGCGTCGCACCAGCCCATCATGTACCGGAGCATGCGGTAGACGCCCACGCCGCCGGCGTCCAGGCTCATGCGCAGGGACTCGTCTATCTCAGGCGTGAACCTCGAGAAGGGGTCTGGAAGCCCCTGGGACGTCCTGGCTGTCTTGGTAGCGGAATCTGGCAGCGGTAGCCTCCCGTGGCGCCGCGGCAGGCACTTTGCCGGCTATCCGGCCGCCCTTCGGAAGACGAGGGCCTTCGCCGGAACAACGCAAATGCTAGCACCGGCTTCCGAGGGGTGTCAAACTCCCGGACCACGGCGAGATATAGGCCACGACCTTATCTACAACTCTCAATGAACTCATGAGGCGGTATCTATATGCACTTGTCGAAGCGTCAAAAGTCAACGAAGCACCAGTACTCTCGTTTGTCCGCTTGCGGCGCCGTACGTAGAACGATGGCGTAGTCGTCTATGGTTTCCTCAACCGTCCAGCCAAGATTGGTCACGAAGAAAGACACGGCCCGTCTGATTCCGGGCATATTGTAGTCGTCCAAGATCAATATGCCTCCCCTCCGAACCAGACGTCCAAGATAGAACAGATCCAGGAAGACTGCATCGAAACGGTGATTACCATCAACAAATCCCAAATCGAAGCTCCGACCTTCCTTGAGAAACTGCGGTAGCGCAATCTCTGAGAACTCAGTGTGATGCTCCACGAGCTGCCTGACGCCTGCCTCTTCAAGCACCTGCAGCCCGCAATCCGCGAATCGCTGGGACTGATTAGGGTCAAGCACAACATGCTGAGCGGCTGGATTGCCGTTCAGCAGCAAGCCTTCACAGATGTGTAGTGCAGAGATTCCATAGCCCAGACCGACTTCGATGGTATGCACCGCACCCTCGCGGAAAACCCACTTCCGTAGAGCTTCGCCTTCAGCGGGGCTCGCGGCTACAGGAAAGATGCTATGCTGGGTCCCATCGGAACGTGCTACGACAGATCCGTCACGGACCAGTCGCTCAATTACTCGCCGCACCTGCTGAATCGACGGACTTAGATTCCGCAGGTGGTCCGCCTCCAACATCTACCTCCCAGTGCTTGACAGGTGAACTGAGTTTCTCCACTTATATTACTACCATACGCTACTAGACCCCAACTTCGGGGACAACCGTCCGGCAAGCACCAAGCACCGAATCGGTGAGGACGAAGCTTGATCTCAGTCTGATCATTCACGCCGACCGCCCCAGTAGGGAAGCGCTCGTCCGCCATCGGGTAGGATGGTCCACGCAGGGGCAGACCAAGCCAAGGGAGGCGCACCGTGACCGAGATCCACAGCTACGAGTTCGAAGGGTTGGACAGCGAAGTCAGGCGCATCTGGGACCGCAACGCCAACTTCTGGGACAGTCGTATGGGCGACGGCAACCGCTGGCACCGCGAGTTGATCGCGCCCAACCAAGAGAGGCTCCTCGACCTGCGCGAAGGAGAGACTGTGCTGGACGTGGCCTGCGGCAACGGGAACTTCGCCCGGCGCATGGCCGAGCTCGGCGCCGAAGTGGTCGCCTTCGACGTCTCCGAAAGGATGATCGAGCGGGCCAGGGCCTACGGCTCAGACGGCCCCGGACGGGTCGAGTACCGCGTCATCGACGCGTCCGATGGGGAAGCGGTGCGCTCCCTAGGACGGCGCCGTTTCGACGCCGCTGTCTGCACCATGGCCATGATGGACATGGCCCGAATATCCCCGATGCTGTCCGCCTTCGGCCACGTCCTGAAGCCCGGCGGCAGGTTCATATTCTCGGTGATGCACCCCTGCTTCAACTCGATGGCCACCCGTTTCCTGCTCGAGGAGTCAGAACGCGAAGGCGTCGTTCAGCGAGACTACTCCCTCAGGATCAGCGAGTACATCGAGCCGGCGCGGAGCACTGGGAACGCGATGGCAGGCCAGCCGGAGCCCCACTACTACTTTCACCGCCCCATAAGTACCCTGTTCGGCGCATGCTTCAACGCCGGGTTCGTGCTCGACGGCATCGCCGAGCCCACCTTCCTGCGCCCGGAAACCGCCGACGAAGGGCGGGCCAACCCCATGTGGTGGGCGAACCACGCCGCAATCCCGCCCGCCCTCATCGCCCGCATGCGCCTCGCATCACCGTAGAAGCATCGTCTCCGGGCTCCAGATTTCGTGCGCGTGGTAGTATATGAGCGTGCGGACTTATACTTCGAAGTCAAGGCCGACCGCCCCGTAGTGCATCGGTTCGTGGATAGGGTGCTCACGTCGTTGGAGCCCGCAGGACGATAGCATCGGCTACACACGGGCCCGGAGACCCGGCCCTTTAGGAGCGTGGAGAGGCGATCAATGAACAATGCGAAACCGGTCCGATGGATGCTGAGCTTCTGGCATCCTAACGGCGGGTGGAAGGATGAAAGCGACTTCCCCAAGGTGGAGTTCTGGCATCCTGATAGAAGAAGCGCCAGGCAGGAAGCTGCCCGCGTGCTGACCGAGTTGTGGGAAGAGCGTGGCGACAGACGCGAATGGGTTGCTGCCGGACATCCTGACCCGTTCGAAGTGGGCGCCGGTCGTCATCCTGGAGGACAATGGGTCCTCCGTTACGGGGACCTAGGCCGCGGCGGCGAGGCTATGGGCACCCAGTCGGCGAACAATGGGGAAAAGCGGACAAGATCAGCCGCTGGCGCATGGCGAGGCATCATAGACGGCGAGGAATTGAAGCGGACGCTCTACGAAGCCCGCCGGACCGGGTCCAGGAGCTAACCGGACAGTGCGGTACCTGAGCGCCGCCGACTCAGAGTTGCCGGGAACCGTCTTGACGACCTTGACCTTCTTATTGGCTCTACTGCGGTACGCCATAGCCTGACCCTGCTCACCAACAACCGCAGACATTTCGAACGCATGACGGAGTTGGACATCATCTCCGTGTAGGTAAGGCCCCAAATCAGTCAGGCCCCCGCATGTGCGGGGGCCTGACTTCCCTGCGTCCGGCTACGCCGTTAGGACTTGACCTGCACCTCGATCTTTCGCGCCCTCTTCTCCTCCCGCTTGGGGAGGGTTACCGTGAGCACGCCGTTCTCGTAGGCCGACTGGGCCTTCTCGGCGTCTACGATCTCCGGCAGGCGGAGCGACCTGCGCACCGAGCCGGCGCGCCGCTCGCGCACCAGGTAGCGCCCGGCCTTCTCCTCGCTCTCGCCGACCGACTGGCCCGCGATGGTCAGCACGCCCTCCTGGGCCGTGACCTCGATCTCGTCCGCGCCCAGGCCCGGCAGCGATGCCGTGACCGTCACCTGCTCGTCCGTCTCGGCCACGTCGATGGGCAGCGCCCCCGCTCCCAGGTCCCTGTGGGTGAACGGCCTCAGCCCGAACCCCCGCCAGAACCTGTCCACGGCGTCCTCGACCCTGCGCGCGTCCGTCCTCGGGTACAACCTCTGTATTGTCATTCCATGCCTCCCTGTGCTTCAATTGGCCCTGTTTGGGGCCTCGTACACATAGTATAAGCATACTCAATAGAATATGTCAAGTGATATATAGTGATTACTATAGCTTGTGGCCATCAGCTATGGTATCCTAGGAGTCAAGGCGTGACCCTTCCAGCGCACCTGGCCCGAAAGTTATAGTCATGGCTGCACAAAACTACTACGACACGCTGGGCGTCCCACGGAACGCCAGCCAGGCCGACATCCGGCAGGCGTTCAGGAAGCTGGCCCGCACCTACCACCCGGACCTCAACCCGGGCGACAAGGCCGCGGAGGAGCGCTTCAAGCATATTAGCGAGGCCAACGAGGTCCTGTCCGACCCGGATAACAGGAAGAAGTACGACAAGTACGGCGACAACTGGAAGCACGCCGACCAGATCGAGTCGCAGTTCGGCGCCGGCGGCTTCCCCTTCACGTGGAGGGGCGGCCGCCAGCGGCGCGGCGCGGCGGGCCACTCGGACTTCGGCGACTTCGCCGGCTTCGAGGACCTGCTTGGCGGCTTCGGGAATATCTACGGGGACCCGGCGGCAACCGCCCAGAGGCGCTCCCTGGAGACGGAAGTCGACGTGACCCTGGAGGAGGCATTCTCCGGCACGTCCCGCAGGATCACCATCAACGAGGGCGGACGCGAGCGGCGGATAGAGGTGGACGTACCCCCCGGCGTCGACAACGGGTCGGTGGTGCGCGTCAGGCCGAGCGGCAGCCGGGAGATACTCCTGAAGGTGGCGGTGGACCCGCATCCGAGGTTCACGCGCAGGGGCGACGATCTCTACCAGGACATCGACGTGCCGTTCGAGGACGCCGTCCTCGGCGGCAAGGCGGCTGTCCGCACCATAGGCGGCAGGCTGGAGGTCACTGTGCCGGCCGAGAGCCGGAACGGGCAGCACATCCGCCTGGCGGGGCAGGGGATGCCGAAGCTGGGCGAGCCGGACGCCCGCGGCGACATGTACGTGGTCGTGCGGCCGGTCATGCCGAGAGACTTGAGCGACGAGGAGCGCGGCCTGGTGGAGAAGCTGAAGGCGGCGCGCTCCGGGAGGAGGTAGCACTCCGATGACCAACGAGGAGATGTTCGGCTACGAAGAGCCCTGCTTCGTCATAAGCGTGGCGGCCCGGATGCTGGGCGTCCAGACGCAGACGCTCCGGTACTATGAGCGGATCGGCCTCGTCGAGCCGCACCGCACCGGCGGCAACCGGCGCGTCTACTCGCGCCGGGACATAGAGCGCGTCAGGCGGATACGCGACCTCATGGACGATCTGGGCGTCAACCTCGCGGGCGTGGAGGTCGTCATGCGGCTGATGGACCGTCTGCACCAGGCCAACGGCGAGATCCAGCGCCTCCGCGAGGAGAACGAGCAGCTCAAGGGCATGCTCAGGGCCGCCCGCAGGGCCTGAGCCCGCCCCCTACTCGTGTATACTGTCCGGGCTGAGCAGCGTTCCTCTGCCCACGCTACCAAATCGAGAGCATAGACATGGCTACACAAGACTACTATGACACACTAGGCGTTCCTCGTGATGCCAGCCAAGATGATATCCGTCAGGCCTTCAGGAAACTGGCCCGCAAGTACCATCCCGATCTCAACCCGGGCGACGAGGGCGCTGAGGAGCGTCTCAAGCAGATCAATGAAGCCAATGAGGTACTGTCCGACCCAGAGAGCCGGAAGGAGTACGACACTCACAGGGCCGGCTCGGAGCACACCGGCCAGATGGTTAAGGCGGGGGACCACGACGATGAACTGGCGGTAATCGACGACGAGTTGGAGGTACGCGACGACGAGCCGGACGAAGAGTACGACGAGGACGACCTGGAGGAGACCGAGGACGCCACGGTCATCCGGCAGGTCCCGCTCGCGTGGGTCTTGTCGTCGGCCCCCTGGATGGTGGTGGCCGGCCTGCTCTACTTCCCCATAGGGCTGTTCGAAGAGATTACCGTACTCCTAGTCGCGCTCGTGGTCGCCGTTCCCCGGTACATATCCCAGCGCAGGACCCACTACACTATCACCGACCGGTCGCTCATCTACCAGAGAGGCGGGATCTTCGGCGTGCAGCGCGTCCCCATCCCCATCGACCGGCTGAAGGACGTCCGCACCAAGTTCGGGCTGTTCGGCAAGACGCTGGGCTACAAGACCGTGGACGTGATGCTGGACAACGGCGCGGTGGCCGACCTGAGCTACGTGCCCATCTACCTCGACGTCGAGGACCAGCTCCGGGAGTTGATCGACGAGTTCGCCGAGGACGATGACGACTACCTGGACGATGAAGACGAGGCGGAAGAGGACGGAGACGATGGCGGCCGGGACAGGCGGGCCCTCTCTTGAGCGGCGGTGAGGCTGCCTTCAAGCTCATCCGCGCAGCCAGGCTGATCGACGGCATCTCGGACAGGCCCTCGGAGGGCGGCGCGGTGCTGCTCCATGGCGCGAAGATCGCCGCGGTGGGGCCGCGGGCCGCGGAGGCGGCGCCGGAGAGCGCGCGCGTCGAGGTCTTCGACTATCCCGACGCCACGGTGATGCCCGGCATGGTCGACTGCCACACGCACCACAACGGCTTCGGCGACGGACGCCTCGGCGACGACCTCGCCATGCTGCCCGACGAGGTGCTCACCCTCCAGTCCGCCCGCAACGCCAGGGTCTCGCTATTCTCCGGCGTCACCTCGATACGCGAGAACGGCCCAAAGAACGTCACCATGTTCCGGCTGCGCGACGCCATAGACGACGGGCGCGAGATCGGGCCGCGCATGGTGCTCTGCGGCCGCCCCGTGGCGACGATCGGCGGCCACATGGGCTACATGGGGTCCGAGGTCACGGGCCCGCAGCCCGCCAGGGCGATGGTCAGGCAGCTGATCAAGGAGGGCGCCGACTACATAAAGATCACCGCCACCGGCGGCAGCACCCGCACGTCGTACCCGCTCCTGCCTTCCTTCAACGTCGACGAACTGGAGGCCATCACGAGCGAGGCGCACAAGTTCGGCAAGCTGACGGCGGCGCACTGCACCTCGACGCAGGGGACCGGCAACTCCCTCGACGCCGGCGTGGACATGATCATCCACTGCGTATTCAGGGAGCCCGACGGCTCCTACAACTTCCGCGAGGACATGGCGGAGCGCATCGGCGAGCAGGGCGCGTACGTCAACCCCACCATCCACGTCTTCAGGTCCACCGTATGGGACCACCTCCGGCGGCGGGAGCGGCGCAAGCTGACGCCGCGGGAGCAGGCCGACCTCGACCGGCGCAGGACCGAGCTCGACCACGCCCTCGACGACTGCCGCAGGCTGCTGGAGATGGGCGTGAAGGTGATCACCGGCTCCGATTCGTCGTGGGGCAGCTACCGGCTGGGCAACACCGTGTACGAGACCGAGTGCCTGGTCGCCTCTGGGATGTCCGCCATGGACGGCGTGAAGTCCGTCACCGGCGAGGCGGCGAAGGCCCTTGGCATCAACGGCGTGACCGGCGCGCTGGAGCCGGGCAAGGCGGCTGACGTGATCGTCGTGGGCGGCAACCCAGCCGAGGACGTCAGGGCGCTGTGGGACGTGAAGGAAGTATTCGCGGCGGGCCGGCGCATAGACCGCGGCTCGCAAGAGTCGCTGGCCGCCACGGTCCAGCCCCGCATGGAGGACATGTAGGCGACGCGAACGAAGGAGGGTCTGAGCATGGGATTCAAGCTGATCAAGGCGGCGCGGATGATCGACGGCACAGGCCGGCCGCCTCTCGAACGCGGCGCAGTGCTCCTGGAAGGCGGCGCGATCAGGGCCGTCGGCACCGAGGAGGCCGTCGTCCCTCCGGAAGGGGCGCCGGTGGAGGAGTACGACTACGGCGACGCCACCATCCTGCCCGGGCTCATAGACTGCCACGTTCACATGATCGGCATCGGCGACGGCCGCCGGGGGGACGATCTCACGACCCTGCCGGACGAGGTCCTCACGCTACAGGCGGCCCGCAACGCGAGGGCCCACCTCTACTCCGGCGTCACCACCGTGCGCGACTGCGGCGCCAAGAACCGCACCGTCTTCACGCTGCGGCAGGCCGTCGAGATGGGCGTTACGCCCGCGCCGCGCCTCGTGCTGGCGGGGCGGCCCATGGCCATAATCGGCGGCCACCTGAGCTACTTCGGCATACAGGCCACGGGCCCGGTCGAGTGCGTCGCCGCCGTGCGCCAGCTCATCAAGGAGGGCTCCGACTTCATCAAGATCACCGCCAGCGGCGGCAGCACCATGACCTCGTTCCCGCTGCGACCCTCCTTCAACGTCGACGAGCTGACCGCCATATGCGACGAGGCGCACAAGTTCGGCAAGCACGCCGCGGCCCACTGCACCAACTCCCAGGCCATGCTCAACGCGCTCGACGCCGGCATAGACACCATCATCCACGGGCGCCAGACCGATCCCGACGGCGGGCTCACCTACCGCCCCGAGATCACCGAGAGGATCATCGAGCAGGGCGTCTTCCTGAACCCGACCCTCGCCCAGAGCAAGATGGGCGTGGACCGGCTCGAGGCCAAGAGGGAGGACGAAGGGCTGTCGAGCGCGGAGCAGGCGGAGCTGGACCGGCTGAGCGCCGCCTACGAGAACACCACCGAGCACTTCGCCCAGGTCCGGGCCGAGGGCGTCAGGCTCGTAGCCGGCTCCGATTCGTCCTGGGCCTACTACCCCATGGGCAACTTCCAGGCCGAGATCGAGGCCCACGTCGACGTCGGAATGTCGCCGATGGAGGCCATCGTGTCGGCCACCAGCGACTCCGCCAGGTCGTGCTGGATGGACGACACCGTGGGCACCTTGGCCGAGGGCAAGGCGGCGGACGTGCTCGTCGTGGACGGCGACCCGTCCGTGGACATCAAGGCCCTGCGAAACGTCTCAGACGTCTTCCTGGCGGGCGATCGGGTGGACCGCGGCAACTACGTCTAGGTGAGAGGGGCAACCGCTCTCTCGCTGCCGCCGAAGCCCCACCATGAGCTACGTAGCGGACCTTCACACCCACTCCCGGTTCGCCATCGGCACCAGCCGCACCCTGGACTTCGCCGCCCTCGTGCGCGGGGCGAAGACGAAGGGCATCGACCTGCTGGCGACGGCGGACTTCACCCACCCCGTATGGCTCGAGGAGACGCGCGCCGCGCTCTCCGAGACGCCGGACGGCCTGCTGGCGCTGGACGGAGTCAGCTTCATCCTCGGCACGGAGATCAACTGCAACGCGCAGCAGGGAGGCCGGAACAGGCGGGTACACGTCCTGCTCTTCGCGCCCGACTTCGCCGCCGTAGACGCCCTCAACGCTCGGCTGGCGGCCAACGGGAGCTTGGACGGCGACGGGCGTCCCACCCTGCGTATGTCGCCCCGCGACCTGCTGGCAACGGCGCTCGACGTGGACGCACGGTGCTTCGTCATACCCGCCCACCTGTGGACGCCCTGGTTCGGCCTCTACGGCGCGAGGTCCGGCTTCGACTCGCTGGAGGAGTGCTTCGGCGACCTGGCCGGCCACGTCCACGCGGTCGAGAGCGGGCTGTCGGCGGACCCGGCCATGTGCTGGAGCGTGCCGTCGCTCGACGACGTCGCGATCGTCTCGTTCTCCGACGCACACTCCCCCGGGCGGCTGGGCCGCGAGCTTACCGTGTTCAGCGGCGAGCCCAGCTACGACGGCCTGAGGGAATCGCTGGCCCGCCAGCGGATCGAGTACACGGTGGAGATGTTCCCGGAAGAGGGCAAGTACCACCACAGCGGCCACCGCAAGTGCGGCGTGCGCCTCCCACCGGCGGAGGCTGTCCGGAGCGGCGGTCAGTGCCCGGAGTGCGGGCGCAAGATGACCAAGGGCGTGCTACAGCGCGTCGAAGAGCTGTCCGGCAGGCCGGCGGAAGTAGAGGTGGACGGCGCGGGGCTAATGCGTAGCCGCGCCGGGCGGCCGCCCTTCAGGAGGATGGTATCGTTGGGCCAGATCGTCTCGGAGGCCCTGGAGTGCGGCCCCGCTACGAAGCGGGTCACCGCCGCCTGCGCGGCCCTGATCTCGCGCTTCGGCAGCGAGCTTGCGGTCCTGCTAGACGCGCCCGAAGACGAGATCGCGGCTCTGGCCGGCGACCGGACCGCGCAGGGCATAACGAGGGTGCGTTGCGGCGACCTGGCGATAGCGCCCGGCTACGACGGCGTCTACGGCTCGGTGACCATCTGGCCCCAGGGCTCAGATTAACATCGCAGCATCGACGGAGTTGATGGGAGGAAGGCTGTCGACCAGCAGGTCCCAACTGTCGCCCTCGTTCCTGCTGAAGAAGACTTGGCCGCTGGTCGTTCCAACGTAGACCCCGGCGGGATCGAATCCGTCGGTTGTCATCCCTTCCCGCATGCAGTGAAGGTAGACCTTCCTATTGGGCAGCCCCTTGCTGACCGACTCCCAGCTCTGGCCTCCGTCCCGGCTGCGAAACACGCGGAACAGACCGTCCGTGACGTATCTCTGGCCGCCTCCGACCTCATTGCCCAGAGCGCGGTCCTCCGGGAGCGCGTACAGCGTGTTGGGGTCGCGGGGATGAAGCGCCAGGGGCAGACTCCACCTCGAGGGAAGCCCGTCCGAGATATCCTCCCACGAGTCGGCGCCGTCCTCGCTCCGATAGACCCCACAGTGGTTCTGCTGGTATAGCAGGTCCGATCCGTCTGCGCCTCCCAATAGCTTGTGAGGACACTGGCCCAACTCGGGGAACCTGTCGGGACTGAAGTCCGCCCGAACGTTCTTGTTGGTTGGCGCCCAGGTCTCTCCCGAGTCCTCGGTCCTGAAGACGCCGGCCGCCGAAATGGCGACCCACATCCGCTCGGCGCGGCTGTGGTCCAACACGATGCTGTGGAGTACCAGGCCCCCGGCCCCAGCCTGCCACCGGTCTCTCGTTGGATGCTTCGTCAGCGCCGGTACGTCTGTCCAAGAGTCCCCGCCGTCCTCGCTTCTGAACAGCGCAGCCGGTTCCACTCCGGCGTAGACGACTCCCGGCTCGCTCTCTCGGCCCGGCAGCACATGCCAGACCCGGCTCACGCTCAGATCGGCGTTGGAAGGAAACCTGGGCTGGCTCTTGCACTGCTCCCACGTCGCTCCCAGGTCCCGGCTCTTCTGGATGTCCGGCCCGAAGATAACGCTGTTGGCCGCGGCGTAGAGGGCGCCATCCCTTGCATCGTAGGCGAGGTGAAACACGTCCCCTCCGGGGATGTGTATATCGGAAATGGACCAATCGGCGCGCCCCTCGTCGCTGGTGGCGATGAAGGCGCCCTTCCTCGTTCCCACGAGAATCGCCACGGAGGCGTCAATTGAGTAGCTACCGCTCACCTTAGCCTCCCCAAGCTGGAGTTCGAGGGCATACAGTAGCTTGCTGCACGCCACCGCATCAGGCCGACATTCATGCGAGAGCGGTCAGACGTGCTGGTCCACCAGGATGGGATTGCCGTCGTGGTCCACTGCGATGAAGCTTGCCGGCCCCGTGGTGCTCTCATCCGCCCTACTATCCAGGCTCACACCTTGCGCCTCCACCCGTCTCTGCAGTTCTCGCACGTCGGTGAAGGACTCAATCGGGTTGCCATGAGCATCCCATCCTGGATTGAAGGTGAGGATGTTCTTTTCGAACATCCCCTGGAAGAGTCCTATCGTGTGGTCCCCATTCCTCAGTATCTGCCAGTTCTGCGACGAGTCGCCCCCGACAACTTCGAAACCGAGCTTCCGGTAGAAGGACCTCGAAGCATCGAGGTCCTTCACGGCAAGGCTGATCGAGAACGCTCCAAGCTCCATCCCCGCCTTCTCCTTCCCATCTATATTCGGAGCAGGCTCCCATGCTGTCGTGGGACGCGTGCCCCTGGAATGGGAAGCTGCCCTGGGTGACATACCCATCGGCTTCCACAGGTGGGAAGAATCATCCCGCGCGCAGGCAGCAGCCTACTCAACGGTGACGGTGGCTCCGGCGTCGGCCAGGGCCTTCTGCGCCTCTTCCGCCTCCTCCTTCGGCACGCCTTCCTTGACGTTGACCGGCGCGCTCTCCACGAGCTCCTTGGCCTCCTTCAGACCCAGGGGCGTCACGGTGCGGACCGCCTTGATCACGTTGATCTTGGCGGAACCGAAGTCCTTGAGCACTACGTTGAACTCCGTCTGCTCCTCTTCTTCGGGCGCTGCTGCGGCGGCCCCGTTCGTCGGGGCTGCTGCGACGGCCACGGGGGCGGCCGCGCTGACTCCGAACGAGTCCTCTATGTCCTTCACCAGCCCGCTCAGCTCCAGGACGGACAATCCCTTGATCGCTTCCAGGATCTCTTCCTTGGTAGTCACGTAACTTCCTCCCTCACTTCTCTTGTCGGACCCCTCCAGCCTGATCCCGGAGGCAATCAGTCGCCTATTCTAACGCGGTTGCGTTCTGTCCGCAGCCTAGCGTCAAGGACGCTCCGTCGGAAAGTCGGCTTCGGCTCTCCTGAGAGCGTCAATCAACTCCCTGGCGTCGTCTATGCCGCCCCTCACCCCGCTGCCGTGCAGGTACTCCTCATAGAAATTGGTGTGCATGCCGTTCACCGACCTGAACAAGGTCCCATACCGAGCCGGATCGCTGGTGTATGGAATCAGCTCCTGCGCGATGTCCCATAGGTCCGTGTGCGACCTGTTCCGCCAGCCTCGTTCCCGGGCCACGGACTCGATATAGTGGGCAAATGCTCCCCAGGCCTTTTCCGAGGCTTGAAGCAGGTCTCCTCTCTCGAACTCCGCTTCGGCCTGTCCGAGGAGAGTGTCGCTGATCTCCTCATGTCTCGTCGCCGTAGCCATCCAGCCGCCTCACTCCTCGGCCCTGGCTTCCGCCACCTGCCGCAGCGCCCTCGCCAGCCCGGCGAGGGGGGCGTTCAACACGTTCGCCAGTCCGTATATGGGCGACTGCATCCTGCTCAGGAGCTGGCCCACCAGCTCGTCCTTGGGCGGCAGCGACGCCAGGTGGTCCACCTCTTCGGCTGACAGCGCGCGACCGTCTAGCACACCGCCACGCAGCTTGAGCGCCGACCGGTTCGCGACGACGTATTGCTTGAGCGCCCTTGCCGGCTCCACCGGGTCGCCGAACCCGAACGCGAGCCCCGTCGGCCCCTCGATGATTATCTTGGTCTCCGGCTGCCCGGCCGCGTCGGCCGCCAGGTGGGCCAGCCTGTTCTTCACCACGCGGAACTTGACGTTGTTCTGCCGCAGCGTGCGCCTGAGCTCCGTCATGGCGGACACGGGCAGCCCCGTGTAGTCCGCGGCGATGGCCACCGTGCTGTCGGCCATCAGCTTGCGGATATCCTCTACTTCATCAATCTTCGCTTGCGTCGGCAACGCCATTACCTCCCGCTACAACGGGCGCCGCGTGTCCTGTTGCACGCGCGCAGGCCGCTGGGTCACGCACCCTTTCGTCATTGGGGGTCGGGCAGAGTCGGTCCGGCTAGTCCACCTTGATGGGGCCGGACACGTCCAACTGTATGCTAGGGCCCATGGAAGTCGTCAGGTATGCCGCCTTGATGAACTGGCCCTTCACCGCGTCGGGCCTTGCGCGGGCGATATTGTCGTAGACGGCGCCCAGGTTCTCCATGAGCTGGTCCTCGTCGAAGCTCGCCCGGCCTATGGGCACGTGGATGAGCGCGGTCCGGTCCATGCGGAACTCCACCCGCCCCTTCTTGGCGTCCTGGATCGCCCTCGGCACGTCCTCCGCCTGGACCACGGTGCCTGTCCTGGGGTTCGGCATCAGCCCGCGCCTGCCAAGCACGCGCCCCAGCCGGCCCACCTTGGGCATCATGTCGGGCGTCGCTATGGAGACGTCGAAGTCGACCCAGCCGCCCTGTATCCGCTTTATGACCTCGTCGTCGCCGATGAAGTCCGCGCCCGCCTCGCGGGCTATCGAGGCAGCCTCCCCGTCGGCGAAGACCAGCACCCTGACCGGCTTCCCGGTGCCGTGCGGCAGCACCGTGACGCCGCGCACCTGCTGGTCGGCGTGGCGAGGGTCCGATCCTGTGCGAAGGTGCAGCTCCACCGTCTCGTCGAAGTTGGCTGTCGCGCTCTTCTTCGCGAGCGACACCGCCTCCTGGACGGGGTACTCCCTGCCCTTTTCGACCGTCTCCGCGGCCGCCCTGTACCGTCTTCCCCTCTTTGCCATCTGTGTAACTCTCTCTAGCGCTGGACCTGGATGCCCATGCTGCGCGCCGTGCCTTCGACGATGCGCATGGCGCCGTCGATGTCGCCGGCGTTCAGGTCCGGCATCTTCGTCTCCGCGATCTCTCGAATCTGGTCCAGGGAGACGGTACCGACCTTCTCGGCCTTCGCGTTGCCGCTCCCCTTCTCCACGCCGGCCGCCTTCCTCAGCATCGCCGCCGCCGGAGGCGTCTTCAAGTCGAAGGAGAACGACCTGTCCTCGAACACCGTCAGCACGGCGGGCACGATGTTGCCAGCCTGCGAGGCCGTGCGGGCGTTGTACTCCTTCACGAAGCCCATTATGTTGACCCCGTGCTGGCCCAGCGCCGGCCCTACGGGGGGCGCCGGGGTCGCCTTCCCGGCCTCGATCTGCAACTTTACTATCGCCCTGACTTTCTTCGCCATCTGACTGTATCCGTTCGCCCTGAGCCTGTCGAAGGGCTCCTCTACGTCTTCTCCACCTGCAGGAAGTCAAGCTCCACCGGCGTCTCCCTCCCGAAGAAGGAGACCAGCACCTTCACCTTGGCGCGGTCGGGGTACACCTCGTCGACCGCCCCCATGAAGTCCACGAAGGGGCCGTCCTTGATGCGCACCGTCTGGCCGGGGTCGAACCCAACCCTCACCCGGGGCTGGGACGACTGCATCTGCTTCAGGATCGCCTCGACCTCCGCCTCTTCCAGCGGCACCGGCTTCGGACGGCTCTCGTGCTCGTCCTCGGCCGACACGAACCCCGTGACGCCGGGCGTGTTCCTGACGACGTGCCAGCTCTCGTCGTCCATCTTCATCCGGATGATGATGTAGCCGGGGAAGACGCGCTTCGGGACGGGCTTGCGCTTGCCGTCCTTGATCTCGATCTCCTCCTCCGTAGGCACGACCACGCTCAGGATCTTGTCCTTCACGTCCATCGTCTCGATGCGGAGATCAAGGTTCTTCTTGACCCGCTGCTCCTGTCCCGAGTAGGTGTGGACGATGTACCAGCGGGGATCCGTCGCCTCCAAGCTCTTGAGTCTGACCATGATCAGTTGCCCAGCAAGACGTCGAACAGCCTGGCGAAGCCCAGGTCCATGAGGCCGAGGAACGTCCCCACGGCCGCGGCCACGGCGATTACCATGACCGAGAGGCGGAAGGTCTCCTCCCGCGTGGGCCAGGTGACCCGTCTCAGCTCGCTGATGACGTCGCCGACGAAGCGGAAGCTGAGCGCCCTACGGGCGCCATCCGCGCTGACCTGTCTCGGCGCGCCGGAGGCCCTCGCCATGCGTCCTTACCTGACCTCTCTGTGCGGCGTGTGGCCGCCGCACCTCGGACAGAACTTGTTCAGCTCCAGCCGCTGAGGATCGTTACGACGATTCTTGCTGCTGGAGTAGGTACGCTCCCTGCACTCAGTGCAGCCGAGCGTGACCAGTATCCGGTTGTCGCCTCTTCGCGGCATCTGACTGCTCTCGCTCCCGGCCGGCTAATTCGTTACCTGGGTGAAGACCCCTGAGCCGACCGTGCGGCCTCCCTCGCGCACCGCGAAACGGAGCTGCTCGTCCATCGCTATCGGCGTCGTCAGCTTGACGCTCATCTCGATGTTGTCGCCGGGCATCACCATCTCAACCCCCTCGGGGAGCTGGATCTCGCCGGTGACGTCCGTCGTCCGGATGTAGAACTGCGGCTTGTAGCCGCTGAAGAAGGGCGTGTGACGGCCTCCCTCCTCCTTGGTGAGCACGTATACCTGGGCTTGCGCCTCGCTGTGAGGCGTCACGCTGCCGGGCGCCGCGAGCACCTGCCCGCGCTCGACCTCGGCGCGGTCCACGCCGCGGATGAGAACGCCCACGGCGTCGCCGGGCTCGCCCTCGTCCAGCGTCTTCTTGAACATCTCCACCCCGGTGACCACCGTCGAGCTCGTGTCCTTGATGCCCACGATCTCCACCGTCTGCCCGACCTCGACCACGCCCCTCTCGACGCGCCCCGTGACCACGGTGCCGCGGCCCTTGATGCTGAACACGTCCTCGATGGGCATGAGGAAGGGCTGGTCGCGGGGCCGCTCGGGGATGGGCACGTACTCGTCGACCGCGTCCATCAGCTCCCAGATGCCCTTGCCCCACTCCGACTCCCTTGAAGTGTCCTCGGCCTCCAGCGCGTTCAGCGCGCTCAGCCTGACGATGGGCACGTCGTCGCCCGGGAAGCCGTACTCGGTCAGCAGCTCCCGCAGCTCGAGCTCCACCAACTCCAGGAGCTCCTCGTCGTCCATCATGTCGACCTTGTTCAGGGCGACCACGACGGCGGGGACCTCCACCTGGCGGGCGAGCAGGATGTGCTCCCTCGTCTGCGGCATCGGCCCGTCGGGCGCGCTGACCACCAGGATCGCGCCGTCCATCTGGGCGGCGCCGGTGATCATGTTCTTGATATAGTCCGCGTGGCCAGGGCAGTCGACGTGGGCGTAGTGCCGGCCCTCGGTCGCGTACTCGACGTGCTGGATAGCGATCGTAACGCCGCGGGCCTTCTCCTCCGGGGCGTTGTCGATGCTATCGAAGCTGCGGAAGTCCGCTAGGCCCTCGTTGCCCAGAACGCGCGTTATCGCGGCGGTCAGCGTAGTCTTGCCATGGTCCACGTGCCCGATGGTCCCCACGTTGAGATGGGGCTTGTCTCGTACGAACTTCTCCTTCGCCATTCCGACTCCCTCGCTTAATTTGGTTTTTCGTCTAGCCAGCCCACAAGCAGACTCGAACTGCTGACCTCGTTCTTACCAAGAACGCGCTCTGCCGACTGAGCTATGTGGGCATCTCCCGACGACGACCTCGAACTCTGGTGGAGCGGGTAGGATTCGAACCTACGTAGCCCTTCCGGGCGCCAGATTTACAGTCTGGTGGTATTAACCGCTCACCCACCGCTCCAAAACGCCACAACCAGTTTAGCATAGCGCATCCGTCAATCCAACGCTACACCCCCGCTTCCAGCGACGCCCGCTCTCTTGCTCACGGAGGAAGGGCAAGCCCCAGAGGGGACTCGAACCCGCTAACCTGCCGATTACAAATCGGCTGCGCTGCCTATTGCGCCACTGGGGCCGGACGGGCCTGCCGGACAAACGAAGCGGCTAGCCGCAAGCGGTAGCCTGGACACCATTGTAGCCACACGCCCACCCTAGGTCAACCTGTATCCACGCCTGTCCAGGCGCGGCAGCCCAGGCGCGGCAGCCTCCGGGGTGTTGACCGCATCCGCAAGAGAAACTACTATGGCGCTCCAACCCCGCGCGGTGTGGGTCGGGCAGCGTGATATGGCAACCGTGGGATTAGGGCGCCAAGCCATTACGGAGGTCCGGATCATGGCCAACTACGACAAGCTCAAGAGCCGCATCGACAACGGCGAGGTGATCATTCTGGACGGGGCCATCGGGACCGAGCTCCAGTCCATGGGCGTGCCCATGGACCCTGCGTCGTGGTGCGGCCCGGGCAACTACACGCACCCGGCAACGGTGCGGCAGATGCACGAGCGCTACATCCGGGCCGGGGCCGACGTCATCACCACCAACACCTTCAACACCCTGCGCCCCGCGCTGGAGGCGTCCGGCTACAGCAAGGAGGTAAGGGAGATAAACGTCCGTGCCGTGGACGCGGCGCTGGAGGCGATAGACCGCGCCGCCGGCGACAGGCCCGTGTACGTCGCCGGTTCGATCTCGTGCCGGATGCCCGTCCGCGACCGCAGGACCGGCGCGCTCATGGGCGGGACCGGTTACGGCTACGGCGCCAGCCTCTCCACGGAGGAACTGAGGGTCTACGCCGACGAGCAGGCGGACATCCTGGCGGAGTCCGGGGTGGACTTCTTCCTGATGGAGAACATGTGGGCCGACAACGAGTCCAGGGTGATCGCCTCCGAGGCGGCCAAGGCCACGGGGCTGCCCGTCTGGGTGGGGTTCACGGCCTCGACGGCGCCGGACGGAGAGACGGTCAGGTTGAGCATGGGCGACGACCGCACCTATACGGTCGGGATGGGCGTGCCGATGCTGGCCTCTAGTTGGCGGACGGTCGACCATGAGATGACCCTGGCCGCGGGCATCGGCGAGGTAGCGTCCCTGGAGCCCGACGTGCTTGGCGTGTTCCACAGCAGGTTAGGCGATACCACGGCGGCGCTCCGGGTCATGTTCGACCGGTGGCCCGGCCCCATCGTCGCCTATCCGGACGCGGGCAGGGAGGACTACCTGGATACCTGGCAGGACAGCCTCGTGGCCAACGAAGAGAGCGCCGAAGAGCTGACGCGGGAGGCCCTCGACTGGGTCGGAATGGGGGTCCAGGTGATAGGCACGTGCTGCGGCTTCGGCGCAAGCTACACCAGGGCCCTGCGCGGCGTCCTGCCAGACCGGATCCCGTCGCCGCGAAAGTCCGCGTAGGCTGCCTAACCTCGACATGGAATCCAGACCGCTGGTAGTGGTGGGGGCGGGCGTTGCGGGCACGGCGGCCGCCGTCGAAGCGGCGAGGGCCGGGGTGCGGGTCACGCTCATCGACGAGAACCCCGTCCCCGTCTCCATGATGGCGTTGGACGCGCCCCTATTCTTCGGCCGACGCATCGCGGATACGCTGCGCGACAAGGCCCTGGCGCTGGGGAGGGTGGTTGCGGCCAACGAGGGGCTGACGGAGGCTGAGGCCGCCGGCGTCGACGTCCGGCTCGGGACGTGCGTCTGGGGCGCCTTTCGCAACACCGAGACCAGCAGGCTCCTCGACGGCCCGCAACTGGGCCTCGCCGACCACGACCGCTCGTGGCTCATGAAGTACGACCGCCTCATCGTGGCGGCCGGCGCCAGGGACCTCGGCGTCGGGTTCGCCGGGTGGGACATGGCGGGCGCGATGGGGGCAAACGGCGCCCACTCGCTGATGGGCCGCTACGGGGCCCTCGCCGCGCGGCGCATGGTGGTCATAGGCTCCGGCAACCTGGGCCTGAGCATTGCCAGGATGGCCCTGGACGGCGGCGTGGAGGTGGCCGCGGTAGTGGAAGTGTCCCCATCCGCGCGCGGCGACCCGGCCCTCACGGCGGGGCTGCAAGCGGAGGGCGTAAGGTTCCACACCTCCCACACCGTCAGGGAGGCCGTCGGCGGACGCGACGGCATAGAGTCCGTCGTGCTGGTCGAGGTGGACGAAGACGGCTCGCCGGTCGCCGGCGCCGAGAAGACTATCGCCGCCGATGCGGTCTGCCTCGCCGTCGGCCTCGTTCCCAACGTGGAGCTACCCAGTCTCTTGGGCTGCGACCTCAGCTTCAGGTCGGAGCTGGGCGGGTACGTGCCCGACCGGGACGACCGGATGCGCACCAGCGTCGAGAACGTGTTCGTCGCAGGCGACGCCGCCGGCTTCCACGACGGCATGGCGCTGGATCCCTGCATTGCCCGGGACCAGGGCCGCCTGGCCGGAATCGCCGCCGCAGAGTCGCTGGGCGCCGTCGGCGAGGCGGACGCGCTCGCCCGGCGGGCCGAAATCCAGGCAGCGGCATCCACCGCAACGCCGTCGGATGCGGACGGCGACTGGGCGAGGTGGCTCCGGTCTCTCGTGAGCGCAGGCGGGCCGGGCGTATATGCCTGCCGGTGCGAGGAGGTCACCTGCGCGGACCTCCTCGGCGTGCAGCCTCCGCGGTACCTGGGATGGAGCTCGGAGCGGATGGGCCGCCGGAGCCTGCGGACCCTGCTGGAAGACGGGCCGCTCAACCCGGACCAGGTCAAGCGCCTGACGAGGGCCGGGACGGGCCACTGCCAGGGCCGGCTCTGCCGGGAGCAGGTGTCCCTGCTGCTGGCGGAGGAGTCCGGCGTCGGCATAGCCGACGTGCCTCTCATGTCCTACCGTCCGCCCGTGCGTCCGCTGCCGCTGAAGGTCATGTGGCCCCACGACGAGCCGGAGCGGGTGCGCAGGGACTGGCCCAAGTGGTTCAGTCCAACGAACCAGGTGCTGGGGTAGCGGCGCATGGCTTTCGACAGCGCGGACGTAGTCGTCGTTGGGGGAGGCGTTTCGGGCCTGGCGTCGGCCTACTTCCTGGCGAGGGCAGGCAGGGACGTCGCGGTAGTCGAGAAGGGGACCGTCGGGGGCGAGGCCTCCGGGCGAAACGGCGGCATGATCAGCGAGCGGGTCGACGAGCCGCCGATCATACCGATGGCCGTGGAGTCCCTGGAGATTTGGCCGACGCTGGACGACGAGCTGGGCTACCCCACCGAGTTCACGCACAAGGGCAGGCTACAGGTCGCCGTGTCGGAAGAGGAGATGGGCGACGTATTCTCGGACCGGGACGAAGCGCTGCGCCGCGGCATAGCGGTGGACATGCTCGACCCCGCGGAGGTGCGGGACCTGATTCCCGGTATTACGAAGAGAACGCTGGGCGGGGCCTTCTTCCCGAACGGCGGCCACGCCAACCCCCAGCGCTCGGTCCAGGCGTTCGCGTGGGCCTTCCAGGACCTGGGCGGCCGGCTCTACCAGGACACCGCCGTCACCGGCCTGGAAATCGCCGGCGGCAAGGTGGTCTCGGTGGAGACGACCGCCGGCTCGATCGGGGCCGGCGTGGTGGTAGCCGCCGCCGGGCCGCAGACGGGGCTGGTGGCGGAGATGGCGGGCGTCCACGTTCCGGTGGCGCCGGCAAGGGTGGAGATCATAGCGACCGCGCCCCTGGAGCCGCTCTTCGAGATCGCGCTGGTGGGCAACGGACTCTACGGGCGGCAGGCCGCCCGGGGCAACCTGCTCTTCGGGGGAGGCGCACACGAATGGACCGACGTGGGCCTGACCGCGGACCCCAGCAAGCCCAACACCCCCCTGATCAGGAACATAGCGAGGCGGCTCGCCGAGCTTCTCCCGGGAGCGGCGGACGCGCCGGTGATCAGAAGCTGGGCCGGCGTGGTGGAACAGGCCCCCGACTATATGCCCATCATCGACGTCCTGGACTATCCGAGCAACTACGTCGTCGTCACCGCGTCGGCCCACGGCTTCGGCATCTCGCCCGCGACCGGCAAGGCTGTCAGCGAGCTGGTGCTCCACGGCGAGACGAGCATAGACATCAGCGGCCTTAAGCTGGGCCGGTTCGCCGGCGTCGGGTCGGACTGGCGCGAGGAGCGCGGCTGGGCCCCGGCCCCGGAGCGCTCCTGACCTCTCATGAGCACGGAGTTCGTACCCGCCGTCCGCCGGGCGCTGGCCCGAAACGCCAACCCGGACAAGGCCGAGGGGATGCGCGCCTACATGAAGTCGGAGATGCCCTTTCGCGGCGTCCAGAAGCCGATGCGCCGCAAACTATTCCGGGAGGTCCTGGAGGCCCACCCGGTTGCCGGGAAGCGCGCCTGGCGCGAGTCCGCCATCGAGCTCTGGCGCGGCGCCGCGTACCGAGAGGAGCGCTATATCGCCCTGGACCTGGCCGGAGCCGACCGGTACAGGCCCTTCCGCACCTTCGACAGCGTGCCGATGCTGGAGGAGATGGTCGTCACCGGCGCATGGTGGGACTACGTGGACGAGGTAGCCACCCACCGGCTGCGCGAGCTGCTGGAGCGGTACCCGGAGGGCGTCTCCGGCCTGATGCGGCGCTGGAGCCGCGACGACGACATGTGGAAGCGCAGGTCGGCGATCATCTGCCAGGTGGGCCGCAAGCGGCAGACCGACGTGCGCCTACTCTTCGACTGCATCGAGCCGAACCTGTCGCACCCCGACTTCTTCATCCGCAAGGCCATCGGCTGGGCCCTGCGCGACCTCGCCTGGGCCAACCTCGATACGGTCGAGGCGTACGTCTCCCGCAACGAAGCGAGTCTCAGCGCCCTGTCTCGCCGCGAAGCCCTGAAGAACGCGGCCAAGATCCGGGCGGGCGCGGCTCGCTGAGGCCACTGGCGAGGCAGGCAATGGAGCGGGGCGGGCGGCGGCATGGAGAATGGTTGTGGGAGGTCGCCGCCGCGCAAGGCATGGACCGCCGCCGGTTCCTGCGGTTGATGGTGGCCGGCGGCGCCGCGGCAGTGCTCGCCGCCTGCGGCCTCCCAGGGCCGTCCCGCGAGACGCCGCAGCCGGCGCCCTCCGACCCGGCTTCGAGCCTTCCGTGGTTCAAGGACCCGGCGCCGTTCATCCGGCGCGGGGACAAGGGCTTGGAGGCCCGGCTGGAGGATATGCGGGGCCTCATCACGCCAAACCGCCTCTTCTTCGTGCGCAACAACTCGATCAGCCTCGACCTGAACGCCTCAGACTGGCGCCTCTCCGTGGAGGGGGACGCCGTGGCGGAGCCGCTGGAGCTTAGCTACGACGACGTCAGGAGGCTGCCCAGCCGCGCGCTCACTTGCTACCTGGAGTGCGCCGGCAATCACCGCGCCATGTTCGACATCGTGAATGGCCGGAAGGCGTCGGGCACGCAGTGGATGACGGGCGCCGTCGGCAACGGCGAATGGGTGGGCGCCGCGCTGCGGGACGTGCTGACGCTGGCGGGCATTCGAGCCGGCGCCGCCAGCGTGCTGCTGGTCGGGCTGGACGCCGAGTCGCCCGAGGAGGGCTTCCGGTACGCCCTGCCGGTGGAGAAGGCGATGCACCCGGACACGCTGCTGGCCTACGACCTCAACGGCGAGCCCCTGCCGAGGGACCACGGCTTCCCGCTGCGCGCGCTCGCGCCGGGCTGGGTGGGCAGCGCCAACATCAAGTGGCTCGGGCGCATAGTCGTCTCCTCGGAGCGGTTGTGGACGCGCAACAACACCACCTCCTACGTGCTCATCGGCGACCGGTACCCGCCGGAGGGCGAGTCGCGCGGCAGGCCCGTCACGGCGCAGGTCGTAAAGAGCGCCCTTGCCCTGCCCTGGCCGGCAGAGCTTGCGGCTGGCAGCCTGCGCATCCACGGCTACGCCCACTCGCCGGCGGGGCCGATCGAGCGCGTGGAGTGGAGCGCCGACTCCGGGGCTGCCTGGAGCGACGCGGACCTGCCGGACGCGCAGCCGGACTATTCATGGGCGCGGTTCGAGCTCGCGTGGGACGCCGAGCCCGGCGAGCACGTCATCATGACCCGCGCCACGGACGCGGCGGGCAACAGCCAACCCGATCACGTCCCCTTCAACGAGAAGGGCTACCTATTCAACCAGCCGCTGCCCCACCCCATTCGCGTAACGTAGGGCGCTAGGCGTGGATTTGGGGTTCCCCAAAATCCCCACCTAAATGGCGGTGACGCTCTATGGCAAGGGGGGGCTGGTTTCAAACCAGCCCCTACGGGGTGATGGCCGATAGATATGGCGCTAAAGTGTTCCATTCTGTTCCATTTTGTTCCGTTTCCTATCTGGGCTTCGGGTCTCTTGGAAGGGTGTCGGAACGCCTTTGGGCTACGAACGGACCGTGATCGGGGCGGATTCGGACGACTTTGGAACGGCGCTCCGGGCGTCGGTCCTGTCTGCCGTCCAGGCAGGCGCCGCACGGTATGTGTGTGTTGGCGTGCATGGGGACATGTTAGCACGGGCGTTCGCGGGTGTCAAACGCGACGGGGGTTCCCGCAACTGTTCAGAGTTGGTGCGTTCCTCGTCCAGGGCGCCCACAAGGGCATCTGCTCCAACTAATTCACTTTTTGGACGGTTGGCTACGTCTGTGGACATTGCGGTTAGCGTATCTGGGGGTGCGGGTGAGCACGAGTGCGGGCGGTGCGGGCAGGACCGCCTCGTCAGGTATGCTTGGAGCGTGGATACGCGTTCTGCGCGAGGGTCGAATGAAGCCCAGGTCACGCCCTCGCTCCACGAAGACCTTCACAGGATCCCTGCCTTCATAGGCATACTGGGGCGCGTACTGCACCAGCAGGCCAATGGACACCTTGAACGGGTCAACCCCAGCCTTTTGGGCTATCTCAAGCCTCAGTGCCTGAAGGACCTGGGAGATTATGAGCGTCGCCCATATCTGCTGGAGAATCACCACCCGCTTGGCAGACCACAGGAGGCGCAGCTTGAGGTGCTGCTTGACCAACTTGAGTGCCATCTCGATATCCCACCTGCGAGCGTAGACCTCGGCCATGGATCGAATCGAGAACTCAAGAGGGTCGTGAACGTTGGTGATGTAGCGGCGAATGGTCCCGCCCTGTCTGAAAGTCACCAGGCGAACGGCGTGCTTGGCACGGTCGGCGCGGTAGGCTCCCAGCCACACGATGCCGTCAAAGACCTCGCCCCGCTTATAGAAGGTGTGTATCACCTTGTAGCTGGTCTTTGCTCTCAGTCTGCTCAGCCAGTGATAGCCCCCGTCCGTGAGCCAGTCGAACCAAGCGAATCCGAAGTATCCCAGGTCTGCAACCACCAGAGTCCCCGCCGGCATCGCTGCCACCAACTCCCGCGCCATCACCTTCTCGTTCTGGCGTGGGTCCGGCTGAAACCGGATGGCCCGCCACTGCTGGCGTCTGATGTCGAATGCCCCAGAGAGCTTGCCAGGCAGCAGACGGCTGTCACCATCGGGGATTGCCCGCAGCGTGGGCAGCTTTCTCGATACGGTGTCCAGCGTACTGTCGTCTATACACACCACCTCCTTGGCGAAGGGAGCCAGCTTCTCCGAGACCATCCCCTCGAATCGCTGGGCCAACAGGCTGCTGATCTGCTCGAAGAGCCTCTCCAGAGGCTTGGTTCCCTCAGTGTGAAGCCGCCTGTACACCGCCTGGTCCGTCACCGGAAAGCGGGGGAAGAACCAGAGGCCGCGTTCCGAGATCAGGCGCCACACGGCCAGTTGGCTCCCAAAGCCTCGCAGCACGCAGACCAGCAGTCCCGCCCAAAGAGCCAATGCTGGCAGAACCCGCGGCCTGCCGGGCCCCTTGCGCTCGTGGTCCAGCTTCATGCCCTCCAGACATTGCTGAAGGAAATGCTCAACGTCCCCTATGGTCTCTGTATCGTCTTCGCTCCTCGTGGACATTCGCTGCGTACCTCCTTCGTAGTGGTCATATACTACCGCTATACGAAGGATTGTACCTTTCTTATACAATTAGTTGGAGCAGATGCCACAAGGGACGCCCCTACGACTACGGCTTCCATCCCGTAGGGTGCAGCCCTTGTGGCTGCCCTCCTGTACTCTGAACAGTTACGATTTCCCATGTCTGTTGACACGGTACGGGATGCTTGCTAATGTTTATCGCATCCAATTTCAGCGTCGCTTGAGTTGGCGGCGCAAGAAGTGAGACTCAATATCATAAACTCGGCGGCGCGACCCGACCTCATGGCCGTCCTGGAGGACAGGGGGTACCGTTCCACGGCTCCCAGGAGGGCGATCGTAGACCTCTTGCAGCGCAAGCAGGATGGGTTCAGCGCGGAGGAGATATTCAACGAGCTGCCCTCGGTCGGCAGGGCGACGGTGTACCGAACGATCAAGCTGCTGTTGAACGCGGGCGTCATCTGCAAGCTCGCCCTGATGGACGGCGCTCCCATGTACAGCCTTTCCCGCATCGAGCACCACCACCATACGGTCTGCGTGAGGTGCGGGACCGTCGGCGAATTCCGAGCGGCGACGGTCGAACGGCTCCTCAGGGCCGTTGGAGACGACATCCCCGGCGAGATCATGGGTCACCGCATAGAGTTCTACGTCACCTGCGACCCCTGCCTGCAAGGAGAGACCTCCTAAGGCGTCCGCCATGTTCGACCAGATGATCGACGCGTCGGCATGAGATGGATTCTCATTGGCGGCCAGCGCCGACGGCCAGACCTGAATAACCGTTGAATCACGATGCGACAGACGAACGGAACGAAAGGAGAGTCGAAGTGAGGAACATCATCAATAGCCTTCCGCGGCTGGCGGCTGCGGTAGCGGCCATCGCGCTGCTATCTGCCGCGCTGGCGTGCGCCGGCGACAGCGAGGAGCCCACCCCGGCGCCCCAGCCGACGCGGGCCCCGACGGCGGCGCCCGAGCCGACGGCGACGCCGGAACCCACCCCCGTGAGCGTCGTTACCACGACGAACATCATGGCGGACTGGGTCAGGAACGTCGGCGGCGGCAACGTCGACGTCCTGAGCCTGGTGCCCGTGGGGGCCGACCCGCACACCTTCCAGCCGGGCGCCAGAGACGTGGCGAGGATCGCCGAGGCCGACCTCATATTGAGCGTCGGCCTGGGCCTGGAGGGAGCGTGGCTTCACGATCTCATTGAGAACGCCGCGCGGGACGAGGACGCCATTGTAGAAATTGGAGAGATCGTAGATCCCATCGAGTTCGGCGAAGGACACATCGAAGATGTCGAGCTACTGGAAGAGATCAGCCATATCGTTCACGAGGTGGAGGAGGGTGAGATCAGCCCCGAGGCCGGACTGGAAGAGCTCAAGGAGCTGATCGAAAGCATCGAGGAGGAAGAGGGCGAGCACCACGAGGAGGGTGAAGACGAGGACGCGAACGGCGAGGAGGAAGAGGGCGAGCACCACGAGGAGGGTGAGGACGAGGACGCGAACGGCGAGGGTGAAGAGGAGGAGCACCACGAGGAGGACGAAGAGCTGGCAGCCGCGGTGCTCGAAATAATCGCCAAGGTCGAAGGCGGCGAGATGGATGCCGAGGAGGCCATAGAGTCGATCGAGGGCCTCACCATGGAGGGCGAAGAGGAGCACGCCGGCCACGGCCACGGCCTCGAAGACCCCCACTTCTGGTTCGACCCGGTCCGCGTGAAGATCGCGGTCAACGACATAGCCGCGCGGCTATCGGTGCTCGACCCGGACCGGGGCGGCGAGTACAGCGCCAACGCCGCCGCCTACAACGCGAAGCTCGACGAGCTGCACGCCTGGACGCAGCAGCAGACGGCTACCGTGCCGGAGGAGCGCAGGCTTCTCGTGACTTCGCACGATAGCTTCGGCTACTTCGCGGAGTTATACGGCTTCGAGGTCGTCGGCGTCGTGCTGTCGATCACCACTGACGTGGAGCCGTCCGCCAAGGACCTGGCCGACCTCGTACAGGACGTCAAGAAGTACGGCGTTCCCGCGGTGTTCGGCGAGACCACGGTGAGCGAGCGCCTCGCCAGCGCGGTGGCGTCGGAGTCCGGCGCGAAGCTGGTCAGGCTCTACTCGGGCTCCCTGGGGCCCGAGGACAGCGGCGCGGGCACGTACATCGAGATGGTGCGGACCAACGTCGAGCGCATAGTCGAGGCGCTTAAGTGACGGGGCTGCAATAGGAACGGGATGAGAGCGGGCCGCTGTGTCGCGATAATCTACGCCCAAAGTTGATTGACGCGGCGCGGCGGCCCCAGGCAAGGAACGGTCCCAAGCGACAGGGAAAGGGGGAGTCCCAACCATGAGACCTTCGATTCTCGTGATTCTTCTCGCCCTGCCCGCCGTCGTCATCCTAGTCGCCATCGGGTCTCTCCTGGCCTTCCGGTTCGGCCAGGATGCTCCGCCCAACATCGGAGCGACGGCATCCGCCGTCCTGGTCTCCCAGGACGGCGAGTCCATCGGGTCCGTAACCTTCAGGCAGGCGGCCGGCGGCGTCCTGGTGGCTGCCAAGGCGGATGGACTTGCCCCGGGCGGCCATGCGTTCATCATCCACTCGGTCGGCGCCTGCACGCCCGATTTCGACGCTGCCGGCGATCATTTCGATCCCGAGGACATCGGCGAACATGGCTTCGTTCACCCCAACTGGCGCGGCTCGTCCGGCGAAGCCCATGGCGGCGACCTGCCGAACATCTACGCGGCCGCCGACGGCACCGCCCGCGCCGACTTCTTCACCGACGGCGTCACGCTGGACACCGGCAAGGACCACTCTCTCTTCGATGCCGACGGCTCCGCGATAATCGTGCATGAAAAGCCCGACGCCTACGGCGAAGTGGAGTCGGACACGGGCAGCCGCGTGGCCTGCGGCGTGATCCGGCCCGACTAGAAGTACACGCATTGGCTTCCATCCCGTAGGGCGCAGCCCTTGTGGCTGCCCTCCCGTGCTCCGAACGTAGGAATTCTGGTAATATCAGGCGTGGAACAGCCGCGCCGACTTGAGGCCCGGAGATGGCCGGAATGACTTCAGAACCGAGCATAATCGTCGAGGACATGAGCGTCGAGCGCGGCGGGCACGTCGCGCTGACCGGCATTACCTTCGAGGCCGGCCCCGGCACACTGATGGGGATCCTGGGCCCTAACGGCGCGGGCAAGAGCACGCTGTTCGACGCCATCGCGGGGCTGCTGCCCGTCGCCGGCGGCTCCCTGACCGTCCGGGGGGCGGAGCGCAGCGGCGCGCTGGCGTACGTGCCCCAGCGCGACAGCATCAACTGGCGCTTCCCCGCCACCGTCCATGACGTGGTGATGATGGGGCGCGGCAACAGCATCGGGTGGTTCCGGCGCCCGCGCAAGCTGGACAGGGACATGGTGCGTGAGAGCTTGGAGCGGGTGAACCTGTGGGACAGGCGCTCTTCCAGCGTGACCCAGCTCTCCGGAGGTCAGCGCCAGAGGGTCTTCATAGCCCGCGCGCTGGCGCAGGAGGCCAGCATAATCCTGATGGACGAGGCATTCAGCGGCGTCGACGTCGCGGCGCAGGAGGACATCGTGGAGGTCCTCCAGTCGCTGAGGGACGAGGGGCGTATCGTGATCATCTCCACCCACGACCTGACGAACATCGCCCAGCGCTTCGACCGCATCCTGTGCATCAATCACCACATGTGCGCGTACGGCCCTCCCGAAGAGGCGTTCACCCCCCAGGTGCTGGAGGAGCTGTACGGCTCCCACGGGCTGGAGTTCGCCCACCACCACGTCGATCCGCACGACCACGACGAGGGAGCGCATTGATGGACGGGATGTTGGGGCTGCTCCTAGACCCGCTCGAATTCAGCTTCGTGCAGCGCGCCCTGATCGTATCGGTGCTCGTCGGGGTGATGTGTCCGGTCATAGGGGCGTACGTGGTCGCACGCGGGCGCGCGTTCATGGGCGACGCCCTCGCCCACTCGATACTGCCCGGCATGGGCATTGGGCTGCTGGTGACGGGCAGCGCGCTCATCATCGCGGTCCCGGCCGGGGTCGCCATCGCGCTGTTGATGGGATTCATCAGCCGGCGCACGGGCAGCAGCGAGGACACCTCCATCGGCATCGTCTTCGCGGGCATGTTCGCCCTGGGCCTCGTCATGCTTTCGAGCCCGCTGTACATCAACACCTTCCTGGATATCAGGGACACGCAGGCGCCCAATATCGAGGACCTGCTCATCGGAGAGATACTGGGCGTAAGCACAGGGGAGATGTACCTCTCGCTGGGGCTTGCGGTGCTGGTGATAATCGGCCTCTACATATTCCACCGCCACCTCGTCTACACCACCTTCGACCCCGTGGGCGCCGAGGTGGTCGGCATCAGGACGCGCCTGGTGGAGTACGTGCTGCTCTCGCTCCTGGCTCTCGTCATCGTCATAAGCATCCAGGCCGCCGGCATCGTGCTGGTGATGGCGATGCTGATCACGCCCGCCGCGACGGGATTCCTGCTCGCGAAGCGGTTCGTGGGCGTCATGCTCATCGGGACTCTGATCGGCGTGCTCTCGGCGGTGGTGGGCATGTACCTCTCGTTCCACGCCAACATGCCCACCGGCCCGGTAATGGCGCTGGTGGCGACCGCAGTGTTCGGCTTGACGGCCGCAGTGAAGAGAAACAGGTAGGCTCCCACGAACCCGTCCTCCACGGCTCTCATTACTACTGGCAGCCTACCTGTCAAGCCTATGTGCCTGACCCAAATCCCCCACCTAAATGGCGGTGACGCTCTACGGCAAGGGGGAGGGCTGGTTTGAAACCAGCCCCTACGGGATGATGGCCGATAGATATGGCGCTGAAGGTGGAGGCGGTGGATTTGGGCCTGAATAAGGGTCTTGACCGAGCGTGCTACACTGGAGGGGCCATGGCTACGACAGAGCAACCCATAACCCGGTCTGTACTCCGAGAGGAGATGGCCCTTTTCCGGGAGGAGATGCACCGGACCTTGGATCACTACGCTACCAAGGCTGACCTCTACAAGGCAATCGTCCAGCTAGGCATTGCCATGACTGGAGTAGTGGGGCTCGCCGTAGCGTTTCTGAAACTGACAGAGGACTATGGTCCTATTTAGACTTATCGTCGTGGTGGGAGCAACAATAATTGGCGCGGTCCTGACCGGATGGCTTGCTTCCCTATTGGGTGCGCAAGTCCCCATTTCCGCGACGCTCGGAGGGGCAATCGGACTTACTGGCGGCGCATACGCCGTCCTACGCGCGTGATAGGCCATAGCTGCCCGGAGGCTATGGGGACCTTTAGAGTTCAGTTCGGCGTCAATAACGGCAACGGCGGGCCTACCGAATGGGTAGAGGCCCTGGCGGACACCGGGGCGGTCTACACTATGCTCCCCGCATCCCTGTTAGGTGAGCTGGGCGTTAAGCCTAAACGCTTCATGGAGTTCTCATTCGCGAACGCGGAACGGGAGACGCTGCCCGTTGGAGAAGCCCGGTTCATTGCGGAGGGTCAGGATGCCGTGAGCCAGGTTATCTTCGGAGCCGAAGGCCAGTACCTACTCGGCGCAGTGACCCTGCAGTCCTTGGCGCTGATTGCGGATACGACCAATCACCGGCTGGCGCCGGTGTCGGAGATGACTATCTAGTCTGCGGAGGACTGGCTTTGATCGACCTGGTCGGGGTATCCAAGCACTACCAAATCGGCCCCGTAGAGGTGCGGGCGCTGGACGGGGTGGACCTGCACGTGTCGGACGGCGAGTTCGTCGTCGTGCTGGGTCCGTCGGGCAGCGGCAAGACCACGCTGCTCAACATCATCGGCGCGCTGGACACGCCCACCGCCGGGAGCGTCTCCGTCGGCGGCCGCGACGTAACCGCCGCCTCGCGCCCCGAGCTATTCGCCCTCAGGCGGCAGACGGTGAGCTTCATCTTCCAGAGCTTCAACCTCTTTCCTGGACTCACGGCGCTGGAGAACGTGGAGTTTGGCATGGACGTCGCCGGAAAGCGCGGCGCCGCGGCTCCCGAGTCCGTGCTCGAATCGGTCGGGCTCGGCCACCGCCTCGACCACTTCCCGCACGAGCTCTCCGGCGGAGAGCAGCAGCGCGTAGCGATAGCCAGGGCGCTGGCCACCGGCAACCCCATCCTGCTGGCCGACGAGCCGACGGGAGAGCTCGACTTCAGGACCGGCGCGCAGATTCTCGAGCTGCTGATCGCGCAGGCGTCCGCCGACCGCGCCGTGCTCGTGGTGACCCACAACCGGGAGATATCGCGCATCGCCGACAGGGTGGTGGAGATGAGCAGCGGACACGTCGTCAGCGACGGCCCGCCGGCGGACGGCAAGGCCCCCCTGTCCGAGCTGCGCTGGTAGGGTTGGCGCAATGGCTCTGAGACTGCGCTGGGCGCTCCGGGACGCAAGGGCCCGCTGGGTACAGGTGGCCGGGATCGCCTTCATGATCGCCATCGGCACCGGCATGTTCGCCGGCCTGAGCAGCGTGACCGAGTGGCGCATCGCCTCCAACGAGGCGAGCCTCGAGATGACGAACATGTACGACGTTCGCGCGCGCCTCGGCGGGGACGGATTCCTCCCCCAGGGCGCGCTCGCCTCCATCGCGGAAGGCATCGACGGCGTGGAGGCCGCGGAGGAGCGGCTCATCTCCGGCACGCAGGTCGAGGTGGACGCCCCGGACGGCGCGATACTGGTGCCCGGCAGGATAATCGGCGTCGACCTGTCGGACGGCGGCCCGAGCGTCAACGGCGTCGAGGCCGTCGCGGGCCGCGGCATAGAGGAGTCCGAGTTCGGCGAGCCCGTGGTGCTGATCGAGCGCAACTTCGGCGTCTACTACGATCTCCCCGACCAGGGCGACCTGCGGCTTGGCGGCGGCGTACCGGCGCGGTACGTCGGCCACGCCGTATCCCCCGAATACTTCCTGGTCGTCGAGGCCGGCAGCTTCTTCGGACAGGCCAACCTCGTCGTCGTCTTCACCTCTCTCCGGACCGCCCAGGACCTAACCGGCAGGCGCGGGTCGGTCAACGACCTCGTGCTGACCGTCGAGCCCGGGGCGGACGTGAACGCCGTCGAGACGGCGCTCCTGGCGGAGACAGCGAAGCGACACCCCGGCGCGCACCTCAACCTGATGCGCACCGAGGACGACGCCTCCTACCTCGCCCTCACGCGCGACCCCGAGGGCGACCAGCAGATATACAACGTCTTCGCGCTGGTCCTCTTCGCCGGCGCCGCGTTCGCGGCCCTGAACTTCGCCGCCCGCATGGTGGAGACGCAGCGGCGCGAGATCGGCACGGCCATGGCCTTGGGCATGAACCCCGCCGCAATAGCCGCGCGCCCGCTGCTGGTCGGGCTGCAGATCGGCGTCCTGGGCGTCGTCTTCGGCGTCGGTGTGGGGCTGCTGATCGCAATGCTCATGGAGGGCGTGCTGGAGAGCTTCGTCGCGTTGCCCGTCTTCCTGACGCCCTTCCAGGCCGACATCTTCGTCGGGGTTGCGGCAATCGGCTTCCTGGTGCCCATCCTGGCCGTGCTGTGGCCGGTCTTTCGCGCCACGCGCGTCAAGCCCGTGGAGGCCATCAGGACCGGGCACCTGGCCGCGCGGGGCGGCGGGCTTGCCCCCGTGGTCAGCCGCCTGCCCCTACCGGGGAGCAGCCTCGGGCGCATGCCGTTCCGCAACCTGCTGAGGGCGCCCAGGCGCACCTTCCTGACGCTCCTGGCGCTCACCGCGGTCATAGCCATCCTGTTCAGTGTAATCGGCATGCGCGAATCGTTCCTGTCGACGATCGCGCTGGGCGACGAGGAGGCGCTCGGCGACGCGCCGGACCGGCTCACGGTGGAGCTCGACTCCTTCTATCCGGTCGATTCGCCGGAAGTTGCGGGCATCGTCGGCGGAGGGGCGCTGCGCGTCGCGGAACCCGGTATCGCGATAGCGGGGAGCGTGCGGGAGGCCGTCCAGGGCACGGAGCGGGGAGCGGTCGACCTGAACATCCAGTTCATCGACTTCGAGAGCGGGTTCTGGACGCCGACCGCCGCCGAGGGCGCCCTATCCACCGACAGCCCCGGCGTCGTCCTCGCCCGCAAGGCCGCATCGGACCTCGGCGTGCGCGTGGGCGACCGGGTGAAGCTGACCCACCCCGCCAGGACCGGTCCGGGGGCGTTCGAGATCGGCGAGACCACCCTCCCCGTGGTCGCCATACACCCGCATCCCCTCCGCATCGACGCCTACGTCGACATTCGCCACGCCGGCCTTGCCGGCCTCGAGGGGTTCGCCAACAGGGTCGTCGGGGCACCCGCCCTCGGCGGCAGTCTGAAGGCCGTCAAGCGCGAGTTGTTCGGAACCCCGGGAGTGGCGACGGTGACCGGCCTCGCCGAAGCCTCCGAGGCCGTCCGCGACGCGTTCGAGCAGGTGTCCGGGATATTCTGGGTGATAGAGATATTCGTGCTGGGGCTCGCGCTGCTGATCGCCTTCAACACCGCGAACATCAACTCGGACGAGCGGGCGCGCGACCACGCGACCATGTTCGCCTACGGCGTGCCGGTGCGTAGGGTAGTCGGCAACCTTGCCGTCGAGGGCCTCGCCCTCGGCGTGGCCGCCACCCTGCTGGGCGTCGTCCTCGGGTACGCGCTGCTGCTCTGGATCCTGCTGGCGCTCGTCCCGGCGAGCTACCCCGACATGGGGGTCTTCCTGCTCATAGACGTCTCGGAGATGGCCGCCTTCTTGGTCGCGGGCATCGCCGTCGTAGCCCTCGCGCCTGCCCTCACGGCCCGAAAGCTGACGCGCATGCACATACCGGGTACGCTGCGGGTACTCGAATAGGCAACGCCTCGGGGGACTAGACGATTGGGATTTTGTCCGCGAGAGGGTACACTTGACGCGCCGCCGGCCGCTCCGGCGAGCTTTCGAGGGGAGCAGCCATGAGGGTACTCGTTACGGGAGCAGGGTCGAGGCTGTCGCGGGAGCTTGCCGCCTCTCTCGCGGCGGACCGCGACATCGTGCTGACCGGCCGCATGGGCGCGCCGGCCGCATGCGGCGGGATCGAGGCGGCGCGCTGCGACCTGGGCCATGACGACTCCACGAGGGAGCTCGTCCGCGGCGTGGACGCAGTCATCCATAACGGGGAGCCCGACGCGGGGCCCTCGGCCTCGGAGAAGCTGGACGCCGCGATGCGATGCACCTACAACCTGCTGCAGGCCGCCTCGGCGGAGGGTGTGCCGAGGTTCATCTACCTCAGCTCTCTGAGCATCATGGGGCGCTATGGCGAGGACCACGCCGTAACCGAGAGCTGGCGCCCGGCGCCGGACACGGGGCCCTCCGAGCTGGCGTACCACCTCGGCGAGCACGTCTGCCGCGAGTTCGCCCGCGAGCGACAGACCGCGGTGGTCTGCCTGAGGCTCGGAGAGCTCGCCTGGGACGGCGAGCCGCCCTCCACGTCGGCGCTCTATCCCGACGACGCGGCCCACGCCGTCTCGAGGGCGCTCGACTGGAAGGCGGACGAGGCCGAGATCCTGCGGTTCTGGAACGGGACCTTCGACCCCACCGGCTGGGACATCTTCCACATCCAGTCGGAAGTCCCCAACCGGCGCTACCTGGTCGCCGAGGCCCGCAAGCGCCTAGGCTACAGCCCCAGGCCGAGGCCCTGACGGCGCGGCCAGGCCCGGCCTCTACTCCGAGACCGCCAAGCCCACCTGCACGATCCTGCGCTGGTCGACGCCGGCGACGCCCACGTACTTGAACATGGCGCCGTCGGCCTCGCGCGGCTGCGCGTCCTGTACCACGACGGACTCCTGCCCGGACAGCAGCTTGGCGAACGGCGCGGCCTGCGTGCCGGCGTTGGGGTCGGTCGGGAACGCGAAGTCGAGGCCGGGGACGTTGGTGAACTCGACGCGCCCGTCCTCGTCGCTGATCCAGAACTCGGAGATGACCGTGTCGTCGGCGATCCGCTTCAGGACGGCGTTTATCTCCTCCCGCGTCATGCCGGCTTCCAGCGCGGCGGCGACGTAGTGGGCCGTGAGGGTCGCCTCGGCCACCATGTGGTCCGAGATCGCGGCGTCGGTGTCCGTGGACGAGTCCTCCGCGCCGCACGCGATCGAGACGACCAGGGCGAGCGCGAGAGCCAGGGGGGCCAGGGCTTTGGGCATGGCGGTTAATCTCCTTCTGTAGTTCGTCCCCATTCTAATGGAATCGCGGCGCGAGTCCATCCACAGCCCCAATCAGCCATCGCACGAACTTCATGGAAGGGAAGTGTACAATGCCGCCGCGCCTTGGTCCGGTTTGACAAGGGTTAGACATGCGATAATGAGGCTAGGCGAAGTGTCGACTTGGAGAGCCTGCGACATGGGCGATAGGAGCACTGCATCGTTGGCGCGGGGCGCGCTCCGGAAACTGGCTGCGAGTGCTTGTCCTGCCGGTAGTCCTGGCCTGCGGCATCTTTGGTGGCGACCCCACGCCGACCCACACGCCCCAACTGGTCTCCCCCAACGTCCTTACGCCGACACTAACACCGCAGCCGACGTTCACACCTACGCCCACAAATACCCTGGAGCAGACTGCGACGCCCTCGTCCACTCCCACGGTTGTACCTACTGCAACACCCGAGCTCACATCCACACCTATCCGCGAGACCGACCGGGAAGCCCTGATCGCGATCTACAACTCCACTAACGGATTGTTCTGGGCCAGGCGACAGAACTGGCTGAGCGATGGCCCAATCGGCACGTGGTATGGCGTGACGACCGGTGCCAGCGGACGAGTAACTGAATTGGCTCTCTCCGATAACCAGTTGGTTGGACAGGTCCCGTCCGAGCTTGGCAACCTTGATGGCCTGCGAGAACTGAACCTACATGACAACGAGTTGAGCGGGAAGATACCGTCCGAGCTTGGCAGCTTGACCAACCTGCGAGCGTTGAACCTCTCTGAGAACCGATTGAACGGGGAGATACCCTCTGAGCTTGGCAACCTCGCTAGTCTGGAAGAACTGTACTTATGGGGAAACGAGCTACGCGGAGAGATACCGTCGGAGCTTGGCAGCCTGATTGACTTGCAGGTATTGGAACTCGCTAAGAACCGGCTCAGTGGAGAGATACCCTCTGAGCTTGGCAACCTCTCTAGCCTGCAAGAACTGTCCCTCGGTCAGAACCAGTTGAGTGGAGAGATACCGTCGGAGCTTGGCAGCCTGATTGACTTGCAGGTATTGGAACTCGCTAAGAACCGGCTCAGTGGGGAGATACCCTCTGAGCTTGGCAACCTCTCTAGCCTGCAAGGACTGTTCCTATGGGAAAACCAGTTGAGTGGAGAGATACCGTCGGAGCTTGGCAACCTCTCTAGCTTGCAAGGACTGTTCCTATGGGAAAACCAGTTGAGTGGAGAGATACCGTCGGAGCTTGGCAGCCTGATTGACTTGCAGGTATTGGAACTCGCTAAGAACCGGCTCAGTGGAGAGATACCCTCTGAGCTTGGCAACCTCTCTAGCCTGCGAATACTGTACCTACGGGGGAACCAATTGAGCGGAGAGATACCCTTTGAGCTTGGCAACCTCTCTAGCCTGCAAGAACTGTCCCTCGGTCAGAACCAGTTGAGTGGAGAGATACCGTCGGAGCTTGGCAGCCTGATTGACTTGCAGGTATTGGAACTCGCTAAGAACCGGCTCAGCGGGGAGATCCCCTCTGAGCTCGGCAACCTCACTAGCCTTCAACGACTGTTCCTCTCTGAGAATCGGCTCAGCGGAGAGATACCCTCTGAGCTTGGCAATCTCGCTAGCCTACGAATACTGTATCTATGGGGGAACGAGTTGGTTGGGGAGATACCATCGGAGCTCGGCAGCTTGGCCAAGCTCCAAGAGTTGTCCCTGTCTCAGAACGAGTTGAGCGGAGAAATCCCACCTGAACTTGGCGACCTCGCTAGCCTGCGAATACTGTACCTATGGAGGAACCAATTGAGCGGAGAGATACCCTCTGAGCTTGGCAACCTCGCTAGCCTGCAAGGACTGTCCCTCGGTCAGAACCAGTTGAGTGGAGAGATACCGTCCAAGCTCGGTAGCTTGACCAGCCTGCAGGAGCTGTCCCTCGGTCAGAACCAGTTGAGTGGAGAGATACCGTCCGAGCTTGGTAGCTTGACCAACCTGCAAGTGTTAGATCTCGGTCAGAATGAGTTGAGCGGAGAGATACCATCCGAGCTTGGGAGCTTGACCAATCTGGAACGGTTGGATCTCCGTAAGAACCAGTTGAGCGGAGAGGTACCGTCCGAGCTTGGGAGCTTGATCAACCTGCAGCGGTTGTCTCTCCATGATAACAACCTGGCTGGGTGCGTTCCCGACGGATGGCGAAGCGTACCGGTAAAGCACCTTGGCCTTCCGTATTGCGAATCGGAATAAGCAGCTACTTGTCCCTTGCGCGAATCGACTCTCCACCGCACGGTTGCCGGGCAGCCGAAGTCCATGCACGAGTCTCTCCCCACAGCAACCGGACTGACCTCGTTCGAATTGATGACAGGACACAAGCTGGCGTATAATCTAGCCAGAATATCTAGCCGGAGGCAGTCAATGGCCCAGTGGCCTCTACAGGATGCGAAGAACAAGTTCAGCGCGCTGGTAAACGCCGCGCTGGCCGGCGAGCCACAGCGAGTTACTCGCCGGGGAGAGCCCGCAGTGGTCGTGCTGTCGGCGGATGAGTACGAGCGCCTTCTCCAAGCGGAGAAGGCTGACGCTCCGACGCTGGGCGAGCTGCTTCTTGAAATCCCGCGGGACGACCAGGATTTCGAGCGGCTGTCTCTCCCCTCCCGGTCACTCGACTTGTGATGTTTTCTCATAGACACCGACGTCCTGTCGGCGCTCCGCAGGCGCGAGCGGAATCCCGAGCTCGTCCGATGGGTGGCGGCTCAGCGCACAACGGACCTGTACATAAGCGTCGTTACCGTGGGGGAAATAGAGCGGGGCATCGTGCGACAGCAGCGGCGCGACCCCTCTTTCGCCCGGGACCTCGCCCTGTGGCTGGACCGGGTGTTCGCCTGGTACGGCGAACGAATTCTTCCCGTAGATTCTGCCACGGCGCGGCGGTGGGGGCGGTTGTCCGCGACCCTCGGGCACGACGGCGCAGACCTGCTCATCGCCGCCACGGCCTTGGAGCACGGCCTGAGCGTCGTTACCCGCAATGTCCGCGACTTCGAGCCGACGGGAGTCCGCATAGTGAATCCCGTGGGATGAGCTACATGGCCCAGCGGCCTGGGCAACTTCCTCGCGGTGAGCTTCTCCGCCTCGTTTACCATGGCCTACCGGTCACCCATGGACTTGACGAAAAGGCCCCATGCGCCATAATCTCAGTGTACGCGGGAGTAACTCAGCGGTAGAGTTCCTGCCTTCCAAGCAGGATGTCGCCGGTTCGAATCCGGTCTCCCGCTCCACCACGACCATACACCCGCGCGCCCGACCCAAGGGCCGGGCCGCGGCTGGGAGGGCACGATGGAGATCGCCAAGCACACGCCGGGCATGTTCAGTTGGGCCGACCTGGCTACGCCGGACGCCGAAGGCTCCAAGGCGTTCTACACCGAGCTCCTGGAGTTGACGGCCACGGACCTGCCCATGCAGCCCGGAATGGTCTACTCAATGCTCGCCAAGGGGGGCAGGAACGTCTGCGCCCTCTACCGGATGCCGGAGGAGATGGAGCAGATGACAGACGGGCATCCGGTGTGGAACAGCTACTTCGTCGAGAGCGCGGACGATGCCGCCGCGCGGGCCGCCGAGCTCGGCGGCTCGGTGCTCAACGGGCCGTTCGACGTATTCGACTCCGGGCGCATGGTGGTGTCGAGAGACCCCACGGGCGCCGTATTCTCGGTCTGGGAGCCGAAGAGCCACATAGGCGCGCAGGTCTTCGGCGAGCCGGGCGCACTCGCCTGGAACGAGCTTTACACGCACGACACCGAGGCCGCCGCGCGGTTCTACGGGGGCCTCTTCGGCTGGTCGGCCCACGGCAGGCCCAGCGCCGACGGGGGCGAGTACGTCGAGTTCCGGCTCGACAGCGTGTCGGCGGCCGGCATGATGGCCATCAGGAATGAGTGGGGCGAAGTGCCCCCCAACTGGTCGGTCTACTTCGCCGTGGACGACCTCGACGCCTCGCTGGACACCGCGACCCGCCTCGGCGCAAGCCGGTCGATGCCAACCATGGAGATCCAGGGCGTGGGCCGCTTCACCCTGCTGCGCGACCCGCAGGGGGCCTTCGTCCACATCATCCAGATCGCCGCGGAGCGCTTGGGCGTGTGAGCGCCACGACCGCGGCGAAAGGCCGCCGTCGGACCGCGCGCCGCTACACTACTGCCATCGCCTCGACCTCTAGCAGCAGGTCCGGGTGCGTCATCCGCGCGACCTGGATCCCGGTGGTGATGCAGGCGACGCCCGGCATTGCCTCCCTTCGCGCCTGCCGGTACGGGTGGATGTCGCTCATGTCCATGAAGTACTGCGTCAGCCGCACGACGTCGTTCAGGGAAGCGCCGGCCAGATCCAGGATTTCCGAGATGTTCTTGAACACCTGCCTGGACTGCGCCAGCAGGTCGCCCTTGCCGACGATCTCGCCGTCCCTGTCCCACGCTACCTGTCCCGCTACGTAGATGGTGTCGCCGATGCGGACGGCCTGGGCGAACCGTATCTCGCCCTCGTCGTCTGCGACGCTCCATCCTCCCGCGCCCTCCGGGTGCCTCTGGCTCCATGCGCGGTCGGTGAAGATGAACTGCTTGTCTGCCATCTCGTCCTCCTTCTGAAGTGGTGAGACGAACCATACCTCAGAATGAGGGGCGCACGTCGGGCCCGTACAGCTTCACCGCGGCCTCGTAATCCTCCAGCGTGTTCAGGTCCAGGCGCACCACAGGGTCGTCCACCTCCACCCGATGCACCTCGTCTCGGTGGGCCTCGTACACCTCCCGCACGCCCTGCCGCGCCTCCGTGATGCGCGCCAGCTCCGGTAGCAGGGACGCGGCGAAGACGACGGGGTGACCGCCGCGCCCGCGGTGCCGCGGCGCGGTGATCGGGGCGCCGGCGCGGGCGTGCGCTTCCAGCACCGCCCTGACTATCTCCGGCGGCCTGGGCTGGTCCACCCCAAGCAGCAACACCGCGTCCGTCCTGGGATCCAACGCAGCCACCCCTGCCCGGATCGAGCTGGCGCGCCCCGTCCGGTAGTCAGGGTTGAGCGCCCACCTCGCGCCGGCGCCCTCCACGTGGGGCGACACCTGCTCGCGCAAGTGCCCCAGCACGACCACCACCTCGTCCACGCCCCCCCGAAGCAGGCTCTCCACCTGGCAGCGCACCAGCGTGGAGCCGCGCCAGGGCAGTATGGGCTTGGGCCGGGCCATGCGGGTCGATTCGCCCGCCGCCGTCAGCACCGCCGAGACGAAGGCCAGGCCGGGGATCAACGAAGGTGCGCCCTAGAGGTAGGGGCGGCAACTTGGAGGGCGGCTCGTGCGGCGCCGGTCACAGGGCCTGGGCGGGTTCGCCGACCGCGGCCGCCTCGTTCGCCCTCTCGCCCTCGACCTTGTCGCGGAGCCGCTCGATGCGCCACTCCTCCAGCTTCATCGGGAGCCCGGTGCCGCCCAGCCGGAACATCAGGATCTCCGCCATGATGCTGACCGCGATCTCCTCCGGCGTCCGTGCGTGTACGTCCAGCCCCACGGGCGACCTGATCTCCTTGATGCGCTCTATGGGGATGCCGCTGCGCACCAGGTCTTCGTATATGAGGATAGTCTTGCGCTTGCTGCCCAGCAGCCCGACGTAGCGGGCCTTCGTGGCGACCGCCGCCTCCAGCGCCACGTTGTCGTAGCGGTGTCCCCGCGTGGCGATGATGACGAAGGTGTTGGCGTTGATGGGCAGCGTCGGCAGCGCCGCCTCCGGGTTCTTGGCGACGACCCGTTCGGCCTCTGGGAAACGTTCGGCGTTGGCGAACTCCTCCCGGTCGTCGGTGACGTAGACGAGGAACCCGAGGCTCTTTGCCAGCGGCGCTATCGCCTTGGACACGTGCCCGCCGCCGCACAGCACTAGTTGTGGGGGCGTGGTGTACGCCTCCACGAAGTACTCGGCGCCGTCCGCCGTCGTGACGTAGTCGCTGCGCCCGTGGGCCATGAGCTCGCGCGCCTTCTCGACGGCGTCGTCGTCGAGCGCGTCGGACCCAAGCGTGCCCTCGGTGGGGCCGTACTCGCGGATGAAGAGCTTCTGGCCGGTCGCTCCGGCGGCCCCTTCCCCCGCCCTGATCAGCGTCGCCACCGCAACGCCGGGGCCGCCCTGGTAGGCGCGGTCGATCTCCGTAGCGTAGGTGAGGTAATCGCCCGGCGTGTACACCGGGTCGATCAGGAAGTACATCGTGCCCCCGCAGACCAGGCCGTCCTGGGCCGCGAGTTCCTCGTTGAGCTGGTAGTCGCGGTGCTCCGGCGGCCCGCCGCGCTTCATCAGCTCGTTGGCGGCGAACCAGATGTCGCCCTCCACGCAGCCGCCCCCCAGCGTGCCCACCCCGCTGCCGTCGCTCCGCACCAGCAGCTTGGCGCCCGGCTTCTGCGGCGTCGATCCCTTCGTGCGCACCACTGTCGCCACCACCAGGGGCTCGCCCTGTTCCAGTCGGTCCACGGCCTCGCGGAATACTTCTTCCACTTTCTCGCCTCGCAGTGTGATTGGGTACCTTCTAGCTTACCAGAACCGCCTCTCGCGGGGGCGCCACCTCCTTTAGAAGCTCCAGGTATTCCCATGCCGCGTCCATCAGGTCGCGTACGCCCTCCTCGCTCCACACCGCCTGGTAGAAGTTGGCGTGAAGCATGTTGGCAGGCCCCAAGCCTGTCCTGATATCGCGATTCCCCGTTTCGGTGGCCAGCTTGTCGGCGACTTGTTCCAGGTCCACGTGTCGCTCGTGCGACCAGTCTCGCTCCACGGCGAGGGCCTTCAGGTATTGAGCGACGGCCCCCCATGCCTTCTCGGATGCCTGTACGAGGTCGCCCCCGCGAAACTCATCCTCCGCCTTTCGCTGGTAGAAGTCGCCGGTGGTCCTGAATTCTTGAGCGTGCTCATTTACGTGAACGTATGTCATCTCTATCTCCGGGGGCGAACACGGCGCTTATCCTGGCCCGACGCAGCCCCCCTGTCAAGCTCGTCACCCGCCGTAGGGGTTCCCGAACTTCTCCGCGTGCGCCATCTCCGAAAGGGGTATGCGCGGAACGCCGCGGCCCCGGAAGTCGTCGCGCCGGTAGCCGAACGGCAGCACGGTGACGAGGGCCATCCTCTTCGGGATGCCCAGGATGTCCATGACCTGCAGGCGCTCGTCGTCCGTCAGCGTGACGAAGCAGGTGCCCATACCCTCGGCCCAGGCCATGATCTCCATCTGCTGCAACGCCCTTCCCCCGTCCATGCCGGGCTGGTCGGCGTTCTCCATCACGAGCGCTATGGCCAGGGGCGCCCTGGCGATGAAGGACCCCGTCCGGGCGGTCCCGCCTATTCGGGCCAGGGTGTCACTGTCGCGGATGACCACCAGGCGCCAGGGCTGCTGGTTGCGCGAGCTCGGCGCCCAGCGCGCCGCGCTGAGAATCTTCCCCAACGTCTCGTCGGACACGGGGTCGGGCTTGAACTCCCGGACCGTGCGCCGCGTTCTGAGGCACTCGTAGACGTCCATCTCGTCCCTCCCATGCTGCCGATGAAACGGCCGCGTGTTACGTCCTAAGGTTACCACGCCGGGCGGCGCCCCGTCGTTGGGATATAATCGCACCACACGACACGGAGGAGATTCGATGCGCGCCATCGACATGCACGTCCACGTACCCAGGCAGCCGGGGCTGCCGGAGATGTCCATCGAACCCGGCCTCCGGCGCTACTTCAAGGTGAGGTCCGCGCCGGAGAGGGGAGAGGAACTGGCGGCGGCGTACGAGGGGTGGGACATAGTCGGCGTCGTATTCTCGGTGGACGCCGAGACCACCACAGGGGAGCCGCCCGACACCAACGACTACGTGGCCGGCATGGTCAGGGACCACCCCGGCCGGCTCGTGGGCTTCGCCACCGTCGACCCCTGGAAGATGGAGGCCGCCGTCGAGGAGGTGGAGCGAGCCGTGACCCAGCTTGGCCTGCGGGGCCTGAAGCTCCACCCCATACACCAGGCGTTCCATCCCAACGACGAGCGCTTCTACCCGCTGTACGGGAAGTGCGTGGACCTTGGCGTGCCCGTGCTCGTACACTCCGGCTTTGCGGCCGCCGGCCTGGGAATGCCCGGCGGCGGGGGCCTCAAGCTCAAGTACGGCGCCCCCATCCCAGGCATCGACGACGTGGCAGCCGACTTCCCCGACCTCACGATAGTGATGGCCCACCCGGCGTGGCCCTGGGTCGAAGAGCAGATAGCCGTGGCGCTCCACAAGCCCAACGTCTACATCGACCTGTCCGGCTGGGCGCCCCGCTTCATCCCGGAGGCCCTGGTGCGCGAGACCAACACCCGCCTCCAGGACAAGGTGCTCTTCGGCTCCGACTTCCCCTACCTGACCCCGGACCGCTGGCTGAAGGGCTTCGAGTCCCTCCCCATAGACGACGACGTCCGCCCCAAAGTGCTGGTCGAAAACGCCCGCCGCGTCCTGGGCATGTAGCCGACTCGCCGCAGTCATCAAGCCTGACGGAGAATCATCATTGAGCTCGACCCTGCTTCCGGTATTCACGATCGGACACTCCAACCACTCGCCGGGTGCGTTCGTGGAATTGCTGCTGCGGCATGGCGTCGACGAGGTGGTGGACGTCCGCTCGTCGCCGTACAGCCGATATGCGCCCCAATTCAACCATGAGGCGCTCGCCAGGACTCTGGGAGGGGTTGGCGAAGGCGGCATAGGCTACGCATTCCTGGGGGGCGAGCTTGGCGGCCGGCCGGCCGACCGCTCGTGCTACGACGCCGACGGACGCGTCCGGTACGACCGGCTGGCGGACACGGACTTGTTCGACGACGGGATCAGGCGCGTAATGCGCAGCGCCGACGAGCGCCGCGTCGCGCTGATGTGTACCGAGAAGGACCCGCTGGACTGCCATCGGACGCTGCTGGTCGCCAGGACTCTTATCGAGCGCGGCGTTGCGGTCGAGCATATCCTCTCCGACGGTAGCGTGGAGAGCCAGGACGCAGCCATGGACCGGCTCATGGACGTCTTCAAACTGCCGCGCGGCGGCGACCTGTTCCGCTCTCGGGATGAGGTGGTCGTCGAAGCGCTGAGCCGCCAGGCGAAGAGAGTGGCGCACGTCGGCGAAAAGCCGGGCGATGCCAATGATTGGGGGGACGTGTCTTGAGAGTGTACACCATCGGATTCACGAAGAAATCGGCGTCCGACTTCTTCGAGCTGCTGCGGGAGTCGGGCGCGAAGAGATTGGTGGACGTTCGGCTTAACAATGTGTCGCAGTTGGCAGGCTTTGCCAAGAGAGGCGACCTGGAGTATTTCCTGGACCGGATATGCCGAATGAAGTACTACCACCTGCCCGAGCTCGCGCCCACGAAGGAGATGCTCGACGCTTACCGGAACGGGCATCGCGACTGGGGGACCTACGAGCGCGAGTTCCTCGCTCTCATGGACGACCGCCGGATTGAGAAGAAGGGGATCAAGAGGATAATCTCGAATAGCTGCCTCCTTTGCAGCGAGGACAAGCCGGAGCGCTGCCACAGGCGCCTCGTCGCCGAATATCTCGGCCGGCATTGGGGCAACGTCGAGGTCGTCCACCTGGGCTGAGCGCGGCTGAGCGCCCAGACATCCCCAGACATCCCTAACGGGCCCGTCGATATAGTATGATATGCTCCAATACACCCCCCAATCGGTACTCGGAGGGCTTCCGACATGGCTATAGATACGATCATCGAGACTGGGACGTGGCGCGTGAAGGCAGGGCTGGCCCAGATGCTCAAGGGCGGCGTCATCATGGACGTGGTGACCGCCGACCAGGCCAGGATAGCGGAGGACGCCGGCGCGGTGTCGGTCATGGCCCTGGAGCGCGTGCCCTCGGACATACGCAAGGCGGGCGGCGTGGCCCGCATGGCCGACCCGACCAAGATCCGCGAGATCATCGACGCCGTCTCCATCCCCGTCATGGCCAAGTGCCGCATCGGCCACTTCGTTGAGGCGCAGATATTGCAGGCCCTCGGCGTCGACTACGTCGACGAGTCCGAGGTGCTCACTCCCGCGGACGAGAACAACCACGTGGACAAGCACCAGTTCAAGATGCCCTTCGTCTGCGGCTGCCGCGACCTCGGGGAGGCGCTGCGCCGCATCGGCGAGGGCGCGGCGATGATCCGCACCAAGGGCGAGGCCGGCACCGGCAACGTCGTCGAGGCCGTGCGGCACGCGCGCACGGTCATCGGCGAGATTCGCCGCATCCAGGGCATGGGCGAGGACGAGCTGATGGCCACCGCGCGCGACCTCAAGGCGCCCTACGACCTGGTCAAGGAGGTGCGCGAGACCGGCAAGCTCCCCGTCGTCAACTTCGCCGCCGGCGGCATAGCCTCCCCGGCCGACGCCGCGCTCATGATGCAGCTAGGCGTGGACGGCGTATTCGTCGGCTCCGGCATCTTCAAGTCCGAGAACCCGCAGCGCATGGCGGCGGCCATAGTGAAGGCGACGACCCACTACGACGACCCGCAGATACTGGCCGAGGTGTCCACGGGCCTTGGGGACTCAATGCCCGGACTGGACGTGCGCACCATGCCTCTCGAGGAGCAGCTAGCCGTCCGTGGCTGGTAGCGCGGCAAGGATCGGGGTTCTCGCGGTCCAGGGCGACTTCCTGGAGCACAAGCAGGCGCTTCGCCGGCTTGGCGTGGAGGCGGCGGAGGTGCGGCTGCCGGAGCAGCTGGAGGGGCTGGACGGCCTCATAATCCCCGGCGGCGAGAGCACCACCATGGTTCACCTGGTAGACGCCTACGGCCTCAGGGAGCCCCTGAGGGAGAAGGCGGCATCCGGGATGCCGGTCTGGGGCACCTGCGCCGGGATGATCCTCCTGGCGGGCAGCCTGGTCGACAGCAGGCCGGAGCCGCTCCGCCTGATGGACATGGAGGTCAGCCGCAACGCCTTCGGGCGCCAGATAGACAGCTTCGAGGAGGAGGTCGAGTTCGAAGGGGTGGACGGCCCCCCCGTCGTGGCGGTCTTCATCCGCGCGCCGGTCGTCACACGCACCGGCGATGCCGTGCGGGTGCTGGCCATGGTCTCCGACGGGCGCTCGGTGGCCGTGCGGCAGGGCAACCTGCTGGCAACTTCCTTCCACCCGGAGCTGACCGGCGACCTCCGGGTACACGACCTCTTCTTGAGAATGACAAAGGGCCTGGCCTAGGAGCAAAGTGCCTTACGTAAGACGCCTCCAGCCCTTCGACTTCCCCCGGTACGCCATCCTCGGCGGCCTGGACAGGGGCAACCTCGCCTACACGATGGACCGTCTCGGGAAAGGCCCCGGAAGCCGCGTCTCCGTCCTGGACGCGGCGCGGCTGGCCCTGCTCACGCAGGGCAGGTGGTCCCTGGCCTACTGCGCCGCCGAGGGCGTGAGGATCACGGCCGCCGCCGCGGCGAGGCGGCGCTCGGGTCCGCGGGCTTGGGAACTGTCGCACCTGGACCTCAGCCCCGACTCCTATGGCGCGGGCGAAGACCTCCTCGGCCGGACGTGCCGCGAGGTGGCGCGTCGGGGCGGCGAGCGCGTATTCGTCCGGCTGCGCGAGGACGAGCCTTGCGCCGGCGCCGTCCGAAGGGCCGGGTTCGTCCAATGCTCCCGCGAGACGCTGCTCATGGGCCCCAGGCGGCCCGGCGCAAGGGGCGGCGACCTTCCCCTTCGGCGCAGGCGGCCCCACGACGGCCATAACCTGTTCCGACTCCACGTGTCCGCCTACCCGGCGCGGGCCAGGCTCATCTACGGCGCCACCTTCGACCAGTGGTCGGCGGCGCTCGAACCCGGCAGGGGAATCGCACGCGAGTACGTCTACGAGGAGGGCGGCGAGATCAGGGCATGGATCAGGACATCCCGGTGGCTGACCGCGGGCCAGATATCGATCGCCGTCGGCCCCGAGGAGAGCGGCATCCTGGCCGCGCTGGTAGACTTCGGAATGGGCAAGCTCGGCGGCGTGGGCGCGGTGCGGTGCCTGGTCCCGGAGCACCAGCCGGTCCTCCGGAGGCTGCTGGTCCACCGCGGCCTCGACGTCGCGGCCGAGTACGTTACCATGGCGAAGACCATGGTGGCCCCCGTTGCGAAAGAGGCCGTGCGGGCAGCCGTTCCCACCCCGACGTGATTAACCTGACCGGAAGGACCCACCGCGACACATGCAGCAGACTACGGACACAGACCTAGACGCGCTGATCGGAAAGCTCCCGCCGAGGATCATGGAGCCCCTGGCCCTCCGCGGCGACAACACCGAGCTCCTGGAGGTGATCCTCGACCTCGGCAGGCCGCCCGAAGCCAGGTACCTGAACGAAAGCCAGCTCCTGAGCGACTCCGAGGTGGTCGAAGGCGACCTCCTCCACGTCGTGGATAGGATCGGCCCCTTCGGCGGCGACAACCGCGCCGGCATCGAGCGCACCCTCCACCGCATCTCGGCATTGCGCAACCGGAGCGGCAAGGTAGTGGGCCTGACGCTGAGGGTCGGACGCGCCGTATACGGCACCATCAGGGTCATCGAAGACCTGGTGCTGACCGGAAAGAGCATCCTCCTGCTGGGCAAGCCGGGCGTGGGCAAGACGACGATGCTCCGGGAGGTGGCGCGCGTCCTCGCCGACGACGCCCGCAAGCGCGTGGTCGTAGTCGACACCTCGAACGAGATCGCCGGGGACGGCGACATACCCCATCCCGGCATCGGGCGCGCCCGCCGCCTTCAGGTGCCGTCGCCGGTGCAGCAGCACGCCGTAATGATCGAGGCCGTGGAGAACCACATGCCGGAGGTCGTCATCATCGACGAGATCGGCACGGAGCTGGAGGCCGGCGCCGCCCGCACCATCGCCGAGCGCGGCGTGCAGCTGGTGGCCACCGCCCACGGCACGACGCTCGAGAACCTCGTGCTGAACCCCACGCTCTCGGACCTGATCGGCGGGGTGCAGACGGTCACACTCGGCGACGACGAGGCGCGCCGCCGACGCACCCAGAAGACGGTGCAGGAGAGGCGCGCCCCCCCTACCTTCGACATAGTGGTCGAGATCCAGGACTGGGACACGGTGGCGATCCACACCGACGTGGCCGAGGTCGTCGACAAGCTGCTGCGAGGCTTCGCCGTCCCGCCGGAGGTCCGGTCCGTCGGCCCGGACGGCGTCGTGGAGCGCTCGCGGTCCGAGCGCGCGGCCACCCTCGTATCACGGGACGGCAACGGGCCCGGCAGGTACGAGTACCAGCCGACCTTCTATTTCAGGCCCGCCAGGGCGCGGCATGAGAGCCGGACGCCCGAGCGCGTCCCCGACGAGATCGAAGCTCCCGTGGACGAGCCTGGTCCCGTCGAGCCGGTGAAGGTGACCAGGATACTCCCCTACGGGGTGAACAAGGGCAAGCTGCAACAGGCCGTGCAGGGCGCCCACGCCCCCATCGAGCTCGTAGGCAGCCTGGCCGAAGCCGACCTCCTCCTCACCACCAAGAACTTCTACCGGCGCAGGACGCAGGCCCTCCGCGAAGCGGAGGAGACGGGCCGGCCCGTCTACGTGCTCCGGCGGAACACGGAGCCCCAGATACGCCAGTTCCTCAGGTCGCTCGTGCGCTCCAACCAGGGCGAAAGGTCGCAGCAGGTGCAGCTCGCCATCAGGGAGGCGGAGGCAGCCGCCGAGAAGGTCAGCCAGGGAGGGGAGCAGGAGGAGTTGACCCCGCGGGGCGCGTACATCCGCCGCATCCAGCACCAGATCGCCGAGCAGCGCGGCCTCTCCTCCCTGAGCACGGGCCGCGAGCCGGGCCGCCGCGTCGTCATGTACCGCCCATAGGAGCGCCGCTTGTCACTCTTCATCTCCTTCGAGGGCGGCGACGGAAGCGGCAAGTCCACCCAGGCCGAGCTGCTCGCGGAGCGCCTGAGCGCCAACGGCGTGGACTGCCTGCCCATCCACGAACCCGGCACCACGCCCCTGGGACTGCACGTCCGGGCGTGGGTCAAGGGCGGCGCCCGCGCCGGCGGCGAGACATCCGACCTTGCCGAGCTATTCCTCTTCGCCGCGGCGCGAGTCCAGCTGGTGGAAGAGGTGGTCCGGCCCGCGCTCGCCCGCCCTGGCTCCGTGGTCGTCGCGGACCGCTACGCCGACTCGACCGCCGCCTACCAGGGCTACGGCAGGCAGATCCCCCTCGACGCCGTGGAGAGCGTCAACGCCCTGGCCACGCGCGGCGTATGGCCCGACGTCACCTTCCTTCTCGACTGCCCCCCGGAGGAGGGCCTGACGCGCGTTGGCGCCTTCCAGATGAAACTGCCCTTCTGGGCCGAGGTCGAGCGCGAGAACGAGGGAGCGCGTTTCGAGGCCGCGTCGATGGACTTCCACCACAGGGTCCGCGCCGGCTACCTGCGGCTGGCCGCCGCCGACCCCGGGCGCTGGCAGGTCGTAGACGGGCTGCGGCCCCCGCAGGAGATACACGACGATATATGGAGCGCGGTACGCGAACGGCTGGAACCCGTCGCCGCCGCGGCCGGACTACCCGAAGGAGGCGAATGATGGCGCGCATGACGCCGGACGAGATCGACACCATCCTGGGAACGCCCCTGATAGCGTTCATAGCTACCGTCAAGGCGGACGGTACGCCCCACGTCACACCGGTCTGGTACCTATACGACGGCGAGGCCGTGCAGGTCGCCGCCAGCGTCGATTCGGTCAAGGTGCGCAACGTCAGGAGCAACCCGCGCGCCTCGCTCAGCATCCTCGACCCCGACGACCACTCCAGGTGGGTCCAGGTCAACGGCCCGGTGACGCTGACCAAGGACGGCGTCTCCGGCGTGGTGCGGGCCATGTGGAAGAGCTACGCGCCCGGGGACGACTGGGAGGAAAAGGCGGAGGATATCCTGCGCGAGATCGACTTCATCCTGATCTCGGTAACCCCGGAGAAGGTAATCGGCATCATCGGGGAGTAGCGGCTGCCCCGCCCAGGCGCACCGGGGGATTTGGGCCGGGCGGCCCACCTTGCATTAGACGCCCTTCTCTGGCACGATACGACTATGAAAGTAGCCGCCTTCGACGTAGCCGACGACCTCCCCCACCTGCGCCAGCCCTGCGCGTTGGCGATGCTCACGCCTTGGGTCAACGTGGGGAAGGTGGGCCGACTCGTGCTCGGCAAGATCGAGCGCCACCTCGGCGCCCGCGAGCTGGGCAGGCTGGCCCGCCCCGGCGAGTTCTTCGACTTCACCAGGGACCGGCCCGTCATGCGCTCGGTCGAGGGCGTGCGCACCCTCTCCATACCCAACACCATAGTCAACTACGCGCTCGACCCCGCCGGATACAGGGACTACCTCTTCCTGCACGTCCGCGAGCCCCACGCCAGGGGAGAGGACTACACCGACGCCATCGTCGAGCTCCTCCAGCACTTCGGCGTCAGCGAGTACTGCCGCATAGGCGGCTTCTACGACGCCGTCCCGCACACCCGCCCCCTCCTGGTGACCGGCACCCTCTCCGACGAGCAGAAGAGGCTCGCCGGAAGCCTGCTCTCTCCCAGGGCCAACACCTACCAGGGACCGACCAGCATAGTGAACCTCGTCGCGGAGAACCTCGAGGCCGCCGGCACGCCCGCGGGCAGCCTGATGGTACACGTCCCGCAGTACGCGCAACTCGACGAGGACCACAACGCCGCCGCGCGCATCATGGAGATAGTCTGCGCCATCTACGGCTTCCCGACCTCGCTCGTCGACTTCACCCGCGGAGAGCAGCAGTACAAGTACATCAGCTCGCTCGTGCAGAACAACCCGCAGGTCAGCAGGGTCATAGAACAACTGGAGGCCGACTACGACAAGACCGCCGCCGGCCAGCCCTCCCCGACCGAGGACGGCGGCGAGCAGGTGGAGCTCGCTCCCGACGTGGAGAGCTTCCTACAGCAGATGGGCCAGCGGTTAGAGGAAGACCCGGACGACAGCTAGCTCCAGCCCAGATCCTTCATGATCCGCGCCGCCTCCGCCGTCTCCTCCTCGTCCAGCGGCAGCGTCGGCGGGCGCGGCGGCCCCGCCGGGCGTCCCAGCGCGGCCATCATCCCCTTGCCCTGCCGGTAGCCGCCCGACTTCGCGCTCGTCTTCGCCTGCCAGTCCGCCAGCGCGTCCCGCACGCGGTCGAACTTCGCCTGCGCCTCGTCGTACCGGCCCTCCTCCAGCAGCCGCCATATCGCCAGGTCGTGCGCCGGGTACACGGCGATCAGGCTGCTGATGTAGCCGCGTCCGCCGTTCCTGTGGCACCGGACGGGCGAACCCGTGTTGTCGATGATGTTGAAGACGCCGGCGATCTTCTTCATGTCATCGTAGTCCTGCCCCTCCGCGGGAGACCACTTCAGCGCCACGACGTGCTCGGCGTCCTTCATCCGCAGCATCGTCTCCGCCCGCATCGACTCCTGCTGCGGGTTCAGCGTGAACCAGTGCGTGTTGTAGATCATGATGCCGATGTCTATGGCGTCCGAGATGTCCGTGAAGTAGCGCACGTAGTCGTCCTGCTGGCAGTGGTGGAAGAACGGGATGTCGATCTGCAAGCCTACGGCCCCCAGGTCCTGCGCCCTCTTCGCGTCCTCGATGGCGTGCAGCGTATTCTTCGACTTCAGCGCGCACATCACCACCGCGCCGCTGCCCGCGGCGTTGACCACCGTGCGCAGCACGTGCGGCCATTCGTCGTCGCCCAGGTCCGGGCCCTCGCCCATCGCCGCCGTCACCTTCAGCGGCGCCGTGTTCGTGCCCAGCCCCTGCTCGACCCACCACCTCGTCAGGTCGGTCATGCGCGCCAGGTCGACGTTCATGTCGTCGTCGAACGCCGTAGGCACCGTGACGAGGGTACCCTGTATAAGCTGCTTCAACTCTGCGCGGTCCATCTACGCCTCCTGTGACACGTCTTCAGCATCGTTGAAATGAGGGTTCGGCCCGGATTGGCGAGACCTTACGGCGGCGCCCGTTGGGGCACAACGGGAGAGAGGATACTTGCCCCGTGGGCGCGCTCTAGGAGCCGGAGGGCTCGGGCTCGGTTTGCTGCGCTGCGACGCATGTCACGAGGCGCGAGCCGAACTCGTTGGTGTGAATCTGGTAGGGGGTGCCCTGGTAGTCGAAGAGCAGCTCGTAACCGGGCACGACGCCCTCGATGTAGAAGCGGCCTTCCTCCGGGCAGCCGAGGCTCGAGTCGGACCAGTCGACCTGGCGGAAGCTGACCAGCTCGATCTCGGACTGGTCGACCACCAGCTCCCCGGCGAGGAGTTGCGCGGCTGCCACCCGGGCGCAGGTGGGGCCGACGTCCGTGGGGCCGTTTTCGCTCCCCTCTTCGTCCGGCAGCCTGACGGACTCGGCCAGTCCCTCGCGGATTTCGCCGAAGATCTGCCCCAGGTCCACCGCCGAGCCGACGGCGACCATGTTCTCGGTCAGCGAGGTCTTGAAGACTTCCAGCGAGCGCTGGAACCTGTAGAACTCGGGGTTCTGGCTGAAGGCCCCCGCGTATATGGCGTTCGCCTCCGCGAGGCCGCAGCCCTGGATGATGGCCGCGTCCCTCTGGGCCTCGGCGCGGATGATGGTCGCTCGCCTGTCAACGTCGGCCCTGATCTCCAGGTCCTGCCTGGCGCCCTCAGCCCTCTCCGCGTTGGCGATGCGCTTGCGCTCAGCGTCCATGTTCGCGTAGACGCTGGAGGCGATCTGCGGCGGGAAGTCGGCGCGCTTGAGGCGGACGTCCACCGTGTCGATGCCGAAGGCGCCCAGCTTCGGCCTCACCGTCTCGGTGACCTTGTTCATGATCGCCTCGCGGCGGTCGCGGATGACGTCGATCTGCAGGTCGTTGGCGATCTCGATCTTCAGGTCGGAGACGACGATGTCCTTGCCGCGCTGCTCCGCGCCCCTCGCCGTCCGGACGGACTCGAAGAACCTCAACGGGTCCTCGATCCTGCCTATGGCGTATGCGTCGATTATCAGGCGCTTCTTGTCCTGCGTCAGGAAGGAGTCGGGGTCGGCGTCGAAGAGCGTTGACCGCCTGTCGAAGTAGGTCACCGTCTCCACGAACGGGGTCTTCGCGTATAGGCCGGGAGTGACGATGGAGCGCCGCGGCTCCCCGAGGCGCGTCACTATGGCGGCCTGCGTCTCGTCGACCACGAACAGGAACTGGGGCACCAGCACGGCCGCCACGATGGCCGCTATTACTATCAGGGCGGCAATCAGCTTCATCGCCGCTTCTTCCTCCTACTCCACGCTCGGCAGCGGCACGACGCCGCCGTCCCCGGACACGAGCACGATATTGGTGTCCGAGTCCACGATGTACTTGGCCACCCCGGGCAGGATCTCCTCCATTGCTTCCAGGTAGAGCCTCTGCCGGGTGATGTCCTTGGCCTTCAGGTACTCGCTCAGAATGGCGACGAAGCGCTCCGCCTGGCCGGTGGCCCTGTTGATCTGCTCCGCCCTGAACGCCTCGGCGGACCTGATGGTGCGCCGGGCGTCGCCGAGCGCCTTGGGCAGGATGTCCGCCTCGTAAGCCTGGGCTAGGTTGATGGTCTGCTGCTTCTCCTCGATGGCGACGTTCACGTCGTCGAAGGCCGGCTGGACCTGGGGCGGAGGGAGCACGCTCTGGAGCTTGACCTCGGTGATGTTGATGCCGGTCGCGTACTGGTCGAGGAGGCTCTGGAGCAGGGACTTCGTCTCGGACTCGACGACCTCGCGGTTGACCAGCACGTCGTCGATGCTGCGCTGGCCGACCACCTGTCGGAGCGAGGTCTCCGCCGCGCTCTTGAGCACCGAGCCGTCGGGGTCGGCCACCCTGAAGAGGAACTGCTCTATGTTCTTGATGTTGTACTGGACGAGGAGCTGGGCGTCGACGATCTGCGGCTCCTCGTCGCCCGTGATCATCAGCGACTCCGCGGGGAACGGCGTCTCGCCTCGGAACCCCAGCTCGAGGCGCCTGACCTGCTCGACCTGTAGCTTGGCGACGGTGCCTATGGGCGACGGCCACCACCAGTGCAGGCCGGGCTCGGAGCCGCCGAGCATCGCGCCGGGGGGATTGTTCGTAATGGCGCCGAAGGTGCGGACGGCGGCCTCTTCGCCGGGCTGCACGGTGTAGAAGCCCGTCGCGAGCCAGATGCCCGCGGCGATCAGGGCCACTATGAGGACGACGGCGAGCAGACCGCCGCCCCCGCCCCCGCCGCCGATGCGGAAGCGTCCGAAGAACGACCGAAACCGCCCCATTATCTGCTCTACGTTTACTTCCGGCTCGTCCTGCCTGTACATCTCTCTCCGGTTGGCCTCGCGCGTCAACTTCAATCTTAGCACATGTGCGGCGCGGCGCGCTGAGGGCGCCCCAGTACCCAGTACCTCACCTGAACGTAGGAGCGGTGCTCTTGCCACCGTGGACGCTGGGCTCGGAGCACCACTTGAGGCGGAGCAGGTCGAGCGGCTCCAGCACACTCTTGGGCAGCCCCAGCACGTCGATGAGCACACGGTAGTCCAACTCCTTGCGGCTGGGGTCGTCATATGCCTGGTTGGCCGGAAGGAACTTCCGATCGCGCGTGTCTTCGAAGACGGCTTCGGCCTCCTCGAGCTGCGCCTGCGAGAGCTTGGTAACGTCCAGTGTAGGCATGGTGCGAATTGCCGAGATCGGCATGCTGCCTCGCCCCGCCTGCTGCCGGCTGGAGTGCCACCAGTAGCAGAGCAGCCCCAACGTTGTGTTGCACCAGAGCGTGTAGGCGACCTCGTGCGCCCGTTCGTCGAAGCGCACGTTGGGCCACGCCCGCCCGCCGATGGAGCGATTCTCGGTGAAGGCCGCCGCCAGCGATTGGGAGTTGAACCGGAAGTCCCGGTTGTGGTGTGCGTGACTCCTGGTTCCCCAGATTTCGGCGGCCAACTCTTCCATACCCGGCCTGATGCGTCCTTCACCGTCGGGACCGACTATCAAGCACCTTTCCCGATTGGCATCGTGGCTCCACAGCATGGGATGAGTGGCAACTGGAGACGGAGGCTTGATGAGATCGAATGCTGCCTTGCCCTCCCGTCCTACGATGACGGCATCGCCTTTGCCGAGTTCAGCCAGCCTCCCGACGGTCGCTACCGGAATAGCGGCCGCTTCATTAGCCTGCATTTGCGGCAGCCAGATGTTGCCTCGAGTTAACTGATATGCGGCTTGGGCCACGGAGAAGTCCGCAATGCCAATCGCCGACCATGGGTCGTCCTTGCTCAGCGGAGCATCCACCACCTCGCCCAGACGCTCTTCACCAATTAACAGGGGTCGCCCTCCGAACGGCCCGCCCTCTAGGGTCCTAATGTCAGGAGCAGTTGCCGCGGCTGCTATTGCCCTGGCGATCTCGGTGGCCTCCATCTCGCTGCCGGGGCGACGCTTCAGGGATACGAACAGCCCCCTGTTGCTCGGTGCGCCGGAGGACTCACGACAAACTATCATGGTTTCGGCCATGCTGGTGTCCGCGGAGAACGACTGACCGTTAGAGTGGGCCGCGGCGATAGTCATGATGGTGACGCCGCGATAATTACGTCGTATCTGTTCCCTCACCTTATTCCAGGTAGCCCCCTGTAGGGCGGTCATCGGCAGCACGAGTGCGATTGTGCCGCCCTTCCTCACCATTCGGTTCGCGAGAGCTGCGAACCACGATCCGATGCCCGCGTATCCGTGAGCACAGGTCCCCTTGGCGTATTCCTTCGCCAGCTCAGCCATCCGCTTTTGAGTCTTGGTGTCTGTGCTGAGGCCATGGAACGTCTTCGTGCTGTATCCATCGGGGTTGCCTTCTTGCCAATCGGAACCGGCCCTCGTGAAGGGAGGATTCATAATCACCAAGTCCTGGCTGGCATGAGGCATGTCTACGTCGAGACTTGCGCGCTTCTGCCCGCTGCCGCCTACGACAGTAGTCGTGTTCAGCGGGATGAGCGGCCTGATTGCCGTCCTGCCGTTCAGCAGGTCCAGGGAGCCGAGCGAGACGCCGCCGGTCTCGGTCTTCCCGTATTCGACGACGATTGTGCGGGTATCCGTGTAGCGCCGCCTTGGATGTGATGACGACAACATCGAGGCGGTCAGGTGTACCGCGGAGGGCAGCACGTCGCACGCCGTCAACCGGTTCTTCATCATGTGGGCGTGCAGACTCTCCGGATCGCCCCCGGCCAACTGGTGAAGCTGGTTGATCCGGCGGTAGGCCGCGTGGATCAGGGTCCCAGTGCCGCAGGCATAGTCCGCGACACTAAACTCCTTCACCCGCTCAGCGTCGCCCCACCCTCCGTCGTCCGGTACGGCCAGATGGGCCAGCAGTGCCGCGGATTCCGGCCTCGTGTAGAAGGTAGCAAGGAATTTGCGGTCCGCAATGAGCTTCTGGAACACCGTCCCCGAGAGATCGTGAGACTGCGATACTCCCAGCGCATCCAGCTTGACGGCAGTGTCCGACATTACTTCCAACATATCCACCGCGAAGCTTGGAGGGTTGACGCCGCGCAAGATATCGCTCGCGATGCTGAATATGGACCAGTAGTTGACGCCCAGCACCTTGCGCCATTCGTCCAATACCGCGGACTGGGTCAGCACTCCGTTGCTCTTGATCTGCTCCAGGTTTCTAACGCCGTATTGACCCGCAAGATTTTGCTGGAAAACCAGCGCGTTGATCATTATGGTGGCCGCCATGCGTAGGGTCTGGCTGCCGTACTCATGCTTGAGCTGCTCCACGACCACGTCCTTCGTATCGCTGCGCAGCTCCGCCGCCTGGCCCAGTATGGCTCCGGCGTCCTCGATACCGTGCTCCAGGATCGATACTGCCCGCTCGACCGCGCTTTGCGGCACAGCGGCATGTCTCAGGAAGGCCGCGAGATCGCGTAGAGAGCCTCTGATGAAGCCTCGCTCGGGAAAGCGCGTGACGTCGGGTGGCTGTCCGCCGCTCAGCAGGGCGTAATCCAGAATGGCGCCGCCGCTGAGCAGATCGTCAACCTCGTCGAGCCCTCCGCAGCTCCGCAGGTCCTGCGGCGACCGCAGCGCGACCGCAGCGTCTATCCGTCCGGACGCGCCTACTACACCGGCGTCCAGTATCTCGCCCAGCGGTTGAAGAGCTTCCTCCTCCACATTGTGAGCGGGGAAATACTCGTTTTCGATCACCACCGGCTGGCCGCCCTGCTGGACGACCAAGATGTCGGGCTGTCTCTGGCTGCCCTGGAAGGCTCCTTTGTTCTCGCCGAGCGCGTTCCAGTGAGGACTCATGCGGCCCAACAGGGTAGCAATCCGTCCATTGAGTTGGTCTTCCAGGATAGGCATAGTTGGATGGCTCCGCTATTCGGCATCTTCGAGGGCCAGCGCCGCCCTCGTCCGGCCCAGCACCGCCGGGTTGACCACGTTCTCCGGTACCTGCCCCTCCAGCACCCTCGCCACCTCTCCGGCGGCCCGCTCCTCCAATTCCAGCACCGCCTCCTGCGAGAAGAACGCCGTGTGGGGCGTCACGAGCACGTTCCCAAGCTGGACCAGCTTGTGGTCCAGCGGCGGCGAAAGGTCCACCACGAGGTCCAGCCCGGCCCCCGCTATCTGCCCCGAGGTCAGCGCGTCGTAGAGCGCGTCCTCGTCGATAAGCGGCCCGCGCGACGTGTTGACCAGGAACGCCGTCTCCTTCATCTGCGCAAGCTCCTTGGCGCCGATGATGTTCTCGGTATCCGGCCGCAGCGGGCAGTTCAGGGACACGAAGTCCGACTCCCGCAGCAGCTCCGCCAGCCCGACCGCCCTGCCCCCCTGCGCCGCCGCGTCCTCGGCCCTGAGCCTCGGCCCGTAGGCCAGCACCTCCATATCGAACGCCCGCGCCCGCTTCCCGAGCGCCTGCCCGATGCGCCCGAAGCCGACGATGCCCAGCTTCTTGCCCCCAAGGCGGGGCATCGGCGCCCCAAGCTTCACGCTGCTCCATCCCGTCTGCTTGGTCATCATGACGTGCTCGACGACGCGGCGGTTCCATGCCAGCAGCAGCGCCATGGTGTGGTTCGCCACCTCCTGCACGCAGTAGTCCGGCACGTACGCGACGACGATGCCCAACTCCGTCGCGGTGTCCACCGCGATGTTGTCCACGCCGACGCCGTACCGCCCCACCACGACGCACTTCTCCGCCGCGCGTATCACCCGCTCCGTCGTCTGCGCCCAGCACGTCAGGATGCCGTCCACGTCCCGCGCCAGCTCCGCCAGTGTGTCCTCGTCGCCGTCAGGGGCCACGACGAGCTCGGCGCCGACCCGCGCCAGCACCGCTCTCTCCGGCTCCAACGACGGCCAGGCATAGTCGGTCACGAGCACTTTCTTGGTCATGGCGTCCCCCAGCGGCGAGTGTAGGTGACAAGTCTAGCACGACTCCCACACACAGACCTCCCTCGCCGTCGGACGGGGAAGATTGAGACGCGTGGCCGGCGCTGTTGAAGCCACCCCGTCCAAACTGGTATCTTCCAACCGACGTGGCCGCGGCAACCATACTTGGGAGACTTTCGCAGGCTCCGCGGTCGAGTGCCTGCGTGACAACCTCTTCGAAGAAGCAGGTATCGTCCACATCCGAACGTCCATGGGAAAGTCGCTGGTCATCACCGACCTCACCCACATGTCCGAGGACATGGTGTGCGTGGCCGGCGTCGATAGGAACGGCGCGTGCGTCCGCCCCGTGGCGGAGGGCGGAGTCCGTCTGCACAATCTCTACTACCGCGGCGAGCTCGTGGTGCATCCCAGGGCCCTGGTCAGTTTCGATCTCTCTCCGGCGGAGACTGAGCCGCCGCACACCGAGGACGCTCTTGCCGACTTCTCGACGGCTGCCCGCAGGGCCGTATGCACGGAGGGCCAGTGGAAGGAGATACTCAGCCGCGACAGCCTCCCAGCCGTGGAGGACGTTTTCGATGGACACCTCGAAGAGGGCAGGCGCGTTCAACCCGGCGCTCCCACCCGCTCCCTGGGTACCGTACAGGGTGGCAGGATAGAGCGTATCCACGTGGACGACTCTTGGGGCAGGCGCCAGTACCGCGCCGATTTCGTGGACGGGTCGGGCGTCCGCTATGAGCGCTGGCCAGTCAACGACCTAGCGTTCCGCCACATGGTGGAGGCAAGCATCAGCGATCTGGGAGACGAGGGGACCGCCGTCCATCAGGCCGAGCGGCTACTGAAATCGAAAGGCAGTCTCTTCCTGCGGGTCGGGCTGACGAGGCCCGTCCGGGTCGGTAATCATCCGCTCACATGCTGGACCCAGATCACCGGCATATACACGTTCCCGGACTACCTTGGGGGCAAGACCTTCAACGACTTCTGACGGAGCACGGAAGCCTGGCCCTACAGCTCGTTGGCCTCCAGGTATTCGCGGCGCAGGTCGATCCCCAGCCCAGGGCGGTCCGACAGGTAGAGGTCGCCCCGGCGCACGTCCAGCGGCTCGTCGATTATCGGGTCGTACCTGCCCAGGTCGTAGCGGGTCGTCTCCAGCTTGTAGAAGTTCGGCACCGTCATCATCACGTGCGCGCCCGCGACGACGTTGATCGGGCCGCTCGCGTCGTGGGGCGAGACCGGCACGTAGTAGGCCTCCGCCATCGTCGAGATCTTCTTCAGCTCGCTGACGCCGCCCGTCCACGTCACGTCGGGCATCACGAAGTCGGCCAGGTTGCCCTCGAAGACCGGCAGGAACTCGAACCGCGTGTGCAGCCGCTCCCCCACGCATATGCGCACGGGCACCTGGTCGCGCACCTGCTTCAGGGCGTGGTAGCTCTCCGGCGGCACCGGCTCCTCGAACCAGTGTATGCCATAGGGCGCGAGGCTCTGCGCCAGGTACACCGCGGTGGGCACGTTGAAGTTGCCGTGCGCGTCTATGAGCACCTCGATCTCGGGGCCGACGGCCTCGCGTATCGCCGCGACGATCTCCACCGCCTTGGCAGCCGTCTCCGGCCGTATCTGGCCGTCCAGGTAGGAGATCGACTTGTCCGCCATCTCCTCCCAGAACGGGTCGAGCTTCAGCGCCCGGTGGCCCGACTCGACGATCTCCAGCGCGTCGGCCGCCGCCTTCTCCGGCGTGTCGGGCCTCGGGGGGTGGGTGTACAGGGCGATCCTGTCGCGCACCTCGCCGCCCAGCAGCTTGTACACAGGCTGCCCCAGCGCCTTGCCGCGAATGTCCCACAGGGCGATGTCGATGCCGCTGATCATGGCGCTGATCGCGCCCCGCGTGCCGGTGTAGGTGAACTGGCGGAAGAGCTTGTTCCAGATCGCCTCTATGCGCGAGGCGTCCTCGCCCACCACCAGCTCGGAAGCGTCCCGGATGACGCCGGCGATGAGCCTGTTCGCCACGCTCCCCGGGTAGGTCGTGATCTCGCCCCAGCCCGTGATGCCGGCGTCCGTGTCCACCTGGACGAACACGTAGGGGTGCGAGGCGTCGCTCGCGGTCTCCAGGCCCGCAAGAGGCCGGGCCACGACCCACGGGCGCACCGAAGTAATCTTCATCTCTGACCTCCTTGGTTCATGCTCGGCCATTCTACCCTTCCCATGGTGGATGAGGAGAGCGGACGATTGAGATGGAGGCGTCTCAGCGGCGGCGCGAGGGCATGCTGCGCACTAGCTTGTTGTCCAGCCGGTCCCACCGCGAGCTTAGCAGCGGGCTCGCGTTCAGCAGCCCCTGGAGGTTCTTGTACCGCGTCTCGCTCAGCTTCGGTGCGCCCAGCGCCTTTGCCGCGGCCGCTCCCGCCGTCCTGCTGCCGATCGAGTCGCCGGGGCCGGGCGCTCGCCCGGCCCACGCCGAGTTGACCTTCGTGTCCCAGTCCTGGGCCTCGGCGAGCTCGACTATGATGTCGCGCGACCCGTCGGGGCGGCTCACGCTCACCTCGCTAGCGCCCTCCAGGTAGTGCCTGAAGTTCGAATGGCCCAGCGCGCGGAAGTCGAAGCTCGGGTCTAGCCGCTGCATCGTCTGGTACAGCTTGCTGCCGATGACGCGCCCCTGCGCGTCGACGGACGCCTTTACCGCTCGTATCAGAAGGGACTCGTCCTGGACGGCGCCCTGCTTCCGCGCCTGGTCTATTCTGTCGAGGAAGTGGTAACGGTCGCAGGACTTGACCAGCGACGCCCCGACCGCGCTCTCGCGCCCGGCGCCGATTACCATCTTGCCCGCTGCCCTGAGCTTGCTGACGAGGGGAATGAAGTCGGTGTCCGAGGACGCGAGCACGAAGACGTCCACCGGCGACTGGTGGAGCAGGTCGATCGCGTCTATCGTGAGCCGGATGTCGCTGGCGTTCTTCCCGGACGAGCCTGTGCGGAACACCTGCACCGGCTCGATGCCGAGCTCCAGCAGCGCCGCGCTGCCCTTGCCGGTGGACCAGTCGCCGTAGGCCCTCTTCACGGCGACGCGCCCGACCTCGGAGACCTGGTCCAGCAGCCACCGGATGTGGCTGGGGCCCACGTTCTCGAAGTCGATCAGGACTGCTAGCTGCGTCTCCGCCAAGGGCTACCCCATCTCCCCGAGGCGCCGCCCGCCGAGCACGTGAAGGTGCAGGTGGTCGACGGCCTGGCCGGCGTCCGAGCGCTGGTTCACGACCAGCCGGTACCCGGTCTCCGAGATACCCTCGCCGTCTGCCGCCTCGTGGGCCGTCCTGTAGAGCGCCCCCATGACCGCGTCATGCTGCGGCCCCAGCGTCGAGACGAAGGTGACGTGGTCGTTCGGGATCACGAGCAGGTGCGTGGGCGCCTTGGGCTGGATGTCCCGGATTACGAAGCAGGCATCGTTGCCGCGCAGGATCTCGCTGGGGATCTCGCCGCTTCGTATCTTGCAGAATATGCAGTCTGAGCTCATGCCCTTGCCGGGCCGCCTACCGGTATTGCAGCAACTCTATGCGGACGCCGCCCGGCGCCTTGATGAAGGCTATGATCGGCCCGCCGGGTACGTCGACCGGGCCCTCCATCAGCTTGGCGCCCAGGCCGCTGAGGCGCTCGATCTCCGCGGCGATGTCGTCCACCTTGATGCCGAAGTGCTCCAGGCCCCAGTGGGCGCTGGCGTCCGACGGCCCCATCTTCTCGGCGGTCCTGGCCCCGGATATGTTGACGACGACGCCGTTGGTCGCCTCGCACCGGATGAACCTGTCCCCCCAGATCCGCGTCGAGTCGCTGACGATCTTGAGGCCGAATGCCTCGACGTACCAGCCAACGACCGCGCCGGGGTCCTCGACCTTGATATGAACGTGGTCCAGATCGTAGCCCATCGACATTTCTCCCTGACTCTGCTTGGATGTCCTGACGCAATCAGGCTATGGCATCCCCATCAGGCTGTCAAGACGGGCCATTACACCCAAGTCCCCCATCTAAATGCGGTGACGCTGGTTGGTAGATATGGCGCCGAACGAGCGGCCGGCCGATGAGGGGATAGCGAATTTTACCCGCGTTCCCTATGAAAGTGTCTCATTGTGTCTCTTTTCGTCTAGTTTCAGCTATGGGCCGTGAGACAGGGGGAGACGCGAAATAGACAAAATGAGACGCGAAATAGACAGAATGAGACAGCGAAGAGACAGAATGAGACACGCGGTCGCTGCCGTGTCCGGGCGGCGTGTCGGGATTGGGATGGCGGGTTTGAAACGTTTGAAACCCGCCCCTACGAGTGTGTGGCAGCGCATGAGGGGAGTATAGCACGTGAGTTCTGTGAATCGCAAGGGCCGTAGTCGGTTACGCAGGGCTACAGCCTGCCGTATAATACCCCTGCTTGGGGCAAGAGCACAGGCAGGGAGCGGCATACGTCTCATGGACATATCGTTCGAGCAGGGCAGCCAGGAAGAGCCGAAGGGGCACGCGCTGCTCTACTTCCTCAGCTCGTCGGACCCGGACGAGCTATGGGCCAGCTACGTCGTGGTGCTGCCGATCACGGTGGACGTCTCCAAGTACGTACCGCCATTCCTGATGAACCAGGTCAAGGAGCTTGGCCCCCAGGACCTATCGGCCTTCGCCTTCCCGCCCGCGCCGGAGCGGCTGGGCAGGCGGGACGCGCTCGACAGGCTGGCCGCCGCCAGGGACGACGACGTGCTGTTCGGCGGCTCCATCGACCCGGAGGACGTTGCCTCCGGGATGATGGCTGTGAACGAGGCCGTGCAACGCTACACGGAGGTCTACTCCAGCGTCGTTGGCATCGACCGGCCTTCCGAAGAGCAGGAAGAGGAGGAGGACAGCGCCCCCGGGGTCAGCGAGATCGTCTACGGTCTGATGAGCGACACGGACAAGCTCAACGAGCTTACGAAGCTGGTCAGCAGGCTGCGCTTCGGGATCGAGGGCGCCGATTCGAGGACGGTCAGCGAGGCCGAGCAGGACATCAACGTCCTGTCCCGGCACCTGCCGGCGAACCACGGCGTCGAGCAGCTTGTCCAGGCGGTCAAGTCCACGGAAGAAGGCTCCGCGGAGCTGGCCGACCTCTACGTCCAGCGCTGCTTTCACCTCGTGCAGGAAGACTACGGCAGCCTGCCGCAGATAGAGGAGAGGATCCGCGCCCTGGAGGCCAGGCTGGGCGCGTGAGCGGCGGAAGAGTCACCTGAAGCGTATTAGACCTGAAGGGGTATAACCTCCCCTGGCGTAGTTGGTCCACTGATCCTCCACGCCGCAGCCAGAAGACCCAAATCCCCCACCTAAATGGCGGTGACGCTCTACGGCAAGGGGGAGGGCTGGTTTGAAACCAGCCCCTACGGGGTGATGGCCGATAGATATGGCTCTGAACCTGGTGGTGGTGGATTTGGGAAGAGTTCTCATTGCGCTGAGGACGTGATAGGCTGGTGCCGCCGAGCGAGGTCGGCAACGGGAGGTGGCCGCAGTGAGCAGTACGAGTCAGCCGGAATCGAGGGACGAGATAGTGGCGATGGCGGCGGCGCTGGGCGTCCACCTGACGGACGTGGAGTTGGACATGCTGGTTCCGCAGGCCGGGGCGGCTGCCAAGGCTATGTGCGAGGTGGACGGTCTGGACCTGGCCGACGTCCCGCCCGCCGACGTATACGCTCCGGGGAACGAGTAGCCGATGCGGCCAGCGGACGCCTGCTCACTGTCCATGGCGGAAGCCGCGAGCCTCATCGCCCGCGGCGAGATCTCGCCCACTGAGCTTGTCGACGCCCACCTGGAGCGCATCTACGCGACGGACGAGCGCCTGAATTCGTTCGTAACGGTGCTGGAGCCCCAGGCGAGGGCGGCGGCGGAGAAGGCCGATGCCCGGATGCACTCCGGGCAGCCGCTCGGCCCCCTGCACGGCATCCCCATCGGCCTGAAGGACCTCTACTACACCAAGGGCGTCCGCACCACGATGGGGTCGTCCATAATGGGCGACTTCGTGCCGGACTACGACGCGACGGTCGTATCGCGGTTCCTGGACGCCGGCGCGATCGTCATCGGCAAGCTGCAGATGCACGAGTTCGCCTCCGGTCCCACCAGCGCGAACATCCACCACGGGCCGGCGCGCAACCCGTGGGACACCGACCGCGTGTCCGGCGGCTCCAGCGGCGGATCGGGCACCAGCGTCGCGGCCGGCCAGGTGATGGCGGCCCTGGGCACGGACACCGGGGGGTCGGTGCGCATCCCGGCGGCGCTGTGCGGTATCGTGGGCCTGAAGCCTACCTTTGGTCGAATCAGCCGCCACGGCGTATACCCGCTCTCCTGGAGCTTCGACACCGTGGGGCCGATGACGCGCACGGTCAGGGACACGGCGCTGGTGATGAACGCCATCGCGGGGCACGACCCGAACGACCCCTACTCGAGCAGGCAGCCCAAGCCGGACTTCACGGAGACGCTGGGCCGGGACATCGACGGGCTGCGCGTCGGCATCCCCAAGGAGCACTTCTTCGAGATACTGGCCCCCGAGTGCGAGGGCGCGATGAGGGAGGGCGCGAGGGTACTCGAGGGGCTCGGCGCGTCGGTGGAGGAGGTGTCGGTCCCGCTGCTGGCGAACATCCTCAGCATCGGGCAGGCGATCAGCGGCCCGGAGGCCGCCGAGATCCACCTGGAGCACTTCCGCAATCACGCCGGAGAGATGGACCCGCAGGTGAGCTCGCGGCTGGCCGCCGGCCTGCTGGAGCCCGGCATCTACTACGTGCGGGCCCAGCGCGCGCGCAGGGCCTTCGCCCGGCAGGTGGCGTCGGTGTTCGAGAGCGTGGACGTGCTGCTGACGCCGTCGGAGCCGATACCGGCGCCCAGGATAGGGCAGGACGTGGCTACCGTCGGGGGCGAGGATCACTCGACCATCCAGATACTGGCCCGCATGACGCGCCCGTTCAACGTGAGCGGATCGCCGGCGATTACCGTTCCGGCCGGATTCAGCGCCGACGGGCTGCCCCTCGGCATACAGATCGCGGGCCGGATGTTCGACGAGGCCACCGTGCTCAAGGCCGCCCACGCCTACGAGCAGGCGACCGATTGGCACACGCGCCGCCCGCCCATATAGGCCCCGTCCGGCTGTTGCTCCCCCCGTCCCACGATATGGTCTTGCCGTTGGCCTCCGTTACTTCCCAGGCGCCCAAGCCTACCGTTGCCATAATCACCCACGGGTGCAAGCTCAACCAGGCCGACTCGTCGGCGCTGGCAGCGGACTTCGTCAGCGCTGGCTACCTGCTCGTAGACCAGCACGAGGCGGCGGACGTGTACGTCGTCAACACCTGCACCGTCACCCACGTCGCCGACCGCAAGGCGCGCCAAGCGCTGCGGTCTGCGAGGCGCAGGAATCCCGGCGCGACCGTGGTGGCCGCGGGCTGCTACGCGCAGCGCGCCGGCGACAGCCTCCGCGCCATGCCGGAGGTCGACCTGGTCGCCGGCAACACCGCCAAGCCGGAGCTCGTCAGCCTCGTGGATGATCTGAGGCCCGGCAATGGCGAGGCGGCCAGCCTCGACCCCGACCGGGCGACGCCCGCCGGCCTGCCGCTGTCCCGGAGCCGGGCGATGGTGAAGATACAGGAGGGGTGCGACCAGGTATGCGCCTACTGCATAGTCCCCCGCGTCCGTGGGCGGGAGTGGAGCGTGCCCCCGGAGGCGTTGGTGCGGCAGGTGGCAGGGCACGTCGAGGCCGGCGCGAAGGAGGTCGTGCTCACCGGCACTCAGCTCGGCTCCTACGGCCACGAGCTGGACGGCGCCGACCTCGCCGGCATGATCGCGCGCGTCCTCGACGAGACGGAGGTTGCGAGGCTCCGCGTCTCGTCGCTCCAGCCCCGGGAGATCGACGCGCGGCTGCTGGAGCTGTGGTCCGACCCAAGGCTGTGTCCACACTTCCACCTCGCGCTGCAGAGCGGCAGCGACGCCGTGCTGGACAGGATGAGGCGCCGGTACACCGCGGTCGAATACCTGGACGCCGTGGAGAGGGTCAGGGACGCCGTGCCGGGCGCGTCCGTGACGGCCGACGTCATTGCGGGCTTTCCCGGCGAGACGAGCTCGGACTTCGAGGAGACGTACGCCCTGTGCGAGCGCGTGGGCTTTTCGGCGATGCACGTCTTCCCCTTCTCGGCGCGTCCCGGCACCAGCGCGGCCCATTACCGGGACCAAGTCGCGGAGGACGTGAAGCGGGCGCGTACGGACGCGCTCCTAGCGCTCTCGCAGCGCCTCGCGGCGGACTTCCGGCGCGGCCTGGAGGGCGCCGTCCGTCCGGTGCTGTGGGAGTCGCGACAAGGCCCCAACGGCTCCTGGACCGGGCTGACGGACAGCTACGTCAGGGTGGCCTGCCGAAGCGAGAGGCCCCTTGCGAACGAGATTACGCGGGCCCGTCTCGGACGCCTGGAGGACGGCGTGGTCCGCGCGGAGCTTCTCCGTCCGGCCTGAGGGCCCAGCCCGGCGTGATACAATTACAGTATGACGCAGCTACCCATGCAACTGAGCGTAGAGCGCTTCCTGGACTTCCTCGCGGTCGAACGGGGAGACTCCCCCAACACGCTGGCCGCTTACAGGAACGATCTCTCCCTGCTCGTGGAGTTCCTGCACGCCAGGGGCTTCGAGAGCGACCGCGACTGGAAGAGGATCACTCCACCGGTGCTGACCGACTACCTGGTCTACCTCCACGGGCTCGGCTACTCGGACACTACGCGGTCGAGGAAGGTCGCCTCGACGAGGTCGATGTTCGGCTTCCTGATGGAGGAGGGCGTCATCGAGAGCGACCCCACCGAGGAGATGGCCTCGCCCAGGCTGGGACGGTCGCTTCCTGGGACGCTTACGGTCGAGGAGGTCGACGCGCTGCTGGCGGCGCCCGACGTGGAGAAGCCGGAGGGCCGGCGCGATTCGACCATGCTGGAGCTTCTCTATGCCACGGGGATGAGGGTGAGCGAGCTGGTCTCCCTGAAGGTGGACGACGTCGACCTCGAGCAGGGGTTCGTTCGCGCCTTCGGCAAGGGCTCCAAGGAGCGCGTGATCCCGGTCCATCCGCGGGCGGTCGCGCTCATCGGGAGGTACCTGCGGGATACTCGTCCGCTGCTCGCCGGCGAGAGCACGGACCGGTCCCTGTTCCTGAGCCGTCTCGGCAAGGGTATGACGAGGCAGGCGTTCTGGCTCAACCTGAGGAAGCTGGCGGCCCGGGCCGGAATAGAAGGGAAGGTTACGCCCCACACGCTCCGGCACAGCTTCGCGACCCACCTGCTGAGGGGCGGCGCCCCTCTGCGGCACGTGCAGGAGCTCCTGGGCCACTCCAGCATAACGACGACGCAGGTGTATACTCACCTTACCAGTGAGCACGTGCGTACAGAGTACGCCAGAGCACATCCGCGAGCGAAGCAGGCCGCGCCGGCGGCGTAGCCGAGCGCCCGCGAGGAGGAACGGAAATGCCTAGCAAGTCACGCCGCGCAGCATCCCGCCAGGCGCAGGTGCGCCGACGGCGTAAGAGAGGGAGAGGGGCCCCTGAGGCCTTCGACACGGGGCCGACCGAGTCGCAGCGGGCCGCGCGGATAGTCGAGGAGGAGGCGTCGGGGCAGCAGCGTCCGGCGCCGCCGAGTCCCGTCGGGGCGGCCGCGGCCCGGCCCGCGCGGCGGGTCCGCTCGGAGCGCGAGGAGGCCACCCCTTCCTACGGCTACCTCGGGGCGGAGCTCCGCCGCATAGGCGTCATCACGACCCTCATCGTGGCGATGCTCATCGGCGCGACCTTCGTCCTCGGCAGCTGAATCCGCCCGTCGTCCCCAGACGGCGCAAAGAGGTATAGCCGATGGAATACGTGAATCTGGGCAAGGGGGGCGTCAAGGTCTCCCGCGTCGCCCTGGGCTTCGGCTTCAGGGGCCTGCTGACCGATACGGAGGCGCAGCGGGTGGTCGAGCACGCGATAGTCTCGGGCATCAACTTCCTCGACTGCGCCAACATGTACGGCATTAACCTCCACTACGGCAAGGACAGGGTCAGGGACCGGGGGAGCGCCGAGCGTGTGCTTGGCAGGGCGATTAAGGGCAAGCGCGACGACGTAGTAATCACCACCAAGGTGTATACCCCCATAGGCGAAGGGCCAAACGACGGCGGGTCCTCCAGGTACCATATCATGAGGGAGGTCGAGCGCTCCCTCGCCAGGATAGACACCGACCGCATCGACATCTACCTGGTCCACGGCTTCGACGACGCGACGCCCCTGGACGAGACGCTGCGCGCGCTGGACGACCTCATCGACCAGGGCAAGATACTCTACGCCGGGTGCTGCAACTTCACCGCCTGGCAGGTGTGCAAGGCCCTGTGGACACAGGACAGGCTGGGGGCCGACCCGTTCATATGCGTGCAGAACCCGTACAGCCTGCTGAACCGCTCGCTGGAGCGGGAGATGTTCGGCTTCGCCAGGGACAGCGGCCTCGGCATCATGGCCTACAGCCCCCTGGCCGTCGGACTGCTGACCGGGGCGTATGGCCCGGGCGCCCCCTCGGACGTGGGCAGGCCATGGGCGAGGAGGCCGGAGCAGCTCGAGTCCGTACTCGCCGGCGCCGGAACAGTGTTGGACGTCCTCCACGGCGTCGCGCGAGACCGCGGCAAGACTATGGCGCAGGTCGCCTTCAACTGGGTCCTATCGCACCCGGAGATCACCGCGGCCATCACGGGCAGCGACGCCGTAGAGCACGTCGACGACGTCCTCGGCGGCCTGGGGTGGTCGCTGAGCGAGCCGGAGATCGGCCGCCTGAACGAAGCATCCGAAGGGATGAGCCACAAGGTCTAGCTGGGGCCGTCGTCGCCCCGGCCGGCATGGAAGAGAACATCGCGATGGAATACGTGAACCTGGGCAAGGCGGGCGTCAAGGTATCCCGCGTCGCCCTGGGCCTCGGCTTCCGAGGCTCACCCACCGATACCGAGGCGCAACGGGTGGTAGAGCACGCGCTGGCCTCGGGCATCAACTTCCTCGACTGTGCCAACACCTATGGCATGAACCTCCTCTACGGCAAGGACGGGATCCGAGACCGGGGGAGCGCCGAGCGGGTGCTTGGCAGGGCCATAGAGGGCAAGCGCGACGACGTAGTAATCACCACCAAGGTGTTCGGCTCCCAGGGAGAGGGACCGAACGACGGCGGACTCTCCAGGTATCACATCATGGGGGAGGTCGAACGCTCCCTCGCCAGGATAGGCACCGACCACATCGACGTCTACCTGCTCCACAGCTTCGACGACGCGACGCCCCTGGACGAGACGCTGCGCGCGCTGGACGACCTGATCACCCAGGGCAAGATACTCTACGCCGGCTGCTGCAACTTCACCGCCTGGCAGGCGTGCAAGGCGCTTTGGACCCAGGACAAGCTGGGGGCAGACCCGTTCGTATGCGTACAGAACCCATTCAGCCTGCTGAACCGCTCGTTGGAGCAGGAGATGTTCGGTCTCGCCAGGGACAGCGGACTCGGCGTCATGGCCTACAGCCCCCTGGCCATTGGACTGCTGACGGGGGCGTATGGACCTGGGGTCCCAGCAGACGTTGGCCGGCCCTGGGCCGACAGGCGGGAGGAGCTGGCGTCCATAATCGCCGGCGCCGGGGCGCTGCTGGACGTCGTCCACGCCATCGCGCAAGACCGCGGCAAGACTATGGCCCAGGTCGCCCTCAACTGGGTGCTATCTCACCCGGAGATCAGCGCCGCCATATCGGGCAGCGACGCCGTAGAGCACGTGGACGACGTGCTGGGCGCCTTCGGATGGTCGCTGAGCGAGGTGGAGATTACCCGGCTGAACGAAGCATCGGAAGGGATGAGCTACGACGTCTAGCCCGAGCCGATAGCAACTGCACGCCTCCCCATACCGGCGGACGGCGCCAAGGTGAAACATGATAGACCTGCTGATCAAGAACGGCCTTGTAATCGACGGCACGGGCAGCCCCGGCTTCTTCGCCGCCGTCCTCGTGGACGGAGACACGGTGACCATCCGGCGCGGGGACGCGTCCGGTATCGAGGCGGCCAGGGAGATCGACGCCTCGGGCATGGTCGTCTGCCCCGGTTTCGTGGACGTACACTCCCACGCCGGCCTGACGATCATGGGCGAGCCGCACCACGACCCCAAGGTGCGCCAGGGGGTCACGACCGAGCTGGTGGGCATAGACGGCATATCCCACGCGCCGTTCAAGTCTCAGGAAGAGCTGCACCGGTACATCTGGCTCGACTCCGGGCTCAACGGCTATCCCCCGATGCCGGCGGACTGGCTCACCGTTGCGGAGCTGCTCGGCAAGTACGACAACTCCGTTGCCATCAACGTCGCCTACATCCTCGGCAACTCGCCGGTGCGGATATGGTCCGTCGGCTGGAACGACAGGCCGGCCACCGCTGCCGAGATAGCCGAGATGCGGTCGCTGGTGCGGGAGGCGATGGAGGAGGGAGCGTGGGGGCTGTCCACGGGGCTGGACTACCCTCCCGGCGCCTTCGCGGACACCGACGAGCTCGTCGCGCTCTCCGAGGAGGCGGCCCGCATGGGCGGCTTCTACCACACCCACACCCGCGCCCTGCTCAAGGCGAAGGGGCTGCTGGCGCCGTGGGAGGAGGCGTTGGAGATCGGGCGCCGCAGCGGCATCCCCGTTCACCTGACGCACTACCGGCAGACGGCGCAGGGCGTACTGAGCCACCACGACTACATCGGCCTGGTGGAGGGCGCGCGCGACGAGGGCATGGACGTCACCTTCGACTGCTACACCTACCCCTACTCCGGCACATCGATAGTCATCGCGCTCCCGAACTGGGCCAAGGACGGCGGGCCCGAGGCGATCATGGAGGCCCTGAGCGACCCGGACGCCCGGCGCAGGATGAAGTCGGAGCTGTCGCCGGAGTGGGCGGACCAGAGCTGGCTGACCAACTTCACGCAGCCGCAGAACAAGCAGTACGAGGGGCGGCAGCTAGCCGCCATCGCGGAGATGCGGGGCCAGGACCCGGCATACGCCCTGTTCGACCTGCTCCACGAGGAGAACCTCGGTATCTCCATCGTCGCCCTGGGAACCAACGCGCACACCCTCCACGCCTTCGTATCCCACCCGTACGGCATCATCGCCAGCGACGCGATCCTGATAGGAGAGTACCCGAACCCGAGAAGCTACGGCTGCTTCCCCATCGTGCTGGCCGAGTACGTCCGGGCCGAGAAGCACCTGAGGCTGCCGGAGGCGATACGGAAGATGACGTCGTTCCCGGCGCAGCGCCTCGGCCTGCCGGATCGTGGAATCCTGCGGGACGGCTTCAAGGCGGACATCGTGGTCTTCAACCCGGACACGGTGAAGACGCACGCCACGAGGGAGGACCCGAAGCAGTACCCCGTCGGCATCGACTACGTGATCGTCAACGGGCGGGTCGTAATCGACAAGGGCGAGAACACGGGCGAGCTACCCGGCCGCGCCCTCCGCCGGGGCCGGTCGTAAGACTAGCGCCGCGCTAGGAGGAGTCGGAATCTAGCCGCGCCCTTGATCACCAGAGGCGGCGAACGCCGTACTGGTCGAAGAGCGTCTCGATGGAGACGAGGACCAGGTTTCTCGACAACGCCTGAGCGATGAGCAGCCTGTCGAACGGGTCGCGATGGGGCCCCGGCAGCGCCCCGGCGCGTATGGCATCATCTACGGTGATCGGCAGCTCCTCGAAGCCCTGGCTGGCTATTGTGCCAGCAATGTCAAGCGCCATCGCCTCGACGCCAGGAAGTCTGCCGAGGCGGTGCTTGGTGGCGATTTCCCATGCGGTCGCCGCGCTTACCAGTTTGTCGTTTGATTGGTCGCCGATGGCGTGGCGGGCGGCGAGCGGCAATCGGTCGTTTCCGGCTACCCACCAGATCAGGGCGTGGGTGTCGAGCAGTAATCGCAACTGCAATGCCCCTCCCAGGCGGCCAATTCCTCCTCCGGAAGCGGGTCGAAGAAGCTGTCGTCGATTGTTACCCGGCCCCTCATCGAGCCGAATTGAGGCCGGCCCTTGCGCTGGGCGCTCACCAGCCGGGCGACGGGCTTGCCGTTGCGGGCGATGACGACCTCCTCGCCGGCCTCGACCTGCACAAGCAGGCGCGACAGGTTGGTCTTTGCTTCGTGTACGTTCACCGTTACCATCGTCGGGCTCCTTTAGAGCTTGGCTAAGTATATGGCTAACCAGGAGGAGTTGTCAAACGCCAGGGCCTTTTCAAAGTCTAAGAGAAGTACGAGAATAGGAGGCAAGGAGGTGCGCAATGAGAGGGCCACCGTCGTTGCCAGAGGAGTTCAGTCTGCTGCGGGAGGCATTCGGGGGCATAACGGACCATCGCCGTAGGCGTGGGAAAGTGCATTCCCTGGAGCAGCGAGCCGTGTGGCTATCATCGGAGCTTGCCGACTACAGCGACTTTCCGGGTCTATCCAATGTGATCATGGTCAGAAAGCTGGTCAAACACCTCAAAAGCAACCAGTTGACCGAAAGCGTGCAGTACGCCGTCACCAGCCTGTCTCACATCGGACCCAGGCGAGCACTCTCACTGATGAGAGGGCATTGGGGCATCGAGAACAGCTTGTTCCACATCAAGGATGATAGCTTCGGCGAAGACCGTCACGTCATGCAGCACCACGGCAGCGGCGCAGTGCTCAGCCTGCTCAGGAACATTGCCTTGACTCTGCTCAGAGGCGCCTGCTCGCTCTGGTCATCGAAGGAGCCTCTCACGGGCAGAGCACAGAGACTCGATGCCCAGCCATCTGTCGTCCTACTCCCACCCTGACTTTGAAAGGCCCTGTGCGCTTATGTCTGCTCATATACAAGCAGGGACACGTTTTGATATGATGGCGGGCGCGGGTTGGAGTAACGAATGGACAACTTCGAGCAGGGGTTCAGAGACGTCGAAAGGGCTGCGGACTCAACGCTGGAGGCGGCCAAGGCCTTGGTATCCCAGGCCAAGCAGCTACAAAAGGCCGCCAAGATGGGGAACATCGCTGCAATCGAGAGGGCCCAAGACCGACTCGACGCGGCGTCTGGGAACTTGCGGCAGGCGGTGCTCAACGCCGTCCAGTCGTGGCCTTTCGAAGCCGAAGAAGCGGAGCAATACCTCAAGAAAGGCTACGCTGGCGAGTTGCGCAGCGCCGCCAAGCAACTCGGCTTGGACATCTACGAGCGGGATGAGCGATTGGTCTCCCACCCGTCCATCGTGCGAATTCTCCCGGGTGAGTGGGCGGTTAGAATCGACAAGAAGAAGGTCTCGACCATCAGGCCGTCCCACTTAGCCGGGATATTGCTCAGCAACCAGGAGAAGCCCGGCCGATACCCAGCCGGGCGTTTCCTTGAGGCCCTGTATGGGGTGTACTCGGAGCTTGTGAAGGAAGATTATTCGGACCGCCTGAAGAAGGGCGGACCGGGGCGTGTGGTCCCCTTGGCTAGGATATACAAGCTGTTCATATCCCTGCCGGGCAGCGGACGTGACTATACACCAATGGACTTCGCCCGCGACCTCTACCAGATAGAGACAAGCGGCTTGACGAAGACGAGGGCGGGTGCCACCGTATCCTTCCCTGCGTCCGCTGGCGTTAGGAACTCTAGGGGGGTGTTCCCCTTTGTAGGGCCTAAGGGCGAGTACGTTCAGTACTACGGCATACGATTTACGGAGGCGGGATGATGCCCAACACCATCGCTCTCCAAGAATGGCTACAGGTCATCGACGAAGAGTACCTCTCGACGTTCGTTGCGGACGGCGGCGCGTCGGTCAAGTTTGCAGTACCCTCGAGCGAGAAGTCGAAAGAGGATCTGTACGAGAAAGTAAAAATCCGATGCAGGAAGTCGGATTATCTCTTCATCGAGGTGAATGCTGAAGTGGCGCGGGCTCATATGCCCCAAGATATCTTCTTCACCCTCGCCCGTCAGGTCGATTGGAGGCTCTTGGCCCGCCGTATGATACTACGGATGGCTGCAGGACAAGGCTATAGGGTCGATGGAATATATCCCCATAAGAACATCGACGCCTTTGGCGATGAAATCAATGTCTTTGATGCCATCGCCAATGCGAATGACCTCGAAGCCAGTTTCGTGATTAGAGAAATCAGGCCGAAGATACAGAATGCCGTATTTAAGAATACGAAGATGACAAGAGACTTTCGCGTCTGTATGTCTCAGCTCTGTCTGCAGGAAGACATCCGAGGGGAGTACACCGGGCAGCCACTCTTGGATTGGCTGAAAGGTGACAACATGCGGATAAGCGGCGTCAGACCCTTCGCCATCCACACGAGCATCAATCGCAACACTGCCAGATACTTCATTGAATCGGCCCTGTACTGGATCCAGCACGTAGGGTACGCAGGAACTGTCGTCATGTTCGATAACTCCCGCGTAACCTTGGCTCGCAACCCCAAAGACGGTCTGCGATACTACACCAGACCCATGACCATGGAGCATTACGAACTGCTCCGGGAGTTCGTAGACGGCGTGGATCGGTTGACAGGCGCACTCTTGGTGGTCGTGTCAAACCACCGCTTCCTCGATGACGGGAGCGACCGTGGAACCCGAGGCTATGGAATCTACCAAGCCCTGCGCACGCGCGTTATGGATGACGTCCGCGACCGGAACCGGGTCAATCCCGCTGCGTCTTTGGTAAGGCTAGGGTAAGGGGAGGTGGGCAGTGGCAGACGCCCCTGAAAACAACGTATTGGCCTCAAGGCGGGCCCTAGAGGCTCTCCGCAACGGTGTACCCAACAGGGACGCTGTGAAAATACTTGGTTGCAATCAACCCAGTATTGAAAGTAAGTTCGAAACCATGCTGGCTAACACTGCCGACAGGGGACAGGCCTCCGACAGCGCTCAGGGAATGCTGGTCTCCGGCGATTTCGGCTCCGGCAAGTCTCACCTGCTCACCCACTTGGAAGATCAGGCCCTATCCAGAGGTTTCGTCTGTAGCAAGGTGGTCATCAGCAAGGAAACGCCCCTGTACGATCTGGGTAAAGTGTTCAAGTCTGCAACGGACAACGGCCGCATGCCCGATCGTAGCGGCAGATTGATGGAGGAACTGGGACAGGCGCTGAAACCTGATTCCCCAAACTACGCCGACTTCTTCAGGTGGGCAAACGATACCAAGTCGAATGGTATCAGCCAGATGTTTCCGGCCAGCCTCCTTGTCCACGAACGGTCAAATGACCTAGAGTTGAACAGCGAGATAGAGGATTTCTGGGCGGGCGACAGAATCCTTATCAGTCGTGTCAAAGATGGACTCAGGCAGATAGGACAAGCAAAGAGCTACTCCTTCCGGGCGCCAAAAGCCGCGGATCTGCCGCCCCAACGCCTCCGTTTCGCAGTTGAGTTGATCAGGGCAGCAGGCTACAAGGGATGGGTAGTGATGCTGGACGAGATAGAACTGGTCGGTTCGTATTCCCTTCTCCAGAGGGGAAGATCATACGCCGAGTTGACCCGCTGGATGGGGCATGCCGCCGGCGAGACATATCTCGGGCTCGTGGTTGTGGGTACCATCACCGGCGACTTCGCCACTGAAATCATCAGCCCTGACGGCAACAAGAAGGACCGTGATTATGTAGGCCCTAGACTGGCGAATAATGAACGGTACAAGCATATTGAGCCCCGTGCCGATACCGGTATGCGCCTACTGGAACGGGAATGCTTGCCGTTGAGCGAGCCGACGGATGCCGACGTCAAGGAGGCGATGAAGAATCTGCGGAGGATTTACACAGCCGCCTACGGCTGGAAGGCCCCTGGGGTGGACGTGAAGGCTGGAGGGGCTGGATACCAGAACCGGATGCGCTACAAGGTTCGTGCCGCCATCAATGAATGGGACCTACTACGACTCTACCCGGACTACAGCCCTGAAACTGAGGGCGATGAGTTCCGCCATACGTATGAAGAGAACGTCGACTTGGAACGGGAATCCAAGGACGACGATACCGAACGGCAGCCGATTGCTTCCTCCGTCTGAGAGTCGCCACAGTGCCTATCCCTTTCGACGATCCGAGTGCGGAGATTACCCGCCCCAGCACAGTAGCTTGGCTCCGATTCGTTGAAGAGCAGGACGGCAGGGGCATAAGGGCAGCGCTGTTCCAGACCTCGGAGCAGGGTAAGCCGCTTGAGTTCTGCTTCACCCGCATAGACCGGGATGTCCCCCTCAGCCAACGAGAAGCTGGGGCGTCTCTTGCGAAGTCACTGTTCCAGGCCTCCGCCTCGCCGCCGATACTGATACTAGCTCTGGCTGACGAAATACCTCCTGAAGTATTCACCAAGGACATCCGAGTCCGTATACCCACTTGCCTTATCAGAACGGCCGGGATACCCATAGCCCCCCTTTGGCTCACAGAGCGGCCCTGGAAGAGAAGCCGACGCACTCTAGGCGAAATAATGGAGCGGGCCAACCCCTTCGAACCGTTCGATAGGGCCGCCGAGGGCTTGGCTGAAGCCTTCGACGATGAGCGGGTACAGACCATGACGACAGTCTCCGGCCTGTCTACCGTGGTTAGTCTATGCCCCCCGTCGGTGCGCCGATATGGGTTGACACTTGCGGAGCGGCTATGGGCAGTTTTGGCTGCTCCTCTGGAATATGTCCAACTGGAATGGCCCGGAGAACTGATGCCTTTCCAGCGAGATGGCGTTCGCGCGTTGCTGGACAACCATAGGCTGCTTCTGGCCGACGACATGGGGCTCGGCAAGACTATTCAGGCCATTGCTGCCCTACGGATTCTCCGGGTGCGTCGAGAGGTCAAGTCGTGCCTCATAGCGGCCCCGGCCAGCATTCTGAATCAGTGGCGGCGTGAGATCGCCAAGTGGGCCCCAGAGCTTTCTGCGATCATCATTCGCGGCTCCACGTCCGATCGCTCGTGGCAATGGGCGGCCGATAGAGACGTGACCCTCGTCAGCTACGATACCTTGCGCTCGGATTTCAGCGGCAACACGCAATCCCCAGTGCGCCGGAAGACATGGGACGTGGTGGTCGCCGACGAGGCCCAACGCATCAAGAACCGCAACGATACCAGTCATGCGCTAAAGGGACTGCGAAGGACGCGCTCATGGGCGCTGACAGGCACTCCCGTAGAGAATCATGAGGAAGACTTGGCCTCGATACTGGAGTTCGTCGATCACGACGATTCCAAGGCGCCGAAACGCTACCGACCGGGTGTGGAGCTATTGGCGCGTCACCGCGACCTCCAACTCCGGCGCAAGAAGGGCGAAGTCCTGGACGACCTCCCACCCAAGCAGGTAACGAAGGTGGTCATCGAACTGGATCCCAATCAACGTGCCAGCTACGACAAGGCTGAGCAGGAAGGAATCGTATACCTGAAATCTCTGGGCGCCGAGGTCGGCGTCCAACACGTTCTCGAACTCATAACTCGCTTGAAGCAGATATGCAACGCCGACCCCAAGTCTGGCGAATCCAGCAAGTTGGCAAATATCAAGGAACGCTTGGAGCAACTGATCGCTCAGGGACACAAAGCGCTGGTCTTCTCTCAGTACACCAATGACACGTCCGGCGTAGCAGCCGCAGCCAATTATCTCCGAGACTTGGCCCCGCTGACTATCACCGGCGAAATACCCCAGCAAGAACGCCCCGACATCATCGAACAGTTCAAGACCCGCGATGAGCACAAGGCGTTGATTTTGTCCCTGCGTGTAGGCGGCTTAGGCCTGAACCTGCAAGAGGCGTCCTACGTGTTCCACTTGGACCGCTGGTGGAATCCCGCCATAGAGCGCCAAGCTGAAGACCGGAGCCACCGCATGGGACAGACGGTTAAAGTCAACGTCATCAAGTACTCATGCGCCGGAACCATTGAGGAACGCATAGACAAGATACTTGAGGGTAAACAGGACCTGTTCGACCAGCTCGTCGACGATGTGTCACTGGATCTGTCCGCCCAAATGAGCCGCGAAGAACTCTTCGGACTATTTGGCTTGGAACAGGGAGTTGGAAGGGGGATCGGCGCTGTATGAAAGCGCGGCACTCAAGGCGTGCGCGTTAGTGTCACATCCCATCCGAAAGCGGGCAGGGATCGGAATTCGACGTGAGTATCGAGGCGGGCGAAAATACCCTGCACAGCCGGATCGCCGAGTGGCGGGCGTACCTGGAGCGCCGCCGGACGGCCCGGGATCCCGGCCTGGACGAGCTTGAAGGCCGGCTGCGGGACGAGACGGCTGGGCTCCGGGACGCCGGGCTGGACGTAGGCGAGGCTTTCCTGGTCGCGCTCAGGCGGGTCGGGAGCATCGACGCGGCCACGCGCGAGTTCGGGCGCGCCCAGGCCGGGCGGTTGTGGGAGCAGCCCGAAGCCGGGCCGGATGCGGACGATGCCGGAGGGCCGCTCCCGGGGCAGGGGGTCGCCGCGATCGCGCCCGGCGGCGGGACGGCGGCGCGTACCGAGCTCGCCGCGGTGCTGGGGCTGGCGGTCGCGGCGGCGCTGCTGGTGAAGGCCCCGGAGCTGTTCGGCGTCCGTCTCGAAGGCGGCGACGACATGGGGTTCTACGCCCGCAACGCCGGCCTGTTCGCGCTGCCGCTGCTGGCCGGCTACTTCGCCTGGAAGCGCGGCCTCGAGACGGCGCGCGTTCTCGGCATCGCGCTTGCGTTCGCCGGGGCCGCGGTCTTCGCCAACGCCTACCCGTTCGAGCCGGGCGGCTCCACGGAGATGCTCACGGCGCTCCATTTGCCCATCCTGCTCTGGCTGGTCGTGGGCGCGGCATACGCCGGGGAGCGTTGGCGCTCCTCCGGGGCGCGCATGGAGTTCGTGCGCTTCTCCGGCGAGGTGTTCATCTACTACGTGCTGTTCGCCCTGGGCGGCGGCGTCTTCACGGTCCTCACCGCGCTCATGTTCTCCGCCATCGGGGTGGGCGTCGACTCGCTGGCGACGGAGTGGCTGCTGCCGTGCGGCGCGATGGGCGCGGTGATCGTCGCCGCCTGGCTGGTGGAGAGCAGGCGGGGCCTCGTCGCGGACATGGCGCCGATGCTCGCCCGCGTCTTCACGCCGCTCTTCGCCCTGATGCTGCTGGCGCTCCTTGGGGCGATGGTGGCGACCGGCGGGTGGGCCGACCTGGAGCGGGAGATGCTCATCGGCTTCGACCTGCTGCTGGCGCTGGTGCTCGGCCTGCTGCTATACACCGTCTCGGCCCGCGACCCGCAGGCGCCGCCAAGCGTCTCCGACTGGTTGGCGCTGCTGCTGGTTGCGGCGGCGCTCGCGGTGGACATGCTGGCGCTGGGCGCGATTGCGGGGCGCATTACGGAGTTCGGCTTCACCCCCAACAGGACGGCGGCGCTAGGGGAGAACCTCGTGCTGCTGTGCAACCTTGCCTGGTCCGCCTGGCTCTACGCCCGGTTCCTTGGGGGGCGCGGCGCCTTCGCCTCCCTCCCGCGCTGGCAGACGGCGTACCTTCCCGTATACGGCATCTGGGCGGGGGTCGTAGTAGTAGTCTTCCCGCCGCTGTTCGGCTACGCCTGAGGAGTGCCGCGCGCCCGGATCGTCGCGGCTGGATATAAGGAGGTTGGCGATGAGCGCAGACCGGAGACCGGCTATCGTCGTGCTCGGCGGCATCAACATGGACCTGATCGGGGCCGCTCCCAGGCTGCCCGCGCCCGGCGAGACGGTGCTTGGCGACGAGTTCTACACGGCGCCGGGCGGCAAGGGGGGCAACCAGGCGGTCGCGGCGGCCATGATGGGCGCCGCGACGAAGATGGTCGGCCGCGTGGGCCGGGACATGTTCGGCCCGGGGATGCTGGACGATCTGAGGGGCTACGGCGTGGACGTGACGGGCGTGGCGGAGGACCCGGACGCGGCGTCGGGCATCGCGGTGATACTGCTGGACGCCTCCCGCCAGAACCACATAGTGGCCATATACGGCGCGAACATGCGTTGCGACGACACGCAGGTCCGCGCGGCGGCGGCGGCGCTCGCGGGGGCGGACGCGCTGATGCTCCAACTGGAGATACCGGCGGCCACGTCGCTGAAGGCCGCCCGCGTCGCAAGGGAGATGGGCGCGCGGGTCGTCTGGGACCCGGCGCCGGCCGTGGGCTTCCCCCCGGAGGCGTACGAGGTGGTGGACCTGCTGACGCCGAACCAGACGGAGGCCGAGGCGCTGACCGGCGTGGAGGTCGCGGATACGGCGTCGGCGGCAGCGGCGGCCAGGGCGCTGGTCGGGCGCGGGGTGGGGGCGGTGGTCTTAAAGCTGGGCGAGGACGGCGCATACTACCTGTCCGGCGGGGACGAGGGCCACGTTCGCTCATACGACGTGGAGGCGACGGACACGGTCGCGGCGGGCGACGCCTTCGGCGCGGCGATGACGTGCGCCCTCGCCGAGGGGGCGTCGATGCGCGAGGCTGTCGGCTACGGCACGGCCGCGGGGGCGTTGGCGGTCACCAGGCCGGGCGCGCAGGAGGCGATGCCGTCCAGGGCGGATGTGGAGGCGCTGCTGGCATCGGGCTAGCAGCTGGAACGGCCCTACTCCACGTCCGCCTCGCCGGGTCTCGGCGCGCGCTCCAGCCGCAGGTCGGCCACACCCCAGGTCCCGGTGGCCGGGTCGTACACCTGCGGGATCGTCAATTCGAGGCCCTCCCGGCTGCCTCCGTAGGTGATGACCCTTCCGTCCGCCAGGAGCTCCGAACGCAGCAGCATCGCGCCGAAGTACATCTCCCCCGTCCTGGTCCACTCGCCCGCGGCCGGGTCGTAGAGCTCGGCCTCCTTGGCAAAGTCCGACTCGCCGTAACCCCCGGAGACCAGCAAAGTGCCGTCCGTCAGCACGGTGGCCGTGTGGTATGCGCGCGGGCCGTTCATGTCCGCCGCGGGCGAGGTCGTGTTCGTCGCCGCGTCGAAGACCTCGACGCTCTCGGTAATCGCGTCGGGCGCGGGCGCGCCGCCGGCGATGAGCACCCGGCCGTCCGGGAGCAGGGTCGCGGTGTGCGCGGTGCGGGCCTCCAGCATCCCCGGGGCCTCCGACCACGACCCGCTCTCGGGGTCGTACACCTGGAGATACGCGACCCTGGTCGCCCTGTCGACCTGGCCGCCGCTGACCAGCACCCTGCCGTCGTCCATGAGCGTGGCGGCGTGGCTGCCGACGGCGTAGGGCATGTTTCCGGCGGGCCTCCAGGCGCCCTCATCGGGGAGGAAGACCTCGGCGGCGTCGATGGGTACGCCCTCGCTGACGCCGCCCGCGACCAGCACGTTGCCGTCGGCGAGGACGGTTATCGTATGGAGCACGCGGGGGTTGATCATCGGGGGCAGAGTCCGCCACCTGCCCGTCGCCGGCGCCAGGACGTACGCCGCAGCCGACGGGGCCAGGTCTTCCCCAGCGCCCCCCGCGACGAACACGCGCCCGTCCGGCAGCGTGACCGACACCTGCGCGATGTTGGTCTCGACCACGGAGTCGACCAGCCCTTCGAGCCCCTCCGCCACTTCGGGGATGTTGAACTGGAAGGCCTCGGCTTGTGGGGTCGGCTCTGGGGTGGGCGCCTGGGTGGGTTGGGGCGCGGGGGCTTCGGCGGTGGGCCTGGGCTGGGGCGTGGGGATGGGGATGGGTTCTGGCGGGGTGGTGTCGCTGCAGGCGGCGAGCAGCAGGGCGGTCAAGGCGATCAATCCACTAAGGGCACGAAGGGGCACGAAGGAGGTCAGTTTACGAGCCTTTTCCATTCCAGTTTGCCAAGGCTGCCGAAGTTGATCAGGATCCCCACCCTGAGGCCTGTGGCTTTGAGGTAGTTGAGTACCTGGGCCTGTTCGTTCCCGGACAAGTGGCTGAGGGCTTTCAACTCAACAAGTACCTCCTGGAAGCAGAGCAGATCGGCAAGGTATTGCTTCTCCAGTGGCCGGCCCTTGTATTTGACGCCGATGGGCTTCTGGGATTCGAAGGGGATGCCCCTGGCGCTGAGCTCCACCTCCATCGCTTCCTGGTAAACGGCCTCGAGGAATCCCGGGCCTAACTCCCTGTGTACCTCGATGGCTGCCCCCACCACCGCATACACCTCGTCTTTCAACAATAGCTCAGCCATGCCGCCGCCTTAGCTTCGTGCTCCTTCGTGTCCCTTGGTGGATAGCCATCATAACACCGCCGCCCGCCGCCCACGGCGGTTGACTTACACTCCCCCTGTGGTTAAATGCGCCTGACCGGTTCCACACAGGAGGACCATGATGGAGAACGCATTCCAGGGCAGGGACTTCATCGGAGGCCGCGGGTACGAGAGCAAGCCGATCTACATCGCCGACATGGGACGATGCACGCCGGCGGGCTCGCTTTCGGACGACGCGCGGCCCGGCAAGTGGCGGACGATGACGTACGAGACGGAGCACGGCGCGGGCGTCATGCTGCTGGCTGGGCCCGAGACGGCGGCGCCTGACGTGACGTGCATGCTGGGGCGCGACGGGTGGCACGCGATCTCGCTGGGGGTGCTGGGCGACGGGAGGACGTCGACGCGGGTGCTGGCGCGTCTGAGCGGGGAGGACACGGCGTCGATCATCACGCTGCCGCCGGTCCCGAGGACCGGGCACGGCGAGGCGATCCGGGAGATGTACTGGAAGACGGCGGACATCAGCGGGCAGGACCTGGTGCTGGGTCAGTTCCAGTACCGGGTGTCGAACGGCGATGGGCCGGGGTCGATGCACTGCGAGCCGGCGCGGGTAGCCTACGTGAAGCTGACGCCGCTGACGAGCGCGGAGGTCGATGCGCTGCAGCGCGACCGGGATGACAGGTCGAACAAGCGGCTGTTCGCGCACAACGACGCGCACGGGCCGCACTTCGGGTTCCGGCCGACGAACGAGGAGGAGATACGCAGGCACGTCATCCCGTACGCGGAGAACGACTTCTCGCGGCTGTACTGGGAGACGGGCGGCGGGGACATGACGTTCTACCACAGCAAGATAGGGGTGATCCCGTCCTACGACGGGCTGGACGACTTCGGCAGGCCGGGCGACCGGATGCAGGCGGAGAGCTGGCGCATCATGCGGGAGAAGGGGATCGACCCGCTGGAGGTGGCCGTGGAGCGGGCGCACGAGATAGGGCTGGAGATCCACGCGAGCTTCCGGCTGGCGGGGTTCCGCTATCCGCCGCCGCTGGACCACTTCAACATGGGCACGTCGTTCTTCATGCACCACCCGGAGCTGCGGTCGTTGGACAAGGAGGGGAACGTCACGCCTCGCATCTCGTACGCGTACCCGAAGACGCGGCAGTTCATAATCTCGCTGCTGTCCGAGATGGTCGAGTACGGCGTGGACGGCGTGGGGCTGCTGTACAACCGGCGGCCGCCGCTGCTGGAGTACGAGCCGCCGGTCGTGGACGGCTTCAAGGCGGAGTACGGGCAGGACCCAAGGGAGCTTGCGGACGACGAGCCGCGCTGGCTGCGGTACCGGGCGCGCACACTGACGCAGTTCATGCGCGAGGTCCGGCAGGCGATGGACGAGGCGGCGGAGCGGATGGGGCGCGCGGACCGGCTGGGGGTTACGGCGATCACGATGAAGGACGAGCAGGAGAACCTGGTCAACGGGATGGACGTGGAGGCGTGGGTGAACGAGGGTGTGGTGGACACGCTGATCCCGTACACGTCGGCGCCGAACCTGAGCGGCATGGCGGCGGGCTGGACGAACCCGGACGACGCGAGGTGGTTCATGGACATCACGCGGGGGAAGCCGGTGACGCTGGCGCTGAACTTGATGCCGCGCTACATCGGCCCGGAGGACTACCGGCGGAGGGCGTTCGCGCTGTACGACGCGGGGATCGAGAACCTGTTCTTCTGGGACTCGGACGCCTCGAACCGGGCGCACTACGCCGAGGACTGGGACGCGCTGAGGCGCCTGGGCCACAGCGACGAGCTGAAGGCGTGGATGGCGGCGGGAGAGCCGTCGCTGGCGCTGCCGGAGGTCGGGCTGAAGGTGCTGGGCGACTGGAACCTGTCGTATGCGACGCCGGGCTGATGCAGAGGAGGGCGCAGAGGCATGACCAAGATTGACCGGATGTCAGACGCGTGGCTGGAGGGCGAGGCGGTCTACCTGACCGACATGGACCGGTGCCTGCCCTCCGATGCGGTATCGCCGGAGCCTAAGAGGGGCCGGTGGCGGACGGTTGGGTACGAGTCGGACGAGCTCTCGGGGACGATGCTGGTGGCGTGGCAGGAGACTGCGGCGCCGGACGTCGTCTATCCGCTGGAGGTCTCCGGGTTGCACGCCGTCACGATAGGGGCGTGGAAGCTCAAGGAGTGGTACAAGGGCGAAGCCGGGGCGGTGGCGATCAAGGCGAAGCTGACCGGGGACGACTCGTTCTCGGTGCTGACGATGCCGACCATCAGCGAGCCGGAGGACCCCATCGGCGGATGGGACGACTGGACGGGCGGCGAGTGGCTGGGCGAGGTCTTCTGGAAGGTTGCCGACCTGACGGGCCAGCAGCTGACGGTGGGGCAGATGATGCGGCGGCACGCGCCCGGCGACTTCCCGGGCTCGTTCAAGTGCCAGGTGGCCTCGATCGCCTACATCAAGCTGACGCCGCTGTCCGAAGGGGAGGCGGCGGCGCTGCAGGCCGACCGGGAGAGGCGTGAAGACAAGCGCCTGTACGCTCACAGCGACTTCACGTTCAAGCAGCCGGAGCATGTCAGGGAAGATCTGACGGCTTTCCGCGACTCGGATTTCTCGCGCATCGTGCTGGAGGCCGGGGCCGGCGACCTGATGAACTACCCCACCAAGATCGGGAGGGTTGGCACATACTACGGGCTGGACGACTATGCCCAGCCGGTCTACCGGGGCGAGGCGGAGACGTGGAGGTGGCTGCAGGCGGAGGGGATCGACCCGTACCGGATCGCGGTCGACTACATACACGGCATGGGGATGGAGTGCCACGCGGGCTTTCGCGTGGCCGGGTTCATGAGCCCGCCCGCGCACGACCACTTCGACTACGGTGACTCGTACTACTCGGCGCACCCGGAGTACAGGGGCGTCGACCGGAACGGGAACCCGACGCCGCGCATCGCGTTCAGCTACCCGGAGGTGCGGGAGTACGTGGTGTCGCTGTTCCGCGAGATGGCGGAGGAGTACCCGATCGACGGGGTGTCGCCGCTGTACTGCCGGAGGCCGCCGCTGGTCGAGTACGAGGCGCCGCTGGTGGAGGGCTTCAAGGCGGAGTACGGGCGCGACCCGAGGGAGCTGGACGAGCGCGACAGGGAGTGGCTGCAGTACCGCTCCGGCGCGCTGACGGACTTCATGAGGCGGCTGAGGCGGGCGATGGACGAGGTCGGCGCGGAGACGGGCCGGCGGCTGCAGGTCACCGCCGTGGTGGCGAAGGACGAGGAGGAGAACCTGTACGACGGCATCGACCTGAAGACCTGGGTGGCGGAAGGGCTGGTGGACGTGCTGATGCCGTTCAGCTCGCACGCGCTGTACAACATGAACGCGGAGGCGTGGTCCGACACGAGGGCGACGCGGTACTTCCAGACGCTGGTGGAGGGGACGACTTGCGAGCTGTCGTTCAACATACAGCCGTCGGGCATGGAGCCGGGCCGGCTGCGCCATCGCGCGTCGGAGCTGTACCGGGCCGGCGCGGAGAGCCTCTTCTTCTGGAATACGCCATCCAAGTACTCGGAGCACTGGACATCGCTGCGGCGCCTGGGGCACGCCGGGGAGTTGGAGGCGTGGCGCGACGCGGGCGAGCCGGACACGGCCAGCCGCTCCGTGAGGCTGTCGAAGCACGGGGAGTGGAACACGGCGTACATCACGCCGGGGTGATGGCGGCGCTGGTGGAGTCCTCGCCGTGGGCGTCATGGTGGTCGACGTCACGACTAGGACGTTCGCGTCGGTGAACAAGGAGGCGGAGCGCATTCTGGGCATGTCGCCGGAGCCCGCGTCGGCTATTACATGTCGCAAGGACAACTGACAAGAATATAACGAGTTTCGCGTCGATGATTGATTTAGGGTAAGTAACATGACTACTGCCAACTATGAGTACGAACCGGACTATGCCGTCGCGCCAGGTTGGATCTTGGAGGAGCGACTAGACGCACAGCGGATGTCGCATGCCGAGTTTGCGAGGCGCTGTGGCCGGTCCGCGGAATTGATCAGCGATATAATCGCGGGCACGGCCCCAGTTGAACCGAGGACCGGGCTTCAGTTCGAGAAGGTGCTGGGGGTGGACGCCAGCGTCTGGCTTGGGATCGAGTCCGACTATTGCCTCCATCTGGAACGCGAGGCAGAAACACGACGGGCTGAGGAAGCGATCGCGTAGATTGGCGATTTGCCAGGAGGTGTGCCATGGCTGACATGATTGACGCTAGGGGGTTCGCGGCCGAGCCGGTTTACGTTGCCGACATGGACCGGTGCGCGCCGGGGGCGGCGCTGTCGGACCGGCCGGCGTGGAGGCAGTGGCGGAAGGTCGGATACGCGACGGACAGCTTCGAGGGCGTGATGCTGATCGCGGGGCCGGAGACTGCCGCCCCGGAGGTGACGTATCCGCTCGACGTGTCCGGGTGGCACGCCATAACCATCGGCGTGTACGGGGACCAGGTGGAGGATACGCAGTTGCTCGTCAGGCTGTCGGGCGAGAGCGTGTCGTCGATGCTTATGCTGAGAGCGCTGGGCTACGAGCAGGGGGAGGAAGAGGGCAAGATGAAGGAGGTGGCCGACCCGGGCATCCACGAGATGTTCTGGAAGGCCGCCGACCTGACGGGGCAGAGCATCAGCTTCGCTCAGCAGTACTGGCGGGTCTCGCAGGGGGACGGGCCGGGCTCGCTGAAGGCCCACGGGGCGCGGGTGGCGTACGTTAAGTTGACGCCGCTTTCGGACGACGAGGTAGCGGCGCTGCGGGCCGACAGGGCCGACGGCGGCAGCAGGACGCTGTTCGCGCACAATGACGCGCACGGGCCGCTGTACAGCTACCGGATCACGACGGAAGAGGGCATCCGCAGGCAGGTCGAGCCGTACCGGGACACGGACTTCTGCCGGCTGTACTGGGAGACGGGGGCCGGGGACTGCATGACGTACCTGTCCCGGATAGGCCGGCTGCCGACGCACGATGGCGTGGAAGACTTCGACCGGCAGGGGGACAGGATGTTTTCGGAGGCATGGCGCTCGCTCCGGGAACAGGGGCTGGACCTGCTGAAGGTCGCGGCGGAGCATGCGCACGAGATCGGGATCGAGATACACGCGAGCTACAGGGTGGCCGGGTTCCACTTCCCGCCTCCGCTGGACCGTGACAGCGAGCGCGGCAAGTTCTACCTGTACCACCCGGAGCTGCGGGGGACGGACCGCAACGGCAACGCCACGCCTCGCATCTCGTACGCCTACCCGGAGGTGAGGCGGTTCGTCGTCTCGCTGCTCAGCGAGATGGCGGGATACGACGTGGACGGCGTCTGCCTGCTGTACAACCGGCGGCCTCCGCTGGTGGAGTACGAGCCTCCGGTGGTGGACGGCTTCATCGGCGAGTACGGCGAGGACCCGCGCGAGCTGGACGAGGCCGACCCTCGCTGGCTGCGCTACAGGGCGGGTGTGCTGACGCAGTTCATGCGCGAGGTGCGCGAGGCGATGGACGAGGCTGGCCGGAGGCGGGGCCGCCCCGTCGGCGTTACCGCCATCGTCATGAGCACCGAGCAGGAGAACCTGTCGGTCGCGATGGACCTGCGCGCCTGGGTCGCCGAGGGGCTGGTCGATACCATCATCCCCTACTCTTCGGGGCCTAACCTGGACAGCATGAACCCATCGTGGACGGACCCCAGCGCACTGGACTTCTTCCTGTCGATCACGAAGGACACGCCTGTGAAGCTGGCGCCGAACATCATGCCCCGGTGGATGAGCCCCGAGGAGTACCGGCGGCGGGCGTCCGGGCTGTACGCGCACGGCGTGGAGAACCTGTTCTTCTGGGACTCGGCCTCGCAGCAGCGGGCGCACTATACCGACCAGTGGAGCGCGATCAGGAGGCTCGGCCACAGGGACGAGATAGCGGAGTGGGAGGCGAGCGGCGCGCCGCCTCTGGAGGCGCCGCGCATGACGCTGGGGCGGCTGGGGGAGTGGGACCTGTCGTACGAGACGCCGGGGTAGGCGTCTGGGCACGGGACAGGATGAGAGGTAACTTGGCCAAAATCCCCCACCTAAACTAAATGGCGGTGACGCTCTACGGCAAGGGGGAGGGCTGGTTTGAAACCAGCCCCTACGGGGTGATGGCCGATAGATATGGCGCTGAACCTGGAGGTGGGGGATTTGGGGTAACTGTTCAGAGTACGGGAGGGCGGCCACAAGGGCTGCACCCTACGGGATGGAGGCTGTATCGTAGGGGCGTCCCTTGTGGGCGCCCTGGACCATGGATGCTGTATCGTAGGGGCGTCCCTTGTGGGCGCCCTGGACCATGGATGCTGTATCGTAGGGGCGTCCCTTGTGGGCGCCCTGGACCATGGATGCTGTATCGTAGGGGCGTCCCTTGTGGGCGCCCTGGACCATGGATGCTGTATCGTAGGGGCGTCCCTTGTGGGCGCCCTGGACCATGGATGCTGTATCGTAGGGGCGTCCCTTGTGGCCCTTGTGGGCGCCCTGGACCATGGATGCTGTATCGTAGGGGCGTCCCTTGTGGCCCTTGTGGGCACCCTGGACCATGGATGCTGTATCGTAGGGGCGTCCCTTGTGGGCGCCCTGGACCGAGGAACGCACCAACTCTGAACAGTTACGATTTGGGCTTGGCGTTGCGTTCATGCGTCATTCATGCTATCATCATGACATGGCTAACCTCCAAGTAAGGAATGTACCCGACGCCCTTCACGAGCGTCTACGCCGCCATGCTCGTGAGAGCAACCGCAGCATGAGCGCGGCGGTGCTCGACGCCATCGAGAGGGCGATGGCCAGGTGGGAGTGGCAGGAGCGCATGGCCCAGCGCCCCGAGACCGACCTCGGTGTAGAGGCCGCGACATTGCTTGCGGCAGAACGCGCTCTCCGCGACGTGAAGACCGGGTGACAACTTACGTTGTCGATGCTTCGGCAGCGGTCGAGTACCTTCTGAAAACGCCAGTTGGCTTGGCCATTGCCGGTATCGCAGATAGTGCTTCGTTGGTTGCTCCGGAGTTGTTGGACACAGAGGTCCTCTCTGTGCTCCGCCGCGCGGTGCTTAAAGGGGACCTTGGAGAGGAGCGAGCGCGGATGGCCGTGGATGACTTGGTCTACTGGCCGGTGGAACGTATCTCTCACCGCCCATTAGCGCCACTGGCATGGCAGCATTACCAAAACGTCAGCGCATATGACGCCTTTTACGTCGCCGCCGCTCGTGCGTGCGATGCTCCCTTGCTCACTGCCGACGGGCGGCTTGCAAGAGCACCCAGCTTGGGTGTCGTCGTACAACACGTCCGCATCGGGTGAACACTACCTTTAAGCGCGCGTCGCGATACCGGACGGAGGCAGAGATGAAGCTACTGGTTGTAAGCGGCGGACGGCACCCGTACGAACAGAGCACGCCGGTGTTGCAGGAGTTCCTGGCAAAGGCCGGCCATGACGCGGACCTGACGGAGGACACGGGCGTGCTGGCCTCGGACGGCCTATCCGGCTACGACGTGCTGGTCTTCAACACCTTGCGCCGGAACGAGACGAGGCTGACGCTGGAGGAGCGCACCGCTATGACGCAGTTCGTGGGCGGCGGCAAGGGCTTCGTGTGCCTCCACATCTCCGGCGCGCTGGACGACTCCTGGCCGGAGTACCACGACGTCACGGGCGGCGGCTGGATATTCGGTCAGAGCAGCCACCCGCCGTACGGCCAGTTCGGCGTCGCTGTCGCCGATCCAGCCCACCCCTGCGCGGAAGGCGTCGCGGACTTCGTGACCAACGACGAGCTGTACACCAACATCGGCTGGCGCGGCGGCAACCACGTCTTCCTCACCGCCGAGCTCGACGGAGTGGTCCACCCTATGGCCTGGACACGCCCTTACGGCAACGGCAGGGTCTTCGCCACCGCGCTGGGGCACAACGGGCTGAGCTTCGAGACGCCGCAGTTCCAACGCCTCGTGCTGAACGGCGTGGCCTGGGCTGCCGGCTAGCTGCCGGGGGCTACAGGCTCATCGCCTCCGGCAGCCCGACCCTGCCGGAGGCGATGTCCGCGCCCGCGTTCTCCATGAACCTGGCGACTTCGTTGGCGAACTTGACCTCCGCGTCGTCCTCCGGCTCGTAGCCCAGTACGCGCCGGGCGTTGGCCAGCGACCAGAAGGCACGCGTGTTGTTGCTGATGCCGTAGACGACCTGCCACGGGATGCCGTGCTCGTTGTCGATGTTGGGTGTCTCGATCGACCTGGCGAATAGCTGCGTGATGTCCCTGGGGCTGATGTAGGCCCCCAGGTCTCTCTTGAAGTTGGCGGGCGCCCCCTCGTAGTTGTCGAGCCTCAGCTCCCTCGGCGCGCCTATCCTGACCATGACGACGCCCATTCGCCGGCCGGGGGTAAGCCCGGAGGTGTGGTGCTCCCGCCCCGCCAGGTCCTGGAAGCCGGGGAAGCCGCAGGCGAACAGGAAGCCCATGTGCTCGTACGTCGCCTTGGCCCAGCCGTAGAAGTTGTCGGACAGGGGGAGCGCGTACGGGTCGAGCGCCTCCATCTTGCGGCGGTGTATGAGGGCGTGCTCGTACCAGTCGGCGGCATGGTTGGAGCTCGCCATGGCCACGCGCCGGACGCCGGCGTCGTAGGAGGCGCGGAAGACGTTGTAGGCCATCTCGACGTTCTGCTTCTCGCCGAAGAAGTGGTCTATGGCCTCCCCCGAGCGCCGGCGGTATCCGAGATGGACCACCGCGTCTACGCCCTCGAACAGCGCCTCGTAGCCGGAGCGGTCGGGGTCGATGAGGTCGGCCTTCACCACGCCGTCGACCCGGCTGCCGTTCCTGTCAGTGTCGGTAACGTCCACGAGCACGAGGTCGTAGCGCTCGCGGAACTCCGGGAGCATCTGGCTCGCGACGTACCCCGCGGCTCCTGTGATCAGCACTCTCATCTTAGCCATGACAAGCCTCCTACGCGCGTCTCGTTCTCCGCGATTCTATTCCATGAAGCCACGCATGCGCACCACCCGAAATCCGGCATGGCCGTCGCCGCCCCCGGCTGCTAGACTTGCCGCACACCCCGACGCGGTTCCCGAGGAGGCAGAAGATGGCCCGCATACACGTCCTGGGCGCGGGCACGCCGACGCCCACGCCGACGAGGTTCGGCTCCTCCTACGTGGTCGAGGCCTGCGGCGAGCGGATCATGGTCGACTGCGGCCCCGCGGCCACACACAAGCTGGTCAAGGCCGGGCTGTGGCCCACGGAGATCGACTACCTCTTCTTCACGCACCACCACTTCGACCACGACGTCGACTTCCCATGCTTCCTGCTGACGCGCTGGGACCAGAGCATCGGGAAGGAGAACCGGCTACAGGTCTTCGGCCCCAGTCCCACCGAGAGGCTGACGGAGGGGATCATCGGCGAGGACGGGGTCTTCGCCCACGACTGGAAGGCGCGCGTACACCACCCGGTCAGCCAGCAGGTGTTCGTCAACCGCGGCGGCGTGCTGCCGCGGAAGGCTCCCGACATCCTTGCAAAGGACGTGTCGCCGGGCAAGGTGTACTCGGGGGCAGACTGGGAGATGACAGGGGCGAGGGCGGAGCACGTGCAGCCGTACCTCGACTCGCTGGCCTACCGGCTGGACAGCCCCGAGGGCAGCGTCGTATTCACCGGCGACACGGAGCCGTGCGAGTCGGTCATCGACCTGGCCGCCGGGGCGGACGCGATGCTGTGCATGTGCTGGGACGACCAGGAGGAGATGGAGCGCAACGGCGAAGCGCCCAGGCAGTGCGGCACGACAGGGGCCGCGCGGATGGCGCAGGAGGCGGGCGTAAAGAAGCTGGTGCTGGTACACGTCGGGCCGCGCCTGTCGGGCCCGGGGCCGATGGAGAAGGGGGCCGCCGACATTCGTCGCATCTACGACGGCGAGGTCGTCTTCTCGGAGGAGGTCTGGTCGCTGGACCTCTGAGGCGGAGGTCCCGTACAGGCGGAGACGGCCGGTCTAGGGAGAGTCCTTGACCGGACGCCACACGGTTATCTCTATCTCGTCGAAGACCGGGGGGTCGTGGGCCATGTTGTTCTCGTCGACGAAGAAGACCCACAGCGGCCGCGCACCCACCCGGATGTCCATCTCCGTGCGCGTCTCGCCCGGCGGCAGGTGGATGTGGTTCTCGTCCTCCGGGAACGGCTTGCCGAGGTTCAGGAGTGGGAAGATGTCGTAGATTATGACGAAGTGGCCCTCCTCGTCCTCCAGCCCGTCCGACCCGATGACCACGTCGAACGGGAACTCCCTGATGTCGGCCCCGTCCTGCGGCTCCTCGAAGAAGACCCTCTTCGTGTCGATGACGTCGATAGTGATCGTATCGGTGTAGATCGGCTCGTGCGGCCTGTCCAGGTCGTTCCCGAACAGCAGCGTCAGCGTGTGGCGGCCCCGCGCCAGGTCGATGATCGCCTCGCTCTCCGAGCTGTGGTAGTGGATGTGCGTCGGGTCGGAGGGGATCTTCTCGCCCGCTGGGGTCAGCGCCGTATCGTCTATGAAGACGTGGTGGTGTCCGTAGCCCTCCTTGACCGAGAAGCCGTTGCGCACCACCAGGCCCCGCGCGCCCATCTTCACCCACAGGGGGCTGACCACCTGCGCCCCGTCCGTCGGCTCGATGAAGTAGACGCCGTCGCCCTCCGAATCGCCGTCCGTCGAGTCCGAAGACCCGCCGCCGCAGGCAACCGCGGCCGCCAGGCCAACCGTCAGCGCCGACAGCATGACTATCAGCTTCAACAGCACGTTTGCGCCTCCCCTTTCGGTCTCGGGACGCCGAAACGCCCCGGCGTCCCGCCGATTCTACGAGAACGACGCGGCGGCGGCAACCTCCGCGGCAGCAAGGTGACTGTTCAGAGTACGGGAGGGCAGCCACAAGGGCTGCACCCTACGGGATTGAAGCGGTAGTCGTAGGGGCGTCCCTTGTGGCCCTTGTGGGCGCCCTAGACGAGAACGCACCAACTCTGAACAGTTACGCAGCAAGGTATCCACTACCTACTATCCCGCCCTCTTCGTGCAGCCCGTGCCACGGCGCCAGCCTTCCGTCCGTCCGCTGCTGAAGCTCATCCCCGCCGTACACCACCGCCGCCTCGCAGCGCAGGCCGGCCTCCTCCAACCGGCGGCGGACTCGGCGCACCCCGTCGAACAGGCTCGCCGACGCCGTCATCGCCGACTTGGCCTCGACCAGCGTGACCCCGCCGCGCCGCTCGATGACCAGGTCCGCCTCCGCGCCATACCGGTCACGGTAGTACGACAGCCCCCCTGTCTCGCCCAGGTTCGCACGATGCTTGGCTACCTCCGAGACGACCCACGACTTGAAGACCGCCCCGCGCAGCGGGTGCGACCGTAGCTGTTCCGCCGTCCGGATGCCGAGCAGCCAGCACGCCAGCCCGCTGTCGTAGAAGTGCAGCTTCGGCATCTTGACCAGCCGCCTCCGCGTGCTCGACCGGTACGGCGGGAGGCGGAAGACGATGAAGCCGGTCTCCAGGATGCTCAGCCACGCCCTTGCCGTCGGCTGCGAAACCCCGCAATCGTCCGCCAGCGACGAGTAGTTGAGTAGCTGGGCCGTCCGCCCGGCGCAAAGCTCCACGAACCGTTGGAACGTCGCCAGGTCGCCCACGTTGCTGACCGTCCGCACGTCGCGCTCGACGTAGGTCGCCACGTAGGAACGGAGCCACTCCGACGGGTCGAGCCCCCGGTCCAGGATGCGCGGGTAGCCGCCGGTCAACAGCGTCTCCTCCAGCGTCGTGGGGTATCGCGCGAAGCGCACCGCCTCGCCGCGCGCCAGCGGCAGCAGGTGATGCACCTCCGTTCGGCCCGCCAGCGACTGGCTCACCGACTCCGCCAGCGCCAGGTCCTGCGACCCCGTCAGCACCCACCGGCCGGGCTCCGGGTCCGCGTCGATGATTCCCTGCAAATACGACGGCAGCTCCGGGACGCGCTGCGCCTCGTCGATGACGGCGCCGTCCGGTAGCTGCGCGAGGAAGGCCCGCGGGTCCTCGGACGCGAAGATCCGTACGTCCGGGGCCTCCAGGCTCACGTACGGATGCCGTGGAAACACCGCCCTGCACAGGGTCTTCTTCCCGCTCTGGCGCGGCCCCGTCAGTGTCACCGCCGGCGCCGTCCGCGCCGCCGCAACCAACCTCGGCGCCAGGTCCCGCTCCACTGCCATGCGAAAGATCGTAGCACAATCTGCGGCTAATTCAAAGTTGGATTTTGAATCAGCCGCAGATTTGTGCTTCCCTGTAGTTCAAACTGCCGCCAACACCTCGTTTTGTTCGCTGCGGGGTCGAATGGCAGTCCTCCGCTCGACTACTCTAGGGTCGGGCGCAGCGAGAAGTCCGGGGTCGTCGCGTGGCGCGGGTCCGCAATCGGCTGGCCCGCCGTCGGCGGCTCCAGGAAGGTAATGCTGTCGTAGAAGTCGTCGAGCGCAATGAATACGCCCTCTTCTTCCGCCCATTCCCGCATCCGGCGGTTGCAGCTATGGCGCCAAGACAGCGCCTCGACCCTCCATCCGCGGCTGCGCATCCGCTTCAGGTCGGCATGGAAGCCAACGCCGTCGGCAAAGCCGCTGCCGTCGCCGGTCAGCAGCACCGCGATGCCCGGGTCCCCGTTGTAGTCGAACGCGTCGCGCAGCATTGCGGTTTGCAGCGCCTGGTCCACACCCTGCTCCCGGCCCTGTAGCGCGCCCCGCTCGAACAGTCGGACGGTGACCCCTTCGTTCTCCAGCCGGTTCCACACGTGCAGCAACTCCGGGGGAATGGACCCCACGGCGATGGCGTGCTCGATATCACGCCCGGCGCGCGCCAGCTCCAGCAGGTGCCGAAAGTGCAGGCGGACCCGGGAGCGCGCCGAATCGCCCTCGCGCTCGGTGGCAACCTGCTGCGCGCTGATGAAGATGTTCGAGTTGTCCCAATAGACGAAGACCTTGTCCATCTCGCCTCACTCCTTGAGCGGCTCCGCGCGAACGGCCACGAGCGCGACGTATCGCAGCTTGTAGTGTTTCATGGCATCCCCTTCGCCGCGCCGCTGGCCGCTCTATTGTAGCCAGCCCGCGCGCATTCTTGCCAACGCCTCACGGCCCCGGGGCGAATAGGTGGCACGCGGGGGCGGGGACCTCGACACCGCTGCCCGTCGCCTCCAGCTCGCCGCTCTCCAGGTCGATGCGGAAGGTCACCACCGTGTCCGAGCGCTGGTTGCCCACGACCAGGTAGCCGCCCGTGGGGTCGACGGTGAAGTTGCGGGGGGTGTCGCCCTGGGTGTGCTCGTTCCCGACGTGCTCCAGCATCCCCGTCTCACGCTCTATCCTGTACACGGCGATGCTGTCGTGCCCGCGGTTCGAGGCGTACAGGAACCTGCCCGCCGGGTGGACGTGCAGATCGGCTGGGTGGTTCGTGCCGTCGAAGCCCGCCGGGAGGGTAGAGAGCGTCTGGAGCTCCGCCAGGACGCCCGTCTCGCCGTCGTAGCCGAACGCGGTGACCGTCGAGTCCAGCTCGTTGGCCACGTAGGCGTACCGTCCGCCGGGGAGGAAGTCGAAGTGGCGCGGCCCGGCCCCGGGCGCGGTGGACGCCCACGGCGTGGCGCTAGGCGATATGGCGCCGGACGCGGCGTCGAAGTCGTACACCGCCACCCTGTCCAGCCCCAGGTCGGGGACCAGGGCGTGCGTGTTATCGGGATCGACGAAGAACGAGTGCGGGTGCGGCCCCTCCTGCCGGTCCGGGTCCACGCTCGACCCCTCGTGCCGCACGAAGGCCGACCTCTCGCCCACGCTGCCGTCGCCGTTCAGCGAGAAGACGGAGATGGCGCCCCCGCCGTAGTTCGCCACCAGCAGGAAGCGCAGGGTCCCGTCCAGGCTCAGGTGGCACGGCAGCCCGCCTCCCGACTCGACCCGGTTCAGTAGCGTGAGCCTGCCCGTACCGGGGTCCACCTCGAACGCGCTGACCGCCCCTCCCGGGTGCTCCGTCGTGTCCCACACCTCGTGGACGCCGTACAGCCGCCTCCCGCCGGGATGGAAGGCGAGGAAGCAGGGGTTGTCCGGCGTCCGCTCCGACCCCGTCACCTCCAATCCGCCGGTGGCCGGGTCGAAGCTCAGGGTGTAGATGCCCTCGCTCGCCCCGGTCGGCTCCTTGTCCCCGTGCTCCTGCGTATAGGTCCCAACGTAGAGTGTCATCCGGCCCGTCTGCGCGCTCATGCTTCCTCCCTCGTGAGAGCAGTATCGACGACGCGAGTAGTGTCCCCCGTCCGGCCATGCGCGTCAATACCGGCCCCCTCTCGCGGTCAACGCCGGCCCTTCCATGGACCGACATTTTCATCGAACGCCCACGCCGGACGGGCGCCGAGCTTGATTAGAAGGCGGCTGTGCGGTTAAATTGTGCCATCATTCCTTTAGGATGCTGCGATGACCGACTCTTACGCCGACCCCACGGCGATTGTGGACACCGACTGGGTCGCCGACCACGTCACGGACCCGTCCGTGGTAATCGTGGAGGTCAACACCGACCTGGAGAACGCCTACGGGCGCGGCCACGTGCCGAGGGCCTTGGGGTGGGGGCTCCACACCGACCTGGAGGACCAGGTGCGCAGGGACATCCCCGGCGTGAGCCAGATGCGGGAGCTGCTCGGCAGGTCCGGCATTCGCAAGGACTCCACCGTGGTGCTCTACGGGGACGGGAACAACCGGTCCGCCACGTGGGGGTTCTGGGTGCTCAAGTACTATAGGCACCCCGACGCGCGCATCATGAACGGCGGGCGCACGAAGTGGCTGCTGGAGGGGAGACCGCTGTCGAAGGTGGAGCGAGTGGTCAGCCCCGTAGACTACGCCATCCCGGCGCCCGACAAGTCGCTGCGGGCCATGAAGGACTACATCGTCGAGAACCACAGGCGCCCCGACGTCAAGCTGCTGGACACGAGGACCGTCGAGGAGTACACGGGGGAGCTCACCTCGGCGCCCGGCACGCCCCAGCCCGACATATACCGCAAGGGGCGCATACCGGGAGCGGTCCACGTCCCCTGGGACGACGGGGCGACCGAGGACGGGAGCTTCAAGCCGGCCGCCGAGTTGTCCGCGCTCTACGCCTCCGTGGGGCTGGAGCAGTACGACGAGGTGGTCCCATACTGCCGCCTAGGGGTCAGGGCGTCCTACAGTTGGTTCGTGCTGAAGCACCTGCTCGGCTTCGAGCGGGTGAAGAACTACGATGGGTCATGGACGGAGTGGGGCAACTCCGCCGGCGTTCCCATAGAGACCGGCGCCGGGCCGGGGCCGCGCGAGTGAGTCCCGACCCATTGCGGCAACATGCACGATGACAGGTCGCCATGACGTATAGCGCTATGCAGGCAAGGCGAAGGGCGGTCGCCGCGCCCTCTCCCGTGGACGTGCTGGCAGACCTTGGAATCGACGCGGCCCTGGTCTCGTCGCCCGCGGACGCCGAGGCCGTCGACCCCAAGGTCAGCCTCGTGCTGGTGGAGTCGGGCCCCATGTCGGGGCAGATGCTGCGGGCGTGCCTGGCCCTGTGCTCGCGCCTCAGGGCGCCCGTGCTGCTGGCGCTGGACGCGGACCGGATCGGAGACGCGAGCCGCGACGGGCGAGTGGACGACTTCATCGTCAGCCCGTTCTCCCGGGAAGAGTTGGCGCTCAGGGCGCGCCGCCTCGTGGAAGGCGCCGGCGACGAGACGAGGGAGGGCGTCGTCAGGGTCGGCGACCTCGTCATCAACCCGGCAAACTACGAGGTGTCGGTGTCGGGCAGGCGGGTGGACCTGCGGTTCAAGGAGTATGAGCTGTTGCTGCTCATGGCCAGCAACCCCGGGCGCGTCTACAGCCGGGAGGCGCTGCTGAAGCAGGTGTGGGGCTACGAGTACCTCGGCGGCACCCGCACCGTCGACGTCCACGTGCGCAGGCTCCGCAGCAAGATCGAAGACGCCGACCGTTCGTACATCGAGACGATCTGGAACGTCGGGTACCGGATCAGGGAGAGCGCGGAGTCCTAGGACGGCGGCGCAGGGCGTATTCACACCCGGCGGACCGGGTTATCTGAGCGAATGCAGGAGGAAGAAAATGGCGAGCGAGCGAGTTGCATACGTGAACGGGACCATAGTGCCGGAGAGCGAAGCGAAGGTGTCGATCAACGACGTCGGCTTCCTGTACGGCGACGCGGCCTTCGACATGACCAGGACCTTCGGGCACCGCATATTCAAGCTCGACGAGCACCTGGACAGGTTCTTCAACTCCCTCAAGTACATGCGCATCGACCCCGGCATCGACAGGCGGGAGTTCGTCCGCATCACGATGGAGGTGCTGGAGACCAACCTGCCCCTGCTCGACGACGATGACGACTACTGGATAGCGCAGAGGGTGTCCAGGGGGGTCCGCGGCGACCCGGACAGCGGCCCCACCGTCGTGGTGGAGTGCTACCCCCTACCGTTCAAGGAGAGAGCGCGCTACTACAGGGACGGCCTGACCGTCATCGTGCCCTCCATACGCAGGACCCCGCCGGAGGCGATGAGCCCCAGGGCGAAGATGCACAACTACATCAACGTCATCCTCGGCGACCTGGAGGTGAAGGCGCAGAACCCGGACGCCCACGCCGTCCTGCTCGACACGAACGGCAATCTCTGCGAGGGCATGGGCAGCAACATATTCATCGTCAAGGACGGGGCGCTGCTCACGCCGAAGGGCCAGTTCGTCCTGGAAGGCATCAGCCGCGAGACGACCTTCGAGCTGGCCCACGAGCTCGACATCAGCGTGGAGGAGGCGGACATCGACGTATTCGACGCCTACACCGCCGACGAGGCGTTCGTGACCTCCACCAGCTTCTGCATCTGCGCCGTCTCGACCATAAACGGCTCCCCCATCGGCGGCGGCGTCCCAGGCCCGGTCACCGACCGCCTGCAGAACGCCTACAGCGGCCTGGTCGGCATCGACATCGTGGGGCAGTACCTGAGCCGGCTGGAGTAGAGACGAGGAGCGCCAGGGCCTTTTCCCAAAGTGAATTATAAGCATGGCGTGGGCCGGTACGTGGACGGTATGACGCACACCAACGGGATGGGCTACCCTATACCGGCCCGCTGGTAGAGTGTCTTGCTTAGCCCTTCACCTTTCCTCGCCTCTTGCTCAAGCCCTTCCGCCAGCCGTAGCGCGGCATCCCTGGGGAATACCCATGCGTCCTCACCTATCCTGAGCGTTACCATGACCTCACCATTAGGGGCGAGTAGGTGATTTACTTCTATGAGCGTGCCTTCCTCCGTCTTAGCTTTCTTAGTAGTCATGACATCATCCTCCCTATGTATTCTACAACCCTAATGACTACGGCAGGCCCCCACTTCCCGATCACGTCCATGCCGCCCCTGAATACCTTAGCCCTGAAACTCACGCCAGCTACGCCGAGCCTGATCTCACAGTAGTAGCACAGCTCGGAGTCTGACCGGCCAAGTCCGTCCAGGAGTGCCTTCCCCGCCTCAAGGGGAAATGGACCGTGCCACTTGCTAGACGACGTTGCAGGGTCATGCTGCTCCCTACCGGCATGAGTACAATCCGCCCGGTGTAGACGAGCCCGGTCACGCCCCGGGTCCTCGTATACCCACCATGAACGTTCAGCTTCCATAACCTTTGAGGCCACAAGCATAGCGGAAAGGTATTGACACGTCTAGGGAGTGGGTGTAGCCTGCCCCGTGGCCTTGCCAGATCGTTGTGATAATCCGCAGTCTGACGCGGGAGTTGGTGGATAGCGTCGTGCCCCCTTTACAGCCCTCGCCGGATTGCGGACGACACTGGCAAGGTATTCCCTAGCCGGAGGCTCGGCTAGAATCGTATGTAATTCCCTTTGAAAGGCCCTGAGAGGAGCGCGGCAAGCGTAGCTAATCGGATGCATCGCGTGGTACACTTGCGTCTACTCGGCGGTTCGTGGAGAGGTGCTAGAGCGGCCGAATAGGCGCGACTGGAAATCGCGTGTCCCTTTAAGCGGGGACCATGGGTTCGAATCCCATCCTCTCCGCCATCGACCACGGGTAATCATGATCCCCACGTCCACACTGGGCATACTCCAAGCCTGAGGCATGTTCGGCCGCATCTCCTCCAAGCGAGGAGGCTCGCGCTTGCTGTGGGGCGCCGTGGGAGTCGCTTCCGCCGTAGTGGCGGCCACCGTCGTCGTCCGGCTCTTGCAGCCCGACGTTGGGGCGGTCGACAGCGTCGATTTCGACAAGGATACGTTCACTTCGGGCGAGGCGGCGGTCTTCTTCATACGCAACGCCGCCCTGCAATCGACCCCCAGATGCCTCGCCACCTGGACCGAGGTCGCGGCCGCCGGCGAGTCCACCGTCTGGAACCTGATATCAGGCGCGCCCGAGCCTGATATCCACCAGGTATCCGGCGACCCCGCCGTTCTCAATTCCGTGTGCGGCTACGACGAAGATAGTCCGTCCAACACCCCGCTGACCGGCCTAGGGATGCAGCCGTCGGTAGAGGTCTATGACCCGGTCCTCGACGATTACATCCCCTACCTGCTGGACGCCTACAATCCCGCGGCCGGCACGTTCTCCCTGGCCAACGACGTAAACGCCAGCTCGACGGTGGAAGCGGTCTTTCACCACCACGTCGTGGACTCCTACGCGGTTGGCGACAGGCGCGCCAAGGTCTTCAGCTCCTCGGACCGCGCGGGCGAGTGGGCCGCCCTTGCCGAGGTCGCGGGCGAGAACGACCGGTCGCCCAGTGCGGATTCGGGCCTCTTCAGGGGCGTCGTCTCCCTGTCCGACGAGCACAAATACGCAGGATCGGGCGACCACAAGGTATTCGTACAGCCTCCGGATACCCTGACCGTGGAGTACTACGGCGCGGACGCGGTGCTGATCGGTTCGGCTACGGCAGTCGTCAGGTTGGGCGAAGACGAGGTCTGCGACTGCCCGATCCGCTGAGCCTGCGCGGGCCGTTCGCGCAACCGGCGCGGCGACCGCATTCCCCTGGGAGCGCCCATGCGCGGGCGTCGCCGCCACATCGCTGTGCTAGAATACCGTTCCGGCGCCAATGGACGACAACGAGCGGAAATACTGGGTAGCCTTCACTCGCATTCCTCGCGTGGGGACGGTGCGCGTCAGGGAGATGGAGCGCCACTTCGGCGCGCTGTCGAATGCCTGGGCCGCCGACTTGGAGGAGCTCAGGCGCGCCGGGCTCGACCGGCGCACGGCGCAGAACGTGGTAGCGCGGCGCGCGGACATCGACCCGGACGCGGAGATACGGAAGCTCGCGGCCCACCGGGTGCAGGCCGTCACGTGGCACGATCCCGAATACCCGGCGCCGCTCAAGGAGATCCACGACCCGCCGCCCGTCCTCTACGTCCGCGGCCGGCTGCTGCCCGAGGACCAGCGGTCCGTCGCCGTCGTCGGTACGCGGCGGGCCACGTCGTACGGGCGCCAGGTCGCGGAGCAGCTATCGCGCGACATCGCGCAGTCCAAGGTCACGGTCGTGAGCGGCCTCGCCTACGGCGTGGACGCGGTCGCGCACAGGGCCGCCCTCGAAGCCGGGGGCCGGACCATCGCCGTCATGGCTAGCGGGGTCGACTTCATCTATCCCAGCGAGCACCGGAACCTCGCCGAGCGTATAGTGGACAGCGGCGCGCTCATTTCTGAGCATCCCGTGTCGACCACGCCGAGAGCCGAGAACTTCCCGCGCAGGAACCGGATCATGAGCGGCATCGCGCTGGGAACGGTGGTCGTGGAGGCCGGCGACCGCAGCGGGGCCTTGATAACCGCGAGGCACGCGCTGGAGCAGAATAGGGAGGTCTTCGCGGTGCCCGGCAGCGTATTCTCTCCGAACAGCAGGGGCACGAACAACCTGATCATGCGGTCCGGGGCCAAGCTGGTCTCCGATTTCAAGGACGTGCTGGAGGAGCTGAACCTGAAGTGGGTCGGACAGCAGATCGAGATGGAGGCGCTCTTCCCAGCCAATGACGACGAGTCGAAGATCATCGAACACCTGTCGAACGAACCCATGCACGTCGACGAGATCACCAGGAGCGCCGGCATGGACGTGTCCACGGTCAGCAGCGTCCTGGCCATGATGGAGCTGCGCGGCATGGTCAGGCAGGCCGGCGGAATGAGCTATATTAGGGAGGGCCGCCCAAGTCCAAAGGAAGAGGTGCCGGTGTAAGGCAATGGCAAAGAAACTTGTAATAGTCGAATCTCCCGCCAAGGCGCGGACCATAGGCAGGGTGCTGGGCAGGGGTTACGAGGCCCTGGCCTCGATGGGGCACGTCAGGGACATCCCGAAGCGAAAGATGGGCGTCGACGTGGAGAACGGCACCTTCGAGCCGACCTACCAGGTCATGCCCGACAAGCGCAAGGTCGTCTCCGAGCTCGCCAGGGCGTCCAGGGCTGCCGACCTCGTCTATCTCGCCACGGACCCGGACCGCGAGGGCGAAGCCATCTCGTGGCACCTGATGCAGGCGGCCAAGATAGACTCCCAAAAGGTCCGCCGGGTCGTCTTCCATGAGATCACCGACGGCGCCGTCCGCGAGGCGTTCGACAGCCCCAGGGACCTGGACCGCAACCTCGTCGACGCCCAGCAGGCCCGCCGCGTCATCGACCGGCTGGTCGGCTACGAGCTGAGCCCCGTGCTGTGGAAGAAGGTCCGCCGCGGCCTGTCGGCCGGCCGCGTCCAGTCGGTGGCCCTGCGCCTGATCGTGGACCGCGAGCGGGAGATACAGGCGTTCGTGCCGCGGGAGTACTGGTCCATCGAGGCCAGCCTGGCCAAGAGGCCGCAGAACGGCAAGCAGACCGCCTTCAAGGCCGAGCTCAAGAACCTGAAGGGCAAGAAGGGCGCCATCGAAATCGGCGGCCGTGAGCAGGCCGAGGCCATAGCGCAGGACCTCGACGGGGCGATGTACCAGGTCGGCAAGGTGACGCGGCGCGAGCGCCGCAGCCGCCCCGCGGCCCCGTTCATCACGAGCACCCTGCAACAGGAGGCGTGGCGGAAGCTCAGGTTCAGCGCGCTCAGGACCATGGCGGTGGCGCAGCAGCTCTACGAGGGCATCTCGGTGGGAGACGAGGGTTCCATGGGCCTCATAACCTATATGAGGACCGACTCGACCACTGTCGCCAGCACCGCGCGCGCCGAGGCGAACGCCTACGTCAAGCGGCGGTTCGGCCCGGAGTACGCCCCCAAGTCGGCGCGCGTCTACACCAAGAAGGTGAAGGGCGCGCAGGAGGCCCACGAGGCGATCAGGCCGACCTCGATCCTCCGCGAGCCCGAACGGGTGCGCCCCTTCCTCACGTCGGACCAGGCCCGGCTCTACGACCTGATCTGGCGCCGGATGCTGGCCAGCCAGATGGCCGACGCCGTCTTCGACGCGACCGGCGTGAGCATCGACGCCAGGAGCGTCCGGTCGGACGCGGTCTATGAGTTCAGGGCCGCCGGCTCCGTCCTCAAGTTCCCAGGCTTCCGCGTGCTCTACCTCGAGGACTCCGACGACGCGTCCAGCCGAGGCAAGAACGAGCTTCCCGATCTCCCGCAGCTTGCCGACGGCGACCTGCTCGACTGCCTCGACCTGCTGCAGGAGCAGCACTTCACCCAGCCGCCCCCGCGCTACACGGAGGCGAGCCTGGTGCGCGCGCTGGAGGAGCAGGGCATCGGGCGCCCGAGCACCTACGCGCCCATCATCGCGACGGTAATGAACAGGGACTACGTCCAGAAGGACAAGGGCCGCCTCGTGCCTTCCAAGCTGGGCGCCGCGGTCAGCACCCTGCTGACCGACAACTTCCCCGACATCATGGACGTTGGGTTCACGGCCCGCGTCGAAGAAGACCTGGACGACATCGCCAGCGGAGAGAAGACCTGGACGCCGGTCGTAAAGGACCTGTACGGGCCGTTCAACGAGTCCGTGCAGAGGGCCATCGAGAACGCCCCGAGGGTGCCCAGGGACCAGATCGACGAGGAGACCGACGAGGTCTGCGACGAGTGCGGCCGGCCCATGGTGATCAAGTCCGGGCGGTTCGGCAGGTTCCTGTCGTGCAGCGGCTTCCCCGATTGCCGCACCTCTCGCCCCCTGATGTCCCGGATTGGCGTCGATTGCCCCGAATGCGGCAGCGACCTCGTGGAGAGGGAGAGGAGGCAGAAGGGCAAGGGGAGCAGGAAGTTCTACGGCTGCTCCAGCTACCCCAAATGCACCTTCGCGTCGAACCGGAAGCCCCTGCCGCAGCCGTGCCCCGAGTGCGGCAAGACCCTCGTCGCGGCGGGGCGCGCCAGGGCCAAGTGCATGGAATGCTCCTACGCCGGCCCGGTCCCGGAGAGCGAGCCCGAGCTGGCCGAAGTCAGCGCCTGAAGCCCCGCCGACCGGGTTATCCTGACCCGGAGCGGCCTTGCGCTCCCCCGCGCCCAGGGCGTAGCTTCCAGGGCATGGACGAGCGCGAATGGGCCTCGGCAATGGATAAGTTCTCCACGCACCTCACGGCGGAGAGGGGCCTGGCCGCGCTCACCGTTCGCAACTACACGACCGACCTCGCCGCACTCGCCGAGTACATGCGCGTCAGGAGCATCCCCCGGCTGAGGGACCTGGACCGCATCGCCCTTCGGTCGTACCTGGCCTGGCTCGTCCAGCTTGGCTACGCCCGTTCCAGCGTGGTGCGAAAGCTCAGCGCGCTCAGGTCCTTCCTGCGGTGGCTCGCCAAGGAGGGACTCATAGACGGCGACCCGCTGCCCAGGCGGGGCGTGATGAAGCGCGAGCGCAGGCTCCCGGACTTCCTATCCCAGCAGGACTCGGCCCGCCTCGTAGAGGCGCCGGACGCCTCCACGGCGGCGGGCCTGCGGGATAGGGCGATCCTCGAGGTCGCCTACGGCTCCGGCCTCAGGGTGAGCGAGGTCCACGGGCTGGACGTGGGCAGCGTGAACCTGCAGGCCGGCGAGCTGAGGGTCATCGGCAAGGGCTCGAAGGAGCGCGTCGTGCTCTTCGGCGATACTGCCAGGAGCGCGCTGTACGCCTACCTGGGAGAGGCCCGGCCCAAGCTGGCAAACCGCGCAAGCGGCAACGCCCTATTCCTGAACCGCTACGGCGGCAGGCTGACGCAGCGGAGCATCCAGGAGAAGGTACGGCGCTACGCCGCCAGGGTGGGGCTGAGGTCGGGCGTACATACCCACACGCTGCGCCACTCGTTCGCCACGCACCTGCTGGAGGGCGGGGCGGACCTGCGCGTGGTCCAGGACCTGCTGGGCCACTCCAGCCCCGCCACGACGCAGATATACACGCACGTGACCCAGAGCCAGGCGAGGGACATCTACATGGCCGCCCACCCCAGGGCCTGAAGCCGGGGCCACTTCGGCGCGCCCCGGAGAAACGCCCGCCGGCGCGCCTACGCCTTCCGGCGGCTCGGCTTGCGCCAGAAGTAGATGTCCTGGCCGTTGCGCTTGACGACCAACTCCTTGCCGGTGTGCTTGGCCGCCGCGCCCAGACGCCTCCGCAAGGCTTGGGTGGTCTCCCCTTCCGAAGGGGTCAGCTTCCCCGCGTGAGTGCGTCCGATCTTGTCGATATAGCCTACGTACTCCGCGCGAACCGCGGCCTCCCTGCTTGCGACTTTCCGCTGCGGCACTTCGGTTGTGGGTACGATGTGGAATTTCGGCATGACTCCTCCAAACCATCACGAATCTTTCGGGAGTATAGCTTATCCTTACGGCGGCGCTAATGCAACATCATCCTGGCAAGCAGCTCAAGGAAGCGCTCTGAGCATGTCTGCGTCTCATCCGTCGCTAACTGCCTGCTATTGGTCAGGCTCCTTCTCATTCGTGCCTGAAAGCTACAGGGCGTGGTCGGCTAGCAGCGCTCGTACGGTGGGCACTAACTCGTTGGGGATATCCATCGCCGTGTGAGTGGAGTCTTCAAAGACGGCCTCATCTTCGGCAACCTCTTCGTTCTCGGTTAGCGAATCATAGTGCTTCAGGATGCGCTGAACGCGTTCTTCGTTCCATCCAGGCGGAAAATTGGTCGTGTCATTCATCGTCCTCTCCTTCTGATTCGTCGCCGGAAGGCGGTAAGCGGTTTGCCCCGTAACTCGTACGCCGTGATAACGAAGACCTGGTCAGGCTCGCGGTCAGGCACATATATTATACGGAGATAGCGTCCTCCAATAGTCCGTCCGACCGCAATGCGCGACCCTTCTCGACTTGGCCGGTCTTCTCCGGGTGACGCCAGAATCTCCTCGACTTCACTCTCCTCAACCCCATGAGAGTAGATGTGCGGGTAGCCCGTTTCTCGGTCAATATAGAATCTAAGGTGCATGGCTTAGGCCTTGGGACACCGGGTCACGCGAACGACGCCTACTACACGGGCACGCCGGGGACGTTCAACCTTATCCGGCCCAGGCTGTGGCGGGTGGTGTAGTAGAGCGTCTTCCAGTCGCCGCCGCCCCAGGCGACGTTGGAGGGCGGCTCGTCGCCGGTCAGTATCCTGCCGAGAATCCTGCCCGACGGCTCGATGACGTAGATGCCTCCGGGCCCGGTGCAGTAGACGTTGCCCTCGACGTCCACCTTCATGCCGTCCGGTGCGCCGGGGCCGTCTCTGTCAAGGACGGCCAGGACGCGGTCGGTCGCCAGCGCCAGCCTGCCGTGTGGCTCGACGTCGAACGCCCTGACGTGGCCCCTGCGCGAATCGGCGACATACAGCACGCTCTCGTCCGGGGAGAAGGCCAGCCCGTTGGGCAGCACGAAGTCCCTCACGAGCAGGTTGATGCGGCTGAGGTCGGGCGTGACCTTGTAGACGCCGAACAGGTCAAGCTCCGAGTCGACCTGGAAGGTGTCCGGGTCGGTGAAGAAGATGCTCCCGTCGGACCTGACGACGACGTCGTTCGGCCGGTTGAGCCGCCAGCCGCGGTAATCGTTCGCGACGACCGTGATGCTGCCGTCCGCCTCCACCCGCGTGACCCGCCTCGCGTCGTGCTCGCAGGCGAGCAGCCTGCCCTGCCGGTCGCGGGTCAGCCCGTTGTGGCGGTTGACGCCCTGCTTGTCGACCGAGAAGCCGTCCTCGGGGTCCCACCTCATCCTGCGGTCGTTGGAGATGTCGCTGAAGAGCAGGTACCCGCCCTCGCGTATCCAGAGCGGGCCCTCTGCGGGGCCTCGTTCGCCGCCGAAGTGCGATCCCAGCACCTCCACGTCGCTGCCGGGCGGTGCGATGCGGTCCAGGTCGTCAGTGGCTCGCTCTATTGGCATGTGGGACCTCCTTCGGGAGACGTTCGTAGGCTCGCACCTCATGATACCCTAAGCTCCGGTCGACGTTAGCATTGCACCTGCTGGGGAGGTCGACAGCCGTGTTTCGTCTGCACCATATACACCTGCTGTCTTCCGACCCGCATGCGACGGCGCGGTGGTATGCGGAGATGCTGGGCGCGACCTCGGCCGGGCAGTCGGGCGGCTCGCTGCTCGTGATGCTCGGAGGGGCGCTGCTCAAGATAGACGGGTCGGAGGGGCCGCTGCCGGAGGGCAACTCGGGGCGGTACTTCGGGTTGGAGCACTTCGGGTTGGAGACGAACGACGTGGCGAGCATCGCGGCCCGCGCGGAGGAGCGCGGGGCGGCGATACTGAGGCCCGTGGGGGCGGGCTTCGAGGGCAACGGCGTATCGGACATGAAGGCGGACATCGAGGGGCCCGACCGGCTGCGCATAGAGCTACAGCAGCCAGCCTTCTACTGGGAGCCGACAGGGCCCGGGCAAGACACATTCCGCGAGATGGTGCGCCTCCACCACCTGCACGTCAGGGCCGCGGACCCGTGGGCGACCGCGCGGTGGTGGGCCGACGTTTTCGACGGCGGCATCGCCGGCGAGTTCGGCGACGAGGCGTCCGAGCGGATCCGGGTCATGATAGGGGGTATGCTGCTGAACGTGAGCAGCCCCCAGCCGGGCCAGCCGACTGCCGAAGCGTACGACGGGCCGCACTACGGCCTCGACCACTTCGGGGTGGAGACCCACGACCTGGACGCCGCCCTGGAGCGGCTGCGGGGCAGGGGCGTGGAGGTCGCGGGGGATCCCGTTCGGGCCGCCGGCGGGAGCAGGTCGGTCACGGCCATGGGGCCGGACCAGGTGCGCGTGGAGATCGTGCAGCCGGAGGTAAACGGCTGGGGGTGAATCCCGTTGGGGCCACCCGGCGCTTGTAAAGGCCCGCCTCCCGGTGTAATATCACTCCAGAACGTCCTTTAAGTCGGTCCCGAGAGGCTGGCAAGGAGCGTCCGGCATACGTCGATCCCGGCCCCTTGTCGCCCAGACGAGGGGTCTTTTGACGCTAGGCAGGCCAATACTCAGCGCCGAACAGCTACGGCGCGCGCTCACCCGCATCGCCCACGAGATACTCGAGCGCAACGGCGGCGCCGGCGAGATAGTTCTGGTCGGCATCCACACGAGGGGAGGCCCGCTGGCGCGGAGGCTCGCAGGGCTAATCGAGCGGTTCGAGGGCGTATCGCCGCCCGTCGGCACCCTGGACATCGGCCTCTACCGCGACGACCTCGCATCCGGCGCCAGGCCGCCCATGCGCCCGACCCACATGCCGGCAATCGAGGGCAAGGTCGTCGTGCTCGTCGACGACGTGCTCTACACCGGCAGGACCATCCGCGCCGCGATGGACGCCCTGACCGACTTCGGCCGGCCCAGGCGCGTCCAGCTAGCCGCCCTCGTGGACAGGGGCCACCGCGAGCTGCCCATCAGGCCCGACTACGTTGGCAAGAACGTACCCACCTCGCAGGACGAGGAGGTCCAGGTCCGCACCTCGGAGACCGACGGCGTGGACGAGGTGCTGCTCGTCAGGAGGACCTCGCAATGACGCAGCCTGCCGGACTTCCGCCGACCCGCCGCCACGTCCTCGACCTGGACGACTTCACCCGCGGCGAGATCGAGTCCGTACTCGACAACGCCGCCGCCATGAAGGAGGTGCTCCGGCGCGACATCAGGAAGGTGCCGGCGCTGCGCGGCAAGAGCGTCGTCACGCTCTTCCACGAGGCCAGCACCCGCACCCGCGTCTCCTTCGAGCAGGCGGGCAAGATACTCAGCGCCGACGTCATCAACGTATCCGGCGGCGGCAGCAGCGCAGAGAAGGGCGAGTCGCTCTACAACACCGCCCTCACCCTCCAGGCGATGAACGCCGACATCATCGTCATCCGCCATCCCCACTCAGGCGCGCCCCACTACCTGGCCCGCCACCTGGAGTCGTCCGTAATCAACGCGGGCGACGGCTGCCACGCCCACCCGACCCAGGCCCTGCTCGACCTCTACACCATCAGGGAGAGGCTGGGCAGGATCGAGGACGTCACCGTGGCGATAGTCGGCGACATACTCTACAGCAGGGTGGCGCGCTCCAACCTGTGGGGGCTGACGAAGATGGGCGCCAGGGTCGTGCTCTGCGCTCCGCCAACGCTGCTGCCCCCCGACTTCGTGAACGGCGCCCGCGCCGACGAGGCCCACCCCTTCGCCTCGGTTCGCGTGGAGACCGCTGTGGAGCGGGCCATCGAGGGCGCCGACGTGGTCATGGCCCTGCGGGTACAGAGGGAGCGCCAGGAGGCCGGGCACCTCCCGTCGCTCAGGGAGTACTCGCGGATGTACGGCATAACGTCGCGGCGGCTGGAGGAGGCAAGCCCCGACGCCCTCGTCATGCACCCAGGCCCGATGAACGAGGGCGTAGAGATCGACCCCGAGGTCGCCCACGGGGCGCGCTCGCTCATAGAGGAGCAGGTGACCAACGGGGTCGCAGTGAGGATGGCGCTGCTGTACGGCCTGCCATCTCCCGCGCGTGCTGGCCTATGACCAAGCATCTGCGCGAGCGCGCCACCGCCGTCGTGATCAGGAACGGCAGGGTGCTGTTGGTACGCGGACGAGGGAGCGCCGGGGAATTCATGATGCCGGGAGGCGGCATAGAGCCTCGGGAAACGCCCATGTCGGCGGCGGTCCGGGAGCTCCACGAGGAGACGGGGCTGGCTGCGACGCGAGTCGAACCCCTCTTCGTCTGGGAGAGCGCCATCCAAAGGCATCACGCCTTCCGAGTCGAGACGGCCGGCGAAGTGGAGATGGGACCGGAGATAAGCGAATTCATCTGGTGGGACCGGCGTGATTGTGTTCCTACATTTCCGCACGTAGAGGCGATTCTGGAGAGGCTCTGAGCATATGGGCTACCCACAACCGGTACTCGTGAAGGGCGGCCGCATCGTCGACCCGTCGCAGGGCATGGACGAGCGCGGCGACCTGCTCGTCCGAGACGGCGGCGTCGCGGCCATCCAGCCCGAGATAACGCCTCCGGACAGCGCGCGGGTCATCGCCGCTGCCGGCCTAGTCGTCTGCCCAGGGTTCATCGACCTCCACTGCCACCTGCGCGAGCCCGGCTTCGAGTACAAGGAGACTATCGCCACCGGGACGAGGGCGGCGGCCAGGGGCGGCTTCACCACCGTATGCGCCATGCCGAACACCGACCCGGTCGTCGACTCTAGGGCCGTCGTCGACTTCGTGCTGCGCCGTGCGCGGGAGGAGGGCGCGGTGCGCGTCCTCCCAATCGGCGCCGTGACCGCCGGCAGCAGGGGCGCGGCGCTGACCGAGATGGCGGAGCTCGCGGAGGCCGGCGCGGTCGGCTTCAGCGACGACGGCCACCCCGTCGCCGACGCCAACGTGATGCGCCAGGCCCTCAGCTACGCATCCGGCCTCGGCCCCCGTATCGGGGTACGGGGCGGACTGCCGATCATCAACCACTGCGAGGTCCCGGAGCTCTCCGCGGGCGGCGTCATGAACGAAGGCTGGGTGGCGACCCGCCTGGGGTTGAAGGGCATCCCGTCCTCTGCGGAGGAGGCGATGGTCGCGCGGGACATCGCCCTCGCCGAGACGACGGGCGGCAGGCTCCACGTCGCCCACGCCAGCACCGCCGGGACGCTCGACCTCGTGCGGCAGGCGAAGGCGCGCGGCCTCGACGTCACCTGCGAGGCGACGCCCCACCACCTGACGCTGACGGACGAGGCCGTCCTTGGGCTCGCCGGCGGCGCTTACGATCCGCTCTCCACCGCCGCCTACGACACCAACGCCAGGGTCGCGCCGCCCCTGCGCTCCCGCGCGGACGTTGAGGCGATGGTAGAGGGCCTGCGCGACGGCACGGTTGACGTCATCGCCACGGACCATGCCCCCCACGCGCACATAGAGAAGATGTGTACCTTCGATGAGGCCGCCAACGGAATCAGCGTGCTCGAGACCGCTCTCGGCTCGCTCATGTGCCTCGTCCACGGCGGCGCCGTCGCCCTGCCCACGCTGATCGATAGGCTGACCGCCGCGCCCGCCCGTTTCCTGGGCATGGACCTGGGCACGCTGAGGCCGGGCGCGCCCGCCGACGTGACAGTCTTCGATCCCGACGCCGAATGGGTCGTGGACCCCGCAGCGTTCGCCTCCAAGGGGAAGAACACGCCCCTGGCCGGCGCGACGCTCAAGGGCCGCGTCGTAGCGACCATCGCGGCAGGGGAGGTCGTGTATGATGACAGGGAGGCGGGTTGAGCGACATGAGGGTAACGTATGACCAAGAGGTGGATTCCTTGAGGATCCTTCTGAGCGATGAGGACATCGAGGAGAGTGACGAGGAGAAGCCTGGCGTCATCATCGACTACGACAGGCTGGGCAACGTCGTTGGACTGGAGGTCCTGGACGCATCGACTCGCATCGCTAACCCGAGGGCGCTGGAGTACGCCGTAACGGGATAGGTCGAAGCCGCACGGAGTCGTTGCGTCGCCATGAGCCAATGAACGATATCCCCATCGACAGGATGCTCAAGAGCATCGGCATTACCAACCCCGGCGCTCAACAGGCCGCCCGCGCGGCCCTGGCCGAGGCTGGCGTCATCTCCCGCCCGAACCGCACCAACATCGCCGGCTACAAGGAGTCCCGCGCGCGAGAAACCCTGTCGGGCGCGTTTCTGTGGCATTGCGGCAGTGGGGACTGCCGCAAGAAGGCGACCGTCAGCGCTGAGTCGCTGCTCCTAGTCGAAAAGCCTCACTGCCGCCTGTGCGGCGGATCGAGCGACCGCGCCGCACTCATAGACCTTGCCGGGCAGATGGCCGCCGCGCGGATAAGCCGCGTCCTCGTCGTTGGAGGGACCGATGCCAAGCGTCGGGAAATACTGGAAGCGTCGCCGCCGGGAATAGAATGGCGGTTCGTGGATGGGAATACAGCCCGGCACGAACGCTACTACCGAAGCGACCGCAATTGGGCCGAGGTCATAGTCCTGTGGGGCAGCACCCCCTTGGGCCACAAAGTGTCATCCCATTTCGACGGCAAGGGAGACAGACGAACGATCACCGTGCGGCGCCGAGGCATCTCCGCTCTGGCAGACGGGATAGTCGACCACCTGCGGGCGGGACGAAGAAGCTAGTCCTCTACGCCCTTCGACTTGAGGTAGTCGATGGCGGCCTGCACGGTGGTGATGCTCTCGGCGTCCTCGTCGGAGATCTGGATCTCGTTGTCGTCTGTGCCGAATTCCTCCTCGAAGGCCATGATTAGCTCGACGAGGTCGAGGGAGTCGGCGTTGAGGTCCTCGGTAAACGACGCTTCGGGCACTACCTCTGAAGCGTCGACGCTCAACTTGTCGGCAACCACCTCCTGCACCCTTTCCATCACCGTAGGCATCTCGTTACCTCCATCTGCTCACGCTCTGACTCTGAATCGGTCCTGCCCTTCGCCTCGATTGCGTCCATTACGGAGCCCAGCACGCCGTTGACGAACCTCGACGAGCTGTTGCTCCCATATATCTTCGCTAGCTCCACTGCCTCGTCTATCGCCGTCTTGAGAGGCGTATCGTCCTCCTCGGTCATCTCGTAGATGGCTACACGAAGGAGGTTCCTGTCCACCATCGCCATCTGCGCGATCGGCCATGCCGGCGCATGAGTGGCTATTATATTATCAATCTCCTCTTTCTGCTCAACGACCCCTTCCACGAGTCTTCGGGCGTATCTCGCCACCCGCTTGGACGTGCCGTCCCATTGCAGCCGTTCCCGGAGTATGCGCTCCGGCAGGTGTCGAGCGCCGTCGATCTCGTAGAGAACCTGGAGGGCCGCGATCCTGGCCCTCCGCCTGGCGGGACGCCACTCCGCGACGGCGGGGATGTTCAAGGCAGTCCCAGGCGGCGCGCCGGTCCTAGTACCTACTATCAATATACGGCGTCATGATGTATTCTCTCGGCATGGCTGGAGTAGCGACACGAATTGAGTTGACTGAGGACGATCGAACGACCCTGGAGAGATGGGTGCGAGGAACCACGACGGAGCAGCGCATTGTGCAACGAGCCCGTATCGTCCTGGCAGCGGCGGCGGGAAGCACGACGAAGGAGATCGCATCTGAGTTGCATACGCGTGCGGCTACGGTGAGCAAATGGCGCACCCGGTTCGCCAAGCAGGGATTGAGCGGTCTGGCAGACGCTCCCCGGTCGGGCAAGCCCCGGGTATACGGCGAGGAGACCGAGCGGCGCATCCTGGCCCAGTTGGACGAGCCTGCTCCGGACGGGTACACGACATGGACGGGCAAGCTGTTGGCCAAGGCCCTTGGTGACGTCTCGGCGATCCACGTCTGGCGTGTGCTTCGCAAGCACGGCATCCACCTTCAGCGGCGTCGCAGCCGGTGCGTGAGCACCGATCCGCAGTTTGCCCAAAAGGCGGCGGACATAGTGGGACTCTACCTGGACCCGCCTGAGAACGCGATGGTGATCAGCGTCGACGAGAAGCCTTCCATTCAGGCCTTGGAACGAGCGCAGGGGTGGCTGCGCCTTCCCAACGGAGAGGCGGTGAGGGGACACTCTCATGAGTACAAGCGACACGGGACTACCACCCTCTTCGCTGCTCTTGAGGTGCATACCGGCAGGGTCAACGTGGCCCACTATAGCCGCAAGCGGCGACGCGAGTTCCTGGACTTCATGAACCGTATTGTGGACCACTATCCCGATACCGAGCTTCACGTGGTGCTGGACAATTTCGTCACCCATAAGCCCAAGAATGACCGCTGGCTTGCACGCCATCCCCTGGTCCACTTCCACTACACACCCACACATGCTTCCTGGCTGAACCAGATCGAGGTCTGGTTCAGCATCCTGACACAGGCTGTGCTGCGACACCTCAGTGCCACGGACCCCAAGCAGGTCCGCGAGGCCATAGACCGCTTTACTGCTGCCCGCAACAGGAACCCTATCCCCTTTGAATGGACCAAGACCGTTGTCAGACCTACCACCCTCAAACAACGTTACGCTGACTTATGATAGCAGGTACTAGTTGAGGCTGAACCGGGCGATGGAGTCCATGTCGCCGATGCTGGCGACCTTCGCCGAGCGGTCGATCCGCTTGACCATGCCGCTCAACGCCTTGCCGGGGCCTATCTCGATGAAGCGGGAGATGCCCGAGCCCACCATGTAGTCCACCGACTGCTTCCACTGGACGCAGCCGCATATCTGCGCGATCAGCTCGTTCTGTATGGCCCCGCCGGTCGTGAGCGGACTGCCGGTGACATTGGCGACGATCGGGACCTCGGGGTCCCTGAAGTGAAGGCTCCTGACGGCGTCCACCAGGCCCTCGCGGGCCGGCTCCATCAGCGCGCTGTGGAACGCGCCCCCAACCCTGAGGGGAATGACCTTCTTCGCGCCCCTAGCCATGGCGAAGTCCAGGGCCTGGGCGACCGGTATGCGCTCGCCGCTGATGACGATCTGCTCGGCGGTGTTCACGTTGGAGACGTAGGTGCCCGTCTCGCGGCATATCTCCTCGAGGGTCATCTCGTCCAGCCCCAGGACCGCGGCCATCGTACCGGGGCGCTGGTCGCACGCCTCCTGCATGAGCCGCCCCCGCTCCTGCACCAGCCTAGCCGTGTCCTCCAGGTCCAGGACGCCGGAAATGGCGAGCGCCGTGTACTCTCCCAGGCTGTGGCCCGCCACGAACGCCGGCTGCGGCATCGCGTCGGCCCCAAGCTCGTCCTCCATCGCCCTGTGGCACGCGAGGCTGACGGCCATGATGGCCGGCTGGGCGTTCACGGTCTCGCGGACCGCGTCCTCCGAGCCGTTGAGCAACAGCTCGCTGAGGGGGCGTCCGAGCGCGCTGTCTACCTCGTGGAAGACCGACCGCGCGGCGTCGGACGCCTCGTAGACCTGCCTCCCCATGCCGGCGGCCTGCGCCCCCTGCCCGGGGAACAGGAACGCCACCGTCTTGTCCCTTCTGGCTGATTCAATGCTGCTGAGCATCCGTGACCTCCCGAGTGCAGCCGGGCCCGGCTGCGCTACTCAGCGGCTTCGTCCTCTACTTCGATCACCTCGCGGCCGTTGTAGTAGCCGCAGGCCCGGCACACCCTGTGGGGCAGCTTGACGCTGCGGCACTGGGGGCATTCGGAGAGGGACGGAGCCGTTATGTGGAAGTGGGCCGAGTTCTTGCCCTGCCGGCCCTTGGAGCGTTTCTTCTTCGGTACGGCGGGCATTAGCTGAGAACGGCCTTTCCGGGCTGGCCGTGCCGTGCTAGCTCGAGCAGGCCGCCCAATCGAACGTCGCTTCCGGCAGCGCCCGCAGTCGAATCGCAGCGGCACCGGTCCATGTTCATGTCGCCGCCGCAGCCGGCGCAGATGCCGCGGCAGTCCTCCCTGCACAGCAACCTGTAAGGCGCGCCGATCACCATGTACTGCCGGACAGTCTCGGTCAGATCCAAGATATTGTTCTCGTCTATCCCCAAGCTCTCCTCGGAGACGTCCAAGCCGCGCGGCAGCGCGGCGGACTTGGGGAAGAACTCCTCCTCGATGGCGATGCTGACAGGCTGCGTGTATTCGGCGAGGCACCGGCTGCAAGCGCAAGCCGCGCCCGAATCGAGAGAGGCGCTCACCCAGACGCCCTTGTCCGTCTTCAGGAGCCGTACCTTGCCGCTGACGCGCTCCGCGTTGGAAACGGACTCCCCCGGCAGAAGCTCGTCCACGTCATAGCTCCTCGATGCCCCGCTGGGCTCCCTCAACAGCCGCGACACGTTAAAGTGCAAGTCAACACCATAAGCTGAGATTCGGCAAAGCGTCATTGTACGGCGGCGCCCTATTTTGTGTCAAGTTTCACAACCCGCGCGATGCCCCGCGATGACCCCACAGGTCGCGTCCTGAAGATGCCGTTGTCCCGCAAGATCGCCAGGCCCCGAAGGCGTTCCAGGTCTTCGCCGACGTACGAGACGCTGACGACGAGCCGCTTTCGAGAAGGGACTCTCAGGCGGGGGGTCTTCGCCTGAACGAGAATGCCAGTACGAATATCCCGCTTGCGACCAGGGTCATGGCGGGACCGGCGGGCAAGTTGAAGTGGTAGGAGACGTAGAGGCCGGTCACGGCGGCCGCGGTCCCCAGCGCCGCGGCCACCATCATCACCGAGACAAAACGCCTGACCAATAGATACGCCGCGGCGGCGGGCGTCACCAGCATTGCCATGACGAGAACAATGCCCGCCGCCTGGATCCCTATCACGATGACGAGGGCAAGCATGACCAAGAGCACATAGTCGACTAGGTTGGCTCGCCTACCGACAACCTGCGACCCCACGGGATCGAAGCTCGCGAACAGCAGCCAGTGGTGAAGAGCGAACAGTCCCAGGATGACCGTTACGGTGATCCCAAGGGACACGTAGATGCCGGTCGGAGATATGGCCAGTATCTGTCCCAGGAGCAGGTCTTCCATATCGACCCTGATGGTTGTTGCCCTTGCCAGCATCACAAGTCCCAGTGCAAACGTGGCCGCAAAGAGAATGCCTATGGAAGTATCCGCGCTGAGGCCCGCGCGCCGGCTGACGGTCCTGACCAGCACGGCGACGGAGACCCCAGTTGGGACGGCGGCTATGGCCGGGTTGAAGCCGACTATGAACCCAAGCACCATTCCCGGCAGCACGGCGTGGGCGAGAGCGTCCCCCATGAAGGCGAGGTTCCTGGTGACGACGTACGCGCCGACCAGCGGGCACATCACGCCCACAAGCACCGAGCCGATCAGGGCCCTCACCATGAAGCCGTACTCGAGCGGGGCGACGAAGAAGTCTATCACGTCGTCCCGCTACCGCTCCCCGTCCATTGCCAGGGCATGGTCCTCCCGTCGACGTCGGGCTGAGGCTATAGCAACCACATCATGGTCCAAGTACTCTTTAATCAACTCGTTAGCCTGGCTAATGGCTTGGTCCAGGGCGTTGCGGGCGGATTCCGGTTGGGCATGGCTGACTTGAAACCCCAGCCACTGCTCCCCCTGCTCCCGGTCATCTCGTACTATCAATCGGACGTCCTTCCAGTCCTGGGCCAGCTGCCGTAGCCGATGCAGCACCCGGCCCCACCGGCTGGGACTGGTCACAAAGCACAGGACGTAAGCCGTTCCACCAGTGGTCTCCCACCAGTCCGGCAGCTCCGGGTGACCCTCACAGGAGGAGAGGGTTTCTACCAGGTCGGTCTGGTTCAACGTCCACACCAACTCCCTGACCCCTGGTTCCAACTGCTCGTAGTCCAGGAACCAAGGGTGCATCGCCTGGACATCAGCGAAAGTCGGACGGAGCACCGCTCGTTTGAACCACCACATGATGCCTCCTCAGGAGCCCTGGATCTCAGGCACCTGCAAGGCATCGTACTGTTGCTTACTAACGAACCTAACCAGCTTGGCGCCGTTTTCCTCCCCGGTAACGGCATAGGTATGTCTGCCGCTTTTCTGCACCATGGTACGTTTCCTGAGGCCGCTCTCCGGGATATCCACTTTCTGCCTGGTCTTCATGTTGTAGAACTCCATGTTTCACCTCGCGCATCGATATTCAAGCTCTAATTCGTTAGGCGCACGCCGTGAGCGCCGTACAGCTCTTCCATGACCTCGGACGTAAACACCTGGTTGGGAGGGCCGCAGGCGCACACGCGGCGGTTCAGACACAATACCTGGTCGAAGCGACCGGCCAGGTTAGTCAGGTCGTGGGTCGCCAACATGACAATGCGCCCCTCATCCCGCAGAGTCTGGAGGACCTCTACGAGGCCCTCCTGGGCGCCCGCGTCAACTCCGCTGAATGCCTCATCCAACAGGAGCACGCTTGCCTCCTGGGCCAGCGCCCTTGCGACGAACACCCTCTGCCTCTGCCCTCCCGAAAGCTCCGTCATCAGAGCAGAGCGATGGTCCCACAGGCCCACACGGCCCAGGCACGCGGTGACAAGCTCGCGGTCCTTCTTACCGGGTCGCCGGAACCATCCCAGCCTGCAGCACCGGCCCATCATCACAACGTCCATCACGGTCACGGGGAACCGCCAGTTGACGCTCTCTCGCTGAGGCACGTAGGCCAGCGCTCCACGTCCCTGGTCCACACTGTTAAGAGTTACCTGCCCCCGGCGGACCGGGAGGAGGCCGGCAATAGCATTGAACAGGGTGCTCTTGCCGGCCCCGTTCGGTCCTACAACGCCCATCAGAGTCCCCGCGTCCACGTCGAAGGTGACGTTGCTCAGGGCCATGTGCCCACCGAGCTCGATAGTCACGTCCTGAAGGGACATGCTCGCCCTGTGGGGGTTCGGGTCGTTGTTCACTTCAATGCCTCGACGATCGTTTCCACGTTCGCTCTCACCATCCCAAGATACGTGTCGGCGCCGCTGCCCTCCGGCCCAAGGGAGCCCGAATAGAGCCGGAACAGCTTCGCGCCGGTCTCCCTTGCCACGGCCTGCGCCAGCCTCTCGCTGACCGTCGTCTCGCCAAACAGCGCCGGTACGTTGCGCTCCCGCACCACCTCGACCAGTCCCGCGAGATGCTCCGCGGATGGCTCCACGTGAGTCGCCAACGACGGTATGACCAGCCCCACTATCTCGAACCCATAGGCCGCCGCAAAGTAGGAGAAGGCGTCGTGCGACGTAACCAGCAGTCTGCGCTCCGGCTCGATAGTACTGACCTGCTCCTGGATCCAGGAGTGTAGCTCGTCGAGCTCCTTCCCATACTCTGAGGCGTTCTGGTAGTAGACGCTCGCGTTCGCGGGGTCCACAGCCGAAAGCCGTGCGGCTATCTCGTTGACGGCGACCTTCACCCGGATCGGATCGAACCAGAAGTGAGGATCGTGAGTGCCGTGGTCGTGGGCGTGGCCGTGCTCATCCTCTTCGTGCTCGTCATGGCCCTCGCCATCGTGGTCGTCGTGACCTTCTTCCTCGTGGTCGTCATGACCTTCCTCTTCGTGGTCGTCATGACCTTCATCGGGAGCGCCGCCCGAGTCGGCGACTCCGACGAACGCCAGGCTCGACGGCGCGCCGCCGACCTCCCATTCCTCCTCGATCTCCATCTCTTCGAGGTGGACGGCGAACACGTGACCTGAATTCGGATCGGCGAGGTAGAGCATCTCGCCAACAACGATGAACGCGGGACGGCCAGCCTCACCCGGCCCGACCAGTTCCATGGTCTCGATCAATTCGCCGTCATGCGCGTCCAGCGCGTGCAGGACGCCGTCAGCGCCGAGCACGTAGAGCAGCTCGCCATCGCTGGAGAACTTCGAGGAAACGCTCGGCTCGCTGAACACCTGGCGCATTTCGCCGTGGTCCACGTCGATCAGCCAAATGCCGTCGTCGGCGAAGCCCTGATCGTCGCGGTAGGACGCCCTGCCGAAGAAATGCTCGACGTGGTGGTGACCGTAGACCGACCCGATACGAGAGTCCTCGCGCATCTCCGGCGGGTTGGCGATGAACTTGTGCTCGTACTCGCCGTCGTGAGCTTCGAGGAAGAGCACACCGCCGATGCATCCTAAGGCGGCCCCATGCTCATTGTGGGACTCACCGTGCATGCCCGGGCATGAGCGATTGCTGGCGTCGTAGACGACCTGAAAGCTGAAGTCGCGGACTTCCACGCCAACAGGCAGACTACTGTCGGTGTTCTCCGGGTAGTCGGGATTCTTCGTCGTGACGATGACGTGCTCGTCCGAGATTACCAGCGCAGCGCCATGCTGCGGTCCGGCCTCAAGCACAATCGGCTCGTAGTCGCCGCTTGAGCTCGTCAGTTCCGCTTCGTTGATCAGGATTGCGTGCCCTCGGGCGTCGGCGAAGATCGCGGTCCAGCCGTGACTGTTGACGTAGTGAATCGGCCGCTCTTCCGCGATCTCCAGCGAGTGCCGGGACACCGGCTCCTGGACGAGGTCGTGGTGATCGCCGTGCTCGACGAGGAAGACGCCGCCGTCGAAAACGTGGATCCGGTCGTCGCCGTCCTCCGGCCCGCGGGCGAGGACGATGGCATAGCGGTGGGTTGGGCTGGGGTACACGGTCGCGCGGGGCGCGGCGACCTCGAAGATTCCGCTGTCAACGTCATCGGTCGACAGATCGATGACGGAGAGGTGCGCTTCCACCGCGTCCGCAACGAGCAGGCGCCCAACGATCGTCTCGCCATGGTCGTCGCCGTCTTCGGCATGGTGGTCGTCGCCTTCATCCCCGTGATCGTCATGCACATCGACCATGACGAACTCCATCGGGTCGACGGCGTCACCAAGGGCGACTATCTTGGACTCGTCTGCACTGGCGTTGTGCAAGAGGTCCTCCAGCCAATCGGCCTCCAGGCCGAGACCGACAGTCAGCACGAGGTCCGCGTCAGCCACCCTGGCGACGTCGCGGGCTCCCGGCAGGAACGTGTGCGGATCGGCGCCCGGTTGCAGCAGGCCGAAGACCTCCGCCCTGTCTCCACCAACCACGCGAGCCCAGTCAGCCACGAAGTTGGTGGTCGTCACCACCTGAACCGGGGGCCCGGAGGGCGTGGGGGCTTCCTTTACAGCCTCGACTGCCGCCTGGGCCGCCGCCGCTGCTGCTGCCGCCTGGGCGGCTTCGGCAGCAGCGTTCTCGATCGCCTGGTTCGTGGCGACGAGGGAGGCGTTCACGATGGTCGTCACCTGGTCGGCGGTGAGCTGGTCGCCGACCGCGTCCTCGACGGCCTTGGCAACCAGGTCCTCTACGTCGCCGCGCGTAAGCGTGCCGGAGAGCTCGGCGCTCACCTGGGCCTGGACGATCCTGCTGATCTCGTCGGCGCTGACGCCTTCCGGCGCCGCATCGGCAACCGCCGACTCGACGAGGCTGCTGAGCTGGTTCACGTCGATCTCCGGCGCGGGCAGGGCCCGGATGGACTGCTCGACGATCGCCTGCACGTCGGCCGCGGAAAGCTGCCCCGCCGTCGACTCGCTCACGATGGACTCGACGTCCGCACGCGTCAGACCCGCGGGCTGCGCGGCGATGGCCGCCGTGACCGAGTCCGAGACGAGCTTCTGTATCTCAGCCGCGCTGGCGCCCTTAGGCTGCGCGGCGATGGCCGCCTCTACCGACTTCTGTATCTCGGCGGCGCTGGCGCTCTGTGCGCTGGCGACTGCGTCCTCGATCAGCTTGGCCGTGTCGACCGCTGGGGCCGGCTCCGGCTCGTCGCTTCCGCAGGCAATTACGAAGACCAGGGCCGCAATCGCTGCGACGATGGCCATTGACCTCCACTTCAATAGACTATGTCCCATTTTCTCCTCTACCTCCTGTTCTCCCTTTCAGTTAGCTTGGTTCCGGATGATCCATCGCGTATTCGATACGAAGTATCAATCTATGATCCGCGACACTCGACCTCAGCCGGTTTGGAACAAACTCCTACTCGCCTCCGTCGGCGGGGCAGGAGTCGCAGGTCACGTACAACTCGATGTTGTGGTCGACGATCTGTCCCGGGATGTCAGCGCCAATAGACCTGAGCGCCCGATCGATGGTAGCCGCCTTGAACTCCCCCACGGCGCCGCACTGGACGCAGACGGAGTGGTGATGACGATGACCAACACGAGCGAGGCTGTACACGTGGGCTCCGTCCATCATGAGAAGCTTGCAGACGACTCCCGCCTCGAGAAGGAGTTTGATGGTCCGATATACCGTTGCCCTGCCCACCGAAGGCAACTCTCTACTGAGCGCCTCCACGGTAAAGCCTTCATGCTTCTGCTCCAGGAGCGTAGCTATCGCCCTCCTGGGGGCGGTGGCCCTATAGCCTCGGTTCTCCAGTACCTCCATGATGTTTGGGCGTGGTATCTCAAGCTCTGTATTGATAGGAAGTATCATTAGATAGCGCCTTCAGCCCGGCTGTTCCTTTCAGAAGAAGAGATAACATATCAAGTAGATGCGAGCTTGTCAACACCCAGTTCTCTGGCCTCAGGGCCTTTTCAAAGTCAGGGTGGGAGTAGGACGACAGATGGCTGGGCATCGAGTCGCTGTGCTCTGCCCGTGAGAGGCTCCTTCGATGACCAGAGCGAGCAGGCGCCTCTGAGCAGAGTCAGGGCAACGTTTCTGAGCAGGCTGAGCACTGCACCGCTGCCGTGGTGCTGCATGACGTGACGGTCTTCGCCGAAGCTATCATCCTTGATGTGGAACAAGCTGTTCTCGATGCCCCAATGCCCCCGCATCAGTGAGAGTGCTCGCCTAGGCCCGATGTGAGACAGGCTGGTGACGGCGTACTGCACGCTTTCGACCAACTGGTTGCTTTTGAGGTGTTTGACCAGCTTTCTGACCATGATCACATTGGATAGACCCGGAAAGTCGCTGTAGTCGGCAAGCTCCGATGATAGCCACACGGCTCGCTGCTCCAGCCGGCCATGTCCCTTGGTCGTCACTTGTAGATCGGGCTCGCCTGGCTCGGAGAAGAGCATCTGTACGTCTTCGAAGAGCTGGGGTTGGTTTTTTTGAGCTTGACCACGTAGTCCTTGCCCTCGGCCAGGATGGTTTCGGCAAGGCTCGTATCGGCGTAGAGCGCATCTCCACTCAGCACTTTCAGACTCGGAAAGTGTGCCGACAGCGACCGGATCCACTCCTCGGCCGCTCTCGGCTCATCCAGGTGGCGAGCTATCTCCACCTGGTCCAGCGCCATCGACCCCTCCCGGCTGAACAGATGCAACAGCTTCAACTGCTCATCGTCCTCCCAAACGCCCCGCAGACGGTATCTCTCATCGCTTCGTGTACCGTCGCAAGGAGCGTATGCGGCATATGGACATCGGCGTCTACGAAGACCAGCACATCGCCCGTCGCATGATGCGCGCCGGCGTTCCGGGCCCGCGCAATTCTTGCACCGGCTCGTGGATCACCGTCGCACCCTTGGCTTGTGCTACGGCGGCGGTCTCGTCGCTGCTGTTGTTATCGACGACGATCGTTTCGATGTCCACGTTGGCGCAAGCGTGCAGGTGCGCCGAAGGCGGCTTGGATCGAGTCCAAGGTAGACGCGAGGTAGGCCTCTTCGTTGAAGGCGGGAACTATGATCGTGAGCTTCACGGGCGAGAGGGTCCGAACAGGCCGCACTGGAGACAGAGTGGTTGGCTACACCGCTAGCACTCGCGGGCCCAACCGGGTTCGGCTGAGGCGGGGAGGTCCTGGTCGGTAAACCTGACCCAGTCTTCGTGGGGGTCGCCGCGGGCGTCCATTTCCAGCTTGCGTATGGAGCGGTCGGTGGCCGCCACGTAGACGTTGCCGGATTGGACGGTCAGGGATGCCTTTATCTGGGTGCTGTTCTTGCTCCCGAAGCTGCACCTCTCGCTTGCTCCGCCGTCCGATACGCGCACGGAGTGGACCGTGGCGACCTTGTTGTCGAGTGAGGGCACGGTGACGCGGTCTCCGACGATGGCCGGGGAGCCGACGATGGGGCCGCCGGTGCGCATGGGCTCGGACCAGGCCGGGCGGAGGCCGTCCGCGGAGAGCGCGTAGAGGCTGCCGTCGAGGGACGGGGCGAAGACCACGCCGCCAGAGACGACCGCTCCGGCCCAGAACCACCCTGCGGCGCCGTCGAAGCGCGCCGCCTCGGCGCCGGTGGCCGCGTCGACGGCGTAGAAGACGCTGTCGAATGCGCCGACGTAGACCAGCCCGCCTTCCACGGCCGGCCTGGCGACCATGGCCCCGCGCGCCTCGAAGGGCTGCGGCCACGCCGGAGAGCCGTCGGAGAGGTTGACGGCGTATAGCTTGCGGTCCAACGAGCCGAAGTAGACTATGCCGTCGGCGACCGACGGAGTGGACCAGACCTTGCCGCCCGTCCGCACCTTCCACCTTTCGACCAGCGTGACGGCCGAGCCTTCCCGGACTATGTCGTAGGCGTATAGGTGGCCGTCCGAAGAGCCGACCAGGACCACGTCGTCCGCGATGACCGGGCTGCCCACTATCGGGTCTCCGGCGCCCACTTCCAGCTCGTCCAGGTCTTGCCCGCCGGTCGTCAGGACGTACAGCGCCCCGTCGTACCCGCCGACGTACAGCGCGCCCTCGTGCAGGGCCGGCGTGCCGTAGATGGCGCGGCGCTCCTCCTCACCCCTTAGCTCGAAGGCCCAGAGGGTGTCGCCGCTGCTCCCGTCCAGCGCGAGGATCCGGCCGTCGCGGGAGCCGACGTAGACGACCTCGTCATAGGTCACGCCGCGGAACTCGACATCCGCGCCGACCGCGGCGCCCGACCAGCCTTCGGGGGTGGTCAGCCTAGCGCAGGCCGCAGCCGCGAGCAGCAGGAGAATACTGGGTACCAGGAGGGCGACAGGAAGGCGCAAGCCGCTATTCCGTTCGCTCATTGGCGCGCTCGGACCGAATGCGGGTGCGCGTGCCTGTTCGGCAGGCTACGGTACGGGGTCGTAACCACTTGTCCCCAATGGACGGCAGCGGCCGAGGCGCTTCAGGCCGAGCCAAAGTCCCCTGGCCGCGCCGTGCTTTTCGACCGCCTCGTAGGCGTAGCCCGAGCAGGTAGGGCTGTGGCGGCAAACGGACGGAAGGTACGGGGACAATGCCTGCCGGTAGAACCGGATGGCGCCGAGGGCCAGCGGCTTCACGGGCGCGCCTCCGCCCGGCCGGGGACGCCGCGCGCCTGGTTGCGCAGTACGCCCGCTCTCTTGAAGAGCTTCGCCACCGAGCGGGAGAGGCGCCGTAGCTTGGCGGCGGGCGCGTCCTTACGTGCGATGATCAAGAGGTCCCAGCCTTCGAAGATATCCATGGGGCGTACGGCTTCCCTCAGCCTCCGCTTCGTCCTGTTCCTTACGACCGCGTTGCCAACCCTCTTCCCGACCGACAGGCCGACGCGGCTCACGTCGAGACCGTTGCGCCGGGCCACGACCACCGTCAGGCCGTCGGCCCAACTGCGCCCCTCCCGCCTCAGGGCGGCGAAGTCAGCGGTCTTTCTCAACCGGCGCGCTTTGGGGAGCATTCCGAGCCGCCTGGGGCGCGCTCTACTTCAGCGGCTCAGACTGAGAGCCTGGAGCGCCCTTTGAACATCCTGCGCTTGATGATCCTGCGCCCCGAGCGGGAGCTCATCCGCGCTCTGAAGCCGTGGACGCGGTACCGGCGCCTGTTCTTGGGTTGGTAGGTGCGTTTCGGCATTTCCTGTCTCGCAACTCATTCTAGCCGTAGGCGCGAATGGGTGTCAAACGGATGGATGGGCCAAAATCCCCCCACCTAAATGGCGGTGACGCTCTACGGCAAGGGGGAGGGCTGGTTTGAAACCAGCCCCTACGGGGTGATGGCCGATATGGCGCTGAACCTGAGAGGTGGGAGATTTGGGTGGGAAGAAGGAGACAGGCCCATACCGCCCGGGGACGTTCAGACCGCCTTCCAGACGCGCTCCAGGGCGGGAATGGACAGCTCGCTGGTGATGCCGTCGAACCACTCTATGACCTCGGTATGTAGGGGGATGCCCCTGGCGTGGCGCTCCTGCTCTTCCTCGTACTCGGAGAGTCCTGGGTAGATGACGCGCTCGTGGCCGGGCGCGGGCTTGGTGGCCTTCAAAGCGCCCAGCACGCCGTCCATGGAGTCCTTGAAGGCTTCCAGGTCGGTGAACGCCTCGATATTGTAGGCGGCGAAGAAGTGGCTGCCGCCCCGCGCAACTCCGCCGAGCATGGCGGAGACGTTCCCTGAGAGGATGGTCGCCATTATCTCGGCCATCATGCTGAAGCCGTAGCCCTTGTGGGAGCCGTTCTCGCGTGTGCTGCCCATGAGGAGCAGGTTGAACTCCTCCTGGGGCGGCACCGGGGTCGGCGTCGTGTTGGGGTTGCCGTCGACGTCGGAGATCCAGCCTGGCAGCAGCGTTGCGCCGACGCGGTCGGCGAGGCGGAGCTTGTTGCCGGCGATGATGCTGGTGGCGGCGTCGAAGAGGAAGGGGGCCTCGTTGCGGGCGGGCGCCGCGACGGCGATGGGGTTGGTGCCGAGCCTCGGCTCGGCGCCGAAGGTGGGCACGACGGCCATGCCGCCGGCGGTCATGCAGAGGCCGATCATGTCGTTCTCGGCGGCGACCATGGCGTGGTGGCCTATGGGGCCGGAGTGGCCCGCGTTCAGCATGGTCACGACGCCGACGCCGACCTTGCGCGCCTTGTCCACGGCGAGCTGCATCGCCTTGGGCCCGAGGATGACCGCCAGCCCCCTGTCGGCGTCGATGGCCGCGGTGCCTGGGGTCTCGCGCATGATCTTCCACTCAGGCCGCGGGTTGAGGGACCCGTCGCCGTACAGGGCGACGTAGGACCTGAGCATGTTGGATACGCCGTGCGTCTCGACCCCCCTCAGGTCGGCGGTGACGAGCACGTCGGCGCCGATTGCCGCGTCCTCGGGCGGCACCCCCATCTTCTCGAATATGGCGGTGACCGTGCGCCTCAGGGACCATTCCGGCACGCGCACCTCGTCCTTCAGCGGGACAGTGAACCTCTTCAGCATCTGCTCACCTCTGGCAACTCCTCGCGTACTGTTCAGAGTTGGCGCGTTCATCGTCTAGGGCGCCCACAAGGGACGCCCCTACGATTACGGCTCCCTCCCGTACTCTGAACAGTTACCTCTTCGCTCACGCATGGCGGCGAAGGCGGCGGCATTGTATCATTGCCGAGGCGGGTGTCGAACGGCCCCCGATACGATTAGCCTTGGAGGCTCTTTGACTCGGACATGAGGATAGCCGTTCCGAAGGAGACGATGGAGGGCGAGCGCCGGGTCGCGCTGACGCCCGACGCCGCGGCCGGACTGGTCAGGTCCGGGTTCGAGGTAGTGGTGCAGGCGGGGGCCGGCGAGGCGGCCGTCTTCTTCGACGACGATTACCGCGCGGCGGGCGCTGTCGTCGAGGAGGCGCCCGCCGACGTGTACGGCGGGGCCGACGTAGTCCTGAAGGTCCAGCGGCCGCTGGATCTCGGCGGCGGGAACGAGGCGGACATGCTGGAACAGGGCGCCGTCCTGGTCGGGCTGCTCCAGCCACTCACCGATCCCGAGTTGTCCGAGCGGCTCGCGTCCCGGAACGTGACGGCGTTCAGCCTGGACGCGGTCCCCCGCATCGCCAGGGCGCAGAGCATGGACGCACTGAGCTCCATGGCGTCGATCGCGGGCTACAAGGCGGCGCTGATCGCGGCCAGCTCGATGGGCAAGTACCTGCCGATGATGATAACCGCGGCGGGTTCGATACCGCCCGCCAAGGGCCTGGTGCTGGGGGCCGGCGTGGCCGGGCTGCAGGCCATCGCCACCGCGAGGCGCATGGGCGCGGTGATGTCGGCGTTCGACGTGCGGCCCGCGGTGGAGGAGCAGGTCAAGAGCCTTGGCGCGGCCTTCATCTACGCCGAGGCCCTAGTGGCCGAGTCGGAGCACGAGAGCGGGTACGCCAAGGAGTTCACGGAGGAGACGCAGCGCCGGGAGAGGGAGCTCCTCCACGAGAGCGCGGTCGGGATGGACTTCATCATCTCGTCCGCCGCCGTGCCGGGCAAGCCCGCGCCGGTGCTCATCTCGGAGGAGATGGTACGCGACATGAAGCCCGGGGCGGTCATCGTGGACATAGCGGCGGAGACGGGCGGCAACTGCGCGCTGACGAGGCCGGGCGAGCGGGTGCAAGTCGGGGGAGTGCTGATCGAAGGCCCGCTGAACCTGCCGAGCAGCATGCCCACGCACGCGAGCCAGTTATATTCCAGGAACATCTCCAACCTGCTGCAGCACCTGGTCGAGGACGGAGAGATCGCCATCGACTTCGACGACGTAATCACCAGGGGCTGCTGCGTCACGTACGACGGCAAGGTCGTATTCGGCGCGGAGTGACGCCCTGCCAGGAAGGAACGAATCCGAATGCTGGAGAACACGCTACTGATACAGTTATACATCTTCGTGCTCGCGGTGTTCGCGGGATTCGAGGTCATCACGAAGGTGCCGCCCACGCTGCACACGCCGTTGATGTCCGGGGCGAACGCGATCTCGGGCATAACGCTCCTCGGCGCGATGGTCGTGGCGGTACAGGCGGACGGAGCGGTCGGCGCCGCGCTCGGCCTCGCGGCGGTGGTGCTCTCCACGATCAACGTGGTGGGCGGGTTCGTGGTGACCGACCGGATGCTCCGCATGTTCAGGAGGGCGCCGCGATGATGGGCGCCGGAGCATAGCCATGGAAGGGATAGACATTCCAATCGTGGTGGGGGCCGCCTACCTGGTGGCGGCGGCCCTGTTCATACTGGGGCTGCGCAGGCTGAGCTCCCCCGCCACGGCGCGGTCGGGCAACGCGCTCGCATCGGTGGGGATGCTCATCGCGGTCGTGGTGACGCTGCTGGACCGCGAGGTGCTGGACCTGGTGGACGTTGCCATAGGGATGGCGGTCGGCGCGGCGGCGGGCGGCGTGATGGCGCGCACCATCAAGATGACGGCGATGCCGCAGCTGGTGGCGGTGTTCAACGGCCTGGGCGGCGGGGCGTCCGCGCTGGTGGCCGCCTCCGAGTTCCACAGGCTGACCGGGGACGCTTCGCTGGAGATGCCGGTCGAGGTGTCGGTCACGATCATGCTCGGCACGCTGATCGGCGTGGTCACCTTCTCGGGCAGCATCGTCGCCTTCGGCAAGCTCCAGGAGGTCATCTACACCCAGCCGGTGACGTACCCGTTGCAGAAGACGATCAGCGCCGTGCTGTTCGCCGCCATATTGGGGGCGATGGTCTATCTCGTCGTATCGCCGGGGCTTCCGGCGTACGTCGCGCTGGCGGCGGCGTGCCTGCTGCTTGGCATACTGCTGGTCATACCCATAGGCGGCGCGGACATGCCCGTCGTCATATCGCTGCTCAATTCGTACTCGGGGCTCGCGGCGGCCAGCGCGGGATTCGTGCTCGGGAACGTGATGCTGATAGTCGCGGGCGCGCTCGTCGGGGCCGCCGGGCTGATCCTGACGCAGATCATGACGAAGGCGATGAACCGGTCCCTTGCCAACGTGATGTTCGGGGCGTTCGGGGCGGAGGAGGGCCAGGCCGGGCCGGCGGGCGCGGAGGGCCGCCACGCCAGGGAGATCTCGCCGGAGGACTCGGCGGTGCTGCTCAGCTACTCCAGGTCGGCGGTGTTCGTGCCGGGGTACGGCCTCGCCGTGGCGCAGGCCCAGCACCAGCTCAAGGAGCTGGGTGCGCTGCTGGAGTCGAAGGGGGTGGTCGTGAAGTACGCCATCCACCCCGTGGCGGGCCGGATGCCGGGCCACATGAACGTGCTGCTGGCGGAGGCGGAGGTGCCCTACGACAAGCTGTACGACCTGGAGCAGATCAAGGACGAGTTCCCGGACATCGAGGCGGTGGTCGTCGTGGGCGCCAACGACGTGGTCAACCCGGCGGCCCGTGAGAACCCCGGAAGCCCGATCTACGGCATGCCGATCCTGGACGTGGACCTCGCGCGCCACGTCATAGTGCTCAAGCGCAGCCTGAACACCGGGTTCGCCGGCATCGACAACGACCTGTTCTACAAGGAGAATACGTCGATGCTGTTCGGGGACGCCAAGGACTCCCTGGCCAAGCTCAACGACGAGATCAAGGCGCTGTAAGGCCGAGGAAGGTCCATGTCTAGCATCGTGTACGTTCTCACGAACCCCGCCATGCCGGGCATAGTCAAGATCGGCAAGACGAACAGGGACGACCCGCAGGTCAGGATGAACGAACTCTATACGACCGGCGTGCCGCTACCCTTCGAATGCGCCATAGCGGTCGAAACCGACGACAAGGGAGCCGAAGGGCTCGAGAAGGCGCTCCATGCCGCCTTCGGCCCCTCCAGAGTGAACCCCTCAAGGGAATTCTTCAAGATCGAGACGTATCAAGCCGAGGCGATCCTCCAAGCATGGCCCGGCAAGGACGTGACGCCGCTCGTCAACAAAGCGACGGAAGAACTAGCCCCCGCGGACATCGAGGCTGTCAAGATATACAAGAGCCGCAGTCCTAACCTGAACTTCAGGGAGATGGGGATGGAAGTCGATTCCGTGCTCGTTTCCATTGACTCGGGCGAACAGGCGACAGTAATCGGAGACCGTAAGGTGTTGTTCCGTGGAGAAGAGGTGTCCTTGACGACGGCTACCATGACTGCTACCGGGCGAACCTACGCAACGAGACCTACGGGCCATTGGACATTCGAGGGCCGCAACCTAGCTGAAATCTACAATGAGACGTACTTCGGATGAGGGGGTTTGACGACATGGGAGAAGGCGGAAACCTTAGCTACGCAGACCTGTTCGCCAGCCGCACCCCCGGCCCCAGCCCGGCCTCGACGGTGGTGCGCCAGAAGTACGACTTCGCGGTCGCATACCCGGACCCGGAGTCGGTGCCGCTGGACGGTCTGCTGGAGTCGTTGAAGGAGGCGCTGGACGAGGAGGGCCGGGACTTGGCGATCTACCCGCACACGCAGGGCTACCCTCCGCTGCGGGAGTACGTCGCGCAGAAGCTGGAGGAAGACCGCGGCATCCAGGTCGCGCCGGACGACATCGTGATGGGCGACGGCTCCAGCCAGCCGATACACATGCTCGTAGAGGCGCTTATCGATCCCGGCGACGTGGTGCTGACGGAGGACTTCGTGTACAGCGGCACGCTGAACATACTGCGCCGCTTCCGGGCGGACGTGCGCGGCGTGCGGTGCGACGACGAGGGGATGCTCCCGGACGCGCTGGAGTCGGCGATCGGCAAGGCCGTCTCGGAGGGCCGGCGGCCCAAGATGATATACACGATACCGACGTTCCAGAACCCGCAGGGTTGGACGATGACGCTGGAGCGCCGCGCCGCGCTGCTGGAGGCATCGAGACGCCACCGCGTGCCGATCATGGAGGACGACTGCTACGTCGACCTGCGTTACGACGGCGAGGACGTGACGTCGATACGGTCGCTGGACGAGACGGACCACGTGATGTACGTGGGGTCGTTCTCGAAGATCATCGCGCCCGGCGTGCGGCTGGGCTACCTGACGGCGCCGGCGGAGGTGCTCGACCGCGTGCGGGCGCTCAAGAGCGGGGGCGGCGTGAACCAGCTTGCGGCGCTGGCGGTACACCGGTACGCGACCACCAAGCTGCGGGACCATATCGACGACATCAACGCTGTGCAGCGCACCAAGCGGGACGCGATGCTGGCCGCGCTGGGCGAGAGCTTCGGGTCGGCGGCGGAGTGGAGCCGGCCCGACGGCGGGCTGTACATCTGGCTGCGGATGCCCGAAGGGGCGGACATGGTGGAGGTCCACGAGTCGGCGCTGGAGGCGGGGGTCGGCTACCACCCCGGCGTCAACTTCGCGCCGGACGGCGTATCGGGCCGCAACTACGCGCGGCTGTGCTTCGGCTACAACACGCCGGAGGATATCCACGACGGTATTGGGCGGTTGGCCGAGGTGGTCGCGGAAGCGGGGATGCTGGCCGGGTAGCGGATCCGGAGGCGCGCGGGTTGGTCAAGATGGTCTGCTGGAACATCGCACGGGACCATGCTCCTTGGCGGTGCTTGGTCGACGCTGACGCGGATATTGCGCTGCTGCAGGAGACGGGTTTGCCGCCTGAGGACGTGGCCGGGCGGGTAGAGGTGGACCCGGCGCCGTTCCATGACGCCGAAGGGCGTCGGATTTCGCGGGCTGCCGTCGTGAAGCTGTCCGACCGGGTGGAGGTGGAATGGCTGGAGGCTGTGCCGCTTGCCGAGGCGAAGGCCGGCGACTTCGCGGTGAGTCAACCGCGCTCCATTGCCGCCGCGATCGTCACTGGGCCTGGGGGTGGGCCGTTCGTCGCGGCGTCGATCTGCGCGGCGTACGAGAAGCCTCGTGGGGCGTCCAGAAGCATAACCGACGCCTCCATCCACCGGATTATCTCCGATCTGTCGCTGCTGGTCGGGAAGCAGGACGGGCACCGCATAGTCGCCGCGGGCGACCTCACGGTCTGGCACGGCTACGGCAGGAACGAATACTGGACGCGGCGTTACGACACGGTGTTCGACCGTATGGAGGCTATCGGACTGCCCTTGGTCGGCCCGCAGCACCCCAACGGGCGGCAGGCCGACCCGTGGCCGAGTTGGTTGCCCAAGGACAGCCTGAACGTGCCTACCTACTACAACATCGGAGCGTCCCCGGCGAAGGCGACCGGACAGCTCGATTTCGTGTTCGCGTCCGAAGGTATGGCGGAGTCGGTCGAGGTACGGGCGCTGAATGGCCCGGAGGAGTGGGGCCCCAGCGATCATTGCAGGATAGAGATCGAAGTATCGTGAACCCCCATCTCAATCTTCCCCCCGTCGGACGGGGGAAGAGGTCAGAGGGGTTACTGGTGGCTGGTGCGGTTGGCTGTTTCTCGGGCTACGTATTCCCTGAGGGCGGGGAGGTCGCGCTCCACTAGGTCTAGGGCCTGGGTCAGGCGCTCGGTGGGGGAGTCGGTTTCCAGGAGGGCCTGCTTCTCGGCGGGGGCGGCCTGGAGGGAGGCGCAGACGAAGTAGGACAGCTCCACGGGGTCTTCGGGGAGCTTAGGGTTGCTCACCCAGCCGCCGCGGACTCCGAGCAGCAGGCGCAGGTGCTCGGTCATGAGGACGCGGGCGCGCTCCTCGAGGTCGGGGGCGAGGTCTTCGGCGGGGTCGTCTTCCAGGACCCTTACGAAGGCGCGTAGGTAGGGGCGCAACTCGACTATCTCGAGGACTCGGAAGCGCCGTTCTCCCATGTTGGTGAGGAGCATCCTGCCGTCGTCGAGGGTCTGGACTTCGGCGATGCGGGCGACGGCGCCCACGTCGTACGGGACGGCCGGCTCGCCGACTTCCATGCCGGACTTGATGAGGCAGACGCCGAAGAGGGAGTCGGAGTCGAGGCAGTGGCTCACCATCAGCCTGTAGCGCTCCTCGAATACGTGGAGGGGCAGGGGCGCTCCGGGGAAGAGCACCATGCCGAGAGGGAATAGGGGGAGGACGCGTTCTTCAGATGGCATGGCGGCCTGTCTAGATGGTACGGATATTGGCGCGTTTGGGATGAATTGCCTCGGGATTGAGACAGGATGGCATGGGGTCGCCGTTGAGGGCGGCGATGATGTTGCGGGCGGCCATCAGGCCCATGCGGGTGATGGTCGTGCCGCTGGCGGGGGCTATGTGGGGGGTGATGACGACGTTGGGGAGGGCCATGAGGGGGTCGTCGGCGGGGAGCGGCTCGGGGTCGGTCACGTCGAGGGCGGCGCCGGCTATGGCGCGGCGGGAGAGGGCGGCGTGGAGGGCCTTCGGGGCGACGGTAGGGCCGCGCGAGGTGTTTACGAGGAAGGCGTCGGGCTTCATCTCGGCTAGCTCGGCCTCGCCGACGATGCCTCGGGTCTCGTCGTTGAGGGGGACGTGGACGGATACGAAGTCGCTGGCTCGCATCAGGTCCTTGAGGTCGGGGGTCCAGCGGACGCCGAGGTCCTGCTCGGCCTGGGGTTTGCGGGTGCGGGAGAAGTAGAGGACGGTCATGCCGAAGCCCTGGGCGCGCCGGGCGACGGCCTCGCCTATGGCGCCGAGGCCGACGATGCCGAGGGTCTTGCCGTGTACGTCGTGGCCGATGTAGGGCATGGGGTCGAACTTGGTCCACCGTCCGGCCTGGACCTGGCGGTCGGCGTGGACGATGCGTCGGGCGGCTGCGAGCATGAGGCCGAATGTGAAGTCGGCGCAGGACTCCTGGAGTATGCCGGGGGTGTTGCCGACGAAGACGCCGCGGCGGGTGGCGGCTGCGACGTCGATGTTGTCGACGCCGACGCCGCGGTTGGCGACGACCTCCAGGGACGGGGCGGCGTCGATGACGCCTGCGTGGACCCTGTCGTCGGCCTCGGTTAGGAGGGCGTGGGACCGGGCGGCCTTCTCCAGCAGCACCTCTGGCGGCGGGGGGCTGTTGGGCTCCCACGCCTCCACGTCGAAGTGGTTGGAGAGAAGCTCGATCGCTTCAGGGACCCTGCGGCGGGTGACGAATACCTTTGCGTCTGACCTGCCCATGCGACTACCAGCCGAGGGCGTAGCCGTCGCGCCTGGGGTCTGCGCCGCCCTGGAAGGTCCCGTGCTCGGCGTCGGCCATGATGGCCTGGGCGCCTCCCACGACCCTGGACCATGCCTCGACGAGCTCGACCTGGTGTCCTCGGCGCTCCAGCTCTCGCCTGAGGTGTAGGGGGAAGCGCTCCTCCATCCTGAGCTGGCGCCCGGTAAAGTAGCGGAAGCGCGGGGCCTCTATGGCCTGCTGGACGTCCATGCCGAAGTCGAGGACGTTGGTGACTAGCTGTACGGTGGTCTGGAGGATGCCCCAGCTTCCGGGGGTTCCCATGCTGAGGAGGAAGTCGCCGTTGCGGAAGGTCTGGGTGGGTGCGACGACGAAGTCGACGCGCTTGCCTGGGCCGATGCGGTTGGGGCTGCCCTCTTCGAGCTCGAAGTAGCTTGCCATGTTGTTGAGGAAGACGCCCGTGCCGCCGACGGCGGCGCCGGAGCCGAAGCCGCCGCCGAGGGTCTGGGTTATGGTGACGACGTTGCCGTCGCGGTCGGCGGTTGCGAAGTGGGTGGTCATGCCGCCGTCGAACTGCTGGGGGCTGCCGGGCGTGAGCGCTCCGACGTCGCGCTCCTGGGTGTATCTCTCGCCGAGCACGGCGGCCGCGGAGGCGGGGTCGATGCGCTCGCGCTGGCGGCGGGCGTAGGCGTCGGAGAGGAGGCCCGCAAGGGGCGCGGTTACGTAGTCGGGGTCGCCGGCGTACTCGACGCGGTCGGTGACGCAGAGCTTGATGGCCTCCAGGAAGAGGTGGACGGTGTCGGGGTGCTGGAAGGCTAGCTCGGAGGGGTCGGCGGTCTCCAGCAGCTTGAGGGTCTGGAGCACCTGGAAGGCGCTGCTGTTCGGCGGCGTGGCGTATACGTCGTGGCCGCGGTAGCCGATGCGGATGGGGTCCTGCCACTCGGCTTGGTAGCGTTCGAAGTCCTCGTGGGAGTAGAGGCCGCCGAGCTTGCGGGCGCCGTCTACGATGCTGCGGGCGAGGTCTCCGCGGTAGAACTCGTCAACGCCTCCGGCGGCGATCCGGCGCAGGGTGGCGGCCAACTGGGTCATGCGGAGGCGGGCGCCGGGCGCTGGGGCGCGGCCGTTGGCGTCCAGGACGATGGAGGCGGAGTCGGGGAAGCGTAGGAGCGTATCGGCGCACTCGGACATGATCTCGCTGTTGACGTATGTGACGGGGAAGCCGTCCTCGGCGTAGGCGACGGCTGGGGCGAAGAGGCGTTCGCGGTCGAGGGCGCCGTAGCTCTCGTGCAGCGCGAGCCAACCGGCGACGTTGCCGGGCACGAGGGCGGCGAGGATGCCGGAGTCGCGGGTCTGCTCGGTGAAGGCGTCGGGTACGGCGGCGAGGGGCGCCCTGCCGGAGAAGTTGAGCGCCCTGACGCGGCGCTCCTTCGCGACGTACGCGAGGGCGAGGCCGATGCCGCCCACGCCGGACATGTAGGGTTCGACGACGTTGAGGGTCGCGGCGGTTGCTACGGCGGCGTCGAATGCGTTGCCGCCGTCGATCAATACGGAGAGGCCGGCCTGGGATGCGAGCGGATGGGCGGAGGCGACCATTCCGTTGGCGCCCATGGCGACGGGTCTTCGCGGCGGCGGGTAGAGATGCGACCTTGACATGGGTTCAAGTTAGAGGCAAACGGGGGCCGTGTCAAGAAAAACTGTCCCACTATGTTCCATTTTGTTCCATTTCCTATCTGGGCCTGGGGTCATTTGGACGGGCCTGGGAACGCATATGAGATACGAATGGGGCGGGGCCGGAGCGCTCCTGGGAAGGAATGGGACTGCGGTCCTGGCGCGGCCAGATGCGGCGCCGGGTGTCGTCTGCCTGGCCGCGGGTCTGTTCATGGGAGGATGGTAGCACGTGCGTTCGCGTAGTGTCAAGGGCGGGTTGGCTGAACGTCTGAACTGTGATTGGTGTGATGGATGTGATTGGGATGATGTGTGGGTCGTCCTAGCCCGGTGGTTACTGCTCCGGTTCGAAGACCAGCTCGGGGACCACGACTTCCCAGTTGTCGCACTGGAGGCGGTCCTAGCACTTCGGCGTTCGTCTGCTCGTGGTCGTCGACCACGATGCGGCCTTGAATGGGGTTGTTCAAGCTTCGACGATGGTCCCGGGGGACAACGGGTCCGGGCGGCGCCAGCCCAAAACGTGAAGATGCTCAGATCCGAACGGTCGCTACCTGCCGACGCGGGCCGCGGAGCACCAGGAAGACGCCCGCTGCCAGCACGTAGATGCCGGCGAAGGACAACAGGACCCAGGAGTAGCTCTGCGTCACGTCGAAGACGCGCCCCGCGGCGACCGGGGCCGCCAGCGCCCCGATGCTTACCATCGTGTTCACGCCCCCCCGCAGCGTCGCGTAGGACGAGCGCCCGAAGTAGTCGCCTATCATGGCCCAGGTCAGCCCGGCGGCGCCCTCCGTTATGGACAGGATTACGCCGAACGCGATCATCAGCGGCAGATTCCCGGGGGAATAGAGCAGGAAGACCATGCTGCCCGCGCCGACCAGCATCGCGGACACTACGAGCTTACGCTTCGACCAGCGGTCTCCGATCCAGCCCATCGAGAAGCGCGTGGCTATCGCGGCCAGCGAGCCCGCGGCGATCACCACGCCGCCCGCCTCCTCGCCCAGGCCCTTCCAGACCATGAGCGGCACTATGTGGACGATGACGCCGCTGCCCGCCGATATCCGCAGCGTCACGCCGACCGAGAGCAGCCAGTAGGCCCACGTCCGGGTCGCCTCGCGCACCCCGTACTCGACGGGGACCTGGCGGCGCCGCCTGGACCCCAGGCCGCCGTCGCCGTCGGGCGTCTGACCGACCTCCTCGGGAGAGTTCCGCACCAGGGCGGAGAGCGGTACGCCGATGAGCAGCACCGCGATTCCCGATATGAAGGCCGCCTCCCGCCACCCGTGGTTGATGACGACGTAGGCGACCGCCGGGGTGAAGACGGTGCCCCCCACGGCGATGCCGACCGATATGACGCCGAAGGCCGTCCCCCGGTTGCGTATGAACCAGCGGGTGACTATGGCCGCCGAGCCGTTGTGGAACCCCATGTTGACGCCCAGCGAGAGCACGCCGATGAAGATGGCCAGGAAGACGGCGAAGCTGTTCGCCAGCGGGAGCAGCAGGAAGCCGGCGCCTGCGAGCACAGTCCCGATAATCATCATGATCCTGGGGCCCCACCGGTCGATGAAGTAGCCGGTGATCGGGCTCTGCAGGCCGCTCTCCAGAGCCGAGAGGCCGAAGACCAGCGACGTGGAGGCGTGGCTGAGCTTGAGGTCGTTGGCCAGGGCGAGGAAGTACACGGTGAACCCCCTGCCGTAGAGGCCGGAGATGAGGGCGTTCATGCTGGCGCCGATCGCGGCGAATCGCCAGCCGTGGAAGGGAGCGCGCTCGCGGCGGGCCTGGGGGTCTTGCTGGCCGGGGTACATGCGCGCCCGATTATAGCAGCCCCCGCCGCGGACCTCGCCAGGGCCTTTTCATTGTTATACCAATTCGGTGTGATGCGACCATAAAGGAAATACGGCGGCAATCCTTACACCGTCACTCCAGTGTAGGTTGGAGTCCAGTGGCCACACAGGGGTATGAAAACTGGCTGCTGCGGCATCCCAGCGTCCACGGGTGGGGGACTGGATACCGGCCCCGTATCGGAGTACGGGGTGACGTTCTTTCGCGGGTATGGCGATGTGGGGGGGCTGGATACCGGCTTTCGCCGGTATGACGATGGGGGGGCTGCATACCGGCCCCGTATCGGAGTACGGGGTGACGTTCTTTCGCGGGTATGACAATGTGGGCCGGTATGGCGATGTGGGGGTGGGCCCTGGCACCTCGCTGGACCCTATAGAGCGAGGCCGTAGCTCCTGATAGAATCCCCGCCAACATGGAATACGTGAACTTCGGAACGGCCGGGGTGAAGGTGTCGCGGCTGGCGCTGGGCCTTGGGTTCAGGGCGATAGGCGCGCCGGACGAGGCGACGCGGGTCATAGAGCGCGCCATCGGCTCGGGCGTCAACCTGATCGACTGCTCGAACTTCTACGGCGTGGCCGGCGGAGCGATGCTCTCCGAGGAGATACTCGCGCCCGTCTTGAAAGAACACCGCGACGACCTGGTGATCACCTCCAAGGTGTTCATGCAGATCGGGCCGGGTCCGAACGACCGCGGCTCTTCGCGCTACCACGTGATGCGAGAGGTCGAGCGCTCGCTTCGACGCCTGGACACCGACCGCATAGACGTCTACCTGCTCCACGGCTACGACGAAGAGACGCCGCTGGACGAGACGCTGCGGGCGCTGGACGACCTGATCGCGCAGGGCAAGGTGCTGTACGCCGGGGCCAGCAACTTTGCCGCCTGGCAGCTCTGCAAGGCGCTCTGGACGGCGGACCGCATCGGCGCCGACCCGATCATCTGCGCTCAGAACCCCTACAGCCTGCTGAACCGGGCCATAGAGAGCGACCTGTTCGGGGTCGTGCGCGACCAGGGCCTGGGGGTGATGGCGTTCAGCCCACTGGGCGCGGGCCTGCTCAGCGGCGACTACCGCGCCGGGACGGCGGCGCCGCCGGGCACGCTATGGGCGGGCAAGGACAGGGCGCGTTTCGAGGCGTCGATGTCGGGCAGCACCGGGGCAGTGCTCGGGGAGCTTTCGCGCATATCGGCGGAGCGGGGCAGGACGGTCGCGCAGACGGCGTTGAACTGGGTCATAAGCAAGAGCGAGGTAACGGTCGCGATATTCGGCTGCGACGGCGTGGAGCAGCTCGACGACAACCTGGGCGCGGTCGGCTGGGAGTTGAGCGAGGACGAGATGTCGGCCCTGGACAGGGCGTCCGAGGGCACGAGCATCAGCTTCGTGAACCTGTAAAGGCCGCTCCACCCGCCCGCTAAGGGCGGCGGCTCTCGCGCCAGGCCTCCAGGATGCTGGCGTCGTGGAAGAATGGGAGCGGCGGCAGCGCGTCCGGTTCGTACAGCGCCACGTCGCTGACGTCGTCCCCCGCTTCCAGGGCGCCCCCGACGACCTCGGCAGAGTACGCGGCCAGGACGACGGGGTCGCCGGCCCTCGAGTAGAGGCCGAGAAGCCGCGTGATCTCCACCTCGAGGCCGGTCTCCTCGCGGACCTCCCTGACGGCGGCGTCCTCCACGGCCTCGCCCCTGTCGACGTACCCCGCGGGAAAGGCCCACGCGCCGATCTCGGGCTCCTCGGCCCTGCGCACCAGCACGAGCTTGCCGTCTATCGCCACCAGCACGACGGCGGCCACCTTTGGGTCCAGGAAGACCACGTGCCCGCAGCCGGGACACTTGGGCCTGGGCCTGCCATGCACCTCCTCGACGACCAGGCCGCGGCCGCAACGCGCGCAGTAGCTAACGTCCGCTTCCAATACGGCCTCCTCCCGGCGGTTGCCGCCAATGCTACCGGCGCGGCGGGGCGGCGTCCAGTGCGTTTATCAGACCATGTCTTCACCGTGCGTATGCCCACAGGCATGGTATCCGGGCACCTTGCTGATGCCCCTTGGAACGCTGACCTGTTTGCCCACATTGATATCGGGGTTACTCCGCATCGCGGTTTCGTTTGGAAATATCAAATACCCGCCAGGGTCAAAGAGCGCTACCGGGAATTCGACTGGCCTTTGATAAGGAACCCCGTCTTTGGAGTAATACCCCTTTCGGCAGGCAAGCCCATGCTCTCTCAGGAGTGTTGACCCTATCCGTTGGCGGGTGCGGTTACCCGGCTTAGCAACCATCTTACGCGCTGTGACACGGCTGTCTCCCTCAGTTGGCTTCGGCTCAAGGCCCCACCCCTCGGGATTAATGAGGACGCCCTCGTACCCATCTGCCACGTCTTCGCGGAACCAGATCACCGTATGGACGTCTTCGGCCATCAACTCCACCAGACCGGAGGCGTCTATCAGCCCCGTTATCTGGATAGCCAGGGCGCGTTCTACCTCGGCCACCTTCTCCTTGTTCGCCTCAACCCGGGCTTTGGTCAGTTGCTCGGTGGCCGTTTCGATCTGCTTGGACAGTTCCCGAATCTCGCCGACACGCTTCACGTCACCGCTTTTGACGGCATCCATGAATTTGGCGTTCAACTCTACTAGCTGCTGCTCCATCTGTTTTAGCGTCTGCTCCGACATATCCCGTCTCTCCTGCGCTCGTTGGCGCTTGAATTTGCTTGACCGGGGTGTGACCGGTCAGCGCATACCATATTTATACCATACCATACAAGCAGATATCAAGATGTACTCCTAGGGTAAAGAGGACCAAAATCCCCACCGAAATGGCGGTGACGCTCTACGGCAAGGGGAGGGCTGGTTTGAAACCAGCCCCTACGGGGTGATGGCCGATAGATATGGCGCTGAACCTGGAGGTGGGGGATTTGGGAGGAATCAGTGCGTTGACCGGCGTAGCGGCGCCACATATAATTGCGCACGCGAAGATACGGCCACGGAAGCCACAGTTGGCCCAGGAGGGGTGCGTTGGTACAGCTCAGACCGAACAGGGTGAAGAACAAGATCCACAACGGCGAGACGGCCATCGTGGTCGGCGGGTTGCAGACCCCCGACGTAATCGACTTCATGGGGCCGATGGGCTTCGACGGCATGTGGCTGGAGGGCGAGCACGGCGACGTCGACTACGGGGACGTCGGGAACCTGACGCGGGCGTGCGATCTGTGGGGGCTGACCTCGATAGCGCGCGTCAACCTGAACCTGCCCGGCGTCATATACAGGACGCTCGACGTGGGCGCGCAGGGGATCTGCGTGCCGCACGTGAACACGGCGGGGGAGGCGCGTGCCGTGGTGGACGCGGGCAAGTTCGCGCCGATCGGTCATCGCGGGATGTTTGCCAGCCGCCAGGGCATCGGCATGGACAACTTCATCGAGGTGGCGAACGAGCAGTCGCTGCTGATCATCCTGATCGAGGACATCGTGGCCATCGACAACCTGGACGAGATACTGGAGGTGGACCACATCGACTGCTTCTTCGTCGCCACGGGCGACCTCGCCCAGAGCATGGGGCACCCAGGCAACGTCGAGCACCCGGACGTGCTGGAGGTGGCGAGGAAGGCGAACAGGAAGATCGTGGACGCGGGCAGGGTCGCCGGCGCCACGGTGCGCGAGGACAACCTGGAGGCGTGCATCGACATGGGCTGCCAGTTGCTGCTGGCGCAGTGGACCTCCTGGGTCACCTCCGGCGGCCGCGCCTTCTTGGAGCGGGTGGCCGCGGCGCAGTAGCGGTACGGGGCGTTAACGGCCGGCGTTACTCTCGGCTGTCACTTCATCACGAATCCAGCCTGGCAGTTCCTCTATCGGCCTCATGTCCGCCAGCCTCTTGGTGATCTTGTGGGTCGTGCTCTGTCCTTCCGCCATGCGCACGAGAGCACCGGCCCCGCCCTCCGAGATGACGCCCTTGCGCCAGGCGCCGTGGGAGGTTCCCATATTCCACGGTTCTCGCCTCGCTTCCAGAAGACGAGGAAGTACGAGTGGTTCTTCCGGGCGTGGACCTGTCTCACCGCCCGGCTGACGCCTGGACGGTTGTTTCTCAGCACCACGAAGAGGTCTTCGGCGACGAAGCCCATCTCCTCGAAGGCGAGCATGATCTCGACGTGCGTGAAGCGTTGGCGATTCGAGCAGACCTCGTCCTGGCACTTCACGATGAAGACGCCGCGCTCGCGCAGGACGCGGTGGGCCTCCGCCCCCGCATCCCTGTACAGATCGAGGACGGCTTCATGGTACTTGCGCCTGGTCTGTCTGCCCGCCTCGTTGTTGGCGTAATACTTCTCGAACGGCTCGTGCGTCCGATGCGCGGTGCCTCCGGGCGAGTGCATGTATGGGGGATCGAGCACGACGCAATCGACTTCCCCGTCGCCGTAGGGCAGGTCCCGGCAGTCCACGCCGTCCCGGACGTCGGTGGCTCGAAGGTCGTAACTGCCGGGTGGTATGCCGCGCCAGAAGACGCCCTCGCCGTAAGTCACGTCCGCCACGACGCTCCCGGGCTTCACGTAGAGGTCCAGTATCTGCGGGAACACCTTCTCGTTCCCGTCTACGTGAGCGCTCAGCACGAGGTCGTTCGTGGCGACGCCGTTACGCACCACGCGCCTACCGGTCTGGGACGGGGGCGGCTCCTCCTCCAGCGTATCGTCCATCAGCGGGAAGCTGAGGTTGACAGTCACGGGTCGTCCTTGGATTACGGGGGTACTGGGCCGGGATTGGCTTGCCGGATTATACATTAACGCCGGTACTGTCCCAGTCCCCATCAGATCCCGACTCTTTACCCGCCGCCTCCTAGGTCGTACCCTTGACCCATGTCGAACGTGGGTGAGTTGCTGGAGTCGCGGCTGTCTGCCGAGAAGCTGGGCGCCGTTCGCGCCCTGGCGGTGGCGGCGGCGCGGTTGAGGCTCCCGCTGTACTTGGTCGGGGGCACGGTGCGGGACATGTTGCTGGCCATGCCGGTGTTGGACCTGGACCTGGCGGTGGTCGGGGACGGCCCGGAGGCGGTGGCCGGCCTTGCCGAGAGGGTGGACGGCCGCGTGCTGGCGCGGTCGCAGTTCGGGACGGTGAAGCTCGACGTTGGCGGGGTTGTAGTCGACCTCGCGTTGGCGCGTACGGAGACGTACGCCCGGCCCGGCGCATTGCCTGAGGTCACGCCGGGAGGGATCGAGGACGACCTCGCGCGACGGGACTTCTCGATCAACGCGATGGCCGTGTCGCTGGGCGACCGGTTCGGGGAGGTCATCGACCCTTTCGGAGGGCGCGCGGACCTGGGCGAGGGGCTGGTCCGCGCGCTGCACCCCGGCAGCTTCGTCGACGACGCGACGCGCATCCTCAGAGCCGCACGGTACGCGGCGCGCCTCGGGTTCCGGCTGGAGGCCGAGACGGCGGACCTGCTCCAAGCCGGCCTGCCCTACCTGGACACGATCAGCGGCGACCGGGTGCGGAACGAGCTGGAGCGCTGCTTCACGGAGCCCGATGCTGGGCGGTCGCTGCTAATGGCGCATGAGCTTGGCATACTCAGGGCGGTCCACCCCGATCTGGCGCTGGCCGAGCCGGCCGCCTCCGCGCTGTCGGACCCGGCCTTCGACACGTTGTCGCCGCGGGGACTGGTGATCCTGGCGTTGCTGGCATACCGGGCGTCCGACATCCCAAGTCTATGCCGGCGTCTCAACCTGTCCGGCAGGCGCGCCGAGGCCGTCCGCGGCGTGTCGCGCGCCAGGGCCGCGTGCGGCGACCTGGGGCGCGAGCCGATGCCGCCGAGCCGCATCGTGGACATCCTGGAACCGCTCGACGAAGCCGCTGTCGAGGCGTACACGCTCGCCCTGGGCGGCGGCTTAGCCGCGGACCGGATGCGCCGCTACCTGACGGAACTGCGGCACGTCAGGCCGGCGCTCCGCGGCGGCGACCTCATCGCGCTTGGAGTGACTGAGGGGCCGCAGGTGGGAGAGATGCTTGGCCAGCTTCGCAAGGCGCGTCTGGACGGCCTGCTCGCCACCGCCGAGGACGAGGAGCGTTACGTGCGCCGTAGCGCGGCCGGCTTCAGAGCTTGAGGGGCTCAGAGTTGGTGCGTTCCTCGTCCAGGGCGCCCACAAGGGACGCCCCTACGATACAGCTTCCATCCCGTAGGGTGCAGCCCTTGTGGCTGCCCTCCCATACTCTGAACAGTTACCCTCAATGATGTAGCGCGCCTCGTCAGCACGATGCCCCGTCCGCGGGTGTTCTAGCCGAGGGAGACCTTGGGGGCGAGTCTTGGGTCGGTCATCGTCTCCGGGTCCAGTATCTCGTCCAGCTCCGCCTCTGACAGCCCGGTGCGGACGAGGGCGACCTCCTTGACGGTCTGGCCGGTGGCCTCGGCCTCCTTGGCGATGGCCGCCGAAGCGTCGTAGCCGACGTGGGGGACGAGGGTCGTGACTATGGCGAGCCCGCGGTGGACCATCTCCGGGCCGGCGGCGGTTGCGGTGAGGCCGTCGACGCACTGGTCGGCGAGGTTGCGCGACGACGCGGCCAGTATCTCGATCGATTCGAGCAGGTTGTGGGCGGCGACGGGCATCATGACGTTGATCTCGAAGTTGCCGGACTGGCCGGCGATGGTAATGGCCGCGTCGTTGCCGATCACCTGCGCGGCGACCTGGCACACCGACTCCGGTATGACGGGGTTCACCTTGCCCGGCATTATCGAGCTTCCGGGCTGTACGGCCGGGAGCTCGATTTCGCCCAGGCCGGCCCTCGGCCCGGAGCCCAGCCAGCGTATGTCGTTGGCTATTTTCGTAAGACTGACGGCCAGCGTCTTCAGCGCGCCGCTCGCCTCGACGATGGCGTCGAGCGCGCTCTGCGCCTGGAAGTGGTTGCCTGTCTCGCGCACGGGCGTCCCGATCTCGCCGGTCAGCCTTTCGCATACCCTGGCGGCGAAGTCGGGGTGGGTGTTCACGCCCGTGCCGACGGCGGTGCCGCCGAGGGCCACCTCGGACAGGCGCTCGGCGGCGCTGCGCAGGCGGTCCACGCCGCGCTCGACCTGGCCGGCGTGGCCCAGGAACTCCTGCCCGAGGCGGATGGGCGTGGCGTCCTGTAGGTGGGTGCGCCCCGTCTTGACGATGGGCATGAACTCTTCCGCCTTGCTTTCCAGGGACGCCCGCAGGCGCTCCAGCGCGGGGACGAGGCTGGACTCTACGCCCTCCAGGGCGGCGACGTGGATGGCGGTGGGTATGACGTCGTTGGACGACTGGCCGATGTTGACGTGGTCGTTGGGGTGGACGGGGTCGCGGGAGCCGCGCTCGCCGCCCAGTATCTCGATGGCGCGGTTGGAGATGACCTCGTTGGCGTTCATGTTGGTGGAGGTGCCGGAGCCTGTCTGGAAGATGTCCACCACGAACTCGTCGTCGAACCGTCCGTCCGCGACCTCCCTGGCCGCCTGGGATATGGCGTCCGCTAGGCCGCCGTCCAGCAGGTCGAGATCCCTGTTGACCTCGGCGGCCGCGCCCTTTATCAGCCCCATCGCCCTGATGAACGACCTTGGGAAGCGGAGGCCGCTGATGGGAAAGTTGAGGAGCGCCCGCGTCGTCTGCGCCCCGTAGTAGGCATCCGCCGGGACCTCCAGCGCCCCCATCGAGTCGCTCTCCATCCTGACCCTAACGTCTTCTGCCATGCCTGTACTCCTCCTGGGGGTAGCTCTTCGCCCACTCTCCATCCGCGGCCTAGCCTATGGGCCAAGTTGCGGCGAATGGTAGGCGAGGGCGTAGCATTTGACAACCTTGAATTGCTAGAATCGCTGCTGTGCCGGAGAGAGACTCCGGCCCGGCAGGAGTTGCCAGATGCGCGAGATCGACTTCCGCAGCGACACCAAGACACTACCGACGCCCGAGATGCGCCGCGCGATGGCGGAGGCGGAGCTCGGTGACGACGTAAGCGGGGAGGACCCGACCGTCAACCGGCTCGAGGCGATGTCGGCCGAGATGCTCGGCAAAGAGGCCGCGGTGCTGGTGGCCAGCGGCACGATGGGGAACCTGATCGGCGTGCTGGCCCAGTGCCAGCGCGGCGAAGAGGTGATACTCGGCAACAAGTCCCACATCTACCGGGCTGAGGGCGGAGGCGTGTCGGTGCTGGGCGGGGCGGTCATGCAGGTGTTGGCGAACGACGACGCGGGCCGCCTGGACCTCGACGAGATAGAGTCGTCGATCCACCCCGACGACTCGCACTACCCGCCGACCAGGCTGATAGCGCTGGAGAATACGGCGAACTCCAGTGGCGGCGCTCCCCTGACGCCGGAGTACATGGGCGAGGTCGGGAGCCTTGCTAGGGAGCACGGCCTCAAGGTTCACGTGGACGGCGCGCGGCTGTTCAACGCGGCCGTCTGCCTGGAGGCGCCGGCCGCCGAGCTTGTCGCCGACGCCGACACAGTGACGTTCTGCCTGTCCAAGGGGCTGGCGTGTCCGGTCGGCTCGGTGCTGTGCGGAGACAACGAGACGATAGAGCGGGCGCGGCGGCTGCGGAAGATGCTCGGCGCCGGGATGCGGCAGGCGGGGATCATAGCCGCGCCGGGCATCGTGGCGCTGGAGTCGATGATAGAGCGGCTCGCCGAGGACCACGCCAACGCCCGCAAGCTGGCGCTGGGGCTGAGCGAGATGCCGGGGATCGAGATAGACCCGGACAGCCTGCCGACGAACCTCGTCTTCTTCGAGATCACGTCGGGCGACCCGATGGAGATCGGGCGGCGGCTGGAGGAGCGCGGCGTACACGTGTCCGCCGAGCGCGACGTGTGGCGCTGGGTGACACACTACGGGATAACGTCGGAGGACATCGACCACGCCCTGGACGCCATGGGGGAGATCATGCGCGAGCAGGCCGCGGCGTAGGTAGGGCCAGGAGACCAGATTATCCGGGGAGGCGGGCCGCGCCGCGGCCTGCCTCCCCTTTCCGTCCAATGAGCAAGAAGCCAGCCGGAGTGCGGCGAGTGTGCGTCCCCCGGCCTCCAGGCAGGCGCGGGGCAATATCGGGCCAGCGATAGCGAGAGACACAAGGGTACGATGCTGCTGCTGCTGACGGACGGCCGGTTCAGGCTGCTCTGGGCTGGCGGGGTGCTGGCCATCATCGCCTACGTGATGCATGGCATGATCCAGGGCTGGCTGACGTTGGCCGTCACCGACTCGGCGTTCTGGGTGGGCGCTTCCGCCGGGGCGGTGGGGATCGGGCTCATGTCCTTCAGCATGGTTGGCGGCCTGGTGGCGGACCGGTTCCCCCGCAACGTCGCCGTGGCCGGGGCGGAAGCGGTGATGGTGGCGCGCTCGGTGGTACTCGCCCTGCTGGTATTCTCCGACCAGATCGCGCTGTGGCACCTGCTCACCGCGTCCCTCGTCACAGGGCTTGCCGAAGCGATACGCATACCCTCGGTGTTCGCCCTCAACATCGACGTGGTGGGGCGTGGGAGACTGCTCAGCGCAACGGCGGCGAACTTCGCGGCGTTCGGCGCGGCGGGCATCGTGGCCCCGCTGGCGACCGGGGCCATCGTCGAGCGCTGGGAGATCGGCTGGGTCTACGTAGTCATGGCGATGTTCCACCTGCTGGCGATGCTGGTCATGCTCAGGCTCAAGGCGCCTCGCGCCGATGGGAGCGACGAGGCAGACGCTCCAAGGTTATCGCCGTGGCGGGCCATACGGGAGGGGGCGTCCCACATCTTCAGTACCCCGTGGATCCGCATGCTGCTGGCGATGCAGCTCGTCGGCGAGGCGTTCGGGTGGTCGCACATAACGATGCTGCCGGTAATGGCGAGGGACGTGCTGGGGGTCGGCGCCCAGGGGCTTGGCTACCTCATGGCGGTCGGCCACGCGGGATTCATGATGGGCAACCTGGGCCTGTCCACGATCGGGGACCTGAGGCACAAGAGCCGCGCGGCCGTCATAGGCTATGGGGGATACGGGCTGCTGCTGGTCCTGTTTGCCACGTCGCGCTCGTTCCCGCTCTCGCTGGCGTTGATAGGAATTGCGTACGCCGTGGAGTCCCTGTACGAGGCCAACCTGCACACGATGGTGCAGTCCTCGGTGCCGGACCGGATGCGGGGCCGGATAATCAGCTTCCAGGCGCTGACCTGGGGAGTCACGGCGTTCTCCGGCTTCTATACCGGCACCGTCGCCCGCCGCTTCGGCGCCCCCGTGGCGATAGCGGTCGGCGGCATGGTGGTCTTCGCCAACGCGGTCCGCCTGGCGCCGACCCTGGCGCGCTCCCGGCCGCGGCAGGAGTAGCGCCGAACGGGGTCTCGCCGCTATGAGCCGGCCCCCTCGGCAATCTGCCTGAGGATGAAGTCGTCGAGCAACGGGACGGCCAGCGAGTACCTGCCCCACCGGTTCTTGTAGACGAGGCCGGCCTCGGCCAGCGAGACCAGCATCCGGTTGACGTGGCTGCCGCTGAAGGGCCTGCCGGAGTCCCTGGTCTCCGGCCTACCTGTCCTGCATCGACGAGGGATCCAAGAGGTCGCTCATCGATACGTCGAGAGCATGCGCGATCTTCAGCACCGCGCCGATGGTCAGGTTCTGCCTGCCATGCTCCACCATGCTGATGTACGTACGGTCCAGACCGGACAGGTCCCCCAATTCTTGCTGGGTCATCCTCCGGGCCTTCCGCATGGCGTTGACGCGCCGACCCAAGAAGGACAGTTGCTGTCCAAGCGTCACTCTTTCGTCCGCCAGGCCAACGAGGCGGCGAGCCTCTCGCACGGCGTCCAGGACGGTGTTGGCGATGGCGTCGCACCCCAGGGCATCCGGGTCGGGGCTCGTCCCGTCGAGGGACCTTCCGCCCAGCAGTATCTTCGGGCAGGGCTCGCCAAGGCCGCGGACCGCCTCCGCGGCAGCCCTGGCGTTCGGGAGGAGCTCAGGCAGGGTTGAGGATAGCGCCACGAGGTCGACGTTCCTGTGCCGGACGAACTCCGCAAGGTCCTTGGCGGGCGTCCCGTTTCCCAGGAAATCGACCTCCCAGCCGTCCATCGCGAGGAAGTCGGCTACGAACCTCGCGCCGATGACGTGCTGGTCCCCTTCTACGGGCGTCACCACGGCCTTCAATCCGAGACCGGCGCGGGGCGCCATACCACGCCTCAGGAAGTCCATGACCCCCATCGTGATCGTCGTCGCCAGGTGCTCCTGGGCGACGTTGATGGCGCCGCTGCTCCATCGCTCGCCGAGCCTGACCTGCGCCGGCGCCAGCACCTCGATATATATCTCCGCGCGGCTGGCCCCGCGGCCCAGCGCCCCTTCGATCACCGAGTGCGCGAGGGCGGGTTGGCCGAGGGCGAGGGCCTCGCCGTACCTCTGCCTGGCTTCGGACAAGTGGTTGTTACCATCCATCTGGGTCCAACCCCGCGGTAGTCATGTTATGTAGTAACTGTTCAGAGTTGGTGCGTTCCTCGGTCCAGGGCGCCCACAAGGGACGCCCCTACGATACAGCCTCCATGGTCCAGGGCGCCCACAAGGGACGCCCCTACGATACAGCCTCCATGGTCCAGGGCGCCCACAAGGGACGCCCCTACGATACAGCCTCCATGGTCCAGGGCGCCCACAAGGGACGCCCCTACGATACAGCCTCCATGGTCCAGGGCGCCCACAAGGGACGCCCCTACGATACAGCCTCCATGGTCCAGGGCGCCCACAAGGGACGCCCCTACGATACAGCCTCCATGGTCCAGGGCGCCCACAAGGGACGCCCCTACGATACAGCCTCCATGGTCCAGGGCGCCCACAAGGGACGCCCCTACGATACAGCCTCCATGGTCCAGGGCGCCCACAAGGGACGCCCCTACGATACAGCCTCCATGGTCCAGGACGCCCACAAGGGACGCCCCTACGATACAGCCTCCATGGTCCAGGGCGCCCACAAGGGACGCCCCTACGATACAGCCTCCATGGTCCAGGACGCCCACAAGGGACGCCCCTACGATACAGCCTCCATGGTCCAGGGCGCCCACAAGGGACGCCCCTACGATACAGCCTCCATGGTCCAGGGCGCCCACAAGGGACGCCCCTACGATACAGCTTCCATCCCGTAGGGTGCAGCCCTTGTGGCTGCCCTCCCGTACTCTGAACAGTTCGTTATGTAGAACATTGTAGACATATCGGTCAATATATGTTATTCTTATGCTACAACACACTCCAGAGGAGGGTTCGCAATGGAAGTAGTCCAGATTATAGCCATAGTTCTTGCGGCAGTGGGGGCGTTGAATTGGGGCCTGGTGGGCCTGTTCAAGTTCGACCTCGTGGCCTTCGTGTGCGGCGGGATGAAGTTCGGCGAGGCAAATGCGCTCTCGCGGATCGTCTACGTGCTCGTAGCCGTTGCGGGCATAGTTGCCCTGACGGCGATCGGCCAGATCGGCTAGTGGACCGACAACCTAGCAATGAAGGGTGGAGAGAATACTGCGCGGGGCAGCGGTGCCCCCACCCTAACCCTCCCCCATAATGGGGAGGGGATTCAAGGTTAGCCATCATTTCAACAATGTTGGAGCACTAGCAGGAAGCTCGATAACGGTCCATCCCTCCGGTCCGGCCCGGCCATCCCCCATGCGACTGGCTGACCGGGCCATCGGTTGGAGCGGTCTCAGCCTAGTCCCCCTTGGCTGGGCCCGCTCCCTGCAACGCGAGCCGTAGCTTCCGTCCAGTTTCGCATACGGAGTGGGCCAGCCGGCCCAAAATCCCCCACCTAAAATGGCGGTGACGCTCTACGGCAAGGGAAGGGCTGGTTTGAAACCAGCCCCTACGGGGTGACGACCGATAGATATGGCGCTGAACGTGGAGGCGGTGGATTTGGGTCGGCCCCCAATCCCCCAATTAAATGGCGGTGACGCTCTACGGCAAGGGGAGGGCTGGTTTGAAACCAGCCCCTACGTGGTGATGGCCGATAGACATGGCGCTGAACCTGGAGGTGGGGGATTTGGGCGGCGGCCGGCGTCTTGTGGCTGTGTTGGGGGTGGTGGTATACTTGGCGCCGATAATCCAAGTAGGGCGGAACGAGAGGAGCGACACGTGGGGAACGATACTTGGCCCGAATGTCAGCGATGCAAGGCCGGAAACCTGCTGCCCCTGTCCGACTTCGGCAGCCAGGGGGCGCCCATCCACTACAAGGCGTGGGTATGCAGCAACCCTACATGCGGGTTCAACATCAAGATACGCAACGGCGACGTTTACCTGAACGAGCCGATCGGCAGCGGCGCCATGCACTCGCCGCGGGCCAGGTAGCAGCCCCAGCGGACCTCACCCCTGCAGTCCATCCCCCCAGCCGGCGCGGACCGAAGCGCGGGGATGGTGTCCTGCCCATTGGCCCGGCAGTTCCGCATGGTTGCGAGCCGGATTCGGCGCGCCCTGCGAATCCGCCATTGCCGCCCACCATGGGACCGCGGGTCGACGGCCCCGCCGTAACCCCCTGAGCAGCCTGAGATGCCTCGATTCCTGGGCGGACGATGGAAGGAGCAGACGGAGCGCGCGACCGAGAAGACTCGCCGGGCGTGGTTCCGCCGCGTCGCGTCGATCTTCCGCGAATCGAGGCTGGACGCCGCCTTCTGGGACGAGCTGGAGGAGCTTCTCATCCTGGCCGACGTGGGCGCGGCGCCGACGATGCGGCTGCTGGACGGCCTCAGGGAACGGGTGCGCGGCGACGGCGACTCCGACAGGGCGTTGGAGATGCTCAAGGAGGAGATGGTCTCCGTGCTCAGCGTCGATTCCTCAGGCTGGGACCGCGAGCCTACGCAGCCCCCGCTGGTGGTGCTGATGGTGGGCGTCAACGGAGCGGGCAAGACGACGAGCATCGCCAAGATGGCGAGCATGTACGCGGGCGAGGGCAAGCAGGTGCTGCTGGGAGCCGCGGACACGTTCAGGGCGGCGGCCATAGAGCAGCTGCAGGCGTGGGGCGAGCGCCTCGGCGTGGACGTGATCGCCCACCGCGCCGGGGCGGACCCGGGCGCGGTGGCGTACGACACCCTACAGGCGGCGCGCAGCCGCAGGGCGGACGTGGCGATAGTCGATACGGCGGGGCGCCTTCACACGAAGCACAACCTGATGGAGGAGATCAAGAAGGTGCGGCGGGTGCTCTCCCGGAACAGGGATGGCGGCGGCGTGCGCGTACTGCTCACCATCGACGCCACCACGGGCCAGAACGGGCTGTTCCAGGCCCGCGCCTTCACCGAGGCGTTGAGCTGCGACGGGGTGTTGCTGGCAAAGCTGGACGGCGCCGCCAAGGGCGGCGTCGTCTTCTCCGTCGCCGACGAGCTCAAGCTGCCGGTGCTGTACGTCGGGACGGGCGAGCAGCCCGAGGACATGGCCGCCTTCGACCCCGAGGGGTTCGTGGAGGCGCTGTTCTCGAGCGGCGCAGAGTGACGCCCCTGCCGGGACCGGGATGAGCGCGCAATGGTGAACGTCCTCCTCTGGCTGGCCGCCGTAGAGGCGCTGGGCCTCATCGCGTTCCCGCTCGCCCACCGGCTGTTGCCGAAGCTGAGGGACGGCGGGTTCAGCCTCAGCAAGCCCTTGGGGATCATGGTCCTGGGCTACCTGCTCTGGATGCTCGGCGCGCTGCGGGCGGCGCCCAGCACGCAGGCCACCGCCCTGGCGCTGCTGGCTGCCCTGGGCGGCCTTTCGGGCTGGTACGCCTGGCGCAACCGGGCCCAGATCCGGGAGCTGGTCGCGCGGGAGCGGGCGTCCCTGATCGCGTCGGAGGTCCTGTTCCTCGTCGTCTTCATCGGCTGGACGGTGTACAAGTCGCGCGACCCGGCCATAAACCACACGGAGCAGCCGATGGACTTCGCGTTCCTCAACGCCTCCATCCGGTCGTTCTTGGGGCAGCCGGAGGACCCGTGGCTGCTGGGCGAGACGGTCAGCTACTACTACTTCGGCTACTGGATGATGGGGTCGGTCAGCGAGCTTACGGGGATCGTGTCCAGCGTCTCCTACAACCTGTCGCTCGCCCTAATCCCGGCGATGAGCGCATCGGCCATCTTCGGGATCGTCTACTCGATGGCAGGCCCTGGGCCGCGCAGGGTGCGGTACGCGGTCGGCGCCGGGCTTGCTGGCGCGCTGCTGCTGACGGCGGCGGCGAACCTGCAGGGGCTGATCGAGTTCATCCGGGCGAACGGGATGGGGTCGGAGGGGTTCTGGGGCTGGCTGGGCATCGGGGGCATAACCGGCCCGGCGGCGGCGGTAACGGAGTCGTGGAGGCCCCAGGAGTTCATGTGGTGGTGGCGCGCGAGCAGGGTCATCGGCTCGTTCGACGGCGGCGTACAGACCGACTACACGATCCAGGAGTTCCCGGCGTTCAGCTACGTGCTCGGCGACCTGCACCCGCACGTTACGTCCCTGCCGTTCGCGCTGCTCTTCGTGGGGGCGCTGTGGGACCTGTTCAGGACGCCCTGGGCGGGGTGGAGGCCCACGGACTACAAGGGCCTCGTTGGGCCGCTCTTCCTCGCCTTCCTGCTGGGCGGGCTCGCCTTCACGAACATGTGGGACCTGCCCGTCTTCTGGGGTCTGCTGGCGGGGGTGCTGGCGCTCAGGGCCTACGCGGCGCGCGGCGGCTATCCGAAGCAGCTTGCCCTGGGGTCTCTTCCGCTGGCGCTCGGCGTGCTGGCGGCGGCGCTGCTGCTCTACCTACCGTACTTCGCGGGCTTCTTCAGCGGGCAGGTGTCGGGCATATCGCCGGTCGGGGAGTATTCCCAGCGCTCGGTGCTCGTCGCGGTCTCGCGCCCCGTACACCTGCTCATCGTGTGGGCGCTGCCGTTGGCGGTGGTCGCGCCCTTCGCGCTGGCCGCGTTCTGGCAGACGAGGGTGAAGGCGGACTGGGCGCGTCTGACGCTGCTGGCGCTGGGGGTGGCCTTCCTGCCGTTCGCGGCGTGGGCGGTCCTGCACCTGGGGAGAGGGGGCGAACTGTCGGCGCTGCCCGGCCGCTTCATGCACGTGCTGCCGCTTGGGCTGCTGGTCGGCGTAGCGGCGTATGGGGCGACGTGGGTCGCCAGGGAGGAGCCGGCCCGGGCGGGCCGGTCGTTCGCGCTGGCGCTGGCCGCCGCGGGGCTTCTGCTCATCATGGGGCCGGAATTGCTGTACGTGGACGACACCTTCGGGGGCGCCACCGAGCGGATGAACACGGTGTTCAAGCTGTACTACCAGGCGTGGGCGCTGCTGGCGGTGGCGGGCGGATTCGCCGTCTACTACTGGGCCGGCCTGTGGGGTCGCCTGCGCGAGAGGAAGCGGTTCTGGACCGGCGCGTGGGCGGCGGCGGTGGTGCTGCTGGCGTGCTGGTCGCTCTACTACACGCTGGCGGCGGCGGCCACGAAGGCGGACCAGGGCGGTCGGGCGGCGACGTTGGACGGGCTGGCGTACGTGGCCGCCGACGAGCGGCGGGCGATAGAGTTCCTGCGCGAGACGGCGCCGCGCGGGGCCGGGATCGTGGAGGCCGTCGGCGGCGACTACACCGAGCACGGGCGCGTGTCCGCCAGCACGGGGGTTCCCACGGTGCTCGGCTGGCCTGACCACGAGTTTCAATGGAGGGGATCGCGGGAGCCGTTCGCGGGGCGAGAGGAGGACGTGGCGGCGATATACACGACCGACGACGAAGGGGAGGCCCGGGCGCTGCTGGAGAAGTACGGCGCCAGCTACGTCGTCGTGGGGCCGCGGGAGGAGCGCAGGTACGGGAGCGGCGGCCTGGGGAAATTCGCGTCGTTCATGGACACGGTGTTCCAGGAAGGGGGGTTCACGATATACAGGCTTCCGGAGTGAGGTAACGTTTCCAGGCCCAACGCGGCGGCGACGCCTCTCTTGCGTGTTTTGACGGGGGATTTGGTGGGGCCCGAAATCCCCCACATAGATGGCGGTGACGCTCTACGGCAAGGGGAGGGCTGGTTTGAAACCAGCCCCTACGGCAAGGGGGAGGGCTGGTTTGAAACCAGCCCCTACGGGGTGATGGCTGATAGATATGGCGCTGAAGGTGGGATGGGGAGCGGTGGTGGGGTAACTGTTCAGAGTTGGTGCGTTCCTCGGTCCAGGGCGCCCACAAGGGACGCCCCTACGATACAGCTTCCATCCCGTAGGGTGCAGCCCCTGTGGCTGTCCTCCCGTACTCTGAACAGTTACGTGGTGTGGTGGGGCTCGCGGTTGACTGAGGGCGTTGAATTGTGGTATTAACCGTCCACTGGCCCCATCTTGAAGGAGTGGCGCCGGAGACTTTTCAGGAGGCCCGATTATGGTTGGCGGCAAAATCCGGTTGTTTTTGATCGGCGCCGTTGTGCTTGCCCTTGCGAGCGCTCTGGCTTGTACGAGGGAGGTGGAGGTAGTCAAGGAGGTAGAGGTCGAGGTGATCAGGGAGGTGCCGGTGGAGGTGATGGTCGACAGGGAGGTGGAAGTTGTGAAGGAGGTCGAGGTGGTCAAGGAGGTGGAGGTGATCAAGGAGGTGCCGGTGGAGGTCGAGAAGCAGGTGGTGGTGGAGAAGGAGGTCGTGGTCGAGAAAGAGGTGATCAAGGAGGTGCCCGTCGAGGTGGTGAAGGTGGTGGAGAGCGAGGTGCAGGTGATGGTGGACCAGGAGCCGAAGACGATGCGCTTCGCCATCGGGCAGACCTACCCGAACATCGTGACGCACCTGGCCAAGAGCTCGGGCATGTCGCTCTTGTTCGACTTGGTGTACTCGCGCATAGCGATGCCGAACCCCAACGGCTTCTTCGTGCCAGACCTGGCGGAGAGGTGGGAGGTCGCGCCGGACGCCACGTCCTACACGTTCTTCCTACGGAAGGACGCCAGGTGGCACGACGGCGAGCCGGTGACGGCGGAAGACATCAGGTTCATGTGGACGGCGTTGCTGGAGCCTGAGTTCCCGTCCTGGAAGGCTTCGTCCTTCACGATAGTCAAGGGCGGCCAGGACTACCTTGATGGAAACGCCGATTCGGTCGAAGGCCTGGTGGTGATCGACGACTACACGATCAGGTTCGACATGGAGAACCCGAGCACGATCTTCTTCCAGACGTGCTGCTCGCTTCGGAACCCGATCTACCCCGAGCACATCTACGGCAACGTGGCGCCGGCGGACATGCAGACGCACCCGTCGTTCACGAACGCGGAGATACCTGTCGGGTCTGGGCCGTTCAAGTTCGTCGAGCACGTGTCCGACCAGTTCGCGCTGCTGGACGCCAACGACGACTACCACTTCGGCAGGCCCAATCTGGACCACGTTCTGATCAACATGATCCAGCAGAGGGACGCTCGGCAGATAGCGATGACGCGCGGCGAGCTGGACATCCTGTACCACGGGCTGACGCCCGAGGGGAACGCGGCGCTGATAGCGGACCCGCGCTTCACGGTGAAGGGGGTCCAGGGGTCGGTCATCGGCTCCTATGCTTGGAACCATGACGTCGAGGACCTGCGGGACTCGCGCATACGACACGCCTTCCTGCACGCGCTGGACAGGCAGAAGATCATCAACGTCTTCAGCACGGGCAACGGCACTATCTACAACAACCCGTTGACGCACTCGTGGTACCAGGACCCGGCGTGGAAGGACCGGTTCGCGTACGACCCCGACAGGTCGCGCGCTCTGCTGGCGGAGGCCGGCTGGGACTCGAGCAGGGTGGTCAAGGTGCTGACGGGGACTCCGAGGGACGAGAAGGCATCGGCGCAGCTTGCCGCCGTGCAGCAGATGCTGGCGGACGTCGGGATGACGATCGAGTATGACACGGTTGACGGCGCGGCGCGCACGGAGAAGATCGAGAACGGCGAGTTCGACATCTTCACGGGCGGGTTCAGCGTCCACTCGGACCCGGACGGCTTCCTGAAGAACCGGCTTCACACGAACTCGGAGAACCTGATGCGCTACGCCAGCCCGGAGTTCGACAAGATGATAGAGGCGGGCGGCAACGCGATCGATCCGAAGGAGAGGGTGAAGATCTACCGGGAGATCGCGGAGATACTGATGCAGGACATGCCGCTGTCCACGACGTACATGACCAACTCGTGGTACGCCATGACGAAGAAGGTGCGGATACCGCACTTCGACAGCGTTGGCGACCCGACGAGCCTGTACGACGTGCAGGTGGCGCCCAGCTTCACTCACCGGCTCGACGTGTGGAACTTCCACGTCGAGCAGTGGGACCTGGACAGCTAGGACCGGATAGAAAGACTAGGACCGGTTAGGGGCGCCTGAGCGCGCCCCTAACCGGTTATGGACTGACACGATGATAGAGACCGACGCGAGCCGGGCCGCGTCTTCGCCGCGTCTGCTCCACACCGCGGACGGCGGGCACGAGTGCGACCTCGCCGCGACACCCGACGGCTGGGCGCTGGGCGTCGTCACGATGGATGACGTCGACGGCCGCTTCGTGCGGAACATGGACGCGGATACGGAGTGGGAGCACGCCAAGGCCCTGCTCTACCCCGGCAAGACCTACGAGGAGTGGGCGCGGGCGTTCATGTCTCTGCGCCCACGGCTGGAGCTGCTGGAGAGCGCGGGCGGCACGGTCCGGCTGCTCCACTCCGAGACGGCGGAGCAGTTCTCGGGCATAGCGGCAGTGGGCGGGGATGACCCCGCTTTCCTGTGGACGGCCCTCGACGACGGCGTATGGACGGTCAAGCTCCACGCAGGGGGCGGGACGGCGACACTCTACTCCGGCCGCGAGATAGCGCAGACGCCATCGCTCGCGCGGGGCGCGGACGGCGCGTTGCGGTGCGCCTGGGTGCGCCGCGACGGCGTAGGTGACTGGGCGCGCGTAACGGACGAGCACGGCGAGGCGATTGCCGAGATCGAGGGGAGGTTCCCCAGCCTGGCGCCTGTGCGCGGCGGGGTTGCCGTCGCGTACGAGGTCTTCCGGGACGGCGAGTCCCACATAGAGGCCTTGGTCGCGGGCAGCGCCGAGGCGGATGCGATAGAGGCGGATGCGATAAGGGTCTCCTCGGGCGATCCGCTCAACTTCCGGCCTCGGGCCATATTGGCCGGCGACGGCACGGTCCTGGTGACGTGGGAGTCGAGCCCGGCGTGGGGTTTCGACGTGCGGGTCGACCAGGTGCGGCGGCTGTGGCTGCGGAGCGTCGACCTGGAGACCGGGGAGGTCTCGGACGGGCCGGGCACGTGGTCCGGCGGGCTGCTGCCGGTCGAGCTGCGCTCCTTCAGCCGGGGCGGCGACCTGGACTCGGCGATCAACATGACGCCGTCGAACCCAAGGCTGGTAGGCACGGCGGACGGCCTGGCGTGCGCGTTCCGCATGTTCCAGCCGGACATGGAGCCGACGTACATGGCGCCGTGGATAGTGGACGGGCGGTTCAACCGGAACAGGCACCTATATCACCACAGGGAGGGGTGGTACCTGGCGATGACTCACTTCAACGGCGTGCGGTGGAGCGAGCCGGCGCGGGTGACGGAGCCGGTGGGGTTCTCGCACCACGTCTATGGGCTGGACGCCCTCGAGGGCGGCGTGATCGCGGCGGGGCACTGCTTCGACGCGGCGCAGATGCCTACGAGGAGTCACAGGGTGGAGGTGGTCTCCGTACCCCTGCGGGCGCTCGACCAGAACGGGGCCGCCCCGGCCGGGCTGCCCCGGATGCACGAGGGGATAGAGACGCTGCGGGCCGTGGACTTGAAGCCGGCGAACCCGCCCACTCACGCGCCCGCGCTCCCAGCGGCGCCGGAGGGCTACGAGCTGGTCTTCGGCGACCTTCACGACCACACGTCTCACTCGTCGTGCTCGCCGGTGCGCGACGGGGACCCGATAGACAACATGAGGCTGCAGCGGGACGTGCTGGGCTACCGGGTGCTGTGCATAGCCGACCACCAGCGGCTCTCGGACGCCGACTACCTTCAGAGGCTCGACCTGATGGAGCGCGAGGACACGCCCGGATACGTCCCCCTCTACGCGATCGAGTGGAACAAGCAGCCGTGGCAGCACATCAACTTCTATACCTACGACAAGGAGGTGATGAAGGAGCTGCGCATCATACTGCTGCGCGACCTGGACATCCACCTGATGTTCAACGACATCTACGACAGGTTCCCCGACATGGTGATGGCCAACCGGCACTTCCACGACTACGGCAAGCTGGGCGGCCACGGCCTGGTGGGGGATACGCACACGCACCTGTACGACCCCCGGGTCGAGTGGGCGATGGAGGCGCTGCACAGCCGCGGCGACATGCTGGCGACGGAGGAGGGGATGTTCGGGGGGCCTTCGGAGTTCCCATTTCCGATAAACTTCATCGAGTGGAAGAAGGCGCGGCTGGGGTTCATCGGCGGCACCGACCACCACATGCGGACGCTGGGGGCGTGCTCGACGGGATTCTGGACGAAGGAGCTGACTGGGGAGGCGGTGTTCGAGGCGCTGAGGGAGCGGCGGACCTACGCCTGCGCGGGCGGGGAGCTGGGGCTCTGGGTGACGGCCGGGGGCGTGCCGATGGGGCAGGAGGGCGAGGCGTCCGTACCGGTGGAGGTCAGCGTGTCGGTCTCGGCGGCGCTGCCGGTGGAGACGGTCTCGCTCTGGAGCGACGGGGGGTACATCCAGCACCGGACGGTGGGGGAGCGGCAGGCGGTGGTGACGTTCGCCGACGAGCGGCGCGAGGCGGGGGAGCGGTACTATATCGTGCGGGTGCAGACGGAGCGGTCGCCGGAGTACCCCAAGGGGCCGATAATCGGGTATTCTTCGCCGATATACGTTTCGGTGCGGTAAGAGAGTCCGTCCAAGGACGGGAGATAGTCTTTGCAGGCATATATTCTTCGCAGGATACTGATCTCCGGGCCGCTGCTGCTGCTCATTGCGGTCAGCACGTTCGCGTTCATCAACCTGGCGCCAGGCGACGCCATCGACGCGATGATCGACCCGCAGGAGCTGGAGGCAGGGGCGCAGGACCTGGAGAGGCTGCGCGAGGCGATGGGGCTGAACAGGTCTGTGCCCGAGCGCTTCGTCGTGTGGTTGGGGCAGATCGTGCGGGGCAACCTGGGGTACTCCTACTACACCGGCGAGCCGGTGCTGAAGCGCATAAGCGCGAAGATACTGCCCACGCTGGAGCTGACGGCGACGGCGATGATCCTCTCCACGGTGCTGGGCACGATATTCGGCATCATAGCCGCGCTCAAGCAGTACAGCATGTACGACTACACCCTCGGCATCGCCTCGCTGTTCGGCGTCTCGATCCCGACGTTCTTCTTCGCGCTGCTGGCGCTGTACCTGTTCGCGTTCGTGTGGGAGATTTTTCCTTCCCACGGGATGGGGTACGTGCCAGGCGAGGGGCTGTCCCTGCGTCTCAACATATACCACCTGATCCTGCCGGCGCTGGTGCTGTCGATAGACACGATGGCGGGGAAGACGCGGTACGCGAGGACGGCTATGCTGGAGGTGCTGAAGGCCGACTACGTGACGACGGCGCGCGCCAAGGGGCTGTCGGAGCACGTGGTGGTGCTGCGGCACGGCTTCCGCAACGCGCTGATCCCGCTCATAACGGTGACGATGCTGCGGCTGCCGGGGCTGTTCGGCGGCGCGCTGCTGGTGGAGGCTATCTTCACGTGGCCTGGCATGGGGCAGCTCACGATCCAGGCGGTGGGCCAGCGCGACTACCCGATGATCATGGGGCTGACGATGATCGTGTCGACGCTGGTGCTGCTGGCGAACCTGGCAGCCGACCTGATGTACGCTTACGCGGACCCGAGGGTCAGGGTCAACGCCTAGAGGACTCCCGGAGGAGATAGTTGGCGACCTCGAACACGACCGGAGAGACGGCGGCATTGGCCGAGGAGATCGCGCCGAGGCGCTCCAGGAGGAGCGTCTGGCGGCAGTTCACCAAGCACAAGCTCGCTCTCGTGGGGCTGGCGGTGCTGGTGGTCTTCGGCCTGGCCTCCGCGTTCGCGCCGGTGGTCGCGTGGCACGGCCCCAACAAGGTGAACCTGGACCACGTGCAGAAGCCGCCGTCGTGGTCGCACCCGCTGGGGACGGACTCGGCGGGGCGCGACGTCTTTTCGCGCATACTGCACGCCGGCAGGGTGTCGCTGAGCGTTGGGCTCGTGGCGACGCTGATATCGGTCTTCATCGGCACGGTCATCGGTCTGGTGTCGGGCTACGCGGGAGGCTGGATCGACAACGTGCTCCAGAGGTTCACCGAGTACGTGATGAACTTCCCGACGCTGTTCGCGCTGCTCGTGCTGGTGTCGATCCTGGGGTCGAGCGTGTTCATAATCATGATCATAATCGGCGTGCTCGGTTGGACGGGGAAGGCGCGGCTGGTGCGGGGGCAGGTGCTCCAGGGGCGCGAGCTCGACTACGTGGCCGCCGCGCGGGCCCTGGGCGCCACGGACATGAGGATCCTGTTCATCCACATCCTTCCGGCGGTAATACCGTTCATAGTGGTGGCGGCTACGCTCTCGCTGGCGGGCGCGATCATAGCGGAGTCGTCGCTGAGCTTCCTCGGGTTCGGGGTGCGGATACCGACGGCGACGTGGGGCAACATGATGACCTCCGCGCAGTCGCTGCACACGATACGCAACGAGCTGTGGCTCTGGCTCTCGCCCGGGGTGGCGATCGCCACGACGGTGATTGCGGTGAACTTCCTGGGCGACGGACTTCGGGACGCGCTCGACCCGCGCCAGGAGACATAGAGGGATGATTGGGAAAAGCGCCCTGAGCTTATTGGTGGCGGCCTTAGCTGCGGTCGCAGCCGTGGCTTGCGGCGGCGGGAATGGCATGAGCCCGACGGCGATCCCGGAGGACCTGGGGCCGACCGGCGCGGACGTGCTGAAGGTGACGCCGCCGCCGAGGGCCGACGCGGCTTCGGCGCCGGGGATGCCTACGGCGGAGCCGCCGCTGGACGTGGACGAGGATTCGGAGACGCCGAGGATCACCATCAGCGGAACGGCTGGCGAGTGCGCCATAGAGCCGTCCGACCTGAGCTTCACCCTCGGGGAGACGGTCACGGTGGAGGTGACCGCGCGGGACGACGACCACAGCTTCATCGTCCAGGGCCTGGGGATCAGCGAGGAGGTGGCGGAGGGCGAGACGGTGGAGGTCACGATGTCGTTCCTGCTGGCGCAGCAGCACCAGGTGCGTTGCAACGCCGAGGAGGGCAGGGGCGGCGAGGCTGTCATTACGGTGAAGGCGCTTGGGCTGTGATACCCCCATCCTAACCTTCCCCCATTGAGGGGGAAGGAACTCGGTGTCGCCGCGAGGAAGGCGTGGGGCGGGCGTGGATGACCCTGAAGGAGCAGAAGTAATGAAAGTCCGCAAGATCGAGGACATCGTCATATACAGGGACGACCGGTACTACTGCGGGCCGGGGCCGTCGGTGGTGGCGTACCCGGACGGCGACCTGGCGGTGGTGTTCAGGCGGCACCGGTCGTGGACGCGCGAGCCGCTGCACATGCACGTCCACCCGACGACCGAGCAGTGCCTGGTGCGGTCCCGCGACGGGGGGAGCATGTGGGACAGGCTGCCGCGGGTCTTCATGGGGGGCGGGCAGTGCGCGGTGGCGGGGCTGCTGCGGGACGGGACGACGCTGTTCGTGACGCACAGGCAGGAGCTGGTGCCGGACAGCATGATGGAGGAACTGCCGGCGTCGGCCGCGAATGAGCGGGTCGGCGTCTTCAACCGGGTGCGGAGCGAGGGCGGGTGGAACGAGCGCGGCTGGCAGACGATCAGCGCGGGCACGGAGGTATGGCGCAGCGACGACAGGGGCGATAGCTGGGACGGCCCCGCATGGGTTGGCGAGGTGCCGGGGCACCCGGTATTCCTGGAGGGGCTCCACTCGCCGATGCACCTGCGCGGCTTCCCGATGGAGCTGAGGGACGGCACGGTGCTGTTGCCGGTGCAGGGCAGCAAGGAGGACTCGATACTGATCGCGTCCGAGGACGGCGGACACACGTGGGGGTTCCGGGGCGTCGCGCTGGCGGGCGCGTTCAGCGAGTGGTCGGTGGTGGAGACGAGGTCGGGGGACCTGGTCGGGTTCGTGCGCAGCGAGCTGACCGACACGGGCGGCGGGTACCTGTGGACGGCGCGGTCGTCGGACCAGGGGCGCACGTGGACGGAGCCGAAGCGGGAAGATGTGTGGGGCTTCCCGTACTTCGCGCTGCCGCTGCCGACGGGGCACTTCCTGCTGGTCAACGGCTACCGGCGCGAGCCGTGGGGGATCCGTTGCCGGGTGCTGGACCCGGAGTGCATGAACATATCGGAGGCGGAGGAGGTGGCGTTGCGGGAAGACGGCGGCATGCGGGACCTGGGCTACCCGCACGCGGCGCTGCTGCCGGACGGGCGGGTGCTGGTGGTGTACTACTTCAACGACGCCCCGAACGGGCAGCGGTTCGTGGCGGGGACGTTCGTGGAGGTCTCTTGACCTGCAGGCGGCCTGTAGCTGTTGCGTGTGTGTTGCCGGGGAGGGCAGCCACAAGGGCAGCCCCTACGAGGACCTGATCTGCTTGGCTGCCGCGTCTATCCAGGCCACCCGCGCTAGTGGACCGACAACCTAGCAATGAAGGGTGGAGAGAATACTGCGCGGGGCAGCGGTGCCCCCACCCTAACCCTCCCCCAAAATGGGCCCAAAATGGGGGAGGGGATTCAAGGTTAGCCATCATTTCAACAATGTTGGAGCGCTAGGCTGTTGAGGAGCCGCGGCGGGGGAGCTTGCGGTCGTCGGAGTCGAGCATGATCGTGACGGGGCCGTCGTTCTCCAGCGAGACGAGCATGTGGGCCTGGAAGCGGCCCGCGGCCACCGCCAGGCCGGCCTCGCGGAGCATCTCGACGGCGCGGTCGACCAGCGGCTCCGCCCGCTCGGGCGGGGCGGCCTGGGTGAAGCTGGGTCGGCGGCCCTTGCGCGTGCTGCCGTAGAGGGTGAACTGGGAGACGACCAGGAGATCCGCGCCGGTGTCGATGGCGGAGCCGTCGAACCTGCCCTCGGCGTCGTCGAAGATGCGCAGGTTAGCGACCTTGTCGGCTATGTAGCGGGCCTCCTCCTCGCCATCGGCGACGCCGACGCCCAGGAAGACGACGAGGCCGCGCCCGATCGAGGCAATTCGGTCGCCCTCCACGGATACGGAGGCGCGGGAGACGCGCTGGATGAGTGCGCGCAAGGTGGCCGCCGCCCTAGCTCGCGGCGGATGCCTCTTTCTTCGACTCGGAGCCGGACTCGGACTTGGCCTTTGCCTTGGAGCCGCTCTCCTTGTCGGAGTCCTTGGACTCCGAGCTAGAGGATGAGCCGGAACTGCCGCCGCGGCCCTTGCCGTAGTCGTTGACGTAGAAGCCGCTGCCCTTGAAGACGACGGGCACCGAGTGGATGACGCGCTGCGCGCCGTTGTTGCACGACGGGCAGGTGGCGACGGGCTCGGACGAGAAGCTCTGGCGCAACTCGAATACGTGGTCGCAGGTCTGGCACCTGTAGTCGTAGAGCGGCAATGGGTCACTCCGTAAGGGCTGGCGCCCGGCTGGGGAGGGTGCTGGGATAGGGCCAATGTAGCATCGGGGGAAGCGGGATGTCAACTTGCCTGGGGGCGTTCGGCCCGCGGCGTGACTTGCCCCGGGAGCCAGCTCCGGCTACTCGAGGTCCACTATGGGGGCGCCGTCGGCGACCTGCTGGCCGGGCTGCACGTACACCGTCTTGACGATGCCGGTCCAGTCGGCCCTGAGCGTCTGCTGCATCTTCATGGCCTCCAGCACGCAGACCTCGTCGCCTGTCACCACCTGGTCGCCGGCGGCGACGGCGACGGAGACTATGACTCCCGGCATGGGGGTGCGGAAGGTGCGGCCGCCGGCGGGCGCCGCCGGGGACGCGACTTCGGCTTCGGGCTCGCTGCGCGTTTCCGGCTCCGGCTCCGCCGCATGGGCCGCCGTGGGCTGCCCCAGCGTCACCTCGACGAGCTCGCCGTCCACCCGGACTCGCGCCGGGTCCGACGCCAGGTCCACGGCCTCCACCGTGTACCAGGTGTCCCCGACCTGCACTCGCAGGGTGGGGTTATCTCCGGCGCCTGGACGTCTTCGAGGGGCCATCGTACTACAGCAGCGAGATGAAGACGCCCGCGACCACCGCGGAGCCTATGACGCCGGCCACGTTGGGGCCCATGGCGTGGGCGAGCAGGAAGACCCTCGGGCTCGACTCCTGCCCGACGTTGTGGGATATCCTCGCGGCCATCGGCACGGCGGACACGCCCGCGGAGCCGATGAGGGGGTTGATCTTCTCCTTCAGGAACAGGTTCATCAGCTTCGCGAAGAGCAGGCCGCCGACGGTGCCGCACGCAAAGGCCAGCAGGCCGAGCCCGAGTATCTGGACGGTCTGTAGCTGGAAGACTATATCGGCCTCCAGCTTGGCGCCGACGGTGATCATCAGGAAGATGGTGGCTATGTTGAGTAGCTCGTTGGATGCGGCCCCGGAGAGGCGCGGGACGACGCCGCTCTCCTTGAAGATGTTGCCGATCATGAACATGGCGATGAGCGGGGCGGACGCGGGCACCACCAGGATGATCAGCACCATGGCGATGGGCGGGAAGAGGAGCTTTTCCAACTGGGAAACCTCGCGGGGAGGCTTCATCTCGATCTCGCGCTCCCGCCTGGTGGTCAGCAGCTTCATTAGCGGGGGCTGGATGAAGACGACGCTGGCCATGTAGGTGTATGCGATGACCGCTGTGATGCCCAGTATCTCCGGCGCGAGCACGGCGGATAGGAAGATCGTCGTGGGGCCGTCCGCGCCGCCGATGATGCCGATCGACGCGGCCTCGTTCAGGTCGAAGCCGGCAAGCAGGGCGCCCCAGAAGGCGACGAATATGCCGACCTGGGCCGCCGCGCCCAGCAGCAGCGTCTTGGGGTTGGCGATGAGGGGGGAGAAGTCCTGCATCGCGCCGAGGCCGAGGAATATGAGCGGCGGCAGGATGTTCCAGAGCGAGAGGCCGTAGTGGAGTATGACGCCGAAGAGGCCGGACTCCTGCGGGGTGACCGACCCGGAGACGAAGTCGGCCATGCCGTGGGCGGGCAGGTTGGTGAGCACGACGCCGAGGCCGATGGGCAGCAGCACGTACGGCTCCCGCTTCTGCTTGACGGCGACGAAGATGAAGGCGAAGCCGACGGCGAGCATGACCACGGCCCGCCAGTCGAGCTTGGCCGCTCCGGAGGCTTCTATGAAGTCAACGAGGTCCTGCAATTGGTCTCCCGGAAATGGGGCGGTCGCCGCCGGTCACTCGGCGGCGTCTTCGCCCCGCGCCAGCAGCGCGTTCACGGCCACGACCGCCGCCAGGGCCTTCTCCCGGTCGCCCGGCTTGGGTCCCGCCGCGGCCCGCCGCCGCTCCCCGATGGCCGTAACCGCCGCCATGGCGTACATGACCAGCGTCAGCACGATGAGCAGCGCGAACGCGGTGCCCACCCCGATGGCGGTGAGCTTGATCCCCTGGTCTACGATTGCCTGGTCTATGGCGAGCCTCGACGACGGTAAGGTTGCAAGGAGATTGTACAATGCGGCCTGGGGGCCAGTCTACGGAGCGGTGAGGGCGTGACGAGCCGAAGTGAGTCACAGGGCCGCAAGTTGAATAGGCGGCAACCGCTTCGCTCTCTCCGCGGGATGGCGCATACTCCGTACGCAAACTGTTGCTTTCTAGGAGGACAACGAGTCCACAATCAGCGACCTCAGAGCCGCGATCGAAGAGGTTGAGGAGAAGAAACGTCAAGTCGATAAGCAGCACAATACTTTTGAGAACATGGAGGAGGCGGGAGTAGGCGCGACGGGTGAAGACAGCGCGGGTGAGGAAGACAACGTCCCTTGGTGACGAACGTCGGCTGCAGTCGGCGGACCCCTGCCTCTCGATGGGAGAGGCTGGAGCCTGTCCCATCGATGCGGGGGAGGGATAGCGGAGGCTTACCAAGGCGCCCCCTTGTCATTCCGAACGCAGCGCAACCGAAGGGAATCTAAGAACCCTGCCCGCGAGTCCCAACGTCAATTGCAGGCGGAAATCTTTAGACAGGGCCGGGGAGGGCGGGTTTCAAACCCGCCCCTACGATGTTGTATTCGTACCAATGACGATTATGCAAAGGTCCCGCGAAGCATGTCCCGTACCCCGATATGGGAGCGAGAACCCAGTCCCCGGCTGCCTGGATTCGCGTGATGGGGATGATGGTAGGGGCAACCCTCGTGGTTGCCCCTACCGGATGGCCGCCGTAGGCACCCCATCCGTCGTTCCCGCGAAAGCGGGAATCCAATCCCCGGCCACCGAGGCGGGCCCCCCATCCCTTGCTTCCGCAGGGGCAGGCTGTAACCTTCCCCCACAGACGGGGGAAGGGACTCAATAGCCCTCAGCCCAGGTGCTGCACCGCCGTGCGCTTCAGCCAGGGGCTCTCGAAGGGTTCGGCGTACTGGATGCCGGCGGCGCGTCCGTGCTCGGCGGCCATGCGGCGGAAGAGCTCGTCCATGCCGGCGTGCTTCTCCGGCGGCAGGTTCCACGTCGTCATGCACGCCTCGATCTTCAGGTCGAGCGTGTCGGAGATGTCCACGTAGGTGTCCGGGACCCTGTAGAGCGGGTGGTTCAGCGCCAGCAGGTTGTCGCTGTACGGGAACCAGATCGACCTGGGCCGGTGCGGCTCCTTGCCGTTGTGGTACCTCCACGAGGGCGCGGCCTCGACCATGCGCCCGGCGGTCCCGTGGTCGCCCCCCTGCTGCGTCTCCCTGAACGGGTAGTGGGCGCTGATCAGCACGTCGGGCCGCGCGTCCTGTATCAGCTCCCCCAGCTCCAGCAGGTTCTCGCGGGTGGCGACGAGCGGCGTGTCCCCGAAGTCCAGGAACCGGAAGTCCTCGACGCCGACGATGGCCGCGGCCTCCATAGCCTTCCGCTTCACCGTGCTCCGTATCTCCGCCTCGGGCCGGCCGATCAGGTACTCGGTGTGGACCTCCAGCCCGTAGGTGAGCGTCACCAGCGTCACGTCGTCGCCGCGCTGGACGTGCTTGGCGACCGTGCCGCCGATGTTGGCGAACGGGTCCGAGGGGTGCGCGCCGACCACCATTACCTTCATCTTGCCGGGCGCCATAGGTGTACCTCCTGTGATGTAGTCAGTCGCGGGAGAGCCCCATCAGCCGCTCCATGTTGCCGCCCACGACCAGGTCGACCTGGTCGCCGGGCAGGAAGTCGGAGCAGACGCGGATGTGCTCCAGGTTCTGCCGGTAGGTGTAGAACCGCATAACCATCGGGATGTCCGTGCCCCAGACCAGCCTCTCGGCGCCAACCCTATCGACGAGCGCCTCCATGGTGGGCCTGACCTGCTCCATCGGGTAGTCCCAAACCCCGCCGAGCGCGATGGCGAACATCACCTGGACGTAGAAGTTCGGGCTGTCCGGGATCGAGTCGTACACCTCGTCGGGTATGTCCAGGCGGTCGCCGTCGATGAAGAGCCGCCAGCCCAGGCCGTGGGTGAGCACGACCGGCACGTCGGGGTAGCGCTCCATCCAGTCGCGGATGGCGCGTATCCGCGCGACGACGGGCTCGGCGGCGGTGCCCCCCGCCGCCGCCAGCGCCGTGTACCCCGGCGTGACGAACAGGGGCACGCCAAGCTCCGCGAAGGCGTCCCAGAAGGGGGCGAAGTCGTCCGTGTCCCACTCCTCCGGCTGGCCGTAGAGCGGCAGGTGGTCGGGCAGTATCTGGAGGCCGTGCAGCCCCTGCCCCCGGATGGCGTCCTGGAGCTTGCGTATGGCCCCGTCGGTGTCGGTGCGGACGGTCCACTCCTCGACGTGGGCGAGGCCCTGGATCCTGTCCGGGAACTTGCGGCAGCACTCGGCGATGAAGTCGTTGCCGATGCCGAGGTACGGCGTGCGGTGGAGCAGCGCCACGTCCACGCCCGCGTAGTCCATCTCGGCCACCAGGTCCTCCGCCGAGTAGGCCATATCCCTGACCGAGGGCGGCATGTACTGCTTGACGAAGACCTCGCCGTCCACGGTCCACTCGAAGCGCCCGTGCCCGGCGGCGCGGAAGTCGGACTCCTTCAGCGAGTCGAAGCTCCACTCGCCGACGGGCTCCGCGAGGCCGCCGGCGTCGGCGGGGCTCCCGTCCGCGGCGCGCCATACGGGCTGGAAGTGGGTTGCGATGGCGAGCTGCAGGTGCCGGCGGAACTGCTCCGCGTCCGCGAACCCCCCGTCGCCGCGCAGGTCGGGGATGCAGTATGCGTGCCCATCGTAGATCATGGCGCAGATACTACACCAAAACGCCGCCCAGCGGGCCACCGACAGGCGGCGGGCGGCGGCGGGCGCCCATCCTGGCCCTAGGAGGAACTCCTAGGTTGCGATAGCCCTTGCGGGACTGTTAGTATCCTGCAAGAAGGTAGCGACCATCCGTGATCACTGGCTGATAATCGAATTGGTGGGAGGAAGACAGTGACAGTGGCAGGCGAGAGGCAAGTACGAGCGATAGAGGGTATTGCTCTTGAGCGACAGAGCGGCACACTCCAACTCTACCTGTCGGAACGCCCCGATGGAAAGGGGCTCGGGGTCATGGTCCAGACCGCCGACTACCACTTCTTGGTTCCACTGGAGGGAGCTGAGTGGATGAAGGATGTCCTGGAGACGTTACTCTCTATGGCCAAGGACTTAGAAGAGTCGTGGTCCACCAGCACAGTTCCAATGAGGTAGAGGTTCTCCGTTCCCAGAGGTGACCAGAATCGTTGCGCTGAACGAGAGGACGGAGACAGCCCCGCGCCGGAGGCGGCTGCCGCACTGGATGAAGGTGCGGATGCCGGGCGGGCCGAACTACCTGGAGCTGCGCGACCTCGTCAAGAGCAGCCGTCTGCACACCGTCTGCGAGGAGGCGCGCTGCCCCAACATCGGCGGCTGCTGGGAGCGGCGGACGGCGACGTTCATGATCCTCGGCGACATCTGCACAAGGGCGTGCGCCTACTGCGCCGTCACGTCCGGCAAGCCGGTCGGGCTCGACCTCGACGAGCCGAGACGCCTCGCGGAGAGCGTGGAGCGCATGGGCCTGAAGTACGCCGTCATCACCGCGGTCAACCGCGACGACCTCCCCGACGGCGGCGCATTCATCTTCGCGCAGTGCATCCGCCAGATCAGGAAGCGGCTGCCCGAGTGCAAGGTCGAGGTGCTGATACCGGACTTCTGCGGCAACTGGGACGCGCTGGCCGTCGTCATGGCCGAGAAGCCCGACACCCTGAACCACAACATCGAGACGGTGCCCAGGGTGTTCAAGCGCGTCAGGCCCAGGGGAGACTACGAGCAGTCGCTGGAGCTCCTGTCGAGGGCCAAGGACATCGCCCCGGGCGCGGTGACCAAGTCCGGGATGATGGTGGGCCTCGGCGAGACCTGGGACGAGATAGCCGGCACGATGCGGGACCTGCGGTCGGTCGGCTGCGACCTGCTGACCATCGGGCAGTACCTGCGCCCGTCGGCCAAGCACGCGCCGCTGGCGAAGTGGTACACGCCGGAGGACTTCGAGGCGCTGGCCGAGCAGGCGCGGAGCATGGGCTTCCGGCACGTGGCGTCGGGGCCGCTGGTCAGGAGTTCCTACCACGCGGACGAGCAGCACGAGGCGGCTGCCGCCGCTGCCGCGCCGGCCTAGGCGCTCAGGCCGTCGATCTAGTGGTGAGATCTCCCATGCAACGGACGGAGACGCGACGCCCCACCGCGCTACCCGCAATCCAAGCGGCAATGCCTGTCTGGTTGGAACGACCAGATCATACAGCGGCCAATAGCGGTGAGGTCGTTTTGGCTTGCGAAGACAACCTGGCTTTCATGGAGAAGCTTCACGATGGCCAGATGAAGCTGGTCGTCACGTCGCCCCCTTACAATCTGGGCAAGGACTACGAGGACAAGACGTCCCTTGACGATTACCTTGAGGCTCAGGAGCGTGTGATAAGCGAGTGTGTCCGAGTCCTCCATCCTCGGGGGTCTATCTGCTGGCAGGTCGGGAACTACGTTAACAACGGAGAAATCGTCCCTCTCGACGCCGTCCTCTATCCTGTGTTTCGAGGTCATGGGCTCAAGCTCCGCAACCGGATCGTCTGGCACTTTGGACACGGCCTACATTCCACGAGGCGATTGTCAGGGCGCTATGAGACCATCAGTTGGTGGACGAAGAGCGACGACTACACTTGGAACCTCGACCCGATCAGAGTCCCGGCGAAGTATCCGGGCAAGCGCCATTTCAAGGGTCCGAACATTGGCAAGCTGTCGGGAAACCCCAAGGGGAAGAACCCGAGTGACGTGTGGGAGTTCCCGAATGTCAAGAACAACCACCCCGAGAAGACAATCCACCCTTGCCAGTTCCCAGTTGAATTGGTGGAGCGGCTCGTCCTTTCCCTGACGAATGCGGAAGATGCAGTATTCGATCCCTATATGGGAGTGGGATCGTCGGCCATTGCCGCGCTGCTGCATGGCCGCGTCGCTTATGGGTGTGACATCGTGCCGGAGTACGTAGACATTGCCTGGCAGCGAGTGCGGCAACTCCAGGAGGGCAGCCTCCGGACCCGTCCCATGGGCAAGCCCATCTACGACCCGTCCAAGCCAAATGGGGGCCACCACGCGGACGAGCAGCACGAGGCGGCTGCCGCCGCTGCCGCGCCGGCCTAGGCGCTCAGGCCGTCTCCTGCCTGTGGGAGGGCTTCTCGCCCTGGTCCAGGTCGTCCAGGTCCAGCGTCGAGACGAACTCGGTGAAGGCCGACAGGCGCTTCAGCTCGTCCTCGCTCATCGGGCGCTTCTCCTGGGCGTCGTCGCTGGGAGTAACGGGCTTTCCCGTCTCCTCGTCCATCTCCACGCCGGCCTTCTCCACCACCGAGTCGGCGGCGAATATGGGCGCGTCGGCGCGGACGGCGAGCGCGATGGCGTCGCTGGGGCGCGAGTCGATCTCGATCTGCGAGCCGTTGCTCTGGATGATGATCTTCGCGTAGAAGGTGTCGTTGCTCAACTCGGAGACGACGATGCGGCCGACGGTTGCGCCAAGGCTGGAGATGATCGACTGCACGAGGTCGTGCGTCATGGGCCGGGGCACCTCCTCGTTCCGGAGCCTCATTGCGATGGAGTCCGCCTCGGCCGGCCCGATCCAGATGGGCAGGCAGCGGTTCGACTCCTTCGCCCGGAGGATGACCACCCTCTGGTAGTTCAGGAGACTAACCCGGATGCTGTCGATGTCCATCTCTTGCATGGCAAACCCTCCCCTCGCCGACATAATTCTAAGTGCGCCCCAACGGCGTGTCAAACTACGGCGGCCACGGGAGGGCGCGACGGCGTCGGTCGTTAGACCGCGGGGCGCCTGCCGACCACGGCCTTGACGCGCTTCTCCAGGGCGGAGCGGGGCATCATCACCCGCCGGTCGCAGGTCGTACACCGGACCCGTATGTCCGCGCCGAGGCGCACGACCTCCCACTCGAAGCCGCCGCAGGGGTGGCCCTTCTTCAGCCTGACGACGTCTCCCAGGCCTAGCCGGTCCACGGGCCGAGGCCGTCCCGCTCCAGGGCGTCGTCGATCTCGTCGCGCAGGCGCTCGGCCTCTGCCCTCGCGGCCTCCGCGAAGTCGGCGCCGGAGGAGGCGTAGAGGACGGACCTGGAGCTGCTCACGATCAGCCCCCTGCCGTTGCCGTCGACGCCGGCGCTCACCGAGGCCCGCACGTCGCCTCCCTGCGCGCCCACCCCCGGCAGCAGCACCGGCATGTCCGGGCACAGCGCACGCACCCGCCGCAGCTGCTCCGGGTAGGTCGCTCCCACCACAAGCCCGACGTTCCCGCGCGCGTTCCACGCGGCCGCCCTCTCCGCGACCGCCTCGTAGACCGGCCGCACCCCTTCCACCGGCAGGTCCTGCAGCTCGCCCGCGCCGGGGTTCGACGTCCGGCAGAGGACGAACACGCCGCGGTCGCCGTATTCGAGGAAGGGCGCCAGCGAATCGCCGCCCAGGTATGGGTTCACGGTGGCCGCGTCGAAGCCCCACACGTCGAAGAGCGCGCGCGCGTACCTGGCGCTGGTCGAGGCCATGTCGCCGCGCTTCGCGTCGCCGATGACGACCGCCGAGGGAGCGGCCCTGCGGACGTGGTCGACGGTCTCCTCCAGCGCGCGCAGCCCGTCCGCCCCGAGGGCCTCGTAGAAGCCCAGGTTGGGCTTGTAGGCGCACACCAGGTCGCTGGTGGCGTCGACGATCGCGCGGTTGAACTCGGCGACGCCAGGGACGGCCATCAGCGCGGGGTCGGGGTCCAGGCCGACGCAGAGCAGGCTGCGGTTGGCGTCGAAGGCGCGCGCCAGCCGTTCACGGAAGGAACTCATTCTTGAGTGTCCACCTCTCTGGGGAGCGACGGGCGAGGACAGCCGCTTGGGTCAACCATCAAGGATTTGCCTGGTAATTAACGTTCGTATGAGCGTAACTAGAAGGTCGAGGTCACCGTTGTCGGCTTCTTGCAACGAATCGACGTACGTCCGCCGAGCAGGATCGGTCCTGAGCATTTCAGGGAGGATGGTCTTGCCAGGCAGTAGGCCGCCGGACTTCACGCATAGAATAAAGTAGCACACCGCCCTGGCCGTGCGGCCATTCCCGTTCACGAACGGATGGATATAGTTGATGCGCCACAGCGCATAAGCTGCCAACTCCGTGGCATCGCTGGACTGCCACCTCCAGTTCACGACGTTGACGAAGTCGTCCATCAGGGGTTTCACGCGATAGTGGAGCGGGGGATCGTGACTACCTACCGTGACGGCGTAGGATCGGTACTCCCCCGCCTCATGATGGAGACCGGCTATCGCGTGAAAATTGATAGCCTTGATGATGTATTGAGACAGCAGCGGCCTCTTGATCGCTATGGCGGCCTGTATCATCGAGTACAGGAAGTCGTAGTGCCTAATGCTATTGGACGCCGACACCTGCTGGTAGACGGGGTGGTCTTCACTTCTACCCCCTAACTCGAACAGGTCCATGTTTGACGGTTACCCGTACCGCTCGTCTACCAATTCCTCGACTTGCCTTCGGGACATCGTGCTCTTGTCGCTCATCATGCCCATGGTGAAGGACACCCTTTGCGCCCGTATTTCTTCCCGTGTCAGTGACTCTCTTGCCGCTTCACGAAGCATCTTGTCGATGTCTTCCGATTTCCCCTGCGAGTCTTTCTTTGCCATGTAACCTTACCCCCTTCCAAACTACAGTATAGGCTGGGCATTCGTCTGTGTATAGTAACTTCTAGGATCGAAGCGGCTCGCGAGGGGCGAGCGGCATCAGCTGACGTCTCCCGCCCAGAGGCGGCGCATCTCGGGACTGGACTCGAGGAGGTCGTCCAGCTTGCCCTCCGCCTCGACGGCGCCGTCCTTGAGCACGACTATGTTGTCCGCGCGGGCGAGGGCGGTCCTGCGGTGCGACACGACGAGGCTGGTGACGCCCTCCAGCTCGAAGAGGCGCTCCCAGAGCGTCTCCTCGGTATTGACGTCGAGGGCGCTCGACAGGTCGTCGAAGACGAGCAGCTCCGGGCGGCGCACGAACATGCGGGCCGCGGCCGTCCTCTGCACCTGCCCGCCCGATAGCCTGACCCCGCGCGGCCCCACCACCGTGTCCAGGCCGCGCTCCAGCTCGGCCACGTCGGGATCCAGGACGCCGAGGCGCACGGCGGCGTCCAGCTCGCGGTCGCCGGCGTCGAGGCCCATCAGGATGTTGCTGCGCACCGTGTCGCTGTAGAGCCAGGGCGCCTGGGGGGTGTAGGCGCATCGCGGGGGCGCGAGGAAGGCGTGCGGGTCCTCGATGCGGCGGCCGTTCCAGAGCACCTCGCCCCGGTCCATCGGCAGCAGGCCGAGCAGGACCTCCAGCAGCGTCGTCTTCCCGGAGCCTATCCTGCCCGTAACGACGGTAAACGAGCCGCGCTTCAGCTCCAGGCTGACGTCGTGGACGCCGCGTACGGCCTCGCCGCGCCGGTGCGTGAGGCCGCGAATCTCCAGCGTGGCGAGGGTGTCCTCCCCGGTCTTGGCCGGGTACGGCTCTTCCGGTATGGCTCCCCAGAGGTGCAGGCTCCCGCCCTGCACGATAGACTCCGGAGGGGCCTCGGGTATCAGCTCGGCCAGCCGCGCGAAAGAGACCCTGGCCCGCCTCAGCGAGGCGAGGAAGTCGGCTATCCACCGCAGCGCCCACCCGGTGTTCGGTCCGCCAGCCACCCAGACGAAGAGAGCGAAGTCGCCGACCGTGAAGGAGCCGGACCGCATGAGGTGGGCGGCGGCCAGCAGGATGGCGCCCGTGCTGATGGTGACCACGCTGCCGTTCAGCGCCTCTATCAACCCGTCGAGCAGTCCCTCCTTCATGTCCGCTTTCTGGCGTCTCTCGCCCAGAGCCTCGAAGTGCTTTGCCGCTCTCTCCTCCGCGCCGGCAACCTGGAGCGCCTGCACGGAGTTGAGCAGCTCACCCAGCGCGCCGGACACTCGGCCGGTCGCCTCGCGGCTCGCGCGCCTGAGCGACTCGATACGGTTGCCGAGCAGCTTGGTCCCCGTGAGGATGATGATGGCGGGCAGGAACGCCGCCAACGTAATGAGGAGGTCGATGGACGCCATGACGTAGACGGCGGCCCCTAGGGCGACGACCATCCCGGTCATCTCGGCGACCAGGAGCAGGGGATTGACCGCCGCCTCCACGTCGTCCCTGTAGCGGTTGAGCACCTCGCCTGAGCTTGGGCCGTCCCGTACCGGGCGATGCTCCAGCATGGTCTTGAAGAGGTTACGCTGCAATCGGCTCTGGAGAACGGCCGACAGGACATCCTCGCTTATCGAGCTCAAGGGGTTCACCACCATGTTGCCGACCACGTTTAAGGCCATGAATACGGCGCAGAGGGTGTAGACGTCCGCCGAGGCGCTGGCCCCGTCGGTGATCCCGTCGAAGATGGCCCGCACGAGCATCCCGAGAACGAGGATCCCGAATCCCCACTGCACGGTCGAGACCAGGCTCCCAGCTATGTAGAGGAGCAGGCTGCGGCGCCAGAGGCGGAGGAGGTAGCCGTGGGTGCTCACGTAAGCTCCTCCTCCAGCCCGGTCCGCAGAAGGCCCGAGAAGACGGAGGCGGGGTCGCGCGACAATTTCTCCCTGTCGCCGTGCTCGAGTACCCTACCGCCCTCCAGTACCAGTATCCGGTCGACGCGCTGGATGGTGGCGAGCCTGTGGGCGATGACGATGGCCGTGCGCTCCGACAGCAGGCGGTCCACGGCCCTCTGGATGAGGTTCTCGGTCGCCGGGTCGAGCCGTGACGACGCCTCGTCCAGCACCACGCAGTCGGGGTCCCTCAGGAAGACGCGCGCGAAGGCCAGGAGCTGCGCCTCGCCGGCGGAGAGCCTGCCCCCTGCCGTCATCCACGTGTCGAGGCCGTCCGGCAGCGAGCCGCGCCACTGCTCCAGGCCCAGCGAGGCCAGCGTGTCGTCGATCCGGCGGTCGGGGATGGAGGGGTCGAACAGCGTCAGGTTGTCCCGCACCGTCGCCTCGAAGAGCTGCACCTCCTGGGTGACCATGCCCACCCGGCTCCGCAGGTCGTCGAGGCGGAGCGACCGCAGGTCCACGCCATCGATCTTGACCGCGCCCTCCTCGGGGTCGTAGAAGCGGAACAGGAGCCTGGACATCGTGGACTTGCCGCTGCCGGTCCTGCCGAGCAGACCGAGCGTCTGTCCGGGTTCCAGGCTGAATGAGACGTCGTGGAGCACCCTCGTGCCGGCCCTGTAGGAGAAGGAAACGTCGTCGAACTCTATCGAGAGACCGCGCTTCGAGAGTGCGACGCCCGGCCCGTCCGTGACGTTGGAGGTCGTGTCGAGCACCTCCTTCACCCTCCGGATGCTGGCCCCTGCCCGCTGCAGGTCCTCGAACTCGCGGGATATCGTATGAACGGGGATGTGGATCATCAGGAAGTAGTGCCATATCAGGTAGACAGTCCCGATGGTTATGTCGCCCCGGTAGAAGAGGTAGGCCCCCACGGCCAGGCCCAGCGGAAGCCGCGTGCTGTTGACGGTCGATACCACACCCCAGACGAGGCGTCCCACGATGCCTGCCTTCATCCAGGACAGGACGCGCCGGCGCAGGGTCTCGTAGAGGCGGGCCATGGTGAACGGCACGGCGCCGCTCTTCTGGATGTCGCCGATGCCGGTGAGGCGCTCGCCGAGGAAGCCGTAGAGCTGCGCCCTGGCCTCGCTCTCGACCTCCCAGAACGGCATCAGGAAGTAGAGGAGCCGCACCCTCGTGACAAGGAAGAAGAGAGCGAAGACCGCCACGGCCAGCCCGAAGCGCCAGTCCTCCAGCCAGGTTGCGATGATCAGGGCTGCCATCAGCAGCAGGGCGCTGACGAGCTGCACGAATAGCTGGGAGAAGAAATTCGCCAGCCGCTCTATGTCGCCGTCGATGCGCTCCAGCAGCTCGCCGGGCGTGTGGGCGTTGTGGAAGCCCATGTCGAGGCGGAGCACGTGCAGCGTCAGGTCGAGCCGCAGCCGGTTGGTCGCCCTCCAGGCGACGCCCCGCCCGATGTACTTGTAGAGCGCCTGGAGGACGTGGACGCTTACGCCGGCGCCCAGGAAGACCAGCGCGGCGGCGTAGAGGGACTCCAGGGAGCCCTGCTCGCTGGCGAGGTCTATGAAGCGGCGCACGACCTGGGGCGCAACGACCTGCAGCACGGTGGCGCCGAGCATGAGCACGCCCAGCAGCGCGACCGCTGGCCAGTACGGCCTTACGTACCTGCCCAGTAGCTGTGCATATAGCCCTATGGATGCGAACACGCGCGCCCTCCCGGTGCTGAACGCGCTATCATAACACTGGCGGAAGGCTCCAAGGGTCCCTCGTAACTGTTCAGAGTTGGTGCGTTCCTCGTCCAGGGCGCCCACAAGGGACGCCCCTACGATACAGCTTCCGTCCCGTAGGGTGCAGTTCCTCGTCCAGGGCGCCCACAAGGGACGCCCCTACGATACAGCTTCCGTCCCGTAGGGTGCAGTTCCTCGTCCAGGGCGCCCACAAGGGACGCCCCTACGATACAGCTTCCATCCCGTAGGGTGCAGTTCCTCGTCCAGGGCGCCCACAAGGGACGCCCCTACGATACAGCTTCCATCCCGTAGGGTGCAGTTCCTCGTCCAGGGCGCCCACAAGGGACGCCCCTACGATACAGCTTCCGTCCCGTAGGGTGCAGTTCCTCGTCCAGGGCGCCCACAAGGGACGCCCCTACGATACAGCTTCCATCCCGTAGGGTGCAGTTCCTCGTCCAGGGCGCCCACAAGGGACGCCCCTACGATACAGCTTCTGTCCCGTAGGGTGCAGTTCCTCGTCCAGGGCGCCCACAAGGGACGCCCCTACGATACAGCTTCCATCCCGTAGGGTGCAGTTCCTCGTCCAGGGCGCCCACAAGGGACGCCCCTACGATACAGCTTCCGTCCCGTAGGGTGCGTTCCTCGTCCAGGGCGCCCACAAGGGACGCCCCTACGATACAGCTTCCGTCCCGTAGGGTGCAGTTCCTCGTCCAGGGCGCCCACAAGGGACGCCCCTACGATACAGCTTCCATCCCGTAGGGTGCAGTTCCTCGTCCAGGGCGCCCACAAGGGACGCCCCTACGATACAGCTTCCGTCCCGTAGGGTGCAGTTCCTCGTCCAGGGCGCCCACAAGGGACGCCCCTACGATACAGCTTCCATCCCGTAGGGTGCAGTTCCTCGTCCAGGGCGCCCACAAGGGACGCCCCTACGATACAGCTTCCATCCCGTAGGGTGCAGTTCCTCGTCCAGGGCGCCCACAAGGGACGCCCCTACGATACAGCTTCCGTCCCGTAGGGTGCAGTTCCTCGTTCAGGGCGCCCACAAGGGACGCCCCTACGATACAGCTTCCGTCCCGTAGGGTGCAGCCCTTGTGGCTGCCCTCCCGTACCCTGAACATTTACGTCCCTCCATCCAAGTTGACAGCGCCTCTCTGGCGCTGCTACGATGGAGTGCGTCAAGTGGACGATCCCGCGCGTACATAGATGGTTCTCGGACTAGGCGCCTACCCGGGGCTTCGGCCCCAATTTGCGGTAGGCGTTACTTTTTTTGACAAATGCCTGACATTGTGGCCGTCGTCTTAGCGGCGGGACAGGGCGCTCGGATGAAGTCCCGGCTCCCGAAGGTCCTGCACAGAGTCTGCGGCCGGGAGATGGTCGGACTCGTGGTCGACGCCGTGCGAGCAGCGGGGTTCGACCCGACGGTCGTGGCGCCCAGGGAGTCGGACGGGATCCGCCGCGTCCTCGGTGAGGGCGTGCGCTACGCCGCGCAGGACGTCCAACGCGGCACCGGACACGCCCTGCTCCAGGCCGCCGGCCTGCTGCCGTCCGCGCGGAACGTGCTGGTCGTCAACGGCGACGTTCCCCTGGTGGAGCCGTCGACCCTGGGCGCGCTGGCGAGGAAGCACCTGGCCCAGGGCGCGGCCGCCACTATCGCCACCGCCACCCCCGGCGACCCCGGCGACCTCGGGAGGGTCGTACGGGACCGCGCGGGCCGCGTTACGGCGGTGGTGGAGAAGGCGGACGCCGACGCCGCGGTCCTCGGCATACGCGAGGTGAACGGAGGGCTGTACTGCTTCGACGCCTCGTGGCTGTGGCCGAGCCTGCGGGCCATCGCCCCGTCGCCAGGCGGGGAGATATACCTCACGGACCTGGTCGCGGCCGCCGTTGCGCAGGGGCGGCGGGTCGCCTCGGTGCGGGTGGACGAGCCGGACGAGATAGCCGGCGTGAACACGCGCCTGGAGCTCTCCAGGGCCGAGGCCGTCATGCGCCGGCGCATCAACGAGCGCCTGATGCTGGCCGGCGCAACCATAGAGGACCCGGCTACGACGTACATCGACCACGGAGTCGTCATCGGGATGGACACCACGGTCCGCCCGAACACGTCCATCACGGGCAACACGACGGTGGGCGAGGGCTGCGAGATCGGCCCCAACGCCGTGGTCGAATCCTCGGCGATAGGGGACCGATGCCGCGTGGCGGCCTCGGTGGTGCGCGGCGCCAACCTGGAGGACGGCGTCACCGTGGGGCCGTTCACCCACCTCCGCCAGGGGACGCACCTCCAGGCGGGCGTCTCGGTGGGCAGCCACGCCGAGATCAAGGCCAGCCGGCTGGGGCGAAGGACCCGGTCGGGCCACTTCTGCTACATCGGCGACGCCGAGATAGGCGCGGACGTCAATATCGGCGCCGGGACGGTTACGTGCAACTACGACGGGCGTGAGAAGCACCGCACCCACGTCGACGACGGAGCGCTCATAGGCTCCGGGTCGATGCTCGTTGCCCCCGTCAGGATCGGGGCGCGGGCTTCGACCGGCGCAGGCGCCGTCGTGACGCGGGACGTGCCGCCGGGCGCGCTGGCCGTGGGCGTGCCCGCGCGGCTGCGGCCGCACAAGCCAAGACGCGAAGGGAGTGAAGGAGGCGCGCCGGCAGGCTAGGGCCGCCCCATCGGGCGGGCCGGCCACTTCGGCGCGGCAGCGAAAAATTGGAAACCGACAGCTCATTATCGTGGCTCGCGCTTGGCCTCTCGATCGCTCTGTTCTGCGCCGTCGCGATCGTAGAAGCCAGCCTGGCGAGCGTCCGCGGCGACGGCCTTCGGCGGCTTCTCGCAAGAGGGGCACGGGGGTCGCGGCATCTCGAAGCGCTCTTCACGGGCAGGTACGGCCCTGCCTCCGTCCTTCCCATACTCCGCTACGCGCTCCTTGCGTCGGGAGTAGTGAGCACGGTCGCCGTGGTCATCTCGTACGGCGGCTCGCACTGGGCGCTCATCGCGTTGGCGTCCCTGGCGACCCTTACGGCCATCGGAGCGCTGCGCCTCGCGGGGGCCTGGCTGGGAAACAGGGCCGGCGTGAGACTCGCGCTGGGGGCGGCCCCCATCGTGCGCGCCCTGGCGTGGCCGTTCATCCCCGTGCTGGCGGTCGTCAAGCTGGCCGATGGGGCCGGCTCCGGCGGGAACGGGTCGGACGCCGAGGAGGAGACGCTGTCTTCCGGCCTGCGGCTCGACGCCGACGAGCAGCCGCTCGACGAGCACGAAGTGCGAATGATCCGCGGCGTCGTTCGGCTGGACAGGACGACGGCCCGCGAGATCATGGTCCCGAGAGTGGACATCACGGCTTTCGAAGCGGGCACGCCCATCCGCGATCTCGTCGAAGGCATGGTGGAGTCAGGCCATAGCCGCGTACCCGTGTACAGGGAGAGCCTGGACAACATCGGCGGCATCGCATACGCCAGGGACCTTCTCGCCGCGCTCAGCGACGACGCGGGCGAGGGCGTCACCGAGGCGACGATCAGGCCCGCGCTCTTCATCCCCGAGTCGAAGACCCTCGAAGACCTCCTCAGCCAGTTCCAGGAGGAGCGCGTGAGCGTGGCGATAGTGGTGGACGAGTACGGCGGCGTGTCGGGGCTGGTCACCATCGAGGACCTGCTGGAGGAGATCGTAGGCGAGATACGCGATGAGTTCGACGTGGGGACCCCCGACGTCGAGCGGGTCAGCGCCGACGTCGTCCTGATGGACGCGCGCGTCAGCATCGAGTACCTGCACGATCTGCTCGACGTGGAGATCGAGGGCGACGGGTTCGACACGGTGGGCGGCTTGGTGTACCAACTCCTGGGGAAGATACCCAGCACCGGCGACACTGTCGACTACGACGGCATCAGGATCGAGGTCGTCTCGACCATTGGTCGCCGCCCGAAGAGACTCAGGGTAACGAAGTCGGGGCAGCCCGCAGGCCCCGCGGACGTCTAGGCAGGCTCCGCCCCGGGCCTTTCCGAGTCCCCTCTCCCTTCTTCGAGGGAGAGGGCTAGGGTGAGGGTGAGGGTGATAGCAAGCCGTCTACTCGCCGCCCTCCCTCACTGCGACCGGGGTGCTCGCCATGCTCCCTTCCGAGCCTTCCGCCATGAGGGTGAGCGGCTTGCCATTGGTAAGCCGGGACGCGTTGTCCGCAAGGCCCCGTATGCTGCTCATGCGCTCGATCTGCAGTGCCCACGCTCCCCCGGGGCCTGCCTCCACGAAGCCAACTATGACCTGCAGGCCGACGTCGAGATCGAAGTAGACCTCGACGGACTCGGACGGCTGGAACCCCGAGCCCCACACCTCGAAGGCGCCGTCCAGGTATAGGACCGGCGCGCTCGCCGCTATGGAAGCGTACGCCGTCGCCGGCTCGCCCGCCGGGCCTGGAGCGCCCGGCACTCCGGGCGGGCCCTGGAGGCCCTGCGGCCCGCGGATGCCCGGCTCTCCTGCGGGGCCGCGAAGTCCGGGTGGGCCCTCCGGGCCTGCCGGGCCAGCTGGCCCTACCGCTCCCTGGGGCCCTGTGGGTCCCGGATCGCCCTGCGGACCCGCGCACGCCGCCAGGAGGAGCAGCGACAACGCCGAAGCCAATATCAAGGTGACGACATGCTGGTTGGGGCGCGTTTTCATCGCCGCTCTTCCCTCCGATGGTAGTCTTCGGAAAGAGTTTATGAACCGTCACGGAACAAGTTCAAGGAGATTCGTAGTCCCAAATCCACCAGTAGTCCTGTTTCGGTGCGTCGTCTCCGCGGGGAAAAGAGAAGAGCCCCGCACAACCGGCGGGGCTCTTCTTCTTTCAGCTTTCAGTGGTGAGGCGCTACTTGACTATCAGCGCTGCTTGCGCAACCTGGCCGCCGGTTGCGGCTGCCTTCACGGTGTAGAGGCCGGCGGACAACTCGAGTTCGAAATCGCCGGATATCATCCCCATGCCGTTCGCCGTAAGCTCTCCGAGCGTCTGGTCCACGGGTACCGAAAGCGATTCCCCGCCCTCGCCGATCGACTGGCTGCCGAACACTGAGATGGTCACAGTGTCGCCCGCGTCGAACCCGGCGCCGATGATGTCGAGCATTGCGCCGCCGCTGGGCAGCACGTGAGCCGCAAACCCGGACGCAGCGCTAAACCCGGGCGTGATATCCGTAATGCCTCCGGGTGCTCCCTGCGGACCAGCGGGCCCTTCGGGTCCGGCGGGTCCGTCGGCGCCTGCCACCCCAGCCGGGCCAGCGGGCCCTTCGGGTCCGGCGGGACCAGCGGCTCCATCGGCTCCGGCCGGTCCGGCCGGGCCTTCCGGCCCTCGTAGGCCGGCAGCGCCCGTATCACCCTGGGCGCCTGTCGCTCCGCGGAGCCCCTGCGCTCCCTGGGGTCCTATCGCCCCCGTGGCTCCTGGTATGCCCTGGATACCCTGGCCGCCTTGAATTCCCTGTGGGCCCTGGGGGCCAACCGGACCCTGCGGCCCTGGCGGCCCTTCCACGCCCTGGGGACCCTGAACGCCTTGAGGCCCTCTCTCGCCCGAGGAACCCTGCGGCCCCGGCAGTCCCCTTAGGCCCTGGTCTCCGGTCTTGCCCTGGGGACCCTGAGGACCTTGTAGTCCCTGGTCGCCAGAGGGTCCCGTGCAGGCTACCAGCACCAGTGCCGAGAAAATCGACACGAGCACCACGAGTATGAAGGCGCGTGGAGGAAGATACTTGCTCAATTTAACCCCCCGTTGAACACTCCCGTTCTGTGACTCTAGCCGCATCCGGCAGGGGCCGAAATTGCATTCGACATACGAAGACTCGCCGGGCATCCCGGCGACCCAACCTATACGGCGGCCTTATCATATGCACGCCGGACAGGGTTGTCAACCCCTATAGACGCGCTCTAGGCGCAGAATCGCGGCCTCTCCGTCCGGGCGCGCCGCCGCGCAAGGCATGACCCGCGGCAACTGTGTTAACCTAGACCCCAGTTGCCCCCGTAGCTCAGCGGATAGAGCACCGGCCTCCGGAGCCGGGTGCGTGGGTTCGAGTCCCGCCGGGGGCGCTCCCATCTGCTAGAACCACATCGCCTTGTCGACGACGTTCTCGAGCGGACGGCCCTCGTCGAAGCGCCGGCAGTTCTCCACCAGCAGCCCGATCCGCCTCTCGTCCAGGTATGGCCCGTGCGCCGCCACGTGGGGCGTCATCAGGAAGTTGGGCGCAGTCCAGAGCGGATGGCCCTCCGGCAGCGGCTCCACCTCGAACACGTCCAGCGCCGCCCCGGCTATCTCCCCGCCCCGCAGCGCCGCGTCCAGGTCGTCCAGCGCCACCGTCGCCCCCCTGCCTATGTTTATGAAGAAGGCGGTTGGCTTCATCAGCTCGAACCTCGCCGCCGTGAACAACCCCTGCGTTTCCGGCGTCTCCGGCACGGTCACGATGACGAAGTCTCCCCTCGGAAGCACGCCGTCCATCTCCTCCGGCCTGTGGAGCTCCGCCACTCCCTCCGGCGCCTCCTCGCGGCGCGGGTCGACGCCCAGCACCCTCATGCCGAGGGCGGAGCAGACCCTCGCCGTCTCGCCGCCGATGCCGCCGACCCCGACGATGACCGCCGTCGCCTCGGGGAGGTAGGTGGTGTCGTACCCCGGCGTCCATTCGCCGCGAAGCTGCCGCGGGAGGTAGACGTGCAGCCCCCTGGCGAACGCCAGCACGAAGGACATGATGTGCGCGCTGATGTGGTCGTTGTATATCTCCCGCGTGTTGGTGACCACCACGTCGCTGTCGACCATCGCCTGGTGGTAGTACCCGGCGGGTGGGCCGGCCTGCGGGCAGGCTACCCACCGGAGCTTCTTCCCCCGCTCGAACACCCGGGGCGTCACGAAGCCGTAGGCGGCGTCGGCGTTGGGTATCAGCGACTCGGCCTCCTCCACCGTGTCGGCGACGTCGATCTCGATGCCGGGCACGGAGTCCTCGAGCCGGCTGACCCAGCCGTCGCTAAGGTAGACCTCCCCCTGTTCGCCGCGCAGCCCCGTAGTCATGATAAGCAGTCTGAAACCCATGGTTGGCGCCTCCCCAGCGTTCGGGCCAGTCTATGAAGGGCGCTCCCCGATGTCAAACCCGTATTCGGCCGTAAGCTCAAGCGGTTTGCGGAGGGCGCTCGGGTTGGCCTAGAATCGGCGGCGACCACAGGAGGGGGAGACCTGGTTTCGTATCGCAAGAGCGTGCTGGACAACGGCCTGCGAGTAGTGACGCGCCGGATGGAGCACACGCCGTCCGCCAGCATCTGCCTCTTCGTGGGGGTCGGCTCCCGGCACGAGGCGCCGGAGCTGGCCGGGGCGTCGCACCTGGTGGAGCACCTGCTGTTCAAGGGCACGTCGAAGCGGCCCACGCCGGGCGAGATAAGCGGCGCCGTGGAGGGGGTCGGCGGGGAGATCAACGCGGCCACGGAGCAGGAGCTCACCGTCTACTGGTGCAAGGCCGCCAGGCCCTACGTGGAGGATTGCCTCGACCTGCTCGTCGACATGGCGTCGGGGTCCGTCTTCGACCCGGAGGAGCTTGAGCGCGAGCGGATGGTCGTGCTGGAGGAGCAGAACCAGGTCAACGACTTCCCCAACAACAGGGTCGAGGCGATGCTGGACGGGCTGCTCTGGCCCGACCATCCCCTGGGGCGCGACGTGAGCGGGACGAGGGAGTCCATCTCGGCGATGACGCGGGAGATGGTGATGGAGCACTATAGGGCGGCGTACTCGCCGGCCAACGCGGTGATCAGCGCGGCGGGCTCGGTGGACCACGACGCGGTCGTGCGGCAGGCGGAGTCGCTGACCCGGGACTGGCCGGCGCGCGAACGGCCGGCGTGGCAGCCGTTCGGCGACGGGCAGGACGGGGCGCGGCTTGGGCTGGAGTACAGGCGCACGGAGCAGGCCCACCTGTCCATAGGGCTGCCCGGCCTTCCCCTGGCGCACCCGGACCGGTACGCCCTGGACCTGCTGAGCATGACGCTGGGGGACGGGATGAGCAGCCGGCTCTTCATGGAGGTGCGTGAGCGGCGTGGGCTGGCCTACGACGTACACAGCAGCATCGCCGCGTTCAGCGACTGCGGGGCGCTGATAATCGGCGCGGGCGTCGACCCGAAGAAGCTGTACACGGCCGTGGATACGATACTCGCGGAACTGGGCAAGCTGCGGAAGGGCATCCCGGAGGAGGAGCTGGAGAGGGCGAAGCGGCGGATGGGCGGCCGGATGCTGCTGCGGATGGAGGACAGCCGGGCCGTCGCGGCGTGGGCCGGGTCCCAGGAGGCGATGCTGGGAGAGGTGGCGGAGGTCGACGAGGTGATGGCGCTGATCGGGGCCGTCACGCCCGACGACGTGCAGCGCGTGGCCAGCGGGCTGCTCGCCCCCGAGAAGCTGAATATGGCGGTCATAGGGCCGGTCCGTGGCCGCCGGCGCCTGGAACAGGTGATGTCGGGCGCATTTGGGGAGTAGGCGCGCCTCGTTGCCACGGGGGATTTGTACTCCGCTCCGAACGGCCCTTCGACAAGCTCAAGGCGAACGTATTGGCAGGCACATCGGCGCTGCGACGCGCCAGGAGGTGTTGCGATGAGCAAGGTAGGCGACTTGCACAGGAAATGGAGCCGGGACCCGGACTACCTGGCCGCATATGCCGAACTCGGCCCGGAGTTCGAGTTGGCTCGCACCCAAATCAAGGCCCGGCAGGTGAGCTATCCCCTGGAAGTGGATTCGGATATAATGCCCGCGAAATCCGGGGGTGCTCCCCGACAGCTTGGGGTGGGCCGTGAAGAACCAGAGTGAAGATTCCGGGCGCTCGCGCAGGGAGTTCCTGAAGAGGGCGCCGCTGTTCATAGCCGGGGGCGTGGCCGCTGGCGTAGCCGTGGGGAAGGTGGCGATGTCCAGGTTGGCCCGCAGGCGCAGGCCGCCGGTCGTGCCCGAGGGGTCGATATTCACGCCGGCGGGCCCGGAGGATAGGGCGTAGGCCGAGGGCTTGGGCGCCTATAACGGGCTGGCTGGCGCGGAGGCGCGATAGAGCGCCGGACCAGGAAAACTCGGAGAATTGGAGCGTTGACATGCAAAAGGTAGAGACGCAGGGGACCGCCCTCATCGACCAGTTCATTCCCCGCTCGAACGCCGCGCTGACCAACGCGGCGATCGATGCCATGCTCATAGTTGGATTCGCCGCGCTGACCGGCCTCTCGGCCAAGATCGCCGTATACCTGAACCCGGCAGTACCCATCACCGGACAGACCTTTGCCGTGCTCCTGGCGGGCGCCGTGTTGGGCAGCAAGCGGGGAGTCGCCAGCATGGTCGTCTACCTGGCCATGGGAATAGCGGGGGTGCCGGTCTTCGCTCCCGACGGGGCGATACCTGATGCGAGTAGAGGTTACTTGATCGGCTATCCCGTCGCGGCCCTCATAGTCGGGTGGGTCGTCGAAAGAGGTTGGGGCAAGAACCCCTTGAAGCTCGCTGGGGCCATGCTGCTGGGCGAGGTCGCCATCTATGGATTCGGGCTGCCGTGGCTCGCCTTCTACATACCGGCCTCGGAGATGGTGGACAGGTCGAGGCTGGCCGTGGTGATCGACTGGGGCCTGGACGATTTCATCATAGGCGATACCATCAAGCTGATCTTGGCCGCGATGGCCGTGCCGGGGGCTTGGGCGCTGATCGACCGGATCAAGCGTCGGGGGGAAGAATAGAGGCCGGGGAATCCGGCGCCCCCTGCCTTCTCGTAGATTATATAGCTGGCCCGATTCCGTCCGAGGACCGGCAGGCCGCCGTCCGGGCGCGGCAACGGACACGTCGCCGACCCACCGGGCCGCCATCGAAGGGAGCCCCAATGAGGACCACCGGTAAGCTGCTTTCCATTGCCGTATTGACGCTGGCGCTGTCCCTGTTCGCCGCCGCCTGCGGGGGCGACGAACCCGTCCCGGAGGAGCCTGCGCAGAAGGCGGAGACTCCGCAGGCGGAGCCCACCCCCGAGCCGCCCACTCCGGAGCCCACCGAGGCCCCGCCGGAAGAGGCCGCCCGCGCGTCCGGCCGCACCGGCAACGAGCCGCTGGCGCCCGAGCTGACCCAGGTATTCAGTTGGATCAACTCCGACCCGCTCACGATGGAGGGGCTGCGCGGCAACGTCGTGCTCATCGACTTCTGGACATACACCTGCATAAACTGCATCCGGACCCTGCCCTACCTCAGGGACTGGCATGACAAGTACGCCGACCTGGGGCTCACGATCATCGGCGTGCACACGCCGGAGTTCGACTTCGAGAAGAAGAAGGAGAACGTCGTCGACGCGGTCGCGGAGTACGGGCTGGAGTACCCCATCGTCCAGGACAACGACTTCGGCACCTGGCGCGCCTACAGCAACCGCTACTGGCCCGCGAAGTACCTGGTCGACAAGGACGGCTACGTCAGGTACACCCACTTCGGCGAGGGCGCCTACGAGGAGACCGAGGAGAAGATACGCGAACTCCTAATGGAGACGACCGGAGGCGTGGAGGAGGTGAGCCTGGACGTGCGGCCCTCTCCCGAGATCGACGAGGCGGTCTACGCGGCGTCGGGGGCCGCGACCAGCCTCACCAGGGAGTTGTACGCGGGCTACGAGCGCAACTACGGCAGCCTGCAGTTCGGCCCGGCCCCCCCTTACGTGCTGCCCGACGTCCACCCGGAGTACTACACCCAGCCCGACGCCATCTTCGAGTACATGGACCCCGGCGAGCACCACAACCACTTCCTCTACCTCCAGGGGATGTGGCGCAACGGGAAGGAGAGCCTCAGGCACGCGAGGGTGACGACCGACTACGAGGACTACATGGCGCTGCGATTCTACGGCAACAGCGCGAACGTGGTCGTCAGCCCCGAGGGGGACGTGTCCTACGACATCAGGGTGACGCTGAACGACGAGCCGGTCGCCGAGGAGCTCAAGGGCGCCGACATCATGTACGACGGCGAGGGCAACAGCTTCGTGAGGGTGGACGAGCCCCGGATGTATAGGCTGGTCAGCTCGTCGACGTACGCCGGCCACGACCTGAAGCTCAGCTCCAACTCCGACGCCTTCTCCGTGTTCGCCTTCACGTTCGGCGGCTACACGGACGGCTCCTAGCCGGCGGAGCCGCGCACGGGCAATGCTGACCGCAGCCACGACCACTGCCCGCCTGTGCGCCGCCGTGTTGGCCGCAGCGGCGCTGCTCGCGGCCTGCGGCGGCCGGGAGCCCGCGGAGCGGCCCGGTATGGAGGCCGCCCCGGGCGAGTCCGCCGCAATGGCGGAGGATGCGCGCCCGGACATGGAGCCTCTTATCACCGGGCCGCGCTCCGAGGACGGCTTGCAGGCCATCCTGGGCACGGGCGATCTGGCGGTCGGAGTGAACCGCGTGGGCTTCGTGCTGACTTCCCCGGACGGCATCGTGACCGGCCCGGTCACCGTGACCTCCGGCTACGAGGGGCCCGAGGGCGGGGGTGTGAGCGAGACGGCGGAGATGGTCTTCCAGCCGTGGCCCTACGGGACTCGGGGACTGCACACCGCGGAGCTGAGGTTCGACCGGGCCGGGACGTGGAAGCTGGACATCTCGACCCCAGCGCCGGACGGGTCGGCCAGCAGGGCCGAGTTGTCCTTCGAGGTGGCGGAGGCGACGGCCGCGCCGGCCAACGGCGCGCCTGCACCCCTCACCGAGAGCAAGACGATAGACGACGTGGACTCGTTGGACCAGATCACGACGGGATCGCTCCAGGACCCCGACCTCTACCGGGTGAGCCTCGACGAGGCCGTGCGCAGCGGCCTGCCCACCGTGGTGGTCTTCGCCAGCCCTGCCTTCTGCATCAACGCGGTCTGCGGCCCCCAGGTGGAGGTGCTGACCCAGCTCAAGGACAAGTACTCCGGGCGGGCCAACTTCGTCCACGTCGACTTCTACGACAACCCGGCGGAGATCCAGGGAGACCTGGACAAGGGCGTAATCTCCCCTGCGGTCGTCGAGTGGGGACTGCCCAGCATCGAATGGACCTTCGTCATAGACCGCAAGGGCGTCGTAGCGACCCGGTTCGAGGCATTCGCCACCTTCGAAGAGGTCGAGGCCGCGCTGCTGGACGCCCTGTAACCGCCGCGCCTCCGCCGGCGCTCATGCGAGTATTGGCGGAAACAATACCCCACTTCGGTTTGACCACTTCAGCCTTTGGGTGGTATATCGTCTGTTAGCGAACGGCCCAGCCATGCCTGCCCGACGGCAGCGGTGGAACGAGACGCTCGGTCCGAGGCGGTTCATGCGACAGAGCGCTCTGGGCGACGGCGGGAGATGAGGCCGATTATTGGTACATTCCGTGCGATTCAGGGGGCGAGGTCTGCGCTGACCTCGCTTATCGACGTTTTCCCGCCGTACCTGTACATCGAAGGCAGGCTCACGGCGAAGGAGCACCGGCGGAACGGCGCCTACTACCTGCTGGTAGATGCGGAGGTCGTGGAGGTCGATTGGCTCACCTACGAGACGCTGGTCGTCGGGGAGCCGCTCCGCATCCGGGCCACGCGCACCCACAAGGCAGTGAGCATAGACCGCCTCGTGCCGTGAGCCCCGGGCGAGAGCGCCGGTTGGAGTCGGCGCCCTACCGCTCGTACCAACCCGACGCGAAGAAGAGCCCGTCGTGGCGCACCACCCAGGAGTGCTTCTGCTGGTCCGCGCCCGATTCAGGGTTTTCCAGCACGTAGTCCACCCAGCGCCCCTCCTCGGTGGCTGACAGCATCTCGTCGCCGTAGAAGTACCCGGTGGCGTCCACCCGTAGGCTGGGGTCGCGCCCGATGAACATGTCGTTGGGGTGGGCTATCGTGTAGCCGTCCCCGCCGATGATGAAGACGTACCATTGGCCGTCGACGCTCTCCTGGGAGCTGTAGTACTCCACGGCCACCTCCCTGCCGAGAGCATCGTAAAGGTTCAGGGCCTGCTGCACGAAGGCCTTGGTGTAAGCGGGGGCGTCGGACTTCCTGGGACCCGGCTCGTACCAGCCCGACCCGAAGGTGGTCCCGTCGTACCGTACGATCCAGGAGTGTTTGGTTTCCGCTGCGCCGGTGGCGGGATTCGGGTAAGTGTAGGAGAACCATTCGCCGTCCTCGTCCGCGACGGCCGCAATCGCCTCGCCCGCGGGGTAGCCGTTCGGCCCGATGGCGGCGGATACGGGACGGTCGACCAGGTCGGGATTGGCGGCGTGTGCGAGCATCATGTCGTCCTGGCTCATGATGAAGACGTACCACTGGCCGTCTATGCTCCGCTCGGTGTTGTAGTAGGCGACCGCCGCCTCCCGGCCCAGGGCGTCGTAGAGGTCCAGGGCCTGCCGCACGAAGGACTGGGTGTACTCGTCTGCGTCGGCCCTACGCGGCCCAGGCTCGTACCAGCCTGTGCCGAAGACCAGTCCGTCGTGGCGCACCATCCAGGAGTGCTTGGTCTCCGTGGCGCCGGTGGCGGGATTCGGGTAAGTGTAGGAGAACCATTCGCCGTCCTCGTCCGCGACGGCCGCAACCGCCTCGCCCGCGGGGTAGCCGTTCGGCCCGACCGCCTCGGAGGCGGGACGATTGACCAGGGCGGGATTGGCGGCGTGAGCGAGCAGAACGTCGCCGTCGCCGATGAAGACGTACCACTGGCCGTCGATGCTCTCCCTGGTGTTGTAGTGCGCCACGGTCGCGTCGAGTCCCTCGGACTCGTACTTGTCGATGGCGTTCTTGACGAGGAACTGCGTGTACTCGGAGGGATCGGACCTGCGGGGCGCGTAGGCCGTCTTGCCATCCGCCGTCTGTTCGGCCTTCTTAGCGCCGGTCATGGCCTCCTGTACTATCTGCTCCACCTGCGCGCCGGTGATCCCGGGTTCGGGAGCAGGGGCCTTGGCAATCTCGGAGCGCGCAATTTCCGCAACTTCCACGCGGGACAGGCCCTGGTCGCCGCAGGCTATGAGCGGGACGAGCAGGGCAAGGGCCGCGAGTGTGACGATGTTGAGTAACTTGTCGGTCATGGGTGTCCGTCCGTCCTTACTGCACAGGGATTCCGAATCCGTTCACCTATACCTTAGCGAGAATGTCTCCAGGTTGTCCAGTACGGGCGCGGAAGCAGGCTAGTGGACCGACAACCTAGCAATGAAGGGTGGAGAGAATACTGCGCGGGGCAGCGGTGCCCCCACCCTAACCCTCCCCCAAAATGGGAGAGGGGATTCAAGGTTAGCCATCATTTCAACAATGTTGGAGCACTAGAGCGCGTCGGCGACCACCTCGGCGAGGTGCCTGGCCCTGACGCCGGCGCCGTCGGCGATCTGCTGGCGGCATGAGACGCCGTCGCTGACGACCGTGGCGCCGTTTGCGGCGCGCACGGCGGGGAAGAGCGTCTGCTCGCCGATGCGCATCGAGACGTCGTAGTGCTCGCGCCCGAAGCCGAAGGAGCCTGCCATGCCGCAGCAGCCGGAGGGTATTTCGTCCACCTCGCAGCCCGGTATGGAGCCCAGGACCGCCAGAGCAGAGGCGGTGCCGGCGAGCGCCTTCTGGTGGCAGTGGCCCTGGAGCAGCACCCTGCCGGGCGGGTTGGCGTAGGTGAGCGCCGCGCCGCCCGAATCGGACTCGCGCTGCAGGAACTCCTCGAAGAGCATCGCGCTCTCCGCGACGGCGGCGGCCCTGGGGTCGCCGGGCAGCAGGTCCAGGTAGTCGTCGCGGAAGCCCAGGATGCAGCTTGGCTCCAGCCCCACGAGCTTCGCGCCGTTCTCCACGAGGGGGTGGACCGCATCGACGTTGGCGCGGGCATTGCGCTTGGCGGCGTCCATCATGCCCGCGGAGAGCATCGGCCTCCCGCAGCACTTCGTATCCGGCAGCACGACCTCGTACCCGAGGCGCTCCAGCACCAGGGTCGCCGCCCTGCCGACCTCCGGGTGGTTGTAGTTGGTGAAGGTGTCCACGAAGAGCAGCGCCTGCCCCCTGCCGCCACCCGCCTGTTTCGACCCGCCCCTGGCCCTAAACCACTGCCTGAATGTCTGGCTCGCGAAGGGCGGCAGCTTCCGGCGCCTGTCGATGGCGGCGTACCGCTCCAGCAGGTCCGCGAAGGTGGGTGATCCCATCACGAGGTTGGATACGGGCGCCATGAAGGAGCCGAGCCTGCTGAGGGCGGCTATGTTGCCGAAGAGCCTGTTCCGCAGGGGGAGGCCGTTGGCCTTGTGGTACCTATCGAGAAACTCGTACTTGAGCTTGGCCACGTCGACGTTGGAGGGGCATTCGCCCTTGCAGCCCTTGCACTCCATGCACAGGTCCATGACCTCGTAGAGGCGCCTCCCTGTGAGAGCGCTCAGCGGCAGCGCGCCCGATATGGCCGCGCGCAGGGCGTTCGCCCGCCCACGCGTCGAGTGCTCCTCGTCGCGGGTGACCATGTACGAGGGGCACATGGTGCCGGACGTGACCTTGCGGCAGGCGCCCTGCCCGTTGCACATCTCGATGGCGCCGCCGAATCCTCCCTGGGCCGCATATGAGAGGCCGGTGTCCGGCTCCACGGCGCGGTACCCAGGGTCGATGCGCAGGTTCTCGGTCATGGGCGCCGGGTCCACGATCTTGCCGGGGTTCATGACGCCGTCGGGATCGAAGGCGCGCTTGACCCGGCGGAAGGCGTCGTAGATCTCGGAGCCGAACATCTTCTCGATCCACGGGCTGCGCACCAGCCCGTCGCCGTGCTCGCCGCTCATGGCGCCGCCAAACTCCAGCACGAGGTCGCTAACGTCGGAGGCGATGGCGACCATCCGCTCCACCCCCTCCCGGCGCTTCAGGTCGATCAGCGGGCGTATGTGGAGGCAGCCGACGCTCGCGTGGCCGTAGTAGCCCGCGGTCGTGCCGTGCGAGCGCACTATCTCGTCGAAGCGGCGGACGTACTCGGGCAGCTTTTCGGGATCGACCGCCGTGTCCTCGACGAACGGGAGCGGCTTGGCGTCTCCCGGCACGTTCATCATCAGGCCCAGGCCGGCCTTGCGCACGGCCCAGACCCTCGCCTGCTCGCCCTCGTCCGTGATGCGCCGCACCGCGTATCCCATCCGGGCCAGCTTCAGCCTGCGCTCCAGGGCGTCGAGCTTCGAGGCGACCTCGGCCTCCGAGTCGCCGGTCAACTCCACGAGCAGCACCGCCTCGGGGTCGCCCTCCAGGAAGCCCATCATGCGCGAGTATTCGAGGTTGGCCCGCGCCTGCCTGAGGATCATCGAGTCGACCAGCTCCACGGACGCGGGGCCGACCTCCAGCGTGGGCACGGTCGCCTCGACGCACTCCTGGAGGGTGCGGAAGTGGAGGACGGCCAGCGCCTTGTGGCGGGGGCGCGGCACGATCCTGACCCTGGCGTCCGTCACCGTTAGCAGGGTGCCCTCCGAGCCGACGACGAAGCGCGCCATGTCCAGCCCGCCGGCAGGATCGGCCAGCTCGTCGAGGTTGTACCCGGAGACGCGGCGCTGTATCTGCGGGAAGCGGGCGGCGACCTCGTCCCTGGTCTCCGCTCCTATCTCCGCGAGGCTGCGGAGGATCCTCCCTTCCAGGGAGTCGCGGCGCATACGCTCCTCCGCCTGCGCGGCGGTGAGCGGGCCGAGGGTGGCGAAGTCGCCGTTGGATAGCACGGCGGTCAGATCGACGACGTTGTCCACCGTCTTGCCCCAGACGATGGAGTGGGCGCCGCATGAGTTGTTGCCGATCGCGCCGCCCACGTTGCCGCGGTTGCTGGTGCTCGGGTCGGGCGCGAAGATCATGCCCGTGGGCGCAAGCTTCCCGTTCAACTCGTCGAGGATGATGCCCGGCTGCACGCGCGCCCACCCCTCCTCGGCGTTGACCTCGAGGAGACCGTGCATGTACTTGGAGAAGTCGATGACGACGGCGTGGCCCACCGTCTGGCCCGCCAGGCTGGTGCCGCCGCCCCTCGGCAGCACCGGGACGCCGTGCCGGCCGGCGGTCTCCACGACGGCGGCCACGTCCTCGGCCGTCCTGGGGAGCACGACGCCGATGGGTTCTATCTGGTAGATACTGGCGTCGGTGCTGTATAGGGCGCGGGTCATCGCGTCGAAGCGCACCTCGCCGGAGACGACGCGCCCGAGGTCCTCGACGAGGGCCCGGCCGTCGCTGGAAGCCGCCGGGGCCGGCATCTATTCCCCGCTCGGTTCTGCCGGCCGGCGGGCGCCGGGGCTGTCCCCGCGGAAGGAGAGCGCCAGGAGAGGAGGGGCGGCGGCGGTGGTGGCTATCGTCATCAGGATGGCGACGCCGTACAGGTCGGAGGTGATGATCCCCTTGCTGATGCCGATGCCGGCCATGATGAGCGCGACCTCGCCCCTGGGCAGCATGCCGAAGCCGATTCGCCACGCGCCGCGCCGGTTGAAGCCAACCAGCAGCGAGGGCAGCCCGGCGCCGGCGACCTTGCCGATCGTCGCCGCGGCGGTGATGACCAACCCGAACACGACGACGCCTCCTAAGGCCCGCACGTCGACGAGCGTGCCCATGACGACGAAGAAGATCGGCACGAGGAAGGCGTATATAGCCCTCAGGGGCTCCTCGACCTTGTGGGCGAGGCCGGTGCCCGAAAGCGCCAGTCCTATGGAGAAGGCGCCGATGATCATCGCGAGCCCGAAGCTCTCGGCGAGACCCGCCGCCAGGAGGGCCAGGGCCAGCGACAGCGCAACGGCCGCCCCGCTTACCTTGAAGCGTTGCAGAAGGTCCGAAATGCGTCCCGACAGCAGTATCCCGATCCCGGTCAAGGCCAGCCAGAAGCCGATCGTCTTGAACGCCACCAAACTGACGTGGCCGGCCTCGAACACCCCCGTTTCGGCGATGCCCACTACGATGGTGAGCACCAGTATGCCGATGACGTCGTCCAGCACGGCGGCCCCGAGTATCGTGACCCCCTCGGGCGTCCCCAAGCGGCGCAGGTCGCCCAGCACGCGAACGGTGATCCCTATGGACGTGGCGGTCATGATGGCGCCTATGAACAGGGCCTTGTTGCCGCCGAAGTGGGCGTCGTAGCCGAACACCACCGTAAGCCCCGCGCCAAGCGCGAACGGCAGCACGACCCCGCCGACGGCGACGACGGTCGCGGGCCTCGCGTAGCGCAGGAACTGCTTCAGGTCGGTCTCCAGCCCAGCCATGAAGAGCAGCACGACGGAGCCGACCTGCGCGATGGCCCACAACTCGGGGGAGATGTGTACCCTCGCGACTTCCTCGCCGTCCAAGACGTCGACGTGCTCGAAGAGCGGACCCACCCCCCAGAGTTCGATACCACCCAGGGCAAAGGGGCCTATCACGATGCCTACGGCAAGCTCGCCAAGCACGGCGGGCATCTTCAGCACCCGCTCGCAGAACTCGCCCCCCAGCTTCGCCGCCACGAGTATCACGGCGATCTGGATGGCCAGCAATATCACTCTTTCTTCGATGTGTTCCATGGTCTCGCTTCCAAGGACAGGCCGTCGCGCCCGCCCTCACGCTCTCTTTACGTACACGTTGTCCGGGTCGACCTCCTCGCGCAGCACGCGGAGCTCCGCGGGCGAAGGAGATTCCGTCGTCTCTATGGACGGCGGCTGTATGGGTTCGAATCCGGTGTTCTCGATGAGGTCGTCCAGCGACACGCCCGGCATCAGCTTGTCCACCCTCAGCCGGCCAGCGGCCTTGTCTATGGACATGACGGTCATGTCCGTCACGACCACCACGTCCGGGTACGGGACCGGCAGCCCGGCGCGCTTCCTGCCGTGGGGGCCGTCGACGTATCCGGGGCTGGTCACGTAGTCGCAGCGCGGCGGGAAGCGGCGCCGCTCGTGGCGCGTTATTATCAGCACCTTCTTCGAGTGGGACGCCACGTCGTTCGCGCCGCCGCTGCCCGGGAAGCGGACCTTCGGGCGGGCGCGGTCCCCGATCAGGGTGGAGTTCACGTTGGCGAACTGGTCCACCTGCGCGCCCCCGATGAAGCCGACGTCCACCAGCCCGCGGTGGAGCACGCCGCCGAGGGACTCCAGCAGGGAGCCGACGCGGGCGGCGCGGTACATGACCCGAGGGTCGGAGACGGAGATCGGGGTCGGTATCACCTCCGGCGCGACCGGGCCGGTCTCCACCACGTAGCACATGTTGGGGGCGTGGCTCTTGAGCGCCATCAGCGCCGCCACCATGGGCATGCCCGTGCCCACCAGCACCACGTCCCCGTCGGAGATGTGGCGTGAGGCCTCTATGACCATGAGCTCGTCCAGGATGAAGGGCGCCGTCAAACCACCGCCTCCATAGCCTTGCGCAACTCCTCCAGCCTGTCCGGCCCGGCGGCCTTCTCCAGGAACTCGTCGAAGCCGGCGCAGCCGCGGACGTAGGCGTCCAGGTATTCCTGATACTGCGGCCCGCCGGCGCGCGCGGCCCGCTGGTAGCCGGCGACGTGGGCGGCGTCGTGCTCGTAGTACCGGTGGACCGCCGTAGGGTACGCGCCCCAGGGCTGCACCACCACGGCGTCCACATAGAGGTACGGGATGGTCGTCCTGTCCGGGTCGGCCCTGATGACGTCCGTGCCGACGAGCTCCTCGCAGCTCACGATTACCGACCTGGACGCCTTGACCATCTCCGGCTCGTGCGTCGTGAAGCCGTCTATGACGACGTTGCCCATCTCGTCGGCCCTCTGCGCGTGGACGATGGAGACGTCGGGCGTGCAGGCCGGAAGGAGCACGACCCTTTCGTCCAGGTCCCAGGGATTCGAGACCAGCGCGAACGGGGGCTTGCCGTCGCGCGCCTCCTGGCGCAGCAGGTCGGTGCCCAACATGCTCTTGGACGGCATGAACGGCAGACCGAGGGAGCCCGCGAGGAAGCGCAGGGCCATGGCCAGGTGGCTGTGGTCGACGACCTCCAGCCGCCCCTCCTCTACGGCCCTGCGCCACCGGAAGGTCCCGCCGTAGCGCTCCAGGTTGCCCGTTCCGCACTCGGTGCTCTCTACCAGCCCGGCGCCCACGAGCAGGTCCATGCTCATGGACATGCTGCAACCCACCAGGCGGAGGTCCTTCTTTTCCTGCCGGATGATCTCGTGGACCAGCGCCATGCCGCATCTGCCTATGGTCTGGCCCCCGATTCCCACGGTTGCGCCGTCGTGGACGAGCCTGCCGACGGCCTCCGACGCGGTGGTTACCTTGGATCCGAGCTGTGGTGACAATATGGCTCCAACGGGAGAGGTTGTGTCTCAACAGTCCCGTATTCTATCAAAGAGCCGGGACCTCTCTCCCGGTCTCACTCCCAGAGCGCGTGGAAGTGGTTCAGCGGGCCGTGGCCGCCGCCTACGGGGAAGGCCTCGCGGATGGCCGCCGTCACGTACCTCTTGGCCTGGGAGACGGCGTCCCTCAGGGGCATTCCCCTGGCGACCCCCGCCGCGATGGCCGACGCGAAGGTGCATCCGGTGCCGTGCGTGCTGGTGGTGGGGACCCTCGGCGACGTGAAGACCCGGAGATCGGAGCCGTCGAAGAAGACGTCCGACGCCGGCCCGTCCTCCATGTGGCCTCCCTTGACGACCGCGGCCCTGGCGCCCATGTCCACGATCTGCATGGCGGCGTCGCGCGCGTCGTCCACGGAGGCGACCGTCCTCCCGGTCAGCGCCTCCGCCTCGGGTGCGTTGGGGGTAACCACGGCGGCCGCCGGCACCAGCAGCGTCCTGAGCGCCTCGACGGCGTCTTCCCGGAGCAATCTATCGCCCGACTTGGCCACCATGACCGGGTCCACGACGAGGTTCGCCAGGCCGTGTTCCTTCACCTTCTCCGCCACAGCCTCGATGATGGCCGACGAGGAGAGCATCCCCGTCTTCACCGCGTCCGCGCCGATGTCGCCAACGACCGCGTCGATCTGGGAGCGCACGGTCTCGACCGGAATCTCCACTACGTCGGCGACCTCCAGGGTGTTCTGGGCCGTTACGGCCGTTATGACGGACGTTCCGTAGACGCCCAGCGCCGCGAAGGTCTTCAGGTCCGCCTGGATCCCGGCGCCTCCGCCGGAGTCCGAGCCCGCGATGGTCATGGCCTTCGGCACGTGAGCGCCACTCCCGGCTGCGATGGTCAACGACTACCTCTGCTGCTTTCTCGCCTCGAACAGGCCGGCCTCTTTCGTGATTGCGAATCGACCATGCTTAACTATCTCACACTCTACAAGCTCCGCCAACCGGGAGGCCCTGTCCCCGGAGAGGTCGTAGAGATCGGACGACAGCGCATACTCGACCACCGGCCTCGCCTCCGTCACCTCCAGGGAGTCGTCCCGTCGCGCTATGGTAACGTCGGCGAACCACTCCGCCAGCTGTTCGGCGCCGTTCTGCAGGCTGAAGCCCCCATCGACGGCGACCGCCTTCGCCTTCGCTTCCGCGCCGGGGGACACCCTGTCCAGCGTCTGCCACAGCTCGCGCATGTGGGATATGCCGTTGGTGGCGGCAACCAGCCTGCCCCCGGGCCTCAGCACCCTCCACATCTCGCCCAGGGCGCGTCGCCTGTCCGGCACATGGTAGAGCATGTGGTTGGCGACCACCTGGTCGAAGGAGTCGGCCGGGAACGGCAGGTGCTGAGCGTCGCAAACGCAGGGCGTGAACCGTCCGTCAGCGGCCAGCTTGCCGCGCGCCTCGGACGCCATGCCGGGGGAGAGGTCGGACACGACTACTGTGCAGCCCGAAGGCACGTCCGGCAGGTTGCGCCTCCAGAGCTCCCCGGTCCCGCAGCCCACTTCCAGCACTCGGCTGCCGCGTTGGAGGTCCAGGCGCTCGAAGACCCACCTGAGCCAGTCGACCTTGTTGGTGCTGAACCTAGCGTGCAGGCCGGCGCGCGCCCTGAGGTTCGCAGAGTCCCTGTACTGGGTGTAGACGTTCAACGCCCGCGCCGTGCGGCATCGCGGGCATCCTCGGCGCGCTGTCCGATGATGCGCTGGAGCAGCCGCACGCTCCTCCCCACCACCTTCATCTTCCGCTTCTTGCGCCGCTTTTCTTCCCTGCGCGCGCCCTTGGTCTGGTCTTGCTCTTCCACCACGCCCCTCCGCGGATATGGACCGGCCCTATACGACACCCGCCCCAGGGGTCATTCCCCTGGGGCGGGACGACAAGGTGAATTGTAGCCTAGGGCAGCGGAGTTGACGAGGTGGGGTAGGGTGCTCTACTGACAAGAGCCCTGACAAGCCCATTAGGGTGATTGGCTTATGACTGGGCGGGGCTTGACGGGCTCGATGCCGAACTCCCTGCACGAGTCAAGGTACACGTCGATGGAGATCCGGAACTCCCGCTTGATCCCCTCCACGTCGCTGGCCTCGGCGGTTGCGATCGGATAATCGCCGCTGTTGGCGACTCGGGCATGTAGTAGGTCTACGGAATCGTCGTACACGACCTCCGCAACATATCCCTTGTACTCGATCATATCGTCGGCGTCAGCGTTCGCTAGGCTACCCTGGCTGCCGCCGGCTTCCTGCCCCGCTCGGGCCCGGCGAACCCGGCCTTGGCGACCGCTGCCGCCAGGGCCTCGTCGGCGGTCTGCACGTCCTCCATGAAGCCGCACTGCAGGCACTCCTTGTAGCGCCCGTACACGTCCTGGTTGACGTGGACGTCTCCCTTGCACCTTGGGCATGACTTGAAGAACAACATCGTTTGCCTCCTCTCCTCCCTGAATGCCGTACGCCGTACGGCCCATCTATTGGATTTGCTTATGGTTGAGACCCCAAGGGTAGTTCGCCCCCGGTATCATCGGACTTGACTATACCACAGCACCACCCTTGACACAACCCGAATCAACTCCTATACTGTGACCGTCGTATTTCTCAGTGTCGGAGGCAGACTTCCCAGTGACATCCGGTCCGCGAAGACGCCGGGAGGGCCGCGTTCCTGGTAGTAGAACGACAGCGGCCCTGTTCGAGTTAGGCTATGATGGCGACGGGCCCCCCGGCGACTCGGGCGCCGGCCGAAGGGCCGAGAGCGTGGAGGGCGTCTACATCATCAGCGTCGCGGCGCGCATCCTGGAGATGCACCCCCAGACGCTGCGCAAGTACGAGCGGGCCGGCCTGGTCAGGCCCTCCCGCACCGTCGGGATGCTGCGCCTCTACTCCGAGGAGGACATCGCCCGGCTCCGGCTGATCAAGCACCTCGTCGGCGACCTGGGGCTCAACCTTGCGGGCGTCCAGCTCATGCTGCGGCTGTTCAACCGCATGCTGGAGATCAGGGCGAGGCTGCCGCGCGTTCCGGACGAGAGACTGGGGGAGTTCGTGGACGTGAGCCTCGACGAGCTATTCGACCTGCTCCACGCCCACGAGGGGCGGCAGGCGCAGAGATAGAGGTGGGAGGCATCGGACCGCATGAGTGAAGAAGCGACGCAGGACTGCGCGCCCGAGGGTGGGGACTCCGTCCCGGACGACCGGATCGGGCTGGAGGAGGCGCTCCGCGAGAAGGACCAGTTCCGCAGGCTGGCCCAGCGCGCGCAGGCCGACCTGGTCAACTACCGCCGCCGCGCGGCCGGGGAGATCGAGGAGGTCCGCCGCCGCGCCAGCGCCGACGTGCTGCTGAAGGTGATCGGCGTCGTCGACGATATGCAGAGGGCGCTGGACATGGTGCCCGAGGACGCCGTGGCCCCCGGATGGCTGGAGGGCTTGGACCTCGTGATGCGCAAGATGGAGAGCGTCCTGGAGACGTCCGGCGTGCGGAAGATAGAGGCCCTCGGCAAGCCCTTCGAGCCGTGGCACCTGGAGGCCGTCCACTACGTGGAGACCGCGGAGAGCGAGCCCGGCGTGGTGACGGAGGTCTTCCGGGAAGGCTACATGCTGAACGACATGGTGCTGCGCGCCGCGCAGGTGGTCGTAGCCAAGGAGCCGGAGCCCCCGGCTCAAGCGGACACGTCGGCGACCGAAGCGGAGGCTGTGGCCGAGACAGAGGCCGTAGCCGATGCGGAAGACGCAACGGAGCCGGAGGCCGGGACCGAACAGGAAGAAGTGTGCGACGCAGGGGCCGCGGGTGGCCCGGAAGACTCGGATGACAAGGAGACAAACTAATGGCTAAAGTTCTGGGTATCGACCTGGGGACAACCAACTCATGCATGGCCGTGATAGAGGCCGGCGAGCCGAGGGTGCTCGAAAACGCCGAGGGCGGCAGGACGACGCCGTCCGTCGTCGGGACCAACCCGAAGACCGGCGAGCGCTACGTCGGCATGACGGCCAAGCGCCAGTCGGTGACCAATCCCGAGAACACCGTCTACTCGGTGAAGCGCTTCATGGGGCGCCGATTCAAGGACGAGACCGTCCAGCGCGACGTGGGCCTGGTGCCGTTCAAGGTGACCGCCCACTCCAACGGCGACGCCCACGTGGAGATGGGGGGCAAGGGCCACGCGCCCCCCGAGGTCTCCGCAATGGTGCTCCAGAAGCTGAAGCAGGACGCGGAGGCGAAGCTGGGCGAGACGATCTCCCAGGCCGTCATCACGGTGCCCGCCTACTTCAACGACAGCCAGCGCAACGCGACGAAGGACGCCGGCCGGATAGCCGGCCTCGAGGTGCTGCGCATCATCAACGAGCCGACGGCCGCGTCGCTGGCGTACGGCCTCGAAAAGAGCGCGGACGAGACGATCGCGGTCTTCGACCTCGGCGGCGGCACCTTCGACATCACCATCCTACAGTTGGGCGAGGGCGTCTTCGAGGTGAAGGCGACCAACGGCGACACGCACCTGGGCGGAGACGACTTCGACCAGAGGGTGGTCGACTGGATCGCCGAGGAGTTCCAGCGCGAGCAGGGGATCGACCTCAAGCAGGACCGGATGGCCCTGCAGCGGCTGCGCGAGGCCGCCGAGCGCGCCAAGATCGAGCTCTCGACCCTCACGCAGGCCGAGATCAACCTGCCGTTCATCACCGCGGACGCCTCCGGGCCGAAGCACCTCGTGATGACCCTGACGCGGGCCACGCTCGAGCAGCTCGTCGCCGACCTCGTGCAGCGGGCCGTAGGCCCCTGCAAGCAGGCCCTAGAGGACGCGGGAATCGCGGCCGACGGCGTCCAGGAGGTCATCCTGGTGGGCGGCATGACGCGGATGCCCGCGGTGCAGAAGGTGGTGCAGGACCTGTTCGGCAGGGAGCCCCACCAGGGCGTCAACCCGGACGAGGTGGTAGCCGTCGGCGCGGCCATACAGGCCGGGGTGCTCCAGGGCGAGGTGCAGGACATCCTGCTGCTGGACGTGACCCCGCTCACGCTGGGCATCGAGACGCTTGGGGGCGTTACGACGCCGCTCATCCCGCGCAACACGACCATACCCACCGCCAAGTCGGAGGTCTTCACCACGGCCGCGGACAACCAGAGCAGCGTGGAGGTTCACGTGCTCCAGGGCGAGCGCTCCCAGGCCGGCGACAACAAGACCATAGGCCGCTTCATGCTCGCCGGCATCCTGCCTGCGCCGCGCGGAATGCCGCAGATCGAGGTCACATTCGACATAGACGCCAACGGCATCCTGAACGTCTCGGCGAAGGACAAGGGAACGGGCAAGGAGCAGCGGATCACCATCACCGCCAGCTCGGGGCTGTCGCAGAGCGAGATAGACGCGATGGTCAAGGACGCCGAGGCGCACGCCGAGGAGGACAGGCGCAAGCGCGAGGAGATCGACCTCCGCAACAACGCGGAGAACACGGCCTACCAGGCCGAGAAGCTGCTCGAAGAGAACAAGGACAAGGTCCCCGACGACCTCAAGGAGGAGATCGAAGCCGCGGTGAAGGAGGTGCGCGAGGCCGTGGCGGCGGAGGACTCGGGGCGCATCAAGACCGCCCTGGACAAGCTCCAGGAGTCGATGACCAAGCTGGGGCAGCACGTCTACGGCCAGTCCGGCGACCAGCCCACCGGCCCCGACGGCGCTCCGCCCCAGGACGGGGGAGGCGACGGCCCGGCCGGCGACAAGCCCGAGGGAACCGTGGAGGGCGAATACCGGGAGCTATAGGACCAGGGGGGGGGGGTGAGCACGACCATGTCTACACGCCGGCTGACCGCAGTCATCGAGCGCGATGGGAACGGCTATGTTGCGCTGTGCCCCGAGCTGGACATCGCGAGCCAGGGCGATACCGTGGAGGAGAGCCAACACAACCTCCAGGAGGCCGTGCAGCTCTTCCTGGAGGAGGCCAGTCCGTCGGAGATCCGGCAGCGTCTCCAGGGCGAAGTCTATGTCACCAGCATAGACGTAGCAGTTGGCCGAGCTTAGAGTCCTGGGGATACATCTCGAACTGCCGGAAAACGTCCGGCGGGCCGGTCACACCCTGACGGCAACTACGTCGAGCCAGTTGCGGGGGACGTAGCGGAGATCCATCTCCTGGAAGGTCTGCCTCAGGCCCGACTTGAGGACCGCGCTCGCCTTGTCGAGAGGCACGCCGGGCATGGTGCCCACGATGAAGTCCTCGAAGGAGCTGATGTCGAGCCAGCCCTGGATCGGCACGTTGACGGTCTTGACCTCCTGCCTGGCGACGCGGAAGCCGTGGCTCTCCAGCAGGCCCCGGTACTCCTCCGGCGACAGGTGCCGGCGGGCCTCGACCTTGTCCGCCCTGGACGGCGACAGGCCGTACTCCTTCCGCAGCGACCTGGCGGCCTTCATCATCCAGCGCCGGTAGAACTGGAGCGTCTCCGGGAGGTGCGCGCCCTCGTAGAAGGACGTGTTGAAGGCGAGCTTGCCCCCGGGCTTGAGCGTGTCGGCGATCTCGTTCAGCAGCGCGCCCTTGTCCGGCACGTAGTGGATGGCGTTGCAGAAGATCACCGCGTCCGCCCGGACCTTGACCGCCTCCGATATGTTCTCAACGCCGCTCTGCACGAACTGGATAGCCGAGTCCCGCACGTCCTTCAGGTCCTCCATGGCCTGCTTGAGCGCCGAGGCCGAGTGGTCTATCCCGATGATCGCGGAGTCGCGGGCGCCCTTGAGCCGGTCGGCGATTATGCGCGTCACGCCGCCCGTGCCGCAGGCGAGGTCCACGATGCACTGCCCGGAGCCGACCTCCACCATGTCCACCAGGTGGGCGTTCTGCTCCGTGTAGAAGCGGTTGCTCGAAAAGCTCTTGAATCCGAAGTCGTCGGACGCCATGGCGACCCTCCGCTGCGCGGCCCGGGCTATAGAGGCGACTTTACGTGACTCAATATACCAGAGGCCGGCGCGCCGCGTCTAACGCTAGGAGGGTCATACCAGCCCCAAGTCGTCGAGAATCGGCGGGATCTGCTCCTTCTCCTCCTCGGTCAGCGATCGGAGGGGGCGGGTTACCGTGTCGTGGTCGATGACGCCCATGATCTTCAGGGCGGACTTGACGCCGGAGAAGGTGGCGGCGTTGGGGCCGCCGCCACCGGCGAGGCGGGTAACCCTCGTGGCGGACATGAGCAGCGCCGTCTGCCGGACGACCTCCTCGCGGTCCCCGGCCTCGCCCGCTTCCCACAGGCTGGCGGCGATGCCCGGTACGAAGTTGCCAATGCCGGGGATCACCCCGTGGGCGCCGACCGCGCCGGCGGTGCCTATGCGGAAGACGCTGCCGAGGAAGCGGTACATCTCGAAGCCGCCCTGCTCGCCCAGCGCCACTAGCTGCGCGAGCAGCTCGCCGGCTCCCGACGAGTCCTTCACGCCGACCACGGCGCCCTCGGACGCGAGCGTGGCCATGGTCGCCGGTTCCACGACGGTCTTGACCGTCACCGGGATGTTGTAGACCCAGAGCGGCAGCCCCACGCGGTCGCGTATGTGGCGATAGTGGTCCAAGAGCTCATCCTGCGCGCAGGGGTAGTAGTACGGCGGGGTGGCCGCGATGCCGTCCAGCGGCAGTTCGCACACGTCTTCGGCCAGCTTGACCGCGGCCTCCGTGCCGGCGCCCGATACGTTGGCGATGACCGGGACGCGCCCGGCGACCTCGTCGACTATCGTCTCGGTCACGAGCGCTCTCTGGGCGTCCGTGAGCGCGGCGAATTCGCCGGTCGTGCCGGCGGTCCAGATGCCGTGGGCTCCGTTGTCGAGCATGTACCCGACCAGGCGCCTGAGTGAGGCGGCGTCCACCTCGTAGTCGGGCGTCAGCGGCGTGATTATGGGGATGATTACCCCTCTGATCCTGTCGTTGGTCACTCGGGGCCTCCCTACTCTGCTATCGAGCGGCGGTTGGCGCTTCGGGCTGCCGCCGCTTCATCTCCGGGCGCTCCAGTATGTCCAGCAGGTCCCGGACACGGTCGATCTCATACCGCAACTCGTCGAGCGGCACGGCGTCCACGTAGTAGTTCTTGTGCAGCCCGTTGGCCGTGCTGAAGAGGGCCCGGAACAGCACCGTGTCATCCGTCTGGCGGGCAAGGCGCTTTACGAGGGGGTAGACCTGGCGGTGGACTTCGTAGACCTCCCCCCACGCGTCCGCAATGGCCTTTAGCTGGTGGACCACTGCGCCCCAGGCTTTCTCCGACGCCTGGAGCCGGTCACCCTTCTCCAGTTGCTCGAGGGCGTGGCGCATGAGCCTACGGCTATGGGTCTCGTGCTTCTCGATTGGGGGCCCGCTGAGCGGCTGAGTCTTCGTCGTGGTCATGTCCCGGTCCCGCGCAACTGGCGCAGTGGAGGCGGGTACTAAACTAACCCGCCTCCACTCGATGCATACGTCCTAACGGCTGGCGCCGCTCACCCGCCGCCGACGGCGGGGATGAAGTGTACCTCGCTGTCCTCCCGGACCTTCTCCAGCAGCCCCATTCGGCATATCTCGCCGTCGACGGCCACCGAGATGTTCCTCTTGACGCGCCCGTCCTCCACCAGCCGGTCCTTGATGCCCGGGTACTCCTCCTCCAGGCTGTTGATCACCTGGCGCACGGTGCCGCCGCTCACCTCGACCAGCTCCTTGCCGTCGGTGAGCTTGCGCATGAGCGACGGTATGAATACCGTGGGCATCTGTTCCTACCCGCCGTTGTTGAGCGCCTCTACGATCGCGGTCGGCTTCATGGGGGCCTGCCGCAGCCGGACGCCCACCGCCGCGTTTATCGCGTTCGACACCGCCGCCAGCGGAGGCACGATGGGCACCTCGCCGACGCCGCGGACCCCGTAGGGATGACCGGGGTTGGCCACCTCCACGATGACCGTGTCGATCATCGGCAGGTCGAGCGACGTGGGCATCCTGTAGTCCAGCAGCGTGTTGTTGGCCATGCGCCCCTCGGAGTCCATGAAGTACTCCTCGTTCAGCGCCCAGCCGATGCCCTGCGTGGTGCCGCCCTGCATCTGGCCCTCGACGTAGCTGGGATGGATCGCCTTGCCGGCGTCCTGCACGGCGGTGAGCCGGAGCACGTCCGTCTTGCCGGTGTCGGGGTCGACCTTGACGTCGACGATCAGGCCGGCGAACGCGCCGCCCTCGCCGGAGGGGTTGACGTTGGCCGAGCCGACGATGGTCCCGCCCGTCTCGTCCATGCGGGCCGCGACCTCCTTGAAGCTCATCTTCAGCTCGGGGTCTGCCTTGGAGCTGATGACGCCCTTGTTCATCTCCAGCGAGTCGGCGTCCACGTCCCAGATGGCGGCGGCGCGCTCGATCGCCGTCTTCTTCACGTCCTCGGCGGCGAGGTAGGCGGCCCAGCCGGTGGCGAAGGTGACCCTGCTGCCGCCGGTGCCCAGCGTGTAGCCCACCGAGTCGGTGTCGACCACCGACGGGTGTACGTCCTCCGCCGGGATGCCCAGCGCCTCGGCGGCCTGCATCGCTATGGAGGTGCGGGTGCCGCCGATGTCCGTGGACCCCTCGATCAGGCTGATCGTGCCGTCCTTGTTGACGTTGATGTTGACGCTGGACTGCTCGCCTACGTTGAACCAGTAGCCGATGGCCACGCCCCGCCCTGTGCTCTCGCCCTCCAACGGGGCGGTGTAGTGCGGGTGGTCTCTCATCGCCTCCAGCACCTCGACGCAGCCGATCCTGTTGAAGGCAGGGCCGTCGACTCGCCGCGTACCTTCCTTGGAGGCGTTCATCAGACGCAGCTCCAAGGGATCGATGCCCAGCTTGCCGGCGATCTCGTCCACCACGGACTCGGAGGCGTACTCGGTGTTCGGGGCGCCCGGCGCGCGGTAGGCGCCGGTCACCGGCTTGTTGACGACCACGTCGTAGCCGTCCACCAGCTGGTTCTCTATGTCGTACGGGCCGAAGACGCACATGGCGCCTGCGCCCACCGGGTTCTTGCCCGGGTACGCTCCCGCCTCGAAGGCGATGAACGCCTGGGCGGCGGTCAGCTTACCTTCATTGGTCGCGCCCATCTTGACGCGCACGTGGGAGCCGGGCGTGGGCCCGGTGGCCTCCAGCTCCTCGGCGCGGGTCATGAGCATCTTGACCGGGCGGCCGGTCTTCTTCGATAGGATGGCCGCGACGCTCTCGCCGTAGGTCTCCCACTTGCCCCCGAAGCCGCCGCCGATCTCCAGCGGCGTCAGCTTCACGTCGGTCGGGTCCAGGCCGAGCAGGCCGGCCGTGTTGTCGCGCACGTCGAAGGGCGCCTGGGTGCTCGTCCATATGTAGACGCGCCCGTCCCTGCCCCAGCTAACGGTGCAGGCGTGGGGCTCGATGTAGCCCTGATGCACGGTGGCGGTGTCGAAGGAGCGCTCTACTATGACGTCGGCCTCCGCGAAGCCCTTCTCCACGTCGCCGAGGGAGTACTGGATATGCTCGTTGACGTTGGAGGGCTTGTCGCCGGTCGAGTCGAGCTCCTTGGTGCGCATGTCGTCGTGGAGGATCGGCGCGTCGTCGGCCATCCCCTCGGGCGCGGTCATGACGGAGGGGAGCACCTCGTACTCGACCTCGATCAGGCGGACGCCTTCTTCGGCGTCGTGCGCCGTGGCGGCCGCAACGGCGGCTATGGGGTGGCCCTTGTAGAGCACCTTCTCGGTCGCGAGGTTGTTCTCGCGAATGCGCTTGAGGCCGAACTCGCCCAGGGCGCCGGTCCAGGTCTCGCCCGGCTTGGTCTCCGGGAGGTCGTACCCCGTGACGACGGCGCTGACGCCCGGGTGGGCCTCCGCCTTGCTGGTGTCTATCGACTTGATCACGGCATGGGCGTGCGGGCTGCGGAGCCACTTGGCGAAGAGCATGCCCGCCGTGGCGTAGTCCTCGCCGTACTTGGCGGCGCCGGTAACCTTGTCGGCGCCGTCGTGCCGGATGGGCCGCGTGCCGACTACCTCGAACTCCTTCTGTGCCAGGACGATGTTTGGCTCGTAGGTGAGCGTCATGTCTACGCCTCCTGCATGCGATTGGCGGCGTCCAGCACCGCCCTAACGATCTTGTCGTAGCCGGTGCACCTGCACAGGTTCCCGGCCAGCCAGAAGCGGACGTCGTGCTCGGTCGGGCAGGGGTTCTCCTCCAGCAGCGCCTTGGAGGCCACGATGAAGCCCGGGGTGCAGACCCCGCACTGCAACGCGGCGTTCTCCAGGAACGCCTGCTGGATCGGGTGGAGCCCCTCCGGCGTCGCCACGCCCTCGATGGTGAGGATGTCCTTGCCGGCGGCCTCGACCCCAAGCACCAGGCACGAGTCCACTATCCGCCCGTCCAGGCTCACGGTACAGGCGCCGCAGTTTCCGTCGTTACAGCCCTCCTTGCTGCCGGTGAGCTGCAGGTCGTCCCGAAGGACCTCCAGCAGGCTCTGCCTCGGCTCGCAGAGGAGCTCTACGTCTTCGCCGTTGATCCTTGTGTGTACGTACGTCTTGGCGGGCATCTATTCCCCTCCCCTGGCTCTCTCGACCGCTGTGTTGAGCGCCCTTCTGGTTAGGACTTCGCATAGCTGCTTGCGGAACTCTATGGTGCCGCGCATGTCGCTGATGGGCGTCGCGGCGTCCCTGGCTATCCTGGACGCCTCGGCGATGCTCTCGTCGTTCACGGGCTTGCCCGCCAGCGCGTCCCCGGCCTCCTTCACGAACAGAGGCGTGGGGGCGACGGCCGCGAGCGAGACCCTGGCGCACTTGAACGTTCCGTTGTCCAGCACGACCGATACGCCCGCGCCGGCCACGGCGATGTCCATCTCGTTGCGCGGGATGAAGCGAATGTAGTTCGCCCCGAAGCCCGCGGGAGGCGCGGGAAAGTGGAGCGAGACGAGAAGCTCGTCCGGCTCGAGCACGTTGCGGCTCGGCCCGGTGCAGAAGTCCTCGACCGCGACCTGACGCCTGCCGTTGGGCCCGGCGATGTTGCAGGTCACGCTGTGGGCGATCAGCGCCGGTATCGTGTCGGCGCTCGGAGTGGCGTTGCACAGGTTGCCGCCGATGGAGGCCCTGCCCTGGATCTGGATGCCGCCGATGATGGAGGCGGCGTCCACGAGGCCGGGGTAGGTCCGCGCTATGGCCCGGTTGCCGTAAATCTTGTAGCAGGGCACCGCCGCTCCCAGGGTCAGGCCGTCCTCGGTGTCGAGGGTGATCTCGTTCAGCTCGGGGATGCCCTTGCCGTCGATCACGAGGTCCGGCGTCAGGGCGTGGTTCCGCAGCTGCACGATCAGGTCCGTGCCGCCGGCGAGCACCCGCGCCTTGCCGCAATTCTGGGAGAGCAGGCTTACCGCTTCTTCAACGCTGTTGGGACTTGCGTAGTCGATCCACTTCAATGAACGCCTCCTTGCCAGGAAGTTTGCGGGCCCCGCCCCCGCATAGCGCGATGAGGCGATGCCCAGCCTTCGAGAGAGCGCCTCCCCCGAAAGGCGGCCCTAAGTATAGCAAGATGGAGTTTAGGGGTAAAGAGGGGTGCGCCGGTCTCCGGCCGTCGGCTGGTCATAGCAGATAGCCCCTAGCTTTGGTACACTTGATTCGCTGCCCCTAAATGAACCGTCATTTTGCCTCGCATCCACAGGAGTCGCCGGAGTTGCAAGGACAGAACGGAGATAGCCTAGCTGCCGTCTACCTGGACGTAACCGCTGCACGGCTGCTTGACGCCCTGAACCGCATGACCTCCATCAGATGGGGGGACCTGCCGGACGTGGTCGATGGCGGATGGGACGATGCGCTCAGGTCCGTGGCGCTCCTGTCGAGGGCAGACCTGTGCGATGCGAGCTCCACGAGCCTAAGGCTCAGTGAGCACGGGGAGCGGCTGCTCGCCAATGGCCCAACCGGTGCTTCGCTGGATGACGACTTGAGGGACGCTCTGCGTGACCTCCGAGAGACAGAGGACGAGGCCCGCGAGGAGGGGACCCCGCCGCCCTCCGGTGAGGCGCTGGAGAGCGCGGAGCGCCTGTTGAAGGAGATGTATACGATCTCCCCTCGTCGGTTCGAGGTCTACCCCACGCCGGACGGCGAGGTCGCCATCGACGCTCCGGGGCGAGGCTGTTCCGTCCTCCTGTTGTGCGACCCGGATGGTGGCGCGCTCTGCCTCGTCAACGTGGACGGCGCGCACCGCCGCGCCCGCTATTCGACCACACGGACGCTCCCCGACGGCTTCGTGCGCGAGGCCTTGGTCGAGTTGGAGCAACGTGACGATTGACCCATCGCCTCCCGCCATCGTTGGGCCGTGGGAGGACCTTGGGCGCGGAGTCTTCTCCCGCAGGAATGCAGGTAGGGCGCGGCGCTCCCGTACGCCATTTCACGTCTTCCTGACCCAGCCGGGTCAAGTCGACGTCTCCGTCGATAGGCTGAGCACAGCGCCGCCGTCGGATGCGGCGGCTATTGGCGACCGCGTAGCCTCCGCCCGCGGCGCCGTTTTCTACGGCTGGGCAGTCGTTACTTCGGCAAGAGCCGGCGCCAACGGCCGGCGGGTGGTTTCCGCACCGCTAATCGACAACCCCTACCACGCCAATATCGTGCTGCCTGGATCTGCGGTCGAAGACAGGGAGGAGCAGAAGCGGCACGCGCAGGAACTGGCGGACGCCTCGCGCTGGCGCGACCGGCCATTAGGACGGCCTTGAGCGGCGTGTCTACACGTCCCTAATTAGCCTTGGGGCCGCTTCGCGCAATTCGGTCAGAGCGCGTATGCACCGCGCCAGGCTTGGCGACGCCTCCGCCGCGGAAGAGGGCTGCCAATGGCCGCGTCCCCCCTTGGCGACGAACTCCGACATGCGGGACGTGTACGCCGGTCCCTCGGCCGCGCCGCTGCCAGGACGCGGCGCCATGTCTTCCCGAACGGCTCTTCGGCGTGAGCTTCTGGCCAGATCGATCAGGGTCTGCTTTGGGTCGTCCAGGGCGTCAACGTCACGGGGAATCCTGTCCTTGGAGGTCCCCAGGAACGCCGCGATTCCCGCCCGGTCGGCAAGCAGCCAGCTCTCTATCTCGCGGACAGCTACCCGAAGGTACATGTGCTCGGCCGGGTCCGGGAGCCACTCGGCGCGAAGCGACGGCGGGCATTCGTCCTTATCGAGGTCTACCAAGACTACCCAGGGCCAGAACCTGGCTGCTTGATTGTATCCCTCGATCCTGGCCTTCAAGTGCGGCTTGCCAGCCCTGCCGTAAACGGCGCCCACGTGGAAGCCCAGATCGGCGGCCAGCCTGCGCAGGACCGCCTCGTCGAGAGTCCCTTCCACGGCTCCGGAGACGACCCTGGACTCGACGGAGGTCAAAGGTCTGCGAACATCGCGAACTGCTCCGAGTTCTCAGGACGCGTGTAGGGGATTGCCGCGTCGGCCATGCTCAGCCCAGCCTCGAGCAGTCGTCGTATCTCAAGGTCCCACCCGGCGGTATGGACCCTGGTGCCCTCATTTGCCGGCATCAACAGCAACACCTCGTCCATGCCGATGCCCGTATCCTGGAGCAGGTCGGCCGAGTGTGTGCTCATTATTATCTGCCGCCCCTCTCCCCGCTGCGCCCGCGCGATCAACTGTGGGAGGTGCCGCACTACTTCGGGGTGCAGCGAGAGTTCGGGCTCCTCGAGCAGAAGGGGACCGTCGCCGTCGATGACCGACCAGAGGAACCCCAGCAGTCGAAGGGTGCCGTCCGACAGCTCCTGCTCACTCTGCCAAGCGCCCTGCGAGCGCCAGTGCTCATATCTGCCGCGAAGGTGCGGCGTACCGCGCTCGTCCCTCTGGAGCTCCAAGTCCTGAAGCTGGGGCACCGCTACCTGGAGGGCCTTCGTGATGCGGCGCAGCCTGGACTGGAGAGTCCTGGCCTGGGTACGGGCTAGCTGGTCGAGGAAGTCGCCCCCGAACGGGTCGTTCTCCCGTCCTACCGAACGGTCCGGATCGCGCACGAGCTGCGGGACGATGTGCCTGTAGCGCACCGAGCCCAGGAAATCGACCAGGTCGCGGAACTCCCTGTTGACGTTGACCTGCTCGAGGTATGTCTGCGACTTTCTCTGCGGGTCGGCCTCGTCCTCCGCGTTCGGCCTCTCCAGGAGGACCTCGCCGTTGTGACGGACGGTCTCTTCCTTGATGAAGGGGCGTCGGATGTTGTCCTGGGCAAATTGGAGCTTGTACTCCCAGCGGGACTCCTCCTCGTCATTGCCCACAGTCACGCGGATGCCCACGTCCGGGTACCGGCGGGCTGCCAGGGCGCGCATTCCGGATACGCCGCCGCGCCTCCTGACGGCTTCCTGAAACCCGCCGCCGACGGCGGCAACGTCGTATAGGAAGCGGAACGCGTCGAGCAGGTTGGACTTCCCGGACGCGTTGGGGCCGACGAGGAACGCCCGGCGCTGCAGCGCCACGTCGGCGCTCACGAAGTTCCGCCAGTTCTCCAGCGCCAGCCCCGTGAACCGGTAAACCCTTCGGTTGTCCTGTCTCTTGCGGCGAGCCATCCGCGCACCCCTGTCCGATTCTACACCGTGTCGTCCATGGCGGCTTGGCGGCCTTCGGGGCGCTGGACGCGCTGGGCGGGCTGGTACATGGACGGGGCGTACGGGATGTCGAACTCGTTGCCCGCGAGAAGCTCGGCGACGGTGCGTATCTGCATCCTGGGGTAGTCGCGCTGCCATACGTCGGAGCGGTAGAAGCCGGCGCTGGCGGCCTCCGCGCGCATGTCGCGGGTCGGCTCCTCCAGGCTGATGAAGAGGCCGAGATCGGCCTTCTCGCGCTCGACGGCGCCCCTCAGGTCGCGGATGAGGGGCGACGAGACCCTGCCGCTCTTGACCTGTACGATGGCCTTCTTCGTGGAGTTGCGGGGGCCGTCGATGAAGTGGATGACGCCGTCGATTCCCCTGTCGGCGCCCCTGCGCCGGTCCTCGCGGGGCTGCGCCTCCAGGAGCGACATGGCCCAGTACTGGAACTGGTAGCGGTCCTGCTCGGCCAGGGCGCGGGCGCCGCCCACGTCCGCGGGCTCCCCGACGACCTCGTAGTCGGCGCCGGGGTGGAGGTCGAAGGCGGTCCTGAGCCGGCTCTTCATGAGGGCGACGGCCAGGTGGGTGACGTCGATGCCGATCCAGCGGCGCTTGAGGTTCTCGGCGGCAGCGACGGCGGTGCCGCAGCCGCAGAACGGGTCGAGCACCACGTCGCCCTCGTTTGAGGACGCTTGGATGATGCGCTCCAGTAAGGCCTGCGGCTTCTGGGTGGGGTAGCCGAGCCGCTCATTATGCCAAGACCGGAGTGATTGGATGTCTGGCCAAACATCCTGAACGGGGTTGCCCTTAGCCTCATCGAGATACCGTTTGATCCTCGGAATGCCGTTGCGGGTATAGAAGATGCGTCCCTCGGCATCAAGTTGCTCCATCGTTTTGACAGGGACACGCCAGACACGGCTTACACCTTTCCACTCGTATTCGTAGCCTCCTCCCTGAAGTCCGGAAGTGCCCAAGTCACCGGACATAAACCGACGTCCGTCGTCATCCACGTAACGATAGTACTGTTCGACGTATTCGGAGTCATAAGGCTGGAATGAAGGATTCCAGACAGGAGAGCCAGTCTTGGCATAGAACAGTATCGTGTCATGTACCGAACCGTAGCGCCGTGCATCGCTATGAGCGCTCTGGCGTTTCCAGATGATTTCGCTCTGGAAGTTCTCTGGCCCAAACACAGCATCCATGAGCAGCTTGAGGTAGTGGCTGGCCGTGGGGTCGCAATGGAGGTAGATGGAGCCGGTGGACTTGAGGACGCGGCTAAGCTCGACGAGGCGGGGCGTCATCATGACGAGGTAGGCCATCATGGCGTTGCTGCCGATGAACTGGCGGAAGGCGGAGACCATCTCCTTGACGTTGGCGGGCGCGCGTGGGTTGGCGATGATCTCCCGCTCGTAGGTGCGCTCGGCCTCCTGCGTCCACTCCCAGGTGTCGGTAAAGGCCCTGATCTGCGCGGGGGAGGCCTCGCCGGACTGCTCCTTGAAGAGCACGTTGTAGCTGGCGTTGGAGTTGAAGGGCGGGTCAAGGTAAACGAGGTCGACCGACTCGTCGGGGACGTGCTGCCGGAGTATGTCGAGGTTGTCGCCGTAGTAGAGGGTGTTGGTCATCGTGGCAACCCCATAGTCAGTCGCGCTCCTCGAAGAACGCGTCCAAGGCGCCGGGCACGTACGCGCCGCCTTCGAATGGAGTCCTTGGCCCACGGGGTCCGATCAGGACTCCGCGCCGCTCCAGCTCCTGGGTCCTCTGCTCTATCGTCTCCGGTCCTTCCGGCGGACGGACTTCGGCGACCGGCTCTCCCCGGTAGGAGATGGTGATAGTCTTGCCGTCACCTACGTGGCGGATGATCTCGTCGAACCGGGTTCTGGCTTCGGATGTCGAGTAGGTGATATTCATGTTGTTCCCATATCTCTATGGAATGGTTACTGACGCGAGGCGGCCCCTCTCGGTGACTCTATAGATGAAGGGCCGCGGGGTCATGGCCGCGGCTTCGAGGATGTTCTCGTAGGCGCGCAGGAAGCACCGCATCTTCTCCCATCTCACCGCTTCAGCCCCCCACAGGTAGAAGCACCCTATCCGATGCTGTTTGATGGCCGATACCTCGGACTCTTCCTGGTGGTGTCGGCTATCGTGGCCTACCAGTGTCCACCCCAGGCCGCCCACCGTGGGCATCCAGTCGTCGTCACGAGCGTCGATGGCGAAGTGGTCCTGGTGATATTCGACGCGCGTCGGCAGTTTGAGCAGCCCCAGCGCCTTGGGCAGCGTGACTCCTACGTCTCTGTCGAAGAACAACACCGTGCCGGGCTCCGTGGGACCGTCCATGACCACAGGGCGTCTCCAGTTCAAGCGGCCAGGCTGATACCTTCGAACAGGAGGCCGTCCATACTCTCTTCCTCGCTCAGTCCGAAGTCGGCTTGGATGTCGGAGATGCTCTCGCCGGCGCTCCAGCGTCCCTTCAGGACCCAGGTGGGGATGCCCCTCACCGTAGGAGCCCCGAAGGAGGTCCTGGGGTCGATGACGACCATGCTGTCTCGCCCCGCCACGTACCATATGAGGGCGAGACCCTGATCGTAGTCGAACTGCGTGAACCGCTGGCCGACCATCTCCTGCCAGGCGATCTGCCCGTGCGAGTCCGCGACGACGAGGTTGCTCACGGAAGCGTCGTCTTCCAACTCGCCCAGGCGCAGCATTGCGTGATGGCCTTCGGTAAGCCACCTGTACTCGGCGAATGGGTGCTCGGAGCCCAGCACCTGGGCGGCATAGGCCCTCGCCCTGCGGATCCGCTGAAGCGGCACGCCGAGCTTGCGAAAGGTGGCGACGAAGGCCACCTCCACCAGTTCCAGGTAGGACAGGTGTTGTCGCTTCGGCCGGCCCGGCAAAGCCGGCCCTAGCTGACCTCCGTGATGGCGCCAGCGCGTCACGGTCTGGGCGGATGTGCCCGAGTACCTGGCCGCCTCGGCGACCCGGTATGCGGGCAGGTACAGGCGCCTGCGCCACGGCTCTACTTTGCGCTCAGCGATCATGGATGTCATGAGGCGCCTCCCTCGCTTAGCCCCAGCTGGTGGGGCGGTACTGGAGGGCTTCGGCGAGTTGGGACGGGCCGATGCTGGGCGCGCCTGCGAGGTCGGCGAGGGTGCGGGCGACCTTGAGTATGCGGTGGTAGCCGCGGGCCGACAGGTGCATCTGCTTCATGGCCGCCTGCAGCATGCCCCTGGCCGAGTCCTCCACCGGGCAGTGGTCCCACACCTCCACCGGCCCCATCTCGGAGTTGGACACGATGTCCATCCCCGCGAACCGGGCGCCCTGCACGGACCGGGCCTTCTCGATGCGGCCGCGTATGCGCTCCGAGGTCTCGGCGCGGTTGGGCTGGACCAGCTTCTCGTACTCGATCCGGGGCACCTCCACGAACAGGTCGATCCGGTCGAGCAGCGGCCCGCTGATGCGCTTCTTGTACCTGGACACGGCGCTCGGCGAGCAGATGCACTCGCGCACCTGGTCGCCGTAGTAGCCGCACGGGCACGGGTTCATAGCCGCGACCATCATGAAGTTGGCGGGGAAGGTGAGGGTGCCCTGGGCGCGGCTGATCGTCACGATCTTGTCCTCGATGGGCTGGCGCAGCACCTCCAGGACGGAGTGTCCGAACTCGGGGAGTTCGTCCAGGAAGAGCACACCCCGGTGGCTCAGGGTGATCTCCCCCGGCCTCGGCAGCCTGCCTCCGCCGACCAGTCCGGCGTTCGAGATCGTGTAGTGGGGCGCCCTGAACGGGCGCTCGGTGATCAGGGGCGCCGACTGCGGCAGCAGGCCGCTGACGCTGTATATCTTGGTCACGTCCAGGGCCTCGTCGTTGGTGAGCGCGGGCAGTACGGAGGGCAGCGTCCTGGCGAGCAGGGTCTTGCCGCTGCCGGGCGGGCCGAGCATGAGCAGGTTGTGGCCGCCTGCGGCGGCGACCTCCAGGGCGCGCTTCGCGTGCTCCTGCCCCCGTATGTCGGCCATGTCCACCCGGCCCGCTGGACTGGCCGCCGCGCTCTCCCCTGCGGCGTTCGCGGCGGCGGCCGGGTTCGCGGAGGCGATGTGGCTCTCGCCCCTCAGGTGGGATACCAGCTCGGCGAGGGTCGCGACCGGCACGACGTCGATGCCGGCGACCAGCACGGCCTCCTGGGCGTCGACGGAGGGCACGAAGACCTGCCGGTAGCCCTGCTCCCTGGCGACCGCCGCCATGGGCAGTATGCCGTTCGTGTGCCGGAGGCCGCCGTCCAGGGCGAGCTCGCCGAGGAAGATGGCCGATTCGGGAAGCTGCGCTATCTGTCCGGAGGAGAGCAGCACCGCCAGCGCGAGGGGCAGGTCGTATGCGGGCCCCGCCTTTCTCAGGTCGGCGGGCGCGAGGCTCGCGGCGATGCGGCGCAGCGGGAACTCGCAGCCGGAGTTGCGTATCGCGGCGCGGACGCGCTCGCGGGCCTCCTGCACGGCGGCGTCGGGCAGGCCGACGACGTGGAATGCCGGCAGGCCGGGCGAGATGTCCACCTCGACCTCGACGATGTAGCCGTCGAGGCCCACTACCGCGCACGTTGTCGATTTGGCTAGCAAGGGGCGTCAGCAACTCCGTGGGGCAGATGGTACGTCCACCCGCGCAGGCGGGTCAAACGGCGCTGCCCGGCCCGAACGGGGCAGTCTAATCGCGGTCACCGGAAGACCGTAGCACGCGCGTTCGCGTAAGTCAAGACCTGATCGGAACCCCGATTCCCCACCTAGGTAAATGAGAGACCTCGTTGGCGCCCGTGTTGAAGCGGGCTATGATGTTTCTTGAACGAGGGAAACTATCATCAACGAGGTGCATCTATTATGAAGCAAGTCGCCCTGCCGTTCCAGTATGCCGGGGAGAAGAGCACGACGGGTATGACGGCGCTGTCGGGCCTACCGACGTACCTGGAGTTGATACAGGTGTGCGGGTTGAAGTCATCGATAGAGCGCTGCGTGGGGTTGCGTAGAGGCGGTCAGGGCTGGACGGACAGCCAGATAGTCACCTCGCTGATACTGCTGAACCCCGTATCGAGTACGGGGCAGGCTCTTGCGGGCGGCGAGTCGGTGTCCGACCTGGATGTCCTTGAGAAGGACGAGGGGTTCTGCCGGGTGCTTCGAGAGACGGAGACGGTCGGGATGAGTCGCAGGGAGCGCGTAGCGTTGGGCGAGAGATGGCGTGTGGAGCGGCGTCGGACCGTACCGTCGGAGTCTGCGGTGTTCCGGTACCTGTCGGGATTCAACGACGCAGACGAGGAGTCTCGGCGGCAAGCTCACCGGGCATTCATCCCTACGCCCAACCAGGCGCTGCGCGGTCTCTGGGAGGTCAACGCCGAGATGGTGGGCTTCGTTCAGAGCCGTTCGCCTCACACCGTGGCGACTCTGGACATGGACGCGACCCTGGTGGAGACGCACAAGCAGGAGGCGCTCTTCAGCTACAGGAAGTACAGGGCGTACCAGCCGCAAGCGTCTGAAAGCGGTCCGCTTCAACCTGATCGCCCTTGCTGGCCGGGTCATACGGCACGCTCGAAGGCTGATCATACGCCTGGCGCGTGGACACCCCTCATACGAGTTGGTGCTCAGAGCGCGGCAGAGGCTATCGGCGCTGGCTGCCGAGCCGTAACGGCATAGGCGCACCCGGTAGGGAGAAGGGACCATCGGTTGAAGGCGACTCAGCGGTGTCGTCTGGCCGGGCCATGCCTTCCTTGGACTCAACAGAGCCGCCGCTTGGCATCAGGCCGCCCCAATACCCTCAAAACGTCGTCCAACCCCCCCTACGGCCCAATCTGAGCATATGTGACGCCGAGGCGACGACGAACATGTCCCTGTAGAACCGCAAAGTCCACACCAATAACGCTAGGTGGTGGATCTGGGGAATGGTGTCCATATCGGAGGTGCGCGTCGCTCTGATGGGCTTGGTGTTGAAGTTGGCCGAGTTGCGGGGCAACGAGATAGACGTGGTGTCGATGGACGGCAAGAGTGTGCGGGGCGTTTGGGAGGACGATGAGCAGTTGAAGCTGTTGCATCTGTTCAGCCGGGAGGGGTCGATGGCGCTGGACCAGGTGGAGATAGCTCGCCATGAGCCGAGAGCGGCCGAGGAGTGGATCCGGTCGCTGTCGGCACACTTTCCGAGTCTGAAAGTGCTGAGTGGAGATGCGCTCTACGCCGATACGAGCCTTGCCGAAACCATCGCTCTGGTCATCGAAGGAGCCTCTCACGGGCAGAGCACAGAGACTCGATGCCCAGCCATCTGTCGTCCTACTCCCACCCTGACTTTGAAAAGGCCCTGGTAAGCGCAGCCAGGCAGCAGTAGGACAGTCACGTCCACTAAGCTAAGCTCATCGTCGCTATAAGGTGGCGGCGCAGGTACGCCCGTCACTCGGATATCCCGCCTCCAGCATCTCCGCGTCCGCCTCGGTGCTCACGGCGAATGTATACTATAGTCCGCCGCCACGCGAAAGGGCGCGGCGTGGGAGGTACCTGTTCAGAGTACAGGAGGGCAGCCACAAGGGCTGCACCCTACGGGATGGAAGCCGTAGTCGTAGGGGCGTCCCTTGTGGGCGCCCTGGACGAGGAACGCACCAACTCTGAACAGTTGCCGTGGGAGAGCTATGGACGCGAACGCCAAGAAGGAAAACCCGCTGCTCAGCCTGCTGCTGAACGTCGTCGCGCCGGTGGCGGTGCTGACGCTGCTGAGCGGCGAGGACAGGCTGGGCCCCGCTGGCGGCCTCGTGGTGGCGCTGGCGTTCCCGCTGGGGTACGGCTGCTACGACCTGGTACGCCGCAGGAACTTCAACCTGCTCTCCGTCCTGGGAATCGTGGGCGTGCTGCTCACCGGGGGCATCGGACTGCTCGAGCTCGACCCGCAGTGGGTGGCCGTCAAGGAGGCGGGGATCCCGCTGGTCATCGGGGCGGCGGTGGTCGGGTCGCTGTGGACGCGATACCCCCTGGTGCGCTCCCTCATGCGCCAGGTCATCGACTTCGAGCGCGTGGGCGCGGCGCTGGATGAGAAGGGTACGCGGGACGCCTTCGAGCGCCGGCTCGTCCATACGACCTACATCCTCGGGGCGTCGTTCCTGCTGTCAGCCGCGCTGAACTACGCGCTGGCGCGGGTGATCGTCGTCAGCCCCGCCGGGACGACCGCCTTCAACCAGGAGCTCGGCAGGATGACGGCGCTCAGCTTCCCGGTCATAGTGGTCCCATGCGCGGCCCTGCTCGTGATTGGCGTCCTGTACCTCGTAACTGGGATCCGCAAGCAGACCGGCCTCGGCATGGCCGAGATATTCCGCGACCCGGCGAGAGAGCCGTCGGGCGGAGGGCGGCCCCGATAATGAAGCTGGGCGCGAGGGCGAGGGCGCACGACAGGCGGGCGGGCCATCCGTGGCTGCCGTCTTCGAACCTGCGCCTATCGGGCGGCCCCCACCTCTTCCTGGACTGGCGATTCGTGCTCGCGGGCGAGCTTGGGCTGATAGGGCCGTACTGGGCGGCGGGCGACGGACGCCCCATACCGCTCAGGGTGTACGACGCCCCCGAGTGGAAGGACAGGCGGATCGACGCCTTCTACGCGCCGACCGACGCCCCGCAGGGCATACGGATAGCCGCGCAGCCCGCCGAGAAGGGCGAACCGTTCCCCGAGAACGGCCCGCCCGGCACTCGCGTCATCCACGACGAGGGCGTCTACCGCACCTGGTACAAGAGGCCCGAGGACTCCCGCGACGGCGTCCTGTACTACGCCGAGTCCGCCGACGGCTACGACTGGCGCAACGTGACGACGTGCGAAGTGGACTGGAGCGCCTGCCCCGAGGCCGCCGGCAGCGAGAGCCCGGAGGTGTTCGTCGACCCGACGGCCCCGGAGAGCGAGCGCTTCAAGATGTTCGTGCGGAGCGGCGTCGGGGCGACCGACGAGGAGAGGCTGCGCATCCTGGGGGAGTTCCAGGAGCGCCGCCCGGACGACGTGTACCCCATCGCCGGCGGCGATCTGGAGCACCTCTCCGGCATGTACGGCGCGGTCTCGCCGGATGGCGTCCGCTGGAAGGCGATACCGGGCCCGCTCGTGGTCCACTACAGCGACACCATGAACGTCGTCCACTACGACGCGCGGTTGGAGCGCTACGTCTGGTACGCGCGGTGCAACTGGTTCTACGGGCGGCGCTCCATAGGCAGGGCGGAGACGGACGACTTCCGCCGCTGGCCCGGCCCCGAGATGCTCGTCTGGCCGTCGACCGGCCTGCACCCGTCCGACGACTGGTACACCAACAGCAAGACGACGTACCCCGGGACAGGCGACCACCACCTGATGTTCCCCGCGCTGTACCACCACGCCGACGACACGACGGAGCTACGCCTATTCTCCAGCCCGGACGGCATCGTCTGGTCGGAGGTCCCAGGGGACCCCGTGCTCTCGCCCGGGCCGCGCGGGTCGTGGGATGGCGGGTGCGTATTCGGCGGCCTGGACCTCGTGCCCCTGGCGGGCAACCGGGTAGCCCTGCCGTACTCCGGCTACCTCTACCCCCACAAGTACCCCAGGAACAGGGTCACGATGCGGTCCAGGGTCGCCTACGCGACTTGGCCGGAGGGGCGGCTGGGAGCGCTGGAAGCGCCCGAGGAGGGCAGCTTCACCACGCTGCCGCTCGTCCTCGAGGGCAGCCGCCTGGGCCTGAACCTCCAGACGAAGCACGCCGGCCGCGTGCTGGTGGAGGCGGCCGATAGGCAGGGGCGCCCCCTCCCCGGCCGCTCCTTCGAGGACGCCGACCCCATAGCCGGCGACCGCCTCGACCACCCGGTGACCTGGAACGGCGAGTCCGAACTGGGGAAGGGACCCGGCCAGCCCGTGCTGCTGCGCTTCAAGCTCAGGGCCGCGAAGCTGTTCGCCTTCAACCTATCCTGAGCGACCAGCGCCGGCGCGGGCCCGACTGCCCTTGCCACCCCAAGAACGCACGTGCTATACTCCCCTCATGCATCACCACACACTCGTAGGGGCGGGTTTCAAACCCGCCTTCCCAATCCGCCCCCTCGTCCCGTTCGATACGCAGCCCGGACACGCCAGCGACCGCGTGTCTCATTCTGTCTCATCGCTGTCTTATTCTGTCTATCTCGTGTCTCATTTTGCCTTGTTCGCGTCTCCCCCTGTCTCACGGTCCATAGCTGGAAGAGACGAAAAGAGACAGAATGAGACACTTTTCAAGGAATCACAACAAGCCAAGCCAACGTTGAACCCCTGGTGCGCCTATGCTATCCTCGAATCGGGTCGGGGTGTGGCGCAGCTTGGTTAGCGCACCTGCATGGGGTGCAGGGGGCCACAGGTTCGAATCCTGTCACCCCGACCAGCGCACCCTGCGGCTCCCGGCTCTACGCCATACGCAGCCGCAGCGCTACCCAGTCGCCGTCCTCCTGCCGCTGTTCCACCGCGCCCCCCGCCTCCGCGTAGGCGCGCCGAACCGCGTCCTCGTCCTTGAGCAGGAAGCCTGACAGGACCAGGACGCCGCCCGGCCTGGCGGCCCGCGCGAGCGCCGGCGCAAGCTCGACGACCACCCTTGCCGATATGTTGGCCAGCGCGAGGTCGTAGCTCCCATCGCCGACGCGGGGATGCGGAAGGGACCCCGCCTCGGCGCTCACCACGTCCGCGACCCCGTTCTCCGCCGCGTTCGCCCGCGCCACCGACACCGCGGCCTCCTCCACGTCCAGCCCGAAGGCCCGCCGCGCCCCGAGGAGCGCCGCCGCTATGGAGAGGACGCCCGACCCGCAGCCGACGTCGAGCACGTCCACGCCGCGCTCCGCCAGCGCCTCGACCTGCTCCAAGCACATGCGCGTCGTCGGGTGGTGTCCGGTGCCGAAGGCCATGCCGGGGTCGAGCCTGATCACCACGTCTCCCTCGCCGGGGCCGTACTCCCTCCACGAGGGCGCTACCACCAGCCGGCGGCCCACACGCAGCGGGTGGAAGTGCTCCTTCCACGCCTCCGCCCATTCGCGCTCCTCGATCACCCTGTGGGTCAGCGGCGACATGCAGGCAAGCCGCGACATCAGCCGCACCCCGACGTCGATGCGTCCGAAGCGCGCGTCCGCCTCTTCGTCCAGCGGATAGAAGGTCTTGACCGTCACCCTGTCCGGGACCGGCGGGCGCTCTCCCTCGTCGGGACTGTAGCCTCCCGGCTCCTCGGTGACGACACCGCCCTCGCCGTACCGGTGAAAGAGGTGGCTCAGCGGCTCGACGTACTCCGCCGGCGCCTCGATGCTCAGCTCGACCCACCTAGGGATTCCACCCTCCGGCATAGCCGCGGCCCCTCAGCTAACGCGCCCACGGGAGCAGGGACGCCCCACGTCCGTGTCGCAAGTCGTGTCGCAAGTTATGTCGCAAGTTTGTCGCAAGTTATGTCGCAAGTTTGTCGCGAGTTGTGTCGCAAGTTTGTCGCAAGTTCGCCGCCCGGCTCATGCAGCCCCGTTCGCAGGCACGTATTCCAGCCGGTTCGTCCTCTCCCGGCGCAGGATCAAGCCCTTCTCCACCAAGACCCTGAGGTCCCTCTGGAGTGTGCGCCGCGACGTCTCAGCGAAGAGCGCCTGGAACTCGGCGATCGTCAACCTGCCGTGTTGCAGCGCGTAGCCAAGCGCCCGCGACTGCCTGTTCGTCAGATCGTGGCTGCGGGTGAGGACGTCCTGCCGGATCGCCGCCTCTCCCCGCTGCTTGACCTCGATCAACTGCGTGGCAAGGCCGTTAGTGAAGAACTCGATCCATCCGGTCATGTCCATATCCGCCCGCCGCACGTCCTGGATGGCCCGGTAGAAGGCTGGCCTGTCCCGGTCGTAGTACTCGCTGATGGTGAAGAGCCGCTTGAAGTCGTACCCGGCGCGATAGAGGCAAAGCGTCGAGAGCAGCCGGGACGTGCGGCCGTTGCCGTCGAGGAACGGATGGACGTGGACGAGCTGGAATTGGGCAATCGCGCTCGCGATGACGGGGTGGATGTCGCCCGTACGGTTCAGCCACTCCACGAACTCGCGCATGAGCGCCGGCACGTCGTGGGCCGGCGGCGGCGTATAGAGGGTCTCGCCGGTGGCCGAGTTGACGACGTAGTTCTGGACTCGCCGGTACTCTCCCGGGGCGGCGGCACCGCCTCGGACGCCGGCCACCAGGCGCCTGTGTATCTCCAGTATGAGGCGCTCGGTGACCGGCCCGCCCTCGTCGAGGGACGCGCTGACGAACTCGAAAGCGTCGCGGTAGTTGAGGAGCTCGCGGGCGTCGTCCGGGTCGGCCTCCGGGACGGTACGGCCCTCCAGGAGGGCCGCGGCGTCCTCTACGGTGAGACGCGTCCCCTCGATGTGCGTCGTATGGTGCGCTTCGAGCAGGAAGGCCCGCGAGCGCATTGAGTCGATCCACTCGTCCGAGAGGGTCGCCGCCTCGAGGAAGCCGCGGGCTCTCTCGATCTCGGTCAGCGCCGCTGCTACCGCGTTCGTAATGGAGAAGCGCGGGGCGAAGGTCATACCGACCACTTCTCGACCGAGTACGGGTCGAGCTCGAGGCCGAGGCCGGGCTTGTCGGGATACGGGGTCAGGAAGCCGTCCTTCTGCGTGGGGAACTCCGTGTACCATACCTCGTCGGCGGCAAGGTACATGTTGGCGTACTCCATGGCCTTGAGGTTGGGGACGGCGCAGCAGACGTGCAGGTGTACGAGCTGGGCCATGTGGGGGGCGACCTGTAGATTGAACGCCTCGGCCAGGTGGGCGACCTTCATCCACTCGGTCACGCCACCGACCCGCACCACGTCGGGCTGTACGATGTCGGCGCCGCCCCCGGTTATCAGGTCCCTGAAGCCGTACTTCGTGTACTCCATCTCCCCGCTGGCCACGGGTATCGTGGTGGCCCGGCGGACCTCGGCGAGCCCCGGTACGTCGTCGGCAAGCACCGGCTCCTCGTACCAACCGACCTGGTACTCCTCGAACTCGCGCGCCATGTAGATGGCCTGCTTGGCGTAGTAGCCGTTGTTGGCGTCGACGTACAGGGCGACGTCGTGGCCTATGGCGGCCCTCACCGCCGCGACCCTCTCTATGTCCTCGCGCTCGGCGCTTCCGAAGTCCTTGCCCACCTTCATCTTGACGCGGGGGATGCCCTCGGCGGCGTAGCCCTCCATCTCGGCGACGAGTTCCTCGACGGTGTAGTTCGTCCATCCCCCGCTGCCGTACACGGGCGCCGACTCCCTGCACGGCCCGAGGAGCTTGTAGAGCGGCAGTCCGAGGGCCTTGGCCTTCAGGTCCCACAGGGCTATGTCGACGGCGGAGATGGCCAGGAACGCCAGCCCCCTGCGGCCGTACCCGCGCACGGCCCAGAACATGTCTCTCCAGAGCTTCTCTATCTTCATCGGGTCCTGCCCGATCAGTACGTGGCGAAGCGCGGAGTCTATCACCTCCCGCACCCCAGGCGAGGCTTGCCCGACGCCGAGGCCCTCGAAGCCCTCGTCGGTCTTGACGTGCGCGAATACCTGGCTCCGGCCGGGCACGGGCTCCGGCATGGTGGCGTCCTGGTACCCGGGCACGTCCGGGTAGTGGAGCAGCGTCGTCGAGACGTCGATGATCTTCATGCGCGTGTCTCCGGCCGCGGAAGGCGGCGGCTGGTAGCATACGGCCAGCGGCCAGCCCGGTCAATTCCGCGCCGTACTCATGGATGGCGGACTGGGTGGGCGGCGCCGGATGGCCTTGGCGCCGCTTTGTGGTATCTTGATTGGCGGCCGAGCAGGCCCCCAGGATGACCGCCCGGAGGAGTCAGGCAAATGGTCTCAGAGTTCGAGAAGAAAAAGTCGCGTTCGGAGCTGTACATGCCCCCGCCGATGGACTTCCCCGAGGAGGGGGCGTCCGAGGAGGAGGTGCTGGAGGGGGTCGGGGAGATACTGGGCTCTATCCCTTACGAGATCGAGAACAACTTCGGCATCAGCTACGTGGGGCCTCCGCACCCGATCACCCGTAAGGTGTACGAGATGACGCAGGGCACCTTCTTCGTCGAGTGGGCCCGCGAGCTGCAGCCCGGCCCGTACGAGATGGAGAAGCAGGCGGTGCGGATGCTCGCCTCGCTGCTCGGCAAGCCGGACGCCGTCGGGTTCATCACGAGCGGCGGCACCGAGTCGAACATCTCCTCGCTGCGGCTGGCGCGCAACCTGTCGCCGTCGGTGTCGGCGCCCGAGGTGATCATGCCGGAGTCGGGCCACTACAGCTTCCACATCGGCGCGGAGATGCTGGGCATACGCATAAGGGAGGCGCCGCTGGGCCCCGACGTACTTCCCGACATGAACTACGTCGAGAGCCTGGTCAACAAGAATACCATCGGGCTGGTCTGCTCCGCGCCCGGCGGGGCCTTCATGGTCATCGATCCGGTGGAGGAGTTCGCCGACCTCGCCCGGCGTAAGGGGCTGTTCCTGCACGTCGACGCCGCGTTCGGGGGGTTCATACTGCCGTTCATGAAGGAGCTTGGGTACGACGTGCCGAAGTTCGACTTCAGCCAGCCAAGCGTGAGCACGATGATGACCGACGGCCACAAGCTGGGGCTGATGCCGGTCGCCACGAGCTTCTTCATGGTCAGGGACGAGGATATGCTCCAGGCGATCCCGACGGAGCGGACCGTTATCCACACCATCACCGCCACCAAGCACGGCGAGCGCGCGGCCTCGGCCTGGGCCGTGCTGCGCCACCTCGGGCGCAAGGGCTACATCGAATCGACGCGGCGCGTGCTGGAGGTCGTGGACTTCATCGTCAAGGGCATCAAGCGTATCGACGGGCTGCGACTGGTCGTGCCGCCGTCGATCACCCTGGTCAGCTTCACGTCCTACGACTGCGAGCTGAGCAAGGTACACGAGGGGATGCTCGAGCGCGGCTTCGGCCACACCTACGGCACCGTCAGCGGCATCGAGTACATCCGCCTCTCCATCCACCCCCACCGCGACCTCGAGCACGCCGCCCTCTTCCTCGAAGCCCTGGAGGACTCCGTCAAAGCCGCACGCTAACCCTCTCCCTCAAGAACTTGTATCAAGGCACAAGAATTCTTGGTCCCCAGATAGCGTGACGCTTCTGCCTCCGGGTTGATTGGCCTGCGCCCGCGTTGTACCGTGTCCCCGCTCGCGGGAGAGAACAGCCATGACCCATACGACAGCTACCGAAGCCCGCTGGGACACGTCGGCCACCGACCATGCGGCGGCGTGGCGGACGCGCGCCCTGGACGTCAACCGTCCCGTGGAGGCCGGCGAGTACTACACGGCCGTCGTCCCGGACACCCTCGACCTGGCCGAGCGGGCCCGGTTCGGGGTCAACCACTTCACCGAGATCACCAGCGAGGAGCTCGACTACGAGATGTACTGGGGCACCCTGGGCGGCCGTTACGGCCAGGAGATGATGGACTACCTCGGCAAGCCCGACTGGACGAAGTGGGGCTACGACTTCGGCGACACCGACCCGCCCGTGCTGACCACCCAGTTCTCCCCCCTGCAGGCGTGCCAGCCCAAGGCGATGGAGGCGCTGGCGATGCTGCGGCTGATGTCCGGCAGCCAGCAGCACCTGGAGCGCGAGGGCAAGATGCTGGAGATGATGGCCTCGAACATCGGGGAGGACGGCGTCTTCTACGTGCCCGACGACCCGGAGAAGTGGTGGCTGGGCCCCGCGAAGGACAGGCCCAACGCCTACCGCCACGGCCAGGGGCGCATGGTCCGCGCCATGGCCGCTTGGTACCAGTACACGGGCGGCTCGCCGTTCTGGAAGGAGAAGGCCGACCTGATGGTCGACGGGCTTGACCGCCGCTTCGTGGTACACAAGGACGACTACGCATACATCCCCATCCACGGCTGGCTCGACCCGCACTACTTCCACGTGCTCTACATCAAGGGCCGGGGCTGGAAGGACACCTCCGAGCCGGACAGCGAGAAGGGCGAGCGCGGCGCCTCCGAGCGGTCCGTATTCTCCAACGAGGGGCACACCGCCGGCGCGCTCGTGAGCTGGTACATGCGCTCCGGGAACGAGCAGGCGCTGCGCCTCGGCGGCGAGATGGTGCGCTACCTGCTGAAGCCGAAGTTCTGGGCCGACTACGAGGGCGGCGACTACCCTGGGGTGGCCGGCGCCGAGCACGCGCACTGGGCCGGCCACTTCCACGGCTACGTCAACGTGCTCAGGTCGGTGCTCGACTACGCCGTCGCCACCAACGACTCCCGGCTGAAGCTGTTCGTCCGCGACGGTTACGAGTGGGGCCGCCAGAAGGGCCTCGCCCGCATCGGCCTCGTCGGAGACGGCCAGGGCTGCGGCTGCGGCCGCTTCATTGGGGTCGCCGTCAAGCTGACGGAGGCGGGCGTGGGCGACTACTGGGAGGACATCGACCTGTACATACGCAACCACGGCACGGAGGGGCAGTTCGACCCCGACGACATCCCGCGCCTCAGGCGGATGTCCGAGGGCAAGCCGCCTCCCATCGAGGACCTGGGCTACTACAGCGGCGACGACGTGTACGCGAAGACGGTCGGGGCCTTCTGCGAGAACGCGCCCGGCAAGAGCCGGACGGCGCTGTGCTGCTCGCCCCACGGCAACATGGGCCTCTTCTACGCCTGGGACGGCATCGTGCGCTACTCCGACGGCACGGCGAGGGTGAACCTGCTGCTGAACCGCGCCTCGCCCTGGATGGACATCGACAGCTACCTGCCCTACGAGGGGAAGGTGGTCATCAGGAACAAGGCGGCGCGCGACGCCTTCGTCCGCGTCCCGCTGTGGGTGGACAAGGCGCAGGTGCGCTGCCGCGTCGGCGGCCAGCGGGTCGAGCCCCGGTGGGTAGAGAGCCGGCTATGGTTCGGCGGACTCGCCAAGGGCGACGAGATCGCCATCGAGTTCCCGATGGTCGAGCGGACCGAGACCTGGACCTCCCCGCCGTGGGGCGGCGAGAGGGAGCGCAACTTCGTGCTCCGCCACCTGCCCGGCGGCGTCGAGTACAAGATGCGCTTCCGGGGCAACACGCTGGTCGAGATCGACCCTCCGCTGACGCCGGAGTCGCCGCTCTTCCGGGGCCGCCCCGCCAAGTACAGCGCCGCCAAGGCCCCGATGCGGCAGGTCAAGCGGTACGTCAGCCCGCTCGTGCTGAAGTGGTAGGCGTCAATTCATGCACCGTCCGGACGCCGCGATTCGATTGGACAATCTGACGAAGCTCTACGGCAGCCAGGTCGGGGTGCGGGACCTCGATCTCGAGGTGATGCCCGGCGAGATATTCGGCTTCCTCGGCCCGAACGGCGCGGGCAAGACGACGACCATCCGGGTGCTGGTGGACCTGATCAGGCCGACCTCGGGGTCCGCAACCGTCCTGGGGATGGACGCGCAGGTGGACTCGGTCGAGGTGCGCCGGCGCGTCGGATACGTATCGGGGGAGCCGTCCCTCTACGGGAACCTGACGGGCGAGGAGACGCTGGCGTACGCGGCGAGCCTCCGCGGGGGAGTGGACTGGGGGCGCGTTCACGAGCTCGCCGAGCGGCTGGAGTGCGACCTGTCGCGCCGCGTCGGCGCCCTGTCCAGCGGCAACCGCCGGAAGGTGGCCGTCATCCGCGCCTTCATGCACGCCCCCCCGCTGCTGATCATGGACGAGCCCACGGGCGGCCTGGACCCGTTGATGCAGGAGGAGTTCGACAAGATGGTGCGGGAGGCCAGGGAGAGAGGCGTAACCGCCTTCATATCCTCCCACATCCTGCCGGAGGTTGAGCAGGTCTGCGACAGGGTGGGCATAATCAGGCAGGGGCGCCTGGCGGCTGTCGAGAGCGTGGAGGCGCTGAAGTCGCGGGCGATGAGGTCGCTGGAGATAAGGTTCGGCGAGAACGTGAGCGCGGAGAGCTTCAGCAACGTAGAGGGCGTCCGCAACCTCTCGGTCTCGGGCATGAGCCTGCGATGCGACGTGACAGGCCCCGTGGGGCCGCTGATCAAGGCCGCGGCGCAATTCGACCTGCTGGACATCGCGCTGCACGAGCCGACGCTGGAGGAGATATTCATGACCTACTACGGCGGAGGCGAGCAGGACGATGCTGCGTAACGTGCTGTTGAAGACGCTGCGCGACCAGCGCCGCAGCCTGCCATTCTGGGCCATTGGCATGGTCCTGCTGGCAGCCTTCCTTGCCGGCTTCTACCCCACCGTCAGGGACAACACGGTGTTCCAAGAGATGGTGGATACCTACCCCGACGAATTGAAGGGGCTGATGGGCCTTACCGATTCGATGGACATATCGTCCGGCGTGGGCTGGCTGAACATCGAGGCCTTCGGGTTCATGGTTCCCCTCGTCTTCATCGCGTACGGGGTGCTCGCGGGCGCGGGCGCCATAGCGGGCGAGGAGGGAAGGGGCACGCTGTACCTGCTGCTCACCGAGCCCGTCGAGCGGGGCAGGGTGGTCTCGGAAAAATTCGGCGCGATGGCGGCGGCGCTGGCCGCCCTGTGCGTCGTGCTCTATGCGGCGCTGGCCGTGGGCGCGGCCGCGACGGGCATGGACGACGTCGGGATGGTCAACCTGGCGGCCATCACGGCAAGCGCCGCCCTGCTGGGCCTGGTGTTCGGCGCGTTGGCCCTGGCCATCGGCTGCTTCACCGGCAGGAGCGGACTGGCCGGCGGCGTCTCGGCTGCCGTTGCGATAGCGGCCCACCTGGTGAACGCCATGAGGACCTCGGTAGAGGTCTTGGAGTCGGTCAAGTGGGTATCGCCGTTCTACTACTACAACGGCGCGGACCCGCTGGCCAACGGACTGGACCCGCTCCACGCGCTGGCGCTGGCCGCGTCGGCGGTCGCGCTCTGCGCAATTGGGTACCTTGGCTTTCGCCGGCGCGACATCGCGGTGTAGGGCCATGAAACCGGAGGACGCCATGATCGTCGACTCTCACGCGCACGCGTTTCCGCCGATGGGCGGGCCGTCCGGGTTCACATCCTCGGAGCGCCACGCGAAGTACACGCAGCACGGGCTGGCGCACCACCACCAGCCGGCGCGGCGGTTCTCGGACCATGCGCGGGTACGCGAGCAGACTTTATGCGACGGCGAAGACGTTACGCTGGACGGTCTGACCGACGTGAATTTCCGGGGAGGGGGCTTTGGCCGGCTGGCGTGGACGGCCGCGGGCGAGGACTGCTATCTCCAGTACCTGCCGCCGACGCTTGCCAACCTGTCGGCGCCGCCTGAGTTGATGGTCGCGCAGATGGACTACGTGGGGGTGGACAAGGCCGTGCTGCAGACGGGCCACCTCTACGGACGGCTCAACGGCTACCTGGCTGGCGCGGTGAGGAAGTTCCCTGATCGCTTCTGGGCGCTCGCGATGATCGACGAGTGGCGGGCGGACTCGCCGTCGCAGCTCCGCGCGCTGGAGAGGGCCATCGGCGAGCTTGGGCTGCACGGGCTGTGGTTCCAGACGAGCGCGTTGGAGCAGCACGGGCGGGCCGAGATGGTGGACGACCCGGCATTCCGGCCGTTCTGGGACGGCGTGCGGGACATGGGGATACCCGTGTACCTGAACGCGACGGCGGCTGGGCCGGGGCCGGAGCCCTACCTCGCCCAGCTTGCGGCGTTCGAGCGCTGGCTGGAGCGTTACCCGGACATACCGGTCATGTACCCGCACGGCCTGTCGCTGTACCGGTTCATGCGAGACGGCGAGATAGCGATACCGGAGGAGGCGTGGCGGGCCTTGGAGGCGCCGAACCTGGCGGTCGAGATACTGATACCGATATTCCAGGGCGCGATATGGGAGTACCCTTACGTTGAGGCGCGCCCGATCATCCGCGAGTACTACGAGCGGCTGGGGGCCGACAAGCTGGCCTGGGGCTCCGACATGCCCAACGTGGAGCGGCATTGCACCTACAGGCAGTCGCTCGACTACCTGCGGCTGCACTGCGGCTTCGTTCCGCCCGGCGACATGGCGAAGATATGCGGCGGCAACGTCGCGCGGCTATTCGGGGACGGGTAGGCGTCTTCCAGAGCAGTATGGCAGTTGTTATAATTTGCCTCGTAGGGGGGACGCACTGATGGGGAAACTGCTCAGTGAGCAGATAGCTGCGTACGAAGAGATGCGTCGTACTCTGGAACTCGACCACATGGGGAAGTGGGTCGTGGTGTACGACGAGGAACTTGTAGGAGTCTATGAGGACCTCCAGGAGGCTGCCGACGTGGCAGTTCAGAGGTTTGGGCGCGGCCCGTACCTCATACAGGAAGTCGGCGAGGGACCTATGGCACTGCCCGCATCCCTCTTGTACCAACCCGTCTATGCCGACAGTCAGAGTTGAAGTTGGACGCGGTCCGTTGGTGAGACAGGGCCCCACTCTGTCCGTGCATATCGGGTTCGACACAGACTGGAGGCCTGGACCCGGCGCTGTGGCACTTCCCAACTTGCCGGGTCATCAATATCAGGCGTTGGTGGACACTGGAGCCACGGCAAATTGCATTGACTCCGCTTTAGCTGAGGCGCTGAGACTGCCTGTAGTTGGCGAGCGCACTACCTCCGGCGTACATGGACCGGGTAGGTTGAATCTCTATCTTGCTCAGATTGTTGTGCCTGATTTGCAGTTCACGGTCTACGGGCTCCTCGCCGGAGCCCATCTCGCTGCCGGCGGTCTGCCATTCCGTGCTTTGCTCGGAAGAACATTCCTCCAGCACTTCACCATGACCTACGAAGGTCGTGTTGGGTCAGTGGCCCTCGGTAACGATTAGTTAGCTCGTGCCCTCGGAGGGACGCCCAGAGCGTGTGATGCGCCAACACTGGCCTCCAAGCCGTTTGACACGAATAGGGCGTGTTGCTAGACTTGCGGCGTGTTGACCACCGTAGCGGCGGCCTCCTGCACCTGTACGCCCGGCCCATAGGGGGCCGGTTAAGCGCCGCCGACCAGCTAGACCGCCCCGCCCAAGATTACGTGAGCGGGGCGCCGTGTTTTTGCGAACGGGAGATAGACCCACATGTCTCAGACAGTTGAGAGAGCCAAGGGGATTATCGAGATCCGCCAGGAGGAGATCGACGACTTCGATCTCCAGGTGAAGCGGTTCCAGGCGGGCGAGTGGGACGAGACGGAGTTCCAGGCGTTCAGGCTCAAGCAGGGCATCTACGGCCAGCGGCAGCCGGACGCGCAGATGGTGCGGGTGAAGGTGCCGTTCGGCGGCCTAACGGCAGAGCAGATGGACGTGCTCGGCGAGGCGTCGGCGCGGTTCGCCCCCCTGAACAAGGGCCACGTGACGACGCGGGAGAACGTGCAGTTCCACCACGTCAAGCTCCAGGACACGCCGGACATGCTGCGGCTGCTGGGTGCGTCGGGACTGACGACGCGCGAGGCCTGCGGCAACACCGTCCGCAACGTCACCGGCTGCCCGATGGCGGGGGTCTGCGCCGACGAGCCGTTCGACGTTACACCGTACGCGGCCGCGTACGCCCGCTACTTCGTCAGGCACCCGTACACGCAGGCACTGCCGAGGAAGTTCAAGACGGCCTTCTCGGGTTGTCATCGCGACTGCGCCATCACGGCCATCCACGACATGGGGTTCATCCCGAAGGTGGAGGGCGGCCAGCGCGGGTTCCAGGTGCTTACCGGCGGGGGCACGTCGATCATGCCGAAGATCGCGCCCACGCTGTACGACTTCGTGCCGGTGGACGAGTATCTGAAGGTCACGGAGGCGGTGATACGCGTCTTCCACCGGACGAACGAGCTTCGCAAGAACCGGATGAAGGCGCGCATCAAGTTCTACATCGCCAGGGTGGGCATCGACGCCTTCCGCGAGGAGGTCGAGGAGGAGTTGAAGCAGGAGTGGGCGCAGAGGTCTTTCGATCCGACGCCGCTGCTCTTCCTGGAGGACGAGTCGCTGGACGCGCCGGTCCCTCCGGCCAGCGGCTACCACACGAACGGCCACCACGCGGACTTCCAGAGTTGGACGGAGACGAACGTCCACGTGCAGAAGCAGGCGGGCTACCGGGTCGTTACGGCCAAGCTGCCGCTGGGCGACATAGACGCGGAGCAGTGGCACGAGCTCGCGGACCTGTCGCGGAAGTATGCGGGCGGCCGGTCCCGCATAACCCACCAGCAGAACCTCGCCTTCCGGTGGGTGCCGGAGACGGCGTTGTACGAGGTGTGGAAGGAGTTGGACCGGATCGGGTTCGGCGGCTCCGGGGCGCACGAGATAACGGACGTAGTGTCCTGCCCGGGGACGGATAGCTGCAAGCTGGGCATCACGTCGTCGATGGGGCTTGGCAGGGCCGTGATGGAGACGGTGGAGCAGCTCGACTTGTCGGACCCGCTGCTGCGGCAGATGCACGTGAAGATGAGCGGATGCCCCAACGGCTGCGGGCAGCACCACATCGCCGACATCGGCTTCCACGGCGCGGCGTCGAAGGCGCCGGGCGGGCAGGTGCCCGCCTACGAGCTGTTCATAGGGGGCAGCTACGACGAGGGGGACGCGCGGATGGGCCTGCGCGTCAGGACGAAGGTGCCGGCGAAGCGGGTACCCGACGCGGTGAAGAAGATCGTGGGGTACTACCAGGAGGGCCGGAACGACGGCGAGGAGTTCAAGGACTTCGCCGTGCGGGTCGGCGCGAAGTCGTTCGAGCCGCTGTTGCAGGACCTGAAAGAGGTCGGCGAGTTGAACCGGGATACCCTGGACACGTACATCGACTGGGACAAGACGGTCAAGTACAAGCTGGAGCGCGGCGAGGGCGAGTGCGCGATCTAGCCGCGCGGGTCTTATCGTCGGCGCACTAAGCGCCGGCGGTCTTGATTTACGCGAGTTTCAGGAAAGCCGCAAGCATCACCAAGCCGGTCAATACGATGCCTACGGTCCAGCGCTGGGATTGGACCAAGTCGGTCTTGAGATTGGCGATGCGTGTCTCGAGGTTCGCGATGCGTGTCTCGAGGTTCGCGATGTCCGCCTTCGTCGCCAGGTGTTCATACGCGCCTTCGAGTCTGCTTAGTCTCTCTCCGTCGGGTGCGGTCATCGTCGTCATGGCGTCATCCTTAGCCTAGCGTTACTTCTATGGGTACCGGGCTACTTTACGCGGCGGCGGAGCTTGTCCCACCAGGACGTTCCGTACTCGATGGGCTGGCCGCGCCAGCGCTTCTCGGTCTTCGGCGTGCGGACGACGAAGAAGAGCGCGTAGCCGAGGATGAAGAGGAGGAGGGCGGCCCAGAGCATCGCTCCAGTCGCCCCGGGGATGGCGGGGCGGAGCAGCACGGCGGCGAGCAGCAGCGCTATGGCCGCGATCATTACCCTGCCGGGCGAGATGGACCACGGCTTTCCGGAGACCGACTTTACGGCCTGGGTCCAGAGGGCCTTGAGCAGGCCGGGCTTGGACCTGGGGTCGGGCGCGAGGTCGCCGGACTGGTCGAGGATGTCTTCTATCTCTCTCTTGTAGCGTTCGGACATCGCCTTGGCGGGTGCGTCTCCTTGGATTGAATCGTAGCGTTCGCCGTGTGGGGTGTCAAGAATCCCTGGCCCCTGTGGGCCCCTGTGGGTTTACCAGAAGGTGGGTACGGCCTCCTCCTCCTTGGTGATCATCTCGATTACGGCGGTCTGGCCGTTGGCGTTGGCGTCGAGGCCGCGGCGGATGGCTGGGCCGACCTGGTCGGGGGCGTCGATCTTTTCGGCGTGGGCGCCGAGGCCCTCGGAGACCTTGGCGTAGTCGCCGCCGAGGCGGTTGCTGCCCCAGCGCTCGGAGGCGAAGGGCATGTGCGCGTGGTAGTGGGTCATGACGCCGTTGTTGAGGATGACGGTGAGTATGGGTATCTCGGAGCGGACGGCGGTCTCGATGTCCATGGCGGCCATGCCGAAGGCGGCGTCGCCCATTACGTTGACGACCTGGCGCTCGGGGGCGGCGAGCTTGGCGCCTATGGCGAGGCCGAGGCCGTAGCCTAGCTGGGTGGACTTGCCCCAGCCGATGTAGCCCCTGGGCGAGAGGGTCTCCCAGAAGGGGACCATCTGGTCGCGTGGGTAGCCGGAGTCGTGGGTTACGACCGAGTTTGGAACGTCGAGGGCGTCGTATAGCTCGCGGATTACCCTGTATGGACTGATGGGCACCTCGTTTGAAACGAGCCTGGGACCCCATTCGGCCATGAACTCGCGCTTGACGGCGGCGATCTCGGCGGCGACGCCCTTTTCGTCGCCTCGGCCGTGCTCGCCGACCTGGCGCTTGACCTCCTCGATCATCTGGCGGAGGACGACCCTGGCGTCGCCGACGGCGCCGTGGCTGACGCGGTAGTCCTTGTTGAGGTCGTCGGCGCAGTTGGTGGAGTGGGCGAGGGTGACGCCGGCGGGCATGGGGGCGTTGAAGTTGGACATGGAGAAGCTGGTGCCCAGGCCTAGGACGAAGTCGGTCTTCTCGAGGAAGCGGGCGACCATGAGGGTTGCGGTGTGAGCGCCGGTGCCGAGGGCGAGGGGGTGGTTTTCGGGGAAGGCGCTCTTGCCGGCGAGGGTGGTGAGGACGGGGATGTTGGTGAGCTCGGCGAACTCGACGAGCTCGTCGGTGGCCTCGGCGTAGAGGACGCCCTGGCCGGCGTTGACGACGGGGCATTCGGCCTTGAGCATGGCGGCGACGAGGTCGCGGACGTCGTCGGGGTCGGCGGCGGAGCGCATCTCGCGGACTGGCTCGTAGCCGAGGTCGCCGGGGTATTCCTGGGTGGCGACGTCGGCTGGTATCTCGAGGAGGACGGGGCCTAGCCTGCCGTGCTTGAGCTGGCTGAAGGCGCGGCCCATGAGCTCGGGGATGCGCTCGACGAGGTTTATGTGGCCGGACCACTTGGTGACGCCGCCGTAGTGGTCGACGGAGTCGAAGCCTGGGGGCACGCCGATGCGGGCGCGGTCGTGGCCGCCTGGCAGGAGGAGGATGGGCACGGAGTCGGCGAAGGCTTGCGCGACGCCGCCGAAGGCGTTTTCGGCGCCTGGGCCTCGCTGCATGGTGAAGACGCCTATCTTCTTGCCGTTCATGATGCGGCTGAATCCGTCGGCGATGTTGACGCCTGCGCGCTCCTGCCTGCACATGATAGGTCGGATGCCTTCGAGGGCGGCCTTGTCGATGAGGGACTGGGCGGGGAAGCAGGCCATCCATTCGACGCCTTCGGCCTTGAGGATGCGGGATATTGCGGTGTCGCCGTCCATTGGGGTCTCCTTTGGTAGTGGTTAGTGGTTGGTGGTTAGTGATTAGTGGGTCGGGGTCATTATACACGGCGCGAGTGGGGGTTATTTCCAGGAGCGTTGGGGGGAGGCGACCCAGGACGTCTTCCGATACCTCTCCCCGATGATCGGGGGGTTATTTCCAGGAGCGTTGGGGGGCGGCGGCCCAGGGGGCGAGGTAGTTTGCGAGGTGGTGTGGGTTGGGTGTGCGGGACTCGTTGCGGCAGGTGTTGAGGTAGGAGACGGCGCCGGAGAGTGTTGGGAGGCCGATCCGGTTGGCTCCGAGGTCGAGGAGGAGGAATAAGGCGTCGTCGCCGGAGGCGGCGAAGCGGTCCCAGCGGAGCATGACGGCGTCGACGAGGTCGAGGACGGTCAAGTAGGCGCGCTCCCTGACGAGCTTTCGTTCGAGGGAGCGTATTTTGCCCTCTAGGGACGAGGTCACGGGGCCTCTTTTCCGAGGTCTAAGGCGTCGACGAGGAGATCGACGCGGCGTTCGAGGCTCTGGCCGTACCGCACGTTGAAGGCGTGCTTCAGGGCGGTCTCGGCGGCGCGGAGCCTGACGTTGCGGTCCTCATCGTAGAGGGCTTCGTGTATGACGGCGGATGCCTCGTATGAGATGGCCTGGAGCTGCGCCTCGGCGATCTCGACGGCGTCCTTACGGAGTTGGTCGAGGGCGGTGCGGAAGTTGTCGTCCTGGAGCCACCTGTAGAGGGTGGTGCGCCCAATGCCCGCCTTCCTGGCCTGAACGGCGAGGGTGCCGGGTCTGAGGAGGTATGGCAGGGCGGTCATCTGCTTTTGGGTCAGGCTCTGGAAAGTTGTTCCATCATGTTCCATTTTGTTCCATCTCCTATCTGGATCGGCGGTCTCTTGGAAGGGCCTCGGAGCGTGTTTGGACTACGAATGGGCAGCGAATGGGGCGTGTTAGGGCGAGATTGGAACGGCGCCCCTGGCGGCGTCGGCGGCCTGTCTCCGGGTCGGGCAGGCCCGGGCGGGTATGAGATTTGTTGTTCATGGAGGGTATGTTAGCACGGGCGTTCGGGGGCGTCAAGGGCGGGTGGGTCCATCAAGGGGATGGCCAGGGCAAATTCGGCCCGTAGCGGCACGGGGCGGAGGGACCCGACGAAACATGCTATACTCACGTACCTAGGAGACTCTAGGAATTCGGTGGGCTAGGGTGATGCCCGACCATGTCGATAAGGAAACCCGAAGCGCGATCATGTCCAGAGTGCGCTCCAAGGACACCGCACCTGAGATTCACGTTCGCAAGGCTCTCCATAGGCTCGGCCTTCGATTTCGTCTTCATCACTCGAACTTGCCTGGGAAGCCCGACCTTGTGTTCCCCAAGTACCGGTTAGCCCTGTTCGTCCACGGCTGCTTCTGGCACCGCCACGGCTGCAAAAGAACTACGATGCCTGCAACCAACAGGGAGTTTTGGACCCAGAAGTTCGACCGCACTATGGAGAGAGATCGAAGGGTGGCAAACGAACTGAAAGAAATCGGGTGGGCAACTACCGTCATTTGGGAATGTGAGCTTCAAAGTGGAATCTATCGTTTAATTGAGACGCTAGCCGGAATCAAGGCCCGCGCATCCTCGCCCGTAGACCCAGACTCTATTTACTGTAGCCCAACGACCGGATTACATCTCCCTATCGATGGGCTCGCAGTGAAGTCGAGGCGCCTACAGTGATTAAAGCCATTGATTTCTTTTGTGGTGCTGGAGGACTAACGCGCGGCCTGCTAGATGCGGGAATTTCAGTGGTTGCGGGGATAGACAACGACAATCGGATACGGAAGACCTATGAGAGCAACAATCACCCGAGCACTTTCATCGCATCCGATATCAAGGATGTAGACATTCGTGCGCTTCGCAAGGACCTCGGCATTGGTCTCAAGGACCCCACCCTTTATGCGGCCTGCACTCCCTGCCAGCCTTTCTCCAGCCTGAACACGATGCATGCGATTGACGACAGGAAGTCACTTCTGCTTAATTTTGCCAAAATCGTTGAACAGGCTCCTCCCGACTACATAATTGTCGAAAACGTGCCGGGACTGAGCAATGCCATTGGAAAGGACATTTATCAGTCATTCGAAAAGACATTGACGGAGCGTGGATTCCGCATCGATGCTGAAATGCTGGACGCAAAAGATTTTGGAGTGCCCCAGACTCGCAAGCGCCTCATTCTAGTTGCCTCAAGGCACGGTTGTCCTCGCTTGCCGGGGGCCACAACGAGAAGGAAATTTAACACAGTTGGCGACTCTATCCGCAAATACCCAGCCATCCCACATGGCGAATCGTCGGACACGTTCAAGAACCACGTCTCGAGGAAGTTGCTCCCGCACCATTTGCGAATTGTCGAAGCGGTGCCACTTGACGGCGGAAGCCGCAGAGACATTGGAGACACGTCCATCTTACTCAAATGCCATCAGAAGAACCCCAAAGCCCATAGAGACGTTTTCGGGCGCATGTCCTGGGATCTGCCGGCACCAACACTAACCTGCCGATGCACAGATGTATATTGCGGCCGATTCATACATCCGGAGCAGCACCGAGGCATTTCAGTTCGCGAGGCCGCAGCGCTCCAAACTTTTGAAGATCAATACGAGTTCTTCGGCGATTCGATATTGGAACAAGCGCGTCAGGTCGGCAACGCCGTTCCAGTAAGGTTGGCAAAATTGCTGGGTGACAGCATTCTATGTGTTCACTCCGGGAAACAAAGGAAGTAGGTTATGGCAAGCAGTCCAATGAATAGGCCTCCTTACCGTATGCAGTTCGACGTGGGCACCATCAAGCACCTAGGCCTGCAGATGTATTCGACTCTGCCTCCGGTCATAGGCGAGCTCGTAGCCAATGGTTGGGATGCGAACGCAACGCGCGTTGACATTGTGATTCCAGAGACTCCGATGGGTGTCGAGAACTTGGAGGTCACTATTTCCGACAATGGAATTGGCATGTCTGACGAAGACATGCGGAGTAAGTATGTGGTGACGGGTCGAGACCGCCGTGAGGAGGATGGAACAGATGAAACTCCTGACCCCCTTCGTCGGAAAGTCATGGGTCGGAAGGGTATTGGCAAATTCTCGAGTTTTGGCATCGCAAGAGAAATTGAGATAGAGAGCGTGAAGGACGGAGATACCAGTAGGCTTGTAATGAACTACGACAGTATGCTTGCGCAGGCCTCCCAGCGCTCGATTGAATTCCCAGCCTTGCCACCTACGGGAACCGTAAACGAGGGCACTAAGGTCACTTTGAGAAAATTTACAAAATTCAACAATAGAAGAATTCCCATAATCAGGCTTCGTCGAGGGCTTGCCAGGAGATTCTCCGTAATCGGAGCACAGAACAAGTTCGAAGTCCTGATTAACGGCTCGGCGATTTCTGCGGAAGAAAGGAATCTTAAGGCCCTACTCGACAAGGATACTGATGGGGGTCCATACATTTGGGAGTATGAGGATGTTGAGGTCGGGGACGAAGATGATTGGACTGTGTCAGGATGGATCGGTGCATTAGACAGGACAACCCCGAATCTTGACGGCATAGATCGCGGCATCGCCCTCATGGCCAGAGGGAAACTGGTTCAGGAACCGTTTGTTTTTGAGGCGGTTGTGGGTCAACAATATGCTCTCTCGTACATCATAGGGGAACTTCATGTGGAATTTGTGGACGCAGGTGAAGACACGATTGGCACGAACAGGAACACACTTGTATGGGACACAGACGCAAACACCGCATTAAGGGAATGGGGACAAACGGAAGTCAATAGGATTGCGAGAGAATGGGCAAGGAGACGAAGCGAAGACAATCGCAGGATGCTGGAACAGAATGCGTTGTACTTAGACTTCAAGATTAGAGCTAGTGAAACTGGAAACAGGCGAGCCCTCCAACTCGCCGATCGATTGGTGCGGCAATCGATACAGAAGAACCCTACCGCATCAATGAAGGAGTTAGAACCAATCATTCAGATGTCTCTCGACTTCCTGGAATTCGATACATTTTTGGAAATTGCCACGGAGATGGTCGAAGCAGATTTGGGCAACACCGGTAGGATACTCAATCTGTTCCGCGAGTGGCAGATTGTTGAAGCCAAGGAGATGGCGAGGGTAACGAATGGCCGGATAGCGACAATTGAGAAGCTCCAGAAATTGATTGACGAAGACGCTTTGGAAGTCCCTACTTTGCACAACTTCCTTAAGGAATTCCCGTGGGTCATTGATCCTCGCTGGACTATGGTGGATGATGAAGTGCGGTTTAGTGAATTGCTTAGCAGCAAGTTCCCTGAACCCGAAGACCTTCCAGAGGTTGATAGAAGGATTGACTTTCTCTGTGTGCGCGAGAGTACGAACCTTGTTGTAGTCGAGATCAAACGTCCTGGGCTCAAGATCTCGAGGAAGGAGCTGGAACAGATCGAAGAAGAGGTTAACTTTGCCAGAGATCAAATCGCGAAGACAACTGATCCAGAATTTCAATACAGTGGCGCTACTGGATATCTGCTATGCGGCAATGTGGTTGATACTTTCAACGTGAGAGGCAAAATGCAGAATCTGGCCAGCGCGGGTATATATGTCAGATTGTACTCAGATCTTCTGGATACGGCGAAGCGCGTACACAGAGAGTTCATCGAACGATACAACGAGCTCAAGAGGGTGAGAACTGCACTGGAGGACTGAATGCTTGCGGCAGTTCTCTCTTCCTTCTTCGTCGTCGAAGCCGCATCTAAGCGGCTAGATAATCAGCTTGGCGTCCTTGGGGCGGGGTTTGCCGCCGTGGACGGATGGTTCGGCGCACCACTTGGCGGACAGGCGGCGGACGGCGGCGTAGGTCTCCTCGTCGAAGCCGAGGAGGTCGCATATGACGCGGCGGTCCAGAAGGGCGCGGTTGGGGTCGGCATCCGCGAGGTAGGCGGGCTTCAGTTCCTTGTCTCGGAGTTCGTTGAAGATGTCCTCAGCCGTGCGGAGTTGTTCGTCCGTGAGGGCGCGGAAGTCCAGCACGGGTATGGATTCTCCTGAGCGTATAGTCATGTCTCCTCGTCCAGCATCTTGCCGCCCTGCATTCCACCAGTAGCAGAGGATGCCCAACGTACTATTCCCCTACAGTGTCAAAGCCATGTTTTGTTCGCGCACACTAAGGCTGACGTTTGGCCATGCGCGGCCGCCAATGCTGTGTTGATCGGTGAAAGCAATTACCAATGGCTGTGTATTGAAACGGAAGCCACGGTTCAAATGAGCTTGGCTGGCAGTTTTCCAGACATCGGCAGCCTTGCTTTCCATGCCGGACCGAACAACCAGTTGGGAGTCCGGCAAGCATACCATCCGGGTTTGCTGGCTGGCGTTGTGGCTCCACAAGGCGGGGTAGGTGGCCGTAGGGCTCGGTGCCGTCTTGTCGAATGGTCCTCGAGGGACAGGACCAGTGATATCGCGATCCACCAGACCAAGTTCACATATGTCACCCAGCAAAGCCATCTTCAGTTCAACAGGAGACGTACTCCCGGGAAGCCACAGCTTTGACTGGGACAGGGCATAGGCGGTTTGTGCCAGAGAGCAGTCGTACAGGCGTACCGCTCTCCAATTCTTCCCATCTGCCCCCAAAGGCTGGCTTATAGAGACTCCACTCCACTCTTCCCCTATTGTCAGAGCCGTGCCACCATATGGACCGTCCTCAATCCGTCTAATCTCAGTGGGGTTGGCTACCTTCTTTGATGTTTCGCTGGCGTGGGCAAATCCTTGCGGACGACAGCCTAGCGATGTGAAACGTCCTCGTGCAGAGCTCTTCTCTCCAACTCTTAGCTTCCGTGCGACAACAAGGCATTCGGCTAGACCTGTGTCAGCTGAAAATGAGATGTCTGTAATGCTGCTGGCGGCTATGCTGAGGACTTCCAAATCCGTGTAATGCCTTGAGATCATCTGCCTGAAACGCTCCCAGGACAGCCCCGTGGTTGCAACTAAGGGTAAGACAAGGGCCAGCGTACCGCCTTGTTTGAGCTTTCTGTGAGCTAGCGCCGCGAACGCGGAGGCTATACCCGCGTTGCCGTGATAGCACGTGTCGTCTCCCATCCGATTGATTCGGTTACCCATAGCCGTCTGGTCGGCGCGAGTCGCGTCGAAAGCTGCGAAGGCCGGGTTCGTGATGTCCGCGTGTGCGCCTGCGTGGTTCGTGGCCCTGGTAAAGGGCGGGTTCATGATTACCAGGTCATAGCCCGCATCGGGTACCTCCGCGCGTATCTGGGCGGCGGTCTCCTCGCCGGCGCTGCCGGTGCGCATGGCCGGGTCGCTGGTGTTGAACAGCGTCAGCACGTCGGAAGACTGGAGAAGCTCCAGGGAGCCGATCATCACGCCGCCATCCTTCATCCTGCCGTAGGGCATGGTGTAGAGGCGAGATTCTTTGAAGAGGACCGACGGTTCGACGCCTGAGAGGGTGGAGCCGGTGATGTGGACGGCGGATGGCATGACGTCGCAGCCGTAGAGCACGTCCTCCATCATCACCTTGTGGAGGGAGGCGGGATCGCCTCCGGCGCGCTCGTGGCGGGCCGCTATCTGCTCGTACACCGCCGAGAGGAGGGCGCCTGTGCCGCAGGCGAGGTCGGCGATTCGCAGCTTGCCTATGGCCTCCGCGCTGGACCAGTCCATGTCCTGTGTTCCTTCGGCAGGCTCAAGACGGAGCCCTTCGGCCGGCTCAGGACGCAGCCCTTCGGCCGGCTCAGGGCAGAGCTTGGCGACGGCCAGCCTTGCCAGCAGCGCGGCGGACGCGGGCAGGGTGTAGAAGGTGGCGAGGTACTTGCGGTCGGCGATGAGGCTCTGGAAGATGCGGCCGGTGAGGTCGTGGGCATTATCGACGCCCGTCGCGTTGACCGACTGTGCGGTGTCCCTCAGCCGCCGCAGGATGTTCGCCGCGTCGCCCGAGGGCAGTTGCCGCAGGATGTCCTTGGCGATGGCGAAGATGGCCCAGTAGTTGATCCTGAGTATGTCGTCCCAGGCGGCCAGCACCTCGCCCTGGGGGTTGAGTACGCCGTCGCCGCACACCTGCGCCAGGGGCTTGACCTCCGGGTGCATCCCGGCGATCTGCTCGTGGAAGACGAGGGCGTTGGCGATGATGGCGCACGCCATGCGGCGGGTCTGCGGCACGTTGGCCATGCCCAGCAGGCGGGCGATGGCCAGGGTGACGCCCGAGCGGGTCTGGTCCATCTCGTCCAGTAGCTTCGCGGCGCCGTCGATGCCATTCTGGAGGGTGGTGGTCGCCTCGTCCACGGCGCGCTGCGGCTCGGAGACCAGGCGGACCATGTCGGCGAGGTCCTCGACGGAGCCGTCGAGCCAGCCGGACTCGGGGAAGCGTTGCGCCTCCTCGGCGCCCTCGGTGAAGACGCAGTATTCGAGGCGTACGGACGAGAGGGCGGCGCGCAGGTCGTGGGCGTCGCCGATGGCGTCGGGGTAGCGTAGGGCAATGGCGGCTTCGATGACGCGCCCGTTGGCGGCGACCTCCAGCCCGAGGCGTTCCCTGGCCTCCGGTTCGACGGTGCGCGCGGGCGCGTACTCGGCCTCCACCACGACGGGGGAGCGGCCCGGCGCGGTGACGATGATGTCGGGACGCAGGCCGGGTTGGCCGGAGATGGCCCGGGTGTTCTCGGAGCGCACCTGGCCGCGCGGCAGCATCTCCTGTAGCAGGCTGCCGAGGGCATTGTTGGCGTTGGGCTCGGTCTGGCGCGGCATATCGGGATGGATTGTACCCGAATAGAACAGATGCTTCAAGAGGGAGGGCACGAAGGGGCACGAAGGGGAGGTAGGACCTTGGTAACTGTTCAGAGTACGGGAGGGCAGCCACAAGGGCTGCACCCTACGGGATGGGAGCTACAGTACCGACCTTGGGGGGATGTGGCATTTGCGGGGCGGGGGGCTGTATAATCGCTGGAGGATACGGCGCACCTCAAGGACGTAGGGGGACGGTCTGTGGGAGAGTTGTTCGAAGGCGCTCCGGCGCTCCTGCTGGCGGTAGCGGCCGGCTACCTGCTCGGGTCGGTTCCGCTCGCCCGCGTCGTCGCCAGCCGGCACGGGGTGGACATCTTTTCGGTGGGGTCGGGGCTGCCCGGCGCGTCGAACATCCTGCGCACGGTGGGGAAGCTCCCCGCGGTGGTGGTCTTCCTGGGTGACGTGGGCAAGGGCGCGCTCGCGGTGGTGGTGGCGCGGTATCTCGGGGTCGACGTGCCCTGGCTGCTGCTTCCGGCGGGGGCGTCGGTCGTGGGGCACTGGCGCCCTGTGTTCAACGGTTTCCGCGGGGGGGACGGGCTGGCGACGCTCGGGGGCGCGATAGTGGGGATATTCCCTGGGTTCGGGGCGGTGAGCGTGGCGGTGGCGATGCTGGTTGCGCTGAGCGCGCAGCGGCTGCCGTTCAGCTCGCTGCTGAGCATCGTGTTCGGGTACAGCACGCTGGTCGGGCTGAGCCTGGCGTACGGGGACTACGCGGCGCTGGATAGGCTGAGCATCCGGTACGACGGCGACGTGCTGTCGGTGCTGGGCCTCGGCGGGCTTGGGGGGCTGGTGTTGGCGCACGCGTTGCTGGGCCACCACAGGCGGCGGCAGGAAGCGGCGCGCGGGGACGCGCTCGGCGAGGAGGAATGGGACGAGGTGGGGGATACGGAGGGGGTGGCGGGTCGCCCGTAGCGGGCGGCTACTGTATGCCGACGCAGGTGGTGGTGCGGAGGACTCCCCGCACGGGGTGTATGGAGGTTGCGACGGTGCTGCTGATGGCCGCGAGGTCCTCGGCGACGATGATGGCGAGGACGTCGTAGGGGCCGGTGACGCGGGACGCCTCCCTGACGTTGGGGTCGTCCTTGAGCTTCTCTATGAGCCCCCTGGAGTGTCCGGCGGACATTTCGATTAGGACGTACGCTGTGACCACGCTTCACCTCCGCCCGGCGGGCCGATGGTGCGCACAGCATATCCTTTCCGGGGGGAATGGACAAGATGGGGCAGGCCGGGGCGGCGGGGGCCTTTTCAGCCCTGCTGCTCGGAGGCGTATTCGACGGGGCCGAGGTCGGGGTCGTTGCCGCGGTGGAAGTTCTTGCCCATGAGGTAGCGCGTCTCGAGCTCCACGTCTCGCAGGTAGGGAGTGACGGCGACCTCGTCGTCGTATTCGGTTAGGGCGACCTCCAGCTTGTTCAGGCCCTGGACGGGCCAGTGTTCGCGGTCGAGGCGGTAGACGTACCAGTAGCCGTAGCCGGTGCGGTATCGCGGCGCGGTCATGCGGTAGATTTGGTTGATGGTCCTTAGCAGGGACTGGGGCAGGTCCTTGCCGTTGAGGGTGAGGCGGGGCCTGTTGCGCTCGTTGGCGTTCATGACGCGGACGCGGAGCAGCACCTCGTGGACCCTGCCGGCGTCGTCCCAGCGGTGGAGGTCGTCGCTGACGCGCATTTCGAGCGCGGCGGGGCGGCCAGGGGTGAGCTTGGCGGGAAGCTGGGTCGTGACGCCGGGCTCGGTGAGCGGACGCGGGTGGCGGCCGGTCTCCGTCGGCATGAAGTAGATCTTGTCCTTGGGCGCCATCACGTCCGGGTGGGGGATCTCGCGCAGCTTTTCGTAGAAGGGCGCCTCGTAGGGCCAGTAGGAGAACCAGTGGGCGAGGTATAGGCCGTCGACGCCCTGCGCCCAGTAGTTGCAGGCGGCCGCCCTCGTCATCTCCGTGGTCGCTTCCGAGATGCGGTCGGAGTCGACGTTGCTGTGGATGGCGGCGTGGACGCGGGTGGCGGAGCCCTTTGCCGCCTCGACGAGGGGGGTGAAGTCGGCCATCTGGTTGACGAGCTCGGGCGCGGCCATGGTCTGGCCGATGAGGACGTCGACGATGCCCTTGCGCATCCAGTCCTCGAGGTCGAGGCCCACGGATAGGCAGCCTTCCAAGCTGGCGGGCACGCGTACGGCGAGCTCGCGCTCTGCGCCGGTGCGGTTGACCTCCTCGTGGACGCGGGCTATCCAGGCGGTCATGATCTCGCGGCCCTCGTCGACGCGGTCGGGGTGGAAGTAGTAGGGGGTGTAGTTTAGCTGGAGCTCGAAGCCGTCGACGGGGTATTTTCGCAGGGTCTCCTCGATGACGGCGAAGCGCTCCTCGCGGACCTCCTCGTGGGCGAAGTCGAGGCAGTCGAAGCCGCGCCACGCGGGGTCGACGCCGCCCTGCGCGCCGATCTGGAGATGCTTGTTGTCGAAGCGGAAGTCGGAGCAGCGCACGTCCTTGCCTCGCTCGCCGCTGCCCTGCTGCACGAGGAGCGTGGGGTAGAAGAGCATGCCCTTGGCGTGGGCCCTGTCGCATACGAGGCGCAGTGGGTCGTTGCCGTCGTCTATGAGGGCTTTGGCGTTGCGGTGGGCGCGCTGGAAGACGAGGTGGGGCCAGCGGTCGACGTTGTGGCCCCAGAGCTCGCCGACGTGGGTGTCGTGGAGGAAGGTGCGGCCGTCGCCGAGGCAGAACATGAGGGCCTCGACGGGGGTGCCGGCGAGCTCGTCCACGGCGGCCTCGTACTCCTCGCGGCGCATGGGGGGCTCGTACATGTATATGAGGGGGTGCCTGCCGTCGTGGTAGAACATGATCTTCGGCTTTGCCATGGCGGTGTCACCCCCGCGGTTGAGGTTCGTGGGATTATATGCTACGTCTGAGCGGAGATGGGGCTGATATACTTCGTTGGGGCGAGATGAACCGGTGGACAGGGATGTGTCCGCATGCAGGGACGGAGAGCGAGGCGGCCCGATGGCCAAGTGGGACGAATGCGCCGCAGTCGAGCGTCACCCTGGCAAGGTGAGCGGGGTCTGGGTGTTCCGCGGGACTCGCGTGCCCGTATCGGCGCTATTCGAGAACCTCAGGGCGGGGGCGTCGGTAGAAGAGTTTCTCGACTGGTTCGAGGGCGTCGACGCGTCCCAGGTGCAGGATGTGCTCGACCATGAGCTGAAGTCGCTGTCGGCCTCGGCCCGATCGTGAGGATCCTTTTCGACCAAGGGACGCCTCGGCCTCTTAGCAGGTATCTGGTCGAGCACTCCGTGGATACCGCCTTCAGGTTGGGGTGGTCCCGACTGAGCAACGGAGAACTGCTGGATCGAGCAGAAGAAGACGGCTACGACCTCCTGATTACCACCGATCAGCAGTTTCGGCACCAGCAGAACCTCAAAGGAAGGAAGCTTGCGGTACTGGTCCTGCTATCAACGGCATGGCCAGAAATTGAACTCCGCGTTAACGATATTCAGGCAGTTGTCAATGAGATGGGCCCAGACGACTTCCAGGAAATCCCCATATGAAGGATAGCCGCCAATGGTCACCACGAAAGCTGCCTGCTTGAGCTAGGTCAAAGGGTGGTCGGCGGGGGCTTCTAGGGTGGCGAGCCACTCCTTTTGGGCGGCTTCTAGCTCTTCGTCGGTGAGGTCGTGCTGGTGGGTGGATATGACCCAGCAGTGGCCGTAGGGGTCCTTGAGCTTGCCGACGCGGTCTCCCCAGAACATGTCGGTGACGGGGAAGATGACCTCGCAGCCCTCCTTGCGGGCGCGGTTGAAGAGGCGGTCGCAGTCTTCGGTGTATATCTGGAGGCCGGCGGTGGCGGCGTCGGTGGGGCCGCGCTCCCACTGGCCGGGCCAGGCGTCCGCGATCATGAGGTTGGTGTCGCCGATTCTCATCATGGCGTGCATTATGCCGCTGCCGTCGGGCGTGGCGGCGACGTAGCCGATCTGCTCGGCGCCGAAGGCCCTCCTGTAGAACTGCATGGCCTTCCGGCCCTGCCCGTTGAACCAGAGCTGGACGGTTACGACGCTCATCCCCTGGGGTATGGGGCTCGTTGCGGGTTTCATGGGATAGCCTCCTCCTGAACTACTACACGATAGCACACTGGGCCGCACGGAACGAACCGTTCGATCGTCCGCGAGACGGCGCGCGGTAGAATGCCCATATCGACTACCTCATACAGCTAGCCACGGGGCCGCCCCGGCACTATTCTCAGGGCATCATCATTGCCGGGAGTCCGGTCATGGCGCCAGAGATATATCTCGACCCTTGGGAAGCCTACGACGCGCTCAGGCCGCTGGCCCTGTTCGTGGTGAGTGTGACCCTCTACGGGGTCTTCGTGTTCCACTTCTACAGGTTCCTCGCGAGGAAGGACATCTTCCAGCTCGACCTGGAAAAGTACAACGAGGCCAAGCACCCCCTGCTCAGGAAGACGGTCTCCGTGGCGTTCTACATATTCAAGAGCCTGTTGCTGTTCCCGCTGTTCGTCACCTTCTGGTTCCTCGTCATGGCGGGGCTACTGCTGCTGATGGGCAGGAATCAATCGATCGACGGCATCATGCTCGCCGCGATTGGAGTAGTGGCCGCGATCCGGATATGCGCGTACTACAACGGCGCTCTGGCCACGGACATCGCAAAGATCCTGCCGTTCGCGCTGCTCGGCATCATGCTGATCGACAACTCCCTGATACGGATCCCACAGTCGACCGACAGCATTCAGCAGGCCGCCATGCGCCTGGAGACGATGATCTACTACCTGGCCGGCGTGGTGGCGCTGGAGTTCACGCTGCGGATACTGACGGCCATACTCGGGCTCATCAGGCGCTCGGCCGCCAGGGATAAGCCCGCGGCCGAGCCCAAGGCGGCGGAGCCTGCACGCGCGGCGACCGACAAGGCCGAACAGCCGCGCAAGGTCGAACAGCCGCGGGCGGTCCCGCCCACGCCCGTACCAACGTACGCCCAGAGGCCCGCGTACGGCGCAGAGCGCGCTGCCGGCATGGGGGCCAGCCCCGCATACGGCCGCGCCCAGCCTGGAGCCGCCACAGCCAGCCTGTCCCAGGCCGGACGCGCCCCGGGCGGCCCACCTTCCCCTGGGGATATTCCAGCCTTCTTGGGAACAGGGCCGTCCAGCGGCAAGACGCTCCACGACTCACCCAGGAGCAGGCCCTTCCCATACGACGTCGGAAGGCCATCCAGCTAGCCCGGCTGTGCAAATCGCAAGTAGCACTTGCAATTTGTGCAACCCTCCGGGTATGCTGGCCGCATGATCGACCGCGAAATCGCCCCTCTTCTCACATCGCTGTTTCGACGGCACCCCTTCGTTACCGTTACCGGCCCGAGGCAGTCCGGTAAGACGACCCTATGCCGCGCAGCCTTTCCCGACCTGGAGTACGCCAACCTGGAAGCGCCCGACCAGAGGGAGTTCGCCGAGTCCGACCCTCGCGGTTTCCTGTCGCGACTCGACGGGGGCGCCATCATCGACGAGGTACAGAACGTTCCCGCGCTCCTGTCCTATCTCCAGGTGATCGCCGACGAAAAGGGCCGCAACGGCCTCTTCGTACTGACGGGCAGCGAGCAGTTCAGGCTCTCCGCCGCCATAAGCCAGTCCCTGGCAGGACGGACGGCGCTGCTCCGGCTGCTCCCGTTCTCCTTCGCGGAACGGCAACGGACGGGCGCAAGCGACGCGGTGAACGACGTGCTCTACTCGGGGTTCTATCCCCGGGTCCTCGACCAAGGGCTCGATCCATGGCAGGCGCTGGGCGACTACTTCGAGACATACGTAGAGCGCGACGTGCGCCGCCTGGGCGAGATACGCAACCTTTCGAGCTTCCGGCTCTTCGTCCGCCTGTGCGCCGGGCGCGTCGGACAACTGGTCAACCTCACCTCGCTGGGGTCCGACGCCGGCGTATCCCACACGACGGCAAGAGAGTGGCTTACCGTGCTGGAGGCGAGTTACATCGTCTTCCAGCTACAGCCGTTTCACGCCAACATCCGAAAGCGCCTGGTCAGATCGCCCAAGCTCTACTTCTACGACGTTGGGTTGGCCAGCTACCTGATCGGAATCGAGAACGCGAGGCAGATAGCCACCCACCCGCTTCGCGGCGCGCTCTTCGAGAACGCCGTCGTGGCGGAGGCGCTGAAGCACCGCTTCAATCGGGGCCGCAGGTCCAATCTCTCCTTCTTCCGTGATGCGCGTGGGTTGGAGTGCGACCTCCTCTATGAGACGGGCCACGGCACGGGCGCCATCGAGATCAAGTCAGGCTCCACTGTCGCCTCGGACTACTTCAGCTCGCTCAACCGCGTTGCCGGGCTGGTCCCAGCCATCTCCGACAAGGCCGTCGTCTATGGCGGAACGGAGCGCCAGGCCCGCAGCGATTGCGAGGTGGCGCCGTTGGGAGACCTGGGCGGGATGCTCGAACGACTTGACGCTGGCCCCGATAGGCCAAAATCCCCCACCTAAATGGCGGTGGCGCTCTACGGCAAGGGGGAGGGCTGGTTTGAAACCAGCCCCTACGGAATGCGCTGATAGCCCCTATGGGGTGACGACCGATAGATATGGCGCTGAACCTGGAGGTGGGGGATTTGGGATAGGCGCTAAGCCTTGACAGGGCCGCGATTGGCTTTACCCTGAACGGGGCCTGCCGGCGGGGGGCCGGAGGCGTGTCGCGTCCGATGCGCTCCGACTCCCGCCGGCGTGGGCCAGGAAGGCGACTCATGGCATTCTTGCTAAGCTGCCCCAACTGCGGGGAGCGCACGGTCTACGAGTACCGGTGCGGCGGGGAGGAGACCGTCCGTCCGCGGCCCGGCGACGCGGCGGACGACTGGACCCGCTACTTCTACCTGCGCCGCAACGCCGCCGGCGACCAGCGCGAATGGTGGTACCACGCCCTCGGCTGCCGGCGATGGTTCATCGCCGTCCGCGACACGGTGACCAACCAGGTCAAGCGCACCCACTGGCCGGGGGAGGCCGAGGCGTAGATGGCCGCCGCCGACCCACAAGCCAGGCTCGACTCGCTCCCGACGCAGGCGATCGACACCTCCACTCCGGTCGCCTTCCGGTTCGAGGGGGAGCCGGTGCAGGCATTCGAGGGGGACACCATCGCCTCGGCGCTATACGCCGCTGGCGTACGCATATTCAGCAGGTCCTTCAAGTACCACCGCCCGCGGGGATTGACGTGCGTCGCGGGCCGCTGCCCCAACTGCCTGATGACCGTGGACGGCGTGCCCAACGTCCGCGCCTGCGTGGAGCCGGCAAGGGACGGCGCCGCGGTGCGCGGGCAGAACGCATGGCCGTCCATCGAGCGCGACGCCCTCTCCGTCATGGACCGCTTCGGCTGGGCCATGCCCGTGGGTTTCTACTACAAGTCGCTGTACCGGCCCAGGCTTCTCTGGAAGGCCGCCAGCCCCGTGATACGCCGGGTCGCCGGCCTGGGGGCCGTCAACGTCGGCGCGCCCTCCGGCGCCGCCTACGAGCACCGCAACCAGCACGCAGAGGTGGCGGTAGTGGGCGGGGGGCCGGCGGGGATGTCCGCCGCGCTCGCAGCGTCGGACGCCGGCGTCAGGGTCGTGCTAGTAGACGACCAGCCCGACCTGGGCGGCAGCCTGCGGTACGACCTGCGCGGCTACCAAGACGGCCCCGGCTACGCGACCGCCCGGGACCTCGCCGAGGCCGTACGGTCGCGCTCCAACATCGAGGCGCTGGCGGGAGCAACTGCCTTCGGCCTGTACGAGGGCAACCTGCTCGGCGTACACCAGGGATCACGGCTCATCAAGCTGCGGGCCAGGAGCGTGATCGTGGCCACCGGCGCCTACGAGCAGCCCCTGGTCTACGACCGCAACGACCTGCCGGGCACGTTCCTAAGCTCAGGGCTGCGACGCCTGGTGCACCTGTACCGGATACGCCCCGGCACAGCCGCTATGGTCGCCGCGACGAACGACGAGGGCTACCGCGCCGCGCTCGACCTGCTGAACGCCGGGGTGCGCGTCGTCGCGCTCGCCGACTCCAGGGACCGGTTCCCCCACGAGCTCGACGCCGCGACGGAGCTGCGCTCCAAGGGCATCCTGGTCCTGCCGTCTCACGGAGTTGTCCGGGCCGAGGGCGCGAAACACGTCGAGGGGGCCGTCGTGTCGCGGCTGGAGGAAGGCAGGCTGACCACGGAGGAGCGCGAGTTCGACTGCGACCTGGTCTGCGTCAGCGGAGGATTCGCCCCAGCAGGCGCGCTGCTCGCGCAGGCAGGGGCGGCCTTCGCCTTCGACGCCGCCGTCGGCGAGAGCGTCCCATCCGGGCTGCCAGCCGGGCTGTTCGCGGCCGGCAGCGTCACCGGGGCCGACGGCCTGGACGACGCGCTGAGGCAGGGCGCGGAGGCCGGAAGGGCCGCGGCGGGGGGCGGCGGCCCTTCCTTATTCGCGCCGTCCGTCGCGCCCGCGAGCGCCGCGCCCGCATCATCGCAGACGCCGCCGGGCTCCAGGGGCTTCGTCTGCATCTGCGAGGACGTGACCTCCAAGGACGTCGTGACCGCCGTCCGCGAGGGATTCACCGACATACAGACCCTGAAGCGGTACAGCACCGTGACGATGGGGCCCTGCCAGGGCAAGATGTGCCACCGGGCTTTGGCGGCCCTGTGCGCCAGCAAGACGGGACAGACGACGGACGCCGTGGGCGCGACGACCCAGAGGCCGCCCGTCCAGCCGGTGCCGCTGGGCGCGCTGGCGGGCGCGGCCCACCTGCCGGTGAAGCGCACGCCCCTGGACCGCAGGCACCGCGAGATGGGCGCCCGCATGATCGACGTCGGCCCGTGGCAGCGCCCCCACAGCTACGGCGACCCGCGCGGCGAGTGCCTCGCGGTGAGGGGCCGCGTCGGCATCATAGACGTCTCCACCCTGGGGAAGCTCGACGTGGCAGGCCCGGACGCCCCCGCGTTCCTGGACAGGATGTACACCCACAGGTTCTCCACCCTCAGGCCCGGGCGCATACGCTACGGGATGCTCTGCACCGACAGCGGCAGCATCCTCGACGACGGCACGGTGACGCGGCTGTCCGAGCAGCGCTACCTCGTCACGACCTCCACGACCAACGTCGACACGGTGGAGGACTGGTTCAAGTGGTGGCTGGCCGCCTCCACGGAGCGCGTCCGCGTCACCAACGTCACCTCGGCCTACGCCGCCATCAACGTCGCCGGCCCCAGCGCGCGGCAGACCCTCGCCAAGCTGACGGACGTCGACCTGTCGCCACGCGCCTTCAGGTACATGAGGTCGGCGGAGGGAGACGTCGCGGGCGTCCGGTGCCTGTTCCTGCGGGTCGGCTTCGTGGGCGAGACCGGATGGGAGCTCCACTTTCCCGCGCAGTACGGCGAGCACGTCTGGGACGCGCTGCTGGAGGCCGGGGAGGAGTTCGGGATCGCCCCGTTCGGGGTCGAGGCGCAGCGCATACTCCGGCTCGAGAAGAAGCACCTCATACCGAGCCAGGACACCGACCTCGTCAGCACCCCGCTCGACAGCGACTCGGAATGGGTCGTGCGCTTCGACAAGGAGGACTTCATCGGCAGGGCCGGACTCGCCGCCGCGCGCGACAGGGGGCCGCGCGAGCTACTCGTGGGCTTCGTCATGGACGAGCCCGTCGTGCCGTCCGACGGCAACGCCGTCACCGTGGACGGCTTCCCGGTGGGCCGTGTGACCAGCTCCCGCCTCAGCCCCACCACGGGCCAGGCATTCGGACTGGCCCGCGTGCCAGCCAGCCTCGCGCAGGACGGCCATCAGATTCACGTCCACATAGACGGCCGCGACCTGCCCGCCAGGGTGCGCCTGGAACCCCTCTACGACCCCGAGGGAGAGAGGCTGCGCGCATGACCGCTGCCGTGGGGCCACCGGTGGGACTGAGCCCGATGCACGACGTGCATACTCGCGCCGGCGCTGCGATGGTCGAGCGGGATGGCTGGCTGCTCCCCTCCCGCTACGCCGCTCCCGCGGAGGAGGCCGAACAGGCGCGCCGTTCCGCCGGGGTGTGCGACATCAGCTCCGCGGGCAAGCTGGTGATCTACGCCGACGACGTGGACGCCGCGCTGAAGGCCGCCTTCGGGCTCGCCGCCGCCCCACCCGTCCGCAGCGCCGCCCAAAGCGGCGACACCCTCATCGCGCGCATGGCCCGCGACGAGGCATGGGCGCTCACCCCTGCCGCGAGCGCCGCGGCCATCCACGCGCGCATCGACACCGCCCTGGGCGAAGACACCCACGCCGTGGACGTGACCTCGGGGCTGGCGGGCGCCGCCATCGTCGGCCCCGGCGCCTTCTCCGTCCTCGCCGCCCTCACGGAGCTGGACGTATCCGGCATAGGCTTCCCAGACATGGCCTGCGCCCAGGCATCCGTCGCCGAGATACCCGCCGCCCTAGTCAGGCGGGACGCGGGCCTGCCCAGGTTCGACCTCTACTTCGGACGCGAGTACGGCGAGCACACGTGGACCGCGCTGCTGGACGCCGGCGCCGCGCCCATGGGATTCGAGGCGCTGCGGCTCGCGGCGGAAGGGTAGCCGTCCCGCGAGGCAGCTTACCGGAGCGCCTACCGGGGTAGGCTACTTCTTGCGCCTACGCCTCGCAGCCTGTCGCTTCAGAGGCGATGGGGTAGCGGTCTTACACCGTCACTCCAGCGTAGGTTGGAGTCCAGTGGCTTGGGACTGGATTCTCGCTTTCGCGGGATCACCATGGCCTTGCTAAGGCCCCGCAGGGGGGGAAGGGACAAGTCAAGTTGCGCGGGGCTATTTTCGTACCAACCACCCATGCCGGTTACGGCCCGGCACACCAGGGGATGAAAATGAACCAAGGCAGGCTTCTAACCCCCCATCCTAACCTTCCCCCGCAGGGGGCCCGCAGGGGGGGAAGGGACAAGTCAAGTTGGTCTGGTCTATTTTCATACCAACCACCCATGCCGGTTGCGGTCCGGCGCACCAAGGGATGAAAATGAACCAGGTAGGCTTCTAACCCCCCATCCTAACCTTCCCCCGCAGGGGGGGAAGGGACAAGTCAAGTTGGTCTGGTCTATTTTCGTACCAATGACGAGTTATGACGTACTTCACCAGGCGATTCATGAGGCCGTCTGCGGAAGTGGTGAAGCTACGCGGGGGCGTAGGGACGTTAGCCAGGGGAAACCCCTGGCGATGAAAGTATGGCGGTGTAGGCTTCGCTCCCCTCGCTGACCCGTTGGATTATGAACGTACCTCGCTCATGCTCTTTGACGGTCTCAGTGAAAGCGCTGAGGTGTGAATCGTACACGCCCAACACCTCATGCTCCTTTAGAGCGATGACTTTCCCGTTGTAGCGTTCCACCATGTCATCTTGATTGGCACGGTAGAACTCAAACTCCCGCCGGAGGCGATCATCGTCCATCGACTACATCCCTCTGCGCATAGTGCTGCAAGTTCATGTTACCTTGTTAGCGTGCCGATATTCAACTATTCTTCCTATCACCACCCCAACTACGTCAGCTACGGCGCCCTAGCTGCACCCCGCGCTCACGTGACGACGTTGTTGGGGCGGCCCTCGAGGAAGGCGATGACGTTGGTGACCGCGCCTTCGTTCAGGAGCTCGACGCCCTCCGGCGTCTGGTCCGCGACGTGCGGCGTGAGCACCACCTGGCCGCAGGAGAGGATGGGATGGTCGGGCGGCAGCGGCTCCTGCGAGAAGACGTCGAGGCCAGCGCCGGCTAGGCGGCCCGATTGCAGCGCGTCCACTAGCGCGGCCTCGTCCACGAGCTCGCCGCGCCCGCCGTTGATGAGCAGCGCCCCCTGCTTCATCATCGCGAGCTCGCGGGCGCCGATCATGCCGTGGCTGTCCGGGCTGAGGCGGACGTGGAGGCTCACAACGTCGGACTCCCGCAGCAGGTGGTCCAGGTCGACGAACTCGACGCCGACCTCCCGCGCCCTTTCCGGCGACGGGTTGAAGGTCCACGCCAGGCATCGCATCCCCAGCGCGCCGGCGATGCGGGCGACCTCGCGCCCGATGTTGCCGGCGCCGACTATGCCGAGCGTCTTGCCCTGGAGCATCACGTTCTGCATCAGCGTCCAGCGCCCAGCCTTCAGCTCGGCGGTCTGGAAGGCCGCGCGCTTGGCCGCCGCGAACATGAGGCCGATGACGTGCTCGGCAACGACGGGGGCCGTCCGCCCCGGCTGGTTGCTGACGACGACGCCCCGCTCCCGCGCGACCTCCAGGTCGATCATGTCGACGCCTATGGAGCACGTGGCGATCATACGCAGCTTCGGCAGCGCCCGCAGCGCTTCCGCCGGCCACTTGACGGCCCCGCGCGTGTTGATGATCACCTCGGCGTCCCGCGCCCGCTCGAGCTGCTCCTCCATGCTGCGAGGGCGGTCGAGGTACAGCTCGACGTCGCCGTAGGGCTCCAGGCGGGCCAGGTGCGGCGACCCCTGGATCTGCGGCGGGTGGTCTCCCGGGACTACGAACTTCGGCCGGCTGTCTGTCATGTGAGCCTCCCTAGGCCAGGCCCGCGTTCTCCAAGAACGCCAGCAGCATCTCCCTCGACTGCGCCTCGTATATGGGCGAGTAGGCCGCGAACTCCCGCAGGTGCGCGTCCGCCTCGAACGCCGGGTCGAACAGCGGCCCCATCTTCTCGTAGTCGCCCGCCAGTTCGCGGTCCCAGACGCGCAACTCGTCCAGCGTTAGCTGCGGCTCGAACTGGAACGCGTACGACTTACCGTACCGGAAGGCGAGGCTCTGCCGCCTGAACGTGCCGTCGCGGCAGAGCATGTAGCCGAAGGCAAGCTCGACGGCGCCGGGCGGGACCGTGAAGCACTCGCCGTGCAGGGTCGGCACGAGCGGCACGCGCAGCTTGCCGAACACCGGGTCGCGGCTCCCCTCCGCCGTAACCCACATCTTGCGCAGGCCGAACTCGTAGCCGCCCGTGGGCGCGACCACGCCGCCCAGCGCCCGCGACATGAGCTGCGCGCCCAGGCACACCCCGAACACCGGCACGCCCGTGGCCATCGCCTGCGCCACGTACTCGCGCTCCGAGCGCAGCGCCGGGTAGCAGTCGTTCGCCGACTGCGGGCCGCCGAGGATGATGAGCAGGTCGACGGCGTCCAGCGGCGGCGCGTCGAATGCGTCGAAACCCGGCGCGTCCTCGAACACGTTGAGCTCGCGCAGCTCGAAGCCGCGCTCGACGAGCGCCGACGTATAGTTCCCCGCCAGCGTCTCCGGCTCGGCGTGCCGTACCAGCAGCGCGACCTTTGCCATCTAGCCGGCGGCCCCGACCTTTCCGGGCAGCCGCATGGCGGTCTCCTCGATCGTCTGCTTGAGGGTCCTGTTGCGGTCGACGGTCTCCGGGCTCTCGCTCGCGAACGGCGTGGAGTCGAGGAGCCTGAACATCTCCGCCGCGCCCTGGTGGAAGCGGGGCGTCACTCCGACCGCGTCGAATGTCGCCGCGATCTCCTCCATCTCGCCGATCCACCGCCCCGCGTTGGCGGGCAGCCCTGGTATGGCCGACTCCATCGCGGACAGCGGACCGGCCTGGCTGGACGCAAGCTCCTCGACCAGCTCGTCGTACAGACCCAGCGACGTTGCGGCGGTCAGCATCGCCACGCGGAGCGCGTTCGTCCCCTTCGTCATGGAGGCGTAGCACATCTTCATCCCCGACGCCCTGTCGATGGAGGGCCCGAGGTTCTTGACGATGATGCCGTTGCCGTCGAGCTCGTCCATGAGGCCGGCGCGCGGGCCGGACGTGTAGAGGCGTGGCACGGCTCCACCGGCGGGCGAGCCGCCTATGATGCCGCCGTCGACGTAGTCGCCGCCCGCCTCGCCGATGATGGAGGCCATCGCGGACGCCGACCCTGGCGATACGGCGTTGCAGTCGGCGAACGGCCGCGGCGCGCCGGCGGCCCGCATCGCGTCCGCCACCGCTCTCGCCACGCCCACCGCCTCGGATGGGACCAGGATCGACATGACGAGGTCGGCCTGCAGGGTCATCTCCTCCAGCGACGGCGCGTCGACCATACCCGCCTTGGCCGCTAGGTCTCTCGTCCGCTCGCTCCTGCCGGCCAGGCAGGTTATGACGCGGTACCCGCCATCCACGAGCGCCTTACCGACGCCGTGGCCCATGTCTCCAGGACTCAGAATCGCAATGGTGTCAAGCCCCATTTCGTCCCCTCCCAAGCTGCTCCAAGGCTGCCCGCATTATATGCCAAGCCGCAGCCACACCAGCTCGTACTTGTCCAGGAACGTGCGCTCCGCCTCGCGGAACCCCAGCTTCTCGTACAGCGCGATGGCCGGCTTCTGCGGCGTGGTCGTATTGAGTACCAGGGTACGGAAGCCGTGCGCCCGGCACCAGTCGATAACCGCCTGGGTCAAGCGTGTGCCCACTCGCCGCCGCCGCACATCGTCCGCGACCCGCAGCCGCTTGAGCTCCGCAACGTCGTCCCTAGCCGGAGATTTCCTTGATAAGTGTCTCATTTTGTCTCTTTTCGTCTATTTCAGCTATGGGCGGTGAGACAGCGGGGGACACGAACAAGGCAAAAGGAGACACGAAATAGACAGGATTAGACAGCGATGAGACAGAATGAGACACGACGGACGAGGGCGCGGGACGGCCGGTCCCAGGCGCCTTCAACTCAGTATGTGCGCGGTGGTGCATGGGGCGAGTATAGCACGTGCGTTCTTCGGATGGCAAGGGCGAAGGCGGTTAGCGCCAAGGGGTGAAAATGGACCAAGGCAGGCTTCTAGGGCGGGCCTGCCGCCGTGTGTCCGTTGCTGGAGCCCGTCGCGTCCGGGCTGACCCAGAAGGCGTACAGCCGGCCGCTGGTGACGTGGAACCGGAACCTGACCGGCGTGCCCCGCAGCGCGGAGAGGTCGCCTCCGCCCGTCCAGCCGACCCTCTGCGCCGTCCCGTCCGCAGAGACCGGCACGCACTCGACGGCTGAGAAGGGCGCAACCACGTCGCCGCGACGGTCGAGGACCTCCACCCGGAGGGCGCCCCGCGAGGTATCGGCGTTGACGAACAGGCGCCGTCCCGTGAAGGCGACGGGGCGCGTGGTGAGGACGCCACCGTCCGGCCCGGCGTCCATAGACGCGAAGCCGTCCCGCCGCAGCGTCGCAAGGCCGGTGGCGCCTCCCGCGTACATGGCGTTGGCCCTCTCGTGGGACCCTACCATGCTGCCGGTGAGCTTCGGCGACTTCCCCGACCATGCGCCGTAGTAGAAGTGGAGCAGGTCGCCGACGACCAGGCACACGCCGCCCGCCGCGTGGACGTACCCCTTGTCCCACTTGCCCTCGGCGCGCGCCGCCGGTATGAAGGCGCGGCGGTCCGGGCGGTCCCAGTGAAAGCCGTCGCGGCTGAACCCCAGGGCCAGGTCGTTCGTCTTGGGTACTCCCCTCTCGGCGGCCGCCGGGTTCTGCGGACCGCGGAAGATGGCGAACAGCCCCAGCATGACGCTCTCGTAGGCCGCCGCGTTCAGGTCGTATAGCTGGGGAACGTCGCCGATATCGGGGTCGGGCTCGTCGAGGTGGTCGGACCACGCCCATAGCACCGGCTCCTCGTCCTCCCACTGGGAGCCCGCGAGGAAGTCGTCGTGCTCGACGTAGCGCCTAGCACGCACGCCGCCCTCGGCGCGGCGCACGCTGTACACCCACTTCCTGCGGAAGGGGTTGTAGAAGAAGGTGGAGTTGTCGCCGAGCATGCCCGTGCGCGTCGGCTCTCCCCAGTGGATGCCGTCGGGGGACGTGTACACCTCTCCGCCGCTCCAGGGCTTCCCAATCTCGCCCGACGACCGGAAGTACTGGAACATCTTGAAGCGCTGCTCTGGGTCGGCGGCGCCGCGGTCGAGCCAGACGCAGCAGCCGTCCCGCAGGTAGCCCGGCCGGGGCGCGAGCACGAGGTTCGTACCGGGAACCACGTCCAGGGCGGGCCTGCGCCACTCGATGCCGTCGTGGCTGACGGCGTACCCGGTGCCTGACATCCAGCCGGCGTGGTACCACATCTTGAACAGCCGGTCGGCCGGGTCCCACCAGACGCCGTCGTTGAAGGGGGCCGCGACGGGACACTCGCCGCCGTTCATCTCGGTCTCCGTCTGCGGTACGAGCACGGGGTTGCGGTCGCTCTTGCGGGCCTGGTGGAACCGCCGGGGCAGCGTGGTGGAGTCTATGAGGAAGTCGTCGACGAAGAACTGGCGACCGACGTCGATGGGGATGGTCTGGGGGGGAGCTTGGAGGTAGGGCACGGGGATGGGCCGGCGCGCGCCATCGTATGCGAGCGTCGGCGGCCAGGGGTCGGGATCCGGGAGGCCGTTGTAGCTCCTACGGATATCCGCGTTCACGTCGAGGCTCCTCGATTCCTATGATGGGCCACTCTGGGCAACGACAGCACAATACCATCCTTGACCAACATGATAACATAGGAACTCGACAACCTAGTACCTGCTATCATAAGTCAGCGTAACGTTGTTTGAGGGTGGTAGGTCTGACAACGGTCTTGGTCCATTCAAAGGGGATAGGGTTCCTGTTGCGGGCAGCAGTAAAGCGGTCTATGGCCTCGCGGACCTGCTTGGGGTCCGTGGCACTGAGGTGTCGCAGCACAGCCTGTGTCAGGATGCTGAACCAGACCTCGATCTGGTTCAGCCAGGAAGCATGTGTGGGTGTGTAGTGGAAATGGACCAGGGGATGGCGTGCAAGCCAACGGTCATTCTTGGGCTTATGGGTGACGAAATTGTCCAGCACCACGTGAAGCTCGGTATCGGGATAGTGGTCCACAATACGGTTCATGAAGTCCAGGAACTCGCGTCGCCGCTTGCGGCTATAGTGGGCCACGTTGACCTTGCCTGTATGCACCTCAAGAGCAGCGAAGAGGGTGGTAGTCCCGTGTCGCTTGTACTCATGAGAGTGTCCCCTCACCGCCTCTCCGTTGGGAAGGCGCAGCCACCCCTGCGCTCGTTCCAAGGCCTGAATGGAAGGCTTCTCGTCGACGCTGATCACCATCGCGTTCTCAGGCGGGTCCAGGTAGAGTCCCACTATGTCCGCCGCCTTTTGAGCAAACTGCGGATCGGTGCTCACGCACCGGCTGCGACGCCGCTGAAGGTGGATGCCGTGCTTGCGAAGCACACGCCAGACGTGGATCGCCGAGACGTCACCAAGGGCCTTGGCCAACAGCTTGCCCGTCCATGTCGTGTACCCGTCCGGAGCAGGCTCGTCCAACTGGGCCAGGATGCGCCGCTCGGTCTCCTCGCCGTATACCCGGGGCTTGCCCGACCGGGGAGCGTCTGCCAGACCGCTCAATCCCTGCTTGGCGAACCGGGTGCGCCATTTGCTCACCGTAGCCGCACGCGTATGCAACTCAGATGCGATCTCCTTCGTCGTGCTTCCCGCCGCCGCTGCCAGGACGATACGGGCTCGTTGCACAATGCGCTGCTCCGTCGTGGTTCCTCGCACCCATCTCTCCAGGGTCGTTCGATCGTCCTCAGTCAACTCAATTCGTGTCGCTACTCCAGCCATGCCGAGAGAATACATCATGACGCCGTATATTGATAGTAGGTACTAGCTTGGGCCGCCAGATCACTCGCAGGCAATCTACCAATTCGAGTTAAGAATGACCTACAATCCAAGACGTGCTCTAGAGCTTCTTCGCATCGGTTCTGGCATTCCAGACGCTCAATTTCACGATCACCAAGAGGACGCCATTCGCCACGTCGTTGATCGCAGAGGTAAACTACTTCTGGTTCAGAAGACTGGCTGGGGTAAGAGTTTCGTCTACTTCATTGCAACAAAGCTACTCAGAGAGTCTGGGTACGGTCCTGCCCTTCTCGTCTCCCCTTTGCTATCATTAATGCGCAATCAAATCACAGCCGCGAGGCGTATGGGTGTTACAGCGGTTACAATAAATTCGGCCAATAGGGACGAATGGAATCTCATAGAAGACAAGCTACGCCACGACGAAGTGGACATCCTCCTCATTTCACCAGAGCGCCTTGCCAACGAAGACTTCCGGGACACTGTGCTTCCAGATATCGCCTCACGACTTTCCTTCCTAGTCGTTGATGAGGCCCATTGTATCTCTGATTGGGGTCACGATTTTCGCCCAGATTACCGACTCATAGAACGAATCGCTAAGACTCTGCCCGACAATATCGGCTTCTTGGCAACAACGGCGACCGCCAATACTAGGGTTGTCGATGACCTCAAAGACGTTCTTGGTCCAGACCTCCACGTCTTGAGAGGGCCACTGAACCGTCCTTCTCTCTTCTTGCAGACTATCAGACTTCCGACTCAAGTCGAACGACTAGCATGGCTTGCTGAACGGTTAAGAATAATCCCCGGTACTGGAATAATCTACACGCTTACCATCAAGGCTGCCAATCAAGTAGCCGAATGGCTCAAATCTGAAGGATTTGCAGTAGAGTCTTACACCGCCCAATCTGATGATCGAGAGGAGTTAGAACAACTGCTACTTGACAATAATCTCAAAGCCTTGGTAGCGACCACAGCGCTCGGCATGGGTTTTGACAAGCCCGATCTGGCCTTCGTAATCCATTATCAAACACCCGGCTCTGTGATAGCGTACTACCAACAAGTCGGAAGAGCAGGGCGTCAGCTAACCGCTGCTTATGGAGTGCTGCTGAGCGGCGCAGAAGATACCGAGATAACCGACTATTTCATAGATAGGGCTTTTCCTACAAAAGATGAGGTCAATCAAGTAATTGCCACGTTGACTAACGAACCTGAAGGTCTTTCCTTGCAACAGTTACTGAGAGAAGTAAACATCAGTCGAGCACGCGTAGACCACACTATTAAATTACTGTCGCTTGAGTCACCAGCCCCTATCGCCAAACAAGGGAACAAATGGCAATTGACGCCATCGGTATTGAGCCAAGACTTCTGGGAGCGCGCGAGGCGACTTACCGCCCTACGTCATGAAGAACAGAATCAAATGCAGGACTATGTGGCACTACAATCAGGGCACATGGAGTTTCTTATCAATGCTCTGGATGGCAACCCCGAAGCAATACTTCAACCTGATTTATCACCGCTTCCTATAACGATAGAAGAGCGATCACTCGCCGAAGCACTTAAGTTTGTGCGTCGTAGTAGCTTGCCAATTCCAGTGCGCAAGCGGTGGCCTCAGGGTGGGTTACCCGAGTATGGAGTTATAGGGGTGATTAGGGAAGAACAACGGGCAAAGGATGGGAAGGCTCTTTGCATGTGGGGCGATGCAGGGTGGGCTAGGCTGGTCCAATCCGGCAAATATAAACACCAACGTTTTTCCGACAAATTAGTACGGGCTTCCTTCCGTTTGCTTCGGGAGTGGAATCCGCAGCCGGCGCCAACTTGGGTCACCTGTATCCCATCGATAAGGCACCCGAATCTCGTACCAGATTTTGCTAAGAGGCTGGCCGACGCCCTAGAATTGCCATTTCGTGGACTGCTTATAAAGACCGACAATAGGCCAGAACAGAAGAGCATGGCTAACAGTATAAAGCAGGCGCTCAACTTGGATGGATCACTCGACATTGTCGACGACTATCTAATTCGCTCGCCTGTCTTGTTGGTGGATGATATGGTAGACTCACGCTGGACATTCACCATCGCCGCCTGGCTCCTACGAGATCGAGGCTGTCCTACGGTATGGCCGTTCGCACTCGCTCATACAGGGAATAGCTAAGACCAATGAGTTTTGACATCTCACCGAATACAAAGGCAACTCTGCTGTTAACAGCTCCCCTGATTGTAGGGAGGCGCGGGGGAGAGTCCAAGAGTTCGGTGCGCCCTCTCACATTCACCGAATACATGAACCTCGCGCGGCAACTCCGGGATTGCGATAAACAGCCTGCTGATTTGTTGACGTCCGGAGCATTAAATATACTAGAGCAATGTAATGTTTCCTTTGACAATACACAGGTTACACAGCTACTGAGGCGTGGGTTCCAACTTTCCCAGGCCTTGGAACACTGGGCGACTAGGTCGATCTGGGTGGTTAGCCATCTGGACGCAGATTACCCAAGTCAAATCAAGGCGCGGCTGGGTAAATCCGCTCCACCGATCATATACGGCTCCGGTAACCTAACTCTCTTAGATAACGGAGGTCTCGCAGTTGTTGGCTCTCGTGACATAAGCGATGTGTTGATTGAGTATGCCCAACAAATAGGATGTATCGCAGCAATTTCCCGGTGTTCCATCGTTTCCGGTGGTGCTAGAGGAGTCGACCAGGCAGCAATGCGCGGTGCATTGAACAGAGGTGGAACAGCGATAGGCGTACTGGCTGATGATCTTGAAAGAGCAGTTATGCATCGTGAGAATCGCGATCGATTGATAGATGCCGACTTGGCTTTGATTTCCCCATATGATCCGCGGGCTGGGTTCTCCATAGGTAACGCAATGCGTCGCAACAAGCTCATCTATGCTCTATCAGATGCTGGATTGGTAGTTAACGCGGACCACAACAAAGGCGGAAGTTGGGCAGGGGCTGTTGAGCAATTGGACAAGCTGCGCCTAGTACCCATCTACGCTCGCGCCGATGGCGAAGTTGGCAAGGGTTTGGAAGCACTGTTAGGTAGGGGGGCGCGCCCCTGGCCTAATCCTGAAACCCCTGATGAGTTCAGACTGGCTTTGTCGGGCAAGAAACTGTACTCGGAAACTGAATCCCTGTGGAAGAAGACCTTCCTTCCAGACTTGGTGGACATTGCCAAATCTTCTGATGGTGAAAAAGTCACACCTTCAAATCGTCAGACAGATACATCTGGTTTGCGAGAAACTCCTCCGGCTGATGCTCTCTTCGCAAAAGTGGAGGATCTTCTGAAGTCAATTGATACACCCACCACCGAATCTGATGTGGCGGCGTACCTTAGAGTTTCGAAGAGCCAAGCAAGAGAATGGATGAAACGTCTGGTTATGCAAGGAAGGTACAAACGTTCCATTCGGCCTGTTCGTTATGAACGTATTTCATAGACAAGACCCTAATAATGACACTTGGCGAGCGAGGCGAGGAGTCTCTAGAACCACCACAACACAACATCGGAGTGCATACCAAAATCATAGCGCCAGCTTGGGGGCTGGCGCTATGATTTAGCCGACTCTATTCCGCCCTTACTGGGAAGGCTACTTCTCGATCGGCGCCCCTACGATGCTGCCGTACTCGGTCCAGGAGCCGTCGTAGTTGCGGACCTTGTCGTAGCCGAGGATCTGGCTCAGGACGAACCAGGTGTGGGAGGAGCGCTCGCCGATGCGGCAGTAGGCTATGACCTCGCGGTCGGGCTTGACGGCCTTGCCGTAGATGTCGGTCAGCTCCTCGACGGACTTGAAGGCGCCGGTGCTCTCGTCGACGGCGGAGAGCCAGGGGACGTTGGACGCGCCGGGGATGTGGCCGCCGCGCTGGGAGCCCTCCTGGGGCAGGTGGGCGGGGGCGAGCAGCTTGCCGGTGAACTCGTCGGGGGCGCGCACGTCGACGAGGCCGACGTTGTTCTGGGTCGAGGCGACCTCGAGCACGTAGTCGCGGGTGGCCCTGATGCTGGTGTCGGGGTCGGAGGCGCGGTAGGCGCGCGGGGTCGGCGTCGGCACGTCGGTCGTGATCGGCCTGCCCTCGTCTATCCACTTCTGGCGGCCGCCGTTCATCACCTTCAGCCGCCTGTGGCCGTACATGCGAAGCTGCCAGAAGGCGTAGGTGGCGAACCAGTTGTTGTTGTCGCCGTAGAGCACGACGGTCGTGCCCCTGCCTATGCCGGACCCGCCCATGAGGCGCTGCACCTGCGTCTTGCTCAGGATGTCCCGCGTCACCGTGTCGTTGAGCTGCGTCGTCCAGTTCCAGCCGACGGCGCCAGGGATGTGGCCCTGCTCGTAGGCCATCGTGTCGACGTCGACCTCGACTATGGCGAGGTCGTCGTCGTCCAGGTGCTCGGCTACCCAGTCGGTCTCCACTATCGATTCCGGATGTGCTACACGCGTTGCCATTTTCTATTGTTCCTCCTTGGTCTTGGGGCCGGACGCGGGTATGTGGTTGGCGTCCGGCTGCTGAGATGCCTACTTCACGACGCCGCCTCCGGCAATGTTGGAGTTGGGGGGCGGCGTTTTCACCCCCATCCTAACCTTCCCCCTGAGGGGGAAGGGATTTGAGATGCCTTCCCCTGAGGGGGAAGGGACCCTCTCCTGGGGAAGGGACCCTCTCCTCCTGGGGAAGGGACCCTCTCCTGGGGAAGGGACCCTCTCCTCCTGGGGAAGGGCCCTCTCCTGGGGAAGGGACCCTCTCCTGGGGAAGGGACCCTCTCCTCAGGGGGAAGGGATTTTGAGATACCTTCCTCTCAAGGGAGGGGATTTTGAGGTAGGCGTTAGGTGTTCGGCGGACACTAGGTCCGCTTGATACAGGTGCAGGGGTTCCAGGCCCCCGGGACGGGTCTCGGCGCGCGGGCGGACACTACCGGCGCCTCCCCTGCGCCTCGATCCGGGCGAGGATGTCGCGTATCTCGGCCAGGAGCTCGGCGGCTCCGGCGTCCGCCTTGGGGGCGCCGGAGCCCTGCTCCGAGTCGAGCGCCTGCTGGCGTTGGCGCAGCACGGCGTTGCGGAACTCCACGGCGTCTATCACGCCGATGATGTTGCCCTCGCTTCCGGTGTCGCCCGACTGTCCGGCGGTCTCCACCTTGAGGCCGCGCAGCCCGTAGTGGCGCATGAGGGGGCCGTCGTGGAGGCGCACGTCGGTGATCCGGTTCAGGGGGATGGTCGCCTCCGAGCGGAAGAAGACGCCCTTGCGTATCTCCACCGCCTGCGTCGTCAGCCGGGCGGAGACGCGCCGGAGGTACTCCGGCACGTACCAGAGGCTGAAGAGCAGCCAGAACGGGATGAAGGGGATGCCCACGACGGTAACGACCATCCAACCGGAGACGATCCACCGCGTGTACGCGCCGACCTTGCGGTCGAACTCCGCCTCCAGCACCGTCTTCCCGGTCACGCTGGCGTCGGACGGACCATATCGGGCGCTCCGTTCGCTCATTGCCTGCCTCTCGCGTCCCCCGTTCGATGAGACCTGTCGAGTATTGTACCTGTTTATCGGCGGGCATGCGTCCGGGGGCAGTTGCGGCTAGGAGACGCCCTGCTTCTTGAGCCTGGAGAGGTACTGCTTGCGGAACTTGGCGACCTTTGGCGCGACGACGACCTGGCAGTAGGGCTGGTACGGGTTGTTCTTGAAATAGTCCTGGTGGTACGCCTCCGCGGGGTAGAAGCGGGTGAGCGGGACGACTTCGGTCACGATTGGACGGCTCCAGGCGCCCGCATCGGTCATCTCGCGGATGGCCTGCTCGGCGGCGGCCTTCTGCCGGTCGTCGTGGTAGAAGACGGCGGAGCGGTACTGCGTGCCGACGTCGTTGCCCTGGCGGTTGAGGGTGGTGGGGTCGTGGATTGAGAAGAAGACGCCGAGGAGGTCCTCGTAGGCGACGACGCCGGGGTCGTATGCGAGCTGGACGACCTCGGCGTGTCCGGTGGCGCCGGAGCAGACCTGCTCGTAGGTGGGGTTGGGCACGGAGCCGCCCGCGTAGCCGGAGACGACGCTGTCTACACCTTCGAGCTCGAGGTAGACGGCTTCGAGGCACCAGAAGCAGCCTCCGGCGAGGGTGGCTAGGGCGGTATTGCTGACATTGTTGTTGGTCATGTGCTGCCTCCGTGGTAGTTGGTATTCACCCCCATCCTAACCTTCCCCCATGATAGGGGGAAGGGACTCGAGGCGGTCTTCCCCCATGATAGGGGGAAGGGACTCGAAGCGGTCTTCCCCCATGATAGGGGGAAGGGACTCGAAGCGGTCTTCCCCCATGATGCGGTCTTCCCCCATGATAGGGGGAAGGGACTCGAGGCGGTCTTCCCCCATGAAAGGGGGAAGGGACTCGAGGCGGTCTTCCCCCATGAAGGGGGAAGGGACTCGAGGCGGTCTTCCCCCATGAAGGGGGAAGGGACTCGAGGCGGTCTTCCCCCATGAAAGGGGGAAGGGACTCGAGGCGGTCTTCCCCCATGAAAGGGGGAAGGGACTCGAGGCGGTCTTCCCCCATGAAAGGGGGAAGGGACTCGAAGCGGTCTTCCCCCATGAAAGGGGGAAGGGACTCGAGGCGGTCTTCCCCCATGAAAGGGGGAAGGGACTCGAAGCGGTCTTCCCCCATGATTAGGGGGAAGGGACTCGAAGCGGTCAGCCCCTGGAGGGTTCCGCCATCTGCTCCTTGGCCTTTCGGGTCAGCTCGGGGAGATGGTCGTCGTTGGCGAGGCGCTGCTCGAGGTGGCGCATCCGGTTGGGGCCGGCGGTGCGGATCATGATCTCGCCGTAGGCGCGAGTCCTCCAGAACCTGGCGCCCTCGCCGACCTCCTCGCGGAGCAGGGGCAGGTCCTCCTCTGCGAAGCGCTCCTGGAAGTTGATGGTGAACATTCGCCGGCGGGTGCCGCCGCCGAAGGAGGCGTGCTTGGTGCGGTGGTTGAACATGATGAGGTCGCCGGGCTGGGTCTCGAGGGGGACGGCGGGGATCCGGTCGGGGCTGATTCCCCACATGGCGGGGGCCTGCTCGGGCCTGGGCTGCTGGGCGACGGGCTGGAGGGAGTCGGCGTAGGCGTCGCCGAACTTGTGGCTGCCGGGTATGACTCGGAGGCAGCCGGAGTCGGCGCCGCCGGGGTCGAGGTAGAAGGCCATCTTGAAGGACAGGTACTTGCGGGCGTCGTACCTGTCGGAGTGCCACTGGGTGTCTCCGACGTAGTAGTTGCCGTCGCTGCCGGTGTAGTTGTAGTCGTCGCCGAGTAGCGATGTGGCTACGTCGTCGATGCGGGGGTCGTCGATGAGGCTGCTGAGGAACTCGTCGCGGTCGATGAACTCGATGAGGGCGGACCTTCTCTGGTGGTCGTGGGGCCTGCCGTCGTGGCCTCCGCCGTGGGCGGCCCAGACGGTCTCGAAGGCGTCGGATATGCGGTCGGCCTCGTCGGCGAAGAGGCCGGGGAAGGCAAGGAAGCCGAAGGTGTCGAAGTAGTTGACCTGCTGTTCGGTGAGTCTCATGGCGGCCCTCCTGCGTGCCGGGACGTGATGGTGGAGACTATACAACAGCCGGGGCGTCGTTGCCGGGGATGGGTTCCCGCGTTCGCGGGAACGACGGAGGTGTTGGCGTCCTGTAACTGTTCAGAGTTGGTGCGTTCCTCGTCCAGGGCGCCCACAAGGGACGCCCCTACGATACAGCTTCCGTCCCGTAGGGTGCAGTCCAGGGCGCCCACAAGGGACGCCCCTACGATACAGCTTCCGTCCCGTAGGGTGCAGTCCAGGGCGCCCACAAGGGACGCCCCTACGATACAGCTTCCGTCCCGTAGGGTGCAGCCCAGGGCGCCCACAAGGGACGCCCCTACGATACAGCTTCCGTCCCGTAGGGTGCAGCCCAGGGCGCCCACAAGGGACGCCCCTACGATACAGCTTCCGTCCCGTAGGGTGCAGCCCAGGGCGCCCACAAGGGACGCCCCTACGATACAGCTTCCGTCCCGTAGGGTGCAGCCCAGGGCGCCCACAAGGGACGCCCCTACGATACAGCTTCCGTCCCGTAGGGTGCAGTCCAGGGCGCCCACAAGGGACGCCCCTACGATACAGCTTCCGTCCCGTAGGGTGCAGCCCAGGGCGCCCACAAGGGACGCCCCTACGATACAGCTTCCGTCCCGTAGGGTGCAGCCCAGGGCGCCCACAAGGGACGCCCCTACGATACAGCTTCCGTCCCGTAGGGTGCAGCCCAGGGCGCCCACAAGGGACGCCCCTACGGTACAGCTTCCATCCCGTAGGGTGCAGCCCAGGGCGCCCACAAGGGACGCCCCTACGATACAGCTTCCGTCCCGTAGGGTGCAGCCCAGGGCGCCCACAAGGGACGCCCCTACGATACAGCTTCCGTCCCGTAGGGTGCAGCCCAGGGCGCCCACAAGGGACGCCCCTACGATACAGCTTCCGTCCCGTAGGGTGCAGCCCAGGGCGCCCACAAGGGACGCCCCTACGATACAGCTTCCGTCCCGTAGGGTGCAGCCCAGGGCGCCCACAAGGGACGCCCCTACGATACAGCTTCCGTCCCGTAGGGTGCAGCCCAGGGCGCCCACAAGGGACGCCCCTACGATACAGCTTCCGTCCCGTAGGGTGCAGCCCAGGGCGCCCACAAGGGACGCCCCTACGATACAGCTTCCGTCCCGTAGGGTGCAGCCCAGGGCGCCCACAAGGGACGCCCCTACGATACAGCTTCCGTCCCGTAGGGTGCAGCCCAGGGCGCCCACAAGGGACGCCCCTACGATACAGCTTCCGTCCCGTAGGGTGCAGCCCAGGGCGCCCACAAGGGACGCCCCTACGATACAGCTTCCGTCCCGTAGGGTGCAGCCCAGGGCGCCCACAAGGGACGCCCCTACGATACAGCTTCCGTCCCGTAGGGTGCAGCCCTTGTGGCTGCCCTCCCGTACCCTGAACAGTTACGGCGTCCTCGGCGCGATTGACTTTCGTACGGCTCAGGGGTACATTACAGGCTCTCGGCCTGGAAGGAGGGTCTCATGATACCACCGCAGTTCGAGTACTTTGCCCCCGAAACGCTGGACGAAGCGGTCTCCCTGCTCGGCGAGCACGGCCCGGACGCGACGGTGCTCGCGGGAGGCCAGAGCCTGATCCCGCTGATGAAGCTGCAACTGGCCTTCCCGGAGTACGTGGTGGACATCAACCGGGTCCCGGGCCTGGCCGACGTCAGCGAGGACGGCGGATTCCTCCGCATCGGAAGCATGACGCGGGAATCGGACCTGGACGGCGCGGAGATCGTGCGGTCGAAGTACCCAATCTTGCACGACACGACGTCCGTCATCGCCGATCCGCTGGTGCGGAACATGGCCACTGTGGGCGGCAACCTGGCCCACGGGGACCCGGCGAACGACCACCCGGCCACGATGCTGGCGCTTGGGGCGCAGGTGGCGGCGGTGGGGGCCGGCGGGGAGCGGGTCATCCCCGTGGCCGACTTCTTCGAGGGGCCTCTCACGACGGCGCTGGACAAGGGGGAGATACTCACCGAGATCAGGGTCCCGACGCCCCCGCCCGGCAGCGGCGGCGCATACCTGAAGCTGGAGCGGAAGGTGGGGGACTACGCCACCGCCGGTGTGGCCGCTGTCGTCACCGTGGAGGGCGGGGTGTGCCGGCAGGCGGGCATAGGGCTGACGAACGCGGGGCCCGTGCCGGTCAAGGCCAGGGCCGCCGAGGCGTTCCTGGCGGGCAAGCGGCTGGACGACGATACGGTCCGCGAGGCGGCGCGGCTGGCGTCGCAGGAGGCCGAGCCCTCCGCGGACCTGCGAGGCTCGGAAGAGTACAAGCGCGACATGGTGAGAGTGATGACCGGTCGAGCGCTCCGCCTGGCCCTGGAGCGGGTCTGTTAGCGGCCCAGGAGGTCGAAGATGACTACGGAAGCGACTCAAGCGGCCACGGCCCAGATCACGGTTACGGTCAACGGGGAGGAACGGACGGCGGACGTGGAGCCGCGGCTGCTGCTGGTCCACTTCATCCGCGAGACGGTCGGGCTCACCGGGACGCACGTCGGCTGCGATACGACGCACTGCGGGGCGTGTACCGTCCTGCTGGACGGAAGGCCGGTCAAGTCGTGTACGGTGTTCGCGGTGCAGGCGAACGGCCGGGAGGTGGCGACGGTGGAGGGGCTGGAGCAGGACGGGGCGCTCCACCCGATCCAGGAGGGCTTCACGGAGGAGCACGGCCTGCAATGCGGCTTCTGCACGCCCGGCATGATGATGACGGGCGTGGCGTTTCTCCGCGACAACCCCAATCCGTCCGACGACGAGATCAGGACGGCCATTTCGGGCAACCTGTGCCGCTGCACGGGGTACGTGAACATCGTCAAGGCGTACCAGTCCGCGGCGGCGAAGCTGCGTGAGAGGAGCTAGCAATGACTACGCGAACCCCACCGGAGATCGGCGGCATGGGGCACTCGGTCCGCCGCAAGGAGGACCCCCGCTTCATCCGCGGCAAGGGCAACTACGTCGACGACCTGAAGCTGCCGGGTATGCTCCACCTGGACATCGTGCGCAGTCCGATGGCGCACGCCCGCATCGTGAGCATCGACACGGAGAAGGCGCTGGCGACGCCTGGCGTGCTGGCGGTCATAACCGGGAAGGACCTGGAGCAGTACAACCTGGCGTGGATGCCTACGCTGATGGGCGACACGCAGATGGTGCTGCCCGTGGACACGGTCAAGTTCGACGGGCAGGAGGTGGCGGCGGTGCTGGCGACGGACCGGTACGCCGCGGCGGACGGGGTGAACGCGGTGGAGGTGGAGTACGATCCCCTGCCGGTCGTGGTCGATCCGTTCGACGCGCTGAAGCCGGACGCCACGGCGGTCAGGGAGGACAAGGACGAGAAGAGCAACCACATCTGGCACTGGGAGGCGGGCGACCGGGAGAGCACGGACCGGGCCTTCCGCCGGAGCGACGTGACGATCAAGGAGGATATCTACATACCGCGCATCCACGTCTCGTCCATAGAGACGTGCGGGTGCGTGGCGCAGTGGGACGCGGTGCAGGAGAAGCTGACCGTGTGGATGACGACGCAGGCGCCCCACGCGATCCGGACGGTGATCGCGCTGGTGGCGGGGCACCTTGGGCTGGCCGAGCACAAGATCAGGGTCGTGTCTCCGGACATCGGCGGCGGCTTCGGCGGCAAGGTGCCGGTCTATCCCGGCTACGTGCTTGCCATCGCGGCGTCGTTCCTCACAGGGGCGCCCGTGAAGTGGGTCGAGGACCGGATGGAGAACCTGATGGCGGACTCGTTCGCGCGGGACTACCACATCTCCGCGGAGGTGGCGGCGCGCGAGGACGGGACGATGGAGGCGCTGCGTATCAAGACGGTGGCGGACCACGGCTATACGGACGCGGCCGCCAACCCGTCGAAGTTCCCGGCGGGGCTGTTCCACATATGCACGGGGTCCTACGACTTCAGCGACGCCTTCGTCGAGGTGGACGGCGTATACACGAACAAGCCGCCCGGCGGGATCGCGTACCGCTGCTCCTTCAGGGTGACCGAGGCGGTGTACGCGGTGGAGCGGATGGCCGACATCGCGGCGCACCAGCTTGGGATCGACCCGGCCGAGTTCCGCATGAAGAATTTCGTGAAGCCGGACGCCTTCCCCTACAGGTCGGCGCTGGGCTGGGAGTACGACAGCGGCGACTACCACGGGGCGCTCGAGAAGGCGATGGAGATCATCGGCTACGACGACCTGCGGCGCGAGCAGGCCGAGAAGCGGGAGCGGGGCGAGCTGATGGGCGTCGGCATATCGAGCTTCACCGAGATCGTGGGGGCCGGCCCGTCGCGCCACTTCGACATCCTGGGCATCAAGATGTTCGACAGCGCCGACATTCGGATACACCCGACCGGCAAGGCGATAGCGCGCTTCGGCACCCGGTCGCAGGGGCAGGGCCACGAGACGACCTACGCGCAGATCGTCGCCGAGGAGCTGGGCATACCCGTAGACGACATCACGGTGGAGGAGGGGGACACGGATACGGCGCCGTACGGCCTGGGGACATACGCCAGCCGGAGCACGCCCACCGCCGGAGCGGCCGGAGCCGTGGCGGCGCGGAAGATCAAGGCAAAGGCGAAGGCCATCGCGAGCTACCTGCTGGACGTGGGCGAGGAGGACCTGGAGTGGGAGCCGGGCAGGTTCTTCGTGCGGGACGCTCCCGACAGGGTCAAGACGATCCAGGAGATCGCGTTCGCGGCCTACACCGACCACCCGCCGGGCATGGAGGCCGGGCTGGAGGCCCACTCCTCGTACGACCCTCCCAACCTGACCTACCCCTTCGGCAGCTACATCTGCGCCGTGGACATCGACAAGGGCACGGGCGAGGTGAAGGTGCGCCGCTTCGTCGCGGTGGACGACTGCGGGAACATCATCAACCCGATGATCGTGGAGGGGCAGGTCCACGGCGGGCTGACGATGGGGCTGGCCCCGGCGCTGTACGAGGAGATCGTCTACGACGAGAACGGCCAGAACCTGACGAGCACGTTCATGGACTACCTGCTGCCGACGGCGGTGGAGACCCCGGAGTGGGAGACGGACAAGACGTATACGCCTTCGCCGCACCACCCGCTGGGCGCGAAGGGCATCGGCGAGTCGGCGACCGTGGGCGCTCCGGCGGCCATAGCGAACGCCGTCGTGGACGCGCTGTGGCACCTGGGGGTGCGCAACATAGACATCCCCATCACGCCGGGCAAGGTATGGAAGCTCCTGCGCGAGAACGGGGTGACCGACTAGCGGCGGGGCTAGATGTTCGATGACCTGTTGGAACGAGTCGCCGGTCTGAAGGAGGGCGGCAAGCCCTTCGTCCTCGCGACGGTCGTTGCCTGCAAGCCGCCCACGTCGGCAAAGCCGGGCGCCAAGGCCATCGTGCGGCCGGACGGCAGCTTCCACGGCTGGGTCGGCGGAAGCTGCGCACAGCCGCTGGTCACGCAGGAGTCGCTGAAGGCGCTGCGGGACGGCCAGTCCCGGCTGGTGCTCTTGGCGCCCAACCCGGACGAGGTTGACTTCGGGCTGGAGGGGGCCGTACTCGTTCCGATGGCGTGCCAGAGCGAGGGCGCCCTGGCCGTCTACCTGGAGCCTTTCCTGCCGAAGCCCGAGCTGGTGGTGATCGGCCAGTCGCCCATGGCGCGCAGCCTCGCCGCGCTGGGCGACAGGCTGGGGTTCCGAGTGTGCGCCTGCGACCCGTCCGCCACCGCGGAGTTGTTTCCCGACGCCGATACCCTGGTCCATGAGCCGGAAGCGGTGAGCGGGATGACGGGCCCGCGCAGCTACGTGGTGGTCGCCACGATGGGGCACTACGACGAGGAGGCGCTGGAGGAGGCGCTCGGGGGCGAGGCGGCCTACGTCGGGCTGGTCGCCAGCCCCAGGAGAGGGCGGGCGGTCATGGACCATCTCCGGGACAGTGGCGTCTCCGCCGAGGCGCTGCGGAGGGTGAAGTACCCGGCGGGCCTGGACATAGGGGCGGAGACGCCGGAAGAGGTCGCGCTGAGCGTGCTGGCCGAGATAGTCCAGCGGATGCGCGCCGACCGGAGGGGCGTTGCGCCGGAGCCCGCCGCCGAGGCGGCCCAGGTCGAGTCCGTAGACCCCATCTGCAACATGAGGGTCAACGCGGCCGAGTCCCGGTACCGTTCCAGCCACAACGGGACCACCTTCCACTTCTGCTGTCCGAGCTGCAAGGAGCAGTTCGAACGGGAGCCGGACCGCTATTCGCTCCAGGCGGTCACGTAGCGGAACGACAGCGCCTGTTACGTGCGATACACTAGGGGACCGACAACCTAGCAATGAAGGGTGGCGAGAATACTGCGCGAGGCAGCTGCGCCCCCACCCTAACCCTCCCCCAAAATGGGGGAGGGGATTCCAAGGTCAGCCATCATTTCAACAATGTTGGAGCACTAGGGGAGGCGGGAGGTGAAACATGGTCGGCGCGCACCTTGCGACCCGGCACACGTACGAGGACTACCTGGAGACCCCCGACGACGAGCGATGGGAGCTCCTGGATGGAGAGCTTGCGATGGCGCCGTCGCCCAGTATGTCCCACCAGATATTCAACACAAGGCTGGGGGCGCGGCTCCTTACATTTGTGGAGGGGCGCAACTTGGGCAAAGTCATCAGCGCTCCCGCCGACGTCTTCTTGTCGGAGACCAACGTAGTGCAGCCCGACCTGCTCTTCGTGTCCATCGAGCGAGAGCACATCATCACCCGCGCCCACGTCCAGGGCGCGCCCGACCTTGCCGTGGAGGTCGCCTCTCCCTCCACCGGCGAGCGCGACCGCACCGTGAAGCGCAACCTGTACGCAGAGCACGGCGTCAGGGAGTACTGGCTGGTAGACCCCGATGCGATGACCGTTACGGTCCTCACGCTAGGCGAGGGCGCCTTCGAGGAAGCCGGGGTTTACGGCAAGGGCGACACCATCACTTCCCCCACGCTCGAGGGCTTCAGCGTGGACCTGGACGACATATTCCGGCCCTAGCCCGGCCGGGTATACTGGGTAGACGATGGTCACCACCAAGCCAGCAATCCGGCACACGTACGAGGACTACCTCAAGACCTCGGACGACGAGCGCTGGGAGCTTCTGAATGGAGAACTGTTGATGGCGCCTGCGCCGAACATGTCCCACCAGAGAGTGGTAATGGAATTGGGAACGCTGCTCAACACCTTCATGCATGAGAGCGGTATGGGGGTTGTCTATTCCGCCCCCGCCGACGTGGTGCTCTCGGACACCAACGTAGTGCAGCCCGACCTGCTCTTCGTGTCCACCGAGCGCGAGGGCATCATCACCTACGCCAACGTCCAGGGCGCGCCCGACCTGGCCGTGGAGATCGCCTCTCCCTCCACCGGCGAGCGCGACCGCACCGTGAAGCGCAATCTGTACGCCGAGCACGGCGTCAGCGAGTACTGGCTGGTCGACCCCGACGCGATGACCGTTACGGTCCTCGTGCTCGGCGAGGGCGTCTTCGAGGAAGCCGGGGTTTACAGCAAAGGCGACACCATGACTTCCCCCACGCTCGAGGGCTTCAGCGTGGACCTGGACGACATATTCCGGCCCTAGCCCGGCCGGGTATACTGGGTAGACGATGGTCACCACCAAGCCAGCAATCCGGCACACGTACGAGGACTACCTCAAGACCTCGGACGACGAGCGCTGGGAGCTTCTGAATGGAGAACTGTTGATGGCGCCTGCGCCGAACATGTCCCACCAGAGAGTGGTAATGGAATTGGGAACGCTGCTCAACACCTTCATGCATGAGAGCGGTATGGGAGTTGTCTATTCCGCTCCCACCGACGTGGTGCTCTCGGACACCAACGTCGTGCAGCCGGACCTGCTCTTCGTGTCCAGGGAACGCGAGGGCATCATCACCTACGCCAACGTCCAGGGCGCGCCCGACCTGGCCGTGGAGGTCGCCTCCCCCTCCACCGGCGAGCGCGACCGCACGGTGAAGCGCAATCTGTACGCCGAGCACGGCGTCGGGGAGTACTGGCTCGTAGACCCCGACGCGATGACCGTTACGGTCCTCGTGCTCGGCGAGGGCGTCTTCGAGGAAGCCGGGGTTTACAGCAAAGGCGACACCATGACTTCCCCCACGCTCGAGGGCTTCAGCGTGGACCTGGACGACATATTCCGGCCCTAGCCCGGCCGGGTATACTGGGTAGACGATGGTCACCACCAAGCCAGCAATCCGGCACACGTACGAGGACTACCTCAAGACCTCGGACGACGAGCGCTGGGAGCTTCTGAATGGAGAACTGTTGATGGCGCCTGCGCCGAACATGTCCCACCAGAGAGTGGTAATGGAATTGGGAACGCTGCTCAACACCTTCATGCATGAGAGCGGTATGGGAGTTGTCTATTCCGCTCCCACCGACGTGGTGCTCTCGGACACCAACGTCGTGCAGCCGGACCTGCTCTTCGTGTCCAGGGAACGCGAGGGCATCATCACCTACGCCAACGTCCAGGGCGCGCCCGACCTGGCCGTGGAGGTCGCCTCCCCCTCCACCGGCGAGCGCGACCGCACGGTGAAGCGCAATCTGTACGCCGAGCACGGCGTCGGGGAGTACTGGCTCGTAGACCCCGACGCGATGACCGTTACGGTCCTCGTGCTCGGCGAGGGCGCCTTCGAGGAAGCCGGGGTATACCGCAAGGGCGACACCATGACATCTCCCACGCTCGAGGGTTTCAGCGTCAACCTCGACGACATCTTCCGACCCTAGGCCGGCCAGGTATACTGGGCAGACGATGGTCACCACCAAGCCCGCAATCCGGCACACGTACGAGGACTACCTCAAGACCTCGGACGACGAGCGCTGGGAGCTTCTGGATGGAGAACTGTTGATGGCGCCCGCGCCGAACATACCCCACCAGGACGTTCAGGTCAGGCTGGGCTCGCGGCTTGGCAACTTCGTGGAGGGCCGCGGCTTGGGCCGCACCTACTTCGCCCCCACCGACGTGGTGCTCTCGGACACCAACGTAGTGCAGCCCGACCTGCTGTTCGTGTCCAGGGAGCGCGAGGGCATCATCACCTACGCCAACGTCCAGGGCGCGCCCGACCTGGCGGTGGAGATCGCATCTCCCTCCACCGACGAGCGCGACCGCACCGTGAAGCGCAATCTGTACGCCGCGCACGGCGTCGGGGAGTACTGGCTCGTAGACCCCGACGCCATGACCGTTACGGTTCTCGTGCTAGGCGACGGCGCCTTCGAGGAAGCGGGCGTCTACCGCAATGGAGACACCATGACTTCCCCCACGCTCGAGGGCTTCAGCGTCAACCTCGACGACATCTTCCGGCCATAGTTCACGGATCCTCCCGGACTCAGGCGATATGGACGACGGCTTCCTCACCGCTACGGGCCTCAGCAAGAGCTTCGACGGCGCTCCGGCGGTCAACGACGTCTCCTTCTCCATAGGGCGCCAGGAGATATTCGGGCTGCTCGGCCCCAACGGCGCCGGCAAGACGACGACGATCCGGATGCTCTCCACCGTGCTGGCGCCCGACGCCGGCGACGTAACCATCGGGGCGCACTCCGTGCTGCGCGAGGCGGACGAGGTGCGCAAGCTCATCGGCGTCTGCCCGCAGGAGCTGGCGCTCTACGAAGAGCTGTCCGCGACGGACAACCTCGTCTTCTTCGGGCGCATGGCCGGGCTCGGCGCCCGGCAGGCGAAGGAGGCCGCGGCGGAGAACCTGGAGACCGTCGGGCTGCTGGACCGCGCGTCGGACGCCGTCCAGAAGTTCTCGGGCGGCATGAAGCGGCGCGTCAACCTGGCGGTGGCGCTGATGAGCAGGCCGCAGCTCCTCTTCCTGGACGAGCCCACCGTCGGGGTGGACCCGCAGTCCCGCAACCACATATTCGAGACGATCCTACGGCTGCGCGACGAGGGCATGACGGTGCTGTACACGACGCACTACATGGAGGAGGCCGACCGGCTGTGCGACCGCATCGGCGTAATGGACCACGGCCGGCTCATCGCGCTGGACACGCCAACCGGGCTCAAGTCCGCCATCGGCGACCCCGACGAGGTGACGCTCGAGCAGGTCTTCCTCAACCTCACGGGCCGCAGCCTGCGCGACTGACATGCTCCGCCCCCTCCTAATCGCCTGGGTGGAGCTGAAGCGGTTCGCGGTGGACCGCGGCGCCGTCGCTCTCAGCATCGCGCTGCCCATAGCCCTGTTCGCGCTGATGTACAGCGTCTTCGGACGCGGCGCGTCATTCAGCGCGACGGCGAGCGTGGTAGACCTCGACGGCGGCCCGGCCGCGGCCGGGCTGCTCGACCGCGTCTCCGCCGTAGACGGCGTGACCGTGGAGATGCTCACCGAAGCGGAGGCCGACAGGGCGCTGGACCGCTCGTACGTCCTGACGGCGGTGTTCATCCCCGCTGGCTTCTCCGAGAGGCTGGGGGCGGGCGAGCCGGCGTCCGTACTCTTCAAGCGGCGCGGCTCCGGGGGAGAGACGGGCCAGATCGTATCCCAGATCGTGCAGGGCGCCGCGCAGGACGTCGCCGCCGAGTTCGAGATACGCGAGCTGGTGCGGAGCCATCTCGACGGCAGTGGGGCGCCGGAGGCCCAGATCGTGGCGACGGTCGGGGCCCTGATGGACGAGGCAGGCGCCGCGCCCGCCGTTGCCGTCGAGCGCCGGAGCGTCGGGGAGGAACAGGACCCGATAGACAGGCTCATCCCGGGCGTGCTGACGATGTTCCTGATGTTCGCCGCCACCCTGTCCGCCGCCTCGATCATCGTGGAGCGCAAGGCGGGGACGCTGGAGCGCCTTCTCACGACGCGGCTCTCGGCGAACCAGCTATTCGTGGGCAAGTTCCTGGCGAGCGTGGGCAGGGCGATGGCGCAGGCCCTGGTACTCCTCTCCCTGGCGTTCGCCGCGCTGAGGGTGGGCGACGCCGCCGCGTTCGCGCAGGTGGCGGTCTTCAGCCTGCTGATCGCCGCGGCCGTCAGCTCGCTCGGCCTCGTGGTCGCCGGCATGGCCCGCACCCCGGAGCAGGCGAACTGGGGATCGGCCTTCCTGACCATGACGATGACCGTCTTCAGCGGCACCTTCGTCAGCGTGGGAGAGACCGGCGTGCTGGCGTTCCTGAGCAAGCTCACCCTGAACAAGTACGCCATCGACGGCATACACGGCATCATCTCGGGCGGCGGGCTGGCCGGGCAGGGGCCGGAGGCCGCCGTCCTGGGCGGCATCGCCGTCGTCGGCTTCATAGCGGCCAGGGTAGCCTTCCGCACGGCCTAGCAGGAGAGTGTCCACTTGAGACTCGTGCTCGCGCAGTCGCTCATCATAGCCGCCAAGGACACGCGGGTATTCCTGAAGGACCGGCTCGGCCTTGGGTTCGCCCTGCTCTTCCCGCTCATCTTCGTACTCGGCTTCTCCCTGGCGCTGCGCAACCTGGACCCAGGGGACGAGCGGCTCGCGATCACGGTCGCCACGCGGGAGGAGGAGGGGACAAGCCGCGAGATCATCGAGGTGCTTGCGGAGGACGACATCGTCGACCTTGCCGAAATGGAGTACGACGCCGCTGTGCGGGCCGTGGAGGACGAGCAGATCGGCGGGTTCGTGGCCTTCCCCGCCGACTTCACCTCCAGCCTGGAGGAGGGCCGGCCCACGAAGCTGGAGGTCGTCGCCCAGGTCGGCGACCCGGAGACGGAAGCCGCGCTCATGGGCTTCGCGCGGGCGGTGGCAGCGGCCTCCTCCAACACGAGGATAGCCCTCCAGGCCATCGCGCAGATAGCGGGCGAGGAGGCGTTGCCGCGGGACATGGCGGCGTTCGGACGAGGCGGGAGCCTCCTCCGCTTCGAGACCGAGCAGATCGGCCCGGTGGAGGCGTTCAACGCCAGCAACTTCACGGTACCCGGCTACCTGACGATGTTCGTATTCTTCGCCGCGGCCCTGGCCGCCGAGGCGATCACGCGCGAGCGTCAGAACCACACCCTCGAGCGGCTCATGGCCAACGGCGCGAGGCGCGAGTCGGTGGTGGTGGGCAAGTACCTCGGCTCCGTCTACAGGGGCGCGATGCAGCTCGCCGTGCTCTGGGGAGTCGGCCTGGTGGCCTTCCGCATAGACCTCGGCTTCTCGCCCGCGGCCGTCATACTCGTCTCCGTGCTGATGGTGCTGACCTCGGCCGCGTTCGGCGTGATGCTGGCGGCGCTCGTGCGCACGCAGGCCAGCGCCACCTCGGCAGCTGTGCTGGCGTCGCTGGTGCTCGCGCCGGTGGGCGGCTGCTGGTGGCCGCTGTTCATAACGCCCGAGTGGATGCAGGCAATGGCGAAGCTGACGCCGCACGGCTGGGCTAACGCGGCGTTCAACAAGCTGATGCTCTTCGGCGCAGAGGGCGGCGACGTGGCCCTGGAGATGGCGGCCCTGGCCGCCTTCGGCGTCGCATTCCTAGCCGTCGCGCTGGTAAGATTCCGCCTATCCCCCAGCGCAACCTGAGGGTAACGGCAGCCTCGGGAGACGAGGCAAGTCAGCCAAGGGCAGCCCAGAAGCCGTCCCGCAGCGAACGCCTCTGAGTCTCCGTGAGGATCCCACCCATTTCGGTGGACCCGTGATTCAGCAGTTCCCGGTCCACCTCCGGTGGAATTCTGGGCTTGCCCATCAGGACTTGAGAAGCCCTGTCAGGATTGGATTCCATCCAATCCTCTCCGAACCGCCTGCCCATCTGCTCGAAGTCTGTCGAGATGGTCGGCGGGCGCAGTGCGCCGGTTTCCGAGTACGGCGGGTCATGCCTCAACGTGATCCATTCGCTCACTTGCTCGCGCGTCAACATCATTAGGCCGTCCGCCTCTTGCACCAAGGAGCGCGCCTGATTGTTTTCTCCAGGTAGCGGGGCGATCCCAAGTAGCACCACCGACACGCCGCAGTCCTGGGCTTCCGCCACGCCCTCCCGAATGTCTTCGTCACCGCTGAGCACGTATGCCGTGGTGATAGCCCTGTCCCTGGCTAGTACAATCAGGTCTCGGACGATGCGGGAGTCCACTCCCTTCTGCCTGCCGCCGCTGAGCCTGCCTAGCCGAAGCTTCACACCCGGTATCGACGCTACGGCGATATGGCTCGGCGTAGGGTTCGCGTCGGTGGCGGCGTCGTACCAGTAGGTCCGGAGGTAGTGAACGCTTGAATGGCAGCGCCCAATCTCAGCGAGAGCGGAGACGGCCTTCTTGAAGTCCAACCTGAGCCTGAGGCGGTCTGCCGTGGCGTAGGCGAGCTTACCCCCTTCGGCATATAGGTATCCCGCGTCAACGAAGATGGCGAACCTGTCCATCGTAGCCTCAATAAAAAAGGGCCCTCAAAGGGCCCTAAGGAAGATGGCTAGCCCTCATTGAGCCAGCCAACGTCATAATACCCGGCTACCGTGTAGAATGTCAACCCGCTGTTCGGCGCGCCTGCATCTGGAACCCAAAATCCCCCACCTAAATGGCGGTGGCGCTCTACGGCAAGGGGGAGGGCTGGTTTGAAACCAGCCCCTACGGAATGCGCTGATAGCCCCTACGGGGTGATGGCCGATAGATATGGCGCTGGAGGTGGGGGTGGGGGATTTGGGAACGTCGTTGACATGCAATATACCCAGGACTAAAGTAATCGTCATGGCGACCAAAGACCTCCAGTTGATGGCCCACCTCATGCGCCGCGCGGGTTTCGGCGCGACGCGAGAGGAGCTTGAGTCGCGCGTCGCCAAGGGGTATGAGGCGGTGGTGGAGGAACTGCTGGACTTCAGCAGTCCTCGGACGCTGGACGAGGACCTGATCCGGCGGCAGCATCCGAACATATCGTCCCTCCTCGCGACGGGCAGCCAGCCGTACTGGCTCTACCGCATGATCTCCACCAGCGCGCCGCTCCAGGAGAAGATTTCGCTGTTCTGGCACGGGATCTTTGCCACCGCCTACTTCAAGCTCACGACCGGCCGGGTCATCTCCAACCAGCTCAGGATGTTCCGAAATCACGGCATCGGCAGCCTCGATACGCTGCTGGTGGAGCTGTCCAAAGACCCCGCGATGATCATTTGGCTCGACAACCAGGACAACCACAGGGGCGCAATCAACGAGAACTACGGCAGGGAGCTCCTCGAGCTCTTCTCGATGGGCGTCGGCAGCTACACCGAGCAGGACGTCAAGGAGTGCGCCAGGGCGTTCACCGGCTGGACGCTCGGCAACGCGGAGTACAGCGAGGTGTGCGCCCGGAGGAACTCGCTCTGGCCCTACGGCCGCCTGTCGTGGTATTTCGAGTACCGCCCGGAGGACCACGACGACGGAGAGAAGAGTTTCCTGGGACACCGCGGGCGATTCGACGGCGAGGACATAGTCCGCATAATCTGCCAGCAGCCGGCCGCGGCGAGGTTCATCGCCAGGCACATGTACGGCTTCTTCGTGGCCGACGAGCCGCCCGTGCCGCAATGGCCATACGTGCCGCCGAGAGACCCCGATGCGATAGATCTGCTGACTTCGGCATACTTCGACGGCAACTACGACATCCGCTCGATGCTGCGGGTGCTGTTCAACTCCGACTTCTTCAAGTCCGAGGAGGTGTGGAACGCGAGGGTAAAGGGCCCGGCGGAGCTGGTAGCCGGCGTCCTCAGGATGACGGGGGAGTTCCGGGAGCCGCGATACGAGATCAATGAGGGCCTCGGCTCGATGGCGGTCATGGGCCAGATCTTGATCAATCCCCCGACGGTGGAGGGGTGGACCCAGGGCAGGGGGTGGATCGACACGGGGACGATGATGGAGCGGATCAACTTCGCAGCCGAACGGATGGGAGACTCCAGCCAGCCGGGCGTCGAGGAGATGGTGCGGCGCGTCGCCGCGGACGGTGGGAGCGCCTCCCCATCGGCGCTCGTGGACGCGTGCCTGGACGAGATGGGGGCGCTGCTGGTCTCCGACAAGACGCGCTCGAAGCTCATAGAGCACGCCTCCGAGGATGGCGGCCTGCCGGTCGGCCGCGGCGACCCGGATGAGCGGGCCCGGCACAGGGTCGCCGAGATGATCCGGTTGGTCGCGTCCACCACGGAGTTCCAGCGGGCGTAATGCGCGCAGGGCCGTTGGCCTCGAAGATGAATACCGGCGACGCGCAGGCGCAAGGCGACTTTCTGAGGTATAGCCGGACCATCGGGCTGCAGGCCATGACCGGGCGCGGGTTCCAATACCCTACCGACACGGCCATCGCCGATGACGGCCGCATCTACGTCGCCAACCGCGCCGGCGAGGGGCCGGAGGGCGAAGGCGTCCAGGTGACGATGTGCGGCCTCGACAGCGAGTACTTCGGGACCTTCGGGTCGGGCGGCGCGGGCGACGGACAGTTCATCCAGATGTCGGCAATCGCCATGGACGGCGGCAGCCGCATCTACGTCAGCGACGAGTACCTGCACCGCATCAGCGTTTTCGACCCATCCGGCGGGTTCCTTTCCAAGTGGGGCGAGCGCGGAGCCGCGCCGGGCGAGCTGGACGGCCCCTGTGGCATGGCTTTCGACCAGGATGACAACCTCTACGTCGTCGACCAGCGGAACAACCGGGTGCAGAAGTTCGACCGGGACGGACGACTCCTGGCGAGCTTCGGCTCGCGGGGCTCCGGCGACGGCGAGTTCGACCTGCCCTGGGGAATCACGGTCGCTCCCGACGGCGACATATACGTTGCCGACTGGCGCAACGACCGCATCCAGAGGTTCACGCCCGAGGGCCGGTTCGTTGCCAGCCATGACGGCGACGCCTCTCGCGGCGACCGACTCCATCGACCGGCCGGCGTAGCTGTAGACCGCGAAGGCAACACGTACGTTGCCGACTGGGGCAACGACAGGTTCAAGGTATACGACCCTTCCGGAGGCTTGTTGGTGAGCACGCGCGGCGAGGCGACGTTGTCGGTATGGGCCGAGGAGTTCTTGGAGGCCAACGCCGAGGAGGCGGAGGCGCGGGCCACAGCCGACCTGGAGCCTCGGCTAGACTACCGGGGCGATACGAACGAAGAGTCGTCGTACGTGGAGAAGTATTTCTGGGGGCCCATCTCCGTAGAGCTAGACGGCGACGGCAGGGTGTACGTCGTGGACTGCAACCGTCACAGGATCCAGATCTACGAGCGAACGAAGCAGTAAGCCAGCGCCTCCAAAATCCCCCACCTAAATGGCGGTGACGCTCTACGGCAAAAGGGGAGGGCTGGTTTGAAACCAGCCCCTACGGGGTGATGGCCGATAGATATGGCGCTGAACCTGGAGGTGGGGGATTTGGGGCCTATGCGCAGCTTGACAATCCCGTCGGGCCGGTGGTACGGTCTCATGGTCATGAAAGCTACCGGCGCAGTCCGCTATTGGCGCTTTTACTTTACCGGCCCTACGGCTGCCGGTTATGTCCAGGTGCGTGCGAACAGGTAAGTAAGAGACAAGTACAAGCAAGACCAGGACCCCTACCGGCGCCGGAAGGGGTCTTTTTTTGTGGAGGTTGAACCGTGTCTACCGCAACGGAAAGAAAGCAAGCCATTCGAGACGTGAACGTGAGTGTGACCGAGCCGCTTATGGCGCCGTCCGAGCTGATCGCCGATCTCCCCATCGCCGGGGAGGCGGAGGAGGCCGTGCTGGAGGGCAGGCGCGCCATCCGGCGCGTGCTGGACGGCGAAGACCGGCGCTTCGTCATCATCGCCGGCCCGTGCTCTGTCCACGACTACGACGCCGCGCTGGAGTACGCCGGCAGGCTGCATAGCCTGGCGGAGCCGCTCAGCGACCGGATACTCACCGTCATGCGCGTCTACTTCGAGAAGCCGCGCACGACCGTCGGCTGGAAAGGGCTGGTGTACGACCCGCACCTGAACGACACCTTCGACATCGCGTTCGGCCTGCGGCAGGGCCGGTCGCTGCTGCTGGAGGTCGCCAGGATGGGCATCCACACGGCGACCGAGTTCCTCGACCCCATCGTGCCGCAGTACTTCGCCGACCTCGTGTCGTGGGCCGCGATCGGCGCCCGCACCGCCGAGAGCCAGACCCACCGCCAGATGGCGAGCGGTCTCAGCATGCCCGTGGGCTTCAAGAACGGCACCGGCGGCAGCGTGCAGCTAGCCGTCGACGGCGTAATCGCGGCGCGCTCCTCCCACGGTTTTCTCGGCATCGACCTGGACGGCCGCGCGTCGGCGATCCAGACGAAGGGCAACCCCTACGGGCACGTAGTGCTCCGGGGCGGCAGCCGCGGCCCCAACTACGACGCCGAGTCCGTGGCGGGCGCCCAGGACGCGCTCACCGAGGCAAGGCTGGCCCCGAACCTCCTCGTCGATTGCAGCCACGGCAACTGCGACAAGGACCACACCAAGATGCGCGTCGCCTTCCAGGACGTCGTCGAGCAGCGAGCCGCCGGCAACACCGGCGTCATCGGCTGCATGCTGGAGAGCAACCTGAACCCCGGCAACCAGAAGCTCAACGGCGGGCGCGAGGGCCTCGCGCACGGCGTATCGATCACCGACCCGTGCATCGGCTGGCAGGAGACGGTGGAGCTCTACAACTGGGCCTACGACCGCCTCGGGGCGTAGCCGCAGCGGGACATGAGGAGGCCGCGGCGCGGGGCTATCCGCCCTGCGCCGCTGTCTCAGTCGGCGTACATGGTGGCGAGAATCGAGGGACTCCGGCGTGATTCGCCGCTGGAGACGGTGCGGCCTTCCAGGATCGTCCACTACTGGGAGAGAGGCGATAGAATGAACCAGATGAAACCTATGAATAGCAGGAGCAAACCGAGCGGACCGAGCAAGCCTGAGACTGCCCCGGCCAGTATTCCTCCTACTAAGACGAACGGTCTCTCCGAACGGCGGGCTAGGAAGGCGACGCCAAGCCCAAGTGCGAGCACTGCGATTACGATTGCCGCGACCAGATACCCGATTGACTCAAAGAGTATTAGCCCAATTAGCCCAATCACACCCGGAACCAAGCCACCGACAGCCCCCCATAGAAACCCCTTCCAGAAGATTCTCTTTGGGGTGATGGACGCCGAGGTTGCCGGTTGCAGCTTGTGGCCGCACTTGTAGCAGAACTTGGCACTGGCCGTATTCCCAGCTCCGCAGTCTTTACAGGTCAGCTCTCCGGTACTCATCACGTCTCCTCCAGGATTTCGGTTCTGGCAGTGGATCACACCGCCATTCATCGAGCACGGCTTCCGGGGCGCGCGCCGTTCAGTCTCGAGAAGCTGTGTAGGCATATATGACGCTGTTGCCGTTGGCGTCTCGACCGCCCGCGTACACCACCCCTCCGGAAACCGCATAGGGCGGAGTGTCACCCCCAACGGCATTACCAATGCCGGCGCTCCAGATGGGTTCCCCCGTCAAGGCATCCCGGGTGTGCAGGTAGCCATATAGGACGTCGCTGGCATATAGGACTCCGTCGACTACCAGAAACCTGGTTCAGTTGCCAATCCTTCTCATCGTCAATGCTCCATACCGGATCGCCGGTTGTTGCAAGCGCGGTCAGCAGAACTGGCGTTGACTTCAACATTCCCATCCTCCCCTACGCTGGATGAGGCGTGATGCCAAGAATCGTCCCCATGTTGCGCCGTCACCGGCGTGGGAGATAAGGTTCGTTCGCACCTAATCTGGGGGGTACATTCATACCTATCCGATGGGGTACTATTGCCCCTACGCCGAGCGGTACAGCCTAATGGCGGAGCATCGAATTCGCAGACCACGCCATGCGATGACGTCAAGGCTGGGCTGGGCCAGTCATCATGCGTCGCTGGTCAGGAGCACCACTCGGTGCGAGGCAGCTCGTCGGGATGCTTCGGCAGCCTGATCTCAATGCCGCCGACGCTATCACCGTCTATATTGACCCTGACAGCCTCACTACGCGAAGATCGCCGAGGCTAGGGGAAATCAGCCGGTCACCATTCGCAACGCCGTCGACAAGCTGTGGATCGAGACCAAGCAGGAGCTTGTGGTCTGGGCCGTGCGAAGCGGACTGCTGGATGACTACGAGTAAGCGGATGACGGCGGCAGCCGTCATCGCCCAGTGGGCGCGGGAGAGGGGCACCAGGTGTGCCGGCCGCCTCGCTGCGCCCTGAATGACGGGGCTGTCCTCAGCTTCGGAAGACGACGCTCTCCGGCGCGAAGCTGACTATGACGCGGTTCTCTCTGCGCAGCTGCGCCATGCGCGCCTCGACGCCTTCGGGGGGCACGTAGCGCTCTACTATGGCCCTCGTCACCGGCCAGATCGAGTCGTCGTCGCTGATCTCCGCGCGGCCCCGTATGGTCGCGTACATCTCGGCCAGCGTCCCGGAGTAGACGCACACCGAGATGCGGTCGTTCTGCGACAGGTTCTTGTACTTGACCCGCTCCTTGGTAGTCGAGAACGAAAGGCGGCCGTCCTGGTAGACGTACCAGTTTGGCGTGAGCTGCGGCATCCCGCTCGGGCTTATCGTCCCGACGACGGCGATCCTGGACGGCGCCAGGAACTCCTCCAATTGGGCGGCGTCTTCTTGGTCCAACATGTCGCTTCCTCCTTAATCTATGCTCACGCCCAGCTCTTGGGCGCGGCGGCGTATGGCGTCCTGGGCCTCCAGGAAGGGGCGGCTCAGGAACGCCGTGTGGTCGTCCTCGCCGTGGCGGTGCGTGACCGTGCCGTGCCTGTGCTGGCCGGACGTGTGCTCGATGTACTCCAGGTCGCCCTCGATCAGCGTCAACATGTACTGGGCGATGGCCTTGTCGAACATCCACCAGTCGCCGCCGCAGGCGACGTACACGGGCGACGTGTGCGCGAATACGCCGCGCCTCCAGACGTCCTGGTGCGCGAAGCCGTAGTACCCCGGCCCGCCGCAGCGCGCCGCCAGCCACGTGTGGCCGTCGACCCGGACGCGCTCGCGTATCTCCAGCCGGCGCGCGCCGCCGCTCGAATTGGCGGACGCCACCACTCTGCCCGCCTGCACCAGCTCCAGCGTGTGTATCGGGAAGATGCTCTCGGCGGTGGCCTCGACCTCCACCGTGCCGGGGCCGGACATCCGCACGGTGTCGCCGATATCCCTGCCGTCCACCTTGAGGCTGACGATCGGGCCGGAGCTGAGGAACGTGCGCCCCTTGGCGACGTTGTTGCACCAGCTTTCGTAGCTGAACTCCTCGTCCGGGATGCGCGTATAGGTCCGGTACATCCCCACCGGCACGTCGCTGCTCATCTTGTCGGTCCCGCCGACGAGCGGCAGCCTGTAGCCGCAGTTCAGGTACCTGTAGTACTCGCTGTGGTTGAACGGGTTCTGGCGGATCATCTCCACGGCGTCGAGGCGGCCCATCGCCACCAGGGCCGCCGGCTCGCCGTTGGGGCTGGGGAAGTGCGGGTTGACCACCCAGCCGCCCTGCTCGTGGGCCTCGTCCGCCCAGTGCGCCAGCGACGTCTCCATCGAGCCGCCGATCTCCGCCTCGCCCAGGCCGTCCGTACACCAGGGCATGATCGGCTTCTTCAGACCCCACAGGATCATGTGGCCCATGAAGTGCTGCCGGTTCTCCTGCCCCACGTAGACGATGTTGTCGCCCTCCCGCGAGACGCTGGCCGACCCGGTGAAGTCCTCCGTGTTCGTGAACAGGCTGCCCCACTGCGACTGGAGCAGGTTGACGACGTTCAGGTCCTCGCACTGGGACTCGCGGTGCGCGCCGTGGGGCGACAGGAAGTGGACGTGCGAATCGCCGCTGTACCAGCCCTTCGCGTTCAGGTGGCTCCAGCGCTTGACGCGCAGCGTCAGCTCGCGCTGGCCAGGCTCGATGTTGACCGTCTTCCGCAGCGGCTCGTACTCGTAGCCGCGCGCGACGTCGACGATGACCTCCCCGCGCGGCAGCCACCCCTCGCACGTTCCGTCGATGCAGGCGTAGGTGATCTGGCCCAGGCGCACGTCGCCGCCGACGTCCATGTGCCACGTGCCCAGGTTCGAGTTGACCTGGTTGTGGAAGCCGTGGGGCTGGTACGGCACCCCCTCCGGCGAGCGGAAGTGGACCCTGCACGGCACGGGCCTGCCCGTGTCGTCGTCCAGGACGGTGACGTTGACCCAGTTCCTGCCGGGGTCGATCAACTCGAACCGCGCGCCGGGCGTCTCGACGCTCCCTGACTCGGCGACCTCGCCCCACCTCGCGCTGCCCAGCTCCTCGCCGCCCTGCTCGACGGTTACAGTGGCCGACGGCACGGCGGACACCTCCACGTAGGACGACCCGGAGCCGGCGCTCTGCTGCTCGCCCCAGCCCTTGTACGCGTCGCCGAGGAAGCCTGCGGCGTCCTTCTCCGGCAGCGGGTGAGTGAACGTGGCCGCCCCCCTGTCCACCTTTACGTCCACGTCGAACGGCCTAGCGGCGCGCTCGGCGTCCTTCAGGACGACCTTCACCGGGCGGCGCGCCTCCCGCGTGAAGGGGCGCTCGTCGACGTGCCGCAGCGTGATCGCGGCCACCATGAACGGAGGCCCCTTCGGTACAAGCTCGACCGCCGCGATGGTCCTCTCCGGGTGCGGGTTGTCCCAGGACCAGAGGTAGTACTGATTCACGGCGACGTGGCCCGCCTCGGTCTGGCGTCGGCCAGCGTGCTCCCACGGACCCTCGTAGCGGTCATACAACTCGGGGCCCAGGTCGGGGACCGCGAGGAACGGGGTGCCGGGGACGCCGGGGATGTCGTCCTTGCCCGGGATCGACCCGATCTCGAACCGCTCCCTGACCCGCGCCCGCTCCTCCGAGCCGTCGCCGTACCGAACGACGTAGTCCGCGACGTCGACGCCCAGGGGACCGCCCTTTGACACCTCTGACTTCAACAGCCGGTGGACGAACACCAGGCCCCGCGCCGCCGCGCCTATCGGCACGGTCACGGCCCCACCGGAGCCGCCCACCGCGACGAAGCAGCTCTCCCCCGCGCCGTCCCCGCCGATGACGAAGGGCAGACCAAGGAAGCTCCGCGGCCCCGTCTCCACATCCTCGCCGCCAAGCAGCGAAGGCCCCGCGTTGCACGCGTCCCCAATGTCTACAGGCTCATAGTCGTTCATCTTGGAGTGCCTCCTGTTGTGTCATATGGTCCGCATCTCGTAGCAACTCGTCGGTTCTGCCGGGCGGCTATGGGAAGTCCGCCGCCGTGGCGCGAGCGCCCGGTCCTATAGAGCCGCGCACTCCCACCGCCCGGCGCGTACGGTCAAGCTCCGCAGCCAGGAGTTCCTCGTCAGGCAGGGTGGTGCGATACTCAGCGGCCAACACCTGGTTCGGCAGTCCTTCGAGTGCATAGCGGGCAACGGCTTCATCCTTCTCCGAGCAGAGAATCAGCCCCACGGGGGGATTCTCGTTCCCATGGACCCAGTGCTCCCGCGCGTAGTTCAGGTAGAGGTGCATCTGCCCGGCGTCGGCGTGGGTGAATCCACCGATCTTCAGGTCGATGACCACGAGGCATTGCAGACCTCGGTGAAAGAACAGCAGATCGACCCTGTACCACTGGCCGCCGACGCGCAGTCGCCGCTGCTTGCCTATGAAGCAGAAGTCATCCCCCAATTCCAGGAGGAAGGTCTCGAGCTGACGGATCAACGCTTCCTCCAGGTCGCTTTCCGAGTACTCGTCCTTGAGGTCGAGGAATTCGAGGACGAACGGGTCCTTGATCTCTTCCTCGGGGAGTACGCGGTCTCCAGGGTGGGCCTCTTCCCCCTTGGCCAGCATTGCGGCCTTGTTCTTCGATAGAGCAGTGCGCTCGTAGAACTGGGAGCTGATCTGCCGGTCGAGCTGGCGGACCGACCATCCTCCGCGCAGGGCCTCTGTTTCATAGAACTCACGGGCATGGGTATTCTTGACCGATAGCAGCCGCGCGTAGGCGGACCAGGGGAGTGGAAAGGCCGCCATGAGCTCCGCCAGGCGCACTTCGGTGGAGTCGTCATCGGATTCGCCAGACGGTGTCTGGCGAATTGGCTCAGGCCCCTCGTCGACCGATTTGCCAGACGGTGTCTGGCGAATTGGCTCAAGCCCATCGTCATCGGATTTGCCAGACGGTGTCTGGCGAATTGGCTCAAGCCCATCGTCAGCCGATTCACCGGACAACGCCTGGCGACCCTGTTCGAGTGGATACGAGAGATAGAACATGCGCATCTGCTGGATGTTCTGGCGGGAGAAGCCGCGCCCAAACCGCCGCGTCAAGTCCTCCGACAGCCTCTCGATGAGCGCGGCCCCGTATTCGGCACGCCTCTCCCCCGATTGCTCGAACTCGACGATGCGATGCCCGATCAACCAGTACGCGGCGGTCATGGCGGCGTTCACCGAACGGGCGGCCGAGCTCCTGGCGGCATCGATGATCCTCGAAACGTCAACGCTGACGGATTCGTACAGGGCATCGGGTTCGCCGCGCTCGATCATCGTCTTCTTCACAACCATCTCCCTGAATGGCCTCGGTCCGCGTCCTCAGGCGTCCTTCGCGCAGCGGAACCCGACGTGGCCCGTCGAGCTGTCCGGCGTGGCCGAGCTTCGCGCCGCCGGCCTGTACCGGTTGCAGTAGGACGCGTGGCACAGGTAGGAGCCGCCCTTCATGACTCGCGCCTCACCCCTGCGCGGGCCGGCAGGGTCCCTCCGGCTGCCCCGCGCGTGGTGGTCCGGGCTGAACCAGTCGGAGCACCACTCCCACACGTTGCCGACCGTATTGTACAGCCCGTAGCCGTTGGGCTCGAACGAGCGCGCCGGCGCCGTCCCCACGTAGCCGTCGCGCAGGGTGTTGGTCTCGGGAAAACTGCCCTGCCACACGTTGCACATGTGCCTGCCGCCCGGCGTCAGCACGTCGCCCCAGGGGTAGCGCCTCTGCTCGGCCCCGCCGCGCGCCGCGAGCTCCCACTCCGCCTCGGTCGGCAGCCGCTTGCCGGCCCACCTCGCGTAGGCGTCCGCGTCCGCCCACGAGACGTGGACGACAGGGTGGTCCATGCGCCCGTCCAGCCCGGAGCCCCCGCCCTCGGGGCGCCTCCAGTCCGCGCCGTCCACGCGCCACCACCAAGGCGCGGCGGCGACGCTCTGCGTGACCGTCCGCTTCACCTCATCGGAGACGAACGGCTTGAACACGAACGACCAGCCGTACCTCTCGGCCTCGGTCACGTAGCCCGTGTCCTCGACGAAGGCGGCGAACATCCCGTTCGTCACCGCCGTCTCGTCGACGTGGAACGGCTTGACCGTCACCTTGCGCACCGGCCCCTCGCCGTCGCCGGGGAACTGCGAGCCGTCGCTGTTCCCCATCAGGAACGAGCCCCCCAGCAGCGCCATCCCGTCATGACCGCCCCCATTGTCAGGGGACGAAGATGGATTCCCGCCTGCGCGGGAATGACGGCTCACGTCGTTGCCGCCGCTGCCGTTCCGCGCAGGTACGTGGTTCGACAAGCTCACCGCGAACGGGTCCGCGGGGCGGCGCGCCTCCCCGACGCTCCCCCGACTGGCGGCGCAGCACGGCGACCCCGCGCTCATGAGCCGCCCATCCTGCGGGGCAGGGGGTAGTCGGTGGACATGATCTTGTCCAGCAGCTCCAGGCGGAGCTCGTCGCGTATCGACCTGTAGTCGGGGTTGTCCCAGAGGTTCCAGACCTCCTGCGGGTCCTCCTGCAGGTCGAACAGCTCGCCGTAGGGCTGCCCCGAGTAGGCCGTGAGGCGGTACCGCTGCGTGACCAGCGTCCTGAGGCGGAAGCCGAGGCCGTCCTGGTCGTCCTCCACCAGCGCCGATCCGGTAGTGCCCTGCTCCTCCCCGGCCAGTATCGGCACGAGGCTGCGGCCCGGCCACGGCTCCGGCTCGTAGTCGCTGACCGGTATCGGCGGCTTCAGGCCCTCCGGGATCGGCACGCCCGCGATGTCCAGTATCGTCGGCGCGAAGTCGAGCAGGCTCACAACGCCCTCGTGCGTCTGGCCCTGTGGGAAGCGCGACGGCCACCGGATGAAGAACGGCGCCCTGATGACGCTGTCGTAATGGTACGGCCCCTTCCCCCACATGCCGTGGTCGCCCAGCGCCTCCCCGTGTCGGTCGTGAACAGCACGACGGTGTTCTCCTCCAGGCCGTTGTCGCGCAGCGACTGCATGATCCGCCCGATGTTGTGGTCGATCATCTCGATCAGGCCGTAGTAGTGGGCCGCGCACTCGGCGTGATACGGCATGATCCGCTTGCCCTTGTTGTTGTAGAGGTTCTTGACGTGGGGCGGCAGGTCGTCCAACTCCCCCTCGCGCCAGATCGGCGGCGGCGAGTCCGCCGGGTCGTACTTGTAGCACCAAGGCGCCGGGGGCGCCAGCGGCACGTGCGGGTCCTGGTACGACGTCCAGAGCACGAACGGCTCCTGCGGGCCGTTCTCCACCTTCAGGTTGGCCCGGCCCCGGCCCTCCAGGAAGTCTATGGCGCGGTCCGTTATCCAGCTTATCGGGTGCAGCTCCTCCGGCAGCGCCCACTTGTACGAGGAGGAGTAGTACTTCACGGCCGGGCTGGGCGGCTCCAGCGGCGTCGCGTTGTGGAACAGGTCGGCCTCCTTCGGGTGCTCCTCGTTCAGCCAGTTCACGTACTGCCCCCACGAGCCGTGGCCGTGGCCGTTGACGAAGTCGACGTTCTCGAAGCCGTAGTAGGGCGTCGGGAGCTTCCTGATGCGGCCCGCGTGCCACAGGTCGCGCGCCTCCGAGAAGACGTTCGGGTCCACTTCGTCGATGGGCGTGCCGTTCGATGCCTTGGAGATGCGCAGGTGCGGCTTGCCCGAGTAGTGCGTCGCGTACCCCTGCTGCCTGAGCGCCTCCGGCCAGGTGGGCACGTCGGAGCGGAGCTGGATGCCGTTCATCCTCACGCGGTGCCCCCGCGTCGTCAGTCCCGTGAACAGGCTGGCCCGCGACGGCGTACACAGCGGGTGGGCCACGTACGCCCTGGAGAAGTTGGTGCCGCTCGCCACCAGCGCGTCTATGTTCGGCGTGCGCACCACCGGATGGCCCGCGTACCCGAAGCACGTCGGGTTGTGCTGGTCGTCGGTAATCACGAGAATGTTCGGCCGTCGTCCATCATCCTGTGCCATGTTCCGTGTCCTCCCTGCCCACAACGGGCTATACCTTGCTAGAACTTCTTACTTCTCTTGCTGCTGGGCCATCTCGCGGAAGTCGTCTAGGTTCACCTCTGCCCAGACATTGTCCAGGTCGTTGTAGTAGTGGAAGTGGGTCTGAGCATCATCCACCTTGAATATCCGATAGCTTGTGGTGAGATTAGAGGTCCACTTCAAGGGGCGCAAGCGACCGGCGTAAAGGCCGAAGTTGAACTCCCTCAGGAGGAAGACGCGTCGTTGACCTAGATCGAGGGCGGGAGGATTGGTTTTCATGATGGACTGCATCGTGGCTACGGCTGCCTCAGCAGTCGGATGGTCCTCCCAGTGGTACTCGTCGCAGTAGTCCGCCAAGACCTGGATGGGGTTGTGGTCAAGCCAATGTTCTTCCCTGTCGCCTCCGAACGATTCCTCAATCTCCAAGGTGAAACTTATGGCCGTCGTGTAGTTGCCGCGGTCGTATTCAAACTGTATGGCGGCTGGCGCTGCAGCCGTCAGGACGCCCATGACTATAAAGTCCGACCCGTTGATATCTGCTTGAAGTGGGCCAAGGGACTTGGCCTCCTCCGTCCACAGTCTTTCCATGTGCCCACAGCAGCCTTTGCAGACTTCTATGATCTCCGGCGAAGGAGTCGCTGGCGGATCCACCTCGGCAACTTCTGGTGATCGGCACCCCAGCAGTAGCGACACGCCGACGAGTAGGAGTACATACCTAATTAGGGACGGCTTCCCGCCCTGAGTCTTGTAAGACATGCCTATTACACCGTGGGAGACTCCCTCAGTACACCTCCGGGTTCACCGGCGTCAGCAGCCGCTCGCCCTTCAGGCCGTTGACCAGGTTCTGCGCCGCGATGCGTGACATCTCGCCGCGCGTCCTGACGCTGGCGCTGGCGATGTGCGGCACGATGACGCAGTTGTCCAGCGTCAGCAGCGGGTCGTCCACGGGTATCGGCTCGGGGTCGGTCACGTCCAGCGCAGCCGCGCCGATGACGCCGTTGCTCAGCGCGTCGTACAGCGCCTTCGGGTCCACGACGGGGCCGCGCGAGGCGTTGACCAGCACAGCCGTCGGCTTCATCGCCGCCAGCTCAGCCGCGCCTACCAGGTGGTGGGTGCTCTCGTTCAGCACGGTGTGCAGCGTCACGTAGTCGGACTCGGCCAGCAGCGTCTCCTGGTCGACGTACTTGTACCCCAGCTCGGCCTCCAGGTCCTCGCGCCGGTAGACGTCGTTGTAGAGCACCTGCATCTCGAAGCCCCTGGCGCGCTTGGCGACCTCTATGCCTATCCTGCCCATGCCTATGACGCCCAGCGTCGCGCCGTATACGTCCTGCCCCAGGAAGTGGAGCGGGTGCCACGTCCGCCACCGGCCTGCGCGGACGGCGCGCTCGCTCTCGGTGACGCGCCTCGCCGCCGCCATCATGAGCGCCCACGTGGCGTCGGCGGTCGTGTGCGTCAGCACGTCGGGCGTGTTGCCCACCGGTATGCCCCGGCTCGTCGCCTCCGGCACGTCGATGTTGTCGAACCCTACGGCGATCTGGCTCACCACCTTGAGCTGCGGCCCGGCGGTGTCCATAAGCTCCGCGTCGACCTTGTCCGTCAGCAGGCAGAGCAGGCCGTCCACGCCCCTGACCTTCTCCAGCAGCACGCCGCGCGGCGGCGGCATCTCGTCCTCCCAGAGGTCGACTTCGGCCGCCTCGGCGATCATCTCCAGCGCCTCCGGGAATATCTGCCTCGACACGAACACGCGCGGCCTCGCCATTGGTGATCCTCCGGTACGTAGGGGTATTGGCAGCCCATTCTATCGGCCATACCGCCGTTTTACCATCGGCGCGGACCGCCGCGCCATTGGCGGGCACTGTCCAATCATCCCAATCGCCCCATCACGCGAATCACCGTCCAGGCGTGGCGTTGAGAACGTATCGGCGGCTGTGATACTATGCGCACCAGCCGTAGAGGTTGCGAGGTAGATACGAATGACAACCCCGCGGTGGACGTTCATCACCAATCACGGGCTGGTCCTTAGCTACATATCCCACAATCCCAGCCATACCGCTCGGGAGATAGCCAGCCACGTTGGGATCACCGAGCGCACCATACACAAGATAATCACCGACCTCGAGGAGGCCGGGTACGTAGAGCGCACCCGGGTCGGTCGCCGCAACATCTACAGCGTCGATCCTACCCTGCCGCTGCGTCACCACACGAAGCGGGAGATCCTCGTGGAGGACCTGCTGGACGCCATCTCCCACGCGCCCTCCGAGGACGCCGAGGAGTCGCAGGAAGCCACGGCGTAGGCGGCCTTTGCGTAACATCCCTTCCCCCGTCTGCGGGGGAAGGTTAGGATGGGGGCAAGACCGGCTCCCAGCGGCGTATCCCGTCCTGGCGCGTCACCCGGCCGAAGCCGGGGCTGGGGAAGTGGCCGCCGAAGCCCACCGCGCCGTCGGCCTCCAGCCGGTCCACCAGCGCGGCGCGCGTCTCCGCCGATAGCCGCGGGTTGTGGTCGGGACGGGGCGTCCAGCCCGGCTCCGCGATCTGCGCGGGGTGGTGGATGGCGTCTCCCAGCACGATGCCCTTCCGCTTGCCCGACGATATGGCGACGCACGTGTGGCCCGGCGTGTGCCCGGGCGTGGGCAGCGTGCCGACCTCCTTGGTCAGCGCCGTCTCGCCATCCGTCAGCTCCATCAGGCCCAGGTCGGCCAGCGGCCGCACCTGCTCGCTGAAGTAGTCGAGGCGCCGTATCCTGTCCCGCCGCTCGAACAGCGCCCAGTCCGCCTTCGGGACCCAGTAGCGGGCGTTGGGGAACGTGGGCGCGGCCTCGCCGCCGGCGTAAGTCATGCTCCAACCCACGTGGTCGGGGTGGAGGTGCGTGAAGACGACCATGTCCACGTCGCCGGCGCCGACGCCGTTCCGCTCCAGGTCGGCCATCAGGCCGCCTCCGCCCCCCTTCCAGGGCCCGGACAGGCCCTCGCCGAGTCCGGCGTCCACCAGCACCGTCTTACCCTCCGACAGCAGCACGAAGCAGCCCAGGTTGAACAGGAGCTCATGGCCGTCTCCCAGCAGGCCCCGGTAGGGCGTCCACGCATCCTTCGGCACGTCCGGGAAGAAGTCGCCGGTGGCGAACTCGATGCTCCCGTCGGAGACGGCGATCACCTCGACCTTGCCGACGGTGAGCCTGTTTCGCGTCATGGCGTCGCTACCCGGGCCTCTGCGCCTTCAGCAGGTCGCGCGTAAGCTGGGCCTGGCCGTAGTGCTCGGCGGCGTGGGTGGCGACGAGGAGCAATAGCTCACGCCCGCTGATGGTCCCGTAGCGGGCGTGGTCCCGTTCGCGGTCCATCTCGCCCGGCGGCAGGCCCTCGACGGCGCCGGATATCTGGGCCTTGATCTCGTTCCATCGCGCCTCTATCTCGGCGGCGGACCCGCCCGTCACGACGAACTCGGCGTCGCGGTCGCGGCTGACGGGCTGCCCGCACAGCCCGTTCAGGAGGTTGTGCCGCACGTTGCCCATCGTGTGCGTGGCCAGCACGTAGAGGCTGTTGGCGTCGTCGAGTGGACTCCAGTCCAGGTCGCCGCTGCCGAGCCCTTCGAGGCAGCCGACGAGCTCGTCGACGGTATCCCTGATCTTGTGCCAGTATAGGTCGGTCTCACGGGTATCTTGCATGTTGTCCTCCTGCCTTGGTGGGAACGGCTCTAGCCTCCCCACGACGTAGGGGCGGGTTTGAAACCCGCCCTCCCCGGCCCCTGCCATCGATGTGGTGCCCATACCAGGGCGCAGGGGATGGGTTCCCGCTTTCGCGGGAACGACGGACGGGGGGTGTTGCGGGGAAGGGATTCTGAGATAGTCTCTAGCAGTGGTCAAGCTCCCAGATCGGGAAGTAGTATGGGAAGACGGCTCGGAGCAGAGCGGCGCCGCGACCGTCCACGTCCAGCGGCCCTATGGCCGGGTGGCTGCCGAAGATGAGCCTCGTCATCTCCCGGCGCGTCATGGCGACAGGCTCCGTAGCCGCGCCGGGCGAGACCTCCGCCACGCCGTCGGCGAAGCTCAGGGTGACCTCCTCCCCGGAGTCGGCGCAGGCGAGGGAGACCATGCCGCTTTGCCCCTTCGACCTGTCGCCGAGGTGGCCCCTGATGGAGCGGAGCAGGCCCTCGAGGCTGTTGATGCGGTGCATCTGGTTGCCGACGCCCGCGGCTTTCTCCACCGGCTGCCTGGTCCCAGGCGCCCGCGCCTCGCAGAGCGCGCCCAGGGCCGTGCGCGTGAGAGGCGTTATCGCCTGGACGCCGCGGCCCGCGCCGCGGACGACGTGCGCGGCCAGCGCCTCTACCGCCTCCACGGCGCCGCCTGCCTCGATCAGCCCCGGCTTGTTGCTCGACTCGCCGTACGCCAGGTAGCCGACGATGCCGCCGCCGTCCGCGGCTAGGAAGGTGTACACCTTCGGCAGGCTGAACAACGCCTCGTAGTCGCTCCGGGACCTCGCGATGCGCAGCGGCTCCGCCTCGTGCATCCCCATGATCGCGTCGAGGTGACTCGGGTCGGCGGCGTCGTACTCCACGACGCCGAACCGGCCGCCCTGGACCGCGTCGAAGTCCGCCGGCCCCAAGGCATAGACCCAACCCTGCGACGCGACGGCCTCGTACCCCGCCTGCTGGTAGAAGGGGAAGGTGCGCTCCAGCGTCCACAGCACCGACACCGGCCAGCCCTCCTCGTCCATCGTCTCTACGCAGCTCATCAGGCACGCGGTGGCGTAGCCGCGGCGGCGGTGGTCCGGGTGCGTGACGGTGGCGCTTATCAGCCCCGCCGTAAAGCTATCGCCGCCGGCGATGACCCCCCTCGGCGCGACAGGCACGTGCGCGACGAGCTCGCCGTCCACCCTGACGATGCGCTGCAGGCGCCTGGCGGACGGGTGGTAGACCAGCGGGTAGTCGGTGCGGACGTCCTGGTCCGTGCCCTCGCGGAAGACCTTGTTGATGAGCGCGAGCGCGTCCTCCAGGTCCTCTTCGGTGCAGGCCCTCGGACCGTCCACGACCGGACGGCTAGCCATTGGCGCCTTCCAGTTCCCGACGGACTATGTCGGCCCCGGCGACCATCGCCTCCAGCTTCACGTAGGTCAGCCAGCGCGGAAGCTGGAAGAAGCCGCAGTCGGGGCTGACGTACAGCTTCTCCGGCGGGACGTACAGGAGAAGCTCGCGGATGCGCTCGGCGACGTCCTCCGGCGTCTCCTGGTAGAAGGACTTGATGTCCACCACGCCCGCGCCCAGCTCCTTTTCGACGGCGAACTCCCGCCACAGGCCGCTCTCGCTCATCTCCCGGTTGGCGAACTCCAGCACCAACTGGTCGGCCCTGGCGTCGAGCAGCTCGGGGAACATCCAACCGTAGCTCCGCTTGCCCCTGGGGCGGCTGGTCAGGTTGCCGAAGCAGACGTGGAGCGCCAGCTTGGCGTCCACGCCCTCCACGGTCGCGTTGTACAGGTCCAGCCAGTCCCCCATCGCGCCGGGTATTATGGCGAACGAGGGCTCGTCGAGCTGTATGAAGTCGGCCCCGGCCGCCGCGAGCGCCTTCAGCTCGGAGTTGATCACCTCCGCGAAGGCCCACGCCAGCTCGGTCCGCGTCTTGTAGGCCGGGCCGGGGCGTATGTGGATGGTGAGCGTGAGCGGCCCCGGGCAGGTGACCTTGACCGGCCTGTCGGCGCGCTCCTTGAGGTACTCGAACTCCTCGACGATGCCCAACCCCTTCGGCACGGTCAGCTTCTTCGCCGCGCGGTAGCGCTGCGGGGTGTCGTACCCGTATAGCCCTACCTTGCGCAGCGGGGGCTCGCTCTCCAGCCCCTCCATGCGCTTGTAGAAGCCCTGGACGAAGTACCACCGGCGCATCTCGCCGTCGGTGATGATGTCCACCCCGGCCCGCTGCTGGTCGAGGACCGCGGCGTTGACCGCGTCGTCGAACATCTCCCGCGCGTCGGTCCGGCCGTAGTTGCCCTTCTCGATCTCGCCGAGCGCCGTCCACATCCAGCCCGGTATGCCGTGGCTGCCGATGACCGTGGTGGGAAGCAGTCTATGGGGTTGCCGCGTCATATGAGCGCCCTCCTCACTGGAGCCGGGCCATTATAGCACCCGGCGAAACTGTTCAGTCTCCATGAGTTAAATCGTGAGAGTCACCCCGTATTGTCATTCTGAACGTAGCGCAGCGGAGTGAAGAATCTAAAGACCTCCTCCTGCGAATCCAACGTCAACCGGAGGGAGACGGCCTTAGATTCCTCGCTGCGCTCGGAATGACAGAAAGGGGGGACATGCTTACACTCTCACCTAGTCTGAACAGTTACCACCCGGCGGGTAGGCTAGAATGACGCTGGCCCACAGGGGATGGAGCAGTGCCTTGGAGAGAGCGGACGGCGGCGAGCCTGAGCGGGGCGGGCGCCTCATCGTGGTGGCCACCCCCATCGGCAACATGGAGGACATCACCTTCCGGGCGGTGCGGACGCTCGGCGAGGTGGACGCGCTGGCGTGCGAGGACACCCGGCGCACTCGGAAGATTCTCCAGCGCTACGAGATACGCAGGCCCCCGGTCGTCATCTCGTACCGTGAGCACAACGAGCAGCGAGCCGGGGCGCGCATCCTGCGGCTGCTGGAGGAGGGCAGGTCGGTCGCGCTCTGCTCGGACGCGGGCTACCCGGGCGTCTCGGACCCCGGCTACCGGATAGTCTCCGAGGCGCTCGACCGCGGCTACCGGGTGGAGGTGCTGCCGGGCGCGGGCGCGGTGACGGCGGCGCTCGTGGCGTCGGGGCTGCCGACGTCGAGCTACACTTTCAAGGGCTTCCCGCCGCGCAAGCGCGGACGCCGGTTGCGCTTCCTGGAAGCTGAGGCCGCCGGCGGCCACACGCTGGTCTTCTTCGAGTCGCCGCGGCGCGCGGCGGCCCTGCTGGAGGAGGCGCAAGAGGCGCTGGGCGACCGGATGGCCGCCGTGTGCATCGACCTGACCAAGCGCTTCGAGCGCGTGGAGCGCGGCCGCCTGTCGGAGCTATCGGAGCGCCTGCGCGGCGCGGAGATCAAGGGCGAGGTGACGGTGGTGATAGCAGGCGATAAGGGATCGGCCAGTGTTCCCAACGCCGGCGAGCTGCCGGTAGGGCGTCATTAGGCGAAGTCGAAGACCTTCATGGGGATGGACCCTGACGCCTCGGTCCCGCCATGCGCCAGGAGCCGGACCTTCTCCGCAGTCTCACGGCTGAAGGACTGCTCACCGCACCGGGCGCACACCAGGGCGGGTATGCCGCCTACGAGGACATACTGTCCGCCTACGCGGAAGACCTCGTCCACGTATTCCTCTCTACCGTCCTCGGCATGGCAGGCCGCGCACGTGAACATGCCTCACCTCCTCCTGGAGTAGTGGGTCGTCCATTCATCCGGGCTTGGTTAAGCGTCTGACAGTCCCTGGCTGCCTGCGGCATCGTAAGAGCAAGGATGACGGCGTGTCAAACCGGTTCACGGCGCGGGTGTTCAATGAACGCGCCAGTGCTGATATATTGCTTACGTGGTCGAACACCTCGGAGGAGTTGCGATGCCAGGTCTAACGCCGGAGCAGATAGACGCCCTGCTTGCGGGTCCGATCATCGCCAGGCTGGCGGCGGTGAAGCCCGACGGGGCGCCCTACGTCGTCCCCGTCTGGCAGTACTGGGACGGCGGCGCGATGTACGTCATCCCGCGCGAGAGGTCCCGCTTCGTCGAGTACGTCAGGAACGAGCCCCGCGTCGCCGTCTCCTGCGCCGACGACGTCGACCCGGACCATCCGCGCGTGCTGATAGAGGGGACCGCCGAGATCGTGGAAGGCCCGGCGGTCATGACCGGGCGCATGCTCGAAATCGCCAGGGAGATGGCGCTCAGGTACGCCGGCGAGCCGGGCCTAGCCTACCTACAGGCGACCATCGACAAGCCGCGGTACCTGCTGAGGGTCAGCCCGGAGAAGATCACCACGTGGGCCGCCGGCTGGCACCCCAGGTACGGCTAGCGGCGCGGAGCGCCTGGGCTGGTTTGAAACCAGCCCCTACGGGGTGATGGCTCGCGCGGCCTCGGCCTGGGCCGTGCTGCGCCACCTCGGGCGCAGGGGCTACGTCGAGTCGACGCGGCGCGTGCTGGAGGTCGTGGACTTCATCGTCAAGGGCATCGATCGTATCGACGGGCTGCGGCTGGTCGTGCCGCCGTCGATCACGCTGGTCAGCTTCACGTCCTACGACTGCGAGCTGAGCAAGGTACACGAGGGGATGCTGGAGCGAGGCTTCGGCCACACCTACGGTACCGTCAGCGGCATCGAGTACATCCGCCTCTCCATCCACCCCCACCGCGACCTCGAGCACGCCGCCCTCTTCCTCGAAGCCCTGGAGGACTCCGTCAAAGCCGCGCGTTAACCATCTCCCTCAAGAACTTGTATCAAGGCACAAGAATTCTTAGTCCCCAAATCCCCCACCTAAATGGCGGTGACGCTCTACGGCAAGGGGGGAGGGCTGGTTTGAAACCAGCCCCTACGGAATGCGCTGATAGCCCCTACGGGGTGATGGCCGATAGATATGGCTCTGAACCTGGAGGTGGTGGATTTGGGTAGTCCTACATCCCATGACACGAGCCTTCCAAGTGGTGTTTAATAAGCGGCTAGGGTAGGAGGAGAGTACGCATGCAGGGATAATAGAATAGGCGCCCCACGCGGCGAATCTGTGTCGGGACAGCCGGCCCGGAGGCTGTGGCCCTCCGCGCCTCGAGCCGGTCCTGGAAGGGAGAAGGACAAGTGCAAGGTCACATAATGAGGACAGGAAGCCTTCGGAGCATCATTCTCGGCGACGACGGGGTGCGGTACACCTTCACCCTGAAGGAGTGGCAGAGCGATGACGCCGCCCCCGAGGTCGACATGAGGGTTGACTTCGAGGTCAGGGACTCTCAGGCGGTGGGCATCTACCCGATACCGGACCCGATCCCCACGCCGCCCGCCACGCCCGCCGTTCCTGCGTCCGCGCCTCTGGCCGCATCGGGCGAGCCGCCCACTCCTCCGCCTGCGGCTTCGGAGGCGCAGGCAGGCGCTACAGCCGTGTGGCTATCATCGGAGCTTGCCGACTACAGCGACTTTCCGGGTCTGTCCAATGTGATCATGGTCAGAAAGCTGGTCAAACACCTCAAAGCAACCAGTTGGTCGAAAGCGTGCAGTACGCCGTCACCAGCCTGTCTCACATCGGACCCAGGCGAGCACTCTCACTGATGAGAGGGCATTGGGGCATCGAGAACAGCTTGTTCCACATCAAGGATGATAGCTTCGGCGAAGACCGTCACGTCATGTAGCACCACGGTAGCGGTGCAGTGCTCAGCCTGCTCAGGAACATTGCCTTGACTCTGCTCAGAGGCGCCTGCTCGCTCTGGTCATCGAAGGAGCCGCTCACGGGCAGAGCACAGCGACTCGATGCCCAGCCATCTGTCGTCCTACTCCCACCCTGACTTTGAAAAGGCCCTGCGCCCGGACGCCCAGGTCTGGCTGATGCGAGTCGGCTATGAAACACTGCGCTCCTTCGGCGGCGGCTCCATGCGGAGGTCGCTATCCGGCAAAGCCGACCATGAGTTGTTCGCGGAGTTGAGGCAGGAGATATTCGGGGGCAAGCCTCTCTCTGGCAACTCCGCCGACTTGCTCCGGGAGGCCTGCGGGATAAGGGACGACGAGACCGAGGGGTGGGCGTGAACGAATCCGTCGCACTACCGTCATGGGACTGACTCCTGACCTGCTACAGAGCTTTAGATGGCGCAATATCGGGCCGTTCAAGGGTGGGCGCTGCGTGGCCGTGGCGGGCCACCCGACGGAGCCGATGGTCTTCTACATGGGCTGCCGCCGGGGGCGTCTGGAAGACGGAGGACGTGATGAACGCGGGCGGGAGTTCACGATCGAGTTGTGCCGGTCTCCTGCTTGACGGTTTATCCTACCGACGCTAGGATTCGTCGGGACGTTGATGAGACGCTCCGAGCTTGCGGTGGATGTATGAAGGAGTGCGGTGATGATCACGCAAGGGTTGGATACTGCGGAGATCACAGCCTCTCTCGACCAGTTCAAGAGGGACGGCGAATACCTCATGGCCAACTATGAAGGATGGCTGGACCTCTACTCGGAATGCTGGGTTGTAGTCTACAGGGAGCGGCTCGTAAGCCGCGCGGCCACTTTTGAGGAAGCCGCATCTGCCGCCCGCAAGGAAGGCGTCGCCGCAAGGTGCGTGATCGAGTATATAACCAGAGAGCCGCATGACATGATGCTTGGGTCGATCATATGCGGATAGAGGGTATCTACTACAGGGATGCCATACTCGTGCCTGCATTCGTGTCACTACCGCGCCTTGAAGTAGGAGCAGTCATCAACTTCCTTGTCGACACCGGCGCCTCCAGGACTGCACTTCATTCCAGGAGCCTGGAAGCCCTCAGCGTATCGGAGTCCGACTTGGACAAAGACTCCATTACCCAGTCTATGGGTATAGGCGGTCACCAAGACTACTACACGGAGCTGGCTGATCTCTTCTTCGTCGGGAACGTCTCTTGGAGATGTGGTATCGGGATTGGGCCAGGTACGCCGAGCCGGATTCCTCCGCTGCTCGGCATGGATTTCCTCAACCTCTGCCGTCTCCAGGCGGACCCGCGCGCTGAACGGTTTGTCCTGAAGCCGTACCGGGTCGAGAACGGAGAGGTACTCGCTTACGGAGAGAAGAAGAGCCTTCTCGATAGAATACTCCTCAGGTAGCCCAATACACATGAAACTGACTCCTGACCTGCTGCAGAGCTTTAGATGGCGCAATATCGGGCCGTTCAAGGGCGGGCGCTGCGTGGCCGTGGCGGGCCACCCGACGGAGCCGACGGTCTTCTACATGGGCTGCGCCGGGGGCGTCTGGAAGACGGAGGACGGCGGCGCGTACTGGGAGAACATCTCCGACGGCTATATCAAGACCGCCGCCGTGGGCGCGCTGGCGGTGTCGAACTCGGACCCCAACGTCATCTACGTGGGGATGGGCGAGTCGTGCGTGGCGGTGCCGAGACTACAGTGGACCGCGCAGGCGGACGGCATGTACAGGTCCACCGACGGCGGGCGCACCTGGGCCAACATCGGCCTGGTTGACACGCAGCACATCGCCCGGATCCGCGTCCATCCCGAGGACCCCAACCTGGTGTACGTCGCCGTGCTCGGCCACCTGGAGGGACCTCACGACGAGCGGGGCGTATACAGGTCCAAGGACGGCGGGGAGACGTGGGAGCGGGTGCTGTACGGCTCGGACAGGGCAGGCGCGATCGACCTGTCGATGGACGGCGCCAACCCGCGGGTGCTGTACGCGTCGACGTGGGACGTGCGGCGCAGCTTCTGGTGGAGCCACAGCGGCGGCCCCGGCACCGGCATATACAGGAGCGGCGACGGCGGCGACACGTGGACCGAGCTTACCGGGAACCCCGGCCTGCCTGAGGGCCCGATGGGGCGCATCTCCGTGGCGGCGTCGCCGCGAGAGGGCAGGGTATTGGCGCTCATCGAGGCCGAGAAGGGCGGCGTGTACCGCTCCGAGGACAGCGGCGAGTCGTGGGAGCTGCTGGCGGACGACCCCGACCTGACGAACCGGCCCCACTACTACAACCACCTGTTCGCCGACCCGGTCGACCCGGAGACCGTCTACATCCTGAACCCGAAGGTGCGCCGCTCGCTGGACGGCGGGCGCACATTCCACGAGGTGACGGCGACGCACGCGGACCACCACGAGTTGTGGATCGACCCGCGCAACCCCCGCCGCATGATCAACGGCAACGACGGCGGCGCGTCCGTGACCTTCAACGGCGGCGCGTCGTGGTCGAACATATACAACCAGCCGACGGGCGAGTTCTACCACATAACGACGGACACGCGGTTCCCGTACCGCGTCTACGGCACGCAGCAGGACAACTCCGCAGTGGCGGTCCCGTCGAGGTCGACGCGGGGCGCGATCCAGTGGTGGGAGTGCCACAACGTGGGTTCGTCCGAGAGCGGCCACATCGCGGTGCGGCCCGACAACCCGAACATCGTCTACTCCGGCGCGTACGGCAGCAACCGCGGGGCCGGGCCGGTCACGCTGCTATACGACCACGGCTCCGGGGAGGTGCGCGGCATCTCCGCGTGGCCGGACGCCATATCGTTCATGTTCGCGGAGCGCAAGTACCGGTTCGCCTGGGACTACCCGATCGTCGTCTCGCCCCACGACTCCGGGGTGCTCTACTGCGCGGCGAACGTCGTCTTCCGCTCGGAGGACGACGGCTCGAGCTGGGACGTGATCAGCCCGGACCTGACCCGCAACGACCTGGAGGAGCCGGGCGGCTTCGATCCGCTGACCGACATAGCGACCTTCGAGCGGTGTACGATATCGAGGTTCGCCGAGTCGCCGGTGACGCCGGGCGTCTTCTGGGCCGGCTCCGACGACGGGCTGATCCACCTCTCGACGGACGGCGGCGCGACGTGGAAGAACGTGACGCCGGAGGGCTTCCCTGAGTGGTCGCTGGTGAGCAGCATCGACGCCTCGCGCCACGACGCCGGCACGGCCTACGTTGCGACGACGCGGTACCAGCACGGCGACTACAGGCCATACCTGTACAGGACCCGCGACTACGGCGCGACGTGGACCGCGATCGCCGGCGGCATCTCGGATGTGGACTTCACGCGCGTGATGCGCGAGGACCCGGCCCGCGCGGGGCTGCTGTACGCCGGCACGGAGGGCGGGGTCTACGTATCGGTGGACGACGGGGATTCGTGGAGCCGTATGCAGCTCAACCTGCCTCCCGTGCCGATACACGACATGGTGGTGAAGGAAGACGACCTGATCGTGGGCACTCACGGGCGGGCGTTCTGGATACTGGACGACGTTACGCCGCTCCACGAGCTCTCCACCAGCGTGGGCGAATCGGGCGCGTACCTGTTCAAGCCCAAGGACGCCTACCGCTTCCTGATCGAGCCGAACCCGTACGCGACGCCGGAGCCGGGGCCCGATAAGTTCTACTGGCTCTCCCTGGGGATGCCGGCGACCTTCTACACCGACGCCACGCCGGAGGGGGCGCCCGTGCGGCGCTACCTGGACGCGGGCCCGAACCCGCCGGACGGCGTGGTGGTCACCTACTACCTGCCCGAGCGGCCCGAGGGCGAGGTCAGGCTCGTCTTCATGGACGACGCAGGCAACGAGATCGCGGCGGCGTCCAGCGAGCCGGAGGACCCGGCCGAGGTGCGGCTGTCGACGCGGCAGGGCGCGAACCGCTACGTCTGGGACATGCGCTACCCCGGCGGGCTGAGGCTGCCCGACGACAGGATCGAGCAGCGCCCGTTCCTGGGGCCGCTGGCTCCGCCGGGCGAGTACCAGGTGCGCATCGAGGCCGGCGGCGAGGCGCAGACGCAGCGGTTCCGCATCCTGCGAGACCCGCGCATCACGGCGACGGACGCCGACCTGCGCGAGCAGTTCGAGATGCTGATCGAGCTGCGCGACAAGCTGACGGAGTCGCAGCGGGACGTGCTCCGGTCGAGGGCGGTGCGCGGCCAGGTGGACCAGTGGGCGCGCCGCGCCGAGGGCCACCCAGGATACGAGCGCCTGAGCGAGGCCGCGGCGGACCTGAAGGAGAAGCTGCTGGCCGTGGAGGGCGAGCTCGTGGACCGGCCGGACCGCTCCTGGGTGGAGCAGAGGAACAGGGGCAGCCTGTTCGTCAAGAAGCTGAACGGCCGCCTCGCGGACCTGATAGACACCGTGGCCATCTCGTATTCGGCGCCGCCGAAGCAATGCTACGACGTATACGCGCTGCTCTCTGAGGAGATCGACGCGCAGCTAACGCGCCTGAACGAGACGATGGGCACCGAGCTGGAGGGCTTCAGGTCCGTGCTCGACGAGCTGGAGATCCCGGTTATCGCTCCGTAGCGGTGTTGGCACGGGCGCTTACAAGGAGACCATAGGGATGTTAAAGCAGTGGTTCATAGCCTTCGGCCTGGTGCCGGCGCTCGTGCTGGTCCTAGGCTGCGGTGGCGAGGAAGAGCCTTTCAGGATCGGGGTGATGGAGTCCCTGACGGGAGCAGGGGAGACGTACGGCACGGTGGCGAACCAGGCCAAGCAGATGGCCGCCGACGAGATCAACGAGGCGGGCGGCATCGACGGGCGCAAGCTGGAGCTCGTCGTCGAGGACTCCCAATGCACCGCCAAGGACGCCATCGCCGCCTACAAGAAGCTGACCGACGTGGACGGTGTCAAGATAATACTGGGGACGTCGTGCAGCGGCGCGATGCTCGGCGCCGCGCCGCTGGCGGAGGCGGACGGCGTGATACTGTTCTCCGGACTGGCGAGCAACCCTGACATCGCCAAGGCGGGGGACTACATCTTCCGCACCCAGATCAGCGACGTGGAGGTGGGCATAGGCACGGGGAACACCCTGTGGGAGGACGGGGTCCGCAAGCTGGCGACCATAACGGAGGCTACCGACTACGCCGAGGGCGTGAGGCGCACCACCGTCGCCCAGTTCGAGAAGCGCGGCGGCAGGGTTGTGGCCGAAGAGCGCTACGGCTCGGACGTAACCGACTTCAGGTCGCAGCTTACCAAGCTGTTCGAGGCGGAGCCGGACGCGCTCCACCTGGCGCCGCAGTCCGAGTTCTCGGCGGGCACTATCGTCAAGCAGGCGCGGGAGATGGGCTACGAGGGCACGGTCTACGCGGAGACGATCTCGGTGGGAACGACCGCGCTGGATATCGCGGGCGACGCGGCAACGGGCATGAAGGCGATCACGTCCGACCTCGACCCCGACAACGAGAAGGGGCAGGAGGTCCTGGCGAACTTCAGGAAGCGCTACAACTACGTCACCCTGCCGTGGCACCTGGGCTCCGCGTACGACGACGTGTACATAGCGGCGGAGTGCCTCAAGAAGACGGGCGACGACCAGGACGCCGACGGCTTCAAGGACTGCATGTACGAGATCACCTGGAGCGGCGCGATCGGGGACAACTACAGCTTCGACTCCGACGGCGAGGTGGTCGGTCTCTCCAGGGTGGTGGTGGAGGTGCTGCCGACGTCCGAGCGCACCGCGGATAGGATGTACAAGGTGTTGGGGCCGGCGCCAAGGGAGTAGCGGAGGCGGCGAAGGCAGCGGCCGCATGGGGTTGTGGGCCCACGCTCACGCGGGCTCGGTGCCCTCGTTCAATATCGACAGGTAGCCGTCGTAGGCAAAGAGGCGTCCCCGGCGGCGGCCCGTCATCTCACGAGCAACCCCAAGCTCTACCAGCGACTTCATGGCTGAGGAAGCCGTGGGAGGCGTCAGCCCGGAGTGGCCGCAGACCTGCGAGAGCGATCTGACGGGATGTGACGTAAGGGCTTGGTGTACCCGCAATGCCGACCCGGCCCTGCGCCCTAGCCCTTCGATCCTGGCGGCGTCCTCCTTGAACAGGTCGGTTAGCTGTATGGACGTAGCCACGGCGCCCTCCGCGGTCTCGCGCACGCCCTCCAAGAAGAAAGCGAGCCATGCCTCCCAGTCGCCGGTGCGCCGCACCTCGTTCAGCAGGTCGTAGTAGGCCGAACGGTGTTGCTTCAAATACAGGCTCAGGTACAGGAGGGGCTCCCGCAGTACTCCGGCGTGGCACAGCAGGAGCGTGATGAGCAGCCGCCCCACGCGCCCGTTGCCGTCCAGGAAGGGGTGGATGGTCTCGAACTGCACGTGCGCCAGCCCGGCTCTCAACAGCGCCGGCGTACCGTCGTCCTCGGCGTGCAGGAAGCGCTCCAGCTCCCCCATGCAGTCGGCCGCCTCCGCGGGCGGCGGCGGAACGAAGGCGGCGTTGCCAGGACGCGAACCGCCTATCCAGTTCTGCGATGTCCTGAACTCGCCCGGGGACTTCTCGCTGCCCCGCCCCTTCGAGAGCAGTACGCCATGTATCTCCCGGATCAGCCGGTTGGAGAGCGGGAACCCACCGCGCAGCCGCTCCAGTCCATGGTCCAGGGCTGCCGCGTAGCTCGAGACCTCCACGACGTCGTCGATGGGGATGCCAGGCGTCTCGTCGCTCTCGAACATCACCAGGTCCGAGAAGGACGACTGCGTACCCTCGATCTGCGATGAGAGCACCGCTTCCTTGCGGACGTAGGCGTAGATGAAGAGAGCAGGCTCTGGAAGCAGGACGGAGATGCCGTCCAGGCGTCCCAGGGCTATGAGCGCCCTTTCGAGAAGCTGCTGAAGCTTCCCGTCCATGCTCAGCGGCGGGTCCGGTGGTAGGGGTGTCGGAACGAAGGCGCGGACCGGCTCGCCGCCGTAGTTCCTGATCTGGTATCTGCCGGTCTCGCCTCGCTGCATGGTAGACGCCTCCGCTCGAGGTCTGCGTCGCCTATTCAAGAACTTTAATTAACGGCGCACCCTATTAAAGTTATGCCCCTAAACTTTAATAGGGGTATGGCCCTGCTAGGACTCGCCCCCCGTTCATTAAAGAACCTTAAACAACGACGACCCTTATTATATCAAAGCGCCGTTTGCTTTAATAAGGTGCGGACGGCTCCATGCCCGCCGCCGGGGAGGGGCTACGGCCCCTTGGGAGCGAGACTCGGTTGTTGCCTACTCCACCAGGCCCAGCTTTTGCATGATCGCCATCGTCTCGCGCTGGCGGATTTCGCCGGCGTCGGGGTTGGGGGCGCGGACGGCGGGGGTGGCTATCAGGCCCTGCCAGTGGAGGGCGTACTTGCAGACGGAGTAGGCGAAGGGGTCGAAGGTGCAGTAGTTGAGCAGCGGCAGCAGGCGCCCGTAGTAAAGGTCGCGCGCCTCGTCCCACTCGCCCCGCCTGGCGAGGTCGTGGAGCTTGACCTCGTCGCGCGGAGTGAGCGTGGCGCTGCCGGAGATGACGCCGTCGGAGCCCATCTCGTATGACACGAGGCTCATCATGTCCCACCCGCACAGTATCGGGATGTCGAGGAGCCTCTTGGCCTCGTAGGTCTTGTCCGGCAGGCCGCTGATCTTTAGGCCCACGAAGTTGGGGCTCTTCCGCGTCAGCGGCAGTATGTCGTCCTCGATGGATAGCTCGCCGCGCACGCCGAGGTCGTACGGCATGACGGCGATCTTGTCGGCGGCGCGTAGGAAGTACTCGGCGTTGTCGCCGTCGGTCGGCGGCCTGGACATGACGTAGTCGCAGCCCGCCTCGGCGGCCCACCCCGCCAGCGTCAGGCCGTCGTCGAACGATGCGTTGATGATGCCGAACCCGACCGGCACGCGCCCGCCGACGTGGCCCGACACCACCTCCATGATGCGCCTGCGCTCCTGCATCGTGAGCACCTCGTACTCGCCGATCTTGCCGGCGGCGACCAGGGAGGTCGCGCCGCCGTCGATGACGTGGTCGACGACGCGGCAGAGGCCCTCCTCGTCCACGTTCCCCTGCTCGTCGAAGGGGGTCATTACCAGGCAGTTGACGCCGTTCAGGTCTACCATGAGAGACTGCACCTCCATGAATATCTGCCGCGTCTGGCGCGGTCTATGGCAAAGCCCTCAGCTCGCGCTGCGTCGCCAGCACCAGCCCGCATGAGCCTACCATGAGCGCGCCCAGTATGAACAGGGTCGCCTGGCCGCCCAGCCAGTCCATCGCCGCCCCGGCGGGCAGCACGCCCAGCGGCATCAGGCCAACCACCATCGTGTACAGGCTCATCGTCCGGCCCCTGTACTCGTCGTCCGACTCGGATAGCAGGATGCCCTGGCACAGCACCCGGCGCCCCGTCTCGGCCACTCCCAAGGCTACCATGAAGCCGATGGCCACGTAGTAGTCGGTAACCCGCGATATCAGCAGCAGCACGATGCCGGAGATGGTGCAGCTCACGATGAGCACCATCCCGCGGCGGCGAAGAGTCGCCGCCGCCAGGACGACGGCCCCGGCAAGAGCGCCGAGGCCCTCCATGCTGATCAGCACGCCGTAGGCGTCGGAGGTGCGGTGGTAGACGTCGACCACGATGACCGGCAGCAGGAAGATGGTGGTGTGGATGAATAGGGTGGTCGCGAGCATCAGCGCCAGCGCCGCCTTCAGCACGCCTCGGCGCCCGACGTAGCGCAGCCCGTCGACGATCTCGGACAGGAGCCGCGACACGTCCGACGGCGCGTCGGCGCGCGAAGGCTGGATCTGGGTGGTTGAGACGATGGCGGAGACGCCCAGCGCGCACGAGACGTAGAAGACGCTGTGAGGGCCTAGCGCGGCGTAGAGGAAGCCGGCCGCGGCCGGGCCGAACAGCGAAGTCACGCTCAAGCCCCCGGCGTTCAGCGCCATGGCGTTGCTCATCCTGTCCCGGCCGACCATCTTCGGAATCATCGCCTGCCTCGCCGGCAGCATGAACGACATGGATACGCCGTGCAGTAGGGAGGATGCCAGCAGGTGGACCCAGGTGATGGTGTCGGTGGATATGGAGACGGCGACGAAGATAGACGTGCTGGCCGTGCAGAGCTGGCTGATCTGGACGACGCGGCGCCTCTCCAGCCTGTCCGACACGGCGCCGGATACGGGACCCAGGAAGAGCATCGGCAGCGCCGCCCCAGCGCTTACCAGGCCGAGCAGCCTACCCGCGCCGGTCAGCTCGTATACGAGATACCCCCTCGCCACCAGCTCCATGTTCAGGGCGAACATGACCAGGACGTTGCCGACCCAGTGGAACCGGTAGTCGCGGACCTCCAGGGACGACACCGACCGCCGCCAGCCGGCGGGCTGGGGCAGCGGGCGCTTGGCTCCGGCGGGCTGGGCCATCGGACTGCTTGCCAGCTACTCGAGGCCGGTCCAGATCATCGGGGTGGTCTGATTAGGGGAGCGTTCGCGTTATGCTTGCCGGCGTCACTCGTCTTCGTCCACGGCGCCGACCGGGATGGCGACGTTGAGGAGTCTCATCGGCTCGTCTCCCACCACGGTGTAGGAGTGGACGGTGTTCCTGGGGATGAAGATGAGGTGGCCCTCGCCGACGGTCCTCTCCTCGTCCCCGACCTTCATGACGCCGCGGCCGCGCAGGATGTAGTACCACTGCTCGGCGTGGGAGTGGACGTGGTCGCTGATGCGGCCGCCCGGCGCGTACTCGTAGGCGCCGATGTAGGACGTCTCGCTGATCGCTCCGGCTGCGTCTTCGTTGTCCGGTCGGGTCACGAAGTTGGCAACCTTGACGAGGTGTTGCTGGATGTCGGCTTCCTGGTAGTCCATGTCCACGTAGTCATCGGTCTTCCAGGCGGGGGCGGATATGTCGATTATGTTGGTCACTGCGGGCCTCCTACGGCTCTGTCCGATGGTTACGCGACGCGGGCCAGCTTCTGGAAGCTGCGGACGCCTTCCCTGGGCTCGCCGAGGTTGCGGAAGTTGGTCCAGGCGACCTCGCCGAGGAAAATGCTGCCCTGCGAGTCGAGGCAGATGCTGTGCGGGGCGACGAACTGCCCCGGGGCCAGGCCGAAGCCGTCGCCCAGGCGGGCGACGCGCTCGCCGGACCTGTCGAGGATGGTGATGCGCGGCCCTATGTTGGGGACGATGCGGTTGACGTTCATGCCGGCGCCGAGCTCGCCCACGTAGACGTGCTGGTCGGGGGAGATGTAGATGGTGCACGGGCGGTGGAGGTTGACCCACTGGTCCTGGAAGACGCCGTCGGAGTCGAAGATCTGGATGCGGTGGTTCTCGCGGTCGGCAACGTAGACGAATCCCTCGGCGTCGGTGGCTATGTTGTGGACGATGTTGAACTCGCCGGGGTCGGTGCCGCCCCGCCCCCACGAGAAGAGCAGCTCGCCGTCCGGGGAGTACTTGTGCACCGAGGAGTTGGCGTAGCCGTCGGAGACGTAGAGGCAGCCGTCCTTCGGGTCGATGGCCACGTCGGTGCAGCGGTTGAAGGGGTAGCCGCTGTGGGGCTCTGCCGCCTTGCCGGGCTCGCCGATGGTCATGAGCACCTCGCCGTCGGGCGTACACTTGCGCACCGTGTGGTCGAAGTCGTCGGTGCAGAATAGGGAGCCGTCGGGCGCGAGGGTGACGCCGTGGGCGCGCTTGAAGAAGCTCTCGCCCCACGAGGAGAGGAAGTTGCCGTCGCCATCGAAGACGATCATGGGGTGCGGGCCTCGGTTGAAGGCATATACGCGGTCGTCGGCGTCCACCGCAACCGCCGCAACCTCGTTCCAAGCGTACCCCTCCGGCAGCGTCTCCCAGCCCTCGACTACCTCGTAGGTGAATCTACCGCTCCCGACAGTTACCGCGCTGACCATGGCGAATACCTCCGTGCCTCAGGGCCCTCTTGGTGGGCGACATTGTACAGGAGAGTCCGGGATTATTGACGCGGGGGTGTGCGTGAGGATATATTAGCACGCGCGTTCGCGGGGTAGGCACAGGTTTGACAAGCGTTCTGGGGCTACGTAGGCTAGCTTCAAGTATGCGGTGACCCAGGAGGGAGATAAGGTGCTCAAGACAGTGAAAGCTAGGTTCACTAACGGGGCGATCGTCCCATTAGAGCCGCTGGACATCAAGGAAGGTGAAGAGGTAGTCGTGACGCTTGAAGACGGGACGAACGGCAGCACGGAGTCTGAGGATGCCGCCCTGGCCTGGGCCATAGCCGAAGGCCTGAACACGGAGCCTGTCAGCAAACAACACGTTCTCGACATTCTGCGTAAGCCGGATGAAACTTGAATACAGGGCCTCCTTCACACGGGACCTGAGACGGATACGTGGGGGCGAGTTACGCAGTAGAATCCTGCGGGTCATAGAAGACATGGAAGGGGCGTCAGCCATCACTGAAGTTAGGGGGGCTAAGAGGATCGCGGGCCAAGGACGGTACTACCGAGTCAGGGTGGGGGACTATCGCCTAGGCTTTGCCCTCGATGGCGACAGTGTCATACTGGTCAGATTCCTGCACCGTAGCGACATTTACCAGTCATTTCCCTAACGACGAGGAGAGGGCGCGGGCTACGGCGATTGAAGGCATGCGAGTACCGGGCCGTTGGAGAGTCGGGGCGGATGAGTAAGCAGGAAGACTTCCAGAACAGGGCACTGGCGCATCTCCTTACTGAGCGGGGCGTGCCGTCCGACTATGAGCAGCGCGCCGGGCGCAGGCGCATGGACGTCGTCTCGGACGTGGATGGGCTGCGCGTGGTGCTGGAAGCGGAGACGGGGTTCGGCCGCAAGGCCCAGGCCATCAAGGACGCCGACGCCCGCCTGCGGCAAGGGCTCGCGGCGGTCGCGTTCGCCGTCTGCTACCCGGACGACGTCACCGAGACCAACCTGGCCGATGCTACGCTGACTTGGACCGTCCGCGTCAAGGCGGGCGAGCCGCCCGGCGCGTGGTCGACGGGCAGCGTGACGCAGCTCGCGCAGGCGGTGCAACAGGCGCCGCGCTCCCTGAGCGGCGCGGACGTGGCGGCGCGCATACTCTCGGACGGCCTGGACGAGGTGGTGGGGCAACTGAGGACGCCCGTCCGCCGGGCGCTGGCGCGCGCCCTGGACCTGCCCGAAATCAAGCGGCGCGGCCGGGACCAGGGCGACGGCTACTTCGTAGCCGCCAAGCGCGGAATGCTCGTGGTGGCCACCGGGATGCTGTTCCATCACCGCGTGCAGGCCCACCTCCCGGCCGAGCGTCCCGACGGCTACGAGGGGGAATGGCCGCCGGCGAGCGCAACCGAGTGCGCCGAGCGGGAAGCGGTGATCAGCGCCTACCGCGAGGCGTGGCGCGCCATCCTCACGGTGGACTACAAGCCCGTATTCGAGACCGGGCGGGCGGCGCTGACGGCGCTCTCCGCAGACCCTGATACCAGCCAGGCCGTGCGCCGCCTGGCCAAGGTGGTTGCGCGGGTCTCGGAGCGGATGAGCGGGCTGCGCCACGACCTGCTGGGGCGCATCTTCCACCGGGTGCTCGATACCGCCCGCTACGACGGCTCCTTCTACACCTCCACGGCCGCCGCCGTGCTGCTGGCGTCGCTGGCCCTGCGCGAGGAGGACGCCGACTGGTCCGACCCCAACGCCGTGGCCGCCCTACGCATCTGCGACCCCGCCTGCGGCACGGGGACGCTGCTGATGGCGACAGCCGAGCGCATCCGCGACCTGCGCAACGAGGCGGGTCGCGGCGACCCGGAGGACGAAGAGGCGCTCGGCCTGGTGCTCGTGGAAGACGTGCTGTGGGGCTACGACGTCAACCTGACCGCGACCCACATGGCGGCCAGCACCCTCGGCATGCTGTCACCCACCACGAGGTTCAGCCGCATGAACGTCCACCGGGCGCTGCTGGGCGTGTTCGGCGGCAAGCCCTACCTCGGCTCCCTCGACTACCTCCACGGTCAGGCCCGGCTCGCCGCATGGCCGTCCACTACTCAGCAGGTGGACACCGAGCGGGAGATGCCGGAGCCGCCGCCGCGAATGGACCTGGTGATCATGAACCCGCCCTTCACGCGGGACAGCCTGCGCCATGACCAGTTCAGGCGCAAAGACGAGCTTGCCATCAAGAAGCGGGAGAAAGAGGTGCTGGAATCCATTTCCGGGCAGAACGATATCCTTCTCAATTCCTCGGGGGGCGACCTGGTGAAGGCCGAGTCCATGCAGGCCGCCGCGCGTCTGCATTCCTCCGGTGGGGCGTTCACGGTCTTGGCCGATAAACTGCTCAAGGCCGATACCGGCGTCCTGGCTCTCATCCTGCCTTCGGTGGTCCCCACAGCGCCGGGCAACCTGGCGCTGCGCAAGTACATGGCCCAACGCTTCCATATCGACACCATCGTCAGCTCCCACGATCCGTCCCGCATCTTCTTCTCCGAGAACACGAGCATCGGCGAGGTGCTGCTGGTGTGCCGGCGGTGGACCGGGGACGGGCCGAAGCCTCCGACGCGGGTGGTCAACCTTGCCCGCAACCCGGCTACGCCGGTGGAGGCGCTGGATACCGCCGCAAGGATAGAGCGCGCAGGTGGGAAGGGAGGACGGAATGCCCGTGGCTTTACCGTGCAGCAGGTCGACTCCAAGCGCATCGAGCGCGGCGACTGGTTCGCCGTCAACTTCCTGTCGCCGTTCCTGGTCGAAGCGTACCGGACTCTCAGCGAGACGGCCCCGTCGTCCGTGCCGACGGCCCCGTTGAGCGACCTCGCCGACATAGGCCCGGAAGGGCGTCGGATACGAGACGCCTACACGCCCACGGATATGCCGACATTGCTGGCGCGACGGGCGCTCTGGCACCACAAGACGGAAGTCACGCAGTCGATGCGGGCGGAGACCGACGTCTACATCGATCCGAAGCCTCCCCGGCGACGCCTCGCCGACAAGTACTGGGAGCAGCGCAGCGACCTCATGTTGCCGCACCGGCTTTGGCTGCCCTTGGCGCGTGTCGCCGCGGTGATGCTGCCGGAGCGGGCCGTCGGTTCGATATGGACGCCCTGCCGCCCCCACGACCCGGAGATGGCCAAGGCGCTGTGCCTATACCTGAACTCGACGCCCGGCCTGCTGTCGCTGCTGGGGGCGCGCGACAACCGCAAGCCATCGTACCCGTCGTTCTCGCTGGACACGCTGCGGTCGCTGCCGGTGCCCAACTTCGCGGCGCTGGGGACCGCCGAGCGCGACCTGTTGCGTTGTTGGTTCGACTGGCTGAAGGACGAGCCGCTGCAACCCCTCCCCCAGATGCGCGAAGACCCGGTGCGCGAGCAGATCGACGACGCCGTAGTCAAGGCGCTGGACCTAGACCAGGAATGGGTTGCGACGATACGGCGGGAGCTGGCGCGGGAGCCTTCGGTTACGGACGTTGGCGGGCCGCGCTAGGGTGGGTGAGGGGCTGTGAAGAATAGTTGACCAGATACGCATGTCCCAAATCCCCCACCTAAATGGCGGTGACGCTCTACGGCAAGGGGGAGGGCTGGTTTGAAACCAGCCCCTACGGGGTGATGGCCGATAGATATGGCTCTGAACCTGGTGGTGGTGGATTTGGGATGTGTCGGGATGTGTCCCGTTGCGCCGGCAGAAATCACAAGTTATAGTGGTATGGGGACAAAAGTTCCCACGATATTGAGGTTGGGTAGGTTACATATCTGATGAACGAGAAAACGATCGTGCCCGGCGTAATACTGGCAGCGTTCGGATTATTGGGGATCCAGAATGGGGCTCTGCCTTGGGCCATCGGCGGCGGTGTAGTGATGTCCGTGTTAGCGCGGTTCATTTCCTATGAGTGGAAGACAGCCCTCTCTGCAGGCGGGTTCGTTGCCATGCTCATATTGGCAATAGGCGCTGTATCGGCCATTATGCCCGGCTGGCACCAGGGCCTGATAGATGCCCTTCGCATATAAGCCGCTGCGTTGAGAGCGAGAGAGCAAGACTACTGCTATCCTGGGGCAGAAGCGGCTCCTCCTCAGGAAGGTGGCTCACCTCTTGATACGCCCTGTTTCAGCGGCCTGTTAGCGTTCGCGTCCTGTGGCTTTCCCCTTGAGACCATCTTGTAGACTCTGGCTTTCTAGGTAGGAAGGGCATCATGCTGACCGGAATTGGACGTATCGAGATGCGGGTGCGCGACCTGGATGCTTGTCGGGCGTTCTATGGGGGCGCTATGGGGCTGACGGAGTGGGGGGCGTCGGAGGGTCGAGGCGGCGCGAGGTCGGCGGCGTTCGTGGTGGGCGAGTCGGTGCTGGAGTGCGTCGGGGACCCCGGTGCAGTCGTGGGCAGGCTGCCGACGGGCGAGGAGAGGGACTGGGCGGAGGTGCCGGGGTCGGTGAACCACTTCGCGCTGTACGTCGACGACATATACGCGGCATACGCGGCGCTGAAGGGGAAGGCGGAGCCGAGGACGTTGAAGCACGGCCCCGAGGCGATGGCCCTGGGCCATACGTACTTGCAGCGGGCGCTATTGGACTTCGTGGACCCGAGCGGCTTCGTGGTACAGATTGCCGAGGTGATAGAACCCGGCGAGAAGATGCAGCGCAGGAGAAGGGAGAAGCGGGGGCTGGCCTCGGAGGCGAGCGACGGCGGGCTGATGCGGGGCTTCGACCACCTGAGCATCTACGTAAGGGACCCGGCCGCTACCATGAGCTTCTACGTCGACAAGCTCGGCCTGGAGGAGTACGGCCAGCGCGACGTCGACGGGACGGACCAGACGGTGCTGATGGTGGGCCTGGCGGACCTGGAGTTCAACCTGAGCGAGGCGTACAGGGACAAGCAGCTCGGGGCGGGGATCATCACCATGTTGGGCTTCTGGACGGACGACGCGGACGAAGCCCGAAGCCTGCTGGCAGCGGAGGGAGTGGCCCCGGGGGAGATAGCGACGAGAGCCTCCGGGCTGCCGTTCGCGGTGCGGGGTTTCACGTGCGTGGACCCGGACGGGTTGCCGATAGAGGTGGCGGAGAGGGTGTGACGCATCGCCCAGTCCATGAGGGTTCGCGGTGGCTACGTCGTCGACGGTAGTCTTGGTCGTACAGACCGTGCTGGAGGTCGCCTACCCAAACGTCGGGTGGCAGCGACGAGCGAGTCACCAGGTGAACCGCTGGCTGTTCTAGTAGGCCGACAACCTAGTACCTACTATCAATATACGGCGTCATGATGTATTCTCTCGGCATGGCTGGAGTAGCGACACGAATTGAGTTGACTGAGGACGATCGAACGACCCTGGAGAGATGGGTGCGAGGAACCACGACGGAGCAGCGCATTGTGCAACGAGCCCGTATCGTCCTGGCAGCGGCGGCGGGAAGCACGACGAAGGAGATCGCATCTGAGTTGCATACGCGTGCGGCTACGGTGAGCAAATGGCGCACCCGGTTCGCCAAGCAGGGATTGAGCGGTCTGGCAGACGCTCCCCGGTCGGGCAAGCCCCGGGTATACGGCGAGGAGACCGAGCGGCGCATCCTGGCCCAGTTGGACGAGCCTGCTCCGGACGGGTACACGACATGGACGGGCAAGCTGTTGGCCAAGGCCCTTGGTGACGTCTCGGCGATCCACGTCTGGCGTGTGCTTCGCAAGCACGGCATCCACCTTCAGCGGCGTCGCAGCCGGTGCGTGAGCACCGATCCGCAGTTTGCCCAAAAGGCGGCGGACATAGTGGGACTCTACCTGGACCCGCCTGAGAACGCGATGGTGATCAGCGTCGACGAGAAGCCTTCCATTCAGGCCTTGGAACGAGCGCAGGGGTGGCTGCGCCTTCCCAACGGAGAGGCGGTGAGGGGACACTCTCATGAGTACAAGCGACACGGGACTACCACCCTCTTCGCTGCTCTTGAGGTGCATACCGGCAGGGTCAACGTGGCCCACTATAGCCGCAAGCGGCGACGCGAGTTCCTGGACTTCATGAACCGTATTGTGGACCACTATCCCGATACCGAGCTTCACGTGGTGCTGGACAATTTCGTCACCCATAAGCCCAAGAATGACCGTTGGCTTGCACGCCATCCCCTGGTCCATTTCCACTACACACCCACACATGCTTCCTGGCTGAACCAGATCGAGGTCTGGTTCAGCATCCTGACACAGGCTGTGCTGCGACACCTCAGTGCCACGGACCCCAAGCAGGTCCGCGAGGCCATAGACCGCTTTACTGCTGCCCGCAACAGGAACCCTATCCCCTTTGAATGGACCAAGACCGTTGTCAGACCTACCACCCTCAAACAACGTTACGCTGACTTATGATAGCAGGTACTAGCAATGAATGGTGGAGAGCATACTGCGCGAGGCAGCTGTGCCCCCACCCTAACCCTCCCCCAAAATGGGCCCAAAATGGGGGAGGGGATTCAAGGTTAGCCATCATTTCAACAATGTTGGAGCACTAGCCTTACGCTTGGGACTCTTGCAGTTAGACTTCCAAGCAGAAGAGTCGCCGGGACTTATGCTCACGGCGTCTCCCAGAGAGACCGGAGGGGCACCGCATGGAGCCGGTCTCCGAAGCCGGCGCTCGTCTCGCCGTCGTAGAGCACAACGCCCCCCGCGAACCGGTCGCCCGCGGCATCCCTGAGTTTCCGCAGCCCTCGAAAGTCCGATGCCGTGACCGTAGCTCCGGCCTTGACTTCCACGCCCGCAAGGGCTTGAGCGCCACGCTCTATGACGATGTCCACCTCGACGCCGTCCCTGTCACGGAAGTGGAAGAACGACATGGGAGCGTCGTGCCAGCTGGCCTGTCGCTGGAGCTCCAAGTACACGAACGTCTCCAACAACCGCCCCAGCAATGTCCGGTCTGCCCAAAGCCCGTCGGCGTCCACTCCGAGCAGCGCGCAGGCCAGACCAGTGTCGCCTATATGGAGCTTAGGTCTCTTCACAAGGCGGCTCAAGCGGTTGCTGTGCCAGGACGGTAACTCCTCCAGCAGGAACACCCGCTCCAGCAGCGTGACGTATTCGCGGATCGTGGGGCGGCTGAGCTCAAAGGGCGCAGCGAGGTCTGAGAGGTTGAACAGTGTTGCCGTATTGGCGGCGGCAAGCGACATCAGCCTCGGCAACACGTCGAGGGAGCGGATTCGGGCGAGATCGCGTACGTCTCGGAGCACCTGGGCATCAAGGTAGTTGCGGTACCAGTTGGCTCGCCGACGGCCGGGGGGCCGCGTCAGAGCGGCCGGATATCCCCCCGATGCGATCCGCTCGCCGAGGTCGCGTCCCAGCCTGTCCGTCCGTCGCACCTCAAACCTGCATCCAAACAGGACGTCGAGGAAGCCGGGCGATGTCGAGGAGCCCCGGAGTTCGCACTGCGCCAACGGATGCAGCCGCACCGTCTCCATGCGCCCCGCCAGCGAGTCCGACAGCGCAGGGACTAGGAGCACGTTGCTCGAACCCGTCAGGAGGAATCTGCCCGCCGCCCGACGGCGATCCACCTCCAACTTCAGCGCCGCAAAGAGCCCGGGAACCCGCTGCACCTCATCCATGATTACCCGCTCGGGGAGGTCGGCGACAAAGCCCATCGGATCAGCCTCGGCGCTCTCCCTCGTTACCGCATCGTCGAAGGTGACGTACGCATGGCTTGGAGAGCCGGAGGGCGGAGCACGGAAGGGGCGGCCTCCCGAAGTCAGGCGCTCGGGCGCGCAGGCCATCAGGGCGAGAGTGGTCTTGCCGCATTGGCGCGGGCCGTGAATCAACGCAACCGGCGAGTCCTCCAGAGCTTCGGTCAGACGCCGCTCTGCGAAACGGGTGTAGAGCGTGTTCTCGGTCATCGGCTGATTGTAACTTTAGGTATCGGCAGTTTGCAACATAAGTATACGGCAGTGTGAAAGGTAGACCTCCGCTCGATGAAAGGACGACGCCCGGTCTCCACCAATCCCGCACACATGACAAGCCTCCGGGGATTACATCCGCGTACTCCCCTCAGGGTCACCACATCCGTGCTGTCCTTCTAGGGGATAGCGCTCGGCGCGCCCACCGCCTACACTGAAGACGTGCCTCAAGAAGGTCGGGCTACCTGATGGAGCGGGCCAGGAGCTCTTGGTGGATGTCGCGGGCGGTGGAGAGCAGCGAGACGTCCAGCCCCAGTTCGTCGGGGTCGTAGCTGGTGGAGGGGCGGAGGCGCGGGGCGCGCGCGGCGAGGGCTTCGGGGCTGTCGAGGCCGATGCTGGCGGCGAGCTTGCGCAGCGCCGCGTCGGGGTTCAAGCAGCAGTCGTCGTAGCCCAGGAGCGCGACGTCCCCGGAGGAGTTGGTGAGGATGTGCTCGAACGCGGCGCACCAGTACCTGAGCCAGAAGTTGGCGCCGTCGGCGGGGCCCGGGTCGCCGCGGTCCAGCCATGAGCCGAAGTCTATGGGCTTGAAGTTGGCCCCGAAGTCGAAATGGCCCGTGTACTCCATGTATCGCCGGGCGAAGTCGTCGTTGGCGTGGATATCGAGGAACCGCAGGTGCTGGCGCAGCATGGAGGCGGCGTGGTCGACGGGGTTGCGGAAGGGGACAAGTATGACGGCGTCGGGGAGGAGCCGCCTGAGCTTCGGGATGCGGGCTATGTTGGCGTTGTTCTTGGAGACGTACCGGGCTGGGCGCGAGCCGGCGCGGAGAGCCAACAGCTTGCGGACGTGGGCCATCATGAACTGCTCGAACTCGCCGTAGGCGTCGAGGTCGTCCGCCCGCCAGGGCTCTATGCGGTCGCGCAGGTACTTTTCGGGCCAGAAGGCGCGCCAGAGCAGCTCCTCGAAGGCCTCCGGGCTGTCGTAGCCGACGGTCATGCCGTCTCCGTGCGCCCGCTCGACGACCGCGCCGGGCCTCTGGAAGGGTCGCGAGATGGAGTGCCAGAGCATGGGCGTGAGCAGGAACGGCATGTCCCTGTAGGTATGGGACGCGAAGTCGTCCAGTGAGGCCACCACCTCCAGCAGCAGGGTCGTGCCCGCGCGCGGCAGCGAGGTGATGAAGAGGGGCCTGTCGACCTCGAGGCGGGAGAAGCGGGAGGCGTAGAGTCGGTCCTCGATGTCGGCCAGCGCCTTCTGCATCTCGACGGTGGAGAAGGCGATGCGATGCAGGACGCGGTCGAGCTTGGAGTAGCTATTCCGCTCGCTCACGGTCGTGGGTCCCGGCGCGGTCGCCAGCGTCGATACGCCCGCCAGACCGCCCACGCGGCCAGGAAGGCGGCGGTGGTGAGGGCGACGGCCTCCCATCCGAGCAGGAGCGCGGTCACGTCCCGGAAGTCGGCGAGGTCCAGCAGGTGCATGGCCGCCAGCAGCAGGACGGGAGAGCCGAATACGGCGGCGGCGCGAAGGGTGATCAGCAGGGAGCGCCGGAGGAGGAGCAGCGCGTGGCGTTGCACGAGCTTCTCCTTCTGCAGGTCGTCGAGGGTCGAATCGGCGATGACGCTCGCCGCCCGTCTCGCGATGCCCGCGGCGTCGAGGACGGCGGGGAGCAGCCCCGACAGCCTCAGCGCGGCGGCGAAGACGGCCACCGCCAGGGCGGACGCGAGGACCGTCACCCGGCCAGCTTCTTGCCGTTCTTCCTCCGGCTCCGGAGTATTCGCTTCACGGGGTACCAGAAGAAGCCGATTACCATCAGGACGCCGGTGGCGACGATGGCGGCCAGCGCGCCGACCGCGCCAATGCCGGACCCGGGACCGATGTAGGCGTGTACGACGTCCACCGGCGGCCCGGCGTTCGACGCGATCATTACGGCAGGCAGTTCAACGCTCATCTCATCTACTCCCCCAGGGTCTCAACGTAGTTTATACCCTGTATCTCGAATCTGCCTGCCTTCGTCGCACGCTCTTCGGCGAACTGATCGAAGCCAGACACGTCGTGCAGGGAAGTGAAAACGTTCAGCACCTCGCCGTCGGAGAGCCGAACTTCCACCGCTACACCGTCGTCGGTGAATGCGACAATGGCCCGCTCGCGGTCATTGGAAATGTCGACATTGCCTTTCCACCGGGTGAAGAGGCTCCGAAGGGCTTCCGGGGTACTGTCATTGGGAAAGATCGTGGTCTCCCGTCCGTCGGAGATGTTGACAAATGAGGGGCTGTGCAGGCCGGAAATGTCGACCATCAAAAGCCGCGATGGGCCTTCAACATCACCATAGCCATGATTGTCGAGCATGAGGAAGGTGGAGCCCCTTAGGTGCTGAACGCTATGCTGCTGTGAGAAGCTCCCTCTGACGAGACGCTTGATGCGTCCCGATTCTGGGTCGAGTATAGCGAAGGCACTCAGACTTCGAAAAGACACCACCAAGTCGCCTGGCGCGATGCCGTGGGCGCCGCCCGCGTCCTCTCCAAGCTGGTGAATGAAGTTGAGATGAAGCGGGTCACAAGCAGACAGGGTGGAGAGGAGGACGGATGCGAACTTCGAGCTCACCAGGGCGTCCACCAAGTCTATGCGCTTCAGGAGTTGGCCGTCTCCGTCTACGACATTGACCGTATCGAGATAGGGGTTGTCCGAGTCGCAACGAATAGTGGTCATTTCACCATTGGGGCGTTTGAAGGCTATTGACTCGTCGCCGATCCGGGTGCCCGGCACGAGGGCCGTGCCGTCGTCAAGTAGCTGCGGCCAATGGTGACTGTAGTCTCTTCTGAACCAGACCGGATGCCCGTCGCGATCAACCCTAGCCACGCCACCGCCAACAGGATGGGCGTTCCCATTTTGGAATATCACCAATAGGTGGCCGTTCGGGTACCGCTCTATGCCGAACGGATAGGCGTCCCTGACGAATGAGTAGTCGACGGCGAGTTCGTAGGGGTACTCCTCATCTCCAACAGCGGCCGCCTCCAACTCGTATGGACGGTACGGCCATACGTGGGCGACTTCGCCAGTGGCCGTGTACTCTACCGCTAAGCAACCGGCGTCAGGGCACAGATCGAGGAACTGGAAGCGCCCGCCGTACCAAAGCACCGAATCGTGAAGGCCGTCTCCCGCCACAAATTCGATTCGGGAACGCGACACATCGCGCCGAGGTATGTCGGCGAACTCCAAGAATAAACCCCTCTCGGTATCCCTGTCTGTGCCTCTGTCGAACAGGTGCCTTCCGGTCTTGTAGCCGTCGGCGATGACGTTGTAGGGGAACAGCCGGTACTTGCCGGCCAGTGCGCCATAGCCGAACGACGCCAGCGCGATAGCTATGACGAACAGGACGAGGGGGAGATGACTCCAAGCCGAACTTGTGAGTGTAGTCAGGCTCTTTACGAGCTTGCCGCTATCGCTGCCGTTGGGTGTCGGCGTCATCGGTTACCGCCGGCACGCGAAAGGTGGAAGCGCATTCGGAATTATGGGCTGGGCGCTGTTCGCGGGGCGTCCAGGGGGTGGACGAAGCCTGAGGCGGCGAGGTGGTCGATGATCTTCCAGGCGTTCGACTCGGCTGTCTGGGCAACGGTGTCCAGCGTGATCTCGGGGCTTGCCGGAGGCTCGTAGGGGTCGTCGATGCCGGTGAAGCCGACGATCTCGCCGGCCCTGGCCTTCGCGTACATCCCCTTGGAGTCGCGCCGCTCGCAGACCTCCAGCGGCGTGTCGACGAACACTTCGACGAAGCGGCCGTCCCCGACCATGTTGCGGACGGACTGGCGCGCGGCGCGGTATGGGCTTATGGCGGCGCAGACGGCGATGCCGCCGTGCCTGACTATCTCCGAGGCGACGAACCCGATCCGCAGGATGTTGGTGTCGCGGTCCTCCCTGCTGAAGCCGAGGCCCTTGGAGAGGTGCGTGCGGACGACGTCGCCGTCCAGCACGGTGACCTGCCGTCCGTGCTGCATCAGCAGCGTGGAGAGCACGTCCGCTGTGGTGGACTTGCCGGAGCCGCTCAGCCCGGTGAACCATATGCAGACGCCCTGCCGGTGTCGCGGCGGGTAGGTCTCGGCCAGGATGTCCGCCACCTCGGGCCGGGTGAACCACGACGGCAGGGGCCTGCCCGCGTCGAGATAGTCCTCCCGCACCTGAGTGCCGGATATGGAGACGGTCTCGACTCCAGGGTCGAGCTTGTCCACCTCTTCGTAGCGGTCCTCCGACGGCACGTAGGCGAGCTCCGCGAAGGTGAGGGGTTTCACCCCGAGCTCGTCGGCGTGCTCTTCGACCATCTGCTGCGCGTCGTAGGGGCCGTAGAAGGGGTTGCCCTGCGAGTCGCTGCCGGGGCCCGCGTGGTCCCTGCCGACGACCAGGTGGTTCGCGCCGTAGTTGCGCCTGATGATGGCGTGCCAGACGGCCTCACGCGGCCCGGCCATGCGCATCGCCAGGGGCAGCAGTGACAGCAGCACCCTGTCGCGCTCGTAGTACCGCTCGGTCAACGCCCTGTAGGTGCGTACCCTGGTGTAGTGGTCCACGTCGCCGGGGCTGGTCAGGCCGACCGCGGGATGGAGCAGGAGCACGCCGTCGACGCTTGCCGCGGCGCGCTTGGTCAACTCTTCGTGGATGCGGTGCAGCGGGTTGCGGGTCTGGAAGGCGACGACGTTCGGCCTGCCGGCGCGGGCCAGTGCCTGGCGGGTCTGGAGCGGCGTCAACCGCAGCTCGCGGAAGTCGTGTCGCCGCGGCAGTGCCAGCACGCGGAGGCGTCCCGACAGGTTGTAGCGTCCCCAGCCGTGCATCTCGGCGACCAGCGGGTGTCGAACGTCGACGGAGCCGAGCACCCTGCGCGCGGTCCGGTCGCGGTCCCACTCGTAGACGTCTTCGACGTCCATGACGGCGAGCAGGTGATTCTGGGAGTCCCTGAGGGCTACGGTAGCGTCGCCGAGCGCTTTGGCGTCGTCAAGGTCGACGGGCAAGGTGACGGGTATGGGGAAGAGCGTGCCGTCCGCCAGGCGCATGTCGTCGACGACCGACTGGTAGTCCTCCCTGCTCATGAACCGGTCAAGGGGCGAAAAGCCCCCCGTCGCCATCAGCTCGAGGTCGCAGGCCGCCCTTTCGGAGATTCGAACCGCCGGGAGCCTCGCGGCCTCGCCGCGCAGCTCTTCGAGCTGCTCGCCGCTCGCCACCAGGTCCACGAGCTCGCCACCGTATGGCGGTATCAGGTTGGACATAGGCGCATTATAAGGCAATACGTCCGGCCTGACACCCTGCCCTCCGCGATTGCCGGTCGTGACTGTTGGGAGGGCAGCCACAAGGGCTGCACCCTACGGGATGAAGCGGTAGTCGTAGGGGCGTCCCTTGTAGGTTTGAAACCCTCCTCCCTACAGGGGTCATGAGCGCGGTGAACCTGGCGGGGGTCGTAGGGAAGCTGGCCGCCGCGGGGCTGCCGGGGGACGCGATACGGTCGGTCGTCGACGGGCTGGGCATCCGCATAGCGCCTTCGACGACGCCCAGGCGTTCGCGGCGGGGATGTTGCGCAACCGGCTGGCCGGGTCCGGCCTGTCGCTGGCAGACCTGTGCTGCCTGGCGCTGGCCGCCAAGCTGGGCACGCCCGCGGTTACGGCAGACACGGCATGGCAGGACGTCGACGCCGGCGTGGAGGTGGTGACGATACGCTGAGAGCGCGACGTACCCTCGTTATCGTCGCTGGGCCGCTGGCATCTTCCTACTTTTGAACTGGCGGTCCACTGCAGTCACGTTCATCCGGAAGGTCAGCAGCCGCTTGCTTACACCGTAGAGTTCGGTTGACTCCCTGTCCGGGATCCGCCGACGGCGGATGTGCATTAACGCCTCCCTAGGCAGGAGCAGTACTGCCGCAAGCCAACTCGCCTCCTCTTCAGCGACGGAGTTGTACCCCCGAAGCGCAATCTCTCCTTCCCCTACGAAGAACACCGTGCTGGGGTCATGGCCGAGTATCAGGTGGGCCAACTCATGCATAACGTCGCTAGAATACCGGCCTCGGCTGTGGACGGGATTGACGATTATGGCTTCGCGGCCGAATGCGGCAACGGTAATTGCAGACCATGAGTCCGCATCCACTTCAACTAGTTGGCGTAGGTCATGGTCTGAGAGGCCTATCTCGGACACCGACCATACTGAGACATCAAGATAGCCCGCCAACTGATCTGCGTCTAGCGGGTCGACATGGCCCAGCCCAAGCTCCCGCCGCAGCGATCGAGCCATTTCCTCACATCGGGACTTAAATCCTCTCTCCATCCGATTCCTCTGGAACGACCCCTAGCATTTGCTGCATCTGGATAATCGCGCGGGCCATTGCCCTAGCAGTCTCAGGGGCTATCTCCCGATTGGCCCTGAGATGGGCGACGGCAACATTGGGCTGTGCGGTCCCTCGAGGCTGCGGCGAGACCCCCAGAAGGGACGCGGGGTCTACTTCGAGCCAGCGGCATAGCTTGCCGAAGGTCTGGAGGTCAGGCATCTTCCCAGACTCAATCCTGGACAGCGTTGGGGCGCTGGTACCTATTTCGGACGCCACGGCTCTAAGGCCTTGCGACCCTCTCTTCTCGCGGACGATGGTGCCCAGATTCCGAAGAGTGACTTTGACCACGCGGACTCCTCCTTGTTACATGCCCGCAACAATATCTTGACAGTGTGACGGTGTGCGTGTATCCTGTGTGAAACGATTTCTCGCGGGCGATGATACCGGACGCTACGATGGGAAGTCAATTCAGGAAGGGGGCACCGAAATCACGAGGAGCAACCCTGCCTTCCACATCCTAGCTCTGGATGGTGGGGGGGCGAGAGGGATCTATTCAGCCCAAACCCTCGCCTGCATCGAACAGGCGGTGGGATTGCCAATCATGGAGTGCTTCGATCTCATCGCTGGCACCAGCACAGGCTCAATCATGGCAGGGGCAGCCGCCGCAGGCATTCCTTTGGCCGAAATAGTGAGGCTCTTTGAGACGGAAGCTCCTCGCATTTTCCAGAAGAGGATGTCTAGCCCGCTCCAGATCCAGAGCAAATACTCGCGGCGGTCTCTTGAGCGGGTGATTCGGGAATACGTTCCAGAATTGACCTTGGGAGAAGTCTCGATGCCTCTGATAATCACGAGTTCCGACATATCCACTGGTGGCGTGCATCTATTCAAGTCCCGTTATCTGGAGGATCTCGGCGAGCCTTACGTCAGAGACGGACCCGTTCGTCTGAGCGATGCCATTCTAGCGTCGTGTGCCGCCCCCACCTATTTCGATCCTGTACCGGTAGGCGACTCTCTGATGGCCGATGGCGGTCTGTGGGCCAACAATCCGTCCATCATCGCCCTAACCGAGGCGGTAGCGGTCTTCCGGCGACCGATTGAACAGGTTCGCATCCTGTCCATAGGTACCGGCCACTCGGTCAGCCTCTATGACCGACACAGACTCTGGGGTCTCATGACCGGGTGGAGGCATCGAAAGCTAGTCTCTTATGTCCTAGGACTGCAATCCCAGGCATCAACCAACATGGCCAAGCTATTGCTGGCAGACAGGTACTTGAGGCTGGACCCTGTGATCAAGGACTGGGATTTGGACGGCGTCCAGCATCTGGACAGCCTGAAGGCACTGGGATCAAGAGACTTCACACACTACAGCACGGAGATTGAAAAATACTTAAGGAGGCCAGAATGACAAAACGGACGGACGACTTCAACAGGTTCATCTCGGATCACGTAAACCTCAACCCGTCGCGGTATGAGAGGTTGAACTCAGGGGTACGCGGCGTATCCGAATACCTCAGCCAACACCTGGATGGGTATCTGAAGGTCGAAAGGCAAGGGTCCCATGCCCTGCGCACCATCACCAAGCCCGTCAACGATCACGAATACGACGTGGACCTATTGCTGTTCATGGACTACGACTCGTCGAAGACTCCCAAGGACTACATCGAGGAGGTCTACCACTGCCTCAAATTGAACCAGACCTACGCCGGCAAGGTCCGCAGGAAGAAGAGGTGCGTGGTCGTCGACTACGCCGGCGACTTCCATCTGGATGTAGTCCCATGCATCACGTACGGGAGCGAGCAGTACATCTGCAACAGGGCGACGGACAAGTTCGAGGCGACGGATGGGACAGGCTTCCGTGACTGGTTCAACCAGAAGAACCGCATCACCAACGGCAACCTCAAGCTGGTCACTCGTCTCCTCAAGCACCTCAGAGACCACAAGCAGACTTTCACAGCACCGTCAATCCTGTTGACGACGCTGATCGGAGGCGCCGTACACGAAGGAGAGGGGGATTCACACTTCAGGACGGTTCCCGACACACTGCTAACTGTGTGCAACCGGATTAACGACTTCCTGCAGTCAAATCCGGTCATGCCGGTGATTGTCAACCCTGCCCTCCCGGAGGAGGAATTCACCAGGCACTGGGACCAGACCAAGTACAGCCACTTCAGGAAGACCTTCAACCGCTACACCACGCAAATGAACGAGGCCTACAGGGAACGCGACCACCAAGCGAGTGTCCGGCAGTGGCGCGGGCTGTTCGATGACAGCTTCGGCAGAATACGCTCCGAGGCCCGTTCCATAGCGGCCACAGCCCCAACCAGAGTGGTGACGCCCAGAAAGCCCTATGCCAGATGAGGCTAGACATATCCGACGTTGAGTGGCTTGCTCGGACCTTCCCTGACCTGCGTTACGACCCGGCAGTCCGTATCATAGCAGGGGATCTCGCCTTCTGTGCCGCGTACGATAGTAGTTCGGGGAAGGTTCTAATCGGAGAGGACAGTGCCGGTAGACGGCTTAGCTCCTTCTTGCGCGATGCCTTCTCGGTGAAGATTGATCTCGACTCTGCGGACTCCAATGGGTGGCCCCGTGTCTATGAGATAGGCCGCCGGTACGTCGACATCGCTGCACGGCAAGGAGTTAAGGTCATCGACCTGCATTTCTACGATACCGGCGCATGCTGCCTGAGCATTAGGCGCGTACCGGATCGGTTCTTGACTATCGAGCGGTTTATGGACGAGCTTGTTGTCCCATTCTTCTATAGGTTGTCCTATGTAGACAGATATGGCCTGGATGCTGCCAAGAGAGACCTTTGGGGCGAGTACTCCCACGGCGATGAGGGGTACCTTGAGTATACGGACGAAATCCTCCGCTTGGCTAGCGTAAGACCGGAGAGAAACGCGCCGTGCCCCTGCGGGAGCGGGAGGAAATATAAGCGGTGCCACCTAGACGAAGTAGCATCCATCAGACTTGAACGGTCAGACCGGGGAGGCGGGAACCTTCCGGTGGAGCCATAGGCAGCGGGTCAACGGGCGGCTTTGCCCTAGCGCCGCACTAGGTCCAGTTGCTCGAAGGCGTCGGTTATGACGGCTGAGGGGGGGACGCCTAGCCAGCGGTCTAGGATGGTCGAGTAGAGGCCCCTGAAGTCGTTGTTGTAGTGTAGGTCGCCCTCGAGGCGGTCGTTCTCCTCCAGGGAGGGGTACTCGCCGAAGTGGCCGCCTTTGACGGCCCCGCCGAGGCAGAAGGCGACGCCGCCGGAGCCGTGGTCGGTGCCCGTGCCGTTGTCGTCGATGCGCCGGCCGAACTCCGAGAAGACCAAGACGAGGGTGCTCTCCGCGCGGCCGTGCTCGGCGAGGTCGTCCATGAAGTCGGTGAGGGCGGCTGAGAGCTCGCTCCAGAGCTGGGCGTGGGTCTCCATCTCCTTGAAGTGGGTGTCGTAGCCCCCCTGCACGGTGTAGAAGACGCGCGCGCCCAGGTCGGCGAACATCACCTGCGCCACGTCGCGGAGGCTCTGGGCGATGGGGCTGCCGGAGTACTCGACGCCGGAGCTGTAGCTCCTGGCGGCGGAGCTCAGCACGTCCGCGCCGCGCAGGGCGTCGTTGCCGGTCTGGGCGAGGAAGCTCGCGAGGGAGTCGCGCGCGTCGACCGAGCCGTATATCCTGGCGAAGGCGTCGAGCGCCCTCGCGCGGGACGCCTCGTCCCGGATGTCGGGGAACAGGCCGTACGACTCCAGGCTGCCCACCGACGCGACCGGGACTCCCTCGCACTGGAGCACCCTCGGCAGGCCCCGACCGAAGTTGACCCCTGTGAGCACGTTGTCGCCGGACGGGTCCATCTCCCTGATGGTCCGGCCCAGCCAGCCGTCGCGCCCTATCGTCTCCGGCACGGCGGTGTGCCAGATGTCCATCGACCGGAAGTGCGACCTGTTGGGGTTGGGGTAGCCTATTCCGTGGACGATGGCCATGCTCCCTTCGTCCCAGAACCGCTTCATGGGCGCCGCGCTGGGGGCGAAGCCGATGGCGTCGTCCAGCGGCACGACATCTTCCGGGCGGACGTGGACGTTGGGACGGGAGTCGTAGTAGGTCCCGTCGGTGTAGGGGACTATCGTGTTCAGGTAGTCGTTGCCGCCGCTTAGCTGGACTACGACCAGCGTACGGTCGTCGGTGTTTGTCATGGCGCGCCTCCTTCAGGGGCGTCTCCGGTCGAATACCTGGAGCCTGTGCCGGTTGCAGTCGACGACGTTGAGCTTGCCCGCGCCATCGAGCATGACCGCGACAGGGCCCCAGAAGTACTTTTCGACGTAGGAGGACTCCTCGTTCGTGTCGCCGCCGTAGTCGAGGTCCGGCGCGAGGTCGGCGAGGGCCCGGGCTTCCGCCTCCTCGACGTTGACGTCCAGGAACTCCTGGGCCCATGGGGACAGCGTGGCCTCGCCCCGCGAGCTCGTGACGTACGCGCCGCCGGGGTCCAGCACGACGAGCCGGTCGTTGCCCCAATCGGCCACGTACATGTACCCGTCCTCGTCCACGGCCAACCCGGCGGGCCGGCTGAGGCGGCCTTCGCCCTCGCCCGCGTAGCCGGCCACGTGCTCGCCGCCGGGGGTAAACCTCTGCACCCGGTCGTTGCGCCAGTCTGCCACGTACACGTCGCCGCCCGGGGAGACGCATATTCCCCAGGGCAGGTTGAATTCGCCTGCGCCCGAGCCCGCGGAGCCGAAGGCGCCGAGGAAGGCGCCGTCCTTGGTGAACTTCTGCACCCGGTTGTTGCGCTGGTCGACCACGTACAGGTTGCCTGTGCCGTCGAAGGCCATCCCGGACGGCCCGTCCATCTGTCCCGGGCCGGCTCCCGGCTCGCCCCACCCGTGCAGGAAGCGGCCGTCGGGGTCGAAGACGCTGACGCGGCACAGGTAGTCGTCGCTCACGTACACCAGCCCCTCGCTATCGGTCGCGACGGAGGACATCAGGGTGAACTGGCCGTCTCCCTGTCCGTTCGAGCCGAAGGCGCCGTAGTACTCGCTGTCGGTGTCGCACATCGTGACCTGGACGCCCACGCCGTAGCCGCTGGTGCGGTTGGGCACGTAGAGCCTGCCGTCCCTCCCCTCGGCGGCGGCGATGGGGTACTGGAAGCCGCGCCCGGACATGACCAGCAGCCCGATGGTGTGGCTGTAGCTGAGGGAGACGGCGCGAGGCGGCGCGACGCTCGTAGTCATTCGACCCCCTGCGGTCCGTGCCGGCCCGTCCTACGCCCGCTGGAACTCGGTGGTGGAGGCGACCAGCCTCACCATCTCGGACGCCGTCTCGCGGACCCCGTTCGGGCCCGCGCCGTTGCCGTTGCCCGACGCAAGCTCGACCAGGGCCGAGCGCGTCTCCGGCGCGACTACGACGGCGCCCATCTCGTCGAGGCAGTCGTCCACCAGGGCCTCGGGCGGCGCGCCGTCCTCGCCCCGCGAGGCGATCCTGTCCACCATGGCCTCCACGCCCGGCTGGCTGGCGTCTCCCAGGCGCTCCGACGCGAAGTTGACGCGCTCGACCATGTTCCCCGTGTCTATCCAGCCGCGGCCCTGGGTCCAGCCCTCGACGGTGGGCGGGTTGATGAGCTGCTGGCCCATGAAGCCCATCTGGCCGATGCGCGATACTATCTCGTAGCGCGGCTCCGCGAACTCGCCGGTCAGCTTGAGGACGCCGGCCACCAGCTCCGCCGGTCCCTTGACTCGCGCGTTCCAGACCTCCTCGGACTTGAAGAAGTCGGCGTTGAAGAGCGCCCGCAGCATCTCCCCGACGTCGTGGCCGCTGCCGAAGTATGCCTCCACGAGCGTGTCTATGGCCCGCGGGTCGCGCGGCGGGACGTAGGGCCACTGGGGCACCGGCGGCTCGTCGGCGACGAAGAAGGCGTACACGTGCCTGGCGATGAACCTGGCCGTCGCGGGCTGCTCGCATATGATGGCGACAACGTCCTCGCCGGTGAACCGGCCGCTGTGGCCGAGGAAGCTCTTCTCGCCGTCGTCGTGGTCTTCGGGGCGGTACTCGAAGAACCAGGAGAGCCGTCCGTAGGGCCAGATCGAGTTGCGGCGGGCGCATACCTCGCTGTACTCGGTGTTCCCCACCGTCCAGCCGGTGAAGGCGCGGGCGCACTCCTTCACGTCCCGCTCGGTGTAGCTGCCGACGCCCATGGAGAAGAGCTCGAGGAGCTCCCTGCCGTAGTTCTCGTTTATCGCGCCGCGGCGGTTGTCCTGGTTGTCCAGCCAGATGATCATGGCGGGGTCCTTCGACAGCTCCACCAGCAGCGCGTCCAGCCTGCCCGTTCCGTGGCGGCGGAACGTCTCGACCTGGTTATGCACCACCCTGCCCATTGTCAGCTTGTAGTAGGCGGTGGCGAAGATGCCGTGCCAGAAGAGCGCGATCTTCTCCTGCAACGGCGCGGTGGAGGAGACCATGCGGTAGAGCCAGTAGGGCGGCGGGCCGCCGGCCAGCTGGGCCGACATCTCGGGGTGGTAGCGGCGCACGAGGTCCTCGTCCAGGGCGCGTGCGCCGCCGAAGTCCAGCAGATCGTCCACGGCCGCCTCGTAGCCCATCGCGACGCGGCGGTCGAGCTCCTGCCTGGTCGCGCCGAAGCCGGCGCGGCGCATCAGGTGGGCCATGAGCTTGAACTCGCGGCTCGCCATGGTCTAGCCTCGCTAGGCGGCCCCGGTCTGTTGGAGGGCCTGCCCCACTATGTCGACGCCCACGGACTCGCTCCAAGCGGCCAGGAGCTGGTTGACGACCGGGCCGGGCTTGCCGTCGCCTATCCCGCGCCCGTCCACGCGCGTTACCGGCAGCACGCAGAAGCTCGTGCTGGCGAAGAACGCCTCGTCGGCGGTGTACACGTCGTAGGGCTGTAGGTCCTCCTCGCTCAGCGGGATGCCAAGCTGGTCGGCGAGGTCGAAGACCGCCGCCCTGGAGACCCCCTGGAGGATGGCCGTGTCGGTGGGCGTCCTGATCGCGCCGTCGGTGACGATGAAGACGTTGTAGCCGGAGCCCTCCGTGAGCATCCCCGCGGCGTCCCGGAGTATGGGCCAAGCGCCGGGATCGCGGTCGTTGGCCTCCAGTTCGGCGAGGTTGAAGTTCATGCGGCTGTAGTGCTTGACCTTGGGGTCGAGCGCCTCCGGCTCGTAGCTGCGCGCCCTGGTTATGGCCGCGTGAGCGCCCGGGCCGTAGTAGTGGGCGTACTTCTCGAATACGATGGGCGTCACCCTGACGCAGACGGTAGGGGGGCCGGCTTCCCACGCGTACCTGCCCACGCCCCGCGTAACGAACTGGTGGATGTTGACGTCGCCGCCGGGCGGGCGGAGCGGCTCGTTGCGGCGGATCGCCTCCTCGCTGATCTCGTACATCTCGTCGGCGGTGATGTCCGGCTCGATGCGGACGTACTTGAGCGACCTGTAGAGCCGGTCGACGTGCTCCCTCATGCGAAAGCTCCTGCCGTCGAAGGTGCGCTCCACGTCGAAGACCACGTCGCCGACGAGGAAGCCCCTGTCGAGGGGATCGATCTTCACCTCGCCCGCCGGGACCCATTCGCCGTTGAAGTAAGAGACGTACTCGCCCATCGGATGCCCCCTGTCCGTCAGACGTTGGTCGCGAACCTGAGCGCCTGGTCGACGACGTCTATGCCCACGGCCTCGCTCCAGGCGGCCAGCAGGTTGTGGGTCATGGGCCCGGGCTTGCCGTCGCCGATGGGCCGCCGGTCCACGTAGGTGACGGGCAGGATCGAGAAGGGCGTGCTGCTGAAGAAGCACTCGTCCGCCGTATAGACGTCGTAGGGCTGCAGGTCCTCCTCGTAGGCGGGCACGTCTAGCTGCTTCGCCAGGTCGAGCACCATGTCTCGAGAGATGCCGGCCAGGATGGCGGTGTCGGTGGGCGTCCTGATCACGCCGTCGGTGACGATGAAGACGTTGTAGCCGGAGCCCTCGGTTATGTTGCCGTCCTTGTCGGTCAGGATGGGCCACGCGCCGGGGTCCAGGTCGTTGGCCTCGACTTCCGCGAGGCTCATGTTGAGGCGGCTGAGGTGCTTCACCTTCGGGTCGAGCGCAGCCGGCTCGTAGCTGCGGGTGCGGGTGATCACCCCGCGCATGCCCTTGTCGTAGTAGGACGCGAAGTCGTAGCCCGCGAGGCCGTACTTGACGTACACGTTGGGCGGGCCCGCGGCATACGCCCTCGGGCCGCCGGAGCCCCTGGTGATGACGTGGACGATGGTCATGTCCTGCCCTTCGGGGCGCAGGTGCTCGTTGCGGCGGATGCCCTCCTCGCTGATCTCGTACATCTCGTCCTCGGTCAGGCCGGGGTCGATCCGCACGTACTTGAGGGACTTGTAGAGCCGGTGGACGTGCTCCCTCATGCGGAAGCTCTTGCCGTTGAACGTCCGCTCCACGTCCGTTACCTTGTCGCCGAGATGTGTCCCCCGGTCAGCCGGGTCGGGCAGGATCTGGCTATCCGGGAGCCACTTGCCGTTGTGGTAGCCAACGAACTCTTCCATCTCCACTTCCTCCCGATACCAAGCTCTTGCGGTGCGCGGGATTATATCAGATGGGATGTGTCGTTGAAGCGCTCGATGCGCCACAGCTCGGGATTGAGCATGGCGTCGCCGCCCTCGTCCCAGCGCGCCGAGTCCACCCGGAAGTCGAAGACAGCGGTGTTGCCGATGTCGATCGCCCAGGACCTCGGCGCGCCGAGCAGGGCCGGGACTATGTGGCGCAGGATGCCGCCGTGGGAGACCATCAGCACCGTCGCGTCGGCGTCGTGGTCACGCAAGGCCCTCTCCACGACGCGCTCGGCCCGCTGCCTGCGCGACCGCAGCGACTCTGCGCCGGGGACGTCGACCGAGCTCATCTCGCCGAGGTCGACGTCGGGGTACTTACGCTTCGCCTCGTCCCAGGTCAGGCCCTGGACTATGCCGACGTCTATCTCCTGCAGGTCGTCCCACCGGACGGGATCGAGGTCCCACAACCCGGCTAGCGCGGACGCCGTGTCCAGGCAGCGTTGCAGCGGGCTACAGTAGAAGTGCGTCGGCGCGAACCCCTCGGACTCGAACCGCCGCCTCAAGGCCGCCGCCTGCTCCCACCCGGCGGGAGAGAGGCCGAAGGCCGGGGGCGGCGCCTGTCCCTGGAACCTGCGCTCGGTGTTGGCGAGCGTCTGGGCGTGCCGCACGAAGACCAGCCTCATTGAGGGTCCACCCGCTTGAAGGAGCCGGAAGTCGTAGCCGTACGCTTCCAACCGCTCCCTGGCGGTCCGGCGCTCATCGTCGCTGAAGAGCTCCTTCCATTTCTCCTGTAGGACGAAGGCTTCCATTGAAATGTCAAGCCGATCAAGTTTCCAAAGCCTTGCCAGCCCTGACTGAGCTTCAGGCGCCCTCAGCAACCGTCTCGCAGTCCCCAAGCCGCCGCGCTCCGTTACCATCTGCAAGAAATAGTTGGGACGGTAGCCGATCTCTACGGCGGCCGAGTGAATGCCCACCATCGCCTGATGAAACTCGGCTTCCAACTCTGTCATCTGGAACTCCTCCCTAGGGGTCTCTATGCTCCCCGGCCTGCCGGCGAGATGCCGCCGGCCTCGTCGGCCTCCAGAAGCGCCGTCAACTCATATCCTCGCTCCCGTATCGCCTCGCCGCCGCCGTCATGCCGGTCCAGGATGCAAAATACGCCGACGACCTCGCCTCCCTCCGCCTCCACCGCGTCTATGGCGTGGAGCAGGCTCCGCCCGGTCGTACACGTGTCGTCGACCACGACCACCTTCTTGCCCTCCAGGGGGGGCCCCTCGATAAGCCGGCCGCGACCGTGGCCCTTCGCCTCGGGGCGTACTATCGCCGCGGTTACGGGCGTGCCGTCGATCTGGCTTAGCACCGCTACGGAGGCGACTATGGGGTCCGCGCCCAGCGTTGGGCCGGCTATTGCCTCGGCGCCGCGCTCCAACGCCAGCCGGAGCATGGCGCTCCCGACGAGACGGCTGCCCTCCGGGTGGAGCGTCAGCAGCTTTCCGTCGAAGTAGAAGCTGCTCGTCCCCCCGGACGTCAGGGTGAACCGGCCGAACGCCAGCGCCCCTATCTCGGTCGCCAGCCCCAGGACCGCTTCCCCACTGTCACCCGTCCGCGTAGAGTCCATGCTCGTTAATATACTCCCTCACGGCGTCGCTTACCACGTACCGGACCGAGCGCCCGCTCCCCACGCGGGCGCGCACCTCCGTCGCGCTCACCCCTATCGGCGGGCATTCCACCGACACCCACCGCCCGACGCCCTCCAGGGAAGCCGGGATGCCGCCGGCCACCCCCGGGCGCGTGAGCACGGCGACCGTCGCAAGCTGGAGCACGCGGCGCGGTCTGTGCCAGCGGTCGATCTCCGAGGCGGCGTCCGCGCCCACGACCAGGTACAGCTCCGCGTCGGAGCCGGCGGCGACCTCCTCCAGCGTGTCGACGGTGTAGGTAGGCCCGTCGCGCTCCAACTCCATGGCGGAGGCCTCGAAGTGGGGATTGCCGCGGACCGCCAGCTCGACCATCCTGGCCCGATGGCGCGCGGGCGTCACGGGGGAGTGGGCCTTGAGCCAGGGCTGGCCGGCCGTGACGAACAGTACCCTGTCTAGGCAGAGTTGCTCCCTGGCCTGCTCCGCGGCGATGAGGTGCCCCACATGGACGGGGTCGAAGGTACCGCCGAACACGCCCAGCCGCAACTACTCCCACTCCCACTCTACCGCGCCGACGCGGGCCTTGTCGCCCGGGCGTATGCCCGCGTTCTCCAAGGCGGCAATTACCCCGCGCCTCCTGAACTGATCCAACAGCTGTAGCATTGCCGCGCCGTCCTCCCGGTCCACCATCGCCGCGAGCCGCTCGGCCGGCCTATGCCGGACCTGGTACGCGCGGCCCCGCCGCACTACCGTCGGCCCGCGCCGGGACCCACGCGGCCTGAGTACGGGAGGCTCCACGGCCGGGGCCTGCGTCCGGGCACCCCTTTGAAGCTCAGCCAGCACTCCCGCCACCTCTCCTAGAAGCTCGTCAATCCCATCTCCGGTTGCCGCGGATATTCCCTTTACCCCGGCTCCCCCCGCCAATGTCTGCTCCAACTCGCCTACTCTGGCTGCCGCTCCCGGCAGATCCATCTTCGTCACGGCGACGATCTCGCGCTTCGTCTCGAGCCCACCGCCATACTGCCTTATCTCCTCCCTCACCTGCCCATACGCCTCCACAGGACGGTCGGCGGCGCCGTCCACCAGGTGAACCAGCAGCCTGGTGCGCTCGGCGTGTCGTAGGAACTGGTGTCCCAGACCCGCGCCCGCGTGGGCTCCCTCGATCAGCCCGGGGACGTCCACCATGACGAAGCTCACTTCCCTCCACTCGACGACGCCCAGCACGGGTTCCAAGGTGCTGAAGGGGTAGCTGGCTATCCTGGGACGCGCCGAGCTGACACGAGCCAGCAGGGTCGATTTGCCAGCGTTGGGAGCGCCGACTATGCCAACGTCAGCCAGCAGCTTGAGCTCCAGACGGATCTCCCTACGCTGCCCAGGGTCGCCCTCCTCGGCGAGGAGCGGGAACCGGTTCACCGCACTCGTAAAGCCGGCGTTCCCCCGTCCGCCTCGACCGCCTTCGGCAACCACCACCCTGTCACCGGGCGCCAGCAGGTCACCCACCTTCTCATCTCCCGCCCACACTTCGGTCCCCGCGGGCACGGGAGCCTCAACGTCGGAGCCGTCCTTGCCGCGCCGCCTCCGGCCGCCTCCATGTCCTCCGTCGCCCGCCACAATACGCTTCCTATACCGGAGGGTGTGCAACGTCGTCTCCGCGGCGGAGCACACCAAGCTCACGCTACCGCCGTGGCCACCATCTCCCCCGTCAGGCCCTCCTCGGCTGACGAACTTCTCTCGTCTGCCGGAGACGATCCCGTTTCCTCCCCGACCACCTTGGACTGTTACTAAGCTTAAGTCAATCACTGGAAGTCAAGGACTAGTAGATTCATAACATCGGTAAGGTGTTTGGTATGTTGCATAATCAGCGTTTGGCGCATGGTGAGCGTATTCCGGTGTTGGACATCCTGGTTCAACGCAGTGCTGTGCCTGTTCGATAATTGGGGAATAGTTGGCGGCGCGCCTGGTGGAGAGTAGTCTATCGAACGCCAACACAGGTTATCGAACGGAATAGGGGAGGTTATCGAACGGCAGCGTCGGAACTTCCGTTCCCGGACCTGTTGCCGCCCTTGAGGTTGCTGCGAATCTCCGTGATGTCTTGCCTGAGCTGAGCATCGCTTTCGAGGTTGCTGCTGATCCTGTGGTAGCCGTGCAGCACTGTGGACCGCCCCTTGCCGCCAAGGATTGCCCCGATGGCGCCGAGGGAGAGTTTTGCTTCCTCCCGGAGGAGATACATGGCGACGTGGCGAGTGCGCGAGGTCCGCTTGTCCCGCTGGCGGCCGGTGAGCACGCCGGGGTCAACGGAGAAGTGAGTTGACACGGCGTTCAAGATATCCTCGTCGGACAGCTTCTTTCCCCGGGCCCGCACGGGCATGTCTGCGACCACCCTCTTGACCAAGCCGAGGTCGATCTCCTCCTTGGTCAGCTGCGCATAGGCGGTGACCCGGTTCAGCGCCCCTTCGAGCTCACGGACGTTCTCGTCGAACCGTTCCGCGAGCTCGTTGAGAACCTCGAATGGAAGGACGAACCCCCCGGCGTCCGCCTTCTTCCTGAGGATGGCGAGGCGAGTCTCCAGGCCGGGGGGCTGGAGGTCGACGACCAGCCCGCCTTCGAGCCGGGAACGGACGCGGTTCTCCAGCAGGGTCAACTCCGACACCGGACGGTCGCTGGTTATGACGATCTGGCGGCCGGACATGTGGAGGGAATTGAAGGTGTGGAAGAAGCCCTCCTGCGTCTGCTCCTTGCCGATGATGAACTGGATGTCGTCCAGGAGCAACAGGTCCGCGGAGCGGTAGCTGGTACGGAAGTCGTCGGTCCGCGCTTCACGGATCGCGGTGATGTACTCGTTCGTGAACTCCTCGGTGGTCTGGTAGATGGTCCTTAGTCCCATATCGATGGCCGCGTGGCCGATGGCGTGGAGGAGATGGGTCTTCCCAAGTCCTACGCTGGAGTAGAGGAAGAGCGGATTGTAGCTGGCCCCCGGATTCTCCGACACGGCGATGGCCGCCGCGTGGGCGAGGTCGTTCGAGTCGCCCACGACGAAGGAGCCGAAGGTGAACTTCGGGTTCAGGGCCGCTCGCCCAAGAGGGCTCCGGGGACCGCTGGGCCCCGGGGCCGGGTGGCCGGCGCCGTTCTGGGAGGTTGCCGCCGGCGAGGGCGGGATGGTCTCAGGCACGGGGGAGTCTATCTCGAAGCGTACCTCGGCAGCGCTGCCGACGACCCGCTGCGCCGCGCGGGTGATGGTGGAGTACATCCGGCCCTCCAGCATCTCGGCGATGAAGGGGGTGGTCACGCCCACGACGAGCTCGTCGCCGTTGCGCGAGAGTCCGACGGTGTCCTTCAGCCAGGTCTCGTAGCTTGGCCGGGTCACCTCCAACTGGAGCTCTCCGAGCACGGCGTTCCAAGAGTCGCGGGCATTGTGGGCAATCAAGAGTGACCCTCCCAAGATTCGGCTCATGCCGGACGGCGGACGGGCGTTGCTGAGGCGCCGGGTCCGGCAGAACCGGATTCTAGCATGGCTCTTGCTGGGGATGGCAAGCCTTCAGGCCGGGAATTTCGGGGCTTTTTGGACGGAGGGCGCGCGGGCTGGGAACGCCTGTATACTGCGGCGCAGACTCGTGCGGCGCAAGGCTGCCGAGTCCATGATACTGACCGACAATTCATGATTCGGCGGTTAGTCGTGCAAGTAGCGCCATAGCTCGTCGAAGGCCGCCCCACGTAGGGGATCGGCAGCCAGCACGGACGCGGCCGCCCCGGGAGAGGCGTCTCTGGACAGGATGGCCGCGAGCGCCGAGAGGCCCCGCTGGAGCTGCGCCGCGGTGAGGCCGATCTCGGCCGGCCGCCGCCGCACCATGCACGCGTCGAGCCAGGACGGGAAGGCCGTCGACTCCCCCTCGCAGAGCCACACCACGCACTGGGCGCCGAGCGCCACCAGCTCGCCGTGCACCCAGCCCGCGCTGTTCGCCTCCTCGACGGCGAAGGCGAATGGGTGGTCGGCCATGGGCGCCGCCGGGTGCCGGAGCATGAGGCCGTCGCGCTCCTGGACGGCTGTGACGATCAGGTCGATGCTGGCGGGTGTGAGGGCGCCGTCGGCGGTCAGGGTCGCGGGGAATCCCGCCACGAGCTTGCGGAAGTTGGCAAGGGTGGGCGCGGCGGCCTCATCGTCGAAAGCGGGGCCGCGGCCGGCCGCGGCGTTGCGCCGCCACTCGGCGATGCCCGAGTAGCCGCAGAGCACGTCGCCGAGGCCCGCCGTGTTCAGGTGGGCAGGCGCATCGAGCACCACGTCGTGATCCACGATGATGTCGTCGAAGTCGATCCAGGGCCAATCTTCCACCGAGCCGATGATGTTCCGCCCCTCCCACCGCGCGAAGAAGCCGTGGATGATCGCCCCGGTGGAGACGACGGTGGGCACCACGACGATGGGGCGGTCCTTCTTCAGGGCGACGTACTTGGCGGCGTCGAGCGCGACGCCCCCGCCGAGGCCGACGACGAGATCGCAGTCGGGCAGCGCCTCGTCGAGCTCGTCCAGATGTCCCCAGTCGAGCCACCGCGCGTAGGCCGCGCCGTCGGGAGGTCGCGCCAGGCGGTCCCTGGCCGCCCGGTAGGCGCTCGGCGTCGTGACGACAGCGTAGCTGGGCCATCCGGCACTTGCCTCCCGGAGCAGGCCGCTGCCGGTCCTGATCTCGTAGTCGGCGGCGGGCCTAGCGGCGCCGGCCCCCGACCAGCCCCCTCGCGGCGTGACTCCTTCTACGGTCATCGCAGGCTCCCCTCGAACTTCGGTACGAGGACCCGGGATCCCGGGCGGTGCAAGTCGTACAGGTCGACGGGCTGGTAGGGGTGCTCCAGGGCGGCTTCCTCGTCGAACTCGACGCCGAGGCCGGGCCTGTCCGGTACCTGGAGCCAGCCGCCGCAGACGGTCATCGGGTTCCGGCAGACCTCGAAGCGCCAGGGCTCCGGGGGGAAGTGTTCCAGGACCAGGAAGTTCGGGACGCAGGCCGCGACCTGTACGGCCGCGGCGTAGGAGACCTCGCCGTTCGGGTTGTGCGGCGCGAAGGCGGCGTAGTGCGAGTCGGCTATCGCCGCGATCTTCCGGGCCTCCAGCATCCCGCCGCAGTGCGACATGTCGGGTTGCACCACGTCGGCGCCGCCCTTCTCCAGTAGCTGCTGGAAGCTGTAGATGGTGAACAGGCGCTCCCCGGTCGCGATTGGGATGTCCGTCTTGCGGCGGACGTACGCCATCGCCTCCAGGTTCTCGTGGGGGACCGGCTCCTCCAGGAAGCCGATGTCGTACTCCTCGACGCCCTTGGCGGCTCGCACCGCGTTGCCCACCGTGTTGAAGATGCCGTTGCAGTCGATGTACAGGTCTACGTCGGGGCCGACCGCGTCCCTGACGGCTGCTACCGCTTCGACGCCCGCGTTCAGCACGCTGTTCTCCAGCCGGTAGAAGTCCATGCCGGGCCGGCGCGCCCAGGGGTTGAACTTCAGGCCCTTGGCTCCGAGGCGCACCGTGCTTCGGGCGGCCTCCGCGAACTCGTCCGGGCTCATGCCGGGCTCGTACCAGCCGTTGGCGTACAGCTTGACGCGGTCCCTGGTGCGGCCGCCGAGAAGCTCGTAGACGGGGACACCGAGCGCCTTGCCTTTGATGTCCCAGAGCGCCGTCTCGACGCCGCTGATGGCGCTGGTGAGCACGGGGCCGCCGGCGTAGAAGGCGCGCCGGTACATCTCCTGGTAGTGGCGCTCGATGGCGAAGGCGTCCTGCCCGACGATGTAGCGGGCCAACTCGCGGACGGCCTCCGCGACGGTCCTCGACCGGCCTTCCAGGGTGGCTTCGCCCAGACCGTGGACGCCGCCGTCCGTCTCTACCTTGACGATGAGCCAGTTGCGCCAAGAGCCGCCGACCAGGAAGGTCTTGACATCGGTGACGCGCAGGCGTTCCATGAGTGTGCGGAGGGGATCACTGCCGCAGGTCGGGGCCGCCGAGCTCGGGCAGCACCACGGACAGGGGCTCCTCGCCGTTGATCACGCGGACGCAGTTCCGGATCGAGAAGCCGAAGCTCCGGGAGATCGCCTCCTGGGCGAACGACGCCAGGTGCGGGGTGACGGCTACGTTATCCATCTTCAGCAGCGGGTTGCCGGGATCGGTCGGCTCCTGCTCGAGGACGTCCAGCCCCGCGCCCGCGATCTTGCCCGCCCGCAGCGCCTCGATCAGCGCCGCCTCGTCCACCACGGGGCCCCGGCCGACGTTGATGAGGTACGCCGTCGTCCTCATCAGGTCCAGCTCGCGCGCTCCGATCATGCCCCGGGTTTGCTCCGTGAGCGGCAGGTGGAGCGTAACGACGTCGCACCTTGCCAGCAGGTCGTCCAGCCCCAGCCGGGCGACTCCCAGGTCGGCTTCCAGCTCGCCGGACCTCGGCGCCATGTCGAAGTAGTAGAGGCGACAGTCGAAACCGCGCAAGAGCTTGGCGACCCCCTGTCCGATGCGGCCCAGCCCGACGATGCCGACCGTCTTGCCGGTCAGCTCGCCGGCCGAGGGATACCACTTCAGCAGGTCGCCGTGCCAGCGGCCCGCCGCTACCGAGGCGAACTGGAGGTTCAGCTTCCGGTAGACCGTGAGCATGAGCGCTATCGTGTGCTCCGCTACGGTGACGGCGTTGCCGCCGCCGCTGTTGGCGACCGTCACGCCCATCTCCCCGAGCGCCTCCACGTCGATGCCGTCCGTGCCGGCGCTCCCCACCTGCACCAGCTTGAGAGAGGGCACAAGCCGGGCGAGCGCCACCAGGTCGGAGGCGGCGGAGCCGATGACGGCCACGGCGCCCTCCATCCGCGCGGCCTGCTCCTCGATGGGCCGGTCCACGTCCACCGCGGCCAGGGTCACGCCGTCGGGCGCGTGGGCGCGCCAGGACTCGATGTCCGGGCCTTTGTTGAGTACGAATACGGTGGCCGTCATGCGGGACCTCCAGGCGGCGGGCGTCAGTGCTCCATGATCAGGCCGCCGTCGATGTTGATCGACTGGCCGCTGATCCACGACGAACCCTCGATGCACAGGTAGGCGATGAGCCCGGCGACCTCCTCGGAGCTGCCGTTGCGGCCCATGGCGGTCCGCTCGGCAAGCTGCTGCCACTCGTCGGCGCGGCCGAACTTGTCCATGCGGGCGGTGTCCACGGCGCCGGGGCATACGCAGTTGACGTTCACGCCGTGCGGGCCGAGCTCGCGGGCCATCGATTGGGTCATGCCGACCATGGCGAAGTTGGCGGCGCAGTAGGCCATGGCGTCGGCGTTGCCTCGCTTGCCTGCCACCGACGCGATGTTGACGATCTTGCCTCCCTCCGCCTGCTCTATCAGCACCTTGGCCACGGCGCGGCTGCATAGGAAGGAGCCCATCACCTTTACGTCGATCACCCTCTCGAACAGGCCCGGGTCCACCTCCACCATGGGGGTCCGGTCCGCCCCGATGGCCAGCGCGGCGTTGTTTATCAGGATGTCGATGCGTCCGAACTCGGCCAGCGTCCGCGACACCAGGCCGTCGATCTGGGCGGCGTCGGTGACGTCGAGGGTTGCGGTTAGGGCGCGCCGGCCAATCTCCCGGACCTGGTCAGCCGTGCTCTCTACGTCCCTCCAGCCGACGGCCTTCTCGTCCTCCGGGAAGGTCGCGGGGTCCCTGCCCGTCCCGGTGACCACGAGGTCGGCGCCGAGGCGGGCCAGCGCCAGCGCCGTCGAGTTGCCGATGCTGCGCCGCCTCCCCGCCGCGGTTACGATGGCTACCTTGCCGTCTAGCTCGCCCATAGCGCCCTCCATGTCCCAGTTTTCCGGCCAAGGATAGCACACCGCTCCGGTGAGGGCGCGCGGCGGCTCAGCCGACGCTCACGGCGGCCTCCTCGGGCGCCGGCTGGGCGGCCGGAGTCTCGGACTCCCGCGCCTCGGAGGCCGCCTTGGCCGCCTCGATGCTGGCCCGCAGGGCCTCCATCAGGTCGGTGACCTTGCCCTTGACCGGCGCGGCCTCGGCAAAGTCGGGCTCGCGGGACTCCAGCTTGGCCTCTATCACCTTCTCCAGCGCCCCCCGGTACTCGTCCCGGTACTCCCCGGGCTCGAACTCCCCGGCGAGCTGGTCGATCAGCATGTTCGCCATCGCCAGCTCCTGGTCGCTGATGCTCACCTCCGCCTCGGGCAGGTTCAGCCCCTCCGTCGACCTGATCTCGTCCGGCCAGAACATGGTGGACATGATGATGCCGTTGTCCACGGGCCTGAGGCTGCACAGCAGCTCCTTCTGCCTCAGCGAGACCTTGGCGACCGCCACTCGGCGGCTCGCCTCCAGCGCCTTCTTGAGCAGGTAGTACGGCTTCTCCCCGACCTTGTCGGGCTCCAGCATGTAGCTCTTCTCGTAGTACACGGGGTCGATGTCTGCGAGGTCGATGAACCTGGTGACCTCGATGGTGTGCCGGGACGGGACCGGCAGGTCGCCGAAGTCGGAGGCCTCCATGACGAGGTACTGCTCCTTGGACACCTCGAACCCCTTGACCACGTCGCCCAGCTCGACGAACTCCTCGTGCTCCGGGCACCAGCGGCGGTGTTTCAACCGCGTGTGGCACGCGTTGTGCAGCGTGACGAACGAGATGTCCTTGCTGTTGGTGGCCGGGTACAGCTTGATGGGGATCGCCACCATGCCGAAGCTGATGGACCCCTTCCAGATTGCCCTTGGCATAGCTCACCTCCCGGATGCGCGGCGGCTCTCCGCGCCCCCTTCTATTCTAACCGAGCGCGCCAGGCCAGTACGGGGCGTCGTCGACCATGCAGTCGGCGGCCGGCTTGTCCTCCCGCAGCCCAAGGTACACCGGATATCGGATATGGCCCTCCGGGGTGAACTCGCCGTACGAGACGCGGCACGCCAGGTCGGGGCGGCACCAGTAGGCCAGCCGGTCCATGGGAGGAGGCGCCTCGAATGGACACTCACCGCTGACGAGCGCCTGTAGCGTGGAGTGGACGCCGCGGGCCTCCTCGTCGGAGAAGCCGGCGCTGACGCGCCCGGCGTACCGCAGGGTTCCCCTGTCGTAGAGTCCCAGTATCAGCGAGACGAACGGCCTGCTTCCGCCGTCGAAGTCGTACCCGGCGATTACGAACTCGCACTCCCGCAGCCGCTTGATCTTCTGCCAGTTGGGGCTGCGCTCGCCGGGAAGGTACTGGCCGGCCTTGTCCTTCGCCATGATGCCCTCGAGCCCGTGCTCGCAGGTCGCGTCGAAGAACGCCTTGCCGTCGCCCTCGATGTACTCGCACGCCTGCGCGACGTCGTTGTCCTCGAGTATCCCGGCAAGCTGGCGCTTGCGCTCTACCAGGGGGCGCTCCAGCAGCCTCCTGCCGCCGACGAAGAGCGCGTCGAAGGCGACGTAGTGCGCCCGCGGCGCGGCGTCCTTCCCCTGGAGGCGCTCCCGCAGCAGGGAGTAGCTCGGCCTGCCTTCTTCGTCCAGGCAGACGACCTCGCCGTCGAGCACCGTCCTATCCGCGCCGACGGCCCGCGGCAGGGCGTGTAGCTCCGGGAACCGCTGCGTGAGGTCCGCCAGGTCTCGCCCCTGGAGGCGCAGCCTGCCGCCCTCCAGGAAGGCCAGCGCCCTCATGCCGTCCCACTTGAGCTCGAAGATGTGGCCGCCGGAATCGAAGGGCCGCTTGGTGAGCCGGGCCAGCATGGGCCGTATGGTCGCCGGCAACCCCTTCGCCATAGTGGTGGGACTATTCAAAGCAGCAGACCCCACTTCCCGCTGAGGTAGTCCAATGTTAAAGGCGGGAGCGCACCTCCCGCAAGCCGTGGGCCGGAGGACAGTCTAAGTCAATCTGCTGGAGTGCTAGAGAGCCATCCCCCCTCGTAAAGCACCTGGAGAGCCAGGCGTATCTGGCGCTCCGAGAACTGCCGCTTCCGTACATTCCACGCATACGTGTGAGCTATCATATCGTCCTCAGTCGCCCCGGGATGCTCGGCGCCAACCCAATGCACTGTTGCGAGTAGCTCCAAGCCGAAGGACGACTCAAAGCCCTCGACGAGATTGGCGACCTTCGCCAGCCGGGATTGGGTTGCAGGCTGGCCCTTGAGGAAGGTGCGGGCATCCTCCATGGCGCCCGGTACTAGGGTGAGTTGCTTGTCCGGCGCGTCTCCTCCGTCGGCGTAGCCTGATACGAGGTGGCCCTCGACGGTCCTGAGGACGTGCCGTAGCTTCTCAGCGTACGGCCCGTAAGGGCCTCGTTGGAAGTCGAGCTTCAACGGCTCCCCTGCCACTTCCATGAAGTACATGAGCTTGTGCACTTCCAGGAGGGTCACGAAGGGGTCGAGCAGGGCGTCAAGATACCTACGCATTAAGGCGACCAGCGCAGCCCGCCCCGGCGTCATCCTTGGAACCCTAGATGAGCGGTTGGGCCGCGCATCTACGGGCGCTCCCCCAGGCTCGAATACCACGACTCTCAAGCCATCGAGGTCCAGCATCGCCTCTTCGATGCGCGGCCGTACGTCGGCCCACTCCAATCCGCCCAGCCCGCTGCCCAGCGGGGGGAGCGCGATTGAGCCGATGTTGCGCGCCCTGATTTCTTTGGCGAGTGCGTGGAGACCTGCCTCGATGTCCTCGATCCGGCTCTTGCCGCGCCAGTGACGCTTGGTCGGGAAGTTGATGATGAAGCGCGGATTCGCCATCTGCTTCGTCTCGAAGACGAACATGCGGCCCGGCTCCACTTCCCCTCGCCTGCAGGCTGCCGCGTAAGCCCTGAAGTTCTCGGGGAAGTTGTTCTTGAACTGGAGCGCAATGCCGCGGCCCATGAAGCCCACGCAGTTGACGCTGTTGACCAGAGCTTCGACGTCCTCGTCGAATAGGTTGCCGGTCTTGTACTCGATCATCGCACCGCTCCTCCTGGATCAGTAGTACCAGTCCGGCCTGATCGCTACCGTCGGTCGATGACGCGACATGCTCAGCATGCTCCGAACCTTACCATAGATAGCCCGGGACTTTATGCCCACGCGAGATACCAACCGCCAAGGGAACGAGCCTTCAACCAGGAACTCCGCCTGCTTGGGCTCCTTGCGTTCACCCGCCCAGGTGTCTGCTTGCACCGCGTCCCAATCGATCTTGTCCAAGTGGGAGAGGTCTGAGTAGTCCTCGAAGTAGCGGGACCCGGCGTTGGATGACGTGAAGGCCCAGCGCCGGTTGTTGGAATCCGCCCAGGCCACCGTCCGGCGCAGATCGGCCTCCAGGTGGACTATTGGCTCTTGGCCCCCTCGATACGCCAATTCGGGAAGATTCCCCATGTGGATCACGTACAGCATCACGGAACGCGGGCAGAAGTAGAAGGGCACGCATTCGCCAACGTACAGTCCGGGATGGCTGGTTAGCGTCCGGGAGAGCCGCCGCTGCTTGATGCTGCTTATGCCGATGGAGGTCCCGGCGGCATCACGGTCTACCATCTTGGCGTCGCACCATAATCGGCCGTCAGAGATTATGGAGGGCAACCGATCCAAGTGAGCTATGTGGTATATCTTCGGCATTGTTGGTACGAACATCGTGCCTCGGCTATAAGGCGCTCGCTGCGCCACAGCATATAATAGCACGCGCGTTCCCATAAGGGTAACCCGAGCCTTGCCCACTGGACTATTGCATCCCGCAGCTCCATCTGCCGTATAGTTGTACACGCGTTGAACGGCAGCCGCTCCCGGGGAACCGGCCTCGGGCTGAGAGCCGGCCAGTTGGGTTTGCGGCGGAGGCGATATTTAACATGACTACAACGGCGAAACAGGGTCGCGGGGCTAGGATTGGGCAGTCTGCATTGTGGGTGGTCCTGCTGGCGGCTATAGCCGGGCTGCTCCTCATTGCATCGGGCTGCGGCGGCGATTCGGAGGAACGGCCCGTTGCCCCGCTGAAGATCGGCCTGCTGCTCAACTTCACCGGGTCGCCGGAGGCGTCCGCCGACAGGCAGCGGGCCTTCGACCTGGCGGTCCGGCACGTCAACGAGGGCGGGGGCGTGCTCGGGATGCCGGTGGAGGGCGTCGCCGCCGACGCCACCCGGGACCCGTCCGCCGCGGTGGAGGCGGCGAAGCGCCTCGTGGAGACCGAGGGCGTACACGCCATAGTCGGCCCCAACGCCAGCTCGGCCTCGTTGCCCGTCGCGCGGAGCGTGTCCGCGATGCTGCGCATCCCCACGATCAGCCCCTCGGCCACCTCGCCGCAGCTGAGCGGCGTCGAGGACGGCGGCTACTTCTTCCGCACGGCCCTATCCGACGCCGCCCAGGGGCCGGTGCTCGCGCGCGTGACCCGCGAGCGCGGCTTCGACAACGTTGGCCTCATCTACCAGGACGACGCCTACGGTCAGGGGCTCGCCGAGGCATTCGAAGATGCCTGGGATGGGACGCTGCGAGTCGTCTCGATCGACATGGCCCAGAAGGCCAGCTACCTCCCGGAGCTGGCGGAGAGCGCCGACGCGGGGGCGCAGGCGCTGGTTATCATCGCATTCGAGGGTCTGACCCTTGCCATCGTGAGGGAGGCCCTCGAAGAAGGCGTCTACGGCGGTTTCGTCTTTTGCGACGCCGCCAAGCGGGCGAGCCTCGTCAGGGAGATCGGCGGCGACAAGCTGGGCGGCATGTACGGGACCGCGTCCGCGTCCGCTCCCTACAACGCCGCAACCGCCGACTGGGAGGCCGCCTTCGTCGCCGAATACGGCGAGCTGCCCGTTCTCGCCTACGTCAAGGAGACCTACGACGCCACCGTCGCCCTCGCTCTCGCCGCGCAGGCCGCGGGCAGCTTCGACGGCGCCGCGATCCGCGACCGCCTGCGGGAGATAGCCGGGCCGCCCGGCGTCACCGTGCTGGGCACACCCTCGGGCGTCGCCGACGGCCTGTCCCGCCTTGCCGAAGGCAGGGAGATAGACTTCGACGGCGCCGCCAGTACGCTGGACTGGGACGGGAACGGCGACCTGCGCCGGGGCCACCTCGGCACGTGGCGCTTCACGTCCGACGAGCGCATAGAAGAGCTCGACACCGTGCCTTACGGGTACTAACGCGGCTCCGCGCAGGACCCCGACGCCTGTTATCATCTACCCATGAAAGCCGGTAGAGGAGTCCGTTGATTAGCATAGAGCTCGTCAGGAGCCAGCCGGACGCGGTGAGGGAAGCGCTGCGGAAGCGGGGGGAGGACGCCCCCGTGGACGAGATACTGGAGGTCGACGCGCGGCGCCGCTCCTCCATCGCGGAGTCGGACCGCCTGCGGGCGCGGCGGAACGAGGTGAGCAGGCAGCTTGGGCGCACCAAGGAGCGGCCGCCGGAGCTGATCGACGAGATGCGCGCCGTGGGCTCGCGGATCAAGGAGCTCGGGGCCGACATCGCCGAGCTGGAGGGCGAGCTTCACGAGCTGCTGCTGGGGCTGCCCAACCTTCCCGACGAGAGCGCGCCGGTGGGGCCGGACGACGACGCGAACGTGCTGGTGAGGACGATGGGGGAGCCGGCGGAGTTGGACTTCGAGCCGCTGCCGCACTGGGAGCTTGGGGAGCGCCTCGGCATCATCGACTTCGCCAGGGGCGTCAAGCTCTCAGGGTCGCGCTTCTACGTCCTCAAGGGCAAGGGGGCTAGGCTGCAACGCGCGCTGATCGACTGGATGCTGGACCTCCACACGGAGGAGCGCGGCTACGTGGAGCTGTACCTGCCCGACCTGGTGAGCCGGGACACGGCCACCGCAAGCGGCCAGCTACCCAAGTTCGCCGACACGATGTACCACGACGACGAGGACGATCTGTGGATGGTGCCCACGGCGGAGGTGCCGATAGCCAACCTGTTCAGGGACGAGATACTGGAGCCCGGCGAGGTGCCGATGAGCTTCGTCGCGCACACGCCGTGCTTCAGGCGCGAGAAGGCGGCGGCCGGCCGTGAGACGCGCGGCATCAAGCGCGGCCACCAGTTCGAGAAGGTCGAGCTCTTCAAGTTCGTCGAGCCCGAGGCCTCCGACGATGCCCTGGAAGAGCTGCTGGCCGACGCCGAGCGCGTCTGCGAGCGGCTGGGCATCCCGCACAGGGTGCTGCTGCTGTCGACCGGCTCGATGGGCGGGGCCGCGGCCAAGACCTACGACGTGGAGATGTGGGCGCCTGGCGTGAGGGAGTGGCTGGAGGTCAGCTCGTGTTCCAACTGCACCGACTACCAGGCGCGCCGGGCCCGTGTGCGCTACAGGCCGGAGCGCGGAGCGCCGGCGAAGTTGGTACACACCCTGAACGGCTCGGGGCTGGGGGTCCCCAGGGTGATGATCTCCATCATGGAGAGCTACCAGCAGGCGGACGGCTCGATCGTGGTGCCGCCCGTGCTGCGACCGTATACAGGCTTCGAGCGCATCGACTGAGCGAGCAAACTACCCGACTGGAGGAAGGCAATGACCGTGGTACGAAGCTGGAAGGACGCCACGCCCTACGTGGGCCACGAGAGCGCGATCATATGGAGCATCTTCAGGGAGAAGGGCACGGAGGGGCTGTCCGCCGACGAGGCGCCCCTCGAAGGCTTCGTCAGCCTCACCCACCACGCGATGCAGGGACGCAAGAGCGGAGACTACCACCTGCACGAGGACGCGGAGCAGGTCTACTACATCACGTCCGGGCGCGGCAAGCTGAAGATCGACGACGTCATCCACGAGGTCGCCAAGGGCGACGCGGTACACATCCCGCCCATGTCCCGCCACCAGCTAATCAACGACGGCGAGGAGTGGATCGAGCACCTGATCGTCACGGCGCGGGTTAGGAGGGAGTAGGCAGCCCCTAGAGGCATTGTCGCGCAGGCCCAGGACGATGTAGCCGCATGATGTTCGCCATATTGGGCGGACATGTGAGACTTCGGAGAAAGGATCAAAGATGATTGTGAACGTGAGGGCTAGATTCTCGGACGGTGTACTTACTCCGATGGAGCCGCTCGACCTTGCAGAGGGGGAGGAGGTAACGGTGTCTATCGAAGATGCCCCACCACCAGACAGGACCATTCGCGCGTTGCGGGCGACGGCAGGAGCATGGAAGGGAAGCCACGATCCCGAAGAGCTCAAGCGGATGCTTTACGAGGCCCGGGTGACAGGCTCCCGAGAAGCGCCGAAGTTGTAACGCCGTGCGCTATCTGATCGATACGGACTGGGTCATTGACCACCTTCACCGCATCAAGCGCGTGGTTGACCGCCTCGAGTATCTGGCCCCTGATGGCTTGGGGTTGAGCATCGTGTCGCTGGCCGAGCTCTACGAGGGAGTATTTTATTCCAGAGATTCCCAAGCCGATGCGAGCGTGCTGGAGGAATTCTTGGACGGGGTGAAGGTCTTACCCTTGGACGATGAGGTCTGCCGGATCTTCGCCAAAGAGCGCGGCAGACTAAGGGCGGAAGGGTCTCTCATAGGCGATCTCGATCTTCTGATAGGAGCCACTGCCCTTCGCCACGGTCTCATGCTGCTCACCAACAACCGCAGACACTTCGACCGCGTGCAGGGCCTGAACATCCTTTCGGTGTGATTCAGTACTTGGCGTTGGACTGACGGCGCCCCTCCGGCCGCTAGAGAGTAAGGACGCCGCCGTGGTTGCTGCGGCGGGACTCGAAGGCGGCGATATTGTCCTCGTGCTGTAGGGTGAGGGCGATGTCGTCGAGGCCGTTGAGCAGGCAGTGGCGGCGGAACTCGTGCGTGGCAGGGTCTTCGTGGACTACGAACGGGATGTCGAGGCCCCTGTCGTCCCTGATGCGGCACTTCTCCAGGTCCACGGTCAGCTCCCAGCCGGGGACGTGCGAGGCCGTGTCCAGTATCAGGCGGATGTGCGCGTCGGACACTAGGGCGGGGACGATGCCGTTCTCGAGGCAGTTCCTGTGGAATATGTCGGCGAACGAGGCCGCCAGGATGCACCTGAAGCCGTAGTCGAGCAGCGCCCAGGGCGCGTGCTCCCGCGACGAGCCGGAGCCGAAGTTCCGGCCGGCGGCGAGTATGGAAGCGCCCCGGTACTCGGGCCTGTTGAGCTCGAAGTCGGGGTTGAGGCTGCCGTCGCTGTTGAAGCGCCAGTCGAAGAAGAGGAACTGGCCAAAGCCGGTCTTCTCGATCCTCTTGAGGAACTGCTTGGGGATGATCTGGTCGGTATCGACGTTGACCCTGTCTAGGGGGGCGACGATTCCGGTGTGCTTTGCGATGGGTTCCATGCCGTCTCCTTCCGTTGGTGGACGCCCGGGAGCGACCTATGGACGCCTGTTCCAGTCCTCGGCGCGCTTCATGAACACTTCCTGGTCGGCGAGGTACTCCGCGTAGCCGATGCGTCGGTTGTCGGTCAGCCAGTCGATATGCTCGTTGAGCTTCCGCAGCAGGTCCTCGTCGCCGGCGGCCACGGTGAAGCCGCCGTATTCGACCTCCGCGTCCAGGGCGGTCACGGCCAGGCCGTCTTCTCGGGCCGCTTCCAGGTTGCCGATCTCGCCCCGGGCCAAGGCGTCGACCAGTCCGTCCCGGAGGGCGTCGAGGAGCGCCGCTTCATCGTCGAAGTAGACGACCTGAGGCGAGGCGTCGTCGGGCGGGAAGAGTGCGCGGCGGTCCGCGAGGCTGGCCGATGCGGCCGCCGCGGTGATGGTATAGGCCGGACTGCCGTCCGCGGCCACCTCGCCGGACGGCGTCTCTACCCGGACGCCCGCTGCCAGGACGCCGTCGGCGTCGGCCAGCCCGGCCAGTTGCAGCAGGCGGGCCTCGCCCGTGGTGCCCGCGAACACGCCCACGCGTACGTCTGAGGTCAGGTCGGAGTGGCGGGCCAGGCGCTCCGCGTCCTCGGCGCGGACCAGCAGCGATTGCCGAAAGGTGATATGGCCGTTGGTAAAGGCCACCGCGACGTTACCCTCGCCGTCGCGAGTGCGCGAGTCGAGGATCGTAATGCCGCCGCCAACGACGTCGTAGTCGGGCCCGGCGGATTTCAGCCAGATGCCGTCCCACTCGTCTATGGGCCGGCGCTCGAAGGACAGGCCGAGGCCGTCCATCGCCTCCAGGGCCGTGAGCAGGTCCGCTTCATAGCCCATGTGCGTATTGGAGGCGCCGCCGGCGTAGCTCACCGGCCTGAAGTCGGAGTAGAAGCCGAAGGTCAGTTCGCGCTCGCCCCCGCCGCAGCCGGCGAGAGCCAGCGCCAGCGCCAACGCCACCACGCCAATACGAACACGCTTCGTCAGCATGAAAGCACCTCTCCCAGGCGGCTTGCGACCCTGGCGTCGTCGCCCTCGTCGAGCGTATAGACGAATATCCTGATCGTCTCGGCGTCGGGCGCCTGCACCATGACCGACGGCGAGCCCTCGAACATCTCCTTCTTGACCTGCGCGGCGTTGTCGAACGAACCCATCAACCTCACCCCGTGGAAGGCCCTTGCATACCTGTTGCGCCCCTCCCGATTACGCCTATAGCCATTAGGAAGCTAAGGGCGAATACGCTGGCCATCACCGAAAGCGTAATCGCAACGGCTACTACTCCTGCCTGAGTCATCTGTTTTCCTCCTGTGTCCTGTGTTCACACTTGCCGCCGGGCCATAGGAGCAGGAAGGCCATAAAGGCCACGCCTGCAACTGGCACCGAAAGCATAAGCACCCACCACCTAGAGAGTCCCAGGTCATGGAGCCTCCGAAACATCAAGATTATGCCCACGGCGGCGAAAGCCGCCACGAGCGCGAGTACGGCAAATCCGAGCAACAGGGCCCAGGACTGGCTCGCCTCGGCCAGCATGGCCATCCCTATAAAGAGTCCCCAACCGAGGACTATCGCTATCCCGAGTAGGGACTTGAGGAATGTCATCCGCCCTACGGCATTGCATTTCTCCATTACATACCCCCGGCCTGTATGGCCAATAATACTATGAACGCGGCCAGGACTATGCCGATTCATTCCGAGTCCTCCATCACGCACTCCAGCATATACATTATGGGAATATACATTGTGGGACTGCCATTGATACACCTGCCCTCTGCCTCTGAGTAATCCGAGTTCGTCCTGGGAGTCTCAGGGCTCTCGCCTGCCGGGAATACGAAAGTGAGTAGTATCCACAGTCCGGCCATGACCGCTCCGGTTATGAGAATCATCCGCAGCCTGGTGCGCCCTAGGCAGTCTTCCAATGGAGACATATTACAGGAATCCAGCCTGCTTGGGTTTGCATTATGGCTTGACCATACTCTCATGTATGGGCAGTACGGGTATATGAAGACTACCTTGGACATCGATGACGAGCTGTTCGCCCGTGCCGAGCGTCGCGCCAAGGAGAGCGGCCTCCCGCTGTGCGCGCTGGTGGAAGAGGGGCTCAGGCGGGTCCTGTCGGACGATACGGGGCGTACGCCATGCCGGCTGCCCGACCTGAGCGTGGGAGACCCGGCCGCCCGCGACCCGTTGGAGTCGTACTCATGGCAGGACCTGCGCGAACTGATATACGGCGACCCGCGGCCCTAGTCCGGCAACAGGCCCTCGCCGGTGAAGATATCCTCGGCCTCCTGGAGGGTGATGTCGGGCTCGGGGAGGACGAGGTCGGACTCGACGAGCTCGTCGACCGGCACGGGCGTGCCGTTCTGCCGCACGAGGTCGAGCATGGCCTTGAGCACCACGGGGAACCGCTCGGCGTCGTCGTTCTCGACGACCTCCACGAGCCTGTTGTCGATATCGTTGAGCTCGTCGACGTAGGCGCCGGGGAGGTTGAACTGGCCCTCCGTCAGGATTCGTACGATCATGACTGGCCTCCGGGAAGGGACTTCTTCGCAGTGCCGGCTTTGAGGGCCGCCAGCTCCGCCTCGACGTTGGTGGACGCGGTGAGCTTTTCGAGCTCGCGGGTGATGTCGTCCTTGCTGCCGCCCACGGGGTCGTCGAGCACCCCCGCCGCGGCAAGCTCGTCGATCGCGCCGGCGCGCGCCCGCATGTTCTCCGTCTTGTTCTCCGCCCGCTCGATGGCGAGGGATACGTCGCCCATCTCCTCCGACACGCCCGAGAGCGCCGAGCCGATGCGGACCTGGGCCTGCGCCGCGTTGTACTGCGCCTTGATGACCTCTTTCTTGGTGCGGAACGCCTGCACCTTGGCCTGCAGCCGCTTCTCGGAGTTGGTGAGCTTCTCCTGCTCCACCTCCATGTCGGCGATCTGCTGGTCGAGCCCCTGCAACTCCATCACCGCCGCCTGCTTGCGCTCGAGGGCGAGGCGGGCGAGGTCCTCGCGCCCCGCCTCCAGGGCCTGCCGGGCCTGCGAGTCGAGCTTGGAAAGGTTGGCCTGGACCTTCGACGCCTGCAGCTCCAGCCGCCTCTTCGCCGTGACCATCTCGACCACGCCCCGCTTGACGTTCCGCAGGAGCTCGAGCTGCTTCTCGTAGGAGTAGTCGAGGGTCTCCCTAGGGTCCTCGGCGTTGTCGAGGATGCGGTTCATCTTCGACTTTACTACGGTCGCCATCCTGGACATCATTCCCATGGTGCGTCTCCCAGAGTTTGTATTCGGCGGCCTAGTAGTCGTACGAACCGCCGCCGCTGCCGCCGCCGCTGAACAGCTTCACGATACCTATGATTCCGACGATAGCCCCGCCTATGATGATCACGACCCCGATGATGTCGAGCAGCCACTCGACTATCGCGGACTGTACGAGCCAGCCCAGTAGGACCAGGAACACTCCCACCACGATCATTCCGAAGCCGCCGAGCTTACCCATTCCTTTAACTCCTGATGGCCCGCAGGCAGAGTGAAACGTCCACTGCTTACTATACCACCTCGAAGCGGGGCGGGGCCGCTGCCCGCGTCAGGAGGAACGCCCGGCAACGAGGCCGCGCGCGGCCTCGGCTATGTGGGCGGCGTCGATGCCGGCGGCGCCCAGGAGCTCGGACGGCGTGCCGGATCCCGGCATGCCCCGCACCGCGAGCACCCTGATTCGCGGCCTCTCGCCCGACTCCGCGAAGACGCTGAGCACGGCTTCCCCGAGTCCCCCCTCGCGCCAGTGGTCCTCGACGGTGACGACCAGCCCGGTGTCGGCGGCTGCGGCCTCCAGGGTCGCCGCGTCGATGGGCTTTATGGAGTAGAGGTCGATGACGCGCGCGCCGATGCCCTCTTCCGCCAGGGCGTAGGCGGCCTTGAGCGCCTCGTGTACGGTGATGCCCGCCGCCACTATGGTCACCGCGTCGGCGTCCGAGGAGCGGGCGACGTGGCTGCCGCCGATGGCGAACTCCTCGTCCGGTCCGTAGAGGACGGGCAGGGGCTCCCGCGTCGTCCGCATGTAGACGATGCCCTTCCGGTCGGCCATCTGGGGGACCAGCTTGGCCGCCTGGTTGGCGTCGGATGGGTAGAGCACGGTGCTGCCGTACACGGCCCGCATCGCGGCGATGTCCTCCAACCCCATCTGCGACGGCCCATCCTCGCCTATGGAGACGCCTGCGTGGGAGCCGACGAGGCGAAGGTCCGCGCGGCTGATCGCGGCCATCCTGATGAAGTCGTACGCCCGCGCGAAGAAGGCCGCGAAGGTCGAGGCGAACGGTACCCAGCCCCGCACCTGGAGGCCCACGGCGGCCGCGACCATCTGCTGCTCGGCTATGTACATCTCCACGTAGCGGTCGGGGTGCGCGTCGGCGAAGGCGTCGGTGTAGGTCGAGTTGTTCACCTCGCCGTCCACGGCCACGACGTTGCCGCGCTCGTAGCCCAGCGCCGCCAGCGCGTCGCCGTAGGCGCGGCGGGTGGCGACCTCGTCGCCCTTCCGGTAGGCCGGGCGCGGCGTGCTTCTCAGCGGGTAGGCGTTCGGCGCGCCGCCGCTGCCGGGGGGCTTGACCTCGATGGATATCGAGCGGGGGCCGCCCAGCTCGGCTATGGCCTGCTCCGGGTCGGGCAGCGCCTTGCCGTGGGCGCCGTCCACGTCCTCCACCGCGGCCACGCCCTTGCCCTTCAGGGTGCGGGCCACGATGACGGTCGGCACGCCCTCGGTGGCGATTGCCTCGGCGTAGGCGGCGTCGATCCGGCATACGTCGTGGCCGTCGATCTCGATGGCATTCCAGCCGAAGGCCCGCGCGCGGTCGGCGTAGTAGCCGGTGTCGCCGCCGGCCATCGTCTCCCCGCGCTGGCCCAGCCGGTTCACGTCTATGATCGCCGTCAGGTTGTCCAGCCCCGCGAAGCCGGCGTATTGGACCGCCTCCCACATGGAGCCTTCGGCCATCTCGCTGTCGCCGCACAGTACCCAGACGCGGTACGGCAGCCTGTCCAGCCGCTTGCCGGCCAGCGCGACGCCCACGCCTATGGGCAGCCCCTGGCCCAGCGACCCCGTGGCCACGTCGACCCAGTCGATGGCGGGCGTGGGGTGCCCCTGGAGCCTGCTGCCGAACTTGCGGAAGGTCAGCAGCTCGTCGTCGGTGATGGCGCCAGCCGCCTTGTACAGCGAGTACAGCAGCGGCGAGGCGTGGCCCTTGGAGAAGATCAGGTGGTCGTTGTTGGGATCTTCTGGGTTGTCGAAGTCGTAGCGGAGGTACTTCGAGGCCAGCACCGCCACCAGGTCGGCGGCCGACATGGAGGAGGTCGGGTGCCCCGACCCGGCTACGGCGCTCGACCGCACCGAGTCCACCCGCAGCTGCTGTCCCAGCTCGCGCCACAGATCAGCGTCGTTCATGCTCCTCCCCCATGTCAGGCAGAGCTCATTCTAGTTGTAGGCGTGTCGGGTATCAAGAGAGGCTGCCTGCCGTGCCCTGCCGTATATGTTAGTATTGGTCAGGCAATTCGGCTTCCGTTGGTATGGGATATGGCAGTAAGGACAAGACGCAGGATACTCGTCGGGCGTAGTCTGCGAAGGCCCTATTGGGATGGCATTGCGCGCATCTTTGACTTTACGGGGTCATTGAACGTCCCCACGAGAGTTCTCCCACCTGGCGTTGCCGACCAGTACGCTCTCTGGATGGACTGGAAAGCCGTAGGCGATGACCTGACGACGGCCTTGGGCAATCAGACGTCAAATGGGAGTCCGGACCACCGCCAAGAGGCGACCTGAAGATTGGCTGACGACGAGCGCCCAGTTACTCAGTCCGATTCCGCTGACCGGTCCACAGCCAATCCCAGCTCAGACCGGCTTGTCGACCCTACAATCGAGGACGAAGCTGTTCTCTTCACGAGTGGGCAGAGGTGGTCGGGGCCGCTTCCGCCACCCGCTGAGCTTATCGAGTATAACGATGCTGTAGCAAACGGAGCAGAACGTATCCTCTCGATGGTGGAAAGGCAAGCTGGCCACCGCATGGAGATGGAGGCGAGAGCTCTCGATTCCGACCACAGGCTCGCTCGGACCGGTCAGTGGATCGGGCTGATAGTTGTGCTCGCTGTCTTGGTGTTGGCGGGGTACATGGCCTACATGGGTGCCACGACGGCAGCCGTTGCGGTGATCGGGATTGACTTGGTTGGTCTTGCAGCAGTATTCGTGCTTGGCAGTCTGCGCAAACGAGTCATTCACGAGATCCATGTAGAGGACAACGACCTGATCGTGGGGTAGGACGAGCCGCACTGCAATGTCACGCGTATACTGGTCTGGGCAGTCTCACGCCCAAAGTACCATAACCATAGCGCCGCATACGGCCAGTTCTCAGCCGACGCAGCCGCTTCTCGTGGCTACCCGGAACCGGGGGAAGCTGGAAGAGCTCGCCGCGCTGCTGTCGGACGTCCCCATGCGGCTCCTCTCGCTGAACGACGTGGGTGTGGACGACGAGGTGGAGGAGACGGGCGCCACATTCGAGGAGAACGCCGTGCTGAAGGCGACCGCGTACGCCAGGGCGAGCGGGTTGACGACGCTGGCCGACGACTCCGGTCTGGAGGTGGACGCCCTTGGAGGCGAGCCGGGGGTCAGGTCCGCGCGGTACGCCGGGCCGGACGCCGACGACGCGGCGCGTGTGAGATTCCTGCTCGGCAAGCTCAGGGAGACTCCCCCGGGCGGAAGGCGGGCGAGGTTCCGGTGCGTCATCGCGGTGGCCGGCCCGGACGGGGGCGTGCGGACGTTCGCCGGGGCGTGCGAGGGGGTCGTCGCCGACGCGCCCAGGGGTCGGAACGGCTTCGGCTACGACCCGGTGTTCCTGTTCCCTGGGGTGGGCAGGACGATGGCTGAGCTGTCGCCCGAGGAGAAGGCCGCCGTAAGCCACCGGGGCAGGGCGGCCCGGCTGGCGGCGGCGGCGCTGAGGGAGGCTGACTTCTTTTCCGGGATGGACATTGCGCAGGCGGGCGGGGTGAGCCATGACCGCTGACAGGTTCGGCAGGCCGTTCAGGGACCTGCGCATCTCGATAACCGACCGGTGCAACTTCCGCTGCCCCTACTGCATGCCGGAGGAGATATACGGCGACCGGTACGAGTTCCTGCCCAGGGCCGACCTGCTGACCTTCGAGGAGATAACGCGGCTGGTTGGGATCATGGTCGGGCTCGGGGCGGTGAAGGTGCGCGTCACGGGCGGCGAGCCGCTGGTCAGGAGCCAGGTCGAGCGCCTGATTGAACAGCTGGCCGGCGTCGACGGCGTGCGCGACCTGGCGATGACGACCAACGCGTACCTGCTCGCCCCGAAGGCGCAAACACTGAAGGACGTCGGCCTGCGGCGGCTGACGGTCAGCCTCGATTCCCTGGACGAGGAGGTGTTCGCCCGGATGAACGGGCGCGGCTTCGGGCCGCGGCGAGTGCTGGAGGGGATCGAGGCCGCCGAGAAGGCGGGTCTGGCCCCCATCAAGATCAACGCCGTCGTGCAGAAGGGCGTCAACGATCACACCGTCGTTGACCTTGCGCGCCGCTTCAAGGGCACAGGCCACGTCGTGCGGTTCATCGAGTACATGGACGTAGGGACGCTGAACGGCTGGAAGCTGGACGACGTGGTCCCGGCGGACGAGATGGTGTCGATGATCGACGCCGAGATGCCCCTGGAGCCGGTCGAGGGCAGCTACCGCGGCGAGGTGGCGAACCGGTACAGGTACAGGGACGGGAGCGGCGAGATCGGCATCATCGCGTCGGTCACCAAGCCCTTCTGCGGCGACTGCACGCGCCTGAGGCTATCGCCGGACGGCACGATCTACACCTGCCTGTTCGCCTCGGTGGGCATGGACCTGCGCGGGCCGCTTAGGGCCGGGGCGTCCGACGAGGACCTGGCGGGGCTGGTATCCGGGCGCTGGGGCGTTCGAGACGACCGGTACTCCGAGCGGCGCGCCGCGATGACCGAGCGGCCGCGCGAGAAGGTGGAGATGTACCACATCGGGGGGTAGCCCTCAGTAGGTGGGGCCGGAGGGGGACCAGCGGTCCGCGGCGGGGTCGTACTCGGTTACCGACGCGACCGTCTCGAAGGCCCCGTTCGCGCCGCCCACGACGATGACGTGGCCGTTGTCGAGAAGGGCCATGGCGTGGAACTGCCGGCCGTCGTCCATCCTGCTAACCAGGGACCATATCCCCGCGGCGGGGTCGTAGACCTCGGCGGATGCGAGGATGTGCTGCTTGTCGTTGCCGCCTCCCACCGCGAGCACCAACCCATCGGCGAGCAGTACGGCCGTATGGGTGGAGCGCGGGCTGTTCATGTCGCCGGTCGATGACCAACGGTCCGTCGCCGGGTCGTACACGTCGGCGGTGGCGACGGCGTAGTCGTGGATCGTGTCGGTGGTGTCGGCGGCGTTGTCTCCCCTGCCGCCGGACGTGAGCACCCTGCCGTCGGGAAGCAGTGTGGCGGTATGGAAGTCCTTGCCGAAGCGCATCCCGCCGGCGGGCAACCACATGCCGGTCGCGGGGTCGTATATCTCGGCAGAGGAGAGGAGCTTGGAGTCGCTCCGCCCTCCGACCACGAGCACCCTGCCGTCTTCGAGCAGGGTCGCCGTGTGGGAGTCCCTCCTGATCAGCATCCCCCCGGTCAGGGTCCACTCTCCGGTGGCAGGGTCGTATAGCTCGGCTGACGCGAGTACGGTCCGCGGGCCCGACCTTCCGCCGACCACGAGCACCCTGCCGTCTTCGAGCAGCGTCGCGGTGTGGAACTGCCTCGGGTGGACCATGCTGCCTGTCGGTGTCCACGTGCCGGAGGCGGGGTCATACAGCTCAGCCGTGTCGAGCACGCCAAAGGTCTGGTCCTTGACTCCGCCTGCGACCAGCACGGCGCCGTTGGCGAGCCGGGTCGCCGTATGGAAGTAGGCCCTGGGTTGCGCCATCAGGCCCGCCGAGGCCCAACTACCGCTGGCCGGGTCGTACACCTCCGCGGAGGAGTAGATCACGTGGCCGTTCGCGCCACCGACGATCAGCAACCTGCCGTCCTGCAACATGACCGCGGCGGGGACCGTGCGGGCCGCCGCCATGTTATCGATCGGTTCGAGGTCCGTCTCCTCAGGTGCGGAGACCGGGGTGGCGGTAGCGGTGGGCACGGCGGCGGGGCGCTCCGCGGGTTCGACGGCAGTCTCGGAGGATGCGCACCCCGCGGTGAGCAGGAGCGACAGGAGCGTTACGATGACCGCTGAGCCACACCGCATCGGCGCGTTCCTTGGGGCCGTGAATAGGACTCGCGGGAATCATATCACGGGCCTCAAGGGTTGGGATAATCCTAGTCTCCCACCTACGGGAGGGTTGAGTCTCCACCCGCGGCAGAGGGGGCTGGCCCCTCTGCCGCGGGGAGTGGGCTGTGAGCTTTGTGCGCCGCTCGGACCCATGGTCCCCCGGGACCCGTCGAGCTGCCGGGGGTGGGTCGCCTTTCGTGTAGGCCGCATTTCAGCAGACCGCCGCACGGCGAGGGCTACTACGACTAGAGCTGGATGCGCTCAGCGGAGCTTACCTGTCCCCTCAATGCTGCAACGCTGTCCGGTCTCTCGGGAGGGAGCGAGGGCTCAAGGCCCCGGCAGGCTGGTGCCTGCCGTTAAGCTACTACCGTACCCCGAGGCCGAATGGGAGCGAGGGTAATGGCATCGGGAATGCCATTGGCATCCCGTCGCGCGGTGTTGGGCGGCGCCACTTATTCAGTTGTTAAGGTGCTGTGTCCGTCTTCGCGGGGCCGGACCCCCTGGCAGCGTCACAATCAGCGCCACATCTCTGGCGCGCGTCCAGCGTCGGGTTCGCCAATCCGAGGCGCGTCCCGCGGGTGCCGCGCTGCTGTCCCTTCGGCAAGCGGATTATCTGACAAGGGACAGGGCTGAAGCTCGCGCTCGGGGCCGAGTATAGCACAAGAGTTCGGGGGAGGGAAGAGTGGATAGTGGGATAGTGTCAAGGGGAATTGTCAGAATCTGGATTTTCAGGATGGGACCCCATCTCAATCTTCCCCCGTCCGACGGGGGAAGAGGTAGGAGGGGAGGGCTGGTTTCAAACCAGCCCCTACGGGGATCATGGGAGGTACTTCTCGGCCAATGCGTCGGAACGGGGGTCATTACGCTCAGCCGCCCGAAACCGGCCCCGCCACCGCGACGCGAAGGACGGAGTGGTCCCTTCGACCATCTCTCGGAGGGACTGCTCGATTAGCGACGAAAGCGACATGCCGCGGGAACGCGCGTAGCGCTTGGCCATCCGTATGACCTCAGCGTCCACGGTTATCGTGAGCTTCTTCTTCATGGCTGTCAGTCGTCCTTGCTTCGCAATACATATGGGTCATGCGAGTATGCGTATGTTCAATCATGTTTCAAGTTGCCCCTGCCGCGGCTCTCGCTCACAGGCTCGGATGTCTCCGCAGCACCAACCTCGCCCTCCCACAGGCGCCGCATCTCCTCCGACGCGGCCAGCAGGTGGTCGAGAGAGCCCTCGGCCTCCACGACGCCGTCTTTTAGGACGACGATGTGGTCGGCTGCGCGGTAGGCCGCCCGGCGGTGGGATACCACGAGGCTGGTCGTGCCCTCCAGCTCGGAAATGTGCCGCCACAACTCCCGCTCGGTCTCCACGTCCAGCGCACTCGACACGTCGTCGATGACCAGCAGCTCGCCCTCCCTGACGAACATGCGCGCCGCCGCCGACCGCTGCACCTGGCCTCCGGACAGCCGTACGCCGCGGGGGCCGACGACGGTATCCAGTCCCTCCTCCAGCTCTTCCACGTCGCGCTCCATGGCGGCGGACCTGATCGCGCCGGCCAGGTCCACCCGCGCTTCCGGCAGGCCGAGGAGGATGTTCGAGCGCAGCTCCTCGCTGAAGAGCCGGGGCACCTGCGAGACGTAGGCGCAGCGGGGCGGGACCAGGAACTCGCTTGGGTCGTCCACCGCCGCGCCGTTCCACCTGATCTGGCCCGACTGGAGCGGGAGGGAGCCCATGATCACCCTGAGCAGCGTCGTCTTGCCCGACCCGATGCGCCCCGTGACGACAGTGAAGCCGCCGCGGCGGAGACCCAGGCTCACGCCGCGAACGCCGCGCCCAGAGCCGGGGTGCAGGTACGTCAACCCCGAGACGTCCAGGGACTCGAACCGGTCCGCGTCCGTCTTGGGCGCGAAGGGCACGTCGGGCATGCGCCCGAATAGGTGGCTGGGGCGCCGCCGCACAAGCTCCGCCGGGTCCGCGCCCGGCATCATCTCGCGCAGCCGGTCCAGCGATACGCCGACCTGCCGGTACTGCATCAGCACCCTGCCCACCTCTGCGGCCATCCACTGCGTCCACCCCAGGTAGAAGACGAACAGCGACAGGTCGCCGACCGAGAATTCCTCCGTGCCGAGGGAGCGGGCCGCCACGATTATGACGAACCCGGCGCCGATGTTCTGGATGTTCGAGAAGACGGCGTTGAGGCTCTCGCCGAGCAGCGTGTCCTTCAGCGTGGTGCGCTTGCGCTCGGCGTTGAGCTTGTCGAAGCGGCCCAGCACGCGCTCCTCGGCGTTCGCCACCTTGATCGCCTCTGCCGCGCCGAACATCTCCCCGATGAACCCGGTCACGTCCCCGGCCGCCTCGCGGCTCTCCTTGCGGTAGCGCTGCACCCGCCCGCGCGCCATGTTGACTATGATCACGACGACGAATATGGGCACGAAGACGCCGAAAGTCATCAGCGCGTCGATGCGCGCCATGATGAAAAGCGCCACCGGCAGGAAGAACATGTGCGACACGAAGAACTTGAACTGGACCATGTACTCGGATATGACGACCGTGTCGTCGCGGAAGCGGCTGACCGCCTCGCCGGGGGAGCTTGGGAGCGAGCGGTGCCCCGGAAGCTCCATGAGATACGAGAAGGCGTTGCGCTGGAGCATCGCGGCGACGTTGAAGTAGCTCAGATCGTGGAGCACGACGCCGCCTATGAAGAAGGTGAAGGTCAGCGCGCCGAGCGCGACCAGGATCGCGCACAGCTCCCATATGCCGAAGCTCACGCTCGCCTCGCCCGTGAGCTGGTCGAATATCTCCCGCTCTATGAGGCCGACGGCGTTCTGCACGAACACCATCCAGAAGACGACCATCAGCAGCTCGCCCAGCAGCGGCCACTTGAGCGCCCAGAATATGCGCAGCAGCGAACGCCAGGCGCTCATGCCGGCGCCTCCCTGGCGGCGATCGCCAGCATCCGGCGGAACCTGGAGTCCGGGTCGGAGGCCAGCCGGGCGCGGTCCCCGTGCTCGATGACGCGCCCCTTCTCCAGCACCATCACCTCGTCGCAGCGGTCCAGCGTCGACAGCCGGTGGGCTATGACGATCACGGTGCGCCCCTCCACCAGCCTGTCGACGGCGCGCTCGATCAGCCGCTCCGTGCCGGGGTCGATGCGCGAAGAGGCCTCGTCGAGCACGACGACGCGCGGGTCGCGCAGGAAGACCCGGGCGAACGCCAGCAACTGCGCCTCGCCCGCGGACATGCCCGCGCCCTCGGAGCGCACCACCGTGTCCAGGCCGTGGGGCAGGTCCGCGTACCAGGGGCCGAGGCCGAGCTCCTCTATGACTTCCACCATCCGGCTGTCGGGAATGGTGTAGTCCAGCAGCGTTAGGTTGTCCCGCACCGTGCCCTCGAAGAGGCGCACGTCCTGCGTGACGACGCCGACCTGCGAGCGTAGCTCGGAGGCTGTGGCGTCCCTGACGTCCCGCCCGCCCAGCAGCACGCGGCCCCGGTCGGGGTCGTAGAGGCGGAAGAGCAGCCTCGTTATCGTCGTCTTGCCGCTGCCGGTGCGCCCTACCAGCCCCAGCGCGCGCCCCGCCGCGAGCTCGAAGGAGACGTCGTGGAGCACCTGCTCGCCGGCGTTGTAGGAGAACGACACGCCCTCGAACCGCACGGGCAGCGCCCCATCCGGGAAGCGTACGCCGGGCCCGTCGAGCACGCGGCGCTCGGCGCCGAGCAGGTCCAGGATGCGGACCAGGCTGGCCGTCGCGCGCTGGAGGTTGCCTATCTGCTGGGTGAACCGCTCTATGGGCTGCAACAGCATCCTCGTGTAGTGGACGATCAGGTAGACCGTGCCGATGGTGACGTGGCCGTTCAGGTATAGCCACGAGCCGACGCCGAGGGCTACGGCGGTGCCGACCGAGAAGGAGAACCAGGTCGTGTTGAGCACGAGGCTGATCATCAGTGAGGCGACGAGATTCTTCCTGAACCAGTCCCTGATCCTCCGGTGGAACCCCACCATCACGTACGGGCGCGCGGCGCTGGTCCGTATGTCCTCCCTGCCTGCGAGGCGCTCCTCCACGAACCCGAATGTCTGGGCGCTCGCCTCCCTGACCGCCCGGAACCTGTCCACCGTGAGGTTGCGCAGGGCGTAGAGCGCCGACAGCACCACGAGCGCGAAAGCGGTCAGGGCGAGGCCCGCCCGCCACTCCGCGCGGAACAGCAGGACGAGGATGCCGGCGAGCAGTATGGTGCTGCCCAGTATGTGGACGACGAACGTAGAGAAGAAGCTGCCAAGCTGCTCGGCGTCGCCGTCTATACGCTCGATCATCTCCCCCGGCGTGTGCCGGTTGTGGAAGGACATGTCCAGCGTCATGCAGTGGCGCGCAAGGTCGCCCCGCAGCGCGTTCGTCGCCGTCCAGCCGACGCGCCCGCTGGTGTAGGTCGTGGCGACGTTTACGGCCTGCTGCGCGAGGGCGACGACCGTGAAGAAGACGGCTATGCCGACGAGGCGTCCTACGGCGCTGCCCGCCAGCGCCTCGTCGATGAAGTACCGCAGTATCTGGGGGCTGAGGAGCTGCAGCCCGATGTTCGACAGCAGCAGCACCGCGGCCAGCGTCACGAGCGCCTTCTGCGGGCGCAGGTAGGTCGCCAGCAGGTGGACGTACCGCCTGAAGGGTACCCTGGACTTCGAGGCCGCCGCGGTGTCGGTTGCCATGACTCGCCTGCCGCCGCCCTCAGGCGAGCTCGTACACCGAGACGTGGCTGGCGCTGGACGACGTGAACGGCCCGCCCTTCCAGTCCCCCCACCGGCTCCGCAAGCGCATCCCCGCCAACCTCGCCATCAGGTCCAGCTCCGACGGCCACGCGTACCGCAGCTTGACCGGGTACAGCCGCACCCCGTCTTCGGTGATGTGCACGTGCGACGACGCCACCGTCTGCCCGACCGCGTCGTGGCGCGACAGGTCGATGGAGACGCGGTCCGTCTCGACGATGCCCGCCTGGATGTTTTGGCCCCGCTCGAACCGCGCCAGGTCGGGCGCGAACGCCTCCACCAGGAAGACCCCGCCGTCGTTCAGGCGGCGGACGACGTTTTCGAAGCAGCGCACCTGCGCATCCTGGCTGAGCAGGGCGAAGAACGTGTTGAAGACGACGTAGACCAGCGAGAAGCGCCCCTCCGCGTCCGCCTCCGCGAAGTCGCCCAACGTGACGGGTATGCGGTCGCCTCCCTGCTTCCGGCGCATCTTCTCGACCATGGCCGCGGAGGCGTCGATGCCGTGTACCTCGACGCCCCGGGCCGCCAGGGGCAGCGCGATCCGGCCGGTGCCTATGCCGAGTTCTAAGGCCCTACCGCTGCCGGCCAGACCCGCCAGCACGTCCACCACCGGGGCCACGAGCTCCGGGCTTGCCATCCCGCCGTGGAGGTCGTCGTACACCTCCGCAATCCTGTCTCCGTAGGTCGATTCCTGGAAGTCCTTCATCTGTCCGTCTCCCTCATGAATTGGGCAACAAAAAAGCCTCCCCATTGTCGGGGAGGCTGCCTTACCGGAACGGTATGGACGTAGAGTCCTAGGTCCTCCCCAACGCGCAATGCCCAAGGCCAAACGCCATGGGGCAAATCTCGCTCGCGTTGAACAGGTATCCGGTCATTGGACTCTCGTCACCATTAGGATAGCACGCTTTGCCTGCATTCGGTTCTCGGGAGCGGCTGCCTACTGGGCCGCCGCCTTGTTCAACTCCGCGCCGGCCGTGAAGCCGACCCGCCTGTGCTCGGGCACCGTTATGAGCTGACCGGCCTGGCCGCCCCTGATCGGCTTGACCTTCCGCGCCTTGACCTGCCGAACGGAGAAGGACCCGAACCCGGTGAGTACGACCCGGTCGCCCTTGGCCAAAGCCTCCTGGATACTGATCAGCACCGCGTTGAGCGCCGCCTCCCCCTGGGCCCGGGAACCGCCGAGCCTCGTAGCAACTCGAGTAGTGAGGTCGCTCTTCCTAAGGGTAGCCATAGCCGTCTCCCTCCCATGGGCGTCAGCCCTAAAAGCTTGCCGTGCGCACGGTCCCGCGTCCGGCAGATACTATTTAGTTGCCAACCCACTGTCAAGCCGCGCGCAGCGGCAGCCTCGCAAGCCGACGGTGGATCGCGCCCCCCGGCCCCAGCGTACTCGACATCAGCGCCACGGCGTCGGCCTCGAACCGAGTCCCCGGCTCGTATCTCAGCGCCCCCAGCGCCTCCCGGGCCCGCCGACGCTCCGAGGACGACGCGCCATTCCTCACGCGGGCAAGCGTCAGGTGCGGGGTGAACCCACGCCCCTCCCTGGGAAGGCCGAGCTTCTCGCCGACCGCCTCGACGCGAAGCCGAAGCCCCTCCAGGGAGTCGGTCTCGCCGCCCACGCCCACCCATAGCACCCTGGCAGGCCCCGACGCCGGGAAGACGCCCAGGTCCGCCAGCCGCAGCGACGGGGCCGGCGTCTCGGCGGCTATCGGCCCAACCTCCGCCGCCAGGCGCTCCGCAACGTCCGCCCCTACGCTGCCCAGGAACTTCAGCGTCAGGTGGACGCCCTCCGGCCGGACGCGCCGAAGCCCCCTGAGCCCCATCCCCTCGAGCTGCTCGCAGAGGCCGGCCAGCACCGTCTTGACGTCCTCCGGTATCTCGACGGCCAGGAAGGCGCGCACCGTTTCGGACATATCACCCAGCCCTCACCCTCGAGAACGCCATGTTTCGGGGTATGATACCAGCCAGCCGCCGAACGCCAGCAGGAGTCGAGGCATGGAGCCGGAGATCATCGGCATGGACGATATGCTCGCGGTCTACGAGGTCACCGACCTCCTCGGCATAGACCGCGAGAGCATCAGCGTACCCCTCGAAAAGGAGGCCCACGGCTCCGTCCGGCTGCGCGGGACAGAGGTGGAGATAGTCATCCCCGCCGGCATACCCGTCCGCGACTGGCTGCCTGAGCTGCGCGCGCGCCTCGAGGAACACGGCTTCGAGCCCCAGGCAGCCGGCGGCGAATGGGACTGAACGCCTACAGCCCCAGCAGCCGCGCCGCGTTGCCGCCCATGATCGCCGCCCGCTCGCCCTCCGGCAGCGCAGCCGCCCTGACCTGCGCCAGCAGCCTGCGCGGTCGCATCAGCGCGTAGTCGCTGCCCAGCAGTATCCGCCCGGCCCCCACCAGCGCCGCAGCCGCCTCGAATATCCGCGCCTCGTACAGCAGGGGCGACGCCGCCGTGTCGAAGTAGACGTTCTCCATGGCGGCGCCCACCTCCGGCATCAGCGCGTAGAAGGGCAGGCCGCCGCCCCAGTGCGCGCACACCAGCGTCACGTCGGGATGGTTCCGTATGAAGCGCCACAGCGCCTCCGGCCGGTTGCTGCCCTTGCCCGGGTACGCGTGCCCCACCGGCTCGGAGGAGTGCGCCGTCACCATCAGCCCGTGGTGCCGCACCGCCTCCATCAGCGGCCCCATGACCGCGGCGTCCCCCATGTCGAACCCCTGGCCGTCGGGGTGCAGCTCCCCCACCCCCTTCAGCCCCGCCCGCGCGCACCGGTCCGCCTCGCGCGCCGCCGCGTCTCCCCAGGCCGGGTTGACGCTCGCGAACCCGACCAGCCTGCCCGGGTGCCGCTTCACCGCGTCGATGATGTAGTCGTTCACGTCGCGCGCCAACCCCTCGTCGCTCCAGCCCAGTCCCATTGCCACCGCGACGTCCACCCCGTCCGCGTCCATCGCCGCCGCCAGGTCCTCCGCCGTCGCCATCTTCGCCTTCGGGTCTGCGTACATCTCCCCAAAGCTTGCGTCGCGGCGGACGTAGATCTCGCGCCCGTCGCGCAGCCACTCGGGGAAGACGTGCGTGTGGAAGTCGACGATCATCGCGCCCCGAACGGAAAGCGGCGGAGCGGCGCCTGCTGGAGGTACGCCAGCGCGGCCCCGAACAGCAGCACGCCCACCACCGCGAGCGTCGCCAGCTTGAAGCCGTCCAGGAAGTAGACCCGCGCGACCGCCTGCGGAACCAGCGTCACCCCCGCGGGCAGCGCCACCGACAGCACCGCCGTGGCCGCCGTCGCCCCCAGCGCGTGCCCAAGCTCCCGCGTCGTCTCCAGCATCCCGGACGCCGTCCCCCTGTGCTCCAGCGGCAGCGAGCTCATGATGGTCGCGTTGTTCACCGGGTTGAACATGTTCGACCCCACCGCGATCGGCAGCATCAGCAGGGGCAGTATCCAGAAGGACAGGTTCGCACCGACGAGGCTCAGCACGAAGAAGCCCCCCGCAATCAGCAGCAGCAGCCACAGCCGCATGAACCTGGGGTGCGACCGGTCGTATATCCAGCCCGCCCATATCGGCATGAACAGCCCCAGGAGCTGGCTCGGCAGCAGCGCCACCGTGACCCAGATCGGCGACATCCCGAACCCCTCCTCCACCAGGATCGGCACCAGCGTCATCGTCCCAAGCATCGAGGAGTGGAACGTCACGTTCGCGCCCAGCGAGAAGGAGAAAGACCGCTTCTTGAAGTGCCGGAGCTCCACGATGGGCCTGGCCGCCCGCAGCTCCACCAGCAGGAATATCCCCACCAACAGCAGCGTGAGCGCGTGCATGGGCAGGTGGTATCTCAGCCCGTCCGACGAGACGAACGACTCCTCGCCCCCGTGCAGGTGCGCCCCCGACAGCATGAACGCCGCCACCGCGGCCACCAGCAGCATCGCGCCGGGCCAGTCGATCCCCCGGAGGCCCGTCGCGCTCTCCGGCGCGCTCCCGTGCTTGAACATCGGCGCGGAGACGGCCAGCGCCACCACCCCCAGGGGCACGAGCACCGCGAACACCGGGCGCCACCCCACGAAGTGCAGGAACGCACCGAATACCACGAGCCCTGTCAGCGTGCCCACCCTCGCGCCGATGGTGGGAATGGCGAAGGCGCGCCCCCGCTCGCCGGGCGGGAACGTGATCGCGAGGATAGCGTTCGCGTTGCCCATGATCATCGCCGACCCGACTCCGGCCACGCCCCTGATCGCTACCAGGTGCCACAATTCCCCCGCCGCCGTCAGCAGCCCCGCGCTCAGCGTCGCCACCACGATCCCGATGAAGAAGACCCTGACGTGGCCGTACAGGTCGCCCAGCCGCGCCGCCAGCAGCACCAGCGCCCCCAGCACCATCAGGTACACGACCACGATCCACGCCGCGTCGTCTATCTCGGTCCCGAAGTACTCCGCGATGCTTGGCAGCGACAGCGCCACCGGCAGGCTGGAAAGCTGCACCAGCATGTAGGCCGCCGTCAGCGCCGTCAGCACCTCGCGCCGCTGGCGCGTCGCCACGAGAGGCCCTAGAATCTCCGAGAAGCTCAAACCTGCCCTCCGGGGTTTCGCGCGAGGCGCGGACAGCCGGCGCGCCGACAGTGGCCGCGATTATAACAGCGGGCAGGACATGGAGGATGCATGAGCGAGATTAGAAAGGTGCGGGAAGCAGAGGGGCGTCGCCGTGAGAATCTCAAGGAGCTTCTGCTTGCGCCCGAACCGCGCACTGAGGCGCTGACGCCGCCACGCCGAAAGCTCCGAGAGCGCCCACCCCCCCCAAATCCCCCACCTAACATTGTTGGGAGTTGTTTGGTGTGCTTGGAGGGGCGTGTCTGGGCGTCGGCTAGGGGCGAGACATGCCATGATCGGGCAGTGGAAGGGTCCGGTCGGCGCCTTCGAGGTATCGGCAGCGCTCCGGCGCCGACCATCGCTCTCTTCAGGCGAAAGCGGGCATGGCCCGGCTCGGCAACCCGGTTGAGTCGCCTACAACCGATGCTTCACGCAGGACGCCTATGTCGGGTAGGGCCCGGCAGCCAGCGCCAATATCCGCTGCCGAGCCCTGACCAGCAACTCGTATGCGGGGTGGCCACGGGCCAGACGGATGATCAACCTCCTGGAGTGACGCACCACACGCCCCGGTAGGGCGATCAGGGCGAAGCGCACCGCCTTCAGCCGCTTGCCCACCCACTGCCCACCCAACACCAGCCGCTTCATCGCAGAGTTCAGGTTGAAGGCCAGCACCGATATGGCCCACCACGCGGCGTTGGCTCCGAACAGCCCCGACGGCAGCCTGCCCCCGGCAAGGTCACTCTTCAGAACGCCGTGGACCTCCTCGCCCTTGCCGCATCTCTGCCTGTACCACCAGATCAACTCATCCCCCGCAAGGGCCCGGTTGGTCACCACTCCGAACACCTTATGCCAACCACGACCGGACAGCTCCATCGCTGGGAACGGAAGCTCCATCTGCCCACCCATTCCAGGCAACGGCTGTTCGTCCAGCCGCTCCCTGATGGCTATGAACCTGTACTCGGGGCTGTTCTTGGAGTGCCCTATCCAGTTCGGCACGAAGTTCACCTCAGTCCACTGCTGACCGGTGTCCACCCGGTGCTTCCCAACCTTCCGGTACAGCGGCTGCCACTCTTCCTCTCCAACCTCGGACACCGCACGGCGGAACTCGACCGTCACGTCGACACCCACCACAAACTCGATCACCCCGAACCGCGCGTTCATGCCCTCCGCGCAGTACCGCAGCAACTCCTGCTGGTACCCCGCCGTGTCCGACCGGAGCATCACTCTCTCCACACCCGCAGGCAGATGCTCCAGCGTCTCTGACAGCACCCGCAACTGCTGATGACCCGCAGGTACGTTGCCGTCCCGAAACTCCGAATGCACTACCACGTCGGCCTCTGACCAGTAGGTCGTCAGCGGCTGATACGCCCTGTAGCCCTTGTAGCTGTGGAGCGCCTGCTGCTTGTGCGTCTCCACCAACGTGGCATCCATATCCAGCGTGGCTTGAGCACAGGGCGACCGGCTCTGCACGAAGCTCACCAGGTCTCCGTTCACCTTCCACAGACCCTTCAGAGCTTCAGTTGGGGAAGGTATGAAGGCTCTGTGAGCCTCCCGCTTGGCCTCTTCACCCTCGTCGTGGAACCTCTCCAGATACCGGAACACCACCGAGGATGACGGCACCCCACGGCGGCGCTCTCGGCGCCATCTCCCACTCAGCGACCTGCGCTCCCTACGGCCCATACCGTGGCTCTCGGCCTGCTCGAGTAGCCTGCACAACCCCTCGTCGCTGGCCAGAACATCCAGATCGGTGACTGACTCTCCGCCTGCCAGGTTCAGGAGTATCAACGATGTGACCACCTGGCTGTCCGTCCAGCCCTGACCCCCTTTCCGCAGGCCCAGATACCGCTCTACCGATGGCCTCAATCCTGATAGGTGCATCAACTCCAAGTACGTCATCAGGCCCGACAGGGCTGTCACACCCGTCGAACTCTTCTCCTCCGTATACTGGAATGGCAGCAAGCCTTGCTTCATAATAGATGCACCTCGTTGGTGATGGAACTGTCTGTTCAACAACCATCTTAGCCCGCATCGCGTCGGGCTCCAACGAGGTCTTCACTTTATCTAGATGGAGAATCTAGGCCCCTACTCTACGTTGACCTTCCCCGCGTGCGGCCCATACAATCCCGCCGTTCTACAGCCCCCATGACGGAGGTCCAACATGAACGACTTTGTGAAAGTGGCAGCCGTAGCCATGCACAGCAGGATGGCCGACCCCGAGGCCAACCTCGCCAGCGTCGAGCAGTGGGCGCGAAAGGCCCGCGCGCAGGGCGCCGCCTTCGCCCTCTTCACCGAGGAGTGCGTCACCGGCTCTATGAACAAGTCCGACCTCACCCCCGAGCAGGTGCGCCGCGTCGCCGAAGAGGCGCAGCGGACCGCGCTCCCATTCCTGGAGCGCGTCGCCTCCGAGCTCGAAATGACCCTCGTAGTCGGGACCATAGAGCCGGTGGAGGGCGGCCTCAGGAACAGCGCCTACATAGTCGGCCCCGAAGGACACCTCGCCACCTTCTCCAAGCTCCACCTGCCCGGCAACGAGAACGACTGGTTCCTCCAGGGCGACTCCCTGCCCGTCGTCACCTCCCAGGGCTGGACGTTCTCCGTCGGCATCTGCTTCGACGCCAGGTTCCCGGAGATGTTCCGCGCCGCCGCCGCACACGGCGCCGACTTCTTCCTGCTCGCCGTCGGCGGCAGCGGAATGGAGGACCAGGTCGGCCCCGGGGGAGACCAGGCCGAGCAGGCCAGGAGCCACAAGGAACTCAACATGAAGTTCCTGCCCTCGCGCGCCGTCGACAACGGCATGTACGTCATCAAGGCCAACCAGTCCGGCAAGAGCGGCAACGCCTGGTTCCCAGGACTCGCCCTCGCGCTCGACCCCGACGGCGAGCTGATAGCCGAGCACATGCCCGACGAGGGCATGATCGTCGTCGAAGTCTCCAGGGAAGCCATCCGCAAGGCCCGCGCATCCCTGAGCTGCACCGTCCAAGAGGCCAGGCCCGCCGTCTACGAGTCCCCCATCCTCATCGGCTAGTCACCCAATCCCCCACCTCCAGGTTCAGCGCCATATCCCGTAGGGGCTGGTTTGAAACCAGCCCTCCCCTTGCCCTGGAGCGCCACCGCTATTTAGGTGGGGGATTTCGTGTTGCGGTGTTTCTTGACACTGGCCAAAAGTGGATGCTACATTCGGGAATGGAGCCGCGCGGCCCCTTTACCCACCGCAAGGAACAGGTGCGACAGTGCTTACGGCCCGGGCAGAGCAGATACTCAACCTCATCGTCGAGGACTACATAGACAGGGCCTCTCCCATAGGCTCGGCGACGCTCGCCCGCGAGCACAACCTCGACGTGAGCCCCGCGACCGTCCGCAACGAGATCATGGAGCTCGAACAGGAGGGCTTCGTGACCCGGCCCCACGCCTCGGCGGGCACGGTCCCGCTCGACAAGGGCTACAGGGTCTACGTCGAGACGGTCGCTTCCAACGACCCGGTTACGATACCGGCCGAGTCCGAGGAGAGCGTGCGCACCGAGCTGACGGACTACGAGACGGACATCGAGGCCTGGACGAACACGGCCGCCGCCGCGCTCGCCGGGCTCGTCGGCAACGCCGCCATAGCCACCACCCCCAGGGCGCCGGAGACGCGCGTCAGGGCTGTGAGGCTGATCCCTCTACAGGACTTCCTGGCGCTTCTCGTAGTCGTCTTCCACCAGGCCAGGATACGCAAGCAGCTTGTGCCGCTGTCGGCCCCGGCGGACGGCGACGAGCTCGTGACGATCGCGAACCGCGTAAACGAGGCGGTGGAGGGGCTGACGTGGGCCGAGGTCGAGGCCCTGGAGGTCGCCCTGCCGCCCCTGGAGGAGGCCCTGGTCGCGGCGACGGCGGACATGCTCAAGGAGGAGGACCGCAGCCGGACCCGCGACCACTACATAGACGGCCTGCGAAACCTGTTCGCACAGCCCGAGTTCCTGCACGCCGAGACGGTTCATCTCATCGTGGAAGCCGTCGAGAGCGGCCGCCTGGCCCGCGCCGTCCTGGAAGAGGCGCCGGAGGAGGGCGTGGTCAGGGTGGTGATTGGCCGCGAGAACAGGGGCGACACGCTCCGGCCGTTGAGCGTCGTCATAACCGGGTACGGCGTGCCCGGAGAGGCCGTCGGAGCCATCGGCGCCGTGGGGCCGGTTCGGATGCGGTACTCCCGCACGATGGCCGCCGTCCGCATGATGTCCCGCATGATGAGCGGCCGCCTCGAAAACGTCCGCGGCGCCTAGCCCGCCGGGGCATCGAGATGACGACCGGCAAGCGCGACTACTACGAAGTCCTCGGCGTGCGCCGGGACGCCTCCGACGAGGAGCTGAAGAAGGCATTCCGCAAGCTCGCCCTCGAGTACCACCCCGACCGCAACAAGAAGGAGGGGGCCGCCGAGAAGTTCAAGGAGGTCAACGAGGCGTACCAGGTGCTGACCGACCCCGGCAAGCGCGCGAGCTACGACAGGTTCGGCCACGCCGGGGTAACGGGCAACGGCGCGCGCGGCTTCGAGGGCTACGACACCTTCGGCGGCTTCGGCGACCTCTTCGACGCCTTCTTCGGCGGAGGCTCGCCGGGCTCCCGCGCCGGCCCCGTCCGGGGCGCGGACATCAGCTACAGGCTGACGGTCAGCTTCGAGGAGTCGGTCTTCGGCGTCGAGAAGCCGGTCGAGATACGCCGCAACGAGACGTGCTCCAGGTGCAAGGGCGACCGGAGCGAGCCGGGCGCCGCGCCCGCGACCTGTACCTCCTGCGGCGGCGCGGGGCAGGTGCGCCGGTCGCACCAGAGCATCTTCGGCCAGTTCACGCAGGTCGCCACCTGCGGCGCCTGCCGCGGCGAGGGCAAGATCATCGCCAAGCAGTGTATCCAGTGCCGAGGCAGGGGGCGCGAGACGAAGACGCGGAAGCTGATCGTCTCGGTTCCCGCCGGCATAGAGACCGGCAACCAGATCAGGCTGAGCGGCGAGGGCGAGCCCGGCGCAAACGGCGGCTCCACGGGCGACCTCTACGTATCCGTGCGCGTCAGGGCGCACGAGGTCTTCGAGCGCGACGGCTACGACATCGTGCTGACCCAGCCGGTCAACGTGGCCCTCGCCGCCCTCGGCGGCCACCTGGACGTCCCCACCCTGGAGGGCGAGGCCCAGATCTCCGTCCCCCCAGGCACGCAGACCGGCGACGTGATCACCCTGAAGGAAGAGGGCATACCTCACCTGCGCAGACCCTCCGAGAAGGGTGACCAGCGGGTCTACATCGTCGTGGAGACGCCAAGGTCGCTGACGGCGGAGCAGCGCCAGCTGCTGGAGGAGCTTTCGGGCACCTTCGGAAACAGCCCCCCAAGCGCCGGCCGCGGCAAGAGCTGGTTCGAGAAGTTCAAGGACTCCATCGGCGGCCTCGAGGAGTGAGCAGGAGTGAGCCCCGCAAGTCCCGCCTCGGCGGCGGCGTGTGGTAAATTGACCATTACCGAGATGCCCAGTACCAATTACCCCAACCGGTCTCCCCGAGCGGGGACAGCCGTTCAGGCCCGCGGTCGTGCGGCGTCGGACGTAGCTACCGCCGCGGACGGGGAAGAGGTTATTGCGACGCTGAGGTCGTCCGGTTGTAGCTCGGTAGCAGACCGCTTGGACTACCTGCGCACCCTGGTGGCAGAGGACCCGGAGGAGACGCCGATAGCGGTCGAGTCGCTTAGGAGGCTGGCCCTTTTCATCATGGACCAGCGGCGGCTGCCCGACCCCGAGATAGGCGTCAGTCCTGAGGGGTTTGCGCAGGCGGAGTGGCGAGTTGGCGATGACGGCCTTCTCGCTATGGAGTTCCTACCCGCGGACGTGATCAGGTTTGCTGCAATTTCTCACCCCGCGGGAATCGGGACACAACGGGTGAGCGTCAACGGCGTGCTTCCCACAGCCGACACGTTGGACGCCGTCAGGGTGTTCACGGATCGGCTGACGTCCCAATGACCGGCGAGCCGCTCCGTGACGACCATCACGTAGCAAGGTACTGCAAGCCATCCACCGTCGGTCGGGACGGTATGCCGATGGCGGCCGCCTTCAGACCCCGCCCGAACGAGGACTACCTCTCGGTCAACTGGCTCGAATACTTCAGAGCGCCGGACTTGAGCGCCGCCGTAGTCATGGTGCGAGAGGCGTTCGTGAGCATAGTGTCCGCCCAAATGGGCGGTTCGCCGTGCTTGGCGTGGGGGCTGCCAAGACCGCAGTCCATTTGGGAGCGGGTAAGGAGTTGCGGATCGAAAGCCTACCGTTTCCTGACGACCCGTCCCATTCTGGTATTCTCGGCTACACCGCAGACGACCTGGCCGTCGCGGTCGAGCTCAAAGCGCAACTGGGCCCTCGGAGCGTACACCTTGGAGTGGACTGACCGGCGCGGTGTGCGCGGGGACGTCTGGGCGCGCTCGCTCCCATTTTGCTAAACTGGGCGCCCATCGACCTCGGGGTTCGCGGGCCTCGTAAACATCTGGGGATCACATTGCCGGGGCGCCTGTTTACAGACTACTTCCTGAGCGAGGGCATCCAGTCCACGCCCGAGTGGGGCGAGGCGATGGCATCGCCGCAGGAGATGGAGACGTTCAGGGACGGCCTGCGCCGGCCCTACGAGGCCCTGAGCGGCTCGCGGGACCCCAACGAGGCCGTCACCGAGCAGGAGCTCATCCTCCCCGTGCTGGAGCTGCTCGGGTGGGCGGACTACCTACCGCAGCAGGGCGCCTCGGACAACGAGGACATCCCCGACTACCTGCTATTCCCCGACGCGGCCTTGAAGGAGCGCGCCGCGTCGAGGACCGCCACCGAGGCCCGGTACAGGGACGCCGTGGTGGTGGAGGAGAGCAAGCGCTTCGACCTGCCTCTCGACGCCGGCGGCAGGGACGCCGCGCCCCGCCCGGCGGCGCCGCGCGGCGCCAGGCTCTTCGAGCTCCCCGCGGACTACGGCAGCGCCCGCGCCGAGCGCCGCACCCGGACGCCGCACGCCCAGATGCTCAGGTACCTCTCGACCGCCGAGATAGAGTCGGACGGCAGGATAAGGTGGGGATTCCTGACCAATGGGCGTGCATGGCGGCTGTACGACTACCGCGCCCGCCCCCGCGCCACGTCTTACTTCGAGGCGCACGTCGACGACCTGGTCCAGCCCGGCGACGAGCACGAGCACCGGCTCCGCCTCTTCTACCTGCTGTTCCGCCGCGACTCATTCGTCCTCCGGCAGGGCGCGACGACCACCTTCTTGGAACAGGCCATCGCGGAGGGGAAGCGCTACGAGGAGCAGGTCGCGCAGGACCTGTCGGGCGTCGTCTTCGACAGGGTGTTCCCCAACCTCGTCCGAGCGCTTCACGCCGCTTCGAATGGCGAGTTGGCCGAGGTACGCGAGGCGGCGCTGGTCCTCCTCTACCGGCTGCTATTCATACTCTACGCGGAGGACAGGGGCCTTCTTCCCGTCAACGAGCGGGGCTATCGAAGCTACGGCCTCAGGAAGCCGGTGCGGGACGCCATCGCCGGGAGGATGGACAACGACTCCGATTTCTCGACCATCGCCACCAACTACTACGACCACGTAATGACGCTGTGCAGGCTCATAGACAGGGGCGACCCCTCGATCCGGCTGCCGCCCTACAACGGCGGCCTGTTCTCCGGGGATGCGGCGCCTCTGCTGGAAGAGGTGCGCCTGTCCGACGCGGCGTTCGCCCCGGTCGTCCACGACCTGAGCCATACCTACACGGTAGAGGGTTCCCGCTTCGTGAACTACCGCGACATGTCGGTGCAGCAGCTCGGCTCCATCTACGAGCGGTTGCTGGAGCGCGAGCCCGTGTTGGACACCGAGGGCATTATCGACATACGCCCCAACCCGTACGCCCGCAAGGACAGCGGCAGCTTCTACACGCCGCAAGAGCTGGTCGACCTCGTCATCGAGCGCACCTTGGGACCGCTGGTGGACGAGCGCCGCAGGGCGTTCGAGGCCAGGGCCGCCGAGCTTGGGAGCGACCGCCGCTCCAAGGAGGCGCGCCAGACCGAGCTTGCCGAGGCCGACCCCGCCGAGGCTGTGCTGGATCTGAAGGTGCTCGACCCGGCGATGGGCAGCGGCCACTTCCTCGTGACCGCCGTCGACTTCCTGGCGGACCACGTCGCCGAGCTTGTCGAGTACCCGCCGGAGGTGGACTGGCTCGAGGACGGCTACGTCTCGCCGCTCGCGGAGCGCCTGGCCGCCGCCAGGAAGGGCATCAAGCGCAACCGAGGGCCGGGCCGGATAGGGGACGACGGGCCGGAGCTTACGGACCTGGACGTCATCCGCCGCATGGTGCTGAAGCGGTGCATCTACGGCGTGGACAAGAACCCGATGACCGTCGAGCTCGCCAAGGTGTCGCTCTGGCTCCACAGCTTCACCGTCGGCGCGCCGCTCTCGTTCCTCGACCACCACCTGCGCTGCGGCGACTCGCTGGTTGGGATGCGGGTACACGAGGCCGCCGAGGAGCTGAATCGGCTGGGTGGCCTATTCTCCAGTTCGGCAATCGCGGGCGCCGAATCCGCCGCGAAAGAGATGGTGCGGATCGAGGCGATGTCCGACGCCGACGTGTCCGAGGTACACGAGTCCGCCGCGCTCTTCTCCAACGTCGAGGAGGCGACCGCCGACCTGCGCGGGCTGCTCGACTTCCTGTGCGGTATGCGCTGGCTGACCGCTGGGATGAAGAAGCGGGAGCGGGCTGATTTCGAGGAGCCGCTGGTGGACACGCTCGTCCCGCAGGCGGAGGGGTCGTTCGACCTGCTGGCAAGAGGCCCGGACGCCGCTGGCGCAACCGGCGGAAAGGCCGCGACGCGAAAGAGGTTCGCGGATACGTGGCGCGGCGCGAGGGACGCCGCCGACAGCGAGGTCTTCCTGCACTGGGAGGCCGCCTTTCCGGGGGTATGGAGGAAATGGCAGGACGACAGTCCGGAGGGCGGGTTCGACGCGGTGATCGGGAACCCGCCCTGGGACCGCATCAAGCTCCAGGAGGTTGAATGGCTGGCCACACGCGACCCGGAGGCGGCCCTCTTGACCACCGCGGCGGCGCGGAAGACCCGCATCAGGTGGCTGCGCGATACGGGCTCCCCCCTGGCCGGCGAGTTCGACGCGGCGAAGGCGCGGGCGGACAGGATGGGCAGGCTGGTCCGGGCCTCCGGCGACTACCCGATGCTGGGCGGGGGCGACATCAACCTCTACTCGCTGTTCGTGGAGCGGGCTATGGACCTGGTCAAGCCTGAGGGCATCGTGGGGCTGCTCACGCCGTCGGGCATCTACGCCGACATGACAGCGGCGCGGTTCTTCAAGGCCGTCTCCACGGCGGGGCGGGTCGGCGGGCTGTTCGACTTCGAGAACAGGAAGATATTCTTCAAGGACGTTCACGCATCTTTCAAGTTCTGCGTACTCGTCTTCGGTGGGGACGAGCGGCGATTCGACGAGACAGAATGCGCCTTCTTCCTGCACGACACCAGGACCACTAATGACCCGGACCGCTGTTTCCCTCTACGCCCCAGCGACTTCGCACGGGTCAACCCCAATACTGGCACCGCTCCAGTGTTCCGCAGCCGACGGGATGCGGAGATCACGCGGTGGATATATGAGCGGCACCCCGTGCTGGTGCATCACTCACAAGGGGAGGAGCCCAAGTCATGGCCGGTACGCTACCAAACGATGTTTCACATGACCAACGATTCTCATCTCTTCCAAACGGCGCTAGAGCTACAGGCCGAGGGCTACTACCCAGTACAGGGCAATATCTGGAAGAAGGGCGATGAGATGTACCTGCCGCTGTACGAAGGCAAGATGGTTCAGACATTCGACCACCGTGCCGCAAGCGTGATGGTCAACCCTGAGAACCTAAATCGTCCTGCGCAGCCACGCGACGCTACCTGTGAAGAGCACACAGACACGGAATGGTTACCCGAGCCGCAGTTCTGGGTTAGCGCAGAATCTCGAAGAAAGAGAAGGGCCTTCCGGTGGGCTGAAGAGGTGGATTGGGTATTGGCCTTCAAGGACGCGACGGCGACCACCAACGCACGGACCATGATTGCAGCACTGGTGCCAGGGCAGGCCTTCGGCAACACTTTGCCGCTCCTGGCACCCGAGGCATCTGAAACAGCCGCTTACAAAGAGAGCGCGTTTCTGCTGGCTGGGTGCCTTAATTCTCTCGTGTATGATTTCGTAGCTCGACAGAAGGTTCAAGGGCAGCATCTCAATTGGTACATCGTCGAGCAACTCCCCGTCATCGCCCCCGCCGACTACGACCGCCGATTCGGAAGCACCACCGCCCGCGAGCTCGTTCGCGACCACGTGCTCCGGCTCACCTACACGGCCCACGACATGGCGCCATTCGCCCGCGACCTCGGGTACGACGGCGCGCCGTACACCTGGGACGAGGAGGAGCGCCGCCACCTGCGGGCGCGTCTCGACGCGCTCTACTTCCACCTCTACGGCCTCTCCAACGACGACGCGGCCTACGTGCTGGAGACGTTTCCCATAGTCCGCCGGGAAGACGAAAGGGAGTTCGGCCGCTACCGCACGCGAGACATGGCGCTCGCCTACATGAACGCCCTCGCCGCCGGAGACACGGAGAGCGACGTGGCGGTGTAGGATTGTATCGTCGTTGACCGAATGCAATAGGCCATGTAGCATTGAGAGCGTCGTTAGAGCGATCAGGGAGGTTGCATGATGGCTGATCCAGCGCAAAATGAACTCCTGGAGATATATAAGATCCACGCTGAATTGGCAGATCGGGTAAGCCGGAGACGGGAAGGGGCCAACCGACTGTACGTCAGCCTACTTGTCGGCCTGGTGGTGTTCCTGGCCGCCCTGCTGAGATTCTCGAATGGAGAAGCGCCCGAACAGTTGGTGCTAGCTACGATTGGCTTTTTCGGCGTGCTACTGTCGATTTCGTGGTTTGTGGTTATCCGCTCCTACCGGCAGCTCAATACGGAGAAATTTCGCGTCTTGCTCGAACTGGAAAAACTTCTGCCCTATCAGTTCTTCACGCTAGAATGGGACCCTCTCTCCGAAGGCAGGAAGAGCAACCGCTATTGGAAATTGACCAATGTTGAAGTAACATTGCCAGTCATTTTTTGCGTGCTGTTCTTAGGTATCATAGCCTATTCGCTTCTCCAGTGAACCCGCACCTGCGGGGGGAGCGGGTATGGCTGTGGACTGCATGCGGCGGGCGCAGTGCGGTAATCTGAAGGAGACTATCTACGGCCAACGGGGGGTGAAGCGATGCGACAAGTGGTTCTCCATCCGGGTGAAGACGGCTATTGGGTTGCCGAATGCCCCAGCCTGGCGGGTTGTATAAGCCAGGGGGAGACCAGGCAGGCGGCTATTGCCAACATCAGGGCGGCGATCGAAGAGTACATTGCCGCTCTCGAAGACGACGGGTTGCCGGTCCCTGAGGAGCGCTTCGAAGCGCTGGTCATAGCCGTATGAGCGGGCCTGCCCAGGGTTTCCGGGGCGGAGTGCGTCAAGGTTCTCGCCAGGATCGGGTTCTACACCAAGCGGCGGCGCAGCAGCCACATCATACTGCGTCGGGACTCTCCTTTCGCCCAAGTCGTCGTTCCCGACCACAAGGAGTTGGACAGGGGTACTTTACGCGCGATAATCAGACAAGCAGGGATGGCGGTCGAGGAGTTCCGGAGGCTGTTGTGACCCCGTGACCTCCACGTGGGCAGGTGAGGCCTTGGCCACGGCTGCCTCCCTGATGAACCGAGAAGTGCTGAGGCCGGCTTCGTGCGCCGCCTCGGCGACGACTTGGAAGGCGCTGCTGGGGAAGGATACGGAGACGACGGTTCTACGGTTCCTGACAGGCCCCGACTTGACGGGATGGTCCAGGTCCCAGCTCTGAGGGTCTTCTAGTTCTGTCGTTTCTCGTTCGGTCATCTATATCCCTTCCTTCCTGATCCGTGCCTCGTAGCTGTGGCCGCCGGCCCCCACGTGCATGGCCTGCTAGAACCGGATGCCGCTGGAGGCCCTGAACGCTGCCACCGCGTCCCTGATGCGCTGGTAGCCCGCGTGGTCGGTCACCACGTCCTCCGGGCGCTCGGCGCTCCGCGCCAGGAACCCGGGCTCGCGCACCGACTTCACCCGCCGCCGGCCGTCCTGGTACCGGATGTCCACGCTCCAGCGGATGCCGTCCGTCCGGTTGGGCGGCGACACGTGGGGGACGTGCTGGTGCATCAGCAGCGCGTCCCCCACCCGCATGGGCACGACCACCGGCTCCAGGTCGTCCAGCTCGGGCGCGAAGGCGCCCGGCTCCCACTGCTCCTCGTAGGGCGGCGTGTGCATGTGGCCGCCCGGCAGCACGTGGAGGCAGCCGTTCTCCTCGTCCACCGGCACTAGCGGGACCCAGAAGTTCGGCTCCGGCATCTGCGGCGCCGCCACGATGCGCGACATGAACCTGCCGCCCGAACCGGGGTCCGCCGGCCCAAGGCCGTACTGCTGCCGCACGTAGGTGATCCGCTTCGCCGCGTACGCCGTGTCCTCGTGCCAGCGAAAGTCTGCGACGCCGTAGTTCGGGAGCTTCGGGCGCAGCCGGTGGCGGCCCTCGCAGTGGACCTCCGGCCCGACGATGCCCTCCACGATGTCCAGCAGCTTGACGTGGCTCAGGACCGAGAACAGCGCGGGGCCCATCAGCGTCGAGCCCACCACCTCGTCGTACGCCTCCCCCGCGTCCTCGACGATCCTGCTGAACCGCGTTTCGAAACCCTCGCCATCGTACAGGGAGCGGATGCGCCCGTCGGCGTGGTACTCCCTCGCGACCCTGTCCACGGCCGCGTCCACCTCGTCGATCAGCGGCTGAAGCTCCTCGGCGTCGAACAGCCCCTCCAGGAGCACGTAACCCTTCTCGTCGTACTGGCGCTTCTGCTCCGTCGTTAGTCCGCCCATTGCGCTACCTCCTAGCTGGACGCCTCCACCAGCTCGATCAGGATCCCGTCCGGGTCGAGCGCGCAGACGACGCCCGCGGCGCCCGGCGCTGGCGCCGGATCGGACAGGAACGTGACGCCCTTCGCCTTCAGCGCGGCGTGCTCCGTCCTCACGTCGGCCACGAAGAAGGTGAGCCAGCGCACCCCGGCGGCGAAGTCGGCGGTCCGCCTGGCCGGCGGCTGCTCGATCTGCACCAGCTTGATCAGCGTCCGGCCCGCCTGCAGGCGCACCTGCCTGAACCCACGGGGCGCAAGCCCCACCGCCTGCGCGCGGTCGTCCGGAACGTCGATGTCGACCACGACCTCGAACCCCAGGTCGTCCCGGTAGAAGCTGAGGGACTCCTCGAAGTTGCTACAGATTATGCACACGTCCACGACCGGGTGTGAAAGCTCCATCCGTCAGACCTCCAGTGTAAGATGATGTGGAGACTCGCTCCCAGTGTATACCGAATCAAGGCGTAGCGCGGCAATTCTTGACTTGATAAAGCGTACGGGTAGGTGTACGCTAGCCGTGCATGGACTACACTGTCGAGATTACAGAGTTGGCTGAACAGGCGATTCGCGGGATAAAGGACCGCCGTACTCAGGAGGCCGTCTTCCGGCGAATACTTGCTCTCCAAGAGTATCCTCACATGCAGGGCGCGCCCTTGGTCGGTGATCTGAGGGGTTATCGAAGTGTACGAAGTGGGGGGCAACGGTACCGGATCCTGTACAAGATCATGGAGGTTGATCGCCTTGTTGTAGTCGCGTTCGTGGGGATCCGACGTCAGGGCCACAAGCGCGACATCTATGTGATGGCGGAGCGACTCGTGAGAAGGGGGATGCTATGATCCAAGATGTGGTAGAGCGAACGACAACACAACTCTCTATCGTGGATGCTCGCGCTAAACTGACGCGGTTGCCTGAGCAGCTAGAGGACGAGCCAGGTGTCGTGGCGGTTACCCGCCGAGGCCGCCACGTGCTGGCGATCCTTGCTTGGGAAGACTACGAGGCCCTTGTCGAGACGCTCGACATCATGGGCGATCCGGAGGCGATGGAGCAGCTCCGCGTCTCGGCCGAGCAGATCAAGGCTGGTAAGACGCGGCCCGTGCGGGAGTTGGGGAAAGAGCTCGGCTTGGAGGAATAGTCCGCCCGCCGCGGCCTGCCGCGGCGGTGGCGGGAGCGGGAGGGAGTCGAACCCACCGCCCCGACCGAAGGGCCGGGGCCAACGGATTTGAAGTCCGCGAAGCCCACCGGGGCCCATCTGCTCCCGCGGACCGTCTGGTTGGATATGCGCCGGCTCGCCGCCGCTAGGACACCGCCGCCTCCAGCTTGCCCTTGAGCACCGACTTCGGGACCGCGCCGACCACCTGGTCCACCGGCGCGCCGCCCTTGAATATCAGGAGCGTCGGGATGCCGCGCACCCCGTACTGAGCGGGCGTCCGCGGGTTGGCGTCGACGTCCATCTTGGCCACCTTCGCCCTGCCGTCGAACTCGCCCGCGAGCGCCTTGACGGCGGGCGCGACCATCTTGCACGGCCCGCACCACTCCGCCCAGAAGTCCACCAGGACCGGAACGTCGGACTCGATTACCTCGCTCTGAAAGGTGTCGTCGCTGATGTCGATGGGGTCTGCCATGTCTCCTCCGGCTTCGTTGCTATCTCTCCATAAATATGCGTCGCCGCGCCCAACGGCGCTAGGCGGGTCCGGCTGCCGCCGACAACGAGGGCATCGCCCTCAGGCGCGACACCAGGTCGGTCAGCAGCTCCAGCAGGTAGTCCACCTCCTCCTCCGTGTTGGCCGTGCCAACGGTGACGCGGAGGCTCGCCTGGGCGATGTCCGCCGGCAGGCCGGTCGCGAGCAGCACGTGCGACGGCTCCAGCGACGCCGACGAGCAGGCGCTGCCGCTGGACGCGCACACGCCCCCGAAGTCGAGGCCCAGCAGGACCGGCTCGCCCTCCACGGACTCGAACGAGATGTTCACGTTGTTCGCCAGCCGCTCCGTCGGGTGGCCGTTCAGCCGCACGCGGTCGATCCGCTCGAACACGCCCGCGATGATCCTGTCGCGCAGGCGGGCGCAGTGGGCGTTGGCCGCCTCCCGCTCGCCGGCGGCGAGCCTGAGCGCCTCCGCCAGACCGACGACCCCCGGCACGTTCTCGGTGCCGGAGCGGCGCTGGCGCTCCTGTCCGCCGCCGAGCTGCTGCGGGTCGAATGGCGTGCCCCTGCGGACGAACAGGGCGCCCACGCCCTTCGGCCCGCCCAGCTTGTGCCCCGATATGCTCAGCATGTCCACGCCCAGCCTGCGCGTATCGACGTCCAGCAGCCCCGCCGCCTGCACCGCGTCGGTGTGTACGACGATCGTGCGGCCCATGCGAGCGGCCTCGGCCTTGGTCGCGTGCGCTATCTCGCGGACCGGCTGTATCGTCCCTATCTCGTTGTTGGCCGCCATGACGCTGACCAGTATGGTCCGGTCCGTGATCGCCCGCGCTACGTCCTCGGCCTCGACGCGCCCGTACCGGTCCACCGGCAGGTAGGTCACCTCGAACCCGGCCTGCTCCAGGTGGTGGCAGGTGTGCAGCACGGCGTGGTGCTCGATGGACGTGGTGATGACGTGGTCCCCGGTGTTCCTCAGCGCGAACGCAGCCCCCTTCAGCGCGGCGTTGTCCGACTCGGTGCCGCCGCTCGTGAAGACGATCTCGCTCATCCGCGCGCCCAGGACGCGCGCCACCGTCTCGCGGGCCTCGTCCATCGCCTTGCGCGACTCCTGGGCGAGCCCGTATATGCCGGAGGGGTTGCCGTAGCTCTCGGTGAAGTACGGCAACATCGCCTCGAGCACCTCCCGGCGCACCGGGGTCGTCGCGGCGTGGTCCATGTATATCGTCCTGCCGAAGCTTGGCATCTTGCGCTCCCCGGACGGCCTGCCCGTCGGTTCGGGATGTTGGCGTAACACCTCCATTCTAGCACGCGCGGGCCGCCGGTATGAAATCCGGGACAGTTTCGGGCTGCTGGGAAGACCCTGCCCGGAGAGGGTTGATATTCGACACGTGTAATACTAATGTCAAGACTACCTGCAAGACCGTAACTGTTCAGAGTACGGGAGGGCAGCCACAAGGGCTGCACCCTACGGGATGAAAGCTGTATCGTAGGGGCGTCCCTTGTGGGCGCCCTGGACGAGGAACAAGGGCTGCACCCTACGGGATGGAAGCTGTATCGTAGGGGCGTCCCTTGTGGGCGCCCTGGACGAGGAACAAGGGCTGCACCCTACGGGATGGAAGCTGTTCGTAGGGGCGTCCCTTGTGGGCGCCCTGGACGAGGAACAAGGGCTGCACCCTACGGGATGGAAGCTGTATCGTAGGGGCGTCCCTTGTGGGCGCCCTGGACGAGGAACAAGGGCTGCACCCTACGGGATGGAAGCTGTATCGTAGGGGCGTCCCTTGTGGGCGCCCTGGACGAGGAACAAGGGCTGCACCCTACGGGATGGAAGCTGTTCGTAGGGGCGTCCCTTGTGGGCGCCCTGGACGAGGAACAAGGGCTGCACCCTACGGGATGGAAGCTGTTCGTAGGGGCGTCCCTTGTGGGCGCCCTGGACGAGGAACAAGGGCTGCACCCTACGGGATGGAAGCTGTTCGTAGGGGCGTCCCTTGTGGGCGCCCTGGACGAGGAACAAGGGCTGCACCCTACGGGATGGAAGCTGTATCGTAGGGGCGTCCCTTGTGGGCGCCCTGGACGAGGAACAAGGGCTGCACCCTACGGGATGGAAGCTGTATCGTAGGGGCGTCCCTTGTGGGCGCCCTGGACGAGGAACAAGGGCTGCACCCTACGGGATGGAAGCTGTATCGTAGGGGCGTCCCTTGTGGGCGCCCTGGACGAGGAACAAGGGCTGCACCCTACGGGATGGAAGCTGTTCGTAGGGGCGTCCCTTGTGGGCGCCCTGGACGAGGAACAAGGGCTGCACCCTACGGGATGGAAGCTGTATCGTAGGGGCGTCCCTTGTGGGCGCCCTGGACGAGGAACAAGGGCTGCACCCTACGGGATGGAAGCTGTATCGTAGGGGCGTCCCTTGTGGGCGCCCTGGACGAGGAACAAGGGCTGCACCCTACGGGATGGAAGCTGTATCGTAGGGGCGTCCCTTGTGGGCGCCCTGGACGAGGAACAAGGGCTGCACCCTACGGGATGGAAGCTGTTCGTAGGGGCGTCCCTTGTGGGCGCCCTGGACGAGGAACAAGGGCTGCACCCTACGGGATGGAAGCTGTTCGTAGGGGCGTCCCTTGTGGGCGCCCTGGACGAGGAACAAGGGCTGCACCCTACGGGATGGAAGCTGTATTGTAGGGGCGTCCCTTGTGGGCGCCCTGGACGAGGAATACACCAACTCTGAACAGTTACGTAAGACCAAGGAACGAGGAAGACCCGGCACGTCCCACCAGCCCCGCGGAGAGTGACCCAATGACCGACCAAGACCCGCTGTTCGACCGGCCTCACGACGCCAACGACCCCTTCGGCCTCTCGAAGTTCTCCATCAGGCGCTACTCCATACAACAGGGACTGCTGCTCCTCAGCATCATAGCCCTCCTTGCGGCCACCAACGTCCAGGCCGTGCTGTACGGCAACCTCACGCTGACGGTCCTTGCCGGAGCGACCCTTGCGGTGACGCTGGCGCTGACGGCCCTGATCCTGTACGTCGGGACGCGAGCCGTGGCGGTCGAGATATGGATCCGCAGGCTGGGAATGGGCGACTTCGACTACAAGATCGAACCCCGGGGCAACGACGAGGTCTCCAAGGCCTGCGAGGCCCTGGAGACCTTGAGGCAGAGCTCCATACGGGCCCTGCGGCTGGACCTGGTGCAGAAGCTGTCCGACGAGCTCCAGCAGAAGAATGCCGCCCTGGAAGATACCCTGGACGAGCTGAGGAAGACCCAGGACCGTATCGTAAGCCAGCAGAAGCTGGCCGAGCTGGGGGAGCTGTCCGCCGGCGTCGCCCACGAGATACGCAATCCCCTCCAGTTCATACGCAACTTCGCCAAGTCCTCGGAGACGATAGCCAGGGAGATTGGGGAGGCCTCCCAGCAGCCGGACGGAGGCGATTCCGAGGCGGTGCGAGAGGATATCGACGACCTCGTGGAGAACATGGGCCGCATCGTCAGGCACAGCGACCGGGCCGACCGGATAATCATGGACATGCTGGCGTTGGGACGCAGAGGCTCCGGCGCCTTTGAAACGGTGGACCTGAACCGGCTCCTGGCCGACCAGGTCACCCTCGCCCACCAGGCGGTACAGGCCCAGATGCCGGGCTTCAGCGCCATCGTCCGGCAGGAGCTGGACCCGGACATGGGGGACGTCGTCGCGGTGCAGGAGGACCTCGCCCGGGTCTTCGCCAACCTGGTGACCAACGCGTGCCACGCCATGGCCGACCGGGCCGGCGCCGCGGACGAGCGCTACCGGCCGGAGCTCAGGATAGAGAGCCGACGGACCCCGGAGGGCGCGGAGATCGCGGTCAGGGACAACGGCCTCGGCATGGCCCCGGAGGTCATGTCGGAAATCTTCAACCCCTTCTTCACCACGAAGGAGGGCGCCTGGAACACCGGCCTGGGCCTCAGCCTGTCCCACGACATCATACGCGAGCACGGGGGCGAGATCATACCCGCGTCCGAACCTGGTGAATACACGATCATGACCGTGCGCCTCCCCCTGGACCCCGCCAGGCGCGAACCGGCCCCGACGCCATCGCCGGAGCCTGCCGATACGCCTTCCATCCCGTAGGGCGCAGCCCTCGTGGCTGCCCTTCCGTTTGCTACGCGCTGCCGTTCCTCAACACCCGCCCCGGCCGCGCCCCCGTGTGCCTCCCCCCGTCGATCACCGGCTCGCCCGCCACGAAGACGTAGGGGACGCCGGTCGGATACCGGTGCGGGTCCTCGAAGGTCGCGTTGTCGATGACGGTGTCAGGGTCGAACAGCGCGAGGTCGGCGATCAAGCCCCGCTCGACACGGCCCCGCCGCTTGAATCCCAGCCGTTCGGCGGGGAAGCCGGACATCTTGTACACCGCCTCCTCCAGCGTGAGGACGGCGGGCCGCTCGCGCACGTACCGGCCGAGCACCCGCGGATAGGGGCCGTAGAACCGCGGATGGGGCTTGAAGTCCTTGTACAGCCCGTCCGGCGAGATGGCGTTGCCGTCCGAGCCGAACATGGCCTGCGGGTGGCCCATGAAGAACCGGACGTCGCTCTCCACGCGGTTGTGGATGACGGCCATGATCGCGTCTTCCTCTTCCTCGATTAGCTGCAACGTGGCCTCGGCGGGCCCCACGCCCCGCATCTCCGCGACCTCATCGAGGTTGTATCCGATAAGCTCGCGGTTCCGCTCGGAGGCGGTGTTGCTGATGACGTGGATGCGCCAGAGCGGCGGTATCCCCCCTTCGCGCCCCGCGTCCATCTCGCGGATGGCGCGCTCTCGGAGCGAGGGGTCGCGCAGACGCTCCATGAACGTCGGGACGCCCCCCTCCTGCATCCACAGCGGCACCAGCTGGTTCAGCCCGGCGCCCGCGGCGGTGTACGGGTACATGTCGTAGGTAATGTCTATGCCCTCTGCGCGTGCGCGCTCGATCACGCCGACGACCTCGGCGCCGCTGCCGTAGTAGCGGCGGTCGATGATCGCCATGTGGGAGAACTGGACGGGGATCTCCGCGCGCCGTCCGATCTCGACCGCCTCCTCGACCATCTTGACGTGCCATCCGGGCAGCGCCCGCGCGTGCGTCGCGTAGAAGCCGCCGTAGCTCGCGGCGACCTTCGCCAGCGCCGCGATCTCGCCGGTCGGCGCGTAGCCCGAAGGCGCGAGTGACAGGCCGGTGGTGAGGCTGAAGGCGCCCTGCTCCATCGTCTCGGAGAGCAGCCGCGCCTGCGCCGCGAGCTCGTCCGGCGAGGCCGGGCGGTCGTCCAGGGCGTTGGCGGCGGCGCGCAGCGGCGTGTTCCCCACCTGCGGCGCGACGTTCAGGCTGACGCCCTGCGACTCCATGATGCCGGCCCACTCGTCGAGGCTGCGCCAGCGCCACTCCTGCCGCGTCTCGAAGACCTGCCCCATGAGCCGCCGCATCTGCTCGGGCTCGCGGCCGCCCATCGGAAAGGGCGAGTAGCTACAGTTCCCGGTCACCTGGGTCGTGACGCCCTGGTGGGCCATGCTCTCCCCGCCGGGATCGTCGAGCAGCGACAGGTCCGAGTGGGTGTGCATGTCGATGAACCCCGGCGCCAGCGCGAGCCCGCCCGCGTCGATCCTGCGCCCGGCCTCCGCGTCCGCCAGCCGGCCGATCGCCGCTATCTCCCCACCCGCGATGCCCACGTCCGCCCCGTACCGCGGCGATCCCGTCCCGTCGACGACCGTCGCGTTCGTTATGAGCGTATCGAAAGCCATGCGCCACATTATGAAGCAACGTGAGCCTCGATACCAACATTGCACGACCTCCGTGGATTGCCTATAGTGTGCCTAGGACTGGTCCCTCGTCATTCCGGCGAAAGAACGTCGTGCGGATCGAGGAGGCGGGGATTGAAGCGGTGCGGGAGGCCGTCACCCCGTACTCCGATAACGTCACCCCGTACTCCGATACGGGGCCGGAATCCAGGAGGCATGGACACCTCCCCCCTGTTGGAGGCCGCCGCTATGAAGAACATCACAGTATCAGTCGATGAAGAGACCTACCGTCTCTCCCGTATCAAGGCTGCGGAGGCTGGCACATCGGTCTCGGCGCTGGTCAGGGGCTATCTCGGGTCCCTCGCCGGCCGGCAGTCCAATGGCCCGGCAGCCATAGAAGAGTCTCAGGATGACGAGTTCGAGCGCCGCCGCCGTCTCATGAATGACGTGATCGAGGAGATCACCGCGAATGGAGGCGGGCTGCGCATGGCCGACAACCTATCCCGCGAAGCCCTGTACGAGCGTAATGCGCTTCGTTGACACCAACGTCCTGCTCTACGCGGTGAGCAATCTGCCGGGGGAATCCGGCAAGCGCCGGAGCGCTGCCGACTTGCTGAACGAAAGCGACTTGGCGGTCTCGGTGCAGGTGCTCCAGGAGTTCTACTATCAGGCGACGCGCCCCAACCGCCCGGCGGCGATCACCCACGATCAAGCACTGCGGTTCATAGAGTCGGTCAGCAGGTTCCCGGTGCAGGAGACTACTCTCGACGTGTTCCACGATGGAGTATCCATCAGCCATCGCTTCGGGTTGTCGTACTGGGACGGCGCGATTCTGGCTGCGGCGCGTAATATCGGTTGCGAGGCGGTGTACTCCGAAGACCTGAGCGACGAGCAGGACTACGATGGCCTGCGTGTGATAAATCCGTTCGCGTCTTCACCTAGCCGGGGCCGCTGACCCCATGCCCTCATACCCCCACATAGAGCGCTACCGCGCCGACTTGGACCGGCGTCGCCATCGGTTTCTTCGTCAGAGATAAGTCGGCACTGGGCACGTGCAACGTACACTACGCTCGGCGTGAGGATTCCGAGCTTGCCACAGATAAGCTGGTATATCTGCGCACAGCCGAAGTGGGGGAGATAGCCTTCGAGTCCCTTGCGCCTGATTCGAGACACGACTGGCTCAACCAATCCAATCCAGACTTCGGGAAGCTAGTTGCCCTTGCGAATCGTGAGACCAAGCTAGCCAAGAGAGCAGAGGACGAACAGGCCATCTTCGGTCTGTATTCTCTTGGAGTCAGCACCAATCGCGATGATTGGGTGTATGACTTCGACGCGCGCAATCTTCGGGCCAAGGCCCTGTTCTTCGCCGACACATACAATGAGCTCTTGGACACCAACGACGAGTCATATGATCCGATCATCAAGTGGAGCCGCGATTTGCGCAATGAGTTCCGACGCGGCCGCCGTATCGTCTATAACGAGGCAAATCTCGTCCAGACGCTTTATCGTCCTTTCGTGGAGAAGGGTCACTTCGTTGACTTCACCATGAATGACGTCCTTACCAAGAACCACTACGAGATGTTCGGTTCCGACTTGAGGCAAGACAACAAGGTCATATGTTTCCTAGGATCAGGCGGGAGACGAAAGTTTGCTGCAATTGCCACTGGCAAGCTGCCCTCATTGGCTATGTTCATCGACGGCACGCAATGCCTACCCCTATACCGCTACACCCCCGAGGGCGAGCGCGTCAGCAACATCACCGAGTGGGGCATCCGGCGCATCAACGACCACTACCGCGAGGAGTGGGGCAAGGACTTCGACAAGATGTACCCCGACGGCATCGGCGCGGAGGACATCTTCGCCTACGCCTACGCCGTGCTGCACGACCCGGTGTACCTCTACGACTACGCCAACGACCTGCTGCGCGAGTTCCCGCGCCTGCCCCTGTACCACGAGTTCGACATCTGGGCGCGCATGGGCCGCGAGCTGCTCGACCTGCACCTCGGCTTCGAGTCCGCGGAGCCCTACCCGCTGGAGCGCGTCGAGAAGACGCCGCGGCCAGCCGCCATCAGGGAGACGTCCGTCGCCTACGCCGCCGCCGAGCCCGCCGCGCCCACCCCCTCTCCCTCGACGGGAGAGGGCTGGGAGCCTGCCCTGAGCCTGTCGAAGGGTGAGGGTGCCCCGCCTCGTGCAAGGCTGCGCGCCGACAAGGAGCGCGGCGTGATCGTGCTGGACGACCATACCACCCTCGCCGGGGTGCCGCCCGACGCATGGCGCTACCGCCTGGGCAGCCGCTCCGCCCTGGAGTGGGTCCTAGACCAGTACAAGGAGCGCAAGCCCCGCGACCCCACCATCCGCGAGCGATTCGACACCTACCGCTTCGCCGACCACAAGGAGCGCGTCATCGACCTGCTGCGGCGCGTGTGCACCGTCAGCGTCAAGACGATGGACATAGTGGACGGCATGGCCTACTGGGAGGACGGCCTCCTGGTCGTCTACGGCGACCGCGACAAGCACGAGTGGGGCATGATGGGGCTGGAAGCAATGTTCAGGGAGCCCGAAGACGAGGAGTGGCTGAAGCAATGGTTGGAGATGTAGCGCCATATCTATCGGCCATCACCCCGGTAGGGCAGCCATCACCCTGTAGGGCAGCCATCCCCCCGTAGGGCAGGCATCCCCCCGTAGGGGCTGGTTTCAAACCAGCCCTCCCCTTGCCCTATCCTGAAAAATCCCAAAATCCTGCAAATCCAGATTCTGACAATCCCCCTTCGTGCCCCTCCGTGCCCTTGCCATCCGTAGCGCGTGACGCCCTTCTCTGGTAACGTAGATTCCAACGGAGGGCGCTGACATGACAGCACAGGACGCAGCCAGGCAGGCATACGACGATGCCGTCGTGATCGACGGGCTGAACGTCAGCCTGTGGGAGAGCGACGCCGTCTACCGCAGCCTCCACGCCGGCGGCATAACGGCCATAAACGCCACCATCGCCGTCTGGGAGGGCTTCGAGGAGACGATGGCCCATATCTCGCGCTGGCCGGGGAGGTTCCAACGCCACGCCGGCACGGTGACGCAGGGCCGCTCCGTGGCGGACATCCTGCGCGCCAAGCGCGAGGGGCGCACCGCGGTCGTCCTCGGCTGGCAGAACGCATCCCCGATAGAGAACGACCTCGACAGGCTGGCGCTCTTCTACGAGTTGGGCGTCCGCGTGGTTCAGGTGACCTACAACGAGCGCAACCTGCTAGGCAACGGCTGCTACGAGCGCGTCGACGAGGGCCTGTCCAACTTCGGCCTTGACGCGGTGCGGCTGATGAACGAGCTCGGCATCCTGATCGACCTGTCTCACGTCGGCGACCGCACCACGCTGGACACGATAGAGCACTCCGAGAAGCCGGTGGCTTTCACCCACGCGAACGCCCGCAGCTTCATGGGCCACGTCCGCAACAAGCCGGACGACGCGCTGCGGCTGCTGGCCGAGAAGGGCGGCGTCGTGGGCGCGAACGCCTTCCCCACCTTCCTGCCCAAGCTGTACGAGTCGACGATCTCCGACTACGCCGACGCCATCGACGACCTGGTGGAGCGCGTCGGCATAGACCACGTGGGCATCGGCACCGACTTCTGCCAGGACCGGCCCGCCGCCTTCTTCGACTGGCTTTTCAGCCAGTACGGCGTCAGGCCCAGGAAGAGCCCGCTCGCCATACCCGACCCGCACTACCACCCCCGCGGCTTCGAGACCCCGGCCGAGATGCCCGCGCTCGCCGCGGAGCTGTCGTCGCGGGGCTACTCGACGGACGACGTGAGCGCCGTGCTGGGGGGCAACTTCCTGCGCCTCTTCGGGGAGGTCTGGGGGGAGTAGCCGCTGCCTTGGCGGGACCGCGTACCGTGCTTAGCCGATTCTACCCACTCAACGTCTTCGTGCTCATCGCCGCCCTGTTCGGCGTGGCGGCCCTGGGCGTCGCCGTATTCCTCCACAACCCGGAGACGAAGTCGTGGACGATGAAGCTGGGCCTCTCCCCGTCATTCATCGACGCCGCCTTCGTGGACGCCCAGACGGGTTGGGCTGTGGGCACCTTCGGCACCGTCATGAAGACGGAGGACGGGGGCGAGTCCTGGAGGATGCAGAGCACGGGCACGCGCGCGCCCGTGCGGTCAGTCCACTTCCTCGACCATGACACCGGCTGGGCCGCGGGCGCGCGGGGCGTCGCCCTGTCCACCACGGACGGCGGGCGGACCTGGGATCTGACCGAGGCGCCGCCCCTCGACCCGCTGCTCGCGGCGGGCAAGCAGACCGTCGAAGACCCGGAGGACGACTTCGTGGAGCGCGCCAACCTGCTCGCGGTGCGGTTCGACGATCCCGACAACGGATGGGCCGTCAGCTCCCTCTCGGTCGTATACCGGTCCACGGACGGCGGGGCCACCTGGCAGCCGCTGTCCGAAAAGTCCGGCGAGTGGCTTGCGGGCGTCCACCTCATGGAGGACGGCGCGGGCCTGGGCGTTGCCGGCTTCGGAGTCATCAGGAGCACCAGCGACCGCGGCGCGACCTGGGAGACCCAGGAGGCCGTCACCAGCCAGTTCCTGGTGGCCGCCGACTTTTTGGACAGCCAGCGAGGGTGGGTCGTGGGACGCAAGGGGACTGCGCTGAAGACGGAGGACGGGGGCGAGAGTTGGACCATATTGGACACCGGCTCCGATACCTTCCTGCTGGCCGTCGACTTCTTGGACGAGGACACCGGCTGGGCTGTCGGCCGCGACGGCGCCATCCTGAAGACCGAGGACGGCGGCCAGACGTGGCGCTCCCAGCGCAGCGGCACGTCGGCCTCCCTGCTCGCCGTCCACTTCGAGGACGAGGCGACCGGATGGGCGCTGGGCGCCAGGGAGACCATCGTCAGGACTCAGGACGGCGGCGAGACCTGGGAGCTGGCCTGGCACGGCAGCGACCTTTCGGACCTGGCCGACGCCCACTTCATAAACATGCGGGACGGCTGGATGGTCGGCCCGGAGGGCGCCATCTTCCGCACCCCGGACGGCGCTCGCACCATGTTCAGGCAGGTGAGCGGGACCTCGCGCGACCTGGAGGGCGTCTACTTCGATGACGTATTCAGGGGGTGGGCCGTGGGCGAGGCTGGCACGGTCCTGAAGACGAGCACCGGCGGCCTGCAGTGGCAGCAGCGGCCCACGGGCGTGACCGAGACGCTGCGCGCGGTGACGTTCTCCACCTCGCTGAGGGGATGGGCCGTCGGAGACGCCGGCACGATACTGACCACATCGGACGCCGGCAACACCTGGACGGAGCAGGAGAGCGGCACAGGCCAGGCGCTGCTGGGAGCCGACTTCGCGAGCGCGGAGACCGGCTGGGCCGTCGGCGAGGAGGGCGCGATACTGGCGACCGCGGACGGCGGGGCGACCTGGACCACCCAGCGTACGCCGACGACCTCCGACCTCGAGGCGGTGGACTTCGTGGACGAGACGCACGGCTGGGCGGTCGGCGAGCGAGGGGCCGCCGTCAGGACCGCGGACGGCGGAGCGACCTGGGAGCTACTGGAGACGAAGACGACGTCCCGGCTCAAGGCCGTGAACTTCCTGGACCGCAAGACCGGCTGGGCCGTCGGCGAGGACGGCACCATACTCTTCACCGGCAACGGCGGCGGCGACTGGGACCACGAGGAGAGCAATACGTTCGCCGACCTCCACTACCTGAGGGTTATCGACGACAAGAACGCGTTCGCCGTCGGCGACGCGGGCTCGGTGCTCGGCTTCGAGAGGGTGGTCGGCGCCAAGGCGTCCTTCACCTTCTTCGGCATCCTGGCGGCCGTCGCGCTGGTGATGGCCCTGGTATTCCGCGGCCGCAGGAAGGTGGTCCCGAACCCGAACAGGAACCTTCACCAGCCGCAGCGCCTCAGCGCCGAGGCGTACATCAAGCGCTGGGAGTCCTCCCGCCCGGATGGGGCCGCGGCGGACGAAAAGGCCCCTACTCCACCGTAACCGACTTCGCCAGGTTCCTCGGCTGGTCCACGTCGCATCCCCGCCGCACGCCGACGTGGTACGCCAGCAGCTGCATCGGGAGGGCCGTAAGCATCGGCGTGACGAGGCTCGACGCGGCGGGCACGAAGACCGCGTCGTCGGCGATCTGCTCCATCTGCCGGTCGCCCTCGGTGGCGACCGCGATCACCTTGCCGCCCCTCGCCTTGACCTCGTTGACGTTGCTGACCATCTTCTCGTACAGCGGGCCACGCGGCGCCAGCGCCACCACGGGCATGCCGTCGTCGATCAACGATATGGGGCCGTGCTTCATCTCGCCGGCCGCGTACCCCTCGGCGTGGACGTAGCTGATCTCCTTCAGCTTCAGCGCCCCCTCCATCGCCATCGGGAACTGGATGCCGCGCCCGAGGTAGAGGAAGTTCGAGTATCCGCCGTAGCGTTGCGCCAGCCCCTCGTACTGCCCGGCGTCGGCCAGCAGCGCGCCCAGCATCCCCGGCAGCCGCGCGAGCTCGCGCACAAGCTCCGCCCGCCGCTCCGGCGCCAGCGTTCCGCGCTTCGTCCCCAGGTGGACGGCCAGCAGCAGCAGCGTCGTCAGCGAGCACGTGAACGTCTTGGTGCCGGCGACGCCGACCTCCAGCCCCGCCCGTATCATGACGGCCCCTTCCGCCGTCCGGGTGGCCTGCGTACCCTCGTAGTTGCACAGCGTGACCTGCCTGGCCCCCTTCTCCGCGGCGTGCTCCATGGCCGCCAGCGTGTCGGCGGTCTCGCCGGACTGGCAGACGGAGACGACCAGCGTGTCGCGGCCGATGACGGGGTCGCGGTACCTGAACTCCGAGGAGTTGTCCGCCTCCGCTGGAATCCGCGCCAGCGCCTCGATCCACGACCGGCCCACCATCGCCGCGTGCAGGCTGGTGCCCATCCCGATCAGCACGACGCGCCGCACGTCCGCCAACTCCCGGTCCGACAGCGGGAAGCCCTCCAGCGCCACGTCGCTCGTATCGAACGAGACCCTGCCTCGCATCGAGTCGGTGACCGCCTCGGGCTGCTCGTTGATCTCCTTGAGCATGAAGTGCCTGTACCCGCCCTTGGTCGCCGACACAGGATCGTACGGCGCGCTGGACGGCGTCTTGTCCAAAGGCGAGCCGTCGAGCGTCCTGTAGTGCGCCCCGCCGCAGGTCGCCGAGACGGTCTCGCCGCCGGAGAGGTAGGCCACCCTGCGCGTGTGCGGCAGCAGGGCCGGCAGGTCGCTGGCGATGAACGTCTCGCCCTCGCCGTAGCCGACCACCAGCCCGCCGGCGTTGCCCAGCCTGAACGCGACGAGCTTCCCCGGCTCGCGCCGGCTGGCGGCGACGACGGCCGCGGCGCCCCTGATGCGCCCAGCCGCCAGCCTGACCGCCTCCTCCAGCGGCAGTCCCTCCGCCAGGTGGCTCTCGATCAGGTGCGGTATGCACTCGCTGTCCGTGTGGGACGTGAAGACGTGCCCCTGGCCCTGGAGCTCCTCCCTCAGCTCGGCGAAGTTCTCCACGATGCCGTTGTGTACGACGGCTATCTCGTTCCGGCAGTCGGTGTGGGGGTGCGCGTTCTCGTAGGTCGGCGCGCCGTGCGTCGCCCACCTCGTGTGGCCGAGGCCGCTGGAGCCGCCGGGAAGGCCGTTGCCGACCACCCCGGCCAGCGCCGACAGCTTGCCCACCGCCTTCCTCAGCTCCGGCTCGCCCGATGGCCCGATGACGGCTATGCCGGCGCTGTCGTAGCCGCGGTATTCGAGCCGGGACAGCCCGTCCATCAGTATGGGCGCGGCGTCCCTGGACCCCGAGTACGCGATGATCCCGCACATGGCGGCTACCCGGCCCTCATTCCCGAGCCGCCTCCGCGAAGCCGTAGACGCCCCGCTGGTCGGGCGGCAGCAGCGCCGCGACGCGCTGCATGATCATCGACGTGATCGAGTCGAGCAGGTCCCTGTCCAGCCGGCCCTCGATGTTGGGCGCGGTGAAGACTGCGCCGATGTTCACCCGCAGCTTCCCCGTGGGGTTGAAGACCCGCATGGGCGAGACGAGAGGCTCCGTGCCGGTGATCCCCACGGGCAGGATCGGCGCCTGCGTCTTGAGGGCTATCCGCGCCACGCCCGTCTTCGCCTTCTTCATCGCCCCGCGCGCCCTGGTGCCCTCCGGGAAGAGCGCGACGGCCTGGTCTCGCCCAAGCTGGTCGAGCGCCCAGCGGTATGCGCCCACGTCCACCGCGCCCCGGTTCAGGGGGTGCGCCCCGTAGGAGCGCAGGAACCAGCCGGCCACCGGGTGCCTGAAGATCTCCTCCTTGGCGAGGAAGCGTATCCGGCGCGGCATGCTAGTGGACAGCAGGGAGGGGTCGAACTGGCTCCGGTGGTTCGCCACCACGATGAGCGGGCCCATGGGCGGCACGTTCTCCCTGCCGCTGACGCGCCAATCGGCGAACAGGCGGAGGGTGATGCCCTGCAGGAAGTTGGCTAAGGGGTTTACGGCTTCCATCCGGCTCTCGCGGCGGCCCCGGCGATCTCACGCGCCGCCTCGTCCACGGACAGCCCGTCGCTGTCAAGCATGACCGCGCCCTCGGCGGGCCGCAGGGGGGAGTCGCCGCGTTCGGAGTCCATCTTATCACGGCGCCTCAGGTCGCTCGCCACCTGCTCGAAGCTCACCGCCTCCCCCGAGGCCAGAAGCTCGCGGTGGCGCCGCTCGGCGCGCACCTCCACCGACGCGGTCAGGTAGACCTTCACCGGCGCGTCCGCCAGCACCACCGTCCCGATGTCCCGTCCCACCATGACGATGGGGCCCTGCCGCGCGATGGCCCTCTGCCGCGCGACCAGCGCCCGCCTCACCCCGGAGACCGCCGCGACCGTGGCGGCCGCGTCCGACACCGCGCGCTCGTAGAGGCGCTCCGTCACGTCCTCGCCGTCGACCAGCACCCGGCTCCCGCCCCCGCGCGCCGGGAAGTCGAAGGCCATGCCCTCCGCCAGCCCGGCCAGCGCCGCGTCGTCGTCGAGGGCGGCGCCGCGCTCCAGCGCCGCCCATCCCACGGCGCGGTACATCCAGCCGGTGTCCAGGAAGCGGAAGCCGAGCAGATCCGCCATCCGCCTGCCCACGGAGGTCTTGCCCGAGGCGACCGGGCCGTCGATGGCAATGGCGAACGGCTCAGCCATTAGGATGGGGGTCGGAAACACAATTGGAGCGCCCGGCTACTCCAACACCTGGAAGACCAGACCGATGACAGCCGTAACCAGCCCGCCGCCGGCAACGCCTATCAGGATCATGAGCAGCCGGTGCATATCGTCCATGCGCTTGTGCATGTCGTCCATGCTCTTGCTCAGGCCGCCCACGTGGCCCTTCAACTCCCCAACCTGGCCCTTCAACTCCCCAATCTGGCCTTCCATCGATATCGTCGCCACTACGACCCCGGGCTATCTCGTGACTCTAAAGGTATCGCGCCGCCTTCCCCGAGTCAAGCAAGATGGGGCTGCCGTAACTGTTTCAGGGTACGGGAGGGCAGCCACAAGGGCTGCACCCTACGGGACGGAAGCTGTATCGTAGGGGCGTCCCTTGTGGGCGCCCTGGACGAGGAACGCACCAACTCTGAACAGTTACAGATGATGGGCTGTCCAAATCCCAAAATCCCCCACCTAAATGGCGGTGACGCTCTAAGGCAAGGGGTGCCGGCCGATGAGGGGATGGCGGAGTTTACCCGCTTTCCTTGAAAAGTGTCTCATTCTGTCTCTTTTCGTCTCATTTCAGCTATGGACCGTGAGACAGTGGGAGACACGCAATAGACAAAATGAGACATGAAATAGACAGAATGAGACAGCGATGAGACAGAATGAGACACGCGGACGCGGCATGGCCAGTCCTAGGCGCCCTCAGCTCGGTATGTGCGCGGTGGTGCATAAGGGGAGTATAGCACGTGAGTTCTGCGGATGGCTAGGGCCGTATGGGGTGATGTCCGATAGACATGGCGCTATGGCGATGGCGAACGGCTCAGCCATCGAGTGTGGAGCAGGGACGCGATTGGGCGTAACTCTTCAGACTCCTGCTATCCGAAGGGGGATAACGCTTGGCTCTACGGCCATCGTAAAGGCTGCCGAGCTCACCGTGAGGGGAATTGACGGATGGCCGCCCGGCTACTGCAACAACTGGAAGACCAGACCGACGGAAGATTGAGATGGGGATAATCCGGGTTATAATCCAGGCAACGACCGTACGGGCGGCGCGCGAGACTGCCCGCACACGGCATGGGGAGGCTCCCGTGGTTACTTTTGGCAGCCTGTACGCCGGACACGTTGACATGGACGACATCGGGTACCCCGGCTTGCCGGTGAACAGCCGATGGCTGCCGGACGAGCGGCTTGCGACCGTCTTCGACAAGGCGGAGGCCATCGCGCGGGTGCTGGCCGAGTCGGGCTTCGACGTCTTCTGGCTCGCCGAGCACCACTTCCAGAGGGAAGGCCACGAGTGCATCCCGAACATCCCCATGCTCGCCGTCCACCTCGCGCACCTGGTCGAGGGCATAAGGTTCGGCTGCGCCTTCAACGTGACCCCCATGTGGCACCCGCTGCGGCTCGCGGAGGACTACGCCGCCGCCGACATCATGACAGGCGGCAGGCTCATCATGGGCGTCGGGCGCGGCTACCACACGCGGGAGGTCGAGACCTTCGGCGCGCCCCTGCGCGACGGCGACGCCAACAGGGAGCTGTTCGAGGAGCAGGTCGAGATAGTGCTGAAGGCCCTCAACGAGCCGTCCTTCTCCTTCCACGGCAAGCACTACGACATCCCGCCCCGCGTCCCATACAGGGGCTACGAGCTCGAGGAGATATCGCTGGTGCCCAAGTCTGGCCGCCCGGTCGAGTGCTGGCAGCCCATCGTGAGCGCCAGCCGCAGGGGAGTCGACTTCATGGCGAAGCACGGCATGAAGGGCTTCATCGGCGGCGCGGCGGCGGCCGGACAGACGCGGCAGGTCGTCTCCGCCTGGAGGGACGCGCAGCTCAGGGCCGGGCGCGAGACCGAGATGGGCGAGGACCTCGCCATAGGCATCCCGATGTTCCTCGCCGACACCGAGGAGAAGGCGATTGCCGAGGCATCGAGCTTCTTCGAGGAGAACGTCAAGGTATTCGCGCCCCTTGGCTTCGTGCGCGGCATCACCGACGAGCAGATAACGGCGCTGGAGGACCCGGCCTCCGCCGTGGCGGCGGACCTGCCCTCCCTGCGCGAGGCCGTCAAGGAGGGCGTCTGGCTGTGCGGCCCGCCGGAACGCATCGTCGAGCGCCTGCAGGAGTTGCTGCGCCGCTTCCCCGGCATGGAGCACGTCAGCGTAGGCCACGCCGTCGGCACCCCCCAGAGCGTAGTCCTCGAGCAGCTTGCCTGGTTCGGCAACGAGGTCATCCCCGCCTTCAAGACCTGACCCAATCCTGCCCATCCTGCTCATCCATGTAGATATTCCCATGCTGGTCCGTGACACGAGCGAATTCGCGCTGATCGACCTGATGGCCGCGGCCTTCGAAGCGGAAGGCACGCCACCGGGTAAGGAGCGCCCCGGCTACCGCCTCCTCCACGGCATAGGCGACGACGCCGCGGCCTGGGACGCTCCCGCCGGCCCCGTGGTCGCCGCCACCGACACGATGGTCGAGGGCGTCCACTTCACCCTGGATGCTACGTCTTGGAAAAACCTCGGCTGGAAGGCGACGGCCGTCAACCTGAGCGACGTCGCCGCTATGGGCTGCGAGCCGCTGTACGCCCTCGTCACCGTGGGGCTGCGCGGCGACGTACCCGTCTCCGGTCTGGAGAGCATGTGCGACGGCATCGCCGAGGCGGGCCGCGCGTACGGCTGCGCCGTGGTCGGAGGCGACACGGTAAGCTCCCCAGTCCTCTTCGTCACCGTTGCCGTGACCGGAGCGCCGTCGGACGGTGGTTCGCCCCTCCTGTCGCGCTCCGCCGCCGCGCCCGGCGACGCGGTAGCCGTCACCGGCAGCCTGGGCTCCTCCGCCGGCGGTCTGCGCATGAGGTGGGAGGGCCTGCGCCTCCCCGCCGCCGTGTCCGCGCGCCTCGCCGCCGCCCACGACCGGCCCGTCCCGCGCGTGCCCGAGGGCGTCGCGCTGGCCCGCGCCGGCGTGCGCGCCGCCATCGACGTGAGCGACGGCCTCGCGGACGACCTGGGCAAGCTCTGCCGCGCCAGCGGCGTCGGCGCCGTGCTGCGCGCCGGGCGCGTACCCGTGGACGACTTCCTGCGGACGGCCTACCCCGACATTGCCGTCGAGATGGCCCTCGCGGGCGGCGAAGACTACGAGCTGCTCTTCACCGCGCCCGAGGACGCGGTCCGGCGGGCGCAACGGGAGATGGACACGCCCATAACCGTGATCGGCGAGATCGTGGACGGTGCGGGCGGCGTGCGGGTCCTGGACGAATCGGGCCGGCCCCTGGAGATCCGTTCCGCGGGCTGGGACCACTTCCGCACGGGGGGCGGGTAACGGCCCTTGGAGCACGTCGTGGTAGAGCTCAGGACCGAGGGGCCGTTTCGCGCCAGCGAGACCATCCCAGAGCTGCGAGCCTGCGCCGAGGCGCTGTACGCCCCCATGCGCGTCGTCGGCCTCTGGGAGGACGCCACCGGGATGCACCTCTGCCCCCAGCAGGACCTGGGCCGGCCCTGCCCCCACCGCGCCGAAGACGGCGACCCCAGGGACGCCTACGCCATCACCCTCCAGCGCCGCCTCCACGCCAACCTCAGCGTATCCTTCCCCCACGCCGGCCTAACGCTGTACATGGCCTAGCCGCCTTGGGGGCTCGCCGCGGCCCTCGCCCGGCGAATGCGCGCAGGCACCTCGTCGCCCGACGTCTCGCTTGACACCACCTGCAGGCCGCGGTCCTCCAGCGGCAGGTCCACCCGCACGAAGCCGCGCCGGTGGGACTCCCGCATTGCGATGCCGGTCTCCAGGGCCTTCAGCGCGTCCTCCCCGGAGCACTTCGGCGGGTGGCCGTTCTCGATCGACGATACGATGTCGTCGACTATCGTCAGGCCCATACCCTGAATGTGGGTCGGCCACGGGAACTGGTGCGTGACCGGGTGCGTTCGGGCCCTCACACCGGGCCGCCTGTTCTCTACCGGTGGGAACTGCTCGGCGGCCATGCTGGTGAGCTCCCAGGCCTGGCCGTCGTTGGGCGTCCGTATGCGGCCGCTCTCCCCGATGACGTCGAAGTCCCACAACGCGCCTCCGGTCTCCATCGCCCTGACGAAGGCGCGAGCGCCGTTGTCGAAGACCAGGTAGCCGTTGGCCCTTACGTCCTCGTCCGTAGCCGCCGCCTCGTCCGACTCCATCTCCCCTAGGACCCACTGCACGTCGCCACCCGCCAGGAACCTCACGGTGTCCAGCAGGTGGCTGCCGTTCGACGACAGGTTGCACGCGGCGTGCGCCGTGACCTGGAGCACGTTGCCTATGTGGCCCGCCTCTATGATGTCCCTGGCCTGGCTGTAGAGCGGGTTCCATCGCCGGGCGCAGTTGACTGCCAACGACACGCCCTCCTCCCGGCACACGCGCACCATCTCGTCGCCCTCCGCCAGGCTGAAGGTCAACGGCTTCTCCGCCCATATCGCCTTCACGCCCGCTCGGGCGACCTTCTTGACGACCTCGCCGCGGATGCGCGCGGTGGTGCAGACGGACACTATGTCCGGCTTCGCCTTGTCCAGCATCTCCTCGAAGTCCGAGAAGAGCCGGTCGTCGCCCAGCCCCCAGCGCTCGCCGAAGATGGCGCGCTGCTCGTCGTGGATGTCCGCCCCGGCGACGAGCTCCGTCCTCTGCGAATGGATGTAGGCGGGCCCGTGACAGTAGGGAAGGAACACCGACCCGCCCCTGGTCATCTCGTCATCGAAAGTGCTTCCCATGCGGCCCAGACCGATGACCGCGGCGCGATATGTTGACATGGTGGTCCTCCTGCTGGATTGATGCGCCTATGTTGTACCAACACTGCGGACTGCGCGCAACAGGCTAGGCCTTCGAATTGTTAGTGGTGCATCGCCACTGCCGATAGGCGGGGCAACGCCGCTCTTGGATCCGGGGGCGTGGCCAGGGCCTTTTCAAAGTCAGGGTGGGAGTAGGACGACAGATGGCTGGGCATCGAGTCTCTGTGCTCTGCCCGTGAGAGGCTCCTTCGATGACCAGAGCGAGCAGGCGCCTCTGAGCAGAGTCAAGGCAATGTTCCTGAGCAGGCTGAGCACTGCGCCGCTGCCGTGGTGCTGCATGACGTGACGGTCTTCGCCGAAGCTATCATCCTTGATGTGGAACAAGCTGTTCTCGATGCCCCAATGCCCCCGCATCAGTGAGAGTGCTCGCCTAGGCCCGATGTGAGACAGGCTGGTGACGGCGTACTGCACGCTTTCGACCAACTGGTTGCTTTTGAGGTGTTTGACCAGCTTTCTGACCATGATCACATTGGATAGACCCGGAAAGTCGCTGTAGTCGGCAAGCTCCGATGATAGCCACACGGCTCGCTGCTCCAGCCGGCCATGTCCCTTGGTCGTCACTTGTAGATCGGGCTCGCCTGGCTCGGAGAAGAGCATCTGTACGTCTTCGAAGAGCTGGGGTTGGTTTTTTTGAGCTTGACCACGTAGTCCTTGCCCTCGGCCAGGATGGTTTCGGCAAGGCTCGTATCGGCGTAGAGCGCATCTCCACTCAGCACTTTCAGACTCGGAAAGTGTGCCGACAGCGACCGGATCCACTCCTCGGCCGCTCTCGGCTCATCCAGGTGGCGAGCTATCTCCACCTGGTCCAGCGCCATCGACCCCTCCCGGCTGAACAGATGCAACAGCTTCAACTGCTCATCGTCCTCCCAAACGCCCCGCACACTCTTGCCGTCCATCGACACCACGTCTATCTCGTTGCCCCGCAGCTCGGCCAACTTCAACACCAAGCCCATCAGAGCGGCGCGCACCTCCGATATGGACACCATTCGCAGCAACCTTGACAACGTCGGCACCGACGGGCTGCGTCTCAACCCCAGCCCGCTCAGCAACTGTGGGTAGCACTCCCCGAATCTGCGCACGGCGCTCAACGAGCGCTGTCCGCACATGAGCGCTAACACCGTCAGGCTCAATACCCCCTCCAGGGAATGCACTTTCCCACGGCTACGGCGATGGTCCGTTATGCTCCCGAATGCCTCCCGCAGCAGACTGAACTCCTCTGGCAACGACGGTGGCCCTCTCATTGCGCACCTCCTTGCCTCCTATTCTCGTACTTCTCTTAGACTTTGAAAAGGCCCTGGGGCGTGGCGCGTGGGCGTTGACGCTGGCACGAGAGTTCGGTTAGCATCTTCTCCCCGGCAGTGTGGGCCTTGAAATCAGCTATGGGTGTGGTAGCGCCTCACCTTGAAAGGAGGAGCGACGTGGCGCAAGAGGTGACTGCGTTGGAGCAGGCCGTGACCTTTTGGGAGAATAATCAGGACAGGTTGATCGAGCAGTATGAGGGCAAGTGGCTACTGATTACGCAAGACGATGTCGTCGGCGACTTCGTCCTGCCTGACCAAGTTGCCGAACTCACCGCGGCTTACGTTGCGAGGCAACCCGACGCGCTCATCCGGTGTGCGGTCCACGAGCCTGCGTCAACAGGACTGCCGAATACCGAAGAGACAGGTCTACCAACAGGTCAACCGTCTTTATTCCTAACTGATGAGCTACTCCGCCAGGCGGTCAGGCCCATGACGCCGGAGGAGAAACATGCCCAAAAGGTCTCTTTCGTCATGGGCATGATGAGCAGCAGGAGCACGGCCTCCCGCGAGCAGATTGAAAAATGGCTGAGAGAGATGGAGTGATGCCGTGGATGTGTATGCGTCATGTGGCGGGACTGAAAACCATCCGAGGTATCAGCAGTTTGAAGCAGAGAACACCGCCCGATACTACAGCTTCCTAGGTACGGTGGTCCGTGCTGCCCTGGATGAGGACGGATCTCGAGCTCCATCATTGTTGTCTCACTCCTTCATTAAGGCTATCAACTTCCATGCGGTTGCGGGCCTCCATGACGAAGCGGGGCGATACCGCGATGAGCCAGTGAGGGTAGGAGAGTACATTGCCCCAGATGCCGCTGACGTGCCCCTCATGATGAATGAGTTTCTAAAGACACTGAAGGGAAGCTGGTGGAGCCAAGCCGTGCCCCTCGCAGCGTGGGCTTTGTGGCGCATCAATCACGTCCATCCCTTTAGGAATGGGAATGGACGTACTGCGAGGGCAGTCTGTTACTACGTCCTCTGCGTAAAGGCGGGGGGCTTGCTCGTCGGCCAACCTATCTTCCCTGAGATGCTCAGAAATGACCCTGTACGGTCAACGTATATAGCAGCGCTGAAACTGGCTGATGCAGGTAACATCAGCCTCCTTGACAGGTCAGGCAACCCAAAGCTGAATGAGGCACAATGAGCGGACATAGGAGTCCCCCTCCGGCAAAGCGGGCCGGCGAGCCCCATACGTGCTCGGGACGGTAATCCAAATACAGGAGAATGAAATGACGCGGTACAGAGCGGCGGTTATCGGGTTGGGCCGGATGGGAAGCACATTCGACGACGAGATCCAGCGGGGCGGCTCCCTCTTCCTGCCGTACTGCCACGCCCCCGCCTACGACGCCTCGCCCCACACCGAATTGGTCGCCGGCGCAGACCCCCACGACGAGCAGCGCGCCCTCTTCGGCGAGCGCTGGGGCCTCTCCGACGACCACCTCTACCCCGACTACCGCGAGATGTTCGAGAAGGAGAGCATCGACGTCGTCAGCGTCACCACCACCGCCAAGATACGCGCCCGGATAGTCCAGGACGCCGCCAGGGCCGGCGTGAAGGCCATCTGGGCGGAGAAGCCCATCTCGTTCAGCCTCGAAGAGGCGGACGCCATGGTCGATACCTGCGAGGAGCATGGAGCGGCGCTGGCCGTGAACTGCGCCCGCCGCTGGAACCCGTTCTACTACGAGGCCAGGCAGATGATCGAGGCCGGCGACCTCGGCGACATCCTCCAGGTGACCGCGTACTCGGCGTCGGGCATCTCCCACAACGGCAGCCACGTCATCGACATTCTGCGCTACATGGCGGGCGGCGACGGCAAGGTGGACTGGGTCTTCGCCGAGATGGAGTCGGACGAGGCCGCCGCGGGCGACATAGACCTGACCGGCAACGGCTATCTCGCCTTCGCCAACGGCGCCCGCGGCTACTACAGGTCCACGCCCACCGGCGCCGCCGGGTGGGAGCTCGACGTGATAGGCGAAAAGGCCCGCGTCAGGGTCATGGACAGCATAGGCAAGTGCCAGTTGCTGCTGCTCCAGCCCCCGTCCGACGATGCGCCATACTCGACCCGCTCGCTGTCGAGACGCGGCCAGGGGCCCCTTCCGGTCGAGTACCCGTACCCGTGGCCGGCCAGGATGCAGGGTATGGGTCTGACCATAGTCGCCGACCTCGTCAACGCCATCGAGACCGGCCAGCCCCCGCGCTGCTCAGGCAGGGACGGGCGCGACGCGCTCGAGGTAGCCATCGCCATGCGCGAGTCCCACCGCCGAGGCGGCGTGAGGATCGACCTGCCCATCGAGGACCGCTCGCTGCTGATACGCTCACTCGAGGCGATACGCGGCGACCTGCCAGCCCGCGTCCGCCACCAGATGGAGCGGCAGGGCCAAGCCTGACCCGCCAGCCGGTCACGCCAAGTATCGGGCCCGCTAGCGCCTCTCTACGGGCTCCAGGCGTAGCCGGAGCCCCAGGGCGCGGGTAATCCTCATGACGGTTGCGAACGACGGATTGCCGTCCTCGGACAACGCCTTGTACAGGCCGGCCCGGTTCAGGCCCGTGTCGCGGGCCAGGGCGCTCATGTTCTGGGAGCGGGCGATGGCGCCGAGCACGTCGCGTATCAGGCTTCCGTCCCCCGGGTCCTCCTCCACGGCCGCCTCGAGGACCCCGCGCGCCCGCTCTCCGGAGGTTATGTAGTCCTCCAGCCTCCACTCCGTATACGTCTCAGGCATTCTGCCTTCTCCTGCCCGCGGCCATGCGCTTGGCCCGCTCTATGTCCCGGTCTTGACTACCCTTGTCGCCGCCGCACAGCAATACGATGATGTTGGAGCCTTCGCGCACGAAGTAGAGACGGTAGCCCGGCCCGTAGTGGATTCTCATCTCCGAAATGCCCTCCCCGACAGGCTGCACGTCTCCGAGGTTTCCCCGTACCGCACGCTGTAGCCGCACAGCAATACGGTCTGCCGCTCGCCTATCCCGCAGCTTGGCTAGCCACTTCCTGAACGTCCCGCTCTGGACTATCCTGAGCACTGTATACCATAGCATACAGCATGTTTGGGGGAGACGCTACCATGCCACCTGACGGCGCCTGGCTTGCCGCGCTTCCGGAAAGGGCAGGTCTAGGGCATGTTAGCTCCCGGATAACTCCCTCGCCCACGGCGTCTCGGCTACGCCGCAGAGCGCCCCGCTCGGCGATAGGAAGCGGCTCGTGGCCTGGCCCCAGTCCTCCGTGCGGGGCTGCTGTAGCACCTCCCACCCCTTGCTCTCCAGGGTATCCGACGCCGCCCGCACCTCGTCTACCTCGAACTCTACCGTGAAGCCCAGCGGGATGCTGGACGCGGCTGCCTTGTCTCCCAGCGTTGCCTGCGCCGCCTCCTCCCGGCTCCAGATGCCGAAGTGCATCGCGCCCGCGACCTTGGCGGTCGCGTAGCCCGTGCCCTCCGTCCATTCTACCTCCAGGCCGAGCACGTCCCGGTAGAACGCGACCGCGGCCGCCATGTCCTCGACGATCTCGGCGATGCTGGCTATGTGCCTTATCAAGAGCCGCTCCTTTCCGCTCTCTAAACCGCGGGTTGTGACATCGCGGTCTCGATGATCAAGTTGATGAACTCAGCCTTCTCGTCGGTATATGCTCGGCGGTTGTCCCGGTACTTCGACGCGAGCGCCCGCTTCAGTCGTTCGTAATCCTGGAGAACGTCGGGATGGGATCTGAGATAGTCGCGGAAGATCAGGTGTCTCTGGACGTCGGGATGCCGGACTGGGAACATGTGGACGTGCGCGACGGTGCGGCCACCGACGACCCGGTCGAAGTAGTACCGCCCCGGGATTCCGTTGTCGCCACGGTACAGGTACCCGAGCACCTCCATTTTGGACACTGCTCTAGCGGCGTCGTCCGTGCTGGCCGCTAAGGGCATCATGTCCAGGATCGGCTTGGCGGAGAGGCCCGGTGCTGAGGTGCTGCCGATATGTTGCACGTCGGTGATCCAGGGACTGCATTCCTCCAGGATGGCCTTTGCCTCACGCTCAAAGACTAGGGGCCATTCGGGATCGTACTCCACTATCTCAATGTGCGCGCCCTGGGTGCCCAGCGACCTCCAACCATCATCGTCGCCTGTGCTCACTTGGCGCTCCCTTGGACTTTCTTTGCTGGTCACTGCAGGGCGACCACCCTTCGCTGGGTGGTGACCAGGAGGGCGAAGACGGACAGGGTCACGGCGGCGAGCATTCCGATGACGATGCGGGCGCCGAGCCGGTCGATCAGGAACCCGGCGGGCATGAGGGCCAGCGGAGTCAGTCCCATGTTCATCGACATGAAGCTGATCACTCGCCCGCGAAAGCGGTCGTCGACGTTCTCGATGACGAGGGCCTGCTTGAGCGCCATCGGGCCAGAGCTACCCAGGCCCTTGAACCACAGGATGACGATCGCCGCCGCGTAGATCGGTATGAGCGAAACGAGCATCATGCATGCGCCCGCCACCAGGATGCCTAGGGCCAGTATGAGGCCGCGCCGCCAGCGTCCGAGGGACGCGACCACGAGCCCGCTGATCACCGCGCCCAACCCCATCGCGCTCACCAGCAGCCCGTAGGACTCAGACTCGAGCTCGTACACGTCCACGACCATCACGGGGAGCAGGTAGCTGAACGGGGACGTGAGCATCGCCGTCACGATGCCGACCGCGAGGAGTACGAGCAGGGTCCGGCTGCCGAGTACGTACGTCATGCCCGCCCTGATCTCGTTGAAGACCTTGTCGCCCAGGTTGCGTCGCGGATTGGGCCGATCGCCGATGAGGAAGGTCAGACAGATGGCGACCGCGCCCATGGCCGTGGTGATGTAGAAGACGCCGTCCGCGCCGATGAAGGCGTACAGAAACCCGGCGGCGGCGGGCGCGGCGAGCGAGGTGGCGCTCATTCCGGCCGAGTTGAGCGCCAGCGCGTTGCTCAGCTTCTCCTTGCCCACCAGCTCGGGCAGCAGCGCCTGCCGCGCCGGCCACGCGAACGACCACGATATGCCCTGCATCATCGACGTGACCAGCAGTATCTGCCACGTGACCACCCCGGTTGTGATGGAGACGGCGATCAGCAGCGATACGCTGGTGGAGATGAGCGGGTAGAGGACGATCAGCCGCTTGCGGTTGAAGCGGTCGGCAACCGCGCCCCCGAACAGCGCCGTCGCCAGCAGCGGCATCGATATGCCCGCCGCCACTATGCCGAGGATCGTCGCCGAGCCGGTCAGCTTGTAGACGAGCCAACCCCGCGCGATGATCTCCATCTCGGAGCCGCCGATCATCAGCATGATGCTGGCCCACAGCAGCACGTAGTCGCGGTGGCGGAGCGAGGCGAAAGTGCCCACCGAGCCCAGCCTCCGCCCAGCCGGCGCCGCCGGCGCGGGGGGCCCTTGCTGACGCGGTGGAGGTCCGCCGCCGGAGGCGCGGGCGCCCGACGCGGCCTCTGCGTCCGTCTTCATCGCCGCAGTCTATCCCCTGCGCCCCCCACGCGCAAACCGGCTGGCGTTGGCCGACAAGCGTGCCCAAATCCACCACCTCCAGGTTCAGAGCCATATCTATCGGCCATCACCCCGTAGGGGCTGGTTTCAAACCAGCCCTCCCCCTTGCCGTAGAGCGTCACCGCCATTTAGGTGGGGGATTTGGGCGTGGTTCCTGTGTTGAATGAGGGCGTATCGGTACTTATACTGTGACCATGCCTGATAGAGGGCGGTAGGTCATGAAGACTAGGCTCATACGGATAGGCAATTCTCGGGGGATTCGCATACCCAAGCCCCTCATCGAGGAAGCAGGCCTGGAGGATGAGGTCGTGTTGAGTGTCGTAGGCACTGGCCTGATGATTGAAGGCGCCTCCACTGTGCGCTCAGGCTGGAGTGAAGCGGCGCAAGAGCTTCGTGAGAGGGGAGAGCACGGTCTGCTCGACGAACCAGAGTGGGAGTGGAACGCCCATGCCGTCATATCGGAGGTAGCCAGCGCCTAGTCTTGGCTACCTCATCCTGTCTATCCTGTCCATCCATGTTTAATGGCGCTCCTGTATCCGCAGGACACGCCCGGCGCCGACCTCGGCGGGTCGCCCATCGTCGATGGCGAGGCGGCCGTTGACCAGCACGTATCTCATCCCCTCGCCGTAGCGGTGGAGGTCCTGTGGCGTAGACCGGGGCGCGAGTGTAGCGGGGTCGAATACGGCGACGTCCGCCCAGAAACCCTTCCTGACGAGGCCGCGGTCCTTCCAGCCGAGGATCTCGGCGGGCAGGCCCGTGAATGACCTTATCGCGTGCGGCAGCGATACTACCCCTCGGTCCAGCGCGTACCGGCGCAGCTTCGCGGCGAAGGTGGCGTAGGTGCGGACGTGCTGCGTGATGCCCATCGGGTCGATGCTTGCGCCGAAGTAGGGGTAGTCGCCGTCGCTACCGGTGGCGACGTAGTCCCTGCTCATGATCTCTTCCATCTCTTCCCGCGAGAGGATGTCCGCCATCGCCCGAGTGTCTTCCAGGCCCAGCCGGACCGCGGCGTCCACGACGGACAGGCCCATCTCTTCCGCCGCGTCGGCCAGCGACAGCCCCTCCAGCTCCGGGCGCGCCGACTCCACGATGGCGATCTGCTCGGCGCCGCCGTACTGCTCCAGGTTCTCGGCCACGATGGCCCTGGTGCGCGCCCCGTCGTCCGGGTCGTCGAGCCGTCTTGCGAAACGCGCCCTCTCCTCGGGGTTGCCCGGCCCCCTGTGTACGCCGTACCAGGACGCCAGCTCCATCAGGCCGCGACCCTCGGACGGCATCGCCGCGCCCAGCGCGCCCGCAACCATCTCGCGCAGCAGCCCGGGCCGGGCCTCCAGGAAGCGCCGACGGCCTGGCTCCAGGGAGGGCAGCGCGGCCAGCCCCGCGTATAGCTCCAGCAGCGCCGCGACCGGGACCGTTTCCAGCGCCGCCGCCAGCCTCGCGCCGCGCGCCTCGGCGGAACTCTCCGCCGGCAGCCACGCGCCCTCCGGTATCAGCACCACCTCGGCGTCCGCGAAGGGGTACTGGTCCGCGTACACCCTGGCGCCCCGGTCGCGGGCCTCCTCGATCATCTCCAGCGCGCGGGACGCCTTCCCCCAGTTGCGCCGGTGCACCGCCTTGAGGTGGGTCAGCACGCCGACGGCCCCGGAGCGCTCCGTAATCGCGATGGCCTCGGCGACGGCTTCCAGCAGGCCGTCGCCCTCGCTGCGCATGTGGGTGTGGTACATGCCGCCGTGGGCGGCCGCCTCGGCTGCCAGCCCTGCGACCTCCGCCGCGTCCGCGTGGCAGCCCGGGGGATACTCCAGCCCCGACGACAGCCCCCACGCGCCGCACTCCATCGCCTCACGGACGCGGCGCTTCATGGCCTCCATCTCGCCGGCCGTCGGGCGTCGCGCCTCCGTGCCCATCACCAGCCGGCGCACCTGCCCGGCGCCCACCATGAGCACGGCGTTCACGCCGATGCCCTGGCGCTCCAGCTTCGCGGCGTGGACCTCCATCGTCTCGTGCAGCGGCCACGAGCCGTAGCCGTCGGCGCCGCCCACCACCGTCGTGACGCCCTGGGCCAGGTACGGCAGGCTCGGCGCGAGCTCGGGCACGTACAGGCCGCGCTCCGAGTGCGTGTGCATGTCCACGAACCCCGGCGCGACGTACAGGCCGTCGGCGCGGATGACGCGGGCCGCGCTCCACGCGCCGAGGCTGCCGACCGCCGCGATCCTGCCGTCCGAGACCGCCACGTCCGCGGCGAACGGCTCCGAGCCGCTGCCGTCGATGACCTCTCCGCCCAGTATCAGCGCGTCGGCCCGCGCCGGACCATCAGCCATTTCGGTCCTCCTGCTCCTCACGTGGGGGGCGATGCTTGACGACCCCCAGCCGCAAGAGAGAACTCTAGCACACGCGGTCAAGCCGCCCCTTCCCGCCTTGAGGCAGAGGCATATGTCCGCCCACCGCTGTGGTAGAATATGCGAGTCGGCGGCCCCGAACGGTTCGGGGCCTTGTGTTGCAGGAAGGAAGACAGGTGGGGACGCGATGGATAACCTGACCCTAAAGTTGTCGCCCCGCGACGTAATAGGCAAGAAGGTCAAACGGCTGCGGCGGCAGGGACTCGTGCCCGTACACTACTTCGGCGCAGGCACCGAACCCCTTCCGATGCAGGTCGAGGGCGCCGTGCTGCGGCGCTTGCTGCCGCAGGCCGGAACCAACGTCCCCATCTCCATCGACGTCGGCGGAGACGGCGGCGAGAACATCTGCTTCGTGAAGGAGGTGCAGCGGCACCCCGTCACGGAGGACATCCTACACGTCGATTTCCTGAGGGTCGACGTTACGCAGTCGATTCGGGCCGAGGTCCCCATCGTCCTGGAAGGAGTCGCGCCGGCGGCGCGCGACCTAGGCGGCACACTGCTCCAGACACTGGACTCCGTCCTGGTCGAGGCGCTGCCGATGCGCATCCCCGCGTCTTTCACCGTGGACGTCTCCGGGCTCGACGACTTCGACAAGACGATCCGCGTCGACTCGCTCACACTCTCGGCTGACGTGACGATACTTGCAGACCCCGGCCAGATGATTTCCACCGTGGTCCGGCCAAGGATCGAGGAGGAGCCCGAGGCGGAAGAGGAAGAGCTGCTCGAAGAGGGCGAGGAGGCCGAGGGCGAGGAGGCCGCCGCCGAGGACGCGGAGGACTCCGAAGAGTAGTCCGTCCCGCCCACGGGTCTTCAGCCCGACATCCCATGCCTCTGGGGTTGACACACTATATCCGTGTGCGATATAGTGCGTTCAGTCACACTGGAGGCCATTCCAAATTGACGGACCCAGACCCCTCGGACTTTCTTCCCCTCCCGGTCGCGCAGCTCCACATCCTGTTGGCCCTGGCCACCGGCGAAAAGCACGGCTACGCGATCATGAGCGAGGTAGAGGTCCTGACCGAAGGCGCTGTCACGATGGGCCCCGGGACGCTCTACGGGACGGTCAAGCGAATGTTGCAGTCGAGGCTGATCGAAGAGACGGACGAGCGGCCCGACCCCGAGCTGGACGACGAGCGGCGCCGCTACTACAGGGTCACTGGCCTCGGTGCGCGCGTTCTCGACTCGGAGACAGCGCGTATGGAGCAGTTGACCCGGGCCGCCCAAGCGAGGCGGGCAGTTGCAGGTCGAAGACTCGGCCCGGAGGCCTGACATGATCTCGGAGCGAGTGTATCGCGCCCTGCTGGTCCTCTATCCGGTCGAGCACCGGCGCGAATACGAAGAACCGATGGTCCAGCTATTCCGCGACCGGATGCGCCGCGACGGCAGCGGGTTGCGGACGCTGTGGGTCTGGACGCAGATGGTCTTGGACCTGGCAGGTTCGGTATTAACGGAGCGCAGGCAGGCGGCATTGTTGAAACGCCATCGGCAAGGATTGGGACTTTGGGGCACGCTTAGCGGGTGCCTAGCTTGTGAGAGGAGGCAATCGACATTGAACTTTATTGAGAAAGCTGGCTTGGCCCTAGTTGTGGTAGGTCTCGGTGCCTTGGCAGGCTACGGCCTGTACGCTGTGATGGGCGCCGAAGACGTCCCACTGATCGTCCGGGTGGCGCTTTCGACTGCGGCTGCAGGGTTGATGCTCGTCGTTGTTGCAGTGCTGGTGGACCGTCTTCGCAGTCGCAAGGCCGAGGCATTTGAGGAGGTAGCATATTGATTATCGCCACCACGGAGAGGATTGACGGAATGCGCACCGTCAGGGCCTTGGGGCTGGTGCGCGGCAACTCGGTCAGGGCGCGCCACGTCGGGAAGGACATAACGGCTGCCATAAGAAACTTGGTAGGCGGTGAGGTAGCTGAGTATACGAAGCTGATGGCGGAGTCGCGGGAAGAGGCCGTGTCCAGGATGGTGGAGCGCGCCGAGTCGATGGGCGCGAACGCCATCGTAGGTGCGAGGTTCGTAACCTCCATGATCATGGGCGGCGCCGCCGAGATGGTCGCCTACGGCACTGCCGTCCAAGTAGAGGAGGGCGCCTCCTAGTCTAGGGGCCGCTATCACTGGCGCCTTCAGCCCTGCGGGGCGGCCATCCGCAGAAGGTCCCACTCGGTCAGGTTGGGGCGCATCAGCCGCAGGAACTCGTCCATCGTCTCCTCTGGGCTGGCCCCGGTCGTGTCGAGGACGAAGCGCCTGCGAACCAGGGAATCGTCGTACTCCCTGCGGAAGCCCTGAAGCACCGTCTCCACGTCCTGGGGCCGCAGAATCTCCCTCGGGCGTTGAGCGGCGGTCATGCGCTCGCGGATGGCAGACGGCGACGCCTCCACCAGTACCAGCACGGCGTCGGGCGCCTGCACGAGCAGGTGGTGGTCCCACTCCCGTGCCCGCCGCCGACGGTCCGCGAAGGAGCCCGGCTCCCCGTAGCCGTAGTAGAGCGGGGCGTACACCGCGTCCGCGTAGTAGAAGTCGATCATCAGGGTGTCCTCGCGCGGGCCGAACATGTCCGGGTGCATGTGCCTCCAGACGTTGTGCCGCTGTAGCTGCTCCAGCACCGACGGCCTGAGCGTCATGATCTGCTCCTCGTCCTCGACCGCGTTGAGGTCTTCCGCCCGCTTGCCCGGCAGGCCTCCCGCCCCCGGGTCGGCCTCCACGATCAGGTGCTGGTCGAGCCGCGGCGCGACGAAGTGGTTGTGCCACCTTACGAACGGCAACCCCATCTCCCTGATCATCCAGCGGGAGATCTCGACCGCCAGCGTCGTCTTACCAGCGTAGCCGCACCCGGTCAGGATAAGCTGCATCGCATCGCCTCCTAAGCACCGTTCGGCTCTATGCCCACGTGCAGCGCGCCCCCGTCCACGTCCGCGAACAGGTCGAACGCCGCCTCCCAGCGTTCGAGCGGGAACCGGTGCGTGATGACCGCCTTCACGTCGACCATGCCGCAGGACACCAGGTCCAGCGCCTGCTGGTAGTCGGGCGTGCTCCAGCCCCGGTTCGGGACCAGGGTGACGGCCTTGGCCACGAGGTCGCGCGGCGCGAGCGTCACCTCGACGAGCGGGTCATAGTGGCCCTCCAGGAGCACGCGCCCCGTCGACGCGACCGCCTCCATCGCGAGCTCGAAGTCCCGCTTGCCGTAGCCGCAGATCAGCGCCGCGTCCGCGCCTCCGCCGAGCGCGCCGCGCATCTGCTCCACCACGTCGGCGCTCCGCACCTCGACCGCGCCCGTGGCCCCGAGCGCCGCGCCAACCCCCAGCCTGCCCTCCCCGGCCCCCGCGAGCACGAGAGCGCGGGGCGAGTGGAGGCGCGCGATCTGCACGGCCAGCAACCCGATGGGCGTCGCGCCGATGACCAGGACGCGCTCCGCCAGGCCGAGCCGCAGCCTGCGTATGGCCGCGGCGGCGTTCGCGAGGTTCTCCAGCAGCGCCCCCTGCTCCGCGTCCACGTGCTCCGGCAGCCCGAACAGGCACTTCTCAGGTGCCGCAACGTACTGCGCCAACCCCCCGTCCAGCGTGAACCCAAGGGCCTGGAACCGCTCGCAGTCGTGGGTGCCTCCCGTGCGGCACGAAGCGCACATCCCGCACAACACGTAGGGATGGACGGCCACGCGGTCTCCCGGCCGGGTGTACCTGGCGCCCGCGCCGCACTCCTCCACCACCCCGGCGAACTGGTGCCCCGGCACGAACGGGAACCCCATGTCGGTCAGCACCCCGCCGCGGATGCGCAGGTCGTTGTAGCAGAACCCGGCGCTCTCCACCCTGAGCACCACCTCGCCGTGCCCGGGCCGAGGATCAGGGCGGTTGGCAAGCCCGTACTCACCCGGCGCGGTTGTATATAGGGCCTTCATCAGGAACGGTCGCCCCTATGGATCGGAAGCCGCCTAGCGCGGCGTACTTCAGCGCCTCGTGAACGTCCTCGGCTTCAAGGTAAGGGTATGCCTCCACTATCTCATCCGTAGACATGCCGCTGGCGACCAAGTTGAGCACCAGGGACACCGTTACGCGCATCCCTCTTATGCAGGCCCGCCCGCCCATTACGCTCTGGTCAAAGGTGATCCGGTCGAATCCTAGCATCTATGGCCGCCCTGCAAATGATTTGGTGCGGGCGGCCATCTCCCGTAGGGGCTCCAGCATCGCCCGGACGCGCGGGCTGCCGCCGGCGGCGAAGGTCCCCACGGGGTTGAATACGGCATCGCTGGTGCGCACGAGCGAGGCGAGGTCCTGGTCCGTCGCCGGCACGGCGGCGAACTTGAGGGCGATGTACCGCCTGCCGGCGAACCCGTTGAAGACCGAGTGGTACAGGCTCTGGTTGAAGAGCACGAAGTCCCCCGGCTCCGTCTCCAACGCGACCCCGGGAATATCGACGCCCCTGACGCCGAACGGGGTCGGCGCGGTGTCCTCGTCCCCCGCGGCGTGCCGGGCGTGCAATTGCATCAGCTCGCCGTGGTAGGGCATCCGGTGAGACCCTGGGAGCACCCGCAGGCACCCGGACTCCTCGGTCACCGCGTCCAGGTAGATGTTCACCTTGATCCTCAGGTAGCCGAGCTCCTTCTCCCCCGGCCTGTCGGCGTGCCAGCCGTGGGATGAGTGCGCCGTAACGTTGCCCTCCGAGCCGGCCCACACGAACGGCGCGCCCACCAGCCGCTCTATCGTGTCGTAGACCCGGTCGTCCTCGACCAGGCTGGTGAGCGACGGGCTATGCTCGACGAAGGGCGCCACGACCTGGGGCTCGCCGAACGGCCGCCCCTCGCGGGCGCTCTCCCAGAGCCTGCCCGCCTCCCCGCTCACCTCGGCGACCTCCCGGCCCGAGAGAACGCCCCGGAGCAGCAGGAACCCGAAGGTGTCGAAGTGTCGCTTCTGTCCGTCGCCGATCGTCATCTCCGTTCCTCACCGCGCGCCCCGACGGGCTGCTGAATGTCGCCCTCCAGCCGATGGTATTATACTTGACCAGTGCGAGGAGGTTACGCGTGAAAGGTTCCGTATGCATCGTAACGGGTGCCGGCACCGGCATCGGAGAGGCGGCGTCGCTCATGCTCGCCGAAAGGGGCGCCGCGGTCGTCCTCGTGGGACGGACGGCCTCCAGGCTAGAACGGGTCCGGCGGGCTATCCAGGACAAAGGCGGAGTCGCTGACGCGCGCGCCTGCGACGTCGGCGACGTGGAGGCCGTGCGCGGGCTCGCCGAAGGGGTGCTCGCCGACTACGGGCGCGTCGACGTGCTGGTAAACAACGCCGGGGCCAGCAGCCGCAACCGTACGACCCTGAAGACCACGCCCGCCGAGGCCGAGGCGATGATGCGCGTCAACCTGGTGGGGCCGTTCTTCCTGGCCCAGGCGGTACTGCCGGCGATGCTCGCGCGGAAGCGGGGCGCCATCGTCAACGTCTCGTCGATAGCCGGCGCGAACCCGAGCCGCATCGGCGGCGCGTTCTACGGCGCGGTGAAGGCCGGGCTGCTGAACTTCACCCGGTACCTGAACGTCGAGCTGGAGAACTCCGGCGTCCGCGCCTGCTGCATCCTGCCCGGCGAGGTGGACACCCCCGCCATGGAGAACCGCCCCGTCGTGCCGGACGCCGACGCCAGGGCTACGATGCTGGCCGCCGAGGACGTGGCCGAGGCCATACTGCTGGCCGTGTCCAGCCCGCACCGGTCGCTGGTCGAGGAGATAACCGTGCGGCCCACCTACAGGCGGGACATGTCGCGCGAGATGATGGACCCCTTCGCGCGCTGAATCTACGGCGGCGCCGGAGACGCGGGCAGCTTCGGAACGACGTCCCTAATGAGCGCCTCCAGGTGCTCCATGTGGTCGAATACGGGGTTGAGCATCAACATCCCGGCGCCCGCCTCCACCACCTCCGCAAGGCCGTCGACGCACCGCTGCTCGCCGCCCCACACCGACACGCGCGCCGCCATCTCGGCGTTGCCGTAGCGCTCGCCGAACCAGTGCGCCAGCCGCCGCTCCGCGCGCTCCGCGTCGTCGTCCAGGGCGACGTACACCCGCTTGGAGACGGCGAACCCGTCCCTGCCGCGCTCGGCCAGGTGCTCGCGCAGCGCCGCTGCGTGGCCCCTGAACTCCGCGGTGCTGGTCGAGCCCGCGCCCATCCAGCCGTCCGCGATGCGGGCCGCCCGCCTGAGGCCGTTCGGGTGGCGCCCGCCCATCCAGATCGGCGGATGGGGCCGCTGCAACGGCCTGGGCGCTATCGACTCGCCGTCCAGCTTCCAGAAGTGGCCGTCGTACCTGGGCTTCGCCTCCGTCCAGAGCGCCCTGATCACCTCGACGCTCTCGGTGAAGTGGTGCACCCGCCGCTCGGACGGCCCGCCCAGCAGCGCGTACTGCCGCCGGCGACCGCCGAGCGCCAGCCCGGCGATGAGCCTGCCCCCGCTCATCTGGTCCAGCGTGGCTAGCTGCTTCGCCAGGTGGACGGGGTTCCGCGTCGACGCGATGACGACCGCCGTCCCCAAGCCGATGGTCTCCGTGACCGCCGCCACGTGGCACAGCAGCGAGATTGGCTCCAGCACGGGCGTCGCGCCGATGATCTGCTCCTGCGTCCACAGGCTGTGGTAGCCCAGCGCCTCCGCCCGCCTGGAGAACTCGCGCGCGAGTCCCATGTCCACCGGCTCGTCCACGAACACCTGCGGGACGGCGATCCCGCAAGGGAGCAGGCCGGCCCCGGGCGCGGCGGCGTCCACCTCAGGACTCCCGAGGGTCGGGAACGTTGAAGACCATGTACTCCGCCGCGTTCCGGGCGACGATCAACTCCGCCGGGGCGTCGGCGCTCAGGTTCTCCTCTACGTGTACCGCGTTCGGCGGGACGTAGATGAAATCGCCCGTCTCCGCGTCGACGCTCTGCTCTAGGCGCTCGCCGAAGTGCATCCGTATCGTGCCGCTCAGCACGTAGATGCCGGACTCGGCGTCGCCGTGGTGGTGTGCGCCGCTCGGCCCGGGCGGCGACGAGACGTAGCCGATCCACAGCCCCCGGCTGCCGCACACGTCCGCCGCGATGCCGGCCCGCCGCACCATGTTCGGCGACTGCGCCGTGTTCGGGCTGCGCTCATGAGGCTTTACGACTACTACTTCCGCCATATTGTCCGTGTCCTTCCTCTGACGGCGCCTACACCGCTCCAATACGCACCAGGTCCCTGAAGAACTGGGCCAAGTCTTGCAGTTTCTTAATGTCTTCCTGGGACAGACCGTCTGGATTGAAGTGCATGACGTCATTGCGCAACTTCCTCACAGAATCCAGGTGCTTCACGAAAGCCTGGCGGTCGATACTCAGGTTGAGCCGCCCCCAGCGATCCGGATTCTCCAGCAGCCGGCAGAATTCGCCGAGAGTCAGGTCTGCCGAGCCGGCGATGGACTCCCACCGATGTTCGGGTGCGGCCTCTCTCAGTTCTTCGACAGTGAACTTCCCATGTATGAGACGGCGCAGCTGCCCTTCTATCTCCCCAATGAGCAGGAATGGGGAGGCAAGCTGTATGAACTGCTGCGAGACGTCGCTGGCCGTCACGATCCCGGTGATCGAATTATCCTCTCCGCGCACCAATACATAGCCATGCTTTCTTATGGCGCTGATTGCTTCGAAGAGAGGGGTACTTATCGACACTTCTTCCGCAGGGTCCATCCACTCGCGAACAAGACCGCGGTCATGGTCCAGTGAAGCTCTGGCGCCGATCGACTTCCAACTGATAACCCCCTTCACCGTGCGCTCTCCTTGCATCACCGGCAATTGGGAAAAGCCGCGCAACTGCATCACCGTGGTAGCGACGCTCAGGGGATCGTCCGGTCCCACCGTCACTGGCGGACTGTTCGCGGCATCGAGAACCCCAATGCGGTGGGTGGGGTCCTCTGGAGATTGGACATCTCCATCGCCCGGGGCGAGTTCTACGGAAATAGTCGAGTCGAACCATCCGAACTCGAAGTCAGGGGAAGTTCGGAGGTCCAGTTCCTCCAGCTTGTTTCTGATATGACTGACAATCCACGGCCCTCGCCTACTGTACCCGTACCGATCCAGGAACTCCCGAATCTTCAGACGGCACGGGGTAGGGGCGGCGCCCTTGCTGACATCAGCCTTCATCTTCTCGGATAGTGACTCAAGCCATTCATCGCCACGCATCGGAATCAGACTGCCTCCTACCCTCGTTGACCAGTATCGACTCTCAGGCCATTATTCGAACCGCGCCGTCGCCTTGCCCAAGCCGGCGATGTCGATGGTTACGACGTCGCCCCTATTCACCCACACGGTCTGCACCAGGCTCCCCAGGGAGACGAACTCGCCGGCCGCTATGCCCCTGCCGCGCTGGGCGAGGGAGTTGGCCAGCCAGGCCAGCGCCTCCAGCGGGTGGCCCATGATGTCCCCGCCCCTGCCGGCGCCCACCGGCTCCCCGTTGACGGCCATCCCGCCCTCCACCTCGGCGACGTCGAGGCCCCTGGGCGAAACGGGCGGGCCCAGCACGCAGCCCAGCCCGAAGAAGTCGTCCGCTATCAGCGACGGCGTGTCGATGGACTTGTAGTCGCGCCACCGGTCGTCGACCACCTCGATGGACGCCATCACGGAGTCGACGGCCGCCGCCGCGGACGCCCGGTCGTAGGGCGCGCCCGACGGCGGCAGGTCCGACCCCAGCATCGCCGCGACCTCGCACTCGACGCCCGGGTGGAGCAGCGCGTCGAAGTCGTAGGAGCCCTCGCCGCGGTGCGTCGTCGGGGCGTACACACCGCCCGCGCAAGGGTTGTCTATCCCGAGGTAACTCTGCATGACAGGCGTCGTGCAGCCGATCTTGTGCCCGGCCAGCGCGCCGAAGCCGTCCGCGAGCATCCGCTGGGCCAGGGCCTGCACCTGGTAGGCGTCGGCCTCGTCCCTGGGCCGAATGCCCTCCGGGAGGGCGTCCATCCTCGCCCGATTCGTCCTCGCGGCGCTCAGTATTTCAGCGGCCTGCCTTGCCGCGGCCTCGTCCATCCGTAGCGTCCTCGTCGTTGCGGCCCGTCAGTAGCCGGCTTCCCTGTCCACCAGGCCCAGCAGCGGCCTGCCGGACTCGAATCGGCGCAGGTTGTCGAAGAACAGGGCCAGGGTCTGCTCCTCCTGCTCCGAGGAGGTGCCCCTGCACGTCGTGACCACCACGTTGTCCCGCTGCCAGAAGGCGGAGTCGTCGGGTGGCATGTCAGGGGTCTCTCCGCTGGGCTGGAAGCAGACCCCGCCCACGCGGCCGTCGTCCAGCGCCCGCTCCAGCGCCCCGTAGTCGTAGAGCACCGGCCGCCCGGAGCAGTCCAGTATGCAGGCTCCCCGCTTGACGCGCGACAGCAGCGTCTCGGATACGATGCCCTCCGTGTCGGGCGTGATCGGTACCGCCACGGCCAGGTAGTCCGACTCCGCGGCCATCTCGGCGGCGGCGTCCATCGCGTACATCCGGTCCACGCCGTCGGGCGCCTCGCGCGGCCTGCGCGACGTGCCGAATACGCGCATCCCCATCGCCTTCGCCCTGGGGGCCAGCGCCTGGCCCATCCCGCCCATGCCCAGGATCCCCAGCGTCTTGCCCGCCAGGTCGACCGGCGCGAGGGCGCCCTCCTGCGACGGGCTGCGCTGCGTGAGCTTCGGCGCGCCGATGGCGACGTGGTTGCGGCGCGAGAACATGAGCATCGCGCCCAGCGCGAACTCCGCGCCGGGTATCGCGAAGAGAGGCTTGCTGCACGTGAACGGGATGTCGCTCTCCATCATCTCGGGGAACAGGTAGGTGTTCACCCCGCCGCTCGCGGCGTGAATCCACCGCAGCTTACGCCCGGCCCTGTGCATCTCCGGGTCCCACGCGGCGACGAAGGCGGCGTCCGCGTCGGCCAGCTCCGCGACGATCTCGCCTTTCTCGTCGGATATGAAGAAGCCGAGCCGGTCGAAGCCCTCGCGCCGCGCCCCCTCCAGGATGCGCTCGCGCCAGGCGCTCCAGGTCACCACGACCTTGCGTATGCTGTCAGCCATCAGCCGGAGCCTTCGCCGTACCTCGCCGCCAGCTCCTCCAACGCCTCGGGCACGAAGTCGCCCAGTCCCAGCCCCGGGCCCTCCGGCAGCTCCAGGTAGCCGTCCCTGAGTACCACAGGGTCCTCGATCACCCTCTCGTGCATGGCGGCGATTATGTCCTCGTTGGACGAGCCGCGCTCCACCGCCGGCGCGGGGTACTCGATCATCGCGCCGTTGGTCAGCGTGCAGAGCACCTGCAGGTGCGCCGCCACCAGGAAGGCCGACCATGGCCCGTGCGGTATGCAGAGGATGCCCGCCTCCTCGGCCCTCTCGGCCACCCGCGCAAGCTGCGTCACCCCCATCTGCTGCGCGTCCGGCTGTACTATGTCCAGGGCGCGCCGCTCTATGAAAGGCTGGAAGTCGCGCGCGGTGGTCAGGCTCTCGCCCGTGGCGATCTGGACGGGCGACTGCGCCGTAAGCGCCTCGAAGCCGTCAACGTCGTAGGGGTGGAGCGCCTCCTCCCAGAAGAATATGTCGTACTCCGCCAGCCTCTCGGCCACCTGTATCGCCTGCTTGAGGGTCCACGAGCCGTCCAGGTAGGCGGGAGAGCCGAAGTCCAACATCAGCTTCATGTCCGGGCCGATGGCCTCCCTGACCGCGTACAGGTCGTCGTAGCTCTTCTCGCTGAACCGGTTGCCCCAGCCGAACTTCATCGCCTTGAAGCCGCAGGCCCTGTTCTCCTTCGCCTCGGCCACGAGCTCCTCGGTCGGCTTGTGGCGCATCTCGCCGGTGCGCTCCATCAGCGCCCTGTCGAATGCCGTGGCGCTGGCGTAGACCATCACCCTGTCCTGCACGGCGCCGCCGCGCATCTTGTAGATGGGCAGCCCCGCAGCCTTGCCCGCAATGTCCCACAGCGCCATGTCGATGGCGCCCATGGCGTTGACCGCCACGCCGCCCTCCCCGCTGCGCCCCCGCAGGCCGCTGGCGAACATGAGACGCCACGCCTCGTTGGGGTTCGCCGCGTCGGAGCCGATGAGCAGGCCCCTGAGCCCGTCCTGGTCGTTCTCGATGATCGAGGCGATCACCGGGGTGGCCGCTGCCGTCGCCCCGACGCCGGTCACGCCCTCGTCGGTATCCACCCTGACGAGGGCCGGGACCCTGCCGGGAAGGCCCTTGGAAACGACGCTAACGTCTACGATCCTCATGTCCCCAATCCCCTTGCTAACGCCGGGCAGACTAACAGCCCCCAAGGGAGAGTGTCAAACCGCAACCCGCCCGCCTCCACGTTCAGCACCGTATCTATCGGCTACTCCATATCTATCGGCCATCACCCGTTACCTATCGGCCACTCCGTATCTATCGGCCATCACTCCGTAGGGGCTGGTTTCAAACCAGCCCTCCCCAGCCCTCGATATTCCTCCCATCATCCCAATCACCCCCATCACACGAATCACAGTTCAGACAGACGCATCACTCCGTAGGGGCTGGTTTCAAACCAGCCCTCCCCTTGCCCTCGATATTCCCCTCCCATCATCCCAATCACCCCCATCACGCGAATCACAGTTCAGACAGACGCATCACTCCGTAGGGGCTGGTTTCAAACCAGCCCTCCCCAGCCCTCAATAATTCCCTCCCATCATCCCAATCACCCCCATCACGCGAATCACAGTTCAGACAGACGCATCACTCCGTAGGGGCTGGTTTCAAACCAGCCCTCCCCTTGCCCTCGATATTCCTTCCATCATCCCAATCACCCCCATCACACGAATCACAGTTCAGACAGCCGCATCACTCCGTAGGGGCTGGTTTCAAACCAGCCCTCCCCAGCCCTCAATAATTCCCTTCCATCATCCCAATCACCCCCATCACACGAATCACAGTTCAGACAGACGCATCACTCCGTAGGGGCTGGTTTCAAACCAGCCCTCCCCTTGCCCTCGATATTCCCTCCCATCATCCCAATCACCCCCATCACACGGATCACAGTTCAGACAGACGCATCACTCCGTAGGGGCTGGTTTCAAACCAGCCCTCCCCTTGCCCTCGATATTCCCTCCCATCATCCCAATCACCCCCATCACACGAATCACAGTTCAGACAGACGCATCACTCCGTAGGGGCTGGTTTCAAACCAGCCCTCCCCTTGCCCTCGATATTCCCCTCCCATCATCCCAATCACCCCCATCACGCGAATCACAGTTCAGACAGACGCATCACTCCGTAGGGGCTGGTTTCAAACCAGCCCTCCCCTTGCCCTCGATATTCCCTTCCATCATCCCAATCACCCCCATCACGCGAATCACAGTTCAGACAGACGCATCACACTCCGTAGGGGCTGGTTTCAAACCAGCCCTCCCCTTGCCCTCGATATTCCCCTTCCATCATCCCAATCACACCCATCACACGAATCACAGTTCAGACAGACGCCGCAGCAGCGCCCGACGCCGGGCCTGCACACCCACCGCCGCCAGCGCTACGAGCGCGGCAATCGCTAGGTTGCGGGCCGTCGAGGCGACGCGGGAGACGAAGGCGTCCACCCCCGATTCCGCCACGTCGAACCCCTTCAGGGCGGCAAGGCGCGCCGTGCGCGGAAAGTCGGCCACGTCGCGCTCGATCTCCGCAAGCGTCCTGCCCCGCGCCTCCTCCAGGGACTCGACCTGCGCGGCCCTGAGGACCGCCCCGGACTTGCCGGCCAGGTGGTATGCGGGCCCAAAGGCCACGAAGACGATGCCTGCCGCCGCCAGAAGCGCCCCCGATCCCCACGCCGCCCGGCCCGCCCAACCCCTGCCGCCCAGGAACCCGACGGCGACCGCCAGCAGCGCCGCGAGGCCCCACCCGAGCGGCAGGTAGCCGCGGCCCGTCCCTATGAGACCCCGCGCCCTGTCCAGGTCGTCGAGCGCCTGCGCGCCCCCCGCGTCGACGACCCATTCCCGAAGGTCCGTTTCGGTGTAGCTCCACCCGTCCCTGAGGGAGACGCGAACGTCATCCAGCAGCCCGGCCGTGTCCACCCCAACGGCATCCGCCTCGCGGCCCAGGTCGCGGCGAAGGTCGTCCTGCGTGTAGCTCCACCCATCCTTCAGGACAGTCCGCCCATCGTCCAGCAGCGCGACCGGATCGACGCCGTCGAAGTCCCGCGACAGGGCAAGGTCGCGGCGAAGGTCGTCCTGCGTGTAGGTCCAGCCGTCCCTCAGGACAGTCCGCCCATCGTCCAGCAGCGCGACCGGATCGACGCCGTCGACGTCCCGCGACAGGGCGAGGTCGCGGCGAAGGTCGTCCTGCGTGTAGGCCCAGCCGTCGCGCAGAATCGCCCGGAGGTTTTCGATCGATACCGCCTGCCCCGTGGCTCCGGCAGCTTCCATGACAGCCCTCAGATGGCCGTCCGTAAAGGGGATCCTGTCCGGGACGGGACCTAGCGTCGTTAACTGGATTCCCCAGAGCACGTTGGCTCTCATGGCGCTGATGGTCGCTTCTTGTGTTCCCTCCGGAATGCACTTGGGTAGCTCCAACGAGGCAAGCCGCAGGGGGGATTGGGCGCCCGTACATCTTGGAAGCGCGGCGAAAGCCTCGTCGAACCGGCGCCCCACGATCTCCCCAAGCGCCGCTGCGGCCTCGAGCTTATTGTCTTCCAGCGAGATCTCCACGGCGAATCTCTCCGCGCGGCCCGCTAAGTAGAGGCCCGCCTCATCCAACACCTTCTCGGCCTGCTCCTGCACCCAACCGGGCGGGGCCACTCTGCGCAGTGCGCCGAATACCTCGTCGTCGGTGACCTCGATGCCAAACCCCAGTGCGACGGTCTCCCCAAGCGCCTCCGCCACCTGAGGCTCTATGACGTTCTCGTACAGCACTACGTAAGCGTCGGCCTCGCGCAGCAGCAGCTTCACCTCCTTTAACGCCATCTCTGTCCGCCCACCGAAATCGACTCGAATCTCGAACGTGTCGCGCTCGCCCACCAAGTAGGGCGCTACCTCGTCCAGCGCGGCATCGGTCTGCTCCTGCATCCAATCCGGGCCTACGACCCTGCGCGCCGACTCCGTCAGCCGCTCGGTGGAAACGTCCAGGTCGAAGGGAACGCTCGCGGCGGCCCTCTCCATCTCCGGCTCCACGAGCGCCTTGAACAGTGCGCTGCCGGCCTCGGCCTCCCGCATCAGCAGCTTCACCTCCTCTAACGCCATTTCGACCCGCCCATCGAGATCGACGCGAATCTCGAACTCGTCACGCTCTCCCACCAAGTAGGGCGCTGCCTCGTCCAGCGCGGCCTCAACCTGGTCCTGTATCCAGTCCGGGCCTACGACCCTGCGCGCCGACTCCGTCAGCCGCTCGGCGGATACGTCCAAGTCGAAGGGAACGCTCGCGGCGGCCCTCTCCATCTCCGGCTCCACGAGCTGCTCGAACAGCACCTCGTACGCGTCGGCCTCGCGGAGTAGCGCCTTGACCTCTTCGAGCGCGGCCTCCGCCCGACCTGCGAGATCGACCCGGATCTCGAACTCGTCGCGCTCTCCCACCAGGTAGGGCGCCGCCTCGTCCAGCGCGGCATCGACCTGCTCCTGTATCCAGTCCGGGCCTACGATCCTGCGCGCCGACTCCGTCAGCCGCTCGGCGGAGACGTCCAGCCCGAAGGGAACGCTCGCGGCAGCCCTCTCCATCTCCGGCTCCACCAGCGCCTCGAACAGCAGCCCCCCGGCATCGGCCTTGCGCAGCAGCAGCTTCAACTCCTCGATCAGCGCCCTGGCCTGCTCGTCCAGCCTGATCCCCACCTCGAAGTCGTCGCGCTCGCCCGTCATGTACCCGCCTACTTGGTCGAGCCACTCCTCCACCACTCCCCGGACCCAATCGGGCGGCGCCGCCCGCCGCACAGACTCGGCGATGTCCTCGGAGCTTAGGCCCAACGCTGCCAGTGGATTCCCATCGAGCAGCGTCCTGTCCTGGCCGTCGATGCTTACGGTCAGCGGCCCCGTCTCGATCTCCCGCGCCTCGTCCAGCGCCGTGGTCAGCAGGTCGCCGAGGGCGAACTCGTAGACGCCCGCCTTGCGTAGCTCGGACGCGTGGAAGCCGGGGGAGAGCAGCGTCCAATAGGCCCCCTGGAGCGCCAGCAACGCAAACAGCACAGGGAGCAGCAGCAGACCCGCGAGGACGGCGATAGCCCTTCTGACCCAGATCATGGCGCCGAGTATATTCCCGCTGGCAACGGCATGTCCAAATCTTCCCCAAACGCGGCCATCCTGACCCGGATCATGCCAAAATCTTCCCCAAAACGCGGCCCTCCTGTTCCAGATCACGGCCCCCAGCATTCTCGCAAGCCTCTTCCCCCGCTCCCCCCGCCCGACGGGGCACTGCTTCTTACCTCTTCCCCCGTCCGACGGGGGATGCTTCTTACCTCTTCCCCCGTCCGACGGGGGAAGATTGAGATGGGGGTCCCCCAAGCTCCCGAACAGTTCCCGCCGGCGCCTCGGACCTTGACGAACAGAACATGAGTGCGTACAATGTGGGAAGTCGAGCCACCCTCGCCGCGCGCCGGAGCCTCCGGCCCGCAGCCCGGTGAAGCCGATGGAACATTTTGGAACGTTTTGGAACACTATAACGGCCCGCCCAATACGAACAGGCCTGGATTAGCTACGAATCGGCGTTCCACAATCGGCACAAATTCGCCCATATCGTCTCACGAGCGTTCCGTTTCCCTCCCAGGTGTTCCTTCCTGCCCGCATTGGCCAGGGCCGTGATAGAATCCGGCCCAGCTTCGAGACAGGAGGTCAGCGGATGGCGATCGAGAGGCTCGACCCGGACACGATGGTCAAGATGCCAGGGCTCCACCAGACCGTGCGCGTCGGCAATACCGTCTACATAGCGGGCCAGGTGGCCCTCGACGAGAACGGCGCCTTCCACGGCGAGGGCGACGTGGAAGCCCAGGTACGCCAGGTCTACAAGAACCTGGAGAACGCCTGCAAGGCCCACGGCGGCGACCTCGCCAACATGGTCAAGACCACCACCTACATCACCGACGCGGCCTACTTCCCAGCCATAGGAAAGGCGCGGCAGGAATACTACGGAGAGAACGCCCCCGTGAACGCCACCCTGATCGTCGGGCTGGCCAGGCCGGAGTGGCTCGTCGAGATCGAGGGTACCGCCCACATAGAGATGCCGCTGCCGCTGTAGGCGGGCGGACAGGAGGTCGTCGCAACGTGAGCAACTTCAACATCCTGGTCGTATATCCCCACCCTGCCGACAGCGCGACCGAGGCGTCCGGCACGATAGCCCTCCACGCCGAGCGCGGCGACAGGATAACCAGCGTCGTCGTCACGGACGGCGACCGGCACCACATGCAGTGGCTCCACGACGAGATGGAGAAGCCGCCGGGCGAGCGCGACCCAGACGTCGACGGCATGACGCTAGCCGACTACAGGGCCTTCAAGAGGCGCGAGACCGAGCGCATAGCCGAGGTGCTCGGCGTCAGCGAACTGATAAACCTCGGCTGGACCGACCACGAGATATACTTCGACCTCGACAAGGTTAGGGAGATAGCGGACATCATCCTCCGGGTGAGGCCCGACATCCTGATAACCCACGTGCCCCTGGACACCGGCCTCTCCCACAACGACCACCCCGTCACCGGCAAGATCGTGATGAAGGCGCTGGAGACCGTCGGCAACCGCGTGCCCCAGTTCGACGGCATCCCGCCGTACCACGGCGTCAAGCAGACCTTCTTCTCCTTCGCGGCCGGCGAGGAGGTCAACTCCAACAGCTTCTTCACGCCGGGCATCGTCCCCGACGTATGGGTGGACATAACCCCGGTCATACACAAGAAGGTCCAGGCCATGGACCAGCTCGTCAGCCAGGGCTACCACGGCCCGACCGCGCGCTGGATCGCCGAGGCCCGCGACGGGCGATGGGGCATGATCGCGGGCTGCGCCTACGCGGAGCCCTTCCTGCGGCCCACCGCCGTCACCTACGACTCGCTCCCGATGCCCGAAAGGGTGCTGCGCGCCGAGTACGAGCCGACCGTGTTGCACTCGGGCCGCACCACCGCCCACCGCGTACCCTCCGCCACGCCCCCCGAGGCCTTCAGGCTGAAGCCGTAGGGGGTTACGCCTCGACGGGCCGCGCGACCAGCAGGCCCCCTTCGCGCTCAACCCTGATCGCGAAGGGGTACGAGTCGATGCGCAGGGCAATCTCCATGTCCATCGGGTGGTACCAGGGCTTGGAGGTGTCGCCGAAATTGCCGGCGTGCGCGCTGGACTCCACCAGCGAGCGGATCGCCCCATGGTCGGGGGCGCGGCCCTCCAGCAGGTTGCGCAGGTAGAGGGCGCACAGTTCGTCCTCGTCGGTGCGGGCCCTGCCCTTGTCGCCCATCGCCACGATGGAGACGGTCTCCGGCGCGTCGGCCAGGATTGCCCTTGCCGTAGCCGCCGCAATGGCGAGAGAGCATACGTATATGCGGTCGGCGCCCGCGGCCGCCGCCGCGCCCGTCGTGCCGGCCCGCGTCGACTGGATGAGCGTGGCGCCCGCTACGTCGGCCTCCGACAGCTCGAATGGCGAGTTGCCGAAGTCGAATCCATCGGGCCGGATGCCGTCCACCTCTCCCATGCACAACGACCCCGCGCCTCGCTCCCTCAGCTCGAGGGCCTCCGCGACCTCGGCGACCAGGACGATCTTCTCCGCGCCCCTAGAAAACGCGACGGCCGCCGTGGTGTACGCCCTGAATACGTCGATGATCACGACCGTCCCGCGAGCGGCGCGCGCCCCCTCCAGCAGGCTGTGGATGCGAATGTCCATGCTCGGTTGGCGCGGGACCCGCGGTCCGCGCACTCGCGGACGGTGGATGGTCCCTTACTCCGCGTCCCGGAACTCGGGGGGGAGCACGAAGGTCACGTCTTCCGCGGCGCCCTGGAGGCGCACGACCTCGGTGGGGCCGATCGCTTCGACGACGGCCTCCACGAGCTCTTCGGGGGTGGAGGCCCCCGAGGTGACGCCGACTTTCTCCATGCCGTCCAGCCACCCCGGGCGGATGTCGCCCGGCCCGTCTATCAGGTACGCGGGAACGCCCCTCGCCTCGGCGACCTCCCGCAGCCTGTTGCAGTTGGAGCTGTTCGCCGAGCCGACGACCAGGACGACGTCGACCATGTCGCACATCCTCTTGACGACGAGCTGCCTGTTCGTGGTCGCGTAGCATAGGTCGTTGCGCACGAGCACGTCCGAGAAGCGCGCCTGTATCGTGTCGATCGACGCCTGCGTGTCGTCCATCGACAGGGTCGTCTGGGTAAGAACGGCTACAGGCTCGTCGGGGTCCCAGTCCGGCAGGTCCACCCGCTCCCGGTCGTCGACCAGGTGCATCGGGCGCTGCCCCATGGTGCCCTTGACCTCCTGGTGTCCCCTGTGGCCCACGAAGATGAGCTTCCTACCGTCGCTCGAGTATCGGCGCGCCTCGTTGTGTACCTTCGTGACGAGCGGACACGTGGCGTCGATGACGCGCAACCCCCTGCTCTCGGCTTTCTCGTAGTCCTCCGGGGGGGAGCCGTGAGCCGAGAAGACGACGGTGGCGCCGACGGGCGCCTCGTCGATCTCCTCGATGGTCACAGCGCCCTTCTTCCTGAGGGACTCGACCACGTGGGCGTTGTGGACGATCTGGTGCTTGACGTAGACCGGCGGGCCGAACCGTTCGAGAGCCAGTTCGACGATGTCTATGCCGCGGACGACGCCCGCGCAGAAGCCCCTCGGTTGACCTAGATATACCTTCATCGCGCACCAGCCTGATTAGATTCTACCATACCGGCGCCTGCGGGCCGCCGCAAGGCCTGGACGCCGGTGCGGAAGGCCCTACTTCTTGGGCCTTGGTGTTCCGACATCTACAAAATGTTCCGACATGTGCAAAATACGAGTCCAAAGACTTGACTGTACGACATTGGGACATTAAAGTGGGGGCGACGGCTTTTAGCATGTCCATTAGGTCAGGGTTAAGGAGATAGTTGGATGTCCATCGGTTCTGTTTGGAAGCAGTTAGGCGTCACGGCTCTATTGGTCGGCGTCCTCTTCTTGGTCTCTGCATGCCAGGGGGACACGGGGCCGCAAGGGGTTCGCGGGCCGCAGGGATCTACCGGAGTGGCTGGCCCCACCGGGCCGCAAGGCCTGCCGGGCGATACCGGTCCGCAGGGGCCGCAGGGTGATCAAGGGATACAAGGCCCCAAGGGCGATACAGGGCCACAGGGGCCGCAGGGCGTGCAGGGCCCGCAAGGCGCGCAGGGCGTCGACGGACCCCAAGGGGCCGCAGGACCTCAGGGGGCCTCAGGACCTCAGGGCCCCGAAGGACCTCAGGGCCCCGAAGGGCCGGCAGGGTCGCAGGGACCCGCAGGGCCACGGGGACCCCTAGGAGACCGGGGCGACGTAGGACCGGAAGGGCCGATTGGCCCGCAGGGAGAGACCGGATCCATGGGACCGGCAGGTCCTCAGGGCGATGCCGGCCCGCAGGGGCCCGCTGGGCCTGAAGGCCCGCAGGGACCGGCCGGCCCGGCGGGAGGACCCAAGGGCGACCAGGGCGAAAAGGGCGACCAGGGGGACCAGGGCGGGATCGGCCCAGTAGGTCCTGAGGGGCCGCAGGGCCCGCAGGGGCCTAAGGGAGACCCCGGAGGGCCGCCAGGGCCTCAGGGGGCACAGGGACCGGTCGGACCTCAAGGCCCGATTGGAGACCGCGGTGAGAAGGGCGACACCGGCCCCCAGGGGCCGCAGGGCATCCAGGGTGTGCCGGGTGAGCAGGGGCCGCCAGGACCTCAGGGCCCCAAGGGCGACGCGGGCGAGCAGGGACCGCCAGGCCCTCAGGGGCCGCAGGGCCCCGGTGGTCCGCCAGGCCCTCAGGGTTCGGCGGGTCCGCGCGGAGTCGCGGGAGCCCAGGGTATCCAGGGCCCCCATGGCCCGCAGGGGCTCCAGGGTGACCCAGGGGTCAGCGGTCTTGTCATCAACACGTTGGACAGCGACACCAACAGTAACAGCACCAGGTCGGAGACCGTGGACTGCACGCCGGTTGCCGATGAGACCCTCTACGCTATCGGAGGCGGTGCGCTCATCTTGGGCGTGGGCCAGGACAGCAGGGCTCCCTCAGGCGTAGCCCTGATCTCGTCTCACCCGACGGCGCTGCCGGGAGAGCTTGCCCAAGCGTGGGCCGCGAATGCCCAAGAGGTAGTGGCTACCGACGAAAACTGGGTGCTGCGAGTCTACGTCATCTGCGCCAACGTCGAGGGATAGCCGAAGCAGCGGCCTCCTAGCCGTGTAGGCAAGGGAGAACCCGCAAGGCCATTTCAGGAAGGGGTCGGCGTCACGTCGGCCCCTTCCGCTTGTCTCCCGCCTGCTCAGGGCGGCAGGGCGTCCCACCTGCCATGACGTAACTGTTCAGAGTACAGGAGGGCAGCCACAAGGGCTGCACCCTACGGGATGGAAGCCGTAGTCGTAGGGGCGTCCTTGTGGGCGCCCTGGACGAGGAACGCACCAACTCTGAACAGTTGCGCCATGACCCGCCGGCAGGGCATGAACGCCGCTTTGGTTGTATACTACTTCCCGGTAGCTTGACAGCACGGGAGTATGACGATGAAGCTGGCCGAGCGGATGGGCCGCCTGGGTACCGAGACCGCCTTCGAGGTGCTGGCCAAGGCGCGCCGGCTGGAAGCCGAGGGGATGGACGTGGTCCATCTCGAGATAGGCGAGCCGGACTTCGACACGCCGCCGAATATCGTGGAAGCCGGCCGCAACGCCCTCGCGGACGGCTACACGCACTACGGACCCTCTCCGGGGCTGCCGGAGGTGCGGGAGCGGATAGCGGAGGAGGTCGCGGCGACTCGCGGCATATCCGTCTCCGGCGACAACGTCGTCATCACGCCGGGCGCCAAGCCCATCATGTTCTTCACCATCCTGGCGCTGGTCGACCGGGGCGACGAGGTGCTCTATCCGAACCCCGGGTTCCCCATCTACGAGTCGATGATCAACTTCGTGGGCGGCGTCCCGGCGCCCATCAGGCTGCTGGCCTCCAACGACTTCAGGGTCGACGTGGACGAGGTCGCGGACCGGATCACCCCGAAGACCAAGCTGATGGTCCTCAACTCCCCCAACAACCCCTGCGGCAGCGTTATCGGCAAGGACGACCTGCGTCGGCTGGCCGAGCTCGCCGCCGAGCACGACATAGCGGTGCTGTCGGACGAGATATACATCCGCTTCCTCTACGAGGGAGAGCACCACAGCATCGCCAGCTTCCCCGGAATGCGCGACCGCACCATAATCCTGGACGGCTTCTCGAAGACGTACGCCATGACCGGATGGCGCATCGGGTACGGCGTCATGCCGACCGAGCTCGTCGAGCCGATCTCGCGCCTGGCGACCAACAGCGTCTCCTGCACGGCGTCCGCCACCCAGGTAGCGTCCATAGAGGCCCTCGACGGCCCCCAAGACGCCTCCGACGACATGGTCGCCGAGTTCAAAAGGCGCCGCGACCTCCTCGTCGCCGGACTGAACGACATCCCAGGCATACGGTGCCCGATGCCGGCAGGGGCGTTCTACGCCTTCCCAAACGTCGAGGGCACGGGCATGACCAGCCGCGAATTCGCGGACACCCTGCTCGAGAGCTACGGCGTCGCCTGTCTCGCGGGAGAGGCATTCGGCGAGTACGGCGAGGGCTGCGTGCGCTTCTCGTTCGCCAATTCCAAGGAGAACATCAGCCTGGCGCTGGAACGAATAGAGGAAATGGTCCGGGCGAGGGCCTGACGGCTGCCTCCACCTGCGGACGCATCCGGCAATGAAGGAGATTCGGAAATGAAGAGAGTGCGGATGACCCACGGCCTCATATGGGGCATGAACTTCATAGTGGGCGCCTACGTATTCGGCGCGCTGCTGACGGCCGCCATCCTGATCGCCGCGTTCCTATAGCCCGAGGACGCTAGGCGGTGAAGACGGGCTGGGTCCACGCCCTTGCGCCCCATGAGGACGTCACCCTGGCCCTCACGTACCCCTCTCCCCCTTCGAACACGTAGCTCGCCTCCGTGCCCGGCTGCTCGCTGAGCACCCTTCCGCCCCTGCCCAGGAATGTCGTGCAGTAGGACTGCGGCGCCTTCGGCTCGACGGCGAGCGACACCTCGCCGGGCCCGTTCTCCAGGCTTGTCAGCGTCACCCCCGTGGATGCGTAGAAGTCGCCGCAGCGCAGCGCCTCCAGCACCGCGTCCTCGGTCAGCTCCCTACATCTCGCCATCACCCATGCGCGGCCTGGGTTGGAGTTGTCGGCGCTGAACTCGCGGTAGTTATGCGCGTCGTCCGTAGCGACGCCGAACAGCAGGCGCCCCGCCGTCAGCGCCTCGTCCCATAGCCTCTCGTAGCTGAAGGTGCGCGGGTCTCCCAGGACGTTGTTGGGATGGGCGTTGTATATGTCCATCAGGGCCGCGCCCTCGACCTCGACAAGGGAGTGGTGGTCGAACCCCTCCCGGTAGTAGGGCGAGGTCAGGCACGCGATTCCCCCGGCCCGCGCCACGGCGTCCACGTTGGCCTGGAGCGTGGCGAGCACGCCGTCCTTCAAGACCGGCTCGACGGCCTCGCGCAGGCCCACGGCGTTTACGTAGACGGCCACGGTCTCTCCCTCCAGCATGGCCGTCACCTCCTCCCCCGGGATGAGCAGCGGACTCTCCGGCGGCTCGCCGTCGGGCATCGTAACCAAGTTGTGGTCCGTGACGACGAGGCAATCGAACCCCATGCGGGAGTACCAGTCGATGACCCGGTCGAGAGGCTCGTCGCCGTCCGACTCGGTCGTATGCGCGTGAAGGCAGACCTTGAACCAATTCTCGCTCATGAATCACCTCATGGCCTCTTGGGTGCTACGCCCAAGCTGTGGTGGCGGGGACCAGCCTGCCGTTGGCCGGGTCCACCGCCAGCCGGAGCCCTTCGAGCGTGTAGGCCCCCAACAGGGCGTGAGCGTCATCCTCTCCGAAGACGACCAGGGTTGCCTCGGTGCGCCCGTCTATGGTGGCCATGGCTCGGCCGATGTCGTACTCCACCGCCCGCCCGTCGGCCAGCACGAGGCGGATCTTGTCGATGGGCGACACCCCCAAATCCCTCAGCAGGCTGGCGGGCACGATGGTGTAGCTGGCGCCCGTATCCACCATCGCCTCTATCTCCAACGAGCGTTCGCCGTCCATGCTGTCCAGACGGATGGGCCAGTTGAAAACACCCAACTCCATGCACCTCTTTTCCGTTGCGCCTCTCCGCAATTATAAAGGCAACGGCCCGCGCCTGCGACAACCTATCGCGCCGGTATCTGTTCAGAGTATGGGAGGGCAGCCACAAGGGCTGCACCCTACGGGATGGAAGCCGTAGTCGTAGGGGCGTCCCTTGTGGCCCTTGTGGGCGCCCTAGGTGAGGACGCACCAAAACAGGGCCTTCACCTCTGCGGTGGCCCCGCAGGGAAGCCTGCGAAGAATGCTCACGGCCCCTTGGCACTACGCCCAAGCGGTGGTGGCGGGGACCAGCCTGCCGTTGGCCGGGTCCACCGCCAGCCGGAGCCCTTCGAGCGTATAGGCCCCCAACAGGGCGTGAGCGTCATCCTCTCCGAAGACGACCAGGGTGGGAATGCACCTCCCGTCGATGGTGGCGTGAGCTTCCCCTATGTCGTACTCCACCGCCCGCCCGTCGGCCAGCACGAGGCGGATCTTGTCGATGGGCGACACCCCCAAGTCCCTCAACAGGCTGGCGGGCACGATGGTGTAGCTGGCGCCGGTATCCACCATCGCCTCTATCTCCAACGAGCGTTCGCCGTCCATGCTGTCCAGTCGGATGGGCCAGTTGAAAACACCCAACTCCATATACCGCTGCGCCTCTCCGCTATTATAAGACAACGGCCCGCGCCTGCGACAACCTATAGCGCCGCCCATAGGCGCTCACGGCTGAGCCGCCCTCACTCCAGGTCGACGTACGTCCCCTGCGCGCACGTCACGCCGTCCGGCTCCTGCCCGTAGTAGCAGACGAAGAGGCGCCCGGGCCCGTACTCGATGGTCGTCGGGTAGCCCAGGTCGCCGTTGGGCAGGTCGTCCCGCACCACGATCTCCTCGTCGGCCAGCCAACTCCGCCCGCCGTCCTCCGACAGGCATGCGCGGATCCCGAAGGGGGCCGTCCTGCGCCCGTATGTGCAAAGCAGCCGCCCGTCCTCCAACGGCAGCAGGTGCCCCGGGTGGCCGTACATCGGCGTCGGCTCCGGCCGGCTCCACGTCGCGCCGCCGTCCAGCGACCGGCACCCGTACAGGTAGCCGCCCAGGTCCGCGGTGCGCAGTATGCAGAACAGCTCCCCCGGCCCGGTCTCGGCGACGTCGGGCTCGCCGAAGGACAGCTCAGGGGACTCGACCATGAGCGCGGGCGGCTCCCAGGTGCGGCAGCCGTCGCGGGAGACCATCAGGTAGGTGTGCCTGCTGGTGGGCGGGTGGTGCTCGGTCACGGGGTAGACGACCCGCCCGTCCGAGAGCTCCCTGACGCCCACGCGGGTGAAGCCGTCCCTGTACTGCCCGGTGTCGAGCCGCACCGTCTCGAAGGTCTCGCCGCCGTCGAAGCTGAGGTGCGCGTACAGCCCATGGTAGCCCCTCGCCCACGGATACTCGGCGTCGTCCCACTCGTCGTCTGTGAACTCCTCGGTCCATCCCCTGCCTTGCAGATTGATCGAGACCGGCTCGCCGGCGGCCCGCCTCTTCTTCGCCAGGCCCAGAGGGTACCAGCCGAACCTGAACTGAGTGAGCGCCACCGTCCCGTCGCTCAGCACGGCGATGCCCGGCACCTCCACGCCGGACCAGTCGAAGTCGGGCGCGAAGTACGGCGCCTCCCATGTCCCACCATTATCCCACGAGCGGCTTACCAGGTTGCGGAAGAGCGGGTCGCTCGGCGGGTGCATCCTCGGCTCGCGCCGCCGCGTGTGCGTGAAGGCCGAAATCCACCCGCCGTCCGCGAGCCGCGCTATCGAGGCGTGGGAAATGTACGCGAAGTCGTCCTTGTGTAGGATGATGGTGCCTTCGACCCTGTAGCCAGCCATGTTGCCGCCCCCTTCCGTGGCGCCGGTGCGCCGTTGCCCTGCGCCACGCTTGACGGTATTATTGCAGAATCGGCGGTCGAAGGGCCGCCTACCCAGAGGAGGCTGCGAATGTTCTACGAGCTGCGCCAGTACAGGACGTTGCCCGGCAAGCGCGAAGAGTGGGTGGCGTACATGGAGAACGAGATAATCCCGTTCCAGGTCTCCAAGGGCATGGTGATCGCCGGGAGCTTCGTCGGCGAGGAGGAGGACGACCTGTACGTCTGGCTGCGCCGCTTCGACAGCGAGGAGGAGCGGGAGCGCCTGTACGAGGCCGTCTACGAGTCCGACCACTGGAAAGACAGCATCGGCCCCACGGTCCCCACGATGATCGACCGGTCGAAGACCGTCGTGACCCGCATCGAGCCGACAGGCAAGTCGGTGCTCAGGTAGGCGCTCCCGTGACGACGGCAGCACAGCGAACGCAGCCCACGCCGCTCACCGATGACCGGATGCGCGGCTTCATCCGCGACGGGTTCGTGGTCGTAAAGCCCGGCCTCCCCTCGGAGCTGCACCAGGAGGTCTGGGACCGGACGGACGCCCTCTTCGAGGACGAGGGAAACCCCGGCAACAATCTCATCGCCAGGGTTCCCGCCATCCAGAGGGTCTTCGACGACCCGGCGGTGACGGGGGCGCTGACGGGCATACTCGGCCCCAACTACTTCATGCACCCCCATCGCCATTGCCACTACCGGCCTCCGCGCAGCCCGGGGCAGACGATACACAAGGACTCCTTCACGAAGCGGCGGCACCGCACCCGGTGGGCGCTCGCCTTCTACTACCCCCAGACCACGACGGTTGACATGGGCCCCACCGGCGTCATACCAGGCTCGCACTACTACAACTGGCTGCGCGGCCCCATCGGGGTGCGCCGGCACGTCGACGGGCTGGACGGCGAGGAGCCCCTGGAGGTGGACGCCGGGACCGTCGTACTCGTCCACTACGACATATGGCACCGCGGCATGCCCAACGAGAGCGACAAGAAGCGGTACATGATCAAGATCATGTTCACCCGCATGGAGGAGCCCACGGCGCCGAGCTGGACCAACGACGACCCCGGCGGCTGGGACGGCGCAGGCGAGCCGCTCGCGGGCGCCTGGAAGTCGATGTGGGACTGGTACAGGGGCGCGCCGCACGCCAACGGCGGCCCGCACGGCGGGGACGGCGTCGACCGCCTGGCGGAGAGGCTGCGCCTTGACGACGAGGCAGCGTGCCTGGAGGCGGCCTACGCCATCGCGGCGTCCGGCGAGGCCGCGGTCCCCACGCTGATAGACGTGATGCGTGACGGCCTCGACGCCGTCCGCATGAACGCGAGCTACGCCCTGAGCGCCATAGGCGGCCCCGCGGCGCCCGCGCTGGCGGAGTTGGCGCGGGACTCGGACGTCGAAGTGCGCGCGTCCGCCGTTGAGACGCTCGCCGACATCGGGCCAGCCGCGCGTGACGCCCTTCCCAGCCTCATCGATGCCCTACAGGACGAGTCCGCCCAGGTGCGCGGCCACGCCGCCGACGGGCTGGGCACCGTGGGCCAGGGCGGCGCGGCCGGCGTGGGCCCGCTGGCGGGCGCGCTGCGGGACGAGGACACGCAGGTCCGCCGCAACGCGGCGCTGGCGCTGGCCCGCATCGGGGCCCACGCGGAAGAGGCCGTGCCCGCGCTGGCAGCCGCCCTTGACGACGGCGACCGCTACGTCAGGGGCAAGGCCGCCCACGCCCTGAAGCGCATCGGCACGCCCGACGCCCTCGACTCGCTGATCGGGTTCCTGGAGACCGCCCGCTATTGCGACCTCACGACGAAGGACAGCCTCTACTAGGGGCCATGCCGTCCGCCCTTCTCGTCTACGCTGGGCTGTGCCGCGTCGGCGCCCACACGGCACCGGCCCCAAGGAGCGCCTGACCTGAAGATCACCGTGGTCGGACTCGGTTACGTGGGCGTCGTCGCAGCCGCCGAGCTGGCGATGGCGGGCCACGACGTACTTGGCGTGGACATCGACCAGGACCGCATAGACGCCCTCGGCGCAGGGTCCGTGCCCCTGTACGAGCCGGGCCTGGAGCAGAGAGTGGCCTCCGCCGTGAACGAGGGCCTGCTCCGTTTCCTCCACCGCGACGAGGTAGCCGAGGACGTCGGCGACGCCGCCCTCATCGCCACCGGGACGCCGCCCACGCACGGCGGGGCCGCCGACCTGCGGCAGGTCAGCGCGGCGGTGCAGTGGGTCGCGTCCACCCGCCCAAAGGACGCCGTCATCGTCATGAAGAGCACGGTCCCGCCCGGCACCGGACTCAGGCTCCTGGACCGGGAGTTGAAGGGGAGCGCCGTCCGGTACGTCTCCAACCCCGAGTTCCTGCGCGAGGGGCGGGCGCTGCGGGACTGGACGTCCCCGGACCGCATCGTCATAGGGGCCGAGCCCGGGGACACGCGGTCCGTCGAGGTCGTGAGCGCGATGTACGCCGGCATCGACGCCCCGCACATGGTCACGGACATCACCAGCGCGGAGATGATCAAGTACGCCAGCAACGCCTTCCTCGCCACGAGGATATCCTTCATCAACGAGATCGCGCTGCTCTGCGGCGCCGTCGGCGCTTCCATAGACGCCGTGAGCCAGGGGCTGGCCATGGACTCCAGGACCGGCGGCAGGATACACGCCGGAGTCGGCTACGGCGGCTCCTGCTTCCCCAAGGACGTGCGCGCGCTGGACCATCTCGCGCTCACCAGCGACGCGAACGTCGACCTGCTCAGGTCGGTCATCAACACGAACAACCGCCAGCGGCTGCTGCCCCTTCACGCGCTCCGGCGGCGGTTCCAGGGCTCCCTCTCCGGCCTTCGGGTCGGCATCCTGGGGCTGGCCTTCAAGCCCGAGACCGACGACGTGCGGGACGCGCCGTCGCTGGACCTGGTACGGGCGCTGGCCGGCGAGGGCGCCGACGTGCGCGCCTTCGACCCCCAGGCGACGGAGCCGGCCCGCTCGGTGCTGCCGTCGTCCGTGGAGATGGTCGGCGGCGTGGAGGAGGCCGCCAACCGGGCGCAGGCGCTGGTGCTCATGACCGAGTGGGACCGGATAGTCCGCTCCGACTGGCGGGCCGTCGCCCGGTGCATGCGCCCGCCCCGCTACGTGTTCGACGGCAGGAACGCCCTGGACCCCGCGGAGATGGACGGGCTGGGGTTCGAGTACGTCGGCGTGGGCAGAGGGTAGGCTATCCCGACGGCCTACGGCGTCAGGTCAGGCGGGCGCGCATGGGCTGGAGGCTTCTCTCGAAGGGGTTGAAGACCAGGCCCATCTCCTCCAGCGTCACCACTCCCAGCAGGGCGTCGTCGCGCGGCTCGCCGAGGATGACCGGGGTGTGCCCCCTGCCCTGCGGAAGCTCGATCCAGCATTCGGATATGCCCCTGCTGACCCTTGTGCCGTCGGCCAGGACGAACTCCATCACCCTGCTCGGCTCCAGCTCCAGCGACCTCCATACCCGCTCGGGCAGCAGCGTGTAGGTAGCCCCGCTGTCCACCAGGAAGCTGACGTCCTCTTCGGCGCCGTCGTTGCGGACCGCCCCCTCGATGTAGGTGATGCCCATCGTCCTGCTGCCTACCCCAATAGCATCTTGGTCATGTCGTCGAACAGCTTCTCGGGCGGGCGCGCGCTCAGCTTGCGGCGGTAGTCGCTGACCGGCAGGTACTCGTACACCTCCGGATTGTGCGCCAGGAACGCCTCGGCGTAGGCGACCCGCGAGAGGACCGCGTACGTGCCGCCGTCCATGCCCTCGCCCAGCTTGCGGTGCAGCGGGCTGTCCTCGCCGTAGTGCTGCGACGTGAACCTGTTCATCGCGTTGGCCTTCATCACAGCGGTGTCCGTTATGTCGATGATCGTCGTCGGCACCCTTACGTTCAGCGTCTCCAACACGTTGGAGCGCCCCAGGTGTACGTGGTAGAAGATCTGCGCCGTCTCGCCCGCCGTGTCACCTCCCGTGGGGGCGTAGGGCTTGCCCGGGCGTATGCCGGACGCGGCGTCGATGGCCAGCAGCGTCATCTGCGTGGTGACCGCGTGCGTAGGCACGGTGTCGTAGGGCCAGTGGGTGACGATGATGTTCGGGCGCGTCTCCCCGATCACGTCGGCGATGTCGTTGACGATGTCCTCGCTGGGCAATGCTATCTGGTCGTCGTACCCGAGGAACCTGACGTCGGTCACTCCAAGCTCGGCTGCGGCGTCCGCGAGCTCCCTGCGCCGCTCATCGACCAGCGCATCCATGTCCGGCATGTCGCCGGAGCCCCTATACTCGTCAATCGCCTGCAGGTGGTGGGAAAGCCCGGTCGTGGGGGTCAGGATCGTCACCCGATCGCCCCTGGCGGCGTGTTTCGCCATCGTGCCGCCGGCGTAGATGATGGCGTCCTTGGGGTGCCCCCCGATGTTCAGAATGCTCAGCGGCTCGCTCATCTCGTATTTACCTCCCATTCTAGAGTGCGTCCGACGTGTCCACGGCAAGGTTGCCGTTCATGGCCGCTTCCACGAAGCCCTCGAAGCTGGGGCTGCGCTGAGCGATAGTCCTTGCGTCCAGCGTTCTCGCGATCTCCTCGGAGACTCGTGCGGTGTAAACTTGGTCAAGCACGTGCTTGAGGTGGAGCTTTGGGTTCCGAATCTCGTCCGGCTTCGAGGTATCCACGTTGCCGGGCCCACGGCCAAGGTAGCCCCTGGGGTTCGCGGCATCGGCAAAGTACCAGGCTTCCAGATGCCACTGGGCGTATGCGTACAGCACCGTGGCCCCAATCTCGCCGCCCAAGCGCCCGGGAAGATTCTCCCTGAATGGAGCCAGCACCTCGTCGGGGTCCGATCCGTCGGCATCTACGAGAACGACCATCTTGTCCGGCGGAGCGGCTGCATTCTCGTACCACGCGGACTTTATGAGCTTCTCCGCCGTCTGAAAGCTCAGCATCCTGTTGCCAGGCGGGATACGCACCTCAACCATGGACACGCCTTCATCCCCCAAGTGCGTGAGCAGGTGAGGAAGCGCGCGCCTCTCGGTCTCACCCGAAGCTATGATGACTACTTGCTTGCCCACTTCGGTCTAACTGCCAAACCCCTTGGTCTCGTGGAACTCGCCCAGGCTGAAGCCTGAAGCGGCCAGGGCCGCGCGCACGCCGTCCGGGTCCTTCTCCCTCGTGACGATCGTCCCTCTCTCGTCGCTGCGCCGCACCACCGATACGACGCCCGGCTCGTCGAGAAAGTCGAGCAGCAAGGGCGAGTGAGTGGTCACCATGAACTGGACGCGCCCCCGCGCCTCCAGGAGATACTCGACGAAGGAAGACAGCGCGGCCGGGTGGACGTAGTTCTCCGGCTCCTCGATTCCGATCAGGCTCGCCGCAGGCTCTCCGAGGAGCGCCGTCATCAGCGCCAGCATGCGCAGTGTGCCGCTAGAGACCCCCATCTGGTGTACGGGATATTGGAGCCCCTGCTCGCTCTGTACGAAGTAGAACCGACCTTCTGACTCACGGTTTTCAATACTCAAGGGCAGCCCCACGATCGAGCGGGTTGCTTCGACGATCCGGTCCAGGACTTCCGGCGAGAGGTTCCAGAGCGTCTCTCCCAGGTTTCGCCCATAGGGATCGAACCTGCCGGAGTCCACGCTGGCCCAGTCGCGGCGGAGCAGGAAAGGGTTGGGGTCGAAGAACCCCCACCGGCTTACGAACTCGGCAACGTCGCGGGCAGGAAACGACGCGTCCACCGCGGCGGCGGCGATGGCGCACGAAGTCGGTCCCTGTTTCAGGGTAACTCGTTCCCCCTTCTCACCCGACCACCACCATCCCTCACCCCTTTCGGCATCGAGCAGCCGCACCGGCGGAGAATGGGATGGCGCTTCCTCGACGTGCTCCTCGACGTAGAACTCGTACCCGTCCCTGACCAATCGGATGGACCATTCGTATATCTTGCCCCCGTCTTCCAGACGCACCGTCAACTCGATCCGGTGAGCTTCTTCGCCCTTCCACGCGAGGTGGACGATGCCGCCCCGTGAGAGTACAGGCGCACGGAAGTCGCGCGCCTGTACTCCCTCGCTGAGGAAGCGAAGGGCGTCCAGGATGGCGCTCTTGCCCGAGGCGTTCGCGCCAATGAACAGGTTGAGGTCGCCGAGGTCGATGTTCTCGCCGCGCAGGCTGCGGTAGTTCTTCGCCTCGAGTCTCAAGAGCTTCAACTCTTATCTACCCCTGCGGTCTCTTCCGCATGTCTCACCGAGGCTGCGCTTACGCGTAGCTGATCGCAACCTCTACGTCCACCAGCATGACGTGCGTCGACTTCTGGACCGCGCCGCGAAGCAGCCGCATCTCCAGCTCGTTCTCGCCCTTCCTGAGCGGCGGGCCTGTAAGGTCGAACTCGATGGTCGCTCCCGAGTAGCTGGCGTGGGTGAGCCTGGCGGGGAAGCCGCTCCACTCGACGCGGCCCCAGTCGCCGTAGGTCGTCCTCGCCGCGTCCGAGCCTAGCTCCTCGCCGTTGAGCCGCACGTCCCACTCGTCCTCGCCGCTCAAGCCCGTCAGCTTCAGGCTCAGCACGCAGCTCTTCAGCGCTCCCTCCGCCGAGGCCGCCGCAACGTCGTCGGCTATCTCGAAGCGGAGCGTCGGGCCCCCTGGCGTGAGCGTCTCCGCCAGCGTCGCCGGCAGCTGCGAGATCGGCACCGCGTTCTGGAAGGCGTAGTCGTGCAGGTCCCTGTCCGACACGTCGCGGCTGTAGTCCCACCGGAACCGCGTGTTCTCCATCTGGTACCGCTTGTCGAGCCTGGCAAGGGTCTCCGGGCCCGCGAGCTCCGCGAACATGCGACGCTTCCACTCCGGGGTCTTGGTGAAGTAGTTGAACAGGTAGATGCCGTCGGCGCCGTGGTCATAGTGGTGCGCCGCGATCGCGCGGACCAGCTCGTCGTCCAGCGCGGGCCTGAGCCGCTCTATGGAGCCGTACACCAGGCAGCCGCTGCCCTCCGCGGCCTCTACGAACTCCCGGATGGGCGTCTCGAAGGGGATGAAGCCGCCGCCGACTATCACGATGTCGACCAGCCCCTCGGCCATCCAGGCCGCAACGTCGAGCCCGATCCTGTTCGCGTCCGCCAGCGTGGGGGGCACCCTGACGGCTAGGTCTATGCGGCGTCCCCGGCCCTTGCCCACGTCGGCCATGCGGCGCTTGACGTGGCGCACGAGGTCGGTCATCAGGTGGCGGTTCGCGTAGCCGTACTTGAGCGGGAAGAATGTCGGGTGGCGCATGAAGTCGAGCTCCACACCGTCCACGTCGAACCGCTCGAACAGCTCGCATATGACAGCGGCCATGTACCTGCGGACCTCGGGGTAGGTGTAGTCCACGCCCGTCCGCACCCCCCATTCCAGGTCGCCTTTCGGGAAGGTCTCGCCCGGCCTGCCGATCAGGGCCTCGGGGTTCTCGCGCCGGAAGCGTCCGCCGCTCGGAGTGTTCGGGTCGGTGTCGTAGTGGCTGTTCATCCGTATCGACGGGAAGATGTCGAGCCCGGCCTCCCTACAGAGCTCGACCATGGCGGTCAGGGGGCCGCCGCGCTCGTCTATGAGGCTGCGTATGTTCGCGGCGCGGTTCGCCTGCTCGCGGCCAGCGAAGAGCGTGTACTCCTCGCTTGGAGCATGGTCCTCGATGTTGTCGTACCCTGCGCCGAACATCTCGCCCGCGCGGGTCTCGTAGTTGTACACCTCCCTGTTGCCGATGCACCACAGCAGCGCCCCCAACGGCGCGCCGCGGTAGGTGTCGACCATCTTCTCCTTGAGGTCGCGGGCCGCCAGGGGAGGCTGCGCCTCGCTGAAGATCCAGCCGTCGTCGTTAACCAGGATCGGGCGGTGGGTCGCCGGTTCTGACATTGCGGTCACCCCGTTTCAGTCATCCAGTGGTCGAATTGTTAGCGTATAATAACAGGTGACGGGCCCTCTCCGGGCAGAGCGTGGGAGAAGCCATGAGCAGCGGGCACAAGCAGAGAGTCCTGGGCGGCGTCCTGGTGGCGGCGGGCCTGATGCTGCTGTTCGCCACCGGCGCCTACTACGCCAACGGCCTGTTCGCCAGGTCCACGCTGGACGACCTGGAGACCGTCTCCGAGCGGCCGTCGCTGAAGACCCTCGACCCCCAGGACAGCCCCGCGCCCGAGATAGCCGACGTCCCCGCGCCTGCGAAGGCCGTCGATGAGCCGCGGGCGGTCGCCCTCGAGGCGAAACGGGACGATCCCCCCCGGCAGGGGCCGGAGCCGCGCATTGCGGCGCTCGCCGTGACTGCCGCTACGGACGCTCCCGTAGCCGAGACCCTAGTCCCCGGCGCCGGCCCGGACAACGCGCAGGGCGCAACGGGGCCGGTATTCACCAGGGCGGCCCCAGAGCCCGTCGCGCCGCGCCAGTCCGCCGAGCCCGTCGTCATCCATAAGGTGAACGCCGAGCCCGTCGTCGTGCGGGTCGCCGCCGAGATCACCAGGGTCCAGCGCTTCGAAGCGGTACCGTCGAAGCCTTCCCCGTCCGCCGCGAGCGGCAGATGGGAATGGCGGGGCGTGCGGGATACCTCCAACCAGGTGTTCAGCGACGACGATATCGCCAGGGTAGGACCGACAATCGCATACGCTAAACCCGTGGAGGAGGCGGGTCCCGAGACGCCAACGGCGGCGCAGGTCCAGCCGACCGCCGATACGTCCGGCAGCATCGAGAACGGCGACCGGAGCGCCGCGGTCACGAGCGCCGATACCTCCGGCAACGGCGAGACGGCGACCAGCAACGGCGCGGAGGCCGTCGCCACCACCCCCGCCGACGCGCCGGGAAACGCCGAGAATGGCGCGGAGAAGGTAACGCCCACCCAGACCGACACTTCAGGCAGCGGCCAGCCTGTAGCCGAGACGGTCGCGCTCACCCCCGCCCAAACGGGAGAGGCGCTGCTCGCGTCCTACGTCAGCCCAGGCGCTTCCGTATCCACCGACGCCTCGGCGGCCACGTGGATGCACATACCCGCCATCGGGGTGGAGTCCGGCGTAAGGGACCTCCGCGTGGTCTTCAAGGGCCAGAGCGCCGCGTGGGAGACCCCCGACAATATAGTGGGCCACATCCCGACCACGGCAAGGCCGGGCGCCGCTGGGCAGGGCTGGTACTTCGGACACCTCGATAGCCCGGTGCGGGGCGAGGGCAACGTCTTCCGCCACCTCCCCAAGATCCCGGAGCTGACCAAGAGCGGCCCCGTCTACATCTTCCTGGAGACCGCCTCCCACAGCTACGCCTACCAGGTCTACAAGACCGAGGTGGTCTACCAGGGCGGGCTGAAAGTCGGCGACTCCGGCCAGCAGGACATTACGCTCGTCACCTGCGTACCCCGCTTCTACTACGACCACCGCCTACTGGTCACAGCGGCCCTCGTCGGGGTCAAGCCCAACGGGTCGCAGTCCGGGTAGCGCGCCGCGCCAGCGGCCCCATGCTCGACTTCTACCGCGTAGCCAGCCTGTTCACCCCTGAAGAGATGCAGGTGAGGGCAGCCGCCCGAGCCTTCCTGGAAGCGGAGGCCGCGCCCCACGTCGCCGACTGGTGGGAGCGCGGCCTATTCCCGCGCCATCTCGTGCCCAAGCTGGGCGAGCTCGGCATGATCGGCGCGAACATGCCCGTGGAGCATGGCGGCGGCGGCGCATCCAACGCCGCCCACGGGCTCATCATGTACGAGCTGGAGCGCATCGACTCCGGGCTCAGGAGCTTCGCCAGCGTCCAGACCGGGCTGATCATGTACCCCATCCTGGCCTACGGCTCCGACAGCCAGGTCCGCCGGTACCTGCCCGGCGTCGCGCGCGGGGATCTCGTCGGATGCTTCGCGCTCACGGAGCACGACGGAGGCTCCGACCCCGCCGCCATGAGCGCCACCGCCCGCAGGGACGGCGGCCACTACGTCATAGACGGCGCCAAGATGTGGATCAGCTACGGCAACATTGCCGACTTCGCCCTCGTATGGGCCAGGGGCGAGACGGGCATCATGGGGTTCATCGTCCCGGCAGGTACGCCCGGCCTCGCGGCGAACCCGGTCAAGCGCAAGATGAGCCTCCGCGCGTCCGACACCAGCGAGCTGGTCTTCGACGGCGCGCGGGTGCCGGCGTCGCACAGGCTGCCCGGAGCGGAGGGCCTCTCCGCTCCCCTCTCGTGCCTGACGCAGGCGCGCTACGGCATCGCCTGGGGAGCTCTCGGCGCGCTCGAAGCCGTCTACTCGGAGGCCCTGGAGTTCTCCGCCAGCCGCGTCACCTTCGGAAAGCCCATAGCCGCCCGCCAGCTAGTCCAGGCCAAGCTGGTGAAGATGCTCGGCGACCATACCCGGGGCCTGCTGATGGCGTGGCGGCTGGCCCGCCTCAAGGACGAGGGCGCCCTCGACTACTCCCAGGTCTCGCTCGCCAAGCGCGACAACGTGCGCGCCGCCCTGGAGGGCGCAAGGGCTGCGAGGGACATCCTGGGCGGCCCCGGCATAACCCTCGACCACGCGGCCATACGCCACATGCTCAACATGGAGACCGTCGATACCTACGAGGGCACCTACGACGTACACACCCTGATCGTGGGCAGAAAGCTGACCGGCCACCAGGCCCTCGGTTAGGCGCAGGCCCTTGGAAACGCCCACGGAAAGCGGCGAAGGCAAGACCCCGGCGGCCGTCCGCCTCGCCGTGGTCGCCGTCATCGGCCTGGCCCTGATGGGCCTGATCGCCGTCCTGGCGTGGGGGCTGACGCGCCAGGAGCCGGTCACGGGGCTGAGCGGCGAGACCCGCGTCGGGCTCCATGCTCCCCCCTTCACGATCGGCCTGCTCGACGGCGGCGAGATGACGCTCTCCGATCTCGAAGGCCCCGTGGTCCTCAACTTCTGGGCGTCCTGGTGCGCGCCCTGCTGGGAGGAGGCGCCCGGCCTCGAGCGCGCCTCGCGGCGCTTCATGCCCGACGGCGTGACGTTCCTCGGCATAAACGTGCAGGACTCCGAGGCGGCTGCCCGCGACTATATCGACGAGCTGGGAGTCACGTACCCCAACGGCCGCGACGAGGACGGCGCAATCACCGTCGCCTATGGGGTCGTCGGCCTCCCGGTGACCTTCTTCATAGGCTCCGGCGGCATCGTCGAGCGCCGCTGGGTCGGAAACATCCCCGAGAGCGCCGTCTCATCCTGGGTTGAAGACCTCCTGGCCGCCGGCGCAAGCGACGGCTCCACCCCCGGAGGCTCCCGCCCCCTGCAATAGCTCCCGGCAATCAGGCCCCGCCGAGCCAGTAGCCCTCCGTCGGGACTAGCCGCTGCTCCACAGGGTCCACTGCCAGCAGGAACGATTCGAGCGTTACCGCTCCGATTAGTGGAGTGGCCTCGGCGTCTCCGAACACGCAGATGATGGACTCCCGTTCGCCGTCGATCTCAGCCGTCACGGTCCCGACGCGGCGTTCCACTACCTGCCCGTTCGCAAGCTTCAGGTTGACCGCTCGTATCGACCATGGCCTCGACGGTCTCCATCCGGTCGCCCACTGGCGAGTATAGGGTGATGGGATGCGTGAAGGTACCCAAGCGCTCCTCCGACAGCCGCGAACATGATAGCCGATTCGCGCCGCGTACGGAATCAGGCGGCGCTATGCATCCTGCGGGCAGTCCCAGATCCCTCACCTCCACCTTCAGCGCCATATCTATCGGCCATCACCCCGTAGGGGCTGGTTTCAAACCAGCCCTCCCCTTGCCTTTGAGCGCCAACGCCATTTAGGTGGGGAATCGGGCCAGTGCGCACTGCTTGGCCCAACGAGAACTCTTGTGCTATAATCTCTGCTAAAGCAGGCGTCCCCAGCGCGTGGGAATCGTTCGGTGGCCGACCGGCCAGGATGAGGACGCTTGACGGAGTGTTACATACGGTCACGTCAGCGCCATATTCAGCTACACCAGTGTCGGATTCGCGTCCTCCCCTGTAACCTGGGCCATAGCTGAAAGCGGCAAAATGTTACAGAACGTAACAGCAGCAAGAAAAACCGGCCCGTTTCGCATCTGCCGCGCAGCTTGACACGCCTAGAGCCGGGAATACAATGTTGCCGGACTCCGCTCCGCATCGTTGTCCAGGGGGGAGAAGCGCGTGCCGCGAAAGCTGACCGGAAGCACAATACTCGGCAAGGCCCTGCGGATCGAGGGGGCGCAGACCGTCTTCACCCTTGCCGGCGACCACGTGCTGCCGGCGCTCGACACGCTCAGCGACATGGACTTCGGCTTCGTGGACACCCGCCACGAGGCCGCGGCCGTCCACATGGCCGACGCCTGGGCCAGGGTCACCGGCTCTCCCGGCGTGGCCATGTACACGACCCCCGGCTTCGCCAACGCCATCCCCGGCCTCACCAGCGCCCTCCACTCCGAGGGGCCCGTGCTGTCCATCAGCGGCTCGGCGCCGCTCGCCGACCTTGGACGGGGCGCAACCCAGGAGATCGAGCAGGTCGCCATGGCGGCGCCCGTCACCAAGGGCTCGTGGATGGTCACCGACCCCAGGCGCATCCCGCAGATGGTCGCCCACGCCCTGAAGACCGCTTACGACGGACGCCGCGGCCCCGTACACCTCACCATACCGATAGACGTACAGGACGAGGCCGTCGACGAAGACGAGGTCGTCTTCCACAAGAAGACGGACCCGGACGCCGCCTCCTCCTCGCTGGCCGACATGGCCCTCATCGAGGACGCCATATCGCTTCTACGGGCCGCCTCCAAGCCCCTGGTCATCGCCGGCACGGCCGCAAGCTACTCCGGCTCCGGGGAGGCGCTCGCGGAGTTCTCCGAGACGACGCGGATACCCGTGATGACCGAGGGGGACGCCAGGGGCCTGCTGCCCGACGACCATCCGCACTGCCGAGGCTTCTACGACCCCGGCCTCAACGGCGCGGCGCAGCTCGCCAACCAGGCCGACCTCGTGCTCCTGCTCGGACGCAAGCAGGACTTCGTAATCGGCTACGCCATGCCCCCCAGCATCGCCCCCGACGCGAAGATCGTCCAGATCGACCCCTCGCCGGTGGAGATAGGCCGCAACCGCGACCCGGACGTCGGCATCGCCGGCAGCACCGACGCCGTGCTGCGCCAGTTGACCCAAGCGGCCAGCGCCCACAGGTGGCCGGACCTGGGCTGGTCGGACGAGCTGCAGTCGGAGCGCGAGAAGTGGCTCGACGACCTCATGTCCACGCCCCGTGCGGAGACCCCCGTGCATGCCGCGCGGGTCTTCGAGACCCTCAAGCCGCTGCTCCGCGACGACGACCACCTCGTCTTCGACGCCGGCGACTTCTGCCACTTCGGCAGGGCGTCCCTGCCGGCCCGTATGCCCAGGAGTTGGTGGTACTTCCCCACCCTGGGAATGCTGGGCATGGCCGTGCCGGCCGGCATCGCCCTCAAGCTGGCCGACCCGAGCAGGCGCGTGATCGTCTTCAACGGCGACGGCGGCTTCGGCTTCAACGGCATGGAGCTCGATACCGCGGTCCGGCACGGCCTGCCCATAGTCGTCGTCCTCGGGAACGACGCCGCATGGGGCATCGACCGCCAGATACAGGTCGCCGTCTACGGCAAGCCCGTAGCTACGGACCTCAACCCCTCTCGCTACGACATGGTGGCCGAGGGCCTCGGCGCATACGGCCAGCACGTGGAGACGCCCGAAGAGCTCGCGCCCGCCTTCGAGCGGGCCGTCGCCTCGGGGCGGCCCGCCCTTCTCAACGTCCCAGTCCAGCGCGCCGTCAGCCCCCGCGGCGAGAGGGCCATAGCGCGCTGGAAGAGCGGACGGCACTAGGCGACCATGATGCCCTTCACCAGGAGGCGGCAATGACGGATGAGCGGCTCGGCGTCATATTCCCCACCATGGTCGTGGGAAGCCTCCCGCGCCCGCAGTGGGTGCGCGACCTGGTAGAGGACCGCAAGGCGGGCATCGTCGGCGATGCCGAGGCCGCCCCCCTCCTCGACGCCGCCGTGCCCTCCGCCGTCCACATGCAGGAGCGCGCCGGGCTGGACTTCGTATCCGACGGCGAATGGCGCAGGGAGAGCTACGTCAAGGTCTTCGCCGACGCGGTGAGCGGCTTCGCCCCCGACCTGATCGAGATAGAGACCCCGCGCGGCAGCGGGCTGGCCTACCCGGCCGTCGTCTCGAAGCTGGAGCCGCGCCGCCCCATAGCCGCGGACGAGGCGCGCTTCCTGCGCGCCCGCACCGAACGCAAGATCATCGTGGCCGTACCCTCCCCGTACACCATAGGCCGCCGGATGTGGAGCCCCACCCACTCCAAGAGCGCCTACCCCACCCGCGAGGAGTTCATGGAGGCCTGCATCCCCATCGTGCGCGACGAGGTCTTGGAGCTGGAGCGCATCGGCGTGGACGCCGTCCAGCTCGACGACCCCTGGCTCGCCCTCCTCGTGGACCCGACCTACCGCGAGCGCGAGGGCGTCACGGACGTGGACAGGGAGATAGAGCTCTGCGTCAGGTGCGTCAACGAGACGGTGAAGGGCGTCCAGAACGTTCACCTCTCAGTGCACATGTGCCACGCGCACTACAACCGCAAGCACGCCACCCAGGGGCCTTACGACCTGGTAATCGGCGCGCTTGGCGACATGAACGTCGACCGCTTCGCCATGGAGTACGCCACGCCCGACGCCGGAGGGGTCGAGTCGCTGAAGGGCTTCCCGGCCGGCAAGACGCTGGGCCTTGGCGTCATCGACCACACTGACCGCCACGTCGAGACGCCCGAGGAGGTCGCCGCCCGCGTCGAGCGCGCGATGGAGTACGTGCCCAAAGAGCGCATCACCCTCAACCCCGACTGCGGCTTCTCTCCCTCCAGCTCGAACCCCATGGACTTCGACGAGGCCTACTTGAAGCTCTCCAACATGTGCCGCGGCGCCGCCCTGCTCCGCGAAAAGTACGGATGAAGACGACGCCGGCTGAGGGAGACGCATGCCCAGCGGCGAGGTAAGGCCCATAGCCCTCTGCGTGGTAAGGCGGAACGACAGGCTGCTGGTCTTCGAGGGCTACGACAGCGTGAAGCGCGACCACTACTACCGGCCCCTCGGCGGCCGCATCGAGTTCGGGGAGACGGGCGCAACCGCCGCCGCCAGGGAGATCTCCGAGGAGATCCAGGCCCAGGTCCTGGATGTCCGGTGGCTGGGCATGATCGAGAACCTGTTCGTCGTCAACGGCGAGCAGGGCCACGAGATCGTGTTAATCTACGAAGCCGACCTGGTGGACGAGACGCTCTACGACCGCTGCCCCATCTGGGGTCAGGAGGACGACAGATCGCCGATCAAGGCGCTCTGGAAACCGATGGCCGACTTCAGGGCCGGACGGGGTAGGCTGGTCCCGGAGGGCCTCCTGGCGATGCTGGACGGCGACCCGGCAGGGGAGTGAGGATAGCTACATGGCAAAAGCTGAGATCGTATCCATAGGCTCCGAGCTGCTGCTGGGGCAGATCGTCGACACCAACGCGGCCTGGATGGCCCAACGCCTCACCGATCTGGGTGTCGACCTCTACTACAAGACCATCGTCGGCGACAACCAGGGCCGCATGGCCGACGTCATAGGCAGGGCGCTGGGCCGCTCCGACGTGGTCATCACCGGCGGCGGCCTGGGGCCGACGCAGGACGACCTGACGAGACAGGCCATAGCCGACGTGACGGGCCGCAAGCTCGTGCTCCACCCCGACCTGCTGGCCCAGATCGAGCAGCGCTTCCGCCGCCGCGGATTCATCATGACCGCCAACAACGAGCGCCAGGCCTACGTCCCGGAGGGCGCCATCCCGGTCAAGAACCCCAACGGCACCGCGCCGTCGTTCATCGTCGAGGACCCCAGGGGCGTCGTCTTCGCCCTGCCCGGCGTGCCGTTCGAGCTGAAGTGGCTCTTCGACAACGAGGTCGTCCCATACCTCCGGCGCAGGTTCGATCTCTCGGAGGTCATAACGTACCAGGTGCTGAAGGTCTCCGACCTCGGCGAGAGCGCGGTGGACGACCTGATCGGGCCCCTGATCGCCGGGTCGAGCAACCCCACGGTGGGCGTACTTGCCCACCCCGGGCAGGTGGACGTTCGCATCGCCGCCAAGGCGGGCAGCACCGAGGAGGCGCGCAAGCTCATCGCGCCGGTCGCGGAGGAGATACGCTCGCTGCTGGGAAGGCACGTCTTCGCCGAGGACGAGGAGACGATGGAGCAGGTCGTCGGCAGGCTGCTGCGCGAGAAGGGCGCAACCGTCGCCGTGTACGAGGACATCACGAGCGGCCTCGTCGCCGAGCGGGTGCAGGAAGCCAGCTTCGAGCACTTCCTCGAAGGCGTCATAGGCAACGACGTCGGATCCATCCGCAGGCTGCTGGCCGGGGCACACGACTCAGACGAGGTGGAGCGGCTACTGGGGGACCCAGAAGGGCTGGTAGGCGAGCTGGCGGCTGCCGTGCGGTTGCGCGCCGGCGCGAGCTACGGCCTGGCGCTCCACGGCGTGCCCGAGCCCGGGGACATGGCGCAGAACCTGGCGCGGGGGAGGACGTACATGTCCGTCACCTACGGCGAGCGCTCCATCGCCCGCTCCTATAACTTCGCTGGCAGGGGACGCCCGGACCGCACCCGCATGAGCGTCAACGCCATCGACGTGCTGCGCCTCGCGCTGCAACAGGGGCCAAGTACGCGCACCCAGTAGACTGCGCCGGACGCCACGGGGCGGAGGGGCGTTGTCGGAGGGCGCCTAGCTCGTGACGGGCTGCTGCGCGAGTGCGGCCATGCGCTTTTCCAGCCGGTCGAAGCGCCTGTCGAGGCTGTCAAAGTGCCGGTCAATACTGTCGAAGCGCCTGTTGATCTGGATGAACCCTTGGTCGATGCGTTGGAGTGTCATCATGAACAGCGCCACCATCTCGACTCCTACGCCCACGACGGCGACCCCAACCACCACGATGCCTATTAGCTCGGGAGTCATGATAGGCCAGTATACCACGAGACGCCGCCAGCCAATGGGTCGAGCGGCGTAGCGGGCTGCCTGCCGGGCTATGGTGCGTGAAAAACAGTAGGGCCCCGCCTGAGCGAGGCCCTACCTGGAAGGCATCCCGGAGAACACCTACCCGGAACACCTCCTACTACTACTGTCCAACACAGCACCTCCTTTCTAAAGACCCCCCACTAAGACTTTCATCCGCCCCTCTCGGTCTTCGTCCTGTATTATACGCCCATGGTGCCGAACAGGTGAAGGACCCTACGGGAGCTATGCGCGCGAATCTCGAATACGCCCCCGGCGGCGAGCGCCCCGGGAGACCTCGGCGATGATAGACGGCGTCGCCGGCGTAATAGTATGGACGGACGACCTCGACAGGCTGTCCGCCTTCTACACTGGCGCCCTGGGACTGTCCCCCCACTCGGTGCGCCCCCACTTCGTATCCTTCAAGTGGGGAACTATGCGCCTGGGCCTCGGCTCGCACCGCGAGGTCAGCGGCGCGAGCGCGGACCCGTACAGGGTCATGATCAACCTCGGCGTCCGGGACATCCACGGCGAGTACGAGGAGCTGCGCCGCAGGGGCGTCGAGTTCATCAGGCCGCCGGAAAGGGAGCACTGGGGCGGCTGGGTGGCGACGTTCAGAGACCCGGACGGCAACGTGCTCCAGCTCCTTCAGCAGGAGGGCTGACGCCGCGTGTTCAGAAAGGTCATGGCGTGAGCAAGCGTTACCACCAAGCAGTCCTGGTGAGCTGCGAGATACCGTGGGACGAGCGCCAACGGTTCATGGAGGACGTATTCCGCGCCGAGGTGCGGGCGACCCTGGAGTCATTCGACAACCTGTACGTATTCGGCACAGCGGGGGAGGGCTACGGCGTCACAGAGAGCCAGTTCCGCGACGTGGTGCGGGTCTTCAGGGAGGAGACGGACCGCGAGGGCGTCCACCCTATGGTCGGCGTCATCGCCATGTCCACGGCGCAGACCGTCGAGAGGATCGGGACCGCCCACAACGCCGGCTTTCGCACCTTTCAGGTATGCCTTCCCTCGTGGCGGACTGTCACCGACGAGGAGTACATGGTCTTCTTCAGGGAGGTCTGCGGCGCCTTCCCCGACTCCGGGTTCCTCCACTACAACCTCGGAATGTCGGGGCGTGTCCTCGGGGCGGACGACTACCGGCGCATAGAGGACGTGGTCCCTAACCTCGTCGCCACCAAGACCGGCAGCGCCAGCCCGGAGGATGTCGAGGACCTGGTCACCCGGACCTCGTTGCAGCACTTCGTGGGGGAGGCCGCCTTCGCGAGGGGCTCCCGCTTCGGCGAGTGCTCCATACTATCGTCGGGCGGAATCCTGTTCCCCCAGCGGGTAAACGAGCTTCTCAGGCTGGGAGCTTCGGGCAGGTTCGACGAGGCCGAGCGCCTCGCCGCGAAGATGAGCCGCGCCGTGCTGACCTTCTTCGGGCCGGCCATCGAGAGCACGCCGCTGGGCCTGGAAGCGCGGGTACATGGGGCCTGGGACAAGATGTTCAAGCGGGCCGCCGGCCTGGAGATGCCCCTCACGATGCTCTCCCCGTACCGGCACTGGGACGAGGAGACCTACGAGGCGTGCCTGCGGGCCCTCAGGGCCGAGTTCGGCGACTGGCTGCGCTAGCGCCAGGCTCCGCTTGGGAACTGGAAGGCTACCCTACCGCTTCGTGTACTGCTCGGCCTTGCGGGCGCGCTTGAGCCCGTACTTCTTGCGCTCCTTCTCGCGGGCGTCCCTCGTCAGCAGCCCCGCCCTCTTCAGGCGCCCCCTGAGCGACGGGTCCGCTATCATGAGCGCCTTCGATATGCCGTGCTTGAGGGCGCCGGCCTGGCTGACGACGCCGCCCCCCGTAACCTTGGCCACGACCCTGAACTGGCCCATCGTCTCGGTGACCCTGAACGGCAGCGTGACGAGGTCGCGCCATGATTGCCAGGGGAACGCCTCCTCCATCGGCTTGCCGTTGACGACGACGGGGCCGCGCTCCATGTAGAGCCTGACCCTCGCGACCGACGACTTGCGCTTCCCCGCGGCGTAGTAGTAGTTCTGCTGGTTCAACTAGCTCTCCTGCGCGTCGCTCGACGCGTTCCCTTCGCGCTTCTTCTCCGCGGCCAACTGGGCCTCGTGGGGGTGCGAGTCACCCGCGTACACCTTCAGCCTCGAGAACATCCTGCGCCCCAGCTTGCTCTTGGGCAGCATGCCCTTCACCGCCAGCCGGATGACGCGCTCCGGCGTCTTCTCGAGCATGGCGGACAGCTTCTGCTCGGTGATGCCTCCGTGGTAGCCGCTGTGGCGGTAGTACTTCTTCTGCTCCAGCTTGTTTCCCGTAACGCGCACCTTCTCGGCGTTGACCACCACCACGTAGTCGCCGGACACCAGGTTCGGCGTCCAGGTGGGCTTGTGCTTGCCCTGGAGCAGCACCGCGATGTCCGAGCAGACACGCCCCAGCGTCTTCCCGTCCGCGTCTACGACGTGCCACGCAGGGTCGAGGTCCGATGCCCTCACCCTGGGCGGCTTGCTAAATGTCACCATCCTGTTTCACCATCCCCCGGCGGAAAACCGGCGTAATTCACCCGCTCCAAGCACAACCCGTGGGCCGGCAGCGCGCGGCTCGGCGGCGCTCCGGGGCGCCGGTCTATCATCGCTCTCAGGTCCTCCATCGACATCTTTCCCGATCCCAGGGCCACCAGGGCCCCGGCCATCCGGCGCACCATGTGCGGCAGGAAGGCGTTGCCCTCTATCTCTATCGTTACCGCGTTGCCGCGGCGCCGCACCGCCGTTCCGATGATCCGCCGCACCGTGGAGGCGCCGGGCTCCGGGAGCGGCGCCGAGAACTGCGCGAAATCGTGCGCGCCCTCGAACAGCCTCGCCCCCCGGCGCATCCGGTCCACGTCCAACGGCCCCGCAACGCGAAGGGCTGTCCGCCGGAGCAGCGGAGCGCGCGTCGCCGAGACGTAGAGGCTATACGCGTACACCCTCGACAGGGCGTCCCTGCGCGGGTCGAAGCTCTCTCCGACCCTGTAGGCCGCCCGTACCGCGACCTGCTCGGGCAGGTGGTGGTTCAGGGCCTGCAGGAACGTCGAAGGCCCGTGCCGGGACTCCGTCAGGAACGACACTACCTGCCCCCTGGCGTGGACTCCCGCGTCGGTGCGCCCCGCCGCGGCGACCCGGACGCTCTCGCCCGTCAGCCGCTCTATCGCTTTTTCCAACTCCTCCTGTATCGAGGGCGCATTGGGCTGGTACTGTAGACCGCTGTAGCCCGTCCCCTCGTATTCTACGATCAGGGCGATGCGCATCCGCCCTTAGGGCATCAACTCCAGGATCGCCATGGGCGCGGCGTCGCCCTTGCGCGGCCCCAGCTTCACCATGCGGGTATAGCCGCCGGGCCGGGACTCGTACCTCGGCGCGATGTCCTCGAAGAGCTTGCGCAGCACCTTCCGGTCCCTCAGGACCGTCGCGGCCATGCGCCGGTCGTGCAGGGTGCCGCCCTTGCCCCTGGTTATGACCTTCTCGGCCATGCGGCGCACCTCTCGCGCCTTCGCCTCGGTCGTCTGGATGGTCTCGTTCCTCAAGAAGTCGGTAACCGCCGTCCTGAGCATGGACATCCTGTGCGCGGTCGGGCGCGATAGCTTGTTGCCGGCTACCCGGTGCCTCATTCCCCTTCACCTCCCTCGGCGACGGCGGCCGCCTGCGCGACTGCCAGGTCCGCCTCGCCGTCATCGGCAACGTCATCCGCCTTGCCGTCCTCGTCATCCTCGGGCTCCTGGAGAGCGGGGTCCAGCTCGGCGGGCAGCAGGTCCATCTCCCGCAGCCGCTCGTAGAGCTCGTTCAGGGACTTCTCTCCGAAGTTCCTGATCTCCAGCAGCTCCGAGCTCTTCATCTCCAGGATCTCGCCCACCCTGTTGATCCCGGCGCGCTTCAGGCAGTTCAGCGTGCGGGACGACAACTCCAGCCGCTCCACCGGGACGTTGTAATGCTCCGGCGATATCTTCAGGGCCATCGGCGTGGCGCCCGACCCGTCCTCGGACGTGCCCCTGGTGTTCGCGAACAGGAAGAAGCGCTCCACCAGGATGTTGCCGGCCTGGCGCATCGCCTCCACGGGCGTAACGGAACCATCCGTCCATATCTCCACCTGGAGCTGCTCGAAGTCGGTCCGCTGGCCAACCCTCTGATCGCTTACGGTGTAGTTCACCTTCCTGATCGGGCTGTATATGGCGTCGACGGGCAAGACCCCTATGGGCAGCCCGTCGGACCGCGAGCCCTCGGCGAACCCCACGCCGCGCTCGACGTTCAACTCCACCGAGAGCCGCGCCTCGTCCGAGTCCAGGGTTGCCAGGTGAAGCTCGGGGTTGACCACGTGGAAGTCGGCCGAGGCCATGATGTCCCCGGCGCAGACCTCCCCACGGCCGGCGACCTCCAACCGGAGCTTCCCGGGCCTGTCCACCTCGGAGCGCAGCCTGATCCCCTTGACGTTGAGCAGTATCTCCGCCACCTCCTCCTTGACGTGCGGAATGGTGGCGTACTCGTGGAGCACGCCCTCGATCTTCACCCATGTCACCGCCGTGCCGGGCAGCGAGTTGTACAGCACGCGCCTCATGGGGTTCCCCAACGTCATGCCGTAGCCCTTCGGAAGCGGCTCGACTACGAACTTGCCGTAACGGTCGCCCTCCTCGACGACGGCCACCTCCGGCGAGGGGATGGCCTCCTCTTCTTCGATGGTCTCCTGCGCTGGAAACGCTTCAATGTTCAGCATGTATATCTCAACTCCTCGGTGTGGCTTGCGGCGCGGCCGGGAAGGCGCCCCGCCTACCTGGAGTAGAACTCCACTATCAGCCGGGGGTCCACGCCCGAGTCGATCTCCGTGGGGTCGGGCAGCGACAGCATCTCCCCCTTGAGGTTGTCGACGTCCAGGGCCAGCCAACTGGGCACCGGGCGCCTGGGAATGCCATCCGTGAGCACCGCGACGAAGGCGGGCCTCGAGTCGGCGTCCACGCGCCTCCACGCTACGACGTCGCCCTCGCCGACGCGGAAAGACGGGATGTTGACCTTCCTGCCGTTCACGGTGAAGTGCCCATGAGCAACGAGCTGCCGACCCTGCCGCCGCGATTCCGCAAACGACAGCCTGTACACCACGTTGTCGAGGCGCCGCTCCAGGAGCTGGAGCAACACGTCGCCAGTCACTCCCGGCGACTCCTTCGCCGTCTCGAAGTACATCCGGAACTGCCTCTCGAGAACGCCGTAGCTGAACCGGGCCTTCTGCTTCTCACGAAGCTGCAACGCCCAGTCCGAGGCGCGCCGCCGCCGCGGAACGTGGTCCCCCGGGGGCCTCTTCCGCTTCTCCACCGCGCAGCGGGGCGAGAAGCAGCGCTCCCCCTTCAGGAACAGCTTCTCGCCGATGCGGCGGCATTGTCTGCATACCGGATCTGTGTAACGTGCCATGTCTTCCTTTCGGTACCTCCGGCGCGGCCTAGACGGCGGCCGCCCCCATCTCCCGTGAAAGCGTCTCGATGTCGTACTGCTCTTTCCGCACCCGAAGGTCGTAGTAGGTCAACGTGCCCGCGATGAAGACCACGGGGGTGACCACCACGTACATCAACTCTACCGACAGCGTGAAGAGCACCATGGTGACGGGACTCTGTTCTATCGCTACCATCAGGGCCAGGATGACTAACGGGAGCGTTACCAATATCGCCAGTCCCAGCATGACCAGTCCTACCACCACCGCTATCGCGCCCAGCCTCCACCAGCTTCCGGCCACCAGGCCGAAGCTTCGACGGAGCGCGCCAACCGTCCTCCTGCCCTCGACGACCACCGACTGGACAGCCGTCGGCCACAGGTAGATCCCGACGACGCAGAGAGCCGCCGACAGCGCCATGGCCGCCTCCGTGGACGGTCCGCGCGCGAGCCAGATTACGACGGCCGCGCTGACCGCGGCCGCCAGGCCCAGCCCCCCAAGCGACAGCGCCCGCCACCACGCCCTGGAGTAGCACGCCCGGAGATCGAACTTCCCGGACAGGTACTGCTGCCCGACCGCGCAGGCGCACGCGGCGTAGATCGCCACGGCGCCGAACGCCCATATCACCGTGTCGATCACCAGGCCCGTCACTCCTCTTCCCACCAGCGCCACCAGCGCGAACGTGGCAATGGCCAGGGGCGCTCGCCCCACGGCAACCAGTCCCATGTAACGCCAGGCCTGGCCCCCGTAGAGGGCGAACGTCTCGTCCAGGATGCCGCCCAGGCTGCGTTCGCGCAGGTCTTCTCGCGCTTCGTTCCTCAAGGCTAAGTCCGATCTTTCCCCTACACTCGGCGCCGCTTGGGAGGGCGGCAGCCGTTGTGGGGCACGGGCGTGACGTCGCGGATGCTCGTCACTCTCAGGCCCGCCGCGCTGAGCGCGCGGATGGCCGCCTCGCGCCCCGAGCCGGGACCCCGCACCAACACCTCCACCTGCCTGAGCCCGTGGTCCATGCCCTTGCGCGCCGCGTTGTCGCCGGCGCGCTGCGCGGCGAACGCCGTCGACTTGCGGGAACCCTTGAATCCCACCGTGCCGGCGCTCCCCCACGCTATGACGTTGCCCTGCGGGTCCGTAAGCGTTATCACGGTGTTGTTGAACGTCGACTGGACATACGCACGGCCCACCGGGATCGACTTGCGCTCTCGCCTTCTGGTACGCGTATTCTTTGCCATATCTGTCCTCTACTTGGTCACTGTGTGGCGCCTTCCGGCAACCGGGATGCGCCGGCCTCGCTTGGCGCGGGCATTGGTCTTCGTGCGTTGGCCCCGGACGGGAAGCCCGCGGCGGTGGCGCACCCCGCGGTAGGAGCCGATGTCCATCAACCGCCTGATGTTCATGTTCGTCTCGCGCCGCAGATCGCCTTCCACCTTCTTCTCGCGGTCGATCACCTCTCTAATGCGCGAAAGGTCGCGCTCTTCCAGGTCCCTGACGCGGGTGTTGTGGGACACGGATGCCTTGTCCAGCACGTCCCGCGCCTGGTGAGGCCCTATCCCGTAGATCGACTGCAGAGAGACCTCGACCACCTTGTTGTCGGGTATGTTCACGCCTGAGACTATCGCCATCTTTCACCCCTATTCGCGCTTGGAGCGCGGTTCAGCCCTGCCGCTGCTTGTGGCGCAGGTTCTCGCAGATGATCATCACGCGTCCGCGCCTCCTGACGACCCGGCACTTGGCGCATCTCTTCCTGACCGAAGCCGATACCTTCATCTCACTTCTCCCGACACGCCCCTACCTGAAGCGGTACGTAATGCGCCCGCGCCCCAGGTCGTAGGGCGAGAGCTGCACCAGCACCCTGTCGCCGGGAAGCACCCGGATGTAGTTCATCCGTATCTTCCCGGAGACGTAGGCCATCACCTCGTGGCCGTTCGCCAACTCGACCTTGAACGTAGCGTCGCGTAGGGCTTCTCTTACCGTGCCCTCCACCTCTATGGTCTCTTTCTTAGCCATGCCTTTTGCTCGCCCTATTCCAGGGCCGTCAGCACCTCCGGGCCGTCCTTGGTTATCGCGATCGTATCTTCGAAGTGGGCCGACAGGCTCCCGTCCGCGGTCACCACCGTCCAGCCGTCGTCCCCCTGCACGGTCTCCCATGTGCCGAGGTTGAGCATCGGCTCGATTGCCAAGGCCATGCCCTCCCGCAAGAGGGGCCCCTTGCCCGGCTCGCCGTAGTTGGGCACCTCCGGCGACTCGTGCATCGCCCGGCCGATGCCGTGCCCGACGTATTGCCGCACCACCCCGTAGCCCAAGGGCTCGGCGTAGCGCTGCACCGCGGCCGATATGTCCCCAACGCGGGCGCCCGCCCTGGCCTGCTCTATGCCCATCCTGAGCGACTCCCTGGTGGCCTCTATTAGCTGCTCAGCCTCCTCGTCTATCTCTCCTACGCCGACCGTGAACGCACTGTCCCCGTGGAACCCGCGGTATATGGCCCCCACGTCCACGCTCAGCACGTCCCCCTCTTCGAGCACCCTACCGGAGGGTATCCCGTGGACGATCTCCTCGTTCAGCGACGCGCATATGGACGCCGGAAAAGGTATGTGCCCTCCGGCCTTGTATCCCTTGAAGGACGGGACCGCTCCGTTGCGTCTTATCTCCCGCTCGGCGACGCGGTCCAACTCCGCGGTCGTTACGCCTGGCGCTGTCGCCTCCGCTATCTTCTCCTTGACCCTGGCCACAATCCGGCCGGCCTCGCGCATGTAACCGATCTCGCGGGCCGACTTTATGGTAATGCCCGGCTTGCGGCGTCTGCCCCGCGAAACGGGCAGCCTGATCGGGGAAACCTCAGGATCCGCACCAGCATATGATAGCATAGGACTACCTAGCCGCCGGCTGGAGCGCCTCGACCAGCGCGTCCCCGACCTCCGCCACCGACCGCTCGCCGTCGACCTCGACGAGCTTACCCGCCCCGCGGTAGTACTCCACCAGGGGCTCGGTGTCCTGCGCGTAGACCTCGATCCGCTTCTCGACTGCCTCGGGCCTGTCGTCCGGGCGCTGGTAGAGCTCCCCGCCGCACCTGTCGCACTTCCCCTCCTCGCCGGGCGGGGCCGTGCGCCGGTGGTACGGTGCCTGGCATGCGCCGCACAGGATGCGGCCCGACAGCCGGCGCACCAGTTCCTCGCGCGAAACGGCGATCAGCACGGCGGCGTCCAGCCCGCCCCCGTCGGCCAACGCGCCGTCCAGCGCCTCCGCCTGGGACCGCGTTCGCGGGAAGCCGTCCAGCAGGAACCCGCCCCCGGCGGCGTTATCGCCGATCCACTCCATCACCATGCCTATGGTCACGTCGTCCGGCACGAGCACGCCCCTCTCCATGTACGAGCGGGCCAGCGCGCCAAGCTCCGTGCCGCGCCTCTGGTGGTCGCGAAACAGGTCGCCGGACGACACGCGGGGTATGCCCAGCTCGCCGGATATGCGCTCCGCCTGCGTGCCCTTGCCGGCCCCGGGCGGCCCCAGAAGAATCACCTTCACTGTCGGATACTCTCCCCAGGTCGCGCGCCGCTAGCGCAGGAAGCCTTCGTAGTTGCGCATCAGCAACTGGGCCTCCAGTTGCCTCATCGTGTCCAGCGCGACCCCCACCATGATGAGCAGGCTGAAGGAGCTGATCGTCAGCGCGCGCACGTCGGTAGCCTGGGTTACGAAGAACGGCAGTATCGACACGGTGCCCAGGAACAGGGCGCCCCCCCACGTGATGCGCATTATCACGCGGTTCAGGTACTCCTGCGTGGGCCGGCCCGGGCGTATGCCGGGAATGAAGCCGCCGTTGCGCTGCAGGTTCTCCGCAAGGTTCTGTTGCTGGAACACGATCACCGTATAGAAGAACGTGAACCCGACCACCAGCAGGAATACTGCCAGGTGGTACGGGAACCTCGCCGGGTCCAGCGTGTCCGACAGGAACTGGGATATGCGCACCCAGAAGCTGTCGCTCAACGGGTTCCTGAAGTAGCTGAAGAACGTCGCCGGCAGGATGATTATCGACGATGCGAAGATCAGTGGGATCATGCCCGCGGAGTTCACCCGCAGCGGTAAGAACGTGGACCCGCTCTGGCGCTGCATCCTCCCTCCCCGGAACACGCTGCGGCCGTACTGGACCGGCACCCGGCGCTGCGCCTCCGTGAACAGCACGATGAAGTAGATCATCCCGAACCCGAACGCCGCCAGCAGCAGCAGCCCGCCCGGCTCGTCCCGCTCCAGGAACCCCTGCCCGATGATCTGGGGGAACCGCGCCACTATGCCGCCGAAGATGATCAGCGAGATGCCGTTCCCCAGCCCTCTCTCGGTTATCAGCTCGCCCAGCCAGACCAGGAACATCGTGCCCGCGACCATGGACGTGAGCATGGCGAGCGTCGGCAGGTTCGTCCCGAAGTCGACCGTGGGCAGCACGCCGGACTGGCGCAGGATGCTCATCTGGCCGAAGGACTGGAAGAAGGCGATCGGCACCGTCAGCCAGTGCGTGTACTGGTTGATGCGCTGGCGCCCGAACTCGCCCTCCTGCGACAGGGCCTTCAGCTGGGGCAGCACCGGCGTCAGTATCTGCATCACGATCGAAGCGGTGATGTACGGGTAGACGCCCAGCGCCGCGACGCTGAGGTTGGCAAGTGCGCCGCCGCTGAACAGGTCCAGGAACCCGAGCAGCGCCTGCTGCTGGAATGCCTGGGCGAGCGCTTGCGTGTCCACGCCCGGGACCGGCACGTGCGCGACGAACCGGAACACCACCAGCATGGCCAGCGTGAACAGGATTCGCGCCCGCAGGTCCGGGACCCGCATGGCGTCGATCATCGACTGGAGTAGCTGCGGCCGCCCTACTTCCGAGCCTTGGGCCTGTCTCATCTATCCCCCGTGTGGTGTGTTGCGGCCAACGATCATCACGCCCTCGTCCGGACGCTGCCGCCTGCCGCCTCTATCTTCCTGCGCGCCGACGTGGAGAAGGAGTGGGCCTCCACCACCAGCGGCCTCTCCAGCTCGCCCCTGCCCAGCACCTTCACGGGCCTCTTCAGGTCTCTCACGAGCCCCGCCTCTGCCATCCGCTCCGGCGTGACCTCCCCTTCCCCATCCAGCGTTGCGATGCGGTTCAGGTTGACCACCCAGAACCGCTTCTTGAATATGTTGGTGAAGCCGCGCGTGCTGGGCAGCGCCTTGGCCAGCGGGAGCTGGCCGCCCTCGAAGTTGGGGCGGATGCCCGGCCCGCTGCGGGCCTTCTGTCCCTTGATCCCGCGGCCGGAGTAGGTCCCGCGGCCGCTCCCGTCCCCGCGGCCGATTCTCTTGCGCGGGCGCTTCGCCCCCTGCGGCGGTCTCAGGTCCTCTTGTCTCATAGCTGGTCGGACTCCGGCTCGTTCAGCTCCACCACCTCTACGAGATGGCGCACCTTGTGGACCATCCCCATGATCGAAGGAGAGTCGTCGTGCCGCACGGTCTGGTGCAACCTGCGCAGCCCGAGCCCCTCCAGCGTCCTGCGCTGGTCCCGCGGCGACCCTATCGAGCTCTTCTTCCAGGTTATGGCGACCCTGCCCACCGGCGCCTCTCCTATCTCCGCCTCTGCGAGCGGGCCTGGCGTCGCGGCGGCGACTCGACGAGCGCCCTGCGCTTGGCCGCCTCTTCCTCAGGGTCGCGCAGCATCGTCAGCCCCTTGAAGGCCGCCTTCGCGCTGTTCACCGGGTTGGTGCTCCGCCTTATCTTCGTCAGGATGTCCTTGACGCCCGCAAGCTCCACCACCGCCCTCACCGCTCCGCCCGCTATGACGCCCGTCCCCGGCGACGCCGGCTTCAGCATCACCTCGGACGCCCCGTACTTCACGTTGATCTCGTGAGGGATCGTGCTGCCCTTCAACGGCACCTTGACAAGGTTCTTCCGGGCGTTCACGCCGCCCTTCCGGACGGCGTCCGGCACGGCGTCGGCCTTGCCCATGCCCACGCCGACGCTCCCGTCCCCGTCGCCAACCACCACCACGGCGTTGAAGCTCAGGTGCCTCCCGCCCTTGACCACCTTGGCCACCCGGGATATCTTCACGACCCTCTCCGAGATGAGAGAGTCCTCCGACCGCTCGTCTCTTCCGAAGCCAGTGGACATCAAAACTCGAGCCCTCCCTCTCTCGCGGCGTCGGCCAAGGCCTTGACGCGCCCGTGGTACTTGTAGCCCCCCCGGTCGAATACGACCCGGGTGATCCCCTTCTCAACGGACCGCTTCGCTACGAGGTCTCCCACCACGCGCGACACGTCCACCTTGGGCTTGCTATCTCGCTGCGACCTCACTTCCTGCTCGAGAGTGGACGCGGAAGCCAGCGTCACCCCCGCGGAGTCGTCGATCACCTGGGCGTAGGTATGCCTCAGGCTGCGGAATACGGCTAGCCTGGGGCGATCGGCGACCCCCCTCAGCCGGCGGCGTATTCGCCTGTGCCGCGCGTACCTTCGGACCCTGCTCGTTCCTTCCTTCGGCATATCTACTCAGCCTTGCGCGCGCTCTTACCCGGCTTGAGCCTGACCTGCTCGCCGGAATACCTGATCCCCTTGCCCGTATAGACGTTCGGCGGACGGACCTTCTTGATCTCGGCCGCCATCTGCCCCACCGCCTGCTTGCTGTTGCCGCTGACGGTGATCCGGTTGTTCCCATCGACCTCCAGCGTGATCCCGTCCTTGGGTTGGATCTCGACCTGGTGGCTCAGCATGACGCTGAGAGTGATCCCCTTGCCGCTCTGCTGTACGCGGTACCCGACGCCCACGAGGTCCAACGTCTTGGTGAACCCCTGCGTCACGCCGACTACCATGTTCGCAAGCAGGCTCCTGGTGAGCCCGTGGAGGGCCCGGTGCTCCCGCTCGTCGGACGGCCGCTTCACCAGCAGCGAGCCGTTCTCCCTCGAAATGTCCATGTCGGAGTGGAAGCGGTCCTTGAGAACGCCCCTGGGCCCCTTCACCTCGACCTCGTTGCCGTCGATCGACACGTCAACCCCCGCGGGCAGGGCGATCAACTGATTGCCTACCCTTGACATAGAACCCTCCTGCGATTCGTCCGCGCGCCGGGCGAGAGCGTTACCACACGTAGCATAGCAGCTCTCCTCCAACGCCCTGCCGCCACGCCTGCTTGCCCGTCATAACGCCCTTGGACGTGGACAGCATGGCTACGCCAAGCCCCCCGTAGTACCTCGGGATCTCGCCCTTGCGGACGTACACCCGCAGCCCGGGCCGGCTGACGCGTTTCAGCCCCGCGATGGCGGACTCGCCGTCTTCACGGTAGCTCAGGTACACCTTGATCACGCCCTGCGGAGAGTCGTCCTGGCGCACCTCGTAGTCTTCGACGAACCCCTCTTCCTTCAGGAGCCTGGCCAGCTCCCGCTTCGTCTTCGACGCGGGAACCGAGACCGAGTCGTGACGCACCATCACTCCGTTTCGAATTCGCGTGAGCATGTCTGCTATAGGGTCTGTATTCACCGTCTCTCGTCTCCCTGGCTCGACCTTTCCGGGCCGGCTACCAGCTCGCCTTCCGTACGCCCGGGAGGAAACCCCTCAGGGCCAGCTCTCTGAAACATATCCTGCACAGCCCGAAGTGGCGTATGTACGCGCGCGGCCTTCCGCACCGGTGGCAGCGGTTGTACTCCCTGACCGGGTACCTCTGCGGCTTCTTCCAACGAGCGATCTTGGAGGCCCTTGCCATCTCTCTCCCCTCGCGCCTATGCCGCCGCCGCGACCCGCGTGAACGGCATGCCCATCAGCTCCAGCAGCCGCAGCCCTTCGTGGTCGGAGCGGGCCGTCGTAGTTATCACGACCTGGAAACCCCTGAGCCGGTCGATGGAGTTGTAGTCGATCTCCGGAAAGACGACCTGCTCGCGGATTCCAAGGGAGTAGTTGCCGCGTCCGTCGAACGCCTCTCTCGACACCCCCTGGAAGTCGCGTATCCGGGGCAACGACGAGCTGACGAGCCTGTCGAAGAACTCGTACATGCGCCGGCCCCGCAGCGTCACCATCAGTCCGACCGCCATCCCTTCCCTGATCTTGAAGCCCGCGATCGACTTCCGGGCGCGCGTCGTCACCGGACGCTGCCCCGCTATCATCATCAGGTCGTTGCCCGCGGCCTCCAGCGCCCGGGAGTTCTCCAGCGCCTCCCCGAGCCCTATGTTGAGCACTATCTTGCTCAGGCGAGGCGCCGCCATCGGGCTGCCGTAGTCGAACTCCTTCACTAGGGCGGGCTCGATCTCCTCGCGGAAGCGCACCAGCAACCGCGGCATGGGAGCCGGCTGGGCGGCTTCCTCCGCCGGCTTCTCGGCAGCGGCGCTCTTGCGCCCCCCGGAACGGCCCGACCCGGCGGCCTTGGACGCCGTCGTCTTTGCGGACGCGCGACGGGAAGTTCCCTTGGCAGCGCCAGTAGACCGGCGCCTCTTGGCCGGGGCGGCCTCTCCCGAAGCCCTCCGCTCTTCCTGTTCCTCTTTTTCCGTCGTCACTCGATCACTTCCTTGCAGCCGTTGCAGACCCTGGCCTTAGTGCCGTCCGCCAGGACGCGCCGGCCAATGCGCGCGGGCTTGTTGCAGTGCGTGCAGATCAGCACCAGGTTTGCCGCCGGCACCGGCATCTCCTTCTGGATGATCCCCGCCTGGCGCATCGTGTTCGTGGGCTTCGTGTGGCGCATGACTACGTTCACGCCCTCCACGAGGACCTTGCCCTCCTTGGGGAACGTCTGGGTCACGCGGCCCTGCTTGCCCCGGTCGCGCCCCTTCGTCACAAGAACGTTGTCGTCTCGTCGGAGCTTCAACCTACAGCACCTCCGGCGCCAACGATACTATTCTCATGAACTCCTGGTCGCGCAGCTCCGAGGCCACCGGCCCGAAGATGCGCGTGCCCCTGGGCATCCGGTCCTCGTTGATCACCACCGCGGCATTGTCGTCGAACCTGATGTGGGAGCCGTCCGGACGCCTCTTCGGCTGCACCGTCCTGACGACGACGGCGCGGACGACCTCGCCCTCGCGCGTCGTCGATCCCGGGGCCGCCTCCTTGACCGACGCCACTATGACGTCGCCAACGCCGGCGTACTTCCGGCCGCTGCCGCCCGGCACCCCGATGCAGCTAATCACCTTGGCGCCCGAGTTGTCGGCAACCTTCAGACGAGTGTACTGCTGGATCATGCTTCCCGCTGCCCCCTGGCGTCTCCGCCGGTCTCGGCCGCGTCGTCCTGGCCCTGCTCGGCCGCCGCCGCGGGCGCCCCGCCGCTCACCGTCCCTTCGGGTTCCGAAGGGGCCTCCACGTCCGCCGGACGCTCCTCCCGGCTCTCTACGACTTCGATATCGCCCGACGGCTTCACCGCTTCTTCCTCGGTCTCTTGCGCCGGAGCCTCTTCCTCGTGTTCGGCTCGAGCGTCGGGGGCGGCCTCCTCCGAAGTCTCAGCGACGCCCTCGGTCTCCTCGGCAACAGCGGCCTCGACGGCTTCACCGTCGCCCGGCGAACCAGGCTCCACCTGCGCCTCGGCTGATTCCACCGCCGTCATCTCGGCATCGCCGCCGGTCTCATCCTGGTCGACTTCGGCTACGGCAGGCCCCGCTTCATCTTCCTCGGCTTCCCGCGTCTCCGCGCCGGGCGCCGCGGCGCTCCCCGGCTCCTCTTCCTCCGCGACGGTCTCCACTGCCTCCTCGACGACGACCGCCTCAGCAGCGGGAGCCTCCTCTGCCTGCGCCTCGGGGGCCGCCTCCGCGGCGGGAGCCTCCTCTGCCTGCGCCTCAGGGGCCGCCTCCGCGACGGGAGCTTCCTCTACCCGCTCCTCCGGGATCGACTCCACGGCGGTCTCCACTGCCTCCTCGGCGACGACCACCTCTGCGGCGGGAGCCTCCTCGACCTGCGCCTCAGGGGCCGCCTCCGCGGCAGGAGCCTCAGGCGCCGGCGCCTCCTCAGGGGTCTCCATCGCGATGTCCTGGGGCTGTATCTCCGCGATCTCTTCCCTGGACAATATCTCGGTCACCCGCCATCTCTTGGTCCGGGAAAGCGGCCTAGACTCCACCATCCGGATGGTGTCGCCCACACGGCAGGCGTTCTCCTCGTCGTGCGCCTTGAACCGGGCGCGCCGCCTGATGGACTTCCCATACAGCCGGTGGACCTGGCGCCATTCGACCTGCACGACCACGGTCTTGTCCATGGCGTCGCTTACGACCTTGCCCACTCTCACTTTGCGTCGTTCGTAGCTCATTCTGCCGCCCTGGCAAGCTCACGCTGCCGCATCACCGTCAAAACGCGGGCGATGCGCTTGCGTACTCGCCTGATCTCGTTTACGTTCGGGAGCTGCATCGTGGCGACGCGGAACCGCAGGTTCATTAGCTCCATGCGGCTGTTGTCCAAGTCCTCGGACAACTCGTCGTCCGTCAGCGCTCTCAAGTCGTCGATCTCCATTGCGTATAGACCTGTTCTACCCCTATATCTCCTGCTTCGCCACCACCTTGGTGGCTACCGGAAGCTTCGCCGAGGCCAGCTTGAGCGCGGATATGGCGTCGGCCTCCGGCACGCCCGCCACCTCGAAGAGAATCCTTCCGGGCTTGACTACCGCCACCCAATGGTCGACGGCCCCTTTCCCGGAACCCATCCTCGTCTCCGCCGCCCTCGCCGTCACCGACTTGTCCGGGAATATCCGGATCCACAACCGCCCGCCGCTCCTGGCGTAGCGGGTTATCACCCGGCGCGCCGCTTCGATCTGGCGCGACGTTATCCACGCCGGCTCGACGGCCTTCAGGCCGTATTCGCCGAAGTTGATCGTGCTGCCCGCAACGGAGATCCCCTTGCGGCGCCCCCGATGCTTATTCCTGTACTTGATTCTCCGAGGCTGTAGCATCTGCCGGTGTCTCTTCCTCTGCGCTTACCGTCACTTCGATCGGGCTCATCAACTCCTCTTCCTGCCTGCGCTCGGGCAGGATCTCGCCCTTGAATATCCACGCCTTGACGCCGATGCGCCCAAAGTCGGTCGCCGCCTCGGCGATGTTGAAGTCTATGTCCGCGCGCAGCGTGTGCAGCGGCACCCGCCCCGCCATCGCCTTCTCTCTCCTCGCGATGTCCGCCCCGCCGAGACGCCCCGAGCATATTATCTTGATGCCCTGTGCCCCCGCCTGCATCGTGCGGGTCAGCGCCTGCCGGATCGCGCGGCGGTACGCTATCCGCCGCTCGAGCTGGTCGGCTATGTTCCGGGCCACCAGGTAGGCGTCCAACTCCGGCTGGCGTATCTCCTGCACGTTCAGCCGGACGCGCCTCCTGATGCCCCTCTCTATCTCCTTCCGTATCTCCTCGACCTTCTGCCCCCCCCGCCCGATCACTATGCCGGGGCGGGCAGTGTTTATCGTGAGCACCACCTCGCTGGAGCCGCGCTCTATGTCGACGCGGGATATGCCCGCGTCCTCGTAGGCGTCGTCCAGCACCTTCCGGATGGCAAGGTCCTCGTCGACCAGCGCCCGGTAATCGCTCGCCTTGGCGGCGAACCATCGCGCCTGCCACTCGGCGGTGACCCCCAGACGGAAGCCTATCGGATGGGTCTTGTTTCCCAAGCTACGCTCCCTCCTCGTCGACTACAACCGTTATGTGGCTGCTCCTTCTCCTGACGCGGCCGACGCGCCCCATCGCCCTGGGCCTGAACCGCTTCAGGCGGGTCGCCTCGTTGGCGTATATCTCCGTTATGCGAAGGCTCGCGGGACGGCTGATCATCACGTCCTCCGCGTTCGCCATCGCCGACTTTAGCACCTTCGCGACCTGCGCGGCCGCCGGAGACGGCAGAAAGGCAAGCATCTCCAGCGCCTCGTCCGCGTCCTTGCCGCGCACGAGGTCGACTATCGGCTTGAGCCGCTTGACCGATATCCCTGTATTTACAGCCGTGGCGCTTGCAGGCATCTCGCTAACCTACCGCCGTCGTCCGCTCCGACTTGGAGGAATGCCCCCTGAACGTCCGCGTGGGCGCGAACTCGCCCAGGCGGTGCCCGACCATGTTCTCGGTAATGTAGATGGGGATGTGCCGGCGGCCGTCGTGTACCGCTATCGTGAGACCGAGCATGTCCGGCATTATCATGGAGGCCCGGGACCAGGTGCGGATGACGGCCTTGTTGCTGCTGCGCCGCGCCGCGTCCACCTTCCTGGCCAGCTTGGTGTCCACGTACGGCCCCTTCTTGACGGACCTCGACATCTGGTCGCTCCTCTACTTGCGCCTGCGGCTGAGGATCAGCCGGTTGCTCTTCTTGTTCCGCCGCGTCCTGTAGCCCAGGGCGGGCTTGCCCCAGGGCGTCTTCGGGCCCGGCATCCCCACGGGAGACCGCCCCTCGCCGCCGCCGTGCGGATGGTCCGCCGGCGACATGACGACCCCTCGGACCTCGGGACGGCGGCCCATGTTACGCTTTCGTCCCGCCTTGCCCAGCTTGACGTTCTTATGGTCCACGGCGCTCGCCTGCCCCACCGTGGCCATGCACTCGCTGAGCACCCGCCGCACCTCCGAGGACGGCAGCCTGATCAGCGTGTACTTGCCCTCCTTCGCCAGCACCTGCGCCGCCGTGCCCGCGCTCCTGACGATCTGCGCGCCCCGGCCCACCGAAAGCTCTATGTTGTGGACCATCGTCCCCGTGGGAATCGCCCGCAGCGGCAGGGCGTTGCCCGGCCTGATGGGCGCCTGCTCTCCGGCCTGCACCACGTCGCCCACCCCGAGCCCGTTCGGAGCCACGATGTAGCGCCAGTCGCCGTCGCGGAACTTGATGAGCGCGATCCGGGCGGACCGGTTCGGGTCGTATTCGATGGAGACGACCTCCCCCGGCACCCCGGCGTTGTCGCGCTTGAAGTCGATCTTGCGGTACCGCCGCTTGTGCCCTCCGCCCCGGTGCCGGACGGTTATCCGTCCGTTCCTGCCGCGGCCGGCGCGGTTCTTGCGCGGCTCCAGGAGCGACTTCTTCGGACGGCGCGTCGTGATGTCGTCCGACGTCTGGAGCACCGCCCCGCGGCGCCCCGGTGTCGTGGGATTTACTGCCTTCAGTGGCATCAGACGCCCTCGAATATCGTGATCGTGTTGCCCGGAGCCAGGGTCACGATCGCCTTCTTCCAGTCTCTCTTCTTCGACATTCGCGGACCCAACCGCCTCGTCTTGCCCCGGACGTTCATCGTGTTGACGCTGGCCACGCTCACGTCGAAGGCATCCTCGACGGCGCGCTTCACCTGGTGCTTGGTCGCGCTCGGCCTCACCTCGAACACGTACCTACCCTGCTCCTGCAGGTAGGTGCTCTTTTCGGTAATTATCGGCCTCCTCAGGATGTCGAAGCTATTCATCGGAGCCCCCCGCCGCGCCCGGGCGCGGACGCCTCACGAGCGGCCTCCCCCATAGCGCCTCGGCGGTCCGCAGCGCCTCCTGCGTCATCACCACCTTGCCGTGCTTCAACAGGTCCGCCGTATTCAGCAGAGCGGCGGGCAGCATCCTAAGCTGAGGTATGTTTCGCGCCGCCCTGAAGACCTCGTCGCCGGCGCCGTCGGCCACGAGCAGAGGAGCGAGCCCGGCGCCGACCGCCTCCAGCACGCCGACCATCTCCTTCGTGCGCGCCTGCTCCAGCTCCAGGTCCTCCAGCACGACCAGCTCGTCCTCGCGCACCTTGTCCGACAGCACCGTCACCAGCGACAGCCGCCGCATCCTCTTCGTGGTGCGCTGGCGGTAGCTGCGCGGCTGCGGCCCGAAAGCCGCCCCGCCGCCCCGCCACTGCGACGCGCGGATCGTGCCCGCTCGCGCCGCCCCTGTGTGCTTCTGCGGCCTCGGCTTCCGCCCGCCGCCCGAGACGCCGCTGCGCGACTTCACGGAAACGGTGCCCTGGCGCGCGTTCGCCAGCTGGCCCACCAGCACCTGGTGTACCACCGCGGGGTTGGGAGGCGCGCCGAACACGTCGTCCCTTGCCTGGACGCTGCCGACCACCTTCCCCTTCGTATTCTTGAGAGCGATCTTCATAGCCCCTAGCCGGCCTTCTGTATCACGATCAGCGAATTCCTAGCTCCGGGGAGCGCCCCCTTGATGAGCAGCAGGTTCCTGTCCTTGTCCGTCCCCATCACTTCGAGGTTGCGCACGGTTACGCGGGCGTTGCCCATGTGCCCCGCCATCTTCATACCCTTCAACACGCGCCCTGGCGAGGTCCCCGCGCCGATGGAACCCGGCGCGCGGTGCCTGTCCGACTGCCCGTGCGTCTTCGGCCCGCCGTGGAACCCATGCCTCTTGACCCCGCCGGCAAAGCCGCGGCCCTTCGACAGCCCGGTCGCGTCGACCTTCTCGCCCTCGGCGAATAGGTCCACGTCGACGGTCTGCCCCACCTCCAGCCCCGACACGTCGTCCGCCTCCACTTCGCGCAGGAAGCGGAGCTGTCTGCCGGAAGCCTTCAGGTGCCCGCCGCGAGGCTTGTTCACATTCCTGACGTCCGTGTACCCGATCTGCACCGCCTCGTACCCGTCGTTGTCGGGCGTCTTGACCTGCGTAATGGTACACGGCCCGGCCTGCACGACGGTAACGCACACCGCCTCCCCGCTCTCGCGGAAGACCTGCGTCGTTCCCACCTTCTTGCCTATCAGGCCTCGTACCGACAACTCAATCTCCCCGTCACAGCTTCATCGAGATGAACACCCCGGCCGGTACGTTCAGCCGGGTCAGCGAGTCGATCGTCTTCGACGTCGGCTCCAGGATGTCTATCAGCCGGTTGTGCGTCCTGATCTCGAAATGCTCCCGCGAGTCCTTGTGGACGTGCCCCGAACGGATTACGCAGAACCTCTTTATGCTCGTCGGCAGCGGCACAGGGCCCGCAACCTGGGCGCCCGTCCGCTCCGCGGCCTCCACTATCTGCCCGGCCCACAGGTCCAGGATCCGGTGGTCGAACGCCCTCAGTATGATCCTGATCTTCTGTCCCGTTGCGCTGGCGGTTACCATGTGATTGCCCGCGATGGCTAGACGGCCGCAGCCGCCACCTCGGCGGGAGCCTCCTCGTATTCTTCGAACTCCATCGAATGGCTGGCGCGCCCCTGTGTCAGAGAGCGCAGGCTGTTGACGTATCCAAAGCTCTCGGCCAGCGGCAGGTTGGCCTTGACCGTCTGCACGGCCCCACGCCCCTCGATGCTGCGTATGTTGGCCCGGCGCCGGCCCAGCTCACCCAGTACGTCTCCCAGGAAGTCTCCAGGCGTCACCACCTCGAGACTCATCACCGGCTCGAGCAGCACCGGGGCCGCCCTCTGCACGGCGGCCTTGGCCGCCAGGGACCCCGCTACCCGGAAGGCCATCTCCGAAGAATCGACCTCGTGATAGCTGCCGTCCACCAGCCTCACGCTCACGTCCACGACGGGGTATCCGCTCAGCGGCCCGGACCCAAGGGCGTCCAGTACCCCGGCGCGCACCGCCGGAATGAACTCCTTGGGAACGTCGCCCCCCTTAATCGAGTCTTCGAACTTGAACCCCGTCCCGCGCCGCGAGGGCTCCACCTCCAACCAGACGTGCCCATACTGCCCGTGTCCGCCCGTCTGCCTCACGAGCCGCCCCTCGGCCCGGGCCGGCCTCGTGATGGCTTCTCGGTACGCGACCCTCGGGCGGCCGACGTTCGCGTCCACCTTGTACTCTCGCCGCACCCGGTCGACCACGATCTCCAGGTGGAGCTCGCCCATGCCCGACATTATCGTCTGGCCTATCTCGTCGTCGAAAGAGACCTTCAGCGTCGGGTCCTCGTCCGAGAGCTTCGACAGCGCGTCCATGAGCCGGTCCTGGTCCGCCCTCGTCTTGGGCTCCACCGATACCGACATGACCGGCTCCGGGAAGGTGATCGACTCCAGCATTATCGGCGCGTCGACGGCGCACAGCGTGTCGCCCGTCGAAACGTTCCTGAGACCGACCGCCGCCGCGATCTCCCCCGCCACGACCCTGTCGAGGTCCTCCCTGCGCTGCGCGTGCATCCGGACGATCCGTCCCATCCGCTCGCGCCGCCCCGTCGCCGCGTTGTACACGCGGTCCCCGGTCGCCACGCTCCCGGAGTAGACCCTGAAGTAGGCCAAGCGCCCTATGAACGGGTCGGCCACGGCCTTGAAGGCCAGGGCGGCAAACGGCTCGTCCTCGGACGTATCCCGCACCGCGGGGGCGCCCGTCGCCGGGTCCTCACCCACCGATGGCGGCATGTCCAGGGGCGAAGGAAGGTACTCGCCAACCGCGTCGAGCAGCGGGTGTATCCCCACGTTCTTCAGCGCCGCCCCGCATAGCACCGGGACCAGCCGGTAATCTATCGTCGCCTTGCGAAGGGCCTTCTTGATCTCCGCCTTGGTGATCTCCCGGCCCTCTATGTACTTCTCGATCAGGTCGTCGTCCGTCTCGGCGACCCTCTCTATCATGCTATCGCGGTACCGGTGGTACTCGTCGAGCATCTCCTCCGGCACCGGCGCTTCCGCGGGAGGCTCGGGCGAGCCGGCCTCGTAGACCAGCGCCTTGCCCTCGATCAGGTCGACGACCCCCTTGTAGGAGTCTTCGCTGCCGATGGGGATCTGGATTGCCACGGGGGTCGTGCCGAAGCGGAGCGCTATGCTGTCGACGGTCCTCTGAAAGTCCGCGCCAAGCCTGTCCATCTTGTTGATGAAGCAGATGCGGGGAACGTGGTACCGGTCTGCCTGCCGCCATACCGTCTCGGACTGCGGCTGCACGCCCGCTACGGCGTCGAAGATGACAACCCCGCCGTCCAGGATGCGAAGGCTGCGCTCGACCTCGGCGGTGAAGTCCACGTGCCCGGGGGTGTCTATCACGTTTATCGTGTAGCCGTTCCACCCGCAGGTCGTCGAGGCCGACGTGATGGTGATGCCCCGTTCCCGCTCCTGGGCCATCCAGTCCATGGCGGTCGTGCCCTCGTCCACGCCGCCTATCTTGTATATGCGGCCCGCTACGTAGAGGGCGCGCTCGGTAACGGTCGTCTTGCCCGCGTCGATGTGGGCGACGAACCCGATATTTCGCGTTTTTTCCAGCCGGGATTGAGGATACATGGTAATAGTAAGAGAACCGCCGTATCAGCGGAGAGCGCAAGCCGTCACCACCTGTAGTGGACGAACGCCCTGTTCGCCTCGGCCATACGGTGAAGGTCCTCCTTTCTCTTGACAGCGGCCCCCTGGGCGCGTGACGCCTCAAGGAGCTCCTGGGCCAATCTCTCTCTCATGGGCCGCCCCGACCGCGCCCGCGCAGCCTGCACCAGCCACCGCATCGACAGGGCAAGCTGGCGCTCCGGCCTGATCTCGCGCGGCACCTGGTACGTCGCGCCGCCCACGCGCCTCGACCTCACCTCGAGCTGCGGCGTGGCGTTCGCGATGGCGTGCCTGAACACCTCCAGGCCGGGCCGCCGCGCCTGGCGCTCGATGTCGTCCAGGGCCGCGTACACGATACGCTGCGCCGTCGTCCGCTTCCCGTTGAGCATGACGCGGTTTATGAATCTCGCCAACTCGACGCTGCCGAACCTAGGGTCCGGCGTAATCGGGTGCCTCTCCGGCCTGTTCCTACGCGGCATCTAGCTCGGCCTCTTGCTTCCGTACTTGCTGCGCCCGCGCCGCCTCTCCTCCACGCCGCCCATGTCCAGCGGGCCCCTCACGATGTGATACCGCACGCCGGGAAGGTCCTTCACCCTCCCGCCCCTGATCAGCACCACCGAGTGCTCCTGCAGGTTGTGGCCCTCGCCGGGAATGTACGCCGTGACCTCCATGCCGTTGGTCAGCCTCACCCTGGCCACCTTCCGCAGCGCCGAGTTGGGCTTCCTCGGCGTCTGTGTCCGCACCTGAACGCACACCCCCCGCTTCTGCGGGGACCCGGAGTCGCGCCAACCCCGGTTCTTCAACGTGTTGAACGTATACCTCAGCGCGGGAGACTTGTCCTTCTTCTGCTTGGACCGTCTCCCTTTTCGCACAAGCTGGTTCACTGTCGGCATATTCTTGAGCTCTCCACGCGCCCACTTGACCAAACTAAGCCACACACCCGATCAAGGGCGCCAAACGCGGATTATACAGACGCGGACGTTCCCCTGTCAACTCCAATTTCGAGGCGTAACTGTTCAGAGTACAGGAGGGCAGCCACAAGGGCTGCACCCTACGGGATGGAAGCCGTAGTCGTAGGGGCGTCCCTTGTGGGCGCCCTGGGCTGCACCCTACGGGATGGAAGCCGTAGTCGTAGGGGCGTCCCTTGTGGGCGCCCTGAGCTGCACCCTACGGGATGGAAGCCGTAGTCGTAGGGGCGTCCCTTGTGGGCGCCCTGGGCTGCACCCTACGGGATGGAAGCCGTAGTCGTAGGGGCGTCCCTTGTGGGCGCCCTGGGCTGCACCCTACGGGATGGAAGCCGTAGTCGTAGGGGCGTCCCTTGTGGGCGCCCTGGGCTGCACCCTACGGGATGGAAGCCGTAGTCGTAGGGGCGTCCCTTGTGGGCGCCCTGGGCTGCACCCTACGGGATGGAAGCCGTAGTCGTAGGGGCGTCCCTTGTGGGCGCCCTGGACTGCACCCTACGGGATGGGTCGTAGGGGCGTCCCTTGTGGACGCCCTGGACTGCACCCTACGGGATGGGTCGTAGGGGCGTCCCTTGTGGGCGCCCTGGGCTGCATCCTACGGGATGGAAGCCGTATTCGTAGGGGCGTCCCTTGTGGGCGCCCTAGGCTGCACCCTACGGGATGGAAGCCGTAGTCGTAGGGGCGTCCCTTGTGGGCGCCCTGGACGAGGAACGCACCAACTCTGAACAGTTGCTTCGAGGCCCAAACCCCCGCCTACGTTCAGCGACATATCTATCGGACATCACCCGTAGGGGCTGGTTTCAAACCAGCCCTCCCCTTGCCCGATGCGCAGGACCGCGCTGCGCCTGGCCCCAGGCGCGCGGCCAGCGGCTACCCGCTGCGCCCTCCCGACTCGTAGGAAGGCGCGCTCCCCACCTCCACCGCCTCCCCCACGGAGACCGACGTGAACCTCTGCTCGGGGTAGGAGATGTACACGTCGTCGTATATCTCCTCCGGATCGGGCCAGGGACTCTCCTCCGCGAACCTCGACGCTTCGGCAACCGCCGCCGTGGCCCTCTCGTCTATCTCCTTCAGGTCGCCCTCTCCCGCGGCCCCCGTCTCTACGATGTACTTGGAGAAGCGGTCCAGGCAGTCCTTGTTCCGGTAGTACTCCTCCTCCTCGGAGGTCCTGTACAGCGACGGGTCGTCGGCCCCGAAGTGGCCGAAGTACCTGTACGTCATCGCCTCGATCAGCGTCGGCCCGTCGCCCGCGCGGGCGCGCGCAACGGCCTCCCCGCCGATCTCGTACATCTCCAGCACGTCCTGGCCGTCCGCCACGACGCCGGGTATGCCGTACCCGTCCGCCCTGTTGGCCACCGACCCGCCCGAGACGACGTACTCCGACGGCGTCGATTCCGCGTACCGGTTGTTCTCGCACACGAAGATGACCGGCAGCTTCCAGATGCCGGACAGGTTCAGCGCCTCGTGCAGACTCCCCTGGCTGGACGCCCCGTCCCCGAAGAAGACCACGCTCACGCTGTCGACGCCCCGGAGCTGCGCGCTCAGCGCCGCCCCCGTGGCAACCGGGATGTTGGAGCCCACCACGCCGTTCGCGCCTAGCATCCCTTTGGTTATATCGGCTATGTGCATCGTGCCGCCCTTGCCCTTGTTGGTGCCCGTGGCGCGGCCCAGCAGCTCCGCCATCATCTCCTTGAGGTCCACGCCCTTGGCGATGCAGTGGTGATGGCTCCGGTGCGTGCCCAGGACGTAGTCGTCGCCCCTCAGGTGCGCGCATATCCCCGTCGGCACGGCCTCCTGCCCCACCGACGAGTGCATGCCGCGCAGCTTTCCCTGGTCGGCCTGCCTCCGCGCCTCCTCCTCGAAGCGCCGGATGGTGATCATCGTCTCGTACATCCACAGCAGGGTCTTGTTTTCCAACGCCGAGCTCGTGGTCGCCACGTCCTTCCTCCCGTAGAGACGCGCCGCCTGGGACGCGTTCGAATTGGCCGGATTATACCACGCGCCGCCTCGGCCGCCTCCCCCGGATTGAAGCCGCGCATCACGAATCGATGGACGCCAAAAGAAAAGGGCTAGGCGCCGAGCGCCTAGCCCTTTCTACTAAGTGCCTGTGAGCCTTACTGGCCCATCGCGATCTGCTTGGCGAGCGGCCCGGTCTCGTTCAGAGGATGGGTCGTGCCAAACTCCACTATGTCCGTCTGGTGCATCAGGTACTCCCAGCTGTCGCGCTGTCCGGCGAACTCGGGAGTGAACTGGATGTCCTGGAGCCGCGTGGGCTGCGGGCGCCGGCCGAAACCGGGTACCCACACGTGCGCGCCGTAGGTGTAAAGGCGCAGCGGCGAGGAGATGACCACGATCGGCTGGTCCTCGATGAACATCTCGTTGATCTTGATGCCTATCTCGACCAGCTCGTCGTTCGTCAGCGCCCTCGGCACCGCGTCCAGCAGCGCGTCCAGCTCGGGCGTCGCGTAGCCCATCGCGTCCGTGTTCGCGCTGTGGAAGTAGTAGTTCAGGCTGGTGACGGCGCCGCCCCAGCCGCCGACGCGGACCGAGTCGTAGTTGTAGTTCTCGTAGTAGACAGCCGCCCAGACCGGGGTCTCCATCGTCTCGTACTTGGTCTTGTAGCCGGCGTCGGCGAGCATCTGCTGCTCAGCCGCCAACTGCACCAGGATGGGGCCGCTGTAGCCGGGGGCCTTCTGCGTGACCTCGCGGTCGAAGTCCCAGCCGGCCTCCTCCAGGAGCTGCCGCGCCGTGGCGGTGTCGCCCTCGGGAGTGTACCGGGCCATCATCTCGGGAGTCTCGACGCCCGTGGGGACGAAGAGAGCCGTGTTGTGGATGTAACCCAGGCCGCCCTCGAACGTGTCTACCAACTGCTTGCGGTTCAGCGCCCAGAGGTGCGCCTGGTGGATGCGGGCGTCCGCGATCCACTCGGTGCGGAAGTTGAACGAGTAGCCGCCGCCGTTGTTGCGCCTGCCGGTGGCAGCGATCACGAACCGAGGGTCGGCCAGGAAGGACTCGTTGACCTCCGACGTGAACCCGCCGCGCCTGCTGGCGTCGATCTCGCCCTTCTGCATGGCGATCTGCGCCGCATCCGGGGTCCTGATCAGGTGGACGAACACCCTGTCGATCTTCGGCTTGCCGAGGAAGTAGTCGTCCGCGGCCAGCAGCTCGTGGAACTGGTCGGGCTCGTGCTTGACGAACTTCCATGCGCCGGACCCGATGGGCTTCTCGCCGCTCAGGCCGATGAAGAACGCGTGGTCGTCCAGGTCTTCGTCGGCAATCTTGCTGAGGATGTGCTCGGGCAGGATGTTTCCGCCCGCCGCGGGTATGAACTGGCCGGTGGGGAACGCCATGTCGAACCGGACCGTGTAGTCGTCGACTATGACGATGCCCTCAACGGAGTCGGCAGTGCCCTCGGCAAAGGCGTCGCCGCCCTTGACCATGGAGAGGCGCTGCACCTGGCGGCTCTTGGTCCTAGGGTTCATGAAGGACTCGAACGACCACTTGACGTCCTCGGCCGTTACCTGCTCGCCGTCGTGGAAGAAGGCGTTCTTCCGCAGGTAGAACGTGACGGAGGCGCCGTCCTCGGAGACTTCCCACCGCTCGGCGAGCTCGGGGATGAACCTCTGCTCGTGCGGGTCCGCGATGAGCAGCCGCGAGAAGATGTGGTTGCCGATCAGGCCCACGTAGCCGCTGACCGCCGTGTAGGGGGACAGCTTGGTGACCGCGCTGGAGGCCCGCAGGTTGAGTACCTTGGCCACGTCCTCGCCCGCTTCGACCGCTACCTCGACGACCTTCTCAACCTCTCTCACCACCTCTTTCTCGACTACGACCGGTACCTCGACCTCCCTCACCACCTCTTTCTCGACTATCCTCTCTACCGGTACCTCGACCTCCCTCACCACCTCTTTCTCGACCACCACCTCTACCGGGATCTCCTTCACCACCTCTTTCTCGACCACCACCTCTACGGGCACCTCTTTCACCACCGTCTCGGTGACGACCTGGGGCACCTGCACCTCCTTCACCACCTCCCGCGTGCACGCGACCGCGGCGACCAATGCTATGACCGCTGCTATCGCTACCAGCAAACCAGACTTCTTCACCATCTCTAACGTCCTCCTGTATCTCTTTCGCTCTCCGCTCGGTCTTCCTTACCCAAATTAGCCCGAAGGCGTTACCCTCCAGGCTGGGGAATACTAGCATATCCGTGAAAACCATGTCAAGATTCGCCCTTCACTCGTATCTGTTCAGAGTATGGGAGGGCAGCCACAAGGGGCTGCACCCTACGGGATGGAAGCGGTAGTCGTAGGGGCGTCCCTTGTGGGCGCCCTGGACTGCACCCTACGGGATGGAAGCGGTAGTCGTAGGGGCGTCCCTTGTGGGCGCCCTGGGCTGCCCCCTACGGGATGGAAGCCGTAGTCGTAGGGGCGTCCCTTGTGGGCGCCCTAGGCTGCCCCCTACGGGATGTAGGGGCGTCCCTTGTGGGCGCCCTAGACTGCCCCCTACGGGATGGAAGCCGTAGTCGTAGGGGCGTCCCTTGTGGGCGCCCTGCGCTAGTTCGCCGTGGCCCACGCGCTGTAGTACGTGACGCCGCCCACCGTCTTCGTCACCCGGCCCCGCGCGTTGGTGGCCGTTGGTGGCCTGGAAAAAGGTACTTCCGGTCACCCACAGGTCCGGCTGCCACGTCGGCGCGTGGTCCGGCAGCCCTCCCCAACTGTTGTTCCCGTACGATTGCACCTCGTAGCCGATCTGCCCGGTGGCGGAGCTGTTCCGGTCCCAATCGACGCGCGTGGAGTAACCGAAACCGCTGCTGGACGAGGTGAAGCTGACGTTGATGGGCGGGTGCAGCTGCGTGTCGAACGTCCCGACCGCGACCGCCGTCGCGCATTCGGAATCGCTGTACGCCGTGTACGTGTACGTCGTGCCCGACGTGAGGCTGCTGAGGTTGTGCGTCGTGCCCGTGATGGCCCTCCCCGGCCATCACCCCGTAGGGGCTGGTTCCAAACCAGCCCTCGCCGGCCATCACCCCGTAGGGGCTGGTTTCAAACCAGCCCTCCCCAGTTCCCCGTGTGGTGTCCTATCGTGAGCGTCGCGTCGTGGGGCCGACGCTCCCCGCGCTGAGCGTCTACGGCAGCGTGGTGAACGTCGCGACCGCGGCCACCGTCGCGCATTGGGAATCGCTGTATGCCGCGTACGTGTACGTCGTGTCCCGCGTGAGGCCGTCGAGGTCGTGGGTCGCGCCCGTGATGGCCGACGAGCAGGCCCTCGCATAGGGCGCGATCCTCTTCACGTACCAGTCCCCCGAGTGGGGTGAGATGGTCAGCGTCGCCGTCGTGGCGGTGCGGTTGCCCGCCGTGAGCGACGACAGCGTCTTGAACGTCCTCGCCGCCAGGTGCGCCGAGCACCCGCTGTCGCTGTACGCCGTGTAGTTGTACGTCGTCCCCGCCGACAGCCCCGCGAGCGTCTCGGTCGCCGCGTGGACCGGGCCCTGGCACGTCGCGTCCGGCCCGGCGTCCGCCTTGTAGTACCACGTCCCCGGGTGGTTCGCGATGGCCAGCGTCGCGCCCGTGGTGGTGAAGCCCGACGCGGTGAGCGACGGCGTCTGCGCCGCCCCGCCGGACTGGGCGGAAGCGCCGGACCGGGCGGACGCGGAAGCGCCGGACCCGGACCCGGAGCCGGACGACGTCTCCGTCGCCGTCACCTTGAACTTGAGGACATTTGTGACACCTTCGCTAGTCCAGGGGTCGTTGTCTGTTTTCTTCTGCAGCAAGTTGTCGATGGACCACCCGGAGTTGGAAGGCACGTTAGTCTCAGCGTCGGACCCCGTAGTTCTATTTTCATAAACGTCGCGACCCTGGCCATCACCGGTGCCAGACAGAACGAGGAAATATCTCGTGCTGGCGGACAGATCGCAAGAGCCGGAGCAGGTGTAGGTGTAGTCACCCGCGCCGGTGGGAGCATCTCCCGTCAGCGTGTATGTCGCCGTCGCCGCCGGGCTGCCGCTGGAGTTTGCGTGGACTGCCACGGTATAGCCGGTGGGCGATCCTAAAACACTGACTATCCTGACAGTGACGCTGTTCAGTGTGTACCCACCCGTGTTGGACCCGGTCGTGAAGCCTGAGGCCCTTTTTTGGTTTTCACTCCAGTCTTGGCCGACCAGTTGCCAACCTGGAGTTGTCTCACCCAGATTGCTGACGGTCACTTGCGACGTCTTCTCATCCGCCGCCACGTGCATTATGCCGGTGTGGTTGCGGGGGAGGGCCGCCCAGCCGCTGCCGATGTCATGCAGGCCGTCGTTGGCGATGGCCCACCCCGTGGCGGTGGATGGCCTGACGGTTTCGTCGTCGGACGTGGTGCGCCGCCACGAGTAGAGCTTCCTCGGGCCGCTGGTGTCCGCCGTGGACATGACGACGAAGTAGGTGGTGCTGGCCGCCAGGTCGCATCCCGTCGAGCAGGTGTAGGTGTGCAGGCCCGCCGCGTCCGGGTCGGACCCCGCCAGCGTGATGCTGGCCGACGCCGCCGGGTGGCTGCTGTTGGTGGTGTCCGCCGCATGGATGGCGACGACGATGTCGCCCGGGTTGCGGAACTTGGCGTCGAAGAGGCCGGTGACGCTCTTGAGCGTGTAGCCTGCGCTGTTGCCGCCGGTGGTGAAGGCGGTGGCGCACTTCACGTTATTGGTACCGCTGTGCCCTATGGAGCACGACGCGTTGTCCGCCTGTTCGCCCAGGTTGCCCACGGACACGTCCGAGGTGGAGAAGGTCACGCTGTCCAGCTCATCGACCGCGTTGCAGCCCGTCTTGCTGTACGCCGTGTAGGTGTAGGTGCTGCCCGCCGTCAGCCCGGTGAGGGTGTCGCTGGACGTGTTGGCGGCGACGGACTGGCAGGTGGTGTCCGGCCCGCTATCGGCGTCGTACCACCAGGCCGCCGTGCGACCGACTATGTTCAGCGTGGCGCCCGTGCCGGTCACGCTGCTGACGCTGATGACCGTGCCGGTGGTCTTGAAGGTCACGCTGTCCAGCGCGTTGGCGGTGGTGCAGCCGGAATCGCTGTAGGCGGTGAAGACGTAGGTGGTCTGCTTGGCGAGCCGGTTGTTCAGGCTCACGGATGTCCCGCTGACGCTCTCGCAGTTGACGCTGAAGAAGCCCGTGTCGGCCATTAACCACCAGTCGCCGGAGTGGTGCTTCATAGACAGGGTGGCGCTGTCGTCCGTTATGCTGCCGGCGCTCAGGGTTGGCTGCGGCGTCGCCTCCACCTTTATCATCATCGCCTTTCCACCGGAATCCAGGTCGAAGCCCGACCCCTCCCGCGCCGCGTCCTCGATGCTCCAGCCGTTGTCGGAGGGCGCGAGCGTCTGCGTGTTGCTATCGGTTGTGTCAAGGTATCCTGAGCTTCCGGTGACGTAGATGAAGTACTTGGTGTTCCTGGCCAGGGAGCAGTCGTTGCCGGAGTTGGAGGCGTCGCAGGTGAACGCGACCTCGCCGATGGACGGAGTGCCGGTGAGGGTGGCGCGGTTCGACGTCGCGGGCTTGCCATCGGATTTCTTCGCGGCGCGGAGGCTGACGCTGATGCTGCTGTGCGCGGTGTCAATGTCCACGGTCGCGCTCACCAGGGTGGAGTTCGCGCTGCCCGTGGTGAACCCCTGGGCGTACGTTCCCAGGGTGAAATCGGTAGGTGAGTCGGTCCCATCCAGGTTGCTGACGGAGATGCTGGTGGTGAAGGCCGGGGCGACGGCGATCAGGTCCGCGTCGGCGCACCCGGTCTTGTCGTAGGCCGAGTAGACGTATGTCTCGCCTGCGGTGAGGCCGGTGAGGTTCTTGGTGGACGTGTTGGCCGCGACGGACCGGCAGGTGGTGTCCGGGCCGCTATCGGCGTCGTACCACCAGGCCGCCGTGTGGCCGCCGATGGTCAGCGTGGCCGTCGTCGTGCCGACGCTGCTTGCGGCCAGGGTCGCCGAATCGTTGGCCGCCGCGTGCATGCTGGCGACGCGGCCCACTGCGTGGCCCGTCCAGGCGAAGCGCTGACTCTTGTGCCGTCCCTGGTTGCCGATGCTCCAGCCGTTGGCGGCGGGATGGTTCACCTCGTCGTCCGACTGGGTCAGCCCCAGGCTGTAGGCGCCGGCGCCCGCGGCGCTGGGCGCGGCGGCCACGACGAAGTAGGTCGAGCCGGCTTCCAGGAAGCAGCCCGTGGAGCACGTGTAGGTGTAGAGGCCCGCCGTGTTCGGGTTCGACCCGCTCAGGGTGGCCTTCGCCGTGGAAGACGGGTTGCTGCTGTTGGAGGCGTCCGGCTCGTGGAGGGTCACCTGGATGTTGCCGGGGGTTCCCGTCGGGCTCTTGTCGGCGAAGCGCAGGGTGACGCTCTCCAGGTCGGAGCCGACGCTGCCCGTGGTGAAAGTGGCGGCCACGGACTGGTTGTTGCTGCCGCCCAGCCCCACGCTGATGTTGAAGTCGGATTCTTCGTTCAGGTTCCCCACGCCGTCGTCCGTGGTGGAGAAGTAGGCCGTGTCCAGCGCCTTGGAGGCGGAGCACGTGCTGTCGCTGTAGGCGGTGTAGGCGTAGGTCTTGTCGGCCGTCAGGTTGCTCAGCGCGGCCGTCAAGCCGCTGTTGGCGGTGCTGCACGACGCCGTTGTCGAAGGATGGGTCTCCTTGTGATACCAGTTCCCCGTGTGGTTGGCGATGGTGAGCGTGGCGCCCGTAGACGTGATGCTGGACGCCGTGAGGGTGGGCGGCTTCACGTTGGCGGCGATGTGCATCGAGGCGGAGTTGGTGGCCGCGGCCCAGGCGGCGGCGCCCGTCTTGCTCCGCCCCGCGTTGGCGATCGACCATCCGGCAGCGGATTGCAGAGTTTCGTCGTCGGAGGCCGTGTTCCGCAGGTTGTAAGAGCCGCTGCCGGTTGCCGCAGAGGCCACGATGAAGTATGTGGTGTTCGATGACAGGCCGCAGCCGCTCCCGGAGCACGCGTAGGTCTGAAGGCCCGCCGCGTCCGGGTCAGAGCCGGTGAGGGTGGCCGACGCCGTAGCCGCCGGGTTAGTGCCGTTGGTGGCCGCCGCGTGGAGCGCGACGGATATGTCGCCCGGAGTCCCGGTCTTGGCGGCGAAGTCCAGGGTTACGCCTTCCAAAGTGTAGCCGGCGCTGTGGCCGCCGGTGGTGAAGGCCGTGGCGTATTTCTTGTCGCTGCTTCCGCCGACGCTCCAGTTGGAGCTTTCTCTGGCCTCCTTCAGGTTCCCCACTGCCGCGTCCGTGGTGGAGAAGTATGCCGTGTCCAGCGCGCTGGCCGCGGTGCAGTTGGAGTTGCTATACGCCGTGTAGGCGTAGGTGGTGTTGGACGTCAGGCTGTCCCGGTTCTGCGACGCGCCGCTGACGCCCACGCTGCAAACCGTCGTGTCGGGATGAATCCGCTTGGAGTACCACGTGCCGGTGTAGCCGGACAGGTTCAGCGTGGCGCTGCTGGAGGTGACGTTGGAGACGGTGAGGGAGACAAGCGTGGTGAACGCGCTCGCCGTGGCGATCTTGGTGGAGCACGTGCTGTCGCTGTACGCCTCGTACGTGTACGACGCGCCCGGCGTCAGGCCGGTCAGGTTGACGCTGCTGACGGTGACGGCGTCGGACGAGCAGGTTGCGCCGGTGTCGGTGTGCTTGTAGTGCCAGCTGCCGTCCGTGCCGGGAACCCAGCCCGTGAGGGCCAGCGTGGCCGTGGTCGAGGCCACGTTGGACGAGGCCAGCGCCGGCGTGAGGGTGGTGAAGCTGCCGGTGAGAGAGCTTCCGCCGCAGCTGGAATGGTCGTAGGCGTGGTAGGTGTAGCTCGTTCCTGTGGACAGGCCGGTAATGGAATCGCTGCTCTGGCCGGCGCTGACGGACTGGCAGGAGCCCCCGGACTGCCTGTACGACCATGCCCGCCCGCTGTCGAGGCCAATCCTCGCGGTGGTGGCGGTAACGTGGGTCAGGGAGAGCTTGACGGGCGGGTCTGTGGGGTCTGGGGGCGGGTCTGAGGGTGGGTCCCTGGGTGTGGGTATGGAGGCCCTCGGCTCCTCGTTGGAGCTCCAGGGCCCGGCCGAGTTGGAGACCGTCCATCCGCTCCAGCCGTCGGCGTTGCCGGCCCGCGCCCGCGCTACGTTAGGCGCTGGAGTTGCTCGTGCCGTTGATCCGGTATTGCTCGGCGAAGACGGCGCTGGCCCCGAGATTCGAGGCGGCGGAAGTCCAGCTCGAGCCGCCGTCCGAGCTGTATTCGACGTCGTACTTGGTCGCGCCGGTGACGACCATCCAGCCGACCTGGAGGAATCCGTTGCCGACCGCGGCGACGACGAAGCGGGGCGCGCCCGGAGGCGAGCCCTGGGCCAGCGCGTGGGACGGGTGGAGCGCCAGCCCCGCGAGCAGCAGCGCCAGCAGGGCGGCAAGCCGATAGGCGGGTCGAAATTGCGAAATCAACTGCGAAAGATTCATGTTGCCCCCCCCAGCCTTGTCGCTGCCGAGATATGACGAATCGAGAGGATTATACAACATTTGAGAACAATACGACACATCGAGATAACTTCACGGCAGCATGGATTACGCAATGATGACCGAAGGCGCGCGGCCCGCACCCCCCAATCCTCCACCTCCACCTCCACGTTCAGCGCCATATCTATCGGCCATCACCCCGTAGGGGCTATCAGCGCATTCCGTAGGGGCTGGTTTCAAACCAGCCCTCCCCCTTGCCGTAGAGCGCCATCGCTATTTTAGGTGGAGGATTTTGGCGCCGCCCAAATCCCCCACCTCTAGGTTCAGTGCCATATCTATCGGCCATCACCCCGTAGGGGCTGGTTTCAAACCAGCCCTCCCCCTTGCCGTAGAGCGTCACCGCCATTTAGTGGAGGATTTTGGCGCCCCAGTCCCGCTTGTCCCTCGCCCCGCGCGGCCTTACAATCCCGCCACACCTTCGTACAGCGCGGGAGGCTTCGCATGTATCCGATCGACTTGGCGGGCAAGACAGGCGTCGTCTTCGGGGTCGCCAACCACCGCAGCATCGCCTGGGCCATCGCCCAGATACTGCGCGAGGCGGGCGCAACCCTCGCTATCGCCTACCAGAACGAGCGCGTCAAGCGAAGCGTAGCCAGGCTGGTCGAGCCCTGGGGAGGCGCGCCGATCATCGAGTGCGACGTCTCCGCCGACGAGAACGTCGAGGCGGCCTACGAGCAGGTGGGAAGAGAGCTGGGCGCCCTGGACGTCGTCGTCCACTCGATCGCCTTCGCCGACCGCGCCGACCTCGGGGGTCCCTTCATAAAGACCGGGCGCGAGGGCTTCAGGCTCGCCCTGGACGTGAGCGCGTACTCGCTGCTGCCCGTGGCCCGCTATGCCGCCCCGCTCATGAGCCGCGGCGGCAGCATCGTCACCATGACCTTCCAGGCATCCACCCGCGTCTTCCCAGGCTACAACGTGATGGGCACGGCCAAGGCGGCGCTGGAGAACGAAGTCAAGCAGCTTGCCGCCGACCTGGGGCCGGACGGCATCAGGGTCAACGCCATATCCGCCGGCCCCCTGGACACGCTCTCCTCCAGGGTGATCAGCCACTACCGAGACATGAAGCGCATCCACGCCGAGCGCTCCCCGATGCGCCGCAACATCACCTCCGAAGAGGTCGCAAAGACCGCGCTCTACCTGTGCAGCGACCTCTCCAGCGGCGTAACCGGCGAGGTCGTCCACGTCGACACCGGCTACAACGTCATGGGCATCTGATACCATCTCGTTCTAAGTACGTCATAAACTCGTCTTTCCCGCGAAGCATGTCCCGTACTCCGATACGGGAGCGGGAATCCAGTCCTAGGCCACTGGACTCCAGCCTACACTGGAGTGACGGTATTCATGGTCGCATCACACCGAACTGGTATGAGGCTTGAGGGGATGGCTGAGAACATCTACCTGGAGATAGACGAGAACGACAACTCCGAATACATGCCGATGCAGGTGTTCGAGGCGCTGGCCGACCCTGTGCCGGTGGGCCGCGTCCGCCTCTTCGAGCCGGGCCGGGAGCACGGCGTCTACGAGGTCGTCGGCTGGTCGAGCGAGGGCGGCGGCGCCCCGTGCCCGGCGATGTACGCCCCCGTGTCCGACTCGGGGCAGGCCGAGGCCTACCTGGTATTCGGCGGCGACTGGGGCATCCGGCTCCGGCCCGAGGGGAGCGCGGCGGACTGGGACACCGCCAACGCCGAGCAGTGGGGCGAGCCCTTCCTTGCCCTGACCGACCGCGCCGACGTACTGCTGGAAACGTAGCGCCGCGCCGCTAGCGCGCCAGCGAGAGGCCCCAGACCGACTCTGCGCCCGCGCTCTTCAGGGGCTTGGCGCAGGCCGACATGGTGCCGCCCGTCGTGACCACGTCGTCGACGACCAGCACGCTGGCGCCCCGCGCCTCGCCCGCGCACTCGAAGGCGTCCTCGATGTTGCGGCGCCGCTCCTCCGGGCTTCTCATCGTGACCTGCGGGGCGGTGTCCCGCGTGCGGGTCAGCAGGCGCTCCTCCAACGGTATGCCCGTCGCCTCGCCGACCGCCCGCGCGAGCAGCACGGACTGGTTGTAGCCCCTCGCCCGTTCGCGCGCCCCGTGCAGCGGCACCGGCGCCAGCAGGTCCGCCCGCGCGTTGCCGGCCGAGAGGTGCGCGGCCATGAGACGCCCAAGCTCGGGGGCGGAGGTGCGGACGTTGTTGTACTTCAGGTTGTGTACCAGGTCCCGCACGGGGCCTCGATGCACGTAGGGCGCCGTGATGCCGTCGAAGTATGGAGGCGTTGCGTCGCACAGGCGGCAGTGGGCCGCGCTTCCTGGACTTGCGCAGCGTACGCAGAACGGCGCGAGCAGCCTCGGCAGCTCCGGCTCGCAGCCCTCGCAGACGAACTTCCCCTCCCGGCCGCACACCGCGCAGGCAGGCGGATAGAGCAGGTCGAGCGCCGAGCCGGTCAGCCGGGAGAACACCCCCAGGGCGGCGGACGCGAGACCGCCGGGCCATAACGGGGCGTCTTCGAATCCCCTCCCCCAAGTTGGGGGAGGGTTAGGGTGGGGGCGCCGCTGCCCCGCGCAGTATTCTCTCCACCCTTCATTGCTAGGTTGTCGGTCCACTAGACGTGCTGGAACTTCTGCACCCGGTCGCCCGGCGACAGCTCGGCGACGTAGATGCTGCCCTCCGAGTCGACGCATATGCCGTGGCCCGACACGAGCGACCCCTTGCCGGGGCCCCTGTCCCCGTGCCAGCGGGTGATCAGCTCGCCGCCCTCGGTCCAGATGCTCACGCCGCCCTCCTCGCCCTGCTCGACCACGTAGACGACCCCGTCCTTGACGTAGATGTCCCCCGGCATGTGGAGGTCGGTCCACTCGCCCAGGTAGTCCCCTTCGCCGTCGAATAGCTGGATGCGGTTGTTCTCCCGGTCGCACACCAGCACACGCCCCTGTCCGTCGACGGCGAGGTTGTGGACGAGCGCGAACTCCCCGGGGCCTGTCCCGAAGCTCCCCCACGACTTGACCAGGCCTCCATCGGCGCCGAACTTGTGGACCCGCTTGTTGCCGTAGCCGTCCGACACGAAGATGCTCCCGTCGGACCCGAGGGCGACCCCGGACGGCATGTTGAACGGATTGCCGTAGTAGGTGGGCTGCGGCGTCAGCTTGGTCCCCAGCGTGCGGAGCAGCGTGCCGTCCGGCTCGTGCTCGGTGGCGATGTGGAAGTTGGAGTCCACCAGCCACACGTGGTCGTCCGGGGTGATGTAGATCCCGTGCTCGTTGTTCGAGAACGCGCCCTCGCCCCAGGACGAGACGAACTCGCCGCCCGGGGTCCAGATCGTCAGGGGGTGCGCCCCCCGGCTGAAGACGTGTACCTCGTCGGAGGAGTTGACGGCAACGTCCGAGCAGATGCCGAGTACCCAGTACTTGGGCACGTCCGGCCAGCCGGGCGCGAGTTCATAACGGTAGTCGCCGGATCCCACTGTGGTCATGCTCTGGGCCTCCTTCGGAGTTTGACGCCGCGATTGTAGGCCCCCTCCCCGCCGCCCGTCAATCGGGGGATGGCCTCCGGTAACTGTTCAGAGTACGGGAGGGCAGCTACTAGGGCTGGATGGAAGCTGTATCGTAGGGGCGTCCCTTGTGGGCGCCCTGGACGAGGAACGCACCGTATCGTAGGGGCGTCCCTTGTGGGCGCCCTGGACGAGGAACGCACCGTATCGTAGGGGCGTCCCTTGTGGGCGCCCTGGACGAGGAACGCACCAGTATCGTAGGGGCGTCCCTTGTGGGCGCCCTGGACGAGGAACGCACCGTATCGTAGGGGCGTCCCTTGTGGGCGCCCTGGACGAGGAACGCACCGTATCGTAGGGGCGTCCCTTGTGGGCGCCCTGGACGAGGAACGCACTGTATCGTAGGGGCGTCCCTTGTGGGCGCCCTGGACGAGGAACGCACCGTATCGTAGGGGCGTCCCTTGTGGGCGCCCTGGACGAGGAACGCACCGTATCGTAGGGGCGTCCCTTGTGGGCGCCCTGGACGAGGAACGCACCGTATCGTAGGGGCGTCCCTTGTGGGCGCCCTGGACGAGGAACGCACTGTATCGTAGGGGCGTCCCTTGTGGGCGCCCTGGACGAGGAACGCACTGTATCGTAGGGGCGTCCCTTGTGGGCGCCCTGGACGAGGAACGCACCAGTATCGTAGGGGCGTCCCTTGTGGGCGCCCTGGACGAGGAACGCACTGTATCGTAGGGGCGTCCCTTGTGGGCGCCCTGGACGAGGAACGCACCAACTCTGAACACTTACGGCCTCCGGGCCGGGCGGCCGGCGCAATCTTCTGAGATTCCGGGTCAAGAGAGGCAAACCACTCGACACATCCCGCGCCACTTCATGTTAGAATGGCCCTGAGGTAAGATCAGGTCCGCACGGCCGCGCCGTCCTTCTCCAGGCATGGCGTACGTCGGCCCTACCTTAAGGAGGCAGTCCAGTGGAACTGGGGATAACGCGCGAAGGCGCTACTTTGATCGCGACAACCGAAGGGCGCATCGACGGCACCAACGCCTCTCAATTCCAGCGTGCGCTGGAAGACGCGATCGACGAGAATGACCGTGCCGTGATCATGGATCTCGTAAACCTAACCTACATCAGCAGCGCGGGCCTCAGGGCCATCCTCCTGACCGCCAAGTCGCTCCGGGGCAGGGACGCCACGCTTGCGGTCTGCTCCCTGGCGGAACCCGTGCGCGAGGTGTTCCAGATAAGCGGCTTCGACCAGATCATCCCCGTGCATGACTCGCGCGACGAGGCGATCGCCGCAGTCGGGTAGTTGTCCGGTAGCGCTTCGCGCCGGCGCGCGCCGGGCCGCGAAGCGTAAGTAGAGACCATAGATGCGGGACCCGCTGGATGGGACTTAAGAAGCCATACAAAATTCTCGTCGTGGACGACGAGGTCGACCTGGAGCCGCTGATGCGGCAGCGCATGCGCCGCGACGTGAGGGCCGGCAAGTACTCCTTCGAGTTCGCCCACAACGGCGTCGAAGCCCTCGAGATGCTCAAGGAGCACGAGGACATCGACATGGTCCTCTCGGACATCAACATGCCCCAGATGGACGGCCTCACCCTGCTCGAGCAGATACCACAGGTGGACCCCGATATACGCTCCGTCATCGTATCCGCCTACGGAGACATGAAGAACATCCGCACGGCGATGAACCGCGGAGCGTTCGACTTCGTCACCAAGCCCTTGGACTTCGAAGACCTGCGCGTCACCATCGACCGCACCCTGCGACACCTCGAAGAGTGGAGGGAAGCGCTCGCCTCCCGCGATAAGCTGGTCGCGCTCCAGAACGAGCTCGACGTCGCCAGCAAGATGCAGAAGTCGATCCTTCCGACCGCCTTCCCCTCCGGCCCCGGCTACCAGATATTCGCCAACATGGAGCCCGCCCGCAACGTCGGAGGGGACTTCTACGACGTCATAGCCCTGGAAAACGGCCGCATCGGCCTGGCAATCGCGGACGTATCGGACAAAGGCGTTCCCGCCGCGCTCTTCATGATGTCCAGCCGCACCCTGATGAAGGGCGCGGCAATCGGCAGCGAAAACGTCGGCGAGGTGCTCGGCGAGGTCAACGACCTCCTCAACGAGGACAACGACACCGCGATGTTCGTAACCGTCATCTACGCCGTCTACGACCCTGAGACCGGCGACCTGTCATATGCCTCCGGCGGACACGACCCGCCCCTCATCGTCCGGCCCGATGGAAGCTCGGTCATCGCCCCGAGCACGCGCGGCGTTGCGCTTGGAGTCGCCCAGGGCATCGACTACAAGTATGCCGAAGTGAGCCTCCAACCCGGAGACACGGTCGTCCTGTTCACCGACGGAGTGACGGAGGCCATGAACGCCGAGCATGAGCAGTTCGGGATCGAGCGCCTGCGCGAAGTCTTCGTCGGGAACCCGCCCGTCGACTCCGAGCAGGCGAACAGGGCCGTCTTCCAGGCCGTGAGGGACTTCGCCGGCGACACCCCGCAGTCCGACGACATCACCTGCGTGACCCTGCGCCGCAACGAGACTGTCTCTTGAGCGGCACTCTTTCGCTGAAAGTGGACGCAGGCCCGGACGCGCTCGACCGCATCCTGGATGCCGTGGAAGAGTTCGGGACGCGCGAGAACTGGCAACCCGAACTGCTCTTCCGCGTCAAGCTCGTCCTCGAAGAGCTTGGCCTCAACGTCGTCCACTATGGAGGCGCACCCGGCAACGTCCCCGACATCCAGATCACCGTGACCTCCAGCTCCGATGTCCTCGAGATCGGCATCTCCGACAATGGCCTCCCCTTCGACCCGCTGAACGACGCCCCGCCTCCCGACCTGACCTCAGCCATCGAAGACCGCCCCATAGGCGGACTCGGCATCCACCTCGTCCTCACGATGATGGACGAGATCAGCTATCGGAGGGAGGACGGCAGGAATCACCTGACTCTCACCAAGCGCACGGTTGGATGAACCCGGGTGCATCGTCTTGATGAGGGACCTCCCATTGGCGCCCAGGATCCGGGCAAGCGCAACGCTGGCCATAGCCGCCATGCTCCTCGTCCTTGCCGCGTGCAACGGGGACGCCCCCATGGAGGAGGCGGCCACCCCGTCGCCGACGCCCGCGCCCCAGATCGGCGCGGATAGGCCCCCCGGCGTCTTCGACGACCGCGTCGTCTTCGGCCAGTCGGCCGCCTTCAGCGGCCCCGCCCAGGCGCTCGGCACCAACATGAGGCTCGGCATCCTGGCCGCCTTCCACGAGGCGAACGAAGCGGGCGGCGTCCACGGAAGGACGCTGGAGTTGGTGTCCCTCGACGACGCCTACGAGCCCGAGGCCGCCGTCACCAACACCCTGCAGCTCATCGAGGGCGACGTGTTCGCGCTCATAGGAGAGGTCGGCACACCCACCTCGCGCTCGGCAACCCCCGTCGCCGCCGACGCCGGCGCGCCCTTCATCGCACCCTTCACGGGCGCCGAGTTCCTGCGCGACGCGGCGAGGTGGAACAACATCGTCAACCTGCGCGCCTCCTACTACCAGGAGACCGAGGAGATGGTCGCCCGCCTCACCACCGACCTCGGCATCCAGCGCATCGCCGTGCTCTACCAGGACGACTCCTACGGCCGCGCCGGCTGGCGAGGGGTACGCAGGGCGCTCGACCGGCGCGACATGGAGCCGGTCTCGATCGGGCTGTATCCTCGAAACACGACCGCTGTCAAGACCGCCCTACTGGACCTCAGCCTGGGCGCGCCGGAAGCGGTGATCATGATCGGCGCCTACGAGCCTGTCGCGGCGCTGATCAAGTGGGCCAGGCACACCGGACTCGACCCCATCTTCATGACCGTCTCCTTCGTGGGCAGCAATGCCCTGGCGCAGGAGTTGGGACCCATGGGCGCGGGCGTATACGTCACCCAGGTGGTCCCCTTCCCGACGGACGACACCTTGCCCACCGTCTCCGCCTACCTCGACGCCCTGTACGCCTACGATCCTGGCGCCGTCCCAGGCTTCGTATCCTTCGAAGGATACCTCGCCGGACGCCTTGCCGTCGCCGGACTCGACAGGTGCGGCCAGGACGTGGACAGGGCCTGTTTCCTGGACATCCTGAGCGGCGCCAAGGAGATAGACATAGACGGATTCCGCCTGCGCTACGGAGCGGGCGACAACCAGGGGTCGGACGCCGTCTTCCTGACCGTGATCGGAGACGACGGCAAATACCACCCCGTAGAGGTGCTGAGCCTCGAAGACCAATAGCACGCTGGGAGCATCCGCATCGCTTCGATAAAGACCCCCTTCAAGCGCCTGCTGGAAAGTCGGTTCCGGCTCTCCACGCAGCTATACGTGGGCATCGGCGGAGCCGTGGTCACCACCATGGCCGCGAGCCTCGTCGGCTGGTTCTCGTTCAACAGCGTGGGCACCGCGCAGAGCCACGTTAACGACGACAGCATCCCGGACGTGGTGGCCGCGTTCGGAGTCGCCCAGCACAGCGGCACGCTGGTCGACGCCGCCCCGCGCCTGACCACCGCCCTGACCCCCGAAGACCTCGCCCAGGTCTCGGCCAGCATAGACGAGGCCCGCAAGTCCCTGGAAGGACACCTGGAGGTCCTGCTGGGAGAGAGCGAGTGGACTGCCCAGCAGTCGATGGTCGAACAGACCGAGGAGTTTCACGGCATGGAAGGCGTGCCGGGCCGGGAAGAAACCGGCGGCTCCGAGCTCATCCGCGCCCACGTCGACACGCTGATCATCAACATCCACGCCATCGAAGAAGACATGACCAAGCTCTTCGAGCTGAACTTCAGGGCCGCGGCCCTACGGTCCGAGCTGGCGGCGCTGCGAGTCCGGATCGACGACATAATGGTCCCCGTCGTCGACGACCAGCTCTTCTACACGATGACCGGTTACGAGGACCTAGACTCGCCTCCGATAGACCGCGATAGCCACTTCTCGGAGGGGGAGTTGGCGCGCTACCGCCTCCTTGCGGGCCTCCACGCGGACGCCACGACCGCGAACCAGCTCCTGGAGAGCGCCTTCTCGATCTCATCTGCGCCCTTGCTCGAACCCCTCGTCGAGCGCTTCGAGTCCGCGTCCGGCAGCATGGAGAGAAACCTGTCGGCCCTCTCTGAATCGCCTATCCGAAAAGACGTCAAGCCCCTGATCGACCGCCTGGACGAGCTCGGCGTCGGAGAGGACAACGGCTTCGACCTCCTGCAGGAGAGGCTGGACCTCATCCAGCACCAGCAGGACCTGCTTACCGTCAACACGGGCATAGCCCGCGACCTCGTCAGCGAGGTGGACGCGCTCGTGAGCTCGGCCCGCGCCAGCGCGGACGAGGCCACCCAGGCATCCACCCAGGCCATCCTGACCGGCCGCACCCTGCTGCTGGCGATCAGCGCCGTCAGCATCGGCGGCGCGCTGCTCATCGCCGTGCTCTTCGTCGGCCGCGTGATCCTGAGACGCCTCCAGATGCTGTCCGACTGGATGCGGCGCATGGCCGGCGGCGACCTCGAAGCCAGGGTCGAGATCGGAGGACGCGACGAGGTGGCGGACATGGCCGCGGCCCTAGAGGTCTTCCGGCGCCACGCCCTCGAGGTCCAGCGCCTCAACCTCGTCGAACAGCTCGCCCAGGAGCTGCAGGGCAAGAACGAGCAGCTCGAGAGCGTGCTCGCGGAGCTGCGCCTCGCCCAGGACCAGATCGTCATGCGCGAAAAGCTCGCCGCCCTCGGCGAGCTCACCGCAGGGGTCGCCCACGAAATCAAGAACCCGCTCAACTTCGTCAAGAACTTCTCCGAGTCCTCCGCGGAGCTCCTCGTAGAGCTGGGGGAGGTCCTGGAAGAGTCCGCCGAGAGCCTGAGCGAGGACCAGCAGGACTACATAGAGGAGATATCCGACGATCTCAAGAGCAACCTGGAGCGCATAGCCACCCACGGAGAGCGCGCCAACCGCATCGTACACGACATGCTGATGATGGGCCGCGAGTCGGGCGACTACCGGCCAACCGACATCAACGCGCTGCTCGAAGAGCACGGCCGCCTCGCATACCACAGCGCCCGCGCGGCCGATTCGGCGTTCCAACTGGACCTCAAGCACGACCTGGACCCGGAGGTCGGCGAAATCGAGGTCATCCCCCAGGACATCGGACGGGCGTTCCTCAACATCATCGCCAACGCCTGCTACGCAACCGACGAGAAGCGCCGAAACCTCGTGGAAGCGGGAGGAGACGGCTCCTACATGCCGACCGTCTGGCTCACGACCAAGAGGGGCGAGGACAACATAGAGGTCCGTATCAGGGACAACGGCAACGGCATACCCCCGGAGGTCGCCGACCGGATATTCAACCCCTTCTTCACGACCAAGCCCACCGACCGGGGCACGGGACTCGGCCTCGCCCTCACCAACGACATCGTCCGCGAGCACGGCGGCACTATAAGCGTCGACTCCAAGTCCGGCGAGTACACCGAGTTCTCCCTAACGTTGCTCCCCAAGCCGCCCGCGGCGGCGCCCGCCCTGGAGGACGACCAGGACGAAGACGACCAAGCCTTGGCGGCGGCCCAGGCAGGCGGCCCAACCGCGGACGCTGCCCCCGCCTGAGCCCCTGCCCACCGCTATGCCACGAGCCCGGATTAAGGAGTGATGACGATGACAGACCAGGAACCCGCCAGCTATACGATGGGCTACAGCGAGGAGTTCCTACAGCTCCTCGACCGGCGCAGCGCCAAGACCCACGCCGCATACCTGCTCCCGCGCCTCGAGCCGGGCATGCGCGTCCTCGACTTCGGGTGCGGCCCCGGTACCATATCGCTCGGCCTGGCCGCGGCGGTGGACCCGGGCGAGGTGCATGGCATTGACGTGGAGGAGTCGCAGATCGGCCTGGCGCGGGCTGCCGCCCAGGGGGGCGGACACGAGAACGCGGCGTTCCACGTCGGCGACGTGACGGACCTGCCCTTCGAGGACGACTACTTCGACGTCGCCCACTGCCACGCTGTCCTGATGCACGTCCCGGACACCCAGGCCGTGCTCTCGGAGGTGAAGCGGGTCCTCAAGCCGGGCGGCATCGTCGCCAGCCGCGAGATGTTCGTATCGTCCTCGTTCCTGGAGCCCGGCGGCGTGGACCTCCGCGGCGCATGGAACACGTTCGCGGACCTCCTCGCGGGAAACGGAGGCCATCCCGAGATGGGGAAGGAGTTGAAGAAGACCTTGCTGGAAGCCGGGTTCTCGGACGTCCAGGCGGGCGCGTCCTTCGACTTCTTCGGCACGCCCGAGGACGTAGCCTTTTTTCACGGCTTCATAATCGACTGGTTCTACCTGCCCGAAGTCGTAGACGCGGCCACGAGATTCGGTCTGGCGACCCAAGAGCAGTTCGACGGGTGGCGCGAGGACCTCGACGAGTGGAAGGGGCTACCCGGGGCGTGCGGCGCAATCGCCTTCGGCGAGGCCATCGCCTCGAAGCCCGGCCGCTAGTGCTCCAACATTGTTGAAATGATGTCATAGCGGGTGCCCTTGGGGAACTTGGAGCGGTCGGGCGTGTGATGGCTGACCTTGGAATCCCCTCCCCCATTTTGGGCCCATTTTGGGGGAGGGTTAGAGCCTGCCCCGTACTTGATACGGGGGTGGGGGCGCAACTGCCTCGCGCAGTATTCTCGCCACCCTTTCATTGCTAGGTTGTCGGTCCACTAGCCACTACCTATCTTCCTCGGTCTCGAAGCGGCCTATCAACTCGAACTCAGTCCGCTCCCTCGGCACCCTCGCCATCGAGATGGCCTCAGGCAGCACGATGCCCCCGGAGAAGACGAGCTTCATCGCGTCCTCGACGGTGAGGTCGGTCTCCACGATGTCGTCTTCGTTGATTATGGCAAGGTTCCCGGAGGTGGGGTTGGGGACCGTAGGGATGTACACCACGGCCATGGAATAGTCGGCCGACTTCGAAAAGGCCCGGCCGGTCACGAACCCCATGGCGACCATCCCGTCCCGAGGCCACTCCACGAAGACGACGCGCGTGAACTTGTACTCGGACGTCAGCGACGACGCAGCCTGGAGCGTTACCCCGTACACCGTCTTGACTATCGGAATGACGCCCAGGACTTTGGCCTTCAGGTCCATCAGCTTCCGGCCCGGCCGCGTGGATATCAGGAGTCCTATCAGGTAGAAGACGACGGCGCTGACGATCAACCCGATGCCCGGGAAGTCCCATGGCCGACCCTCGACGAACCCCGTCGCTCTTAGAGCCGAATCCGCGTGTCCGATGATGAAGATCAGCACGATGACGGTGACGATCAGGGGCAAGAGCTCGAGGAGGCCCGCCAACGTCGTGCTTTGGATGTGCCTCTCGATTCTTCCGAATACGCCGATCTCTTCCTTCTGGTCGGGCTTATCTGTCTCAGGGCTGCTCACGTGATCGAGCTCCTTTCCTAAATCTTGACTCGGCCCGAGATGGGCTTCGCTCACTGGCGCCCCCCAACGTTATGTCGCCCGCCCGCCAATTGCAACCCATCCCGCGCCGCCGACTACGGCCCTTGCCATTCACAGAACGCGCGTGCTATACTCCCCCCATGCACCACCCCGCACATACCGAGCTGAGCGCAAGCAGCCTGCCTGCCCCTGGGACCGGCCATGCCGCGCCCTCGTCCGTTGACACCCGGCCCGGACACGGCAGCGGCCGAGTGTCTCATTCTGTCTCATTGCTGTCTCATTCTGTCTATTTCGCGTCTCATTTTGCCTTGTTCGTGTCTCCCCCTGTCTCACGGCCCATAGCTGAAAAAGACAAAAAGAGACAAAATGAGACACTTTCAAGGAAAATCGGGTAAAATTCGCCATCCTCTCATCGACCGGGCTGCTCGTCCGGCGCCATATCTACCAACCATCACCCTCCCTTGCCGCAGAGCGTCACCGCCATCTAGGTGGGAGATTTAGGCGCCGCCCGCCCGATTGACCGGAAGAGCCGACGCGCCCCATAATCCATACATGGGAGAGCCGCTGTGCACGCGAGCCTTGCTGACCGCCGCGCTAATACTCGCAGCCGCAGTACTGGCGGCCTGCAGTCCGCGCGGGGAAGGTAACTCCGGCGATCTGCTGGTCTTCTCGGCGGCCAGCCTTCACGACGTGATGTCCGACATCGAAGACCTGTACCAGGGACGCGGGGCCGGAGTCTCGTTCAGCTTCGGAGGCTCCCAGGCGCTCGCGCAGCAGATCGCAAGCGGGGCGCCCGCGGACGTCTTCATCGCGGCCGGCGAGGCGCCCATGGCGTTCCTGGGCGAGCGCGGCCTCGTCGCGCCCCCTGCCGATGTGCTCTCCAACAGCCTCGTCGTCGCCGTCCGCAGCCGTAACGCGCCCGCGCTGGAGTCGTTCGCGGACCTGGCCGGACCCGCCGTGGGCAGGCTCGCCATAGCCGACCCCAACTTCGCCCCGGCGGGGCGCTATGCCCGAGAGGCCCTGCGGGCGCTGGGCGCGTGGGACTCCCTCGGCGATAGGCTGGTGCTCGGGTCCGACGTCCGGGCAACCCTGGCGTTCGTGGAGTCGGGCAACGCGGACGCGGCCATCGTCTACCGGACCGACGTCGCGGACGAAAACGGCGGCCTCGTCGCGCTGGACATAGTCCCGCCTGAAAGCTACGGCCCCGTCGTCTACCCCGCGGCCGCGGTCCTGGAATCGACGCGGCGGCAGGACGCCAGCCGGTTCATAGAACTCCTGCTCAGCGACGAAGCAGCCGCCCTGTTCCGGGCCCGCGGGTTCGAGCCCGCGCGGTAAGGAGTAGCCATGTCCGACGACCTCCATATGCTGCTGCTCACCCTGAGGGTGGGGATCGCCGCCACCGCGATGAACCTTCCCATCGCCCTCGCCGTGAGCTGGCTGCTGGTCAAGAAACGGGTCCGGGGCGGCATGCTGATCGACGCGCTGGTATCCATGCCCCTCGCCGTGCCGCCCGTGGCCGTCGGGTTCCTCCTCCTGCTGCTGCTGGGGAGGGAAGGCCCGCTGGGCCGCCTCCTCGGGCTCGACGTCGTCTTCACGTGGGTCGCCGCCGCCGTCGCGGCCGCCATAGTGTCGCTCCCGCTCGTCGTCCGGGCGATCATGGTCGCAATGGCGGGCGTGGACGAGCGCCTGGAGATGTCGGCGCGCAGCCTGGGCGCCGGGCCGCTCAGGGTCTTCTTCACCGTGACCGTACCGCTCGCCTACCGGGGGATCATGGCCGGCCTGCTCCTGGGGTTCGTCAGGGCATTGAGCGAGTTCGGCGCGACCATAACCGTGGCGGGAAACATCCCCGGCAAGACGCAGACCCTCCCCCTCGCCATCTACACCAGCATCCAGGTGCGGGACGACCTCAGGGCGGGCGCGCTGGCCGCCGTCTCCCTGGCGCTGGCGGCGGCCACCCTCCTGGCACACAACTGGCTCGTGCGCAGGGCGGACGGGCCCAGGTAGGTTGCCATGTCCATGTTGAGCTTTGACATCGTGAAACGCTACCGAGGCTTCTCGCTCGACTGCCGCGCGGCCTTCGACTCCGGCATCACCGCCGTCTTCGGAAGGTCCGGCAGCGGCAAGACGACCCTCCTAAATTGCCTTGCCGGACTCAGCACGCCCGACTCGGGACGTATCGAGTTCGAAGGCGAGACCCTCTACTCGTCCTCTCCGAGGCGCAACGCCCCCCCGGAGCGCCGCCGCTTCGGATACGTGTTCCAGGACGCGGCCCTCTTCCCCCATCTCGACGTGCTCGGCAACATCCTCTACGGCTACAGGCTGACGCCCGGAGAGCGGCGCAGGCTGGAGCCGGACCGCCTCATAGAACTCCTCCGGCTCTCGCCGCTGCTGGGCCGCAGCGTGTCGGACCTATCGGGAGGCGAGAAGCAGCGGGTCGCCCTGGCGCGGGCGCTCGCCGCCTCCCCCAGGATGCTGCTGCTGGACGAGCCGCTCGCCTCGCTGGACGCCGCCTTCAAGGGCGTCATAATCCGCTACCTCAAGAGCATCCGCGCCGAGCTGGGCACCCCCATGGTCTACGTCTCCCACTCCATGTCCGAGGTGCTGGCCCTCACCGACAACGTGCTCGTCCTCTCCGACGGCGCCGCCGCGGCCCACGGCCCCACCGCCTCCGTCCTCGTCCACCCCGACGTGAGCGCGCTGGCCGACTACGCCAGCCTGGAGAACCTGCTGGAGGCCGCCGTGACCCGCGTCGACGAGGATAACGGCCTCGCTGCCCTCCGCCTCGGCAACGTGGAGCTCTTCGCGCCCGACGTAGCGGCCGAGCCGGGCTCCACCGTCACCGTCTCCATCAGGGCGGGCGACATAATCCTGGCCCTCGACGTCCCGACGCGGATAAGCGCCCGCAACGTCGTGCAGGGCACGGTGGAAGAGGTGTACGCGCGCGGGTCCAGGGTGCTGGTCTACGTGGACGTGGGGGTCCGTATCGTGGTCGAGATAACGCCGCTGGCGAAAGAGAACCTCGGCATCGCGCCCCGCCAGCAGGTCTACCTGATCGTCAAGAGCACCAGCGTCGGCGTCCTGGAGCCGCGCCCCTGACGGTCCCGCACCGCTGTATGATAGGATTCCAGACCGGAAGAGTGGCGGAGTAGGACCATGCAGCAAACAGCAGAACACCTGGCTATAGAAGAACTCGATGCGGGCTTCGCCCATATCCTGCGCTCGCCGTCGACCGGCGGCGCCCTCAAGATGATCGTGCGCCGCCCGGGCGTGGACCGGCGCGAGGTCCTGGCCGAGGCCGACCTGGACGTCGACGAGGGCCTAGTGGGTGACGATTGGAAGTCCAGGGGAAGCACCACGGCGCCCGACGGCAACGCCAACCCCGACGCGCAGGTCACGATCATCAACGCGCGGCTGATCGACCTGCTCGCCCGCGCCGAGGAGCGCTGGCAACTGTCGGGCGACCAGCTAGTGGTAGACCTGGACATTAGCGTCGACAACCTGCCGCCGGGAGCGCGGCTCTCCATCGGCGAGGCTGTCATCGAGGTCACCGAGAAGGAGCATACCGGCTGCGCCAAGTTCGCGGCCCGCTTCGGCAGGGACGCGCTGCGCTTCATCAGCACCAGGGAGGGGCGCGGCCTACGGCTCCGGGGCGTCTACACCCGGGTCGTCAAGTCCGGCAGGATCCGCACCGGAGACCTCGCAACCCGGATCTAAGACTATTCTCAGAATCCCTTCCCCCTTGATGGGCCCTTGATGGGGGAAGGTTAGAGCCTGCCCCGTACTTGATACGGGGATGGGGGTGAATCCCGTACAGTTGCCGCCCGGTCTACCGCCTCACCCAGCGGTATTCGCCTCGCCTGTGGGGCATATCTCCAGCAGGCAGCACCCGCCGCAGTCGGGAGTCTTCCCGCAATTCTGGACCCCCAGCCTGACTATGAGGGCGTGGTACTCGCCGAACATCGCCGCGTCGCGGGGCAGGTTGTCGGTGAACAGCGCGCTGTAATCCGAGTAGGGGCCGCGCTCCGGCGCCAGGCCCAGCCGGTGGAACAGCCTCCTCGTGTACGCGTCCACCACGAACACCGGCTTGCCCAGGGCGTAGAGCAGGATATCGTCCGCGGTCTCCTCCCCGACGCCGTGGATGCCCAGCAGCTCTTCCCGTAGGGCGGCAGTGTCGGAGCGCCCCATCTCGTCCAGATCGTCGCCGAACCTCTCCCCGAGGTACGCGGCGAGGGCCTTCAGCTTGCGGGCCTTGGCGTTGTAGTAGCCCGACGAGTACACCAGTTGCGCCACCTCGTCCACCGGCAGCCGCCGGATCCCGGCGGGTGAGAGCGCGCCCGCCGCCTTCAGCCTCGCGATGGCCTTCTCGACGTTGCTCCACGCCGTCGCCTGCGTGAGTACCGCGCCCACCATCACCTCGAAACGCGTCTCCGCGGGCCACCAGTGCTGCGGCCCGAAGCGCGCCAGCAGCCGGCCGTACACCTCTATGAGGGCGCTCGCCTGCCCGCGCGTCTGTGAGAGGTCATGCAAGTGCTTGGGAGTAAGGTGGGGATATTAAGTTCAGGGTACTACGCCCGCATAAATCTGGTCAACGCCGTCCTAACTCTGCCGGCAGCGGGCCCAAATCCCCCACCTCCAGGTTCAGGGCCATATCTATCGGCCATCACCCCGTAGGGGCTGGTTTCAAACCAGCCCTCCCCTTGCCGTAGAGCGTCACCGCCATTTAGGTGGGGGATTTTGGCGGGCTTAGTCGTTTGACGCCGCCCATACCCGCATATATCATTCCACTTGCCCAACCCCGCGGCGGAGGCCTATCCCATGGCACTGACTGAGCAGCAGGTCGTCTTCTTCGATACCTTCGGCTACCTCGCCTTTCCCGGGCTGTTCGCCGACGAGGCCGACGCCATCATCGACAGGTTCGAGGCCGTCTGGCGGGCACACGGCGGAGGCCACGACGGCAACCCCCACGACCATGAGCGGCGATCCGTGCTGATGCAGTTCGTCGACCGCGACGAGTACCTGAGCGCCCTCCTCGACGACCCACGGATCGAGGGCGCCATGGCCTCCCTGCTTGGCGACGACTTCAACTACATGGGAGGCTCCGGCAACTACTACGTCGGCGACACCCATTGGCACTCCGACTTCTACACCGAGGCCAGGTACACCTCGATAAAGCTGGCCTTCTACCTCGACCCCTTGACCAGGGATACGGGCTGCCTCAGGTTCATCCCCGGCAGCCACCGCTACGGCGACGCCTTCGGGGACGCCCTCCAACCCGTGGCGCGGCAGCCGCGGCAGAGCCAGGGGCCTGAGCTTTGGGGCGTCGCCGCGACCGACGTCCCCTGCGTCGCCATGGAGACCCAGCCCGGCGACGTGCTCATATTCAACCAGCGCATCAAGCACGCCTCCTTCGGCGGGGGCGGCCGCCGCCGCATGATGACGATGAACTTCGAGGAGCGCTACGCCGAGGAGGACCTGCCCGAGCTGCGCGAGAAGATCGCCGGAACGGCCAGGCACTGGGTCGAGAGCAGCTACGCCGATGTCATGGTCCGCACCGCCGGGCCGGGTCGGATGAAGCACCTCGAGCAGCGCATGGCCCACGACGGCCACCTCGCCGCCCTCGTCGCCAAGGCCCGCGAGGAGATGCCGGAGCCCGCCAGGGGCTGAGCCATGCCCCCCGACCCGAAGCTCTTCCCCACGTACGTCGTAGGCAGCCTGCCCCGAGACGAGTGGGTCGTCGACGTCGTCAAGGCCCGGGAGGCGGGCCGCCTCACACACGACGACGCCGATCGGGTGCTGGACGCCGCCGTGCTCTCCGCCGTACGCATGCAGGAGCAGGCCGGCCTCGACTACGTGTCCGACGGCGAGCTTCGGCGCAACAGCTACCTCCGCGTATTCATAGACGCCGTCGACGGCTACGAGGCCGACGCCATCCCGCCCGGCCCATTCAGCACGTCGCCCATACACGCCATCGTCTCCCCCATCGTGCAGCGCCGCCCGATCAGCGGCAGCGCCCCCGGCTACCTCGTCGCCAACGCCTCCGCCCGCACCGTCGCCGCGCTGCCCTCTCCCTACACCATGGGCGTCACGATGTGGACGGCGGAGCACTCCTCAGCCGCCTACGCCGCCCCGGAGGAGGCCATGCGCGTCTGCGCCGGGATCATCAACGCCGAGGTGAAGCGCCTCGCCGCTGCCGGCGTGGACGTGGTCCAGCTAGACGAACCCTGGCTCGGCGACCTCGCCAACCCCGCCTACCGCCGCGACCGGCGCATCGACGACCTCGACCGGGAGCTGGAGCTCTACGTGGAGGCTATCAACAGCTCCGTAGAAGGCGTAGAGGGCGTCTCCACGACCGTGCACGTCTGCGGCCACACCTCGCCCACCAGCCCCGGCAGCGAGGCCTGGCCCTACGACGTCGTATTCGAGGTGCTGGGCCGCATGAACGTGGACCGCTTCACCATCGCGATGACCGGCCCGAACGCGGCCGGCTTCCAGATTCTGAAGCACTACCCCTGCGACAAAGTGCTGGGCCTCGGCGTGCTGAATACCATAGAGCAGGCCGTCGAGACCCCTGACGACGTGATCGCCCGCGTCGAGAGGGCCATGGAGTACGTGCCCGCCGAGCGGATAGCCCTAAACCCCGACTGCGGCTTCTCCCCCTCACGCCGCAACCGCCGCAACCTCGACGAAGTCTACCTGAAGCTCAGGGCCATGTGCGAGGCGGCGCAGACGCTGCGCGCCCGCCACGGCTGACGGCAAAGCCGGAAACGAGGCTAAGTACGCGTTAGCCCTGTGTGCCCGGCGGCCACATCATCTTGGCCTTCTGTAAGCGCTCAGCCCTGCGGGTAGCCGTACCGTATACGAAGACGCCAACCAGAACAGCGAGATTGCCGCCTGCAACCCAGACGGCCTGGGTAGGGAAGCCCTGAGCGGCGATGTACCCAGCCAGACCAAATCCAGCTAAGGAAACCATGAAGCCCGCCACTAGCCCCAAGTACGAGCGCCTAGAATCTCCACGAAGGGCAAGGTGTTCAAGTTGCTGGCGGTGTTCGCTCTGTTTCTCTGCCATGGTGAGGATACGGTCGGCGGCGCCTGGCAGAATAGCTTCGTAGTCACGCATATCGGCCGGCGGCGGTACTGGCCCACTGAACGACAACGACGTAATGGTCTGAGTCGCTAAAGTGCCATCCTCAGGCTGGTCAGCCGCCCGGGTGGTGGGCTGGTTCTGGCGGCGTGGCTTGTTCCTGCGGGACAAGCTACACGGCTATGGGCTTCGAGTCGCCCGGCACGGCCTCGGCATGCGTCTCCATCGCCGCGCGGATGTCGTCCCCAACGCCGTACCAGTCCATCCACAGGGCCATCGCATCCGCCCACTCAGGCGAGGGTGGGACATTGTACTCGCTCAGAGTGTCCCCCATATCCATGATACGAGCCCACCCTTCGAAGAGAGAAGGTGTTGCGAATAGTACGGTGCTGCGGTGCATCGTGACTCCCTCCACCAGTGTATATATTAGCAGCCTGCGCCAGTCTAATGCTAGACGCCGCCATTAGCCCGTTAGATGACATTGGCGTGTAGCATATACATCCGGGCGTCACTCCCACCCCGACATCTCCGCGCGGATAGCCGGGTCGAGGCGCATCTCGTAGGCCGCGATCGCCTCGTCGAGCTGCTCGGCGTTGTCGGCGCCCACCAGCATGGCGTCGACGTCCGGGCTCGAAAGCACCCACGCCATCGCCAGGCGGGTCATCGGCAGCCCCATCTCCGCCGCCTTGGCCCGCAGGAGCTCGACGATCCTGAAGCTGCTCTCCGAGTAGTACAGGTTAATGTAGTCGGGCGCGACGTAGAACCGGGTGCCCTTGGGCGCCTTCGAGCGGTCGGGGGGCACCATGCCCGTCAGCAGCCCCGCCCCCAGCGGGCTGTATGTCGACGTGGACACCCCTTCGCGCCGGCACAGCGGGAATATCGCCCTCTCCGCGTCACGGGAGATCAGGCTGTAGCCCGGCTGGATCATGTCGAAGCGCCGGTACCCGCCCCGGTCGCTCGCCTCCAGCGCCTCCCGCAGTTGCTCCGCCGAGTAGTTGCTGCACCCGATGGCGCGTACGCGCCCTGCGTTGGCCTCCCGGTCGAGGGCGTCCAGCGTCTCCGAGATGGGGGTGTCCGGGTCGTTGGGTACGTGCATGTAGTACATGTCCGCGTAGTCCGTGCCGAGCCGCTCCAGGCTATTGGCCAGCTCCGAGGCCACGTTCTCCGCGCTGCCGCCCGTGCTCACCTTCGTGCCCAGCGTCACCTCGTCGCGGCACCCGCGCGACCGCAGCCAGCGCCCCAGGATCGCCTCGGAGGAGTACCACTCCAGAGTCACCTCGCGGCTGTCCTCGAACCCCAGCACCTTCTTGCGCCGCGCCTGCGCCTGCCCGCCGCCGTACTGCTCCGCCGTGTCGAAGGTCGTAACCCCGCGCTCCATGGCGTGGTCCATGACGCGGTACGACTGCTCCTCGTCGATCTCGCGCCCGAAGGTCAGGGTGCCCAGCACCAGCCGGGTAAAGCTAACGTCGCTGCGTCCAACCTGTCTGCGCTCCAAGTGCCCTCCTTGGCGGCTCGTCACCTCGTGACGTGCGGGTAGGGGAATACGGGGTAACGATGGAGCGGGTGATGGGATTCGAACCCACGACATCCTGCTTGGGAAGCAGACACTCTACCCCTGAGTTACACCCGCCCTGCCGCGTATTCTAACAGACCGCGACCTCAACGGGGCGGCGTTGCTACGAGAGCACTTTCAGAGAGTCCACGACCCATCTACGTCCGATTCCCCAGATGTCCTTCGGCAGGACTGCTGCCCTCACCACATCCCCAATCGCCAGCGCCTCCGACACGTTCTCAGGCCACCACGCTGTATAACTCATGAGGTCTACGGCTTCAGGATCAACGTCAATATCATCGACCAAGATCGTAATCTGCGTCACGTCCAACCTACCAAGCTGCTTCACTATCATTTCCGCACCTACGGTGTCGGCCCCAATGGCGAATCTCTCACCCAGCGCCATGTGATGGATGTCCGATACAACGCCGAGCAACTCCTCCTGCCGATCGCCGATGGGGTCCATCCTCATCGTCTCCCTCAGCACCGGATCCGTCCTCTTGACCCTCCCGGATATGCCTTCGTCAATGCTGCCGTTGAACCTCTTCATCCCTGGGAGCAGACCATAGTTCGGATCCTGCTTACTGAACGTCACGCCAGTTAGACTCGACCATGCCATCCTGCCCGACGGCCGCGGTGCCGACGAACCCGAACCGGATGTGCCGACGCGACTAGCACCACAATCGTGTATCGGCCACGGATATCCGAGATCGTCAAAGAACACACGCGACCCGCAGTCGCACATGAAGAAGTACACCCCGGCCTTGCAATCACGACAGTTGATGGGGAAGGTGCGCGTGTTGCACCAGTACCCGTGAGTGGGATGCATGAGGCTTCCCTTAGCGAAACGCCGGCCTGAGACGCCGCACCGACTCGATGCGCCGCTCCGCCAGCCGGTTCGCCGCCGCGTGGGGCGGCACGCCCTCGTTACGCGACTCCGCCAGGACCCGCGCCGTCGTGTCGTAGATACGCTCCGTCATCTCGCGCGCCCGCTCGGCCCTGTACACGCCCCCTATCTCCGCCGCCACGTTGATGATGCCGCCGGCGTTGATCACGAAGTCGGGCGCGTAGAGGATGCCCCGCCGGTGAAGCTCCGCGCCGTGCTCGTCGGACAGGAGCTGGTTGTTCGCCCCGCCGGCGACGACCGCGCACCTGAGGCGCGGGATGGTGTCGCCGTTCAGCACGCCGCCAAGGGCGCACGGCGAGAAGACGTCGCACTCGACGTCGTAGATCTCGTCCGGCCCAACCACGTCGACGCCCATCTCCGCAGCCCGCCTTCGCGCGTCCTCGTAGATGTCCGTGACCACCAGCCTCGCCCCCTCCTCGAGCAGGTGGGGCGCCATGCTCCGGCCCACGTTCCCGAAGCCCTGCACGGCAACGACGCGCCCCCCCAGGCCGCCCGGACCCCATACCGCCTCGGCGGCGGCCTTCATGCCGAGGTATACCCCCAGCCCGGTGAGAATGGAGGTGTCGCCGCTGCCGCCCATCGACAGGGGCAGCCCGACCACGTGGCGGGTCTCCTGGGCTATGTGCTCCAGGTCCGCCGGAGTCATCCCCACGTCCTCGGTCGTCACGTAGCGCCCGCCCAGGCTGTCCACGCACCGCCCGAAGGCGCGCAGCAGCGCCTCCGACTTGTCCGTGCGCGGGTCGGCCCAGATCAGCGCCTTGCCCCCGCCCATGGGCAGCCCGGCTACCGCGGACTTGTAGGTCATGGCGCGCGACAGGCGCAGGACGTCCGTGACGGCGGCCTCCTCGGAGGCGTGAGGCCATATCCGCACCCCGCCGCACGACGGGCCCAGCGTCGTGTCGTGTACGGCGATGAACGCCTTGAGGCCGGCTGAGGGCTCGCTGTACGCCGCGAGCATCTCGTGCCCAAACTCCGCCATGTGCGCCATAGTGTCCATGTGCGCCTCCGCAATGAAGTTGATTCCTATATCCATCATAGCAAGTGCGGCGGCCGCCCGGCTGCTGGCCGGACACTCGACGCTGTGCCATCCAGCATTTATCATGGCCTGGACGCCTCCTTCGAGGCGCCGTGCAGCATTCCACCCAGGACCGGGACGATGATCGACGTATATACCGACGGCGCATGTTCGGGCAACCCCGGACGCGGGGGCTGGGCCGCCGTCATCGTGGACCGAGCAGGCAAGCGCGCCCTCCACGGCTCGGAGGAGGACACGACCAACAACAGGATGGAGATGCTGGCCGTCATCAAGGGCCTCGAAGCCGTGCCCAAGTCGGCCAGCGTCACCGTACACAGCGACAGCGGGTACGTCGTCAACACGATGACGCGCAACTGGCGCCGCAACGCGAATAGGGACCTCTGGGCCCGGCTGGATGCCGCGGCAGCCGCCCGAAAGGTGCGGTGGCGCAAGGTCCTCGGACACTCCGGCGTCCCCCTCAACGAGGAGGCCGACGCGCTGGCGGCCAGAGAGGCCGGAAGCCGCGCCAACCCCGCGCAGGCGCCCGCAAAGGCCCTGACCCACGTCGCAGACTCCGGGGAGGCCCGCATGGTCGACGTCGGCCCCAAGGAGCCGACCCGACGCGTGGCCGCGGCAAAGGGTTCCGTGGTCATGAGCGCCGAGACCCTGGACCTCATCAGGAGCGATGGCGCCCAAAAGGGCGACGTGCTCGGCGTGGCGCGCGTCGCCGGAGTGATGGCCGCCAAGAACACCGCGCAGCTAATCCCCCTCTGCCACCCCCTGCCCCTCGACCAGGTCGCCGTCAGCTTCGAGCTCGTGGACGAGCCCGCCTCCGTGGCGATCACCGCCGAGGCCAGGACGACCGCCCGCACCGGCGTCGAAATGGAGGCGCTGACCGCCGTCAGCGTGGCCGCGCTGACCATCTACGACATGTGCAAGAGCTCCGACCGCCGGATGCGCATCGAGGGCGTTCGCCTCGTCAGGAAGTCGGGCGGCAGGAGCGGCGACATCGAGCTGGAGTAGGCGCAGGTTATGGTCCAGGCCGCGGAGCAAGAGCGGCGCCCGGTGGTCCTGGTCGGGCTGGGAAACCCCGGGCAGGCATACTCCGGCACCCGGCACAACGTCGGCTTCCGGTGCATCCGTCGCCTGGCCAAGCAGGCGTCCATCAGCCTCTCCCGGCGCTCCCCCAAGGCCGTCGTCGGCGAGGGCGCCCTGGCAGGCAAGCCCGTCGTGCTCGCCATGCCCCGCACCTACGTCAACGCCAGCGGCGATGCGGTCCGATACCTCATCGACCGCTACCATTCCCTGCCCGAGGACTTTCTCATCATCTACGACGACATGGACCTGCCCCCAGGGCGGATACGTCTCAGGAAGAAAGGCAGCGCAGGCGGACACAACGGCATGAAGTCCATCGCCCAAGCGCTCGGCACCCTTGACTTCGGACGCCTCAGGATCGGCGTCGGACGACCCGGAGAGGGCGAGAGCGACGTCGACCACGTCCTGGGAGAAATGCCCCCCGAGGAGTCCGAGCAGGTGGACCGCGCCGTCGATACCGCCGTCGACGCCGTCAAGTGTCTCCTAGAGCACGGCTTCGACGCCGCCATGAACCGCTACAACACCGCCCAGCCGCCCGCCGAGGACGACGCCCGGAGCTCCCCGTGATACCGCAACGGGAAGCCGCCAGCCGCCTCGACGCAGCCCGCATCATGGCGCGCCGCGCCGCCGAGTCAGCAGACCACATAGACAAGGAGCGGCGACTGCCGCCCGAGCTTGCGGCGGACATGGCCGACGCGGGGCTGTTCAGGCTTCTCGTGCCACGCTCCCTCGGAGGCGCGGAGATGGACTTCATGGCCTACCTCGGCATCGTCGACCTGTTCGCCAGGGCCGACGGCAGCGCCGCATGGTGCGTCAACCAGAACAACGTCTTCGCCACCGACGCCGCGCGTATGCCGGTGGAGGCGGCGGCGGAGATATGGTCCGACCCCAGGGCCGTGGTGAGCAACGGCCCGCCCACGCCCGATACCGCCGCGACTCCAGCAGACGGCGGCTACCGCGTCACCGGCCAATGGAGCTTCAGCAGCGGCATACGCCACGCCACGTGGGTCGCCGCGCTCTCCCCCATCCGTCCGCCAGGCGGTGACGGCCGGCGGACGGAGGACCGCGCACGGGAGATCGTCCTGATGGCCCCCCGGGACCAGGTGGAGCTCCTGGACGTCTGGCAGGTCAACGGGCTCAGGGGCACCGGAAGCCTCAGCTTCCGCGCCGCCGATCTGTTCGTCCCCGCGGCGCGCTCCTATCGCGTGGACGACGCCCCGCGCGAGAGCGGCCCGCTGTATCTCGTCCCCAAGGTGCTGATGTTCTCCACCGGGTTCGCCACTGTCGCGTTGGGGGTCGCGCGCTCCGCGCTGGACGCCGCCATCGACATCGCCGCCGGCAAAGTGCCGGGCAAGTGGACCTCGAAGCTCGCGGACCACCCCGCGACGCAGCGGCAGATCGGCCAGGCCGAGGCCGCCTGGAGATCGGCCCGCGCGTTCCTACGGGAGGCGGCGTCCACCCTCTGGGAAAGCGCCCTAGGGAACGGCGCCCTCGAGGCCGAGGAGCGCATCCGGCTCAGGCTCGCCGGCACCCACGCCATACGCGAGGCCGCCCGCGTCGCCGCCGTCGCCTACGACGTGGCAGGCTCGGACGGCATCTTCGAGAGCAACCCCGTCCAACGCCGCCTCCAGGACACGCAGGTCATCACCCAGCAGGTGCAGGGCCGCATGACCCACTACGACACCGCCGGCGCCTTCTACCTCGGCCTGGACCCCAAGTCCACATATTTCTGAGCCCCGCTGCCGTCGACCCATGACACACAAACCGGTCACCAGATGAAACGCGACCCCAACACACGAGTCCTGATCACCGGTGCCGCCGGATTTGGCGGCTCAGGGCTCGCCAGGGCCCTGCTCGACCGCGGCTACGGTGTGACCGGCCTGGACGTCACTCCGCCCGGCCATGCCGGCCTGCTGCGTCGCGAGCTGTCCAATCCCGGTTTCCGCTACCTGTGGAAGAGCGTCCAGGACATCCAGCCCAGGGACATGGACGGCCATTCGGTGGTGGTGCATCTTGCGGCGCAGCCGGATGCCCCCCTCGCCTTCGAGTCCCCCAGGTACACCGTCATGCAAAACGTAGAGGGCGCGGTCGCGCTGCTGGAGGCGGTGCGCCATGCCGACTGCATATCGAAGCTGCTCTTCGCGGGGTCCGGCAACGAGATAGGGCGCGCCTCGTATCTGCCAATCGACGAAGACCACCCGTTGACCCCACACAATCCATATGGCTTCTCGAAGGCGGCGGCAGAGATGGCATTGGGGGCGTGGCGTCTCGCCTATGGCGTCCCGTCGATAGTCATGAGCACAGGCGTCGTGATTGGTCCCAACATGCGCAGGGAGGTATTCATTTTCAAGTGGCTGTGGAACGCATTGCACGGCAAGCCCATTGTCGTCGAGGGCGGCAAGCAGACTCGCGACCTGGCGTTCATCGACGATGTGCTCAGGGCCTGGACACTCGCGATTCAAGCTCCCGCCGAGAAGGTCGTGGGGCAGAAGTTCTTCGTAGGCTCCGGCCAAGAGCACTCCATCGACGACCTCGCCAGGATCTGCCGAGACGCCGTCGGTAGCGGTGTCCCAATCGAATATGCGGCATACCGCCCCGGCGAAGAGGGCCACAGGGAGGACTTCAGCATCGAGAAGGCCCGGAGGGTGCTCGACTACAATCCCGAAGTCTCACCCAAGCAAGCGGTCGCGCTAACCGCCGAATGGGTGCGAACGCTGCTCTAGCCCTCTCCAAGCGAAGTGGAGCCGTTCCTCGCACCGCCACAGCAGCAGCCCATCCAGGTAATCGGGCCAACCGATATCGCCCACCGATAGCCGGTACAGGTAGGCGACCAGGACTGCCAGTATCGAATCGTGAGTCACGTAGACGTTCAGGCGTCCGCGCGACCGTAGGTACTTGGCAGTCAGCTCCAGCAGCAGGTCTACGCCCTCGGACGTCGCTCTCATGCCGGCGGGAGGCTCTGTACGGGTGAGTTGCCGTCTGACTATCTCCAATATGCCGATTTGCAGGAAGAGCGCCCCGCTGACTTCCTCATCCACGACAAAGGGGCCTGGGACTCCGAGCCGCCAGTCCAAGGCAACCTCTTCAGGCTGGCCGCCGCCGCGAAGTATCGCCTTAGCCGTAGACTCGCACCTGGGCACTGGACTGGCCGTAGCTCTGATCTGCGGCCTCGTGGCAGACAGCATTGAGCCAAGTCTTTCCGCTGAGGAGACTCCGCAGGCGGTCAGCGGCACATCGACGCCGAATGTGCCTGAAGGAATGTCCTCCCGCTCGGCATGTCTCAGGATGAGCGCAGCGTCGGCTTGGGCCGATATGCTGCCGAGCTCTTTGACAGTCCAAGTCTCGTCGTAAGGACCGCTCATAGCGCTCTCGCGCGGACCACCGAGCTCACGTAACCGGTCTCCATCACGTCTATAAGATCGAATCCCGCTTGAGCGAGGATGTCCCTGAACTGTCCCTTCGTACGTTCAGCGCCCTGGGTCATCACCAGCATGTTGAGGTCCAGCAGACCGCCCCCGCCGGTCTCGTCCTCCAGGACCATCTCTATCACGTAGAGGGTCGCCCCCCTCGACATCGCTCCGCGAGCGCGCCCCAGGATTCGCAGCGCGTCGCGGTCCGGCCAGTCGTGGAGCACTCTCGCCAGGATCACGGCGTCCGACTTGACGGGCCATTCCTCGAAGAGGTCTCCCGCAACGAACCGGCAGCGCCCCTCGAGGTCCGCGGGCGGCCTGGCGGTCTCGACCACCTCCGGCCTGTCCATGATCGTCGCATCCAGTCCGGGGCAGGAGCGCAACAGCGCGAATGCCAACTCGCCGGCGCCGCCTCCGGCATCCAGGATGCTGTCGTGAGCCGTGAAGTCCACGCAGTCGGCAAGGCCGCGGTAGTCGTGCTTTGCGTACGTCGACATCGCCGAGTGGTAGGCGCGTAGGTCCGCGGGCCTGTCCTGTATCCAGTCGAAGAAGTTCTTGCCGCGCAATCTCTCGAAGGCGGACTCGCCGGTCCGAAGTGATCCGGCAACCCCGCCCCAGGCTTCATAGGACTCTCTGCCCCAGTGCCGGGCCGCATCCGCAAGCGAGAGCGGGTGACTTCGCATGAGGAGCGATCCGCGCTCGGTCGGATGGTAGGCGCCGGCCTCGTCCCTCAGCACGAGTCCCAGCTCCGTGAGCGCTCTCATCAACCTCGTCCCAACCGACCCGTGCAGCCGAGTCAGCCGCTCGACCTCTTCCGCGGAAGCGGGCAGGCGCTCGAACACGCCCAATTCCACGGCGGCGTGGATAGTCTGGGTCCGCCAGAGGCCGACCATATCGCCCGATAGTCCTTCGAGATGCGATTCTGAAGGCTCCCTGAGCTCCAACACGGTCCGGCCCGACTCGTCGATGACCGACAGGGAGCCGTCGAACCCCTCCACCCGGGCCTGCCCATTGTAGAACGGCTCCACGCTCTTGAACCGCTCGCTGTAGAGCGGCTTCCCCAACATGTCCACGTGATGCCAGCCGTCGGGGTCGCGGGCACGGGCGTACCGCTTGTGGAACACGTCCAGGTCCTGGAACCACCGACCGTGCAGTTGAATGCCGGATGCGTCTATGTGGGTGTGTCTGCCGTCTCCACGCTGAACGACCGCGTAGCCGTCCTTGAAGTCGCCGGCATACCGGTAACGCTCCCCGTAGGCAGGACTTCCATCGCCTGCTATGTGGAAGTACTCCCCGTCGGGCAGCCGGACGGCGCAGCGGCCCTCCTGGAAGTTGCCGCACCACGCGTAGCGCTCCTCGTATAGCGGAGCCCCGTCCGGGAGGATGTGAAACCATCCATCCTCCGAGTGGACCGCAGCGACACGCTCGTAGAATCCGAACGTTCGGGTATGGCGGGCTTCGTAAGCGGGTCGGCCATCCGGAGTGATGTGGTATGCACCCGACGCATCCTGGACAGGGGCGAGCCCGGGTTCATGGAACTTTTGAACGATACTGAAGCGAGCTGCATACAGCGGTTGCCCGTCAGCAGTGCTTACGTGGTGCGTGCCCTGTGACGCAGGTTCGCTCGCCCTCCAGTTATCAGTCCCACTTGTGAAGTGGTAATAGGGAGACGTAGGGTCGAACTGGACATCATCTGTTATATGGGGGACGCGAAAGGAGGATCGCCCGTTGCGGAGGCGGGAAAGATACTCCTTCACTTCATCGGGTTCACTGTCGCCTAAGTCGTCTCCCTGGGTCTCTCTCGCATGGACCCAAATCGCTCTTCTGTGATATGACCAATCCGGATTCCAGGGTCCTCGCTCGAGTAGACAGGGTAGGCTCCTGAACTCCAAATACCACGTAGCCCGTGGTCTCTCGGAGGTGTTTGGATCGGAGAAATGTAGAACATGCACGTTGTGTATCACGACATCGCCGGGTTGCGTGATGACAGGTACGAATTGCTTGCGGCAATCCTCTCGTATCGCGGCGACTGTATCCGCAGTTAAAGGGCCAAGGAAGTGGCTGCCGGGCAGAAAACATACGGGGTTGTCACCGTCGTGGTGAAGGGATATGCCAAGGCTGTAGACGGTCTGTCGCAAGGGATCAATCCCTATGTCTTGGTGGGCTCCGACACCTTCACCCACGCGAGGCATCTTGATAAGGACGTCCTCCCAAGTGAGTACCGACTCATCTTTTGGAAGAAGCTGGTCCACGATGCCCCTTACTTCCCTGCGACCCAAGACGGACAGGAACTCAGGATACTTGTCCAGAGGGTAGGTAAGTTTCAGTGGCACACCTCCCGACGATCTAACTAAATCTCCAGACCTTGAATAGTCAACTATAGATCGTAGCGAGAGGGCGCCAAGCACTTCGACATCTTCTCGCGCAAGCGCCTGCTGGATGTGCATGAAGCCATCCCGCTCCAACGCGGCCTTCCAGGAATTGTCCATCATCCCGCTTCTCCGCCGTCAGGTTGCACTCCAATCATCCTGCCGCCGGTTTTCGCATATTGCAGCCCCGGCACAGCGCGTTCTCCATGTAATTCGCCTCGAGGTCTCTGTACTCCGCGCTCTTCCAGATGTCGTACAGGCTGGCGTCGTTGACGTTCCCGAAGTAGCCCAGGGTCCGGCGCAGCGCGTCCGGGGCGCAGCAGGGGTTGAATCTGCCGTCGGAGGCCACCCACGCCTCCTGCCCGAGAAACGGGCATTCTCCGTCGGGGGCGATGTCCCCCTCACCGTTTTCGTCCAACCTGAAGATGTTCTCCAGCAGCACCCGGCCGCCGTTCGGCAGCCTGTGACTCTCGGCCGCCTCGTACGCCGAATCAACAATGGCGTTCCAGCGGGCGATGGCCTCCGGGCTTCTCCGCATGGACTGGCGACGCACCTGGGAGAAGTGTACCCACAGGTGGTGTCCCTTCACCCTGTCCACGCCGAGCTCGGCGGCCAGCTTCACGATGCTGGGCAACTCGGACACGTTGATCTCCATGAACGTCAACTGGAACGTCACGCGGCAACGGTTGCCGCCGCTTTCCGCGTGGGCGTCCCTGACGCCGATGAAAGCCCGAACGTTCTCGAGAACCGTCTCCCAGTTCGACCCCAGCATGACGTTCTCATGGGTCCCTTTCGTCGCGCCGTTCCAGGACACCTTCACGTCGGACGTAACGGGTACGATCCGCTCGGCCCATGCCCTGGCGCCCCGCTGGGGAAACGTCCCGTTGGTCGTCAGGTTCAGCTTGACCCCATACGCCGCGCAGAGGTCCAGGATTTCATCGAAGTGCCTGTAGAGCAGGGGCTCGCCCATGGTGGAAGGGATTATCTCGCGCAGCCCCGTGCCCTGGGACTCTTCCATGACCCGGCGAATCAAGTCGATGTCCATGCGACGCTTGGGACGCCCCGCCTCCCGCCTGTCTCTCTGGGTCGAGCTGTAGGGCGAATGGTCCTCGCACATGATGCAGTGGAGGTTGCAGTCGTCGGGATTCGTGTCGAAGGTTATCCGCCAGGGCCCCGGCCGTTCCCTGCTCGCCGCCGCCGGCCTTGCCTTCGGCGCTGTCCGCTGTTCGACGGCGAGTTCGCTCATCTTCCTTCGCCCCTATCGATCAGGCTGGCGTATATCTTTTCCACCGAAAGGGAGTGCTCCACCATGTCGGGCACGTTCCCGTCGTCCGACTGCGCGTAGCCTCTTCTTCCCAGTCTGATTGCTAGCTGCGGGTCGTCCGCCAACCGCTGCATCTGCTCGGCGAGGGAGCGTGGGTCGCGATGGGCGAAGAGCAGCCCGTTTCGCTCGTGGTGTACGTACTCGGCCATCCCCCCGTAGTCGGCGGTTATCACGGGAACCCTGGCCTGCAACGCTTCGTGAATGACGAGGGGCGAGTTCTCCGCCCAGATCGAAGGTACGACGATAGCGTCGCAGCGGTTGAACACGTCCGCAACGATATCCTGGTTCCTGTACTCGCCCATCCACTCGACGCGGCTGCCCGCGGAGCCGCCCAGGCTTCCCGCCAACGCCTTCAGCCCCTCGGTCTCCACGCCCCTGTGGCGTCCCCAGATGCGGAGCCGGGAATTGCCGGAAACGCTGCCAAAGGACTCTATGAGATGGTGTACACCCTTCGCCGGTATGTGTGTGCCGATGTAGCCGAACGTGAACGGCTCACCCCGTATTCTACTCCGCCCCTCCATGCGCTGCCGGTGGAAGCCGTAGTCGAGGTACGAGAGTTTCCGTCCGGGGATCCCGAAGTCGTCTCTGAACCGCCCCAGGAGATACCTGGACGGCGCAATGAACATGTCGACCGCGTCGCGCACCTCGCGCACGTGTCCCATGCGCCTGCCTACCCAGTCCGTCCAGTAGGCGGCGTCCGTCTCGTACTCATCCTCATTGCCCGAGAAGTAGCGCGCGTAGCAGCGGACGGCGCACTTCCTGTCGTCCTGCCCGTCGCAGACGGCCCAGACGTCCGCGGAGTCCCGCGGATACATCTGGATGAATTGGCCCCTCGGACACATCAGCCAGTAGTCGTGCAGCGTAACCACGACGGGAACCCGCCGCTCGTTCGCCTCGAACACGAGCGAGGTGGACAGGTGGTTCAGGTGTCCGACGTGGACGACCTGGGGGCGAATCTCATCCAGCAGGCCGGCAAAGGCGGCGTCGACGGCGGTGTGGCGGTAACCGTCCCGCGCCCTTGCCATGTTGATGACGTGAAGAGTGATCCGAGGGTCGGAAGGGTCGGTCTCGCGCTGCGTGGCATACTCGGGGAGAAAGGCGTTCTCCTGCCTCGTGAAGACGTGTACCTCGTGGCGTTCGGCAAGCGCTTGGGCCAGGCCTTGGGTATAGACCTCGGAGCCTGCGTTGTACCGCATCGGATAGCCGTGAATCACTTGTAGGATATTCACAACCCGTTCCGCCCGCCGCGACTCGGCCTACCAACCATTGAGGCGCGTCCTTCCACAGGGGCCATGACCGCAGGCCGCATGACCCATTACGACACCGCCGGCGCCTTCTACCTCGGCTTGGACCACGCGTGGAGCTACTACTGAGGCTGGCCGACCTCGACCAGGTGCGCCGAGGACCTGGACTCCGGGATCGGGAGGCCGTCTTCAACCAGCATGTCCAAGTGGGCTTCCATGGCCTCTCGTATGAGGCCAGATACTTCCTCGATGGTTTCCCCTACTGCAACGCAACCGGGGAGGTCGGGAACATAGGCGCCGAAGCTGGTAGGGCCCTCTTCGACTACCACAGTGTACTTCATGAGCCTCTTCAACTACCTAAGGCAGGAACTGAGCCAGTCTTGCCTCAACTCCGATACCGCAGCCCCACGTCCGCCTTCTCCGCGATGACGCCGTCGCGCAGCTCCAGCACCTCGTTCGCCATCTCCAGCAGCGTCGAGTCGTGGGTCGCCGCGACCACGCTAATGCTCTGGGTGCGCACCATCTCCTCGAACAGGCCGAAGATCGCCTTGGCGTTCACCGAGTCCAGCTCCCCCGTCGGCTCGTCCGCCAGCAGCAGCGCCGGCCGCGTCACTATGGCGCGCGAGATGGCCACCCTCTGCTGCTCGCCCCCGGACAGCTCGTACGGCCTGTGGTTCGCCCTGTGGCTCAGGCCCACCATGGCGAGCGCCTCCCTCGTGCGCTCGTCCCTCTCCCGCGCGCCCACCCCCGATATCCTGAGCGGCAGCTCCACGTTCTCGTACGCCGACAGCAGCGGCAGAAGGCCGAAGGACTGGAAGACGAAGCCGATCTTGTGGCGCCGAAGCTCCGTCAGCTCCGCCTCGCTCATCTCGGCCAGGTCGCGCTCCTCGAACAGGATCTGTCCGGACGAGGGCTTGTCCAGCCCGGCCATCAGGTTCAACAGCGTCGTCTTGCCCGACCCCGACCTGCCCACCACGGCGATGAACCGCCCGGGGTGGACCGTCAGGTTGACGCCGCGAAGCGCCGAGACCTCCTCTCCCTCCAGGCGGTAGGTGCGCTCCAGGTCCACGGTTGCTACGATTCTACGGGGGCCCTTCAATCTATACGTCTCCCGGCGAGATGGTCACCTGGCCGTCGTCCAGGGCTACCCTCGCCCGCTCTCTGATCTTCAGCTTGTCCAGGTAATGCCCAGGGATCTGGACCCTGCCGGCGCCGTCCACCAGCGTGAACTCCTCCAGCGGCTCGTCGCGCTCGGCCCTGCCCGCCACCCGGCGCAGCGAGACCTTCCGCCGTATCTCCGCCGACGTCTTGCCGTCCCTGATGAGCACCACCCTGCCGACCTTGTAGGCGATGTCCGCGTCGTGGGTGACTATCAGGATAGTCGTGTCGAGCTCCCGGTTCACGTCGCCGAACAGGTCCAGTATCTCCGAGGCCGTCGCGTCGTCCAGCTCTCCCGTCGGCTCGTCCGCCAGCAGCAGCGGCGGGTGGTTGGCAAGCGCGACCGCTATCGCAACCCGCTGCTGCTCGCCGCCCGACAGCTTGTCCGGAGCGTGGTTCGCGCGGTGCGACAGCCCCACGAGCTCGATAAGCTCCTCGGAGCGCTTCCGCCTCTCCTTGCTCGGCAGGTTCGTCAGCATCATCGGGAGCGCTACGTTCTCCAGCGCGGTCAGGTAGGGGAACAGGTTCCTGCTCGTCTGCTGCCAGATGAACCCGACCTCCTTCCTCCGGTAGTCCTCCACGTCCTTGGACGACATCCTGAGCAGGTCGTGGCGCCCGACGTTGACCTTGCCCGCGGACGGCGAGTCGTAGCCGGCCAGTATGTTCAGCAGCGACGTCTTGCCGCTGCCGCTGGCCCCGACGATGGCGATGACCTCGCCCCGGTCCACCACGAGGTCCAGGCCGCGCAGCGCGACCACCTCCAGGTCCGCGATCTTGTATATCTTGAAGACGTCCTGACAGACGACGTACGGCTCCCTCGCGCTCGCTGCCATAGCTCTACTACCCCCTACATCTCGCCAAGCCGGAGCACCCGGTGCAGCGATATCCTCTGCACGAACCAGATGATGCCAAGCGAGATCACCGCGAAGACCAGCGCCATGGCGGCGTAGGTCAGCAGCAGCGCCCCCCAGTTCGTCTCCATCACGAACGGCGGCACCACCCGCGCCCCCCAATCGTCATGCCCCAGGAACGGCATTATGATCGCCCCAAGCCTGCCGCCCATCCACGTGCCCAGCGCCATTCCGGCCACGATCACCAGCGCCTGCTCCAGCCACACCATCATGATCAACTGTCTCATCGAGAAGCCCACCGTCCTGAGCAGCGCGAATTGAGTTTGCCGGTTCCTGAACGAGACGTAAGAGTGTACCAGGAAGCCCACGCAGCTCAGTACCAGCACCGCCCCGAACGCTACGAACAGCAGCGCCCGCCACCCTGCTTCGACCAGGGGGTCCGCCTCCGACTGGGAGAGGTCCTGCTCCCTGTCGTGAACGGACCTGACCCGGTACAGGATGGAGCTCTCGATCGCGTAGAGCAGCCGCTCGCGCTCGGCGCCCGACGTTTCCGTCGATATCCATACCTCGTTCGGTATCGACTCCGTGTAGAGCGCCTCCAGGTTGGAGAACCGGGTCAGCGACTCCAGGTCGGCGATCATGTACTTGTCGTCGAGCCGCGTCATCGTCGGGAACAGGTCCACCACGTCCACGATCTCGACCGGGACGCGGTACTGCCCCGACAGCACCTCGAAGGTGTCGCCGACGGCGTGGCCCGTGTCCGCCATGTACCCCCTGCTGGCAAGCACCGGGATCGGCCCCCACGTGGACCCCGCGAATATCCCGCGCGCCGTTCGGCTCGCGCCCTGCGTCCAGGTGAACACCACCGAACCCGACCGGCCGCCGTCGAAGCTGACGTCCGCCGCCCGCAGAACGTCCGCCGCCGCCGGAGGCGTGGCCTTCAGCAGGCTCCAACCCTCGGTGTCGTCGAACGCCTCGACCGTCACCCGCCCCCTGGGCGTCTCCACCCAGATCTTGTCGATGACGATCGAGCCGCCCTGGAGCTGGGGAGACCGGTGTTCGTGGATGCGCAGGGAGACTATGCGCTCCGGCAGGGTCGGGTCCAGCGAGATCGCCGACCTCGACAGGTTCGCCCTCAAGTCCACCCACTCCGCGGACTCCAGCGCCCCCAGCGTGTAGGTCGTGTGCCGGTTCTGGGCGTTCCTCACCCTCACCGTCACCCGCACGCTGGGGTGCGGCCTGTCCGCCTTCAGCGTCGCGCCAATCGCGAAGGACTCCTCGGGCAGCAGTATGCCGTCCGGAGGGTCCGCCACCCTCAGGTCGTCCAGCAGCGACCTCATCGGCTTGCCGGCGAAGTCGTCCCGGAACCAGGCCACGTCCGCGAACGTCGAGGCGTCCATGGCGAACATGTGGAAGCGGTCGCCGATCAGCCCGCGGCTCAGGTCGTTGCCCGGGTCCCGAAGGATCGGGCTTGCCGTCTCCACCCCAGGCATCCGCTGGAAGTCGTCCTCCAACGGCGGCCGCGGCGGCCCCTCCCCGGGCCGCGTGAACGTCCCCCTCCGGCTTACCAGGGCGCGGACCCCCTCGACCCTCACGTCGCTCCCAGTGGAGTAGAGCACCCTCTCCTCGAAGCTCCTGTCCAGCGTAGCGCCAAAGCTCGCGGCGAAGATACCCAACCCGGCGGTCAGTATGAGCAGCAGCGACAGCCGCGCGTAGTGGGTCGGGTTGCGCGCCATCTGCCACGTGCCCATCATCATCCCAACCGGCAGCAGCCCCGACAGCAACTTGCTCACCACGTTCAGCACCAGCGGGAACAGCCGCAGCAACACCATCGCCGAGGCCACCAGCAGCAACCCCGGCACCGCCAGCAGGAGCTGGTCCACCGCCACGTCGCCCAGAAGCCGCGTGGCGACCACCGAGCCCTGCTCGCTGAGCTGCCGGAACAGGAAGATGCCCACCACCAGCAGACCAACGTCGAAATAGTACCGCTGGAACGCGGGAACGCTCCTCGGGCGCGCCGCCTCCTGCCGCTGCTGCGTCACGCCGATGCGCGACGCCTGGAACGCGGGCACGATCAGCGCCGCGAAGCTCAGAAGGCCGCCCAAGGCGCTCATCATGTACGCGCCCCGGGACACGTCCACGCCCAGCCGTCCCCCGCCCGTCAGGTCCGAGAACGCCGGCGTGTACCCCAGCAGGCTGGTGGCGGTTGCCGCGATCAGGGGGCCCAGCAAGGTGGCGACCCCGGCTATGGTCAGCCCCTCCAGCACGAAGACGGCCAGTATCTGCGTCGGCGTCGCCCCCCGACTGCGGAGCAGCGAGATCTCGGTCCGCCGCTCCTCCACGACCAGCGACGATAGCGTCGTCACGTAGTACAGGATCACGATGGCGATCAGCACCAGCACCACGAACATCGGCAGCTTCGTGAAGAAGAGCCGACGCTCGTACTCCCGCAGCACCTCGTCCAGCCTGCTGACCTGGGAGTACCCGGACAGCACGGCCCCCAGCGAGCGGTTCATCGTCACCAGCGTCACCAGCGTGGAACGCGCGTTGCGAGCATGCACCTTCCCGGTGTCCACGACCAGCAGCCAGGCGTAGGTGCTGTCCAGCTTCCTGAGCGACGGCCCTAGGATGTCCAGGTACGTCTCCTGCGGGATGTGGAACGGCAGCGTCCTGAAGCTCGGCCCCGTCGCCGCGCGCAGCACACGGCTCTCCAGCTGCCATATGTCGGCGTCCGGGTCGTCCCGCTCGAAGACGCCGCTTATCGTAACCGTCACGTGCGGGGTCGTGTCGTCCCAGAACGGCACGGCGCTCATCTTGTCACCTGCCGACAGCCCGAACAGCCGCGCAGCCTCCGAGGGCACCGCCGCCTCTATCTCCAGCGGCCCGCCCGGCGCGTTCCTGGCGCTCGCGCTCGGAGACCCTCCCGACGCGTAGGAGACGCTCTCCTCGAACCTCGGCATGAACGCGAAGTAGGCCCGCGCGTTGTCCTGCCCCGCGTCCGCTTCCTCCCCGGGGACAGACAGGAAGAAGGTCTGGGACTTGCCGGCGTGAATCCGGTCGCTCAGCAGCCAGGCGACCCGTTGATCGATCTGGTCCGTGGCGACGCTGCGCACCCTCTCGTACTCGCCGGCCGACGTGGGCCCCCGCGTGCCCTGTATGAGAATATCGAGGTCCCGCTGCGGGTGCTCGGCCAGCGCCTTCTTGAGGGCCACCTCCCGCAGCGCGTCGAAGTATACGACCGTCCCGGCCATGATCGCCGAGGCAAGCAGCACGCCCAGCACGACCGACGACAGCAGCCGCCAGTGGGCGAGGCCCCGCTTCACGATCTGCCGCCACGCAGTGGCCAGACGCCCAAAGAGTCCGGTCATGCCAAACGGCCCGTCACGTCCCAAACGAACATATCCCGCGCTCCCGCCGAATCTCGGCGTCCCTGCCGTATTCTACCAATTCCCCCTACTCGCCGCTTTGGGTCTGCGCCTCCCGCTCAGCCCCAACCGACTCGCGGCCGTCCAGCCGCGCCTCCAGCCGTTGCAACGCCTCCTGGGTCGCCCGGATCTCCCGCAGAAGCTCCTCCCTCGACACAGGGCGCTCCAATTCGCGCAGGCGCTCCAACTTGGCTTCGTCCAGGTTGTTGATGATTATCGCTATGAACAGGTTTATCACCACGAACGTCCCGATTATCACGAAGCTGACGAAGTACACCCACGCCAGCGGGTGCGTCTCCATCGCGGCGGCCATCACCACCGTCCAGCCCTCCAGCGTGATTATGTTGAACAGCGTCAGCAGCGATATGCCGAGGTTCCGCCAGTTCTCCGGGTCGGTCTCGTGGAACAGGTGGTATCCCATTATCGCGTACACGTAGACGATGATGCTCATCAGCATCATCACGTGCCCCACGCTCGGAATCGAGCGCACCAGCGCCGTCACGATCAGCCGCAGGTCCTTGATCGTGGAGATGAGACGAAGCGCGCGCATCAGCCGCGCCAGCCGCGCGACCATCGCGAACTGCCCGGTCGCCGGTATCAGCGCGACCACGATGATCAGGAAGTCGAAGACGTTCCAGCCGTCCTTGAAGTACCCCGCGACGCGCGGAGACGCCACCGCCATCTTGAGCAGCGCCTCGACGATGAAGATGGCCAGCGCCGCCTGGTTGCCCAGGCTTATCCACTCCCCATACCGCTCGCTCAGCCCCGGGGACGTCCCGACGCCGAGCAGCACGGCGTTCGCTATGATGATCCCAATTATGGCGTACTCGAAGGCGGGCGCCTCCACCAGCCGGCGAACTAGCTCAGTTGGACGATTCATATACCCCTTACTCGCAACCTAACGTGGTGCTCCAATCATACAAGGCCCGCTCACCTCTCTCCCACCCTCGTCACCCTGCTCAGGTCGAGCCTCGATATGCCCCTGTGCAGCACGAGCAGCGACGCAACGAAGATGCCCAGCAGCACCGCGTACGTGGGAAGCATCAACTCCCAGTCCGTGGTCAGGATGAACGGCGGCAGCACCGGCCTGCCATGCTCCGTTACCGCCAGCGGCGCCACCATCAACCGGCTCATCTGGAATCCCGCCCAGGTCCCCAGCCCGAGCCCGATTACGGCTATGGTAACGTGCTCGAACGTCAGCAGCCCCGCCGTCTGCCGCCGCGACAGCCCCAGCGCCCGCAGGAACGCCACCTCGCCCACGCTCCGGTCCCTGAACAGCAGCAGGTGCGAGACGTAGCCGAACCCCACCGCGACGACGGCTATCAGCAGCGACAGCGACTCCAGCGCCCGCCAACCTCCCGTCGAAAGCGGGTCCCTGTCGAACCTATCCAGCTGCGCCGACCGCTCGTGTACCTGCCCGTTCGGGTTGAGCACCATCGACCGCACCGCGTTCCTCACCACGTCCCCAGCCGCCGGCGCCTCCGCCAGGAAAAGCTCGTTGGGCGTTATGCCCCCGCCGGGCGTCAGCACGTTCAGGTGGTCCAGCAGGTTCTTCAGGTCCGCCAGCAGGAACTGCTCGTCCCTGCCCATCGTCGGGAAGTGCCGCACAGTCTCCCGCACCTCCACCGGCACCCACATCCCCGCCAGCTCCACGGCGAACACCTCCCCGACCCCCGCGCCGGCCGCCGCCGCCAGCGAGTCGCTCATCACCACCGGGACAGGCCCGCCCGTGGGACTCTGGTAGAAGCCCCGCGCCCCCCGCGACGACTCCCCCCTGAACACGTACAGCCCCGACCGGCTGCCGTTCAGCGCGTCCCTCCGGGTGGACGCGATCCTGTCCGACGACAGCGCCGACGTCTGGATCGGCGTCCACCGCATCTGCCCCTCGAAGTCCTCCAGCGTGTACTCTATCGCGGTCGGCCCCACGGTCACGTGGATGTCGTCCAGCAGCACCGCCCCGGCGGTCAGCTCCTGCCCCTCCCCGTAGTAGGGCTCCAGTAGCTGCACCGCCGACAGGTACACGGGGTAGGACATGGTTCGCGGCAGCCGCGCCCTGATCAGGTGCCACTCCGGCGGTCCCACCATCCCGAGCCGCATCGCGCCCTTGTTGCCGTAGTCGTCCGACAGCACCACGAAGATGGCCATGTTCGGGTACTCGCGCACCGGCTTCGCCCACACCCCGATGCTCGTAGACCCCTCCGGCAGCGCGATCTTCTCCACCACGCCCGTCGGCTGCAGCGCCCGCATGACCGACCCCAACGAGCCCTCGGAGAAGTCGTCCCTGTACCACGAGATATAGGGAAACTCCGTCGAGTCCACCGCCAGGAGCTCCGCGGGGTTGGGGCCCACCGCCCCCACGTGGCGCAGAGCCGGCGATACCGACGTGACCCCCGGGATGCGCATGAAACGCTCCTTGATCGTCGCCAGGTCGCCATGCATCCACGCCCCCATCCCCGTCACCCGGTAGTCCGCCGCCACGTCGTAGAGCACCCGCTCGTTCTTGCTGCGCTCCAGCGTGCCCCCCACCGTCGTAGAGACTATCCCCGCCCCGGTCGCCAGCACCACCAGCACCACCAGCCACGTGTACTGCGTCGGGTTCCGCGCCATGTTCCGCAGCCCCATCAGCAGCCACACCGGGGTCCACCGCCGCAGCGCCTGGAACCCCATGAACAGCGCCTGCGCGGGCACGGCCGCGAGGACGCCCACCGTCGGCGTGAACAGCAGCCCGTTGGGGTCCGGCCGCTCCACCAGCGCGAACACGCAGACCAGCGCCGCCTGGCACACCAGCCCCGCCGCCCGGAAGCGCATCATCGTCGCCCAGGCCGTGCCGGCGTACGCAGCCGCGAACGCCGCGAGCGCCAGCGCGCCGGCGACCCATCCCGCCGGCTCCCCGGCCCTGATCTCCGATATGACCAGCCCCGGCCCCAGTATCGCCAGGCTGGCGGCGACGAGAGCGTGTACCAGTGTCGGCGACTCCCCGCCGACGTACCGCGCCACCAGCGGCAGGATGCGCATGAACGCCAGCGCCACCATGATCATGAACAGCGCGGGCCCCAGCAGCAGAGGCTCGTTCACCTCGATGTTCTCGAACAGCCCCCCTGAGACGAAGTGGCCCCTCGACTGGAGCTCCCAGAAGACCAGCCCGCCCAGTATCAGCAGCGCCGCGTCCAGGTAGTACCGGTGCAGCATCAGCACCCTCGGCGGCCTCGCCGCCCGCAGCTTCCGCGCCAGCAGCCCGCCCCGGCTCCCCAGCACGGCCGGCAGCACGACTATCGCCAGGCACAGCAACCCGGCCCCGGCCGCCGCCGCGAACGGCTCCCATGACAGCTTGACCGGGAGCAGCGCGCCCCCCGTGCTCTCGCTGAAGACCGGCAGCTTGCCCGCCAGCGCCGTCGCCCCCATCGCCATCAGCGGCGACAGGACGACCGCCCCCGCCGCCATCACCCCGCCCTCCGCGAGGTGGAGCCTGAACAGGTGCGCCCTCCCGACCCCGCGCGAACCCAGGAGCGCAAGGTCCCGCTGCCGGCTCTGCGCCAGGTAGCCCGCCATCATCGACAGGTAGAAGACCACCGTGACCACCATCATCGCCAGCAGCAAGAGCAGCGGTACCCGCGAGAAGAAGCTGGTGCGCTCGAAGGCGTCCAGCGTGTCCGTTATCTCCGTCGTCACCTCCGACCCGGGAAGCGCCCTCTGCACGTCCGCCGTGAACCCGGACAGGGCGCCCCGGACCTCCGGTATCTCCAGCCTCTTCAGCCCCTCCTTGTCGACGAAGACGAACCACATCGAGTCGATCATTGCGCCCGGGAACGCCTGCCCAAGCCCACCGACCATCGAGATCTCGGATATGAACAGCGGTATCGCCGGCTCCGCCGGGTCGTATGGAGTGGTGATCTCCTCGGGCACGTCCTCCTCGTCGACGTGCGGGTCGATCAACGTGCTCGCGTGGAAGAGCCAGTAGTCCTCCGTCGGCTCCGTCGCCGTGAAGACGCCCGCGATGACGGCGTAGACCCGGTTGGAGGCCCCTATGTCCTGCGTCACGGTCACCAGGTCGCCCACCTCCAGCCCGAACATCCGCGCCGTGGCGAGGCTCACTATCGCCTCCACCACCGGCCACTCTCCCCAGGCGTCCACGATCGTATCCGGCGCCCTAGCACGCTCGGCGCGCCCATGGAAGTCGTCCAGAGCGTAGCCCTGCCGAGGCCCCCCGTGTACGAAGCTCACGTGGTCCAGCAGGCTGCTGTACGACCGGAAGTAGGCGCGGGACGAGAGCCGGTCCTCCCCCGGGATCGGCAGCGGGTTCCTCTGGTGCCCCGCAAGATACGTGGGGACGATCAGGTACCGTTCGTGCCAGTCGTAGAACTCGCCCAGGCGGCCCTGGGCGGCCCCGGTTACCGCCTCGCCCGATGCCGCCACGTCGGCCTCGGTGAGCGGGATGTACCTCGAATAGACGTGTACGTTCGAGAACGGCCTCCTCAGCCCGTCTATGGCGAGGTTGAGAGAGAGCCGCTCCATCGCGCCCAAGTAGACCGGCGCCGCCGCGGCCAGCGCCGCCGCAACGACCATGCTGACGAAGACGCTGGCCATCAGCAGCCTGTTGTCGGCCCAGCGTCGTAACAGCAATCTTGGCGTCGTCAATGGGGCCATGAGCAGCCTGCGGAAAACGCCCTCCAGACCTCTTCCAGTCCTCCGCTATTGCGGGAGATGAATTATATCCGAGACACGCCCGTCACAGGGCGCCTCCAAAGGCCCGTAGAGTGACCACCTCACCTTCGCCTTGAGCCTGTCGAAGGGCGCCGCTGGTCCCGCCCCTAGTTGCCTGCCCCCACGGTCATGGCTCCGCCCAGGCTCTGACCTATCCACTCCGGCTTGTAGTACGAATAGGCTGAGGACGTTACCGCCTCGGCGCGCACCGGGAAGAGGGCGCGCGCTTCGAACTCCACGGACAGCGTCTCCCCGGCCGCCATGTCTTCGATGTAGATGATCACCTTGCGCCCGGCTACGTCGTGGCGCTTGATCCTCGGCTCCGACTCGGCCATCCGCCGGAGAGACTCCCCCACCGGCCCGAACCCGGTGGGTATCGCCACGTCCAGCACCACCATCCCGGCCTCTACGGTCTCCGGGGGATTGAACGTCACGTCGGCGGACACCGTGATCAGGTCGTCCACCTCCACGCTGCCGGCGCCGTAGCTGACGCTTATGTCGAAGACGGGCCGTCCCTCTATCTCCACCTCGGGGGTGTTGAACCGGCGCACGGCCTGGACGACCGCCTGCCCCCTGCCCTCGCCCGATACCTCTATGTCCGTTCCTGCCGGGACTTCGAAGATCTGGAGCACGTCGGCGTTTGCGGGAGTGATCGCTACGTCCCGGGTCCACTCCCCGGATCTCAGGATTACGTTCATCTCGACGTCTGTCTGCGAATATACGGCCTGCCGCGTCAGCGCCTGCAGGCCCACCACCGTGTCCTGCGTGGAGCCGTAGCCCCCGTAGGCGTTGCGCTGTTTGACAAGCCACCTGGCGGCGTTGGATGCGCCGATGATGTCGCCCCGCTCAATGAGCGCCAGCGCCGCGTAGCCGGTCGTCTCCACGGCCGCGCTGCGGTTGCCGTGGTCCAACCCGCCGTCGCCGGGCGCGGCGCCCCAGCTCAGCCCGTCGCCGTCCGCAACGGCCATCGTCATCAGCTTGTCGTATGCGGCGGCGGCCATGCCGCTGCCGGCAAGCTCCAGGGCATAGGAGACGATGGCGGCGGCGTATGGGTCGTCTATGCCGTCCAGCTCCCGCTAGGCGATTGCCTTCGAGGCGGCGGTCTGCGCGTCCGACTCCAGCAGCGCGATGGCCACGTAGGCCGTGAGGGCGGTGTTGCCCCGCAGGCCGCCGAGGAGCTCCTGGTGGTGCAGGAACCCCACCGGCTCGAAGGAGCCGTCGTCCTGCTGGTGGCGCAGTATCCACTCCTGGGCGTCGCCCAGCACAGCGGGGTCCACGTGGATCATGCCCCTGGATTGGGCAAAGGTCTTGAGCACGAAGGCGGTCAGCCACAGGCTGCCCTCCGGGTCGTCGTCGCCGAAGGCGGAGAAGCTGCCGTCGTGCCTGCGGTACGTGAGCTCCCGCTGGTAGCCGGTGACCATCATGCGCTCGGCCCTGGCCATAACCTCCGGCTTGCTCTGCCCCGTGTCGCGCAGGTAGTTGGCGACGAATACGTTCGGGGCGAACAGGACCATGTTCTGCTCGCCGCAGCCGAACGGCATACGCAGCAGCCCTTCCAGCCCGTCGATGGTCTGGGCCAGGAAGCTGCCGGTCACGGATACCAGCGTGCGCGCCGAGTCCTCGACGGCGTCGTGAGGCGCTGCCCCGTCCAGGGTGTGGCGGTCGCCGGCGGTCAGGATCACGTTCTCGACAAGTTCTTCTGGTACGCCCTCCGGTTCGACGAGCATCTCCTCGATAACCGCGTCGGCGGCGTCCGGGCTGCGCGCCGAGACCTCCAGGGCTATCTTCCCCACGTCCGCGAGGCGGACGCGAAACTCCGTCCCGCCAGTGTCGTTGGCGCCGACCGTGACCGTACGGCTGGGTTCGTCCAGCAATTCATACCCGTCCGACGGGGATATATCCACCTGGATCGTCTGGGGCGTGTCCAGGTAGTTGTACAGGGCCACCTTGGCCGGAAGCACCTCGCCCCTGATGCCGGAGAAGGGCAGGTCAACCGAGAGGAAGAAGGGCTGGAAGACCTTCAGCTCGCTCTCGGAGATGCCCAGGCCGTGCTCCTTCGACATGCCCACGGCGCGTAGCACCCAGGTGGTGATGCTGTCCGGGGCCTCTACCGGAACGGTGGCACGGCCCTGCTCGTCGGTGGTCACGTCCGTCCACAACCAGGTCTCCGGGAAGAACTGCCTGACCCGGGTCACCTCGGCAAGCCCCTCGTCCTGAGCCGCGGCTGTCTCACCGGGCATCCCTCTGACGACTTCCTTCTCGACAACGACTTCCTTCTCGACCACCACCACTTCGACAGGCACCTCTTTGACCACTTCCCTGCGACCGAGAATCCCATCCATAAAATCGGCCACCCTTTCGCCAAAGCTGGGACCGGGAGGGCGATAGAGGTGTTCCTTTCCATCCGGGACGTTCTTGTTGGTCATGACCACCACGCCTGCGTCCTGAAATGCCTCCATTGCGCCGCGCGCTGTGACCCTATAGTGGATGCGGATGTCGTGAAGCTCGGCCTGGGGCTGCATGTAGAGCCTCTCCAGCTCGTTGAAGACCTGCTGGAGATTGAGGCGGTTTTCGGCCAGGATGAACACCGAGAGGTCCACGGCAACCAGTCCGACTTGGGCCGGCCCTTGGGCTTCCACCTCGAGGTCCACGGCATCCCCGGGCCTGACTTCCTGTTCCTCGAAACGGGCATCGACCTGGTGAGAGTAGGACGGGGCGACGTTGAACGGTATGTAGTCGGCGGCGACCTCGTTGCTGGGCAGCACCTGGTAGACCAGCAGGCGCGCACCGGGTGCCATGGCGGGGGTGACGGTGAACCCGATGTCGGGTGTGTACGAGACCTGGGAGAAGACGACCTTGCCCCGGGCTACGACCTCGTAGTAGAGGCTGGCCGTTTCCCTGGTCGAGTGGACCTGGAACTGGGCGGTATCCCCCACTTTCAGGTCGGCGGGGCCGCTCTGGATCACGTGGATGAAGCTGCCCGACGGCGAGTAGCCGGAACGCATGGCGAGGTAAGCATAGGCATAGTCGGTATCGGCTTCTACCCGTAGGGCGACTGCCTCCTTCGGCGGCTCGACGCTCAGGATGGCCGTGCCGTTCTTGGTCTCGACTCGCTCGCTCTTGGTCTCGACCTCCCGGAGCTCATCGTCCACGTAGTACAGCGTTACGGCTACGTCCCTGTCCAGCGGCTGGTTGTCGGGGGTCTCCGTGACTATCAGGAAGGAGAAGGGCAGGGACGGCTTGAATACGCTGCTCTCGGGGATCAGGCGCAGGCTGACCGGGGATTGGGCCACGGTGATCAGCCGCGTGGTCGTCTCCTCGTAGCCGGTGCTCTTCTCCCGGACCGTCACGTCCAGGCTCACGTTGCCCATGCCCTGGCCTGCGGGGACGCCTGCGACGTAGCCCACAGCGGGAAGCTCGAAGGACTCGCTGCCGTCGATCTCCTCGGTCAGCGTTGCGAACTCCTCCCACGCGCCGACGTACCGGGAGGCCACGATCTCCAGCTCGCCCCGCACCGGGCGTCCAAACGTGTACTCGGCGTCGACGCGCCCGGTGATCTTCTCGTCGGCCAGCACCCACTCCTTCGGCATCTCTACCCCTACTTCGTACTTCGGCAGCACGTACCTCTCGACCCGGACGTCCACCTCGGCCTTCGCGTTCTCGGTAAGCGCGCTTATCTTCCAGACGCCCAGGTTCGGCTCGGTGGACAGCGGCATGTCGAGGGTGGCCATGCCAAACTCGCCGGTGGTCACGGCCTCCTTGAATACCTTCGAGCCCTTGGCGTCCTGCACCTCGATGGTGACCTCTCCGGACAGGGGGCGCAGCTCCGGGTCCACGGTGAGGACGCGCATCATCATCTTCTGGCCGGGCTTGTAGATCGGCTTGTCCGTCTCAAGGAACAGGCTCACGCCGGGTTCCACGCGCAGGGACGCCCTTTCGATGAATCCCGGGCCCTCCACCTTGAGATCGTAGTTGCCCGGGGGAACGTCCGGGACGGGCAGGGGAACGGCCCCGGACCCCATGATGACATCGGAAGCTGCGGGTCCGTCGCCCAGCGAAACGCTGACGACGCCCTGGGCGGGGCCGCTGCCGTCGAACAGGGAAACGGAGACGCTCTCGGTCTGTCCCGACCGGAGTACCTGGGGAGCAACGGCTACGTAGCTGTCGACCTCATTGGACAGGGACGGCCCTTGGTCGCATCCAAGGACGGTCCCCACGGCGAGGAACAGGACACCCAGGACCGGTAGCAGCAATCGGCGCTTCATGCAGGCGCCTCCCTCCGCGCTCCACTATCGAGCGTTCTGGTCGATACTACGCGGCCAAGGGGGAAAAGGTTCCATCCGGGACTACCGCCCGGGCGCTCAGCCGAAGAGCAGCACGCTCCGCGCGACCTCGCCCCTGCCCAGCGCGGCGAAGGCGTCGTTCACGTCGTCCAGCGGGAAGCGCCGCGTCACGAGCTCGTCCAGCTTCAGCTTCCCCGCCTTGTACAGCTCCAGCAGCCTCGGAAACTCGATCTGCGGGCGCGCCGAGCCGTACATCGACCCTATGACCATCTTCTCCGGCATCAGGTCCCGCGCGTCGATGGTCACCGGCGTACGCTCCGGCGCGTGTCCCACCCACACCGTCACCCCGCGGTGCCGTGTGCAAAGGATGCTCTGTAGGAACGGCTCCGGCACCAGGCCAATGGCCTCGAACGCGTAGTGGACGCCCTTGCCGCCCGTCAGCTCCACTATCCGCGCCACCGGGTCCTCCCTCGACGCGTTGATCCTGTGTGTCGCGCCGAACTCCTCCGCCATGTCCAGCTTGTTGTCCAGCATGTCCACCGCGATGATCGTCGTCGCCCCCGCGATGGCCGAACCCTGTATGCAGTTCAGCCCCACCCCGCCGCACCCGAACACCGCCACGGACGTCCCCGGCTCCACGCCCGCCGTGTTGATCGCCGCTCCCACCCCCGTCGTCACCCCGCACCCCACCAGCGACGCCACCTCCATCGGCACGTCCTTGTCTATCGGCACCGCCGCCACTTCCGGCACGACGGAGTAGCTCCCGAACGTCCCCAGCCCCGAAAGCTGGTTGATCCTCTTGCCGTTCGCCCGAGAGTGCGCCTCCGAGCTCGACTGCACAGGCGTGTAGCAGACGTTGGGCCGCCCCTTCTGGCACGCCTCGCAAAACCCGCAGCTCGCCCTCCACGACAGGATGACGTGGTCCCCCGACTTCACGTTCGTCACGCCCGGCCCGACCGCCTCCACGATGCCCGCCCCCTCGTGGCCCAGCACCGTCGGCAGCGGGTGGTGCGTCCACTCGCCCTTCACGACGTGCCAGTCCGAGTGGCATACCCCGCTCGCCTCCATCTTCACCAGCACCTCGCCGTTCCCAGGCTCGCTGATGTCCAGCTCCTCCACGACCAGGTCCGCGTTCACCTCGTAGAGCACTGCTGCCTTCATCGTCGCCTCCGTCTGCTATTTTGGCGGGGTACCCCTTGAGCCTCCCGTAGCGGCGGGTTTCAAACCCGCCGTCCCCCGCCCCGTCTGCGATCCTGCTGTGGCTCGCGAGATCGCGGACGTAGCGGCAGGTTTCAAACCTGCCGTCCCCCGCCCCGTCTGCTATATTATCCCGTCCCCGGCCCATGTCATCCGCGAGCGAATGTTCGAAACCCCCGAAAACTGATGTTCGCGGCTATTGACACGTGTACAGGCGTTCTGTTAGCCTATCCCACGACACGGCTTGGAGCATCTACGGAGTGCCCCGCCCGTGGCCGACCCCCGAAAAGACTCCCGAAGCTTGGACGGAGCGCCCTGACCGAGCAGGGCGCCCTGGACGGGGAAGCGACTCTAGCGATCCCGCTTCCCCCAGGCCGAAGGGCGGGGCCGTGTCATCCCCGCCCGGCGCAATCTCCGTTCGCCCTGAGCCTGTCGAAGGGCCTATCCGTGCCATCCCCGCCCGGCGCAATCTCCGTTCGCCCTGAGCCTGTCGAAGGGCCTATCCGTGCCATCCCCGCCCCGCAGCCCTGCAATCTCCGTTCGCCCTGAGCCTGTCGAAGGGCCTGGCCGTGTCATCCCCGCCCGGCGGCCTTGCAATCTCCGTTCGCCCTGAGCCTGTCGAAGGGCCTCTGGGCCTAGCGCTCCAACATTGTTGAATGATGGCTAACCTTGAATCCCCTCCCCCATTTTGGGCCCATTTTGGGGGAGGGTTAGGGTGGGGGCACCACCCTTCATTGCTAGGTTGTCGGCCTAGCTCAGCGAGAAGGGCGGGTACCGGTCCGTCAGACCGAACAGCCACGCGGTCGTCCGGTACTCCCACCTCTGCACGCCGAGTATCAGGTTGTGCAGCCCCTGGGGATAGCTGCCGGTTATCAGCACCGCCCAGTAGCCGATGTAGCTGACGACCAGCGTCACGGTCCCCAGCACCATGAGGATGATTATGTGGGGGATCAGCAGGACCATCTTCAACGAGTACACGATGAGGAAGGGGATGGACAGCACCCCAAGCAGGGACAGCACCCTCGACGAGGCATCCGGCCTGTCGATGTCCAGCCTCGCGGGGTAGTCGCCTTCGCCAAGGGTGAACGGGGGATACTTGTCCGTCCAGCCGTACATCCACGAGTCCGTCCTCGACGACCACCTCGACACGCTGTACACGAAGTTGAACATGCCCTCCGGGTACCTGCCCGTGATCAGCACCGCCCAGTACCCTATGTAGGCCACTATGACGCTCGCCAGCCCCAGTACGATCAGCACTATTATGTGCGGTATCAGCAGCAGCCCCTTGATGAAGAAGAGCACCCCCAGGAGCGCCAGCAATCTCGACGGGGACTCCGGGTAGTCGGCGTCGAACCTAACGGGATAGTCACTGCCTGACGTAGTCATTTCCTAGCTCCTTCCTAGCTCAGGTCCTACCCGAAGCGTTGCTCCTGCCACGGGTCTCCTTCCATGTGGTAGCCGTTCCGTTCCCAGAACCCGGGGGCGTCCTCCGCCGTCAGCTCGACGCCGCCCACCCACTTCGCGCTCTTCCAGCCGTACCGCTTCGGCACCACCAGCCTCACCGGCCCGCCGTGCTCCCGCGGCAGGGGCGCTCCGTCGTGCCGGTACGCGAGCAGCACGTCGTCGTCCATCAGGGCGTCCAGGGAAAGATTCGTCGTGTAGCCGCCGTAGCAGTGCAGCATGGCGAACTTCGCCTCCGGCAGCGGCGCCGCCAGCCGCATCACCTCGGAGAATCGCGCCCCCTCCCACGTGTTCCGCATCCTGCTCCACTGCGTCACGCAGTGGAACTCCGCCTCCACCGTCACCCTCTCCAGGCTGGTAAGCTGCTCCCACGTCAGCATCACGTCGTGCCCGACCAGCCCCAGCGTCCTGAACCGCCATTCGGCCAGGTCCACGTTGGGAGTCGGCCCGTAGGTCATCACCGGGAACTTCTCGGTGGCGAACTGGCCCGGCGGGACCCCCGCGTCCTGCTCCCGCTTGATCCGGGTCACGTTGCCCAGCTTCCTAAGCACTCTCGCCCTCCCGCTCGGCGCCCGCCATTGTACACCCTGCCCGCCAGCCCTGCACGCGGCGGATTCCCCTACATTCCCCTACCCTTCCATCCCGTAGGGCGCAGCCCTTGTGGCTGCCCTCTCATACTCTGAACAGTCCCCCACGCCTACCGCTTCCATCCCGTAGGGTGCAGCCCTTGTGGCTGCCCTCCCATACTCTGAACAGATACCCTACGACTACCGCTTCCATCCCGTAGGGTGCAGCCCTTGTGGCTGCCCTCCCGTACTCTGAACAGTCCCCCACGCCTACCGCTTCCATCCCGTAGGGCGCAGCCCTTGTGGCTGCCCTCCCATACTCTGAACAGTCCCCCACGCCTACCGCTTCCATCCCGTAGGGCGCAGCCCTTGTGGCTGCCCTCTCATCTCGACTTTGTACATTCACGCTGCGTAGGTGAGGGATTCGATGAACCTGTTGAACATGGGCGTTGGGATTTCTCGCATGTCGGGTTTCTGCGGCGATGTGCAGAAAGTCTCAGAAGCAAGCCAGAGGTGACGGCGCACGAGAGCGATCGCATCGATGAAAGTCGGCGCTGACTTGACATACCATGCCGCCGATCGTGGAGTCGCGAGCCGGCGGTCTCTCAACAGGTGGGCTGCGAGAGTTATCCAAGAGAACAGTCCCAACAGCACAGGGGTGGTCCGAGATATGGCTCGATCCGACCACTGGCGTTGAGTCTCTACTCCCAGATGAGCGCGCGTCTCCTGAAAGGTCACCTCGATCTGCCAGCGCAGCACGAACCACTCGATGATCTGGGCCGGGCTGATCGCAGGATCGGTACACAGCAGCGCTTGGGAGTCGAACTGGTGTAGGGGGTCACGAATGAGGACCCAGCGAATGGGCACCGGTGGCTTGCCCGGGTGATACCAGACCGCTGTTTGAGAGACGATCTCTACCGCGCGGATGGCGCCGTCGTACCAGGCCACAGACATCCTGGTCCAGCCTGCCTCGTGGCATTCAAGGAGGTTCCCGAGCGTGGGCAGCCGCTGGCCCTTGAGGCGTGGACGCCCCATCTGTCCGGGCAGTCGAGGTGGAGCGGGTTCGTAGAGCGCGGCGTCCAGACGCAACCGGGTAATGAAGGTGACGGGGCGAGTCATCGACTGGCAGAAGGCGAGCAGATCGAGTGCAGCGTAGCTGCTGTCGGCGACCATCACCAAAGGACGGTTGGGCAACCAGCGACGGAGTTGTACTATCATCTGGCGCGCCCAGTCGGTGAGCTTCTTGTGAGTCCGCCCCAGCTTCTGATAGTACCGTTCAGAGGGCGCCAGCGCGGTCAGCACAGGCAACGCCCATGTCCGATGTGCCCAAGGTATGTTGGTCAGCCACATCAGGCTTATCCAACGCAGGCCGGAGGCCTTGACGAAATGACTCCCGCTGGAGCGCACTGCGTCACGATATATCCCCTTGGCCTTGATCCGGCGGCCTCGCCGCCGCTCCAGCGTCTCGTCGATGCCGAATACCAGCGGCCCGTCACCCCCATCGAGGTATTGGACCAGGAGCGACAGCAGTACACGGCTCAACTGGAGAGGTGACCATTGAGCGCGGCTGAGAACGTGGTGGTACCGAGCGAAGCCAGTCTCGTCGCTGAGTCCCATGGCGCGGAGCGCGGAGGTGACGGTCCTGTTGCGCGTGGCCAGGACTGCGCCGACGAGCAGCACCTGCACTTTCGTCCATGTCCTGGCCTGAAACATCGGCGCGAACGGACGGAGTAGGGATACAATGACATCGGGCAGGGTGAGCATGACATGACCTTTCGTGGTGGTTCGGTCTTGTCAGCTTACCTTGTCCTTTTCTAAGTTTTGTACAAAGTCGAGCTCATACTCTGAACAGATACCCTACGACTACCGCTTCCATCCCGTAGGGTGCAGCCCTTGTGGGCCCTTGTGGCTGCCCTCCCATACTCTGAACAGTCCCCCACGCCTACCGCTTCCATCCCGTAGGGTGCAGCCCTTGTGGCTGCCCTCCCATACTCTGAACAGATACCCTACGCCTACCGCTTCCATCCCGTAGGGCGCAGCCCTTGTGGCTGCCCTCTCATACTCTGAACAGATACCCTACGACTACCGCTTCCATCCCGTAGGGCGCAGCCCTTGTGGCTGCCCTCCCATACTCTGAACAGTCCCCCCGGACGTTGACGAACAGAACGTGGGTGCGTATAATGCGGAGAGTCGGACGGAAGGCATCGTCGCGCGCCGGAGCCTCTGCCCCCTGGCCCCGACGAAGCCGATGGAACGTTTTGAAACATTTTGGAACGCCCTGGCGCCCCGCCCAATACGGACTCGCCTGGATTAGCTACGAATCGGCGTTCCACACTCGTCCCAACTTCGTCCGTATCGCCCCACAAGCGTCCCGATCCCACCCGGAAGCGTTCCGCAGCCCAGGGGCGAGGCGCGCCGCCCCGCTCTTTTGCCCCTCCAAAGCCTGTGTGCTATACTCGCCTGCGGGTTCACGCTAGGGCCGATAGGATCTTGGCGGGGCCGCCTGAGCGTTAGGAGAGAATGCCCACATGGTCCAAGAGCAACAGGTTGTAGAGGCCGCCCCCGAGCCGCCGGCGGTCACCATGAAGTCGCTGCTGGAAGCCGGCGTCCACTTCGGCCACCAGAGGCGCCGGTGGAACCCCCGCATGGAGCCCTACATATTCGCCCACCGCAACGGCATCCACATAGTCGACCTCCAAAAGACGCTCGACCACCTCGAGCGCGCGGCCGAGTTCGTGGAAGAGCTCGCCAACCAGGGCCAGAAGATGATCATGGTCGGCACCAAGAAGCAGGCCCAGGACACCATCGTCTCCGAGGCCGAAAGGGCCGGCGCCTACTACGTCAGCACCCGCTGGCTCGGCGGCACCCTCACCAACTTCGGCACCATCCAGGCGCGCATCGACTACCTCGTCAGGCTCGAGACCAGGAAGGCCAAGGGCGACTTCGAGGTCCTCCCCAAGAAGGAGGTCCAGAAGCTCGAGCACTCCATGGCGCGGCTCAACCGCTTCTTCGGCGGCATCAAGGAGATGACCGCGATACCCGGCGCTCTCTTCGTCGTCGACATCGGCAAGGAGGCCATAGCCGTCGCGGAGGCCCGCCGCGTCGGCATCCCCATCGTCGCGCTCGTCGACACCGACTGCGACCCGACCCTCATCGACTACCCCATCCCGGGCAACGACGACGCCATACGGTCCATAAGACTGGTGACCGGATTCATCGCCGACGCCTACGTCAACGGCGCCAACAGGAGGATCGCGGAGGCCGCCGAGGTGGAGAAGGCCGCCGAAGAGACAGCCCCCGAGGAGACGCCCGCCGAGGAGGCCGAGGTCCCGCATGACGAGGCCGTCGAGGCCGCCCTCGCCTGACGTCCCACAGCGCGGGAAGAAGCGCCTCAGACGGCCCCGGCGGACACCCAATAGACCAACACGGCTCGAAGCGAGCGAAGGAACACCCAATTGGCAGTAACAGTAGAAGCGATCCGCGCCCTCCGCGAGCAGACTTCGGCGGGCATCATGGACTGCAAGCGCGCCCTCGAGGAGACCGGCGGCGACCAGGAGAAGGCCGCGGCCCTCCTGCGAGAGAAGGGCATCGCGTCCGCCGCGAAGAAGGCGTCCAGGCAGACCAACGAAGGCCTTGTCGAGACCTACGTCCACACCGGCGGCAGGGTCGGGGCAATGGTCGAGATCAACTGCGAGACCGACTTCGTCGCCCGCACCGACGACTTCAAGGCCCTCGCCCACGACATAGCCATGCAGGTAGCCGCCATGGCGCCCGCCTCCATCGACGGCGACGCCCCGGAGGGCGAGGAAGCCCCGCCCCAGGAGAGCGTCCTCCTACAGCAACCCTTCATCAAGGACCCTTCCCTGACGGTGCAGGACCTGATCAACGAGGCCGTGGGAAAGCTTGGCGAGAACGTGCGCGTCAACAGGATCGCCAGGTTCTCCCTCGGGGAGTAGCGGCCCGTGGGCGGCGACCGGGCCCGTTACCGGCGGGTCCTCCTGAAGCTCAGCGGCGAGTCCTTCAAGGGCGACCGCGGCTACGGCATCCACCACGAAGCCGTCTCCTACATAGCCTCGCAGATCGAATCGGCCCACGCCATGGACGTCCAGCTCGGCGTCGTGATCGGCGGAGGCAACATCTGGAGAGGCGCCGAGGCGGAAGCCGAGGGCATGGAGCGCGCCACCGCCGACTACGCCGGAATGCTCGCCACCGTCATCAACGCCCTGTCCCTACAGGAAGCCCTAGAACGCCGCCACGGCATAGACACCCGCACGCAGAGCGCCATTAGCCTCCAGCAGATCGCCGAACCCTACATCCGCCGCCGCGCCATCCGCCACCTCGAAAAGGGCCGCGTCGTGCTCTTCGCCTCCGGCACCGGAAACCCGTTCATGACCACCGACACCGCAGCGGCCCTCCGCGGCATAGAGATAGGCGCCGACGTCCTCCTCATGGCCAAGCACGACGTCGACGGCGTCTACAGCGCCGACCCCAACCTCGACCCGGGCGCGTCCAAGTTCGAGTCCCTCACATACAGGCAGGCCCTCGACCTGAGGCTGCGGGTAATGGACACGACCGCGCTCTCCCTCTGCATGGAGAACAGCTTCCCCATCGTCGTATTCGACCTCTTCGCCGAGGGCAGCCTGAAACGCATCATCGCCGGAGAGCGCATCGGCTCCCTCGTATCCGACACGGCCCCCTGACGGGTTGTCCACAGGCACGGCGAAACGCTCCGCAAGGGGGCTCCCAACATGCTCAGGTTGGACAACTGGCTCCTCTGGTTCGTGTTGTGGATCGTTGCGGGCTGCGCCCTAATCGTAGTGGGCATAGTGGTGATCTTCGGAGGAGGACCATCGACGGCGCAGCCAAGAGCTCAACCGACCGCGTCGGCTCAGAGAGAAGAGCCGCCGGAGACGCCCACCCCAACGTCATGGGCGATACCTACGCTGAGGCCGCGGCCCACGCCTACGCCGACACCCACCCCAAAGAACCTGGGAGTGACCTTGGGGGACTTCGAGGAGGCGTTCTGGGGATTTACCTTCGACTATGTGCCGCTGGGCGATGGGCGGGGGCGCTGGATGTCGACCTCATCGGGAATCGTCGTCGAGCTCGTCGGCCACTGGCGATCATTGGAGCAGGCTACCTTCGCGCTGCCCGCGGGTAACGCGATAGCGATGGGCGCCTTCATCGCCACCTTCTTCGAAGTCGCGGCCCCCGGCTGGGAGACCGGGCTCGAGTGGGTAGGCGACAATTTCGAGAAGGCGCTCTGGACCGACGTCGAGACCACCGTAGGAGACCGGGTCGTCAGCATGACCGTGCCGGAGCAGCACGGCCTCTTGTGGATAACGGTCACGCCGCGATAGCAGGAACGGCGGAAGGGCCGTCGAGAGACCCGGCAACACCCTTTCGTACCCTGATAGACTATACCTGAGCACCGCCGCGCGGGCCGACCCGTCCGCGGACATCGCCATCTTCGGGAGGCTGCCATGCCGAGCATACAAGAGATCATGGTGGAGACGGAGGACCGCATGGGCAAGTCTGTCAACGCCCTCTCCAGGGAGCTAGCCGCCATCAGGACCGGCCGCGCCAGCCCCGCGCTCCTCGACAACCTGGCCGTCGACTATTACGGCGCTCCCACCCCCCTCAAGCAGATCGCCTCCATAACCGTCCCCGAACCCCGCGTTCTCATGGTCCAGCCATGGGACAAGCAGGCCGTGCAGTCCATCGAGAAAGGCATCCTCAGGTCCGACCTCGGACTCGTGCCCAACACCGACGGAGCCGTGATCAGGATCACCATCCCAACCCTGACCGAGGAGCGCCGCCGCGGCCTCGTGCGCGTCGTAAAGGGCAAGGTCGAAGACTCCCACGTCGCGGCCCGCAACGTCCGCCGCGACAGCCTGGAAAAGCTCCGCTCCGAGGAGAAGAACAAGACCATCTCGAAGGACGAGGGCCGCAGGGCCCAGGCCCAGCTCCAGCAGATAACGGACGCGCACGTCAGCCGCATGGACGCGCTCGGCAAGGACAAAGAGGCCGAGGTGATGGAGGTTTGACCGCGAAGACGGAGCCGCCCCCGGCCCCGGCCGCGACGGACGCGGCAGAAGGTCGAGACTCTCTTTCGACGCCCAGGCACGTCGCCATCATCATGGACGGCAACGGCAGATGGGCCAGGGAAAAGGGCATGGCCCGGACCGAAGGCCACCGCGCGGGCACGCGCAACGTGATGCGCGTCCTGAAGTGCCTCGAAGAGCATGGCGTCCGCTGCGTTACCCTCTTCGCATTCTCCACTGAGAACTGGGCCCGCCCCAGGGACGAGATAGAGGCGCTCTTCGAGCTCCTGGTAGAGTCCCTGCGCAACGAGACGCAGGCCCTCCACGACGAGGGCGTCCGCATCAAGCACCTCGGACGCGCCGACAGGCTGAGCCCCGCCCTCGCCGACGAGATACGCCGCAGCGTAGAACTCACCAGCAGCAACGACCGCCTCACCCTCGGCGTCGCCTTCGACTACGGCGGCCGCTCCGAGCTCGTCGACGCCGTGCGCGGCATCGTCTCCGACGGCCTGGACGCCGACTCGGTCACCGACGAGGCCATCGCGCGACGCCTCTATACCCACGGCATGCCGGACCCAGACCTCATCATCCGCACCGCGGGGGAGATGCGCCTCAGCAACTTCCTGCTCTGGCAGGCCGCCTACGCCGAGTACTACTCCACCGAGGCGCTCTGGCCCGACTTCGACGAGGCCGAGACCGTCAAGGCCCTGGAAGCCTACGCCCGCCGCCGAAGACGCTACGGGAGAGTCGAGGCCCCCTAGCGCTAATGATGCGCCTCATTCGTCCTGTGCTATCATGCCCACAGGAGCAAGAGTCATGGTCACGATACCCACAACCCTGGCCCCGCGCAGGCTCCCCCTGGCCGATGGGGTCTTCTATCCCGAAACGGACGGTATGCCATTGCCAGACGGACCTGAGCAAGAGCCGCATTACAGGGAGATCGTTTCGATACTGGAGCACCGCTTCGCCGGCCCCACGACCATGGTCAGCGGCAACACCTTCATCTACTACGTCGAAGGCGACCCGCGAAAGTCCCTGGCGCCCGACTGCTACGTCGCCTTCGACATCAGCATGGAGTCCATCGGGCTATACAACACCTACCTGGCGTGGAAGGTCGGCAAGATGCCCGACTTCGTGCTGGAGGTAGGGTCTAAGTCCACGGCCTCCAACGACGTCGGGCCCAAGCGCGACCTGTACGCCAGCCTGGGGGTCCGCGAGTACTGGCGCTTCGACCCGACGGGCGGCGACCACTACGGCGAGCCGCTGGTTGGCGAGTACCTGGCGGAGGGCGAATACCTCCGCTTCGAGACCAGGAGCGAGCCGGACGGCGTGATCCGGGGCCGCAGCCCGATGCTGGACCTCGACCTGTGCTGGACGGAAGGCCGTCTGCGCTTCTACGACGCCGCGGCGGGCCGCTGGCTACAGAACTACGCTGAGACCGCCGCGGCCCGCGAGTCCGCCGAAGCTCGCGCCGCTGTCGAGCGTACGGCCCGCGAGTCCGCCGAGGCTTGGGCCGAGTCCGAGCGTACGGCCCGGGAGTCCGCCGAGGTTCGCGCCGCTGCCGAGCGAATGGCCCGCGAGTCCGCCGAGGCTCGCCTGGCCGAGATGGAAGCCGAGTTGCGACGGCTGCGCGACCAATAGCGGCTACCCGTTCCCTCGAGCGGGGAACGGAGATGCCGGCCCCACGCAGCCCATGTCCACCCGCGTAGCGACCGCCGCCGTAGCCATACCCCTGCTCGTCCTCGCAGCGTGGGCGGGCAACCTCTGGTTCCTGGCCCTCGCCGCCGCCGCGGCCGCCGTAGGCTCGCTGGAGGTCTCCGCCATGGCCCGCAGGCGCGGCCACAAGCCCGCCGCCACCCTCGCGCAGGCCTGGTCGGTCGCCTTCGTAGTCGCCGCCTACGTGGCGTCGACCGGCGGAGACGCCCCTGCCGAGGCCGCGGCCCTCCTCGCCGTGGTAGCCCTCGTGGGCCAAGCCGTGGTCATGCCCTCCGCGCTCTGGCGCTCCACGCCTAGCAGGGCCGTCGCGACCTGGGCCGTCACGGCCGGCGCGGCCCTCTACCCCGGCCTCCTCCTCGCCTACGCGCCGCTGCTCAGGGCTCTCGACGACGGCTTCCTCTGGGTGTTGCTTCTCCTCGGCACGGTCTTCGCCGCCGATACTGCCGCCTACTTCGCCGGCCGCCTCCTCGGCAGGCGCCGCATGGCCCCGCGCATCAGCCCCGGCAAGACCTGGGAGGGCACGGCGGCGGGACTCGCCGCCGCAGCCGCCTCCTGCGCCATCATCGCGGCCGCCCTCGATCTCCCTCTCTCCCTGCCCCTGGCCGCCGCCCTCGGAGCCGTCCTGGGAGTCGCCGCCATACTGGGCGACCTCGCCGAATCGGCCCTCAAGCGCGCCTGCGGGGTCAAGGACTCCGGCGCCCTCGTGCCCGGACACGGAGGCGTGCTCGACCGCCTCGACTCGATTGTCTTCAACCTGCCGCTCATGTATCATCTCATCGTATGGACCGTTCAGTGAAGGGCCTCGCTCTGCTGGGTTCGACGGGTTCCATAGGCACCCAGACCCTCGACGTCGTCAGGTCGTTCCCGGACGCCCTCAGGGTCGTGGGCTTGGCGGCCCGCCGCAGCCTCGCCCTCCTGGAGTCGCAGGTGCGGGAGTTCAAGCCCAAGCTCGTATCGTGCGAGGGCGCCCCTTCCGAGAAGGCGTTCCTCGCCTCCAACGGCTCCTCGGAGTGTTCATTGGACGAGATGGTCCAGCACCCCGACGTCGATCTCGTGGTCACCGCCACCGTCGGCGACGTGGCCCTGGGGCCTACCTTTACCGCAATCGAGGCCGGCAAGGACATCGCCCTGGCCAACAAGGAGTCCATCGTGATGGCGGGCGAGATGCTGATGAGGCGCGCCCGCGAAAAGGGAGTCAGCGTGTTGCCCATCGACAGCGAGCCCAACGCCATCTGGCAGGCCATGGCCGGCGAGCGGGACGGCGTCTCGAAGCTGATCATCACCGCGTCCGGAGGCGCCTTCCGCGACAGCGACCCGAAGGACCTCGCCGGCGTGACGCCGGAACAGGCGCTCAACCATCCGACCTGGAAGATGGGCCCCAAGATCACCGTAGACTCCGCCACGCTCATGAACAAGGCGTTCGAGGTCATAGAGGCGCACTACATGTTCGGCGTGCCCTGGGACGACATCGAGGTGGTCATACACCCGCAGAGCATCATCCACTCGATGGTCGAGTTCGTCGACGGCTCCGTAAAGGCCCACCTGAGCATCCCCGACATGAGGCTGCCCATACAGTACGCCCTCCTCTACCCAAGGCGCCTCCCCAACGACGGCATCCGGAGATTCGACCCCGTCTCCGCAGGGCAGCTCACCTTCAGGCCCCTGGACGCCGAGCGCTACCCGTGCTTCGGGCTTGCGCTGGAGGTCGCCGTCCGCGGCGGTACCTGGCCCGCCGCCCTCAGCGGCGCCGACGACGCAGCCGTCGAACTATTCCTCGACCGCCGCATCGGCTTCCTCGACATCGCCGCCGTCATCAGGGACGCCCTGGAGGACCACGCGCCGGTCCAAGACCCGTCCGCCGAGCAGATCATCTCCGCCGCGGCCTGGGCCAGGAAGCGAGTCCGTGAGGTGGCGGGAGCATAGCCCTTGATAGACCTCCCATCCTGGCTCTGGATAGTCCCCGTCCTGGCTTTCCTCGTCTTCGTACACGAGCTGGGCCACTTCGTCACGGCCAAGGCATTCGGCGTCATGGTCACCGAGTTCGCCTTCGGCCTCCCCATCCCGCCGCGCCTCGTGGGCTTCAACTTCAGGGGCACTACCTACTCCATCTACTGGCTTCCCCTGGGAGGCTTCGTCCGCATGGTGGGGGAGGAGGACCCGACCCACCCGCAGAGCTTCGCCCGCCTCAGCGTCGCCAAGCGAGCGGCCATCCTCATGGCCGGCTCCGTGGTGAATCTCGTCGTGCCCGTCGTCATATTCACCGTCCTCTACCTCCTGCCCCACCAGACCCTAGTCGGCGGCGAGGTGATGGTCGCCGCGATCGTGCCCGGATCGCCCGCGCACCAGGCCGGCCTGCGCCCCGGAGACACCATCCTGCAGGTCGACGGCCACAGGATAATGACCCCCTCTGAGCTGATCGAACGGGTCGAGGACAAGCTAGGCCAGCCGGTCGAGTTCGGTCTCAGGCGCACCTCGCCACTCGGCCTCATCGTCAGCCAGTCCCCCGAGTACGCCGTCTTCGAGACCGTCTACGTCGTGCCCGACCGCGACCCGCCTTCCCTCACGGTCGTCGAGACGGTCGTGGACCCCGCGACCGAGGTCGCCCTGAGGGACGCGCGGACCTACGACTCGGCCCTCGAAGTGGGCGACGTACTCCGGCAGAAGCCCCTTGGCGTCAGGATCGCCCTGGTAAACCCCAAGGTAGGCTCCGCCACCGAGCCGATCTGGAACGCCGTGCCCATGTCGGTGGAGACCATCTGGAGCTTCCTCGAGTTGCAGTGGAACGGCATCGCCGAGGGCTTGGCCACCAGGACCAACCCCGGCTTCGCCGGCCCCATAGGCATCGCTCAGGCCACCGGGGAGGTCGTGGACGAGATGGGCTTCGCCTTCATCTTCCAGCTAACGGCCCTGCTCAGCGTCATCCTCGGCATCGTAAACATCCTGCCCATCCCCGCCCTCGACGGCGGCCGCCTCCTCTTCGTCGTCATAGAGTGGGTCCGGCGCGGCAAACGCATCTCCCCCGAGCGCGAAGGCCTCGTCCACCTCGTAGGCTTCGCCGTCGTCATCATGCTCATCTTCGTCCTCAGCTACGGCGACATCGCCCGGATCATCCGCGGCGACAGCATCCTGCCCTAGCGCCGACATAGCCGTCGTTCTAGCTCACGTCATCGGGATCAAGCCCGTGGAGCCTTGGCGGGAACTCGGCGGACACCCTCAGCCCAGGGTTTCGTTCACCAGCGACAGACCTGCTTCCAGCCTATCGCGCCAGTCCCCTTGCGGGCGGCGAATTGTGTTCGTGCATATCCTGAATAGACAGACGGCTTCACGAAACGCGAGGTCCCTCTCGGCCCATCTGTAACGATCGAGCGCGGCGCGCCGAAATAGCTGGTGGTACGCGCCGCTTCCATCCCGCCTTCCCTTCCGTCCAAGGCGGGACGCCCACCGCAGATGCGCCAGGAAGTTGCCGACGTCCAGCATTGGGTCGCCCGGCCCCGCCTCCTCGAAGTCCACCAGCGCTACCCTGCCGTCGCGCAAGACCAACATCTGGTCGTCGTAGAAGTCGTTATGAGCGATGCCGGTTGGACGCCAGGACCCAACGAACGGGTCCAGCGACTTGACGGCGGCGTTCAGACTGCGTAGAGCGGGACCTCCATCGCGCACGTTGTGTTCGAAGCTCCGCTTGGCCCGCCGATACGCCCCGGGTAGGTTGAACGGGCGGGCGCCGCGGGGTGCGTCCGGCGCGCTCCACAGCGTCTGGAGACCGTCCAGGAGCACAGTGGAGTCGGGCAGCTTCCCAGCCTGTATGCGCTGGCGCAGGTTCTTGCCTGGTATCTCCGACAACCACACGACGCCTCCCTCCTCCCAGTACCCGGCAAGCCTGGGCAAAACAAAACTCGACTGTGCGATCAACCCCTGGGTCGTAAGCAGTGGCGTGACTGCATCGGGCCGCATGACTCGGGCATAGAATCGGACCCTACCCACGCTGTGACGCAACACCGCGCGACTGGCAGGTCTGTAGCGGACCAGCTCGACGCGCACACGCCGGGCGGGCATAGCCAACACGTGCCTGTTCAGCAGCCTATGGGCAGCATCGGGGTCGGCCGCCTCGCTCAGCCCCGGCAGCCGATGGTCCTCGGGATATCGAAACAACTCGACGGGCTTGCCGCGTTCAACCCTGACGGCTAGGTGCTGCGAAGGGAGATACTCGTCGGCTTCCCACTCCATCTCATAGCTGACGAGTGCGACCCTACCCAGGCTGTGGGCGAACTGGCGAATGCGAAGGCGACGAGGATCGGCGCCTGGCCTCCCGAACTGGCAGCAATACGCCCGCCATATCCACTCCGAATCAAAGAGCTTTGGCAGGTCGTCTAAGCCCGGGTCTTCGGGAAAGGCAACCTCTGGATACAGGGATACGGTTGTGTGCGAAGACAGGTCATCGCCCTTAGTCGCTGTCGCCGCTATCGTCATCGCTGTCGTCGCTCGGGGTGGGTGTGAGCTGTCCCGTCGTGTCGACCCCGTCCGAGTCGGTGCCGTCGTTGGAGGTCAACTGCCCAGTCGTGTCGATGCCGTCGGAGTCGGTGCCGTCGTTGGAGGTCAACTGCCCCGTCGTGTCCACGCCATCGGAGTCGGTGCCGTCGTTGGAGGTCAACTGTCCCGTAGTGTCCACCCCGTCGGAGTCGGTGCCGTCGTTGGAGGTCAACTGCCCAGTCGTGTCCACTCCGTCCGAGTCGGTGCCGTCGTTGGAGGTCAACTGCCCAGTCGTGTCCACTCCGTCCGAGTCGGTGCCGTCGTTGGAGGTCAACTGCCCAGTCGTGTCCACTCCGTCCGAGTCGGTGCCGTCGTTGGAGGTCAACTGGCCCGTCGTGTCGACCCCGTCCGAGTCCGTCCCGTCGTTATCGGTCGGGGGGGTGTCCACGCCGTCGGAGTCAGTGCCGTCGTAGTCCGTGTATGGGGTGTCGATCCCATCGTTGTCCGTCGGAGTGGGCGTATCGATGCCGTCATCGTCGGTCGGCGGTGTGTCTACGCCGTCGTAGTCCGTGTACGGAGTGTCGATCCCGTCGTTGTCCGTTGGAGTGGGCGTATCGATGCCGTCATTGTCGGTCGGCGTGTCCGTGCCGTCGTAGTCCGTGTACGGAGTGTCGATCCCGTCGTTGTCCGTTGGAGTGGGCGTATCGATGCCGTCGTTGTCGGTCGGCGGTGTGTCTATGCCGTCGTAGTCCGTCTCCGGGGTGTCGAGTCCGTCGTCTTCGCCATCTTCGTCGTCATCCCCGGAGTCGCTGTTGTTCATGGCGATGGGCGCGCGAGGAATCAAGGCTACATACTCCGGGTCCCAGTCGTCCATGTTCAAGTCGTCGAAACCGAAACTGGCGGAGACGTTGCCGACAAGCGCCAACGTGAGCGTTAGCGACAAGACAAGTGCGCCGAATCGGACCAACTTCGTCATAATGCACCCCTGTCACGGAGCCCGGCGGGGATGCCGCCTGCCGAGCAAGTATAATAAAGGCTCATTATTCCGGCAAGGCGCCGACAAGCCTCGGGTGGTGGATTGGCAACGCCCAAATCCCCCACCTAAATGGCGGTGACGCTCTACGGCAAGGGGGAGGGCTGGTTTGAAACCAGCCCCTACGGGGTGATGGCCGATAGATATGGCTCTGAACCTGGAGGTGGTGGATTGGGGAGATGCGAAATGGGCCGATTTTTCTTGCTGCTGTTACGTTCTGTAACATTTTGCCGCTTTCAGCTATGGCCCAGGTTACAGGGGAGGACGCGAATCCGACACTGGTGTAGCTGAATATGGCGCCGACGTGACCGTATGTAACACTCCGTCAAGCGTCCTCATCCTGACCGGTCGGCCACCGAACGATTCCCACGCGCTGGGGACGCCTGCTTTAGCAGAGATTATAGCACAAGAGTTCTCGTTGGGCCAAGCAATGCGGACCCAAATCCCCCACCTAAATGGCGGTGACGCTCTATGGCAAGGAGGAGGGCTGGTTTGAAACCAGCCCCTACGGGGTGATGGCCGATAGATATGGCTCTGAACCTGGAGGTGGTGGATTTGGGAACGCCCCTCCCCTTGCGGCGGGGGCCGCTTGTAAGCGAGAATCACATAGGGCCGCTACACTCCGGTACGGCGCCAGCCGAGCAGTAGGGGGAACGACCATGAAGCGCCGCATAACCAAGCAGCTGAACATAGGCGACGTCAAGGTCGGCGGCGACGCCCCCATCACCGTCCAGTCCATGACCAAGACGGACACCCGCGACGTCGCCGCCACCGTCGAGCAGATACACGGCCTCGAGGAGGCCGGCTGCGAGATAGTCCGCGCAGCCGTCCCGGACGTGGAAGCCGCCAGGGCTCTCGCGGACATCAAGAAGCAGACCCGTATCCCCCTCGTAGCCGACATCCACTTCCACTACGAGTTGGCCCTCGAAGCCCTCAACAGCGGCGTCGACTGCCTGCGCCTCAACCCAGGCAACATCCGCGACGCCGAAAAGGTGCGCACCGTCGTCAGGGAGGCCAAGGCCCGCGAGGTGCCCATACGCATCGGCGTCAACTTCGGCAGTCTCCCGCCCGTCGGCGGCATCGGCCTCACCAGGGGCCTCTCCAGGCACGCCGACGGCGTCAACCGGCTTCCCAAGGGCGGCGGCAGCGACGACGAGTACTCCGTCGTCGACCACATGGTCGCCACCGGCCTATGGGAGATTGGCATCCTCGAGGACCTCGACTTCGACCTCATCAAGATCTCCCTCAAGGCATTCGACATCGACACCACCGTCGAGTCCTACCGGCGCATGGCCGACCTCGTGCCGTACCCCTTCCACCTTGGCATCACAGAGGCCGGCACCGCCAGGTCCGGCAGCATACGCAGCGCCATCGGCCTCGGCACGCTCCTGTACGAGGGCATCGGCGACACGATAAGGGTCTCCCTGAGCGACGATCCCAGGGAGGAGGTCACGACCGGCTTCGAGATACTCAAGGCGCTCGAGCTGCGCAAGGAGGGCGCCGTACTCGTCGCATGCCCAAGCTGCGGCAGGGCCGACGTCGACGTCGTCAGCCTCTCCAACCAGGTCGACGCCCTGCTCAAGAAGACCAAGACCCCGGTCAAGGTCGCCGTCATGGGCTGTGAGGTCAACGGCCCCGGCGAGGCCAAGGACGCCGACGTGGGCATAGCCGCCGGCGTCGGCCGCGCTATCATATTCCGCAAGGGCCGCAAGGCCCGCATCGTCGACGAGGCAGACATGCTCAACTCCCTGATGGACGAGGTCAAGAAAGCCGAAGCCGAGCTCGCAGCCCCGGTCCCGGTATAACCTTCGACCCATGACCACCACTCTCACCCGCCACCAGTACGTCGCAGACCGTACGACACGGCTCGTCCTCGACGAGCTGCGCGGTCATGTCCACTCCGTAGTGCTCTACGGCTCGGTTGCGCGCGGCGCGAACACCGAGGATAGCGACGTGGACATTCTCGTAATCGCAGGCGGGCCGGGCGAGCCGGACCGATTCTCCGAGAGGCTGGCCCACATCGAGACGGCCTCCGGGCCCATTCCCCAGCTGCTCCTCCGCACGCCGGAGGAAGTGGACAGCCTCGTTGACATGCGCGCCTGGTTCATACAGGACGTGTTGGATCACGGCATAGCGCTCTACGACGACGGCACTTTCGACGCGATCCGCACCAGGGCTATCGAGGACGGTGTAATGAACGGCGCTCCCACCCAAGAGTTCGTGCGGCTCCAGCTGGACATGGCGGACGAAGCCCTGGAGGCCAGCGCCGTCACCCGCGGCCAGGGGCTGCTCAGGTCCACCGTCGACCGCGCCTACTACGCCGCTCACCATGCCGCCATAGCCATCATATCCCACCACGGCGTCAGGCCGCCCAAGTCCCACCGGGGCCTCGTGAACGTCTTCGGCAGCGAGATCGTCAACCGTGGAATCGTCCCGTCCGAGCTTGGCGGGACCCTTGCCATGCTCCACAGCGACCGCATGCACGGCAACTACGAGGCCCGCGCGCTGGTCACCGAAGAGATGGCCGACCGCGCCGTCACCGGCGCCAGGCGGTTCGTAGACGCCGTCCGCGCGGCAATCGACAAGGCTTAACCACCCATGCGCGTATCCAAGCTCTTCGGAAAGACGCTCCGGGACGACCCCGCGGAGGCGGAGATCGTCAGCCACCGCCTCATGCTCAGGGCCGGTCTCATCTCGCAGGTCGCCTCCGGGGTCTACAGCTACCTACCCCTCGCGTGGCGCTCCCTCCGCAAGATCGAGCAGATCATCCGCGAGGAGATGGACGCCGCCGGCGGACAGGAGCTCCGCCTGCCCGCGCTCCAGCCCCTGGAGATATGGGAGACATCCGGCCGCAGCGAGGTCTTCGGCCACGACATGTTCCGCGTCAGCGACCGCCGCGAGCGCCCCATGGTCATGGCGCCCACCCACGAGGAGGTGCTCACCGCCCACGTCAAGGCCAACGTCAACAGCTACCGGGACCTGCCCTTCATCCTCTACCAGATACAGACCAAGTTCCGCGACGAGCCCAGGCCAAGGGGCGGCCTCATACGCGTCCGCGAGTTCGACATGAAGGACGCCTACAGCTTCGACGCCGACGACGAGGGCCTCGACCGCAGCTACCAGGCCATGGTACGCGCATACCAGCGCATCTACGAGCGCTGCGGACTCGACACCATCATGGTAGAGGCCGACAGCGGCGCGATAGGCGGCCAGGACTCCCACGAGTTCATCGCGCCAGCCGACGCCGGCGAGGACACCATCGTCACCTGCGCCTCCTGCGACTACGCCGCCAACGTCGAGCGGGCCGCCTTCGGCAAGACCCCCAACCCGCCGGAGGACCCGCTGCCGCTGGGGGAGGTCGCCACTCCTGGCATCAAGACCATAGAGGACCTCGCCCGCTACCTCGACACGCCGGCCTGGAGGACCCTCAAGGCCGTGCTCTACGTCGCGGATGGCGAGATGGTCTTCGTCGCCATCAGGGGCGACCTCGAGGTCAACGAGGTCAAGTTGAAGAACGCCCTCGGCGGCGCCCAGCTCAGGTTCGCCACCCCCGGCGAGGTCGCCGGGGCGGGGCTGGTGCCAGGCTCCGCGTCGCCCATCGGCGCCAGCGTCAAGGTAGTCGCCGACGACTCCCTGCGCCTCGGCTCCAACTTCATCATGGGATCCAACAAGGACGGCTATCACCTCCGCAACGCCAACTCCCCCCGCGACTTCGAGCCCGACCTCGTGACCGACATCGCCCTCGTGCAGGAAGGATACGCCTGCCCCAGGTGCGGCGGCGCCCTTTCCACCAGCAGGGGCATAGAGGTCGGCCACGTCTTCAAGCTCGACACCAAGTACAGCGAGGCATTCGGCTGCACCTACCCCGACCGGTCCGGCGCCCAGAAGCCCGTCGTCATGGGCTGCTACGGCATCGGTGTGGGCCGCCTGCTCGCCGCGACCGTCGAGCAGACGCACGACGAGGCCGGCATGGTCCTACCGGAGTCCGTCGCGCCCTACAAGGCCTGGATCGCCGCCCTCAACGTCGAGCGCGAGGACGTAGCGGCGGCCGCCAGCGCTCTCTACGACGACTTGGTCGAGGCCGGCGTCGAGGTGCTCTACGACGACCGCGAGGAGTCGGTCGGCGTCAAGTTCAACGACGCCGAGCTCCTCGGACTGCCCATCACCCTCGTCGTCAGCCCCCGCAACATCAACAGGGACGTGGTAGAGGTCCGCCGACGAGCCGGCGGCGAGCCCACCCTCGTCCCCCGGACCGTCGTCGCCGAATACGTACAGACCTTGCTCTCAGCCCGGTGACCCCATCTTGCGCATCTACGGCCTGCCCACGGCTACCGGAGCAGCCACTCCGGTTCGACGAGCAGCTCCGGGACCGCTATTCCCAAGGCCTTGGCAATTGCGTCTAGGGTCTTGAACCTCGGAGTCTGTTCGCCCTTCTCCAGCCGCACCAGCGTCACCCGCCCGATGTCCGCTGCGCGGGCGAGAGCCCCCTGGGTCAACCCCGCGGACTCCCTGAGATGGCGGATGCGTTCGCCGATGGTCTGCCTTCCCCGCATCGCTATCGCCTCTATGGTTGGCCGGTAGGTTGCGTCGCAGTAGTGGCGGGCGAAGTCCCAGGGTATTTCGACCTGTTCGCCGTGCGCCGTCCCCAAGACCATCTCGTATGGGTTTGGCAGCTCGAGGCGGGACACGGCCTCACGCTCCTTGATCTCAGGAACATCGGCATATGGGATGAGGCCCTTGGAGCCATCCGCGAAGCCCAGTTCGATGCCGTCCTCCAAGAGGGTGGCGACCGTCATCATTCGATTGGCGTTCTTCACCAAAACGGCTTCCATCACCTAACCTCCATGGATAGCGTCCCAGGTCCTCCTGATGTCTTCAGCGTATCTCGCATACACCTTCATGATGTCCCTGAATGTTCCGGGCGGACACATTTCGCAAAATTCTACCTCCTTGCCAAAGCACGGGTCTGCCGTAGTGTTGCCAAAATGCACACATTGTGCCATGATTGACGCATGGACGCCGGGTTTGACTGTAGCATGGAGAAGAACCAACGACTCATTCAGCAGCGGGGCATCTCATTCGAGGGCGTCGTCTCCGCAATAGAGCAGGGCGGCTTGGTGGACGTGCTGGAGCACCCGAACCAGGAACGATACCCGGGGCAGATGGTTTACGTCGTGGAGATAGACGAGTACCTTCACATCGTACCTTTCGTGACGCAGCCCGACGGCACACGCTTCCTGAAGACCGTCATTCCCAGTAGGAAGGCTACGAGAGACTATCGGAGGGGACGGCAATCGTGAACGACAACTTGGACCAGGAAGAGCGCGACATTCTCGACCGCTTCGAGCGGGGCGAACTGCGTTCCGCTCCCGGCGCTGAACGCGAGATGGAGGCGGCCCGCCAGGCCGCTCGCAATACCTTCAACAAGACCAGGCGAGTGAATCTGCGGGTAACCGAGCGCGACTTCAACCTCGCCCACTCGCGCGCCAGGGAGGAAGGGATGCCCTACCAGACGCTCCTGTCCAGCGTCATCCACAAATACCTGTCCGGCCGGCTGACGGAGAGGAGACAGCCCAACGACACGACGTGAGCCATGATGCATCCGGTGGAGCCACGTGCGGGCATTTGCAGCCGCTCATGCCTTGCCGTCATAATGGGGGCTGCACGACCTCTGTGGCGCACAGACCCACTCGGAAGGAACCTCCAACATGCCACGAATGACTGGCGGACAGGCCCTCGTCAAGTCCCTCTACCGCGAGGGGGTCAGGGTCGTCTTCGGCGTCCCAGGCGTCCAGCTATACCACGCCATGGACGCCCTCTACGACGAGCCCGGCATCCGCTTCATCTCCAACCGCCACGAGCAGGGCTCCGCGTACATGGCCGACGGCTACTCCAGGGCCGGCGGCGGCTTCGGCACCGCGCTCGTCGTGCCCGGCCCCGGCCTGCTGAACGCCTCCGCCGGCGTCGGCACCGCGTACTCCGCGTCGTCCCCGATGCTCCTCGTCTCAGGGCAGGTCCACCGCGACCAGATAGGCAAGGACTTCGGCGCGCTCCACGAGGTCAACGACCAGATCGACTCCATCCGGCCCGTCACCAAGTGGGCCAAGCGCGTCCTCGACGCCGCCGAGGTGCCCGACGCCGTACACGAGGCGTTTCGCCAGATGTCCACCGGCAGGCCGCGCCCCGTCGAGATCGAGGTCCCTCCCGACACCCTCGAGGAGGAGGCCGACGTCGATCTCCACGAGCCGGATGTGTACCACCCCCAGCCCGCCAGCGACGAGAGCGTCCGCGAGGCGGCGCAGGCGCTCGCCGCGGCGAAGAGGCCCGTCATCTGGGCCGGCGGGGGCGCCGTGCTCTCGGAGGCCTCCGAGGCCGTAGTCAGGCTCGCCGAGTTCCTGCAGGCCCCAGTCGTCACCACCGCCGAGGGCAAGGGAGTCATATCCGGCAGGCACCCACTCTCCCTGGGCGTCCCGAACTACCGCCCCGACGCCCTCGACGACATCGTGGACGACGCCGAGGTCGTTCTCGCCGTGGGCACGCGCATGGGCAGGTGGGTCCGGCTGCGCAAGGACCCGCGCATCGTCCAGATCGACATAGACCCCGAGGAGATCGGCCGCGCCTACCCCAACACCGTCGCCGTGAACGGCGACGCGCGTCTCACCCTGGAGGCGCTCCATACGCACCTCGCCCGCCTCGGCCCGCCGCGCCCGAGCCGCGTGGACGAGATAGAGGCGGCGAAGAAGAGCCGCTACGACCCCAGCAAGCACGTGCAGCCCCAGGGCGGATTCGTGGAGGCCATCCGCAACGCCATGCCCGACGACGGCATTCTCGTCGAGGGAGTGACCCAGATCGGCTACTACTGCCGCACGCACTTCCAGGCATACGAGCCGAGGACCTACATAACCTCCTCGTACTTCGGCAACCTCGGCTACGCATACCCGACCGCCCTCGGCGCGAAGGTCGCCCGGCCGGACACGGCGGTCGTCGCCGTATCGGGCGACGGCGGCTTCCTGTACAACTCGCAGGAGCTCGCTACCGCCGTACAGTACGGCATAAACGCGACCGTGATAGTCTTCAACGACAACGCATACGGCAACGTCAAGCGCGACCAGGCCCGCAAGTTCGACGGGCGCGTCATAGGCTCCGACCTGCACAACCCCGATTTCGTCAAGCTGGCCCAGGCCTACGGCGCCCGGGGCGTCCTCGCCAAGGGGCCCGAGGAGCTCGAAAAATCGCTGCGCGAGGCGCTATCCATAGAGGCCCCAACCCTGATCGAGGTCCCCGTCGGCATGATGCCGGCGCCCTTCGACGACTGACACGGAGATGACACCATGACCCAGAACGACTCCCTCAAGTGCGCCGCCTTCTCCAAGTCCGCCGGCGAGATAGCCGTAGGCTCCGCCGCGGGCTGGGACCGATGCCTCATCATCGAGACGCCAAGGCCCTGGGCCGGTAATGTCGAGACCTCCATCACATTCCCCGCCGCCGTCATGGAGACGCTCGACATGGCGGCAAAGGCGGGCAACGACACCCGGCTCCTTTGCGTCGCCCCCGACGACGAGTACACCGACCCGGGCCTCTCGACGGTGATGCTCTTATCCCGGCCTGACACGCACTTCTCCACCTACGACAAGCACGACTACCAGGCGCCCCGCGAGGCCGTACCCGCCCTCGTCGAAGCCCTGCTCAGGCGCAACGGCGGCCTGGACGCCTTCGAGCAGTACCGCCGCCACACGTCGGGCGTGCGGGACGTCCTGGTCTGCACGCACGGCAGCAGGGACAACTGCTGCGCCTCGCTCGGCTACCCCGTCTACCAGACCCTGCGCCGCAGGCTCGCGCCCGAAAGGAACGGCGGGATGCGCGTGTGGCAGTCGAGCCACCTGGGGGGCCACCGCTTCGCCCCCAACATCCTAGACCTGCCCACTGGCCGTAGCTGGGTCCGCCCCGAGGAGGACGACCTGGAGGCCCTCATCGACCAGACCCGGCCTGCCTCCGACGTGGCCCACCTCTACCGGGGCTGGTCGGGCCTCCACACGCCCTACGAGCAGGTCGTCGAGCAGGCCATCCTGGCCCAGCAGGGCTGGAGCTGGACCCGCCGCGACGCCGCGGGCGAGGTCACCCGCAAGAGCGGCGACGGACGGCGCGCCGAGGTACGCATCTCCTACGCGGACGACGACGGACGCCAGCGCGCCTACGAAGCCGTCGTGGAGCAGACCGAGGACGCGCCACGCATCGACTGCGCCACCGCCGACTCCTCCGAGCCCTCCCCCCAGTTCGCCCTAACCTCCATCACCCACCTGCCCTAGTCCTTCCGGGGCGCAGGGGGAGAGCATGATCGTCACGTACCATGCGTCGGTTCCCAGACGGTCGTCTCTCCCCTCGGCGACGCCGACCCCCACATATCTCACGAATAGGGCCTGCTCCTTCACCCTGCCCCCCGCGCTCAGGAAGGGGAGGCTCAGGAGAGTCCCCACGGTAGCCCTGGCGCGCGAGAGCTCGTCGGCGTGCCAGTTGATGGCCCTAGCCCTACTGTACTTCTCAAGCCAGTCACTCTCCCTAACCAGCCCCACCTTCATCCCCACGGCGAAGACGGCCCTCCCGCACGCCCCGCCGAAGAGTCCCTCCGGTGGGTTCAGGTTCTCGTACCCCCCACGCTCGGCGAGCTGCCTGCTGTGCCTGCTCGATGACATGTCCATCGACGGGTTCGCGCTCACGCTGAGGTCTATCCCTTGCAGGCTCCTCCCCGCGGCCGCCTCGAGCCGGGATCTGTGCCTGTGACGCAGGCCTCCGAAATAGTCTATTAGAGTCTCCCTGAGGGCGGACTCCAGGCGATCCGCCGACAGGTCGGGCAAGTCCCCCTCATTCTCCACAGCTGGATACTCCCCACCGATGATCTCAATCTCCCTGGCCTTCACCGCCTGTGCCTCCTCACGGCTCCGCTGGAACTCCCTCGTCTCGTCAGAGGACACCGGGGTTCCCCACGGCGCTGTGTACGCCCCCGTCACCGCGCGGGGGGCGTCGGGCTCGCCCTGAGGTCCCTCCTGGTCTAGCCCCTGCGGGCCGCCCCCCTGAGCCCCCTGGCACGCCGCCACAAAGACGATGACCGCTGCTAGAACGAACAGACGCAGAACCATATTCCGCACCCTCCTTCACGTGAACTGAGCTTAACCATTCGCCAGAAGGGGTGACCCGTCAATGAGACGGTAGACAAACGAGGGCTTGCTTAGGCAGTCCCACACGGTTTCCAGCCGGAAGGGAGCGATGCGACCTCGTGCCCCAAGGGAAAACCCATATGCCCACACTGCCCTAGGCGGGGCGTCGGGAGACGTCAAACGGCGGTAGTCAAGCGCAGAGGGGAATCCTCCCTTATCCGAGGGAAATCCGAGGGACTATTGTAACATTACCCTAACCCAATTCTGCTATGGTCTCCGATGCGGCAGGATTGATAAGGCAGGGGACTGGTTTGAAACCAGCCCTACGGGGTGATGGCTGATAGGTGGTATTATGCCTGTCAGGCCCCGCACGAGGAACAAGTGCGATGAAGCGACGACACCTCCCATTGAAACAACCCTTCTGCTTGGACAAGATCCTGGATGGCACCCAGGACTTCCGCTGGTGCAAGCGGGAGGACGGCTGGCACTCCGGCGTGCTGTGCGGCAACCTGATCCACGTACGCCAGGACGGCGACCACTTGGAATACCGCACCGACGCTGACGCTGACCTGAACGACATGCTCACCTCATACTTCAGGCTCGACGAGGACCTCCAGGCCATCCACGACGACATCTCCTGCCGCGACGACAATATCGCCAAGCTGGTCAAGAAGTACCCCTACCTGCGCATCCTCCGGCAACCTGACCCCTGGGAATGCACCGTTGCCTACATCTGCTCGGCCCGCTCCGACATCCAAAAGACCGCCAAGTCCGTGAAGGCCATCGCGAAACTGGGTGACCCGCTGGAACTGGACGGCGATGAGCGCCATACCTTCCCTTCACACAAGCAAGTACGTGAGGCTGGCATCGAACGATTGGAGCAATTGGAGCTAGGCCTCCCGCGCCATGCCAAAAATGTATTCGCCGCCGCTAAGCGCATAGAAAGCGGCAAACTGGACCTGTGCGGCTTGAAGGACGTGACCTACGGCGAGGCGAAATTGCGGCTGATGGCCTGTGACGGCATAGGTCCGAAGGTTGCCGACTGCATTGCCCTCTTTGCGCTCGGCAAGACGAAGGCATTCCCGGTGGATACGCGAATTAGAAAAGCTGTGCAGTGCTATTTCCCGAAGTTGAAGCTAAAGCCCAGCCATGACAAGGCGATAGTGCATTGGGCCCAGGACCTCTTCGGAGAGAACGTCGGCTACGCCAGCCAGTTCTTCTTCCAGTCCCAGAAGAATCCCCGCTAACCCTCCCTGTTCCATACCTTGCCGTTCGGCCAGAGCTTGTCGAAGGCCCCGCCTGTGGTTCGACAGGCTCACCACGAACGGACTTTGGAAAGGCCCTCCCATCCTGTCGTTCCGAGCGCAGCGAGGAACCTAGGGACGCTGCCCGGGCACACGCCCTCGCCATACCGCACGGAAGGCCCCCCGTCCCCGCATCCCCCACCCCCGCGCCGCCCCTAACCCACCGCCTCAACCCATGCGGACACTCCAAAATTGCCCCGCGATTCATGAAATATGGTATTGACATACTAAATTAGTGTGTGCATCCTAACTAGGATTCTTTTGGCAGGCTAAACAGAAGGCTTTGCAGTGACGAGAACACCCGCTTGGACGTGGCTGGCCGCCGGTCTCTTGAGCATGGCCGCCCTGCTCGCGTGCACCAGGGAGGTCATCAAGGAGGTCCCCGTGGAGGTGGAGAGGGAGGTGGTGGTCGAGAAGGAGGTCGTGAGGGAGGTATCGGCCGAGGCCGGCTCTCTCGTCGTCTACTCCGGCAGGAGCGACTCCCTCGTAGGGCCGATCATCAACCAGTTCCGGGACGTCACAGGCATAGACGTTTCCGTCAAGTACGGCAGCACCTCCGAGATCGCCGCCACCCTTCTGGAGGAGGGCCAGAACTCCCCGGCGGACATATTCTTCGCCCAGGACCCCGGGGGCCTCGGCGCGGTCATAGACATGCTCGCGCCGCTCCCCGACGGCATCGTTTCGAAGGTGCCCGAGTGGGCGCGCTCCCCGCAGGACCGCTGGGTCGGCATCTCCGGACGCGCGCGCGTCGTCGTCTACAACACCGGATCGCTCTCCGAGGGCGATATTCCCGCCGACCTCGCCTCCTTCACCGGGCCCGAGTGGAAGGGCCGCCTCGGCTGGGCGCCGACCAACGGCTCCTTCCAGGCCATGGTCACCGCCATGCGCGTCATCTGGGGCGAAGACAAGACCCGCGATTGGCTCCAGGCCGTCCAGGACAACGACGCGCAGATCTACCCCAAGAATACCCCCATAGTCGCCGCCGCCGCCGCCGGAGAGGTGGACGTAGGACTCGTCAACCACTACTACCTCTACAGGTTCATACAAGAGAACGGCGAGGGTTTCCCTGCCCGCAACCACTACCTCGACGGCGGCGGCCCAGGCAGCGTCGTGCTCGTAGCCGGCGCGGGCATCCTCAAGACCGCCGAGAACCGCGACAACGCCGAGACCTTCCTCAACTTCATGCTCTCGCAGGTGGCCCAGCAGTACTTCGCCAGCCAGACCTACGAGTACCCCCTCGTCGAGGGCGTCAGGACGAACCGCATCCTCAAGCCACTCGGGGACATCAACAACCCTGGCGTGGACATGGCCGACCTGGCTGACCTGCAGGGCACGCAGCGGCTATTGAGAGAATTGGGTATCATCCCGTAGGATCTGCCTATTCGACGACCCCCATTCTAAACCTTCCCCCTGAGGGGGAATGGATTTTGAGATAGTCTCTGACCCTCCATGGCCTCCGCCGAGTTCCAGATCGCCGCAGCCGCAGAAGTGCGCCAACCCGCACCGACCGGGGCGCGCGCCGCCGCAGCCCCGCCCGTGGCGGTCTGGCTCCCCGTGCTCCTCATCGCCGCCGCGATGGCGCTCCCGCCCGCCTACCTCCTGCTCAGGAGCGCCGACGCGGGCGCCGAGGCGTGGGGCCTGCTGCTCCGTCCGCGCACCGCCGAGATCGCCCTGCGCTCTCTCACCCTCGCCGCAACCGTCACCCTCGCCTCCGTCGCCCTCGCCGTCCCACTCGCCTGGCTCACCGTCAGGACAGACCTTCCCTACAGGCGCGTGTGGGGCGTGCTGACGGCCCTGCCCATCGTCATCCCAAGCTACGTCGGCGGCTTCCTCATCATCTCCGCCCTCGGGCCGAGGGGCCTCTTGCAGGGCGCCCTGGAAGTCCCGTTCGGCGTCGACCGCCTGCCCAGCATATACGGCCTCCCAGGCGCGGCCCTTACCCTCGTCCTCCTAAGCTACCCCTACGTTCTCATCACCCTCCGAGGCGTCATCGGCAATCTCAACCCCGCCTACGAGGAGACGGCGCGCAGCCTGGGCCTCGGCCCCTGGGCCGTCATGAGACGGGTGACGCTGCCCCAGCTACGCCCAGCCGTCGTCTCCGGCGGCCTCCTCGTCGGCCTCTACACCCTGTCCGACTTCGGCGCCGTCTCCCTGCTCCGGTACGAGACCTTCACCTGGGCGATATACCAGCAGTACCAGGCCGCCTTCGATAGGAACGCCGCCGCCCTGCTCTCGATGGCCCTCGTGCTCGTCGCGACCGGCATCCTGGTATGGGAGGCGCGGACCCGCGGGCGGATGGCCTACCACGAGTCCGCCGGCGCAAGGCGGCCCCTGCGCCCGGTCAGCCTGGGCCGCTGGAAGTGGCCCGCCCTCGCCTTCACCGGCGCCGTGGTCGCCGCCGCGCTGCTGCTGCCCGCATCGCTCCTCGGCTACTGGCTGCTCAACGGCCTGCACGCCGGCGTCGACCTGGACGCCGCCTGGAGGGCCGCCCTCGGCTCCGTATCGGTATCCGCGCTCGCGGCGGCGGCAACGGCGGTCTGCTCACTGCCGATCGCGGTGCTCGTGGTGCGGCACCCGGGCCTGCTGGCAAAGGCAGCCGAGCGCATGAGCTACGTCGGCTACGCGCTGCCGGGCGTCGTCGTCGCGCTCGCCCTCGTCTTCTTCGGGGCGCACTACGCCCGCCCCCTCTACCAGACGATATGGCTGCTGCTGCTCGCCTACCTCGTGCTATTCCTCCCAGCGGCCCTCGGGGCCTCCCGCGCGGCCCTGCTCCGCGTCGGCCCGAGGCTGGAGGAGGCCGCGCGCAGCCTCGGCTACGGCCCCCTGGGCGCCCTCCGCCGCGTCACGGCGCCCCTGATGCTGCCGGGCGTGCTATCGGGCGCCGCCCTCGTATTCCTGCTCACCATGAAGGAGCTGCCCGCGACCCTCATCCTGGGCCCCCTCGGCTTCAGGACGCTCGCGACGCAGGTATGGTCCGCATCCTCCGAGGCGTTCTTCGCCCAGGCCGCGCTCCCCGCCCTGCTGATCATAATGCTCTCGATGGTCCCCCTCGCCTTCCTCATGCTCAGGGACAGGCCCCGCGCTTGACACCTCCAGTCGTAGAGTGCGTCGGCGCTTCCAAGTCCTTCGGCCCCACTCGGGCCGTCGACGACGTCAGCTTCGCCGTGGGACCCGGCGAGATAGTCGGCATCCTCGGCCATAGCGGCTCCGGCAAGACCACCATCCTGCGCCTCATCGCAGGCTTCGAGACCGTCTCCGCCGGCGAGATACGCATCGCGGGCAGGACCGTCTCCGGCCCCCACGTACACGTACCACCCGAGCGGCGCAACGTCGGCGTCGTCTTCCAGGAGTACGCGCTGTTCCCACACCTGACCGTCCTGGAGAACGTCGAGTTCGGCCTCGGCGACCTCGAACCCAGCGACAGGAGCAGCCGAAGGCAGAGCGTCCTCGAGCTCGTCCACCTCGACGGCATGGAGCAGCGCTACCCGCACGAACTCTCCGGGGGGGAGCAGCAGCGCGTCGCGCTCGCGCGGACCCTCGCGCCGCAGCCGGTCACCATCCTGCTCGACGAGCCCTTCAGCAATCTCGACGCCTCCATGAAGACCCGCATGAGGCGAGAGATCGGCGAGATACTCAAGCAGGGCGGGGCCACCGCCGTCTTCGTGACGCACGACAGGGAGGAGGCCTTCGCGATGGCCGACCGCGTCGCCGTCCTCCAAAGCGGCCGTCTGGAGCAGATCGACTACCCCACGGCCCTGTACAACTCCCCCGCGACGCCGTTCGTCGCCAGGGCCACCGGCGCCTGCGACTTCCTGCCGGGTCAAATCCAGGGAGGGCGCGCCCTCACCGACGTCGGCCCGCTGCGGGTCGCGGACCCCGACGGCGCGCTGCCCGACGGCGCCAACGTCCTCGTACTCGTCCGCGCCGACGACATCCAGCTTGCCCCGGACCCGGACGGCGGCTCCGTCGTGCTCGCGCGCGAATTCCGCGGCGATGAGGTGCTGCTCACCGTCCGCACCCCCTCCGGCGCCGACGTACACTGCCGCCGCCGCCACTACTCCACCCTCCCAACCAACACCCGCGTCCGGCTATTCCCCACCAGGCCCGAACCCTTCGCCGCCTTTCCTTCTTAGTGACGCTCACCCCCTGAAACTCGTGATGCTGTCGCGGTGATTCCGCGCCTCGTCTCCATATCCGTGGCGAGTCCGGTTTGGACGTATTTGAAACGAGGTTGCGGGGACACTCAGCGTTGACAGGGGAATCCAAGGATATGTAGGGTTCTCCGGGATGCTCAATGACCTCGAACGTGGGGAGTGGACGATATGGCCCCATTGCGATGGAAGGCCGCTCTAGGCTCGCTAACGGTTGCAGCCCTCATAGTGGCCGAGGTCGGTTACATCGTGCTCGATTGGTCTGACCAGGTCATGGCTCCGGTCTTTGCGCTCTTAGCTGCCGTAGTCCACTCCGTAACCCTAATCCCAAGTGGGCAGGGTAAACTGGCCCGTCCCGTGAGTGTCCTCATGAGATTCATGCTGGTCGCGGCAGTCCTGTTCTCCGCCAACCACTGGCTGTTGTCACAGGCTACCCCGGCAAACCGAATCGTTCTGGACATACTATCGATAGCATGTACAGTCGGGGTATGCACAGCGCTGATCGTGGCAGCGGTTCAAGAGGTTAAGGACGCGCCAAGCTAGGCAGGACGCTCCCCCCCCCGAAGCGGGGCTCAACCGAACAGCACTAGCCTGAGTAACAGCAGTACCAGTATGGCAATCGCGCCGTAGAACAGCACCTGCTGCCAGCCCGGTAGCTCATTGGCACCGATGTTGTAGTGCAGGCGCTTCCAAAACGGCAGTCTGTCTCGTTCCGCCCCAACTGCCTGTGGCTTTGGGTTCTTGGCCACTTCTAGCACCTCCTACCACATACTGCCATGGACGCATCTCGGAGCTACGACTTTGGAGGGATTATAACGGATCACGACCGCGGCATGAACACCTCGTACTTCCGAGGGTCCCTGTACCCGTCGATAATCTCCGGCCGCAGCCCCGGGCTCTCGATCGCCGCGCGCACGATGCTCTTGTTGAACACGCTGACGCTCTCCGCCGCGAAGTACTCCTCCAGCGGCATCCACAGGCACTCCTCGATCTCCTCCGCCTCCGGCTCTATCTCGTGGCTCAACGCCTCCAGCTTGCACACGAAGTAGATGTCCGACTTGCCGTAGCGGTACCCGTGCAGGTTCCGGAAGCAGACCAGCGACTCGAAGCGCGTCTCCACCCCCGTCTCCTCCAGCACCTCCCGCATCACTCCCTCCACGAGGTGCTCCCCCTCGTGCAGCGCGCCCCCCGGCAGCTTGTAGTACCGGGGCCCGCCCGGCGGGCCACGCCTTTCGTGTACCACCAGCAGATCGCCGCCGCTGATGACCACGCCGCCCGCGCCGATGTAGTGCGACGCGTACGGCGGTATGAACGCCCCATCCTCCAGCCGCAGCGTCATCATCAGGTAGTCGTCCCCGCAGTGGTGGAATCCGAAGCCCGCCTCCACCGCGTGCGCCGCCAAGCCCATCATCGAGATCGGCAGCTCCAGCCACACCACCCTGTACCCCTCCGCCCGCCACGCCCCAAGCGACGCCTCCACCCCCCTGCGGAACACCTCCGCGTCCGAAGGCAACGCCCCCGGGTCCACGAGCACGCCCCGGAACGGATTGGTCTCGAACCGCAAAGGTACTGCCATGTCGCCCCCATGCCGGCCCCTCAGCCGGCGCCGCAGGGCAGTATATCCCCTCCGCCACCCGACGAGAAACCGTTGGGCAACTGTTCGCCGCGTTCGCCGCAAGCCGGTCAGGGTCGTTCGCGGGGTTTCTGCTATAATGAGCACGCGCACGTAACCGGCGCGTTCCGGCCTGTACGGCAGCGGCCATAGTCCTGTTGTCTCGTCTCCCCCACCCCGCGCTGGCCCATTGTTGCATTCCATTAGATAGAGGTACTCTCTTCCCGCATGCCATCCATACCGACGACTACCCGCACCCGGCGGCCCGACCGTAAGCAGCACCCGGCGGTGTGTACCGCCTGTAACGCATCTACCTCCGTTCCCTTCGTGCCAAACCCCGACAAGCCGGTCTACTGCGGCCCGTGCTTCCGGTCCCGTCGTTACCGTCCCACGGCCCCGGCCCGGCCGGCTGGGAACGAGCCGGCAACGGACGGTGAATACCCTGATGGCCCCGGCAACGGCATGGACTCCGTATTCCCCGGCATGCCCCTGAAAGCCGCTACCAGGCGGGCGATTGCCCGGATGGACATCTCCGGGCCCACACCCATCCAGGAAAAGTCCATTCCGCGCCTGCTGGAGGGCCGGGACCTGATAGGTCAGGCGCGCACGGGGTCCGGCAAGACCCTCGCGTTCGCCGTCCCCATGGTGGAGAAGTGCGACCCGTCGGTCCGGCGGATTCAGGCCCTTGTGCTCGTGCCCACGCGGGAGCTGGCCATCCAGGTGGCCGAAGTCACAGAAGCCCTCGCGTCATCGCAGCGTCTTCGCGTGACGTTGCTGTACGGCGGCCGGTCGTCGGGGCCGGAGTGCGCGGCGCTGAGAAAGGGCGCCCACATCATCATCGCCACGCCGGGACGGACGCTGGACCACATCCGCCAGGGCACGCTGGACCTGCGATCGGTACGGTTCATGGTGCTGGATGAAGCCGACGAGATGCTGGATAGAGGCTTCGCCCAAGACGTTGAGGCCATCCTTGGCGAGACGCCCTCGAAACGCCAGACCGCGCTCATGTCCGCCACCATGCCTGAGTGGGTAGCCAGGACCGCTGCGAAGCACCTGGACGACCCCGTTACGGTCGAAGTGGACGCGGACCTGCGGTCCCTGCCAACCGTGGACCACCTCGTGTACAACATCCGTAAGAGCGACAAGATCGAGGTCCTCCAGGACCTGCTGAACGAGCGGCGCGGCGCCCCGATCATCGTCTTCGGCAGGACCAAGCACGGCGTCAAGAGGCTGGCGAAACAACTCGACGGCATGGGCTATCCCGTTGGGGCGCTCCAGGGCAACCTCAGTCAGAACGCCCGCGAGCGTGTGATGAAGGACTTTCGTTCCGGCGACGCCCCAATCCTGGTTGCAACCAATGTCGCTGCCAGGGGCCTGGACGTCGAGGGCATCGAACAGGTCATCAACTATGACCTGCCGGACACTGACCTGCTCTTCACGCACCGGGTCGGACGGACCGGCCGCATGGGCCGCTCAGGCGAAGCGGTGACGTTCATCACTCCGGATGAAGAGCGGAAGTGGCGCGAGATCGAGCGGGGTCTCGGCCGCCGGTTCAAGCGCATGCCCCGGAGTGCCGCCCGTCGGAAAGCGCAGCCTAGAGAGAGCTACGGGTAGGCGCATCTCCCACCCCGGTTGCAGCGTCCCGCCCACTGCTCCGACCGACCGCGCCCGCGTCGCCTTGGACGGTGTTCACACTCAGGCCGGCTCCTGGGACTCGCCCTCCACGGCAGTCGCCGTCGCCTCCGGCGCGTTCTCGCCCGCGGCCGCCGCCTCGCCCTTGCCGCCGTCCCACTCTTCGTAGAAGTAGACGAACACGTCCCTCGTGAGGGCGACCAGCGGCACGGCGACGACTACGCCCCACAGTCCCGCTATCTCGCTCGCCAACACCAGGATGATCATGATCAACGCCGGGTTCAGACGCACCGCGCTGCTCTGTATGCGCGGCGTGACCAGGTAGTTCTCGATGAGCTGCACCGCCACGTACACCAGCGCGACCCATATCGTCTGGCCCGGCGCGCTCGCCAGCGTCACCAGCAGGCCCGGCACCGCCCCGAGCAGCGGCCCGATTATCGGGATCAGCCCGAACAGGCCGGCCACCAGCCCCAATATAGCCGCGAACTTGATGCCCAGGACCGACAGCCCGATGAAGACCAGCACGCCGACGACAGTGGCGCTCATCAGCTGGCCCCGGACGTAGGAGCCTATGACGCGGTTCGCTATCGAGATGACGTTGCGGGTGTGCATTTGTCCGCGCTCCGACAACATCGGGTAGAGCCCGCCAATCACCCTCTCGCGGTCCTTGAGCAGGTAGAACAGGAAGAACGGCATGACCGCGAGGCCTATCACGATCGTGACGGCGTTCGATACCCCGCTCACCGTCCGCTGCGCGATGCCCAGGGCCGCCTCCGCCATCACGTTGCCCCCCGCCGCGACCGACTCCTCGATCTGCGTCCGCAGCTCGACCGGTATGCGCTCCGTGTACTCCTCGGCCCATCCCTCCACCGTCGACCTCGCCCGTTCGTAGAAATCGGGGAATGCCTGCACCAGCTCCTCCGCCTCGGCGAACAGCGGCGGCACCGTCAGGAACAGGATGCCCGCGACGACCCCCGCGAACGCCACGTAGATCGCCAGGATAGACACGATGCGGCTTGCGCCCGGCATACGTTCGTGGCCCGGCAGCCGCTCCTCCAGGAACGTCACGACCGGATAGAAGAGCTGGGCCAGCACCACGCTGGCGATGAATGGAAAGAGGGCCCCGCGCGCCAGGTACAGTACGACGAGCACGACCGCCACGGCAGCCGCGACGAGCCCGATGCGCCGCCACCTTACCCATGCCTGCTGGCCGGGTCCATCCTGCGGGGTATCGGGCGGCAGGTGTTCCGTCATCGACCTTACTCCAATCCTCCCATCAGTATAGACCCTTCCGGTGCGACCGGGGCGCGGCTTAGCGCCTATCTGCCATGCTCCCCCGGCAGCGCCTCCCGCACCTTCGCCAGCGCCTCCTCCCCCAGCGCCGCCGCCGCCTCCAGCGCGCCACTGGTCGCCGCCGCCGCCGCATCCTCCGCCGATACCCCCAGCTCCGAAGCCGCGGCCTGCGCCGCCTCCAACGCTTGCGCCGCCGCCTCCGCAGGGTCCCTGCCAGCCTCCATCGCCCCCTCCACCGCGCCGTACCCCGCCCCGCGCAGCGCCTCGACGGGCGCAACCCCACGGCGGACCAGGGTCCGCAGCGTGCCCGCCACCGCGCCCCTGGCGACCCTGCCCACCTGCCCGGCCAGCTCGTCCCCAGTCTGCACCGCCCCCCGCGTCGCGTGACGCGCCAGCTCCAGCCCCTGCTTGGCCGTCAGACGGGCGTGTCCGGCGGCGTCCTCCATCTCGTCGACCGCCTGCCCCACGACCCCGCCCACCGCCGACGCAACGTCCATGACCAGCGTGCGCCCCTTGCTCGCCGACGCGACCGCCGCCTGCGCCGACGCCGCTAGCTGGTACGCCGTCACCCCCATCGCCACGTCCGCCCCCGGCACCCTCTTCAGGTACCCGTACGAGAACGCCGACACAGCCCCGAGGCCCGGCACGGACGAGACGGCGCGCGCCACCGGCACGACCCGCGACGCCAGCTCGTCCAGCGCCGTCTCCCGCGACAGCTCCCCCTCCTCGCGCAAGGCGACCAGCAGGTTCAGCGAGAACAGCCCAATGACGAACGCGATCACGAACAGGAAGTCGAACCCCGCCAGCGACAGCGCCGGCAGCTCCCACACGCCGCCCGGCGACGTCCAGCTAAGGTCGATCTCCAGCGACCGCACGGCGAAGAAGTCCGCCATCAGCCCGCCCGCCACGGGCCCGATCCCCGCGCCCACGCTCGCCGCGATGCTCGCCGCGCTCAGGAACGGCGTCGCCTTACCCTCCGGCGCGACCTTCAGCGTCAGCGTACTCATCGTCAGCGCCACACCCGCCGCCGCCACGCCCGCGAACACGTGCAGCACCGCCAGCAGCGGGAGCGTCAGGAAGTGCCGCTCCGGGTGGCTCGCGAACACCCATCCGAAGATCACCAGGAGGTACAGCGACGCCGACAGCGACAGCACCGGCTTGCTTCCGACCCGGTCCGCCATCGGCCCCCACACCCGCACGAACAGCACGTTCGTGACCTGGCTCAGCACGGTGAACCCTATGACAGCGGTCAGCGAAAGCCCCAGCTCCTTCAGCATGTACACCGCGAAGAAAGGGACCGCCAGGTTCGAGACCAGGCTCCACGTGAACAGGAACCGCACCAGCTGCGAGAAATTTCGGTCCCGCAGGGGCTCCGCCAACACCCCCAGCGCCGACCGTCCCGACTCCGCCGCCGCCGGCATCGCAGGCTCCTTCGCCCGCAGCGCGGAGAATGCGCTAGCCAGCCCGAACGTCAATGTGCCGCCGATCAGCAGGACCGAGTACGCGAATATGGCGTCCTCGGGGGCCGACGCGCTCTCCCACCACTGCACGAAGAAGCTGCCCCCAAGCCCGACCGCCGCCATCGACACGGTGATCGCCGCCAGCCGCCGCGCGTAGTAGCTCCCAAGCACGTCCCGCGGCACCAGGTCCCGCATCCAGCTGGTCCACGTCGTCGCCCACACCGGCGCGAACAGCCCACGCAACGCCAGCAACACGATGACCACCGCCACGGCCGCGGCCCCCGGCGTATCCAGCACGAACGGCACAGCCCCTATGGGCGCCCACATCAGGTGAGCCGCCAGCAGTGCGGGGACCCCGATCGCCTTTCGCGCCCGGTACCGCTCCACCGCCAGCACCGCCGGAAGCTGCGCCACCTGCGTCACGAACGGCAGCGCCGCCAGTATGCCCACCTGCAGGTTGTTCGCCCCAAGCGCCAGCGCGTACGCCGCCATGAACCCGCCGCTCGCCACGCTGAACACCGCCCCCGACGCCACACCCTCCCACACCATCATGCGCAGGCTCCGCCGCACATCCTGGTCCGTCAGCGTAGGACTCGCCCGCAACAACGTCAGCATCGCCTTAGCCTACACGATGATATCGATCGCCGCCCGCGCTATCCCCAGGAACAGCAGGAACCCGAACACGTCCGTAAACGTCGTCACCACCACCGCCGACGACACCGCCGGGTCCACCCCGATCCTGCGCAGGAACAGCGGCACGCCCGCGCCCACCGTCCCCGCGATCAGCATGTTCCCCAGCATCGCCGCCCCCAGAACCAGCCCCAGCCCGACGTTCTGCTTCCACACGACCGCGATGGCCGCCACCAGCACCCCCAGCCAAACCCCGTGTACCAGCCCCAGCACCGCCTCCCGCGCCAGCAGCCGCCGCGCCCCGACGCCCACGAGCTCCCCCAGCGCGATCGCCCGCACGATCAGCGTAAGCGTCTGCGTGCCCCCGATCCCGCCCTGCCCCGCCACCACCGGCAGGAACGCCGCCAGCGCCACCGCCTGCATCAGCGTCGACTCGAACAGCCCGATAGTCGCCGCGGCCAGGAACGTCGTCCCCAGGTTCACCGTCAGCCACGGCAGCCGCGTCCGTATCGACGCCGACAACGGCCCGTCCACCGTCTCCCCGGCCACGCTCGCCACCTGCAGCATCTGCCGCGTGTCCTGCTCCACGGCCGCACCCAGCAGCGACTCCGCCAGGATCACCCCCGTCAGCCGGCCGCCGTCCACCACCGGAAGCTGCGTCAAATTGTAGTGGCGTTGCAGACGCGCGCACTCCTCCGCCGGCGTCTCCGCCTCCACCGTCGCCACCACGGACCGGGAAAGCGCCCGTACCGGCGCCCCCTCCTCCGCCAGCGCCAGGTCCACCATGCCGATATGCCCGGCCAACTCGCCGCCCTCCCCGACTACCAGCACGTGCGTGAACTTGCCCCTGTCTTCGCCCAGCGCCCTCAGGCTCTCCCGCGCCTCCTCTGCGCCCTCGTCGACGCCCACGGACGGCAGTTGCGTCACCATCAGCGACCCCGCCGTGTCCGGCTCGTGCGCCAGGAGCTCCGCCTCCGCCAGCGGCTCCTCCATCGACTCCGCGACCTCGTGCGCCCGCGGCAGCGATATTCGCCGCAGCGTCGCCAGCGCCTGCCGGGGGTGCACCTGGCCGAGCACGAACCCGAGCGCCTGCGAGCCCAGCCGCGTCCCAACGCGCCCCGCCTCCACCGGGTTCATGTGACGCAGCATCCACACCACCGTCTCGGGCGACATCACCCGCACCATCGCGTCCCGGCTCGCCCGCGGCAGCCCCGCGACGATGCTCCCCATGTCCGCCGGGTGCAGGTACCGGATCCTCTCCCACGCCGACTGCTCCTCCCCCGCCCTTATAAGCTCTTGGACCTCGCCCGCGATCTCCGAAGCCTCGTCAAGCGAGATCGCCTGCGCCTCCACCACCCCATTGGCAAGAACTCCTCCATCACTCATGTGCCATTCCTCCTACAGCTTTCTGTTCCTTCGTGCCCTTCGTGGACAGATCCCCTACGCCACCCACCCCCTCGACCTCCCCACCGCCCGCCGCCACTCGCCGTACAACCGCTCTCGCCGGTCGTCCTCCATGGCGGGAACGAAAGTCTCGTCCGCCCGCCACAGGCCCGCGATATCCGACGCGCTCCCCCAGAACCCCACCCCAAGCCCCGCCAGGTACCCCGCCCCCAGCGCCGTCGTCTCCTTCACCGACGCCCGCACGACCGGGACCCCCAGCAGGTCCGCCTGGAACTGCATGAGCAGCCGGTTCTCCGTCGCCCCGCCGTCCACCCGCAGCGACGACACCGCCGCCCCCGTGTCCCGACTCATCGCCTCCAGTATGTCCCGCGTCTGGTAAGCGATCGACTCCAGCGCCGCCCTCGCCACGTGCGCCGCCGTCGAACCACGCGTCAGCCCGACGATGACGCCGCGCGCGTACATGTCCCAGTACGGCGCCCCCAGCCCGGAGAACGCCGGCACCAGGTACACGCCCCCGTTGTCCGCAACCTCCGACGCCAGCCGCTCCGACTCCGCCGAGCTCTCGATGATCCCCAGCCCGTCGCGCAGCCACTGCACCGTTGCCCCCGCCGAGAAGACGCTCCCCTCCAGCGCGTACACCACCTCGTCTCCAACCGCCCACCCGACCGTCGTTATCAGCCCCGAGCTCGAGTCCACCCGCTCCCCGCCCGTGTTCACGAGCGCGAAGCACCCCGTGCCGTAGGTGTTCTTCGCCGAGCCCGGCTCGAAGCAGCACTGCCCGAACAGCGACGCGTGCTGGTCGCCCGCCACCCCCGCGATCGGCACGGCCTGCCCCGCCGACAGGTCGCCCGCGACGTGGCCGAACACCCCGCTCGAAGGCCTGACCTCGGGAAGTATCGCCCTCGGCACGTCCAGCATCGCAAGCAGATCGTCGTCCCAGTCCAGCGCGTCGATGTCGAACAGCATCGTCCGGCTGGCGTTCGTCACGTCCGTCGCGTGTACCAGCTTGTTCGTGAAGTTCCATATCAGCCACGAGTCGACCGTCCCGCACGCGAGCTCCCCGCGCTCCGCCCGGCGCTGCCCGTCCGGGACCTCGTCCAGCAGCCACCGGACCTTCGTGCCCGTGAAGTAGGCGTCTATTGGCAGCCCCGTCTTCCGCCGCACCATCGCCTCGTACCCGCGCTCCTTCAGCTCCTCGCACAGCCCCGCCGTCCGCCGGCACTGCCACACGACCGCGTTCGATACCGGCTCCCCCGTCCGCCGGTCCCACATCACCAGCGTCTCCCGCTGGTTGGCGATCCCTATCCCGGCTATAGACCTCGGATGAGCCTCGACAGCCTCCAGCAGCTCCTCGATGACCTCGAGGCACGACTCGAACAACTCCACAGGGTCGTGCTCCACCCACCCCGGACGCGGGTATATCTGCCCGATCTCCCTGCTCACCGTCCACAATGGCGCCCCCGTCTCGTCGATCAACATGGCGGTCGTGCCGGTCGTGCCCTGGTCCAACGCGATGATATAGCCGGAATCGCTCATGGCTACCTCGATTGTTCCTTCCCCCTCAGGGGGAAGGTTAGGATGGGGGGCTAGGCCCCGTGCTCTTCGTGGATCTCCCCATACACTATCAAGCCCATCGAAGTCGTGTCTGCCGAAGTTCGTGTCATTATGATATTCATTCTCATTTGATAGGCCGTAAGCTAATGTGGTAGCATCTTAATATACTGATAGGTAGTCTCATTATATGGGCTTTTGGTCTCAGTAACAGGCGCTCTGCGCGTCTGAGTACCCGCCCATAACGGAGGAACGTCTCTTGCTCAACAAGCCGCAGATCGACAGGGAAGCCTCCCTAGCCATACCGGCAGGGCTCGCAATGCGCGCGTTCGCCATAGCCTGCGCCGCCGCGGCGCTCCTGTTCGCCGCCCTAGCCCTGGGACTCTTCCCAGCCCTCAGCGCCCAGGAGAACGCCCCATGCCAGGTCACCGACCTCGGCGCCCTGGGCGCGGACACCGATAGCGTCCTCGAAGCAACGGGACGCTGGACCACCGAGGACTGCGACTCACGCTTTCGCGCCGACAACGACGCCCACACCTACCGCTTCGAGATCGCGGAGGGCGGCCGCGTCAGGATCGGCCTCGCCTCCGCCGCCGCCGACTCCTACCTCTATCTCATGGCCGAAGACGGTAGCCGCATCGCCGACAACGACGACGGCGGCTACGGCAACGACGCCCGCGTCGAACGCGACCTCGCCCCGGGCGTATACCTCGTCGAGGCCACCACGGTGGGCGGGCGCTGGCGCGGACCGGCCGACTTCTCCATCTCCGTCAGCCGCGTCGCCGGCTGCGAGCCGGTCCACCTCGGCTCCCTCGAGCCGGGCGCCGACCTGACCGCGACCGGCTCCTGGTCGCTCGACACCTGCGGGTCGGGCTTCGTCCCCGAGCATCCCGCCCACCGCTACCTGTTCGACCTGGCGCAGGCCGCCCGCGTCCGCATAGACCTCAAGTCGGAAAACGGCGACCCTGTCCTCTCGTTGATCTTGCCCACTGCCGGTGTGATCGGCGCAAACGACGACGGCGGAGAGCTAAGAAACTCCCGCATCGAGCGCTACCTACAGCCTGGCTCCTATCTAATCGAGGCCACTACGTACCTCGAGCGCGACTACCAGCCGCTGGCCGCCGACTTCACCCTCGTCGTCCACGTAGTCGACGAGGAGGCGGAGCAGCAGCAGCGCTTCAAGCTGAAGATCGAAGAGACCCATACCCCGGACGCAGTGATCGCCGGCGAACCCTTCGACATCAACTACCGTGTGGGCAATATCGGTGGAGGCGACCTCGCCGACGTCGACGGCGCCGCGCTGATATACGTCATTGGGCCTCGCGCCTCTCGCGTCTTTGAGACCGTCGGCTGGGTCTTCGCCTCGGCCGGCCTCTGGCAGGCAGGCGCCTCGTACCACTCCGACGCCCAGGTGGCCAGCGCCACGAGCGTCTCCATCGACCAGGCGTACCCGCTCGAGGTCACCTTCCGCAACCCTGGACCCACGTGGATCTTCATAGGCGTCGTTACGGAAGACGGCGACGACAATGAGGTCGGCTTCCACGGCCACTGGCGTAATATCGTCGTCCTGAGCACCTTCGCCTTCGACCCGGTCACGGTCGAGGTGGACGGCTCCGACTATGAAGTCTCCGCGGTGGCGGACGAAGAAGGCGAGGTGACCGTCACCGTCGCCGCCGCAGACGACCCCGACGCCGACGTGGCCACCTCGACGCGCGCCCTGGCCCTCTATGCCGCCGCCGTCAAGACCCAGATGCTCGACGACGTCTTCCAGCGCCCCGCGATCTCGGGCCTGCCCACGACTGGAACACGACAGGCGTTCACCGTCGACGACCCGTCCTCCGACACCCTGCTCGAGGCCTTCGCGGCGCAGTACGCCGATGCCGTCTCCGCTTCCCGGCTCGCCGCGAGCCTAGCCGCGGGCGAGGCGGTCAGTCCCGTGAAGCTCGAAGATATGCTCCTCGGCGTCGCCCGGACGGCGTCGGCCCGGTACGCGGCGCTGGCGGCCTCATGGACGGCCCTCCAGCAGCAGGCCGATGGAGGCGATGCGGTCTCCGTGGACCAGGCATTCGCCTTCCAGTCCGAGCTCGCCTACGCCGAGCGCGTCCTCTCGCACCTGGTCGCCGCGGGAGACGCGGTCCGGGCGGCCCGCGCCGCCGACCTCGGCTGGGACGACCCCGAGGTCCAATCCATGACCGAAGAGCTCGAAGAGGCGGTCACCTGCCGCGCCGGCGCCTCGGCCCTCCGCCGCGCCCTCAACCAGGCCGACGTCGAGGGCGTGGGCGCCGTCCTGGACCTCGACGACGAAGCCAGGGTGGTGCTGCCCGTCTATGGCCTCGCGGTCGACGCCGTGCTCTGCGCCGTCCCCGGCGCGGATGGCGTTAGCTCGCGCTTCCTCAACATCCTCGACGTCGCGGACGACCCTGAGGTCATGAGCCTCTTCGGCCAGGAGCCGCCGCCCCCGCCGCCCGACCCCGTGACCCCGCCGCACCGGTTCAGGCTCATCGCAAGGCTGGCCGAGGACGGACGCATCGAGTACGGCATCGAGCTCCCGGACGGCGAGCAGGCGCTCCCCACCGTCCGGTTCCTGGGCGCGGACGCGCCCGCCGACGAGTGGCGCGTCAGCAGCGACGTCCTGATCGACGACAGCCCCGTCGGGAAGATCCGCACGCGCCGGCTGGCCGATGGCCGCGTCGAGATGGGGTTCCTGACCTCCGCCGGCGAGCCCATCACCCCCGACATCCGCTACCTGCCGTCAGACATCGCAACCGGCGTCTGGCTCCGCAGCAGCCAGATCGAGGCGCCCCGCGCAGCCACGTTAGCCGAATGACGCCCGCCGCAACCCAACCGGAATAACGGCCTCCCTCAAGGCAGGTCCCGGTCGCGCCTACCAGGCGCACCGGGGCTTGCCGACAGCCTTCGGCTGCCGGCCCAGCCCTCAGGCGACCCAGTGCCTGAACAGCGGCTTGGCCCGGTCGGGCAGCGCCTCGTACGTCTCCAGCGGGACGTTGGGGTTGACGTGGTCCCTGCCGTTCGTCTCTACCACTATCGTCTCCCGGTCGGGGTGGCCCTCGCGCTGCACGTTGAGGTTCAGCCACCAGGGGGCGTAGCGGACGCTGATCGCCACGCGGGCGACGTCGCTGGGGTTCTCGGCGACCGAGTGCCACAGGCGGCTGTCGTAGAAGACGGTGTCGCCTGGGCCGCCGGCCACGGTCATCTCGGTGGGGTAGGGCGCGTCGCGGTCGACGCCGTTGTCGCCGGACGGGTTGTTGGGCCACCGGTGGCTGCCGGGCACGATCAGGGTGCCCCCGGTCTCCCTGGAGAACTCGGTCAGCATGAAGATCGAAGACAGGTGCATAACGGCGTCCGGATAGGGCGCGGGCACGCGCGAAGCCGTAGTCTGGTTGAACGGCCAGTCCGAGTGCCAGTAGCCCCTCTTGACGCCCGGGTTGTTGATCAGGCCGGTGACCGTGGAGATGCGGAAGTGCTCCCCGAGCAGCTTCTCGGCCGCCCCGAGGATGGACTCGTGGGCAAAGTACTTCGATATGTCGGGAAGGGCCCCTATCAGCCCGAGCGCCAGACCGATCCCCTGCCCGCCGATGCGGTGGCCCTTCGCCCTCACCTCCTTGACGAATGCCTCGTACTCGGCGCTGGCCCTGGCCTCCTCCTCGACCACGATCCGGCGTACGGCGTCCACCTCCCCCTCCGGTATCACGCCGGGGATCACGCACCAGCCGTCCATCCGCACGCGCCGCACGATCTCGTCGGTGTCCAAGCCAAACCTCCCGTCGCCTCACCCAAGCGTACCCTCAATGCGTCCCGCGTATCTACTTCGAACTACGTTCCACCCACAGCCGCATTCAGACTTTCTGGGGTCTTCTCCACCGGCAACAGAACTTGACAACCTTGCCGACTACGGTATAGAGTTTGGGTGCGTCACGGAGACTATCCAGCGAAAGCTAGGCTAGCTCTGAGAAGGCGGTCCAAACAGACTGGGATCACCTCGGTCTGAAAGGGCCGCTTTCTTTTGTTGAACCCCCGGCGGGACTCGAACCCACGACCATCTCTGCGTCACGGAGACTGCTCTATCCACCTGAGCTACGGGGGCTGCCGATACTATCGTTGACCGCACGTCCGCATGTCAAGATTGTCGCTCGGCTAACGGTGACAGGGCGGGAGGTCAACAGGCTGTAGGTCCGCAGGTCCTGCTGGAGGACCTGCGCCCGGGCTACCAGGGCACGTGCTACCCCTCTATGGTGCCCTTGGTGCTCGGCACGGCGCCGCCGCGCCTCTCGTCGATGGCGGACGCGGCCCGCAGCGCCCGCGCGAGCGCCTTGAAAAGCGCCTCCGCCTTGTGGTGGTTGTTCGCCCCGGTCAGCACGGTGGCGTGCATGTTGAAGCCGCCCTCGCGGGAGAGCGTCTCGAGGAAGTGCGTGACCAGCGAGGCGGGGAGGCTGCCCATGTCGGTGTCGGTCAGCTTGGCGTCTATGACCGGGTACCCCCTGCCGCTCAGGTCCACCGCCACGAACGCCAGCGTCTCGTCCAGAGGTACGTAGGAGTGGCCCGTCCTGACGATGCCCGACCCGTCGCCGACGGCCTGCCGGAGAGTGCGCCCGAGTACTATGCCAACGTCCTCTACGATATGGTGCCAGCCCACCTCCACGTCGCCGGAGGCGGATATGTCCACGTCGATCAGGCCGTGGCGCGATAGCTGCGCCAGCAGGTGGTCGAACATGCCGTTGCCGGTACACACGCTGTACCGGCCGGCGCCGTCGAGGTCCACCGAGACCGATATGTCGGTCTCGCCTGTCTTCCTGCTTATCTGGGCGGTGCGTGCTGTCACGGTCTGACATCCTTGTATAGCTTGCCGAGCTTCTTCGGCTTGTCCAGCAGGCGGTAGTCGAATGGCTCCAGCACGTACCCGACGGGCTGGGGCGGCGTCGGGTCGAGTCCCAGGGCCTCGACGACTGCGGGGTTCGAGTAGTAGCCGGCGTACCCCTCGCGCACCAGCGTCGTGAAGAAGTCCGGGTGCGCGGCCTCGACGCAGCGCATCCGCGATGCCTTCTCGTCCGCGGTCAGCGACTCGAATGGGCTGGGGGCGTCCAGCGCCGCCAGCCCCGACAGGAAGGCGTGCCTCAACCCGGGGTTGCGCTCCAGCGCCCCGTCCACGTAGCCCGCCGCGCCGGCCTCTCCCGCGCCGGGGCGCGCGCCTTCGGCCGGCACGACCCGGTCGAGCACGTCGGCGAGAAGGGCGCGCTGCGCGGGGGATAGCACTCCGGTTGCATTGCCGTCGCTCATTGGCCTACCCCTAGCCCCGCTGCTCGCGGGCGGTCTCCCGTATGCCTGCGGCTATGTATAGCGCCAGGGCCTGGATAGTCGAGGTCGGGTTGACGGCGCCTCCCGTGGTGAGGATGCTGCCGTCGATGACGTACAGGTTGTCCACCTCGTGGCTCCTGCCGCCGCCGTCCACGACCGACCTCTCAGGGTCCGCGCCCATCCTCGCCGTGCCCATCAGGTGCCACCCGGCGCGGTGCATCAGCGGGTTTGCGAGCACCTGGCGCGCGCCCGCCGCCTCCAGCGCCTCGCCGCTGCGGGCGATTGCGTGGTCGAGCAGCCGGCGGCTGTTGTCCGAGAGGGTGTAGCTGATCTTGGGCGCGGGGATGCCGTCGCTGTCCGTCATCTCCGGGTCCAGCGTGACCCGGTTGTGCGCCTCCGGGAGGTCGTCGCCGATGGCGCATAGGGTGGCCGTGCGCCCGTGCCGCTCGGTGAAGGTACCGTGGTGGCCCTCGCCCCACGGGATCGCGCCGTGCGCGCCAAGGCCGCCGAGCGCGGTGTTCAGCGGGCCGGAGCTTCGGGCCATCTGCAGCGTGTAGCCGCGTACGAAGCCCCGGCTTTCGTCCGTCTCGTAGAACTCCTGGCTCATGATGATGCATCCCAGGGGGCCCTTGTGGCCGTCCAGTTGATCGTCGAATACGCCGGTGATCATGGCGTATGGGTGGAACATGAGGTGCGTGCCAACGAGGCCGTTGCCGTTCGCCAGCCCGTTGGGGAAGCGCCCCGATTGCGAGCTGAGCAGGATGCGGGGCGTTCCGACGCCGTTGCAGGCCATGACCACGATGCGCGCCTTCTGCTCGCGCAGCACGCTGTCGCGGTCGTAGTAGACCGCGCCGCGCGCCCGACCGTCCGCGCCCACGGTTATCTCGCGCACCCTGGCGCCGGTCTCGAGCGCCGCGCCCCTGGCGATGGCCTTGGGCCAGTAGCTGACGTCGCTGCTGGCCTTCGCCCTGCGGTAGCAGCCTATGTCGCACGGGCCGCAGTTGTTGCAGGGCGCCCTGCCGTCGTACGGTGCCGTGAGCACGGCGTTGTCGGAGGGCCACCAGTGCCACCCGAGGTTGTCGAAGCCCTCAATGACCTTCTCGCCGACCTTGCCCATCGGCACCGGCGGGGTCTGGCGCGGCGACCTCGGCGGGTTGGCCGGGTCGCCCGTCACCCCCGCCACGCCTATCATCCGATCATTCAGGTCGAAGTACGGCTCGAGGTCGTAGTAGGAGAGCGGCCAGTCGTCGGCGACGCCGTCCAGCGTCCTGGCGCGGAAGTCCGACGGGCGCATACGCGGGAAGTGGCCGCTCCAGTGTATCGTGCTGCCGCCGACGGCGTTGTACATGAGCGGCGCGATGGGGGAGTCGTCGTTGTTGACCGGGTAGTCCTGCGGCTGCGCCCTCAGGTTTGGGTCGGGGCTGAAGTCGGTCAGCCGGTGGGTCTCCCAGTCCTGTTGCGTGGAGGGGTAGGACTTCGGGTCCACCCAGTCGCCCTGCTCCAGGCACATCACGTCGAAGCCGGCGTTGGCGAGACTCCACGAGAACGCCCCGCCCGACGCGCCGGCCCCGATCACGAGGGCGTCCACCGTACCGTTGCTGCTGCCCATCTCTCAGTTCTCCCTGCTCGTCTACCCCGACCGCATAGAGGCTGGAACTTCTCTCCGAGCTTAGGTTGACGCTAGTGCCGGTGCGGGTGGTGGCTCCCTCCGGGAGCCTCAGGGGCTTCCGCTCAGCATCCGGGCTGCCCAGGGTTCCCGCAGCAGAGGCTAACGCGGCGTACCTTGATGGACAGGTTCCGTAGCACCTGCCACGCGCGAACGTACCACGGCCCGGGGGCCATCCGTATGATCCTCGCGGATCTCCGTAGGGAGCGGATCATGTCGGGAAGTATATCAGAGCCTATGGCCGCAAGGTCAGCTCTCTCAGCGCGGCCAGGAAGGCGTCGTTCTGCTCCGGCTTCCCCACCGACACCCTGAAGCAGTCCCTGAGCCGTGCGTGGACGTGCCTGCGCACGAAGACGCCCCTGCGCGCCAGCCCCTCGTGAACCTCCCGCGCGCTTCCGTCCTCGACCCGGCAGAGGATGAAGTTAGCGCGGGAAGGCCACGGCTGTATGCCGGGTAGCTTCCGTAGTTCCCCGAAGAGACGTTCTCGCTCGTCGACGAGCCGGCCCACGTTCCCGAGCAGCGCTTCGGAGTCCTCCAGCGACGCGAGCGTCGCCGCCTCAGCCGCTACGCTGATGTTGTACGGCGGCTTGATGTCGATGACGTGCTCGACCAGCCGGGGGCTCATGAGGCCGTAGCCGACGCGCAGGGCCGCCAGTCCCGCCCACTTGCTCAGCGTCCTCAGCACGACCAGGTTCTCGTACTCGGGGACCAGCCCCGCCAGCGTCTCCCCGGCGAACTCGTGGTATGCCTCGTCGACCACCACGACCGGCCCCGCCTCCAGGAGCTCCCTGGCGTCGGCCTCGGAGAGCAGGTTGCCCGTCGGGTTGTTCGGCGACGTGAAGAACAGTACCTTGGTCCGGTCGTCGATGGCGTCCTTGACGGCCCGCACGTCGACCTCGAAGGACTCGTCCCTGGGCACGAGCCTTATATTGGCGCCAGCCAGCCTGGCGTAGAAGCCGTACATGCCGAAGGTGGGGTCGCAGTCCAGCAGCGTGTCTCCGGGCGACGTGAACAGCCTGACCAGCAGGTCGATAAGCTCGCCGCTGCCCGCGCCCGCGACAATGCGGCTTTCGTCGAACCCGGTGTGCGCCGACAGCGCCGCCCTGACGCTCCGTTGCAGCGGGTCCGGGTAGACGTGGAACGGCGCCCTGGCGAGGGCCTCGGCCACCTTGGGCGAAGCGCCGTAGGGGTTCTCGTTCGCATCGAGCTTGACGATGCTCTCCGCGGGCAGGCCCATGCGCTTCGCCAGCACCTCGGGCGGGTCCACGGGGTCGTACGGGCGCACGTCGACGAGGTGCGGCCTCGCCATCTCCCGCACCGGCCTTCTCATCGCCGTCGCGTCCACGGTCTCGCCTTACCGCACACGGTCCGCTAGACCAGCGCCGCCAGCGCGTCTAGGAAGGCGTCGTTCTGCTGCGGCGTCCCTATGGAGACCCTGAAGCAGTCCAGCAGCCGTTCGTGGCCGAACTTCCGCACGAAGACGCCCCTGCGCGCCAGCCCCTCGTACACCTCCCCCGCGCTTCCGTCCTCGACCCTGCACAGGATGAAGTTCGCGTGCGAGGGCCAGGGCTTTATGCCGGGTAGGCCCTGGAGCTCGGCGAAGAGCCGCCTCTGCTCTGAGACGAGGCGGTCCACCTGCCCAAGCAGCACCTCGGAGTCCTCCAGCGACGCGAGCAGCGCCGCCTCAGCCGCGACGCTGATGTTGTACGGCGGCTTGATGTCGATGACGTGGTCCACCAGCCAGTCGCTCATGAAGCCGTAGCCGATGCGCAGGCCCGCAAGGCCCGCCCACTTGCTCAGCGTCCTGAGCACGACCAGGTTCTCGTACTCCGGCACCAGCCCCGCAAGGGTCTCCCCGGCGAACTCGTGGTATGCCTCGTCCACTACCACCACCGGCCCCGCCTCCAGCAGCTCCCGCACCTCGGCCTCGGAGACGATGTTGCCCGTCGGGTTGTTCGGCGAGCTGATGAACATGATCTTCGTGCGCTCGTCTATCGCCTCCTTCACGGCAGGCACGTCGATCTCGAAGGAGTCGTCGCGGGGCACCAGCCTTATGTTCGCGCCCGCCACCCTTGCGCAGAAGCCGTACATGCCGAACGTCGGGTCGCAGTCCAGCACCGTGTCGCCCGGCGAGATGAACAGCCGCATCAGCAGGTCGATAAGCTCGTCGCTGCCCGCCCCCGCGATGATGTGCCTATCGTCGAACCCGGTGTGCGCCGACAGCGCCGCCCTGACGCTCCGTTGCAGCGGGTCCGGGTAGATGTGGACCGGCGCCCTGGCGAGCGCCTCCGCCACCTTTGGCGACCCGCCGTAGGGGTTCTCGTTCCCGTTGAGCTTGACGATGCGCTCCTCGGGTACCCCCGCGCGCCTCGCCAGCACCTCCGGCGGGTCCACGGGGTCGTACGTGTGTATGTCGACGAGGTGCGGACGCACCAGGTCCCTAACCGTCTTGCTCATCGCCGTGGCTCCGCCTCCCTTCGGGTCTCTTCGCGTATCTCCGCCGCCTCGGCGTGGGCCGTGAGGCCCTCCGCGCGGCCGAGCGCGGACGCCGCCCTCGCGAGCGGCGCGGAGGCGGCCTCGTCCAGGTCCACGTAGGGGATGCTCTTCAGGAAGGTGCGGACGCCGATACCGGAGTTGAACCTCGCGGTGCCGCCGGTGGGCATGACGTGGCTAGGCCCCGCCACGTAATCGCCCAACACCTCGTGCGAGTACTCGCCCAAGAAGAGCGCCCCCGCGTTTCGCACACTGCCCATCAGCGCCTTCGGCTCCTCCACCATCAGGCTCAGGTGCTCGGGGGCGTACTCGTTGGCGAGCTCTACCGCCTCGTCCAGGCTGCCGACTATGGCGGCGACGCCCCTGTTGCGCACCGACGCAATGATGGTAGCCGCCCTGTCAAGACGCCGCGCGCGGACGTCGATCTCCCTTATCACGGAACGCGCCAGGTCCTCCGAGGTCGTGATGAGCACGGGGGTAGCCATCTCGTCGTGCTCCGCCTGCGCGATCAGGTCGGCGGCGCACGTCGTGGGGTTGGCCGTCTCGTCGGCCACCAGCGCCGTTTCGGTGGGGCCGTACAGGCCGTCTATGCCCACCTCCCCGAACAGCAGCTTCTTCGCCAGGGTGGTGAAGATGTTGCCCGGCCCGCATACCAGGTCCACCCTCGGCACAGTCTCCGTGCCGTACGCCATCGCCGCTATCGCCTGCGCCCCGCCTATGCGGAAGACCCTGTCGGCGCCGGCCACGTCCGCCGCCGCGAGCACCACCGGGTCGGGGTAGCCCGACACGCCGCCCGGGGTCGCCACGATCACCTCTTCCACGCCGGCCACCCTGGCGGGGATGACGGTCATCAGCACCGTGGACGGGTACCTCGCGGTGCCCCCGGGCACGTACGCGCCCACGCGGGACACCGGCGCGAATAGCTCGCCGTAGCCGTTGGCGGGGTCGTGCCAGCCCTGGGGCATGCTCGACTCGTGGAAGCGCCGGACGCGCTCCGCCGCGAAGCGGAGGGCGTCCGCCACCTCGTCGGAGACCGAATCGCGGGCCTCGGCGATGGCCGAACGCGGCGTCTCCAGGTCGGCCAGGTCCGCCCCCTCTATCTCGCGCGTTATGTCCCGCACGGCGTCGTCGCCGCCCTCGCGGACGCGGCGCAGTATCTCCTCGACCACCGCGATGGGCCTCTTGCCCGTACCCAGGTCCTCTAGGTGCAGGCCGCGGCCCTGGGTGAGCGCCCTTGCGGCTTCCTCCAACCCCCTGACTGTCCTCAAGACAGGTAGTCCTCCGCGTAGGCGGTGGCCGCATCGAGCGCGCGAGCCTTGAACCGCGCCACGCGGCCGGGGCCGACCCGCCGGCACAGCTCTTCCATGCTGCCCGGCATTCCGTCCAGGAAGGCGTCCGCCACCTCTACGAAGGGCTGCGGGTCCGCGCCCGCCGAGGCCCTGCGGGCCATGAAGTCGAGGCGGTCCCACGAGAAGCCGCGCCCCACGAACTCCACCACCCAGTCGCGCCACCGCGCGAGCTCGTCGGATTGCAGGAACCGCACGTCGACGCTCCCCGACGCGCCGCCGATGGCCGGCAGCGACGCGGCGGCCCTCGGCTGGGCCTGCCGGTCCAGGTCGAGCTGCAACGCGCGGTCGAGCACCTTGCCCTCCGTCTCGTCGGCGAAGACGTCCCTGTTGCCGAAGCAGGGCCTGAACATCTCGACTATCCACGTCTCGTCGTAGATCAGGTGGGTCATGTAGCCGGCGACGAAGGCGCTGGTGGGGCCGCCCCACCCGGCGGCTCGGAGCTCCGGGTGCGCGGCGAACATCCCGTCCACGCCGGCGCCCACCGACTCGAAGCTCAGCGGCGCGAAGTGGTAGTCCTGCCGGTCGGCCTTCGTGATCGCCCTGATGTCGGGCGACGTGGCCCCCAGCAGGAAGTAGCCAAGGGTCCCGTCGAGGGCGGAGGACCCCAGCCGCTCCGCGACCATGGAGGCCAACTCTATGTGCGCGGACAGGTTCGGCACGCCTCACCCGCCGTCCACGAGGCGCGCGACCGCCTTCGACCGCGACCTGAAGACGTAGTCCGGCTGCGAGACGGTGACGCTGCTCGCGCCTATCTCGCGGAACCGCTTCACCGCCTCCATCATCTTCGCCCGCTCGACCAGCACCGTCACGGCGAACCAGCCTTCGCCCTCCAGCGTGTGTACCTTGGAGATCGTCGGGCCGCGGAGCCCCGATATGTCCCCGTGGTCCAGCACCAGCCCGGCGACGCCCTCCGCAGTCTCGCCGCGCAGGTTGGCGGTCACGCTGTACAGGTCCTTCGCCTCCAGCCGCGCCTCGATCCGCTCCAGCAGCGCCGCGGCCAGCCGGAGCTTCTCCTCCGAGGCGGCCACCTGCCGCCTGTTGGCGACCAGGCATGCCTCCGAGCTCATGATGACGCCGCCCTGGATCGTCTTGAGCCTGTTCTCCCTCAGCGTAGTCCCGCTCGACGTGATGTCGGCGATGATGTCGGCGTACCCCATCGCCGGCGCCACCTCCAGCGTCCCGCTGGACGGCACCAGCGAGAAGTAGTTGACGCCGCTGCGCAGCAGGAACCGCTCCACCGACCTGGGGTACTTGGTGGCGACCTGCAGGTCCCTCCCCTCCTCCCTGAACTCCATCGCGAGCTCCGCGAGGTCCGAGACCGACTCGACGTCTATCCAGGAGTCGGGCACGCCGAGGACGAGCGTGCAGTGTCCGAAGTCCAGGCCCTCGATTATGACGGCTGCGTCGCCGCCCTCCCGGCGGGTCTCCAGGTACTTGTCGTACCCCATGATCCCCAGGTCGGCCGTGCCCTCCTCGACCTCCATGCCTATGTCGGCGCTGCGCTGGAAGTGAACCGTCACGCCGGGCAGCGACGGCATCTCGGCCGTGTACCTGCGCAGGTTCGACCGGTGTACGCCGAGGCCGCAGGAGACCAGGAAGCCGAGCGTCGGCTCGTGCAGGGCGCCGTCGCTAGAGACCGCTAGCCGAAGCAACGCCGCCCCCGGTGACGAGCTCGCCCGCGCCGTTTCCGTCCAGCGCGGCCACGACGTGCTCGGTAGTGAATGCGAACCCAAGCGCGGGGACGTCGTCGCCGCCCAGCGCCTTCACGAGGCCGTCGTACCGGCCGCCGCCTCCCAGGGCAGCCCCGCCGCCGGCCGGCCCCGTCAGCTCGAATGTGATCCCGCTGTAGTAGGCGATCCCCCTCGCCAGCCCCATGTCGAGCACGACCCCCCGGCCTGGGTCGAGCGCCTCGAACAGGCAGTCGAGCGCGTCCAGTGAGGCGGCTTCCAGCCCATACGAGGCGGCAACGGACCGCGCCTCCTCTATGGCCGGGCCCGGCGGGCCCTCCACCCGCGCCAGCCGGGCGGTGAGCTCGAACGCCCTCTCCAGGTCGGCGGGCCGGTCCACCTCGTGCGTCTTGCGCATGAGCCTGTCCACGATCTGCCTGCCCGAGCGCCGCCCCAACGTGGACGACATCGCCGCCGCGAGCGCGTCGTGTATCGTCTCTCCGTCCGCGCCCTCGGAGCGCCGCCCGCCGGCCTGCTCCCCCGCCGCGGCCTTCCCAGCGCCGAGGAGCCCCAGCGCCCTGGCTTCCTCCATCAGGCGGTGTACGCTCGTGCGGCCCAGCTTCAGGTCCGGCGCGCTGCTGATGGCCATCATCCTCGCGCGGCTGGACACGCCCAGCCCGGAGATGAGCTCGTTCAGCACCCCCAGGTGCCCGATGCGCGCGGCGACCCCCCGCAGCCCCGCCGCCTCCAGGCTCGCGCAGGCGAGGCCCACCGCCTCGGCGTCCGCCTCGGCGCCGCTCGCTCCGACTATCTCCGCGCCGACCTGGGTGAACTGCCGGCACGACACGCCCTCGTCGTACCGGAAGACGGGCCCGGCGTAGTACCACCGCGCCGGCAGGCCGCCCGCGCAGCCGTCCTCTACGAACCGCCGTATGACGGACGACGTGAACTCGGGCCGCAGGCTGACCCGGTTGCCGCCGGGGTCGGTGAAGGAGTAGAGCTTGCTCGTAAGCTCGCCGCCGGACTTCCTGACGAACAACTCCGTCCGCTCGATGAGCGGGGTGCTCACGTAGTCGAAGCCGTTGCCTTCCAGGTGGCGGGCGATGCGGTCGGACGCGTCCCGCAGGCGGCGATGGTCGTTCCCGGACACGTCGCGCATCCCGGGGAGCCGGCTGACTCTGTACACGCCCGCGTCCTTGTCCATTGCCGAAGTGCGGCCATTCTACACCAGGGGGCGTATACCATCAACGAGCGGGCGGTTCTCCCGGCGCCGGATCTGGCGCTGCGCCCCAGCGTGATAGTACGTGATAGTATTGGACAACGCGGCATCCCTACAAGACTTGGCTGGTGATGGGGGTTAGGACATGGGCGTTAGCAACGGGATGAGGCCGGTGCATCCCGGGGAGATACTGGGCGAGGAGATCGAGGAGCTTGGGCTGTCGGCGAACGCGCTGGCCAAGGCGCTGGACGTGCCCACGAATCGAGTCACGGCGATCCTGAATGGGCAGCGCGGGGTAACGGCCGACACGGCGCTACGCCTCTCCCGCTACTTCGGCACCACGCCCCAGCTATGGCAGAACCTCCAGAAGGCTTTCGAGCTGCGCGTGGCGGAGATCGAATCGGGGAAGCATATCGAGGAGCGAGTGCAACCGCGAGAGGCGAGCCAGGTGGGCGCCGGGTGAGCCGGCGCTGGCCTACAAAAAGCTAAGGCTGCCTTTCGGCAGCCTTGCGTCCTGCCGCCGAAGCGCACAGGGGGTGTATGTCACTAGGATACCGAGTAGCTGGAGCGGCTGTCAACCGGTCCGTGAGATGACGTGGGATGACGGCGGGCGTTGTTGACATTGCTCCGCATCAGCCGATAGACTTCAAGTCGCCAACCTCATCGTCTGGAGTTCGCTCATTGACCAGCACCAGGGCGATGCCGCCCCGCAAGACACCGCTGGAACCCCATGCCGTTCACGCCATGCGGCTGCTCCAACACGCGGAGGAACAGTTGGCGGAGGGCGACCGGCTCCAGGCTTCCGAGAAGGCGTGGGGCGCGGTGGCCCACCAACTGAAGGTGATCGCCACGCGCCGCGGCAGGAAGTACACGCGCCATCACCAGCTCGGCGGGTTTATCAAGGAGCTGGCCAACGAGACGGAAGACCCTATCCTGGTGCAAGACCTGTTCGGCGTTGCCGAAGGCCTCCACGAGAACTTCTATGCGGACGTAATGGATCTTGAAGCGCTGGGGTACAAGCTCGGCAGGGTCAGGGCGCTGCTCGACATCCTGAACAGGCCGCAGTTCGTCGGCAATGGCAAGAAGCCGCTGCCTCCTTCAATCCTCGCGGCCCGTGACAGGGCCGGCCATCGAGGCTGAATACGTCCACGGTAACGTAGATCGACCTCTTCGACCGCCACGACTCCTTCCAGCTTGACGTCCGTGGTGCGCAGATGACATCATTGTCGTACGGAGGCAGACGATGATCGATGGAAGCAGACACGAAGCCGAGTCCGAGGCCCGCGAGCGCGCCCTGGCCAAGAGGGTGCTCTGGATCTGGGGGGCACTGATCCTGGCCTACCTCTGGGTCGTGATCATCCTGTCGACCTTCTTCGGCTTCTAGCTGTCCTCCAGCTATCCCCATCCCCACGACCCTCGCCATCCGGTGCCGACCGGGCCTTCGCCTTGATTGCCACGGCTGGCATGGTGTAGGATGCAAGCCCCACTGGTCGACACAGGTTCTCGGCCCAGAGAACAGGCTAATGTCCTTCCTCATAGCAGAATCAGAGTGGCGGAGGTTACGGTATTGGAGCAGGGCGGTGACAGAGCTGAATACCCGTATACCGGCTTGTGCTACTCTCCCAAGCGTTGCATACTAGTCACTGGAGACTAAGAACTTGCGCATAGACATCAGACCACTTCAGGTAAGAAGAGTCATAGTTCATGACGTACCCAGCCGCACCGCTAGCGGGTATGGACAAGGGGTCACTTATAGTAAGGTTGAGAGTGATCTCAGTCAGCAATCGTCAAACTACTTCCGCCAACGAATAATTGGTAGCTTGGAAACTGCCGGTTTTGACGTTAGATTCGCTGCTCCCACCTCGTCACCCGTTCCTGATTTGTTGTCCACTTACCTCACACGCCAGAAAGACACTGACTTTGTCACTATGTCTCAGGAGCTTGCTCGGCATCTCTACGAGTCCCAGACCGGAGTTAATTCTCCTGGGATGCTGTGCGTGGTCGAGATACGTATTGACACAATTCGAGGTCTAGCGATACTAAAACTCAACCGTGAGGGAGCTGTACGAATAGAACCAATTGACCATCACGGCAATCCTACCTACGATCTGCAACTCATACGCGACTTAATCCTGTCTGAACGCAATAAGGTCTTCAAGGCAGGCCTCTTTGTAGTAGAACCGGCTTCTGATAGCTCAAGTGAGGTAAGCGGAAGAGTTTCCGATAACCAACGAGGTTATGCTCCCGCTACTCAAGTAGCCGACTTCTTCCTAAAGAGGTTCCTAGGATGTGAATTGATTGAATCGGCACAGAGCATAACCAAGCGATTCTTCGATGTTACGGAAGACTGGATATCGACGATCTCTGACCCGGAGCTTAAAGCTCAGTATGAAGCTGCCCTTCTATCTGAGCTCAATAACGAGAGAGTGACTGTCGATCCCCTCAACTTTGCTGAGACAAATCTACGTTCAGAACATCGCCAAGACTTTACAGAATGGCTTGCCGAGAACGAAATCGCCGATCGGGTGTTTGACAAGGACACACACCTGATAAGGAGCCGACTGCGACGCATAAGCATCGACTTTGAGAGTGGAGTCGGTGTATCACTCCCTCCAGATGCCATGGAAAAGGGTTACGTAAGGCTCTCCGAGGCGTCTAACGCCCAGACCCGGATGGAGATTGTAGATAGACTCCGGAATCTTCGGGGCAGATAGCTGTGCGCACCTTCGCAGATTTGAGAGAGAGATGGGGAAGAGAACGTCCGACCTACAACGCCCTTTGCAGGCGAGTGAAATGCAAGATTCTATTAGCAGCGCAGAATCGTGGCATCGACTGCCAGATCACGGCTAGAACTAAAGAGACGCAGAGCCTAATCAAGAAAGCTATACGGAAGCAATATGCTAATCCTTTTGACGAAGTGCGTGACAAGGCAGGAGTTCGGATTGTTTGCACCTACCGCAGTACACTGGGTCCACTGGAGGAATTGATACGGGAGCTATTCGATGTATCTAACTATGAGAATAAGAGTCGTGCTGCCCCTTTCGATCGTTTCGGATACTCAGGCCTCCATTTTGAGATACTATTGCCCGCCAACGATGTTCAGAAACATGATGGAGAATTAGCCGGGCTAATATGTGAAATCCAACTCCTAACACGAGCACAGAGTTTGTGGGCTGACATATCTCACGAACTTGCCTACAAGCCATCCCAAGAACCTCCGAGAGACATAAGGAGACTGATCCATCTGCAAAGTGCACTTCTGGAGATTTTTGATAATCAGATGGATGAGGCGCGGAGGGTGATCGTGGATCTCCCAGAGTTTCCGGAACGCCAGTTGCTAGATGCACTCGACAAGCATTTTCACCGTCTCACAACCAGAGGATATGACGAGGAATTGTCTCTGCATATTCTTGAGAATATGCAGAGACTGCTTCCTGCTGAATGGATTGAAAGATTCCAGACAGAGTTAGATGCATTCGTCGAACGCAACATGAACACGATTAGTTTGGTATTCGAGAACTACGCCGAAGATGAGAGTGTGACTCCTTTATTGTTTCAGCCTGAGTCGCTTTTCCTGTTTATGTGCATGGAGTACGATCTGTTCAGACTTAAAGATACGTGGGCGCAGTTTCAGCCGCTGGAACTTCTGCAAGATTTGGCCGATATTTGGGGCGTTAATATCGGCACAATTGAGTGAGGGATCCTGACAGGAACCACATGTATGAGGCGAACCATAGTAATCGAATGGCAACGGATGCAGCTACTTCCCCACCAACTCCAATATCGCCGCAATCCGCCGCGCCGTGTCGGTGAAGTGTTGGACTTCCTCCGGTAGTAGCGCCCTGCCCAGGACCTTGTGGTCGCGGTAGGATAGCCATTTCTTTAGGACCTGGTAGCCGCCTAGCTTGTAGCGCCAGGCGGGGGCGGGGACGTTGCGCCAGTAGGCGCGGTCGTTGAGGTATATGTCGTAGGTGGTGTCGCCGAGGGTGGGGGCGGTGGGGGCGAGGGCGGTGTGCTCGGATGGGGTGTATGGGCGCTCGACGGCGCGGCCCTGGCCGGGCATGACGGCTTCGCCCTGTCCGAAGTGGCCCCAGCCGGCGGTGAGGGCGAAGTCGTTGCCGGCCATGTTGCCGCCGCCGGTGGTGGACGGCACGGCTACGGCGGCGATGTCGGGGCGCAGCGTTCCTTCGGTGACGCCGGGTACGGGGGTGTCCGGGTCCAGGAGGGCGGCGAGCTGGCGGCCCCGCGCGGCCGACTCGGCGAGGCGGTCCGCGGCGTCGGGCGCATCGCCGTCGGGCCAGCCGGGCAGCGGGATGCGCGGCCACTCCATGCGCAAGGCCCCTGCGTTGGCCTCGCGGTAGGCGGGGTCGTGGAGGATGGCTAGGACGTGGTGGAAGAGGTCTTCGACGGTCGCGCCCAAGCGTTCGAGGTAGCGTTGGGCGGCGGGCGACAGGTTGGGGCGGCGCGATGTGCCTTCGGCCATGCTGGCCTCGAGCCCGTCGTCGCGAAGGTAAGCGGGAAAGTAATTCGATAGTCCGTTGCCGAAATCACTCGCGAGATGGCGAATAAGGGTCCCTCGTGAGAAGAGTTCCCTAGCTTCTCGTTGTCGGGCTTCAATCCACATGTTCCCGTCGAACACATGGGACTGGAAGTGAGGACTCGGGCGCGCTAGGAGACCTGAATCTGCTTCCCAATAGAGCCACCGGTTATCAAATGGGCGGAATGTGCAGCGGACGAAGCCAGATTCACTTGGGGAGCCGCGTGCAAGTCGTAATTCACGCACTGACCGGGCGTCTAGCGTGATTGAGGAGGTGTCTCTCATTGCGATCGGGTAGCGACGAGCAACCTCGTCATCTCTCAGGTCCTTGTTGAAGTAGTCCCTCACCCGTTCCTTTAGTCGATTTAGATCAATATCGAAGACGAATGGATCGCGGTTGGTCTTAACGCCTGGATGCGAGACCGGGAATAGGTCAGGTAGAGACGGCCAATTACTCCAGTTGCTGCCGACAGCTATGGTAGCGAAGGGCAGACCTAGCGCCAAACTTGGCTGGAAGCTGTCGTAGAGGACCTCCGTCTCCGCTGTCGCGTCCAACTGTTCGCGCTTCGCCTGACCCCATAGGTTACGAAAGGCGACGCCTTTCGCCGGCGCGTGGTCGGCCTTGCGCACCAGTGTTGTGATCGCGGTGCCGACCTGGATGCCCACGGGGTCCTCCGGCGTGGAGAAGATGCTGGGGTCGGGGCCGCCATCGGGCGTCGTCTTGCCGGTCCTGTACTTGTCGCCGTTGAGGTTGTCGATGCGGATGGCGTCGAAGGCGTCCAGGTAGCGCTCCCTCATGCCGGTGAAGGATAGGCCGTCGAGCCACGAGTAGTTGGAGATGAAGCAGACGACGCCCTTCCCTGTCTTCTCGGCGATTCGGCGTTCGGCCATGCGGAAGAAGCGGACGTAGAGGTCGTTGAGTCCCTGGCCCTCGGGCCGTCGCACACGGTTGGCGGCGCGGTAGGCGGTGGAGAGCTCGCGCTCTTCGTCCACGGCCATGCCCGCGTAGCCGTTGTAGGGCGGATTGCCGAGTATCACGAGTATGGGCGCGTCTTGCTTGACGCGCTCGGCGCGGTCGCGCTCCTCCTCCAGCTCGGGGAACGGGAGGGGCTTCTGGGTCCTGGGCTCCCAGCCGGTGAGGGCGTTGGTGAGGAAGACGCCGGCTCGCTCGTCGCCGTCCTCGGCGAGCGGGGCGTCGAGGGCCTGCATGGTGAGGCCGACCTGGAGGTGGGCCACGACGAAGGGGGCGGGCATGATCTCGAAGCCGAAGACGCGCCCGGTGGCGGCCCGCTTCACGTGCGCCCCGGTCAGCGCGCCGAGGCCGCGGTTCCGGAGGTTGGACGCGATGCGGCGCAGCACCTCGGCCAGGTACGCGCCGGTGCCGCAGCAGGGGTCTAGCACGTAGACGTTGTCGGCGGCCAGGCCGTCGGGGATGCCGAGGTCGTCCTTCAGGGCGCGGTCGACGCGGGCGACCATGTAGCGGACGACCTCGACGGGCGTGTACCAGACGCCAAGCTGCTTGCGCAGGTCGGGGTCGAAGGCTTCCAGGAACGGCTCGTAGAAGTAGGGCACGGCCTCGCCCTCGCTGAAGCGGTCGAAGAATGCGCCGCGGTCCACACGGTCCAGGGCGGCGGCGGTCCAGTCGAGTACCTCGACGAGTCCGAGGGGCTGGAGTCGTCCGGGGTCGGATAGCTGCTGGAAGAGGGCGCGCAGCACGGGGGCGCGCAGGTGCCATACGGCTGTGCGCCAGTCGAATGGGCCGGCGGGCGGCGGCGCCTGGCGGGCCCAGAGCACCCAGGCGGAGAAGACGCCGTAGAAGAGGGTCTGGACGAGCGTGGAGCGGAAGAATGCGGCGCCGCGCTCGCCCTCGAACCGGACGCCAAGGGCCTCCTCCAGCGCGGCGCGCACGGCGCGGAGGGACGGGGCGTCGCCGGCGGCCTCGACGCGGGCCAGGCCGTCGCGGGCGTAGGATGCGAGGAACCATGCGAGGTCCCTCGGCTCGGCGAGGGCCGCGCGGTGGGAGAGGGCGCGGCAGAGGTACTCGCCAAGGGCGGAGCCGACGCCGCGGGCGAAGGCGCGGGGCGCTTCGAGCCGGGACTCGAACTCGTCCCGTGTCTCGGCGAGCCGGAAGGTCTCGAGCCTGGTCGGGTTGCCCGCGGCGTCCTCGCCGAGGAGCACGAAGTCGCGGGTGTTGGTGACGAGCACGAGGCGGTACCTGTCCCAGTAGCGGCTGACCTGCGCGCTATCGGCCGTGAGCCAGGCGTCGTCGCCGGCGGCCTTGACCTCCACGACGCCGCGCTCGGGGACCTGGCCCTCGCGGGGCTTTCCACGCTGGACCTGGCTGGCGGCGTAGAGTCCGAAGTCGGGGTGCCCCGCCCCCTGCTGCGCCAGCTCGCCGACGCAGAAGACCCTGGGCCTGAGGGTCGCGCCCACGGCGGCCAGGAGATTGTCCAGGGGCGTGTAGTACGAACGCTCGCCTGTCGCGCCGCCCGAGGCGCGGATGCGGCGAAGATCGCCAAGGTAGTCCTCAACGGCGGCGGCAAGCTTGGGCGCGGTCGCTGGCGGCATGGCGACAGTGTAACGCAGCGGAGTAATCGTAGGGGCGTCCCTTGTGGGCGCCCTGGGTGAGCGCGGGCCGCGGAGGGCAGCCACGAGGGGTTTGAAACCATCCCTCCCCTCGCTCTTATCCTGAAAATCCCCAAATCCCGCAAATCCAGATTCTGACAATCCCCCTTCGTGCCCCTTCGTGCCCTTCGTGGATCGCCTCCAAGAGCGGCGGCCTACTTCATACCCCCATCGTCGGCGACCAGTCGTATATCTCCTGGAGCGTCCCGCCCATCAGGGCGGCGCGGTCCGAGTCCGATAGGTGGCCGGCGAGCCGGAACGCCTCGACGCCCTGCTCGTAGGTCAGCAGGCCCACCGCCCGCGTCCAGTCGGTGCCCCACGTGCACCGGTCGAAGCCGAAGGCGTCGAATATCCTGCCCAGGGGCGCCCAGATGTCCGGGTACGGGAACGGCTCGTGGGAGAGGGTGCAGGCGCCTGAGATCTTGATGGCCACGTTGTCGTACTCTGCCAGCGAGAGCACGTCGGCGAGGTCGGCGAACGGCTCCGGCGGGGGCGGCGGCTCGAACGGCTGGGGCAGGCCCAGGTGGTCGATCACCATCCGGGTGTCCGGGTGGCGTCGGGCCAGCTCGCGCGCCAGGGGCAGCTTTCCCGAGCACATGACGTTCACCGGCACGCCCGCGCGGGCGGCGGCGGCGAGTATGCGGTTGGGACCCGGGTCGCCGGCCTCGAACGGGTCGTTCGCGAGCATGAGGCGGGCGCCGACGACGCCGGGCTGGGCTGTCCACTCGGCCATCTCGTCGTCCGTCGCCTCGGACCGCGGGTCGAACGGCTTGACCAGGCCGAACTTGCCCGGGTGCCTGGCGTATACCTCGAGGGCGTAGCTGGCGTCGTAGCCGTACATGGAGAATGGCGAGACGAGCACGGCGCCGTCGACGCCGACCGCGTCCATCGCCGCGACCATGTCGTCGCCCGTGGCCTCGTCGGGGCCGTGCAGGAACCCCTGCCAGGGGCGGCCGGGGTGGTCGCGCTCATAGGCGTGTACCTGCGAGTCTATCGTGGGGGTGGTCATGGCCTTGTTCCTTGTCGTTCATCTTAGCCCTATAGTCTACATCGTGGCTACCCGTCGCCGCGCTCAGAGTCGTATATGTTCAGAGTATGGGAGGGCAGCCACAAGGGCTGCACCCTACGGGATGGAAGCCGTAGTTGTAGGGGCGTCCCTTGTGGGCGCCCTAGGTAAGGAACGCACCAACTCTAAACAGTTCCTCAGAGTCCCTTCCCCCTCAGGGGGAGGTCGCTCAGAGTCCCTTCCCCCTCAGGGGGAAGGTTAGGATGGGGGTGAATCCGGTGAATCCCGTCGCGTTTGACACCCGCGAACACCCGTGCTAACATGTCCCCATGCACGCCAACACACATACCGCGCGGCGCCTGCCTGGACGGCAGACAGGCCAGGACCGACGCCCGGAGCGCCGTTCCAAAGTCGTCCGAATCCGCCCCGATCACGGTCCGTTCGTAGCCCAAAGGCGTTCCGACACCTCCCAAGAGACCCGAAGCCCAGATAGGAAACGGAACAAAATGGAACAGAATGGAACACTTTCGCCCCGGCTCCCCCAGGTGAAGCGCCGCCCCCCTGCCTGAGAGCCGCCTAGCCGCCTACCGCAGTTTGACCGTCCAGCTACGGCGGTGCTAGAATCGTTCGTACCTTTTGCGGTGAGCGTGGCCAAGCACGGTTAAGGCGCCAGGTTGTGGCCCTGGAGATCGAGGGTTCAAATCCCTTCGCTCACCCCAACCGCCACTACGCGCCGCCCAGGAGGGCCTGCCATGACCACCAGCTTCGCGGAGCGGCTCCGCGACTACGTACCCAGCGAGATAGGCCGCCTCCACCTGGCCTCCGACGGCTTCCCCTTCGGCAAGGCCGAGCTTCGGGACGGCGGCCTCCTCGGGCTCTCCGAGGGGCTGAAGGCGTTCTCCGACGACGGCGGCATGACGTGGGGGGAGCCTTCCCCTATCGTGACCGCTGACGGACGCGAGATGGCCGGCTACCCGCGCCACATAGTGCGCCTCAAGTCGGGCGCCCTGGGGGCGTTCTGGAGCCCGTCGCACAACCGGGGGGAGGGGGACGACCGGTACGCGCTCGACGTCGCCTTCGCCAGGTCGACCGACGAGGGCAGGACCTGGGGCAGCCTCGTCCAGGTCTCGGAGCCGTACAACAACGCCGTCGCCTTCGGCGCGACCGTCACCGCAACGGGCCGCATAGTGGCGTCCGCCTACACGCTGGTCGGCAAGACCGTGCGCGAGAAGGGCCGGGCGCTCCACGGCGACGCGACAGCCATAGTCGGCCACCACAGCTACGAGCACTTCTTCACCTACTGCTTCGCCTACTACTCCGACGACGAGGGGCAGACCTGGCGCACGAACGAGGGGAAGGGCCAGTGGGGCGCCGGCGGCGAGCTCTTCGTCACCCTCGACTTCAGCGCCGGGGGACACTGGCGCTGCAACGAGCCCGTCGTCGAGGAGGTCAGCCCCGGCCGCCTCCTCATGCTGCTGCGCACGCCGCTCGGCAGGCTCTTCCAGTCGTGGTCGGCGGACGACGGCTCCACCTGGTCGCAACCGGAGCCGAGCACCCTGGCGACGGCGCTCGCGCCGGCGGCCCTCAGGCGCGTGCCGGGCACCGGCGACCTGCTTGTGATCTGGAACCAGTCGTCCCCAGACGAGATAGAGCGCGGCCTTCAGCGGCACAGGCTATCGACGGCCATGAGCAAGGACGGCGGCACGACCTGGCTGCGCGGGCGCAACGTCTTCTCCATATACGGCGAGGACGACCGGGTCTACGTCGAGCCGCCGCCCATCGCCAACTACCGCGCGATGGAGCTGGCCCCGAAGCTGCCCGCGAACGACGTGGAGGGCACCTACCCTTACCTGACCTTCTGGAAGGACACGGCCCTCGTGCGCTTCCACACCGCCGAGAGGGCCTACTACCACCTCAACGAAGACGGCAAGAGCGGCTACGACCTGCCGCCGGAGAAGCGGCGAGGCGTCAGCACCAACGCCGAGATCACCCTCCCCATTTCCTGGTTCTACGAGGACCTACGCCGCTTCGAGTAAACCGCCCTGCCGTTTTCGGCCCTGTATCGAGTACGCGGAAGCCGGGGCGGCGGCGGATGAGCGGCACGGGCTATGCGCCCATGAGCTCCGGGCAGAGGAATGCCACCTTCACGCCGTGCCTGCGTAGCGGCTCGTGATGGTGCCACCAATCCGTGTCCGATGCGTTGAGTACCTGGGGACTGGTCCCGCTGGACAGCGCCACGGCGACGAACTTGCGGTCGTCCATATCGAAGGATGCAAGATCAGGGTCGGTGGGAAACTCCTCGAATCCACGATCTTCGTGAGGGGTCACGGTGACCATTCGGCAATGGCGCTCGTTCGTCTGGTTCTCCCAGAGCCATTGGATGAAGAAATCGCCGAACCCAGGCTGACCGGAGAGGCTTAGACGGTTACGATACTCATCGAGAATCAGGTACTTATCGTCCAACAGGAGAACGTACTTCCCATCCAGTATCTGCCGTAACCTGTCGGTGCAAGTAGATACACACTCCTGCCCAGCTTGCGGGGTCATTCCATTGGCTACGACGGCGACGTTGGTGTCCACTACGACCTCAGGTTTCTCCGAACTCACTCGCCGTTTCTCCGTCTTGCCAATACGGCGTCGCTCATGGCGGCGATCTCGTCGAGCTGGTCTCTAAAGAAGTCCCTCGGCCAATTCGAGATGTTCCCGTAAGAGTCAAGCTCCAGCGGCGTGAGATTGGAGCCGTCGTCGTCCGTCGAACAGAAGTAAAGGCCGACGTCACCCTGGGGGATGTCCTCTTCGGCGATGCGGCGCTGGAGTCTGCGCAGCAGGTGCTCGCTGTGACTCTCTATCAGCACCTGCACCCCGCGCTTCTTCCAAGCGTCGATCAGGACGTCCGCGAGGCCGGACTGGATAGCGGGGTGCAGGTGGATTTCGGGTTGCTCCAAGATCACCGTCGAGCCTTCCGGCACATAGAAGCACAGCACGAGCACAGGCAGTATCTGTGAAACGCCGAATCCGACGTCGGTGATGAGCACTTCAGCTGATCTTGGGGACTTGCGCACCCTGACCTCGAACACCGGGCTGCCGTCGGTAAGGCGAGCGATGCGAAAGTCGTGGATCAGTCCCAGCTTCTTGAGCCACTGGGCCGCGTATTCTTCGAGGGAGAGGCGCGGTCTGCCTCTACCCTGCCCGATCTCTTCGCCTCTTTCCCGCGACGCCAGTATTGCGGCCACCACGGCCTCGCCCGCAGGCCCCACGTCGGTGGGTTCCGCGCTGGACCATATGTATGTGCGCTCCGGGTAGGCGCGCAGCGGGCCGAGGTAGTACACCTCTTGCAGGCGTTCTTCCAGTTCGAATTCGAGATCGAAGAGGAACTCGGCGTTCGTAAAGTAGGTACCCACCTGGTGGGGAAAGCCGTAGTACTGGTCTGGATGTGGCAGGGGCCAAGCTCTCCCCCTGCTCCGGGCGAACTCGAACTTCGACCCCTCGGAGAAGAGGTCGTACTTCGCTTCGGCGTTTCTACGCATCCCGAACACCTTGTCGCCGACACGGTAGGCCATCTCGTCCACTATAAGCGACTTCCCCGATTGGTTAGTCGCCTCCCGTGAGGCAACCTCGAATCCGATGCGGATGCTTCGAACGATTCTCCGCTTAGTGCTCCTATCCGTTACTCCGAACGGCGTCCGTGCTTTCCAGCCAAACGAGATTCTCAGGGTATTGCTCGTATCATGCTCATGCACAATACTGTCGAAGTTCCCCAGACCCACCGGCGTCCTTCTGTCGCCGAAGTGAAATACGAGCCCGCGGTCAGGCGAGTCGGCCGTCTGCTTAAGGAGGAGCAGCGCCTGGATCAGGCTAGTCTTGCCGGAGCTGTTCGCGCCGAAGAAGCCCGTGATGGGCTTGAGCGCGATGTCTCCTGTGTCCTTCCAGGACTTGAAGTTCTCCAGGCGCAGTCGTGTCAGCATCGTAAGTCACCTATACCGCATCATCCATGAGTAGCGCCCGCGCCTCACATGGTCAGGCGCTTGTAGAGGTACAGCAGGCGCTGGGGCAGCTCGTAGACGTTCTCCAGGATCTCGTACCCGATGTCCTGGCACATGTACTTCAGGTAGTCGTGGCCGCTCTTGTCCACCGTCAGGCAGAAGGCGTTGATGTCCCTCTCCCTCGCCTCGTCGAGCGCCATCTTCGTGTCGTGGACGGCGTACTCCTTCTCCACGCCCTCCCTGCTGTAGCCGCGGTCCTGGGGCCGCCCGTCGCTGATCAGGAAGAGCAGCTTCGTCCGGGCGTCCTGCCCGTCCAGCTTGGTGGCCGCGTGCCTTATGGCCGGGCCCATCCGCGTGGCGTGCAGCGGCGCGATCCGGTCGATGCGGTTCTTCACGCTCTGCGACAGCGCCTCGCCGATGTCCTTCACTGTGTAGAACTCGACGTTCTCCCTGCCGTAGCCTGAGAAGCCGTAGATCCCGTACATGTCCCCTATGGACTCCAGCGCGTTGATCAGGAGCACCACGGCCTCCTTTTCGACGTCGATGATCCGCTTGTACGAGCGGCGCATCCCGTCGCCGCGGCGGTTCCTGAGCCACGCCATGTACTCCACGGGGTCGTCCGGGGCCTGCCAGTCGTCCGCCGCCTTGCGGGTGTCCTCTATCGCCTCCGCCGTCGACGCGCTCGTGTCCAGCAGGAAGACGACCGCCACGTCGCGTTGCACCTTGTTGCGCTTCCAGTACAGCTTCTCGCTCGGCCCCGCGCCCGTCTTGATGTCCACCACCGCCTCGATTACGTCGTCGATGTCGATCTCCTCGCCGTCCTCCAGCTTGCGCACCTTCTTGAACATCTCCGGCGTCATCATCTCGAACTGCCGCTTCACCTGGTTCACCAGCGAGCCGTAGCTCTGCAGCGTCGTGCCGTAGAACGTCGGGTCGCCCTCCGCCATCCCCTTCTGGCGCACGATGCACCACTTCGGCTTGTAGTCGTCGGCGCGGAAGTCCCACTCGTCGTATACGAAGGTCTCCGGCTCGCTGGCGTCCAGCGGCCCTCCGCCCTCCTCGACGTGGGTCAGCGGCCCCTGCCCGGTGTCCGGCGATCTCGGCGCGCTGACCCCGGCCTCCTTCAGCATGTTCTCCGCGAACTCGCCCCCGGCGTTCTCGGCGTCGCCCTCGGCGCCCTCCACGTCGATCTCGGCGCTGCTCGCCAGCAGCTCTTCGAGCGCTTCCTGGCTCAGCGGCTCCCCGCTGCCCTCGACCGGCGCGTCCTTGTCGGCGCGAAGCTGCGCCAGCAGCTGCACCGTCTCGGGCTTGAACTGCCCGCGGTAGTCCACCTCCCGCACCTGCTCGTAGTCGCTCTCCGCGCCCTCGCCGCCCGGCGCGTCCGCCGGGACCCCCATCATCTGCTCCAGCAGGTTCTCGATCTCATCCGGGCTGAGGTCTTCCTCCTCCTCGGAGTCCTCGCCGACGTCCTCCCAGTCCTCCGGCGCCACCTGCTCGTTCGGTATCTCGTCCAGGATGGCGTATATCCTGATCGTCGCCTCCGCGGTGTCCTCCACCGTCGCTTCGGCGTCGATGACGCGCTCGGCTATGCGGGCGATCCTGCGGGCGTGGCCCGCGTACTTGGCCGGGGCCGTCAGCCCCTCCTTCTGGTTGAGGCTGACGCGGACCAGCATCTCCACGAGCGCTTCCTGCGCCGGCAGCGACTCTATGGCGGGCCTCGTCGGGATGGAGTCGGCCTGGACGGCGGCGTAGGCCGTCCTGATGCCGAGGTACTCCAGCTTGACTATGGCGTCGAGCCGGCCGTCCTCCACCACGGTGAATATGTCCAGCGCGAGCTTGCGGTTCGCGAACACGTCGAAGAAGCGCTGCATGTCCGTTACCCACGCGCCCCCGCCGTCTCCTTCGGCGCCGTCCCGTCCCGCCTCGTCCAGCGTCGGGCGCAGGTCTTCGAAGCGCGTCGAGGGACGGTCGTACTCGAACAGGAAGCTGCCGAACTCCAGGTGCGCCACCTGGTGGGTGGACACTACCTTGTACAGCATGAAGTTCCGCGTCTTGGACGGGTACCTGTCCACCACGGACGGCACGTAGACGGCCGTGCCCTCGGTGGACGGCGACTCCTCCGATACCCACCCGATGTGCCGGTCGGCAAGCTCGCGGCTCTCGCAGAGCTCCACGTCCGCCCCGGCCAGCGCCTTGCAGTACCGCTCCATCAGGTCCTTGATGCGGGCCAGCTCGACGCTCGACGACAGCGTCTCCAGCACCTCCAGCGACCGCGACGACTCCAGCCTGAAGTACGACAGCCCCGCGTCGGCGTTCTCCCGCATGGTGGCGAGGCCGCGGTCGAACCACCTCTCCATCTGGCTCATCGACACCTTCTCCAGGACCGGAGGCGAGCTGCGCACGAACGACGGCACCGCCTCCGGCGACACGTCGGCGAGGCGCTCGGCAAGGCCCAGGAGCTCCCCGCTCGTCGACTTGTCGAGCTCGCTCATGGCGGACGAGATCTCGATCATCGACGCCGGCGCGTTGGCCCCGGCCTCCCGCAGCCGGTCCACCAGCTTCAGGAAACGCTGCCTCTGGCTCGGCTCGACCTTGGGCAGCGACCTGGAGGCGGCCTCGAACAGGCTCTTGACCTGCCGCCAACTATCCGACGCCACGGAGGAGGCCATCGAGAGGAAGGCCCCCTTCTCCTCCCCGAGCTGCGGGAATATCTTCAACCCGCTGGAGATGCACTCGCCGGCAAGGTCGTAGGAGCGGTGCGACAGCAGGCCCAGCAGCGCCGCGAACCGCTCCATCTCCGGCACGGTCAGCGCCCCCAGCAGCGCCGGGCTCGACTCGAAGAACTTGGTGCTCAGGGAGCCGGACTTCCACGTTCCCCTGTAGAGGCTGCGCCCCATCGCGGCCCACGACTCTATGTGCCGCGACCTCAGCCGCGACATCACGCCGGGGCTCGCCCTGTAGTAGGCCGCCCCCAGCACGGGCGAGGCGCCGCAGAGATCTCTGCCGCTCTCGGCCCACCTCACGAAGTAGTTGAAGGGCATCAGCCCGACGACGCGCGGGCTGGCCGAGAAGTACTCGGCGGCGGCCTCCCACGAGCGTATCGTCTCCCCGGCAAGGCGCAGCCCCATGCCGGCCCAGTCGGCGAGTTGCCGCTCGTTGACCGAGGCGGCCATCGCCTTCCATGCCTTTTCGAACTCCTCCGACACCGCGGAGGGGTACGCCTCCAGCTCCTGCAGCGCGCCCTCCCGGGTCAGCGCAGTCTTCTCGTCCATTCGGACTCCTTGTCCCACGCCGGCGCCGCGGCGTCGAAGAACCGGCCCAGTATCATCCCCGTCGCGCCGTATATCAGGTGTCCTTCGTATCCGAAGGCCGCCCTCCGGCGTATCCGTCCGCCCTCGATCCAGGCGTCGTCGCGCCAGCCGCGCGGGTCGAGCAGGCAGCTCACCGGCGCCTCTATCACCTCCGCCACCTCCTCGTTGGGGGTGAAGCGGTAGGGGGCCGGTATCGTCCCCACGAAGCTCCTGACGGCGTAGTTCGATATGGTCGCCAGGTCCCCCAGCGAGCCCAGCACATCCACGTCCGAAGGGCGGACTCCCATCTCCTCGCGCGTCTCCCGGAGCGCCGTCTCCAGCAGGCCAGGGTCTCCCTCGTCCCATCTGCCGCCGGGCAGCGCGATCTCCCCCTTGTGCTCGTCCACGGAGTCGCTGCGCTTGTTCAGGATGACGCTATAGCCGCCCGCCCTGGGATAGAGAAGCAGCAGCACGGCGGCGGGCGTCAGCGACGGGTCGTCGATGGCCGCCTTAGGGCTGCCCGCGAGGGCGCTCCGTACGGCGGCCAGGGTGGGGTCGGCTGGCAGCGTCACAGGGCTTGGCCTACTCGAATATCGACGAGATCACCTCCTCGATACCCTGTTGCAGCGGCTCGTCGTCCGTGACCGCCCAGTTCACCGCCACCTGGCAGGCGCGCCTGGGGCTGATGCCGTTCACCATCAGCTTGCCCGCGTAGATCAGCAGCCGCGTGCTGGCGCCCTCCGCCAGCCCGTGCTCCCTCAGGTTGCGTACCTTCTCGCCCAGCTTGGCCAGCCGCTTCGCCGTGTCCGCGTCCACCCCCGACTCGTGCTCCACTATCTGGGCCTCGATCTCCGGCGGAGGCGAGTTGAACTCGATGGCGACGAACCTCTGGCGCGTGCTGTGCTTCAGGTCCTTCAACGCGCTCTGGTAGCCGGGGTTGTAGGACATGACCAGCAGGAATCCGTCCGCGGCCTCCAGCAGCTCGCCGCGCTTCTCTATCGGCAGGATGCGGCGGTGGTCCGTCAGCGGGTGGATCAGCACCGTCGTATCCTTGCGCGCCTCCACGATCTCGTCCAGGTAGCAGATGCCGCCCGCCTTCACCGCGCGGGTCAACGGCCCGTCTATCCAGACGGTGCTGTCGCCCTGCAGCAGGTACCGGCCCACGAGGTCGCTGGCCGTCAGGTCCTCGTGGCAGGCGATGGTCACCAGGGGCAGCGAGCCGTTGTCGCCGGCGCGCCGGTTGTCGGACTGGCCGGCCTTCACCTTGGTCAGCGGCCTGCCCATCCGGTAGGACATGTACTCGACGAAGCGCGTCTTGCCGCACCCCGTCGGCCCCTTGAATAGCACGGGTATCTTGGAGTGGTAGGCGGCCTCGAAGAGCTCCACCTCGTCGCCGACGGGCACGTAGTACGGCTCCTCGGTCAGCGAGTACTCCTCGACGATGTAGCTGCGAAACAGTGTCGTAGTGGATGTGGTCATATCAGGGTTCTTCCCGCGTTCCTTTCGTCAGTGACCGCCACTCTGCCTCGACGGTCCTTTCAAGCTCGCGGATGCCCGCGCCGTTGTCGATTACTACGTCCGCGAGCGCGGTCCGCTCCTGCTGCGGCATCTGTGCGGCCGCCCGCGCCTCTACCTCGCGCGGAGCGAGCCGGCTGCGCGCCGCGGCCCTCTCCACCGCCTGCGACGGCGGGGCAACGGTCACCCATACCCGGTCCACCATGTCCGTCCATCCCGCCTCCAGCAGCAGGGGCGCTTCCACGACCGCCACGCCTGTCCCCTCTTCGCGCAGGCGCTCCAACTCGGTCTCCACGATGGAGCGGGCGCGAGGGTGGACGATGGAGTTCAGCCGGGCCAAGGCCGCCGCGTCCTCGAAGACCAGCGCCGCGAGCTTCGGCCGGTCCACGGACCCCTCGGCGGTCAGTAAGCCTTCGCCAAACGCGCCCACGATCTCGGCCCAACCCTCACTGCCCTTCGAGTAGACCTCGTGAGCGGCCAGATGGGCGTCAACGACCGCCGCGCCCAGCCCTCTCAGTATACGGGCGACCTCAGTCTTGCCTGTCCCGATGCCTCCGGTAAGCCCTATCACAATCATATGGGCGCCAGCCGCGAAATCGGCAGCATCCGACATTCTAGCAACGGGCAACTTGAAGGGTCAATAGCGAGCGAGCTCGGAGGCCCGCCTGTGGTTCGACAGGCTCACCGCGAGCGAGGCTCACCACGGACGGACTTTGGGAAGGGCCTGGGGGCTGGCGGAGGGCGTCAGCCCGGAGTCGGCCGACGGTCACATTGGTACTCGCTCGTCGAGCGGGCGAAGATTCTCCGTATCCGTAACAATCTGTAACATTTTGTCTTGTTTCAGCTTTGGCTCGCGTTACAGTGTGTGACTCGAATGCGACGCCGGTCTAACGAAATGGGACGCCGATATGGCCAGAATGTTACATGCCGTTCGGGCGTGCTCGGAGCGAGCTCTGAGGGGGACGGCCCCTCCATTGGTATTGATATTTCTCGGCATGGGAGGAGCATAGCACACGCGTTCGCTATCGGTCAAGCGCCGGGCCAAGGCTTTTTCATTGTTAGGATAGCCAAATCCCCCACCTAAATAGCGTTGGCGCTCCAGGGTAAGGGGAGGGCTGGTTTGAAACCAGCCCCTACGGGGTGATGGCCGATAGATATGGCGCTGAACGTGGAGGTGGAGGATTTGGGGATAGGTCGCCTGGCCGTTCGGCCCCGTATCGAGTACGGGGCAGGCTCACTACGAACGGACTTTGGAAGGGGAGCGCTCGAATAGCTGCCGGGGTGTCGGTGGCTACGCTGCCCTGTCTTCGACCACGAGGCGGCGGCCCACGGCCCTGAGGGCCTTCTCGACCTGGCTGATATGGGACCGGTAGCCTGGGTCGAGGAGCTTGCGGACGGCGTCCTGTTGCATCCCCAATCGAGCGGCGAGGTCCGCGCCGGTAATGCACTGCTCGCGCATGGCGGTGTAGAGGGTCAGCTTAGCCGCAACGATGAGCGGGACCGGGACCAGGACCTGGCCGTCGGCGAGGGCGCTGGGAGCAGGGATGTCTTCGCCCCTGTCCACGTAGAAGCTCAGGGCGACGCCCAGGCAGTCCTCGGCCATCTCCACGGCCTCCTCCCAACTCCACCCGCCGGTGTTGGCTCCGTACACGTCAGGGAATGTCACATTGTAGGCTTCCCTTCCTGTCGCCTCCCGCTCTTCTTCATCGCGGACGATATTGCAGGGGAAGGCGTAGCGCATGATTCAGAACTCCTTCCTGTCGATATCCAGGTCCTTCAGCATATTGGCTAGTAGGCCTGGGGGAATCTCTCCGTACTTGACTGTGGTTCGGAACTCACCGACGTGTACCTCACCGTGACTGCCTTTCCCGCGGTTGGGATAATACCTGAAATCAAAACTGTTCTTACGGGCGTATCGCTGGGCTCGCCTGACAAACTCTCTACCGTTCACGTGTCCAATGGTAGCACATGCCGACCTGGGCTCAGCCTGGGGCTATGGTGCTCATGTTCCAGCCGTCCATGGTGCGGAGGGGGACGCGGTTCGGGCCGAGGGCGGGCTGCCCCGCCTCCATCCAGGCGCGTATCTCCTCGCGGTGTCCGAGGCGCCTGAGGGCGTTCCAGAGGCCCTGGTAGTTGGCCCTTCCGTGCGGGCCCTCGCAGTCCCAGAAGAAGAGGCGCTCGGCGCCGGCTTCGTAGACCATGTCGGCCATGCGGCGGTAGCGCTCCGGGCTCATCCACCTGGGCATCAGGTTGACGGCGAGCTTGCAGTCGGCGCCCCGGACGGCCTCGACGAAGGGGGCGACCTCGTCGGGCCCGCTCCAGGTGTCGGTGGCAACCGGCATGGCGAGGGGCGCGGGGCTGTAGGGCGCGACGGTATCGACCAGCCCCTCCCTTGCCCAGGCCGCGACGTCCAGGCCGAAGTAGAGGTTGTCCTCCTCCTTGCCGAGCACGCAGGCGGTCACCTCCAGGCGCTTGCGGCGGCCCTCGGACTCCCTGTCCATCTGCTCGCGCACGCGGCGCATGAAGGCGGTCACGACTTCGGCGCGGTGTTCCAGCCAGCGCGGGTCGCGCTCGTCCAGGTCGCGGGGGTCCAGGCCGTGCTTCGCCTCGAAGCTTTCGAGCAGGGGCGCCTCGTGGTCTACGTAGGGCGGGCGGCGGTTGTAGAGCAGGCATACGCCGTCGACGTCGTACCGTAGCACGTCCCGGAGCATCGCCAGCATGAAGTCCTGCACCTCCGGGAAGGCGAAGGATAGGCGCGAAACGTCGCGCCCCTCACGGTCGACGCAGTGGAGGTCCGGGCGGCGGTCGTATAGCCCGCCGAGGAAGTCGTACTCCAGCAGTGGCGTGGGATACTTCCAGCCCGCCATTCGGTAGGCAGCGTGGAACTCCAGTCCGATCTCGTGGGCGTAGTCGAGGGCGACCTGGAAGCGGTCGATCCCCTTCTCGCGTAGGATGCGCCAGCTCTCGTGCCTCAGCCGGTCGCCGCGGCGGCCGTAGTCGGGGCCGTCCACGGTGTCGATGGTGCGCCCGACCCTGCCGTCGTAGTAGTTGAGGTCGCCGTGGGCGAACTCCCAGTAGACGCGGCTGAAGTCGGTGTCCCTGTACGGCTCGATCTCGCTCATCACCTGCTCGGCGGTGGTGGGCCGGAACCCCATGAAGACGCTGAATGCGTCGTTATGGGCGAAGAGGCGCTTGTGCGAGGGGTCCGCGCGGTCGGCGAGCAGAGCTTCGACCTCGGCGTCCGAGAGGGGTACGAGCTTGATATAGGCGATGCGGGCCGGAGAGCACTCGACGGAGCCCGGCGCGTCGCCGGGGGCCACCCTCCGGGACACCTGGTGGAAGACGACCTGCTGGCCCGTGAGGTCGGCTGTCTTCCAGTAGAGCTCCTCGAGGTTCATGCGCTTGAGGTGGCCGTCCGGGACGGTGGTCAGGTTCGTGAAGGCCCTGTCGCCGGTCAGCTTGACGCCGACGGGGATATGGTCGCGCCCCCCGGCGCTGACGGCCCAATGGATCTCGTGGCCGGAGGGGACGTGGAGGCCGATGGATACGGCGTGCCAGCCCTGGACGTCGAGGGGGTAGGTCACGTCGACGGCCTGAGTCTCCGTGCCCGCGGCGATGAGCGTGCCGCCGAAGGTCTCGGTCTCGTAGGGCATGGTGCGCCAGCGGCCGCGGGTCGGGCGGACGGCGAGCGCCTCGGACGGCAGGCAGCGGTCCAGGTCGGTCACGTAGATGGGCTCGGCTTCGAGGCCCCGGTCGGCTATCTGGTCCACTTTACATGGATGGGCAGGATTCACAGGATTATTCTCCTCTGCTCCGGGTGAACCGCTTGAATTCCAGTTTCGAACTGCCGAAGTTGATGAGCAGTCCCACGCGGACGCCGGTGGCGTTCAAGTAGTTGATGACCTGGGCTTCGTGCTCTGGAGCGAGAGCCTTTACAGCCTTGAGCTCAACTATGACTCTATCGTCGACGAGGATGTCCGCGTAGAAGTCGCCGACCTGCCTACCGCGGTATTCTATCCCAATGGGCTTTTGGGCTTCGGCCGGTAGTCCCGCATCGGACAGAGCGATCATCATGGCCCTCTCGTAAACCGATTCCAGGAAGCCGCTCCCAAGTTCATTGATGACCTCGAAGGCGCAGCCAATGATCGAGCGCGTCAACTCCCCATACAACATTCCCTTATCTTTCTTATCCTGCCTATCCTGTCCATCCATGTTCTATGTGAACATGAGCGAGTGGAGCCTGGCGCGGGTCATTTGGAGGCGCAGGCGGACGGGTCTGCCGGACCATGGGGAGAGGTCGGACTCGCCGTTCCAGGTGACCACGCCGTCGAGGACGTCGCCGGTGATGGGGTCGCAGTCGTCCATCGTGCGGCCGGGTATCGGCTCCGCCGGCCTTGGGCGGGTCTCGATCGAGGCGTCGGCCACCTCGACGCGTATCTCGCCGCGGAAGCGGGTCCAGGCGTTGACGCGGAGCTTGCTGCCGGTGAAGAGCAGCGGGTAGGTGGCGCAGGCGCCGACGGTCTCGGCCTCCAGCGAGGTGAAGCCGTCCTTGCGCCAGGTCGCGCGGCATATGTAGCCGAGGTCGCTGTATACGTCCTGGAGGTGCGATTCCCTCATGCCGAGCAGGTTGTTGTGCGAGGTGGAGGAGGGGCTGATGATGAGCGAGTGCTCGTCGGGGCGAAAGCTCACGAGGCCGCAGCCCGCGTAGAGACCCGCGTGCCAGTCGAGGCCGGGGTTGCCGCTCGTGCCCGGTTCCATCCTGGGGACGATGGGGCCGGGCCGGTGGCGCTCCCAGTGGACGCCGTCGCGGCTCGTCATCACGTGGAGGTCGGATATGTCCAGCCGGCGCTCGTAGAAGACGGGGAAGGCGAGGTGGGCGTTTCCGCCGTCGGGCCAGGGGGCGTAGGCGTTGGTGTATATGTCGGCGTCGGGGCCGTCCTGCGCCTGCGGCCAGACGATCTGCCTCGGCGTCGGCCACTTCTCGAAGGAGTCGGTCTCGGCGTAGGCGATCCGCCGCCTGCCGTGGATCCTGCCGTGCTCGTGCCTGTCCCATCCCCTGAAGTAGCCGACGTAGCGGCCCTTCGCGGGGTCGAACCTGGCGACTATCTGGGTGTCGCTGACGTAGCCGTCCAGCAGGGGCTCCGGCAGCTTCGTGAACCGGAGTCCGTCGGGGGAGACGGCGCCGAGGACCTGGTCTCCTCCGCCCTCCTTGTTCTGGTAGATGAGCTTGTACCGCTCCGAGGCGGGGGCGCTCGGGTCCTTGAAGACGGTGCCGGTGGTGTGGAAGACGATGTTGTTGTCCATGGAGCCGCCGAACTCGACCGCGCCGACGGTGGGCTTGCGCCAATTCACGCCGTCCTCGGACTCGGCGTACGCCATGACCTGGGTCTCCCAGGGCACGACGAAGTCGGACTCCTCGGTGGCGCGGCGGCGCGCCTCGGGGTCCCGTTGGTCGACGGCGCCCGTGTAGGCGGGGTAGTAGAGCCTGAACAGGCCGTCGTCCTCGAATACGGTCGTCATGCCGGATATCCAGTCTTCCCACGGGTGCTCCGGCCTGATGAGGGGCTCGGGGTCGATGCGTGGGCTGTGGGCGGAAATGCGGACGCCGTGGGGCATCTCCCAGCCTCCGCCGCGTCCGCCGCCCCAGGCGACGCCGTAGCCGGGCTCGATGATGTCCCAGTCGACGAAGACGTGCTTGCGGCCTCTCAGATCGTAGGGTGCGTATGGCAAAGCTAGACCTCCATTGCTCCGAAGCGACCGTCCCGCCGTGGGCGCGGCGTCAGGACGTCTTGACCGCGCTCGTGAGGGCGCCGTCCACGACCAGCGTAGCTCCGGTTACGTACTTGGCATCGTCGGACGCGAGGAAGAGCGCGGCGTGGGCGACGTCCCAGGACTCGCCCTGCCTGCCGATGGGCACCATCGCGTCGCGGAGCCGCATCATCTCCTCTACGTCGCCGCCCCAGGCGTTCGTGAGGGACGCTTCGACGAATGGCGTCCTCATCATGCCGGGGAGGATGGCGTTGGCCCTGACGCCCTTGGGGGCGTACTCGACGGCTATCTCGCGGGTGAGGGCGATCATGCCGGCCTTGGAGGCGCCGTACGCGCCGGAGAGGGCGGGCAGCGTCCTGATGCCGTTGATCGACGATATGTTGACTATGGAGCCGCCGCCCTGCCTTACCATGTGCGGGAGGGCGTGCTTGCAGGCCAGGAAGACGCTCTTGAGGTTGACGTCCAGCGTCCGGTCCCAGTCGTCCTCCGAGATCTCCTCGATGCCGCCGGGTATCTCTATGCCCACGTTGTTGTGCAGGACGTCGATCCTGCCGAAGGCGCGTACGCACTCCTCCACCATGGCGTCGCAGTCGTCCGACCTGCTCACGTCGGCCCTGAAGGTCCGGGACGCGCCGCCCTCGCCGTCTATCAGCCTGCGTGTCTCCTCGGCGGCCTCGAGGCCGTAGTCCACGAGCAGCACGCTGGCACCCTCCCTGGCGAACAGGACGGCCGCTGCCTTGCCGTTGCCTATGCCCGGCCCCACGGAGCCGGCCCCTGTCACGATCGCTACCTTGTCCTTGAGACGGTTCCCCAACTGAGCACCCCCTGGATTGCGTCCCGAGCTCCGCGCCTCGGGCGGCTATGCTCCCCTGCCGGTCTTTCTCATGGCCAGCCCGGCGAGCATGTACATGATCACGTAGACGATGACCCGGTACCCCAGCGCGGAGCCCGGCGGGATGCAGATGAACGACAGCCCGGAAAGGCCGCGCCTGCCGACCTCGTGGGCGATGCGGATGACCTCGTAGTCGGTGAGCGCTATCGGCTCGGCGGCCTCGCCCAGCAGGTCGCCGGGCGAGGGGCCGGCGCCGCCCATCACGTCCATGTCGAAGTGGGCGTACACGGCGTCCGTGCCGTCGTAGGCGCGGTCGAGCTCTGCGACCACGCCCTCGATGCCGAGGCTCGTCCGCACCTCCCAGGTGGAGATGAACCTGGCCCCGTCTCGCAGGTACCGGCGCACCGTCTCCTTCTGCTCCAACATGCCGCGCTCCCCGATCTCGACTAGGTGCCGGGGGTGCATGTTGTCGTGGAACTCGTACATCTTGTACTTCCAGCTCCCGGAGCCGGCGATGCGGGGATCGCCGCTGAGAAGGTCGAGCGGCTGCGAGTCCCAGTGCGTGTCCAGGCTGACGCAGCCGACGTTGCCCTGGGTGCGCTCCGCGATGGGCTTGGCTATGGCGTAGGAGCTGCAGGGCGAGTTCTGGCCTATGACGACGGGCACGGCGCCCGCGTCGATGGCGTGGCCGACCTTCTCCTCCACCGCGGCCTGCGCCCGCAGGATGTTCTCCGCCGACTGCACCCGCATGACCTCCGGGGGTATCGCCGCGTCGCCGTAGTCCACGACCTTGAGGTGGTCGAAGACGTCGAGGTCGAAGTCCTGGATGTAGCCGGACTGGTACCTGATGGACTGCTGCCTGACGCGGCGCGGGGCCGCCAGCCACTCGTTGCGGTCTACGCCGGCGTACTTGTCGGTGTCGGTGGCGACGTACGGCGCGCCGATTATGACGGCGTCCGCGCCCTCGAGGTCCTCACGGCTCTTGGCGTGGGGCCGGCCCATGAAGGTGGGCATCTCCGGGCCCATCATCGGCGCCGTCCACTCGGCCCCGAAGCAGCACTTTATGAACTCCTCCCACGCCATCATCATCTCGTCCCAGGTTGGGTATGCCACGGTAGTCATGTCGCTTCCTTTCACGAAAGGTCTGCTATGAGGACCCACATGGGCTGCGGGCCCGCGTCGTACGCCGCGACCGGCTCAAGGCTTCCGGCGGCCTCGTCCGCGCGGTAGGCAGCGATCCTGCCGGAGTCCAGGCCGGCGGCCAGCAGGAACTTTCCAGTAGGGTCCAGGCTGAAGGCGCGCGGCGTCGGCTCCGTCGGCACGTTTGCGGTCCGCTCCAGGCGGCCCTCGGCGTCCACGGAGAAGCAGGCGATGGTGTCGTGCCCCCGGTTCGGCGCGTAGAGCATCCGCCCGGTCGGCGAAATCCGTATCTGGGCGCACGTGTTGGAGACGGCGGTCCCCTCCGGCAGCGTGGACACGGTCCGAAGGGGCGTGAGCGTCCCGCGGGCCGTGTCGAGGCCGTAGGAGGTGACGCTGTTTCCCTGCTCGTCGGAGAAGTAGAGCACGTCCAGCGTGGGATGGAAGCAGAAGTGCCTGGGGCCCAATCTCGCGCCAGGCGCTGCCCGATCGGGAGAGTTGGGGATGAGCCCGCCGGTCTCCTGGTCGAACCTGAACTGGAGGATGGCGTTGAGTCCGTCGCCGTCGTTCGACAGGGCGGCTATGTGGGGGACGAAGACGAACCGGTTCGAGGGGTCCGCCTGCATCGAGTGCGCCCCGGGAGCGGTGGAGCGCCACTCCACCGGGTCGCTTTCCAGCCCGCCGTCCCCCCGGATGCGGTGTACCCCGATTCCGCCGGCGGCGTAGTAGGCCGAGAATAGGTAGCCGCCTCCGCGGTCGGTCGCGAGGTAGCAGGGGTCGGACTCGAGCGGGACGGAGCCGACGTGGGATAGGCCGCCCGATGCGCCGTCGACCTCGAATGCGGAAATCTCCAGGTCGCCGCGCCGGCCCGCGTAGAGGAACCTGCGGCTCGGGTGGAGCGCGAGGGGCGCGGGTAGGCCCGGGACCGGGACGAGGTCGACCGGGTCCAGCGTGCCCGATTCCCTGTCCATGGCGTAGACGGCGATCTTGTCGTCGCCGGACAGGGTTACGTAGACGAAGTAGGGGGCCATTGGCTCCTCCTGCCCCCGCCGGGCGAGGGCCGGGCAGGGCTTTACAGCCAGCCGTGGGACTGGCAGAACGCCTTGAGATTCTCCATCTCCTCGTCGTCCAGGCTGTAGTAGGGCGTGCGCCGCCAGCGGCCGGCGACGCCGTATAGCTCCAGTATGCCGTGCATCCCGGCGTCGAAGCCGCCCTGCAGGCCGGATATGTAGGAGAAGAACGGCCAGTCGTCCTCCTCGATGACCTTCGCGGCGGCTCCCCAGTCCTTGGCCTCTACGGCGCTCCAGTACCGGTGGGTCACCGCGGGGTAGAACGACACGAAGGTCGACATGTAGCCCACGGCGCCGTAGTGGACTATGTCCAGGTGGTTCTGCTTCTGGCCGCCGGAGAATACCGCCCACTCGTCCCGGGCCATGGCCGTCATCTTGCGCACGAACTCGCCAAGGATGTCGTCCTTGATGGCCACGATGCCGTCGACCCTGTCGAGAAGGACCTCGACCGTCCTGAGGCCCTTGGCGGTGTCGTTGGCCCATATGTTGGTCACCAGCATCACCGGGATCTCGGCCGCAACGGCGGCGTAGTGCTCCACCGAGGTCTCCACGGTGCCGGACGCCCCCCAGATGGGCGGCTTCACCATCAGCACGTCCACGCCCACCTCCCGGCAGTACCGAGCGAACTCCACCGTCTTGCCCATCCACCAGCCGCCGTCGGCGGCGACGGTGAGGCCGCGGTTGCCGGTGCGCTCGCCGACCACCCTGGTCACCTCGGCGATCTCGTCGTCGGTCATGAGGGAAAAGAGGCTGTCGCCGTAGGTGAGCAGCGACGAGTTGCTGCCTCCCTCCAGGTTGCCGTCTATGAGCTTGCGGAGGCCGGGATAGTCGATCTCCCCGTCCCGCGTGAACGGCGTCGTCAGCGACGCTATGGGGCCTGTCAGCTTCTCTCGCACTTCTTCCCGGCTTGTCATCTGGCGGCTCCTTCCGTCGTTCCACGTCTGCCGTGGGGCGCGGTGGATTATCGCACATCCGGCCCGCGGCGACATTCTCCGGGGGTGCTATACTGCGGGCTGTCCGACTGCTGCACGCGGGAGAAGAATCGATGGACCTGGAGCTGGAAGGCAAGGCGGCGATCGTCACCGGAGGCAGCCGCGGCATAGGCAAGGCGGTAGCGCGGGAGCTGGGGCTGGAGGGCGTGGACGTCGCCATAGTCGCGCGGGGGCAGGAGGCGCTGGACGAGACGGCGGCGGAGCTTGCCGCGGAGACGGGCCGGCGCATCGTGCCCATCGCCGCCGACACGGGCGACGACGCCTCGGTCCGAGCGATGGTCGAGCGCGCCGCGGAGTCGCTGGGGCGCGTGGACATCCTGGTGAACAGCGCGGCGCGGCCCCTGGGGCAGGGCCCGGAGACGGGCCTGTCCGAGTTCACCGACGAGCACTTCTGGGCCGACATGAACGTCAAGACGATGGGTTACGTCAGGTGCGCCCGGGAGGTTTTTCCGTACATGGCGGAGCGCGGCTGGGGGCGCATCATCAACATCAGCGGCCTCGGCTCCAGGACAGCCGGCTCGCTGATCGGCGGGATGCGCAACGTCGCCGTCGTCGCCATGACCAAGAACCTGGCCGAAGAGCTCGGTCAGTACGGCATCAGCGTCACGGTGGTGCATCCGGGCTACACCCGGACCGAGGCGACCCCGGCCACCATCGCGTGGCGCGCCGAGACGCAGGGGGTCTCGGAGGAGGAGATCGAGCGCGGGATGAGGGCGGCGAACCCGCTGGGCCGCATCATCGACGCGAGGGAGGTGGCCTACGTCGTCGCGTTCCTGGCGTCGCCGAAGTCGGTTGCGGTCAACGGCGACGTGGTCGCGGCCGGAGGCGGCCAGGGCAAGTCGATATACTACTAGCGCAGGCGCTAGGCGGCCAGGTCCAGCGCCCGTTCGACGAAGCGGCGCACCAACGCGCTGTCCACTATCAGCTGGTAGTCCTCCATGAATCCGTGGTAGAAGTTCGCGTGGAGCTTTTCGGCGACCGCGTAGCCGGCCTGTAGCGCCGGGTCGTCGTGTTCCTTCGCCAGCCTGGTGACCGAGTCCTTCATCGCGCTGTGGCTATTGTGCGGCCACCCTCGCTGCTGAGCTATGGCGATCACGGCCTGGCACGCCGCGCCCCACAGCTTCTCGGAACCCTGGAGCTTGTCCCCCATGGCAAATTCCCGGTCCGCCGCCTCCAGGAACTCACGGGCCGCCAGGGCGTGTTGCCTAGTTTCCTGGCCATCTCGATTCATCCTCCACCTCGATCTTATCATCTACCCGCAAGGCGCCGGCCCGATGCGCGCCGCCGCTAGAAGGCGTAGGGGCACCAGGGCGCGAGGCGGGTCGCGAACATCGCGTCGGCCGCGGCTGCCACCCCCGGCGTTCTCTCCTCCACGCGGCCGGCCTGCGCGAGCGCCGACGGCGTGGCCGAGCCCACGTAGCACGCGGCGAGGTCTGCCGCGGACATGGCGAGGTCGGCAGCCGCGCCGGTCCGCTTCACCGCCGCGCCCTGCGGGCCGCCGTCGAGCTCGTAACTCCCATGGTTCCAGGGGCAGAACCGGTCATCCACCTCCAGCACCAGGCGGCCGTGGCGCGCGTATCGCCGGCCCTCCAGGGCGCGGGCCGCGTCGACGAGCCGGACCCATAGCGCCTGGGTCGGGCGCCTTTCGAGCCTGCGCGGGTCGGCGAGCATCCACGGCAGCGGGTCGTCGACCGGCCTGTTGTAGGCCTCGACGGTGCTGATGAGGTCCACGCCGAACAGGTACTGCCAGAGGGCGGCGTGAGCGCCGTCCGTAACGCTCATCGTTTCCAATATGCGAAGCTCCCCCCGCCGAACGCGGTATGAGGCGTAGCCCTCGGCTTCGCCATCGTTGCGGTATACGACGTGGAAGAGGGCGCTGGCCCCGTCGCGGTCGCGCTCCGGGTCGGCCAGCACGGCCTCCCACTTGGTCCGCGGGCGGTCTATGGCCGCCGGCCTGCCCTGGATTGCCCTGCGGAACAGGCCGGGAAACAGCGCCGACGCTTCGGCGGGAGCGACGAACTCCACGACGCCGGGGATCGCGGCGGGGCGCAGGAAGGCCGTGTGCGGCCGCGGTATCGTCCACTGCTCGTGAAAGGAGCCGACGCCGTACCCGAAGCGCCCGTAGATGATGCTCTCGGAGGCCCAGAGCGCGGCGACCGGCTCGCCCCGCTCGTACACGTCGCGTAGCTGGTGGTCGATCATCCGCGTCATGATGCCGCGGCGGGTGTGCGTGGGAAGCACGGTCACGTCTTCCACGGCTGCGACGGGCAGCGCGCCCCCTTCGACCTGGATGGTCCCCGGTATCGAGGAGACCCCGCCCACCAGGTCCGAGCCGTGGAAGGCGCCCACCCACCGGCCGGGGACGAAGGCCGCCCTGGAGCGTTCTACGTCCTCGTCGAGCGCGTGGCCGCCGAAGGCGCGGGAGGCGGCCCTGGCGAAGGCAGGGAACTCGTCCTGGACGATCGGTCGTATGTCGATGTCCATGAGGCCCTGGTGAGATGGTTAGAGCATGCCGCCGCCCGCCCGGGCCTGGCTAACGGCCCGGACAGGCGGCGGTCAGATGAGCCTGTACCTGTTGGAGGGTACTACAGCCTCTTGTAGCGCTCGATCCAGTCGATGCGGACCGCGCTCAGGAGGTCGTGGTTGGTCAGCCTCGCGTTCTCGAGGTCGTCCACACCGGACGGTATGTACTGGGCGAGCTCGTCGGGCAGCACCACGTCGGGGTTCACCGGGCTCCACCAGTGCCTCTCCGCGAACGCCTTCTGCACGTCGGCGGCCAGCACCCTGTTGATGAAGTCGTAGCAGAGCTCGGTCGGGGCCCTGTGGCCCTTCACGAGCGCGACCGTCGCGCCCTCGGCGAAGAACCCCTCGGCCACGTCGTAGTGGTTGACGATCGGGTAGTCCTTCTGGATCCACTCGCGCCACATGCCGGGCTGGCTGAAGCCGAAGACCACCTCGCCCGACTTGAACAACTCGGCGGTCGCTTCCCTGTTGGTGTGGATGGAGTGCTGGTTGTTCTTGAGCTCCGCGATCTTGTCCCAGGTCGCGTCGCTGATGGTGAAGGCGTCCTCGCCCTGCGCCAGCGCGCAGGCGATGATCCACTTCAGGCCGTCGGTCCACTCGATGAACGGGTAGGTGGTCTTCCCCTGGTAGGCGGGGTCCCACATGTCCATGTAGCTGGTCGGCGGGGTCGTGACGGCTTCGGACTGGTAGATGAGGGTGTTGCAGTAGAACCCGAAGCCGAGCGCCTTGCCCCCGGCGACGATGAACTTGGGGTGTACGTATACGGCGTTGGGAATCTCGGACAGGTCGAGGGTGTCTAGCAGGCCCTCCTTCCCCAGCACCACGCCTCCGATCGCGTCGAAGAAGGAGACGTCGATCTCGGGGTTGGACGCCGTCGCCTTGATCTTGGCGATCGACTGGGAGGTGTAGCCGGATACGAACTCCAGCTTCGCGCCGGTTTCCTCCTCGAACTGGTCTCCCCAAATCTGCCTGTAGTCAGTGCCGTCGCCCCAGCCCTGGAGGACGATGGTCTCTCCCTTGAACTTCTGGGCGGCCGCTTGGGCCGGCGCCTCCATCTCCTCCTCGGGCTCGTCCTCGGAGGTGGTGCAGGCGGCCAGGAAGCTCGAGGCGGCAACGCCTCCCGCGACGACCCCGGCGGTCTTGAGGAATTGCCGTCTCGATATCGAGCGGACTTCCTCGTCGCTTTCTAACGGTGCGGCATCCGACAGTACCTTCGGCTCTTTCGACATTGCGACCTCTCCTTTCCCTGAACAGGTAGACCCGCCATACAAGAGGCGACGATTCTACACCGTGTCCGGCGTTCTGTCCAATCCTCATTGGGCAGAGTGACTGTTCAGAGTACGGGAGGGCAGCCACAAGGGCTGCACCCTACGGGATGGAAGCGGTAGCCGTAGGGGCGTCCCTTGTGGGCGCCCTGGACGGGAAATGGCGCGGTGACGCTACCGGATCTCCCACTGCTCCGGGTGGTAGGTCCAGTGGTCGTCCGGGCCGACGTGGACGGGGAAGACCTCGATGTCCGCGAGCGCGTCGGGCTTGGGGATGTCCCCGTAGACCGGCATGTAGAAGCGGCGGTTCTTGACCTTCACGTTGGCGCCGATCCAGCTACCGACGACCGGGAGGTCCTGGAGCAGGTACTCCTCGTTGAGCGTCTGCCAGTGCGCGGCCGCCTGCGCCCGGTTGGTGAGCCGCGCGCCCTCGAGCACGAGGCCGTCCCATGCGGGCTTGCCGTACTCGGCGTAGCCCCAGGGGTCGCAGTTGGGGTTGCCTGGCTGGCTTTCGCAGGTGAGCCAGCGCCCGGCGAGGTACCGCGCCGGGCCGCCGCGCATCGGCCCGCCCCCGCCGAAGGTCACCTCGTAGTCCTTCCGCTCGTAGAACCTGGAGGCCCAGGCGGCCGGGTCCACGGTATCGAGCTCGATCTTGATCCCGGCGTCCTGGAGGTACTGCTGCCGGGCCATCCGGTCGGCGGTCTCCCTCTCGCCCGTGGACGGAGTTACCATCACCTTCAGCACCCGGTCGGGGTCCCAGTCCATCGCCGAGAGCAGCCCCCTGGAGGCCGATGGGTCGTACGGGTAGCGGTCGTCCCATTCGCTCTTGTAGTACCAGGAGTGGGCAAGGGGCGTCCACACCTTCATGCCCAGCCCTCGCGCGGAGGACTGGAACAGCGCGTCCTTGTCGATAGCCTGCGCCCACGCCCGGTGGAGGAGCGGGTCGTTCACGACCTCCCGGCGCATGTTGAAGGAGCCCAGCCCTCCGGTGCTCGGCTCCAGCGTGGCCCATACGTCGAAGCGGGGGTCCCGCAGGAATGCCTCCTCGGCCTCCTGCCCGAGCGCTCCCTGGACGCTCGTGTCGATCTCGCCTCGCTGCATGGCGTTGTGGGCGGCGTCGAGAGATGGGACGGCGGCCATGACAATCCTGTCGATGCCCGGCCGGCCGAAGTAGAAGGCGTCGAACGCCTCCAGCTCCAATAGCTGGCCGGGTACGTGCTGGACGAGCTTCCACGGGCCCGATCCCGTCATGTCGCCGGCGAAGTAGTCGTGCTCGAACAGCTCGCCGTCCGGCACGCCGCCGAGGACGTGCTCCGGCAGTATGGGGACCGGGCCCTGTCCGGCGACGGCGCCCAGGTCGTCCAGGAAGAAGGGCGTGGGCGTCTCGAACTCTATCCTGATCGTGTAGGCGTCGATGACGTCGACGCCGGGAATCGGCCAGGCCCCCGCGCCCCGCTGGTAGTCCATGCCGCCCTCTACGGCGTGGAGGGTATCGAGCATCCATTCGCCCGCGCCGGGGGACAGGAACGTCCTGAATGTGTAGGCGACGTCGTTGGCCGTGACCGGTTCCCCGTCGTGCCAGAGGGCGTTCTTGCGGAGGTAGAAGGTCATCGAGCTGAAGTCCGACGCCAGGTCCCAGCGCTCGGCCAGGTCCGGCGCCCACCGGCCGGTGCGGGGGGCGGCCTGCGCCAGGCGCGACCATATCCATCCCGCTGCCTGGGCCGTACCGTCCTCGGCCCTCACGTGGGGAACGAGCCGGGCGGGCATCTCGTCCAGGCGCACCCTCAGCACCCTCTCCCCGGGCCTTGCGGAGGTATCCACCTCCCGCACGACCTCCTTCTCGACCGTGATGATCTTCTCGACGGGCACCTCCCTGACCACCTGCTTCTCCACCACCACGAGCCTCTCGACGGGCACCTCCCTGATGACCTGCCGCTCGACTATGATCGGCCTCTCGATGGCGACCTCCTTGATCACCTCCCGCGTACACGCAACCGCGGCGGCGGCGAATAGGAAGGCCAGGGCAAGCATCAGCCGGTGTCGCTTCACTCTCTACCTCTCGTCGGCGTCGTCACGCCCGCCGGTCGTACCGGATAGTAAGGGACTAATCGCCTTATAGCACTTGCTTTCGAATGGGGTCAACGAGCGCAAAGGTCACTGTTTGGCGCAGTCGGGGCGCCGGGGGCGGCGGATCCGGCGGCGTCGTGCGCCGTTGTGTTACCTTAGCCTGAGGCGAAGCGCCATGCGGATACTCCACTTCAGCGACGTTCACGTCGGCGTAGAGAGCTACGGGCGGACCGACCCGGCGACGGGCCTGTCCACGCGGCTGCTCGACTTCCTGAAGAGCTTCGACGAGGTCGTGGACTTCGCCGTCGAGGATCGCGTGGACCTTGCGCTCTTCTGCGGCGACGCCTACAAGAGCCGCGACCCGAGCCAGACGCACCAGCGGGAGTTCGCCCGCCGCATAGCGCGCCTCTCCTCCGCGGGCATACCGGTCTTCCTGCTGCTGGGCAACCACGACATGCCCCACGTCATCAGCAGGGCCACGGCCCTAGAGATATTCAGGACGCTGGACGTGTCGAACGTATACGTCGGCGACTCGCTGCGGGTCTATACCGTACCCACCCGGTCGGGCCCGCTGCAGGTGCTGGCGCTGCCGTGGATACGGCGCAGCGACTTTCTGGCGCGAGAGGACACGCGGATGATGTCTCCTCCCGAGGTCAACGAGGCGATACAGCGCCGGTTGGCGGACGGCATCGCGTCGCGCGCGGCGGAGCTGGACCCCGGCGTCCCCGCCGTCTTTGCCGGCCACGTATCGGTGGCCCAGGCGAAGGCCGGCTCGGAGCAGTCGATGATCCTGGGCCATGACCACGTGCTGCTGAAGAGCGACGTCGCGCTGCCGCAGCTCGACTACGTGGCGCTCGGCCACGTGCATCGGCACCAGCGCCTGGGCGACGACCCGCCCGTCGTCTATTCCGGCAGCCTGGAGCGCGTCGACTTCGGCGAGGAGGGCGACGAGAAGGGGTTCTGCGTGGTGGACCTGGACCCGGCAAAGCCTGCGGGGCGGAGGCTGACGGGCTTCCGGTTCCAGCCGGTCGACGCCCGGAGGTTCGTGACGGTCAAGGTCGCCGTCCCCGAAGACGACCTGGACCCGACGGCGACGGTCGTCCGCGCCGTCCGGGGGCGCGACGTTCGGGACGCGATCGTGCGGGTGCTCATCGACGTCAGCGGCGAGCTGGCGGGCCACGTCCGGGACAACGACGTGCGGGCCGCGCTGGAAGGCGCCCACTACGTCGCCGCCATCTCCAAGAACGTCGCCGCCGACGCGGCGACGAGGCTGCCCGCCGGGACCGCGACCCTCGACCCACGCGACGCCTTGAAGCTATACCTCGAAGGCAGGGGCGTCGCCGCGGAGAGGGCGGATCGGCTGCTGCGCCACGCGGACAAGATGATGGAGGAGATCGCGCTGGAGTAGTATAGAGTCAAGACGATACTGGGAGAGTACAGTGGGAAGATACGCAGCTTACACGGCGCTCCTGGCCGACTGGACGCGAGCCGTCCTTCTCCTCGCGGTCGTCGCCGCGCTCACCGCGGCGTGCGGCTCCGGGGGCGGCGAGGGGGCGTCCACGGAACCCGACGGCCCCGCCGCGGCCAACGGCGGCGACCGGGAGGCCGCCCCCGGCTTCGAGCTGGAGGCGTTCGGCAACGAGTCGTACGACAGGGGCGAGATCGTCAGGCTGTCGGACTTCGAGGGCGCGCCCGTGGTCATCAACTTCTGGTACCCTTCCTGCCCGCCGTGCCGGCTTGAGATGCCCGACTTCGAGGCCGCGTCCAGGAAGCACAGGGGCGACGTGGCGTTCATCGGCGTGCAGCTCCTCGGGCTGGACTCGGTGCAGGACGGCCAGGACTTCATAGACGAGTTCGGCATCACGTACGCCGTGGGCCCCGACGCGGACGGGAGCATCGTCATCGACTACAACGTCATCGGCTTCCCGACCACGGTGTTCCTGGATCGCGATCACAACATCGCCAAGAGCTGGGCCGGCGTGCTCAACGCCGAGAAGCTGGACGAGTTGATCCAGGAGGCGATGCGGTAGGCCGGGGCCTCCCGAGCGACAGCGCATGAGCGGCGGCGACGTATTCATGCTGATAGCGAAGTGGCTCCACGTGCTGTCCGCGGCCGCGTGGGTGGGCGGGGGCGTCTTCTACCTGCTGGCGCTGCGGCCCGCGGCCAGGAAGGCGGGGCCGGCGCGCGGCTTCATGGCGGCGGTGGGCGCGGAGTTCGGCACGCTGGTCAACACGTCGGTGGTAGTGCTCGTGGCGACGGGGGTCGTGCTTGCACTCGACCGCCTCAGCTCCGGGGCTGCCGGCGCGCCCTACGTCGTGACGCTGGGGGTCAAGAGCGCGTTGTCGCTATGGATGTTCCTGATGGTGCAGTCGCTCAGGCGCCAGGGCCGGTCCGCGGAGGCGCTGGAGCAGATGGCGGCGGGTACGGGCGGAAGGAGCCGGCTGCGGAGGGTGCTGTCCAGCTACGAGACGCTGGTGGCGCTGGGGCTGCTGGTCTTCCTGCTGTCAAGCCTGCTCGGGGACCTGTTCGAGGCGGCGCTCACGCGCGGGTAGGAGGAGAGACGTGAAGCGGGACCTGATGGAGATACTCGCCTGCCCTGTGTGCAAGGGCGACCTGGCGCTGACCGTGGCAACGGAGGAGGGAGACGAGATCGTGGGGGGCTCGCTGCGGTGCGGGGCCTGCGACGAGACGTACCCGATAGAGGACTCGGTGCCTAACCTGCTGCCGCCGTCGCTCAGGGAGTAGCGCCGGGCAACGGGGCTTTAGATTCCTCACTCCGCTGCGCTACGTTCGGAATGACGGGAGTAGGTCGCTCAGGGAGTAGCGGCGAGCAACGGGGCTTTAGATTCCTCACTCCGCTGCGCTACGTTCGGAATGACAGGGAGTGGGGTCGCTCGGGGAGTAGCGGCTAGGCTGCCGGCGAGCCGGACGGTTCCCCTGGACGGGAGGGAGGCGAACAGGTCGGCGGCGGTCCGCTTGCGGACGGGGTGGACGAGGCCTGGGGCTATTTCGGTTAGGGGCGCGAGCACGAACTCCCTGTCGCACATCCGCGGGTGGGGGACCACGAGGTGGGGCAGGCCGATTACGGCTTTGCCGTAGAGGAGGAGGTCCACGTCGATGTCCCTGGGGCCGTTGACGAACGCGGGGCGCGCGCCCGACGCCTGGATGCGCCGTATCTCGTCCAGGAGCTCGAAGGGGTCGAGGCGTGTCCACACGCGGCAGACGGCGTTCAGGAAGGGTGGCTGGTCGGAGAAGCCCTGCGGCTGCGTCTCGTAGAGGGAGGAGACGCGGAGGTCGGTTGCCAGGGCGCGAATGGCGTCCAGGGCCTCGCGCAGCCGGCGGCGGCGGTCTCCGAGGTTGGAGCCGAGTCCGAGGTATGCTTCAGTCTGCAAGGGATTGATCTGATGCCCCCCATCCTAACCTTCCCCCGCAGAGGGGGGAAGGGACTATATTGCCAGGGCGCGAATGGCGTCCAGGGCCTCGCTCAGCTGGCGGCGGCGGTCTCCGAGGTTGGAGCCGAGTCCGAGGTATGCTTCGGTCTGCAAGGGATTGACCTGATGCCCCCCATCCTAACCTTCCCCCGCAGAGGGGGGAAGGGACTCTATGTTACTGCTCACGTGTCGCGCCAGCCGCGTACTATGGCGTCGCTCATGCGGGCTACGCGGGCCATCTCCTTTACGTCGTGGACGCGCACCAGGTCGGCGCCGGCGGCGATGCTCAGGGCGACGGTGGCCGCCGTGCCCTCGATGCGCTGGTCGACCGGGAGGTCTAGGACGCGGCCTATGGTGGACTTCCTGGACGTGCCGACGAGGATGGGGCAGCCCAGCGCTCCAAGCTCGTCCAGCCTCCTGAGCACCTCGAGGTTCTGCTCCGCCGTCTTGCCGAAGCCGATGCCGGGGTCGAGGATGACGTTGGCGGCTTCGACGCCGCCCTGGAGGGCGCGCTGGCGGGCTGCGTCGAGGTCCTTCACCACGTCCGGGACGAGGTCGTCGTAGCGGGTGTGGCTGCGGTTGTGCATGAGCACGACGGGGACGGCGGCGCGGGATACGACCTCGAGCATCCTATCGTCCGCGGCGAGCGCCCACTGGTCGTTGACCATGGCGGCGCCCGCGGCGACGGCGGCCTCGGCGACGGCGGCCTTGGTGGTGTCCACGCTGACCGGGAGATCGACCTCGCGGGCGATTGCCTCCACGGCGGGCACGACCCTGGCGAGCTCCTCGTCGAGTGCGACGGGGCCGGCGCCGGGGTAGATGGCCGGCGGGCGGGTCGACTCGCCGCCAACGTCGACGATGTCGGCGCCCCACTCCCTGAATAGGGCGGCCCTGCTGACGACGGCGGCCACGTCGGTATCGAGGCCGTCGCCGGAGAAGGAGTCGGGGGTGACGTTGACGACCCCCATGACGTAGGTCCTATCGCCCCAGGCGAAGGTCCTGCCGCCTATGGTCGCGCGGCCTCGCTTGGGTTTAAGGTGTTCCATTCTGTTCCATTTTGTTCCGTTTCCTATCTGGGCCTGGGATTTCCCGGTGTCGATTTGGGGCGCTTTTCAAACACGAATGGATACCAGGTGGGAGGCTTTGGGACGAATTGGACAGCCCCTCCGGAGGCTCCGAGCGCGTCGGCGCGGGTATGCGGTCGTGCGTGCATGGGGATAGAGTAGCACGGACGTTCGCGGCTGTCAATCCACGAAGGGCACGAAGGGTCACGAAGGGGAGATGGGGTTGCGGACGAGGTGTGGGGTCGCTGCGATGCGGCGGGGGGCGTTGGGTGTGGGGCGGGCTCGCGGGTAGTGATTTTGGGGTGATTTGGGACTGGGATGCGCGGGAGTGGGATTGGATGGACTGGAGTGGAACGGGGGGCGGCCATCTATTCGTGGATAGTCCGCAGGCGGCACGCGCCGGAGGTCACGCTCAGCGCGAGAGGTTATCCTGACGTCGTACCCAGGGCTTCGTACCAATCCGCTGTGACCGGTACTGGGTGTAGGGGATGGTACCCTCTATGCCCCTAGCCTCGTACTCCTCCACGGCTTGTTGGGCCGCGGCCAAGTCCTCCATCAACTCGTCGGAGTCGGCAGGACTGCCGAAACCCGGCCGTCCACTGCGTGGGTCTTCCGCTCTCCTCCGCTCCTCTACGGATCCGGTGGGCGCCCTGGACGGGGTGGACCGCAGCACACCTGCGTCTTCACGCTTCTCTGGCATAGTTCCGTAACTCCTCGCAGTCATCCTACCACAGGGGGAGGGCTTACCACGCCAGGCCGGCGCCCGGGGCGGGGCGTGTTGTTAAGGCGATGGGTGGCTGGCTATAATCGAACGGCGGCAGGGCACCAGGACGCTTCCCGCTGAATCAAGGAGAAGGCGGCATGGCACACGGAGACTACGGACCCGGGGAGATAACGGCCCTGGGAGAATCGATCTACAAGGAACAGGTCTAGGCTCGAGTCGGCCCGGTGGAGAAGGGTACGTTCGTAGTCATCGACGTTGAGAGCGGCGACTATGAGATCGACGCGAGAGACGCGGCAGCCACGCGGCGACTGCTGAATCGAAGACCGGACGCCGTGACATACGGGGTACGCGTCGGCCATCGCGCCGCGTACAGGCACGTAGGAAGGGTGCGGCGAGCGTCACGAATGGGAGGGCTGCAATGAAGCATTACAAGCTGCGATACGTCATGCACGGCCCCTCGGAGGAGACGGAGGACAAGTACATGGCGGAGATTCCAGACCTTCCAGGGTGCAGGGCCTGGGGCGATACGCCGGACGACGCGCTGGACTTTCTCCAGAGCATGGCCGCCGCCTTCATCGAATCATATATCGACCACGGAGACGAGCTTCCGCCCGCCGTCGCGTCGGCATTGATCGATTCGACCGTGACCAATGAGCTCCTGGTAGCGGTGTGACTTACAGAGAGGTCGTACGCAAGTTGCGGAGGCTCGGCTGTAGATTCGACCGGCAGGGCAGAGGAGACCACGAACTCTGGATGCACACGACCACACGTCGCAGGACAGCGATTCCGAACTGGCGGGGCAGGGACCTCAAGCCGGGCACGGTAAGGGCGATCATACGTGACCTGGGCATTTCGAAGGACGAGTTCGACCGCGCGTGAAGACCCGGGCGTCGCGGTGCTGCTGACCGGCGACGGCAGCGGCTTTGCCGACGGCGCAGGCTTCCACGCCGACCTGAAGCGTATGAACAGCCGCGGGTGGAGGGTGGAGGTGCTGTCGTGGCGGCATGGCTGCAACCGCCGGATGCGGGAATGGGCGGAAGAAGAGGGCGTGTTCATCGAGCTCGACGACTTCTACGACAGCATAACCTTCCTGGAGCCGCCCGCTCCGGGCCAGCCGATTGCCGACCCGCGACACGCCACACCGCCGGACTTCTCGCTGCGGCGGATATTGGAGTAGCAGTCTGTCAGACTGCTACGTAGCGGCGGCGCTCTTGCGCCAGATCGTATTGGGCTTGCCTTCTCATCCAGAATTCGGCGTTGCTCCAGCCGATGCGTTCCAGGGCCAGCGCCATAGAGGGCGAGATTCCACAGCGGCCGTTGAGCAGCCGAAACATAGTATTCTGGCTGACGCCCATGCGGACGGCGCACTCCGTCACCGTCCAGCCCATAGTCTCCATGCTGTCGCGCACGCTCAATCCCGGGTGAGATGAGTTGCCTATCGTCTAGCCAATCGTCTCTTCTATGTATTCAGAGAATAGGAGACAGAATGAATACAATTCACGGCCACCAATATGAGCTCGCCAGTAAGGCTTGGAGGCCCTCGGCTTGCTATCTTCCACTTCAAATACGACTTCGCCTAGAAGACGACTATCTGATGAGAATCTAATGCTCCCATGTGCGACTGCATTGCGAATGTGACGTACCAATTCGCCTAGGGTTTCAGCATGTCCTAGTGTAATGCTCCATTCGGGCCAACCTTTGTCGGCGAGCTCCCTGAGTTTGACTTTCTTGATATGGCTCACTAGGTTCTTTTCCCAAGGAAATACAACAAGCCCAAGAAGGGACGTCGCCAGTTGAGTGACCACATGGACATCTTCTTGATTGTCAAACTCATCCATGATGTGCCTCAGGTTCTTCTGTACGCGCGAGGCAAAGACAATGGCATCGTTCCTGGACACATAAGGCTCATTTGTGCTCTCACTCATGGCGGGCCTCCTACAGGTCTTCTTCGTACTGCTAGGGAACGCACCTTAGACTCAACGGCTACCGGGGCAAATCTGTAGTCGACGGCACGATCGCATACACGTACCCGTCATTGGACTTGACGTACACTACACCTCCGGTCACGACGGGCGATGAATTCACTTCACCCCCTGTTAGATATCTCCATAAGAGATTCCCCGTTAAGGAGTCCAGCGCGTACACGTAGTCGCCCGAGCCTACGTACACGACACCATCGACTGGGGGTGAGGGCCATACGTGGATCTCGAAGCGCCATAACAACTCGCCAGTCAGGATATCAAGAGCATACAAGCCATGGGACCCATATGCGTACACGATCTGCTCGCCCACTGAGAGCAACCCGATTCTATGACCGGAATCCTCGAACCGCCAGGCCAGTTCGCCTGTCAGAGCATCCAGCGCGGCTATTTGGTAGTCTCGCCCCGTGGAGGGGTCTCGGGTCACTCCGTACGCAATGCCGTCGACCACCACAGAAATCCTTGCGTTGCCGTTCGGCTTGTAGGACGAAAGCACCTCGCCTGTCGATGCGTCCAACGCAAACTCATCAAAGTAGATGATGCGCTCGTTTAGTAGATACGGCCGGTCCGAAGTCGTATGCGACCACAGTAGTTCTCCCGTCGTGGCGTCCAGCGCTCTCACGCGTCGAGCCAGATTAGACCAAACGTAAACGACTCCGTCAGACACGCCGAACCACCTGCCACTGCCCTCTGCTTCGTGGGACCACAGCCGCTCCCCGGTCAAGGCATCCAATGCAGCCAAGCCACTGGATGCCCAGACGTAGGCGGCCCCGTCAGCCACATACGGCGCGTCCGGACCCTGACTGAGCAGTCGGTGGGGTCCCGTTGGAGGTCCGTACGACCATAGAGGCTCAGCGGTAAACGCGTCCAGAGCGTTCAAGGAAATGTCGCCATGCGTATTTGCAAAAAGGTACGTTGCGCCTTGAGAGACGTGAGGAATAGAGTCGACTTGAGTAACAGAGTCGTAGCGCCATAGCAGATTTCCTGTCAGAGCGTCCAGCGCCAATAGGTATCTGGTGCGAACGTACACTACTCCCTCAACCGCCGGGTGCAAGGACACGGCAGGTCGGCTCGTCTTGTATCGCCACAGCAGCGCGCCGGCGTTCGCCTCTGTGGGCACCACGGTCGGGGTCGGCGTGGGTGTAGAAGTGGGCGTAGGCGTTATGGTGGGTGTAGCAGTAGGTGTCGGAGTCAGCGTAGGCGTGGACGTGAACGTGGGAGTCGGTGTGGGTGTAGATGTGAAAGTAGGCGTTGGGCTAGGCGTTGGTGTCGGCGTGGGGGTGATCGTGGGTGTGGGGGTTATGGTCGGCGTCAGTGTCGGAGTTGGGCTGAGTGTCGGGGTTGGAGTGGGGGTGATGGTAGGGGTGGGCGTTGGGGAGCCTGGGTCTATGATCTGGCGGCCGGTGAGGGTGGGGAGACGGCGTTGGAGCTCGATGACGGATACGGCGAAGCCTATGTTACTGACGGGCCTGCCGTCGCCGGTGTCCTCTATCCTGGAGGTGTTGACGCCGACGACCTCGCCGGCGTCGTTGACGAGGGGGCCACCGCTGTTGCCGGGGTTCAGGGCGGCGTCGGTCTGGAGCAGGGCGACGCCGCGCAGCTTCCTGATGGAGGAGACGATGCCCCTGGTGACGGTCATGGTGTTGCCTATCCTGTCGGCGATGGGGAAGCCGAGCGCGAGCACCTCGTCGCCCATGCGCACGTCGTCCGGGTTGCCGACGGGGATGGCGTCGAAGCTGTCGGCACTGTCTATGCGCAGCAGGGCAAGGTCGGCGGTTGCGTCGCGGTCCAGCACGTCGGCGTCGTAGCGGCGTCCATTGGTCAGCCATACGCCCACGGCGCTTTCGCCGGCGACGACGTGCTCGTTGGTGACGACGAGGCCGTCGGCGGTGAGGATGAAGCCGGAGCCGCTGCCGCCGCTCGTGGTGATCTGGACGACTCCGGCCTGGACGCCTTCGATGAGGTCGGCGAGGGATGCCTTGCGCTGGTCGGACAGGTCGGCGGGCGCGCCTATGAACTCGATGTTGAGCACGGGTGCGGGCGGCGGCTCGGGCGTGCTGGTGGGCGGCGGCGTGGGCGTGCTGGTAGGCGGCGGCGTGGGCGTGCTGGTAGGCGGCGGCGTGGGCGTGCTGGTAGGCGGTGGTGTGGGTGTGCTGGTGGGCGGCGCTGCGGTTGGGGGCGTTGTGGGCGACGGGAGGGACTGGACGCGTTCGCCGGCGTCGCCGCATGCCGCGGCAAGGAGCAAGGCGAGCGCGGCTATGGCTGCGCCGAACAGCGTCGGTTTCAACCGAGACACTTCCACTTCTATTCGCCGCGCAACCGCCTCAACTCGGCTTCCATCTCGGCCAGGCGTGCTTCGGCGGCCTGGCGGGCTGCGCGCTCGGATTGCAGGGCTTCTCGCTCGGACCGCAGGGCTTCCGCCACGGCTTCGGCGGCGTCGGCGCGGGCGACGATCTCGGCGTAGTTCTCCAGCCAGCGGCCAGCGGCAGGGTCGTAGAAGCGCAGACGGCCTTCCGTCCAGCACAGGTCGAGGTCCAGCAGGGGGCTGCGGCCCCGGATGACGCCGTCCGGCTCGCTCTTGGTCTCGAAGCGGCGGTATTCCCCCTCCGCCAGGTACTCGCCCACCAGGGGCTCGCCGTAGTGGTCGCCGCCCGTCGGGTCGAAGCGCCAGTACTCGCGGACGCCAAGGCTGGCGTAGAGGTTGCGCTTGGGCCCGACGTCGTTGGAGGCCGTGGACTGAGAGCCTATCTCCAGTGCGAAGTCGGGGGCCTTGTCTGCCTCCCATACCCGGTAGCTATTGAGGCGCATCATGGCCTCCACGTCGACCCCAAAGGCGACGTAGCAGTCGGGGGATAGCCGTCTCCCGGGGTCGCCCTCGACGTAGTAGACGAAGGTGTCGCCGCTGACGAGGGTAGTTGGGCCGCCCAGGTGGTGTCTCAGCGTCGAAACGATCTCAGTGAAATGCGGCTCCTGCTGAAGTCCGTCTGGCAATGGCATACCGTCCGTTTCGGGGTAGAAGACTTCATCGGCCTCGGTGGGCCTGCTCTTGGTCAGGGTTGTAGGTATCGTAGCCATGACGCTTTGTCCTGCGGGCATGATAGCACAGGCGCCTTAGTGGGGCGGTATGGGAACCGACCGGAGTCTTTGAACAGGTCGCGCCGTCGATGGATGGACAGCCGATGACCGTCTATTCGCCGCGCAACCGCCTCAGCTCGGCTTCCATCTCGGCCAGGCGGGTTTCGGCGGCCTGGCGGGCCGCGCGCTCGGATTGCAGGGCTTCTCGCTCGGACCGCAGGGCATCTCGCTCAGCTTCCGCCACGGCTTCGGCGGCCTGGCGGGCCGTACGCTCGGCAGCGGCGCGAGCTTCGGCGGCCTCGCGGGCCGCGGCGGTCTCGGTGTAGTTCTCCAGCCAGCGGCCAGCGGCGGGGTCGTAGAAGCGCAGGCGGCCTTCCGTCCAGCACAGGTCGAGGTCCAGCAGCGGGCTGCGGCCCCGGACCGCGCCGTCCGACTCGCTCCTCGTCTCGAAGCGGAGGTATTCGCCCTCCGCCAGGTACTCGCCCACCAGGGGCTCGCCGTAGTGGTCGCCGCCCGTCGGGTCGAAACGCCAGTACTCGCGGACGCCCAGGCTGGCGTACAGGTCGCGCTTGGGCCCGACGTCGTTGGAGGCCGTGGACTGAGAGCCTATCTCCAGTGCGAAGTCGGGGGCCTTGTCTGCCTCCCATACCCGGTAGCTATTGAGGCGCATCATGGCCTCCACGTCGACCCCAAAGGCGACGTAGCAGTCGGGGGATAGCCGTCTCCCGGGGTCGCCCTCGACGTAGTAGACGAAGGTGTCGCCGCTGACGAGGGTAGTTGGGCCGCCCAGGTGGTGTCTCAGCGTCGAAACGATCTCAGTGAAATGCGGCTCTTGCTGAAGTCCGTCTGGCAATGGCATGCCGTCCGTTTCGGGGTAGAAGACTTCATCGGCCTCGGTGGGCCTGCTCTTGGTCAGGGTTGTAGGTATCGTAGCCATGACGCTTTGTCCTGCGGGCATGATAGCAGCCGTTACCGTCTATTCGCCGCGCAACCGCCTCAGCTCGGCTTCCATCTCGGCCAGGCGGGCTTCGGCGGCCTGGCGGGCCGCGCGCTCGGATTGCAGGGCTTCTCGCTCGGACCGCAGGGCTTCTCGCTTAGCTTCCGCCACGGCTTCGGCGGCGTCGGCGCGGGCGGCGGTCTCGGCGTAGTTCTCCAGCCAGCGGCCCGTCGCGGGGTCGTAGAAGCGCAGCCGGCCTTCCGTCCAGCACAGGTCGAGGTCCAGCAGCGGGCTGCGGCCGCGAATCACGCCGTCCGGCTCGCTCCTCGTCTCGAAGCGGAGGTATTCGCCCTCCGCCAGGTACTCGCCCACCAGCGGCTCGCCGTAGTGGTCGCCGCCCGTCGGGTCGAAACGCCAGTACTCCCTAACGCCGAGGCTCGCGTACAGGTCGCGCTTGGGGCCCACGTCGTTGGACGCCGTCGACTTAGACCCTACCTCCAGCACGAAGTCGGGCATCTTGCCGACCTTCCACGCCAGGTAGGTGTTGTATAGCCCGATGGACTCCATGCTGATGTCGAAGGCGACGTAGCAGTCGGGCGCCAGGGACTTTCGCGGGTCGCCTTCGACGTAGTAGATGAAGGTGTTGCCGCTGACCATGGTCGTCGGACCGGCGAAGCGGTGCTCCAGTATCGAAACGACCTCCCTGTAATGCGGCTCCTGCTCAGGTCCGTCTGGCAATGGCATACCGTCCGTTTCGGGGTAGAAGACCCCATCGGCCAGGGGGAGCCTGCGCGGGGCCAGGGTTGTGGGTGTCGCAGCCATGACGCTTTGTCCTGTGGGCATGATAGCACAGGCCGCGCCCAGATTCGCCATCCAATTCGCACGGTTGGGTCACGACGGTGCATCGTGTCGGGAGTGTGGGGCAGGCTTCGCCTGGGATGGGTTCCCGCCTGCGCGGGAACGACGGATGAGGTGGGCCAAAATCCCCCACCTAAATTGCGGTGACGCTCTACGGCAAGGGGGAGGGCTGGTTTGAAACCAGCCCCTACGGGGTGATGGCTGGTAGATATGGTGCTGAAGGTGGAGGTGGGGGATTGGGGGTTATCGGCGGCGCGCTGTCCAACGCGGTCGGGCAGTCAGTCACGCCTGAACATCTCCATGACCTGACGCATCTGGATATTGCCCCAGCATGTCTGGGCCAACATGGAACCCTGACGCGGAAATGCTCCGTGTATGGTCTTGATCCCCCTGGTGCTGAGGAAGTCCACGACAGGAACAAAGTCACGGTCTGAGGATAGCAGCACCGCTACGTCGTAGTTGTCCACCCAGGCCAGTTTGATCATGTCGGTTGCGATGCGCGTATCGACACCCTTTTCCTCCGTGCCTCTCATGTCGGACAGGCAGTTCGGACAAATGGACGTTTCCTGGCGACAGGATGGGCAGATCGGCCCTCTCCTCTTGCGCTGTCTCTGAATCATCGTGACCTGTACGCCAGGAAATCTATTCAGGGTGTTCGACGCCCACTGGAGAAGACGCTTGTCTTTCTCGCTGGACCCGTCATAAGACCCGTATACATTCATACCCTGGTACAAGATTGCCGCAGTTGGGTCCACTATCCGCAAGGACTCCTGCGCCACCACCGGCCCCAGCTTCTGCCAGTCGATCTTGAACTCCGAATCCAGACTGTTGATGGATAGCTGGAAGTTCCAGAAGTCAACAAACACCTTCACGCGAATCCTGTGCTTCGTGCTCAAGTCGGTTGACATCTGTTGGCTGCCCACAAAACTACAGGGACGCATGGTCGCGTCCCTGGGGTGGTGATGATCGGGCCACCGGTTGGTCCCTACTGGCGGGCGGCGGCCCGATGGGTTCTAATGGGCACCAGTATGGGGACCAGGAATCGTTCTGTCAACCCCGCGCCCGCCAGGTAACTGTTCAGAGTACAGGAGGGCAGCCACAAGGGCTGCACCCTACGGGATGGAAGGGGATGGAAGCCGTAGTCGTAGGGGCGTCCCTTGTGGGCGCCCTAGCGCGTCTTGATAGGTTGTGGCTTATCTGGTACGGTTGGGCGAGGTCATTCAACGAGCCCCGGCATCCCTTCAACCTATGGTCGTCCAAGCCAAAGCCGATGACAAGCTAAGTGCGCTCCGCGACATGCGCGGGAAGGCGCTGTTGGGCGGGGGGCAGCGGCGGATCGACGCGCAGCACGAGAAGGGCAAGCTGACGGCGCGGGAGCGGATCGCCTACTTCCTCGACGACGGCAGCTTCAACGAGATAGACTCGTTCGTGCTGCACCGCTCCGACGAGTTCGGCTTGGACAAGCAGCGCTTCCCAGGCGACGCGGTCGTGACCGGCTACGGCAAGGTCGGCGGTCGCCACACCTTCGTCTACGCGCAGGACTTCACCGTCATCGGCGGCACGCTGTCCAACGCGGTCGGGCAGAAGGTGTGCAAGGTCATGGACCTGGCGATGGAGACGGGGGCGCCCATGGTGGGGCTGATCGACTCGGGGGGCGCGAGGATCCAGGAGGGGATAGACAGCCTCACGGGGTACGCGTCGATATTCTTCCGCAACGTGCGCTCCTCCGGGATAATCCCGCAGGTATCGGTAATCATGGGCCCGGCGGCAGGCGGCGCGACGTACTCGCCCTCGCTGACCGACTTCGTGTTCATGGTCGAGGGCACCGGGCAGATGTACATCACCGGCCCGGAGGTGATACGGGCCGTGACCGGCGAGTCGGTGACGCACGAGGAGCTTGGCGGGGCGGGCAGCCACGCCACGAAGAGCGGGGTGGCGCACTTCGCCATCGCGTCGGAGGAGGAGTGCCTGGACGAGGTGAGGCGGCTGCTGAGCTTCATACCGCAGAACAACACCGAGGAGCCGCCGTACCAGCCGAGCGCGGACGACCCGGAGCGGCGGGACGAAGAGCTGCTGTCCGTGGTGCCGGCGAACCCGAACCAGGGCTACGACGCGCTCGACGTGGTGCGGCGGGTGGTGGACGACGGCGAGCTGATGGAGGTACACCGGCAGTTCGCGCGGAACGTCGTGGTCGGGTTCGCGAGGATGGACGGGCACCCGGTGGGGGTCGTGGCGAACCAGCCGCAGGTGATGGCGGGGGTGCTGGACATCGACGCGTCGGCCAAGGCTGCGCGGTTCGTCCGGTTCTGCGACGCCTTCAACATCCCGCTGGTGACCTTCGTGGACGTGCCGGGGTTCATGCCGGGCACGTCGCAGGAGTACGGCGGGATCATCCGCCACGGGGCGAAGCTCATCTACGCCTACGCCGAGGCGACGGTGCCGAAGGTGAGCGTACTGACGCGCAAGGCATACGGCGGGGCGTACATCGTCATGAGCAGCAAGAACCTGCACGGCGACGTTAACTACGCCTGGCCCACTGGCGAGATCGCCGTGATGGGCGCCGAGGGGGCGGTCAACATCATCCACAGGCGGGAGCTCGGCAAGGCGGACGACCCGGATGAGATGCGGGCCAGGCTGGTGGAGGAGTACAAGGAGCGGCTGATGAACCCGTACGTCGCGGCGAGCCGCGGCGTGATCGACGACGTGATAGAGCCGACGGAGACGAGGCCAAGGATCATCGCGGCGCTCGAGATGCTGAGGAACAAGCGCGAGGTGCTGCCCGCGAAGAAGCACGGGACGATACCCCTGTGACGGACGGCGGGAACAGGGGAGACGCTTCCGTAATCCCCATACTGATGGCTGCGGTGCGGGCATACCTCGAACAGGAGGGGGCCGATAGCCGCGGCCAGGGCAGGCTCAACGCCTGGAAGCGGGCCGCCCTGAGACCGTTCGGAAGAGCGAGCGACCTTTCCAGCCATGGATGGAAGCAGGCCGGCTGAGCCCGGCGGCGACCAATACCAGGAAACGACCGGATGCCCGCCCCCCTCAGGATAAGCGACACGACGTTCCGAGACGCGCACCAGAGCTTGCTGGCCACGCGCCTGCGCATCGAGGACATGGAGCCGATCGCGGCGCGGATGGACGGCCTGGGGCTGTACTCGGCCGAGGTGTGGGGCGGCGCTACCTTCGACACGACGACGCGCTACCTGGCGGAAGACCCTTGGGAGCGGCTGCGCACCTTCAAGCGGCTGATGCCGAACACGCCGCTGATGATGCTGCTGCGGGGGCAGTCGCTGGTGGGGTACCGGAGCTACGCCGACGACGTAGTGGAGGCGTTCGTCGGGCACGCCGCCGCGACGGGCATAGACGTGTTTAGGGTGTTCGACGCGCTGAACGACGAGCGCAACCTGTCGGCGGCCGCGGGGGCGGTGAAGAGGTCGGGGAAGCACCTGCAGATGACCATCTGCTACTCGGTGTCGCACGGGAGCAGGATGGGCGGGCCGATATTCAACCTCGGCTACTACGTCGAGCGCGCCCGCGTGATGGCGGGGCTGGACGCCGACAGCATATGCGTCAAGGACATGGCGGGGCTGCTGTCGCCGTACGACGCCCACGACCTGGTCGCGGCGCTGAAGGCGGCGACGGGCCTGCCGGTGCAGCTTCACACGCACTACACGAGCGGCATGGCCTCCATGACCGCCCTCAAGGCCATCGAGGCGGGCGTGGACGTGGTCGACGCGTGCCTGGCGCCGCTGGCGCTGCGCACGTCGCAGCCGGCGATAGAGCCGCTCATCATCTCGCTCCGGGGCGGGGAGCGCGACCCGGCGCTCGACCTCGATACGATCCTGGAGATGGGCGACCACCTGGAGTCGGTGCTGCCGAAGTACAGCCAGCACATGGACACGACGCGCGCGGCTGTCATCGACGCGAAGGTGCTGAGCCACCAGATACCCGGCGGCATGATCAGCAACCTGGTGTCACAGCTTAGGGAGGCGGACGCGCTCGACCGGCTGGGCGAGGTGCTGGAGGAGATACCGAGGACGAGGCAGGACCTGGGCTACCCGCCGCTGGTGACGCCCATGAGCCAGATGGTGGGCTCGCAGGCGGTGAGCAACGTGCTGTTCGGCCGGTACGAGATGATGAGCGGGCAGATCAAGGACTACTTCTACGGGCTGTACGGCCGGCCGGTGGCGGACACGGACCCGGACGTGGCGAAGGCCGCGCTGGAGGGCGACGAGCGAGGGGCGCCGATCGCGGTGCGTCCCGGCGACCTGATCGAGCCGGAGATGGAGTCGGCGCGGGAGGCGGTCCGGGAGATCTCCACCGACCTGGACGACGTGCTGACCTACGCCATATATCCGACGACGGGGATGAGATTCCTGCGCATCAAGCACGGCCTCGACCCGGTGCCGGACGAGATGAAGCCGCCGGACGGGGCCGCGGATGGGCAGCCCAGCGTGACGCCGCTGGCGGAGACGCCGGCCAGGAGCGGCCGGGCGAGGGCGTTCAACGTCTACTTCGAGGGCAGGGCGTACCGCGTGGAGGTGGACCCCGCGGAGTTGGCCGCGCCCGAAGCGGCGGCGCGCCCGGCAGCGGCGGCAGGCGGCCAGCGGGCGGCCCCGGCGCCGGCGGCGGGCGAGGCTACGGTGGCGGCGCCGATGCCCGGTCTGGTGTCCCGCTACACCGTGGAGGTGGGCCAGCGCGTCGACGCAGGGGACGCGGTCGTCGTGATCGAGTCGATGAAGATGGAGAACTCGCTGCCGTCGCCGGCGGCCGGGACGATCAGCGGTCTGCCGTCCACCCCCGGCGCAACGGTGGCCAAGGGGGACGTGCTGGCCGTCATAACGCCCGATGCCGAGTAAATCACGGACGCGAGGTAGAGCACATTGAACAGTACCGAAGCGATAGACGCCGCCACTAGCCAGTTCGGCGACGTCCTCAGGCAGCAGCTGGAGAGGGTCGAGCGGTTGAAGCGGGAGGGGGACTGGGTGGACTACTCGAAGGTCAAGCCGATAGTGGTCGGCATGTTGGGCGGGGACGGCATCGGCCCCACGATAAGCGAGGCCACCCAGCGGGTGCTGGAGCGGCTCCTTTCCGACGAGGTGGCGGGCGGCAGGGTCGCGTTCAGGACGATAGAGGGCCTCACGATAGAGAACCGCGCGGCCCAGATGAAGTCTATACCGGACGACGTGCTGGCGGAGATCGAGGCTTGCGACGTCACGCTCAAGGGGCCGACGCACACGCCCGAGAAGGGCGACAGGTGGCCCAACATCGAGAGCGCCAACGTCTCGATGCGGAAGGCGCTGGACCTGTTCGCCAACGTGCGGCCCGTTCGCATCCCGAAGGAGGGCATCGACTGGACCTTCTTCCGGGAGAATACGGAGGACATCTACGCGGTGGGCAGCCAGGGTGTCAACGTGACCGACGACCTCGCGGTGGACTTCCGGGTAATCAGCACGCCGGGGTCGCGGCGGATAATCGACGCCGCCTTCGCCCACGCGCGGCGGACCGGCAAGAGCAGGGTGACGGTGGTCACGAAGGCGAACATCGTGAAGGCGACGGACGGCAAGTTCCTGGAGGTCGCGCGCTTGGTCGCCGAAGGGTACCCGGACATCGAGTGGGATAGCTGGTACATCGACATCATGACGGCGAAGCTGCTCGACGTGAAGCGGCGGGCGGACTTCCAGGTGCTGGTGATGCCCAACCTCTACGGCGACATCCTGACGGACGAGGCGGCGGAGATACAGGGCGGCGTCGGCACGGCGGGCGGCGCGAACATAGGCAAGTCGCACGCCATGTTCGAGGCGATCCACGGGAGCGCGCCGAGGATGGTCGACGAGGGCAGGGCGAGGTACGCCGACCCGAGCTCGCTGCTGCGTGCGGGGGCGATGATGCTGGAGCACGTGGGGTTCTCGGAGCTGGGGTCGCGGCTGCACAAGGCGATAGACGTATGCGGGATGTACGAGCGCAAGCTGGTCATGACGGGGCGCGACACGGGCGCGGCCAGCGACGAGTTCGGCAGCTACATACTGGACACGGTGGAGGACTCCAGCCTGGAGTCCCGCTGGAGCGAGTACTCGGAGGGCTGACGTGCGGGTTAGCGTCGCGCACCGGCTCGGCGCCGGGGAGGCCAGGGAACGGCTGGAGGCCGGGTTGGTCTCTATGCTGAACCGGTTCGGGGATTCGGTGTCCGACGTCTCCCGGGAGTGGGAGGGGGACACGGCGAGGTTTTCGTTCCGGGCGCAGGGGTTCGAAGTCAGCGGCCTGATGATGCTATCCGAAGGGGTGGTCACGGTGGAGTTGAAATTGCCCTTCGCAGCCAGGCTGTTCGAGGGCAGGATACGGGCGGAAGTCGAGGGCGAGCTGGACAAGATGCTGAACGCGAATTGAGACGACACGGGGGTAGTAGATGCGCAGCAAGGTAACGATCGTAGGCGCCGGCAACGTGGGGGCGACAACCGCGCAGAGGGTGTTCGACAGGGGATACGCGGACGTCGTACTGGTGGACATAGTGGAGGGCATGCCGCAGGGGAAGGCCCTGGACATGCTGGAGTCGGGGCCGGTGCTGGGCAGCGACGCCTCGATTACCGGCGCGAACGGCTACGAGGAGACGGCGGGGTCGGACGTGGTAGTGGTGACGTCCGGCATCGCGCGCAAGCCGGGCATGTCGCGCGACGACCTGCTGTTGACGAACATGAGGATCGTCAGCTCCGTGGTGGAGCAGGTGGCCAAACGCTCCCCCGAATGCGTCCTGCTGGTCGTCACCAACCCGCTGGACGCGATGGCGCAGCGGGCGTACGAGCTGAGCGGCTTCCCGAAGAACCGCGTCGTCGGCATGGCCGGGATACTGGACACTGCCCGGTTCCGGTCGTTCGTCGCGGCGGAGCTGGACGTCTCGGTGGAGGCCGTGTCGTCCTTCGTGCTGGGGGGCCACGGCGATACGATGGTGCCCGTGGTGGGCAGCGCGTTCGTCGGCGGCACGCCGCTGGCCAGGCTGCTGCCCCGCGAGAGGATCGACGAGATCGTTCAGCGGACGCGGGACGGCGGCGCCGAGATAGTGAACCTGCTGAAGACGGGCAGCGCCTTCTACGCGCCGTCCGCCGCGATAGCGCAGATGGTGGAGTCGATACTGTTCGACAAGAAGGAGATACTGCCCTGCACGGCGTACTTGGAGGGCGAGTACGGCATAGACGGGCTCTACGTCGGCGTGCCGGTCAAGCTGGGCGCCGGGGGCGTCGAGGAGATCATCGAGTTCGACCTCACGGACGAGGAAGCCGCGGCCTTGGAGGGCTCTGCGGCGGCGGTCCGCGAGCTCGTCGAGGTGATGGCGAAGGCGTCCGAGGCAAACTGACTCGGCGGCGCCGTCGTATCGAATACATGGGCGTAAGCTGTTATCCTGCGTCCAGCCTGGAACCGGAGTTGAGATCCCCATGACCAAGAGACTCGTCGGCTATGCGGCGGCAGCCCTCGGAGCGGCGTTCGCACTGTTCGCCGCGGGCGCGCAGCCCGTCTCCGCCGACGCGGAGGTCGTCTCGTCCTCTGTCGCCAGCGAGTACCCGGAGGGTATCCGGATCAAGCTGGAGGTCAGGAGCGACGTCGAGATAACCGAGATCGAGCTCCGGGCGCGCGTGGGACAGAGGACCGTAGGGCAGGTGGACCAGCTGTGCAAGGACACCGGGCTGTCCGCCGAGGACTGGCGCTGCGAGGACCTGGAGCCGGGCGCGAGCGTGAAGGCCGAGCTGTTCTGGCGCACCGCCTACACCGCCGCCTACATTCCTCCCGGCGTGATCATCCAGTACAGCTTCGCCATCAAGGACGCCGACGGCGGGGTGTTCGAGACCGAGACCGAGGAGTTCATCTACCTGCCCACCGCGTTCGAGTGGGAGGAGGTTACCAAGGGCCCCGTGACCGTTGCCTTCCACGGCCCCGTCCGGTCGCGGGCCGAGACCATCCTGGACGCCATCCTGGAGACCATCGACAAGATGGAGCCGGCGATGGGCATCGAGATCGTCGATCCGATCCGCGTGACCGTCTTCAACAACCAGGTTGAGATGATCGAGGCGCAGCAGAGGCGGAGCGGGGCCACCACGAGGCAGACGGCCACCCTGGGGCAGGCGTCGACCGAGGAAGGCGTGCTCATCATGATCGCCGACCGCAACTCCATCGGCACGGCCTCGCACGAGGTGATGCACATCCTGGTCCACCGCGCGGGGGACAGCCCGTTCCGGAACGTGCCCGCGTGGCTCGACGAGGGGCTCGCCGAGTACGGGAACATAGACGTCGGCTACGAGTACGACCTCGCCCTCGAGTTCGCGGTCGAGACGGGCATCCTGCTACCGTTCATGTACATGGCGACGCCTCCAAGCGAGCCCGAGCAGCTCATCATCTTCTACGGCCAGGGCAAGAGCATCGCCCGGATGATGATCGGGCGCTGGGGGGAGGCGAAGATGGCCGAGCTCCTGGCGCACCACAAGGAGAGCGGCAACATAGACAAGGCCATCCAGGACGTCTACGGGTTGACGCTGATCGAGCTGGAGAACATGTGGCGGGACCTGATCGACGCCGAGCCTTTCGTCCCCGACGAGGGGGGGCGCGCCAAGCCCACGCCCGTGCCCCAGCGCACCCTGGGCCTGTTCAGCCTGACCCCGCAGGCGGGCACGGAAACGATAGGCTCTACGTCCGCCACTCCCACGCCGGGGCCCGCAGAGGAGACGGCGACGGTCGCGCCCACGCCGCCGCCCGCCGAGGGCGCCGGGGCGTCCGGTTTCAGCTGCGGCGGGTCCTCGGACGCCGGCGCCGGTGCGCTCGACCTCGCCGGCCCGGGGGTGCTGCTCGGCCTGGCGTTCTTCGCGGCGAGAAGGCGCAGGCCCTAGCCCCAACCGGGGGTGGGAGGCCGCAACCTACGCCTGTTTTGCCGCCAAGTTAGGGCGTGTGAGGCCCGTCGCATAGGACCCGTGGGGGCTTCGACTGGAGAGGCTTCCGGGTATGTCGGGTGTGGTACCCCTGGCGGGACTCGAACCCACGACACACGGTTTAGGAAACCGTTGCTCTATCCTCTGAGCTACAGGGGTACGCGGTTGGCGGGGCCGGACGGGTGTGGGGTGCATTATACCAATTTGGACATGGATAGGCAGGATGGGGAGGATGGGCCGTAGATGGGTCGTCGGGAAACTGTTCAGTCTCCATGAGTTGAATCGTGAGAGTCGCCCCGTATGTCATTCTGAACCCTTCGGCAAGCTCAGGGCAAGCGTAGCGCAGCGGAGTGAAGGATCTAAAGATCTTGCCTACGAATCCAACGTAAACTGGAGGGAGACGCCCTTAGATTCCTCGCTGCGCTCGGAATGACAGAAAGAGGGGGGCCATGCCTGCACTCTCACCTAGTCTGAACAGTTACGTCCAAAATCCCCCACCTAAATAGCGTTGGCGCTCAAAGGCAAGGGGAGGGCTGGTTTGAAACCAGCCCCTACGGGGTGATGGCCGATAGATATGGCGCTGAACGTGGAGGTGGAGGATTCGGGCCTGTCGGGGGTCGGGGGGTAGGTTGAAAAGGGGGGTTGGCGGCTGGTAAGCTTGCTAGCCGCGCGCCTGGGTTTTAGGGCGGTCTCAGCGGTATCTCCAGGGGCGCTCGGTCGTCAGTCATATCTATCGAGGGAGGAGCAGGGCATGTCCAACGGAGAGCAGAGCCAGGTCAGCGAGTCCCAGATTGCCTCTCACTGGCGAGAGGAGGAGTTCATCAGCCCCGGCCCGAGCTTCATAGCGCAGGCCAACATGTCGGACGGCTCGGTGTTCGAGCGGTTCACGATGGAGAATTACCCGGAGTACTTCCGCGAGTACGCGGACCTGCTGACGTGGGACAGGTACTGGCACACGACGTTGGACACGTCGAACCCGCCGTTCTGGAAGTGGTTCGCGGGGGGCAGGCTGAACGCTTCGTACAACTGCGTGGACAGGCACGTTCCGGCGTACAAGAACAAGGCGGCGTTCATCTGGGTGGCGGAGCCGGAGGACGAGCAGGACCGGGTGATCACGTACCAGGACCTGTACGTGCGGGTCAACGAGTTCGCGGCGCTGCTGCGCGACTTCTGCGGTCTGAAGGCTGGGGACCGTGTGACGCTGCACATGCCGATGCTGCCCGAGCTTCCGGTGGCGATGCTGGCGTGCGCGAGGCTGGGGGTGGTTCACTCGCAGGTGTTCGGCGGCTTCAGCGGGGCGGCGTGCGGGGACCGGATCGTCGACTCGGGTAGCCGCGTGCTGATCACGATGGACGCCTACTACCGGAACGGCGACCTGCTGGACCACAAGGTGAAGGCGGACGAGGCGGTGGCTCAGGCGGAGAAGGGCGGGGCGGAGGTGGACAAGGTGTTGGTGTGGCGGCGGTACGCGGGCAGGGAGTCCTCGTCGACGCCGATGGTGGAAGGGCGGGACTTCTACGTGGACGAGTTGCTGCCGAAGTACAGGGGGCAGCGTGTGGAGCCTGTGTCGATGCCTGCGGAGGCGCCGTTGTTCCTGATGTACACGAGCGGGACGACGGCGAAGCCGAAGGGTTGCCAGCACAGCACGGGGGGCTACCTGTCGTACGTGGCGGGTACGGCGAAGTACTACCAGGACATACACCCGGAGGACGTGTACTGGTGCTTCGCGGACATAGGTTGGATAACGGGGCACTCGTACATCGTATACGGGCCGCTGGCGAACGCGGCCACGGGGGTGCTGTACGAGGGCGTGCCGACGTACCCGGACCCTGGGCGGCCGTGGCGCATCGCGGAGCGTCTGGACGTGAACATCTTCCACACGGCGCCGACGACGATCAGGATGCTGCGGAAGGCCGGGCCGGACGAGCCCCAGAAGTACAACTACCACTTCAAGCACATGACGACGGTGGGCGAGCCGATCGAGCCGGAGGTGTGGCGCTGGTACTACGAGGTGGTGGGGAAGAGGGAGGCTGCCATCGTGGACACGTGGTGGCAGACGGAGACGGGGGGGTTCATCGGCACGACGCTGCCGGCGCTGCAGCCGATGAAGCCGGGAAGCTGCGGGCCGGGCGCGCTGGGGATATTCCCGGTCATCCTGGACGACGACGGCAACGAGGTCGAGCCGGGTTCGGGGCGCGCGGGGAACATCTGCATAAGCAACCCGTGGCCCGGTTTCATGCAGACGGTGTGGGGGGACCCGGACCGGTTCGTGGCGACCTACTTCGAGAAGTACCGGAAGGACCCGAAGAGCACGGACTGGCGGGACTGGCCCTACGTGACCGGGGACGGCGCCATGCAGGCCGCGGACGGCTACTTCCGCATCGTGGGCCGCGTGGACGACGTGATCAACGTCGCGGGCCACCGGCTGGGCACGAAGGAGCTGGAGTCGGCGGCGCTGACGGTGGAGGCGGTGAGCGAGGCGGCTGCGGTGCCCGCCTACGACGAGCTGCGGGGCCGCGTGCCGGAGATGTACGTGTCGCTCAAGCCGGGGTACGAGGCGTCGGCTGCGGTGGAGGACGAGGTCAAGAACGCGATCCGCCAGATCATCGGCCCGATAGCGCGTCCGGCGCACGTATGGGTCACGACCGACCTGCCGAAGACGCGTTCGGGGAAGATCATGCGGCGCGTCATCGCGTCCATATCGAACTTCATGGACGTTGGGGACACGACGACGCTCGCAAACCCGGAGGTGGTGGACGAGGTGCGGGTGGCTGTGCAGAGCGCGAAGGTGAAGGCTGGGGACGTGCCGAAGGACCTGCCGGAGTCGGCGAGGCAGGAGATACTGAGGTTCGGGGGAGAGTCCTAGCGTGCTAGAATCTCCCCATTCCACAACAGGCTCTTGGAGGCACCAGTGAACCTTCGAATACCCGGCCCCATACCGGTCCCCGACGATATTCTCGGCGCTATGGCTACGCCGATGATGAACCACCGTGGGCCGGAGTTCAAAGAGCTGCTGTACAGGATTACGGACCGGCTGAAGACGGTCTACGACACGAGCGGCGACGTCTTCATACTGACGTCCTCGGGCACGGGGGCGATGGAGGCGGCGGTCGTCAACACGCTGTCGCCGGGGGATAAGGTCATCTGCGCGACGATAGGCTCGTTCGGGGACCGGTTCGGCCAGATCGCGGAGATCTTCGGGGCGGACGTGACCACGCTCAGGTTCCCGGCGGGGGAGGCGGTGGACGTGGACGCGCTGAGGGCGTCGCTGCGCGGCGACCCGGGAGTCAAGGCGGTGCTGGTGACGCACAACGAGACGAACACCGGGGTGACCAACGACCTGGAGTCGATAGCGGCGGTGGTGAAGGGCGAGTTCGACAAGCTGCTGCTGGTGGACGGGATCAGCAGCGTCTGCTCGCTGCCGCTGCACGCGGACGCGTGGGGCTGCGACGTGGTGACGAGCGCGTCGCAGAAGGGTTGGATGCTGCCGCCTGGACTGGCGTTCCTGAGCTTCAGCGAGCGCGCCTGGGAGGCCCACGCGGAGGCGAGGATGCCGCGGTTCTACTTCGACGCGGCGCAGTACAGGAAGTACTTCGACATGGGGCAACCGCCCTACACGCCGGCGCTGTCCGCCATGTTCGCGCTCGACCTGGCGCTGCAGCAGATCGTGGAGGAGGGGATGGAGAACGTCTTCCGCCGGCACGCGGAGATAGGGCGGATGACGCGCGAGGGGGTCAAGGCGCTGGGGCTGTCCATATTTCCCGACGAGCGGATAGCGTCCAACACGGTGACGGCGGTGCGGGCGCCCGAGGGGCTGGACGCGGACGAGTTGAGGGCGGCGGCGCGCAAGGACTACGACGTGATACTCGCGGGGGCGTACGGGGAGTTGACGGGCAAGATGTTCCGCATAGGCCATCTCGGCATGGTCGAGCCCGGGGACATTGCGGAGATGCTGGAGGCCATAGGCGGGTCGCTGGAGAAGGTGGGCTTCGCGCCCGCCGGCGTGGCCGTGGGCTGAATCATGGTCTGGCTAGTCGTGACCGGCGTCGCGGTGGCTGGGGTAGTCGTGCTGATCTTCGGCGTGGGCTCGCTGCTGCCCCGTGCGCACTCGGTCTCGCGGATGGCGCACTTCAACCGCTCGCCGCGCGAGATATGGATGGTGATATCGGACTTCAGCGAGCAAGCGGCCTGGCGCAGCGACGTCCGCAGGGTCGAGTTGTTGGCCGGCCACGCGGGGCGTGAGGTCTGGCGGGAGATCGACAAGCACGGCAAGTCGATGGACATGGAGACGGTGGAGCTGGTCCCGCCGCGGCGGCTGGCGCGCCGGATAGCCAACGACAATCTGCCCTTCTCGGGGACGTGGACCATGGAGGTCGCGGAGTTCGGGGAGGTCACGGCGCTGACGGTGACCGAGGACGGCGAGATAGACAACCCTGGGCTGCGCTTCATCTCGCGGTTCATCATGGGTCAGACGACGACGATAGACCTGTACCTGCGCGACCTGGGGAAGAAGCTGGGCGTCGACGTGACGATAACGACGGTGTGAAGGACCGGGACCAAGGCGGTGACCGATGGACGCGTCGCTCATATTGGCGAAGATCGAGAGAATCGAGGGGGAGCTTCAAGAGGTGAAGCGGATGGTGGCCGAGGACGGCAGGGAGAACGTCAACCTCGAAGGGATCTGGGAAGGAGTGGATATCTCCGATGAGGAGATAGAGGATGCCAAGCGGTCACTGTTCAAGGGGGTCTACTTTGCTGGCCAGGAATGAGACCCTGGTGATCGATACTCACGCGCTGCTGTGGTACATGGAGAGGAATCCCCGGTTGTCGGAAGGCGCTAGGAGCGCCCTGAACGACATCGGTCAAGGGATATGCACCGGCGCCATACCAACCATAGTTCTGGCGGAAGTGATGTTCGCTTCAGAGAAGCGACGTACGCCGCTTGCCTTCGGCGATGTCTTTTCTCAGGTGAGAGATAGTAGGAACTTCGTCATTTGTGCTTTGGACGAGCGCATACTGAGTCTCATGGAAAGCATGAGGGGCAACGACCTACACGACCGGATTATAGTGGCTACCGCCCTGGCCTTAGGCGGTAGGCTCGTCACGGCTGACAGGGACATCAAGGAGTCCGGTGTCGTAGACTGCATCTGGTAGGGCATGACCATGACCGCTGTCAACAAGAACGAATGGCGCGCCAGGACGCTGGAGCCGCTGAAGAAGCGGTTCGGCGAACTGCGGGATAGCTTCGAGACCGACTCCGGGCTCGACGTGGACACGGTGTACACGCCGGAGGACCTGGACGGCGACGGGTACGACGAGAAGCTGGGCTACCCTGGGGAGTACCCCTATACCCGCGGCGTGCAGCCCAACATGTACCGTGGGCGCGTCTGGACGATGCGGCAGTACTCCGGGTTCGCGTCCCCGGAGGAGTCGAACCGGCGCTACAGGTACCTGCTGGAGCAGGGCCAGACGGGGCTGAGCGTCGCCTTCGACCTGCCCACGCAGACCGGGTACGACTCGGACCACCCGCTGGCGCTCGGCGAGGTGGGGCGGGCGGGCGTCCCGATATGCAGCCTGGTGGACATGGAGGCCCTGTTCGACGGCATCCCGCTCGACAGGGTGAGCACCTCCATGACCATCAACGCCACGGCGTCGATACTGCTTGCGCTCTACGTCGCGGTGGCGAAGAAGCAGGGCGTGGACCCGGCAAAGCTCGACGGCACCATCCAGAACGACATCCTGAAGGAGTACATCGCCAGGGGGACGTACATCTACCCGCCGCTGCCGGCCATGAGACTCGTCACCGACGTGTTCCAGTACTGCCCGGAGCACGTGCCGCGCTGGAACACGATCAGCATCAGCGGCTACCACATGCGCGAGGCCGGCGCCACCGCCGTGCAGGAGTTGGCGTTCACGTTCGCCAACGCCATTGCCTACGTGCAGGCGGCCGTCGATGCCGGGCTCGACGTGGACAGCTTCGCCTCCAGGCTGTCGTTCTTCTTCGTGGCGCAGAGCGACCTGCTGGAGGAGGTCGCCAAGTTCCGGGCGGCTCGGCGCACGTGGGCCAGGATCATGCGCGAGCGGTTCGGCGCCAAGAAGCCGAAGTCCTGGATGCTCAGGTTCCACACGCAGACGGCCGGCGTGACGCTGACGGCGCAGCAGCCGGACAACAACGTCATCCGCACGACGATACAGGCGCTGTCCGCCGTGCTGGGGGGCACGCAGTCGCTGCACGTCAACTCGAAGGACGAGGCGCTGGCGCTGCCTACGGAGGACTCGGTGCAGCTCTCGCTGCGGACGCAGCAGATCATCGCGCACGAGAGCGGCGTCACCGGCACGGTGGACCCGCTGGCGGGCTCGTACTACGTGGAGAGCCTGACGGACCGCCTCGAGGAGGCGGCGCTGGAGTACATCCGCCAGATAGACCGGATGGGCGGGGCCGTCGCCGCCCTGGAGGAGGGCTACCAGACCCGGGAGCTGCACGAGAGCGCGTTCAAGCTACAGCGCGAGGTTGAGGCCGAGGAGCGCGTGGTGGTAGGCGTCAACCGCTTCCGGTCGCCCACACCGCCTATCGAGAAGCTTCAGAACATAGACCCGGAGGAGACGCGGCGGCAGATCGACCGGGTGCGGCGGGTCAGGAGCGAGCGGGACGGCGAGGCCGCCGCGACGGCGCTGAAGCGCCTGGAGGACGTTGCGCGCGGCGACGAGAACACGGTCCCGGCGATCCTGGAGTGCGTCGAGGCATACGCGACCGTGGGCGAGATAGCCGACGTGTTCCGGGGAGTCTTCGGCGAGCAGCGCGAGACCGCCGGGTTCTGAGAGCAGCGGCGGCAAGGGACGAGGGACGATGGAAGACCTGTTTCTGACCGAGGATGAGCGGCTGATGAGATCGACCGTCCGGGACCTGGCGGACAGGGCGCTGGCGCCCCGCGCCGCCGACTACGACGAGGCGGGCGGGTTCCCGTGGGACAATATCAGGGACATGGCCGGGCTGGGGCTGTTCGGCCTGACCATAGACGAGGAGTACGGCGGCACGGGCGGCACGTCCCGCCAGCTTGCGATAGTCATAGAGGAGGTCGCCCGCGGCTGCGCGGCTACCAGCGTGATATACCTCGCGCACCTGTCGCTCTGCGCCGCGTACATCCAGGCGTTCGGTACGGAGGGACAGAAGCGCAGGTTCATCCCGGAGCTTGCCGGCGCCCGGAAGATCGGCGCCTTCGCGCTCACGGAGCCGGGCGCGGGCAGCGACTCGGCGGCCATCTCCACCACGGCTGCCAGGAAGGACGGCCACTACGTGTTGAACGGCGCTAAGCTGTTCACCACGAACGGCGACGAGGCCGACACCTTCGTCGTGCTGGCGACCCAGGACGCTTCCCTTAGGAGCCGGGGGGTAGTGGCCCTGATCGTGGAGAGGGAGAGCGAGGGGTTCACCATCAATCCGCAGCACGGCAAGATGGGCGTCAGGGCGTCGTCGACCGCCGAGCTGGTCTTCGAGGACTGCCCGGTGCCGGTGGAGAACCGGCTCGGGCCGGAGGGGGAGGGGTTCCGGCAGACGATGCGTATGCTCAATTGCAGCCGCATCGGCATTGCGGCGCAGTGCGTAGGCATCGCGCAGGCCGCCTACGAGGCGGCGGTGGGCTACGCCAAGCAGAGGCAGAGCTTCGGCAAGCGGATAGCCGAGCACCAGGCGGTCCAGTGGATGATCGCCGACATGGCGACCGAGATCGACGCCGCGCGCCTCCTGGTGCTGCGCGCCGCCACGCTGATGGACAGGGGGGAGCCGTTCGCCGCCGAGGCGTCGAAGGCCAAGCTGTTCGCGTCGCAGGCGGCCAACAGGGCGGCCAACAGCGCGGTGCAGATACACGGCGGGGTCGGCTACTTCGCGCCCACCCCCGCCGAGCGGCTCTACCGCGACGCGCGCGTGACCGAGATATACGAGGGATCGTCCGAGGTCCAGCGGCTGATCATAGCCCGCTCGGTCCTGGACCTGTGACCGGAGGCGTCGTTCCGTAGCATGAACGAGACCGGAGGATGAAACCAGCCATGAGCGACAGCCCATGCACCGCGCGTCATATCAACCACGTCTGCCTGGCCGTGCGCGACATAGACGACACGCTACGTTTCTACCAGGACCTGTTCGGTATCAGGGAAGCGGAGGTAGAGGACATCGAGGACCAGCAGGTCAAGGCCGCGCTGGTCAAGGTGGGGGGCACCCAGTTGGAGTTCATCCAGCCCACCGACGCCGCCGGCGGCGTGGCCCGGTTCATCGAGCGCCGGGGCGAGGGCGTACACCACATCTGCTTTGAGGTCGACGACCTTGCGGGGACGTTGGAGCGGCTGGACGCCCAGGGCGTGCGTCTCATCGACAAGGCGCCGAGACAGGGGGCGTCGGGGATGATCGGCTTCATCCATCCACGCGCGACCAGGGGCGTGCTGATCGAGCTGGTCGACAGCGGCTCGGTGAAGGGGTAGCCGGGATGCCTCAGGACGTGATCAGGGTGCTGGTGGGCAAGCCTGGGCTGGATGGGCACGACCGCGGCGCCAAGGTCATCGCCAGGGCGCTGCGCGACGCCGGCATGGAGGTCATCTACACCGGCATACGCCAGACTCCGGAGATGATCGCGGAGGCGGCATTCCAGGAGGACGTGGACGTCATTGGGCTCAGCATCCTGTCCGGCGCGCACATGGAGCTGTTTCCCAAGATATTCGACGCCCTGGAGGAGCGGGGCATCGGCGGCGTGGTGGTCGTAGCGGGTGGCATCATCCCGGAGGCGGACCGCCCCGCGCTGGAGGCGATGGGAGTCAAGGCGATATTCGGCCCAGGGGCCACCACCGCGGAGATCGCCGGCTTCATACGCGGCGCCGCGGAGCAACGCAGCGCTGCCGCGCCCGCCGGGTAATGGGCAAATGACATCCACATGCCGAAGGTCCGCGATGCAATAGCGTTAGTCCAGGGGGACGGGTGGTATCTCGCGCGGACACGTGGAAGCCACCGCCATTTCCATCATCCCCACAAACCGGGTACAGTTACTATTGCTGGGCACCCGGGCAGCGACATGAAACCCGGTGTGTGGAACAGCGTTCTCAGGCAGGCAGGGCTCAAGGGGGGAGGAAGTGAAACAGAGATACGCGGTCGTATTTGAACAGACACCCAACAACTACTGCGCATATTCGCCCGACTTGCCGGGTTGCGTCAGCACCGGGGAAACCTGGGCAGAGATGCAGGAGACGGTTCGGGAAGCGATTGCCTTCCACATCGAAGCCATGCTGGAGCACGGCGAGCCATTGCCGGAGCCACGTCTATCTCTTGCGGAAGCCGAAGCCTACCATAACCAGGTCGTCTCCGAATATGACGAGGAGACTCCAGCCACGTTTGGCGGCGATGACCCCCAGCTGCCAACGAGGTTCGGCATGGTCGAGGTCGAGATCAGAATGCCGCGAGCTGCCAGGGCAGGCTGACGCAGGCCGCGACACAGACCCCCAGAATCCCTTGAATTACGCGAATCACAGTCAGTGATCGAGGCGCTGGGAGCCGTGCCGGCCCGCACCGCGGCGATAGAGGACTCGCCCAACGGCATCGCTGCGGCCAAGGCTGCCGGCCTCTTCTGCGTAGCCGTGCCCAACCCAATGACCCGCGATCTGCCCATTGGCGAAGCCGACGCGCAGGTCGATTCCCTCGTAGGAGTCAGCCTGGGGGCGCTCAGCTCCTGGGCCGCGTAGAGGGGGACAGCCCCAGGCAGCACCGTTTATAGTGAGTTTACTTAAGGTTATCCTATTCTAATAAACTAGGATAAACTCCCTATAGATGGACCTTCCACGAGGGCCCGCAGGCAACGCTGAGGCATCGGTTATAGAGAGTTTATCCAAGTTATCCTATTCTTGTAATCTGGGATAAACTTCCTATAATTACCCAATGGACCCCATTCGCAACCCATACGCCCCCGGCGCCGGTACGCAGCCGCCCGAGCTGGCCGGCCGCCTCCATGTCCTAGAGACTGCGCGGGTCGCCCTGGAGCGCGCCAGGATAGGGCGCGCCACCAAGGGCGTGATGATGGTCGGCCTGCGCGGCGTGGGCAAGACCGTGCTGCTGGACCGGGTTCGGCAGCACGCCGAGGCAAGCGGCGCCCATGCCCTACGAATCGAAGCTCCCGAAGACCGTTCCCTACCGTCCGCCTTGGCGCCTCAGCTTCGCGTCGCCATCCTAAGACTCTCCAGGCTAGACGCCGCGAAGCGGTTGGCGAACCGCGCCATGCGAGGACTAGCCGGCTTTGCACGGGCGTTGAAAGTCAAGTACCACGACATTGAGGTCGCGCTGGACTTCGACCCCGAACCGGGCCTTGCGGACAATGGAGACCTGGAAATCGACCTTCAGGAACTGCTTGAAGTCGTCGGTGACGCGGCCCAGGCCGCCCAAAGCTGCGTCGCCCTCTTCATAGACGAGATTCAGTACGTCCGGGACGAAGAGCTCGCCGCGTTGGTAATCGCCCTTCACCGGTCGTCCCAGCGGCGGCTCCCCATCATCATGATAGGCGCTGGACTACCTCAGGTGAGGGGCCGTATGGGAAAGGCCAAGTCTTACGCAGAGAGGCTATTCGACTTCTACGAAATTGGCGCGCTGGCCCCCGAGGACGCCAGGTTCGCCATCGCAAAGCCTGCCAAAGACGAAGGGGTGGACATAGAGACCCCAGCCCTCGACGCTATCGTCTCCCAGACCCGATGCTACCCCTACTTCCTGCAGGAGTGGGGAAAGCACGTGTGGGACGTGGCGGAACGGTCCCCGATCACTGTCGCCGACGTGCAGACGGCTTCCCGCCAGACCGTCGCAGACCTTGACGAGAGCTTCTTCCTCGTCAGGTTCGACAGGCTCACTCCCACAGAGAAACGATACCTGCGGGCCATGGCGGAGTTGGGCCCGGGGCCACATCGATCGGGGGAAGTCGCCCAGGTCCTCAAGCGCCGCGTGACCTCCCTCGCCCCCACTCGCAGCCAGCTAATCAACAAGGGAATGATATGGAGTCCCAGCCACGGGGACACCGCATTTACCGTTCCTATGTTCGATGAATTCATGGCCCGAATCATGCCAGTCCGCAAGTGGCGATAGCTTTGGGCCGTTTATAGCGAATTTATCCAAAGTTATCGTATTCTCATAATATAGGATAAACTTCCTATAATTAACCGGACTCAGTACGCGGATCCCGATCCGTCTACCGCTCCAGGTCTTCCAGGACGCGCTGGGCGGCTTCGTAGTCGCGCCTGCCGCCGCGGAATACGGGGGGCACGAGGTAGATCGAGGCGAAGCCCGCGTCCCTGTACTCGTAGATTAGCTGGAGGGCGATCTGCTCTCCGGGCCTGCCCCTGGCTAGGTCGCCGCTCACCCAATCGGGGACCGCGCCGAACGACAGGCCGTCCTGGGCCGGGACCTGCACGCCGCAGAAGATGGGCTGCTCCAGCGGGCGGCCGTAGCGCTCGGCGTAGTCGTCGACGAAACGGCGCAGGCGCGCCGGCTCGAACAGCGCCTGTAGCAGGAAGAACTCGGCGCCCGATTGGGCCTTCCTTCGCGCCAGGGCCATCTCACGGCCGGCGTCCCTGCCCAGGTCGAGGGTCGCCCCCACGCAGAACCTGGACGGGCTGCGGAGCTTGCGTCCCCTGAAGTCGATGCCCTCGCCCATCGCGGCCGTGGCCGAAATGAGCTCGGTGGGGGTGAAGTCGTCCACTGGCTTGACGCTGCGGAGGTCGCTTTCCGAAAAGGCGTCGCCCTTGACGACGACCAGGTTCTCGAGGCCCAGCAGGGACGCCCCCATGAGGAGGCTCTGGGCCGCGACCTTGTTCATGTCGCGGGTTGCCAGTGTGAAGACCACGTCCTTGCCGGAGCGCTCGCGGACCCAGTGGGCCGCGAGTGGGGAGCTTACGCGGGCCGACCTCCCTGGGTTGTAGGCGATGGAGATGAAGTCGGCCCCGAGGCGGAGGGCCGGCTCCAGCGGCGCGGGGTCGGAGCCGCGGGGGGGCGAGAAGTCGCAGATGACGAGGAGCGAGTCGCCGCTCCGGCGGCGTTTCTCTACTACCGTCGTCATCGAGTCTCAGGTCCGGTCCGCGGCGGAAGGGGCGCCATCCAGGCCCGGTACCGGAGGCCTCGGCCTACCGCCAGCCGAAGAGGCCGCCCCTGACCGGCACCAGCGATATCCTGTGGCCGTCGACGCACTTGTACCGCTGCTCGCGGAGGTCCGGCCTCCTGCCCGACAGCGAAGACTCCTCCATCTGCTTCCTGCAGAAGGGGCAGGCGACGGCGAAGACGGCCCTGTTGCCGGACCTTACGAGCCTGACGTGCACCAGGGTGTGGGCCAGCGTGGGGAACTCCCCGACGTACCGCAGGATGAACCGCGTCGCCGCGCTGAACACGCTGGCGCTCCGCGCCTTTACCTGCGTCTTGCTGTAGTCGCTCCATCCGCACGTGATGCACTCCGGCTCGTCGTATCCCATGGCCATCCTGGTACCGCATCGCTCGCAGGCTGGCGATGCGTGGGTACGGCGTGCCGGCTCTGCGACGGCGATGGCGGCGGAGCCAAAGACGGTCTCCGGTTGCGGCCCTGAACTGACGGCTGTGACCATAGCGATCCTCCCCTAAGTCAGCGGCAAAGCGCTGCCCTCTTGCCGATTGGCAGAAAGCCGAGGGGAAGAGAGTCCGGCGCCCAAATCGCGGGATTGCCGCCCCGCGAGCCGAGAAGGGCGCCGTCTCCGAGTATGCTGAACGATGACTTCCCCTGAGCTTACCCCCGATGCTAGCCATTGTATAAGAAAGGCATGATACGTTGTCAATACTTTGTACGGCTAGTTTGGCCCTTTCTATCGTGGGGAGCCCACCTCTGGCAGGCGCAGGAATATGGGGAGCGCGGAGGGCGGAGCCCCTTTGCCGTATGACAGCCGCCGGGGCAGGGGAGTCATGGAGCCTGTCCTGAGGCGGCCTACGCGACCTCTTCTACGGCGCCGGACCGGGCGGAGTCGAGGGCTGCCTGCACGGTGGCGCTGATGGCGCGGCCGGCCCTGGCGTCCAGCATCGTGTCGCGGTCGGTGTCGATGGCGTGGGCGAAGTCCTCCATGAGCAGGAAGTCGTTCTCGTTGGTCAGGCGCTCGCTGCCGAAGCTCAGCGTGCCGTCGGCCTTGTAGCCGACTCCCGCCTCGGGCAGAGCCTCGTTCACGGCGATGGCGCCCTGGGAGCCTATGACGTGTATTTTGATGCCGGCGCCGTCGGGGTGGCCCGCGCCGCCGATCCGGCCGATGCACAGCGACCCGACGATGCCGCGCTCCATCTCCAGCGTGACCGTCGCCAGGTCCTCCACGTCGTTGTCGACGTTGACCTGGTGGAAGTGCGCCGTCGCGCGGGCGAAGACCCGCTCGACCTCCGCGCCCATCAGCATCCGTATGTAGGCGAGCGGGTATATGCCCTCGATCTTGAGCTCTCCCATGGGCTCCACCCCCACCCCTCCGTCGCGTCCCGTGTCGTGCGCCGACCGCTGGTACTGCTCCCAGTCGATGGCGGGGTCGCCCGGCCTGCGGGAGCCCTTTGGAGGGCCGGCGTCCGACGCGAAGTAGAAGTCGACGTGGACCGAGTAGGGGACGCCGACGGCGCCGCGGTCGATGGCGTCGGCGGCCTGGCGCACGGACCGCCAGCCGTTGCGGTTCCACATCATGAACTTGACCCCGTTGCGCTCGACGGCCTCGACCACGCGGTCGCACTCAGAGACCCTGGTGGACATCGGCTTGTCCTGTACGACGTGGAGGCCCGCCTCGGCGGCGCGCACGCTCAGGTCGCAGTGGCGTTCCGCCTGCGAGCTGACGACCGCAACGTCGGCGCCGTACCGGGTGAGCGCCGCGTCCACGTCGCGGACGTAGGGGACGCCAAGCTGCCCCGCCAGTATCTCGTTGCGCTCGTGTACCCACTCCGGCTGGTCGGCGTCGTCGGCGACGACGACGGGATCGAAGCGCGGGTGCGCCGCAACGCCGATCGGCACGTACTCGTGCTTGACTGCGCTCAGCGCGGCGAATCGGAACTTGTCAGACCGGCTCATAACGACCTCCCGTCAACCGGGCCGCGCGGCCCGAAGCCATCGATTCACGGGCCGCCTCCGCCACCCTGGCGGCGGCCAGGGCGTCGTTGCCCGTGTTGTTCGGCTCCCTATCCTCTTCGATCGAATCTACGAACTCCTGGAGAAGGGCCAGCACGTGGCCCTCACCGTAACCGGGGTGCATCGCGGCCGGCCGGCCTCCTCCGTACAGGAGGTTCACGTTGCGGGCGTCGTCGCCGTGTACGCCTCCGGTGGAGCCTATCATCGACACCGACGTGTAGCCGTCTCCCGGCGGCAGCGTCGCTGCGTAGTCGATGAGGGCCATGCCGCCGTCCTGGAAGCCCAGGTGCAGCTGCACGAAGTCGGGCCGGTCGGCGTCCGGGCTGCCCAGGCGACGCCCCACGGCGTAGACCGTGTTCGCGGCGGAGCCGAAGAGCCAGTGGCTGAGATCGATCTCGTCGACCAGGCCGGCGGCGGTCAGGTCCCCGCCACGCTCGCACGCGGCGGCCCACCGGTGCAGGCGCAGCAGCCCCGGAGCGCCGAGCCTGCCATCGTCCAGGCTATCCTTGATCAGCCGCTCCCTCGGCGTGTGCCTTGAGGGGTTCGCGGCCATCAGGCGGACGCCTGCGGCCGAGCAGGCCGCTATGGCTCCCTCGGCCTCCGAGGCCGAAAGCCCGATGGGCAGCGCGGCCATCGCGTGCTTGCCCGCCCGCGCCGCCTTCTCGACCAGCGCCGCGCGCGTCCCAGCGCGCGTCCTGATGAACACGCCGTCCACGGCTTCCGCGTGGGCGTCGAGCAGCTCGTCGAGGCTACGGGCCACCGTTGAGGCGCCCAGCGCTATCGCCGCATCCTGGACCACGCGGCGGTCCTCGTCGACGACCGCCGCGATGCGGCCGCCCGCCAGGCGGCCCATCGCCGCCTCTATTCCAGACAGGTCCCGGCAGCCGACTACCGCAAGGCTCACCATGTCCAACACCTCCGGGCCGATTCGGCCCCGTCTCCGGGGCCGTCACCATTATCCGCGAACTGGGAGTCTTTGCAAGTCCAAATGGCGTGGGGGAGGGGGCGTACCAAAATCCCCCACCTAAATGGCGGTGACGCTCTACGGCAAGGAGAGGGCTGGTTTGAAACCAGCTCCTACGGGGTGATGGCCGATAGATATGGCGCTGAACCTGGAGGTGGGGATTTGGGTCAGGCCGCAGGTTGTCGGGGAGCGCCCGGCGATATAGAATGGTTATGCAAGCTCGCCGAGGCGACGTAGCCAAGTGGTCTAAGGCGGAGGTCTGCAAAACCTCTATTCGGCGGTTCGAATCCGCCCGTCGCCTCCAACGCCACCCATGGCAGGCAGCGTCTCGCCTGCGCCGTACCTCTCGTAGCCGCCGTCCCGATAGACCGTGACGCTACCGGCCCCCACCACGCGCCAGCCGCCAGGCCCGCTCAGGACGCCCGCCATCGCGTCTATGCCCAGCACGAGAAGGCCCGCCGGCGCGCTGCCGCGAAGGTTCCTCAATACGGCCGCCGGACTGCTGCGCTCGTGGTGGGGCAGCACGGCGACTCCTTCCACGACGCCCAGGGCAGGCGTCCATCCACCCATGCGCACGTACGAGCCCAGCACCATGGCGCCCGCGCTGGAGCCCGCCAGCACGGCCCCGCCGCGAAGCGCGTCGAGGATGCGCCGCAGCAGCAGGGAGCCGGAGAGCACGTCCAGCAGGTGGCTCGGGCTGCCGCCGGCGAGGTAGACGAGGTCCGCGCCGTCGACCAGGCTTGCCATAGCCTCGTCGTCCGCGCCGGCCGAGTCGACCGCCATCGCGGCGGAAGCGTCGCAGCCGAGGCCGGAGAAGTAGGCGACGCCGTTGGCGGCGGCCCTGCCCGGGTCCTCGTGGGCGGCTGCGGTGGGCAGGATGACCGCGCGGGGGCGTTCCGCGCCGGCCGCCTCCAGCAGCGCGCGGTCCATCGGCTCGCACCCGCGCCTGAATTCGTCGCCCCCAACGAGCGCGACTCTGCCGTTCAATCCGCTCATGGGCAGTAGTGTACCATCGGCGAGAGCTGAGGAATCGCGGGCCGGAAGGCGGCAGGGAGGTTCTCGATGAAGCGCACAGCGGACGCCGTGGTGATTGGCGGCGGGGTGATGGGGTGCAGCATTCTCTACAACCTGGCGGCCAGGGGCGTCTCGAACACGCTGCTGTTGGAGATGGACGCCCTCGGTTCGGGGTCCACGAGCCGGTCCCAGGCGATTCTGCGCATGCACTACTCCAACGAGGTCACGACCCGGATGGCCTGGGAGAGCCTCCGGGTGTACCGGGACTTCGAAGAGATCGTCGGCGGTCCCTCGGGCTACACGAAGACCGGATACGCTCTCATCGTGGACGGGTCGGACCGCCGCGCCCTACGGGAAAACGTCGCCATGCAGCGGGCCATCGGAGTCAACACGGGGGAGATGTCTCCCGAGGAGATGACGCGGGCCGCCCCCGCGCTGCGCATCTCCGGCAGCGAGTCATGCGCGTTCGAGCCGGAGTCGGGGTACGCGGATACCCACTCGGTTACCCAGTCGTACGCCGCGGCCGCGAGAAGGCTCGGCGCTTCCATAGCCACCCAGGCCCCAGCCCTGTCCATCGAGGTGTCGGGAGGGCGAGCGGCGGCAGTGCGGACGCCCCAGGGCAGGGTGAGCGCGCCCATAGTGGTCGTCGCAGCGGGGCCATGGTCGCAGCGGGTGCTGTCGAAGGCAGGAATCGACGCGCCGCTGGAGACGGTCAGACACCAGGTATTCGTGCTGCGCAGGCCTGAGTCGCTGGAGCGGATGCACCCGATCATCGGGGACGTGGCGAACGACCTGTCGGCGCGCCCCGACATAGGTGGCCTTACCCTCGTGGGCGTGGGCGAAGACGAGCACGGCGACCCGGACGGGTACGACAAGGGCGTGAACATGGGGATGGTGCGCGGGGTCGCGGAGCGGCTCGAACGACGGATTCCGGGCATGTCGCAGGCGAAGTTTCTCCGCGGGTGGTCGGGTCTGTTCACCATCACCCCGGACTGGCACCCCATCCTCGACAGGGTTGGGCCGGTGGACGGACTCTACGCGGCCGTGGGCTTCAGCGGCCACGGCTTCAAGCTGGCGCCCATGGTCGGAGCGACGATGGCCGAGCTCATCACGGACGGCAAGGCCGCCTCCATCGACATATCGCAGCTAGGCCTGGACCGCTTCGCCGAAGGCCGCCTCCTCCAGTCGCGCTACGCCATGAGCGTCCTGGCGTGAGGACGGGCAGGTACGACAACTGCTGAATGCGGGGATTGCAGAGGGCGTAGCCTTGCCGAGAGTGTGAGGATGTCCCTCGGATATAATTACAGATAAGGAGTTGGGAGAAGGCTAGGCAGAGTTTCCGTAAGGTAGTTGCACATGGTCTTCAAGATATGGACGTGGGTTCTCCGTCTCGTGACTCGACGCGCACAGCCAGCGGAGCAGGACTCGGCTGATGACGATGCGGCCGCAGTGGATACGTCAGACTCGTCTCAAGCAGAAGCTGACGGCGTTCAGGACTCGCGTGAGGACGATGAAGCCGTAGTGGATACGTCCGACACGCCTCAGGCAGAAGCTGACGGCGTCCAGGACTCGCGTGAGGACGATGAAGCCGTAGTGGATACGTCCGACACGCCTCAGGCAGAAGCTGACGAGGTTCAGGACTCGCGTGAGGACGATGAAGCCGTAGTGGATACGTCCGACACGCCTCAGGCAGAAGCTGACGGCGTTCAAGACTCGCCTGAGCCCGAAGAAGCCGCAGTGAAGACACCACGTCACATCCCGGGAAGGCGGGTGACCTCCTCCCGCAACGAACCCAAAGGCGGAGGCGCCACTAAGTTCACTCCAAAGCCGGAGTTGATTTGTCGCAGGCCTCGTGGCTCGTGGCAGTGGGAGATCATCCTGTCCGTACCCCATGAGCGCAACGTTGCGGGGGTACGACAAGGTGACAAGGAGCTACCTGCCGAGAACAGCGGTTACCGCCCCTTGTCTTTCTACGGAAGCTTGGTCGTCGAATATGATGATAATGACGACGATGAGATACCCCTTTTCGTGAATGCTCCTCTGATTTTCAAACTGCGGAACGAATGGGAAGGGGATGGACGTAGGGTCAGAGGCATTACCCGAGGGCATTTTATCGTTATCGTCCCGCACACATGGACTCGATCGGGTCACGCTCGGGTTAGTCCAGAGGGTTGCTTGGATACAAGCTACACTGCTCACTACTTCTACATTGATCGGGAAGATGAAACGGGCGACGTTGGCGGCTTTGAAGAGTACCCGTTCTCCTTAGCCCGGTCCGGGTACGCCTTGGATGGGAAGCGCATCCATGACGATTCCCAAGAGGGCGAGTTGTTCGTCGGCGCTGCGCCGGTACTCAAGCTGGCGGACGGCATTGTCTGGGCACGAGTGGGGGAGGAGGCTCACAACGGCTGGGAGGGGGAGAGCTTCAGGCCTGCTGAGAAGAGTCTTGGCGATGTCCTCGGCCAGCGTCAAGGAAGGTTCTTCGTCCGTGTCTACAACGAGCGAGCCGAATTGGTGGACAGCGGCGAGTTCCGGTACTGCGCGGGTTTGCGGGAGATACTGGTCAACGGTGAATCGTACTCACGGGATATGCTGCTGGCGCCATCTCCGGACGGACATTCGCCAACTACGCTGCAGTTCGTAGATGCGGAAGGCTCTGCTATCTCGGCTGCCTTGAAGGGAGACAGTGCCCACATGTCTGTGAGGCCCGACAGCGTCGTCGATGTAGCCCCACACCCGGATGGCGATGAGACGACTTGGTCGCTATGGCCTTGTGACAGCATGGACGCAGTGATAAGGCTACCGCGCATCTGGTGGAGAATGGTTCGCCCGGACGAGAGTCCAGATGGTTGGCTCGACATGGCGGTCATCATGTCGCGCGATGAATTCAGGGAGCAGAGCTATGCCGAGGCCGAGATAGAGATTCGTGTGCCATCCTCCATCAAGAATGTGCGTGCGGGGTTCGATTCCGGCAACGGCCTGGATCAGACGTTCCCTACTGAGGCCGAAGGTAATTTCCGCCAAGTGACCTTGCCGCTGGATGCGTTTGTGGACTACAAGGAGATCGATGAGCCATCCACACAGGATGTCAGTCTGAAGATCCGATGCGGTGATGTTGAGATAGTGCTGGTACGCATACTTCCTGATCTCCTTCCTCCAGAGCCAGAGATGTCAGAGCCTATGACCGAGCCACAGCCACTTCCGCAGCCGTCGGAGAAACCACGCGCATATGTGAAGTGTCCGGATGGTAGGCTGCGATATGGTAAGGGCTTCAGTCACGGCGAGCTACTGCGTGCCGGACTCACGGCAGCCAAGGCCGAGCAGCTTTCCATCCCTGTTGACAGGCGGCGAAGCAGCGTACATAGTATCAATGTGGACGCCCTCCACGAGGTCAAGGACGATGCCTGATCAGAGCGAGATAACCAACTGGGTCAAGACCGTCCGCGACCGCTACGAAAGCTACTTGGAGACGTCGTTCTTCTTCGGGGATCCGGCGCTGCGAGAGTCCTTCCGTTCCGCGCTGCAGAGCTACGACCTACTGAAGGGCCCGTTCCACGAGCCAAAGCGGGAGTTCCGCGTGGGAGCGACCGGGTGGGAGTTGGCAGAGGAATTCTTCCCCGGCCGGAGCGCCCACCTGACGCAGGCGCTTTTTGACCGTGCACTGTACGCGCACCAAGAGCGAGCTGTTCGCGCCACGTTCGCCGAAGAACTGAACGTGGTGGTGGCTACGGGTACCGCGAGCGGTAAGACCGAGAGCTTCCTCTATCCGATCCTGTTCGACCTGTACGGGCAGCACCTTGACGGGCAATTACAAGAACCGGGCGTACGGGCCATGGTGTTATATCCGATGAACGCCCTCGCCAATGACCAGCGACGGCGACTCGGTGAGATTTGTGAACAACTCGAGAAGGGCAACTCCGGCTTTGCGCCAACATTCGGCCAGTACATCGGTCAAACACCGGAAGACAGTCGTGACCATTCGCGCAACGCTACCGAGCGTCTGGATGACCGGTTGCCTGGTGAACTGGTGTTCCGCGAGGAGATGCGAGCCAACCCACCGCACATCCTGCTGACCAACTACTCCATGCTGGAGTATCTGCTCATTCGCCCCGAGGACAGTCCGCTGTTCGATGACGGCAAAGGCAGGCATTGGGAGTTCATCGTGCTGGATGAGGCGCACCAATACAGGGGAGCCAGGGGCATGGAGATGGGGATGCTCGTTCGGCGCCTCAAGCAGCGGCTGCGCGAAGGCGGCCGGGAAGGTCCGTTCCGGTGCATCGCTACCAGCGCGACCATCGCGTCGGGAGAAGGTGAAGAGGACCGGCGACTGGTAGGGGAATTCGCCGAACAGCTCTTTGGCGAGCCTTTTTCCACGCCGGGCGTCGTCTTCGGACAGCACGAGCCACAGGTTGGCGAGGAAGCGGCCCCGCGCCGTTACCACGTCTTCATGCGCGCTCTCGAAGGGGCTTTCCTGGTTCACGAGGCAGGGAAGGACAATGTAGTCCTCAACCGCAAGCAAGGGGACACGGAAAGTGGTTCGGCCGCGCAGCCGCTGGAGATCGCGCTGTGCCGCGAGTGCGGACAGCACTACTACGTCGGTCAAGAAGACGCCGGCGGACATCTGGTCGAGGCTAGTCGGGACCCCAGCCAGCCCGATTTCGGCGTGGACTACTTCCTCCCGGTGGAGGCCCGCACCAAGAGATCACATATCCTGTGCCGCAGATGCGGCCGGCTCTCAGAGGCTGACCTCGACTGCATGTGCGGAGCCGCAATCAACGTCAAGAAGTGCGAGTCCCATAAAGACAATCGCGACCAGCTCAAGATGTGTGAGACCTGCGGCTATCGACGCGGCGGCATCGGCGATCCGGTACAGGAGATCGTACACGGGTCCGACGGCCCGAACGCGGTGATCGCGACCGCCCTGCACGAGTTGCTACCTGACGGACGACGTAAAGTGCTGGCGTTTGCCGACAGCCGCCAGGAAGCCGCGTTCTTCGCCTGGTACGCCGAGGACTCGTACGAGAAGCTCAGGGACCGCAATCTGATGCTGCGCGCGTTGGAGGATGGCCAGATTGATCCTGAAGGCCTATCCCTTGACGACCTACGGAACCGGCTCTCCAGACAGTGGGACAAGGCTGGAATGTTCAGCAGGGCAGACACTGCGGAAGGCAGGGCGCGAACGGTGCTGACGGCGATTCTTCGCGAGGCGGTGACTGACGAGAGGCGGCTCTCCCTTGCTGGCGTTGGACTAGCCAAGTGGACAGTCAAGCTACCTGAAAGTCTTGCTCTTCCCCAGTCGATGCTGGCGCCGCCTTGGAACTTTACGAGTGACGAAGCGCATCAACTGGTGCAGTACCTCATGGACAGCCTGCGTCTGCGGTACGCGCTGGCTCTACCGGATGATCCGGCCTTTCCGCCGTGGAGCGATGTGTCGCCTGAGCGCTCACAAGAGGCGATTGCGGGGACAAGACCGCGAGGTCGTAGGAACGTTTCTGAATGGGGTGGCAGGGAATCGGCGGTCGTCCAACACTTTCTCCACAGGCTGCTTGCCGGTGGCGACCTCTCCGGCAAAGAGAAGACGGAGGCCGCCGTGAAGCTTATGAAGGGCCTACTGCGTGTAGTCACGGAACATGACAGAAGGACTCAGCGGGAAGGCGACCGGTTACTCGTCCGCGCGAATGGTGTGTTTCGCCTCAACCACCGCTGGCTCCGCGTCAAGCTAGCCGAGTCGGGCGAGATGTTCGAGTGTGACACCTGCGCAAGCGTCGCCACTCATGATATACGCGGCGTGTGTCCCCGTAACAGGTGCCCCGGCAATCTGGTACCAGCGGACCTCCATCGTCTGGACCGGAACCATTACCGCGAATTGTATCGGGCCGCCTTGCCGGCAGAACTGCGCGCTGAGGAGCATACCGCCCAGATCGACAGCGACGAGGCTAGAAGGCGGCAGGACCAGTTCAAAGCCGATCGTATCCACCTGCTTAGTTCCTCTACCACGTTCGAGATCGGCGTCGACCTCGGGGACCTTGAAGTGGTCTTCCTGCGCAACGTTCCGCCCGAACCCTTCAACTACACTCAGCGTGCGGGGCGCGCGGGACGACGTGAGGAGCCGGGTCTCGCACTGACATACTGTCGACGTAACCCCCACGACCTCTACCACTATGACGACCCTGAGCGGCGCGTCATCCTGGGCGCTATTCAGCCGCCGCGCCTTCGGATGACCAATGACAAGATCATCCTCAGGCATGTGGCGGCTGCGGCCTTGTCGGCCTTCTTCCGGCACCCGGCGAACCTGCACAGGTTCCACAACGTGAACACTCTTATCGGCGATTGGGACAGCCCTAGCGCCGTCTCCGATCTGAGGCGGTTCTGTGAAGGCAATCAGGGGTTGGAGGAGTCTTTGCGCCGGGTCGTACCGTCGCCAATACACGATAGAATAGACCTCAATGACGGCGGATGGATCGAAGCCATTTCAGGGCCGAACAGCCGCTTCGCCTTAGCACAAGCGGAAGTATGCGCGGATTATCTGCGTATTCAAGCAGAGGTCTCCCAGCTTAGCCAAACGCCCGGTGCCGCAGGCTGGAAGATCGGACAATTGATCGACCGCAGGAACACGATCGCCAACGAGAGGACTTTGGAGTTCCTGTCCCGTAAAGCCATCATTCCCAAGTACGGATTCCCGGTCGACGTGGTTGAATTGGACACACGTCCGCGGCGGGAGGACTCGAATGGAGTCTCGCTACAACGCGACCTGTCCCAGGCAATCGCCGAGTACGCTCCCGGCGGCAAGGTTGTGGCTAACAAGAAGGAATGGGTGTCAGGCGGCGTAAAGACGATCCCTGGAAAGCAGTTTCCGGTCAAGAGCTACAGGTACGACGACGCGCGAACCTTCGACCAGTCAGACGCGGCCGACCGCTTCACGAGGAAGTACCTACAGCCTACATTTGGCTTCGTAACTCCGCTGTTCGAGAAGCCCAAAGAGCCGCGTAGGAGGCCGCAGCGTCTCTACACTACCCGTCCCTTCTTCCCAGGGTTCCCCATCAGCGACCCTCCCGAGACGGAGATGCTGGGAGCTGTCAGAGTGACGCGAGCACAGCCGGGGAGCTTGGTAGTTCTGTGTGAGGGCAAGGACAGGGACGGCTTCTACATCTGTCAAACGTGTGGACGACACATGACCAACTCCCAAGGGGCGCATAAGACACCGGAAGAGTCTGCGTGTAGAGGTACTCTGGAGCGGTTTTCGCTCGGTCATGAGCTCGTGACCGACGTCGTGCGGATACGCTTTCCGGGCCTTACCGCCGAGTGGGATGCCTACTCGCTTGCCTACGCCATATTGCTCGGCGCGGCGGACACTATGGATGTGCCCGACGCGGACTTGAACGTCACCATCACTGGAGGAGCCGCGCCGGACGAAGCCGCCATAGTACTATACGACAATGTGCCCGGCGGTGCCGGCCTGGTCGCGCAGTTGGGAGACCCACGCGTGTTCCGGCGAATGCTGGACGCGGCCCGAGAGCGCATGGGAGGCGGCTGCGGTTGCGATTCGAGTTGCTACGGCTGTCTGCGCAGCTACCGCAACCAGTTCGCGCACCCGCATCTGGACCGCACCAAGGCCCTAGCCTCTTTGGATGCCGCTTTGAGCTAGCCTCTGGAACAGCATCCCCCTAGCCTGCCCTCTGGAGGGGTCTGCATGGCGCCGGCTAGAAGTAGTCGCAGATCCAGTGGGTGTGCTGCGTCTTTGGGAAGAGGGTGTCGAGGAGGGCTGCGTCGCCGGGGTTGAGGTTGAGGCCCAGGGCGCGGTTGTATTCGGCGAGCTCGCTGAAGGTGGAGTCCCCGAAGAGCAGCTTGAAGAAGCGGTATGAGTCGAGATTGAGCTTGGCGCTTCCGCGGCCCTCCGGTCCGACGTGGACGCTGCCGCGGTCCACGGTGAGAGCGCAGGTCTGTCCGTCGACATCGAGGAGGTAGGAGGCCGCGGCGGACGTGTTACCCACATGGCGCAGCCGTCGTTGCAGCTCCGGCGCTATCTTCGCGAGCAGGGACGGCAGGGAGATGAGGCGGTACATCGACCGCTCGTGGATGGAGAAGGAGAGGGGCATACGGCTCTCGCGGCTGAGCAGCAGCGTCATCGGGTCGTGTCTCGGCAGGCGGCCCGTGACGGCCTGGAGTCCCGCGTCGCGCGCGCGTTCGAGGATCCCGCGGCCCAGGGCCGCTAGCGCGTCCTCCGAGCCGGGCGCGCAGCCCACCTCCCTGACGTTGGGGTAGTAGGTGGAGAGGAACCGGTCGTCGACGTTGGATAGGCCGCCATGCTCTTCAAGCCCCACGTTGGCGTACGCGCCGACTACGCCGTCCCTCTCCGCCACGAGCGTCGGCGGCATCCCTGTCTGGCGCGAGTAGCCGTCGCTCCACTGCCTGGGCGCGCGTACGATGGTACCCGTCCTGGCCGCGTTGTGCTCGGCGTATATCTCGATGACCCTCGGCAGGTCCTTCGGTTCGAACTCCCGGACCGTCCAGGGCGAGGACTCGAACTCCGCGCGCGTCCCCAACTCCAGCTCGAAGGTCGTCTGGGGGAAGGGCGCCCAGCCCAGCCGCGCGTAGAAGGGCTGGATGGAGGTGAAGAGCAGGCCGAGGTCGTAGCCCTCGCCCGCCATGTATTGGGCCGCGTCGCGCAGCACAGCGGAGGAGTAGCCGCTGCGCCTGTACTCTTCCAGGGTGCCCACGAGGCCGACGCCGCCGAGCCTGACGACGGCGCTGCCGATGCGCATCTCTCGCTCGGAGACGCGGACCTGGCTGACTACGCGGCCGTCCACGACGCAGACCCGGGACTGGTGCGGCGCGTAGGTGGAGTCCTCGTAGTGCTGGCTGGCGTACCTGGGCCTGCACCCCTGGACGAAGACGGCGGCGGCGAGGTCGATGACCTCTTCCATCTCGGACTCCCTGGCCGCGCGTATCTCCATGGTCGTGACTTGCCGCGCCCCTAGCTCCGCAGGTCGCGCGAAGCCGCCGCTCCGGTACCGCCGCGGCTGCTAGTCGACCACGGTGCGGGGGTCGAGGGCGTCGCGGAGGCCGTCGCCCACGAAGTTGACGGCGAGGACGGTTGCGGAGATGGCGACGCCGGGCGGGACCCATATCCACCACCGGTACTGTAGGGTGTGGAGGCTCTGGGCGGCGTTCATCATGTTGCCCCACGTGGGAGTGGGGATCTGGACGCCCAGGCCCAGGAAGCTCAGGGTCGCTTCGGTGAGGATCGCGCCTGCCACCGTGATGGTTGCCGCGACCATGGTGTAGCCCAGGATGCTGGGCATGATGTGGACGAAGATGAGCCTGCCGTCCGACGCTCCCACGGCGCGGGCCGCCGTGACGAAGTCCATCTCCCTGATCGACAGCACGATTCCCCTGACGAGGCGCGCCTTTCCCTCCCAACCCAGGAGGCCTATGGCAAGTATCACGTTGAGAAGGTTGGGGCCAAGGAGGGAGACCAGCATTATGATCGCGAAGAAGGTCGGGAAGGTCATCACCAGCTCGGTGAAGCGCATCAGGAAGTCGTCCCAGCGTCCGCCGAGGTAGCCGGACACCATGCCGATCAGCAGCCCGATGACGGCGGATATGACGGCCGCGATGGTCCCGACGGTCAGCGAGATCCTGGCGGCGAAGATTATTCGGGCGAAGACGTCTCGGCCTCCCGCGTCCGTGCCGAGGACGTGGTCCAGGCTGGGAGGGTCGTGTACGCGTTGCAGGTCGATGAAGTTAGGGTCCTGCCAGGCGACGAACGGGGCGAAGATGGCCATCGTGGCGAACAGGGTAAGCACACCCAGCCCCAGGAGCGCCATCCGGTGGCGCGTGAACTTTCGCCACCGGGTCTCGCGGGAACGGCGTTCCGCCGTGTCGAAATCCAGCGCCTCCTGGTCTACGCCTGCCGTTGGCTGACTGCTCGAAGCCACTCCCGCTCCTCTCTCCAAGCTCTCCCTGGGGCGCTGCCCTCTAGGAGACCTCCACGGACATCTCGACTTCGACGCAGACGTTGGCGGGGAGCGCCGCTACTCCGACGGCGGAGCGGGCATGCTTGCCGGCCTCGCCGAAGACCTCTACCAGCAGGTCGGACGCGCCGTTGGCGACGGCGGGCTGGTCCGCGAAGCCCGGGGCGCTGTTGACGAAGCAGAGCAGCTTGACGATCCGCTTCACGCGGTCGAGGTCGCCGATCTCCGCCTTGACGGTGCCCAGGAGGGCAAGGGCGGTCGTCCTGGCGGCTTCGTAGGCGTACTCTACGGACACGTCCTCTCCGAGGCGTCCGGTGACGAAGCTGCCGTCCGGGTTGCGGGGAACGTGGCCCGAGGTAAAGAGCAGCCCGGCGTCCTCGACCAGGACCGCCGGCACGTAGTTGGCGACCGGGGCCGCCTGGCCGGACAAGTCATAGCCCAGACGCTCTATCCTCTCCTCAACTTTACCCATGCGGTACCCCCTACGGTCATGCGGATTTCGTGGGACGGCGGTGTGGTGCCAGGGTTTCGGATGGTCGCCGCGCTAGTCGGTGACTTCGGCGATGAGCTCGATCTCGACAGGGATGTTCATGGGGAGGGCGCTCATGCCCACGGCGGACCTGGCATGGCGGCCCCTCTCGCCGAAGACCTCGACGAGCAGGTCGGAGCAGCCGTTGGCGACGGCCGGCGTCTCGGTGAAGCCAGGGGCGGCGTTGACCATCGACAGCAGCTTGACCACGCGCTTGACCCTGCCCAGGTCTCCCAACTCTTCCTTGAGGCGCGCCAGGAGGTTTATGCCGACCAGCCGGGCGGCCTCGTAGCCCTCCTCGACGGTGAGGTCGTCGCCCACCCGGCCCCTTGGCGACCTGCCGTCCGGCCCCCTGGCCGGGCCGGACCCGGCGAGGAAGAGCAGGTTGCCGGTGCGCACGGCGCCCACGTAGTTTGCCACGGGCGAACTGGCGCTCGGCAGCGTGATGCCCAACTCGGCTAGCTTTTCTTCAGGCGAACCCATCGGCGAGCCTCCAGTGAAGTAGTCCGATTCTACATAATCTTGTGAAATCTGTCACCCATCTATATTTAGCGAGTCAGCGTCTTCCAGATACCTTGTCCGCCATGTCGGCCAGGCTGAGCGCTTCGACGCCCCTGGCGACCCGGTAGCGCTCGTGGCCGGGGTAGACGACGAAACTTGCTTCCGGCTTCACGTCCAGGCAGGCGTTGTGGAACCCCTTGCTCGGCCTCGGGTTGAGGCTGCGCTTGACCTCCACGGCCCAGGGGCCCCTGCCCGGCAACGCCAGGATGAGGTCGATCTCGGCGCCGCCGGACGCGCGGTAGAAGCTGGCCTCGGCGCGGTCGGGCGCGGCGGAGAGGAGGCTCTCGATCACGAACCCCTCCCAGCTCAGGCCGACGACGGGGTGTCCCAGGATCTCCTCCTTGGCGCCGAGACCGAGCAGGGCATGCACTATCCCGCTGTCGCGAACATAGACCTTGGGAGACTTGACCAGGCGCTTGCCGACGTTCCGGCGCCAGGGCGTGAGCCGGCGCACCAGCAGTAGATCGACCATGAGGTCGAGGTACCTGGAGATGGTCTTGCCGCCGACGCCGAGACCTCGCGCCAGGCCGGCGGCGTTGAACATCCGTCCCTGCGCGTGGGCCAACATTACCCAGAACCGGCGGAGGGTCTCGGCGGGGATGCGGGGGCCGAGCTGCGGGACGTCCCGCTCGAGGTAGGTCCGGATGAAGTTCTCCCGCCAGGTCAGGCTGCGGCCGTCGTCGCCGGCAAGGAAGCTGTCGGGGAAGCCGCCTCTCACCCATAGCGCGTCGCGTTCATTCGGACCGACTTCCAGGACGTCGAGCGGGTCGAGCTCCAGGTAGGCGATGCGTCCGGCGAGGGTCTCTCCCGACTGTCGCATCAGCTCCATGGAGGCGGAGCCCAGCAGGAGGAAGCGTCCTGCTCGCTTTCCCGTTCGTCTTCCGCGGTCGATCAGGCCGCGCAGTATTTGGAAGAGGTCGGGCACACGATGCACCTCGTCGAGGATGACAAGGCGATCTTCGTGGTCCGCCAGGTAGAGTTCGGGATCGGACAGCCTGGCGCGGTCCGAGGGCGATTCCAGGTCGAGGTAGACCGAGTCCGCCGTCTCCGCGATCTCGAGGGCCAGCGTCGTCTTGCCGACCTGGCGCGGACCTATGAGCGCGACGGCGGGGTACTCGGCAAGCAGGCTGTGAAGCTGGGATCTCGAGCGTCGTGCAATCATCCTTGTAATTATGCCATGTCATGACAGAATTGCAAGGTTTATCCGGCTCAAAGTTCTACCACCTTGTCCCTCATGTCCCCGCGCGCGCCTCCGTGGGGTTAGTGGCCGACGCCCTTGGGCAGCGTGAGCTTTGGTCTGGCCGCTTAAACCTTGCAAATCTGTTATTGCGTGGCAGAATTGCAAGGTTACTCCCGTGCTAGCCGGACCCGGCTCGGCGCTTTTCGAGGTCTCGCAGCTCGTTGCGGCGTATCTTGCCGCTGATGGTCTTGGGCAGGTCGTCCAGGAACTCGATCTCGCGGGGGTACTTGTATGGGGCGGTCACGCGCTTGACGTGGTCCTGGAGCTGGGCGGCCATCTCGTCGGAGGCGCCGCTGCCCGGCGCCAGAACGACGAACGCCTTGACGATCTGGCCGCGCATCGGGTCGTCCTTGCCGACGACGGCGGCCTCGGCCACCGCGTCGTGCTCCAGCAGGGCGGACTCCACCTCGAAGGGGCCGATGCGGTAGGCGGCGCTGATTATGACGTCGTCGGCCCGGCCCACGAACCAGTAGTAGCCGTCCTCGTCTCGCGTGGCGAGGTCTCCGGTGTAGTACCAGCCGTTGCGGAAGCAGTTGGCGTTGGCTTCCGGGTTCTTCCAGTACTCCTTGAAGAGGCCGACCGGCCGCTCCGGATGGGTCTTGACGGCTATCTCGCCCTCCTCGCCGTCCGGGAGCTCGTTGCCGTCGTCGTCGACTATGGCCATTTCGAATCCGGGGCCCACCACCCCCATGGAGCCTGGCCGGTACTCCATGCCGGGGAAGGTGGCGGCCAGCAGCGTGGTCTCCGTCTGGCCGTAGCCCTCCCAGATGTGGAGTCCCATGCTCTCCCGCCAGGCGTCTATGACCTCGGGGTTGACGGCCTCGCCGGCGCCGACGCAGTGGCGCAGCGCCGCTGGCCTGTACTTTCGCAGGTCCTCCTGCACCATGAGCCTGTAGGCGGTCGTGGGGCCGAAGAAGGTCGTGATGGGGTACTTCTCGAACATGCGCAGTGTGCCCTCGGGGTCGAAGCGGCCCCGGCTCTCCCAGACGAAGAGCGCGGCGCCCATGTTCCAGGGCGCGTAGAAGCAGGTCCAGGACGCCTGCGCCCATCCGGTGTCCACCGGGGTCCAGTGCAGGTCTGTGGGACGGTTGTCCAGCCAGTACTTGCCGGTGGCGACGTGGGCTATGGGGTAGGAGGCGTGGGTGTTTACGACCATCTTGGGGTAGCCGGTGGTGCCGGAGGTGAAGTAGATGTTCAGCGGGTCGGAGGACAGGTTGTTGGGGTTCGGCAGGTCGGGCGACGCCTGCTTGACGAGGTCCGCGTAGCCGAGATGGGGGGGCGCGGCGGCGCCAACGACGACGACGTGCTCGATCGTGGGGCACTGGGGGCGCACGGCCTCTATCTTGTCGACGTTTTCGGGGTCGGTGACGACGACGGACGACTCCGAGGCGTTGATCCGGTAGGTCAGGTCGCTCTCGGTCAGCAGGGTCGTCACGGGCACGGGGATGAGCTGCGCTCTCATGCAGCCGAGCACTAGCTCCCACCACTCTACGACGCGCGGCAGCATCGTCAGCACCTTGTCTCCCGGCTTGGCGCCTATGCCGGCGAGGGCGTTGGCGATTCGGGTCGAGCCCTCGGACATCTCCCTGAAGGTGACCTCGCGGGTGCTGCCGTCGTCGCCGGCCCAGACCATCGCCACCTTGCGGGGGTCGCGGGCCCAGCGGTCGAAGACCTCGTAGGCCCAGTTGTAGCGCTCCGGGACCTCCAGCCTGAAGCTTCGGTACGTCTCGCGGTAGCTGCCTATCTGGTACTGGTGGCCCATCAGCGTGTAGCTCCTACCGGCCGGCCCAGGACGCCCCGCTCCCTCATCCGGCCAACTTCCGGTCCTTCGTAGCCCAGCTCGGCCAGCACAGCCGACGAGTGCTCGCCGAGCGCCGGCGCGTTCGCGCGGGGCGACACGTCGCCCGTGGAGAATAGCGCCGGCAGCCTGAGCAGCGGCGCGGCGCCGGAGCCGCCGGCCATCTGCCGCCAGCGCATTTGGGGCGAGCCGAGGGCCTCCTCCAGGCTGGCGACCACGGCGAAGGGGACGTCGACGCCGTCCAGCGCGTCCTCCCACTCGGCGGCGCTGCGGGAGCCGAACGCGCCGTGGAGCGCGTCCCGGACCCGTTCGGCGCAGCGGGTCCGCTCCTCGAAGGCCATGTCCGCCACGTCGTCGAGTCCCACGGCGTGGCAGAGGCGCCGCCAGAAGTGGTCCTCGTGTACTATGCCGAGGCTGACCCAACGCCCGTCGGCGGTAGGGAAGAGGCCGTAGTGGGGTATCGCGGTCACGTTCGGGCGCGCGGGGTCGCCGCCGTCCTGGAGCCGCCCCAGCTCGGGCCCGAGCAGGGCCAGAGCGGCCTCGGTCATCGACAGGTCGACGTAGGCGCCCTTGCCGGAGGCGGCCCTGCCGGCCAGCGCCGCCAGGACAGCGATGGCGGCGTATAGCCCGGACACGAGGTCCGAGACGAGGACCGGCGGCGGCGACGGAGCGCCGTCCATGGCCGCCTGCACCCCCAGGTATCCGCTTAGGGCGAGGTAGTTCAGGTCGTGGGCGGGCCGGTCGCGCCAAGGGCCGTCCTGCCCGAAGCCGGAGATCGAGCAGTAGACCAGCGCCGGGTTGACGGCCCAGAGCGTCTCGCAGTCCGCGCCGAGGCGGCCCGACACGCCCGGCCGCCAACCCTCCAGCACGACGTCCGCCCGGCGCGCCAGCGCGGCCAGCACGTCCCGGCCCTCGGTGGACTTCAGGTCCAGCACGACGCTCTGCTTGCCCCGGTTGAGGCTTGCCCACATGCCGGGGCTGTGGCGCAGGGGGTCGCCGCCGGGAGGCTCGACGCCTATCACCCTCGCCCCCAGGTCTCCGAGTATCGAGGAGCAGAAGGGGCCGGGCACGTTGACGCACAGGTCGATTACCGTCAAGCCGGATAGCGGCCTCATCAGCCCAGACCGATGTCCTTGAAGTACTGGCGGGTGCGTATCGCGATGGGCAGTGGGACGTCCCAGGACGCGACGCGCATGTCCTGCTCCACGACGGCCCAGCCGTCGTAGTCGATCTCCTCCAGCAGACCGCGCAGCGCGTGGAAGTCTACGGCGCCGTCGGGAGGCTCGCAGAAGACGCCCATGGCCGTGGCCCTGCCTATCGGGAGGGACTCGGCGTTGACCCTGCGGAGCCTCTCCGCGTGGACGGTCTTGAGGTGGAAGTAGGGGATGCGCTCGTGGTGCTTCCGCATGAATGAGACCGGCTCGCCGCCCATGTAGGCGTGGTGGCCGGTGTCCAGGCAGAGTGAGACGAGCGAGGGGTCGGTCCTCTCCAGGTACTCCTCGATCTGGTGCTCGTACTCGATTTGGCCCGATGCGTGGGGGTGGTAGGTGAGCCGGATGCCGTTCCTGCGGGAGATCTCGGCCGCGCGGTGGGATATTTCCACGGTGTGCGCCCAGCCGTCGTCGTCGAGAGTCTTCTCCAGGAGCTGCTCTCCCGTGAACGGGTCCGTGTGCCCCGCGCCGATGAGCACGATGTAGCGCGCGCCCAGCGCTCCGAGGAGGGCGGAGCGCCTCTCTACTATCTCCTCTATCTCCGGCCAGCCAGCCGGGTCGTGGAGCGTTCCGACGGCGTTTGCGCCGATGACCTTCAGGCCGCGGCTGTCGAGCTCGCGGCGCAGGACTTTCGCGTCGGCGGGCAGGTAGCCGTCCGGGCCAAGCTCGATGCCCTCGTAGCCGGCCTCGGCGGACTCGTCCAGGAAGCGGCTCCAGGGAGGCTGTTGGGGGTCGTCGGCGCGGAAGACGCCCCAGGAGTCCGGGGACGATGCGATTCTCACCTTCATGACTCGTAAGCCTCCACCTAGCCCTTCGACAGGCTCAGGGCGAACGTATGCTAAACGGCCCGCTCCCATACACTCTGCGCGGCCCGCGGGCGTTAACCACTGCTCAGGGCGAACGGGCGATCGCGTCGTTTTACTGTTCCAGGGCTGCTTCGATGCGGTCGTCCATCGCTGCCGCGAGACGGTCCAGGGCGTCCTTCTCGTCGATCTCCTCGAGGGCGATCAGGGTAATCATCGCCGCCACGCGGCCCCGCACCCAGAAGACGAGGTCGAGATATACCGCCTCCGCAGATGGGTTCACGGCCACGGCGCGGCCCGCCGCGGCGCCCGTGCCCACGTTGGGGAGCGGGGCCTCGTCGAACGACTCCAGCGTGACGCCGCCGTCGAGCGACCGGCCCACCATCCTCTGGTAGTCGGCGACCTCTCGCCGGACGGACTCCGCCGCCTGTTCCTCGGTCTCGTAGAGCCCGATGGAGCAGGAGACCGCGGCGGCCCTGCCGCTCACCTGCCGTGAGAAGACCGCCGGGTCGACGAAGAAGCAGACGTGGCCGTCGATTCGTCCCCATCCCTCCAGGTCTTCGACCGTGTCGTCGGGGCTTACGGTGTTGGCGGCGGCGCGTCCGGGGGACTGTCTGCCAGTCCCGGCCGGGTCGAGAATCATGTCTGGGAACTCGGCCTCGGTGTCCTGCTGGGTCAGCAGCATGGAGGCAAGGTCCACCCCGTGCTCCGGTGGAGGCGGCGCGGCCTGCGCCTGCTGCTCCGGCTGCGGCAGGCCCTCCTCGAACTGTGTGGGCAGGACTATCGCAACCTCGCCGTCGACGTCGGATGTCCCGATCAGCACGGTGGCGAACTGGCCTCCTCCCAGGAACTCCGCCTTGAACCGCCTGGGCACGCCGTCGTCGTCGATCCATGCTTCCACGCCGCTTACCCGGGCCTCCTCCAGCACATCGAGCGGCGCGCCCGTGAGGCCGGCGGCGCCGAGGACGAGATCGCGGTCCTCCTCGCCCAGCCGGCTGAGCAGGTCCTGCAGGTCTATGGTGACGCCGAGGTGGTGGGTCTCCGTGCCGTCCAGGTCCTCGCGCCCGAGGTACCGCACCGTGTAGGCGTCCCAGGGCGGGTCCTCGGCGGGAATGATCTCCGCGAAGAAGTTGACATTGTAGTCCCGGACATCCAGGCCGGATAGCTGGGCGAGGGCCTCGGGGGTGGCGCGCCGCCACTGGTCGCCCGGCACCTTTACGTACGCGTGGGCGTTCGTGCGGTCATAGAATAGCTCCGTACTCTGGGAGCCCTGCGGGAACTGGACCGTGGTGAGTATCCGCATGTTCCCCTCGACGTTGCGGCTCACGCTGGTGCTGACGTTGAAGGAGTCTCCGATGGTGCGTATCTGCGTAGCTATGACGGTCGCGAAGGAGGAGACCTGCGACATGCGCTCGTGGGAGTCCTTGAGTATCTCCAGGCCGTCGGGGGTATCCTCGGCCTCGGCGGCGGGCTCGGCCTCGGGCGTCGCGGTGGGCTCCTCGGCCGGCGGGGTGGGAGCGGCCTCCGGCTCCTCCTTGGAGCCGGAGCAGGCGACGGCGGCAAGCAGCAAGGCTGCCGCCAGGACGGCGGCCATGCAGGCCAGGGCGACCGGTCTCGGTGGTCTCATTTGCCGAGCGCGCACGCTATCGCGTCACGACCATGGGTCGTCCTCTATCAGCACCATCACGCCGTCCTCCTCGGCCCGCCGATGGTCGTGTAGGCGTATGCGGTGACCCGTGACCACCGCTCTGGCGCTCTCGTCAAAGACCTTCCGGAGGGCGCCGGCGGACTCTGCGGCCCTCTCGATGTCCCTGGGGCCGATGGCGCCGGAGGCTTCGACCGCGAACCAGACCCGTTCTCCGTCCGATTTTCGGCGGGCATGGAATACGAGGTCCGTAAGCTTGAGCCTCAGCTCCTGCTCCTCGGTTATGATGCCGCTCTCCGCTGCCGCCTCTACCATGTCCGGGAAGCTCAAGTCGGTAGAAGGCGGCACCGCTACGGGATATACGGCTCGCGCTCGCCTGAGGCCTAGCCTCTGGCTCAGCGTGGGTGGGAGCTTGTATACGGCCCTGCGCTCGAGCCTGTCGCCCAAGAGCTTGCCCATGTTATCGTCCATCTCGGCAATGTGCTCCGTCAGCGTGTCGAGACGTTTCGTCAGCGTGTCGAGGCGCTCCGCTATGTCGTCGACCCGCCTCGTCAGCGTGTCGAGGCGCTCCGCCATGTCGTCGACCCGCCTCGTCAGCGTGTCGAGGCGCTCCGCCATGCCGTCGACCCGCCTCGTCAGCGTGTCGAGACGCTCCGCTATGTCGTCGACCCGCTTCGCCAGCGTGGCGAACAGGTCGGGCAGCGAGAGGAGCTCGTCCGTGAGCACCTCGCGGCGGAGCGCGGCCCGAGCTTCGGGCTGCTCCCGCATGATCCTGATGATGTCGTCGATTGTGGGCGCCGTGGACATGACTCCGCCTGCCGTCCGAGCCCCCATTATAGCAACTCCGAGCCGGGCGCCGCCGGCCGGCTATGCTTGCCTTCCCGGCCGCGCCCTAGAACTCGATGATGGCCCGGCCCAGTATCCGGCCTGCCTCCAGCGCCTCGCATGCCTCGTTGATCTGCTCCAGGCGGTAGCGCCGGGTCACTATCTTGTCGAGCGGGAACTTGCCCTCGGCGTGCAGGCGCAGGTACATGGCGAAGTCGCGGTCCGGGTAGGTCGCCCCAAGGCTCCCTCGGTACTGGCGCTGGTAGATCATGAACAGCTTGGGGTCGACCGCCATTTCGTCGCCCGGAACGCCGACCAGCACGGCCATGCCGCCGTCGTTGCCGGCGCCGGGCCCGCCCTCGCGGGTCACGGGCAGGATCTGCTCGTTGGTCACGCGCAGCCCGATGGCGTCGAAGGCGTAGTCGACGCCGCCTCCCGAGATCTCCAGCACCGCCTCCACGGGGTCCTGCTCGGAGGCGTTGACGGTGTGGGTCGCGCCGAGCTCCCTGGCGAACTCCAGCTTATCGTCCTTCAGGTCGACCGCGATGATGGGGTAGGCTTCCAGGATCGACGCCATGCGCACCGCCGAGATGCCCACGCCGCCCACGCCGAAGATCGCGACCGAGTCGCCCGGGCGCACCTTGGCGGTGTGGAGCACGGCGCCCGCGCCGGTCAGCACGGCGCAGCCGACGATGCTGCTCACGTCCTTGGGGGCGTCGTCGGCGACCCGCACGACGTAATCGGCGTCCGCCAGCGTATCTTCCGTCCAGGTGAAGCTCTTGGTGCCGCCCACCGCCTCGCCCCGGTAGAAGGCCCCCGTCGGCGGAAAGACCGGCCGCCCGCGTATCGGCGTCCGGGGCACCCACGTCACGATGACGCGGTCGCCCTCGGCCACGTGCTCGACGCCCCTCCCGGCGTGGGTCACCACGCCGACGCCCTCGTGTCCCAGCCCCAAGGGACGGCCCTGGTCCGGCCTGTGCATCTGGTGAAGCTGCGAATGGCAGATGCCGGATGAGAACAGCTTGACGATCGTCTCGTCCGGGCCCGGGTCGGGAATGTCGATCTCGTCGACGACCAGGGGCAGCTCATAGGCGGGCTGTATCGCGGCCAGCGTCTTCATCTGTATCCCCTCCACCTGTCCGAACGGGACGCCACCGTAAGCGCGGCGAGTGTACCACAGGTTGGCGGGCGTCCCCAATCCCCAATCCGTGTCCATCCCGCCCATCCATGTTACACTCCCGTGCATGGTTGAGAAGCTTCGCGTCGGTCTCATAGGCGCCAACGCCACGTACGGCTGGTCGCCGCGGGCGCACCTGCCGGCCCTGAGGGCGCTGGACGACGTCGAGCTGGTGGCCGTCTGCACCGCGCACGAGGAGACGGCGCGTGAGTCCGCCGCCATATTCGGCGCGCGCGAGGCTTACCACGACCACCGGGAGATGCTCGCCGACGCGGACATAGAGGCCGTCGGCGTCTCCGTGATCGTCCCGAAGCACCACCGGCTCACCATGGACGCCCTGGAGGCGGGCAAGCACGTCTACACCGAGTGGCCGCTCGGGGCCTCCCTGCTGGAGGCGCGGCAGATGGCCGACCTGGCCCGCTCCAGCGGCCTCCGCACGCTGGTGGGCCTTCAGGCGCGGTGCTCGCCGCTCTTCCTGACGCTCAGGGACCTGGTGGCCGACGGCTACGTCGGGGACGTGGTGTCGTGCCGGCTCAGCCAGTTCGGCTCCGGGATGCTCGCGAGGACCTCCGACCGCACCTGGCAGGCCGACGCCGCCAACGGCGCCAACACGCTGACCATCTCCTTCGGCCACGTCATCGACTCGATGTGCATGTGCGTGGGCGAGTTCAAGGAGCTCTCGGCGGTGGTGCGCACCCAGGTGGAGAGCTGGCTGGAGACGGACACAGGGCGCACGGTGGACGTGACCTCCCCGGACAACGTGCTCATCAGCGGCGTCCTGGAGAGCGGCGCGGCGGCGTCGGTACACGTGGCCAGCATCCCGCACCACGGCAGCGAGTACAGGTTGGAGATATACGGGCGGGAGGGCACGCTCGTCGTCGAGTCGCACGAGCACCCGCAGCTCAACGGGATGCGCCTGCTCGGCGCCAGGGGCTCGCAGGAGGCGCTGGAGCCGCTGCCGGTGGACCCCGTCCACAGGTGGGCGCCCGAGACGGTTCCCGACGGCCCGCCGCTGAACGTCGCCCAGATGTGGAGCCGGTTCGCGGCGGCGATTCGCGCCGGCGAGGACGCCCAGCCCGACTTCGACCACGCCGTCAAGCGCCACAGGCTGCTGGACGCTATCCGGCGCGCCTCCGCCACCGGAGAGCGGCAGGCCGTCTGAGCGCGGGCCAGGCCGCCGTCCGGCCTATGGCCAGGCGACGTGGCTTAGGCCGCCAACGTCGATGAATGCGTCGGCGACGTTGGCGCGTATCCACGGCGAGTTGGCGCTTATGCCGAGGTGATGCGCCGCGAGAGCTATGGCGGCCTCCCAGCCTTCGCGCGAGACGGGATGCACGCCGGGGACCGTGGTGTCGTCCACGAAGTAGATGAACACCAGGGCGGCGTCGATCTCGTTCAGCTCCCTCAGGAAGTAGAGGTGCGCCAGCCTGTTGGCGTACTGGTAGAAGCACTTCGACCAGTCCGCCTTGGCGCGGACTCCCAGGAACTCCCTGGTCTCGTCGAGCGCCCTCCTTATCTTGCGGAGGGACCCTTCCGACGCGCACGTAGGGCTGCTGTCGAACTCCGGGACGTTCGCCTTCGCCTCGACGAGCAGGCGGTGCCCGCCGCTCGTCCGGGCCAGGCCGTCCCACACGGGCCCTTTACGCGGCCAGAAGTCCTCGAGCCGACGATGCCGCGGGCTGACGCCGAGGCGGTCCAGGAATGCCCGGTCCTGGTATTCGGTGAAGGAGTCCGACTCCAGAGGCGACAGCCACTCGATCGTCTCGCCCGGCGCGAGGCCGATTGCATCGGCGACGGCCTCGTCTATGACCTCGGGGCAGCGGTTCACGGCCAGTTGGAGCCAACGCTGGCTGCCCCTTATCGCGAACATAGCACCCCCATCCTAACCTTCCCCCATCGAGGGGGAAGGAACTCGTTCAAGGGCCAATCTCCTAACCTTCCCCCATCGAGGGGGAAGGAACTCGTTCAAGGGCCGGTCTCCTGGCTTTCCGCCGCTACCTTTATTAGCAGCCGGCAGTGGTCGCTTGCGCCCCACTCCTCGACGGAGTTTATGGCGCGCACCGTCACGCTCTCGTGGAAGCCCTGCGAGGCGAAGGCGTAGTCTAGCTGGTTCTGCGCGGTTGCCGGGGACTTTGTCCTCGTATGGTACGTGGGCACGTTCAGGGTGTCGGGCGGCAGGCCCTGGGGCGTGGGGCAAGCCCGTCTGCCCTCAGGGTACCTGGGTCCCAGGAACTTCATGCCGAGCGCGGTCATCCTGTCCGTGACGGTGCGGTCGCGGTCCGGAAGCGCCAGCGGGTTGTCGTCCGTGGCGCCGTATATCATGTTGAGGTCGCCCGCCGCCAGGATGCGGTGCGTGCGGGGATTTGTGCTGCCGATGAACGCCGACAGGTCCGAGATTATCCGGTGCGCCGAGCCGTCCTGGTAGCCCACGGACCACCCGCTGTTGGCGTACGAGTGCGGCTTTATCCAGCGCGCGTACATGGACACCGCGATGAACGGCGGGGTGTCGCTGTCTTGTGGGATGACCCTGGCGGCTGCGATCGTGCCGATGCCGCTGACGGCGATCTCGTCCTCTCGGGGCTCGCTTATAGGGCTGACCTGCTTGAACCACTCGACCTCGACGCGGTCCGACAGCTTCACCACCATCGGCCACCGGTCGTACAGATTGTCGAACCGGCCTTCCCACCAGCGCGAATTCCAGACGTGCGAGTCCCAGTGCGCCTCGGGGCCTGTGTCGACTCTACAGGCCACTTCGGACGGCGGGAGGACCGCCTCCTGTAGCAGGGCCACGTCCGCGTCCATTTTCAATAGCTGGCGCCACGGCTTGCGGCGCCTGCCGATGTTCCAGCACACTACCTTGTATGTCACGACCGCCTCCGCGTGGGGTCAACGCCACTGCGGACATCATATATGCGGCGCGGGCGCGGGTCTAGCAGGGCGCCCACGTCCAGGGCGCCCACAAGGGACGCCCCTACGGTTACGGGTTCCAAGCGCCCTGAATCCTTCGTAGGGGCAACCCTCGTGGTTGCCTCCCCCTGGCGTCTAGGGCGCCCACAAGGGGCGCCCCTACGATTACGGGTTCCAAGCGCCCTGAATCCTTCGTAGGGGCAACCCTCGTGGTTGCCTCCCCCTGGCGTCTAGGGCGCCCACAAGGGACGCCCTGGACTACGGGTTCCAAGCGCCCTGAATCCTTCGTAGGGGCAACCCTCGTGGTTGCCTCCCCCTGGCGTCTAGGGCGCCCACAAGGGACGCCCCTACGGTTACGGGTTCCAAGCGCCCTGAATCCTTCGTAGGGGCAACCCTCGTGGTTGCCTCCCCCTGGCGTCTAGGGCGCCCACAAGGGACGCCCTGGACTACGGGTTCCAAGCGCCCTGAATCCTTCGTAGGGGCAACCCTCGTGGTTGCCTCCCCCTGGCGTCTAGGGCGCCCACAAGGGACGCCCCTACGATTACGGGTTCCAAGCGCCCTGAATCCTTCGTAGGGGCAACCCTCGTGGTTGCCTCCCCCTGGCGTCTAGGGCGCCCACAAGGGACGCCCCTACGGTTACGGCACTCTGAACGGTTACTATACCGCGTTCCCCTTGACTATGAGGACGGCGGGTTATGTATATTGGGTTACGTTGGACATGACGCCCTCGACACGCCATACGACCTCCACAGCCGCCCGCGGCCTGCTTGTCGCGCTCGCCGTGCTGGCGGCGGCCTTGCTGCTGTCGGCGTGCGGCAGCTCGGGCCCTACGCAGGAGGAGTACGACGCGCTGGCGGCCGAGCTCCAGTCGGCGCGGAGGGACCTGAACGCCGCGCTGTCCCGGATATCCGCGGAGGAGTCCAAGGTGGCGCAGGCGCAGCGCCAGCTACAGGAGTACCGGCAGCAGGTGGAGTTGGAGAAGGCGGCGGCGCTGGAGCAGGAGCAAGAGGGGATCATAACGCTGGCGCGGGCGCGGCTGGAGGCCATCCGGTTCGCCCAGCGCAACACGGAGATGTACGCCGGCGAGTACCGTGACCAGCCCCTCGTGTGGGAGGTGGAGAACGCCACCGAGGACAGCGAGTTCTTCTACGTCACCTTGACGCACAAGCCCTTCGCCGGGTTCGCGGGCACGCCGGGCCGGGAGGAGTTCATCATCGACAAGGCCGGCAGGATTGAGTTCCGGCAGGTGCTGAGCGACCCCGTCCCGGAGCAGTCCGAATAGGCTGCGCCGGGGCGTCAGACGGCCCGCAGCGCCAGCTCCCGCGTGACGGCCCTGCCGCCCTCGCCCACCGTGAGGGTGTGGCCCTCGATGAAGAAGTCGTCGTCGATGCCCATGTCGCCGTAGGTGACGGTGACGCGGTCGGAGAGCCGCCGTTGTAGGATCAGCAGCACGTTGGCCTTCGACCCGTTGGGCACGGTGAGGCGGAGGGCCGTCTTCGGCTGCTTCTTCCTCGCCAGCCTGCTTTCGGCGGTCGCCTGCGCCCGTTTCAGCTCGCGCGTCCAGCGGGCGTCTATCGTCCTGACGCGCTCGCCGTAGGCGCTCTTGCTGGCGGCGTCCTCGGCCAGCGTCAGCGCCGGATCGCCGAACTTGATCGCGTTGAGTCCGCGCAGCTTCAGCAGCGTCAGGTAGCCCGCCTTGCTTCCGAACGTTACCTTTACCAGGGTGCCCAGCCCCTTGTAGTCGGTGGTGTTGGGGTGGGTGACCGTTAGCTGCGAGGTGAGGTCGAGCCCGAACCCGTTCCGGCGGGCGTTGGCGAGGTAGTCGACCCGGGCCGTGGGCGGGGTGTAGCCCACCACGGTGCCGTACTTGGAGCTCTCGGCGAGGAAGGCCCGCGTCTCGTTGGCGGCGAACCGCGGCGCCTCCGACAGCGTCCAGACGGTCTGCGCCCCCTCCAGCGTGTAGCTCCTGACGCGCACGAAGACGACGTTCTCGACGTTGGCCGCGCCGTCGTCCCATGCGAGGTCGGAGAAGTAGGCGTTCGCGCCGCCGCTGTCGTCGCCGATGGACGCCGACGGCGAGGCGTGCGGCCCCGCCGCGCGGTGGCCGCGCGCCTCGAGGCGCCAGTAGCCGTGGCCGTCCACGTATATGAAGCCGTCCTCCTCGTCCTGGAGCCGGTATATCTCGTCGAGGGCCTTCACGCCCCAGACCGCCGGGCTGAAGGTGTGCGGCACGAGGATGGAGCCGGCGTCCAGCAGCCGCCTATCGGCGTCCGCGCCCGCGTAGTCGAGGATGCCGCCCAGGACGTGGTCCGACCGCTGCGGGAAGGCAGAGGAGGCGTAGGTGTAGAGGGTGACGGCGCTCATCCGCTCCATCTCGTCCAGCGCCCGCACGTAGCAGTACCGCTCGGCGCTGCCCGGCCTCGGCAGGACCGAGTCGATGCTGCCGTGGAACAGCGAGACCCAGCCGCCGAAGCCCTGCCACGCGTGGTTGGCCTGGCCGTCCGAGTATAGGCCGTGCCTGGTCGCCGCCAGGTTGAACGAGGATTCGGCCGCCGCCGCCTCGTCCGGCCCCACGAAGACCCGTATCGAGGAGCCGTGGAGCTCGACCTGGAGGAAGCGGCTGCTTCCGGCGGCCCACGCGAGGGCGGAGGAGGCCAGGAGGCTGTCGGCCCCGGCCTCCACCTTGCGCAGTTCCACCTTGGAGCCGGTGACCCTGGCGTAGAGGAAGTTGTTGGCGTCGGAGTAGCGGAAGCAGAGGCCGCCGTGGACGCTGCCCGCGCCTCGGGTGAAGTCGCAGCCGAAAGACGCGTCCGGGTCGCCGAAGTCGAGCGTAGCGGCGCAGCGCCCGGCGCCCGCGGTCCGGGCGCCGGTCCCGGCGGGGCGTATCTCGAATCCGCCGGAGTGCTCCGTCCACGCGAAGCCGGCGTCGTAGTCCGGCGCGTGCGCCGCGAGGCGGGTACCCGCCGCGTCCGCGAAGGCGTCGAAGGGGTAGGCGGCGCGCACCCAGAGCTTGCGCCCCGGCTTCACCTTGCCCGCGAGCGGCGACGTTGCGTTGGGCGGGCTGTACTTGTGGTCGGCGTTGCGTAGCTCCATCTCGACCCGCGCCGCCGGTATCCGGTCCGTGAGCAGGTCGCGGGCGTGGTCGAGGGTCAGGCCCAGCACGTCGCCGGTCACGTCCTCGTTGGCGTCCTCGAAGTCGCCGTCGCCGTTCCAGTCCACGCATATCCGCCACTTCGCCCGGGTCATCTCTGCCTCCTCTTCCCTATAGTGTCAAGGCCGGGGACTGGATTCCCGCGGGCGCGGGAAAGACGGATGGGGGCGCGGGAAAGACGGATGGGGGTGTGGTGACGTTCTACGGCAAGGGGGAGGGCTGGTTTGAAACCAGCCCCTACGGGGTGATGGCCGATAGATATGGCGCTGAATCTGGCGGTGGGGATTTGGGATGGCCGGTAGATTTCCTTGGGAAGTGTCCCATTTTGTCTCTTTTCGTCTATTTCAGCTTTGGGCCGTGAGACAGTGGGAGACACGAACGAGGCAGAATGAGACACGAAATAGACAGGATTAGACAGCGATGAGACAGAATGAGACACGTGGTTAGCCGCCTGCGCCGCGCCTGTTTTCCTCGGCCATGAGGCGGCTCATCTCCCTGGCCAGGGCTCGCAGCAGCCTCTCTTCGGAGACCGTGCCTCGCGGCGGCGGCGCGGACGCCGGGCGGGTGTCCGGGCGGCGCGCCGCCGGGGGCGCGGGCCCGCCGGCGGCCAGCAGGGACGCGACCGTACGGCCCAGCCGCGACCTCAGCGCGTCCGCCCTCTCGTCATGCGACGCCATCGGCGTCCTCCTTCGCTTCGACGGACCCGCCCGTCTCCATCGCCTCGACCACCGACAGGTAGATCGACATGAGCTCCACCACGTCTGCCGGCGTATCCTGGAGCTCCTGCCAGGTCCAGCCCGTCTTGGACATCAGGCGGACCTCCTCGAAGTCCTCCGGCGCCCGGCCCCGCATCAGCCCTTCGAACAGGGCCATCGACTTCGCCGCCCTCCGCTCGCGGGCCGTGAGCAGCCGCTCCATCGCCGGCAGCGCCTCGGCCAGGGCGGCCGCCAGGTCGTCCGGCGCCCTGTTGCGCATTGCGGCCGCGCAGACCGGCTCCTCGAAGCCCCACGCGGTCGTCAGCGCGGCGAGCGTATCGTTGGCGAGGTCGTCCTCGTCCCGGTCGCGCCGGCCCGCCTGCCTGCTCAGGCAGGCGACGGCCCGCAGGTGCTTCCACCGGGGCCGCTTCTCGATCTCCCACCACCGCCCGGACGGCAGCTCTATGCGCTTCACGCTCGCGCTCATTGCCCGCCTCCCTGTACCGCTACCGCGCGCGATACGGCGCCGTCGACCTGGAGGGCCGCGGTCCACTCGACCAGCCTGCCGACGCGGCTTCGGAGCTCGTAGGAGACGACCCAGCACCTGCCGGAGTACCTGGGCCCGGACGCGCCGGCGGGCCCGTATTCGAAGGCCGCCGCGCTCGCGTGGGCGCGCAGCGGGCCGAGCACGGCGTCCGGCCCGCCCGCCGCCGTATCGTCGAAGAGGCCTCTCAACGCGATGGACGCCTCCTCGAGGCCGGCCACGAAAGACGCGCCGCCGTCGCCGAGGGCCGTGACCTCGGTCAGCCCGCGCGCGCCCGGTAGTCCCGCGACCTCCGTCAGGTAGGCGGACAGGTCGCGCTTCACCCCGCCCGCGTCGTATATAAGGAACCTCGATGCCCTCGAATCGAAGAACGCCACCTCGCACCCCCCGGCAATAGTTGGGGGCGGGCCGCCCGCCCGCCATGCCCCGTGGACAGAGAATAGAACATGCGTGCCCTAAATGTCAAGTTGCGGTTTGCCTGTCCCGCCACTGTCATTCCGAACGTAGCGCAGCGGAGAGAGGAATCTAAGGGCCCTGCCTGCGAGTCCAACGTCAATTGTAGGGAGACGCCTTAGATTCCTCGCTGCGCTCGGAATGACAGGGAGTGCGCTCGGAATGACAGGAGTGCGCTCGGAATGACAGGAGTGCGCTCGGAATGACAGGAGTGCGCTCGGAATGACAGGAGTGCGCTCGGAATGACAGGAGTGCGCTCGGAATGACAGGAGTGCGCTCGGAATGACAGGAGTGCGCTCGGAATGACAGGAGTGCGCTCGGAATGACAGGAGTGCGCTCGGAATGACAGTGGTGCGGGCTTGGAACCTAGGCGCCGGGGATGGGTTCCCGCTCCCGTATCGGGGTACGGGACATGCTTCGCGGAACGACGGATGGGTGTTGCAACGACGAATGGAGGGCGCGGGACAGGAGACCTTTGGATAATCGTCATTCCGGCGAAAGCCGGAATCCGGGAGGGCTGCCTAGAGCCCTTCCGCGCCCCTGCTCACCGCCGTCATCTCGTCCACCAGGATCTTTGCGTCCCTGATGGCGCGTTCGACGTCGTCCGACTCCAGGTGCTCCTCGTAGAAGTTGACGTGCAGGGCGTTCATGGCCACGAGCATCCTGCCGTGGCCGTCGGGGTCGGACCCCAGGCGCACCAGCTTCCTGGCGTTCTTGAGCACGTCGCCGTGCGAGCTGTTCGGCCAACCTCTTTCGCGCGCCACGGACTTGACGCAGTGGGCCACCGATCCCCATGCCTTCTCCGACGCCTGGAGCAGGTCGCCCCTTGAGAACTCCAACTGGGCCTGTTCGAGGAACATGCCGCTGATCTCCATGTGCCGGGTCGCCGTAGCCATGACCCCTCCAGCATAGCACGCTCGGTCAAGACCCACCCCATCCCTTCATAGGGCGGGATAGGGCGGGTTTCAAACCCGCCCCTACGACGTGGGGAGAACCCGCCCTACGACGTGGGGAGAACCCGCCCCTACGACGTGGGGAGAACCCGCCCCTACGACGTGGGGAGAACCCGCCCTACGACGTGGGGAGAACCCGCCCCTACGACGTGGGGAGAACCCGCCCCTACGACGTGGGGAGAACCCGCCCTACGACGTGGGGAGAACCCGCCCCTACGACGTGGGGAGAACCCGCCCCTACGACGTGGGGAGAACCCGCCCCTACGACGTGGGGAGGCTGTTTCGACCGTACTCTTGGCAACCGGCACTCTCGCCAACGGTACTCCGGCAACCGTACTCACGGCAACCTGCATTCTCGCCAACCGTACTGAGAGGCATTCGTTGGGGGTCTTGCCTGTTTGGTGGGAGTACGATTGATTAGGGTAAATCAGGGGTTGACAATCGTGTCGATAGGGATTAGTATGCCCTCCAGAACGTTGTGGCAGTAATGAATCTACATAGCAATCGTAGGTAGCATACCTAGTTCCTGAGGCAGCACTTGCCATCACGGGAACCGATTCGACAAGGGGGGCAGTCGATGAAGTTCGTGAGCTATAAGGATAACGCCGTTCGCAGCATCATGGCCGGCATGAGGCGAGTGCTCATGCCGGCCTTGCTATTGGCGCTGATGGCGGGGGCCTTCCTGCCCATCGGCGCGGAGGCGGACTCCAGCGTCTCGCTCTCCGCCAAGCGCAGCGGCGACGGGACAACCGCCAAGGTGTCCTGGTCGTCCTACGGCTCGAGGGACTTCGAGTACTACAGGTTCGTCGTATGCCCCAGCGCCCACTTCATCGGGGGCACCTGCTCCAACAACGTCTTCGTCAGCGACGCCTACTTCGACGCGAGCTTCACCGGCCCGGTGACCGCCACGGGCCTGGACCGCTACACGAGCTACGGCGTGATCCTCCAGGTGTGGCGCACCGGCGGCGAGCCGATGCTGCGCTTCTACGACACCATCTCGGCTCTCAGCCAGCCCACGCCCAAGCCTCCCGCCACGCCGTCCTCGGTGTCGGTGTCGCGGGCCGACGGGACCCTGGCGGCGAGCTGGCCTGCGGTGGACGGCGCGACTAGCTACCACGTCACCTACAGCTCGGACGGCGAGCGCAGTTGGAGCCTGGCGGCCCTGAACCACTCCGGCACAAGCATCGCCATCAGCGTCGATAACGCCAAGACGTACGTCGTGGGGGTGCGCGCCCGCAACTCCGGCGGCGACAGCGGCTGGCGCAACTCGCCGGCCGCCGGGCCGTTCGCACCGCCCAAGACTACGCCCACGCCTGAGCCGGGCTGCCAGCAGCAGGCCCCGCGCGATGGCTTCGCATCCATCACCATCGTTTCCAAAGAGTGCTCCCAGCTCTCGCCGACGCCCGAGCCGACACCCGGGCAGACGCCCGACCCGACGGCAACGCCTACGCCGAAGCCGGTCAAGCCGCCCGCCAAGCCGTCCTCGGTGTCGGTGTCGCGGACCAACAGCGTGCTGACGGCGAGCTGGCCGGCGGTGGACGGGGCGACTAGCTACCACGTCACCTACAGCTCGGACGGCAAGCGCAGCTGGAGCCTAGCGGACCTCAATCACCCGGACGCGAGCATCACGATCAGGGGCGTCGATAACGACGAGACGTACGTCGTGGGGGTGCGCGCCCGCAACTCCGCCGGCGACAGCGGCTGGCGCAACTCCCCGGCCGCCTGGCCGTGGACGCCGCCCGAGACCACGCCGACTCCCGCGCCCGCGCCTAGCGTGACGGCGACGAGGGGAGCGGACGCGACCACCGCGACGGTCTCCTGGACGAAGTACACGGGCGGCGACTTCGGCTACTACCGCTTCGTCGTCTGCCCCGATGCCAGCTTCATCGGCGGCACGTGCTCGAACAACGTCTTCACGAGCGACGCCTACTACAACGCCGACTCCACAGGTCCTGTTACGGTCACCGGCCTCGACGCGCAGACGGGGTACGGCGTCATTCTCCAGGTCTGGCGCAGGGGCCAAGGCTCGGCCCTCAAGCCCAACACCACCATCCCCGCCGCGACCCAGGCCACCTCCCTCTCCTTCGGCGCCGCGACCGTCGACGACCAGAGCTACGTCGTGGACGCGGAGATCGAGACGCTGACGCTGCCCGCGGCCAGCCGGGATTCGGACGGCGCTTCCGCGACCGTCGGCGCGGTCACGTACTCGCTCTCGCCCGAGCTTCCGGCTGGGCTGTCCTTCGACGCCCTGGCCCGCACCGTCAGCGGGACGCCCACGGCGACGTCGACCGGCGCCAGCTACACCTACACGGCCGCCTACGGCGAGGAGACCGCGACGCTGTCCTTCGACATAGAGGTGACGGAGGCGCCCGGCTTCTCCTTCGGCGGCGCGGCCGTCGCCGACCAGTCCTGGATCAAGGACCTGCCCATCGCCACGCTGACGCTGCCCGCCGCGACGGGCGGCAACGGCACGACGACCTACTCGCTGTCGCCCTCGCTGCCCGACGGCCTCTCGTTCGACGCCTCGGCGCGCACGATCAGCGGCACGCCCACGGCGACGACGACCAAGGCCACGTACTACTACACCGCCACCGACGGGACGGACACCGCCGCGCTGTCGTTCGGCGTCGAGGTGACGGAGGGTCTGGTCAGCGCACAGGGCGCGAAGATCCAGGCGGGGCTCTCCTGGGTCACCACGCCCACCGACCAGAAGTGGCAGCAGGGCACGGCGGTGAACGTGCAACTGCCGGCGGCCACCGGCGCCGACCACATCGTCTACTCGCTGGTGAACTCGGGCCAGAGCAACAGGCTGGACCTGCCCCCGGGGCTGTCCTGGAACGGCAGCACCCGCACCATCAGCGGCACGCCCACCGGCGACTTCAGCGCCAAGGTATTCGTCTACAACGCCGCGGCCACCAACAAGGGCACGCACGCGAACCTCATCTTCATGGTGGCGGACACGACGGGGAACTACCCGCCCTACGCCAACATCAAGTCCAACAAGGCCCAGCTTCTCGCGCAGCTCTGGTCCCACTACGGCCCGAACTGCTACAGCGGCAACATCACCTTTGCCCCCAGCAGCGGCCACAACGTCCACTTCGTCGACCCGGACGGGGACACGATGACCTTCACGGCGGGTTCGACCGACATGGTCAGGACCACCATCAATTCCAGCGGCTACGCCGTGACGACCCTCAGGCATCCTCCCTTGAAGGGGAATTGGTACTACCTGCACTACACCGCGACGGACCCCGGCGGCCTCGACGACTCGATCCAACTGGGGATACAGACGTTCGAGTGCACGGATACGATGAACATCACCGAGAACAAGCCGAAGGGCACCGTTGTGGGGACCCTGGGCGGGGGAAACGCCTCCGAAGGCAACAGCTTCTCCCTCAGCGGGGACGCCGCCACACACTTCGCCATCGACTCCACCACCGGCCAGATCACGGCCTCCTCGACGCTGGACTACGAGACCAAGACCTCGTACAGCGGGAGCTTCCAGTATAGAGTGACTAACGCAGGCAACGCGTGGGCCGGGGGCAGCATCCGGATCAACGTCAGAGACATCCGGGCGCCGAACGTGGACAGGCCGACGCTGGCGCAGAACTCCACCAACCCGACGACGGCGCTGGACGTGTCGTGGACGGCGCCGACCCCGATGACGGGCACCACGCTCGTCGACTACGACGTGCGGTACCGGGAGTGGACCACCAGCACCTGGACGGAGATGCCCGACACCACCAACAGCACGACCACCAGCACGACCATCACCGGCCTGACCGCCGGAAAGGAGTACGAGGTGCAGGTGCGCTCCGAGATCGCTGACGAGGGGCCCGGCCACTGGTCCGGGTCGTCCCTCATCCTCTACCTGGCGGAGAACACGGCGGTCAGCGGCAACGTGGGCGGGAAGTTCAACGTGAACGCCACGGACTACTACCCGCTGAGCTTCACCCTGGGCGGGACGGACGGCTCCAAGTTCAAGCTCAGCACGGACACGGGCTACAAGACGGCCCAGTGGGCCCAGATACAGGTGAAGGCGGGCAACGTTCCGAATTACGAGAGCAAGTCGTCGTACAGCCTCACCCTGCGCGCGGTCGAGAATAACCTCCAGAGGAACATCCTCGACATCACCTACAGCGTCCTCATCATCGTGACGGACGTGAACGAGGCGCCGGAGCTCCCGGCCACGGCCACGCGGACCATCGCCGAGAACTCGGCTGTGGGAACGAACGTGGGCGCGGCGGTGACGGCTACGGACGAGGACGGGGTCGCGAAGTACAACACGCTGGCCTACTCCCTGAGCGGAACGGACGCGGGCAAGTTCGACATCGGCACGACCACCGGCCAGATAGCGGCCAAGTCGGCTTTCAACTACGAGGCGAAGTCTTCGTACAGCGTCACTGTGAACGTGACCGACGGCAAGGACGCGAGCGGCGCGACGGACACGGCGATCGACGACACCGTCGCGGTGACGATCAACGTGACGGACGCGAACGAGGCGCCGTCGTTCGCCTCGGCTACGACCACGCTGTCCATCGCCGAGAACTCGGCTGCGGGGACGAACGTGGGGGCGGCGGTGACGGCGACGGACCCGGACACGGTAGCGAAGTTCAACACGCTGGCCTACACCCTGAGCGGGACGGACGCGGGCAACTTCGACATCGGCTCGAGCAGCGGGCAGATAACGGTCAAGTCGGGCAAGGTCCCGGACTACGAGGCGAAGACTTCGCACAGCGTCACGGTACACGTGACCGACGGCAAGAACGGGAGCGGCACGGCGGACACGTCGGCCGACGACACGATAGCGGTGACGATAACCGTTACGGACGTTGCGGAGCCGCCGGCGGCTCCGACCCTGACGGTCGCGCCGCACTCGACCACGCCGACGACGAAGATAAGCGCGTCGTGGACGGCGCCGACGATGACGGGCAAGCCGGCCCTTTCGGGCTACGACGTGCAGTACAAGCTGGCCGACGACAGCAGTTGGACCACCCACACCTTCACGGGCACGGGGACCGCGACGACGCTGGCCGGGCTGACCGCCGGCAAGAGCTACGACGTGCGGGTGCGGGCGAAGAACGACGAGGGCGACAGCGGCTGGGCGACTGGCCGGGCGGTGACGGACGGCGCCGCCGTGACCCGCAGCGTGGCGGAGAACTCGCCGGCCGGGACGAACGTGGGCGCGGCGGTGACGGCGACCAGCACGAACACCAGCTACAGCTACACGCACGCCCTGGGCGGGACGGACGCCGGCAAGTTCGAGATCGGCAGCGGCACGGGGCAGATCACCGTGAAGAGCGGGACCAGCCTGGACTACGAGACGAAGAACAGCTACAGCGTCACCGTGACGGTGACGGCCGCCGCGGCCGGGGTGCAGAGCCAGAGCCTCGACCCGAACGCGCCGGGGGACTACGTGGTCCCTGTGACCATCAACGTGACGGACGTGAACGAAACGCCCACCATCGACGACGGGGCCACGACGACGCGCAGCGTTTCTGAAAACTCGGCTGCGGGGAGCAACGTCGGCGCGGCGGTGACGGCGACGGACCCCGACGGCGACACGCTGTACTACAGCCTGACGGGCGCGGACGCGAGCAAGTTCGCCGTCGGCCAGACGACGGGGCAGATAACGGTGGGGAACGGCACGACGCTGGACTACGAGTCGGGCACGACCTCGTACAGCGTAACGGTGAACGTAACGGACAGGGAGGCCGAGGACGGCACGGCCGACACGGCCATCGACGACACGGTCGCGGTGACGATCAACGTGACCGACGTTGCCGAGCCGCCGGCCGCGCCGGCCGCGCCGACGGTGGCGAAGAACGCCGGCGCGCCCAGGACCAAGCTGGACGTATCGTGGACGGCGCCGACGATGACGGGCAAGCCGGCCATCGACGACTACGACGTGCAGTACCGCAAGCACGGCGACTCCACGTGGAGCAGCCATAGCTTCAGCGGCACGGGGACCGCGACGACCATCGCCAGCCTGACGGCGGGCAAGAGCTACGAGGTGCAGGTGCGGGCGGTGAACGCCGAGGGCGACGGGGCGTGGTCGGACAGCGGCACGGCGATCACCGACGGCGGCGGCGTAACCCGCAGCGTCGCGGAGAACTCGGCGGCGGGCGCCAACGTGGGCGCGGCGGTGACGGCGACGGCGAACCCGAACAGCTACACGCTGACGCACACCATGAGCGGGACGGACGCGGGCAAGTTCACCATCGAGAGCGGCACCGGCCAGATCAAGGTGAAGTCGGGAACGGCGCTGAACTACGAGAGCGGCAATATCTCGTACAGCGTGGTGGTGACGGTCAAGGCCGCCGCGGCCGGGGCTAACGCCCAGAGCCTCGACCCGAACGCGCCGGGCGATTACGTCGTCCCGGTGACCATCAACGTGACGGACGTGGACGAGCCGCCGCCGGCGCCGGACACGCCTTCGGTGTGGCAGCACTCGCCGTCGCCGAAGACGGAGCTTGACGTGTCGTGGACGGCGCCGGACGTGACGGGCAAGCCGGCGATCACGGACTACGACGTGCGGTACAAGAAGAGCGCCACGTCCACGTGGAGCGCCTGGACGCACAACGGGACGTCGACCACCGCGAGGCTGACGGGCCTCACGGAGGGCACGCGGTACGAGGTGCAGGTGCGGGCGGTGAACGACGAGGGCGAGGGCGCATGGTCGGTCAGCGGGAACGCGGAGACGCAGGACAAGAACGTCCACTCGGACTTCCCGGCGGCGACGACTACGCGGAGCATCGCGGAGAACTCGGCGGCGGGGACCAACGTCGGCGCGCCGATAACGGGGACCGACACCGAGGGCCACACCCTTTACTACACGCTGACGGGGACCGACGGCGGCAAGTTCGACGTGGGGCTGAACACCGGCCAGGTGAAGGTCAAGACGGGGCACGTCCCCAACTACGAGGCGAAGACCTCGTACAGCGTCGTCGTGCAGGTGAGCGACCGCAAGGACACCGACGACAACCCGGACACGGTGATCGACGACACGATAGAGGTGACGGTCTACGTTACGGACGTTGCCGAGCCTCCGGTGAAGCCGGCGGCGCCGTCGGTGAGCGCGAACACTGCGACGCCGGCGAGCAAGCTGGACGTTAGCTGGACGGCGCCGGACATGACGGGCAAGCCCGCGATCAGCGACTACGATGTGCAGTACCGGCTGTCGGGCGGTTCGAGCTGGACGGACCTGGGCTTCACGGGCACGGGCACGACGACCGGCATCACGGGCCTGACGGCGGGCAAGAGCTACGACGTGCAGGTGCGTGCGACGAACGCGGAGGGCACGGGCGATTGGTCCAACTCCGGCGTTGCCATCACGACGGCGGGCGGGGTGACTCGCGAGATCGCGGAGAACTCGCCGGCTGGCACGAACGTGGGCGCTGCGGTGACGGCTACTTCGACCGCGTACACGTACAGCCACAGCCTGAGCGGTACGGACGCGGGCAGCTTCACGATCGAGAGCGCCACGGGGCAGGTGAAGGTGAAGTCGGGGACGGTGCTGGACTACGAGAGCAACAAGACATCGTACAGCGTGGTGGTGACGGTGCGGGCGGCCTCCGCCGGGGCGCAGGCGCAGGGCGCGAGCGTGGACCCGAACGCGCCGGGCGACTACGTGGTGCCTGTGACGATCAACGTTACGGACGTGAGCGAGACGCCCGAGTTCCCATCCGATACGGCGGCGCGCTCGGTTGCCGAGAACTCGGCCGCGGGGACGAACGTGGGGGCGGTCGTGACCGCGACGGACCAGGACGGCGACACGCTGGAGTACTCGCTGGCCGGGACGGACGCTGACGAGTTCGAGATAGGGAGCGGCACGGGCCAGATCACGGTGAAGTCAGGCCACGTGCCGGACTACGAGGCGAAGTCGTCTTACAGCGTGACGGTGCAGGTGACGGACAACGAGGACGACTCCGGCAACCCGGACACGGCGATAGACGACACGATAGCGGTCACGATCAACGTGACGGACGTTGCGGAGCCGCCCGCGGCGCCGGACGGCCCGACGATGAAGCAGAACGCCGACTCCCCCAGCAGCGCGCTGGACGTGCGGTGGGACGCGCCGGACATGACGGGCAAGCCGGCTATAACGGACTACGACGTGCGGTACAGGAAGACCGGCACGAGCACGATCGCCTGGACGAGCCATAGCTTCACGGGCACGGCGGCTTCGACGACGATAGCGGGGCTGGCGAAGGGGACGCGGTACGAGGTGCAGGTGAAGGCGATCAACGACGAGGGGGAGAGCGGTTGGTCTACCAGCGGCTCCACCCGTACCCTGGCCATCGAGAAGGCGTCGGTGCAGGTGCCCGAGAACGCCACTGGCGGGACGGCGGTGAGCGGCTCGCTGCCTGCGGTGGACTCGGACGGTCACGCGGTGGCCTACGCCATAACCTCGGACGAGGTGGTCGGCGGCGGCGCGTCCGCTTCGAGCCAGGGCGGGACCCAGCACGGCGAGTTCACCATAAACTCCACCACCGGGCAGATCCTGGTGCGGCAGGGCGCGAACCTTAACTACGAGCAGAGCCACTCGCACGTCATCACGGTGACGGCGAGCCACGCGGACCGGAACGACCCCGACCACGACATGATAAACGCGGTCATCACGGTGACGATCGCCATAAACGATGTTGCGGAGCCGCCTGCGGCTCCCGATGCGCCCGACCTGTTCCAGGGGAGCGACCGTTATAGGACGCTGGACGTGTCGTGGACGGCGCCGGACATGACCGGCAAGCCGGCGATCACGGACTACGACGTGGAGTACCGGCTGGCTGGCGGGTCGTGGGTGGACCTGTCGTTCGACGGGACGGAGACGAGCGACACGATAACGGGCCTGACGCCCGGCGTCGAGTACGAGGCGCGTGTGCGGGCGAGCAACGCGGAGGGCACGGGGCTGTGGTCGGACCCGGGCGCAGGCTTCACGAAGGTGCTGCCGAGCGCGGACGACATAACGAACCCTCCGGGCCAGCCGGACGCGCCTTCGGTGTCGCCCGCGGGCTCGTCGCCGCAGACGGCGTTGAGCGTGACGTGGACAGCGCCTGCGGACAACGGGTCGGCGATCACGGGCTACAACATTAGGTACAGGGTCGACGGGGCTAAGAGCTGGAGCTCGGGCTCGTCCACGGTGACCGGGACGGTCATCGGCGGGCTGACGGAGGAGACTACGTACGAGGCGCAGGTGCAGGCGATCAACGGGATGGGCAAGAGCGCGTGGTCGGCCAGCGGCAGGGGTTCGACGACTGCGTACCCGGCTGCGACGGTGGTGGACGAGTACCAGGCGGCGCCTGTGCAGCAGCAGGGCCCGGTCGAGTCTAGGCCGTCGTCGCCGTCGAACGGCGACGCGAAGCTCAAGACGAAGACGGCCCTGACCTTCCGGGTAGCGGAGAATTCGCCCGCCGACACGTCGGTTGGGACCCCCGTGGAGGCGACCGACGCCGACGGCGACGCCCTTACCTGGAGCATCAGCGGGGCGGACGAGTTCACGATAGACGCGGCTACGGGCCAGATCATGGTTGCGTCCGGGGCTGCGCTGGACTACGAGACGAAGAACAGCTATGCCGTGACGGTGGGTGTCAGCGACGGACTGGACGCGGATGGGAACGCGGACGCGTCGGTTGACGACACGACGGAGGTGACGATCCTGGTGACGGACGTTGCCGAGCCTCCCGCGAGGCCGGACGCGCCGTCGGTGTCCGCGAACGCGGCCTCACCCACGAGTGCGCTGACGGTGGGCTGGAGCGCGCCCGGCAACGGCGGCGGCCCTGCCATAACGGGGTACGACCTGCGGTACAGGGCGAAGGGCTCCAGTAGCTGGACGTCCGATAGCTCCACCGTGACCGGTGCGGTCATCACGGGCCTAGCGAGCGACACGACATATGAAGTGCAGGTGCGGGCGGTCAACGACGAGGGAGTCAGCGAGTGGTCGGCGAGCGGCGAGGGCGCTACCGAAGAGGGCGCTACCGAAAAGGCGAACGCGGCGCCGACCTTCCCGTCGGGCGTAGCGCGGCAGGTCTCGGAAAACTCGGCGGCGGGTACGCTCGTGGGCGACCCGGTGACCGCCACGGACGCGGACGGCGACGCGCTGAGCTACAGCCTGAGCGGCGCATCCGAGTTCGCCATAGACGCGGGCACGGGGCAGATAAGCGTGGCCGCTGGGGCTGTGCTGGACTACGAGACGAAGAGCAGCTACGCCGTGACTGTGAGCGCGAGCGACGGATCGGCGGACGCGACGGTCGCGGTGACCATCCGGGTGACCGACGTGGACGAGAGCGCCGCTGTGGCGTTTACGTCCGGCAGCGTAACGCGGCAGGTGTCCGAGAACTCGGCGGTGGGGACGCTAGTGGGCGATCCCGTGACCGCTGACGGCGACGCGCTGAGCTACACGTTGAGCGGCGCATCCGAGTTCGCGATAGACGTGGACACCGGGCAGATAAGCGTGGCGTCGGGGGCTGTGCTGGACTACGAGTCCGTCAGTTCCTACGGCGTGACGGTGCGGGCGAGCGACGGGTCGTCGGACTCGGCCGCCATCTCGGTGACCATCGGGGTTACGGACGTTGACGAGCCTCCTTCGAGGCCCGATGCACCGTCGGTCTCCGCTGCCGCTGACACTCCCACCAGCGCGTTGAACGTGGGCTGGGACGCGCCTTCCAACGGCGACGGCCCGGCCATCACGGGCTACGACCTGCGGTACAGGGCGCAGGGAGACACGGACTGGCAGTCCGATAGCTCCACGGCGACCGGCGCGGTCATCACCGGGTTGGCGAGCGGTACGACATATGAAGTGCAGGTTCGCGCGATCAACGACGAGGGTAAGAGCGAGTGGTCTGAGAGCGGCGATGGCGCTACGGAGAAGCCGAACGCGGCCCCGACCTTCCCGTCCGGCGCGTCGCGCGAGATAGCCGAGAACTCGGCGGCTGGAACGGCGGTGGGCGATCCGGTGGCCGCGGTGGACGCTGACGGCGACGCGCTGAGCTACACGTTGAGCGGCGCGTCCGAGTTCGTCATAGACGCGGAGACCGGGCAGATAAGCGTGGCGACGGGCGCGGTGCTGGACCACGAGACCATCCACTCCTACGGCGTGACGGTGAGCGTGAGCGACGGCGTGAATGCGGCGGTCTCGGCGAAGGTGACCATCCGGGTGACGGACGTTGACGAGCCTCCCTCGAGGCCTGACGCGCCGTCTGTGTCCGCAGCCGCGGATACTCCCACCAGCGAGCTGACGGTGAGTTGGAGCGCGCCTGCCAACGGCGGCGGCCCGGCCATAACGGGGTACGACCTGCGGTACAGGGCTGAGGGCACCGTGAGCTGGACCTACCACCCCGTGGTTGGGACGGCTACGAGCGCGGCCATCGCGGGCCTGGAGAGCGACACGACATACGAGGCGCAGGTGCGGGCGATCAACGACGAGGGCGCCAGCGAGTGGTCTGAGAGCGGCGCGGGCGCTACGGCGAAGCCGAACGCGGCCCCGACCTTCCCGTCCGGCGCGTCGCGCGAGATAGCCGAGAACTCGGCGGCTGGAACGTCGGTGGGCCAGCCCGTGACCGCTTCCGACGCTGACGGCGACGCGCTGAGCTACACGCTGAGCGGCGCATCCGAGTTCGCCATAGACGCGGACACGGGGCAGATAAGCGTGGCCGCTGGCGCGTCCCTGGACTACGAGACGAAGAGCTCCTACGTCGTGACGGTGAGCGTGAGCGACGGGCTGGGCGCGGACGGCAACGCCGACGCTGCCGTGGACGCGACGGTCGAGGTGACCATCGGCGTTACCGACGTGGACGAGAGCGTGGCGGAGCCGAACGGCCCGCCGTCGGTGACGGCGCCTGCGGACAAGGAGTACCGGCAGGGCGAGACCATCGCGTCCTTCGCCATCGCGGTCTCCGACCCCGACGGCGACGCGGTGGAGGTCTCGCTGTCCGGGCTACCTGGCGGCCTGTCCTACTCCGGCGGGAAGGTGTCGGGCACGGTCTCGTCGGATGCGACGGCGGCTACTTACACGGTGACGATAACGGCGTCGGACGGCGTGAACGCAGCGGTGACGGCGGAGTTCGACATAGAGGTGAGCGAGCCCGGCGTGCTGGTCCTGCTGGCGGACCTGTCCCTGGTGAGCTGGCTGTGGCTGCTGCTGGCGCTGTTGCTGACGGTCCTGTGGATCGTCTACAGGCGGCGCCGCCGACTGAAGCATAACCCTGTCTAGGCCCCCCCAAACCGACCTAGACGACCAGGCCCGCCCTCGCGGGGAACCGAGGGCGGGCCATTTCTTTTGTCTGAACTGTGATTCGTGTGATGGGCGTGATTGGGATGAAGGAAGGGGGGGCCTTTTCTCAGCCAACCGCCGCCGTCTCGTCTACCAGCCGTCACCTCCGTCAGGCCCTCCCCGACTGACGAATTTCTCTCGCCTGCCGGAGACGCTTCCATTTCCCCCTCGACCACCCCGGACCTTTGCGTCCCTGATGGCGCGTTCGACGTCGTCAGACTCCAGGCGCTCCTCGTAGAAGTTGACGAAACTCCAACTGGGCCTGTTCGAGGAACATGCTGCTGATCTCCATGTGTCGGGTCGCCGTAGCCATGTCTCCTCCAGCCGCTGATGCCTCGTCCTCTCCTGGAATCCAAGCACGCGATGGCGGTGATGTCAAGCTTGCTACCGGCGTCCGCAGGGCAATCGCATCTTATTGTGCAAGGACCTTGAATAGGTAGTCATTGTCCCAAGCGGCATCTTTTCGCTTGCCGGCGATGCTTCGCTTGGTTGTCTTCTCGGCCTTGAGCAGATTCAGCGCCATGCGCCGCAGCACGGAGAAGTTCTCCGCCCCGTTGCCGCTGCGCACACGGCTGGCGTCCTCGTTGAACGTCACGTCCAGCGACCAGTGCAGTCCGTTCTCTATGCCCCAGTGGCTCCGCACCGCATTAAGCAATCTACTCGCATCATTCGGCAGGCTCGATATGTAGTAGCGTGACTCCACCGTCGTCTTGCCACCGACGAGTCGCTCGCCTTCCACCATCACCAGTGTCGTCAACCCAGGCCACTGGCCCCCATCATCCACGTATCTGATGTGGTCCGGGTCGGACACGGCCCAGCATCGACGAGTCTCGATTCGTCCGTGGCCCGCATTCATCGTCTCGTGGTAATCGTGGTCGAGACTGTCGAAGCCGGACTTGCGGGCAAGGTCGAAGATGTCATGCACATCCTCGTGCAGGCGCCCCTGGTTCCTCTTGACCGCCAGCACGTAGTCGGCTCTCTCCCCCATGATCTTCGATGCGACCTCCTTCTGGCAGCCCATGGCGTCGATAGTCACGATGCACCCTTCGACCTGGAGCATTTCGAGCAGTCGCGGTATGGCCGTGATCTCGTTGGAGCGCCCGTCCACTTTGGTCTGCCCGAGTGCTACGCCGCTCGCAGAGGCCCAAGCGCTGACCATGTGGATCGCATCCTTCCCTATATACCGGTCGTGCGAACGACGCAACCTCTTGCCGTCTATGGCTACGACGTCACCTTGCAGAACCTCTCGCACAGCCAACACCCACTCGGTGAAGCAGCGCTCGAACTGCTGAGCATCCAGCTTGGCGAAGACCCTGCCAAAGGTGTCGTGGGATGGAATGCCGTTAGGCAGGTCCAGCATCTCGCACAGCCATTCCGCCTTGCGCCTGCCGAACGCCTCCACGTCCACCCAACTGTCCGCACCTGCTATGACACCGCAGAGCGCAATGGTGACGATGTCCAGTAGATTGTGGCGTTTGGTGCGGTCTACACGCGGATCGACCAAGCTGCCAAAGTGCTCGGTCAGGGACGCGGGGTCTCTGTGCGACATGGGTCACCCTCCATATGAGATGACCCCAATTCTATAACTTTTCTAATACTCCATTTAGATGCGATTGCCCTGCCGGCGTCCGGCGCGGACGAGAAGGGTCCCGCCGATTCCGAGGGTGGCCGCGCCGGCCAGCGCCGGCAGCAGGCCCGCCAAGCCGGGCGCGTCTCCTACCGACGGCGGCGAGATGGGCGTGGGCATGGGCATCGGTGTCGGTGTGGCTTCAGGCGGTCCCTCCTGTTCCAGGACAAGCGCGAAGTCGCTGAAGTAGCGCAGCCGTACCGAAGCGGACGCCTCTCCCGCCGGCCCCAGGCTGAGATCGAAGTCGATCTGCCGCCAGGGGCCGCCCGGTGCGCTGCGCGTCCAGAGACCCAGCCCGCCCCGGAGATACTCCTGGAGCAGGCCACCCGGGCCGCCCACAGCCTCGACCTGCCCGGAGCCCAGCGCCATCTCGACGTTCGCCGGGAAGATCAGCCTCGCCCCCTCCAGCAATCTGCCCTGGGTGTCGAAGACCTCCACCATGACGGCTGCCATCACCAACCCCGGCGGCGGGTCCTGGAGCATGCGGCTTCCGCCGTAGGCCGTGACCCTGACCTGGAAGCTGCGCGCCCTGGAGATTGCGGGGAACGCGAGGAGCAGCCCGTGTTCGGGCAACGCGATCCGCGTCACCCGGTCCGGGTGGACCACGGCGGTCACACTCTCCCAGCCGGGCCCCTGGAGGGCCGGCACGGGGGTTATCTCCGCTTCGGGCACGATCACGGTCGGCACCGGGGTTGGAGTGGGCGTCGGCGTGGGGGGTCTCGGTGTGGGGTCGCGCGCCCGGGGTTCGGCCAGGGATATTACCGCGGATGCCTGGTTGTTCGACATCCGGGGGTCTGCGGTCAGCGAAGAGACGTAGGCGCTGTTCCTGAGGTTGCCTGTCGCTCCCTCGGCCACGTTGACGTCAATGGCGACCGTAAGGCTCCTGCCGCTTTCGATGTTGCCGAGGTAGCACCTTATGCGGCGTCCCGGGCAGTTGCGCATGGCCGGGGACATCTGGGTAGGCAGGGTGTCGAGCAGGGTGACGGCCGTGGCGGCGTCCGGCCCCGCGTTGGTCACCCGTATCGAGTACCTCGCCGTCCCGCCAGCCAGCACCTCTCCGCTGTCCAGCGTCTTGGAGATTCTGAGGTCCGCCCTCGGGGGAGGCCGCACCCTCACCGTCGCCACGGCCTCGTTGTTGGCCATGTCCGGGTCGGCGGTCAGCGACACGACGGTGGCCTTGTTCTTCAGGCTGCCCCTGGCGTCAGGGGCCAAGTTGACGTCCAGGGTGAGCGTCTTGCTCTCCCCGCCGCCTATCGTTCCCAGGTGGCACTTGATCCGCCGCGCCTTGCAGTTGCCCTTGGCCGGGGCCGCGCCTTCGGGCAGGGTGTCGAACAGGGTCACGGCGGTCGCGGTGGCCGGCCCTCGGTTGGTCACGGTCATGGTGTAGGTCACCTTGCCGCCGGGGCGCACGCGGCTGGGGGCCGCCTGCTTGGTGAGCACGAGGTCGGCTGCGGGGTCCTGTGATTGCGCGCCGAGGCTTGCGGGCGGGGCAGGGGTGAGGTCGGCTTGCGGGTCGCGCTCCGCCCCCTGTGCCGCCCAATCACCCACCCAGAGGGATACGAAGACGGCGGCTGCGACCGTGGTGAGTACGACGGCAACCGCCGCGTGGATACCCGCTCTGATCCTCACAAGGCGGACTGGGGTCCGCAGGCTGGATGAGGACTCACGTGCTCGTCCATTCTCGCCAGTAGCTCGTCGTTGATCCGTTTGACGAGCCCAGGGCCCTCGTACAGAAGCCCCGTGTAGAGTTGCAGTGTGTCGGCGCCGGCCCGTAGGGCCTCCCAGGCGTCGGACCCGGAGAAGATCCCACCGCAGGCGTTGATGGCAATGCGGTTGCCGACCCGGGCCCTGACGTCACGCACCATTGCCAGGGTGGCAGGGAAGATGGACTTGCCGCTGAGGCCGCCGGAGCCTGTCGAGAGCCGGGGGTCCGACACCGGCCTGCTGTTCGCGACCGTCAGCCCGTCGACGCCCCCACCCAGACACACCTCTACTAGGGAGGAGATGCGGTCCTGTTCTTGCTGCGGGGGATCCGGATCGCTGTATGGAGGGAGCTTGATCAGCAGTCGCCCCAGCCTGGACTCGTTGATAGCGTCTATGAGCCCTTGAAGCGTAGGCGCATTATGGAATGTCCTCAGGCCTGCGGTATTTGGCGAACTGATATTGACCTCGATTGCATCGGCCAGACGGTCCAGGCGCCTGTGGCATCGGACTATCTCATCGATCTCCGTGCCGGATATGCTGGCAACCAAGGGAGTACCGCTCATCCGGCCGCGGGCGGACTCGATATTCGAGGCGGCCGCTTCCAGCCCCCTGCTCGGGAAGCCCATCGCGTTCAGGAGCGACTCCTCGGCGGGCAGCCGTACCATGCGCGGCTTTGGGTTGCCGCGCCGCGCCCGAAGGGTGACCGTGCCGGCGACGACGTACCCGAAGCCCAGTGCGGCCAGCGACGGCAGGCGTTGGCAGTCCTTGTCGAAGCCCGCCGCCAGGCCGACGGGGTTCCGCAGCTTCATGCCGCACCACCCGGTCTCCAGCCGCGGGTCTTCCACTCTCAGGCCGGACGCCAGCGCCGCCCACATACCCCCCCGGCCGAGGGCAACGTCAGCGGCTCGTTGGGCCGCTTCGGGCGGCAATCGGAACAGCAGAGGACGAGCCGCCCGCCTGTACAGGCGCCAGTCCGGGAATCGCATCTAGGCAGTCCTCCTCCGCACGCCGGCCATTATATCCCACGGCGAACGAGAGGCAACGGTGGCCACCGCTCCAAACCCGCCGCCTAGGGCAGCGAACCCTGGCGACAGATACTCAGTGGGGCCGCAGCGCCCCTACTCGCACTTGTTGTAGCCGCACTCGGGGCAGCGCTTGCAGCCCTCCTGGTGTACCAGCGAGCCGACGCCGCAGTCGGGGCACCGCTGGCCCGTCGGGACGGCGACGTGGCCGTTGGCGCCCTTGGCGGCCAGGGTCTTCGCGGGGAACATCGCCGGCTGGACGGACCGGTCCGGAGCGGCGATCTGCTTGAGGGGCTGGTCGTGCCCGGCGTCGGGGCCGAAGTGGCGGTCCAGCACCAGGGCGACGGCGTCCGGGGCGGACCTGACCAGCGTCCCGCCGTCCCACACGGGCTCGTCGGTGATGCCCCTGAGGTGGCTTGTGATCTCGGCAGGGTCCACTCCGGCGCGCAGCGCCATCGTCACCAGCCGCGAGACGGCCTCCAGGTGGGCCGACTCGGTGCTGCCCGCCTTGCCCAGGGTCGCGAAGACCTCGAAGGGCTGTTCGTCCTCGTCCACGTTGACGGTGACGAACAGGTTGCCGTGGGCCGTCCTGACGCGCTCGGTGATGCCGCGGATGACCGATGGGCGCTGTCGCTCGACCAGCACCGGGCGCTGTGGCTCGGCGGCCTCTTCCGCTGCCTCTCCCGTCTTGTCCTCGCCGGCCGTCAGCACCTCGGCCTCCCGGCTGCCCGCGCGGTACACGGTGATACCCTTGCAGGCCAGCTCCCAGGCCAGCACGTAGGCGCTCCTGACGTCCTCCTCGGTGGCGCTGTTGGGGAAGTTGATCGTCTTGGATATGGCGGCGTCGACGCTCTCCTGGAAGACGCCCTGCATGCGGACGTGCATCTCGGGGGAGATGTCGGCCGCCGTGACGAATACCCGCTTGGCCCACTCGGGCACGTCCTCGCGGTCCTGCAGGGAGCCGCCGTCGGCCAGGAACCGCATCAGGTCCTCGCTGTAGAAGCCGCCGTCCCGCGCCGCGTCCTCGAACCCCTTGTTGACGTATAGCAGGCTCTCGCCCTCCAGGATGCTGTGCTTGTGGTAGCACAGCGCGAAGAGCGGCTCGATGCCGCTGGAGCAGTCGGCGATCATGGAGATGGTGCCGGTGGGCGCGACGGTGAGGCGGCAGGCGTTGCGCATCCGGGGCTGATCCGGCGCGTCGTAGATGCTGCCGGGGAAGGCGGGGAAGACGCCGCGCTCCTCCGCCAGCTCCGTCGACGTCCGGTCGGCCTCGGCGCGGACGAACCGCATGATCTTGCGCCCGAGATCCAGCCCTTCCTCCGAGTCGTACGGGATGCGCAGCCTGACCAGCAGGTCGGCGAAGCCCATCACTCCCAGCCCGATCTTCCGGGTGCTGCGGGTCATCTCCTCTATCTTGCCGACCGAGTAGGCGTTCGCGTCGATCACGTTGTCCAGGAAACGTGTGGTGACGCGGACGACCTGCCCCAGGCGCTCCCAGTCGACGCCGGCCTGGCCGTCCTCTTCCGCGACGAGCTTGGCGAGGTTGATGGAGCCCAGGTTGCAGGACTCGTAGGGAAGCAGCGGCTGCTCTCCGCACGGGTTCGTGGCCGTCATGGGGCCGACGTGGGGCGTCGGGTTCTTGTGGTTCACCCAGTCGAGGAAGATCATCCCGGGCTCGCCGTTGCGCCAAGCGCCGTGGACTATCTTGTCGAACACCTCCCTGGCGTCGAGCCTGCCGGCCTCCACCACCGGCGAGCCGGGGTCGGCGGGGTCTTCCCGGAACCGTAGGGCGTAGCTCGTGCCGGCCTTGACGGCTTCCATGAACTCGTGGGTGGCGCCGACCGATATGTTGAAGTTGTGGATCTCCCCCTCGACCTTCTTGCAGTCGATGAACTCCAGGATGTCGGGGTGGTGGATGTCCATGACGGCCATGTTGGCGCCGTCGCGCTTGCCGCCCTGCGTAACCAGCTTGGACACCGAGGAGAGGTGCCTGAGCACGGATATGGGGCCGCAGGCCTTGCCGTGGGTGGTCTGGATGTGGGAGCCATGCGGGCGTATCGGAGATAGGGCGAAGCCGGTGCCCCCTCCGAACTTCTGCACCATGGCCATCTCCTTGGCCGTCGTCATGATGCCGTCCATCGAGTCCTCGAGGCCCATGACGAAGCAGGCCGAGAGCGTGCCGCTCCCGCTGCCGTCGTCCTGCTTGATGCCGGCGTTCATCAGCGTGGGGGAGTTGGGGAGGAACTCCAGCCTGGCCATGACGTCGTAGAAGCGGTCCTCCCATTCCCGCGCGGCCTCGTGGGAGGGGCCGTAGCCGGACTCCGGCCCGGCTATCGCGGCGGCGACTCGCCGGAACATCCGCTCAGGCGTCTCGACTATCGTGCCGTCACGGTCCTTGCGCAAATAGCGCTTCTCCAGGACGACCCTGGCATTGCTGGATACGTCTACCTCGCCATCCGCTGTCCGTACGCCGGCCCCGTTGCTCATCTGCTTCAGCATCTATCTACTCCTGTGTGAATGGGAGTTCGCTCGTGCCCGAGCGCTCCGCAGTCGGTGCGCGGCATGAAGCGAACGTCCGTATTGCCTAGGGTAACACATTTCAGAACTTACGGCCTACTTGCCTGGCAGGGCGGCGACCCTGCGCCTGGAGCGTCCGGCCCTGCGTCGGGGCGTGATCGCGTCCTCCGGCAGCAGGGTAAGCTGGCTGCTGGTCTCCTCGGGTTCTTCTTCCGGGTCGAGCAGCGCTTCGATTGTTTCCTTGAATCCCTCTATGTCCCGAAAGTCCTTGTACACGCTGACGAACCTGACGTAGGCCACCGGGTCCAGGCCCTTGAGGCGCTCCACCGCCGACTCGCCGATCACCTTGGTCGACACCTCCGACCTGCCGGTGTCCATCAGGTGGTTCTCGATCTCCTCGGCGACCTTCTCCAGCGTCCCTGTTGGGAGCGGGCGCTTCACGCATGCCTTCGCCAGGCTGTCCAGGAGCTTTTCCCGGGCGAAGTCCTCTCGCCTGCCGTCCTGCTTGACCACGCGCAGCGACCTGGCCTCGGCCCGCTCGTAGGTCGTGAAGCGCCGGTCGCAGTTGGCGCACTCCCTCCTTCGGCGGATGCTGTCCGCCGAGTCTCTCGAATCGATGACCTTAGAATCTTCGTGCCTACAGAACGGACACAGCATCTAGGAGCCTGAAGCGTAGGTACTACCCAGAACCACAACTTATCGTAGTAGGGTTGACAAATTACCACTACATGTTGGGCGTGTCAAGATACCGGGGGGCGAACGGCAAGCGCCCGCGCGACCGCGTCGATCGGGTCGACCGGCAGGGCCGGCTCTATTCCGAGGGTGGGGAGGTACTGCTCCGGGGCGGGGCTAATAGGCGGGGCGGGGCCCCCTGGGGGGCCTGGCCGCCTCTTCGGCGGCGAAGGCGGCCGTCACCTTCTGGCTGGTGGCGATGAACCCGTCGAACTCCCTGCGGGACACGTCCTTGAGAACGCTGGCCTGGCGGGCCTCCACGTTTCCGATGAGCTCGAGCGTAGTGGTCTTGCCCTTCGCGGTGAGCTCCAGGCGCACGACGCGGCGGTCGGTGCGCAGGCGCCTGCGCCTGAGGAAGTCCATGTTGACCATCTTATCGACGCACCGGCTAACCCTGGAGGCGTCGATGGGCAGCGCCTCGGTGATGTCCTTGGCGGAACAGCCGCCGAGTCCCAGGCAGAACCTGAGTATGGAGAAGTCCAGGGCATTGAGTCCGGCCGGGCCCACCTCGTCATCCATGATGGTCGCCACGATGTTGATCAGCGCGGTGACGGACGATCCGAAATCGTTGGGTAGTGTCCCTTGCTGCTGCATTGGCCTTCTCCTTCGGAGGTGTTCCAGCGCCCCGCGAATCATCCGGGGCAGGCCTGCCGACGTTGGCTGGGGCGCCCCGGATGGGACCTCCTCCCAGCCCAGGCTAACGTGCTTACGGTTTATATCACGGCACGGTCAAGAGTGTCAAGACAACGATTGTACGTACCAGCATCAGCCCAACTTCTATGAAATAACCTCTCACGCCGCGCTCCCAGGCCCGTGAAGCTTCCGCGCCATCCAGTGGAGCGTTGCAAGCCCCACCACGGCGGCCCACAGGAGGGTCGCGCCCCCAAGGTGCGCCGCCCGCATCTCTATCGTGAAGCCGGCCCACACCGTCCACGCCCCGAGCAGTACCTGCCCCGCCAGGGCGGCCAGCGCCAGCCACGCGGCCATGCTAATGCCGGGAACGCCCACCCCCCGCCTCAACGCCATGACCGCTGCCCCGGCAAGGACGACGCCCGCCGCCGCCGACGTGAACCGATGGACCATGTGTATCGCATACGCCGCGCCCTCGGGCAGCAGGCTGCCCCGGCACAACGGCCACGTTCCGCACGAGGACCCGGCGCCGTACCCCACCATGTACGACCCCCACAGTATGACCAGGAACGTCCCTGCGACCGACGCGGCCATGAGCGCATCGAGCCGCGCGCCGGAACGCCCATCCTCGGCCGCCGCGCCGCCGCCGGACCTCCACGCGGCCAGCGTGACGACGACCATGCACGCCACCACGCCCTCGGCGATACCCAGATGCACCAGCCTGACCCACCACGCAAGCTCCGTCCACACCACGACGGCCCCCAGCAACGCGGCAACCAGTACGAGGATCGCGCCCGCCAGGCTGGGCAACCGTATCCAGGGCTCGCCCTTATGCCGGCGCACCGCCAGCACCGCAACGGCCAGAGTCAGCAGCCCCACGACGGACGCCACGACGCGGTGGCTGAACTCCACGAGGGGCGCGCGCTCGAACACCGGGATCACCCGCCCGTCGCACAGCGGCCAGTCCGGGCACCCAAGGCCGGAGCCCGTAACCCTCACCACCCCGCCCAGCGTCACCTGCACGATGGAGGCGACCAGGGCGGCCAGCGCAAGATACGCAAGGGCCCTCCCAGGACGGCGGCCCTTACTCACTACTTCTAGTCATGTCGCAACCCGATTGTGCAAATTTGCACAATCGGAACCCTAGCACACCCCCCACCCCTCCGTCCACCATCGCCGGCGCGGTAGTCCGACCGCCTCCCTCACCGACCACGTGCGAGCACGACTGTAACCAGGGCAACCAGCACGACCGCCGATACCTTGGCCGCCAGCGCGCCGAGGCCGACCTGCCACCAGAGCAGGAACGACAACCCAATGAGTCCCAGCTTCACTGCCAGGCTCGCCATGACTACTGCCCATAGCCGCCATGGACCCGCTGAGACGAATACGGAGGCCAGCTTCCCACCCTCAACGGGCTTTGGTGCCGAGCTGAGCGTCCCGTATGTCGAAGCTATTACAGGGACTGCCATTGCAATAGCTATGATCGACACGGTTATTGTGAACCAAGATACTTCGGATGTGACGAACCTATGATGGTTTTCGTAGGTACTGAAAGAAAACATGCTTACGCTACCCGCTACCAGGGCCAGGATAGAGAATACCCTGTGCAGAGTATTGAGAAGTACTACGCCCAGAATTCGATAGGATACAGTCGCCAATGCCGCCGTCGTCAGCAACAGTAACGCCAGCAAAACTTTCCATTCCCAGTTTGTCGCGTACCACTCCGTTTCCCTGATGCCGCTCAGCAGGAATCCCAAGAGTAATTCGCCTATGAATGTGATCGGTATAGCAAGAATCACCGCGGGGATGATCGAAAAGACGACGCGGGTCACTCGGCCTGGCGTCAACTCGCGCTGGGCCGAAGACTTGTCCAGAATCGTCATGTCGAGGGCCGTGAATGATAATGCCAGAGCCGTTGCCATCAACAATAACTCCCAGTCGAGCAGCAGCAGGAACTTGCGAAGGACGGAGAAGTCGGAAGGGATGAAACTGCCAACACCAGCGCGCACCCAACGGCCATCAGGCGTGCCGACCGCGACTCCCTGCAAACCCATGGCGACGATCACGTTGCCGCTCCGGTGGTCATACGCGATGGAGTAGGGAGCGGTCGTGATCTTCCTGGGGCCCATGCCTCTCGTGTCGTGGCCCTGCAAATTGATGTTTGCCGCTTCCCGGAGATACGCAGCCGAATACGCAATCTCACGTCTGCCGCCGAGCATCCGCACAATGTCGACGCCCTCGATCGAGTAGGTCCCTCTCGGCGTTTCCGCGCTCCCCCCGCCCGGTACGAAGGATTCGTCTTGTCTGAAGCGTTCACTCGGCTCGGTCCACGTCATCCCACCATCGTCGCTAACCCAGTAGATACCCACTTCTGTCGAGTGCATTCCCTCTTCACTCTTCACTGAGGCAACCACCGTCCCGTCAGACACCGTCCCCACCCCAGTGATGCCCCATTCTGAGAACGGAGGCGAGGTCGCCACGGTCGCCAACGCCGCGACCGCCGCCGTCAACATCCCCAACCGCACCCGCAGGCTGCTCGCGCCGGCGGGACTCCGCCGCCATACCCACCACGCTACGCCAAGGCCCGCCGGGATGACCACCGAGTCCGCGGGATCGACAGGGCTACCAACGCCGCTCCCGCCCGCCAGCGACAGCGCCCACAGTATCGAGTCGTGTACGGGCTGGAACGTGTTGAAGGCGGCGTACAGCGCCGGCAGCCCAACGTACGCGACCGCGAGCGCCGCCCACTCCGCGCGCCGGTTGCCGCGTGTGAGGAAGGACAATAGGAATGCCAGCAGGGGCGACGCGAATACGACCCAGGCCAGGTCGCTCAGCTTGCCCGTGGTCCACGGGTGGGGCCACAGAGCCTTGAGCAGCACGTCGTTCACCAGCAGCGCGCCGAGCGCCCCTATAGTGACCGGATGCGTCAGCGCCGATTCGCACCGCAGCCGGAAGCTGGCGTCCACCCTAACGCCTCCTCAGCACCCAACCAGGCCGACCTCGGCCGTCAGCGCCTCAAGGCCAACCCCTGTATGCCGTCAAGGCCCCGGCAGCGGCTTGACGTGTCCCTCCAGCCACTCGCGGAGCTCCGCGAACCTGAACGAGTGCGTCTCGAAGAGCCGCATGAAGAACCGGTAGGCCTCGTCGTTGTCGCAGTCGATGAAGCTGCCGTTCTTGCGCAGGAAAGTGTCGGTAGCGTAGAAGGCCGTGCGCTTGTTGCCGTCCACGAAGGGATGGTTCATCGCCAGGCTCTCCAGGAGGGCGGCGGCCTCCTCGATGATGCCGTCGTAGTACCCCATCTGCGGGCGCAGGACCGCCGACTCCAACGCCCCCATGTCGCGCAGACCCAACGATCCGCCGAACTCGCGGACCGCTGCGTCGTGTATGGCCACGACCTCCTCTATCGTTGGGAAGTCATGAATCACGACTTGGCCAACAACTCGCCGAGGCGGCGGTTCCTCTCGAGGCTGGCTTGGAAGTGGGCCATCACTTCGGGGCGGACCCTCTCCCGGGCTTTGCCTTCGAGGTACCCCTGCATGGCGTCTTCCAGCACCGCCTGGAAGTGCCGCCCCTCATCCCGGGCAACTTGCCGAAGCGCGGCCAGCAGGTCCGGCGATGCCTGGCTGGAAAACTTCTCGCGTGTCGTCGTAACCATCGGACCCGCCTCCTGTCCTGTTCCGCTCCATTATCCCAACCGGGCGGGCATATGTCAAGAAACGCCTTGACGTGAGTTGACGCCCCACGGGCGCTCACTTAGACAGCTCGCCCACATCAAGTGGTCCTCGATTCAACGAGAGTGTGCTTCGCGATTCGTGCGTCGGCCCGCTAAGCTCCCTTTGGCCTATTCCTCCTCAATGTTTATGGAGGAAGATATACCGTGCCTAGCAAGTCATCTAGGCGTAGAGCGAAGAGGGTTGCCACTGCGAAGGTTCTCCTTGCGATTGGAGGGAAGCTGAATTGGCTTCATTGGAGGGACGGGTCGCGTCTGAACAGGGAATCCCTGAAGAGCTAGCTGGCGTTCCGCCTCAATCCACTTGATATTGTGAGACTTTGTATGGGAGGGCCTAATCATCATCTTACTCAGCCTCCACTGGAATAACTAACATCTGTGTTCCCGACCCAACTCCAGGAGCGACTTCACTTCGCTTCTTCGCTTCACTGACTATGTTATGAACCTTATCCTTGTTCAAAGATGATTCATACGATGCTTCAATAAGTGAATACATCGCATGGGGAGCGCCAGATCCAATAGCACTATAACCAATGGGTGTATGTTCCCTGAGGATGCCCGGATTACCTATAGTATGGATAGTATACCTTGATGTATTCCCCGGGCCAGTAACAATTATCTCAACACCGATATCACCTTGTGTCAATGCTTGGTCAACAATTTGAACAATTTGTTGCGTTAGAGCCTGATTGTTCCTATAGTAAGTTTCCAGGTCCAACCCTCGGGGTTCCAGTTCTCTCTGCGCGATATTTGTGAGCCGAACTTGCTGATAGGTGGATCTCACCAACTCAGCAATTTCCAATGCTGTGATGGTACTCTGTTGTTCTAGCTGCTGTTGTATCCTCACTCGTGCAATATTAAGGATCTCGGTTCCAAGCAGAACATCGCCAGCTGCGAGCGCGAAGGTTGACCCGGGATCGCCGTCCATTGGGACAATCTTGGTGATGCTTTGGTGCTCAAATTCGTACCCCATCGGGATGTGTGCTGTGACCATTTTATCTGATGCGAGCACCGCACCCTGACCATCCCCATACAGAGCTGCTATGCATACGGTCATGACGTTCTGTACTCCTCCCAGACGTTTTCTAGAGGACACCCATGCAACATTGCAGTATTAGTCCCTTGAGGTCAGCCTCCAAAGTTTTAGCCAGTCAAAGCTTGCAATTGTACCCGGTCTTAGACTTGTTCTGGCAATGCTCCACCGGGGTGCGTATCCTCCAATTGCCACAATAGTAACCAGCGAGTGCAACAGTGTCAATTTGTTTCCATTCAACTATTTGGGCTATGTTTCCAAGTAAGCGGCGTGGATGTGGCTGACACCCTCAAGTCATCCACGGTGCATCAAGACTCCCTGTGGCGACCTATGAGAACCATTATAGTACATAAGTTCTCTATGTCAAGGACATCGGACACCGCATCTCCCATCTCTATAGGGTATGCATAGGTCGCAACAACCCGGTGAGCCTCTGAGACAAAGCAGCTAGGCTCTTCCAGCCTATCCGCCCTCCTCGATCGTTATCGAGGAGATCGCGTCGCCGGGCGTCGTCGCCGTCTGAGGGTTGCGTATCGAGATGCCGTTCAACACGTCCATCCCCTCGATGACCTTGCCGAACACCGTGTGCGCGTCGTCCAGGTGCGGCGTCGCCACGAAGGTGATGAACCACTGCCCGCCTCCGCTGTTCGGCCGGCCGACGTTCGCCATCGACAGCACGCCCGGCCCGTCGTGCCGCCTCTCCGGGCTGAACTCGTCCGGGATCGTATACCCCGGGCCGCCGCTGCCCGTGCCGGTCGGGTCGCCGCTCTGCGCCATGAAGCCCTCTATGACGCGGTGGAACGTCACGTTGTCGTAGTAGCCGTCGCGCGCCAGGAAGATGAAGTTGTTGACCGTTATGGGCGCCTCTTTCGCGAACAGCTCTATGACTATCTCGCCGCCCTTCTCCAGCGCGAGCGTCGCGGTATAGCTCTTGTTCGGGTCTATCGTCATGTCAGGGGGCGAACTGTACTGCTTCACGGCAGGCTCCTCGGGTTCGGGCACTGGGGTCGCGGTTGCGGTAGGCACTGGGGTCGCGGTCGGCTCGGGCGCCGACGCGGCGGTCGGCTCGGAGACCGGCTCCGCGGTCGGCTCGGAGTCCGTCCCGCACGCGGTCAGCAGCAGCACCGCCGACAGCGCGGCCAGCAAAGCCAGGGTGGATATCTTCAACGTCATCTGGTCATCCTCCTACATGTTCAATGCGCCGAAGCAGGCGGCCATGATGCTGTCGGCGTCGATTTCGTACTCTCCGTAGAGCTCCTCCGGCGACCCCGACTGCCCGAAGTCCATCACCCCCAGCGGCAGCGTCGTCGTCCTCATGGCCGCGCCTATCCACGCCAGCGCGTGCGGCGCCCCGTCCATGACCGTCACGATGGGAGCGCTGCGCTCCCCCACGGCGATTATCTCCGATAGGAACGGCTCCGCGCCCGCCGCGCCGCGCGCACGCGCCCGCACCGACTCCTGGAACCGCCGGTACAGCGGCCCAGGCCCGGTCACGTTGACCACGTTGGCGAACACCCCCTCCTCGAGCAGCCGGTCGCTCGCCGCGACCGCCTCCGGCACCATCGCCCCCGACGCGAACACGTTCACCACGTTGTACTCGCTGCCGTACCCCTGCTCGCCGCTCCGGTCCAGCAGCCTGTAGGCGCCCCCGAGCACCTGGCTCCGCAGCAGCTCGGGGTCCCCGGACGCGGGCGCGAGGTCGAACAGCCCTTGGTCCACGCGCTTGCTCGTCAGCCGCAGGTAGGTCGACTCCTCCCGCAGCCGTATCTTCTCCAGCGCCGCCAGCATCACCCATTCGAGCTCCTGCCCGAAGCACGGCTCGTAGTACGCGAGCTCCGGGAAGGCGACGCCGATGGACGGCGTGATCACCGACTGGTGCGCCCCGCCCTCGGGGCCCAGCGTGACCCCCGACGGCGTGCCCACCAGGATGAACTTCCCCCCGTTGTAGACGCTGTACACGAAGGCGTCCAGCCCGCGCCTGACGAACGGGTCGTAGAGCGTGCCGAGGGGAAACAGCGTCTCCCCCGCCGCCTCGTGCGAGAGGCCAAGCTGCCCCAGCAGCATGAACAGGTTGTTCTCCGAGATGCCCAGCTCTACGTGCTGGCCGCTCCGCGATTCGACCCACTGCAGCGCGCGCGGGATCTGCTCCTCCGGCACGGGCTCCCGCTCGTGCCGGCTCCACACCCCCGCCCTGTTGATCCAGCCGCCCAGGTTCGTCGAGCTCGCCACGTCCGGGCTCGCCGTCACGAGACGCTCCGACAGCCCCGGCACGTTTCTCGAAATGTCCGTCAGCACCAGCCCGAATATCTGCTGCGTGGACATGACGCCCCGGTAGCCCCGTCCGAAGCCCGTGGGGATCGGCTCCTCCACGTTGCCGACGGCCTCGGGCGCCGCCGCGACGAGGTTCGCCGCCGTCTCCATGCAGAAGCGCCCCGCCTCGCTCTCCGGGTCCAGCCTGCCGAAGCCGTCCCCCTCCGGGATGCCCAGCGTCCTCCCAAGCTCCTCCATCTGCTCCCGCGTCAGGTTCACCGAGTGGTTCTGCGGGTCGCCCACCGACGGCAGCCGCCACCCCTTCAGGGTGTACGCGAACAGCACGTTGGGCCCGGCCTCCAGGTCCAGCTCCTCGAACGCCTCCCGCAGCACCGCGAAGTCGTGTCCGCCCAGGTTCCGGAACAGGTCCTGGAGCTCCGCGTCGTCCCACAGGTCGAGCAGCCGCATCATGTCGTTTGGGTACCCGCTCGTCCGCGGCAGCCAGTCCCGCAGCACCGCCGGCTCGACCCGCAGCAGGCGCTGGTACAGGTCGTTCGACATCTCGTCGATGCTGATGCGCAGCAGGTCGCCGTTCGGCTCCTCGAAGGCCGCCTGCAGCCGCTTGCCGTACTTGGCGTCCACCGCCCGCCACCCGTTCGCCGCGAACATGTCCTTCCACGAGCGCACCCTGATCCCCGGGATGATCCTGTCCAGGCTCTGCCGGTTCAGGTCGACCACCCACAGCACGTTCTTCATGTCCGCCAGCGCCGGCTCCGCTATCGTCTCCCACACCGACCCCTCGTCCAGCTCCGCGTCGCCCACCAGGCTGATGTACCGCCTGCCGTCGTCCGGCGTCTCGAAGTGGTCGTGGAGATACTCGTTGACGAGGCTCGCGTAGTTGGGCGCCACCGCGCCCAGACCCACCGAGCCGGTGGAGAAGTCCACCCCGTCGGGGTCCTTCGTGCGGCTCGGGTACGCCTGCAGCCCGTGGAACCCCCGCAGCGTCGTCATGTACTGGGGCTCCAGGTTGCCCAGCAGGTACTGTATCGCGTGGTACACGGGCGAGGCGTGGGGCTTCACCGAGATCGCGTCCCCGGCCCGCATGAACTCGAAGTAGAGGTAGGTCATGACGGTCACGACCGACGAGCTCGACGCCTGGTGGCCGCCGACCTTTACCCCGCCGGGGTTCGGACGATCGTAGTTGGCATGGTCCACCATCTTGATGGAGAGCCACAGCACCCTCTCCTGTATCTCCTCCAGGAGACGGTCGCGGTCGGTCTCCACTAGGGCGAGTCTGTCGGTCTGCATGACCAGTCATCCCTCCGGCCCAGCGCTGTCCGCGCCCATTATACGACAGCCCGCCCACCGTGGCAGTTCCGGCCCGATGCGCCGTGCGCGTCTTGTACCCTCGGCTTGGCGGTGCTATACTAACGGCGGCTTCGGGACCATCGGTCGATTCTTGAGAAAGTGGGGACTCCCCACTTTCTTTGTTGATGAGGGGGGTGGTTGTCCATATGAAGAGCGATTTCATAATCGCCCTGACGCAGTTGGCTGCCGAGCGCAACCTTCCGAAGGAGATCGTGCTGTCGGCCATCGAGGCCGCCCTTATCTCCGCCTACAAGCGCGACAGCGTCGCGGCCGGGCAGGACATCTCGGTCAAGCTCGACCCCAACACCGGCGACGTCAGCGTCTTCACGGTCAGGACCGTGGCGGAGGAGATCGAAGACCCGGACATCCAGATCAACCTCGCCGACGCCAGGAAGATACGGGCCAACGCCGAGATCGGGGACATCGTCCCGACGGGCGCCCTGCCGCACAGCGCGGGCCGCATAGCCGCGCAGACCGCCAAGCAGGTCGTCATACAACGCCTGCGCGAGGCCGAGCGCGACCTCGTGTTCCGCGAGTTCGCGGACAAGGAGGGCGAGGTTTTCACGGTTACGGTCCAGCGCATGGAGCCCAAGCAGATCGTCGTCGAGCTCGGCAGGGCGGAGGCCATCCTGCCGTCGTCCGAGCAGGCGCCCTACGAGCGTTGCAGGGTCGGCGCCAAGATCAAGGTGCTCCTCAAGACGGTTCGCGAGTCCAGCAAGGGCCCGGAGATGATCGTATCGCGCGCCGACAAGGACCTCGTCAGGCGCCTCTTCGAGATGGAGGTGCCGGAGATCTACAACGGCGCCGTCGAGATCGTAGGCATCGCCAGGGAGCCAGGGTCGCGCAGCAAGGTCGCCGTCCACGCCAAGCAGGACGGAGTGGACGCCGTCGGCTCCTGCGTGGGACTGCGGGGCATCCGCATCCAGAACATCGTCAACGAGCTGCACGGCGAGAAGATAGACGTGGTGCAGTGGAGCAAGGATCCTGGGACCTACATCTCCAACTCCCTCAGCCCCTCCAGCGTCATGAGGGTCGAGCTCGACCCGGACACGCTGAACGCCGTGGCCGTGGTGCCCGACCGGCAGCTATCGCTGGCCATAGGCAAGGAAGGCCAGAACGCCAGGCTGGCCGCCCGGCTCACGGGGTGGAACGTCGATATAAAGAGCAACGTGGAGGTGGAAGCCGAGGCCGTGGCGAGGGCGGCCGAAGAGGCCGCCCAGCGCCGGCTCGAAGAGGAGCGGGCGGCTGCCGAGGCGGAGAGGGCGGCGCAGGAAGCCGCCGCCGAGCAGGCCGCCGAAGCCGTCGCCGAAGAGGCCCCGGCGGAGCCCGCCGTGGTCGAGCAGGCGGAGGCGGTAGTGGAAGAGGCTGTCGCTGAGCCTGCCGTAGTCGAGCAGGCGGAGGCGGTAGTGGAAGAGGCCGTCGCGGAGCCCGCCGTAGTCGAGCAGGCGGAGGCGGTAGTGGAAGAGGCCGCCGTAGAGCCGGTCGCCGCCGATGAGCCGGTTGAGGTGGCGGTCGAGGCCGAGGCTGAGCCTATCGCCGCCGAGCAGGCCGCGCCGCCGGTCGAAGAGGCCGTCGCGGAGGCCGAGGCCGAGCTTGCGGCCCCCGTGCCCGAGGCCGTGGTCGTGGTCGAGGAAGCGGCGCAGGTGGAGGAGCCGCCGGCCGTATCGGAGGAGGCCCTTGAGGAGGCCCCCGCCGAAGCGGTCCTGGTCGAAGAGCCTGCCCCCATCGACGCGCCCGACATACTGATACCGGAGCTCGACGAGCTTGTGCGCGAAGAGGAGCCGGCGGCCGTCGAGTCCACCTCCATCCAGGATCTTCCCGAGGACGTGTGGTCGCTGAGGAGGGGCACGCCGGCGGAGCCGGGCGTCATCCGGTTCGCCGAGGACATAGACGAGCTCAGGGGATTTGGGCAGAGGCGCGGACGCGGAGGCGGAGGCCGGAAGGGGAAGGGCAGGAGGACGAAGGCCGGCAGGCGGCGTTAGGGCCGGATGCGCCTGATGCCGAAGCCGGGCCGCCAGCCGCCGCAGCGAACGTGCGTAGCGTGCGGCAAGAAGACGGACAAGAGGGAGTTGCTGCGGGTCGTCGCGCCAAAGGACGGCCCGGCGCATCTCGACCCAACCGGAAAGGGCCCGGGCAGGGGCGCGTATACGTGCAGGCAGTGCCTGGCAAGCGGCAGGACCGCGGGCCGGGGGCGCCTATCCTACGCGCTTCGTAGAGGGCTCAGCGACGAGGAGTGGACGGCGCTAACGCAACAGATGGCCGCCGTAACCGGGTGACGAATGACCAACCAGACGGGACAGATTGCAAGTACCAGGACGGCCACCCAGGAGCGCGGGGGCGGCGCGGCCCAGGCCGGCGTCATAGTGCCGATCTCGCCCACCGTCGGCGATATCGCCGCGCTCATAGACGTCGACCCCATAGACGTCATCAAGCAGCTCATGCGGGCCGGCTTCATGCTCTCCATCAACGAGGTGATCGACTACGACGTGGCCGTCTCGCTCGTCCGCTCGTTCGGCATACCGGTCAGGGCGCCGGACGAGGAGGAGGACGGGCGCGGGTCCCGCGTCATATCCCTGGACGAGGAGGACCCCGACAGCCTCGCGGAGAGGCCGCCCGTCGTCACCATCCTCGGCCACGTCGACCACGGCAAGACGACCCTGCTCGACGCCATCAGGAAGAGCAACGTGGTCGCCGGCGAGGCCGGGGGCATAACACAGCACATCGGCGCGTACCAGGTCGACCGCGGCGGAAGCAAGGTCACCTTCCTGGACACGCCGGGCCACGAGGCGTTCACCGCGATGCGCGCCAGGGGAGCCCAGGTGACGGACGTGGCCGTCCTCGTCGTGGCGGCGGACGACGGCATCATGCCCCAGACCGTCGAGGCCCTGGACCACATCAGGGCCGCCGGGGTGCCGCAGATCGTCGCCATCAACAAGATCGACCGGCCAGACGCCGACCAGGAGAGGGTGAAGCGCCAGCTATCCGAGCACGACGTCCTGATCGAGGAGTGGGGGGGAGACGTCATCACCGTTCCCGTGTCCGCCCTGAAGGGCGACGGGATCGACGACCTGCTCGACAACATCATGCTCATCTCCGAGCTGGGCGAGCTGAGGGCGGACCCCCAGAGGGCCCCCAAGGGGGTCGTGGTCGAAGCGCGCCTCGACAAGAGCAAGGGCGCCGTAGCCACCCTGCTAGTGCAGACCGGCACCCTGTCCGTGGGGCAGATAGTCGTCGCGGGCGGCATCAGCGGGCGCGTGAAGGCGATGATGGACGACTCCGGGACCAGGATCCAGCGCGCGGAGCCCTCGCAGCCGGTCGAGATACTGGGGCTGAACGGCCTCCCCGAGGCCGGAGAAACGTTCGTCGTCGCCGGGAGCGAGCGCGAGGCCCGCGGCCTCGTCGACGATTACGAGCGCGCCCAGGCCTCGAAGAAGACGGGCATATCGCTCCAGGACTTCCGCTCGCGCCTCGAGTCGGGGGAGGCGGAGGCGCTCGACCTCATCGTCAAGACCGACGTGCAGGGTACCCTGGAGCCCGTGAGCGGCGCCCTGGAGGGCCTCAGCTCCGGGCAGGCGCGGGTCAACATCATCCACCACGCCAGCGGGGCGATCACCGAGAGCGACGTGCTGCTTGCCATGGCCTCGAACGCCATCATCGTCGGCTTCAACAGCCAGCCCAGCCCAGGCGCGCACGGCCTCGCCGCCCAGGAGTCGGTCGAGATCCGCCTCTACGACGTCATCTACGACCTCGTCGAGGACATAGACAAGGCGCTCAGGGGCATGCTCGCCCCGGTGGAGCGGGACGTCGTCGAAGGGCGCGCCACCGTGAGGGCCGTGTTCCCGGTCGGACGGCGCATGAGGGCCGCGGGCGTCATCGTGAACGAGGGCAGGATCTCCAGGAGCGGCCGCGTCCGCGTGCTCCGCGGCAACAGGCAGGTCCACGCCGGGCCCATAGTCAGCCTGCGGCGCTTCAAGGACGACGTCAGGGAGATCGCCAGCGGCTTCGAAGGCGGCGTCGTGCTGGAAGGCTTCCAGGACTACCAGGAAGGCGACGTCCTGGAGTCCCACCAGACAGTCGTCGAATAGCCCGGCCCATCCGCCCGGCGACGGTAAGGCAGAGGTGCTTACAGTGCTGACCCAGGAGCATGTACGGACGGCGCGGGAATTCCTGGTGGCGGCGGACGGCGAGTTCGCCGTGGGTGATGAGCTGCAAGGCTCGGAGAAGATGTGGGGGGCGGCTTCCCACGCGGTCATGGCGGTCGCGCAGCTACGAGGGGCGCCTTATGGGAACCGCCGCGCGGTCCTAACCCTTGCTCGGCGGATAGCCGACGAGTTGGACGATGACGGGATGAGGGCTGGGTTGTTGGCGGCGCAGCAATTCCACGCCAACTTCTATCACGGATTCCTGGAGCGCGAAGATATGGAGCCCAACGCCAAGCTCGTACGCCGATTCGTCAGCCGAATGCTGATGCTGGCCGACTGAGCCAGGTCAGCGCCTTGCATCCGGCGGCAACGTCCGGGAGAGCCATTGAGGTCCCTCGATGAATCGGCGTCTTGACCGCGTCAACTCGATGCTGCGCGAGCAGATAAGCCAGGTGCTCGCCGGCGAGCTCAGCGACCCCCGGCTCCCCTCCATGGTCAGCGTCATCCGCGTCTCGTGCTCGCGGGACCTCGGCTCGGCAAAGGTGGTGGTCAGCGTCCTCGGGACCGCCGAGGAGAAGCGCGCGGCCATCGCCGGCCTCAAGTCCGCCGCGGGCTACGTCCGCAGGAGCCTCATCGGACGCACCTCCCTCAAGAAGGTGCCCGCCGTCGAGTTCATCGTAGACGACTCGATAGAGCGCGGCGCCGAGATGCTCAAGCTCATCGAGGAGGTCGCCCCGGACCCGGAGGACGGCGGGGGCGCGCGGCCATGACGCGCGACAACAAGAAGGCCCCCGCCATCAACGGCATACTCAACGTCGACAAGCCCAAGGGCGCGACGAGCATGGACGTCGTGCGACGCATCAAGCGCGCCAGCAGGCAGAAGCGCGTCGGACACGGCGGCACCCTCGACCCCATAGCGACCGGCGTCATACCCATCTGCATGGGACAGGCCACGCGCATGATGGAGTACGTGGTCGATGGCGCCAAGACGTACCGGGGGGTCGTCGAGCTCGGCGTGGAGACCGACACCTACGACGCGATGGGCGAGACCGTCCGCGAAGCCGACCCCTCCGGCGTCACGGCGGCCCGCGTCGAAGCGGCCCTCGCCCCGTTCCAGGGCGAAGTGATGCAGGTCCCGCCCATGTACAGCGCCCTCAAGATGAAGGGCAAGCGGCTCTACGACCTCGCCAGGGCCGGCATAGAGGTCGAGCGAGAGGCCCGCCCCGTCAACGTCTACGGCGTAAGGCTGCTCGACTACACGCCGCCCAACGCCACGGTCGAGGTCTCCTGCGGGCGCGGCTTCTACATGCGCTCGCTGGCGCACGACCTGGGGCGGGCCCTCGGCTGCGGCGGCCGCCTGAAGGAGCTGGCGCGGCTCAGGAGCGGCCCCTTCTCCGTCGAGGACGCCGCAAGCCTGGAGGAGGCGGAGGAGCGCTTCCTGGACGGCGGCTGGGCCGCTCTCGTCCACCCTCCCGACGCGGTGGTGCAACACCTGGAGGCGATCACGGTAGATAAGCCCGTGGAGGCCATGATCGGGCAGGGCAGGCCCTTGCCCACGGGCCCCGGCGTCCCGGCGTCCGACCCCGGGGAGCGCCGCCGCGTCTACGGCGCCGACGGCCGCTTCATCGGCATCCTCGCCTACAACGCGTCCGAAGCCCACTGGCAGCCCGAAAAGGTCTTCCCCGCGGGGAAATAGCGTTCCCGTGCCAAGGATTCTGGGCACAACATGTAGTGGCGCGAGGGCGGATCCAAATACACGTGGACGTGATGACCACAACATGTTGTGGTTGACACGCTATGTCAATCCCGTTAAGTTCAACACTCGGAAGGACATATAGGGGATGCCATGGCTGAGATAACCGACCTCATAGGTAACCCTCGCGAGGTTGACGCGGAGCTACGGTCTTTCCGCAAAACGGCGATGCGCCTGTCATCGCGCCATCCCCGGATGATCGAGCGCTACCCAAAACGATGGGTTGCTCTTCATTCCGGCAGAGTCCGCGCGCACGGCGAATCGCTGGAGTCAGTGCTGGAAGCGATTGACTCCAAGGGCTTGCCGCGTGGACAGACCATCGTCAGGCTCATCCATGACGAACCTCGGACCATGATTCTCTGATGTTGCGGGGCAGATTCGGCGACACCAGCAAGCGCCCCTATTTAGAGGGGCGCTTATTCATTCCACGATTGGAGGTCCAGGCCGACATCTCATTCTTGGTTGACACTGGAGCGGACAAGACTACCCTGTCGCCTGGTGACGGCTTGAGAATGGGCCTTGATTACGAGGCATTGATCGGAAATACTACCCCATCTGTTGGAATCGGCGGGATCAGCCACAACTATACTGAACAGGCTGCCGCCGTATTCAACGATCCCGGCAAAGTTCTCTACATGTATGAGATTGACCTGGAGATCGTCGAGCCGAACGACAGCCTCATTGATATTCCATCCCTCTTGGGTCGTGACATCCTGAATAATTGGCGGATGCGTTATTCGCCACCAACCAAACGGCTGACGTTCAACGTCGTACATGCTGATAGAATTATCCAATTGGATGCACCTTCCCCGAGTCCATGGTAAAGGCGCTCCCGGTTCTGAAGTCTGCCGCCCGCAAGGGCTTGGCCTCCCTCAACCACGAACAGGCCGTCGCCGCGCTGCTCTTCTTCCTGGCGGCCCTCCTGGTGTCGGCAGACATCGCTCCCACCTTCGACCAGATCGCGAATTGGGACGAGTCGGCGTACATCGCCAGCGGGCGCGAGCTTGTGGACGAGGGCAAGCTGCGCGTCTTCGCGTGGAGCCCGCTTGCGATGGCCCTGTACGGTCTCGCGTATCTGCCGTTCCAGGACTCCCCCCAATGGTTCGTGAACACCGCCGCGGGCGGGCGTGTCGTCATCTTCGTCCTGTTCTGGCTCGCGGTATACCTGTGCGGCAGGAGCATGAGCCGCGTCGCTCCCAGCGTAAACCTCAACGCCGTCATGATGATGGCCGCCGTCTGGGTCACGCTCATCCCGTTCTTGGGAAACGCCAGCGACGCCCTCTTCATGGCGATGTCCGGACTCGCGTTGTGGAGCGTCCTGGAGTACCGGTCCAGCAGCTCGCTGAAGCGTCTCGCCCTGGCGTCCGTCCTCGTCGGCCTCGGCGCCTGCGCCCGCAACGACGGCATCGTCCTCTTCGTATCCTTCCTACTGCTCACGGCGTGGTTCACGAGCTGGGGCCGAGAGGGAAGGGTAGGCCGTGCGCTCGGGGTCGCCGCCGCTGCCGGGCTGCCCTTCCTGATGATCGTCGGAGGGTATATCCTCGCGTACGGCCTGACCACGGGCGAATTCGAGCTTGGGACAGAGGCGCGTACGTACGGCGCTTTTGAGGACGGGCACAGGAGAAGTTATCCCTGGCTATACCCCGGCGGCGACGGAGAGCTCAAGAGACGCGCGGACGTCCAGGAAATCTACGGGACTCCGGCCGAGAACGAGCACTCCATATTCAACGCCATCCGTCGTAACCCCGGGGCATTCTTGAGTCGAACGGCCCGGCAGCTGCGTGCGCTTCCAGGCGGGTTGGACGCGACGTATGGCGGGGTCGGGGTGATTCTCCTGTTCCTCGTCGCCCGCGGCGTCGTCAGCCTCTGGAAGTCGGGCCGAGGATGGCTGCTCGGCATGGCGGTGATATGGCACCTGCATCTCTCCGTATATGTCCTGATGTTCTGGCACCCGAGGTATCTGCAATTCCCGTTCATATTCCTGATGGTCATCGGAAGCATCGGCGCGGTCGCCGTCATCTCCAACTTCGGGGACCGGCGGGAACGGGCCGCGGTCCTGGCGGCGTTGGCCGCCGCCACGGTGATCGGGATACTGTTCGACGGTCCGTCGGGGGCTGTCCCCCTCGTGCTGTTCGCCGGCGCGGCGTGCTACGCGCTGGCCCTCAGATTCGCGCCCGCGCTCCTGGCCGCCGGCCTGTTCAGGCCCCTGCTCATTGTTGCGCTGTGCGTCGCGGTGGTCACGGTCAGCCACATCGGGTCCCGGTCCAGGCTGCCGGCGTCTCCTGGTCCGTCGCCCGCGGCGCAGGCGCTCCAATACCTGATCGAAACGGCGCAGGAGGGGAGCGTGGTTGCCGCCTATGGACAGAAAGTCCCCTACGCCGCGCGCATGATGCAGCGCAACCTCCCCCCGTCCCAGGATGCGCTGCTAGACCTGGAAAGCTGGCTCGAAGCGAATGATATCCGCGCCGTCTACCTGGACCCCACCTACAAAGCCTACAGCCCGGACGCGTGGCGAACGTTGCTGGAAAACACGGGACCCGGCAAGGCGCTATTCGCCGGATACTCCGACCCCGAATCGGACACGTACGTCCTGCTGCCCGCGGAGCCTGGCCGAGAGGGCTGATATTATAATGACTGTTGTCATCGTGGTGGTCTAGTTAAGCTTGACGTGTCCGCACCTCTTGGCTATCCTTGCACAAAGTAGAGGGATATGAAGGAGTTGAAAGTATGTACGACGCTGTTCGCAGAACTCTTGAAGACCCTGCCTTTTCAGTTGTTGAGTCATTCGAGATACCCGGACGACCGGCCCGATTCGCAAAGGTTCCCCGATTCTTGTTCGACTCACAAGTTGGCCCCTATTTAGATCGAGAGTTCAACTCTGGCCTCTGGACTCATCAGTCAGAAGCTCTGGAAGCACTTGGTTCCGGGCACAATGTGGTAGTGTCCACAGGCACGGCCTCGGGTAAGAGTATGATCTTCAGGGCACTGGCCTTCCACAAGACACTGCTCAACCCCGACAATCGAGTCATCGTGTTCTACCCACTCCGCGCATTGGTTGAGGATCAACTGAGAAGTTGGAGGGATATGGCCCGCGCCGTGGGGCTGGACCCGAACATCGTTGGAAGGATTGATGGCACTGTAAAGCCACTTGAAAAGCGTGAAGAGATTCTCCGAACGGCACGGATCATCGTGATGACGCCGGATGTCTGCCAATCATGGCTCATGTCGCGTCTCTCTATGCCGCTCATTAGGTCTTATGTAGGGGCAGTTTCGATACTGGTGATGGACGAAGCACACACACTAGAGGGTGTGTTTGGAAGCAACTTCGCATTTTTGGTTCGTCGGCTGTTGGCGGCGCGGGATCATATTTTGCGAGATAACGACAATAGTGTCCCTGTTCAATTAGTTGCTGCTACAGCCACTATTGCAAATCCTGTTGACCACATGAGGCGGCTCACAGGATCCAAGTTTACAGTTGTGGATGACAGGTCAGATGGCGCTCAGCGGTACACTCGTATTGTCGCGCATGTGGCCTGTCCTGAAGGTGGAGAACTTGAGGTGGCACGCGAGTTGCAGCGACGAGTGATCACTAATGGAAGTGATGGGACGTTCATCACGTTCGTGGATTCCAGAAAAGGTGTCGAAACCTTAGCAATGGCTACTGATCGCGATATGGCAAATCTCCTAAATGACCAGGCAGTGAGTTCGTATCGGGCCGGCTTCACCGCGCCCGAGCGTCGGAGGATCGAATCTGAGTTACGCTCTGGAATGATCAAGGGAGTCGTATCGACTTCTGCACTGGAACTTGGAATCGACTTTCCCTCTCTTGCCGTGGGGTTCAATACTGGTATGCCGACAACGCGCAAGGCGTACCGACAACGACTAGGGCGGGTTGGTCGAAATGGTCCTGGAGCGTTCGTGGTAATTGGACCACCCAATGAGTTTCGTCAGTACGGCTCGACGCTCAAAGAGTATCATGATATGTCGGTTGAGCCGTCCTACCTATATCTCGACAATCGGTTCATGCAATTCGCGCACGGACGATGCCTTGCAGACGAGCGGGAAGCTCTCGCTGCTCCAGCACGACTCCCAGCCGGCATTGGATGGCCCAATGGTTTTGGCGAGGCATATGAAGCAGCTCGGCCTGAGGGGAATAGACCGAGGGAGTATGACGCGATCGCGCAGTTGGGTGGTGACAGTCCCCACTATGGCTACCCATTACGGAACGTTGGGGAGCGCAACTTCCAGATCAAGCTACATGAGAATTCTGATCCCCTGGGTGAATCCAGTGAATTGCAAGCTTTGAGAGAAAGTTATCCAGGCGCCACGTATTTTCACAAGATGCGTCCATACTACGTTGCAGCATGGCATGTCAGAACCTTTGAGCAGCCGTATGTTCGAGTGAAGGTTGGGCAATATGGTCGTTCGACACGACCAAGGATAAGAACTTGGATCAACGCTGCAATCACATCCGAGGAAATCTTAGACGGCCATCTAATTCGCGGTCAGTCGGGATTCCTGGCAGAATGCGAAATGCTCATTACCGAAAAAGTTGATGGATACTTCGATGGACGAACTGGAGACTTCAACTCGTACCAGGAACTCCAGCAGACTAATCCATATATGAAGGCACGGTCTAGGAATTTCCGAACTACAGGGGTTGTACTTTGCATTGAAGAGGAATGGTTTAGGAACCAGTCCGTCAAAACTTCGTTCTCGGACCGGCTGCGTGAAGTGTTCGCACATGAATTCAGTGTGTCCTCTCAAGACGTAGATTCGGCTTCGAGCAACATCGCAGTTGTAGACGGTAACGGACTGAGGCAGCGCGCTGGTTTAGTTACAATCTTCGATCAGACCTACGGGAGTCTGAGATTCACCGAAAACCTGTATCTCAATTTTGATCGCATCCTCGACCGACTGATGAAAGCAGTTCAAACAGATTCGTCTGAAGACTCAACTAACTTAGAGGAGGTTGTACGCAAAGTAAGGAAAACGATCTCTGGATTTGCTTCGGCTAGCCCATTTAGAGTTGACATCGTGAATCAACCAACGGGCTACGCGCAGGTATTCAAGCCGGGATCCGTGGTGTGTTATCGGGAGAGCGGAACTATCGCTGAGGATGTAGAGATCCTCCAAGCCACAATGATGGATGGTGCGTTGCGGTACCAAGTAAAAGCCATTACTCCACCCGGTCAGCCTGAACTCATGCGGTGGATCCAAGCACCCTCTTTAGAGCCGTCGGCTGACGCTGACGCGTGGGAGTTCGGTTGGTGGAACGTTGCGACTGAGACTTTCGAAGACCCGTCAGACGAGATCGACACTGGCTAACCGGCAACGGCCTAGAATGGGGGCCATAAGCTAGGCCGATGTGCATAATGAGGCAAGTACCAGCGTCTGGGATGAGTCGCCGAGCGTCTCACATCGAGGCTTTAGCCCCGAACCCAGTCGCTTTTTCCTTGGAGAAGCTCATCTCCTTCCCGTGATCTGGCATGCAGGACGGGCTGCGACGGCTTTACCAACTCGATGGGGAGATACGGAATGGGAGCAATCCACGTAAACGTTGGCATTCGGAACCCGGCAGAGCCGGACAGGGTATGGGAAGGGCTATTCCTGGTAGACACGGGCGCGACCGACTGCCTCGTTCCCAGGCGGCACTTGGAGTCCATCGGCCTCGCGCCCAAGGGACATAGGACGTACGAGTTGGCCGACGGCAGCGAAATCCGCCTGGACGTCACAACCGCAGACGTTGAATTCATGGGGGAGGTAATCGGGGCCACGATCGTAATGACAGAGGCGGAATCGGAGCCGCTGCTGGGATTGACGGCCCTGGAGTCGCTGGGCATCGAGGTGGACCCGCGCAACCAGACCCTCAAGAGACTTCCGGCGCTACGGCTGAAGTAGTCCGTAGGGGCTGGTTTCAAACCAGCCCTTCCATCGCCTGAGTCTATCGAAGGGCTATCGCAGGCTTCGAAACACCCTCGGGCTATTCCGTGGGCGGAGACTCCGAATCAGGCGGCTCCCCGTCCGCATCCCTATTCTCCCAGGCCGAATACACCGCTTGCGTCAACTCGGTCAGACTCTCCTTGTGAGTCTCCCACTCCTCCGCTGTCAGATGGAACTGAATCTCCGTGCGAGCGTTTTTCAGCGGGTCTAGATCTTTCGGCCATGTGTCGTAAGGAATCTCGCTCACAGGCTGCGTGAACTCATTCAAACACAACGCCTTAGCCAGTGGGAAGAAGACTATTCTTACCTTCCCCTCCCCAGCGCCGATGCGTGCATACTTCGCACGTCTTCCAGCCCTTGCTGGTTCCTTAAGCAAGATCTCGAGTCCATAAGCTCTGTGGCGCTTACTAGCTCCGGGCCAATTCTCCCGGAACATGTTTTCCACGGCACCGAATATCTCAGATACACCAGATTCTTCTATGCGCCTTTCCAACCTTTCTCGCCACTCCGTCGCGCTCACGCGTCGTCTTGCCGGGCGAGGGTCGAGGTCGATGGCTCCTTCCACCTCCACCTGCTTCGCAAGCAGGGTCTTGCCATCGTGCTCGAAGCCGTGAAAGGTCAGCAGCGAGATGTCCATGCTGCTATTGTTGGTGAGGAAGTCCACCATTCGTTCGGTCGTCTCATCTGTCCCCAGCCCAACAAGGAATAGCCGCAGCGGCTTCAGCGACTCCAGATCCCCGAAGTCCTGATCGTACCATTCCTGGAAGTCTTCAATCTTCTCGATGCCGAGCTCGCCAGACCGATCGGATATATGCCAGGCAAGATCAGCCAAGTCCATCGTGTCGAGATAGGAAGCGTAGTCGATGACCTGCGCCACGGCTTCCCGTGTCAGTGTGCCGCGCTTCAACTCGAACACTGCCAGCCTGCCGTCCGGGTCCACGCCGAGCAGGTCCAGCGGCCCGCCCCCCGTCGGCGTCTGCCTACCGACCAGCTTCAGGCCCCGGATCAGCATGTCGGGGTTCCTCACGAGCGTCTCCTCCAGCATCGCCTCGGTCTCCACCTCCGACTTCGACCCCAACGCCGCCGCCGCGTAAGAATCGTCATCAACCGCCCATATCTTGACCTCTTCCATCGGACCCTCCTACCTTAGCCTCTCCCAACCGGGACCCTGCTAATCGCCCACCAACTCAATGCGGTCGCCGTAACGACGGAAGTCCTTGGGGTTGAACGTCAGCAGCCTGCGCTCCCCATGCGCCAGCATTGTCGCTACGACAGCCTAAATCCTGTCCTCCCTTACTTAACCGCCCACCGACCTACCGTGTAGGAGTCTCCCAGGGCCACGGACAGGGGGTCTTTGCCAATGCGGCGTGACTCCCTGAGGATTTCCTCTGTGATGGAGGCGTTCATTTAGCCTCGCGCTCTTTGTGCTCACACTTGCCGCCGCGCCAAAAGAGTAGGAAGGCCATGAAGGCTACGTTCACGGCCGGCGCCAGGAAAAACAACACGAGCCACCTGGAGAGTCCCAGGTCGTGGAGCCTGCCGAACACCAGTCGTAGTGCCAGAACGGATGCGAACACAAGGAGGGCGAATGGGAACACGGCCCAGGGCTCGCTTATCGCCTCTATGAGCACGGCAATCCCTAAATAGAGGCCCCACGCGGAGGGTATCACTATCTCGAACCATGCCTTGAGGTATGCCGCCCGGCCTACAGCATTGCATTTCTCCATACTATATACCCCTGGCCTGTATGGCCAATAGCACCACGAACACGGTCAGAGCCACGGCGATTATAGCGTCCTCGTACATGTCCTCCCGCCTGAGGCTCAGCCCCTCAGGCCACACGGCCGTGGGATGGACGGGCCACACCTCGTCGAGGCTGAGGCTGGCCTCCGGCCGCTTCCGCCGCCTTAGCACCAGCGTCTCGGAGTCCATGTCCACCTCGGCCGTCTCCCATCCGGCGACACTCCAGGCAAGCGCTTGGCTGTGGCCGTTGCCGACGCCCTGGTTTGCCCACCAGGGCCGGTGAAGACGCGCGGATGGCGGCAGCTCGAAACCTATGATCGACTCGATCTCTCCGAACGAGGTCCTCCACTCTTGGGCGGAGAGAGCGCAGAGATGCGAGTACAGCCTGCGGTACTTGCCCCGCATCGCCATCTGCCGGTACATCCGGCCCCGTTCTATCGCCATGACGGCCATCCTCCTGTTTTTCAATACTTCGGATAGCAACCCCCATTGTAGTTAATTAGTAACTGCCTCACAAGCCAACTGTTTCATTCAGCCAGGCCGACCGACCGCCGACTACGCCCCTTGTCACTCGCAGAACTCACGTGCTATACTCCCCTCATGCACCACCGCACACATACTGGGCTGAGGCGCCTGGGGCCGGCCATGCCGCGCCCTCGTCCGTTGACAACCGGCCCGGACACGGCAGCGACCGCGTGTCTCATTCTGTCTCTTCGCTGTCTCATTCTGTCTATTTCGCGTCTCATTTTGCCTTGTTCGCGTCTCCCCCTGTCTCACGGTCCATAGCTGGAATGAGACGAAAAGAGACAAAATAAGACACTTTTCAAGGAAAAGCGCGTAATTCGCTATCCTCATCGGCCCGGCCGCTCGTTAGGCCCCATATCTCAACCCGCCTCAACCCGCCTGCCCCGGACTGCCTACCGGCGCGGTGTGCTATCATTCCTAGGTTGGCGGACAGCCCTTGACTGCCAACCCACCTTACACCCAGGACTTACGCCACCCCATGATCGAAACCCTGAACGCAACCGGAGTACACAGGCTTGCCGCGCGGATGCGCGGCGGCGTCCAGCGGGTCATCGTCGGCAAGGACGAGGTAATCGACCTCGCGCTCATCGCGCTGCTCTGCCGCGGCCACGTGCTGGTCGAGGACGTGCCGGGCATAGGCAAGACGACCCTCGCCAGGACGCTGGCCCAGGTCCTCGGCTGCACCTTCAAGCGCATCCAGTTCACTCCCGACCTGATGCCCGCGGACGTGCTGGGCGTCAGCTTCTACAACCAGAAGACCGGCGAGTTCGAGTTTCAGCCCGGGCCGGTCTTCAGCCAGGTGCTGCTCGCGGACGAGATAAACCGCGCGACCCCCAGGACGCAGTCCGCCCTGCTCGAGTCGATGCAGGAGGGCCAGTCCACCATCGACGGCGAGACCCGCCCCCTGCCGAGCCCCTTCCTGGTGCTCGCTACCCAGAACCCCATAGAGATGGAGGGCACCTTCCCCCTCCCCGAGGCGCAGCTCGACAGGTTCATGGTCCGCATCCGGCTCGGATACCCGTCCGAGGAGGAGGAGTCGGACATCCTGTTGCGCTTCGAGCGCGACGCCGGGCCGCCGAGCGTCGAGGCGGTGACCGACGGCGAGGAGCTGGCGCGCGCCCAGGCCGCCGTGACGGAGGTCCGCGTCGACGAGGTATTGAGGCAGTACATGGTCTCGCTGGCGCGGGCCACGCGCTCCCACGAGGCGTTGGCCCTGGGCGCAAGCCCCAGGGCCGTCATGGCCCTCTACAAGGCGTCGCAGGCCCGCGCCGCCATCCAGGACCGCGAGTACGTCACCCCGGACGACGTGAAGGCGATGGCCGCCCCCGTGCTCGCCCACCGCCTCATACCGACCTCCACCACCCGCCTCACCGGCCGCTCCACCGAGGACGTCGTGGCCGACCTGCTCGCCGCGGTCCCCGTCCCGGTCGAAAGGTAGCCGTTGGCCGGGCGCGTCCGCCACGAGCTCTGGCTCATCTTCTTTGCCGTCCTCGTGGCGGCCGGCATACTCGCGGGCCAGGTGCTCATAGGCGGCTTCGGCATCCTCGGCCTGATCATCGGCTCCATCGCCTGGCTCTGGAGCAGGCTGTCGCTGGAGGAGGTCACCTACGAGCGCACCCTGGCCCGGAACCGCGCCTTCGTCGGCGACGAGGTGCCCATCACCGTCAGCGTCACCAACCGCAAGCCCGTGCCCCTAGGCTGGCTGCGCCTCTACGACCGCTTCCCTCCCAACGTCGAGGTCCAAGGCGGGCGCATGGGCGAGCAGGTGGGGGCTACGCCGATGTCCCTGGTGCTCTCGGCCTCCATGGGCTGGTACGAGAAGGTGGTGTGGGAGTACCGGCTCAAGTGTACCGCGAGGGGATACTACCGGCTCGGCCCGGCGCGCATCGAGAGCGGCGACCTCTTCGGCTTCTTCACGAGCGAGAAGACGGTGCCCCACAGGGACGACCTGCTCGTCTACCCGGAGGTAACGACCCTGCCGGAGCTTGGCATCCCGTCGCTCAGGCCGATAGGCGACTCCCGCAGCGGCCTCCCCATACACCGGGACACGTCCCGCCCCGCGACGGTGCGCGACTACCGGAGAGGCGACCCCCTGAAGTGGGTGGACTGGAAGCTCAGCGCCAGGGCGGGCCGCTTCCAGGTCCGCGTCTTCGACCCAAGCTCTTCCACCACCATCGTGCTCGTGGTGGCCATAGAGACGAACCCTATCAACTGGGGGGGCTACTCGTCGCCGCTCCTGGAGCGGGTAATCAAGGTCGCCGCGTCGGTCGCCAGCCACGCGGCGGACGAGAAGCACGAGCTGGGGCTGTTCTCCAACGGCTCGGCCATACGCGCCGACCGGCCCATGATCATCCCGCCCGGCGCCGAGCCGGACCGGCTCTCGGTGATTCTCGAAGCCCTGGCCACCATAACGCCCGTGGTCATGTCGCCCATGCACAAGCGCCTCGGCGACCACGCGCGCAGGTTCCCGATGGGGTCCACCCTCGTCATAGTAACGGCCATGGTCGACCCCGAGCTGGTCGCGGTCGTGGGGACCCTGAGGAGAAGGGGCCACCCGGTCGTCCTCCTGTACGTGGCCGAGGGCGCGTGCCCGGAGATGCCGGAAGGGGTCATAGTACACGAGCTTGGGGCGCGCCTGCGCAGAGCGGAGGAGGCGAGTGAGTTCGGCCCAAGATAAGTGGGTGCTGGCGGCCATAGTCGTCTCCGAGAGCGCATGGCTATACGCCATCCTCGGCGTCGCGGCGCTGCCCGCCCAGCTCGGCTCCAACCCGCTCGACTGGTTCGCGGTGCTGACCCTGCTGGCGAGCTCCCTCGTCGTGTCGCGCGGGCTGCAGGCGCTCATCATCCCGACGCTGTGGGCCTACGTCGTGCAGATGCTCGCCGGCGTAGTGGTGGTGTACCTCGTGCTGGCCAGCCAGTTCTCGGCGGGCCTCGACCTCGGCTGGGCCGGCAGCCTGAGCGGGGAGCCCGACTCGGAGGGATACTGGATCAGGGCCGCGATCGCGGCTGCCATGGCCGTCGGGCTCTGGTGGCGAGGCGGCCGCGTCGCCGCGAGCGACAGCCCCGAGGAGACGCTGGAGACCAGCTTCAAGATCGGCGTCGTGGCGCTGGCCGCGGCGGCGATAGCCGACGCCGCGCTCCCGGCCGACCTGAACGTCTACCCCGTGCTCTTCATCTTCACGGCCTCGTCCCTCGCCGGCCTGGCGGTGAGCCACCTTTCGTCCCCGTCCGAGGAGGCGGCGAAGCGCGCGACCTGGCCCAAGGTGATCGGCGCCCTCGTCCTCGGAGTGCTCCTGGTCGGCCTCATCGCCGGCCTCGTGGAGAACACCGTGCTGCCCTTCGTGACCGACGCGTCCAGGGCCGCGATAGGGTTCGCCGTCGAGAACGTCATCGCGCCGGCGCTATCGACCCTGCTATACCCCGTCGTCGCCGCGGTCGACTGGCTCTTCAACACCATACTCAACCTCCTGCAGTCCGACCTGCAGCGCCAGGTGACCGAGGGCATCAACGTCGCCCCTCCCGACGTGGAGCAGATGGAAGAGGAGGAGAGGAATCCTGCCATAGGTCGGTTCTTCCAGATCGCGGGGATAGCCGTCCTCATAGTCGTCGTCGTCGTGGGCCTATTCTTCCTGGCGCGGGCATTCCGCCGCAGGAAGAGAGGGCGCTACGAGTACCCGGAGGGAGCACGGCAGTCGGTCAGGGAGGGAAGCGACCCCCTCATGGACGCCGCGAAGCTGCTCTTCGACCTGCTGCCCGAGCGCCTGAGGCGGCGCAGGGTGCGCAAGCCGTTACGCCCGCCGGACGGCGAGCCGGGCGTCGTGGAGGCGTTCGAGATATACTACCGCCTGCTGGGCGAGGCCGAGCGCAGGGGCGTGCGCCGCCAGGAGTCCGAGTCTCCCCTGGAGTTCGAGAGCAGGCTGAGGCCGCTCTTCGAGCCGGGGCTGGCGGAGAGGGCCACCGCCGCGTTCAACCGGGCCTGCTACGGCAACCTGCCGCCGTCGGAGCGCGACCTCGCGTTCCTGCGCGGCGTCACGTCCGGCGGCGCGGCGACCACCACCTGAGATAGGCCATGACGTCGCCACTCGAGGCATACGGCCTACCGTCGGACGTCCTGCTCTGGAAGGCCGTCCTGCTCACGCTGATCTCCTTCGCGGTGGGCATACTCGGCGGCTTCGTGGGCCTCGCCCTGGGCACCATGCGCCTGCCCGCGCTGCTGCTACTGGGCGCCGCCCCCTCCCTCGCCGGCGGCACCAACATCATCGTCAGCACCTCCAGCGCCCTCCTCGGATCGATACGCCACCTGCAGGAAGGCCGCGTCGCGTGGAGGCTCGCCGCGGTCATGGGCATACCGAGCATGGTCGGCGCCTTCATAGGCGGCTTCGCCAGCCGTTGGGCGCCGGACGCCCTGCTCGTGGTGGCCGTGGGCGTCCTCGTCTTCTGGCAGGGGGTGGAGCTGCTGCAAAAGTTCCGCGTCGAGAACGCCCCGGACGGGAGCGGGTCCGGCGGAGCGGCGGCAGACCCGTCGCTGTCCCTCAGGACCCCAAGGGGGCTTGCCGGCTCCGCGATCGGCCTGGCGGTAGGGCTGATCGGCGGCGCAGTGGGCCTGATACTCGGCTCGATGCGCCTGCCCGCCATGATCCGCGTAATGGGAATAGACCCCAGGACCGCGGCCGGCACGAACCTGCTCATCGGCTTCGCGATGGGAGCGATGGGCTGGATCGGCCACGTCTCCCAGGGCAACGTCGACTACCCGATGGCCGCGATGATGAGCGCCACCGCCATGATCGGCAGCTACCTCGGCGCGCAGCTCACGGGCCGCGTCGACCTCTTCAGGCTGGTGGGCGCAATGGGCGTCGTGCTGCTGGCAATCGGCGTCCTGCTCGTATGGCGCGGCCTCGCCTGGAGCGGCGCCCTGTAAGGCCCCGGCGTCGTAGAGTATAATGGGGGCCATGCGTATTGGAGTGGTCTTCCCGCAGACCGAGATCGGCGCCGATCCGATGGCCGTCAGGGACTACGCCCAGGCCGTCGAGGAGATGGGCTACGAGCACCTGCTCGTCTACGACCACGTGCTGGGCGCCAACGCCGGCAGCCGCCCGGGCTGGAGCGGATCGTACCGGCACACCGACATGTTCCACGAGCCGATGGTGCTCTTCGGCTACCTCGCCGCCGTCACCCGGCGCATCGAGCTCGTGACCGGCATCCTGATAACCCCGCAGCGCCAGGCCGCGCTCATCGCCAAGCAGGCGGCCGAGGTCGACGTGCTGACCGGGGGCCGGCTGCGCCTGGGAATCGGCATCGGCTGGAACCGCGTGGAGTACGAGGCCCTTGGCGAGGACTTCCACAACCGCGGACGCCGGTCCGAGGAGCAGATCGAGGTCATGCGCGCCCTCTGGACCAATGAGCTTGTCACCTACGAGGGCCGCTGGCACACGATCACCGACGCCGGGCTGAACCCGCTGCCGGTGCAGCGCCCCATCCCGATATGGTTCGGCGGCACCCATGACAACGTGCTCAGGCGCATAGCCGCGACGGGCGACGGCTGGTTCCCGCAGCACGGCCCGGGCGATGAGCTGGAGGAGATGCTCGCCGCCCTGAGGCGCTACGCCCGCGAGGCCGGCCGCGACCCCGCCGAGATAGGCATAGACGGCCGCGCCAGCGCCGCGCGGGGCGGCCCCGAGTCATGGGCCGACGAGCTTGCGCGCTGGAAGGACGCGGGCGCCACCCACCTCTCCGTGAACACGATGGGCGCGGGGCTCTCCACGCCCGCCGGCCACGTGGACGCCCTCCGCCGCTTCAAGCAAGCCGCCGACGCATGGGCGGACCAGGCAGGTTAGAGGATCATGGCCGGCGAAACCCTCAGAAGGACCCCCCTGTACGATAACCACGTCGCCGCCGGCGGGCGCATGGTCCCCTTCGCGGGCTGGGAGATGCCCGTCCAGTACGAAAGCATCCTGGCGGAGGCCAGGGCCGTCCGCACCGCCTCCGGCCTCTTCGACGTCTCCCACATGGGCCGCATCTCAATAGAAGGCCGAGACGCCGCCGCCCTGCTGGACCGCGTGCTCAGCACCTCCGTCCCAAAGCTCAGGCTGCGGAGGGCGCGCTACGTCCTGATATGCAACGAGCAGGGCGGCATAATCGACGACGCCATCGTCTACCGCCTCGGCAGGCGGCGCTACGTCCTCGTACCCAACGCCTCCAACGCGGACGCGGTCGAGGCGTGGGTCCGCCGCTGGCGCAGGAGCTCCGACGACGCGGACATCCAGGTCGTCACCGACGAGCTCGCGATGATCGCGCACCAAGGCCCCGCCGCGCAGATGATCCTCTCCCGCCTGACCGACCACGACCTGTCGTCCCTCCGCCTGTTCAGGGCGGTGCAGACCGAGGTCGCCGGAGCGCCGTGCATCGTCGCCCGTACCGGCTACACCGGCGAGGACGGCTTCGAGCTGATGGTCCCCGTCGTCGACGCCCCGAGGATATGGAGGGCGCTGATCGACGCCGGCGCCGCGCCGTGCGGCCTCGGCGCCAGGGACGTTCTGCGCCTGGAGGCAGGCCTGCCGCTCCATGGCAACGACATCGACGCCGACGTAAATCCATTCGAGGCCGGGCTCGACCGGTTCGTCGACATCGACCGCGAGGGGTACGTCGCCAGGGAAGCCCTGGCCCGCATCCGCGAAGAAGGCCCCAAGCGCACCCTGGTCGGCTTCGAGATGGTCGGCCGGGGCATCGCCCGCCACGGCTACGACATCACGTCCGACGGCGAGCGCGTGGGCGTCGTCACCAGCGGCAGCTTCTCCCCCACGCTTGACAGGGCCATAGGCATGGGCTATGTTCGGAAAGGCATCGGGGAGCCCGGTACCCGCCTGGACATAGATATTCGCGGACGCCAGGCGGAGGCCGAAGTGGCCATGCTCCCATTCTACGCCGAGCGGCAGGTGCCCATACTGGCGCCCATCGGCTGAACGGGCCGGGGCGGTATCGTCCACTATCGACTTCTCGGAGAAGACCTGTGAATCCAGCCGATCTCAGATACACCAAAGAGCACGAGTGGGTACGCGTCGAGCCCGGCGCCCTATGCGCCGTCGGCATCACCGCCTTCGCGGTCGAGAGCCTCGGCGACATCGTCTACCTCGAGTTGCCGGGCGAGGGCGACCGGCTCACCCAGGACGCCCAGTTCGGCGAGGTCGAGTCCGTGAAGGCCGTCTCCGAGCTATACTCGCCCGTTAGCGGCAGGGTCGCCGAGGTCAACCAGGCCGTCGTCGATACCCCCGAGGTCGTCAACGACTCTCCCTACGGCGACGGCTGGCTCCTCAAGGTCGAGGTGGACGACGAGGCGGAGCTCGACAACCTGATGACCGCCGACGAGTACGACCAGCTTCTGGCTTCCGAGGCGCACTGAGGGCCGCGCCCCGGCGCTACGCTTCACGATGGATAACGGCCGCTTCACATCACCCTACACGCCCAACACCGACGACGACCGGCAGCGGATGCTCGACGCCATCGGCGTGCGCTCCTTCGACGACCTCGTCGCCGACATCCCCGCCGAGCACCTGGACCCGCCCATGGATCTGCCGCCTCCGACCTCCGAGTTGGAGCTGAGGCGCGAGATCGGCGCCATGGCCGAGTGGAACGCAGTCCCAGGCGACTACGCCTGCTTCCTCGGCGCAGGGTCCTACAGGCACTTCATACCGGCCATAGTCCGCTCCGTGGCCACCCGCAGCGAGTTCATGACCGCCTACACCCCCTACCAGCCCGAGGTATCCCAGGGCACCCTGCAGGCCCACTACGAGTTCCAGTCGCTGGTCTGCCAGCTGACAGGCATGGAGGTCGCCAACGCCGGCATGTACGACGGAGCCACCTCCATGGCCGAGGCCGCGCTCATGGCCGCCAGGGTCACGCGGCGCGATAGGGTCGCCGTGCTCGACACCGTCTCCCCCGCATACCGCCAGGTCCTGCACACCTTCCTCGACTCCCAGGGAATCGCCATAGACACCCTCGCCCCAGGCTCCGCCCAGATCGACTCCGGGACCGCCTGCCTGCTCGTACAGCAGCCCAACTTCTTCGGCTACTTCGAGGACGTGGACGCGATGGCCGCGGGCGCCCACTCCGCGGGCGCCCTGTTCGTCGCGGCCGCCGACCTGACCTCCCTCGGCATGTTCCGACCGCCCGGCGACTACGACGCCGACATAGTGGTCGCCGAGGGCCAGACCATAGGCGTCGCGCCCACCTTCGGCGGCCCCTACGTCGGCATATTCGCCTGCAAGCAGAAGTACGTCAGGCAGATGCCGGGCCGCGTCGTCGGCAAGACCATGGACACGCGAGGCCGCGACGGCTACGTCCTCACCCTCCAGACCAGGGAGCAGCACATCCGGCGCGAGAGGGCCACGTCCAACATATGCACCGCCGTCGGGCTGATAGCCTTGATGACCACCCTGTACATGTCTTCCCTCGGCAGGCAGGGCCTCCGCCGCGTCGCCGAGCTCTGCTACCACAAGGCCCACTACGCCGCCTCCCTCGTAGAGAAGATACCCGGTTACTCCCTCCCGCTTACCGGAAGGTACTTCCGGGAGTTCGTCGTCCGGTGCCCAAGGCCCGTCGCCGAGATCAACGAAGCCCTCCTGGAGCGCGGGATCATCGGCGGCCTCGACGTGAGCGACCGCGTGCCGAGCGGGATGCTCGTCTGCTGCACCGAGATGAACACCAAGGAAGAGATCGACCGCTTCGCCGAAGCGCTGGCGGAGGTTGCCAAGCCATGACGACCGCCCCGAAGCACGACCTCCAGGCCCTGAACAGGCGTCTGCTCATGGAGCGCAGCGTGCCGGGCCGCGTCGGCTCCACCCTGCCGCCCCTCGACGTCCCCGAGCAGCAAGCCCCCCCGGCCGAGATGCTCAGGGACGACCTGCCCATGCCCGAGGTCAGCGAGGGCGAGATCGTCCGCTACTTCTCCCAGATGAGCCAGTCCAACTTCTCCATCGACCACAACTTCTACCCCCTCGGTAGCTGTACGATGAAGTACAACCCCAAGCTGGACGACGAGATGGCAGGGATGCCCGGCATGTCCGAGGTCCACCCCCTCCAGCCCGAGGCCACCGTGCAGGGCGCCCTCAAGCTGATGTACCAGCTACAGGGCTACCTCGCCGAGATGACCGGCATGGCGGGCGCATCCCTGGCCCCGATGGCAGGCGCCGAGGGCGAGCTCGCCGGGATGCTCATGACCAGGGCCTACCACCTAGCCAACGGCGATACCGGCCGCACCAAGGTGCTCATCCCGGACAGCGCCCACGGGACCAACCCAGCCTCCGCCGCCATGGCTGGCTTCGAGGTCGTCCCCATCCCGTCCGACGACAACGGCAACACCGACCTCGCGGCCCTCCAGGCCGCCGTCGGAGACGACCTGGCCGGCTTCATGCTCACGCAGCCCAGCACCCTCGGCCTCTTCGACACCAACATCCTGGAGGTGATGCGCGTCGTACGCGGCGCGGGCGGCATCGTCTACGGCGACGGCGCCAACCTCAACGCCCTCATCGGCCTCGTCAAGCTGGGCGACCTCGGCTTCGACGTCGTCCACTCCAACCTGCACAAGACCTTCACGCAGCCCCACGGCGGCGGCGGCCCAGGCGCGGGCCCGGTCATCGCCGGCGAGCGCCTGGAGCCCTTCCTGCCCACGCCCGTGGTGGAGTTGCACACGGCCCCGGACGGCGCGGAGACATACACCCTCGGCGCGCCGCCGCAGACGATTGGCAAGATGGGCGCATTCCACGGCAACTTCGGCGCGCTGGTGCGTGCCTACTCGTACATCCGCACCCTCGGCGGCGAGGGCATCCGCGGCGTCAGCCGCGACGCCATCATCAACGCCAACTACGTCCTCAGCCAGCTACGAGGCCACTACGACCTGCCCTACGACCGACACTGCATGCACGAGGTCGTCTTCTCCGCGCGAAACCTCAAGCGCGCACACGGCGTGTCCGCCCTCGACGTCGCCAAGCGCCTCATCGACTACGGCGTACACCCCCCCACCATGTACTTCCCGCTGATCGTCGAAGAGGCCCTCATGATCGAGCCCACCGAGACCGAGAGCAAGGAGACCCTCGACTACTTCATCGACGTCATGAAGACCATCGCCCAAGAAGCCGCCGACTCCCCCGGCCTCCTCCACGACGCCCCACACGACACCCCCAACACCCGCCTCGACGAGGCCAACGCCGCCCGCCGCCCCAACCTCCGCTGGCGCCCGTAAGGACAGCGCGACACGGCGCGAGGCTCAGTCGTGGAAGTATGCCCAGCCCTTCAAATGGTATGACCGAGGGCGAACGTGAGCGGAGCGTGAAGAAGCGCGGCTATGACCGGCGTCCATCCCTTGAGCGGGACGACGTGCTCCGGGCACTCCGCGCTTACAGGGAGAGACTACCAACTCCTACCCAGCAGTGTCAACCTGTCGCCCGTAATCGATCAGAACTAACGAGTGAGGTGCATTGACCGATGACCCAATTCGTTGGAGTGGACGGCTGCAAGGGCGGATGGTTCAGCGTGGGGCTCGGCCTTGACAGCTTCGAAACGAAGGTGTTCTGCGCCTTCCGCGACCTGCTGGCCCACTACCCCGATGCCAGGCTCATTCTCGTTGACATCCCCATCGGCCTCCCGGAGGACGGGAACGGGCGCGCCTGCGACCGCGAGGCCCGGAAGCTACTCGGCCGCCCGCGCGCCTCGAGCGTCTTCCCGACTCCGACCCGCCAGACGGTCCAACAGGCGGCGCAAGAGCCGTGCGACTATCGGGTTGCTTGCGCCATTGAGAGAAAAGCCATTGGGAGGGGGAAAGGGATTAGCAAGCAGACTTTTGCGATAGCGCCCAAGATTGCCGAGGTTGATGAGGCGACTCGGGCACGCGGCACTAGCGTGAAGCCGCTGGTGCGGGAAGTCCATCCCGAACTGCTTTTCTGGGCGCTAAATGGCAGAAAGGCCATGAAATCCCCGAAGAAGCGAACGAAAGGGAGAGTTGAACGCCTCCGTGTTCTCCAGAGTGCGGAGCCGCACACCCAGGAGATATATGACGAGGCTTGGACCAAGTTCGGCCCAAAGAAAGTCGTTGCCAGAGACGACATACTCGACGCGCTCGCAGCAGCCGTAACCGCCTACCGCCATCACGACCGCCTCAGGACACTCCCAGAGTGCCCTACGAAGGACGCCAAGGGACTGTGCATGGAGATCGTTCTACCCAGGTCGATGACGTGACTTGGTCGACTATCACTAGGAGAAAAACAAGATGCCAATGAAGGACCCGCCTCACCCTGGGGTGTCCGTTCGCCACGACTGCCTGGAGCCGCTTGGCCTGAGCGTCACGGAGGCTGCGCGAAGGCTGGGGGTGAGCCGCAAGCAGCTATCGAACATCGTGAACGGACGCTCGGGAATCTCGGCGGAGATGGCCATCCGCCTCGACAGGGCGTTCGGCGGAGGCGCGGAAACCTGGCATCGGATGCAGGCGGCATACGACCTGGCGCAGGCCCTCGGCAGGGCCGACGGCATCGAGGTAGAGCGCGTCGCGGTCTCCGCAACTTCTGTACACGATTCAGTTACTTGACGAACTGGTTGCCGACTGTCCGCTAGCTTTAGCTTGACCAGCCACGAGCCCACTGGTGGCCTCCTGGTAAGCGCCGCGGAGGGCTTCGAGAAATCCTTCGGGCAACTCCCAATAGGTGCTCGACGGCCCAATAGTCGCTGGACTTATGATTTCCTCTATCCGCTTCTTGGATGTCGGGGCGTGACTGTCGAAGAGGCTGCCACCGAACCGGAGGTAGCCGTACCCTGCCTTATTCTTGTAGACATAGAAGAGCCCTCTGCCCATGTCGGGGAGCTCGACGCGAAGGACCGTGTTGACGGATCCTTTTCTTGTGAGGATTCTTGCCAGCCCTTGCGACTCCAGCTCCACCGCCAAGCCGGACAGTCGCTCCAATCGTTCCCTTTGGTCCGCGCGGGCCGTCTTGATGGCCTCCTGGAACTCCTCAGCACCCTCATGGGTCTCTGGCTGGTAAGAACTTTGCCCTTCCGCCTCCCGTTCCCGGTTTCGCAACCGGACCATATAGTCCTCCGCCGCCGGCATGGGAATCACTTGACTCACCTCGAGATACAACTCGTTTCCAGATCTGTAGGGCTGCAACCTGATGCACGTTATGTGCATATCCCTCTGGTTGAGCCACAGGACGCTCGTGGTGAGCTCTTTGGAAAAGTTGGCGGAGACCAGGATGATCCGTGGATTGGCTGTGCTTATGCTGGTCTCCGCTTCGACCTGGCCTAAGCGTGTGCGGATGAGGTCGTCGGCGTCTCCATCCATCCCTCGCTCCCTGAGGTACTCGCGGTGAGCGTCGATGGCCTGATCCAACGTCATGTTGGCGACCATCGCCGCGTATCGGATGGCCTGCAAGTCCATCAGGCTGTCCTGGTCGCTGCGCTTGAGCTCCACAACCACAAGTCGCCCCTCTCCATCCAAGGCCAGGAGGTCGATGCGACGGTTGGACTCCTCCCAGTCGCCGTATTCTTCGGCGACGACGAAGAGCCCCTCTTCTAGAAGGTCGGGCCGGTCACGCAGCATCCGTTGCAGGTCGTAGCGTTCATAGAGTTGCTCGGATTCGAAGGAAGTCTCTGCCAGCGGCTCAAACTGGCGGTTCGTTATCCGGTACACAGCCATAGCAATTCCTCCCCGACACGCTGGCCTCATGCTATCACGCTCATCCGGCTACAGGTTCTCTGCCGAAGCCGGGCCAATCCACCCAAGATGAGTGGGGAGAGCCCAATGAGGGAACCGAGCCACTTAGCGCCGGGGAGACGAGATCTGGAGGTGCGGTCATTCCCGAAGCCGTCCACTTACGTGTCTATTGTGAACTGCGATGTTCAGACTGAGGCGACAACGTGGCCCTATGCCGCCCGCGCCATCTCCGACCCCGGGTGCCCCGGCGCCCCGTACAGCGGGCAGCCCGTGCATGACCGCTCCACTCCGCACGGCGCCGTCCCCTGCGCGTGACCGCCGTGCTTGCGCGCGGGCGTAGCTGACAGCCGAGGACGCTCGGCGTCCGCCCGGAACAGCTCCATCTTCAGTTGCCTCGCCCGCGGCGGACGGTGTCCCGGCAGCGCCAGGAACGGCCATGCCCGCTTGCGCACCACCCCCATCGCCTGCAGGTCCCGCCACGTGTCGATGCTGTGGCCCCGCCGGTTCGCCACGATCCGCTGCGCCGACGTCGGCCCGACCCCCGGCACCCTGAGAAGCTCCTCCCGGCTTGCCGCGTTCACGTCCACCGGAAAGCCGTCCAGGTTGTACACCGCGATCGACGTCTTCGGGTCAGCGTCCAGGGGCAGCAGCCCGTCGTCCGCGAACGCCAGCTTCAGCTCCTCGTTCGAGTACCTGTACACGCGCTTGAGCCAGTCCACCTGGTACAACCGGTGCTCCCGCTGCAACGGCGTCGGCGGGTGCTCCTCCAACGGCGTGTGCCGCACCGGCCGGAAGGCCGCGTAGTAGACCCGCTTCAGGTCCCACTGCCCGTATAGCTGGTCGATCCGCTCGAAGATGTCCCAGTCCGTCTCGTCAGCCGCGCCCACCACCAGTTGAGTCGCCTGCCCCACCGCGCCGTTCGTCGTCGAGCGCGTCAGCCGGTCGATCCACCCCATCGGCGCAAGGATGTCCCGCCGATGCTCCTTCATCGCGCTCAGCTTGCTCATCAGCTCCGGGTTGGGCGCCTCCAGGTTCACCGACAGCCGCGTTCCCAGCCGGTAGGCCGCCTCCACGTACTCCTCCTCCGTGCCGGGCATCACCTTCATGTGGATGTAGCCCTTGAACCCGTGCTTGTTCCTGATGAGGTCCACGACCTTCGTCATCTTCTCGGTCGTCTTCGAGCCGGTCCCGGCCACCCCCGAGCTCAGGAACAGCCCGGTCACCGTGTGCCGCCGGTACATATCCATGAAGGCGTTCGCCAGCTCGTCCACCTTGAAGGCGTACCGCCTGCGAGGCACCCAGTGGCTGTTCGGACAGAACGCGCAGTCCATCTTGCAGAAGTCCGTGAACATCACCCGCATCAGGTTGACGTACTTCCCGTTCGGCAGCGCCGACCTGTAAACCCCCGGCGCAGGGTTGTTCCGGGCAGCCGAGTACGGCCCCCTGTCCCGTCCGCCCGCCCCGAGCTTGCCGAAGCGGCCCGTCCCCCCGGCCGCCTCGGCCTGCCCCGGACGCGATAGGATATCGTCCGAAGCCATCCCGCCCAGGGCCTGTATCTTCTCGTAAGTGTCCGGCGCACGCCTGATCAGCATCAGCATCCTCCTCCAGTGAAGGAACGCATGTTCGCACACCCCGCGCCCCCTTGTCAAGGACCATTTCCACAAGGCCAGGGCCTTTTCAAAGTCGAGGTGATTCGACAGGCTCACCACGAACGGACTTTGGGAAGGGCCTGGGGCTGGCGGAGGGCGTCAGCCCGGCGTCGGCCGACGGTCACATTGGTACTCGCTCGTCGAGCGGGCGAAGATTCTCCGTATCCGTAACAACCTGTAACATTTTGTCTTGTTCAGCTTTGGCTCGCGTTACAGCGTGTGACTCGGATGCGACGCTGGTCTAACGAAATGGGACGCCGATATGACCAGAATGTTACATGTCGTTCGGGCGTGCTCGGAGCGAGCTCTGAGGGGGACGGCCCCTCCATTCGTATTGGTATTTCTCGGCATGGGAGGAGCATAGCACACGCGTTCGCTATCGGTCAAGCGCCGGACCAGGGCTTTTTCATTGTTAGGATAGCCAGAATCCCCCACCTAAATCGCGGTGGCGTTCCAGGGCAAGGGAAGGGCTGGTTTGAAACCAGCCCCTACGGTAATGTCAGATAGCCCCCTACGGGGTGATGGCCGATAGATATGGCGTTGAAGTGGGAGGTAGAGGATTTGGGATAGGGTCGTGCCTGGCCGTTCTGCCCCGTATCGAGTACGGGGCAGACTCTGAGCTTGGAGTACGGGGCAGGCTCAGAGCCTGTCGAAGGCCCCGCCTGTGGTTCGACAGGCTCACCACGAACGGACTTTGGAAAGGCCCTGTCCACAAGGAACGCGCCGGCTGCGTTATCATGTATGCGCACCCGCCGCGAACACGGAGTCGGACTTGGCGCAGACACGGACCCCCCACATCCTGGACCGCATACTGGAGGCGAAGAGCCGCGAGGTGGAGCGCCTCAAGGCCGCCGTCCCCCTGCGCGTCCTGGAGGAGCGGGCCCGCGGCAGCGCCCCCCCGCTCAACATGGCGGGAGCGCTCATGGGCGACGAGATCAGGGTCATCGCGGAGGTCAAGAGACGCTCCCCCTCCAAGGGCCTGCTCCGTGCAGACTTCGACCCCGTGTCCATCGCCGACGCCTACGCCGCCGCGGGCGCAGCCGCCGTCTCGGTGCTCACGGAGGCCGACCACTTCGACGGCTCCATCGGCGACCTGGAGGCCGTCTCGGCGCGCCTGCGCCCCAAGGGCGTCCCCACCCTGCGCAAGGACTTCATCTTCGACCCCTACCAGGTCTACGAGGCCCGCGCCCACGGCGCCGACTCCCTGCTCCTCATCGTCGCCGCCCTCTCCCGCCAACAGCTTGGAGAGCTGCTCGACCTCGCCCAGGTCTTCTGGCTCCAATGCCTCGTGGAGGTACACGACGAGGCCGAGCTACAGGCGGCCATGGACGCCGGAGCCGAGCTGATAGGCATCAACAACCGCGACCTCCGCACCTTCGACACCGACCTGGCCACGACCGAGCGCCTAGCGCCCTTGGCGCCCGACGGAAAGATCATCGTCAGCGAGAGCGGCATCGCCACCCGCGATGACGTCCTCCGCGTCCAGAGGGCCGGCGCGCACGCCATCCTGGTAGGCGAGGCCCTCGTCACCTCCGACGACCCCGGAGCGCGCCTCGGAGAGCTGCTGTGACCGCGTTCAAGATATGCAGCCTCCGCGACGCCCCGAACGCCCTCGCAGCCGCCGAGGCTGGCGCGAGCTACATCGGGTTCAACTTCGTCCACGGCGTCAGGCGTCAGCTTACGCCCGACCAGGCCAGCGAGATAATCGACCGCTACCGCGGCTACCGCGGCGACGGAGGCCCCGCCCTCGTCGGCCTATTCGCCGACCAGCCCATCGACGAGGTGAACCGCATTCTCCGCCGTTGCGGCCTCCAGTACGCCCAGCTATGTGGCGGCGAGCCTCCCGCCTACTGGGAAGACGTGGAAGCCTCCGTGATAAAGGTCGTCAGGGTCCGGGAAGACCTCGGCATAGAGAAGGCGGCCAGCCTCGCGATGGCCAGCGTAGAGGAGGTCGTGGCCGCGCGTCACACCCCCCACCTGGACAAGTACGAACCGGGAAGACTCGGCGGCCTGGGCAAGACCTTCGACTGGTCCATAGCCGCCCGCGTCGCCGCCCGTTACGACGTCGTCCTCGCCGGCGGCCTCAGCCCCGACAACGTCGCGGACGCCATCGCCGCCGTCCGCCCCTGGATGGTCGACGTCTCTTCCGGCGTCGAGACCGATGGCGACAAAGACCCCGCCAAGATCAGGGCCTTCGCCCGCGCCGTATCGGCAGCCGGATAGCCGGCGCTCAAGTCCGAGGCCGAGCGAAGTTATGCGTACTCGGCTATGTGGCTGAATAGGTCGACGATGCGGCGGGTGTCCGGCTCGGGGAGGCGCGGGCGCTTGAGGGCCGCGAGGTTGTTTTCCAGATGCTCGACGCGGGAGGTGCCGGTCAGGACCGTGGAGACGGCTGGGTGGTCGGCGGCGAAGCTGTAGGCGGCGCCGACCACGGAGGCGACGTCGCCGCGCGCGAGCCAGCCGAGGGGGTCCTTGTCGGGCACGGCATCCTTGGGTACGAGGCCGCGCGCCTTCCAGTCGGCTATGAGCTCCTCGAGCAGCACGGGGTCGGGCAGCTTGACCCTGACGGCGGCCATGTTGATTATGCCGACGGCGTGTTGCAGGGCGAGGGGGAGGACCGTCTTCGCGGCGTACTGGTTGAGTATGCCGTACTTGAGCATGACCACGTCCCACAGGTCGGGGCCGGACTTGAGGGCGGTCTCGGCGAGCAGGTGCGCCGGGTCGGCGTAGAACCTCTCGCTGAAGCCGGTGAAGCGCAGCTTGCCCTGCTGCCGCAGCCGATCGAGCTCCGGGTAGTAGCGGTCGACCATCTGGCCGTACTGCCCCGGGATCGGGCCGTGGAGCATCATCACGTCGACGTAGTCGGTGCGCAACCGGGCGAGGGAGCGCTCGACGGAGTCCCGCAGCGCCTCCGGCCCGTCGGGGAGGAGATCGACGTCATGGTCGCCCCACCACTTCGTCACGAGGTGATACGAGTCGCGCGGGACACCCCTCAGCGCCCTGCCGAGTATCCGCTCGCTGTCGCCGTAGTTCTTCGAGGTGTCGAAGAGGTTGACGCCGAGGTCTAGGCAGCGCCTGATGAGCGCGTCCTGCTCGGCCGCCGTCATGCCCCGGTGCTGGCCGAGATTGCTGGGGCCGCCGGTGCCAAAGCTGGCAAGCGATACGCGGAGGCCGGTCCTGCCGAGGGTGCGGTAGATCATGGACTGCGATTCACTGCGCCTAGCCGTGGGCGTGGCCGCCGTTGCCCTGGAAGCTGCGGGTGCTGTATACGCCGAGGTCGCGTCCCTGGTGGACGTGGACGATGACCTCCTGGCGGTTGATGCCTACGGAGCTGACGATTTCCTCGTCCACGGTGTCGACGAGGTCCTGTATCTCCTCGGCGGTGAGGCTTTCGGCGACGTTCATGGTGGCGTGGACGACCGTTTCGGCGAAGTGTACGTCGACTCTGCCGACGGGTTCCTCGCCGCTCAGGATGGTGTAGCACTCCGAGCTAGGGGTGCGGCATTCGCGCTCGAAGTAGAAGTTGCTGCTCATTTTGTCATCCTCTCGATCCTGGTTCCGTCCCGGCGCGCCGCCGCGCCAGGGAGTATCCCATTAGCCGCCGCCGGCTCTCATGCTCACCTGCGGCAGCGAAATCATACCTACTGAGTCGGCCTGTCAGACTCGCACCTGGCCTGTCCCGGCCACGACCCACTTGTACGACGTCAACTCCTTGAGGCCCATGGGGCCGCGGGCATGCATCTTGTTGGTGCTGATGGCGACCTCAGCGCCGAGGCCGAGTTCGCCGCCGTCGTTGAACCTGGTGCTGGCGTTGACGAGCACGACGCCGGAGTCGACCTCGCGCAGGAAGCGCTCGGAGACGGCGTCGTCCTGCGTCACCACGGTGTCTGTGTGCCCGGAGCCGTAGGCGTCGATGTGCTCCAGCGCCTCGTCTACGGTGTCGACGACCTTCACGGAGGCCGTGAGGGAGAGGTACTCCCGGCCCCAGTCCTCCGGGGCTGCCGGCACAGCGCCGTCGCCCGCCGACTGGCCCAGGATGGTGAGCGCCCTGCGGTCGGCGCGCATCTCGACGCCCGCGCCCCTCCACTCGGCGGCGAGCTTCGGCAGGAAGGCCGGCGCTATGGCCGAGTGGACGAGGACGGTATCGAGGGCGTTGCACACCGAGGGGCGGGACACCTTGGCGTTGTAGGCGATGGAGACGGCCATGTCGATGTCGGCCTGGCTGTCCACGTAGGCGTGGCATACGCCGATTCCGCCGGTGACGGCGGGCATCTCCGCCTCTTCGGCGACGCGGCGCACTAGGTCCGAGCCGCCCCTGGGGACCATCAGGTCGACGTGGTCCTTCATGCGGAGCATCTCGCCCACGAGGGCGCGGTCGGTGGAGCCGACGACCTGTATCGACTCGCGGGGCAGTCCGGCCGACGCGGCTGCCTCGCCGGCAAGATCGGCGAGCGCGGTGTTGGAGTGGAACGCCTCCCTGCCTCCGCGCAGGATGACGGCGTTTCCGGACTTGACGCACAGCGCCGCGATGTCGATGGTGATGTTGGGGCGGCTCTCGTATATGACGCCGATGACGCCCAGCGGCACCCGGCGCTTGGACACCTGGAGGCCGTTGGGCAGGGTGCGCTCGTCGAAGACCTCCGCGAGCGGGTCGGGCTGCGAGAGCACGCCGCGCACGCCGGCGGCCATGCCCTCCAAGCGCCCCTCGTCGAGGGATAGGCGGTCTAGGAAGGAGTCGGCTACGCCGTTCGCCCTGGCGGCGGCGCAGTCCTTCTCGTTGGCGCTCAGGACCTCGTCCTGGCGTTCCATGAGAGCCTCGGCCATGCGGGCGAGGGCGTCGCCGCGCTGTTCGCCGGAGGCGCGGGCGAGCTTGCGCGCCGCGTCCCGGGCGGCCACGCCCATAGCCTGGAGGTCTATCGCCGTTTCGGTTGTCACATGAGCACCATGTTGCTGCGGTGGACGACCTCGTCGCCGTGGTGTCCGACCTTCTTTCCTATCTCGCTGGAGTGGAGGCCCTTTATCTGCGCCAGGTCTGCGGCGTCGTAGTTGGCGATTCCGGCGGCAATCCTGCTGCCCGCTCGATCCACTATGGAGACGATATCGCCGCGAGCGAAGGCGCCTATCACGTCGCTCACCCCGGCAGGGAGCAGGCTCCGGTTACTCCGGCGCAGCACGTCGGCCGCTCCGTCGTCTACGACTATCTCGCCGCGGGTGGACAGCCCGCTGCGCATCCAGCGCTTGCGGCTCTCCATCTTGGAGACGACGGCGGGGAAGTAGGTGCCGACGCGCTCGCCGCGGGCCAGCTTGCCCAGGACATCGGGGTCGAGGCCGCTTGCTATGACCACCTCCACCCCGGAGGCGGAGGCCACGCGCGCGGCCTCGATCTTGGTGATCATTCCGCCCCTTCCCTTGCCGCCCAGCGACTCTCCGGCCTGCGCGGGCACGTCGCCGTTGCGCAGGTCCACCATGGGGATGAAGCGCGCCTGGGGGTCCACGTGAGGGTCCGCGGTGTAGAGTCCCGCGACGCGGCCCAGCAGCACCAGCAGGTCGGCGTCGACGAGGTTGGCGACCAGGGCCGAGAGGGTGTCGTTGTCCCCGAACGCCTCGCCCTCCAGCTCGTCCACGGCCACCACGTCGTTTTCGTTGACTATGGGTATGGCCCCGTGCTCCAGGAGCGAGAGGAGGGTGTTGCGGACGTTGAGGTAGCCGAGGCGGTCGTCGAGGTCCTTGCGCGTGAGGAGGGCCTGTGCGACGGTTATCTGGCGCCAGTCGAATAGCTGCTCGTAGACGTGCATGAGCCGGCCCTGTCCTGCGGCGGCCATGACCTGCCTGTCCGGCACGGTACGCTGCTCTCGGGAGAGGCCGAGGACGTGGCGTCCGGCGGCCACGGCCCCGGAGGAGACGAGGACGACCTCCGCGCCGGCCTCGCGCAGCCGCGCTATCTGCTCGGCGAGGGATGCCATGACCTGGATGTTGAGCCTGTCGGTCTCGTGGGTGAGCAGCGTGGTGCCGACCTTCACGACGATGCGGCGGCGGTATCCGGCCTGGGTTTGGGGGGCGCTGGTCTCGGCGGCTGTTCTTGGCGACATTATTTCGGTATCTCGTGCATGGTGGGCCGAATCCGCACCATTATATATCAGCGCGGAGGTGCAGGCGGCTTCGGCGGGCGCAGGCGGTCCGGGCGCGCGGGATTTGACAAGGCGGCCGGGCGCGCATATGGTCACGTCATGGGAGGGAGCCATGAAGATCATACGTTATAGCTGCAACGGCGGGGCGGCGTACGGGGTGCTGGAGGAGGACGGCTCGATCATGGAGATGGCCGGATCGCCCTTCGGGGAGTTCAGCGTCGGCGGGAAGGCCGCCGACCTGGAGTCGGTGAGGGTGCTGGCCCCGGTGGAGCCGTCGAAGATAGTCGGGGTGGGCGCGAACTACATGCTGCACATCGAGGAGAGCGGCATGGAGGCGCCGAAGTTCCCGATGCTCTTCACGAAGCCCCCGACGGCGGTAGTCGGGCAGGGGGACGACATCGTCTATCCCAAGAAGGGGCAGGTCGTCCACTACGAGACGGAGCTGGCAGTCGTCATGGGGAAGACGGCCAGGCGCGTACCCGAGGACCGGGCGCTGGACTACGTGCTCGGCTACACGTGCGGCAACGATGTTAGCGAGCGCGTCATCCAAGCCGTGGAGATGGCGACCGGGGTGCTGCTGGTGAGCAAGGGTTTCGACACCTTCTGCCCGCTGGGGCCGGTGGTTGCGACGGGTTTGGACCCGTCCAACCTGGCGCTGGGCACTCGGCTCAACGGCGTGCAGAGGCAGGACGCCAACACGTCGGACCTGCTCTTTTCGGTGCCGGAGCTGATCGCGTACATCACCGAGGCGATTACGCTGCTGCCCGGGGACGTGATAATGACGGGCACGCCGTCGGGCGTGGGGCCGATGGCGCCGGGGGACACGGTGGAGGTGGAGGTGGAAGGCGTGGGCGTGCTGCGCAACCCGGTCGTAGCGGAGGCGTAGGGATAGCGCTGCGGGCAGCGCTATTCGCCGGTGGGGAAGAAGAGTGCCCTGCGCTGGTTGGGCAGGGAGTAGTCGAAGCCGCATGCGCGGAAGAACGCGTCCTTGTCGGTGATGGCCATGACCTCCAGGATGCCCTTGTCGCGCGCACGGTCGAGGCACGCGGCGACCAGGGCCCTGCCTATCCCTTCGCCGCGCGTCTCGGGGGAGGTGCAGAGGCTGCGGACCTCGGCGAGCTTCCGGTTGTAGACCTCCAGGGCGGCAGTGCCGACAATCCTGCCGTCCTCCGCCTCGGCGACGAAGAAGCTCGGGAGCAGGTCGGTCAGTTCCTCGAGGGTGCGGGGCAGCACGTCGCCCATCTCCACGGACTGGGAGATGAGCGCCTCCATGTCCAGGAGGTCGCCCTGGGTCGCGGGCCTGACAGTTACCATGCGCGCATCACCATGCGGAACGGGGTGTGGTTGGTGCGGGCAGGATTATAGCAAGGAGCGGGGCTCGACTTGCTACTCCGTAGTCCATGCGTCGCTACCCTTGGGGCAGCCGCACGAGGCCACCAAAGTTGACCGCTGTTTGGCGGGTGTAATAGACTCGGGCCGTCCGTCATCTATCTCCGGGGGCCGCGTATTGCCTGCTGCGAAGCGTCGCCAGTCCGATACCGAGGAGCGGCGGCTTTCCATGGCCGCCGAGAACTACCTGCTGTCCATATTCCAGCTTGAGGAGCAGGGGCTGCGGATCACGCCTACGCAGCTTGCGGAGCAGTTGCGGCGGCTGCCTGCCGGAGAGGGGCTTGGGACCTCGATGGCGTCGGTCAGCGGGATGCTGCGCAGGATGGTGCGGGAGAAGCTGGTCGATACGACGCCGGACAAAGAGGTCGTGCTGACGAGGACGGGGCGGCAGGCCGCCGAGAGCATAGTGCGGCGGCACCGGCTGGCGGAGCGGATGGTTGTGGACCTGCTGGGGCTCGAATTGTACAAGTGCCACGTGGAGGCCCACCGCCTCGAGCACGCCATCTCGCCGGACCTGGAGGAGAAGATACGGGAGCGCCTGGGGAACCCGGCCACCTGCCCGTTCGGCCATCCGATACCGGGCAGCGGCTACACACCCTCCAAGGACGCATTCCGCCTGAGCACCGCCCAGGAGGGGCGGCGCGTCTACGTCGACCGCGTGCCCGAGGACGACCAGGCGCTGCTGGAGTACCTGGTTACCAACGACCTCGTCCCTGGGGCGGCGCTGGACCTGGCCGAGGCCGCGCCGTACCGAGGCGTGATCAAGGTGTTGTGCAACGGCAACGAGGTGGTGGTCGGTTACGCGGTGGCGGAGAGGATATGGGTGCGCGGCGACTCCGCCTAGGCGGGGGCGCTCACTTCTGGGACTGGATGTAGATAGCCAGCCACCAGCGCTCCTCCGCGGTGAGGAGGCTCGAGAACTCCGGCATTGCGGAGGAGACCGGCCTGGCCGAAGCCAGCTCCACCGCCAGGCAGTCCGACCTGAGGAAGCCCACGAACGCCTCGCATGACTCCTGGGCCGAGCGCTCGTTCGCCTCTTTCTGGGCCTGTCCCTGGCGCCCGCCGTTGGAGATGAAGCCGAATATCTCTCCGTCGGTGGAGTCCTGGGTGATCTCAGCGGTCAGGTCCGCGGGCACGGGGCCAACCTTCTGTTCCTCCATCTTGGTTGCCATCATGCCGTCGCCCCCCATGGCGATGCCGTGGCAGACCGAGCAGTTGACGGCGAAGAGGTGGGATGCGCGGTCTGGGTCGTAGGACGCCTGGAACTCGGCCGGGGGCCGGAGCTCCTTGTACTCCTCTCCCACGTAGACCATCTCCCTGCCCGTGATGGGCACCGATTCCGGGTGCGGGAGGAGTCGCGGGCCTTCCTGCGACCTGTAGGAGGGCTGGTAGTGCATCTCGGTGAATATCTGGACCTTGTTGGACCCCGTCTCGGGGAAGGCTGGCATCTTGAATTTGACGATGCCGTGGACCTCCGCGTCCCCGGTCCTCGGGTTGCCGCACGATATGGCAGCCGCGGCCAGGAGGGCGAGCAGCAGCGCGCCGCAGAGGCGGCGCAGCCGAGCGCGGTCAGCCCTGAGTGGAGGCGGCGCCATCGGCTACTCCTTCTCCCATCCTCTCTTGATCTCTTCGGCGCCGGCCGCCTTCAGGGCCTCCTCGGCGGGCCCCATCTTCTCCGCATCCCCGGTGACGGCCACGCCGATGTACCCCTCGGTGATCCGGGTGTCGTATGCGCCCATGAAGGCGCGGGGCAGCCGCGACTCGAAGATGATGCCGAAGATGGTGAACAGGATGGCGCCCAGCAACGTCCCCTCGTACATGACGATGGCCATGGGTGGAATGGAGAGTATGGGCTTGCCTCCCGTGACGAGCGGGAAGGATAGCTGGGTGCCCACCGTGAGCGCGAGGCCGACGATGAAGCCGGACGCGGCCCCGATGAGCGGGAAGCGGTAGAGCTTGTGCACCGGCTCCGCCTCGCCGAAGGTGCCCTCCGGGTACGGGGTGCCGGTGAGTACCTCGTACTCGCTCTCAGCGAAGCCCGCATCCTTCAGCGCGTCCATCGCGTTGGCGGCGGTGTCCTCGTCGGTGAAGAGCCCTATGATGCTTCTCTGCGCAAGAATGCCGCCGGGGTTCTCTGTCATGACAGCACCCTCCTTTACTCTCGAATGGAGGCGGCGACCTTGCGCCTGCCTATCTTTATCTCGTCCCGTCCGACCATCCCCTCCTTGATGTCGAAGAGGGGCACCAGCGGGAATATCTTAGCGAATATCAACATGCCGAGCAGCACCCACGCGAAGGTGGCGGCGACCATCAGTATCTCGATGATGCTGGGGTGGTAGGAGCCCCAGTCGAAGATGAGGGGCTGGCGGCGGATGAGGCCGGGGATGATGATGATGAACCTCTCCAGCCACATGCCGACGTTGACCGACAGCGTAGTCACGAACATCCAGAACATGCTGCGGCGGACGTTCCGGAAGAGCCACGCGGGCACGGGGAAGAAGAAGGCCGTTATGAGGAAGACGACGAACATGATGTTCCAGGGGTACTGGAAGACCTGCAGGTCCCTCATTGCCAGCTCGGGACCCTCGAGCGTGTACATGGCGAAGACGAACTCCAGGAAGAAGAAGAAGAACCACGTGGTGCCGACGACGATGAGCAGGCGGCCTATGGCGTCGAAGTGGTCGGGGCGCAGGTACTTGTCCCAGCCCCACAGCCAGACCATGGCGACCATGACGGTGGCGACGGCGGCGACGCCGGAGTGAATGGCTCCGATGATGAAGTAGGGGGCGAAGATGGTCGAGTGCCAGCCCTCCGCGCCGATGTTCACGGCGAAGTCCCAGGACACGATGCTGTGGACCGAGACGAAGACGGGCAGCACGAGGGCCGAGAGCAGGATGCCCGCGACGGCCTGGAGCTTCCACTGCCTTGGGCTGCCGCGCCATCCGAGGCTGAGGACGCTGTAGAAGGTGCTCTTCCAGCCGGACAGCCTGTCCCTGAGGATGGCGAGGTCCGGTATCAGGGCGACGTATATGAATAGGGAGCTGGCCGTCAGGTAGGTCAGGATCGCGCTGGGGTCCCAGACGAACGGCGAGCGGATGTTGGGCCAGATGCCCCTCGCGAAGTCCCAGGGCATGATCCACGGGATGGGGAAGGCCGCCCTCCAGGGCCGGCCCTCATGGACGAGGGGCGCGGAGAGGAGCGCGGCTATGAGCGAGAAGACGGTGAGCACCTCCGCGGCGCGGGTCACTGGGCGGCGCCACTCGGCCTGGGTGAGGCGGAGGATGGCGGAGATCATGATCCCGGCGTGGCTGATGCCGATCCAGAAGACGAAGCTGACGAGGTATACGCCCCACATCACCGGGCGGTTGAGGCCGGTCACGCCGAGGCCCTGGTTGAGCAGGTAGCCGAAGGCGACCGCGCCGGTTATGAAGACGGCCAGGAGGACGAGTACCGAGATGACCCACCACTTGGGGGTCTTCAGTACGCCGATCAGGAGATCGCGGTTGATCTCCTTCTGGGTTAGCTGGATATGTTCTTGCATGTGCCTGTTACCGTGTCGGTTCTCTGCGGGCATCCACAAGGGATGCCCCTACGGTTCGAGAATTATGTCAGTCCTTCTTTCCCAGCACCAGCACTTCGGTCCTGTGGAACGGCTTGTGAATCTTGTAGAGCAGCACTTCTTTCTGCTCCCAGATGTTTATGACCGGGATGAGCCTCGCGGCCAGCAGGTATACGAGTACGGCGCCTCCGAGCGCCCCCACCCATAGGAGCGCGTCGGCGAAGTCCGGCATGTTGGCCGACACCTCGAGAGGCAGGTGCAACTCGTGCTTGTTCTCGGAGTCGGCCACGGTGTAGGCCGAGACGTAGAGCCTGATCCGGTCGAAGAAGGTGCCCACGAGCACGCCGACCGCAACGAGCGTCGGGCCCCAGATGCTCTTGCGCACCGGGTTCCAGACCATCATGAACAGGGGCGCGACGAAGTTCAGGACGAAGGCGATTATGAAGGCCGGCATGTAGGGGCCGACCATGATCAGCTCCAGCACGGCTTCCTCGTTGGGCTTCTTGCCGTACCAGAGGATGATGAAGCTGGAGAACCAGAACCAGAACCAGAGGAGGGAGAGGGCGAACAGCAGCTTGCCGAGGCCCCAGAACTGGTCGAGCTCGAGGTAGTCCCCGAAGCCGCAGAAGCGGCGGAGAAGGAACATGACTACGAGCACGGTGGCCACTCCCGCCTGCAGGGAGTTTGCGGCGTGCGTCGCGGGGAAGAGGGCGTCGATCCACCCCGGTACGAGCGTCATGCCGAAGTCGACCGAGAAGACGAAGTGGGTGGTGACGAGCATCATGAAGTAGAAGGCGCCGAGGACGCCGAGGCGGTGGTACTGCGTGAACCACTGCTTCGAGGTGCCGTGCCAGCCGTTGGCGAGCCAGGCGAAGAAGCGTTGGCGCCTGCCGGTCGAACTGTCGCGGATGGCCGCGAAGTCCGGCAGAGCCGAGACCCAGAGCAGGGCCACCCCGACCGCCGCGAGGGCGAGCATCGAGATCGTCGTGATTATGTGGGGCATGTGCGCCGGCATAGACTGGACGTCGCCGTAGAACCAGAGGCTGCGGCGGTGGTCGGTCAGGTCCGGCAGGACCCAGATGAGCGGGATGAAGATGATCAGGTTCAGCACGCCTACGACGCCGAACAGCTCGGCTATGCGGGAGATGGGCCGGCGCCAGTGGGCCTTGGCCAGCCTGGGCGCGATGGCGACCATGGGGGCCGCCTGCGCGGTGGTGAGCAGGAAGGCGACGAGCGCGGCGTGGTAGCCCCAGAGAGCGGTCTCCCCCGTGCCGTCGCCGAGGCGCATGACGAAGCCGACGAGCCCGAGCGCGAGCAGGACCGCCGAGCCGACGACGGCCAGCCGGTAGAGGGGTGTGGTCCCCCCGGTCCTCTGGAGCAGGTCGCGCGACACCGCTCCGGGCGTGCTCATGGCGCTGTGGCCGTTGTCGTGGGAGCCGTTATGCATGGGCGGGTTCCGCGCTCTTGTCGACCTTCTTCAGGTAGATGACGTTGGGGCCGGTGCCGAGGCTGCCAAGGAGGTGGTAGCCCCTGCCGTCGTCGGCCATCTCCTTCTCCTTGAGCTTGCTGACCTTGCTGTCGGGGTCCGCGATGTTGCCGAATGCTAGGGTATCGGTCGGGCAGGCGTTGACGCACGCCGGGTTTAGCTGTCGGTCGCCGTCTTCAAGCTCGCGCCCGTCCCGCTTGGCCTCGCGCCCGGAGCGGCGGATGCGCTGAATGCAGAAGGTACACTTCTCCATGATGCCGCGGCTGCGGACGGTGACGTCGGGGTTGAGCTGGTTCTTGAGAGTCTCCGGCCACTCCGGTTCCCAGAAGTTGAAGTACCTGACCTGGTACGGGCAGTTGTTGACGCAGAGCCTGGAGCCTATGCAGCGGTTGTAGACCTGTACGTTGAGCCCCTCGCTGTTGTGGTAGGTGGCGTAGACGGGGCAGACCGGCTCGCAGGGGGCGTCGTCGCAGTGCTGGCAGAAGACGGGGATGAAGCGCGCCTTCACGTCCGGGAACTCACCCTCCCAGTAGCGCTCGATGCGGATCCACTCCATGGCGCGCCGCTGGTTGAAGAGCGGCTCGTCGCTGATGGGGATGTTGTTCTCCGATTGGCAGGCGACGACGCATGCCTGGCACCCGATGCACCGGTCTACGTCAACCGTCATGGCCCATTTGGTACTCATAACTCCTCCGTGCCGTTACGTGTCGCGCGTCGCCAACGGGATTATGAGGCGGTGCTCGTCGGTGGCGAGGTCCGGCTTCGAGTTCTCCATCTTGGGGAGCCTCTCCCACCGGCCGGTCTTGGTGACCTTCACGCGGTTGGCGGCCCACGCGAGCGAGCCCGCGGAGTCGGTTAGGTCGGGCGAGAGGATCGAGAGCACGTTCGCGCCCCTGTCCTCGGCGTATCTGCCTCCCGCGCGGTGGCCCTGGCCTATGGGCACTGCCACCACCTCGGGGGAGATGCCGGGGTGGGGGTACGCCAGCGCCTCTATGGAGCCGTGCGCGGTCTCGAGGACCACGACGTCGCCCTCCTCGATGTCCATCTCCTTCGCCTTGTTCAGGTTGATCTCGGCCCAGGTGCGCCACGTGGCGGTGGACACCGGGTCGGGCGTGGCCTGCAGCCAGGGCAGGTGAGCGCCGCGCCCGTCGGTGAGCGACGTCGATGCGAACGGGGCGAGGTAGAAGGTGTCGGATCCCTGTGGCCCGCTGAAACTCGGGTCCTCGGCCTCGGCGGGCAGCGCCGCCGGGTCCGGGATAGCGCCCTCGTGCTTCGCGTCGGCGTCCCACCAGCCGCCGTGGCGCAGGAGGCCGTTCCAGAACGCGGGGAAGCTCGCGTAGCCGGAGAAGGGGGCGGAGCCGCGTCCCATGAGCTGCCTGGAGCTCTCCTTGACGACGTCCATGAAGGTGTTGCCCGCAAGCTCCAGGTCCAGATCGAGGATCTGGGCAAGGCTCATCAGCACGTCCCCGAATCCCTTGGTTCCCAGGTGGACGCCTCTCGGCTCGAAGAGCGGCCTCACGACCGGCTGCTGGTAGCCTACGACCTGGTGCCCGGGGGCCGGGTCCGGTACGTCGCTTCCCCAGTCTTCGAGGTGGCTGTGGCTGGGGAGCACGAGGTCGGCCATGGCGGTCGTGTCGTCCATCCAGCTCGAGAAGCTGAAGATGAAGGGCACCTCGTACGATGCCTCGCGGAACTCCGTCGCCTCGGGCAGGCCGTACATGGGGTTGGCGTTGTGAACGAGAAGCGCCTGGACGCGGCCGGCGCGCATGTCGCCGGCGAGGCTGCGCCAATCTTCGTAGGATGCGCTGGCCGGAGCGGCGGGCACGTCCGCAAGGGGCGGCGGCGGGTTCGGCGTCACGCCCCCCGGCTTTCCGACGTTGCCCACGATCCTGTTCAGGGAGTAGACGGCGTTCAGGTTGAACAGGCCGTTGGTGTGGGCGGCGGCGGGGCCGCCGCCGATGGCGATGCTGGGCTGGTGGTGTACGAAATCGCTGGCGGCGCGCCGTATCGTGTCGGCCATCTTCTCACTGGAGACGGCGCTGGAGATGGAGCCGGCCACGCGGTCCGGGGCGAAGGCGTCCAGGCGCCCGTCGTCGCCGTCGGTCAGCGCGCGTATGCCGTCCTCGTCGGCGAGCTCCCTCAGGCTGGGGTCGGACACGATGACCTGGGCGATGCTCAGCGCCAGCAGGCCCTCACGCCCCGGGTTGACGTATATCCACTCGTCGGCGTTGGCGGCCGACATGGAGAGCCGGGAATCGACCTGTACGAATGTGCCTCTCTCCCTGTCGCCCTGCCGGAACCGGCCGAAGCCCCTCGCGTACCGCACGGGCGAGACCCAGGTGTTGAGGAAGTCGGCGCCGAAGGAGATCAGGTAGTTGGCGTTCTCGATGTCGAAGTCGGGCATCCGCTCCTGGCCGAACACCTCCCGCATGGACTGCCTGAGGGTGGTGCGCTCCAGGGTCTCGTAGGGGAGATGCCTGGCGCCGTACCTGTCGGCGAAGCGCTCGACGACCATGCCGAGGTGCGCCCCCACCGGCTCGGTAACCATGACGACCTGCGCGGGGTCGGCCTCGTTCAACTGATGGGCCAGCCGTGTGATGGCGTCGGTCCAGCTTATCTCTTCCCACCGGCCCTCGCCTCGCTCGCCGGTCCTGAGCAGGGGGCCGCCGATGCGGTCGGGGTCGTATAGGGACTGTAGGCCGGCCTCGCAGCGGGCGCTGTGCTTGCCCACGTTGACGGGGTAGTCGACGTTGCCCTCGACCTTCTTGGCGCGGCCCTCGATGACCCGCACTACGATACCCTCGCTTGTGGGGCATTCGCGGCAGACGGTCGCGTACCAGTTGTCTATGCCGGTGACGAGGTCCTCGGGCATCTGGAGGGGGGCCTCAACCAGGAGCTCGTCCTCAGGGACGCCGCACGCCTGGAAGATGACCGCCCCTGCGGCTGAGCCGCCGAGCAGTCCGAGGAACTGCCTTCTGTTAAGCCTCTTGAGGTCCATGCTCCGTTCTTAGTAGTGGCAGGTCGTGCAGTCGGTGGGGGCTTCGTTGTTGCGGTGGCAGTTGACGCAGTCGGCCATCTTCAGGGGTCGTACCTGCTCGACTTTGGCCATGCTCCCCACGTCCCCGTGGCATATGGAGCAGACCTGTGACTCGGCGACCTCCATGGTCTGCCCGACGGCGGCGTCGGGGTCAATCTTCCTGGCCTCGTCGATCCTGATCTCCGTCCCGCGGTCGCTCAGCATCTCGACGACCTGCTTGGAGCCGGAGAAGGCCCTGACGTGGGCCTCGTGTACGAAGTGGACGTGATCGGGCACTCTGTGTACGCGCACCCAGTCGATCTTCATGTCCGCCTCGTAGAAGTCGCGCAGCGTCTCCACGCCTTCGAGACCGCTGCCCACCGCCTTGTGGCAGCTCATGCAGAGCTCGACGGCCGGGATCGAGGCGGCCGGCTCCTCGGTCACCGTCCTGTGGCAGAAGGTGCAGTCCAGCCCGACCTCTTCGACGTGCACGGTGTGCGGGAAGGGTATCGGCTGGTCGGGCCCCCCGCTGAAGCCGAAGACGGGGAGGCCGAACCAGGCCGTGACGACGAAGACGCCGATGGCGGCGACGACCGCCGCTCCGGCCAGGCCGATCAGTCCGATGAGGCCGACGAGCGCGAAGTGCTTCTTCTTCGGCCTATATAGCTCAGCGTCACCCTTTAGCAATTGCGGTCCCGGCCATCCTCGCGCGGGCGCGGCTGCGGCCCGCCGGCGGGCGGGCCTGCATCAGCGCTCCGGTTACCTATATCCAGTAGTTGCTCCAGAACCTCTCCAGGACCTCGGTGGCCTGGATCACTCGTACGAACACCACGACGGCGCCGACGATGGAGGCGATCGCCACGGCGTAGAAGAACGGCCTAGCCTTCTGCGCCCCGCTCGGCAGGTGATACGACGCCACAAGGGAGGGGATCAGGATGTGGCCGACCATCATGTTGGTGCCGAAGAAGACGACCAAGGCCACCACGATCCACAGGTTGGAGAGCAGGGAGCCGATGCTGCTCCATTCAGCTCCTGACAGCGCCGCAGGGTCCATGTGCTACGAGTCCTCGATTCCGTAATTTGGCGGGCGCGATAGGACGCCCAAAAACTTCGTGAAAGTTATCACTGTCCCATATGGGTGTCAAGGGTAATTACGGCTGTCGCGGTGGCGCGGATTGGGGTCTTGGCTCGAATTGACAGCCCCGATGGGCGCCGCATATGATTCCGCCGCCTGGCAGTGGAGGACATGCAGACATGCAGAGGTTCGAAGAGAGAGTCGCAATAGTCACGGGCGCTGCGAGGGGCATAGGCCGCGGCATAGCCGAGACGCTCGGCGCCGAGGGCGCGCGGATACTGATCGTCGACGAGGATGGCGCGACGGGTGAGGACGCGGCTGCCGAGCTGGCGGCCAAGGGGGTGGACGTGCGGCTGGAGGTGGGAGACGTGGGCGACGAAGCGGTGGCGCCCCGCAGCGTGGAGCGGGCCATCGACGCGTGGGGGCGGGTGGACGTCCTGGTCAACAACGCGGGGATCGCGGGGGTAGCGGCGCCGATCTGGGAACAGTCCCCGGAGGAGATGGACCGGGTCTACAGGACCAACCTCAGGGGGGTGTACCTGTTCACGCGCGCCGCGATCCCGCGGATGCTGGAGCGCGACTACGGGCGGATCGTCAACATCGCGTCGATTGCCGGCAAGGAGGGGAACCCGAACATGGTGCCCTACTCGGCGACGAAGGCCGGCGTCATCGGGCTGACGAAGTCAGTGGGCAAGGAGCTCGCGGGCACCGGCGTCAGGGTAAACGCGGTGACTCCGGCGGTCATCATGACCCCCATACTGGAGCAGCTCACGCCGGAGCAGGTGGACTACATGTTGCAGAAGATCCCCATGGGGCGCACGGGCGAGATCCGGGAGGTGGCGGCGCTGGTGGCGTGGCTGGCCTCGCCGGAGTGCTCGTTCAGCACGGGCGCGGTCTTCGACGTCAGCGGAGGCCGGGCCACCTACTGAGCGGATAGGTCAGGCAGACGCCTAGGCCGCCTGGGACGGGGCGCGGCGGCGCGCCAGGCCGAAGAGTCGGCGCAGGTCGCCGGACTCCCACGCGACGAGGGTGTTCGTGGCGATGCCGATGGAGCTATAGGTGCCGACGATTACGCCGATGACCAGCACCCAGAGGAAGACCCGGATCGTCGCTCCGCCGAACAGCAGCAGCGCCATCAGCGTGAACAGCAGCGTGAGGCTGGTGTTTATGGACCTGCCGAGGCTCTCGGAGATGCTGAGGTTGGCGTTCGAGGCGAGCGGCCTGTTGGGGTGGAGCATGATGTTTTCCCGTATGCGGTCGAAGATGACGATGGTGTCGTTGACGCTGTAGCCGATGACGGTCAGCAGCGCTATCAGGAACATCGTGTTCACCTCGACGTCGAAGAGCACGCCGAGGGCGGCGAATATGCCTATCACGACCATGGAGTCGTGCGCCAGGGCCAGGACGGCCGCGGCGCCGTACCGGAAGGGGCTGGGGACGTTCCTGAAGGCCCACCAGAGGTAGAGGAACACGCCCACGGCCGCCATCACCACGGCCCAGAAGGCCGCGATCACGGTCTCCCGCGCCACTGCGGGGGAGACGAGGTCGAAGGACAGCACCTTGATCGGGTCTCCGAGGGCCTGGACCAGGTCGGCGGCGAGGGCGTCGCGCTCGGCGTCGGGCAACTCCCTGGTGAAGACCGTGTAGCTGCCGACCTCGGGGGACGCGGTCGTGGCGTCGGGGTGTCCGAGGCGGTCCAGCTGACTGAATATCTCCTCCTCGGTCACCTCCTGGGTGAAGCGGAGCGATATGGCGCTCCTGCCTTCGGGCTCCACCTCGGGGGGCGCCGACTCGGCGCCGGGAGGCAGGGCGAGGTCGGCGACGAGGCCGTCTATGAGCGTGTTCTTGGCCTCTTCCTGTAGCTCCTTGGTGCGGACGAAGTAGACGCTGTCGCCCATCCTCTGCACGATGGCGTCGGGCTGGCCCTGGTCGGCGAGGCTGAGCCTGAGGTCCTCCTGCTCCACCGGCTCGCTGAAGCTCAGCGTCAGGGTGGAACCTCCGGTGAAGTCGATGCCGGGCTTGAGGCCGGGGGCGGTAAGCAGAAAGCCTACGCCGGGCAGCAGCACGAGCAGCGACAGGGCGAAGAACCAGAGCCTATGACTAACGTAGTCCACGATTTCAGCTCCTCAGGAAGCGCCGGCGCCGGACGCCTGCTTGGGCAGGTCCGCGCGGCCTCCGGGGACGAATATGGATAGCCTGCGCGCCAGCGGCGTGGCCGCCAGCAGTCGCAGCAGGGTGCGGCTCACCGTAATGGCGGAGAAGAGGCTCACCGCCACGCCAATGGACAGGGTTATGGCGAAGCTCTGCACGACAGGGGCGCCGAGGGTATCGGCGAACCAGAAGAGTATGGCGCAGGTGATGAGGGTGGACACGTTGCTGTCGCGGATGGCGGGCCACGCGCGGTTGAAGCCGATGTTTACGGCGGACAGGAGGGTGCGGCCGGCGCGCAACTCCTCCTTCATGCGCTCGAAGATGAGGATGTTGGCGTCGACGGCCATGCCGATGGAGAGGATGGCGGCCGAGACGCCGGCGAGCCGGAGGGTGACGGGCAGCCCCTTGAAGATGGCCAGCAGCAGCACGGCGTAGATTACCAGGGCGGTGGCGGCTACGAATCCGGCGGCGCGGTAGTAGAGCGCCATGAAGAGGAGCACTAGGGCGAGTCCGACGAGGCCCGCGACGACGCTCTTGGAGAGCGAGTCGGCCCCGAGGATGGCGTCGACGCTCTCCTCCTTGATCAGCGTGATGGGTATGGGCAGGCGCCCCGATTCGAGCAGGAGCGAAATGTCTCGCACGCGCTCGAAGGTGAAGTCCTGGCCCTCTATGAAGGCCGTCCCGCCCAGGATAGGCTCCCTGACCGAGGGGGCTATCAACTCCTGGTCGTCCAGCACGATGGCGAGCAGGTCGGGGGTACCCGCGATCTCGGTCGTGAGCTCGCCGAACTTCCTGGTGCCTTCGGAGTCGAACTCGACGTTGACTATGGGCAGTCCGGTGCCGTGTCGCTGCCCGGCGTAGGCACGCTCCAGGTCTTCACCCGTCAGCCCCACCTCCTCGTCCAGCTTGCCCAGCACCTCCACGACGTTTATCTGCGCCCCCTCGGGGAATAGGGTCTCGGCTTCTTCGGCGGTCAGGCCTGCTTTCCAGGCGGCGATCTTGAAGGTCGTGCTCGTGCCGACGCGCTCGACGTAGGGCTCCGGGTCTATTTGGAAGGTCTGTCCGGTCGGCAGCACTGCCACGGGGGCGTAGGGGATGGTCAGGGTCGTCGTGCTTCCCTGGACCCCCACTTTCAGATAGTTCAGGTATGAGATTTCGGTGCCCGTGGGCGGGGTGATGCTCACCCTGAGCCGTTCGAGCACGCCTTCGAAGACGACGGCGGCCTCCTCCGTGAGCTCGACGACCAGGACGGGCGCAAGCTCCGGGGTAGATGTGGCCGCGGCCTCCGGGGTGGAGGTGGCATTGGCCTCCGGGGTGGAGGTGGCGCTGGCCTCCGGGGTGGAGGTGGCGCTGGCCTCCGGGGTGGAGGTGGCGCTGGCCTCCGGCGTGGACGTGGCGGGCGGGGCCGCGTCCGGGAGCGGCTCCAGCTCGACCCTGACGTTGGCGGCGCCGTCCGAGACGCCTTCGATGCCGCGCTCCACGTCGAGGACGCGGTGCTTGAACTCCAGCCTGGCGGTCTCGCCGATGATGCTCTTGGCCCTCTCGAGGTCCTCCACGCCCGGCAACTGGACGAGGATCCTGTCGTCGCCGATCTGCTGGATGATCGGCTCGCCCAAGCCGGAGTTGTTGACGCGGCGCTGGATCGTCCTGAGCAGGGCGTCCATCTGGTCGGCGGTCGGCGGCGTCTTCTCGCCGGTGTCGGGGTCTTCCAGGGCCGCCTCGTACTCGAGGTGGCTGCCCCCCTGGAGGTCGAGGCCGAGGCTGAGGCCGAGCAGGGTATCGCCTCCGCGCTGGAAGCCGCCCACGGAGATGGGGTTGACGGCCAGTATGGCGGCGGCCACGGCGAGCAGCACAACGATGACGATGAGGGTACGGGCGTATCTACGCAACGCCGACCTCCTTGCCGAGGCGGGAGCGCGCCAGCTCCGACGCATCTTCGGGCGACGAGACAAGCCCATCCGCCTGGGCTTGCCGGACGGTCTCTAGGAGCTCGCCTATGAGCGGCCCCGGCTCCAGGTCGAAGGTCCGCATGAGGACGTTCCCGTCGATCAGCTTCGGCAGCGTGACGACGTCTGCGTCCCCGGCGCTGCCGGAGAGGACGTGGCCCACGACACGGCAGCGCTCCCGCCAGTCTGCCGGGTTGAGGTCCGGCCCCCTGGCGCCGAGGTAGTCCGCCAGATTGAGGTACAGGGTGTCGATGGCCGCATCGTCCAGGTCTCTATAGTACCTGTAGATGGCGCGCCTGGATGGTAGCTTGCCGGGCGCGGCCATCTGGCCCGGTCTCAGGTGGTGCTCCACCAGCGTGGTGAGGTAGGCGGCGGCGCGGCGGCTGAGGCGGAGCCTCTCGGCTATGCGGCCGGCGGTGTCGGCTCCGAGCTTGTGGTGGCCCAGGAACCTGACGCGGCCGGAGGGTTCGACGGTCCTCGTCTCCGGCTTGGCGACGTCGTGCAGGAGGCAGGCCAGCTTGAGCATGGCGAGCCGCGCAGCGCCGTCGCCGACGTGCTCGGCGAAGTGGGCGTCCATATCATCGAACCTCGGGACGGAGCGCAGGTCGTCGTCCTCCGGCGCGCGCCCGCCCTGGAGGAGGCGCTCCAACTGGGCGACGGTCTCTATGCTGTGGTCGAAGACGTCCCAGTGGTGCTCCCTGGGTTGGGTAACGCCCCTGGCGGCGTCGAGCTCCGGCACGATGCGGCAGAGGAGGCCGAGGTCGTCGAGGCAGCGCAGGGAGCCTGCGGCGCGTGGCTCGGCCAGCGTCTTCAAGAGCTCGTCGCGGACGCGCTCGGCGGCGACGGTCTCGACGAGATGTGCCCTGGCGCGGATGGCGCGGCGGGTCGAGTCTTCGATGTCGAATCGAAGCTGCGCGGCGAGCCTGGGGGCGCGCAGCAGCCGCCCGGGGTCGTCGTCGAAGACGGCGGGGGACGTGGCGCGGACCAGGCGGGCCTGAGCGTCGGCCATGCCGTCCAGCGGGTCTATCAGCGGCAGGTCGCCGTCGTCGCAGCGCAGCGGGACGGCCATGGCGTCCACGGTGAAGTCGCGCCGCGCCAGGTCGTCCTCGATGCTGCCGCGGATGGGGGTGACGTCGATCATGGGCTGGTCGGCGCCGTGGGGCGGCGCGACGACCCGAACCACGCCCCGGGGCTCGTCGAGGACGACGACGGAGCCGCCGGTCCTGAGGGCAAGCGCGGCTGCGGCTGCGCGGCTGTCGCCGTGGACGGCGACGTCGAGGTCGCCGTTCTGCCTTCCCAGGGCGGCGTCCCTCACGGCGCCGCCGACGAGGTATGCGGACGGCAGGCACTCCCGCAGGAGTCGCACTGTCCGGGGTAGCTGGCTGGTGGTTAGCGTCTGCGCCGGCGCGGCTTCGGTAACGGGGCTCATGGGCAGGCGTGCGCCGTCGTCACCCGGCCACCGCTTCGGCGCAGCGCGGCTCGGACTCCGGTTCGAGCCTGACGAGCTGCTGGTGGCTCTTGAGGTGGTCGATGTAGAGTATTCCATTGAGGTGGTCGATCTCGTGCTCCAGCGCCTGGGCGAGCAGCCCGTCGGCGTGGAGGCGGAAGGTGCGGGAGCGCCTGTCCAGGCCCTTCGCCCTTACCCAGAGCGACCTGGTTATGGTGGCGCCGTATCCGGGTATGCTGAGGCATCCTTCCGGCACGTCCCTATGTCCCTCCCGATGCACTATGGTCGGGTTCACGTAGACCCTGGCGTCGTCCTCTTCCGGCAGTTGTATTACGATCAGTCGCTGGAGGACGCCGACCTGGTTGGCCGCCAGTCCCACGCCCTCGGCGCTCCTGAGCGTTTCGGTCATGTCGTCGGCGAGCCGCTGGGTGCGCCTGTCGATCCTGAGTACCTTCTTGGCCCTTCGGCGCAGGACGGGGTGAGGATACTCGATGATGGGTAGTACGGCCAAGTTGGACCTTTCGGCGCCTGTATGCGGCTGCGGGCGCATGGCTGCGCTCTTCCGCATGAGATTATAGCCAAGCGCCCGATGAAGTGTAAAGGAAAGGCCGGCCTCCTAAATCCGGCCCCTCTGCCCGGGGTGTGAACTTTGTGCGCCGCCCGGACCCATGGCCCCCCGGGACCCGTCGAGCTGCCGGGGGTGGTCGCCTTTCGTGTAGGCCCGCATTTCAGCAGACCGCCGCACGGTGAGAGCTACTACGACAAAGAGCGGGATGGGCTCAGCGGAGCGTACCTGTCCCCTGTACACTCAACACTGTCCGGTCTCTCGAGAGGGAGCGAAGGCTGCTAAGGCCCCGGCGGGCAGTTGCCTGCCTGTAGCAGACATGCCCGCCGTTCAGCTACTACCGTACCCCAAAGGCCGAATGGGAGCGAGGGTAATGACATCGGGAATGCCAGGGGCATCCCACCGCGCGGTGTTGGGCGGCGTCACTTATTCAGTTGTTAAGGTGCATGCACGGGTCTTTCCGGGGGCCGTACCTGTCCCGCGACGCGTCAGAATCAGCGCCACATCCCTGGCGCGCGTCCGGCGTCGGGGGTGTCAGTCCTAGACATTGTGCCCGCGGGTACCGCGCCATGTCCCATCGGCCTGGAATGGACTGGCCGGTGGGAGACGGCTGAAGCTCGCGCTCCGAGTTGAGTATAGCACAGAAGTTCTGGGACGTGTCAAGGGCGACATGGTCCCAAATCCCCCACCTAAATGGCGGTGACGCTCTACGGTAAGGGGGAGGGCTGGTTTGAAACCAGCCCCTACGGGGTGATGGCCGATAGATATGGCTCTGAACCTGGAGGTGGTGGATTTGGGATGGATGGACAGGATAGACAGGATGGGAGGGCAGCCACAAGGGTTGCACCCTACGGGAGGACAGCCTCTATGGGGTGATGGCTGGTAGATATGGCGCTGAACGCGGCGGTGGGGGATTTGGGGATTAGGATGGGAGAGGAAGCAATGAGGCCGTGGTTCTCGTAAACTAGAGGAGCGATGACCTGGACGAATACGGTGTTGCTCAGGGTTGGAGGGTTGACGCGGGGGCCCTGGTGGGAGCCCGCGGCCTACTGTGCGCTGGTGGTGGCGGCGGCGGCCATGCGGTTGTGGGACCTTGGGTCGAGGGCGCTGCACCACGACGAGAGCCTTCACGCGCAGTACGCCTGGAACCTGTACACGGGCGAGGGTTTCAGGCACGACCCGATGATGCACGGGCCGTTTCAGATGGAGGCGATCGCGGGGGTCTTCTTCGCGCTGGGGGACAGCGACTACACGGCGCGGCTGGTCTCGGCGGCGGCGGGGACCGCGCTGGTGGCGCTGCCGTTCTTCTTCCGGGCGAGGCTGGGGCGGCTGGGCGCGCTGTTCGCCTCGGCGATGCTGGCGTTCTCTCCGACGCTGCTCTACTTCAGCAGGTTCGCTCGGAACGACATCATCATGGCGGTGTGGGCGCTGGGGCTGGTGGTGTCGATGTGGCGGTACCTGGACGAGGGGAAGCCGAGGTACCTGTACGCGGCGTCGGTCTTCCTGGCGCTGGCGTTCACGACGAAGGAGACGGCGTACCTGCTGGTTGCTGTGCTGGGCATGTACCTAGCCGTTGTGGTCGCCGTGAGGAACTGGCCGGCCGTCATGAGAGGCGTCACGGCGGCGGAGGTGTCGCCGCCGGAGGCGATGGCGCGGGCGGCGACGAAGGCATGGTCGAACGTGAGGGGGATGCTGACGCTCAGCGGCGTATCGCGGGAGACGGGGTTCCTGGTACTACTGGTGACGTTGTCGTTGCCGCTGTGGTCGGCGATGGTGGGGATCTTGCAGGAGACGCCGCTGCTGAGCTGGTCGGGGCTGACGCTGGCCAGCCCGGTGGGAGGGCCCGGGCCGATCGGGGCGCCGGCGCGCGGCGGGACCGTGATCGCGGTGTTCGTGGCGGTCGCGATGACGGGGCTCGCCGTTGCGGGCGGGGTGAAGTGGGACAGGGCGCACTGGTGGCGTTGCGCGCTGATATTCTGGGCGATATGGCTGGCGTTGCAGACGACGTTCTTCACGCACTGGGGGGGCGCGGGCTCGGGGCTGTGGCAGTCGCTGGGCTACTGGATAGCGCAGCAGGACGTGGCGCGGGGCGGGCAGCCGTGGTACTACTACCTGGTCATCGCGCCGGTGTACGAGCACCTGCCGCTTGTGCTGGCCGCAGCGGGGGGCGTCTTCTACGCCAGGCGAAAGGACCGATTCGGCATGTTCCTGGCGTTCTGGGCCGGGGCCTCGTTCGCGCTGTACTCGTTCGCCGGGGAGAAGATGCCGTGGCTGCTGGTCAATCTGGCGCTGCCGATGATCGTGCTGGGCGGGAAGTTCCTTGGGGACGTGGTGAAGATGGTGCGGTGGCGCCATGCCCCGGCCCTGATCGCGCTGGCGTGGGTACCCGTCTTCGCAGTGGTGGCGTGGGGCCTAGCGTACGTGCAGTTCGATCTGGGCAGGACTTCGGACGCGGTCATGTTGGGGTTGCTCCTGGCCGCGTTCTCGGCAGCGGTTGGGCTGGGCGCGTGGCTGGCGCGGCGGCTGGGCGCGGCGGGGTTCGCGGCTCCGGCGGCGGTGTCGCTGTCGGTGCTGCTGCTGGCGGTGGGCGTAAGGGCGGGGTGGGTGCTGAGCTACGAGAACGGCGATTCGCCGGTGGAGCTTGCGGTGTACACGCAGACGTCGCCGGACATTCCTGGGCTGGTGCGTCACCTGGAGGCGACGGTGGAGGACGAGGAGGCGGTGGCGGTCGCCGTGGACCAGACGAGAGGTTTCGCGTGGCCGTGGCGGTGGTATTTCAGGGACTACGCCGCGGTGCGCTACGTGGCGTACGACGGGGCGGCTGAGGTGGGACGCCCGGATGCGCAACTGCTGCTGGTACACTCGCAGAACAAGGAGAAGGTGGACGCGGCGCTGGACGGCGACTTTCCCCACGTGGTGCGCATCCAGCACAGGCGGTGGTTCCCGGAGACGTACAAGGGAACGACGCTGGGCGGGTTCGTCGGGGCGCTGTTCGACCGTGGGGACTGGCGGAAGGCGATGGACTACTTCCTGCACCGGAAGGCGCCGGCGTGCGACTATTGCAGCGAGGACGCGTACGTGTATTTTTCGGCCGGGCTGCCGTTGGGGTTCGAGCCGGTAGAGTGAGGCGGCCAACGTCTGTGCGGCGTCCTACCACAGGGGAGGGCGGGTTTGAAACCCGCCCCTACGTGATGGCAGTCCGCGGGGTGATGGCAATCCTTGGCGTAACCGGGCGGGATGGAATGGGGCAGGCCCGGTGAGTAGTCTCGGGAAGTATTGGGTTGGGCTGGGCATCAGCGCGGCGCTGCTGGCGGTGTTCGTGCTGACGGTGGACGTTGGGGGGATGGTCGACGCGCTAGCGGGGGCTGAGTACGCGTACGTGGTTCCGGCGGCGGCTATGTACCTAGTGTCGCTGTTGTTCCGCAGCATGCGGTGGCGGGTGCTGCTGATGCACATGAAGAGGGTGCCGGTGGCGCGGCTGTACCCAGTGGTCGTGGTGGGGTACATGGCGAACAACCTGTTGCCGATGCGCATGGGGGAGCTAGTGAGGACGCACTTCGTGGGGGAGCGCGAGGGGGTGAGCAAGACGGCGGCGCTGATGACGATATTCGTTGAGCGGACGTTCGACGCGCTGACGCTGCTGTTGTTCATCGCGGCTGCGGCGCTGTTCGTGCCCCTTGGGGGACTTGCGGAGGGGTTCGAGGAGCGGTCGGGCTTGCCGTGGCCGCTGCTGGCCGCGGGGCTGACGCTGCCGTTCGTGGGGGCGTTCGGGGCGCTCTTGGCGCTCGCGCGCCTGCCCGGCCGGGCGCGGTCGGCGGCTGCCTGGGCGGTGCGGCTGGCGCCGGAGCGGTTGAGGGCGCGGCTGCTGGGGCTGGCGGATATGCTGCTGCACGGGTTGGCGCCGCTGCGCGACCCGGGGACAGTCGCGCGGCTGCTGGCGCTCTCTGTGCCGATATGGCTGTTCGAGGCGGCGCTGTTCTACCTGGTCGGGCTGTCGTTCGGGATGGAGGAATTGTACGGCGGCGCGGCGGAGATGGCGATGGCGATGATCCTGGTGACGGCGATCGCGAACATCGGTAGCTCCGTGCCGGCGGCGCCGGGAGGGCTTGGGCTGTTCGAGCTTGTGGCGCGGGAGACGTTGGTGCTGCTGCCGCTGGGGTCGGTGGACAGGGCGCTGGCTGGAGGGTTCGCGGCGCTGGTTCACGCGGTGTTGATCCTGCCGATCATCGTGCTGGGGCAGGTGTTGCTGTGGTGGCACCACGTGTCGCTGGGGGCGCTGGCGCGGGCGGGAGGAGAGGGGGAACGCCCCCATCCTAACCTTCCCCCGCAGACGGGGGAAGGGATTGGAGAGGAGGGAGCATGAGGGTCGGCATAGTTGGGGGCGGGGCCGCGGGGCTGGCGGCGGCGTATGACCTGGCGAAGGCGGGGCACGAGTTGGTGGTTCACGAGCGGGCGCCATTCCTGGGGGGGCAGGCGTCGACGTTCGACGTTGGCGGCGCGCAGCTGGAGCGGGGGTACCACCACCTGTTCAAGAGCGACACGGATATCCTCGAGCTGGCGGAGGAGATCGGGCTGGGGGACCGGGTGCGGTGGGTCCCGTCCACGGTGGGGACGCTGGCCGGCGGGCGGATATACGACTTCGTGACACCGCTGGACCTGCTGCGGTTCAAGCCGCTCAGCCTCGTGAACCGGGTGCGGCTGGGGCTGTCGACGCTGCACGTCAGGAGCATCGGGGACTGGCGGAAGCTGGAGTCCCACACGGCCGCGGAGTGGCTGCGCCGGAAGGCGGGGCGCGGGGCGTACGATGCCTTCTGGGGGCCGATGCTGCGGGGGAAGTTCGGGGAGCACTTCCGGGAGGTGGGCATGGCGTGGGTGTGGGGGAAGGTACACACGCGGTTCGCCTCCAGGGACAAGGGGATGGCGCGGGAGGTGCTGGGGTACCCTGTCGGGAGCTTCAGCGAGATATTCGAGAGGCTGCGCGTGGAGATCGAGGCTCGCGGTGGTCGGGTGCATACGTCGAGCGCGGTGACGGGTATCGTCGCGGAGGATGGCCGCGCTACGGGGTTGCGCACGGAGCCGAGGCCGTCGACGTGGGAGTCTCCGCAGGCGCTGAACGCGCCGGAGCCGGAGGAGGAGCCGGAGGGGACGGGCGGCGCGGTGGAGGAGTTCGACGCAGTAATCGCGACGGCGCCGTCGTATACGCTGCTGCGGCTGGCGCCGGGTCTGCCGGAGGAGTACGCGGCGCGGCTGTCGGGGGTCGAGTACATGGCGGCGGTGCTGATCATCCTGGTGCTGGACCGGCCGCTGTCGCGGGTGTACTGGCTGAACGTGGCCGACAGGTCGATCCCGTTCGTGGGGGTGATCGAGCATACGAACCTGATCGGGCCGGAGCACTACGGCGGCAAGCACGTCGTGTACCTGTCGAACTACCTGACGGCGGACGACCGGCTGTACGGGCTGAGCCACCGGGAGCTGCTGGACGAGTATTTCCCGTACCTGCGGAAGATCAACCCGGGATTCGAGCCTTCGTGGATTGTGAACAGCTTCTACCACCGGGTGGAGGCGGCGCAGCCGGTCATAGGGGTAGACTACTCGTCGCGGATCCCCGACCACCGGACGCCGCTGCGGGGGATGTACCTGGCGAACACGACGCAGATATACCCGGAGGACCGGGGGACGAGCTACAGCGTGCGGATCGGGCGGCGGGCCGCAAGGATGGCGATGGAGGACTTTGGGGGGTAAGGGATGGCTTAACCTTTCATTTCCGAGTAGTATCCTGAAGGTAGGGTTGCTTCGGCGCCATATCAGGGCTGCGGGAATCACGGAGGAGGAGTTTGTTGGGCATCTTTGAGGAGGGTAGCGATGCCACGGAATCTTCGTAAGTTTACTGTCATCGTCAGGCCAGCCGAAGAAGGAGGGATGTGGGGCGAGGTCGTCGAACTTGCGGGATGTGCAAGTCAAGGCGAGACTGAGGAGGAGTTGTTCGAGAACATAGTAGAAGCCATACAAGCATGCATAGAGGCCGGAACACCTTATTCTGAACGCGATGTGCCGCAACCCGAGGTCTGGGAGGTGCCTGTCCCAGCTTGAGACGTGCCCGCTGATGGAGCGCGACACTCGGGGCGGCTTCGCCGTCAGTGGTATCAGCCGTACGCAGGCATAGCCTCCTGAGACTTGGAGAGCGAGGTCATGGCCGTAGGACGCTTCATAGCGATGGTTGGAATGCTCGTCTGGCGACGGGCTGACGGCAGGTACCTGCTGCTGCGCCGTTCGGACACGAGGGACTTCGCGCCGGGGCAGTGGGAGACCGGCTCGGGCAGGCTCGAGCAGGGCGAGGGCTTCACGGAGGCGCTGCGCAGGGAGTCGAGGGAGGAGCTGGGCTTGGACGTGCGCGTCGAGTGCGTCCTTGGGGTCACACACTTCTACCGCGGCGAACCCACTCCAGGCAACGAGATGGTGGGCGTGAGCTTCGGCTGCTCGGTGGCGGACGGGTCGGGCCTTGCCGTGAGCGACGAGCACTCCGAGCACAGGTGGGTGACCGCGGCGGAGGCGGCAGAGTTCCTCCCGCCGGGCCACTGGCTCAGATCGCTGCTCGTACGCGCCGATGCTTTCCGCAGGCTCATGCCGGAGGAGTTTCGGCGGCTGCACTGGGAAGGAGGAGTGGAGGTGACGTGAGAATGGAACCGAATCGGCTATCCGTCGTGGAGCTGAATGGCGTCATCTACGGGTGGCCCGACCGCCCCGTGGCGGTCGTGTGCGTCGACGGCGGCGACCCCGCATACTTCGACACAGCCCTCGAAGACGGTACTACACCCACCCTGGCCTCCTTTGTCGAGGACGGCTTCAGCACGGTGGCCGAGGGCGTCGTGCCCAGCTTCACCAACCCCAACAACATGTCCATCGTCACGGGGGCCTCGCCCTCGGTCCACGGGGTGCCCGGCAACTACTTCCTCGACCCGGCCACCGGGCAGGGCGTAATGATGAACACCCCTCGGTTCCTGCGGTCGGAGACGGTGCTGGGCGCGTTCTCCCGAGCGGGTGCCCGCGTGGCGGCCATCACGGCCAAGGACAAGCTGCGCGCCCTGCTGGGGCACGGCGTGGACGTGTCCGACGGCAGCGTCGTCTTCTCCGCCGAGAAGGCGGACCGGTGTACGCTGGGCGAGAGCGGGATAGAGGACGTCCTTGGCCTGGTCGGCCAGCCGCTGCCGGACGTCTACTCCGCCGAGTTGTCGATGTTCGCCGTGGAGGCGGCCGTCAGGGTCCTGGAGGAGCGCCGCCCCGACCTGACGTACCTGTCGCTCACCGACTACGTCCAGCACACGCACCCGCCCGGCAGTCCCGAGATGGACGACTTCATGAGGCGTCTCGACGATGGTTTGGGGCGGCTGGCCGCGCTGGGCGCGACCGTCGCCGTCACCGCCGACCACGGTATGAGCGACAAGGCGAGGGCCGACGGCTCGCCGAACGTCGTCTACCTGGAGGAGGGTCTGGCCTCCAGGTTCGGCGCCGGCGCAACGGCGGTCGTGTTGCCTATCACCGACCCTTACGTGGTTCACCACGGCTCCCTGGGCGGCTTCGCATGGATATACTGCGACGGCGCGCCGGTGGAGGACGTCATCGGGTGGGCGCGGGCGCTGCCGGGGGTGGAGGCAGTCTACGACGGGGACGCCGCGTGCCGGGAGTTCGAGCTGCCACGGGACAGGGTTGGCGACGTGGCGGTCGTGGCCGACGCGGGCACTGCGCTGGGCTCTACGCCGGAGGCTCACGACCTGTCCGGGCTGGCGGGCCACCGGCTGCGCTCGCACGGCGGGGCCGCGGAGCGCCGCGTGCCCTTCATCCTCTCGCGCCCTCTCGCCGACGCTTACACCCGGCGTGCCACCGAGTCTACGATTCGCAACTACGACATCTTCGATTACGCCGTCAACGGCGTCGAGACTTCCAGTCCGGCGTCCGGCTAGACGCTGGGGGCTATCGAGCCGTCGTTCCTGAGGAGGGGGCCTTTGGATAGGTCCATGTACTCCGCTGTGGCCTGGGCGAGCAGGTCTTCGTCGAGGTCGACGCCGAGGCCTGGGGCTTCGGGGACGGGGATGTAGCCGCCCTCGCGCCTGAGGGCCGTCCGGTAGACGGCGTTCTCCGGAGCCTCGTCCTGCTCGTGGTATTCCTGGGTGACGAAGTTGGGGATGCTCGTGTCCAGGTGGACCGAGGCCGCGGTCAGCACCGGGCCCAGGAAGTTGTGGGTCACGAGGGCGCAGTGGAAGGACTCGGCGATGGCGGCGATCTTCTTGCAGTGGGTGATGCCGCCCGCCAGGCCGACGTCCGGGCGGACGTACTGCGGGCCGCCGTGCGTCAGGAGCTCCCTGAACTCCCAGATCGAGTGGATGCGCTCGCCGTTGGCCAGCGGGACCGAGATGCGCTTGGCGATCTCGCCCTGCGACATGATGCTGTCGATCTGGATCGGGTCCTCGTAGAAGAGGGGACGGAACTGCACGAGGGCCTCCGCCAGCGCGATGGCGTTCATGGGCGTGAGCTTGCGGTGGATCTCCAGGATGATGTCCACGTCGTCGCCGACTGCCTCCCTGGCGGCTGCGGCGAGGTCGCTGGCTGCGGTGATCTGCCCGGCGAGGGTCATGTCCTGGTAGCCGTCCGGCAGGGGGTCGAACTTGATGGCGGTGTACCCTTTCTCCGCCGCCGCGCGCGCCGAAGCCGCGACCGAGTCGGGGGTGCCGCCGTCGCCCATCAGGAGGTGGAGGCGGATGCGGTCCCGGCACCTGCCGCCCAGCAGGTCCCACACGGGGGCGCCGTAGTGCTTGCCCTTGATGTCCCATAGGGCGATGTCTATCGCGCTGATGGCGCCCGATAGGGCGGCGCCCCGGAAGGGCGCGGCGCGGTTGTTGGCCTGCCAGTGGTGCTCAATGCGGCGCGGGTCCTGCCCGACGAGGTATGCCTCGAAGCGCTTTACGATGCTCTCGACGGCCTCGGTGTAGCCCCAGCAGGCGGTCTGGCCCAGCCCGGTCAGCCCGGAGTCGGTGCGGATGCGAACGAGGTACTGGGTACCTATGCGGATAGACTCGACCTGCTCGATCTTCATATCGTCACACCTTCAGGTGGGTGCGCGGCTCCCAGCCGAGGAGCTGCTTTGCCTTGTTCAGGTTGGCGTACTCGCCAAGCTCGTCGCCCGCTATCAGCACGGCGTCGAAACGGCTGGCGCGGCCCTTTGCTACGTCGATGGCCGACAGGTAGGCGGCGGCTAGGTCCTCCTCGTCCGTGACCCACATGCGGCCCTGCCTGTCCTTGGGGATCTTGCGGTCCTCGATCCACTGGCGGCGGCTCCTGGGGCCGGTGATGCGGAGGGCCACGATGGACATGCCGAACTCGCGGCAGAAGTAGCGGCATATCCTCTCGCCGAAGCCTTTCGTAAGACCGTAGACGCCTGGGTTGTCTAGGGGTATCTCCTCCTCGGCGGGGTACCAGGTGCGGTCGCGGTTGTGGACGGTGAAGGAGCTGGTGTGGACGCCGTAGGTTATGCCCATCGAGTGCGCGGTCTGGAGGAGCAGGTGGAGGCCGAGGGCGTTGACGTTGTAGTTGTCGATGACCTCCTGGGCCGACGCCGTGTTGTCGTGCGAGGAGGTGGGGCTCTTCATGACCATGTTGACGAAGGCGTCCACGCCGTCGAGGGCCTGCTCCAGCGCGCCGGGGTCGGTTATGGAGCCCTGGACGAACTCGACGCCCTCGGCCCTGGGCGGCGCTACGTCGAGCACCCTGAACTCGTGGCGCTCCCTCATGTAGGGCACGGTCCAGGTCGCGACGTTGCCCGACCCGCCGACTATCAGGATCTTCATGCGGCTGCGGCGCACCTCCCGGCGCAACGGTCCGGGGGTAGTCTACGAGATAGCGTCGGCGGCCACAAGCGGGGCGTCTTGGGGGTGGGCCATTGGTGTAACACTTTGGGAGGGAAGTGGGACGCTTATGAGACGATATGGACGAAAGTGGGGCGCTTGTGGGACATCGATTCGTAGCTGATCAAGGCCGATTCGTATTGGGCGGGGGCTGTAAGTGTTCCATAGTGTTCCATAATGTTCCACCCGCTTTCGGTCGGGCTGCGGGCCGGGGCTTCGGCGCGCGGTCCCTTTCTTGTTCGACTCCCCACATTGTACGCACCCATGTTCTGTTAGTCAAGGTCTGGAGCGCGGTGACGCTCTACGGCAAGGGGGAGGGCTGGTTTGAAACCAGCCCCTACGGGGTGCGCTGATAGCCCCTACGGAATGTGCGCTGATAGCCCCTACGGGGTGATGGCCGATAGATATGGCGCTGAACCTGGAGGTGGGGGATTTCCGTGACTAGGTTTCGTAGTGATTGCAACGCAATCGTGGTATAATCCTGCACACTACGGCAAGGAGGCGCGGCCTTGGCCAGCATCACCGTGCGCAATCTGGACGATGGGCTAAAGCGTCGGCTACGCATCCGGGCCGCCGAGAACGGGCGCTCCATGGAACAAGAGGCCCGGGACATCCTGCGGGCGGCCCTCGACGAGGACGCTGCACCAAATAGGAATCTTGGAACGGCGATACACGAGCTGTTCAGACCATTCGGCGGAGTGGAATTGGAGATTCCCCCCAGGGAGGCCATGTGCGAGCCCCCGAGGGGGCGCCAGTCGTAACACGGGGCGTGGACGATTTCGAAGGGTGTGGGCTTGATGTCATCGACCCTTGGGCGGATGGCTGAGAGCGGGACGAAAGAGAGTATCTTTGGCATCGCTGACGACATTGAGGATGGCTTAGCTCTAGCATGACGACTCTTGCCGACAAGGACCGCAGCCACGAGAGCATCATCAACGATACGCTGGCCCGATTCCTTCGGGAACGGTGCGGTCTGTCGGCGGTGGCTGAGACGCTGCACGACGGCAGGCGTCCAGACATTGTCGTCCGCCTGTCCGAAGGCATTGTGATCCTAGAAATCGAGCTTGAACCTGCCTTGACCGTGGAAGCGGATGCCCTCTCCCGCCTCGGTATGGAAATTGACGGTCAGAAGGTTCAGAACGTATTCGCCGTCACTATCCCGGGAAGGCTGCGCTCGATAGGCCAGCAACACCTGTACCAGCGCATAGCAGGCGCGACGTTGGTGTGGCAGGAATGGCGCATCGACGGCACATCCGGGCCTAAGCTCAGTGGGACTGCAATAGAGTTTGGGAACGCGGTCCAACGGACAAGCCCGCCATCCGGCGACCTCGACGAAGCGGTTGACGCCCTCGACGAAGGGGCGAGGCGAGCAGGTTCGCGCCTCTATTCTTCCCCGGGGACGCTGGGCCGGGTCTCGAGAATCTTTGGCACCGAACCAAGCGATGAAGCGGCCAACATGACCGCGCTCGTCATCATCAACGCGATGGTATTCCAGGAGAGGCTGGCCAGCAACGAAGTGGCATTCCAGCCGGTGAGCTCGGCGATTCGAGACGGACGCTTCTCACGCATGGCGCTGTTGCAGGTGTGGGAGCACATTCTCAGCATCGACTACTACCCCATATTCAGCATGGCCCGGGACGTTGTGCAGGAGCTCTCCGAAGTCGAAGCGACGGATGTGCTTGGCGAATGCGCCAGGACTGCCGCTACGCTGCTGGGCATGGGCGCCGTTGGACGCCACGACTTGGCGGGGAGGATATTCAACCGGCTGATATCGGAGAGGAAGCTGCTGGCCGCGTTCTACACGAGCATCCCCGCCTCCACGCTCCTTGCGGGACTTGCGTTGTCCCAGGACAGGTGGTCGCACGTCGATTGGAATAACAGTGAAGAACTGTCTCGACTGTGTGTGGTTGACCCTGCCTGTGGAACGGGTACGCTGCTCATGGCAGCGTACCGGCAGATTGTCCAGAACCACTCGGCTACGGCTTCCGGCGATTCCGATGACCAGCTTCTTCATCAGGCCCTGGTCGAAAGGGTCATTACCGGGGCGGACGTAGTGCAGGCTGCCATCCACCTGACCGCAGCGACTTTGGCGGCGATGTCCCCATCAGTCAGGTTCCAGCAGATGCAGCTCCATTCGCTCAGATTGGGTACAGAAGTACAGACGGATCTTCAAGGGAAGGAATCCAGGGATGTCTATCTGGGCTCGCTAGACTGGTTGAAGGCCTCCGAAATACAGTCTTCCTTCTCTGCGACTGAGGAACAGATAGGCGCAACCACCGGCGCCGGGAGCATCGTCCAGCGTCCGATTGCCGACCTGGTAATCAGCAATCCCCCCTTTACCCGTCGGGGCAGCGATGGAGGGAAGGAGGAAGCCATTGCTCGTGTGTTCTCCCTACCGGAAGGGGATACCGAGTCACGGCAGGCCATAGCCAAGCGTACTTCTGCTCTGCTGAAGGGTACGGAAGCCAACCAGATAGCTGGACACGGCTCATCCTTCACGGTCTTGGCGGATCGAATGGTTAGTCCGGGAGGGCGCATTGCCCTGGTGCTGCCGATCACAGCTTTGTTCGGCGAGTCTTGGCGTGAGGTCCGCCAGATGCTCTCGTCGAGATACGAGATTGAGTTCGTGGTCTCCTCCCATGACCCGGAACTCCTTTCTATGTCCTATGACACTGCCATCGCCGAAACACTCCTGGTGGCGAGACGACTCATTGACGCCGAGAGTCCAACGGGACGCGGTCGGTTCGTCAACCTGTGGCGCGCGCCGCATTCAGAGACGGACGCATTGGCGTTGGTTCGGGCCGTGAATGCGACCGCCTCAACTCCCGTATTGCGTTCCGACGGTCCCCCCGTCGGTGGCAGTCCTCTGATGGTTGGAGGCGAGCAGTATGGCGAAATCGTGGATGGACCGGTTGGGGAGGCACTCTGGGCGGCAGCCCGATGGCGGCAGGCCCTGACTAGCCAGTTCGCTGCGGCCATTGAGCGAGGGGAGCTATGGACTGAGGACGGGACCCGGCTCGTGGGGAATGTCCCGGTCGCGGCGATGAGCGAGGTCTGCAACGTGGGACCACAACACCGGAGGATACGAGGCTCCCTCGGAGTGTTCGACGGGCATCATGGACATAACGAGCAAGCCCAATTCCCGGCAATCTGGAGTTTGGACTCACGGGTTCACAATCGCATGAGTGCCGAGCCCAATGCGTGGCTGACCCCGCAGCCCGGCCGTGACCATTCGTCAATCTGGTCTCAGGCCGGCACTCTGCACATTGCGGCCGATGTGCGATACAACTCGCAACCAGTTATGGCGACACGCACGGGCATACGGACACTAGGGGTGAGGGCATGGCATACGTTATCCGCACACGGCGACGACCCTTTGGTCAGCGCTCGACGAGAGACTGCACTGGCCCTCTGGTGTAACTCCACATTCGGGTTGCTGCTCCACGCCAACCACTCAAACAGCGCCCAAGAAGGTAGAGGCCAAGGCAACAAAGGGATGTTGGAGAGCATGACGACGCTGGACATTAGGAAACTCGAAGCTTGGCAGCTAGACGAGGCCCAGACGATCTGGCAGGAATTCAGCAATCGGAAGTTCATGCCCTTCTACCAGTGCGCCACTGACCCCGCTCGCGTCGAACTAGACGAGCGCATGGTTAAGGACCTGCTTGGTCTCGGTGAAGACGCCGTAGCATCCGTGGTCCGGCTACGAACCCTCCTAGCTGGGGATCCGTCGATACGAGGATCCAAGGAGCCGGAGTTGTCAGGGTGAGAGGGCCGGTGACGGGGGTTATTCAGACAGCCCCAGAGGGGTCAATGCAAAAGTCTTTGGAGGGCAAAGTATGGGGTTTGAAGACGGCATGGGCAACCTTCCTGGCTTTGATAGCGTTCAGGAATTCTTGGCGTCGAACGCTACTCATGGGAGGTCTTTCAAAAACAATCGTCGTTTCTTCGGCACATTGAGAAAAGACACTATGTCCGCTAGGGGCACCATTTCCGGTAATGAGCGCACGTATTCTGTCCTGAAAGTTACGCACATCGTGAATCGAGATAGACCCAGGAATTGGGATACGTGCCAAGTTCCGCCTCAGCGCACAGGTCTTTTTGAAGCATTCATGGATGAAGTAGAGAACTCTTCCAGGGAAGCAGGTTTCGAAGTGATATGGATTGACCTGGTTTCCACCGAGTTCCTGCGACCAAAGTTCGTAAGGCGCGGCTATCGAACCATTCCAGACGGTGGCAATCCTTGCTACACCAAGTGTTTGCTGACCCCTTAGTGATCACCTGTCTGCCAGCTCAATCCATACGATTCTGCACCAATGGCCCCTCTGGAGTCGGAAGAGAGGTGTTTGGGATGCCTCCTACAGGTCAAGCACGAGGGTCAATGTGAAAGTTCTTGATTTGTCAAGCGTGGTGGAGTATCCAAAATCCCCCACCTAAATTGCGGTGACGCTCTACGGCAAGGGGGAGGGCTGGTTTGAAACCAGCCCCTACGGGGTGATGACCGATAGATATAGTGCTGAACCTGGAGGTGGGGGATTTGGGAGTATCTTCCCCGATGCGTTCAGGTCTTGTAGCAGGCGGCTAGGCGGCCGGCGCCCTTGTCTTCGAGTGGGGGGTGGTCGTTGTCTCTGCAGAAGTCGTCGGCGATGGGGCAGCGGTCGTAGAACCGGCAGCGAGGCGGCGGGTCGACGGGCACGGAGACCGATCCCCTGATGTCGACCTCGTCCCTGCTGGCATCCGGGTCGGGGACGGGGACCGCGGACAGCAGGGCCCTGGTGTACGGGTGGACGGGGTCTTGGAGGACCTCTTCCGTCTCTCCCATCTCGACGATCTTGCCGAGGTACATGACCGCGATGCGGCTGCACATGTATCTCGCGACCGCTAGGTCGTGGGTGATGTATAGGTAGCTGATGCCCAGGCGGTCGGCCAGCTCGTCCATGAGCCGCATGATGCCGGTCCTGATGGAGACGTCCAGCATGGACGTTGGCTCGTCCGCGACCACGAACGACGGGTTCATCACGAGCGCCCTGGCAATCGCGACCCGCTGGCGCTGACCGCCCGACAGCTCATGGGGAAACCTGAACAGGAATGTCGAGGGCGGCGTGAGTCCGACCAGTCCCAGGGTGTCCGAGACCCGCTCCATCCGCTCCAGCGGTCCGCCCAGCTTCTGGACCTTGAGGGGCTCGGCGACGGTGTCGAAGATCGTCCTGCGGGGATTCATCGACTCGTAAGGGTCCTGGAACACCATCTGGGCCCTGCGCCTGAAGTCCTTCAGGGGCTTTCCCTTGAGATGTGCGATGTCCTGCAGGCTGCCCGCCCCGCCGTCGAACAGGACCTGGCCGTTGGTCGGCTCGTCGAGCCGGACCAGCAGCTTGCCCGTGGTCGTCTTTCCGCAGCCCGATTCGCCGACCAGCCCGAGCGTCTCGCCCGCCACCAGGTCGAAGGAGACGCCGTCCACCGCGTGAACGAAGCTCCGGTTGCGCTGGGCCCACCCGGAGGACAGCGGGTACAGCTTGGAAAGGTCCACTGCCTTTACCAGTGGGCGGCCCGAGGAGACGGTTGCGCTCGCTGCGTCGTTCACCGCATCATCCGCCCGGCGGATTCCAGCAGAGCGCCCAGTGATCGCCGCGCCGCACGATGGGCGGATCCGACGTTCGGCACTCGTCCGTCGCGTACGCGCACCGGGGGTTGAAGCGGCACCCGCTCGGCGGGTCGAGAAGGTCCGGGGGTTCTCCCGGCAGCGTGGCCAGGTCGCGCTTCTCACCGCGGACGCTTGGGAACGCCGACATCAGCGCGCGGGTGTACGGGTGTATGGGCCTGGCGTACACCTCGGCCGTCGGCCCGAACTCCACGAGCTTCCCCGCGTACATCACCCCGACCACGTCGCAGACCTCGGCGATGACGGCCATGTCGTGAGATATGTAGATCATGCTCATGTCGAGCGACCGCTGGATGGCCTGCATCTCCCGCAGGATGCGGTCCTGGACGATCACGTCGAGCGCCGTGGTCGGCTCGTCCGCGACCATGATGTCCGGCTCGCAGGCCAGCGCCATGGCGATGATGGCGCGCTGCCTCATGCCGCCGCTGTACTCGTGGGGGTAACGCAGTATGAAGCCGGGGTCCAGACTCACCAGGTCGAACAGCTCGCGCACCCGCTCCGCCGCGTCCCGGCCCGCCGTCGCGGAGTGGGCCTCCAGGGCCTCTACGATCTGGTCTCCCACCCGGTAGACGGGGTCGAGGGAGTTCATCGCCGCCTGGAACACCATCGATATCCGGTCCCATCGGTGGGCCCTCATCTCTTCCTCGCCAAGGGGCACAAGGTCCACGCCGTTCAGCGCGATGCTGCCCGACACGAGCCTGGCGTTGTCCGGGAGCAGCTTCAGCAGGGTCATCGCGATCGACGACTTTCCGCAACCCGACTCGCCCACGAGTCCCAGCGACTGTCCGCGCTCGACCGAGAACGATACGCCGTCGACCGCGCGCACGACCCCGGCCCGGGTGGCGTAGTGCATCCTCAGATCTTCGACGGCGAGGACCGGTCCGGTAGTCATCGGCTCCTGAGCCTCGGGTTCACCACCTCGTCGAGGGACCGGCCGACGAGATAGAAGGAGGAGCACAGGAGCGTGATCGACAGGCTGGCCGGGAATATGAGCCACCAGTACTCACCGACCTGCAGCAGGTAGCCTGCCGACTCGGTGGTGTGGATCATCAGCCCCCAGCTCATCCTCACGTCCAGGAGTCCGAGGAAGCTCAGGACCGCCTCGGAGAAGATCGCGCTGGTCACGGTGAACATCATGTACAGGAACGACAGTGGGAGCAGGTTCGGAACGACGTGTACCAGGATGATGTGAAAGGGACCGCCGCCCGCGATCCTGGCTGCCTGGACGTACGGCTTCACGACCACGGAGAGGGCCTGCGACTTGAGCACGACGCCCGTGCCCCCGAAGCCGGAGAGGATGCCGATCAACAGGGCCAGCTCGAAGTGCTCTACGCCGATCAGCGCGCTCAGGACGATCAGCACGCTGATGGCGGGCATCATGATCATGATGTCGGCCAGCCTCATCAGGAGCGCGTCGACCGGACCTCGGAAGTACGCGGCCACCGCGCCCACCGTCGTGCCGATGACGACGGTGACCGTCGCGGCCAGCAGGCCGAGCAGGAACTCCGACCTGGCGCTGAACATGAGCTGGCTGAGGATGTCTCTGCCGAGCGGGTCGGTGCCCAGCGGATGCTTCAGGCTCGGCGGCGCCGGCTGCCGCGTCTCGTCGAAGGCGTATCCCACCACCGGGTCGTAGATTCGCGGCTCCCACACCGTGTTCATCAGGATGGGGTGCGCCGCGGCCAGCAGGGCGTAGAGGCCGATTACAGCCAGCCCGATGATCCCTATCCTGGTCCCGACGAAGAGGTCCCAGTTCTCTCGAACGCTGCGGGACGCCAGTTTCAGGCGGACTCGCCAGAGAGAGGTCGGCGCGGCTGGCTGAGCATTATGCGCCGACATCAGTACCGGATCCTTGGGTCGAGGTAGGCGTACAGGATGTCCGCTGCCAGGTGTGCCACGAGCACGAACATGCCTACGAAGACGAACGCGCCGACCGCCAGCGGCAGGTCCTCGGACAGCGCGGCCGATACGAGCGTCTGGCCCATGCCGGGCCACGAGAATATCGACTCGGTGATTACGCCCCCGTCGACCGCAAAGGCGAGGCTGAATATGAAGCTCGTGACGACGGGCAGGAGCGCGTTCCTGGCGACATGCTTGTCGCGCACGTCGCGCTCCGGCAGCCCCTTCGCCCGCGCGGCCATGACGAAGTCTTCCCGCATGGTCTCCAACATGCTGTTGCGAGTCAGGAGCATGGTGCCCGCGAAGCTGATCAGCGTGAGTGTCAGCACTGGCAGCACCATGTGCCTGACGATGTCCCATGCGAAGACGGCCGTCCCGGACGCGCCCCAGACCGCGACAACGGCCAGCGCGGCGGCCGCAATGCCCGCGCCCCGGACGAGCCGGGCCCCGCCCACCCGTCTCCGCGCCGTGGCCAGGTACACTGCGAATACGGCGGCGGACGCCACTATCGCGGTCAGGATCATCCTGTTGAAGACCGAGTTGGCGTCGACGGGCGCGTCCCTCCATAGTACCGGGTCGAGGAACTTCCCGATTGGGAACCACCCCGCCTTGAAGGCGAACAGCCAGATCATCATCAGGCCGAACCAGGGAGTGAACACCGTGTAGAGCCCCACTCCTCCAAGGGTGGACGTGTACTCGAACCATCCGCCCCTGCGCCACGCGACCATCTTACCTAGCGCGAACCCGAGGTAGAACGAGAGCACGGTCGCGGTCATGAAGAGGACTACGGTCCTGGGAAGCCGCTCCTTGATCACGTCGGCGACCGACCTGGGGTAATGGCTGAAGGATATTCCGAAGTTCCCCGTGAACGTGTTCCCGACGTGAGTAAGGTACTGCTTCCACAGGGGTTCGTTGACGCCGAACAGGTCCTGGAGCCTCTCCCGGGTCTCAGGAGGCACGTCTGGGTTGAGCGCGTAGAAGTTGCTGACGTCCCCGGGCTGGGCGTTGACGATGAAGAACACCAGCGACAGGAACACGAACAGCGTCAGCAGTATCTGCGCCGCTCTCTTCAGCAGGTACTTGGCCATCGACCGGTCCTGGGGATCAGGTAGGCGTCATCTCTCCCGGCGAGAGGCATGGTCCTACTTGATCACCGCCTTCTGCTGCATCCCGCCCTGCTGTTCCAGGCCGCCCAGCACCGACGTGTATGGGAACTCGATCCGCGACGGGCGGTAGGCGTCCAGCTTCGGGGTTGTGAACAGGGGCACGTATGGCAGGTCCTCGGCCAGGAACGCCTGGAGCCGGAATACCTTGTCGCGCGCTCCCTCTATCGTCGTCTCGGAGAGCAGTCCGAGGGCCAGATCGTCGAACTCGCTGTTGGCGTATCCTCCCCAGTTGTACCCTCCGCCGATCTCAGGCGAATGCCTGCTGTGGAAGAAGTTCTCCAGGTGGTCCGGGAATATGGACAGGCTCCACCCGAGCATCCACATGTCGAGGTCTTCCGCGACCGTATCGCTGAACAGCACGTCTACTATCACGTTGAACCCCGTCAGGTGCGCCCGCACGGGTATCCCGATGTCGTTCAGCCACCTGTCTATCCAGATGGCGAAGGTGGACCTCAGGGGGTCGTACCCTGCGCTGGGGGCCAGCAGGGTCATCTCGGGCACGGGAGAGCCGTCCGGCATCTTGAGCCCCTTGCCCTGCTTTGCGACGAAGTTGCCGTCCTCGCTGACCTCCGGCTCCTGCTCGTACGTGAATCCCGCGCCTTTGAGAAGCTCCACGGCCTGGGCTATTCGCTCGCCTCGGCCCAGGTCCTTGCCGAACGTCGGAACGTCGGCGTTGTGCCAGAACCCGTTCCCCACGGGGACCATCGCATAGACTGGGATCGCGGCGTCCTGGAGCACGGTCCTCGCGACGAATTCCTTGTCGATGACCGTAGCCACGGCCTGCCTGAATTCCGTGATGTCCATCGGAGGCTTCCTGACGTTGAAGCCCATGTATCGGACGCCGTTATTGGCGTTTGTCGCTATATCCAGGTCAGGCGTGCTCCTCACCCGGTCCAGGAAGCCCTTTTCCAGCCCGAGGGGATTGAATACGTAGTCGATGTCGCCCTTGGTGAGGGCCAGGATTGCCGCGTCCTGGTTCCCGTAGATGCTGAATATCTCGGACTCGACGTGCGGGCCAACCGTGTACTCCAGGAGCTTGTCTCCGGCCGCCTCTCCGAAGTAGGTGGCGGAGAGTCCAGTGCGTTCGTTGGACTCCGAGTACGCGCCGTTGGCGTAATTGGTAATCATGGTCCCCATGCTGTAGTAGTTGGGGTCGGTGTCGTTCTCGTAGAAGGCTCCTGGCTCCCACTTGCTGAATGTGAATCCGCCGAGTGTCGGCTCTCCCTCCGGTACGTGCGCGAATAGGGCTTCCTGCTGCTGTTCGGTCTCGCCGGCGCCCTTGGCCTCCTCGACTACGGGCGACCAGTAGTGCTCGGCGAGGACTGGCATGAAGCCCAGGCCGAACTGCCAAACGCTCAACCCCGGCGTCTGCGGATTCCCCTCGTCGTCCGCGGTCTTGAAGAACACCTTCAGCGTGTGGCTGTCCAGCGCTTCCACCCGCTCCAGGAACGCCTTGTCGACCACCGAAGCCCAGTTGGAAGAGAGCTGCAGGTCCAGCACCGCGTTGACGGTGAACACGAAGTCGCCGGCGTCCAGCTCATGGCCGTCGCTCCACATCACGCCGGTCTTGAGGGGGACCTCGGCCGTCCAGAACTCGCCTTCGCCGACGGTCTCCTTCTCCAGGTCCGTGGGGAAGTCGGCCGCGAGGCCTGGGACCCAGTCGAACCGCTGGTCGGAGTATCCGTACATCGAGCCCGAGTGGCCGTTCAGGACGTACCCGGTCCATACGGACCCGGCCGGTCCGCCATAGTAGTTCCAGAAATTCCTGGAGATCGGCTCCTCGAAGATCCCCATCTGGTAGATCGGCGGCCCCGCGGCCGGCTCCGGCGTGGGCTCGGCTTCCTTGACGACCTCCACGATCTTCTCCACCACCTTCTCTACGGGGACCTCCTTGATCACCTCCTTCTCTACAGTCACCTCCTTGACGACCTCTACCGGCACCTCTTTGATGATGGTGACGGGCTCCGGATCGTCCCCGCACGCGGCAAGCGCCACGAATGCCAGCGCCGCCAGGGCCAGGATCGAGAATCGCGTCGGTATTGACAGGTTCATGGCCAACCTCCTCAGTTCTAGGGACAGTTTACACCTTTATGCGGGGACTCACGGCTTGATGCCCGAGAAGCAGAGCGGTCACCAGGTGACGGCGACCGGCACCTCCCACACGTCGTTTACTATCTCGTGTCTGCTGAGCATCCCCGCACCGTGCGGGAATCGCATCCGACGGTTACAATGGCTTTGCAACGAATAGTCCTGCGATCAAGGGAGTCGACCATAATGCGAGACAGCATACTACAGTTGGGGTTTAGAGCCGGCATCGACGGCCGAGCGGCGCTCAGGGCCGCCTACGCGCTCGCGGGTGCGGCGGCGCTGGTATTGGGGGCGCTGCTGGCGTCCGGCGCGCCGTCGGCGCTGGCGCAGGAGGGGGGCGGCGGCTCCGCGACGCCTACGCTGATCTCCGCGACGGCGGACGTGGACGTACCGGACGAGAACCTGCGCGCCGCGCTCGAGGAGGCGCTGGGCAAGGAGGCGGGGCAGGCCATCAGCGCGGCCGAGATGGCGTCGTTGACGAGCTTCGCGGCCACGAGCACGGAGATCGCCAGCATCGAGGGGCTGGAGTACGCCGCAGGCCTGACGGAGCTGGACCTGGAGGCGAACTCGATCGAAGACATTTCGCCGCTGTCCGGCCTGACGGGCCTGACGTACCTGAACCTCGCCGAGAACATGGTGTCGGACATCGGGCCGCTGACGGGGCTCGTGGGGATGGAGGTGTTGAAGCTCTGGGAGAACGAGATAGACGATATCGAGCCGCTGCGGGGCATGACGGGCCTGAAGGAGCTGCACCTGGGCGGGAACGCCGTATCGGACCTCGAGCCGCTGTCGGGGCTGACGACGCTGGAGATACTGCATCTCTGGACCAACGAGATCGACGACGACGACCTGGCGCAGCTAGCGGGCCTGACCGGGCTGACGGAACTGTTCATAGACGGCAACTCCCTCTCGGACCTGTCGCCGCTGTCGGGGCTGACCGGGTTGACGACCCTGCACCTGACGCGGAACTCGATCTCGGACCTGTTTCCGCTGGCCGGTCTCACCGGCCTGACGGAGCTTCTCCTGAACCGCAACTCGATCTCGGACGTGTCGCCGCTATCCGGTCTGACCGGCCTGGAGACGCTGGAAATATGGTTAAACGAGATCAAGGACATCAGCCCGCTGTCGGGGCTGTCCAGCCTTGAGACGCTGGATCTCTGGTACAACGAGATAGAGGACATCAGCCCGCTGTCGGGGCTGACGGGCCTGAAGGAGCTGGACGTCAGCGACAATATGCTCACGGACTCGGACCTGGGGCATCTCGAGGGCCTGAGCCGACTGGAGGTGCTGGACATCGGCAAGTACTACCGCCGGCAGGACTACCGTCTCTCGGACGTCACGCCGCTGGCGAGCCTGACGAGCCTGAGGGAACTGCACCTGGAAGGTCACCTGATCACGGACCTGTCGCCGCTGTCGGGGCTGACCGGACTGAAGAAGCTCCATCTCTACAGGAACTCGATCACGGACGTGTCGCCGATAATGGGCCTGGCGAACCTGGAGGAGCTGTTCCTGGGCCAGAACCCCATTTCGGACCTGACGCCCTTCGCGACGGCTGAGATGGACAGCCTCGATCTCCTGTACCTGTGGAGCTGCGAGATAGAGGACCTGTCGGCGCTGTCGGGGCTGACCGGCGTGAAGGACCTGTTCCTCTACGACAATCTCATCGAGGACGTGTCGCCGCTGGCGGGCCTGACCGGGCTGGAAGAGCTGCACCTGGGCCGCAACTCCATCTCGGACGTGGGGCCGCTCGGCGGGCTGACGAACCTGACGCTGCTGCACCTGTACATGAACGAGATAGAGGACATCGGCGCGTTGTCGGGGCTGACCGGCCTGACCCACATGCACCTCTACGGCAACCGGATCGCGGACGTGTCTCCGCTGTCGGAGCTGACCGGGTTGGAAGACCTGCACCTTGGGTTGAACTCGATCGCGGACGTGTCGCCGCTGGTCGGGCTGGTGAACATCGAGCTGCTGCACCTCTTTGGGAACGACATCGAGGACGTGTCGCCGCTGTTGTCGAACGAGGGGCTGGACGAAGGGGACGACCTGCACCTGAGCGGGAACCCGTTGAGCGACGAATCGCTCGAGACGCACATTCCCGTGCTCGAGTACAGGGGCGTCAAGGTGAGGTTCGAACCGGCGCCGCTCCCGCCGACGGGCCTGAGGGCGCGGGCGTGGGGCGCGGACACCATCGGCCTCAGGTGGACGGGGGATGCCTCCACGACGACCGCTCGCACGACGGGATACCTGGTGGAGTGGTCGTCCTCCGCCGACGGGCCATGGACGGAGCTGACCTCGGAGGTGGAGGCGACAGCCGCGGCGTACAACGACACCGGGTTGAGGGCCGAGACGACGCGCTACTACCGGGTATCGGCGCTCAGCCGCGTGGGCGAGAGCTTCCCGTCGAACGTAGCGACGGCGACGACCCATCCGACGGTGGCGCTGGCGCCGGTGCGCCTGGACGGTCATACGGTCATGCGCGCGGGCCGCGCGACGCTGACGTTCTCGCCCGGGTCCACGGTTGGCGAGTTCCAGGCGCTGGCGACTGCCGGCCCGGCCGGCTGCGAGGACCAGGATGGGGAAGGGTCGGCGCCGGGCGTGTTGCTGGAGTGCCTGCGCGTCGAGATGCTGGACGAGGAGGGCGACCGCGCGCGGCCCGTGCCCCTGCTGAAGCTGCTCGTCATCGGCATAGAGATATCCCCGGTGCAGATAGAGGATGCCGGAGGGGCGGGCGAGTTGTACCAGGAGTACCTGCGCGGCAACATGAGGCTCCTGGCCCGGCGCGACCCTGGCCGCCCGTGGAGAGAGGCGCCGTTCAGGCTCAACGTGGACAGGGGCGGCCTCGTGACCGCGAAGGTCCAGGTCAGCAGCCTCGGGGACTTTGCGCTGGTGCTCCCGGCGCCTCCGACGCCCCCGACGCCGGCAGCCTCCGTGTCTACCACAGGATTCCCGATCACGGGCCAGGAGCCCGAACTGCCGAGCACGGGCGAGGACTCCGTGCCTGCGGCAGTGAGGGTCGGGTTGCTCGCGGCGGTTGGGCTGCTGGCGGCCGGCGGCGCGCTGGCGGCGATGGGGGTTTGGGCGAGGAGGAAGGAGAGGGAGGGGGCGACCCCGACCCGGTAAACCGTTCAGGGTACGGGAGGGCAGCCACAAGGGCTGCACCCTACCGGACGGACGCCGTAGCGGTAGGGGCGTCCCTTGTGGCCCTTGCGGGCGCCTGGATTGGTAGCCGCCGCCTATGGGCGGCGGCCCCAGCGTTCGCGGTGGAGGCGGTCGAGCTCCCGCAGCCTTTGGGCGAAGGCTGGGTCCTGGATCGGGTCCGTGGTCATGATGACGGCGTCTTCCCGGTTGTCGGAGTAGTACGCCTTGCGGACGCCCCGGTCGGTGAAGCCGTACTTCCTGTATAGGTTCCTGGCGACGACGTTGGAGGGGCGCACTTCCAGGGTGACCTCGGCCGCTCCCTGGGCTATTGCGTGCTCCAGGGCGCCGACCAGCAGGAGCTCGCCGACTCCCTGCCCGCGGTGCGACCGGCGGACGCATATGGTGATGACGTGCGCGGCGTCGGCCATGTACCAGAGGCCGGCGAAGCCCGCGATGAAGTCTCGCTCTTCGCCGCGCCACAGCCCTCGGGCGCTCCTCATCAGGGCCTCCGCCAGGGGCGGGCGTCTCGCCCCGGGGGACTCGGCGGCCTCGCCCTGCGCGAACGGGCGGAAGGCGACGTGGTAGCTGGCGCGACGGTTGCCCAGCTCCCGGCGGAAGCTCGTCGGCGGGAAGAGGGTGGGGAACGCCTCGCTCTCGATCTCCTCGGACTGGGCCCTGTCCGAGGCGCGCATCCGGCGCAGCATGAATGGGAAGACGCGGTTGCGGGTCCTTCGTTCGACGGCATTCACCTTGGCGCACCGGCTCGGGGCAGATTCTCTTCCCGGATTGCGGGGTCGAGACGCTACCCCGAAATGATGATGGGGCGTTGTAGATATATAATAGCACCGAGCGCATGGGCTATGGTCTCCGGTCTGTTGGCATCTCCTTCGAACAGAGATAGGGCGCAGCACCCCGCCGCCGCGCCGCCTGACGTCGCCGTCGACGCGCTGGTGAAGGGCGCCCAGGACGGCGACGCGGCGTCCTTTGCCGCGCTGTACGAGCACTTCTACGACAAGATTCTCCGGTACGTGTCGTTCAAGACGGGGAACGCGAACGAGTCCGAGGACATCACGGAGGAGGTCTTCCTGAAGATGCTGGAGTCGATAGGCTCGTTCAGGTGGCAGGGCCACCCGTTCTCGTCGTGGCTCTTCAGGATAGCGCACAACCTGGTGGTGGACCACTTCAGGAGGCGGGGGCGGCGCAAGCAGGCGCCGTTGGAGGAGGTGTCGGGGCTCGTCGGGTCTACATCTCACGACATAGACAGCCGGCTGGACGTGAAGATCACGCTGGGGAGGGTGAATGACGCGATGTCCGAGTTGACGGCGCTGCAGAGGGAGGTGATCTCCCTCAGGTTCGCGGCTGAGCTTTCGATCGCGGAGACGGCGGAGGCGATGGGGAAGAAGGAGAACGCGGTCAAGGCATTGCAGCACGCGGCGATCAAGAAGCTGAGGGTCGTCCTCGGCGCGAACGGGCAGGGCCTGTCCAAGCAGGCGGTCCCTGCCGGGTGGAGCGGGTAGATGACCAAGCACCAGGACATAAGCGACGTACTGGAGGAGTGCCTGGCCCGGATGGCGAGGGGGGAGAGCGTCGAATCGTGCGCCGAGCGGTATCCCGACCGTCGGGCGGAGCTCGTCCCCCTGCTGCGGACCTCGGCGGCGGCGATGAACGCGGCGGCGTCCATCTCCCACGATCCGGCGGCGAAGCGGCGGGGGCTGCGCAGGCTGATGGAGGCGGCGGAGGCTAAGGGCCGCGCCCGCAGCGGGGCGTTTTGGTGGTTCAGGTGGCCGTCGCTGCGCAAGTCGCTGGCAGTCGGGCTGTCGGCGGCGGTGCTGATGACCGCGACGGCGTGGGGGACGACGATGGCGTCGTCGGAGAGCGTGCCGGGCGAGCCGCTTTACACGGTGAAGCGTATCAGGGAGAGCATCTCGCTGATGATTCCGCAGTCCGAGATGTCGCGTGCGGAGAGGCACGTGGGCCTGGCGGTGGAGCGGGGGGAGGAGATGGGGAAGCTGGTGGTGCGCGGCCTGTATTCGGAGGCCGAGCGGCACGTCGAGCAGGTGGAGTACCACATCAGGATGACGGCCGGGACGGTGGGCATAAACGGGCACGCCAACCCCATGGAGATGCCCGTCATGGTCATAGACCGGCGCACGGTTACGCATCTGCACGTACGCATTAGCCGCGACCGCGAGCGGCTCTACGTCGGCCTGATGGAGATCCGGGAGAGGCTGTCGCCGGAGGCCCAACACCATCTCGACATGCTCAGGCTGCGGTCGGAGCTGCGGTTCCGGGCAATGCTGGCCGCCCTGAACGGCCAAGGCTCGCCGATATGGGGCCCGATCTGGGTCGCGGAGCCTGTGTGGGTAGTGGAGGCGGCCCCGCGGCGCTGAGCTGCGCCCCCACCCTAACCCTCCCCCAAAATGGAGGAGGGGAGCCTGTGTGGGTAGTGGAGGCGGCCCCGCGGCGCTGAGCTGCGCCCCCACCCTAACCCTCCCCCAAAATGGGCTGACAGGGGTAGGCATTTGGTGTTTAAGTTCCGAGATGATAGGTAATCTCCATATCAGGCGGTGGTTCGGGCCATGGTTCAGGAAGGAGCCAGACCCTTCGCCAGAGTCTGCCCTTGTGAAGCAGCCGACGCAGCCAGCTTATGCCCAGCCGCAGTACGCTTACGGTTCGTCTCGGCGTGCTTGTTGCACTGCGATGATTGGGCGCAAGAGATTTCGGAGGCGCTCTGAGATGACTGGGCGCTACGCCCAGGTCATTGGCGTCTTCCACCCTGGTCCCGTACGCCAACGTCCAAAGCGTCGCCACCGACAGTACAAGCCAGTGCCGCTACACCCGTTCGGGGTCGGTTCTTCGTGTGTCCTGCCACTGCCATCCGACGCTCTTGAGCGCCCGAAAGCCCAGTTCTATCCAGAACCGGAGCGCATACCAGCACACTCCTGTTTGAGCAGGCGAGAGATCGGTCATAACCACCCACGGCTCGTCTTGACCTATGTCCCAGACTACGATCATCGTTCCGCGACGGCGTATGCTGGGTCTGTTGAAGGCCGTCCCTGCCCCAATATACGCGTGGCCTGGTCCGGGTACGAGAGACCGCGCAGGCAGGCGAGTTCCCCCGTCAGGACAGAACACGGTGTTGATCGACTGTCGCATGTACGGATGCAATCCCGCAGAGCGTATCTGATCCCACAGTTTCGGACTCCTCAGTCCCCGATCACACATTACCAGCACGGTCATGTGCTCAGGCACCGCTTCGGACAGGACTCGGAGCATATCCACGATCGGGTCCATCCACTTGCCGGGCGTGTTGGCGGGCATGATGCTCCAGGCAAGGGGAATGGCGCAGCTTCGGTAGACCGCGCTTATCACGATCGAGGTCATCCGATCGCCCTGCATCGTCGGGTCTATGGCAAGCACCAGTCTGTCCGACTTCCACAACTTCAGCAGCCACCTCAGCAGCGGAACAAAGCACGAGGTCACATCCAGTTGCACGCGGCACGGGTTGGCACGGTCTTGCCCATCGTAGAGCCACTCCCTGAGGTACTGGCGGATGCTGTTGAAGCTGCCGATGAACGAGAGCGCCGTCGCGACGGCGTTCTGGCAGCCGCTCCCGGCCAGAATGGTGCCGTACACCCAGAGGACCAGCCCTTTGAGTTGGGACTCTCTGAGGTGCGGCATGTGTTGTTCGATGGTCTGCTGCATCTGATACCATTCGGATGGGAGGCGCATGGCGAATCTCTGGCTCCTTTCTGTTGGTACCAAAAAAAGATGCCAGAAACCCATGCGCTTTCCAAGTTCTTATACCGATCTCAGACTTTGCCTACCCCTGTCAGCCCAAAATGGGGGAGGGGATTCCAAGATTAGCCATACTTCAACAATGTTGGAGCACTAGTGGACTGCGCGACGCCCCCACCCTAACCCTCCCCCATTTTGGGGGAGGGGATTCCAAGGTTAGCCATCACTTCAACAATGTTGGAGCACTGGTGGACTGCGCGACACCCCCATCCCTTCGACAAGCTCAGGGCAGGCTCTAACCTTTCCCCTGAGGGGGAAGGGACCCAAAGATGTTGGAGCGCTAGACTATCGCGTCCTTGTCGACTAGGGTCTCCGCCTTGGCGCGGTTGTCGGTGGAGATGGCTACGGTGGTGTGGTTGTCGCGGCGGTCGAGGATGTGGAGGCTCTGGATGTTGACGCCGCCTAGCTTGAGGCTCTCGGCGACCTTGGCGAGGGCGCCGGGTTCGTCGCGGAGGCTGAGGACGAGCGCGTCGTCGGTGACGGTCTTGAAGTCGGCGTCCGTGAGGGCTTTGAGGGCGCCGTCGTAGTCGTCGGCGGTGAGGGTGATGACGCCCTTGTCGCCGAGGGCCTCGGCGCTGATGGTCTCGATGTTGATGCCGGCGTCGGCCAACACGCGGCTGATGTCGGCGATGACTCCCACTTCGTTCTTCGCCATGATGATGATCCTGGTCATTCTGTCTGCACTCCTATTCTTGGTCCTGGCTTCGTAGGCAGTCGTCCACCACGGCGTCGATCCTCTCCCTCGTTACCTGGGGCATGGCGATGACGTGCGCGATGTCCTGGTAGGGGGCGATCTGCCACCTGCGGACCACCTCATCGGCGGGCCTTTGGAAGACGACGGTGATCGAGTTGTGGTTGCGCCATGCGGGTATGCCGACGTCGTTGAAGCGGTTGACGGCGTACTCGGCGGTATCGAGGCACCCGGCCACGATTCGGCTGAAGCCGTCCAGGCCGTGGCGTTGGAAGGCGTACCAGATGATGATGGGCGCCAGGGCGCTGCGCGAGCCGGTGAGGGTGGTGTCGAGCACGCCCACGTACTCTATGGCGCGGGCGACCCGCGAGACGTAATCGCGCTTGGTGAGGGCTACCCCGCAGGGGAGCGGCGAGCCGACCATCTTGTGGCCGCTGACGGCCACGCTGTCGAATCCGGCGTCGAAGCCGTATGGCTGGGGGTCGTCCACGAAGGGCAGGATCATGCCGCTCAGGGCGGCGTCGGCGTGGACGTAGTAGTTGGTGACGGCGAGGTCGCCGAGGATGGCGCGCACCCTGGCGACGTCGTCGACGGCGCCCTTCATGGTGGTGCCTATGTTGGCCATGAAGATGACGGGTTCGGCGCGGTTGATGCGGATGGTCTCGTAGAGGTCGTCGTAGTCTATCTCGCCGTTGTCCTGGCTCCTGATCATGATGTTTCGCATCTTGAGCACGCTCAGGATCTTGACGACGCTGTAGTGGGTGTCCTGGGAGAAGTAGACCACGCCGTCGGGGAAGAGCTCGCGGGCCATGTATAGGCCGTACATGTTGCCCTCGGTGCCGCCGGAGGTGACGTAACCCCACGCCTGGTCTCTCTCGATGCGCATGAGGTCGGCGAAGAGGTGGACGACCTCGCGCTCGATCTCGTGGGAGTTGGGGCGGAAGTTGCTGTCGTGGAAGGGGTCGCCGACGTTGTTGGCGCTGTACCGTAGGAAGGGCCATAGCGCGGAGTAGTCGTACTCGTGGTTGCACGGGTAGCCGACCTGCTCGCCGGTCAGGGTTTCCAGGTCCTGGAGGAGCGCGTCGAGGCGTTCTTGGGTGTTCATTGCCTTCATATGTTAGCACAGGCGGCCTAGACGTGGATGGCAAGTCTGAACTGTGATTCGCGTGATGGGGGCGATTGGGATGATTGGGACGCGCCTCGTGGGCCAAAATCCCCCACCTAAATAGCGGTGGCGCTCCAGGGCAAGGGAGGGCTGGTTTGAAACCAGCCCCTACGGGTACCTTATGTTTCAGAGAGGTCAAGGTTGAAATGCAATCGCCTTGGGGCAGGGGCTATCCGATTGCGGTTGCGGGTTGGCTGTCCTGGGTGGGGTCGCCTACGTCGCCGGCCCAGAGGCGGCGCATCTCTTCGGAGGTCTGGAGGAGGTCGTCGAGGGCGCCTTCGGCGTCTATGCGGCCGTCCTTGAGGACGATGACGCGGTCGGCGCGGCGGAGGGCGGCGCGGCGGTGGGAGACGACTAGGGCGGTTGCGTCGGTGCGGTCGAAGAGGCGGGCCCATAGCTCCTGCTCGGTGTCGACGTCGAGGCCGGAGGAGAGGTCGTCGAAGACGAGGAGCTCCGGCTCGCGCACGAACATCCTGGCTGCCGCGGAGCGGCGTAGCTGGCCGCCTGAGAGCTTGACGCCGCGCGCTCCGACCATGGTGTCGAGGCCGTGCTCCAGCTCCTGGACGTCTCGCTCCATGACGGCGGCGTGGACTGCGGCGGGCAGGTCGGCGGCGCGCTCGGGCAGGCCCATGAGTATGTTGTCCCTGAGGGGCTCGCTGAAGAGGCGCGGCACCTGGGAGGTGTAGGCGGAGCGCGGGGGGACGAAGAAGGCGGCGAGGTCGTCGACGGGGTGGCCGTTCCACCTGACCTCACCGGAGTCACGGGGGAGGAGGCCGAGGAGCACCTTTAGCAGGGTGGTCTTGCCGGAGCCTATGCGTCCGGTTACGACGGTGAAGGAGCCTCGGGGCACACGAAGGCGTATGTCCTCGATGCCGCGGCCGTCGGCCCCGTAGCGGTAGGAGAGGCCGTCGACCTCGAGGAGGTCGAGGCGGTGGGCGTCGGTCCTGGGGACGTATGGGACTTCGGGCAGGGGGCCGGTGACGTGGGTCTGCCGGTGGCGCACGAGATTGCCGGAGGGCGCGGTCGGCATGAGGCCCGCGAGGCGGTCGAACGATACGCCGGTCTGGCGGTACTCGGCCAGCACGCCGCCGACCTCGGTGTTGAGCCATCCGACGGTGTAGAGGTAGCTGACGAAGAGGGCGAAGTCGCCGATGGTGAAGGAGCCGCCGCGCATGGCGGAGGCGGCGATGAGGAGTATGAGGCCGGTGCCGATGGTGACGGTGTTCTGGAAGACGGAGTTGAGGGACTGCGTGAGGAGGGTGTCGCGGATGGTGTAGGTCTTGCGGCGGCTGTTGAGGCGCTTGAGCTCGGCCAGCATCCGGCTCTCGGCGTTGGCGACCTTGATGGCCTCGACGGAGCCGAACATCTCGCCGAGGAGGCTGGTGACGTCGCCGGTGGCCTCCCTGTTGTCGATGCGGAAGCGTCGGAGCCACCGGGTAGCGGCGCTGACTGTGACCATGATGAGGGCGAGGGGTAGGAAGACGGCGAAGGTTATGAGGGGGCTGATCTGTACCATGACGTAGAGGGCGAGGGCGGCGAAGACGACGAGCGGGATCGCGAAGCCGAAGCGCTGGAGGTAGCGGGTGATGTAGTCGACGTCCTCGCGGAAGCGGGTCACGGCCTCGCCGGTGGACTCTGGCAGGGCGCGGTTGCCAGGCTGGTCGAGCACGTGGTCGAAGACGTTCTTGCGCAGGAGGGTTGCGAACGTGAAGTCGACCCGTACGCTGAGGACGACGTTGCCGAAGATGATCAGGGAGCGGGTGACGGCGAGGGCCACGAGAATGGCGGCGAGGCTCCAGAAGCCGACGGTGGCGGCCTGCTCGCTGGTCATGTTGTCGAAGATGGCGCGGGTCGTGAGGGCGACGCCCTGCGGTATGAGGGCGATGCTGACGGTGCGGGCGCCGAGCATGGCGAAGTAACGGGGCTGGTAGCGGGCGAGGCGTACGAGGTAGCGCCAGGTGCTCACGGCAGCGCCTCCTCGAGGCCGGTCCGGAGGAGGCGGTGGAAGCGCGTCGCGGGGTCGGCGGCCAGGCGCTCGCGGCCGCCGTGCTCTACGAGGCTGCCCTGCTCCAGGATGGCGATCTCGTCGCAGCGGCGGATGGTGGCGAGGTGGTGGGCTATGACGATGACGGTGCGGTCTCGGACGAGGCGGTCTACGGCGCGCTCGATCATCTGCTCGGTGCTCCGGTCGAGGCGGGACGACGCCTCGTCGAGTATGAGCACGCCGGAGCCCTTGAGGAAGACGCGTGCGAAGGCGAGTAGCTGCGCCTCGCCGGCGGAGAGGCCGGCGCCCTCGGAGAGGAGGCGGGTATCGAGGCCGTCGGGCAGCGAGTCGAGCCAGGGGCGCATGCGGAGCTCGTCGATCACCTCTACGAGGCGCTCGTCGGGTATGGACTCGTCGAAGAAGGTGAGATTGTCGCGGACGGTGCCGTGGAAGAGGCGCACGTCCTGGGTGACCATGGAGATGTGGCGGCGTAGCCGGGTGACGGGCATGCGGCGGATGTCCTGTCCGCCGACGCGGACGACGCCCGCCGCGGGGTCGTAGAGGCGGAAGAGCAGGCGCGTCATGGTCGTCTTGCCGCTTCCGGTGCGTCCCAGCAGGCCGAGCACGCGCCCGGGCGCGAGATCGAGCGAGACGTTGGAGAGCACGGGGTCGTCCCCGTAGGCGAAGGTTACGCCGTCGAACCGGACGGATAGGGGCTTGCCCTCCGGCAGGTCGACGCTGTCCTCCTCGGGCGGGTCGAGCACGGTCTTGCGGATGGAGTCGAGCTCGCGGATGCGGGATATGGCGGCGCTGGCGCGCTGGAAGCTGTCTAGCTGCTGTGTGAAGCGGTTTATGGGCATCACGAGCATCTGGGTGTAGTGGAAGATGAGGTAGACGGCGCCGAGGGTGACGTGGCCGCCGAAGTAGAGGTATGCGCCCAGGGATAGGGAGATGGCGCTGCCGGCGCCGAACATGAACATGGTGGTGCTGAACATGACGCTGCTCATGATGCCGGCCTTGAGGGCCTTGGAGTACCAGCTCCGCATCAGCTCGTGGAAGCGGCGCATGACGTAGGGCTTGGCGTCGTTGGAGCGGATGTCCTCCGCGCCGGCGAGGCGCTCTTCCAGGAAGCCGAAGGAGTCGGCGCTGGCGGCCCTGTTTGCCTTCCAGTAGGGGACGGCGATGTTGCGGATGCTGGTGAGCACGATCATGCCGGCGGCGACGAAGGCGGTTAGGGCGAGGCCTGCGCGCCAGTCCTCGCGCAGCAGCAGGACGAGGATGCCGATGAGCAGCAGGAGGCTGCCGAGCATCTCGAATATGAAGAGCGAGAAGAATGTGCCGAGCTCGTTGGGGTCGCCGTCGACGCGCTCGATCATCTCGCCGGGGGTGCGGTCGTTGTGGTAGGACATGTCCAGCGAGAGGGCATGGGCGGCGAGGTCCTCGCGGATGTCGTTGGTGGCGGTCCAGCCGACGCGCTCGGAGAAGTAGGTGGCGAAGACCTGGACCAGCTGCTGGATGACGGCGATGGTTATGAACGTGCCCGCGGTGGCCGCGAGAGCGGCTACGGCGGCGCCCCTCTGGGCCTCGTCTATGAAGTAGCGGACGATCTGGGGAAGGACGAGCTGGAGGCCGAGGCTGAGTAGGAGCAGGACGCCGAGGGTGAGGACGAACGGTAGCTGGGGGCCGAGGTAGCGCCGGAGGAGGCCGCCGTACTGGCGCGCCTTGATCCGGACGGGCGGCTCGCGGAACGCGGCGGGGAGGCTCATGGGAGTCTGGTAGGTAACATGGGTTAGGGGCGCTGCCGGGCCAGCGTTGGGGGAATGTTAGCTTGACGGGCTTGGGAACGTCAAAGGGACGTACCAAAATCCCCCACCTAAATGGCGGTGACGCTCTACGGCAAGGGGGAGGGCTGGTTTGAAACCAGCCCCTACGGGGTGATGGCCGATAGATATGGCGCTGAACCTGGAGGTGGGGGATTTGGGACGTACGCGGCCCGTTGTAAAATGACGTGGCACCCATTCCGGCAACTCCATGCGGTCATAGGCTACTGTGCAGAGGCTCAGTCGGACACTCATCAGGACCGGCATCCTCCTCGCAATCGCGAGCGTGGTGCTGGCCCTGCTCTATGGCTTGTCAATTGGGCTGACGTGGCGGTTTGCCGTAGCCGGAGTATTCGACCTCATGGCGTTCGTCACCTTCATCGGCAGCCTCATCACGATTATCGCGGGCATAGCCGCCGTCGTGGTCGGGCTGACGCTCAAGGTCGTTGCCGGGGGCGTTATCAAGTAGAGAAGTGGCGGGCCAGCTCGTCGCGCGGGAATTGGGGCAGGTCGGCGATGCCGGCGGGGGTGACGGCCCTGAGGCCATCGGCGCGGTCGGTGAATCGGCCGATATCCTGGGCGGGGATGCCCTCTAGCGCCAGGGCGTCGATGAGGGTGGGGGCGTCGGCGGGTGAGACGGCGGCCAGGAGGGCGCCGGACGCGATGAGGCCCAGGGGGTCTAGGCCGAGGGCGTCGCAGATGCGGCGGCATTCGGGGAGTACGGGGACGGCGGCCAGGTCGACGAGGAGGCCGGCGCCGGCGGCCTCGGCCATCTCCAGGAGCCCGGTGGCGATGCCGCCCTCCGTGGGGTCGTGCATGGCGTGGACGTCGACGGCGCGGCGGGCGGCGTTTGCGTCGCGGAGGACGCTGATGCCTGGGGAGAATAGGAACTGCTGGGCGCGCTCGATGTCCTCGGGCAGGACGCCGCGGGCGGTCAGCGCGTCGGGGTCTTCACGGGCGAGCACCGATGCGCCCTCTATGGCCACTCCCTTGGTGAGCACGATGGCGTCGCCTGGGCGCGCGCCGGAGGTGGTGACGACATCGTCCTTGGCGGCCTCGCCGAGCATGGAGCCGACGGCTATGGGGCGCGGCAGGTCGTATGTGACCTCGGTGTGGCCGCCGATGAGGGTCACGCCGATCTCTCGGCAGGCGGCGCCGATCTGGTCGAAGACGGACTCGACGGCGCCGGAGTCGGTGCCCTCGGGCAGTAGGAGGGTTGCCATGAGCCAGCGAGGCGCGGCGCCCATGACTGCGAGGTCGTTGGCGTTGATCTGGACGAGGTACCAGCCTATGAGGTCGGTGGCGAAGGTTATGGGGTCGGTCTTGGCGACGAGGTAGCGGTCGCCGAAGTCGATGAGCGCGGCGTCCTCGCCGGCCTTCGGGCCCAGGACGACCCTGGGGTCGCGCCGGTCGATCTTGCGGAGCAGGCGCGAGAGCATGTCGAGGGGGAGTTTTCCGGCCTCGAGTTTCAAGTCGGAGTGCCTCCTGGGTGTTGGTCGAGGGCGCCCACGAGGGAGCGCCCCTACGGAATGGTAACCGGCTGGCCTCGGGAAGGCCATGCTATCATGGACTCATGAGGGTCAAGGTAGTCTTCTTCGACATGTACAACACGCTGGCGGGGTTCCGCCCGTCGCGGTACGAGGTGCAGGCGGAGGCTTGCCGGGAGTTCGGGATCGAGGTGACGCCGGAAGGCATAGTAGAGGGCTATGCGGCGGCGGACGCGTACATGACGGAGCAGAACGCCGTTGCCCCCCTGAGGCTCAGGAGCGAGGCCGCGAGGGAGGCGTTCTTCGTGGAGTACGAGCGGCTGGTGCTCCGGGGGTGCGGCGTGGACGTGACGGCGGAGGCGGCCGCGCGGATATGGCGGCGTCTGAAGAGGATCCCGTATGGGCTTGCTCCATTCGACGACTCGATCCCCACCCTGGACGCGCTGCGTGAGCGGGGCGTGACGGTCGGGATGATCTCGAACATCGACCAGCCGGGAGACCGGGTCGCGGGCGACGTGGGGCTGGCGGAGCACCTGGACCTGGTCGTTACGTCGGGAGAGGTAGGGGTCGAAAAGCCGAACCCGGAGATATTCTGGGCGGCGCTGGAGCGGGCCGGGGCGGAGCCGGGCGATGCGATGCACGTGGGCGACCAGCCGGCGTCGGACGTGGCGGGCGCGTTGCGGGCCGGGATAGCGCCGGTGCTTCTGGACCGCGACGGCATCCACCGCGGCTACGAGCGGTGCCCGCGTATCGAGACGCTGGGGGAGTTGCTGCCGCTGGTGGGGTGAGCAGCTATAGGGGGCGTGGGGTCTATGCCAGCAGTTGTTCCAGCGCGTGGCATAGCCTGCGGAATGAGCGGGAATTTTGGTGGGCCAAGTCCAGATCTATGGCACTGCTGAGGGATGCTTGGTGGGTCGTCTCCTTGTAAGCCTGGCCGCTGGGCATCCGGTCGCTGAGCCATTGTTTCGGGTTTCGGACGGCCTCGGGATCACCGGATAGCGCGGCGGTATCCGGTATCCCATGCCTGCCTGTGATGGTGGTCAGACTGGCGAGGAACCAGGACTCGTACGCCCGGCGCGCGCATACTATCTGTACGGGGTATCTTGTATCGATTCGCTCACAGCCTTGAGAGAATTGCCGGGCTAATGTTACCGGACAGTCTTCGTCGGCGTCCACGAGAATCAGGATTGCTCCGCATCCAGGCTTCTTCTGTGCGTGCATGAGGAACTTGTCCAGCTTCTTCTCCAAGTTCTGTCTGCCCCTTGCATTGACCACTCGAGTCCTTCCTTGCGCTACAAGGACATCGTATCGATTGAACTTCTGCCGAAGGATTCTCATCAGTAAATCCGGCAATGCGGCGACATCTCCAGGGCCTTCGACAACCGGCACAATGGTGAGCATGTTTAGGACTGTTGGGCGCCCGCAGGCTGGAGGCCTTCCATGCTGTGCAGCTCTCCGGCTGTAAACAGGTCATCCCTCACTGACTCCAGTTGATGTTCGGTAATTTTGCCTACCTTGGTGGAGCCGCCTTCGGCGGTTACCGCCCGGATGCTCTCGACGGGCAGACGGTCGATCAGGTCGGGGCTGTGGGTTGCCACCAACACCTGCCCCCGAAGCGACGCTTCCACCATGGTGTCCGACAAGACGGCCATGGCGCCGGGGTGTATGGCCAGCTCGGGTTCCTCCAAGCCTATAAGCGACGGAGCAGGTTCTTGGAACAGTGCCGTCAACAGGGTCAGGAGGCGGATGGTGCCGTCGGACTCGTGGGACAGGTCGAACCAGGAGCCCCTTCCATTCCGTCCATTCCTATGGTGGTTGAGCTCCACCACGTAGTAGCTGCCCGCGTGGCTGACTCGAATGTCCCTGACTCCCGGAACCGCAAATGACAAGGCACTTTTCAGGTCCGGTAGGAAGCGGCTCTTCTTGTGGATCATCTCGCGGAGGGTGGAAGCTAAGTTTTCTGCACCTGTCTCCAAGGGATGAGCGTCCGCCCCCTTCTGAGGGTCACGCAATGAATTGGGGAAGATGTGATACAGCCAGATCTTGCCTAGCGCTTCACTTGCCTCGCTGAGGGATTGGGACAGGCTGAAAAGGTAGTCTGCTCCTGACGCATCCGATTCTTCCAGTGACGATACCAACGCCCAGAATAGTTGCGTATCGGGCGAGATCAAATGGGTGGCTTGGGGCTCGGATTCCTTCATGAACTGTTCGACCGCGCGGGCATACATTACCGCGCGTCTGGGATTGGCATGTTTGAATGTCTTATTGAGGTTGGGCTTGGTAACCCGCCCGTTGGTCAGTTCGACCTCCGTTCGGACGATGTCCGAATCCGAGAGGCGTAAGCTAGCAGACTCACGCTTGACCCGATATTCGCCCTTGCCATTCCTCCTCAATGCAAGGCCGTATTCAAGAGTTCCCCATCTATATCCGTACTGACATCCGATCTCCGGGCCCAGAACCCGTCCGGTTGGCGACTTGCGGCCGATTGAATCGATGCCGCCTCGCCGGGTTATGGCCGATTCGAGACCAAGGCGAGCAGCATCGCTGAGGAAGCCCATGACGTCCATCAGATTGCTCTTGCCAGAGGCATTGGGACCAACCAGCACGGTCAGCGGGCCCAACTCCAGTTCCGCGAACTCGATGCTGCGGAAGTTCCTGGCCCATACCTTAGTTATAGACGGCCGGGGTTCCGGCTCTTCTACCATCGGCATCTCCTAGCGTGGCTACATCTCTTCTGGGCAGTTTAGCACACGCCAAGGGAGTTAAACGTGGCTATGTGATGCGCTGGCCTACTTGGCGGACGGCGTCTACGAGGGTGTCCACTTCGTGCTCGGTGGTTAGGGTGCAGAGGGCGCCGGCGCAGCCGGCGGTTAGCATTACGCCCTCGTTGAGGAGGCCGACGAAGAGCATGTCCTTCATCTGCCGGTCTCCGCGCGCGGTGGAGCGGTAGTCTCGTATCGGCTCGGCGGTGAAGTGGATGGCGAATAGGGAGCCTATGCCGGTGACCTGCGCGTCGAGGTCGAACTCGCCGAGGACGGCCCTGAGCTTTTCGCGTAGCTGCTCTCCGAGGGCGTTCATACGGTCGTAGGCCTCGGGCGTAAGCTGCTGGAGGGTGGCTTCGCCGGCGACCATGGTCATGGGATTGGCGTTGAAGGTGCCGGCGTGGCTGACGACGGGGCCGGTGGCCGGGTCGTAGAGGGCCATCAGGTCGGCGCGGCCGCCCCAAGCGCCTACGGGCAGGCCGCCGCCGATGACCTTGCCGAAGGTGGTGATGTCGGGTATGACGCCGAGGTACTCCTGGGCGCCGCCGCGCGATATGCGGAAGCTCTGGACCTCGTCGAATACGAGGACGATGCCGAGCTCGCGCGTCAGGTCTCGCATGCCCTCCAGGAATGACCGGTCGCCCGGCAGATAGCCGAAGTTGGACGATACGGGCTCCATGATGACGCAGGCGAGCTCGTGGGCGCGCTCGCGGAGGACTCGCTCGCAGGCATCGAGGTCGTTGTAGGGCAGCACGACGACGTCTTCGACGACGCTGGGGGGCTGGCCGGGCCACTCGGGGATGGCGGTGGGGCCGTCCGGGTCGAGCTTATCGAGTGGCGGGCCGACGCTGACGGAGACGTACTCGTGGTTGCCGTGGTAGCCGCCCTCGAACTTGGCGAACTTGTGGCGTCCGGTGTAGGCGCGGGCGAGCCTGATGGCGTTCAGGGTGCCCTCGGTGCCGGAGTTGGTGAAGCGGACCTGGTCGAGGGAGGGGACGCGCTCGCATAGCTCCTTCGCGAGGCGCACCTGGGACTCCGAGGGCGCGCCGTAGCTGAAGCCCTTTTCGCTCTGGGCCTGGACGGCCTTCACCACGTCGGGGTTGGCGTGGCCGGCGATGAAGGTGGTGGCGTTGAGCATGAAGTCGAGGTATCGGTGGCCGTCGACGTCGTAGACGTAGTGGCCCTCGGCGCGGTCCATGAAGAATGGGAATGGGCCGAAGTACTGGGTGGCGCGTGAGCTGCCGCCGGGCAGGTAGCGCTCGGCCTCGGCCTGGAGGCGCTTGGATCTGGGGCGCGCGGCGGTGTAGGCGTCGTTTTCGATCTGCGTCAGGTGGGTGGTGGCGGTGGTCATTGTGGGTTCACCTCCTGGCGGAGCTTTCGATCTTGGCCCAGGTGTCCCGGAGGGGGACGGTGCGGTTGAAGACGGGGGCGCCGTGTGCGGATAGCTTGGAGTCGACGCAGAAGTAGCCGAGGCGCTCGAACTGGTAGCGGCTTCCGGGCTCGGCGCCGGCGAGGGAGGGTTCAACGCGACAGCCTGTCAGCACCTCCAGGGACGTCGGGTTGAGGTTGTCGAGGAAGTCGTCCTCCTCGTCGGGCCTTACGGTGGTGAATAGACGGTCGAAGAGTCGGACCTGGGCGGGTAGGGCGTGCTGGGCGGAGACCCAGTGGATGGTGCCCCTGACTTTGCGGCCATCGGGCGCCTGGCCGCCGCGGGTCTCGGGGTCGTAGGCGCAGCGGAGCTCAACGACCTCGCCGGAGTCGTCCTTGACGACGCCGGTGCATGTGACGAGGTAGCCGTAGCGGAGGCGGACCTCCCGGCCGGGGACGAGCCTGAAGAACTTGCGGGGGGCCTGTTCGCGGAAGTCGTCGCGCTCGACGTAGATCTCGCGGGAGAAGGGCACCTTTCGTGTACCTGCGCCCGGGTCCTCGGGGTTGTTCACGGCGTCGAGGTACTCGACATGGCCCTCCGGGTAGTTCTCGATGACCACCTTGAGGGGGCGCAGCACGCCCATGACGCGGGGGGCGCGCCTGTTCAGATCGTCGCGCAGCACGTGCTCCAGCAGCGCGACGTCCATGACGTTGTCGCGCTTGGCGACGCCTATGCGGTCGCAGAAGGCGCGGATGGACTCCGGGGTGTAGCCGCGGCGGCGCATCCCGGAGAGGGTGGGCATCCTGGGGTCGTCCCAACCGCTGACGTGGCCGCCCTCGACGAGTATGGCGAGCTTGCGCTTGCTCAGGACGGTGTGGCTGAGGTTGAGGCGGGCGAACTCGGTCTGCTCGGAGCGGAATATGCCGAGCTTCTCCAGGTACCAGTCGTAGAGGGGTCGGTGGTCCTCGTACTCCATGGTGCAGATGGAGTGTGTGACGCCCTCTATGGAGTCGCTCTGGCCGTGTGCCCAGTCGTAGGTGGGGTAGATGCACCATCGCTCGCCGGTGCGGTGGTGGCTGGCGGTCTTGATGATCCTGTACATGACGGGGTCGCGCATGTTCAGGTTGCCGGAGGCCATGTCGATCTTGGCCCGCAGGACGCGGGAGCCGTCGTCGAACTCGCCGGCGCGCATGCCCTCGAAGAGGCGCAGGTTCTCCTCGACGGTGCGGTCTCGCCAGGGGCTCTCTATGCCGGGCTGGGTAAGGGTGCCCCTGTACTGCCTGATCTCGTCCCTGCCCAGGTCGTCGACGTAGGCGAGGCCGTCCTGTATGAGCTTTACGGCGAAGTCGTAGAGCTGCTCGAAGTAGTCGGAGGCGTAGTAGAGGCGGTCGCCCCAGTCGAAGCCGAGCCAGCGTACGTCGTCGATGATGGACTGGACGTACTCGACCTCCTCCCTGGCGGGGTTGGTGTCGTCGAACCGGAAGTTGCATACGCCGCCGAACTCCTGGGCGATGCCGAAGTTGAGGCAGACGGACTTGGCGTGGCCTATGTGCAGGTAGCCGTTGGGCTCCGGCGGGAAGCGGGTCATGACGCGCCCATCCCACTTGTTGGAACGCACGTCGTCGGCGACGATGTCTCGAACGAAGTCCTTGGAGGGGGCGGCGGAGGTCATGAGATCGGGTCCTACCAGGCGGTGAATCCGCCGTCCACGACGAGCTCGGCGCCGGTCACGAAAGACGCCTCGTCGGAGGCGAGGAATAGGACGGCGTAGGCGACGTCTTCGGGGGCGCCGTAGCGGTCCATGGGCGTGGCGGACCTGCGCTTGACCTGGTCCTCAACGTCGGGGAAGACCTCGGGCAGCATGTCGGTGTCGGAGAGGCCGGGATGTACGGAGTTGACGCGTATGCCGTCCGCGGCGTACTGGAGGGCGGCGGACTTGGTCATGATGCGGACGGCGCCCTTGGAGGCGTTGTATGCGGCTGAGATCGTGGAGCCGACGAGGCCGGCGATGGAGGAGATGTTGACGATGGAGCCGCCGCCGCTGTCGCGCATGGGAGCGATTGCGGCCCTTGTGCCGAGGAAGACGCCCTTGGCGTTGACGTCCATCACCTCGTCCCAGCCCTCGGCGGTCGTCTCCTCGAAGGTGGCCCTGCGGAAGATGCCGGCGTTGTTGACGAGCACGTCGAGCCTGCCGAAGTTAGTGACTGCGGCGTCGACGGCGCGCTCCCAGTCGGTCTCGCTGGTGACGTCCAACGGCAGGAATAGCGCCTGGCCGCCGCGGGCCTTGATGTCCGCCGCGACTGCGAGTCCCTCTTCCTCGAGCACGTCGCCAAGGACGACGGGCGCGCCCTCGGCGGCTATCAGCCTGGCCTGGGCCGCGCCGAGGCCTCGGGCGGCGCCGCTGACGAGGGCTACCTTGCCTTCCAGTCTCATCGTCCGCCGGCCCTAGACTCGCGCAGAGCGTCGCGGCGGCTACGCGAGCTTCTGGATGGCCACTATCACGGCGACGCCCAAGCTGACGATCCCGCCTAGGCGAATCAAGAGACGGGCCTCCATCGCCTGCATGTCGGTCTTCAGGTCGGCGCGCACCCGCTCCAAGTCGGCCTTCGTGGCCAGGTGCTCGTACGCGCCTTCGAGCCTGCTGAGTCTCTCGCCGTCGGATACGGTCGCCGTAGTCATGCGCAGTCTCCAGTCTTGGCTAAGCGCGGTGACACCGCGCCCGGCAGCGCCTCACCTGCCTTGGCTGTCGATTATAGCATGTCGGTTCCCGGCCGTTCACGGTCTCGTTGAGGCTGCCGCTGCGGAAGCCTTCGAGGTCGAGGGTGACGTATGCGTAGCCGATGGAGCGGAAGCGGGAGGCGATCTCGGTCCTCACGTCTTGGGCGGCGAGGCGCGGGATGTCCTACGCGAGCTTCTGGATGGCCACTATCACGGCGACTCCCAAGCTGACGATCCCGCCCAGGCGAATCAAGAGACGGGCCTCCATCGCCTGCATGTCGGTCTTCAGGTCGGCCCGCACCCGCTCCAGGTCGGCGCGCACCCGCTCCACGTCGGCCTTCGTGGCCAGGTGCTCGTACGCGCCTTCGAGCCTGCTGAGTCTCTCGCCGTCGGATACGGTCGCCGTGGTCATGCGCAGTCTCCAGTCTTGGCTAAGCGTGGCGACACCGCGCCCGGCAGCGCCCCACCTGCCTTGGCTGTCGATTATAACATGTCATGCGATCGGTTCCCGGCCGTTCACGGTCTCGTTGAGGCTGCCGCTGCGGAAGCCTTCTAGGTCGAGGGCGACGTAGGCGTAGCCGATGGAGCGGAAGCGGGCGGCGATCTCGGTCCTCACGTCCTCGGCGGCGAGGCGCGGGATGTCCTCCGGCGGGACCTCGATGCGGGCGACCGCGCCGTGGTGTCGTACCCTGATCTCCCTGAGGCCGAGGGTGCGCAGGTAGCTCTCGGCGGCGGCTATCTTGTCCAGGGCCTCCACGGACACGGGCGTGCCGTAGGGGATGCGGGACGATAGGCAGGGCTGCGCGGGCTTGTCCCAGGTGGGCAGGCCCATGAGGCGCGAGAGCTCCCGTACGCCGGCCTTGTCGAGCCCTGCCTCCACGAGCGGGCTGCGGACGCCGTGCTTGCGCGCGGCCTCGAGGCCGGGCCTGAAGTCGCCGAGGTCGTCGGCGTTGGTGCCGTTGGCGATCGCGGCGTAGCCCTCCTGGGCGGCGATGTCGGCCAGGTGGGTGTATAGCTCGTCCTTGCAGAAGAAGCAGCGGCTGGGGGCGTTGGCGCGGTACTCCGGCCTGTCCATCTCGGCGGTCTCGATGACGCGGTGCCGGAAGCCGAGGCGGGCGGCGAAGGCGGCTGCGTGCTCCAGCTCGCTGGGCGCGAGGCTTGGGGACCTGGCGGTGACGGCGAGGGCGCGTCCGCCTAGGGCCTGGTGGGCCGCGGCGGCCACGAGGGCGCTGTCCACGCCGCCGGAGTAGGCGACCACCACGGAGCGCATCCCGGCCAGGATGGTCGTGAGGGAGGCGAGCTTGGCCTCCGCAGCATCGACGGGCTCGGTGGGTTCATGAGCGGGGCGGGTCTGTAGCTTCGGTAGCGCCATGGGGACTTTCGTATATCGGACGAGTTGGTCTATTCTAAAGCATATCTCACGAATGGTGCGCCCCCATTGAGGCGCGCGGGAGGGTATTGCCATAGACGAGAGCGGCGTGCGGTCGTTGCTGGAGGAACTGCTGCGGGGCCGGGCGACCGCGGATGAGGTGGTCGCACGGCTGGCCGCGGCGCCTTACGAGGACCTCGGCTTCGCGAGGGTGGACCACCACAGGGAGCTGCGCACGGGCTTCCCGGAGGTGGTGTTCGGACAGGGCAAGACGCCCGAGCAGATCGCCAAGCTGGCCGTCTCGCTGCTGGCGAGGTCGGACCGGCTGCTGGTCACGAAGGCGGAGCCGCATGCGTACGAGGCGGTGCGTGAGCGGGTCGACGACGCTCGCTACGACGAGCAGGCGCGAACGATCGTGGTGGACAGGAGCGGCGCGCGCGAAAGGGTTGGGGGCGTCGTGGTCGCGAGCGCGGGCACGTCGGACCTGCCGGTGGCGCGGGAGGCGGCGGTTACCGCCGAGGCGATGGGCTGCGAGGTGACGGAGCTGAACGACGTGGGCGTGGCGGGACTGCACCGGCTGTTGGAGCACCTGCCGACGCTGCAATCGGCGCGGGTGGTGGTGGCTGTGGCGGGGATGGAGGGGGCGCTGCCGTCGGTGGTGGGCGGGCTGGCGCTGGCGCCGGTGATCGCGGTGCCCACGAGCGTTGGGTACGGGGCCAGCTACGGCGGGATAGCGGCGCTGCTGGCGATGCTGAACAGCTGCGCGCCCGGGGTCGCGGTGGTGAACATAGACAACGGCTTCGGGGCGGGCTACCTGGCGGCGGTGATTGCCAGGCAGGCCGGGGCGTAGGTGGTTGGACTGGACTCGATGCCGGAGTGGGACTCGCGATACCCCGACCGTGACAGGCTGCGTTTGGAGGCAGAGTGGTTGGCCGAGTGTTTCAGGGACCAGCTACTGGCGCTGATTCCGGAAGGGGAGATACGCGGTATGTACCTCAAGGGTTCGGCGGCGAAGGAGTGGGAGTCGCCCTTGGACTACGTGCCGGAGGTCAGCGACGTGGATATGCACGTCTGGTTCCATGACGACGGCGCGTGGCCGAGATACCTCGGCGCCGTGCCCCAGGCGCTGGAGGTGCAACGGGGAGTCGAGGTCCGGTTTGCGGCCAAGTTCGCACGACCGCTGCACCAGCCGAGGCCGCAGCTCATCGTGATGAACAAGATGATGGCCGAGCACGAGGCATTCGTACACTCCCCGCGCTCCACCGTAGCCGTGCTGTACGGGGAGGACTACCCGGTGGGCGACTACAGCGATGCGGACGCCATCAGGCGGCACGACGCCGCCAGCCTCATCGAGCACGGCGGGTGGGTCGATAAGATACCGCTCCACGTCGTGGACAAGCCCGGCCGCTACCTGCGGGAGGCGCTGCGGGCCCTGTCCTGGCGCGTCTCGCCGGCCGGGCCGCGCGTGCTGCACGTCTCCGGTCTCGACACCGAGCAGGCATGGAGCATGAACCGCACGAGAGTAGTCCCGGCGTTGAAGGAGCTGGGACTAACCGGTCTGGCGGACGACTATACCGCTTTCTACCTGTCGTCGTGGGACTATTTCCTGTCCGGCTTCACGGACTCCGACGCCGGACGCTCGGCGGTCCTGGCTGCCGCTCAGGTGCTAACGGAGAGCGCGGGGATAGGGCGTCGGTGGCTTGCGGACAACCCAGGCCTCGCGGCAACACGGTAGACGGGACGCCTTCGTGGATTCCGATGGGGACATGCGGTAAGTGATCGACCCGGACCACGTGGCGCAGGAGGGCGAAGAGTTCCGATTTCGGGATGGTCGCGGTCAGGAGATGGCGGTGTCGTGGCATCCGCCGGAGCTTCCCGCTCCCAGAGGCAGGCCCCACGGCTCGGCTGGGATATGCTTCACACATGAGGGGAAGGTGGTCCTCGTGACGTGGCCGGGCGTTTCGTGGGAATTCCCCGCAGGGCGGCCAGAGGGGGACGAGGACTGGCGGGCGACGTTGGACAGGGAGGTGATGGAGGAGGCATGCGCGGTGGTCGAGGACGCGACGTTGCTCGGATTCATCAAGGGTGTGTGCGTCAAAGGACCACAGGAGGGCCGGGTGCTTGTCAGGTCGCTGTGGCGCGCGGAGGTCTCACTGAAGCCATGGGAGCCACGCCACGAGACGACGGGCAGGATGGTCGTGCGCCCGGACGAGGCGCTGGAGATGGTGGGGTTTGGCCGCGACTACCGGCCCATCTACCAGAGGTGGTTCCGCGACGCACTGGCCGCCCAGGAGGGGGCCTGAGCATGTCACGGGAGCGCTTCTGCGATGGCGTCCAGGTCTATTTCGGCGGTGGCGATGCGGTGGAGGGTTTGGACGTAGAGGGCGCGCTCGACGGCTCGGACGCGGTCGCGTAGGGAGGCGACGGTGTCGGTGGGGAGTACGGGCACTTCCCGGCGGGCTACTGGCGGGCCGTGGTCGTATTGCTCGTCTACGAGGTGGATGGTGGCGCCGGTGACGCTCACGCCGGCGTCGAGGACGGCCTGGTGGACGGCGTCGCCGTACATGCCCTTGCCGCCGAAGCGGGGCAGCAGCGCGGGATGTACGTTGAGGATGCGCGCCCTGTATGCGGCTATGGTCCTCGGGCCGAGGCGCTTCATGTAGCCGGAGAGGACGACGAGGTCTACGCCGTGGGCTTTGAGGGTGTCGGCGATGGCGGCGTCGCGATCGCCCGGGTCGGGGTGGGTGACGGCGCTGATGTGGCGGTGGGGGATGCCCTCGCGGCGGGCGCGCTCAAGGGCCGTGGAGCGGGAGTTGTTGCCGATCAGGACGCGCGGGGCCGCGCGGAGGCGGCCGTCCTTGCAGGCATCCACGATGGCCTGCACGTTGGTCCCACCGTGCGACGACATGAAGCCGAGTTGGAGCTGCCGCACGGCTGCCCACCGTCACCGGACGCTGAGGTCGTGGAGGAGGAGGGCGGCCTCGGCGCTGACGCGCTCGTTGCCGATTCTGCCGAGCGCGATGGCGCGGGTGAGGTCGGTGCTCGCCTCGGCCAGCCGGCCGAGGTCGCGATATATGAGCCCACGGAGCATGAACGCTTCGGCGTTTGCCCGGAAGCGGTGGGCCTCGCTCATGGAGTATGCGACCGTAATGGCGTCGTTGACCTCGGTTAGGGCGGCATCGAGGTTGTTGCTCCCGTAGTGGCGCTCGGCCGCGTACAGGCGGGTGTAGGCGTTGTCCGGCATGGTGGTCGCCGCCATCCATACGCCGGCGACGAGCAGGACGACCAGGACGGGTACGGCCCACCAGCGCTTCAGCGGCATACCGGATTCCACGACCTCCGCGGGGGCTCCGGGGTCAGCCGATAGCCGGAGCTTGGGCGCGAGGACCAGGCCCAGTAAGAACCCGGCCGCAAGGCCGCCAATGTGCGCCCAGTTGTCTATCCCGGGGGTGGCCAGCCCGTAGGCCAGGTTTATGGCCGTCATCAGCGCGAGGCCGTAGAGCGTGGCCCGCGACATCTCTCCGAGTACGCGTCTTTGCACCAGCAGGAAGGCGGCGAGGGCGCCGATCACGCCGAATATCGCCCCGCTCGCGCCGACGCCTATGGTGATGGAGTTGAGCAGGTAGCTGGCCACGCTGCTGGAGAGCCCGGACAGGAGGTAGATGACGGCGAATCTGAAGCGGCCGTAGTAGTGCTCGACCTGGGGGCCGAATATGAAGAGGGCGAGACAGTTGAAGGCGAAGTGGGGTATGCCGGCGTGCAGGAACATGGCGGTGGATAGGCGCCAGTATTCGCCGTTTGCGATCAGGGGGCCGAACATCGCTCCGAGGTCCAGGAGCACGTCGGGGTTTTCGGCGCCGCCGGCCGCGTACGTCATGAGCCCGGCGACGGCGTTGGCGACCAGCAACCCCCACGTGACTACGGCCCGCGTCTGCCCTTCCGGGAGCCATGCCTGGCCAGCGTTCTCCGGGCGGTCTGTGGAGTTGTCGTTCAATCCCGGTTCCAGTTCTGCGAAGCGGCGCTTGGAGTCACCGCCGGCGGAATAGACGCGTCCTTATCTTAGTCAATGACGTCACGACGTGAACCAGGGGGCTCGTCCTCCTGCCTACGATCCTCCCCTGGGCGAGCGCGAGCTTGAAGCCCTCGGGCGTACCGTCGAAGTCGGGCATCTCGACGTAGGTGCGGCCCAACTCCATCGTGGTGTGGGCGTCGCTCACGCCGGAGGTCAGCAGCCCATGCTCGCGCGCGAAGTCAAGCGCCTTGCGGTCATCCGCGCTCAGGTTGTTGCGCGCGTTGAACACCTCTACGACGTCGGCGTACCGGACGACCTCGTCAAGGCCCCTACAGCTTATCACCTCGCCACGGAACCTGTCGAAGGGGTGGGGGATGGACACCAGGCCGCCCTGGTCCTTGATCCTGCGGACGGTCTCGGCGATGGGTAGATCCGGCGGTATCGTCTCTGCCAGGAAGAGGCCGGTCACCTCACCCTCGGAGGTGCGGACCTCCTCGCCGACGATGACGAAGAATGGGGCGATGCTCTTGACGGCCTTGGCGCCCTCGGTGGTGTTGTGGTCGGTGACGGCGATGCAGTTCAGGCCGACCTCCAGGCACCTGGCGACCAGGCGCTCGGGGGAGACGAGGGAGTCGTGGGAGAAGTGGGTGTGCATATGGAGGTCTACCTTCAGCATGGCTCGCTCACGGGGCGTCGTCTCTCTGCGGCGGGAGGCGCATTTGCTCGCCGTAGGTCGTCTCGATCTGGGTGATGCGGAGGTCGGCGGCGGCGAGCATCTCGTTGCACATGCGGGCGAGGCGCATGCCGCGCTCGTACAGCTTCGTGGCCTCGTCCAGCGGCAGGTCGCCCGCCTCGAGGGCCTGCACGGTCTGCTCCAGCCGGGTCATTACCTCCTCGAAGGTGGGTTTGCGGTCTCTCGCGGCGGTGCTCATCGCCTGGCTCCGGGGGGGGCGCCGCGATTGACGGGCCGCGTAGATGCGACCTCGGCGCTGAAGCCTCCGCGCGCCAGCGTCACCTCCACGCGGTCGCCCGGCGCCAGGCGTCCCGAGTCGGTCAGGACGGCGTCCCCGGGGCGTGCCTGGACGATGGCAAAGCCCCTGCGCAGGGTGTCCCGCGGGCTGAGGGCATGCAGGCGCTTTTGCAGCGATTCGGCGTGGCGCGTCCTGTTTTGGAAGTCGCGGCGCAGCTTGGCGGCGACGCCGCCCAGGAGGTCGTCGATGCGCTGCCTGAGGCTGTCGACGTCCGGCCGCCTTCGTTGGGCGCGGCCGCGCAGGTGGGACACGCGTGTCCTGAGAGTTTGCATCCTGTTCAGGAGACTCCGGGAGGCGGAGCGCCTGCGGGCCTCGAGGGCCGCCCTGAGCTCCGCGACGTCGGGCACGACCATCTCGGCCGCGGCCGACGGGGTGGGCGCTCGCCTGTCGGCCACCATGTCGGCTATGGTCACGTCGGTCTCGTGTCCCACGCCGGAGACGACGGGGGCGCGGCTGGCGAAGACGGCCCTGGCGACGACCTCCTCGTTGAATGGCCAGAGGTCTTCCAGCGAGCCTCCGCCGCGGGCCAGGATGATCGCGTCCAGGCCGTCGAGGCGGTTCAGGGCGTTCAAGGCGTCGACGATGCCCCTGGCGGCCCAGTCGCCCTGCACGGGCGTCGGCGCCAGCACCAGCTCTACGAGGGGGTACCTGCGCCGCACCACCATCCGGACGTCGTGCCAGACGGCGCCGCTCGGCGAAGTGGCGACGCCTATGCGCCGCGGGAAGCGGGGCAGCGGGCGCTTGCGGGACTCCTCGAAGAGCCCCTGCCCCTGGAGCTTCCGCTTGAGCTGCTCCAGGCGCATCTGTAGGTCTCCGACCCCCTCCGGCTGGACGACGTCGGCAACGAGCTGTAGGTCGCCGCGGGGCTCGTACAGCGTCACGCGGCCGTGGGCGATGAGGGAGGAGCCGCTCTCGATGAGGTCGGCGCCCATCCCGTCGCGGAACATGACGCAGCGCAGGGCGGCGTGGCCGTCGCGCAGGGTGAAGTAGGAGTGGCCGCTCGCGGGGCGGCCCAGGTTGGCCACCTCGCCGCGTACCCAGACGTCGCGGAGGAGCACCTCGTGGTCGAGCAGGTCCCTCAGGTAGCGGGTGAGCTGGGAGACGGAGTATACGGCCACCTCACACCCTCGACAGGTATTCGCCGCTGCGGGTGTCCACGCGGATGGTCTCGCCCGTGTCGATGAATAGCGGCACCTGCACGAGCAGCCCCGTCTCCAGCGTGGCGGGCTTGGAGCCGCCCTGCGCGGTGTTGCCCTTGAAGCCCGGCTCGGTGCTGGCCACCTTCAGGTCGACGGTGATGGGCATCTCGACCGCGATGGGCTGGCCCTCGTGGAAGACGACGTCGACGGTGGCTTCCTCGACCATGTACGGGAGGGAGTCCTCGATGCTCTCCCCATCGAGCGGGAACTGCTCGTAGGACTCCTGGTCCATGAAGTAGTAGAGGCCGCCGTCCTGGTAGATGTACTGGGCCTTGCGCCTGTCGACGGCGGCGGGCGTGAACTTCACGTCGAAGCCCTGGAAGGTCCTGTCGGTGACGCGCCCGGTCCGCAGGGACCTGAAGCGCACCCTCATGACCGGGGCGCGCTGCTGCATCTTGCTGCGCTCGTACTCGACGACGGCGTAGGGCTCGCCGTCGAGGTCTATGGACATGCCTCTCCTGAGGTCTCCGTATCCTATCGTCATTGGCTGTTCGACCCCCATCCTAACCTTCCCCCTCAGGGGGAAGGGATTCTGAGATACCTTCCCCCTCGGGGGAAAGGATCCTGAGATAGTCTCCAAGCTACGCGCCCAGGTCCAGCTTGGGGGCGTTGCTCAGGACGCGGGCGCGTCCGTCTTCGAGGATGACCATGTCCTCGATGCGGACGCCCCCCCACTCCGGCAGGTATATGCCGGGTTCTATGGTGAAGACCATGTCGTTCTCGAGCGAGTCGGAGGAGTTGGGCCCGAGCGTGGGGGACTCGTGGACGGCCAGTCCCACGCCGTGCCCCAGGCTGTGGCCGAAGTCGTCCCAGTGGCCTGCCTCGCCGATTACGTCCCTGGAGATGGCGTCCACCTCGGCGCCCGTCATTCCCGGTTCGACCATCTCCTCGGCTTTGAGCTGCGCTTCCAGGACCGTGCCGTAGACCTTCCTGAAGGTCTCGTCGGGCTCTCCGACGACGATGGTGCGTGTGAGGTCGGCGCAGTAGCCCTCGTACTTCGCGCCCATGTCTATGACCACGGGGTCGCCGTCCTGGATGACGGTGTCGTCGGCCCGGTGGTGGGGGAGCGCGCCGTTGGGGCCCGCGCCGACTATGGTATCGAAGGCGAGTCCCTCCGCGCCCTGCTCGCGCACCGACTTCTCGATGGCCCATGCCACCTGCGCCTCGGTCATTCCTGGGCGTATGGAGGGGGCGACCTCCTCGAAGGCGCGGTCGGTGATCTCTATGGCGCGGAGCAGCGGGCCCATCTCGTCCTCGTACTTGGCGGCCCTGAGCCATCCCACGTCGGCGGGGGCCGCGGTCAGCGAGACCTTCTCCGAGAAGCCGGCCTTCTCCAGGGCTTTCACGAGACGCTCGTGCAGGGCGACCGTCACGTCGTCGGCCTCGAAGCCGACGTTGGAGACCCCGGCGTCCTCTATGAGCTCGGGGAACCAGTCGATCTTGCCGGTGATGCGCTCGACCCTGTAGCCGGGCGCCTGTTGGCCGGCCTGCTCGACGTAGCGGAAGTCCGTTGCCAGCACGGCGTCCGAGGGGGTGACGAGCAGGTATCCGGCGGAGCCAGCGAAGCCGGAGAAGTAGCGGCGGTTCTCGGGGCTGGATATGAGCATCGCCTCCAGCTCCTCTTCCTCCATCTTCTCGCGCAGCCTCTTCAGCCTCGGCTCACTGCCCACGTGCGGCCTCCTGCAAGGGATCATGGTATGTGCTCATATAGCATAGCGTGGACGGGCCGGCATTGTAAGCATGGCACCCAGTCTAATGGGGCCAAAGCCATCACCTAATCCGCACGGTGGGCGTAACGAACTGCTTGCTGGGTCACGACGATGCACCTCTCCGGGGATGGATTCCCGCTTTCGCGGGAACGACGGAGGTGAGGGATTTGGGTGGGGCAAGTAGTGGGCCGGTTGGCGGCCGGCGACGGGGGGTTCTCGCCGTGCGGGATGGGGTCGGAGGGGCAGTCGGCGGCGCTAAGGCCCGATTTTCACGATATGTGTCTTATTGTGTCTCATTTCGTCTCATTCAGCTTTGGCTCGCGAGACAGTGGGAGACGCGAACAAGACAGAATGAGACACCGACAAGACAGAATGAGACGCCGACGAGACAGAATGAGACACGCCTTTCGAGGTGCCCAGAAGGGGGGTGCGCCTCCCACACAGGGCCGATTCCCGACGCGAGGGAGGCCACGGCACGGAGCGGAGTACCTGATCGTCTGTTCACGTGGGCTATAGTAGCACGTAGGTTCGGTGCGCGTCAAGGATTGGATGGATCGTTCAGGAGCCCGGGCGGGCGAACCTGAGGGCGAAGGCGGAGAGCATGATCAGGCCGGTCCCGGCCACCAGCACCGGCTTCCGGCCCATAGTGTCCGAGAGGTATCCCATCACCGGCTGCGATACGATGCCTGCGACCTGCGCCCCGGACAGCATCAAGGCCACTGTCGCTTCGGAGTACTCGACGGCGAGGTGGGGCTAGAGCGGCAGCTTGGGAGCGGGAATCAGCTTATGGTGAGTAGTGTCGGCAACTAGCCCGAACCCCTGCAAGGTCGTGGCGCCGAGCATGTATTGGCCTTCATCTCCAAACACCACCCGGTTGGGGACCTCCCGGCCTTCGATATGAAAAGTAGCATCCCCGACGGGAAGCGTCGTCTGCCGACCGTCGGCAAACGTGAATACGAGGCGCTCCTTGGGCCGTAGGCCCACCTGGTCCCGGAGTACCGAGTCCGGCAATACGGAGTAAGTAGCGCCCGTGTCTACCAGGGCCTCTACCCAATGGGTAGCGCCGCCGTTCCCATCGCTGACGCCGATACGCGTGGAGAAGGTTCCCATAGAATCCAGGTTCGAACGTGAGCAGCGTTTACACGCTGCCCCAAGCGTAGCTGTAGTTTGTCCAGTATATCACGCGGTTACTACTGGACCGACAACCTAGCAATGAAGGGTGGCGAGAATACTGCGCGAGGCAGTTGCCCCCACCCTAACCCTCCCCCAAAATGGGTTCATGGGTGTAGACCCGGTAGCGCAGCGCCTGGTTCCCAAAATGGGGGAGGGGATTCCAAGGTCAGCCATCATTTCAACAATGTTGGAGCACTACTTTACCCTGGCTCTTTGATCAGGGGCTTGGGGTTGCCGACTCGACGCCGGGGCGTTTCAGCCTCGCGAGGGCCAGCATTACAGTGGGCGCGACGAGTACGACGCCTCCGAAGACGAAGGCGCTCCTGATGCCGTACTCGTCGGCGAAGAGGCCGGCGACGTATGGCGATATGGTGCCGAGGAAGCCGCTGCCGTAGATGAGGGAGACGACGGTGGACTGGGTGGCGCCCAGCGAGGCGTCTAAGGCGGCGGCGATGAATATGTGGTGGAGGGAGAAGGAGAGCGCGCCCCTGACCAGGACGGACATGAAGAGCTCCACGCCGGGGCGCGCGAACCTGAGGGCGAAGGCGGAGAGCATGATCAGGCCGGTCCCGGCGACCAGGACCGGCTTCCTCCCGATCCTGTCCGAGAGGTATCCCATCACCGGCTGCGATACGATGCCCGCGACCTGCGCCCCGGACAGCATCAGGGCCACGGTCGCCTCGGAGTACTCGAGCTCGTCCCTCAGGTAGAGCGGCAGGAAGCCTGAGACGCCCGCCTCTCCGGCGCTGCGGAGGGCGGTCGTGACGATGAGGAGCAGTAGCACCCTGTTCCTGAGGAGGCCGAACAGGGAGAGGAAGTAGGCGCGCAGCGACGTGACTTCCGCCTCGATCACGGCTTTCCGCGACGGGACGAGCAGCCAGACGACGGCGGCTGCGATGAGCGCGGGGACGAGGCTGACCTTCATCACGTCCCGCCAGAACATGAAGAAGAGGAACGCCGCGACCATGGGCGCCCCGAGCACTTCGCCCACGTTGGCGGCCATGCCGTGGAGCGAGATGGCGAAGCCGCGGCGGTCGGGGAACCTGCGGGATAGCTCGCCGAGCGCCGGGGGGTGGAACATGGCGGGGCCGACGCCCACCAGGAACATGGCGACAAGCATGGTGGCGTAGGTGGGGGCGAACCCGGCGAGCATCATGCCGCCGCCCATCAGGGTCAGGGAGATGGCGATCATGAGGCCGGCGCGGTTGCTGAAACGGTCTCCGAGGTAGCCCGCGGCCATCGTCGCGGACCACCAGGCGACCTGTCCCACGGAGCCGAGCGCCCCGAACTGGGCACGCGTCAGGGCGAGGTCCTTGCTTATCTCCGGCATGATGAGGGAGGACTGGCCGGAGTTGTAGAGGTGCTTTATGGCGTGGCCGACGACGATGACGCCGGCGACCATCCGCCGGCCCCGCATCAGCTCCCGGTCCGTGTCCGCGGAAGGGGCGCGCTCCGTGCTCATACGTGGAACACGTAGAGGCCGCGGCTCTCGAGGGGCAGGGGCACCCACGTTCCGCCGCGCCGGTGGCTCTCGGCGACGGCGATGCACGCCTCGGTGATATGGTGGGTCACCTCCACGTTGCCGAGGGAGGGCCTTCCCGACTCGTAGGCGTCGACTAGGTCCTCCAGGATGTTGAAGCCCCAGCCGGACTGCTCGGGCTCGGGGACGGGCACGTGGTCCCAGGTGAAGGGCTGGCTGCCGGCGCGCCGCCGGACCAGGCCGCGTCCGTTGTTGAGGGAGCGCACGGACCCCTCGGAGCCGAGCACCTCGTACTCCCAGTTGCCAGCGGGAACGGCGAGGCCGACGGCCCCTCCGGCGAACGCGATCTCGAAGGTGGCGAAGGGGTCCTCGTCGAGGCGGTCGTCGACGATCCGGATGTCCCTCGGCTGGAGCTCGCCGCGCACGGACTCGATGGGCGGGTCGCCGAGGAGGTACGAGAGGGTGTCTATCGCGTGGACGTGGCCGTGCATGAGGGTGGTGCGGGCGTGGTGGACGGCGGCCATGGGCTCGCCGACGTCGCCGCGCTCGATCATGGCCCTGAGCTCGTGGTAGAGGGGGTCGAACCTGCGCATCACGCCGGTGTTGAAGAGAGTACCGTGCTCGCGGCAGGCGGCGAGCACCTCGTCCGCCGCGCTCATGGAGCATGCCATCGCCTTTTCCACGAAGAGCATGGGCACGCCCGCGTTGGCTACGTCTACGGCGATCTCGGCGTGGGAGTCGCCGCGGAAGTCGGGCGACGGCGCGCGGTTTCCCGGCTTCTGCAGGCCGGTGGCGGTCGTGCAGACGGCGACGAGGTCGGGGCGCTCCTTGTCGATCATCTCCAGGTAGTCTTCGTAGAGGGCGTCGACGCCCCAGCGCTCGCGGAAGGCGGCGCGTTTCTCCGGGAGCAGGTCGGCGCCCGCCACGAGCTCGATGCGCTCGTTGGCGCGGCACGAGGAGGCGATGGAGAATGGGCGCTCGACATCGGTGACCTCGTCGTCGATGGTGCTGCCCATACGTCCGAGGCCGATGATGGCTGCGCGGTATGGTTTCATTCTTTTCCTCTGAGGTGGTTTGTAGGGAGTGATGCACTCCACACGGCTGGACGAGGAACACGTTAGAAGGATACTGGGCTCAGCACCGATGGAAGTGTTTGATGAAGGTCAGTAGTCTTGCTAGCGTCGATAGAACCCGCGCTCTGCTGCGTCCTCGATGTCTTCTTTGAACCTGTCGATGAGTCCTATTATCTCGGAATGCAGAATCTGGTAATCCTGTTCGTTGATTTCGAGTAATCTGCCGTGGGCGATGGTATTTCTGTTGCGTACCAGTTTTTCATTGATTAGAGGCCTCTTGATCGTATAGGGCTTTTCATCCATGCCAAGCATGCGGAGAATATCTGAAAGGACGTCGTAGTTGAGATTGGATTGAGTATCGATAGCCTTCTCACAGTCGATCTCCAAACGATGTTCCAAATCAGACAATAGCAGGGAGACCAAATCCACGCGTGCGCTTGCACTCCTAGATTGACCAGCACGTACTATTTGCGATCGGAGGCCTAGGGACACGAATCCAGGAGAGAGTTGACGATACTTCGGCCTTCGCGTACTTACGTAGCATACATAACCAGTTGCGGCAGCCTTGATGAAGCCCTCCCAATGAGCGTAGAGCATGCATATCCCGACACGCACAAAGCTTGAGGCTTGCTCAATCGATGATTGAGCAAGCGTGAGATTGATTACACTAAGCTCCTTCTTTCGCCATGCAGATTCTCTGTCGAGAAACTCTTCTAGTTCATCTAGTGTGCGTATCCTCATGTCTTGAACAGCTGTCGTCCCAGGGGAATAATCGAGGCTACGCGAGTGGAAGCGCTGACGCCCGATCCACTATATCGCATGAACCGTTGATTTTGCCAGACGCTCCTAGCGATCTCCTCGATCTCCGGCAGGCTACGCCCCTTGGCGAAGCGTTCGTAGCTGAACCCAAGACCAATTGCAATCGCCTCAAAGCCTGAGATCAAGAACCGTCCAACGTGAGCGCCTTTCTCTATATCGAATCTCCGGAAGCTGTCCTCGCCAAGTTCACTAGCGAGCTTTGAGAAGGTGAATTTGAATGCCCTCTCTTCCTTCGCTCGAATGCTGTTAAATCTGGTAGGCTCGGCAAGAGCCACTGAACTGTCAGTGAGGAACTCACCTATGTCGCCTATAGATTTCAGACCCGTGTTGTTGAGTTTGCGGAGAGTAACGAAGCGGACAACAAGCTCAACGTCGTACTGTCTGTCGTACTGTCTATCCGACAACGCAGTACATGTCTTGAAATTTGGGTCTTTTGCAAGCGCGGCGAACCAGTTATGAACTTCATCGTTGATCGTGATTAGTATGACGTTTCTCAGTTCCTGATCCGATAGAGGTGCTCCTCCTGTGTTCAACCGTTGAAAAAGTTCGTACTTACTCGATTCGCTACTCTCGCGGAGAATAATCTTGACATCGATCTTCGAACGCTTAATTATCCGCTGGTTCTCGACGCCTATCGAGCTTCCATTATTCCCATTCCACGTTAGGCCTTCTAGTGAGGGAAGGTACTTGGTTCTGGTGAGTTGCAATTGCTCCGCGGATTGACCATGCTCATCTTTCAGAACACCGACCAATTGGAAGATCGTGGACAGTCTTTGAAGTCCGTCTATTACGTCCCATACGCCATCTTCTCTTTGCGAAACAAAGATGGAAGGTATCGGTATACCCAAAAGGATTGACTCAATCAGACGCGACTTCTGTTCAGGGGTCCATCGGAAGAAGCGCTGGAACTCGGGATGGATGTCTAACTCATCGTCCTCATAGAGGTTGATGAGTTCACCGATTGACATAGGATAGCCGTCACTGTGTATTTCAGCTCGACGGGCGGAAATCTCATCTTTGAGAGCTATTTGACCTACCTCCAATCTTGAATAACGCCATGCGGTGTTCTATCCAGGAGAGTCATGGACGCTACGACAGAAGTCCTCCTGCGGGGTGTACCCGGTCATGATCGTCGAGGTTTGCCACAATTGCAATGAAGTCATCAGGAATAGCCTCGCGGCACGGCTCAAGCCCAACACACCCCAAGAGTATACACGATTTCGAGAGCCGCAACACGGTCTAGGGAGTGGGCGTCCGTTTGGTTGGGCTCGTGAGCTGAGCAAGGGTTGGTAGTCCAGCTAGGCAGAGATTAGAGCTTCACCGAGAGGAGCTCCTGGCCGAAGATGATCTCGCCGTCGAACTCCTTTACCACGTCGGCGATGCCCTTCTCCATCTTGCCGTGTTGGGCGATGAGGGCGTTGTGTACGAGCACTAGCTTGTCGACGCCGGCCTCGGCGGCCATCTTGGCGGCGTTGGTCGTGCCGCACATGTACTCTCCCTCGGGCGTGCCGTCGATGTGCTCCTGTAGGTCGAGGCAGCTTACGACCAGCACGTCGGCGCCCCTTGCCAGGTCCGTGACGGACTCGCACGGGGCGGTGTCCCCGGTGAAGACGACGCTGCCGGACGAGGTGTTGACGCGGTAGGCGAGCGAGTCGAGCCAGGGCTGCACGTGGAAGGCGGGGGCGCTGACGACCTCCCAATCGCCGCTGGCCGCGACCTTGCCCGGGCCGACGTCCCTGGCGTCCACGACGGGGGGCTTGCGGGGCAGGACGCCGCCGCGGCTGGTGTAGGCTCCCAGGCTCAGGGGGTGGTTGATGCGGGCGGTCCAGTCGTGGGCGAACGCGCCCACGTCCTTGTCGAGGATGCGCTCGGTGAGGCGCTCGGTCAGGTTGGGGCCGTAGACGTGGAGCAGGTTGTCCTTCCCGGAGCCGGAGTCCCAGCGGGTGAGCAGGAAGCAGGGGTAGTCGACGTCGTGGTCGAAGTGGTGGTGGGTGAAGAAGAGGTTGTCTATGTCGTAGGGCATCATGCCCATCTTGACCAGCTTGTCGGTGGCCGCCGGGCCGCAGTCGAACATGAGGCGCTCTTCGCCGACCCTGAGGACGTATGAGGACCCGTAGCCCCAGGGCCACGGGTACGGGTTGCCGGAACAGAGAATCGATAGCTCGTCCATGGCGGCTCCTTCGCGGGATGGAATCGGCCTGCCGGCCGGACTCGAATAGAGCCGTCGCGGGCGGGCCACCTCGCCGTTGCCACGGGGTATAATAACAGGATGCGAACCCCCGAACGGGAGACGGCCCGGAAACGCCGCGTCGTGGACGTGCAGGTCCAGGTGCAGGAGGATCTCCGGCCCCTCGTGCCGGAGGCGTGGCTGCGCGGGACCGTCGTGAAGGCGCTGGACGTGCTGGACGAGGACGGGGCGAGCCTGCTGATCGCGGACGACGAGGTGATGACCGAGCTGAACGGCGTCCACAGGGGGATGTGGGAGACGACGGACGTGCTGTCCTTCTCGTTCGAGCACTGGGGGGCGTACTACGGCGGGGGAGAGGCGCCGTTCGAGCGTACGGAAAAGTTCGTGCTTCCCTCCAGCATGAGCGCGGGCATGGGGGAGGTCGTGGTCTCCTATCCGCAGGCGAGGCGGCAGGCGCGGGAGGCGGGACGCTCTATGGAGAGGGAGCTCGAGGCTCTGATAGTCCACGGTCTGGTCCACCTCGCGGGCCACGACCACGAGGAAGCGGGTGAGGCAGCGGCGATGAGGGCGGTCGAGGAGGCTATCTTGAGCGAGTTGAGGTCGGGCGGCAGCCGATGACAGAGGTCTTCTACAGGAAGTGGCGTCCGCAGCGCCTCGACCAGGTGGTCGGGCAGGAGGCGATCGCCCGGACGCTGCGCAACGAGGTCACGATGGACCGGGTGGCGCAGGCGTACATGTTCTGCGGGCCTCGGGGCACGGGCAAGACGAGCACGGCGCGCATCCTGGCGAAGGCGGTCAACTGCCTGTCGCCGCAGGACGGCGAGCCGGACAACGCATGCGCGATGTGCGCCGGGATCAACGAAGGCCGCGCCATGGACCTGGTGGAGATAGACGCCGCCAGCAACCGGGGGATCGACGACATCCGCAGCCTGCGTGAGAAGGTCCACTACGTCCCGAACGAGGCGCGCTACAAGGTCTACATCGTGGACGAGGTACACATGCTGACCGAGCCGGCCTTCAACGCGCTGCTCAAGACGCTGGAGGAGCCGCCGGACCACGCCATATTCGTGCTGGCTACGACGGAGGTCCACAAGGTGCCGCTGACGATCATCTCCAGGTGCCAGCGGTTCGACTTCCGGCGCATACCGCTCGACACGGCGTCGGCGCGCCTGTCGCAGCTCTGCCGGGACGAGGGGATCGAGGCTGATGAGGAGGCGCTGGCGATGCTGGCGCGGACGGCGGCGGGCAGCCTCCGGGACGCGGAGAACCTGCTGGAGCAGGCGCTGATCTCCTACGGTTCCCCGCTGCTGGCGGAGCAGGTGCGGGGCATGCTTGACCTGGACACGTACCAGCGCGCCCTGGACCTGGTCGCGCACGTGCTCGGCAGGTCCGCGGGGGACGGGCTGAAGCTGATCGACGCGGTGGCGTCGGACGGGGGGGACCTGGTCCAGCTACACCGCGGGGCGACCGAGTACCTGCGCGGGGCGCTGCTGTTGAAGTCGGGCGCGGGCGCGGCGCTGGACTACCCGGAGGAGACGAGCGCGCGCATCGCGTCCATGGTGGAGACGGCGCCGCTGGAGCGGATCGTGGGGGCGTTGAAGACGTTCTCCTCCGCGGACGTGCGGCGGGACAACGGGTCCAGGCTGCCGCTGGAGCTCGCGACGGTGGAGGTGTGCCGCGCGCCGGATGCGGCTCCGGCTGCCGCCGCTTCGGCGCCCGAGCCGGCGCGTCAGCAGCAGTACAGGCGCCCGGCCGCCCCGGCCCCGCAGGCCCCGGCGCGCAGGGTGTACGAGCGGCCCGCGCAGCCGCCGCCGCAACGGGCGGCTCCCGCCGCCGCGGACCTCCCGATGCCGACGGAGCCGGCGGCGAGGCTGGAGAGGCAGTGGCCGGTGGTGTTGAATGCGCTAAGGCGGCACAAGGGGCGGCGCTTCAACCTTGGGGCGCTGCTCCGCGCCTGCAGCCGGCGCGAGGTGTCGAACGGCACGGTCAGCCTCGAGTTCTCCCACCCGTCGCACAAGGAGCGTATGGAGGAGGAGATAGAGGACGTTGAGAGCGGTAGGGTGCTCAAGGAGGCGCTGTCGAAGGCGCTGGACACGCCCGTGGAGACGATCGTCTGCGTCGTGAATGGGCAGGGCAACGGCCCCCGGCAGAGCGCGGCCCAGAGGAGTCACCTCGTGCGGCAGGCGCAGCAGTGGGGCGCCAGGGTGGTTGACGAAGCCGAGATCGCGGACGAAGAGGGAGGCCAATAGTGAACAGGAAGATGATGCGGCAGGCCCAGCAGATGCAGAAAGAGATGCTGAAGATGCAGGCCGAGCTGGAGAACAGCACCGTGGAGGCCTCGTCGGGCGGGGGCGCGGTGAAGGCGACTGTGAGCGGCAAGATGCTCGTCGAGTCGATCGAGATCGACCCCGAGGCCGTCTCGCCGGACGACGTGGAGATGCTCCAGGACCTGGTGCTGGCGGCGGTCAACGAGGGGTTGGGGAAGGCGCAGGAGATGGCCGAACAGCGGATGAGCGCCCTGACGGGCGGGATGAAGATACCGGGGCTGATGTAGCCGGCCGGGGGCTGTAAGCATGATCCTGCTCATAGACAACTACGACAGCTTCACATACAACCTGTACCAGTACCTGAGCGAGCTCGGGGCAGAGGTGGAGGTGGTGCGCAACGACGAGGCGACCATCGAGGAGATCGAGGCGATGGCGCCGGAGAAGATCGTCATCTCGCCGGGGCCGTGTACGCCGGAGAAGGCGGGCGTCTCCAACGACGCGGTGCGGCGCTTAGGGGAGGCCGTGCCCACCCTGGGGGTATGCCTGGGGCACCAGTGCATCGGGTACTCCTACGGGGGCACGGTCGGGCCGGCGGGGGAGATCGTCCACGGCAAGACGTCGGTCATCCACCACGACGGCAGGGGGCTGTTCGCCGGGCTGCCCAACCCGTTCGAGGCGATCAGGTACCACTCGCTCGCGGTGTACCGCGGCGACCTGCCCGACGAGTTGGAGGTGACGGCCTGGACGGACGACGGCCTGATAATGGGGGTCCGCCACAGGACGGCCCCGGTGGAGGGGATACAGTTCCACCCGGAGTCGATCATGACGAGCGTCGGGAAGGACATCTTGCGCAATTTTCTCGAGGGGTAGCCTTGTAGTTAACCATGATCAAAGTCGTGAGTTGGAACATTGCTACGATGCACAAACCCTGGCGGGAACTGGTCGAGATGGATGCCGACGTGGCCCTGCTACAGGAGGTTGGCACCATTCCTGAGGACGTACTAGGCCGGGTGGAGCTGAGCCCTCACGCGCCGTGGCTCAGCCATGACCCCATCACCGGCGATCCATATGACCGGTGGCCTATGGTGGTGAGACTGTCCGACAGGGTAATGGTTGAATGGTTTCGGCAGACCGCCCCGACTTGGGTGGCTCCGGAGCGGCCCTTGGATATGGGCGTGAGCGGCATTGGAACCATAGAAGTCGCCCGGGTGATTCCAACTGTGGGCCCAGAACCATTCATCGCAGCTTCGATGTACGCCCGCTGGTTCAACCCTCATCCCTCCGCGGATGGAGACTGGATATACCCTGATGCCTCGGCTCACCGCATCATCTCTGACCTCTCAGCGTTCATCGGCTACTATGATTGTCCGTCCAAACATCGGATACTGGCAGCCGGGGACCTGAACATGTCGTTTCAGAGCACCGCCCAACTCAATCGCCGGGCGCAGACCGTGCTGGATCGGTTCAAAGCCCTGGGGTTGGAATACCTAGGGCCGCAGTACCCTGCCGGTCGCCGTGCCGACCCCATCCCCGAGCACTTGAACGAGGAATCCCTGGATGTGCCCACCTACTACCACAAACCGTCGAATACTCCGGCTGGAGCCTACGCCCAGCTTGACCACGTGTTCGTCTCTCGAGGATTCCACGAAGAAGTTCAAACGAGAGCGTTGAACGGAGTAGCGGAATGGGGGCCCAGCGACCACTGCCGGATCCGCGTAGATGTTGGAGGCACCCGCTGCGGGAGCTCGTGGTAGCTTGTTCGTAGCAGCTACGGCGGCCGAGCTTCGCCGGGAGTTGGGGCGCGCGGCGCGTCCGGTGGGGCTGGCGCCCACGATGGGGGCGCTGCACGAGGGGCACATGGCGCTGGTGCGGGCCGCCCGGGCCGAGAATGCCACGGCCGTGGTGAGCATCTTCGTCAACCCGGCGCAGTTCGGGCCGGGCGAGGACTTCGCCACGTACCCGAGGGACATGGACGCCGACCTGGCCAGGCTGGAGGAGGCCGGCGTGGACCTGGTATTCGCGCCGGCGGTCGAGGAGATCTACCCGGACGGGTTCGACAGCTACGTCGACGTGGGGGAGATCGCCAGGCCGCTGGAAGGCAGGGCGCGCCCGGGGCACTTCAGGGGCGTGGCGACCGTCGTGTGCAAGCTGTTGGCGCTGGCGCGCCCGGACAGGGCGTACTTCGGGCAGAAGGACGCGCAGCAGTGCATGGTGGTGAAGCGGCTCAACGCGGACCTTAGGCTTGGGGCGCGGATAGTCGTCGTGCCCACGGTGCGCGAGCCGGACGGCCTGGCGCTCAGCAGCCGCAACCTCTACCTGAGCGCGGAGGAGCGCAGGGCGGCGCCGGCGCTCTACAGGGCCTTGAAGGCGGGGCGGTCGTTGGTCGAGAACGGGGTCTCGGACGCGGAGACGGTGAGGCGCCGCATCAGGGAGACCATTAGCGGGGAGCCGCTGGCCAGGATAGACTACGTTAGCGTCGCGGACGCCGGCACTCTGCGGGAGCTGGACACGGTGGACCGGCCCGCGCTGGCGTCGCTGGCCGTCTATTTCGGCGGGACGCGCCTCATAGACAACATCACCATAGGGAGCGATTCTTGAGGATACTCATTACGAACGACGACGGCGTGTTCTCGGAGGGGCTGTGGGAGCTTGCGGAGGCGCTGGGCGAGATCGGAGAGGTGTGCGTAGCGGCCCCGGACCGCGACATGAGCGGCATCGGCACGGCGATGACCCTAACGACGGTGTTGCGGGCGCAGGAGTTCCCGTCTCCGATAGGGGGGGTGGAGGCGTACGCCGTGCAGGGCACGCCCTCCGACTGCGTGGTGCTGGCGACGAAGAGCCTGTTCGCGGAGCCGTTCGACCTCGTGGTGTCCGGCATCAACCGGGGGGCGAACATCGGGATGGACGTGCTGATTTCCGGGACGGTCGGGGGAGCGCTGAAGGCGTACTTCAACGGCTTCCCCGCCATCGCGGTGTCGTCCAAGTACACGGACGGGAGCGCGGTGCAATACGGGCTTGCCGCGTCGGTGGCGCGCGAGCTTGCCCGGGGGGTACGCGACAGGTCGGTCGCGCAGCCGATGCTGCTGAACGTCAATACACCGGACGGCGACCCGCGGGACATCAAGGTCCTGGACGTGACGGGCCTCGGCCCGATTGCCTACGCGGAGCAGGTGGAGAGCGGGAAGGACGGGCGCAGGACGCACTACTGGCTCAGGCACTTCAACCCCAAGGATATCGAGCTTCCGCCCGGCACGGACGTATGGGCCGTCAGGAACGGACGGATATCGGTCACGCCCGTCGAGGTGCCAGGAGTGGACGCGCCGCCGCCCGATCTCGTCGACGCGCTGGTTGGGGACGTTCGGGCCGCCCTTGGGCTGGAGCAGTCATGAGGAAGACGATATACCTTGCCAACCCGTACGGCTTCTCGGCGCAGCAGCGGGCGATGCTGCTGCCGGAGATCGTCGCGGCGCTCGAGGCTTTGGGGCTGGAGGTGTGGGAGCCGTTCGAGCGCAACAACCAGGTGGACTTTTCGCGCCCCGGCTGGGCGTACGGGATAGGGCAGGCCGACTACAGGGACGTGCGCGAGGCGGACGCCATCTTCGCGGTGGTGAACGGCGTGCCGCCGGACGAGGGGGTGATGGTGGAGCTTGGGATGGCGGTGGCGCTTGGGAAGCCGACGTTCCTGTTCCGGGACGACTTCCGGCGCGCGACGGACAGCGAGGAGTACCCGCTGAATCTGATGCTGTTCACGGGGATGCCGAGGCAGGGGTGGCAGAGCTACTACTACACGTCGGTTGCCGAGATCGGCTCCGCTGGGAAGGCGCTGGCCTGCTGGGCGAAGGGTTTGGAGTGTGGTGTGGTCGACTATCTGGACGAACGCGGGTGAAGTGAGATAGGATCGCCCCAATCGGTTGGCGGCATCCCCCGTATTGCGTTGAAACCGGTCTGAGTGCTGACGTAGCTGTGGAAAGGGTAGGGCAATGTCCCACCGCCGCACCATCGCCGTCGGTCTGCCGGCGCCCTCCTGCGTCGTCGTCCTGCTGCTCGCGGCCACCGCGCGGGGGCAGGAGGAAGAGGACGGCCAGGGCAGCTATGACCCCGGGTGCGACCCGCCTGTCGAGCCTATCAATTACCCCATCTGCTTCCCGCCCACGCCCACGCCGAGGCCCACCGCTACACCCACGCCAAGGCCACCGCTACGCCGTCGCCATGCGACATCGACCTTGACCCATGGTTGTGCTATACACCTGTGCCGCCCACCGCCACGCCAAGGCCAACCGCTACGCCGAGGCCAACCGCCACGCCAAGGCCCACGACGCGCTGATCCGAACCTCGATAAAGAATGCAAGCGACGCATGGACCCCAAATCCCCCACCTAACATTGTTGGGAGTTGTTTGGTGTGCTTGGAGGGGCGTGTCTGGGCGTCGGCTAGGGGCGAGACATGCCATGATCGGGCAGTGGAAGGGTCCGGTCGGCGCCTTCGAGGTATCGGCAGCGCTCCGGCGCCGACCATCGCTCTCTTCAGGCGAAAGCGGGCATGGCCCGGCTCGGCAACCCGGTTGAGTCGCCTACAACCGATGCTTCACGCAGGACGCCTATGTCGGGTAGGGCCCGGCAGCCAGCGCCAATATCCGCTGCCGAGCCCTGACCAGCAACTCGTATGCGGGGTGGCCACGGGCCAGACGGATGATCAACCTCCTGGAGTGACGCACCACATGCCCCGGTAGGGCGATCAGGGCGAAGCGCACCGCCTTCAGCCGCTTGCCCACCCACTGCCCACCCAACACCAGCCGCTTCATCGCAGAGTTCAGGTTGAAGGCCAGCACCGATATGGCCCACCACGCGGCGTTGGCTCCGAACAGCCCCGACGGCAGCCTGCCCCCGGCAAGGTCACTCTTCAGAACGCCGTGGACCTCCTCGCCCTTGCCGCATCTCTGCCTGTACCACCAGATCAACTCATCCCCCGCAAGGGCCCGGTTGGTCACCACTCCGAACACCTTATGCCAACCACGACCGGACAGCTCCATCGCTGGGAACGGAAGCTCCATCTGCCCACCCATTCCAGGCAACGGCTGTTCGTCCAGCCGCTCCCTGATGGCTATGAACCTGTACTCGGGGCTGTTCTTGGAGTGCCCTATCCAGTTCGGCACGAAGTTCACCTCAGTCCACTGCTGACCGGTGTCCACCCGGTGCTTCCCAACCTTCCGGTACAGCGGCTGCCACTCTTCCTCTCCAACCTCGGACACCGCACGGCGGAACTCGACCGTCACGTCGACACCCACCACAAACTCGATCACCCCGAACCGCGCGTTCATGCCCTCCGCGCAGTACCGCAGCAACTCCTGCTGGTACCCCGCCGTGTCCGACCGGAGCATCACTCTCTCCACACCCGCAGGCAGATGCTCCAGCGTCTCTGACAGCACCCGCAACTGCTGATGACCCGCAGGTACGTTGCCGTCCCGAAACTCCGAATGCACTACCACGTCGGCCTCTGACCAGTAGGTCGTCAGCGGCTGATACGCCCTGTAGCCCTTGTAGCTGTGGAGCGCCTGCTGCTTGTGCGTCTCCACCAACGTGGCATCCATATCCAGCGTGGCTTGAGCACAGGGCGACCGGCTCTGCACGAAGCTCACCAGGTCTCCGTTCACCTTCCACAGACCCTTCAGAGCTTCAGTTGGGGAAGGTATGAAGGCTCTGTGAGCCTCCCGCTTGGCCTCTTCACCCTCGTCGTGGAACCTCTCCAGATACCGGAACACCACCGAGGATGACGGCACCCCACGGCGGCGCTCTCGGCGCCATCTCCCACTCAGCGACCTGCGCTCCCTACGGCCCATACCGTGGCTCTCGGCCTGCTCGAGTAGCCTGCACAACCCCTCGTCGCTGGCCAGAACATCCAGATCGGTGACTGACTCTCCGCCTGCCAGGTTCAGGAGTATCAACGATGTGACCACCTGGCTGTCCGTCCAGCCCTGACCCCCTTTCCGCAGGCCCAGATACCGCTCTACCGATGGCCTCAATCCTGATAGGTGCATCAACTCCAAGTACGTCATCAGGCCCGACAGGGCTGTCACACCCGTCGAACTCTTCTCCTCCGTATACTGGAATGGCAGCAAGCCTTGCTTCATAATAGATGCACCTCGTTGGTGATGGAACTGTCTGTTCAACAACCATCTTAGCCCGCATCGCGTCGGGCTCCAACGAGGTCTTCACTTTATCTAGATGGAGAATCTAGGGGAACCGCGCATTGACTGGCTCGTGGACGAGAGCGTCATTCTGCGAGGGCGGTTGCCCCCAGAACGGGGACAAGCAGGTGGTCTCGATATACACCGTGAATGGAGAGCAGACATCCGAGTCTGCGGAAGGCCGATCCGACTGCGGGTACAGCGCAGCCTGTGTCAAAGGCAGTAATAGCAAGCACATCGGCAATGCTAAGCTAGTCATTGAAGAGGAGGCTTGGGCTTTGATTCTCGTCCAAAATCCTTTGACCCAAGATATTTCTGAAGCTCATGCTAGGGTGAATTGGGTCATAGGGGCATCTGCCATGCCCATCCAAGACCCGTCGACCGGACAATGGGAATGGGATATAGACCTGCCGTCGGTGCTCATGCACGAGTTTGGACACTTATTAGGCTTGGACAACCTAGACAAATCTGGAGATAGATTTAAGCACTACTTGATGAGTAAGGGGACCGACACCGTGCAGGCAGTACCTTCTGCAGATGTGCGGTACGTGGAGCAGGTGTACCGGCACCACGGCGGCAAGCCGCATTAGGGGGGTTGCTCAATGCGAACACTGCTTGTTGTCATAGGAATACTGGCGCTAGCCGGGTGCGGAAGTGGAGAAGAGGAGGTGATCGATCCACTGTCGCTGCCCCCAGTCACTCCTCCCTACTACGGCCCCGCTCTGTTGGAGGAGCGGATAGTCTTGGCTGACATCATCGCAAGGGTGAGATTTCGCTCCGCCACCATCGCTGCTGGGCCCGTCCGCGCCGAATCTGGCACCACTACCATCGTAGTGGAGGGGAGATACCATCCCGCGCTGGAGTTCCGTTTCGACGTACTGGAATACCTGAAGGGCTCCGGGGGTGGCGAGATCGTGGCCTTGGCATATGAGTTTGTCGAGCACTATGTGCCGAGGCCGGACACCGCTGCGGAGGCTGCGGAGATGGCGGAGCCGCTCCTCGCCTTTCGTGATAAGCGCTGGGACGATAGAGAGGCTGTCATCTTTCTGACCACGTTAGCGGATGGAAGATTATCTTTAGGGTTCATAGGAGACAGCAGTTCAGGCCCCCTCCTGATAACGGTAGCCGATCGATGGGACCAGTCATGGCTGCCTGCCGCCACCCCCCCAGGCGGAGCGTCGGGCGCCTCCGGAAGCGTGAGGGGGGAACAGCGTTTTCTTCTGGAGGATCCTGTCGCGATAGCCAAGACTGCGGGCAGTGGGTCGGCGTCGTCCACCTCCACGCCGGCCATCGGCTTGGCCGCACTGAAGGTCAAGGTTTCGGAGATAGCAGCCGAGATAGCCGCCTACTCAGGGGACCCCGAGGACTACAGACATTGTCTCGGTCTCAAGTATGAGCATGTGCGGCGGCTCCGCTACCTAGGCGCACGCGGTGAACTGCCATCTACCACAGAGAACCACAGCCTGGGATCTGGGGTGCCAGCCGACACCAGGGTGTACTACTATCCCTACGCAAGCTCTTTCATGGGTGTCGACACACGTACGCCAGATGATTATGGGAAGTCATGGTACAGCGGTAGGGACAAGGATCTGTTTGACGTCAGGTATCCTGGAGCCATGTACACTAGGCGGCCACTGCCTGCCGGGGAGTACAGGGTCCACTACAACTGGCAACTGAAAGATTACGTTCCATGCAGAGCGTTCTGGGAAGGGGAGGGCACGTGGGAGGACGTGATCACCGTCACCGCCCCCGCTGGGACGCTGGCCGAGTCGTTCTTCGACCTCTACGCCTCCAGCACCGCAGTCGTCGGTACAACCACCGTCGGGACCATCTCATGGCAGTCCGGCGAGGTCACTGCGGACCTGACACGGAGCGTCACGGGCCACGCGCTCGACTTCATAGACCTCAAGGGCACGACCACCCTGTCGCTGCTTGCCTCCAACGCCACTACGACGGCGGCGGGCGCGCTGGTCTGGGCCGTGAGCAAGCAGCCGTGGAAGGCGGGCGACAAGCTGATGCTGCGGGTGCGCAAGGCCGATGCCTCCACGCCTACGCCTACGCCTACGCCCACGGCAACGCCCACACCTACGCCCACGCCCACACCCACACCCACGGCTACTCCTACTCCTACTCCTACGCCCACGTCAACGCCCGCGCCGAAGCCTACGGCAACGCCTACGCCCACCGGCAAGCTCACCATAGGATCGAAATCGATAGTCAAGGGCGGGTCGACGAAGGTGACCGCGCACGGCGTGACGCCGGCCAACCTGCTGGTCAGGATTTCGACATCACACCACCTGACCCTGACCGGCTCGTGCGACGGGTACGGCATCTTCGGCGCTGGGGGCGCGGCGCCCTTCACCGAGACGGTGACCGGGTGCAACGTCGGAAGGGCGACCGTCAAGCTGGTGACGATCGGCAGCGGCGCCGTGCTGGCCACCCTCCAGATAGAGGTCCTCCCGGACAAGGGGGGAGGTGGACGGTAGCCCTAAGTAAGAGTAGAAGCTACGTAACGGATCACTTCAGGGTCCATTGGGCCACGGGCATATCTACCCTGATCACTAAGGACAGGAAAACGGGACAATGGGAAAGGAAGTCTGACCTGCCGTCGGTGGTCATGCACGAGTTCGGACACCTCGTGGGGCTGGACGACCTGTACGAAGTGTCACCTCGGTACTACCACTACTTCATGGGCTACGGATGGCAGAAGAGCACGACGATCATTCCGTCGGCGGACGTGAAGTACCTCGAACAGGTGTACCGTCACCACGGCGGCAAGCCGCACTAGGAGAAGACACCATGTATAGGATTCTACTGCTTGTCGGCATGTTGGTCCTATTCGGCTGTGGGAGCAATGAGCCGAGCTCGTCGGAGGTCGAGAGCTCCCCCGGGGAAGTGGAGATAATAAGAGGTACCGGCATCGGAAAGGTGGTGCTGAAGGATGGAAAGGTTATCGAGGGATCAGAGGTCTTTCGCGCGCCTCCAGCTCCGCCCTGGGCCGGCCCCACGACCCTGGAAGAGATGATATTCAGATCCAATCTCATTGCCAGGGTTAGATTCCGTTCCGCCACCACCACCGGAGTGGCCGTCTACGAGCAGGTGAGACACCCCACCGATATGATCAGGCCAACTGGAAAGTACAAGCCCGGCCTGAAGCTGACCTTCGACGCGATCGAGTACCTGGAAGGTACTGGCACCAGTACGATCGCCGCCCTCGCTCCCGAGGCAGACGGCAGGCGGTACGACACTGCGGCCGAGGCCAAGGCGCGGGCCGGATACCTGATCGACTTCCGGGACAAGCGTTGGGACGATCGGGAAGCCATCCTCTTCATGCACAAGTCCGAGAGGGGCGTATTTCTCAACGAGATTGGTTACAGCCCTGACGGCGAGCACCAGTTCTCACTCGCCAGTCAGTGGGGCGCCCTGTGGCTGCCGGACGCCACGCCCCCAGGATCCCAAGGCAGCTCCGGCGAATCGAGCTCAGCCTCGGAGCAACACTTCCTCCTCGAAGACCCAGACAAGTCCGCCGGGGGAGCAGCGGGCGCCTCGTCCAACGCGCCGACCATCAGCAGGTCCTCCCTCGTAGCCAAGATCGCGGAGGTAGAGGGTGAGATAGCCGCGGCTGACGACCCTGAGGCGTACAGGGAATGCCTGAGCTACAAGTACTGGAAGGAACGAGAGGTACGCTACCGCAAGGCGACCGGCGACCTCGTAGTCAAGAACCACAGCCTGGGCTCTGGGCTGCCCGCCGATACCGTAGTCTACACCGGCTACTTCTTCACCAGAGTGTATAACCAGGGCACAGGCGTGTCCCGGAATAGCTTCGGCAACGCATGGTACGAGGGCAGGGACAAGGACCTGTTCAGTTCCAGGTTTCCTGGCTACATGTACACCACCCGTCCCCTGCCAGCGGGTGAGTACCGAGTCTTCTACTACTGGCAGCCCATAGAGCGCATCCCCTGCAATACCTACTTCACGGGAGGCGGCCTCCATGAGGACGTGGTCACCGTAACCGCGCCCGCTGGGACGCTGGCCGAGTCGTTCTTCGACCTCTACGCATCCAGCACCGCAATCGTCGGCACCACGACCGTCGGGACCATCTCATGGCAGTCCGGCGAGGTCACCGCGGACCTGACGCGGAGCGTCACTGGCCACGCGCTCGACTTCATAGACCTCAAGGGCACGACGACCCTGTCGCTGCTTGCCTCCAACGCCACTACGACGGCGGCGGGCGCGCTGGTCTGGGCGGTGAGCAAGCAGCCGTGGAAGGCGGGCGACAAGCTGATGCTGCGGGTGCGCAAGTCCGATGCCTCCACGCTTACGCCTACTCCCACGCCCACGGCAACGTCCACGCCTACGCCTACTCCCACGGCAACACCCACGCCTACGGCAACACCTACTCCTACAGCAACGCCCACGCCCACGGCAACGGCTACTCCTACGCCCACGCCCACGGCAACGGCTACTCCTACGCCCACGCCCACGGCAACGCCTGCTCCGAAGCCTACGGCAACGCCTACGCCCACCGGCAAGCTCACCATAGGATCGACCTCGATAGTCAAGGGCGGGTCGACGAAGGTGACCGCGCACGGCGTGACGCCGGCCAACCTGCTGGTCAGGATTTCGACATCACACCACCTGACCCTGACCGGCTCGTGCGACGGGTACGGCATCTTCGGCGCCGGGGGCGCGGCGCCCTTCACCGAGACGCTGACCGGGTGCCATGTCGGGAGGGCGACCGTCAAGCTGGTGACGATCGGCAGCGGCGCCGTGCTGGCCACCCTCCAGATGGATGTCCTTCCGGAAGAGAGCGGAGCGGGACCTGGCTAGCTAGCCGCCAAGTCCCCCGCCTACAATGATGGCAAGGTATTGCCCTCCGCTACGAGACCGGCGGCTTCAGGTGCGCCCAGGGCATCGCCTCCTCGAAGGCCGCGGAGGCCGCCACGACTGAGGACTCGTCTCCGTGCCGGCCCACGACGTGCAGCCCGATGGGGAGTCCCTCCGATGAGAGGCCGCAGGGCAGGCTGGCCGCCGGGTAGCCGATCATGTTTATGGGGAAGGTGAAGGGCGTGTAGCCCCAGAACCAGTGCACTTCCCGGCCCCCTATTTCCGAGGGGGGGCTGCCGACCGGGAAGGCGGTCGTGGCGGTGGCGGGGCTGAGCAGGAGGTCGTACCGGTCGAACACGTCCGCGAACTGCGCCTTGAGCAGGTCGAGGTACCCGACCGCCTTCGCGTACTCGACGCCCGAGACGCTGTGCGCCTTGTCGAAGGACTCGCGCCCGTACCAGGTGAGTTGGTCGGCGCGGCCCTCGACGAGGTGGTCGAAGGTCGCGGCGACATTGGTGGTGAACAGGTTCCAGAAGGCGTCGAAGGGGTCTTCGATCTCGATGGCGACGTCCTCGACGACGCATCCCATGTCCTCGAAGGCCCGCGCAGCCTTGGAGGACGCCTCGAGGACCTCGGCGTCCACTGGGGTGTAGCCGAAGTCGGGGCTCCAGCCGATCCTGAGCCCCCGCACGCCCCGGTCGGCGGCGGCAAGGTAGTCGTCCGGCTCGTCGCGGAGGGAGGCAGGGTCCCCGGGGTGTCTGCCCGCGAGCACCTGGAGGAGCAGCGCGGAGTCCCGGACGGTCCTGCTCATGGGTCCGGACTGGCTGAACTGGTTGGCGACCTGCGCGGCCGCCGCGCCCACGAGGCGGGGCACGCGGCCCTGCGTCGGCTTGATGCCGTAGATGCCGCAGAAGCTGGCGGGTATCCTGATGGAGCCGCCGCCGTCGCTGCCGGAGGCGAGGGCGCAGAGCCCGGCCGCGATGGCGGCGCCCGCGCCGCCGCTGGAGCCGCCGGTGGTGCGCGAGGTGTCCCAGGGGTTGCGGCAGTGGTCGCCGAGCAGGTTCTCGTTGTGGCCGAGCAGGCCGAGCTCGGGGGTATTGGTCTTGCCGAGCATGACGGCGCCGGCACCCATGATGCGGCGCACCACCTCGGAATCGACGTCGGGCACGCGGTCCTCGAACAGCAGGGAGCCGCCCGTGGTGCGGACGCCGCTCGTCATCTCGAGGTCCTTGATCGAGACCGGGACGCCGTGCAGGGGGCCGAGCTCATCGCCCCGCATCACCGCGTCCTCGGCGGCCCTGGCGGCCCGCAGCGCGTCCTCCGGCAGGACGGTCAGGTAGGAGTTGAGCTGGGAGTCGAGGCGGTCTATGCGCTCCAGGAATGTCTTGGCAGCCTCGACGGGCGAGACCTTCTTTTCGCGTACCAGGTTGCGCAGCTCTACGGCGGGCAGGAAAGCCAGTTCGTTATCGGTCATCTCTTCCTCCATGCGCGGCGGCCGGCCGCGGCGCCTGCGCCGGATTCGACCTCGGTTGGCCGGCACGGATATAATACACCGAAGCCCGGCCTGTCCGAGCGGCGTCCGGGCCGACACGATGGAGGAGCCTCTGCGCGATGGCCAAGGTGAGGGTGATGTACTGGAAGGAGATCCCGGTGCAGATCAAGGCCCAGGACGAGTGGGAGGAGGTCTCCATAATGCTGGACGACCGGTTCCAGCAGGGGGTGGACGCGGTGTCGATGCTGGACGATAGCAGCGGCTCGGAGGACTACATGATGGGCTGGCAGTGGGGCCCGATCACAGACGTATTCGGCGACGCGCGGGACGTCGCCCAGGAGACGGCGGAGCGCTTCAACGAGGGGTTCCCACCGGACTTCGTGGCGCGCATACGCGACCTGCACCACTCGGGCGGCCGGGACTCCCGCCCCGGCGCGATAGACCACTGGATCGGCGAGGGCGCACATGGTTAACGTGACGCTTACCGAGCGGATCGCGGCTGGCGAGACGCTCATATCCGACGGCGCGACCGGCACGTGGCTGCAGGCTCACGGGCTGGAGCCGGGCGGGTGCCCGGAGGAGTTGAACGCGACCCGGCCCGAGCTGGTGCGTCAGATGGCCCGCGAGTACTTCGAGGCGGGCTCGGACATGGTGCTCACGACTTCGTTCGGCGGCAGCAAGTTCATGCTGAAGAAGTACGGCCACGGCGACAGCGTCAGGGAGATCAACCGCCTCGCGGCGGAGCACGCCAGGAGCCAGGCCCCGGCGGGCTGCTTCGTGGCCGGCTCCGTTGGGCCCACGGGCGAATTCCTGGAGCCGCTCGGCGCCGTCAGCGAGTCCGAGATGCTGGACGCCTTCGCGGAGCAGATAACCGCGCTGGAAGAAGGGGGCGCCGACGCGGTGGTCGTAGAGACGATGTTCGCCATCGAGGAGTCCAAGCTGGCCATCAGGGCGGCGAGGGAGAATACGGGGCTGACGGTGATGGCGACGATGACCTTCGACAAGGGGCCTCGCGGCTTCTTCACGATGATGGGCGTTCCCCCGGCGCAGGCCGCCCGCGATCTCGCGGAGGCCGGCGCGGACGTGGTGGGGGCCAACTGCGGCAACGGCATCGAGGCGATGATCGAGATCGCGCGCGAGATGAGAGGCGCGACAGACGCGCCGATGCTAGTACACTCGAACGCCGGCATCCCGGACATACGCAAGGGGCAGATCGTCTACCCGGAGACGCCGGAATTCATGGCGCCGCGGTTCGAGGAGATGGCGGGCGCCGGCGTAAACGTCGTCGGCGGCTGCTGCGGCACGACCCCGCGGCACATCCGCGCCATTTCGGAGACCCTGAGGGGATGACGGGGGTGAGCATGACCCAGCGCAGCTACGTCGTCGACGTGATAGAGCGGTACGGGCGCTGCCTCGAGCTCGTGACGATGGACCCGAACTTCCACGAGATCACCGTGGGGCTTTACGTGAAGGGCGAGGTTGCCACGGTGTGGACGTTCAGCAGGAAGCCCGGCGTCGAGGAGAGGGTGGAGGGGATATGTGGCCAGCTCGTGAGGCTGGGCGGCATGGAGCGGGCGGCGGGGACTCGCAACCAGGTGAGGTTGCCGTGCGGGCAGATCCACGAGCAGCCCCTCCGCTTCCTGCTCAGGCAGGCCGTGGAGAAGCCGCCGGACCATGCCCCGCCCGATGGCCGCGTCAAGGACCTGCGGTCTGGGCTGATGCTGGGGTTCGAGGTTGCCGAAACGGACGGCCGGTGGGTCTACAGGATCACGGCGGAGGGCGAGGCGCGCAACAGGGCGATGCGCATAAGGGCCGCCACCAACGGCCTCGTGCGCTACGGCCACATGGAGAAGACGGGGGACGGCGCGGCTTTCGGCTGCGGCTACAGGCACGACGCCCTGGTCGCGCTCGTGCTACCCTATGCCCGCAACGTTACCGGCACGCAGGACATGCTGGAGGCGGACGCGCTGCGCGGTCAGATGACCACAGGGACCCTGGGATTCAGCCCGCCGACGTAGCCTGGCGGGTCGTCGGGATGGGCGCTATTCTCAAGGAGCGCGTCGAATATAGAGCGGCATTCGGCAGGGGTCGAATGCGGCCGGAGCGGCACAGCGAGGAGATTGGCTCACATGGAGAAAGAGTTGCAAGACGGCGACGAGCTTGGGCTCCCTACAGGCTTGGCCTTCTGGATGGTCGTCATGGGGGAGCACGTCCTGGGAGAAATAAGGCGAGCGCTCGCCCCGTTCGGCATCAACCCGGTCCAGTTCAGCATCCTGGACGCATGCTCCCGCGGGGATGCGAACACCGTCACCTCGATAGCCCAGCCGCTACCCATCGAACCCTCGTCGATTAGCCGCCAGGCCGACCAGCTCCACATGAAGGGGCTGCTGGAAAGGCGGCGCCAGACCAGCGACAGGCGGGTGGTCACGCTGAGGCTGTCGAGCAAGGGCAAGGAATTGATGCCCAAGCTCCAGAAGGTCGTGGCAGCCGAGGAGGCGAGGGTGGGGTCGAGCCTCAGCGACGCGGAGAAGGCCGCTCTCGTCTCGATTGCCAAGAAGATCGTGATGGGCTTGGAGAAGAAGCGTTAAGGCAGACACCGGGAGGTCTCTCCGGTCGGGGCCGATGCCGGGTGCGGCGAGACCCTAGCTTCAGCCCACCGACCTTTAGGGGTCTAAGTGCTGGATGGATATGGCCACGAATCTCAAGATAGAAACCGAGCAAGAGGAAGATGGCCGATGGATTGCGGAGGTAGTGGAGATTCCAGGAGCCATGGCATACGGCTCCACCCTCCATGAGGCTACGGCAAAGGTCCAGGCTCTCGCTCTGCGCGTGCTCGCGGAGAGGCTTGAGCAGGGGGAAGCGGAGCTTGAATTCGTAAATGTCACGTTTCGGGCAGCGTGATGAGCCGGCGGCCAGTGGACGGGTATGTAACGACTAGAGGTCAGCATTCAATGACGGAACCGCAAGATTTGGCGACTATCGAGAGAGTCGATGTACGAGGAGTTTGGTCCAATGAGACGAACGACTTTACTCCTTGGATTGCCGAGCATATATCAGAGCTTGGAGAGGCCCTGGGGCTGGATCTCGAGTCACGAACCACAGAGGCACCGGTAGGAGGCTTCGCACTGGATATATTGGCTCACGACGTGGGCCGCGACCGCCCCGTGGTAATTGAGAATCAGTTGGAGGTGACCGACCATTCGCATCTTGGTCAACTGCTCACTTACGCGGCCGGCTACGATGCGAACGTAGTCGTATGGATCGCGAGAGAGTTCAAGGACGAGCATAGAGAGGCCCTGGACATGCTCAACCGACGCACTGACGAAGAGACCGAGTTCTTCGGTGTCGCTGTGAAAGTCTTGAAGAAAGAAGGGTCACGTCTAAAGTTGCGCTTCAGGGTCGTGTCGGCTCCAGACGATCGGCGTGATGAGAAGATTGTAAGCTGGCAGGGAGATCCATCGGGGCGAAAGGAGCGCTATCGTGAGTTCTTCCAACGGCTAGGGAACATTCTCAGAGAAGAATACCTGTTCACCAGCATGCCAAAGGGCTCTACCAAGAGTTATCGTGACTTTAGGTCGGGCGTTCCTGGGTTTCGCTATGTCCTCAGTTTCACATCTAGGAGAAGTGTCAGAGTGGCGCTTCACATGGATAGTCACGAGAGTGAATGGAACGAGAGAGTATTTGACCAGCTAAAAGAGATGAGAGAATCATTGGAGTCCCAGCTCGGGGGGTCGTTGAATTGGGAGAAGTTGGAGAGTCGCAGAGAGTACCGCATATCGACTGAGCATCAGGGTAGCATCGACGACGACCAGGAGACTTTGGAGAATATACGCGGCTGGATGATTGATAGGCTCCTTGCCTTCAAGAGGGTGTTCGGCCCAAGGCTGGCCGAATTGTAGGTATGGCCGGGCGTCGCAAGGAGGAACGCGATGACACAGACAAGCGAAGGTGTGCGCTCGGCGGTCAAGGCCAGCGTCATTCACAGCGATCCCAATATCATGAGCGGTTCGCCGGTGTTCAAGGGGACTCGCCTACTGGTGAAGAACCTGTTCGACTACATGGCCGCAGGGTATAGCCTGGACGTCTTCTTGGACCATTTCCCGACTGCGGACCGGGACCAGGTGATAAGGGCGCTCGAGATGGCGCGGGAGGCATTGGAGAAGGACGCCTATGAGGCTGCTGCTCGATGAGTCGGTGCCGTGGGAGATGAGGCACTACATACCCACCACGAGGTGTTCACGGTCAGGTACATGCGATGGAACGGTAAAGGCAACGGTGAGTTGTTGGCGCTGGCGAGGGATAGGTTCGACGTTCTAGTTACGACCGACCAGAAACTGCCGTACCAGCAGAATCTGAGCGAGACGGATGTCGCCGTGGTGATTCTCGTGGCGAGGACGAATGGCTTTGACGACTTGAGGCTGTTGATCCCCGACCTGATCAGTCACCTGCACAGTGTGAAACGAGGGCAAGTCACGTACGTCCAGGCCGGTAGCAGGAGATTTGAATAGTTCCCAAGGAGGCGTTGCATGTTCGACTCTGACAAGATTTCTACTGCCGTAATCACGGGGCACCACGAGTATGACGTGGTGGGGTTGCAGACGCTGTTCAGGAGCATTCCTGGGGTCGACGCGTATCCGCAGAACATGGAGGACTTCGTTACCGACACGGGCAACGCCCGCGGCCGGTACGACGTGGTGGCGTTCTACAACTACCACCTGCCGACGCCGGACGCGGAGTTCGACGGCAGGATGCGGGCGGCCCTGGACGAGCTTGGCGAGACGGGCCAGGGGATACTGGTGCTGCACCACGCCATCGTCGCGTTCACGGACTGGGGCCGCTGGGACGATATATGCGGCATTGCCGGCAGGAAGCCCACCGGCGGCGTAGCCGACCAACTGATGCGCATCGAGGTCGCCGACACGGACCATCCGATAACCCGCGGCCTCGCCTCGTGGGAGATCATCGACGAGTTCTACACCATGAGCGACGCCGGCGAGGGGAACGAGGTCCTGCTGACGACCGAGCACCCTGGGAGCATGCGCACCATCGCTTGGACCAGGACGTTCGGCAAGTCCCGCGTCCTATGCTACCAGAACGGACACGACGCGCAGGCGTTCACCAACGAGAGCTTCAAGACCGTAGTGGGCCGGGGCCTGCAATGGCTGGCTGGTAGGATATAATCCGTCGGAGGTGAGCATAGGAGGAGCACGTCATGGCCCAATCTACTGAGAAGGTCTCCGTGATAGTCAAGCAAGGCGTTATATACCGCTCCAAGGACACCTTGGGGGGCACCGCGGTTTTCACGGGGACTCGCGTGCCCATAAAGAACCTGCTCGATTACTTGGCGGGAGGGCATAACCTGGATGAGTTCCTAGACGACTTTCCGAGCGTAAGCCGCGAACAGGCGGTGCGAGTGATCGAGTTGGCCAAGCTGGCCCTCATGGTCTGAACTAGGTGAGGATACTGCTCGACGAATCGGTCCCGACACAGTTGAGAAGACAACTGCCCGGTCACGACGTCTGGACAGTTTCATACTTGGGATGGGATAGTAAGGCTAACGGGGAACTCTTGGAGTTGGCTAGAAGTGAGTTTGATGTCCTAATAACCGCAGATCAACGGATGGAGTACCAGCAGAATCTGGACGAGACAGACATTCCGATTATCGTATTGGTTGCCATGTCTAACAGCCGTGAACACTTGGAGCCACTGATGCCAGCAGTACTCGAAGCTCTAACTGATCTGAATCCCGGAGAGTTTTTCCATATCGAGGCACGCTATAGCCAGTAGCCCGGACAAGGAGAAGCGCCATGCCATTGTTGGAAACCATGACCCCGCGCGAGCGCGTGCTGAAGGCGCTGGCCGGCGAGCCGGTGGATAGGCCGCCGGTCTCCAACCCGACCAACGTCGCCACGGTGGAGCTGATGGACCTGGTCGACGCGCCGTTCCCGGACGCGTGCAGGGACCCGGAGCTGAACGCCCGGCTGGCCGCGACCGGCTATACCGAGCTCGGCTACGACTCCATCATGCCCTACTTCACCATCATCCAGGAGTCGTCCGCGCTCGGGTGCGAGATGCAGTGGGAGCAGAAGGACAACTGGCCCACGGTGCGGATGAGCAACCCGATATGGAAGGGGCCGGAGGACGTCAAGATACCCTCCGGCTTCCTGGAGCACCCCGACAACATCTCCGTCACCCGGTCGATCCACCTGCTGAAGCAGGAGTACGGCGACCGGGTGGCCATCATCGGCAAGGCGATGGGGCCGTGGACGCTCGCCTACCACGTCTTCGGGGTCGAGCCGTTCCTGCTGATGACGATCGACGACCCTGCCATGACGATGCACTGCCTCGACGCGCTCAAGGAGATATCGGTGCTGTTCGGGCAGGCGCAGATCGACGCCGGGGCGGACGCGCTGACCTTCCCCGACCACGCCACGGGCGACCTGGTCAGCGGCGAGTACTACAGGCGCTTCCTGCTGGAGATACACCAGGAGATGGCGGATCGGCTGCGCGTGCCGCTGATCCTCCACATCTGCGGCAACACCCTGGACCGGATGGGATACATCGCCCAGAGCAACATGGCGGCGTTCCACTTCGACTCGAAGAACGACCCCAAGCTGGCGATGGAGGCGGTTGGGGGCGGGATCAGGCTCGTAGGCAACATCAACAACCCGGAGACGATATACGCCCGCGGGCCGGCGGAGGTGCGCGCTGAGGTGTACCGGTGCCTGGACGCCGGCGTGCAGATGATCTCGCCCGAGTGCGCGATACCGCTGGCGTCCAAGCTGGAGAACCTGCTGGAGATACCCAGGGCGGTGCGCGACTGGTGCGAGGAGAACCAGGGGAATGGTAGCGAGGCGGGAGCCGAGAATGGCTAGAGTGGTAGAGTCGCCTGAAGACTTCACCGTCATCGGCGAGAACATCCACGCGACGAGGGTCGTGCTGCGCAACGGGAGGCGCGCGGTTACGCTGGAGGACGGCGCCGAGGCGGTGACGTTCAGGGACGAATCGGGGGAGCGGCGGCTGCTCACCGTGCCGGACTGGTTCAAGGAGACCCAGCCCTACGCGCAGGGACAGTTCAAGCACGTGCTGATCGCCATGATGAAGGGCATCGGCGACGACCCGGAGGAGCGGGAGGAGGGCGCCGCGTACGTCCGCGCCGAGGCGGCGCGCCAGATCAGGAACGGGGCCGACTACCTGGACATCAACGTCGACGAGATCCACTACGACGTGGAGGTGCAGAAGCGGGCCATGCGGTGGACAGTCGAGACCGTGCAGAAGGTCTCGACCATACCGCCGTGCGTCGACTCGTCGCTGTCCGAGATCATCGCCGCCGGGCTGGACGCCTACGACGGCCGGGCCGGCAGGCCGCTGCTGAACTCGGTGGCGTTCGAGAGGATCGACTGCCTCGACCTGGCCCTCAGCCACGACGCCCGCATCAAGGTGATGGCGACAGGGCCGGAGGGTATGCCCTCGGACGCCGCGGAGAGGGTGGAGAACGTGAAGGGGATACTGGAGCACGTCCGCGCCAAGGGCATCTCGCTGGAGGACGTGTTCGTGGACGGGATCGTCTTTCTCATCTCGGTGGACGCCCAGAACGGCAACCACTACTTCGATGCGGTGCGGATGCTGAGGGAGATGTACGGCGCGGAGCTGCACGTAGGCGGCGGGCTGAGCAACGTCTCGTTCGGGATGCCGAAGCGCCGGCTCATCAACCAGGCGTTCATATACCTGGCGCTGGAGGCGGGCATCGACAGCGGCATACTGGACCCGGTCCAGACCAAGATCGCGTCGGCGCTGGCGCTGGACACCGGCTCGGAGGCCGTCGGGCTCGCCATCGACATGCTCCTGGGCCGCGACGACTTCTGCATGAACTTCATCCAGGCGTTCCGCGACGGCCGGCTGGACTAGGGGCGTCATCTCGATGGCAGCGAACTCAGGTTCCTCACTCCGTTCGGAACGACAGGGTGTGTGCGCTGCGTTGTCATTCCCTGCGCCAACCGTCATTTCAAGGATTTCGGACTACTGGGACCGCTCTACCACGACTACTGACTAGCGCCTCTGGTATACGTACGCTCCCCTTATATTGGAATTGAGGTACTGTCCCTTGGAGTCGGCCTGCATGAACTCATTGAACACCCGTTCCTCAACATCGAAATAGACATAGGTCCTGGACTTGATGAATCGCACGTACAGTTCTCGAGTAGCTGATTCATACCCTATGGCTTCGATGGAGGTAGAATCTACATGATGCATTTTAGGCATTGGAATTGTCTTCCTCTCCATGAAAGAGCCGACTCATTGACCTTGGACGGCTCCGGCAGTGGTTGCCGTCGGCGGGGCTCCATTGTATCCTGTTCCGCGTAGCTGGGTCATGACTCTTCTTCGCATAATCGACTCGCCGTACGCTTGGGGCGTCCTGGGCTTCGTCATCGGGGCGGCCCTGGGCGTGACCGCCGTCTCCATCTGGCTCGTGACCATCGGGCTCGTCGGGTTCGTGGTGTACCTCCGGTTCCACGGGCCGGCGGACGAGGCCACCGAGGGGACGCTCTTCGCCGCCTGCCCCGCCTTCATCCTGGGGTGGGTGCTCGGCTTCATGGTTCGGGGGTGGATCACCTGAGGCAAGCCTCCCTCTTCGTCTCCTGCGTCGTCGACCAGCTATTCCCGGACGTGGGCGAGAGCACGGTGCGCGTGCTGCGCCGCCTGGGCGTGGAGGTGGACTTTCCGGCCGGGCAGACTTGCTGCGGGCAGCCGGCCTTCAACTCCGGATTCTGGAACGAGGCGGAGCCGCTGGCGCGTCGAGCGCTCCGGCAGTTCGAGGGCGATGGGTACGTCGTCGTGCCGTCCGGCTCCTGCGCCGCCATGCTGAGGGTCTTCTACCCCGAGCTGCTGCGCGACGATCCGGAGGCTCTGCGAGCGGCGGAGGAGCTTGCGCCGCGGGTCTACGAGCTGTCGGAGTTCATCGTGGACGTGCTGGGGGTCGCGGACGCCTCGCGGATCGTAGGGCGGCGCGGCTCTTTGCCGGCGAGGGTCACGTACCACGAGGGGTGCCACCTGCGGCGCGAGCTCGGTGCTACGACGCAGGCGCGCGCGCTGATCGGCTCCGCGCCGGGCGTCGAGCTCGTGGAGATGGAGCAGCCTGACGTCTGCTGCGGGTTCGGGGGGACGTTCTCGGTGAAGTACCCGGACATCTCCGGCGCGATGCTCGCCGACAAGGTGGACGACATACGGCGGACGGGCGCGGGGGCGGTCGTGGCGTGCGATAGCTCCTGCCTGATGCAGATCGGCGGCGGGCTGAAGGCGCGGGGGCTGGCCACGAAGGCCGTACACCTGGCGCAACTCCTGGACGGCGCGGCGGCGACGGGGTAGGGGCATGGAGACGGCGACGAGGGAGTTCACGCGGACGGCGGCGGATACACTGTCGGACGCCCGGATACAGGACAGCCTGCGAGGGCTGTACAGCGGCTTTTCGAAGGCGCGCGAGCGGGCGGGGGAGGCGACGCCGGGCTGGGAGGAGATGCGCGACCGGGCCAAGGCGGTCAAGACGCACACGATCGCCAACCTGGACTACTACCTGGAGCAGGTCGAGGCGAGGGTTACCGAGTCGGGCGGCAACGTCTTCTTCGCGCGGGACGGCGAGGCGGCGAGCAGGTACATCCTCGATCTCGTCGATAGGGAGGGCGTCAGGCGCGTCATCAAGGGCAAGTCGATGCTGTCCGAGGAGATGGACCTGAACGGCCAGCTCGAAGCGGCCGGGGTGGAGGCGACCGAGACGGACCTCGGGGAGTACCTGATCCAGCTTGCGGGCGACACGCCGTACCACATCATCGCTCCGGCTATACACATGTCCAGGGAGCAGGCGGGAGATCTGCTGCACCCGGAGACGGGCGATCCGGGCGGGGACATCACGGAGCTGACGGCGGAGGCGCGCAGGCAGCTTCGGGACAAGTTCATAGAGGCGGACATGGGGATCACGGGGGCCAACTTCGTGGTGGCGGAGACGGGTACGCTCGTGCTGGTGACGAACGAGGGCAACGGGCGGATGTGTACGTCGATGCCCCGGATACACGTTGCGATCATGGGCATGGAGAAGGTCGTGCCGTCGCTGGAGGACATGGGGATGTTCCTGCGGCTGCTCATACGGTCGGCGACCGGGCAGCGGCTCTCGACGTACGTGACCACCGTGGACGGGCCGCGTAGGGCCGACGACGAGGACGGGCCGGAGCAGTTCCACCTGGTCATCGTGGACAACGGGCGCTCGCGGATGCTGGCGGACCCGCACATGCGGGAGGCGCTGAACTGCATCCGGTGCGGCGCGTGCCTGAACGCCTGCCCGGTGTACCGGAAGGTCGGCGGGCACGCCTACGGGTGGGTCTACTCCGGGCCTATCGGGGCCATCGTGACGCCGATGCTGACGGACCTGCCTGCCTCGAAAGACCTGCCTTATGCGTCGAGCCTGTGCGGGGCGTGCAGGGAGGCGTGCCCCGTGCGCATCGACATCCCCCGGATGCTGCTGCACCTGCGGCGGGAGCTTGCCGAGGGGCACGGCGACCGGCGCAACAAGAAGGCGGCGCCCGCCGAGGCGGCGCTGGTGAAGGCGTGGCGGCTGTCGGTGTCGAACGGCGCGGCGCTGGCGGCGGTCAACATCGTCGGCAGGGTGTTGCAGTGGCCGCTGCGGCTGCTGGGGAGGCTGCGGCTTCTGCCGCCTCCGCTGTCCGGGTGGGCGCGGCACAGGGAGATGCCGCGGCTGGCGTCTCCGTTCAGGGCGAGGTGGAGGCGGCTGCGACGCGGTTGAGCGGCGGCGCTCAGATAGCGCCCATCCTTCTGCGGACGGCCTGGTTGGAGCGGAACCAGAGGTACACTACGCCGCCGAGCAGGAAGAGGACGACGCCCAGGAAGACGTACCCGGCCGCGCTGCTGGGCGGCAGCGCCTCCTCTATTACGACCAGGGGCATGGTGAAGGCCGCGGAGCCCCTGTCCTCGTGCATAAGCTCCACGCGCAGGGTCCAGTCGCCGGCCGGCTCGATGGTCACGTTGGCGTCGTAGAACTCCAGGTCCATGGGCGAGTTGACGGCGCGGGCCTGGTACACCTCGACGCCCTCGGAGTCGACCAGGACCAGGACGACCTCCGCGCCAAGGACCAGGGCTTTCGTGTCCGGGTCGAAGGGAGTGACGGAGAAGTGGACGGACCCCCTGGCGGCGGGTGGGTAAGGCAGGACTCGGACGGTGACCTCGAAGTCGCCGTCGACGCCCTCGAATACGATGGCGCCCTCGCCGTGGGCCCCGGCGCGGGCGGGCGCGGCGGCGGCAATGAGGGCGAGCAGGGCTGCGAGGGCGGTACGGGCCATACTTTGGCGAAGGGCATCGGGCATCGGGTCTAACCTTACGTCCCGGACTCCCAGCTTTCCAGGTATCTCTGCTGCTCGCCGGTCAGCGTGTCTATGGTTATGCCCATCGACTCCAGCTTGAGGCGGCCGATCTCCCTGTCGATGTCCCTTGGCACTGGGTGGACGCTGCGCTCCAGGTTGTGGCCGTGCTGTACTAGGTACTCCACCGACAGCGCCTGGTTGGCGAAGCTCATGTCCATCACCGCCGACGGGTGCCCCTCCGCCGCCGCGAGGTTGATGAGACGGCCCTCTCCCAGCAGGTAGAGGCGGCGCGAGTCCTCCATCACGTACTCCTCGACGTGGGGGCGCACCGTCTGCTTCGTCTCGGACATGGCCTCGATGCTCTCGATGTCCACCTCGACGTTGAAGTGGCCGCTGTTGGCCACGATCGCGCCGTCCTTCATGGCCTCGACGTGCTCGGCGCCGATGGCCTTGAACCCGCCTGTCAGCGTGATGAAGATGTCGCCTACCCTGGCGGCCTCGATCATGGGCATGACCTGGTGGCCGTCCATGGCGGCCTCCAGGGCCTTCACCGGGTCCACCTCGGTGACGATGGTGTGGGCGCCGAGGCCGCGGGCCCGGAGGGCGACGCCGCGTCCGCACCAGCCGTAGCCGCAGATGACGACCCGCTTGCCGGCCCAGAGCACGTTCGTCGCGCGGGTGATGCCGTCGATGGTGCTCTGGCCGGTGCCGTAGCGATTGTCGAAGAAGTGCTTGGTGTCGGCGTCGTTGACCGCGACGATGGGGTACCTGAGCTTCCCCTCCTCGGCGAGGCTGCTGAGCCGGATGACGCCCGTGGTCGTCTCCTCCGTGCCTCCGAGCACCCCGTCCAGCAGCTCGGATCGGGAGGTGTGCAGCGTGGCGACCAGGTCGGCGCCGTCGTCCATCGTGATCTGTGGGCGGCCGTCGAGCGCCGAGTTGATGTGCCGGTAGTACGTCTCGTTGCTCTCGCCGTTCACGGCGTAGGTCGCGATGCCGTACTCGGCTACGAGCGCCGCCGCGGTGTCGTCCTGCGTGCTGAGCGGGTTGCTGGCGCACAGGTACACGTCCGCGCCGCCGTCCCGCAGCGCGAGCGCCAGGTTGGCCGTCTCCGTCGTGACGTGCAGGCAGCCCGCGATGCGCACCCCCTCCAGCGGGCGCTCGCGTGCGAACCTCTCGCGTATCTGCCGGACGACCGGCATCTCCCGCGCCGCCCACTCTATCCGCCGCACCCCGTCGCGTGCGAGCGCCAGGTCGCTGACGTCGCCCCTGTATGTAGCGGTTGTCACTCTCTTACCTCCAATGCGCCCCCGAGTGCGCGAGGTCTGCACAGCGCCCCCGGGCGTCCGGGTCTCTATCGTGCTCCGCATATGATACCAATTGCGGAGGCGATGCACCTGCTGCCTTAGCGGAATGCCAGGGCCCGTATCGAGTACAGGGCAGGCTCTGAGCATGTCGAAGGGCCGCCTGTGGTTCGACAGGCTTACCACGAACGGACTTTGGGGAAGGGTCTGGGGGCTGGCGGAGGGGCGTCAGCCCGGCGTCGGGCGACGGTCACATTGGTACTCGCTCGTCGAGCGGGCGAAGATTCTCCGTATCCGTAACAACCTGTAACATTGTGTCTTGTTCAGCTTTGGCTCGCGTTACAGCGTGTGACTCGAATGCGACGCTGGTCTAACGAAATGGGACGCCGATATGGCCAGAATGTTACATGCCGTTCGGGCGTGCTCGGAGCGAGCTCTGAGGGGGGCGGCCCCTCCATTGGTATTGATATTTCTCGGCATGGGAGGAGCATAGCACACGAGTTCGCTATCGGTCAAGCGCCGGACCAGGGCTTTTTCATTGTTATACCAATTCGGTGTGATGCAGCCATGTATGCGTTGTCCGGGTTGGCACCCCTTCGACGGGCTAGTGGACCGACAACCTAGCAATGAAGGGTGGCGAGAATACTGCGCGAGGCAGCTGCGCCCCCACCCTAACCCTCCCCCAAAATGGGGGAGGGGATTCCAAGGTCAGCCATCATTTCAACAATGTTGGAGCACTAGTGCATACCTACGGCAGTCAGGGGAGGGCGGGTTTGAAACCCGCCCCTACGAACTGAATGCGCCTACCTTTGGCCGCCGCGCAACGGTAGGGTCTCGCCGTCGGCGAGCGGGGGGAGGGCGCAGAGGTCCGTGAGCGCCCCGAACCTGTCCCGGACGTCGCCGCCGGTCAGGGCCGCGGTCCTTTCGAGGCTGAAGCTCTGCACGGCGAACGAGCCCATCACGGAGCCCACGGCGGCGGCGCGGCGGAAGGCCGCGCGGCCCAGGTCGCCGGTCGCCGCGAGGTAGCCCAGGAAGCCGCCGGCGAAGGAGTCTCCCGCGCCCGTCGGGTCTACTACGCTCTCCAGGGGCGGCGCCGGTATCGCAAAAAAGGAGCCGCCGTGCAGCAGCAGCGCGCCGTGCTCCCCGCGCTTTACGACGACCGCCGACGGCCCCATCTCCAGCACCGCCTTCGCCGCCCTGACGATGTTGGCTTCCCCGGTCAGGCCGCGCGCCTCGCCCTCGTCCACGAAGAGCACGTCGACCCGCTCGACGGCCCGCCGCAGCACGTCGCCCTTGCCCTCTATCCAGAAGTTCATCGTGTCCAGCGCGACCAGCCTGGGGCGGACCTCCATCTGGCGCAGCACCGACAGCTGGAGCTCCGGGTCGATGTTGGCGAGGAATACGTACGGCCTTCGGCGGTCTTCCGGTCCCAGGACGGGATCGAAGTCGGCGAAGACGTTTAGCTGCGTGTCCAGCGTCTCGCGGGTGTTGACGTCCTCCGCGCCGTACGCCCCGGCCCAGCGGAAGGTGCTGCCGGGGCGGCGCTCCAGCCCGGAGGTGTCCACGCCGTGGGAGCGTATCAGCTCCAGGTCGTCCGCCCTGAAGTCGTCGCCGACGACGGCCACGACGGCGGGGGTGGTGAAGTAGCCGGCCGCGACCGAGGCGTAGGCCGCCGAGCCTCCCAGGGCGTCCTCCCGGCTGCCGGCCCCCGTCCGTACCGAGTCGTACGCGACAGACCCGACTATCAGCAGCGACACTTCGCGCGCTCGGCTACGGGTCCGTCCCGTAGCTGGTCGGGAAGCCCTGCTCCACCCAGGCCGGCGTGCCGTCCTCCACGTTGAAGAGCCGCTCGACGTCGATGCCCATTGCGGCGGCCATCTCGCAGGCCAGGCCGCTGCGCACCCCTTGGGCGCAGACGAACAGCAGCTTCTTGTCCTCCGGCAGCTCCTCGATGCGGGCCAGCACGTCGTCCACGGGGATGAACAGTGCCCCCGCGACGTGGCCCGCCTGGTATTCGTCCGGCCTGCGCACGTCGACGAACGCTACGTCCTCCTGCCCGTGCATCTCCGCCGCCTCCGCGGATGTCAGTCTGTAGTACGGCTCTCCCGGTTCCTTTCGCGGCATCTCGCCCCCCTTACTGTGAATACTCCGAACAAGCCTGGGTATATGGATAGTAACATATGGAATAGCGCCGTAGCCGGGCGCGGAGATTCGGGGCCGTCCTTGGGCGGTTCCGCCAGGATGGAGGAACACTTGGACTCACTGGTCGAGCTGCTGTCGCCGTCCCATGCCGCCCAGGTATCCCTGGCGTGGTGGAAGGCGGCCGTGCTGGTGGCGGCCGGAGTAATGGGCGGGTTCGTCAACACGATTGCCGGCGGCGGGTCGATGATTACGGTCCCCGCGCTGATGCTGATGGGAATGCCCGCCGACCTGGCGAACGGGACGAATAGAGTGGGCATTCTTCAGCAGTCGATCACGGGCATCAGGGGCTTCGACAAGTCGGGCAAGCTGGAAAAGAAGGCCATCCTGCCGATGCTGGCGCCCACGGTGTCGGGCGCGGCCCTGGGCGCGCTTTCCACGACGTGGCTCCCTCCCGACGTTCTCAAGCCGGTGCTACTGGGCGCGATGATCGCGATTGCCCTGGTGATGCTGGCGTTCCCCGACGTCGTCGCCCCGCCGGAGGGCACGAAGACGTACAGCTTGCGGGAGCGTCCGTCCGGGTTCCTGATGCTGTTTGGCGCGGGTATCTACGGCGGGTTCGTGCAGGCCGGGGTTGGGTTCATTCTCATCGCGGCGCTGGCGGCGGGCCTGCGCTACGACCTCGTGCGCACGAACGCCCTGAAGGTGGTATGCACGGCGCTGTTCAGCGTGGCGTCCCTGGCGGTGTTCATAGCCACCGACCGGGTGGAGTGGGTCTCGGGCATCATCCTAGCCGTCGGGATGACGGCCGGCAGTTTCGCCAGCGTGAGGTTCGCGCTGAACGTGGACCAGAGGGTAATCAAGTGGTTCCTATTCGTGATGGTCTGCTTTACCAGCGGGTCCGTCTTCCTGTTCAAGTGACGCCCGCGGCCTTCTATTCCGGCGTCCCCAAGTACCTGCCGATAAGCGGCGCCAGCCTCGTCCTGACGGCATCGTCCACGGCGTCCGGGTGAGTCACTATGGCGTCGCTCAGCGCCGTCGGGCAGGCGCAACTTCGGGCTGCCGGCAGTGTCCGTACCAGGTCTCGGGCCACCTCCTGCGACGCTGCGGCGCCCTTCATGAGGTTGGCTATCACCATCTCGACGGTCACGTCCTCCTCGGTCTCGTGCCAGCAGTCGTAGTCGGCCACCATGGCGAGGGTCGCGTAGCAGATCTCCGCCTCCCGTGCCAGCTTCGCCTCCGGCATCGCCGTCATGCCGATGATGCTTGCGCCCCACGACCTGTACAGCTCCGACTCGGCCCGCGTCGAGAACTGCGGCCCCTCTATGGCGACGTACGTGCCGCCGTCGTGGACGCTGACCCCCTGCGTGCGGGCGGAATCGAGCAGGGTGGCGCTCAGGTCGGGGCAGAAGGGGTCGGCCATGCCGACGTGCACCGCGATGCCCTCGTCGAAGAATGTGCTGGGCCGCGCCTTCGTCCGGTCGATTACCTGGTCCGGGACGACCATGTCCATCGGCCTGACCTCCTCGCTGAGGCTGCCCACCGCGCTGATCGACACGATGCGCTCCACGCCCAGCGTCTTGAGCGCGTAGACGTTGGCGCGGGCGGGGATGGCGCTGGGCGGTATCGCGTGGCCCCTGCCGTGGCGCGGCAGGAAGGCTACGCGGACGCCCTCCAGGGTGCCGATCAGGACGTCGCCGCTGGGCGCGCCGAACGGCGTTTCCGGCGACACCCGCTCGACGTCGCCGAGCCCGTCCATCTTGTACAGGCCGGAGCCGCCTATGAACGCCAGCGCGGCCTCAGCCATGGGACTGCTCCATCAGCCGCGCCAGGTCGCGGGAGAGGGGCCTGCCCGCGGCTACGCCCCTCTCGGTGACGATGGCGGTCACGTACTCGCTGGGCGTCACGTCGAAGGCCATGTTCAGCACCGACACGCCCTCCGCGACGACCCTGGAGCCGGCGAGGTGGGTCACCTCCTCGGCTGGCCGCTCCTCTATGGGTATCGCGCCGCCGTCGGGAAGGCCCAAGTCGACCGTGCTCGACGGGGCGGCGACGTAGAAGGGCACTCGGTGCTCCCGCGCGAGCACGGCGAGGGTGTAGGTGCCAATCTTGTTGGCGGTGTCGCCGTTCGCCGCTATCCGGTCGGCGCCCACCACCACGGCGCCCACTCGCCCGCCGCGCATCAGGGCGCCCGCCGCCGAGTCGGGCAGCACAGTCGCATCGACGCCTGCCCGCGCCAGCTCCCACGCCGTCAGCCTCGCGCCCTGCAGCAGCGGCCTCGTCTCGGTGGCGTACACGTGGGACAGCTTGCGCTGCTCCCAGGCGGTCGTGATGACCCCCAGCGCGGTGCCGCCTCCGCCGGTCGCCAGCGACCCGGTGTTGCAGTGGGTGAGCGCGGCGCTCCCGGCGGGCAGAAGATCCGCGCCGAGGCGGCCTATCGCCTCGTTGGCGTCCCGGTCTTCGGCGTGGATGCGCGCCGCTTCCTCGATCAGGGCCTCTGCCGCGTCCTCCGGACGGTCGGCGCGCTCCTCCGCCACGCCCATCATGCGCCCCACGGCCCACTCGAGGTTCGCGCCCGTCGGCCGCGCGCGGCGTATCTCCTCGGCGGCCGCGCGCAGGCTGGACGTGAATAGGCCCGGCTCCGCCGGGGCCTCCATGGCGGCCAGCGCGACCGCGTAGGCCCCCGCTATGCCGATCGCCGGCGCGCCCCTGACGCGCATGGCGCGGATGGCCTCCACCACCTCCCGGTAGCTTGCCAGATCCAGCCACGCCTCCTCGCCCGGCAGGCGCGTCTGGTCCAGCAGCATGACGGCGCCGCCGCGCCAGCGGACGGGCGCGAGCGGCGGGGCGGCGGCCACCATCAGCGCAGCTCCGCCACCGAGAAGATGACCGAGAACGGCTTGCAGTAGATGACGACCGCGTTGGCGTCCGAGGGGTCGGCCCCCTCGGGGAACGGGTAGTTCTGGTTTCCGATGTTCCCCTTCAGCTTGCCAAGCTCCAGGTAGCCCGGCGCGTGGACGTCGTCGCGGCTCGCTGGGCTGCCGCTGGGCGTCACGATGACGCGCAGGTCCGGCCCGTTGGTCACCCTGAAGTTCTCAAGCCGGAGCACGTGGCCTCCTTCGGGCAGGCTGTACACCGTCGCGGTGCCCGACCCCTTGTGGAAGGAGTCGGCGTCCATGAACTCGCCCGTCTTCAGGGCGGCGGCCGCGGCCATCTCATCGCCCATCGGCTCGGTCATCTCCGAGTCGATCTTGGCCATGGCGCTCATGGCGCTCTCGGCCTCTTCCATCGTCACGTCGTCGGGGACCACCGCGTTGGCGGCCAGCGGGAACTCCTCCTCGACCGTCTTGTCTATGAAGAGCGGCGCGAGCAGCCACCACGCCACCGCCAGCACTGGGACCAGCACCACTACCGCTATGGCAATCCAGACACGCTTGTCCATTGGGACCCCCTTGGCCGCCGCACCTGTCTCAGGAGATGCGCTCGAACTCCGGCAGCGGCCCCACGAGGGGCGCCGCGTAGCCGTGGAAAGAGTCGTCTATAGTGTAGTCGTCCGCGTTGAGATAGTCTGCGGGCATGGTCCTCACCGCCCCGGCCACGTCCGCGAGCGGCGCCAGTCCGGTCCCGCACCGGTACTCCGGCCCCGGCTCCCTCACGAGCGTAACCATCCGGTCGCCGGCGCCCTCCAGGGCGTATCGCACCGCCGCGCGGCCCGCCATCTCCGCCTCCTCGGCGTCGCTCCGCGAGGTGGATGCTACCATAGAGCGTTGGAGAGTCCCAGGCTTTTCGTACCGTACGCGCACCTTCAGCGCCGCCCCTGCCGCCGCCGACAGGTACCTCCCAGCCCCCTCGTGGTACTCGTGGCCGAAGTCGTCGACGTACAGGGGCTTCCCGCGCCGGCCAAGGACGCCCTCCGGCCCGCGCGCGTTCTCGGAGACGACCGCCACCGCGAAGCCGTAGCGCCGGTACGCGGCTTCCAGCAGCCCCACGAAGCGGTCCGCGTCCACCGGGACCTCCGGCACGCAGACGACGTGCGGCGCGTCTCGCTCCTCGCGCTTTCCGAGCACCGAGGCCGCCGCGAGCCAGCCCGCGTCACGCCCCATCACCTCGATCACCGTGACCGGCGCGGCGCGGCCCATGCTCTCGGCGTCCTTGCCGGCGCCCATCGCGGCCATCGCCACGAAGCGGGCCGCGCTGCCGTAGCCAGGCGTGTGGTCGGTGTGTACGAGGTCGTTGTCTATCGTCTTGGGCACGTTGATCACCGTCAACGGCATACCGGCGCTGCGCGCCTGCGTGGAGATGGCGTGGCCGGCGGCTGCGGAGTCGTTGCCACCGATGATGAAGCAGTAGCCGACCGACAGCGCCTCCAGCGCGTCCATGAGCGCGGGAACGTCCTCCTGCCGTAGCATCCGGCGCGACGAACCCAGCGCGGCCCCGGGCGTGCGGGCGATGCGCCGCAGCCTGTCGCCGGAGAGGCCCGAAAGCGGGATGACGTTGCGCTCCAGCAGCCCCTCCAGCCCGTGGAGCGCGCCGTACACCGTCCCGAAGGCCCGGCGCGAAGCAGCCTCGTCCAGGAGGCCGTACAGGCTCCGGTTCCAAACGGCGGTGCTCCCGCCGGACTGCATCACCAGTGCGTTGGCAGCCATAGTCATACAGGCAGACTCAGGGGACTATCGAGAGCAGACGGGACGGCGGCGCGCTGCTCTTGCAAGCTACTTGAAGATGTCCTTGACCGGTAAGCTCCACCCCGGCACGACATCCTCGACGGCCAGCACGTCCGTCTCCGTGAGCACGGCGGCGTCTACGAGAGAGCGGTGTACCTTCGCGGTGCGCCTGCGCGGGTCCACGACGATTACTGCGAGCGTTCCCGCGCCGAGCCAGTCCGCTACCTTCTCCTCCACCTCCGTGTAGCTGTCGCTTGGCGAGACGACCTCGATAGCGACGTCGGGCGCGCCGGGAAAGAACCCCGGCGTCCCTCGCGCCGCGTCGGCCCTCTCGCGCCGGACGAAGGCAGCGTCGGGGGCGCGAACGTGGTCGGGGTCGGATTCAAGTTGGAATCCGGTCCCTGCGACGCAGGATCCGCCCAGCCCGCTGGCCTTCACGTAGCCGCCGAGCGCGAAGGCTACGTTCGCCGTGATTCTCCCTTTCTCGTGGCCGTTGAGCTCATACCTTTTCAACTTCCCCCTGACCAACTCATGCCGAAAGCCGTCGTCCGGCATCCTCAGAAGTTCGTCCGCGGTCGTTGGCCGCGTTGTCGTAGTCATGCTCCGCCTCCATGTCATGGGCGCGACGGATCCCGGGGGCAGGCTCATTCTACCACCCTGCCTGGGTCGAGATTGTCCCTTCTAACAGATTGACGCACTGGCTATACTGGGTACGTCCCGCGCAAGGAGATACCGCATGACCGATACGACCCACCCCGGCACGCTGCTCGACCTGCTGGAGGCGGGCGCGCCGTCGCACCCGGCCATGGTGGCGCCCGGCGGGCCCGTCCTGACCTACGACTCGCTGCGGCGGCAGGTGCGGGCGCTCGCGGAGCAGCTACGCGCCATGGGCATAGACCGCGGCGACAGGGTGGCCATCGTGCTGCCCAACGGCATCGAGGCAATCGTTACCTTCCTGGCGGTCTCGGCAGCGGGCACGGCGGCGCCATTGAACCCGGCCTACAAGGCCACCGAGTTCGAGTTCTACATGGACGACACCAACGCCAGGGCGCTCATCACAGCGGACGACGGGGGCGAGGAGGCACGCGGCGCGGCCCCCGACTCGGTCATGGACATCCGGGCCGCGCTCGACGAGGACGGCCGCGTCAGCCTGGCCGTACCAGGAGCCGGGACCCTGGAGGGGCGCGGCGCGGTCACGCCCGAGCCCGACGACGTGGCGCTCGTGCTGCACACGAGCGGGACCACCAGCCGGCCCAAGCGCGTGCCGCTGGCCCACCGGAACCTCACCGCGTCCGTCGAGAACATCGTCGAGACGTACGACCTCTCGGCTACGGACGTGTCCCTCTGCATCATGCCGCTGTTCCACGTACACGGGCTGGTGGCGTCGACGCTCTCGACCCTCCGTTCGGGAGGGACGGTGGTCGTGCCGCCGCGCTTCAATCCTATGGGCTTCTGGCCGCTCGCCGCCGAGCACGGGGCAACGTGGTTCTCCGCGGTGCCCACCATGTTCCAGGCGCTGCTGTCCAGGGCGCGGAGCGGCGGCGCCCCGGCGGACGCGGGCAGCCTTCGCTTCATCCGCTCGTGCAGCGCCACCCTCTCCCCGGCCACGATGGAGCAGATGGAGGCGACCTTCGGCGCGCCGGTCATCGAGGCATACGGCATGACGGAGGCGGCGCACCAGATGGCGTCGAACCCGCTGCCGCCGGGCGACCGGGTTCCGGGCTCGGTGGGGCATGGCACCGGCGTGAACATCGGGATCATGGACGATGCGGGCGAGCTCCAGGATGCGGGTACGGTGGGCGAGGTGGTGATAAGCGGGCCCAACGTTATCAGGGGGTACGAGTCCAACCCGGAGGCGAACGCCTCTTCGTTCGTCGGCGACTGGTTCAGGACCGGGGACCAGGGGCAGCTCGACGAGAACGGGATGCTGACGCTGCGGGGCCGGTTAAAGGAGCTGATCAACCGCAGCGGCGAAAAGGTCTCGCCGGTCGAGATCGACGAGGTGCTGCTGTCGCACCCCGCCGTCGCGGAGGCGGTGGCCTTTGGAGTCCCGCACCCCACGCACGGAGAGGAGCCCGCCGCGGCGGTCGTTCTCGGCTCCGACGCGACGGAGAGGGACCTGGTGGCCCACTGCCGGCGGAGCCTCGCCTCCTTCAAGGTCCCGCGCAAGATCCACATCGTGGACGCCATACCGCGCACCGCGACGGGCAAGGTGCAGCGCCGGATCGTCGCGGAGGTGGTCGCCGGAGGGCCGGCGGCGTGAGGTTCGCGGTGGTCGGCGCCGGCGCGATCGGGGCCTACCTGGGCGCAAGGCTCAGCCTGGGCGGCCACGATGTCTCGCTGATAGCGCGCGGCCCCCACCTGCGGGCGATGCGGGCGAACGGCGTTCGCGTGCGCAGCCCCGAGGGCGACTTCGAGGCGCGTCCCACGGCAACGGACGACTACGGCGAGGTGGGGGAGGTCGACTTCGTATTTCTCACGGTCAAGGCCCACAGCCTGCCGGAGGTCGCCCCACGGCTGGGGCCGCTCCTGGGGCCGGAGACGGCCGTCGTGTCGGCCCAGAACGGCGTCCCGTGGTGGTACTTCCAGCGCCACGGCGGCCCTTGGGACGGGACGCGCATCGAGAGGCTGGACCCGGGCGGGGCCGTCTCAGCCGCCGTCGCCGCCGAGCGCGTCATCGGGTGCATCGTCTACCCCTCGGCCTCCATCGCGGAGCCTGGGGTGATCGAGCACCTGGAGGGCGACAGGTTCTCCATCGGCGAGCCGGACGGTTCGGCCAGCGACCGGTGCAAGGGGCTTGCCGACGCCCTGAAGGCGTCGGGCCTGCGCTGCCCCATCAGGTCGCGCATACGGGTGGACACGTGGGTCAAGCTGCTTGGGAACGTCGCCTTCAACCCCATCAGCGTGCTGACCCGCGCGACGCTGGTCGAGATGACGGACCATCCCGAGACCCGCGCCCTGGCGCGCTCGATCATGGAGGAGGCGGACGCGGTGGCCGGCGCCCTCGGGGTGAGGGTGCCGGTCTCCGTCGAGCGGCGCATCGCCGGGGCCGCCGCGGTGGGCGCGCACAAGACCTCCATGCTCCAGGACCTGGAGTCTGGCAGGCCGATGGAGCTCGAGGCCATAGTGGGCGCCGTCATAGAGCTTGGCGAGATGATCGACGTCCCGGTACCCAACACGAGGGCCGTATACGCGGCGGCCAAGCTGCTGGCGCAGGTCGCGGCGGGCAACAGGACGGGTCTAGCCTCCGCAACCGATCCGCAAGGGGTCTCCGCCAACTAACTTGGAGTGTCCGAGCGCGGAGGGAAATTCCCGATATGTGTCTCATACTGTCTCATTTCGTCTCATTCAGCTTTGGCTCGCGAGACAGTGGGAGACACGGACAAGACTGAATTAGACACTGGCAAGACGGAATGAGACGCCAACGAGGCAGAATGAGACACACCTTTCGAGACGCCCGCAAAGGGAACGCGCCTGCCGCACCGGGGAGCGGTAGGCGAGAAGGGGCGATCCCGCGTGAAGCCAGTCCTTGCTGGCGCTCGTGTCATTTATTCAACCTCTGATCGGGCGGCGTGCTATAGAGCTACATTAGCACATGAGTTCCTGCACGTCAATTCTACGTGAGGGACCAAAATCCCACCTAAATGGCGGTGACGCTCAAAGGCAAGGGGGAGGGCTGGTTTCAAACCAGCCCCTACGGAATGCGCTGATAGCCCCTACGGAGTGATGGCCGATAGATATGGCGCTGAACGTGGAGGTGGGGGATTTGGGAGGGAGTGAGGGACTAAGGAGCTATCGTGTCCGCGAAGCGGCGGGGATCGAAATCAGCTATCGGTATGCCCGGTTTGCCCGTCGCGATCAGGTTGGCGATGACGCGCCCCATCGCCGGCCCCAGCACTATCCCGGAGCGCCCCGCCCCCGTCGCGGCGTACACGCCGTCCCAGCCGGGTACCCTTCCCAGCACCGGGAGGCCGTCCGCCGCCAGCGGCCTGAGGCACGCGGTCTGGCGGACTAGCTGCGCGCCCGCCATGGAGGGGAGCATCTTCAGCAGGGAGGCCATGATCTCGTCCCTGGCCTCCGCCGTGGGGTCCTCGTCGAACCCGGCATCCTCCTCCGTGGTGCCCGCCCACAGCAGGCCGTCCGGCTTCGTGGTCGCGTAGTTGCCGTCCCAGCCGATGGAGCACCGCACCGGCGGCCCCGGCGCCCATAGCCGCAGTATCTGGCCCTTGAGCGGGCGCACCGCGATGGGGAAGCCCAGCCACGACGACGCCCTGCCTCCCCAAGGCCCCATCGCCAGCACCACGCTGCCGCACGACACGCCGCCGCCGTCCGTGACGACGCGGTAACCGCTGTTTTCCCGGCTCACGCCGTCGACCCTGCCGCGCCGTATCTTCACGCCCGCGCGCACTGCCGCCTGCGCCATGGCGAGCACGAGCCTTTGGGGCTCGACGTCCGCGGTGCCTCCGACGTACACGCCTCCCAGAGCCTCGTCCGAAATGCGCGGATCGATCTCCCTCAGCGTGTCCGGGTCCGCCCAGGACACCGAGTAGCCGCCCTGCGTCGGCGCCGCCGGCAACGCGGCCCTGGCCGCCTCGGCCTCGCCCTCGTCGAACACCAGCGAAAGGCTGGGGCGCGGCCTGTATTCGGGGTTGACGCCTGTCTGCCCAGGCAGCTCTTCCGCAAGCTGCTCGTGCAGCCGCATACCCTCCGACGCTAGCGTCATGGCGGGCCCGCCGACCGCCGACGAGCCGTACGAGCCCAGGCCGCCGTAGGCGAACCCGGACGCGTGGCTGCCCACTGTGTCCTTCTCGATCAGGGTTGCGCCGACGCCTGCCCGGGCGAGGTAGTATGCGGTAGAGACCCCCGCGATACCCCCGCCAACCACCACTACGTCGGAAGACTCGGCCATAGCGTTGCTTGCTCCTGTAGCTTCGGGCGGGGAGCGCCCACGCCCACTCATGCAATGATACCATTGCGGCCCCGCACCGCACCGGGCTGGGGGAAGGCGCTCATCCGACGGCGTGAATGCGGTACCGTGCGGTATGCGGCGGACGAAACTAGGTGTAGACTGGTTGGAGGCTGGTTCAGCGGGGGCGTTCACCCCCGCGGCTGGCTGAGGACTTGGAGGGGGATCGATGACGTCTAGCATAACCGAGATTCAACGAGCCATCGTCAGCCTCCCAAAAGCCGACTACGCCCAGTTGAGGCGCTGGCTTGACGAATACGACTGGGCGGAGTGGGACCGGCAGATCGAATCGGACTCGGACGCCGGGAAGTTGGACTTCCTCGTAGACCAAGCTGTGGAAGCCAAGCGACGGAGTACCCTGGAAAAGCTATAGCGCATCGGACGACGCCAGGCTTCCGGTCGCGCTTCGAACGCCTTCCGGAAGCGACCCAGAGAGTTGCGAGACGTAATTTCGAGCGTCTCAAGGAGAATCCAAGACACGCCTCACTCCGATTCAAGAAGGCTGGCAGATTCTGGTCAGTCCGTGTCGGGCTTTCCTATTGTGCTCTAGCCGTCGAGGACGGTGACGACTTCATCTGGGTGTGGATTGGCGGTCATGCCGATTACGATAGGATGGTAACAACCATGACCTCAAGGAGGACGACATGAACAGGGACGAGTTGAAGAAGCTGATCGTGGGGCCGGTGGCGCCGGTGCCTACGCCGTTCGACGACGATTTCGAGGTCGACTTCGGCCTGATGGCGGACCTGACCGAGTGGTGGGTCGAGTCCGGGGCGGTCGCGGGCAAGTGCGTCATCAAGATCGCGGCGCAGGCGGGCGAGGGCGACAAGCTGAGGGACTGGGAGGCGCCGGCGCTCATCCGCACGGCGGTGCAGGCGGCCAAGGGCAAGGCGGCGATAATGGGCGCCATCCACCACAAGGACACGGTGCGCGCCGTCGAGGACGCCAAGAGGGCGCAGGACCTCGGGGCGATAGGGATGCAGATATCGCCTCCGATATTCAACGCCCCGGACCAGGACGACCACCTGCGCCACTACGAGGCGATCTCCAACGCCATCGACATCGGCGTGATGATCTACAACACGCCGTGGTGGCCGTACGGCTCCATATACCCGGAGACCTTCAGGAAGATGGTCGACTTCGAGCACATCGCGGCCATCAAGTGGAGCCCGCCGGAGGGGTGCGTCTACCCGGACATCTTCGACCTGAAGGACACATTCAACATCATCGACAACACGGTGTCGCCGGTGCTCAACCACAAGATGGGCGGGCGCGGCTACGTCCAGAACGAGCTGGGCGTCTACCCGTTCCACGACCTGCGCGTCTGGGAGCTGATGGAGGCTGGCCGGTACGACGAGGCGGAGCGGCTCTTCGACTCCGTGGTTCCGAAGCTGCGCGCGTTCGGCGGGCGGACGAAGAAGAAGTCGGGCAACGTCGGCGGCGCGAAGGCGGTCATGGCGATCATGGGCCGGCCCATCGGTCTGCCACGCCCGCCGGCGGCGCCCCTGGACGAGCGCGAGACGGCGGAGCTGCGGGATCTGGTCGTGGGGTTCGGCTGGCCCGTGCCCGACGCCGGGCAGGCGGCAGCCGCGGGCTAGGTAAGCGCCAGCCGTACTGCCCAGGCAGAGGAGGCCACTGCCATGGACGAGATCACACTCAAGAACTTCCGTTGCTTCCGCGAGGAGCAGACGGCCCGCCTTGCGCCCCTTACCCTGCTCGTCGGCGAGAACAGCACCGGCAAGACTTCGTTCTTGGCCATGGTTCGGGCGCTCTCTGATATCGCCTATAGCTTTCGGAACCCGGACTTCAAGGAGGAGCCTTACGACTTGGGGAGCTTCGATGAGATCGCACACCATAGGGGAGCCAGGGGTGGCAGGGCGGATACGTTCGAAGCGGGATTCAGCGTCAAGTCAAAGGGCAGTAGAACCCATGCTAGTAGCTTCAAGTTTACTTTTGGGGAAAGTGGTACTGCCCCTGCCCCTATAGGCAGAAGGTGGCGTCTTTCTCGTGGTAAGACGTGGGTCGATATGGTCGTAGAGGTAGGCGATGCTTACACACTCCGAGTAGGAACCACCAGGGGCACATGGGAGGGGAATGTGTCTGATGAAGATTTCCCGTTCAGGCTGGAACGACACCTCATGATCATCCCTTACTATTTTCTAGTGAATCCAAGAAGCGAGAAGGGAATGGACTTTGTCCCATTGCAAGACGCTCCGGCAATTAGCCAAAAGGATCTTGAAGGATTGTCCGAACTAACTGACTCCTATATGGAAATTCATCACGATAGACCATTCGCAAGCGCCCCGGTCCGCTCCAAGCCGCGCCGGACATACGATCCTGCGAGGCCGACGCCGGACCCGGAAGGCGACTACTTTCCCATGTATCTAGCAGAAGTGTCTTCCGGAGGCAAGGAGGCGTGGGCTGCCCTCAAAAAGGGACTTGAGGACTTTGGAAAGGACGCCGGCCTATTCGATGAGATCTCCATCAGGAGGTTGGGCAAGAGGGGCAGCGAGCCATTCCAAGTACAGGTCAGGAAGTCCGGGGGCAAGCGTAAGGGCCCCTGGCGCAATCTGATCGACGTGGGGTACGGCGTCAGCCAAGCGTTGCCGGTCATAACCGAGATGCTGCGCGAGGACGCTCCCCCTCAGTTCCTGTTGCAGCAGCCGGAGGTCCACCTTCACCCCAGTGCGCAGGCCGCCCTGGGAAGCATGTTCTGCCATGTCGCCTGCCCGGAGCGCCAGTTTGTTGTGGAGACCCACAGCGATCACCTGATCGACCGGGTGCGTATGGACGTACGCGACGGGAGAACGGACTTGAAACCCGATGACGTCTCCATCCTCTACTTCGAGCGCGGCGACTTGGACGTCAACATTCACTCACTCCGAATCGACGAGGACGGCAACATAGTGGGCGCACCGGATGGCTACCGCAGCTTCTTCATGGAAGAGACGGCAAGGTCTCTGTGGAGGCGGTAGCCGGAGGATGTGCGCGATCATTGACGCGAACGTCGCCGGCGAAGTGTTCGGCTCCAGTCCACAGCCCGCCGGAGAGAGATTCTTCAATTGGGTCAACAAGGGCAGTGGCCGGCTGGTGGCCGGCGGCAAACTGTACGACGAGCTTGAATCGAGCTCGCCCGGCTTTAGAGACTGGGCAAGGGCGGCGGTGCTTGCCGGTAAGATGCGAATGGTGGACGAGGGGAAGGTCAACGAGAGGACAGGGCAACTCATTCGGGAGGGTATGTGCCGTTCCGATGACCCGCACGTCCTCGCGCTGGCCCAGGTCAGCGGCGCCCGCTTGTTGTATTCGAACGATAGGAACCTTCAGCAGGATTTCAAGGATCGTCGATTGATTCATCCCGAGGGATACGTCTACTCGACGCTCAAGAGCAAGAATCTAACATCCACCCACAAGCGGCACCTTGCCCGAAGGGACCTGTGCCGGATCCGATAACAGGCGCCGCGGGCTAAGTAAAGCGCCGGACGTACTGGGCGGGGATGTGTCTGGGCGATTGCTATGGGGTGATCCGTAGCTGCATCCCCAATGCCTTGGTGATTCGCATTACGGTGGCGAAGGTGGGGTTGCCTTTGTCGGAGAGCGCCTTGTAGAGTCCCTCGCGCGTCATACCGACTTCGCGGGCCAGGCGGCTCATATTCTGAGCTCGCGCGATGTCGCTGAGCGCGGCGCGTACTAGGCTCCCGTCTCCAGGGTCATCCTCCGCGCACGCTTCCAGGTATAGGCACGCATCCTCCTTGGTGCGCAGGTGGTCGGTAATCTCCCACTTCGTGAACGGCTCACTCATGAGTGCCTCCATTCCACCGCCAGTCGCTTGGCGTTTGCGACGTCGAGTCGTTGGCTGCCCTTGTCGCCGCCGCAAAGAAGGACAACGACCGCATTGCTCTCGCGGATGAAGTAAAGTCTATAGCCGGGTCCGTAGTGGATACGCATCTCAAGAATCCCGTCGCCTACAGTCCTCGTGTCGCCGAAGTTCCCTAGGGAAACGCTCCGCAGTCGCGAGTTGATACGAGCTACAGCGCGCCGGTCCCGCAGGCTGCGAACCCACCGCTTGAAAGTGGCGCTCTCGACAATGGTGACCACGTTAGAATTGTAAACTACGGTTTACAATCTGTCTAGCCCGGAGACCCCGATTCCCCACCTAGGTAAAAGAGAGACCTCGTTGGCGCCCGTGTTGAAGCGGGCTAAGATGGTTGCTGCACAGGCAAAGCCATCACCAACGAGGTGCATCTATTATGAAGCAAGTCACCCTGCCGTTCCAGTATGCCGGGGAGAAGAGCACGACGGGTATGACGGCGCTGTCGGGCCTACCGACGTACCTGGAGTTGATACAGGTGTGCGGGTTGAAGTCATCGATAGAGCGCTGCGTGGGGTTGCGTAGAGGCGGTCAGGGCTGGACGGACAGCCAGATAGTCACCTCGCTGATACTGCTGAACCTTGCGGGCGGCGAGTCGGTGTCCGATCTGGATGTCCTTGAGAAGGACGAGGGGTTCTGCCGGGTGCTTCGAGAGACGGAGATGGTCGGGATGGGTCGCAGGGAGCGCGTAGCGTTGGGCCAGAGATGGCGTGTGGAGCGGCGTCGGACCGTACCGTCGGAGTCTGCGGTGTTCCGGTACCTGTCGGGATTCAACGACGCAGACGAGGAGTCTCGGCGGCAAGCTCACCGGGCATTCATCCCTACGCCCAACCAGGCGCTGCGCGGTCTCTGGGAGGTCAACGCCGAGATGGTGGGCTTCGTTCAGAGCCGTTCGCCTCACACCGTGGCGACTCTGGACATGGACGCGACCCTGGTGGAGACGCACAAGCAGGAGGCGCTCTTCAGCTACAGGAAATACAGGGCGTACCAGCCGCTGACGATCTACTGTTCAGAGGACGACCTGATCGTTCATTCGGAGTTCCGAGACGGCAACGTGCCTGCGGGCCATCAGCAGTTGCGCGTGCTGACCGAAGCACTGGAGCAACTGCATTACAGCGTCGAGAGGGTGATGCTGAGGTCTGATACGGCGGGGTACGAGCAGGAGTTGCTGCGATACTGCGCCGAGGGAAGGAACGAGCGGTTCGGGGTGATCGAGTTTGCGGTGGGTGTTGACGTGACGGCGGAGTTCCGCCGTGCGGTGTCGGCGGTTCCCGAGCGGCAGTGGCAGCCGCTGTACCGGAAGGTGGGCGAGCATAGGGTGGATACGGGCCAACAGTGGGCTGAGGTCAACTTCGTGCCCAACTGGATAGGGCACTCGAAGAACAGCCCTGAGTATCGGTTCATAGCCATCAGGGAGCGGTTGAACGAGCAGCCTCTGCCTGGGATGGACAGCCAGCTAGAGCTTCCATTCCCTGCGATGGAGTTGCCCGGTCGGGGTTGGCACAAGGTCTTCGGGCTGGTGACCAACCGAGACCTACCGGGAGACGAGGTGATCGGGTGGTCGAGGCAGAGATGCGGCAAGGGTGAGGAGGTACACGGCGTGTTGAAGGAGGACCTTGCGGGCGGCAGGCTCCCTTCGGGCCTGTTCGGAGCCAACGCGGCATGGTGGGCCATAGTGGTGCTGGCCTTCAATCTGAACTCGGCGATGAAGCGGCTGGTGTTGGGCGGACAGTGGGTGAGCAAGCGTCTGAAAGCGGTCCGCTTCAACCTGATCGCCCTTGCTGGCCGGGTCATATGGCACGCTCGAAGGCTGATCATCCGCCTGGCGCGTGGACACCCCTCATACGAGTTGGTGCTCAGAGCGCGGCAGAGGCTATCGGCGCTGGCTGCCGAGCCGTAAACGGCATAGGCGACCCGGTAGGGGGAGAGGGCCCATCGGTTGAAGGCGACTCAGCGGTGTCGTCTGGCCGGGCCATGCCTTCCTTGGACTCAACAGAGCCGCCGCTTGGTATCAGGCCGCCCCAATACCCTCAAAACGTCGTCCAAACCCCTCCCTACGGCCCAATCTGAGCATATGTGACGCCGAGGCAACGACGAACATGTCCCTGTAGAACCGCAAAGTCCACACCAATAACGCTAGGTGGTGGATCTGGGGATCCTCTTGCTGCTGTTCCCAGCGGCGCTAGGTGAAGCGCCAGCCGTATTGGGCGCGGAGGTTGCGGTCAGGGGGAGGGTCGGCGTCTTCGGGTTCCGGCTCGCCGACGAGGCGGCCGCCGCGCAGCCAGCGCTCGTCGCCGCCGTACACTTGGGCGATGAGCCGCTCGGTCAGCGCCTCGCGCACGGCGGCGTAGGCGGGGTCGTCCGATACGTCGCGCATCTCGTCGGGGTCTTCGGCGAGGTCGAATAGCTGTGCGCGGTTGCCCACCGGGTAGTAGACGAGCTTGTGGCGGCCGTCGTGGGCCATCCTGGTCGCGGAGTGGTCGTCGTACAGCTCGCCGTACAGGAAGGAGCGGCGCTCCTCGCCAGCGAGGGACAGCCCCTCGACGCCCTCGGGCGCGGGTATGCCGCACAGGTCGAGCAGCGTGGGCATGACGTCCGCCAGCGCCGCGAGGCGTCCGTCCAGCCGGCCAGCGCCGACGCGCGTGTCGCCCGCGGTCGGGACCAGCAGCATCGGCACTTTGGCGGAGTCCTCGTAGAAGACGGCCTTGCCGTAGTGGTGGTGGTTGCCCATCATGTCGCCGTGGTCGGCGGTGAGCATGATGACGGTATTGTCGAGCAGCCCCTCTTCGCGCAGCGTGCCGATGACCAGCCTGATCTGGTGGTCGACGTGCGTACACTGGGCGTAGTAGGCCCGCCGCGCGTCGCGCAGCATCCGCTCCGGGTACGAGCGTCGCGCGGCGTTGTGCTGCTTCGCCCTGTAGGCGTAGGGCATCGCTTCGGGGTCCTCGGCCCAGCCGCCGACGAAGGGGTCGCCCACGTCCACGTCGCGGTACAGGTCCACGTACGCCTGCGGTGGCGTTAGGGGCGGGTGCGGCGGCACGAACGACGTGTACCAGAAGGCGGGCCGTGACGGGTCGCGCCGGACGATGTAGCGGCACGTCTCGCGCGCCGTCCAGTTGGCGGGGTGGGTGCGCTCCGGGAGGTGCCACGTCCTGGTGAAGTAGTCGTTGCCGGAGCCGTGGGTGAGCTGCTGGCCGTGGTAGCCCTCGGCGGTCAGGAACATCTCGTAGTCGTCGGGGTCGTGTCGGCGCCCCTTGGCGGCCTCGTCGAGCATCACGTCGTCGAAGCCGATGCGGGCCCTCTGCGGCTGGACGTGCAGCTTGCCGACGGCGTACGCTTGGTATCCGGCGTCTCGGAAGACCTGGGGCAGCGTGGGCCTGCCGTCCATCGTCAGCGCCTGGTCGAAGGAGCGGGTCCCGTGGGTGCGGGAGAATGTCCCTGTCATCAGCTCGCGGCGGGCCGGTATGCAGACGGGCGTCGTGCTGTAGGCGTTGGTGAACAGCACGCCGTTGGCGGCGAGGCTGTCGAGGGTGGGGGTCATCACGACGGGATGGCCCAGGGCGCTCATCAGCCGCCCCGACCAGTGCTCGACGCAGATTAGCAGGACGTTTGGCCTGTCCATCGCATGATTCGGTGGGCGGGGCTAGGATAACACGAAGGGAGCCGGCAGTTGCCAGCCCCCTCTGTGTACTTCACCTCATGGAAGAGGATTGCGGTGTGGAAGCTACGGGCCGCCCCGCTGGCCGCCGCCCACACCGCCGCCTCCACCACCGAGACCTCCCCCACCAAAGCCACCGCCGCCGAAGCCGCCCCTGCCGGGGCGGAAGCCGCCGAACGGGAGACCTTCGGCGCCCTCGGGCACGACCACTACGTTGTCGGCTGTGAAGTTTCCGTCCTCGCCTCTCTGTCCGGTGACGGTGACCGTCATCCCCGTCTCCAGGTCGCTCAGGGGGACCTCGCTGGTCATCTGGATATTCGTCTCGTCGCCCACGGAGACCTCCAGCGGCCCCTGCTGGGTGTTCAGGGTTATGGTGCTGCCGTCCACCGACTCGATAGTCCCGGCCTGCAGACCGAACCCGGCGCCTCCGCCAAACAGGCCGCCGCCCCCGCCGCCGCCGCCGAGCTGCTCCCTGAGCTGCTGGCGGATCTGGGCGGCCACCTCCTCGGGGCTGCCATCGAGGCCCTCGACTCGTATTTCGCTACTTTCGAAGACCGTCCCCTGGACCTGCTGGCCCGACGGGAGGACGACGGCCGCGGCTCCCGCGCCGCTCGCCGAGGGGTTGGCCTGCGAGCCAGGCGGGGCGGTCAGGGTGACGACCGGCGTGTCGGTCTGCTGGCCCTTGCCGACGGTCAGCCCCGTGAAGAACGCCCCGCCGATAGCGGCCCCCACGACGAGGACCGCTACGAGGACTCCTACGAACGTCTTGTTGCTCATTCTCTGCTCCTTGCGGCGATCTTCGAAGACTCGCCCGCTACTCGTACCTCAGCGCCTCGATGGGGTGGAGGTTCGCCGCCTTGGCGGCGGGGTATATGCCGAAGAACAGCCCGATCCCGGCGGCCACGACCAGCGCGAGCACCGTTATGTCGCCGCCCACGGCGGTCTCGAAGGTCTGCCCGATGATGTTGCGTCCGTCCATCAGCCGCGACAGCGTGACGCCGAGTATCACGCCGACGATGCCGCCGCCGAGGCTCAGGAGGGTAGCCTCGGCGACGAACTGGAAGAGGATGTCGCGCCACTTGGCGCCCATCGCCTTGCGGACGCCGATCTCGCGCGTGCGCTCGGTGACGGAGACCATCATGATGTTCATGATGCCTATGCCGCCGACGAGGAGGGATATGCCGGCTATGGCGCCCAGGAAGAGCGCGAACGTCTCCTGCGTCTCGGTGAGGGTCTCTATCGTCTCCTCCTGGCTGGTGATGGTGAAGTCGTCCTCATCGGTGATCCTGTGGCGCAGCCTGAGCACGGTCGCCACGTCAGCGATGGCCTCTTCCCTGTTGCCTGCGTCGTCGATCTGCACGTTGATGGACGAAACGCCCACGCCGCCGCCGGCGGTCCTGTCGGCGGACAGCCTGTAGTAGGCTGTGGTGATTGGCACGAACACCACGCTGTCCAGGTTGCTGAGCGCGGTGCCGCCGCGGCTCTCCAGCACGCCCGCGACGGTGAACCGGCGCCCCTCGACGCGGACGTTCTGGCCGACGGGGTCGCGGTTGCCGAACAGGGTCTCGGCGACCTCGGAACCCAGGACAGCGGCCTCGGCTACGGTGTCGACGTGCTCTCGCGTTATGAACGTCCCGGACGCCGTGGCGTAGTTGCGGGCCGTCTCGTACTCCGGGGTGACGCCGATGACCTGCGCGAAGGTATTCTCGCGCCCGGCGACGATGCGCCCCGAGGTGCTGATCTCGGGTGCGACGGCGACGACGTGGGGCGTGAAGACGGGGTCCTTCAGGGCGTAGGCGTCTTCCAGGGTCAGCGTGGACGCGGGTTCCTGCCCCGCGACCGAGACGGAGCGGAAGACGACGACGTTGCCGCCGGAGAAGAAGCTCTGGCCCGGGATGACGGGGCGCACGAAGAGCAGGTTCGTGCCGAGCTCCTCGATCCGGGACGTGATGGTCTCCTGCGCGCCCCGGCCTACCGACATGGTCGAAATGACGGCGGCGACGCCTATGACGATGCCGAGCAGCGCCAGCCCCGTCCTGAGCTTGTTCGCCCCGAGGGATGAGAGCGCGGTGGCGGCGATGGTCAGCGGTCCCATATGGAGTCTCCCTGCCCCGCGCCGGCCGAATGCGCCGCAGGGCCGTCGCTGACGACCCTGCCGTCCCGCATGGCGACCACCCGGTGGGCCTGCGCGGCGACGTCGGCCTCGTGCGTGACTATGACTATGGTCCTGCCCTCGTCGCGGTTGAGGCCCTTGAGGATGTCCATGATCTCCGCGCTGGACCCGCTGTCCAGGTTGCCGGTCGGCTCGTCCGCGAGCAGGATCGCGGGGTCCTTGACCAGAGCCCGGGCGATTCCGACCCGCTGCTGCTGCCCGCCCGAGAGCTCGGCCGGGCGGTGTCTCGTACGGTCGGAGAGGCCCACCCTGTCCAGCGCTTCCAGGGCCCTCGTCCTGCGGTTCCTGCCTCCGCCGTATAGGAGCGGCAGCTCGACGTTGCCCAGGGCCGTAAGCCTCGGCAAGAGGTTGTAGGTCTGGAATACGAAGCCGATCTTCTTGTTGCGTATCTCCGCCAGCCCGTTCCCGCTGAGCGCGCCGACCTGCCGTCCCTCCAGGGCGTAGGCGCCGGAGGTCGGCACGTCGAGGCAGCCGATGACGTTCATCAAGGTCGACTTGCCGGAGCCGGACGGCCCCATTATGGCCACCATCGACCCGCGCTCTATGGTCAGGCTCACGCCGTCCAGGGCCACTACCTCTATCTCCCCCAGGCGGTACACTTTCGTTACGTCGGACAACTCGATCATCTCTACGTTTACCTCTAAGGAGCCTTCATGCGCTTCCACTAGTAGACCGACAACCTAGCAATGAAGGGTGGAGAGAGTACTGCGCGAGGCAGCGGTGCCCCCACCCTAACCCTCCCCCAAAATGGGCCCAAAATGGGGGAGGGGATTCAAGGTTAGCCATCATTTCAACAATGTTGGAGCATTAGCGTCGCTGCCCGCCCCCTCCGCCAAAGCCCCTGGGGGGGCCTCCGAAGCCGCCGCCTACGAGGCCGCGCAACGCTCCGAAGACGTCCTCGGAGGCGGTATCCTGGGACTCCATCAGCACCAGCTCCGCCTCGGCCACCCCGCTCTCGACCACCACCCAGAAGCCGTCGCTGTTCCCAAGCGCCACGTTCCTGTCCACGAAGGCGCCGTCCTGTGAGACCTTGACCACGGGCTGGTCGAAGGAGCCGTAGAGAGCGTCGACGGGCACGAGCAGCACGTCCAGGTCCTCGCGCAGGATCACGGACGCGACGGCGCTCAGCCCCTCCGGCAGGTCCAGGCCGGCCGGGACTTGCACCTGGATGCTGATCGGGTATGTCACGACCCCGGACTGGCTCTGGGCCACCGTCCCGACCTCGGCGACGGAGCCCTGGAGGGTCTGTCCCGCCAGCGCGTCCATGGTCACGGAGGCGGCGGCGCCCTCCCTGACGTAGAGGACGTCTATCTCGTCCACCACGCCGTCGATCTCGACGACCGAGGAGTCGACCACCTCCAGCACAGCGGTATTCGGGTTGACGGAGTCGCCGGCCTCCACGTTGACCGCGGACACCACCCCGTCCCACGGGGCCCTGATGGCGGCGTCGGCCAGCGCATCCCTGGCGGCTTCCAGCGACGCCAGGGCGCTCGCGGCCTCGGCGCGGCTCAGGGCGACGTCGAGCGGGTCGGCGCCTGCCCTCACGGTCTCCAGGTCCTCGACCGCGTCGGCAAGCACCGCCCTGGCCACCTCGACCTGCTTCTCCTTCAGCGCCACGTCCCCTGGGTCGGGCGCCGTCAGCGCGGCAAGGTCGTTCTCGGCAGCCGCCAGGTCCGCCTCGGCGAGCGCGACCTTCTTCCGCCTGGTCTCCACCTCGATCTCGTCGGGCTGCACGAGCGCGGCCAGGTCGTCCTGGGCCTCCTCCAACTCCGTCTCGGCAAGAGCTATCTCGCTCAGAGCCGCCTCCACGTCCGACGCGGCCGGCGTGACCATCTCTGCCAGGCCGGACTCCGCGTCGGCCAGGTCCAGCTCCGCGAACGTCACCTTGTTTCGCGCGGCCTCCACGTCCAGCGGGTCCGGCGTAACCAGGGCCGCCAGCCGAGATTCCGCGTCGGCAAGCTCCAGCTCCGCCGACGTCAGCTTGCTCTGGGCTGCCCGCACGTCCGACGGGTCCGGCGTGACCAGGGCCGCCAGCCGGGACTCCGCGTCCGCCAGCGCCGCCTCGGCCAGGTCGACCTCGCTCCGAGCGGCATCGACGTCCAGCTGCGAGGGCGCCATCATCTCGGCGAGCGCGTCCTTGGCCTCCTGGAGGCGGGCCCTTGCGAGGGCGACCTGCTTCTCCTTGAGGTCCACGTCCGCCGCGTCCGGCGACTCCTGGAGCAGGGCGAGGTCTTCCCGCGCCGACTCCAGCGACACCGCGGCCGACTCCACCCGCGACCGAGCGGACTCCAGGTCCAGGCTATCCGGAGGCTCCTGTAGCTCTGCCAGGGCCTCCTGCGCGTCCTCCAGGTCGTCGATCGCCCTGTCCACGTCCGCCTCCGCCTTGGAAATCGCCTTGTCTGCGTTGACTTCCACCGTCTCCAGGGCATCCAGGGCGGTGGTGACCGCTTCCCACGCGTCGTCCATCTCCCTGCCCACGCAGAGGCTACCGGTTGGAAGCGCCCCGTCGGAGCACGTCGCCATAACCTCGCCCGGGTAGAACCTGAGCCAGGTCTGGACGAGCGGTTCGCTCCACGCGGTCGCGGGGTCGTCCGGGGGCAGGCCCAGCGTGTACGGGGTAGGCTCGACAGTGAAGATCGCGTCCAGGTCCAGGCCCATCGACTCGAGCAGGGCCGCGGGGTCGGAGCGGAGCCGGTCCTCTGTGACCTCGATGCCCAGCCACTTTTGGAAGGCGCGCGCGTACCTGTCGTCCGCGTCGTCCACGGCCTCGGACGCGGAAGCTGCCTGATCCACCCAGTCCTCGGAGACCAGCCGCAGGTCCCTCCGCAGGCTGGCGAGGGACTCTTCGGCATTATCGACCGCCTTCCGGAGGTCCGCCGTATCTTCCGCGGACGGGCCGCTTTCGAGGTCCTGGAGCGCGGTCAAGGCGGCGTCGTACGCGACCTTCGCGTCCGTGACGGCGGACTTCGCCTTGACCAACTGCTCGTCGCTTAGGGTCAGCAGGTCGTCCAGGTCGTCGACGGCGTCCGCCAGCGCCTTCTCGGAATCGGCAACGTCGGCTTCGGCCCTGGCGACGTCGCCGGCGTCGGGCTCCAGCAGCAGGGACAGCTTCTCCCTTGCCCCTGAGAGCGCCACCCGCGCGCCGGTCACCCTGTCCTCGGCCTGCTTCACGTCGTACTCGTCCGGCGAGGCCAGATTGGCCAACGTCTGCCGCGCGTCGTCGAGGGCCACATGCGCGGCGGCTACCCTCGCCTCCGCCTGCTCGACGTCGTGCTCGTCGGGCGAGACCAGATTGGCCAACGTCTCCCTCGCGTCGTCGAGGGCCACATGCGCGGCGGCCACCCTCGCCTCCGCCTGCTCGACGTCGTGCTCGTCCGGGGACATCAGCTTTGCCAACGCCTCCCGCGCGTCGTCGAGGGCCGCCCTGGCCCTGGTGACGCGCACTTCCGCTCGCGTCACGGCGCCGGCCGCGGGGCCCAGGAGCTCGGCGAGAGCCTCCCGCGCGTCGTCGAGGGCCGCCCGCGCGTCGGCGACCGCCGACTCGGCCCTGGCCAGGGACTGCTCCGAGGGCTGCGCCAGATCCGCCAGATCCTCGGCGGCGTCCGCCAGCGCAACGCTCGCGCTGGCCGCGTCGGACTCGGCACGCGCCACTTCGAGGTCGCTGAACGGGTTGAGGGCGGTCTCCAGCGCGTCCTCGGCGTCGCGCAGCCGGACCTCCGCGTCGGCGACGGCCTCCTCCAGGGCGGCCACCGTCTCGTCGTCTATGACGGCCAGCGGCTGCCCCTCGACGACGGCCTGCCCTTCCTCGACCAGCATCTGGCCGACGGCGCCCTGCCTCGCGAAGTTCAGCGTCTCCCTGTTCGGGTATCCGACACTGCCGTTGATGGAGACGTCGTTGACGAGGTTGCCTCGGGTCACCGGGATGAGCTGTTGGTTCTCCGCGGAAGCGCCGGCGTCCGAGCCGGTTAGGGTCGTGTAGGCGAAGTAACTGCCGCCCAAGCCGACCGCGAGAAAGGCGATGATGACGCCTATCTGCCAGACCTTCAGCCCCAGGTATGTACCATTCATGGCCCCGTTAGTCTCCTCTGTCGTAGGTATGCGCCGCGTGGCGCGGCGGGTTGTCGATCATGACTTCCCCAGTTGTACCGCGAGATTGTTAAGGGACTATCAAGGTCCCGCGGCGTCCCCCGGGCGGCGCGGGAGCTCGAAGACGAACCGGCTGCCCTTGCCCGGCTCGCTCTCGGCGCGGATGGCGCCGCCGTGGGCCTCGACAAGCTGCCTCGCGATGGTCAGGCCGAGGCCGGCGCCGCCCGTGCTGCGGGCGCGCGACGGGTCCGCTCTGAACAGCCTGTCGAATACGTGGGGGAGGTCGTCCGGCGAGATGCCCTCACCCGTGTCCGCCACGGCCACCCTGACGGCGGACTCGGAGGCGTCGACCGTTACGTCGACGCGCCCGCCGCCCGGCGTGTGCCTGATCGCGTTCTGCAACAGGTTGCCCAGCACCTGCTCGATGCGCGTCTTGTCCATCTCCACTTCCTGTAGGGCGGTCTGCGCCGAGATCGAGAGCGAGACCCCCTTGGCCTGCGCCTGCGGCCTGTGCGCCTCCACCGACCTCGCGGCCACTTCGGCCATGGGCGCGGGTTCCAGGTGGAGCCTGAAGTCGGCCGACTCGGTCTCCGCGAGCAGCCTGAGGTCCTCCACCAGCTTGGACAGGTACATAGTCTGCCGGTGGATGCTGCCGATGGTGGCTTCGTCGGCCTCCAGCACCCCGTCTCGCACCGCCTCGACGTAGCCGCGTATGTTGGAGAGCGGGTTTCGCAGCTCGTGGGCGACGTCGGCGACCATGTTCCGGCGCTGTCGCTCGGCGTCCTGGAGCCCCTGCGCCATGGCATTGAAGGTCCGGCTCAGCTCGCCGACCTCGTCGCGCCCCGAGACGGGCACCCGCTGCGACAGGTCGCCCTTCCCCAGCTTCTGCGCCGCGGCGGTCAGCCTCCTGACCGACCTGAGCGCGCGGCGCGACATCAGCGCGACGAGGACCACGCCGAGGGCCCCCGCGCCCACCCCCGATACGATCAGCGACCGGTTGACGGTGTCGGAGAAGCGGGCGAGGGGAGGTTCTTGGAGCCTCTCATGCAAGGACGGCCTATCCGGGAAGGGCGGCCTCTCCGGCGCCTTGCGCAGCGTGACGACGGACCTGATTCCCGGTGGGCTGATCAGCACGAGGCCGACCTGGCGGCCGTCGACCATCACCTCCGAGGAGCTGTAAGCGCGCTTGGCCTTGGCCAACTCCGCGATCCCTCTCTTCTTCGGGTCTGCCAGCACCGCGCCGTCTTCGTCCACCAGCACGATGTCGCGTCCCGAGACGAAGGCGACCTGCGCGGCTATGCCGTCCACGTCCTTCCAGTCGCCCTTGGCGGCGTAATGGGCGGCCAACGTCTCGTGGAGCCGCGCCGATAGGGCCTCGTTCGTTGCGACCCGAAGGTCCCTCACCTCCCTGTGCGCCGAAAAGCTGCTCCAGGCGCTGACGCCTGCCAGCGCCAGCGCCAGCACTATTGCGAAGCCGATTACCAGGCGGGCCTGCAGGCTGAAGAACCATCTAGGCATGGCTGAACCGGTACCCCATTCCGTAGACCGTCTGGATGTAGCTCGGGCCGCCGTCCGCCCTGATCTTCTTCCTGATGTTGGCGACGTGCGCGTCGACCGTGCGGTCGAAGCCGTCGAAGTCGAAGCCGAGCGCCGTATCGATGATCTGGTCGCGTGAGAATGTCCGCTCGGGCTCCTTGATCAGCATGACGAGGATCCGGAACTCGGTGGGGGTGAGGGCCACCCTGCCGCCGTTGACGTACGCCATGCGTCCGTGCAGGTCCACGGTAACCCCGTCGTACGAGATCTCGGCGGGGCCTCTCTGCAGCGCGTCCCTAGCCGTCCGGCGGAGCACGGCCCTTATCCTGGCGGCCAGCTCCCTGGGGCTGAACGGCTTGGTCACGTAGTCGTCGGCGCCCAGCTCCAGCCCCGTCAGCTTGTCCTCCTCCTCCACCCGCGCCGTAACCATGACCACGGGCACGTCGGACTCCCGGCGCAGCGCCCGGCAGACCTCGATGCCGTCCAGCTTGGGGAGCATCAGGTCCAGGACAACCAGGTCCGGGCGCGCCTCCCTCGCCAAGCGCAGCCCTTCGAGCCCGTCCCCCGCCGACAAGACCTTGTGGCCGTCGCGCCGCAGGTACAGGCCCACGAGCCTTACGGCGTCGGTATCGTCCTCGACTATCAATACTGTGCTCGCCAACGGCGTCCCTCCTGTCCTCCCATACCATAGCTAACAGAGGACTTTGAAGAAAGTATGAAGCCCAACCGCACCGGCAGGCGGGGGGGCGGGCGCCCGCGCGTCTGATATAATTGAGCGCAGCCTTAGACGCAGGAGCCCCGGTTGAAGATAACTCAAGAGGAGATGGTGGAGCGCCAGACGGTGCTCCACGTCGAGCTTGAGGACGAGGACCTGGAACCCTACTTGCAGCGCGTGTACCGCAGGGTCGCGCAGCGGACCGCGATACCGGGGTTCCGCAAGGGCAAGGCCCCGCGCGCCGTCATCGAGCGCTTCCTGGGTCCGGGGGGCCTCGTCCGCGAGTCGCTCGGAGACGCCGTTCCCGCGCTCGCCAGCGAAGCGGTGTCCGCCCGCGAGCTGGAGCCCGTCGTCCCGCCCAACGTGGAGATACTCAGCACCGAGCCGGTCGCCTTCAACGTCACCGTGGCGGCCGAGCCGGACATAGACCTGGGCGAGTACAGGGCCATCAGGCTGGAGGAGAATGAGATAGAGATCGATGAGGAGGATGTCGACAAGGCCATGCAGGACCTGCGGAGCGACTCCGGCTCCTGGGAGCCGGTCGAGCGCCCGGTCAGGTCCGGCGACATGGTCACGATCGACGTGACGGGGACCGTGGAGCAGCGCGTCGTCCTGGATGAGAAGGACACGGTATACATGGCCGAGGACGGCAGCAACATCCCCTTCGCCGGATTCTCGGAGAACCTCGTGGGCGCCGAGGCGGGCGCCCCCAAGGAGTTTTCCATTCCCATCCCCGAGGACTACGCCGACACCAGCCTGGCGGGGAAGCCATGCGACTTTGCCGTAACCGTCAACGAGATCAAGGAGCAGGTGCTTCCGGAGATGGACGACGATTTCGCGAAGGGTGTCGGGGACGGCTACGAGACGATGGCCGAGCTCCGCGAGAGCGTCGAAAGCGACATGCGTGAGAGGGCGGAAGCGACCAATAGGAACGTCTACAGGCAGAGGGCCGTCGACGCCCTGGTCGAAACGGCGGCGGTGGAGGTGGCGCCCCTGCACCTGGACCACGAGGTCAATCACGCCGTCTATAACCGCGCCCGCTTCGTCCAGAATATGAACATGCGGTACGAGGACTATCTCCGGTACAGGGGCATGACCGAGGAGGAAGACCGGGAGCAGATGCGGGCGACGGCGGAGTTCAGACTCGCCCAGTCCTACGCCGTCCGCGAGCTTGCGGAGAGAGAGGGCATAGAGGTCGGCGGCGACGAGATAGACGAGAAGCTCGAGGAGATGCTGGACTCCGGGGGCGAGACCGCCGCGCAGCTTCGCGGCGCGGAGGACCAGGACAGGGCGCGCGACGCGGTGCGCGAGTCGCTCCGGGTGGACAAGGCCATCGACCTCCTGACGGCGATCGCGAGGGGGGAGGCCCCCGCACCCGGGGAGGCGAGAGAGGCGGCGGCGGACGAGACCGAGCGGGAACAAGACCGGACGGCAGAGCCGTCGGGAGATGGTGAGAACTCCAAAGGAGAAGGCAGTTGAATCTGACGACCCGTCCCGAAAACGTGATCCCGATGGTGGTGGAGAGCGGCGCGCGCGGAGAGAGGGCATACGACATCTACTCGTTGCTCCTGAAGGAGCGCATCATCTTCCTGGGGACACCCATCTCCGACCCCGTGTCCAACGCGATAATCGCGCAGCTTCTGTTCCTCGACAGGGAGGACCCGGAGAGGGACATCCACTTCTACATCAACTCACCCGGAGGGGTCATCACGTCCGGCCTCGCCATCTACGACACGATGCAGCTAATCCGCCCCGACGTGTCCACCATATGCATAGGCATGGCCGCCAGCATGGCGACGGTGCTGCTCTGCGCGGGCTCGCCGGGCAAGCGCTTCGCCCTTCCCAACGCCACCGTTCACATGCACCAGCCGATCTCCGGCGCGCAGGGGCAGGCGTCCGACATCGAGATCCACGCCCGAGAGATACTGCGGATGCAGGACAAGATGAGGCAGATCCTCTCCGGCCACACCGGGCAGACGTACGAGAAGATAGCCAGGGACACCGACAGGGACTACTACCTGAGCGCCGAGGAGGCCAAGGAGTACGGGCTGGTCGACGACGTGCTCGCGGCCTCGCAAGAGGAAGAGGCGGCGGCCGCCGCCTCCTGAGCCACCGGATAGACCGACTCGAAGGGTATCGAATACCGATGACGCGCCTCGTGTACAAGCGCATTCCAGGCCCGGCGCCCGCGCTGGGAATAGGCGGGCGAGAGGGATAACATGCCACCACCGCGGGGGGAGCAGAGCAGCAACTACACCTGTTCGTTTTGCGGCAAGGCGCAAACCCAGGTCAAGCGCCTGATAGCCGGGCCCGACAGGGTCTTCATCTGCGACGAGTGCGTCGGGCTGTGCGGCCAGATCATCTCCGAGGAGAGCCCCACCCCGCTCCGAGACGCCAGCGGCCTGATGTCCAAGGGCGTCAGCCCCAAGTGGCTCTACAACAAGCTCGACGACTACGTAATCGGCCAGGAGCGAGCGAAGAAGGTCCTGAGCGTCGCGGTCTACAACCACTACAAGCGGGTCTGGTCGAAGCAGCGATATTCCGACGTCGAGCTCCAGAAGGCCAACGTCCTCCTCCTCGGCCCCGCTGGTTCCGGCAAGACCCTGCTGGCCCAGACGCTCGCCAAGATCCTGGACGTGCCGTTCGCGATAGCCGACGCCACCTCGCTGACCGAGGCGGGCTACGTCGGCGAGGACGTGGAGAACATCCTGCTACAGCTGATCCAGGCCGCCGACTTCGACATCCCACGCGCCGAGCAGGGCATCATCTACATCGACGAGATAGACAAGATCGCCCGCAAGAATCCCAACCCGTCCATCACGCGCGACGTGTCCGGGGAGGGCGTGCAGCAGGCCCTGCTGAAGATCATCGAAGGCTGCGTGGCGAACGTGCCGCCCCAGGGCGGGCGCAAGCACCCCCACCAGGACTTCCTCCAGATACGCACCGACAACATCCTGTTCATGTGCGGCGGCGCGTTCGAGGGCCTGGGCGAGATGGTCGAGTGGCGGCTCTCCAAGGACAGGGCGACCATCGGCTTCCAGGCCAACGCCTCCCGAGACTTCAATCCCAAGGAGAACGGCGCTTTCCTGGACAATGTCACCTCGGACGACCTGCTCAAGTACGGCTTCATCCCAGAGTTCGTGGGCCGCCTCCCGGTGGTGGTGAGCCTCAACGGCCTGGACAAGGAAGACCTGGTGCGCGTACTCACCGAGCCCAAGAACGCGGTGGTGCGGCAGTACCAGGAGCTCTTCAGGATGGACGACGTCGAGCTGGCGCTGACGGAGAATGCGTTGGCGGCGGCGGCGGACGAGGCGCTCAAGCAGGGCACCGGCGCCCGCGGGCTGCGGTCCATCCTGGAGCGGGCCCTGCTCGACGTGATGTACGAGCTGCCCACGCTGAACGACATCGTCCGCTGCGAGGTCGACGAGGGCGCGATCCTGGGTTCCGAGGACGTCCTGCTCTCGACCTCCACCGGCAAGATGCTGGAGATGCCGTCGCGCGAGAAGAGGTCCGCCTGATCCTCACGCGCCGGCGCTCCCATACCAGGGAGGCTCGCACCCTGCCATGAAGGTCCACCTGGTGGACGCCACCTACGAGCTGTTCCGCGCCTACTTCGGCGCGCCTCCGGCCGCGGCGCCCGACGGACGTCCCGTCGGCGCCGTGCGCGGCTTCATCCAGACCATGCTGGCGCTCCTGTCCCAGCCCGAGGTGACGCACGTCGGCTGCGCGTTCGACCACGTCATCGAGTCGTTCCGCAACGACCTGTTCGAGGACTACAAGGACGGCTCCGGCGTCCCCGAGGACCTGGCTGAGCAGTTCGACCTCGCCGAGGAGGCCGCCGCGGCCCTGGGGCTGGTCGTCTGGCCGATGGTGGAGTTCGAGGCCGACGACGCCATAGCGGCGGCGGTCCACAGGTGGAAGGACCGCCCGGAGGTGGAGCAGGTAGTCGTCTGCTCGCCGGACAAGGACATGGCGCAACTCGTCGAGGGGTCCAGGGTGGTGTGCCTGGACCGGAGGCGGCGTATAGTCATCGACGAGGACGCCGTCCGGAGCAAGTTCGGGGTCGGCCCGGAGTCCATCCCGGACTACCTCGCCCTGGTGGGCGACTCCGCCGACGGAATACCCGGGATCCCGCGTTGGGGCGCGAAGTCCACCGCGCAGGTGCTGTCGGCGTACGCCCACGTCGACGCCGTGCCGGAGGACCCGGCGGAGTGGGCCGTATCGCCCCGCGGCGCCGCGTCCATGGCGCGGCAGCTTGCCGACCGCCGCGGCGACGCGCTCTTCTACCGCACCCTGGCCACGCTGCGCTCGGACGCGCCCATCGCCGAGACCCTGGACGACCTGCGCTGGAAGGGCGCGCCGCGCGGCCGTTACGCCGCCTTCTGCCGCCGCCTGGGCCTGCTCGACCTGCTGGAGGCGCCCTCCGAGTGGTCGTGATCGGGGCCGCTTCCCCCGTCTGCTATACTCGCCGCATCGGGAAGGAGGGTTGACGCTTGCGCCCGGACGGCAGGACGCCCGCACAACTCAGGGACGTCCGCATCACCACGGACGTCCAGGAATACGCCGAGGGCTCGGCGCTGATCGAGACGGGGCGCACCCGCGTGCTCTGCGCGGTCAGCGTCGAAGAAGGGACCCGGCCGTTCCTGAGAGGCACGGGACAGGGCTGGATAACGGCCGAATACGCCATGCTCCCACGTTCCACCCATACCAGGACGTCCAGGGAGGTCAGGGGCAACAGGGGCCGCACCCAGGAGATCCAGCGTCTCATCGGCAGGTCGCTCAGGGCCGCGGTCGACCTGCGGCGGCTGGGCGAGCGCACGCTCACCGTCGATTGCGACGTGCTCCAGGCGGACGGCGGCACCAGGACGGCCGCTATTACGGGGGCCTACGTGGCCCTCCATCGCGCCGTGCAGGGGCTGGCGCGGGGCGGCAAGCTGGAGGAGTCGCCGATCAGGTACGCCGTGGCGTCCACGAGCGTCGGCATAGTCCAGGGTACGCCGCTGCTCGACCTGTGCTACGAGGAGGACTCGAAGGCCGAGGTGGACTTCAACGTCGTCATGACCGCCGGGGGCGAGATGGTCGAGGTGCAGGGGACCGCCGAGAGCGGCTCCTTCTCGCGGAGCGCGCTGGACGAGATGCTGACACTGGCCGAAGATGGTATATCATGCCTGCTGAGGACGCAGGAGGCCGCCCTGCGCGGCGCCTAACCTACGCCGGGCGCAGCCGTTGTACTTGTCGAGCCCCTGCCGGGCCAAGGACAACACGAGGAGCGTCGTCGATGGAAAGAGCGACAGCCCCAATCCCAGAGAATCCGCAAGCCCCCGCCGGGTCGTATACCCCGGTGCGGGCCGGCGAAGCGCCCGACGGCCCTTCGCCGAGCGACGAACAGCTTATCGCCGAGATAGCGGGAGGGAACAGGCAGGCGCTGGAAGCGTTGTACGACAGGTATTCGGGGGCGGTGTACGCCCTCGCCGTCCACATCCTGCGGGACTCCGGCGCGGCCGAGGAGGCCGTGCAGGACACCTTCTTCAACGTCTGGCGCAGGGCTTCCAGCTACGCGCCGGAGAAGGGCAAGGTGACGTCCTGGCTCTTCAGCATCGGCCATCACAGGGTCATAGACGAGATCAGGAAGCGCAAGAGGCGGGAGCAGCCGCTCGTGGGCCGCGAGGTGGACATGCTGAACCAGCCCGACGGCGGCCGCAACGACCCGATGAAGTACGCGGCGCTGCAGATGGTGAGGGTCGAGATACGGAAGGCGATGTCGGCCCTGAGGCCGGAGCAGCGGGAGGTGGTGGTGCTCGCCTACTACGGCGGGATGACCCACTCCGAGATAGCCTCCAAGCTCCAGCAGCCGCTGGGGACCGTCAAGACGAGGATGCGGCTGGCAATGAGGAAGATGCGTGGCGTGCTCGGCGCCGGGGGCCGAGAGTCGATGGAGCATGGACTGTAGAGAGGCCGAAGAACTCAGCGTACCGTATCTGCTCGGCGAGCTCGGCCCGGCGGAGACGGAGGATATGAGCGGTCACGCGGCCGCCTGTCCCGGATGCACGTCCAGGATGGACGCCGAGAGCGATTTGCTCGCGAGGCTCTCTTCCATGGAGCCCGCGCCCAGGCGGGTGAAGGAGAGGCTGCTCGCCCGCGTCGAAGCCGACGCGGGGCGGGGCGAGAGGCGGGGATGGATGGGCCGTCTGAGCGCCCTCGGGCGCGGACTGGCGGCCCACTCCGCGCCGGCGGTGGCGGTCACCCTGCTGGTGGGCGTGGTGCTGGGCGGCGTCTGGTACAGCGGACGCCCGGGCGACGCCCCGGACGCCATCGCGAGGCAGGTCGCGGCGAACGGCCCCGATATGATCGAGCTCGTCGATCAGCAGCTGTTCCTCGACCCCCTCGGCCTGCAGCCGGGCGTCTCGATACGCCTCCTGGAGGGAACGGAGACGGACGCCCGCGGCGTCGTGCTCGTGCCCCCGAGCGGCGAGGGCGCCTTTCTCGCGGTGCGCCAGATGCCGGAGCTGCCGGCGGACAAGGTCTACCAGGTGTGGCTCACGAGAGACGGCGGCATGTACAGCGCGGGCACGTTCTCCGTCGACGCGGCCGGCCACGGCCAGACGCGCCTCCGCCTGGTCGCCCTCATGCCCGACCTCGAATCGATAGTCATTACCGTCGAGAGGTCCGGAGGCAGCCCCGGACCCACCGGACGGCGAGTCCTCTTGGGCGGCATGTAGGAAATTTCTCCCGACATACGCCCTAAGAGTCTTTGCACACTGCCCGCATTGTGGTAATGTAACGTCGTCTACGTGGAAGAGCCTTGTCAAAAAGGAGAGCTTAGTATGACCAACCCCAAGAGGCTACTGGTCCTATTGGCTGCCGCCCTGATGCTGGCGGTCAGCACGGGTACAGTCCTGGCCCAGGAAGCAGAGGACGAGATGGAGGGTGTGTTCTCCGGCACCGCCGTCGTCTCGAACTCGGACGAAGACACCCTCAACGACTCGATCACCTACGAGCTGGTCAACGTGGACCCCCTCGCCGGCGGCATGGCCTACGAGAGTTGGCTCGTCTCCGACGACGGCAAGACCACGATGAGCACGGGCGTCATGGAGGTCTCCGAAGGCAACTCCATCAGCCATACCTACACGTCGGAGACCGGCGACGACCTGCTCGCCATGTTCAGCGTCGTCGTGATAACGATAGAGCCCGCGCCGGACGACGACCCCGAGCACTCGGGCAACATGGCGTACTCAGCCGTGATCCCCATTTCCGCGATGGGCCACATCAGGGACCTGACCGGTAGCGAAGGGCTCGTGAGCGACCTCATGACGGCGCTGGAGGCCGCCCTTGGTCCCGCCAGCATGGCCCGCGACGGCTTCGACGATGACGACCTCGAGACAACCAAGCAAGGGGTGCAAGACTCCCTGGACAATCTGCCCGCGATTCTCGACGCCGTCACCGCCGTTACGGGCGCGGCGTCCATGGCGGCCAGCAGGGCGCCACACCTCGATCCCATGACGGTCAACTCCGCCGGCCTCATGGAGCAGGCGGAAGGAATCACCACGCGCGTCAACAACGCCAAGGTCGCCGGGGACCGGATAATCGCGAGCGATAACGTCGTTCTCATAGACCAGGTCCTCCTCGGGCCAGGGGCCGGACTGGCTGGTACGGGCTCCCTGATCACCAACCTCGAAGCCTCGCTCAACGGCTCGGACGCCATCGGCTCCACCTTCGAGGGCGCCCCAGGCGTCACCCGGCAGGCCCAGCTGATGGCGACATTCGTACTGCAGCCCGGAGGGCCTCCATACACCATCTCGGTTGGAGACGAGGCCGTGCCGTTCCTGGCGCAGCTGGCCCTCATCGCTTCGGCCATCCTGCTAGTCGGCGGCGGACTGCTGGTGGTGCGGAGCCGCCGCGCGAGAGCCCGGGCCTAGTACGACCAATTAGGGTTACGTGAAACAGGGGAGGCCCCGGCCGGGGCCTCCCCTGTCGTTTTCGGCGGACCTGGAATGCCGGCGGGTCAGACCTTGGGGTACTTCGACTCCGCTACCTGGGTGCCGTCGGGCAGCTCCGAGACCTCGAAGTCACCGAACAGCAGCGGGGACTCCTCCCGCAGTATCTCCAGCACCATCAGCGCCAGTCGCCTGATCTCCCAGTCGGCGTAGGAGGCCCCCCTCATCTCGATGAAGTGGCGCCACGCGCGGACGTTGGCGGTCACGAATATCTTCGTCTCCGTGGCGTTCGGGAGCACAGCCCGCGCCGCCTGCCGCACCGCCTTGCGCCTGTCGGTCTTCTGCTCGAACCGGTCTTCGGGAATCACGTCGTTCAGCGCCGATACGAGGCCCTCGTAGGCCGTCGACGCCCTCTCCAGGGCGTCCTCCAGCAGCTTCCTGGCCTCTTTGGTTTCCGCCGCTTGATCGCCGGACTCCTGGGAGAGCGCGGGAGGCAGGACGAAGGGGCTGTCCGACTCGCTGACGAAGCGCTGCGAACGCTGGCTGTAGGCGAAACCGGCCCGGTGTCGGACCAGCTCGTGGGTCAGCGACCGGGATACGCCGGTGAAGACGAAGCCGTAGTTGACGTGCTCGAATACGCTGCCGTCGCCCTTCGACAGCAGGTTGTCGATGAACGCGCCGATGTCCCGCCGCCCGCGCCCGAAGCTCATGTAGCACAGCCGGGCCGAGACCTCTACGACGGCCGCCGACTCGTCCCGCCCCGCGCGGATGCTGTCCGGGACGGGGGGTAGCCCCTCGTCCTCTAGGAACGCGGCCACCATCTCCCAGTCCACGCTGGGCCGCGTTACCAGGTAAACCGAAGGCTCCGATATCAGGCGCATTTGGTCAGACTCCCACGCCCACGGCTCTCATCCGCCGGAGGGCGATCATAGGATACCGCATCAGCCGTCCGTGGCGAGGCCGGAGAGCCACGCCCTGGTCTCCTCGGCGAGCCCCGGCCTGCGCATCGACTCGTAGATGGACGCCTTCAGCAGCCCGGACGGCGTTCCCACGTCCACGTGGAAACCTGGGAAGCGGTAGGCGTACACCCCCCGGGACGGCAGCAGGGCCGCCACGGCGTCGGTAAGCTGGATCTCTCCTATCGCTCCGGGCGCGCTCGTCTCCAGCAGGTCGAACACATCGGGCTCCAGCACGTACCGACCCACAATAGCCAGGTTGGAAGGGGCGTCCTCCGGCCTCGGCTTCTCCACCATGCCGCGCACCTCGTAGACTCGCTCGCCGGCGGGTACGGCGTCCACCACGCCCAGGGAGGAGAGCATATCGTCCGGCGCCTCCCTGACCGCGATTACGCTGCCGCCCATCTTCCCGGCCATCTCCGCCATGACGCCGATGGTAGGCTGTTCGCTCCATATCACGTCGTCCGGCAGGATGACCGCGAACGGCCCGTCTCCGACGAGCGGGCGTGACGCGAGCACCGCGTGGCCCAGCCCCAATGGTTCCTCTTGCACCACGCTCTCCACCTCGGCAAGCCCCGCCGTCTCGACCATGAGATCGAGCAGCGCCTCCCTGCCCTGGCTGCGCAGGGCATCCTCCAGCGCGGGCATGTCCCGGAAGTAGCCGGCCACTGCCTCCTGGCCGGGAGATACGACCACGACGGCCCGGCCGATGCCAGCCGCCGCAGCCTCCGCCACGGCCAGGTGGATGACCGGCGTGTCCACCACGGGGAGCAGCGCCTTGGGCACGGACCGGGTGGCGGGCAGGAAGCGGGTCCCCAGGCCCGCGGCCGGTATGACCGCCGTGCTCACCCTCATTCGGCGCCCACCCGGGACCGCAGGCTGTCAGAATCGGGATTCACGGGATTTTGGATTCTCAGGATGGGTCTGTGGGTTAGCCAAGACGGGCGCATTATACGATAATGGCCCCAGGGCGCACCGCGCCGGACGCGCGGAACGTAGGAGGAACCGAATGACGCTGTACAAGGAGAAGTGCGTGGCCTGCCGCAGGGACTCCCCGAGGGTCACGAAGGATGAGATAGCGGAGCTCCACCCCGTCGTGCCCGACTGGCGGCTGACCGAGGACGACGGCATAAAGAGGCTCGACCGCACCTTCCAGGTCAAGGGCTTCGCCGTCGCCATGGAGCTAGCGGACCGGGTGGGCGAGACGGCGGAGGAGGAGGGTCACCACCCGCGGTTGACCGTCGAGTGGGGCCGCGTCAACGTCGCCTGGTGGACCCACAAGATCAGGGGTCTGCACCGCAACGACTTCATCATGGCGGCCAAGACCGACGAGCTGTTCGACTCAATGCAGCGCCGCGCGTAGCTGCTCCACCGTGATGTTGCCGCCGCTCATGATCAGCACCGTCTTCTTGCCCGCCAGCCGGTCCCTGATCTTCAACGCCGCCGCCAGCGGGGCGGCCCCGGCGTGCTCCGTCAGGTTGTGAGTATGCTCGAGGTTCAGCACCACGGCCTCTTCCAGATCGCGCTCCGACACGAGAATGAAGTCGTCCAGCATCTCCCATAGTATCCGCTGGGTCATCTCGAAGCCGACGCGCGTCGCCAGCCCCTCGGCCGCCGTATCCATCCTCGATTCGACGATGCGGCGCTCCTTCCAGGACAGGTAGGCCGCGGGGGCGGCTTCCGCCTGCACCCCGATCACCTGCTTTGCGGGGTCCACCGACTTGGCCACCACGCAGGCGCCGCAAGCGCCGCTGCCGCCGCCGACCGGCACTATGATGACGTCCACGTCGGGCAGGTCCTCCACGACCTCCAGCGTACACGTCGCCACGCCGGGCACCAGGGCCGGCTCGTTGGCGGAGTGGACGTAGTGGTACCCCTCCTCCCGCGCGAGGCGCTCGGCGTGCTCCCGCGCGTCGTCGAAGACCTCGCCGTGGTGGATCACGTTGGCCCCCAGCCGGCGTATCGACGCCACCTTCCCCGGGTTGGCGTCCACCGGCAGCGCGATGTTCGCCTGCACTCCGAAGACGGACGCGGCGTACGCGACGCCCTGCCCGAAGTTGCCGCTGCTGGCCGCTATGACCCCGCGCTCCCGCTGCTCGTCGTCCAGCAGCGACACCGCGTTGAGCGCGCCCCGCATCTTGAAGGAGCCCAATAGCTGGTGGTTCTCGTGCTTGACGTACACCTCCGCGCCAAGGAGCTCGTCGAGGCTCCGGTAGCGGTGCAGGGGCGTGCGCGAGAGGTATTGCGAAATACGCCGGCGCGCTTCCAGCACGTCGGCGAGGGCCGGGCGTATGGTCAAGGCGTCCTCCAAGGAGCGGGGCCGTCGTCGGCTTCACCCCGCCTTTGTCACACTGTACTATATCACCAGCATGGCCATCAGACTGCTGCCCCGCGACGTATCGACCAAGATAGCCGCCGGAGAGGTGATCGACCGTCCCGCCGCCGTGGTCAAGGAGCTAGTGGAGAACTCCCTCGACGCCGGCTCCACATCCATCTCCGTGACGATCAGGGCGGGCGGCGTCGACTACATGAGCGTCGTCGACAACGGCTCCGGCATCCCGGCGGACGAGGTCGCCCTGGCCTTCAGGCGGTTCGCCACCAGCAAGCTGGAGACCACGCAGGACATGGAGTCGATAGCGACCCTGGGCTTTCGCGGGGAGGCGCTGCCCAGCATCGCCGCGGTGTCGAGGGTAACGATGGTGACGCGGGCGGAGGGCGAGGAGACCGGGACGCGGATCGAGCTCGCGGACGCCAAGACGCTCGGCAAGCACGTCGACGCCGCCCCGAAGGGTACGAGCATCACGGTGCGACAGCTCTTCAGGAGCTTCCCGGCGCGCCTCAAGTTCCTCCGCACGGCGGCGACCGAGGGGTCGCGCATCCAGACGCTGGTCACGCGCTACTCGCTCGCCTATCCCGCCGTGCGGTTCCAGGTCACCGTCGACGGCTCCCTGTCGTTCTCCAGCCCAGGCTCCGGGAGCCTGCGGGAGGCGCTCGCCGCTGTCTACCGGGCGGAGGTGGCCGAGGCGATGCTGGAGATCGAGCCGGAGGAGCCGGCGGGCCCGGACGCGGAGGCCGCCAGGGCGCAGGCGGGCGGCATGATCAGCCCGCCGGCGGTCACGCGGCCCAACCGGAGCCAGATAACCCTGTTCGTAAACGGCAGGTGGATACAGAGCCGGACGCTGACCTTCGCGGTGGAGGACGCCTACCGCGGCTTCCTCATGGAGCGGCGGTTTCCGCTGGCGGTCGTGAACATCGCCCTGCCCTACGAGGACGTCGACGTAAACGTACACCCGTCGAAGACGGACGTGAGGTTCCACCGGGAGGGGCTCGTCTTCTCGGCGCTGCAACGCGCGGTGCGCAGGACCCTGACCGCCTACTCACCCGTGCCCGCGTTGACCTCGGCCCCGCATCCGGCCCCGCCGCCGACGCATTCGCCCACGCCGGCGAACGCCCCCATCGTGGCGCTGACCCCGGCGCCGGGCCGGACGGCGCAGGGCGAGGCGCCCGAGGCTGCGGACGAAACCCAGGCTCCACCCGCGGAGACGGACCGCCACGCCTTCACGCAGGACATGACGCCGCGCAACGTGCTTCCGGCGCTGCGGGTGCTCGGCCAGGCGCAGAGCACCTACATCGCCGCCGAGGGCCCCGACGGCGTATACCTCATCGACCAGCACGCCGCCCACGAGCGCGTGCTGTTCGACGAGGTCACGGCGCGCGCGTCGGACAGCGCCGCCGAGGCGCAGGGGCTGATGGAGCCGGTACCGGTCGACCTGAGCCCGGCGCACAGGGAGTTGGTGGAGTCCCAGCGCGGGGTCCTGGAGTGGCTGGGGTTCGCCATAGAGCCGTTCGGCGGATCGACCTACCTGCTGCGCGGCGTGCCGGCGGCGCTCTCCTCCGGCAGCCCGGCGGAGGGCCTCGCCGACGTGCTCGACTCGATGGAGGAGGGCGGAGGCTACGAGACGTGGGAGGAGCGCGCGGCCTACTCCATCGCCTGCCACGGCGCGATCAGGGCGGGCAAGACCCTCTCGCTACAGGAGATGACCGCGCTCACGCGCCAGCTGGAGTCATGCCGGCAGCCGAACACCTGCCCCCACGGCAGGCCCACCATGGTCCACCTGAGCACGTCGCAACTGGAGCGCGAGTTCGGCAGGAGCTGATATGCCTGAAATTAGCAGGTTCCTCGGCATCAGGCTGGTCGAAGCTGCATACGTTAAGGACTACGTGCTGTGGCTGCGGTTCGACGACGGCGCCGCAGGGCAGGTCGACCTGTCCGATCGGCTCCACGGCCCGGTCTTCGAGCCTCTCAAGTCCCTCGAAGTCTTCCAGTCCTTCGAAGTACATCCGGAGCTTCAGACCCTCGTCTGGCCCAACGGCGCCGACTTCGCCCCCGAGTTCCTATACGACAGGGTTCGCGTGCCTGTATAGGGCGGCCCTCATGCCTACGGTCGTGGCTCATGCGCCAGGGTAGACGTATAGCCTATGGACGCATAGTCTATGTATTTGGTAGCGTACGCTGTCAAGTGGACGTGGACGGATACCAATCGGCGTTTGGTCGGCACGTACGCGCTATGAGGGCGCTGCGTGGGGTTACTCAAGAGGAGGTGGCCCACCGCGCCGGCGTCCACGTGACCTACCTGTCCGGCATCGAGAGAGGGGTGCGGAACCCGTCTCTGAAGAACATCCGCGCCCTCGCCAAAGCCCTTAACGTGAGCACCGCGGATCTGTTCGCGTTCGAGCTGGAAGATGACGCCGAGGACGTGGCGGCCTTCGAAGAGCGCGCAGACGAGCCCGACCTATCCTATGGCGACGTAGTCGATGATCTGCGCCGGCGCGGCAAGCTATAGGCTGCGGATCAAGCCATCTGCGGCCAAAGAGCTCGAATCGGTTTCGGGCAGAGGCGACCGTCGCCGAATCGTAGACCGGGTGAGGGGGGCTTGCCGACGACCCGCGCCCGCGAGGATGAGGTACACATGTTGTACAATGTACCCACATCACGAACACGGAGGCGGGAGATGGAGCTACCAGGTATCTTCGTGCTGCTCGTGGCATCCCTCGTCGCGTGGTGGGTCGCGGGGGGGCTGGTTCCTGTGTGGGGGAACAACGGAGGGACGGCCCTTGTGGTCTTCTCCACCTGGGCGGTGGTCGCAGGGGCCGTCGCGGGGGCCCTCGGGGCTGTGTAGGTGGGGAGAGGAGTCCTCCACTTTGCCGCTTCTCTACGAGTCGACAGGGGCCTATTTGAGGTTCTGCCTCAACTTCGTCGTGCGGATACTCATCGTGACGTGTACGTGGCTAGCCGCGTGCGGTATCATCATCCTCGGTCATCGCGCGTTCGGACTCATCGCAGGTGACATCGTCTCCGAGTCGACGGTGAGGTTGATGCAGGGTCTCTTCATCATGTGGCTGTTAGCCGCTGCCACTGTGAACACGGTGATCAACACAATCGATACGGTTGACTTGGTGCGAGTCCATTGGAAGGCCAGTCGGGGCGCTCCCCCTGAGTAGGGGAGAGGGAGGGAAGAGATGAGGATATATTGCGTATACCCTTCTGTGGGCAGCCTGATACGGATGCTTATTCTCGTGTCCTGCGTCTGTGTGCTGCTGGCCCTGACGTCTTATCCCGTCGAGGAGTGGGGCGGGGTAGCCATAATCTGGACCCTGGCCTTCTCCGCCACATCCGTCGGGCTCGCACTCTTTAACTCTTGGGCGTACGCCGGGACGGCGAGGAGATTCGCGCAGGCCCTTGCCCGTGTCGGGGTCGATGATGTGGAGGGGTTCTTCCGGTCGGTGTCGAATCGTTCCTCGGTGGTCATCGGTAATGTGTATGCCATGGTGGTTGTGGCAGTGATAGCCACCGGGGGAGGGTTAGTCGTCGTTGGGTTGACTCTCCCGACCCTGGGGTTCACCCAATTCCCCGACGCCCTGAAGTGGGGAGGGGTCCTCCTGGCGGTGGGCGTTGTCAGTGAGTTGCTCGTGATGCTCATGGCACGGGCGACGCTCCGTGCGGTCAGGTCACTCTCTGACGAGAGGCTTGAGGAAGTGGTGGAGAGGCTCAGGCGGAGGCCCTCACAGGGGAGGGAGATTCTCAGGCCCAGGCTCGTCGCTGCGCTGGTGTTACTGGTAGGTGTGGTGGGGAAGGTAGTATCCGCCTCCCCGATGCCTGACCGTATCTCCCTATAAACTGCTGGAAGGCGGACCGGTGCTGTCGTCTCCCTCCGGTCCCCGGCATAGCCCCGCCTATGCCGGCGGGACCTCGAAGAGGTTGCCTTGCGGGGGGCTGGGCTCTCTGGCGGCGTAGGGTACGCCCATGTGCTCGTAGGCCCGGCGCGTCGCCACGCGCCCTCGGCGGGTGCGGTCCAGGAAGCCGATCTGGAGCAGGTAGGGCTCGTACACATCCATGATCGTGTCGGCCTCCTCGCTGGTGGCGGCGGCCAGCGTCTCGACACCCACGGGGCCGCCGTCGAACTTGTCGATGATCGACCGCAGCACCATGTGGTCGACGTCGTCCAGGCCGAGGGCGTCCACCTCCAGCCGCGTCAGCGCCTCGCGGGCGACGCCGCCCGTCACCACGTTGTCGGCCATCACCTGCGCGTAGTCGCGCACCCGCTTGAGCAGCCGGTTGGCGACCCTGGGCGTGCCCCTGGCCCTGCGGGCGATCTCCGCCATGCCCTCCCGCTCGGCGTCGATCTCGAGGATGCGGGCCGACCTCTCCACGATCGTCTCCATCGCATCGTCGTCGTAGAAGTCCAGGCGGTGGGTCATGCCGAACCGGTCGCGGAGCGGCGAGCTGACCATGCCGTAGCGGGTCGTGGCGCCCACCAGGGTGAACGGCTTGATGGACAGGTTGATGCTGCGCGCCTTCAACCCCTTGTCTATGACCCACGAGACCACGAAGTCCTCCATCGCCCCGTACAGCACCTCTTCCACCACGCGGCTGAGCCGGTGCACCTCGTCGATGAACAGCACCTCCTGCGGCTGCAGGCGCGTCAGGATCGACACCATGTCCCCCGGGCGCTCTATCGCGGGGCCGGAAGTCGTCTTGATGGAGGCGTCCATCTCCTTGGCCACGATGTTGGCCAGCGTCGTCTTGCCGAGCCCGGGCGGGCCGTACAGCAGCAGGTGGTCGAGCGCCTCGTTCCGCTGCTTTGCGGCCTCGATCGCGATCTCCAGGTTGACCTTCAGCCGGTCCTGGCCCACGTAGTCCCGTAGCCTGCGGGGGCGCAGGCTGCTGTCCATGGCATCGTCGTCCTGCTGGCGGACGCCCGAAACGACGCGTTGTTCCACGTGGCCTCCCTCTAGCTGGTCTGGCGTTGGCCCCGGCTGGCGGGCGCCCCAAGTGTATCAAGGAACATTCGTCCGTCCAAGCCGTGGCGACCGCGGCTTCCGAGCAATCGCGGGGCGGGGTGGGGCAGGGCCGGCTTGCAAGACCATGAGCTTTTCGGCAATATAGTATATGCGCCGGATACGGACCGCAGACATGGACTTCGACAGCTACGACCTCGATTCATCGATCTACGACGAGATGTTCCTGCCGGACGGCTCTGCCAGGGAGCATACCCGGCAGGTCCACGAGGCGCTGACGCAATTCAGCGCCGAGGAGCTCGTCAGCATCCAGGACCGTGTGACGCGCTCGTTCTCGAACGAGGGCATCACCTTCGCGGTCTACGGGGACGAGGAGGCCGAGGAGCGGACCATACCCGTCGACTGCCTGCCGCGGGTGGTGTCGAGCGCCGACTGGAAGCACCTCGAGGCGGGGCTGACGCAGCGCCTCAAGACCCTGAACCTCTTCCTGGAGGACGTCTACGGGCAGTCTCGCGCCAAGGACATCTACGGCGAGCCTCGGATCGTCAACGACGGCGTGATACCCGCCGACGTGGTGCGCGGGTGCCCGCAGTACCGCGTCGAGCTGCGCGGCTTCTCCGCGCCCTACGGTACGTGGGTGGCCGTCTGCGGCACCGACCTGGTGCGCACCAACGACGGCTTCATGGTGCTGGAGGACAACCTGCGCGTGCCCTCCGGCGTCTCCTACATGCTGGCGAACCGGAAGGTGGCCAAGTCGAGCCTGCGGCGGCTGTACCGGAGCGCCCGCGTGCGCGAGGTGTCCCACTACGGTCGCCTGCTCCAGGAGACGCTGCGCGAGCTTGCGCCCGAGGGGCGGTCGGACCCGTGCATCGTGCTGCTGACCCCGGGCGTCTACAACTCCGCCTTCTACGAGCACATCTTCCTGGCGCGCGAGCTGGGCGCGGAGCTGGTGGAGGGCCGCGACCTGCTCGTCAACGACGGCTTCGTCTACATGCGCACCACCAACGGGCTGAGGCGGGTGGACGTCGTCTACAGGCGGGTGGACGACGACTTCATCGACCCGCTGGTCTTCCGCCCGGACTCCCTGCTGGGCGTGCCCGGCCTGATGCACGCCTACAAGCTCGGCAACGTGACGCTGGCCAACGCGCCCGGCACCGGCGTGGCGGACGACAAGAGCGTCTACGCCTACGTGCCCGACATGGTCCGCTACTACCTGGGCGAAGAGCCGATACTCGCCAACGTCGATACCCGGCTATGCCGCCGGCCCGAAGACTTGGAGTACACCCTCGACAACCTGCAGGACCTCGTGGTCAAGCGCGTGGGCGAGTCCGGGGGGTACGGTATGCTCATCGGCCCGCACTCGACGCCGGAGGAGCGCGCCGAGTACGCCGAGCAGGTGCGCGCCGATCCGGCGGGCTTCATCTCGCAGCCGGTGCTCGCGCTGTCCCGCTCGCCGTGCCTGATCGACGGCCGGTTCGAGCCGCGCCACGTGGACCTGCGCCCGTTCGTGCTGCACGGCCGCGAGACCCGCATCGTCCCCGGCGCCTTCTGCCGCGTCGCCCTGCGCAGGGGCAGCCTGGTCGTAAACTCCAGCCAGGGCGGCGGCGGCAAGGACCTCTGGGTACTGGAGGACTGAGGGGATGTTATCGCGCAGCGGCTCTCTCGCTCCAAGGATGCGGTACCGGCAATGACAGGGGGTGTTATCATTAGGCCCGTCGCGAGGGGGCGGACATGACCATTGCGCATACGGACACGCGGCGGATGACCGCCGACGACCTGCTGCGATTGTACAGCGAGGGGGTCCGCGGCGAGCTTATCCGGGGGGCGCTCTGCGAGACCATGCCGACTGGACAGGAGCACGGCGAGGTCGTCGTGAACATGGCGGCTATGTTGTGGGCGTTCGTCAAGCCGCGGAAGCTGGGGCGGTTGACGGCGTCGGACTCCGGGGTCTGGCTGGAGCGCGACCCGGACACCGTGCGCGAGCCCGACATAGCGTACTTTTCGGCGGAGAAGATACCGCCGGGCGTCCGAGTCACGGGCTACGCCGAGGCCGTTCCCGACCTCGTTGTGGAGGTCGCATCTCCCGGCGACAGCTTGCGGGAGGTCAACGACAAGGCGCTGATGTGGCTGAGTTACGGAGTGCGCATGGTCTGGGTGGCGCGCCCGCAGACGCGGACCGTGGACGTGTACAGGGAGGGCCTCGCTGCGTCGACGCTCACCGAGAACGACGCGCTCGACGGCCTCGACGCGCTGCCCGGCTTCACCTGCGCGGTCCGCGAGGTGTTCGACGCGTAGCCTGGAGGACTGAGGGATGCTATCGCGCAGCGCACAGGGGCTCTACTGGATGGGCCGCTACTTGGAGCGGGCAGAGCACCTGTGCCGGCTGCTGCGGCTCCAGACGGGGGCGCTGGTGGACCGGCCGCCGCGCGAGATATATTTCGGCTGGAGCCGCATCTACGGCAGCATGGGCAGGCAGCCTCCCGGCGACACGCTCGAGGTGAGCGACGACTCGTTCACGCTGGCGGACTCCTACACCCTCGCCGACGACCTCACGTTCGAGCGCTCCAACCCGGACTCGATATGGAGCTGCTTTGCGCTGGGCCGGGAGAACGCACGGCAGACGCGCCACTCCATCAGCGCCGAGATGTGGGTCAGGCTGAATCTCGCGTACCTGCGGATACAGAAGCTGGGCATCCAGGACATATGGGGTACCCCCGAGAGCTTCTACGATGAGACGGTGTCGGAGATCGCGACCTTCTCGGGGGTGGCAGCCGCCACCATGTACAGGGACGAGGGCTGGAGCTTCATCCAGCTGGGCCGGTTCATAGAGCGCTCGCAGCTATGCGCCTCGCTGCTGTTGACCCAGCTTGACGCCGACTCGACGACCACGGAGGAGTCGGAGGCGGACTGGACGAGCCTGCTGCGCGCGTACCACGCCTTCGAGGCGTACGACCGCAGCTACAGCGTCGAGGTGCGGCCCCGGCAGGTGCTGGACCTGCTGGCGACCGACCCCATGCTGCCCGATTCGCTGTGCCGCTCCCTCGACGTGGTGTCCGCCGAGCTCGACGCGCTCGGCCCCGGCCCGGACGCGGACTCCAGCGCCGCCGCGTCGCGGCTGGCCGGGCGCATGGCCGCCCTGGTGCGGTACGACTGGCCGGACCGGGATGACCACGCGGAGCTGCTGCGGCAGGTGCGTGAATACGGCAGGGACATGCACAGCCTCGTCGTTTCCGCCTACTTCGACTACCCGGTGGGAGACTTCCGCCCGCTCTGACGCATGGCCGGCACGACCCGATACGAGATAAGACACGTCTCCCGCTTCCGCTACGGCGCGCCGGTGCGGGGCTGCGTCATGTCGCTGTGCATGAGGCCCCGCGACGAGCCGGGCCAGCGCCTGTTGGGCTTCGAGCTCTCCACGACGCCTCCCTCCTCCATGAACGTCGAGACGGACGCCTTCGGCAACGCCAAGCACGTGCTGAACATCCACCGTGAGCACGACGCGCTGGAGATCGCGGCCCTCTCCACGGTAGAGACCGAGGCCCAGGCGCCGCCCGCCGGGGCCGTGGGCGCCGGCGCATGGGAGGAGGTCCGGTCGTGGAGGGACTCGTTCGCGCACTGGGACTTCACCCGCCCCAGCGCGCTGGCGCGGCCCTCCGCCGCCCTGGACGACTTCGTGGCCCGGACGTCCATCCGGGCGGAGGGCGACCCGCTGGAGGCCCTGGCCGCGCTCTCGGACTCGCTCCATAGGGGCTTCGAATACGTGCCTGGGAGCACCTCGGTCGTCTCGTCCATCGACCACATCCTGGAGACCGGCCAGGGCGTATGCCAGGACTACGCCCACGTCATGATCGCGATCGCGCGCTCGTGGGGCGTGCCGACCCAGTACGTCTCCGGCTACGTGCCGCTGGACTCGGGCAGCACGGCGCTGGCGTCGGCGTCCCACGCCTGGGTCGAGTGCCTGCTGCCCGGCCTCGGCTGGACCGGCTTCGACCCGACCAACGGCCGCCTTGCCGGCGGGAGCCACGTTCGCGTCGCGGTGGGCCGCGACTACCAGGACGTGGCCCCGACCAGGGGCGTGCTGCTCGGCGGCGGCGACAGCACGCTGGAGGTGGACGTGCGGATGCGCCCGGTGGAGTAGGCTACCTAGGAGCGGGCCTGACGCCCGCATACAGGCAGGTAGAGCATCTGAACATCTCTACATCCGTATCTGCCACGTTCACAAGAAAGTGCAGTGTCTGCTTCTGACAGTTGACGCATCTGAAGCCCTTGCCCTTTCCAGGGTTGACGGGGTCAACTACTCCCCATCCAATGAATCCGCAGCTTGAGCACTCCCTGAATGACTTTGAATCGTCGTCAACATGGAGAGTAAGTCCCCCACAGAACGAGCACTTCCTGCCTACTGCCATGCCTATCTCCTTATACTCACCGCCCGATCCTTACTGAGGAAAATACACCCCAATAGAATTGGGACTTATAAACACCAATTGCAAGCCTTTCACCTCCGCCCCTAGCGTGTCTCGGCGCATATATTTTGTAATTCAATCACTGCTTCTTGCCTCTGTTCCGCTGCTGCAAATAATACATTTGCCTCAGCTTTATTTACGTCTTCCAAGCGCTGAGTATACGCCACTACTCCGTCCAATTGACTGCTCCATTGAGGTGCTGCAATGCATAGAAGATCCGCTTCTTCTGAACTTGTCACCTCGTCCGCTAGAACTTTCTCTATTACTCCATCCATCGCTTTCAATCGATCCCAATGTATATCACGTTCTCGCCACAGGGCCGCGTACTGCTCGTCTTCCTGTGTTAACAATCCCCGTGAGCGTGCTTCCTGTATTGTAAACACTCCTGGAGCTGAAAACGTCTCACTCTGAAATTGTGCTTCCTTCTCACTACTAGCTTCGTCTTCTGGATCTGGGAGACACACACTGATTAACACAATCACCGTTACTCCCAGCCCCAATCCCAAACCCCACTTAGCCGGTTTGGATAGACGCTTCCATCCTCGTTGAATCACATCCGCCCCGATCCCTAGCAATGCCAATGCCACACCAACAGGAACTACCAACATGAGATACCCAAACACCAACATCAACGGCCAAGTGGTCTTATTAGGGAGATCCATGACCTCCCATACGTCTATTAGGAAGTACAGCACTCCTAGAGTCAATATCATCGGTATGGCAGGCAGTAGCAGCCAACTTCCCCACTTAAACATATGGCCGCGCTTACCAATCCACACATCCTCTGGAACCTTAGTGGTACGAGCAACGCCTGTCGTTACATGCTTCGCCCTAGTTAAATTCATTGTCATTCGTTTTTGTTTATTAGTCTTCCTATTTCGTGCAATAGCTTGCGTACACTTCTCACAGTAAGGGCCTGTGTCTTCAAAGGACTGTCCGCATCTCGAACAATTCATAGGGGATGCCTCCCAGTGACCAGCTTGCTCAACTGTCACGTAAGAGCCACCCTGTCGGGAAGACGCGGGCCACCGGGAGACATGAAGACGTTGAGCAGCGCTCTCCGCGTCTCCCGACGGCCCTAGGGCTTTTTGGGCCCCGGCTCCTACGTGACTATCTGTAGTCTAACATCATGAACTTCTACCTTGCAATTCCCATCAACTGCTACGATACCCTAGCTATGGACCCCTCTCACCCTCTAAACTTCCAGATCTCCCTGGAGTGGAGTACTTCCAGGTCTCTGTACCCGACCCGACACGGATATGGCAACAGTAGAGCGTCATCACCAGGATATAAGCGTACGGTTTCTCGAACAGGCCGAAGCCGAGTACGCGGCAGGCGACTACCTGCAGGCCTCCGAGAAGGCTTGGGGCGCGGTTGCCCACTACGTCAAGTCAGTGGCGCAAGAGCAGGGCTGGCCGCACGGCTCTCACTACAACGTCCGCAAAGCCGCAAGGACTCTGATCCGGCAAGCCGACGACCCTGAGCAGTGCACGCGCAGATTCACCCAGGTCGAACACCTGCACATCAACTTCTACGACGAGATCTGGGAGCCGGACGAAGTGCGCCTTGCCATCGATGACGCGCACGTCCTGCTGCACGCCATGCGCGACGTCCGCGACAGTTTGCCGCGCGGCGCATCGGTCTGACTGACCCGCGTCCCAAGAACCCAGGCTCAGTTCTCCCTATGCGGCGAATTGCCGCCTGACTTGGCCGGAGCCAACGAACTGGGACAGCAGGCGGTAATTGTCTGGTCCATGCGGAACTCGATAGCCGCGATCGGGTCAGGTGGAGGGATGGGGTGGTGCGTCTCCTCGTAACGCTCGACAAGACCGACGAGCACATCGAGCTCGTCGTCCTCGGGAGTATTCGCCTCAGCGTCCATGAGCTCGTCGATCCGGACCAACGCGGCTTCGTAATCTTCTTCTGTCCTCACCGGCCTGATGCGCGTCATCGCTGTACCTCATACTTCTTCGGTATCGATGCGGTCGTAATCTACGTGTGTGCCTACGAACCTCACATATACGATCTGGCGGGTGTAGTCTATTCTCACCGCTTGGATGTTCTGGAGGAAGGCGGTGCCCTTACTGCTTCTACTTCTCGGTTTTCGCCCTGAGCCGGTCGCCGTCGTAGGTGAACTCTATGGCGCCGCGCTCCGACGTGAGGAACACCTGCCCCTCGGGCACGAGGCCCCGCAGCGCGCGCATGATGTCCGGGTGAGGATGGCCGTACCTGTTACCCTCGCCGACGGAGACCACCGCGGCAGCGGGGCCGACCTCGTGCAGGAACTCCTCGGACGATGACGTCCTGCTGCCGTGGTGCGCCACCTTCAGCACGTCGGCATCGACCCGCAGCCCCGAGCGCAGCAGCCGGGCCTCGGCGTCGACGTACATGTCGCCCGTGAGCATGAAGCTCACCGAGCCATAGCTGAGGCGGATGGCGACGGACGAGTTGTTAACGTCCGTTAGCGCGGTCCCCGCTAGACGCTCCGGCGGGTTGACGACCTCGAGGACGGTCCCGTCCGCGAACGCGATGGTCTGCCCCGCCGCGGCCTGCGTCACCATCGCGCCCTCCGCGGCGACGGCCGCTCGCCAGTCGCGGTAGGCCGCGCCGTCGTACTCCAGCCGGCGCTCCAGCACGTTGAGCACCCGGTATCGGCGGAGCACCTCCGTGAGGCCGGCCACGTGGTCGTGGTGCGGGTGGGTGAGTATGACTAGGTCGATGGTACGGTCCCAGAACGGCATCTTCGAGGCCGCGATCCTGGCGGCCTCGTCCGGGTCGTCCCCGCCGTCCATCATTATCTGCGCCCCGCCGGGGGTGACGATGAACGCCGCGTCGCCCTGGCCCACGTCCGCGAAGGTCACGCGCAGCCTGCCGTCCGGCAGCGAGAGCACGGCCACCCATGCGAGCGCGGCGGCCGCGACCACGGGGGCGAGCAGCCATAGCGGCGCCTGTGCCGCCGCGAGCCATCCCCAACCGGGCCTGGGGACCGCCGCCGCGGCCCATCGTGCAAGGCTGCCGAGCCGCCTCCGTCCGAGGGCGGCGGCTACCAGCAGGGCGTAGTAGGCCCAGAGGAAGACGGGGGCCATGCGTCCGACCTCCGCGTCCGCAACGGGCAGCCTGGCGGCGAGGGCCACCAGGCCCGTGACGTAGGAGCCCGCGGCCCACGCCAGCCAGCCCAACGGCGCGGTCAGCCACGTGGCGGCGAGCCCCAGCGCGCCCGCCGCGGCGTGGGCCAGCAGCACGGCGGGCAGCGCCGGAAGCGCCAGCAGCGTCACCGGCAGCCCTATGAAGGAGACGCGCTCGAAGTAGAAGGCCACCAGCGGCCACGTGGCGAGCGTGGCCGCCGCGCCCATACCCACCGACGCGGCGGCCCACTGCCGGAGCCTGAGCTCGTCCGCAACGTCGGCGGGCGCGCCCAGCGCCCTGCCCAGCAGCCTCCCTACGGGCTCCGCAAACACCGCGATCCCGGCCATGGCGGCGAAGCTAAGCTGGAACGAGACGCTCCAGAGCGCCTTCGGGTCGAACGCCACCATAACCGCCGCGGCCAGCCCCAGCGACGGCAGTATTGCGCGGGGCCGCCCCAACGCCATCGCCGCGACGTAGACGCTGGCCATTATCGCCGCCCGCGTCACCGACGGGGACATTCCGGCGAGCGCGGCGTAGAGCCAGAGGAGTAGCAGCGGCGCTACCAGGTACAGGTTCCTGCGCCGCCCCAGCAGCCACTGGCTCGCTGCCAGGCTAAGGCCGAGCAGGATGCCGACGTGCAGCCCCGATATGGCCAGCAGGTGCGAGGTTCCGGTCGCCCTGAAGTCGTCTACCAGCCTGGCAGGCAACCGGTCCCGTATGCCGAGCAGCACCGCCTGGCCGAACGCCGCCTGCGGCTCCGGCACGACCCGCTCCGTGGCCTCCGCCAGCCTGAGCCGCAGCCCCGTCAGCGCCCTGGAGAGCGGCGACCCGCGCTTGCCGTCGAGCACTCGCGCCTCCGGGAACGACATGATGGAGCCGATCCCGCGCCGCGCGAGGAACCCGGCGTAGTCGAAGCCCTCGAACGCCGGCGGCTGCTCCAATGCGCCCGTGAGGAGCAGCCTGTCGCCGTACCTGGCTTCGGCGGCCTCCATGGTCACCAGCACGTCCCCGCCCTCGACGCTGCCCGACACCTCCTCCACGCGGAAGCGGAAACGGACCGCCCGCCCCACCGGCTCCGGGTCGTCGGCAATCCAGCCGGTGACGCTCACCTCCTCCACGCCGTGGTATTGGGACAGCGGGCCCGCGCCGCCCGGGTCGAACGCGGCGCCCCTGGATGCGCCCAGCAGGGCCGCCGCCAGCAGGACGGCGGGCAGGTATGGCAGTCCCCGCGCCTTCAGGAAGAGCGCCCCCGCTGAGGCGGAGCAGGCGAGCATCAGCAGTCCGGCGCCGTGCAACTGCGTCTCGGCGCCGAGGTAGACGCCCGCGGCGAAGGCCGCGGCGACGAGCGTGAGCTTCATCGTACGCCTACCGCGCGTCGACCATGTCCCGGATCGACTCCACGGTGGCCGGCCCGACCCCGCTCACGGCGAGCAGGTCGTCGACGCTGGAGAATGGGCCGTTGGCCTGCCGGTAGTCCACGATGGTCTGCGCCCTGACGCTCCCTATGCCCGGCAGCGTCTCCAGCTCATGGGCCGTCGCGCTGTTCAGGTCGATCTTCGACGAGTCCGACTGCCCGCCCGCCGACGGAAGCCGCGCCGACTCGCCCGCGCGCGGCACGTGCCAATGCTGCTCGTCCTCGACGCGCACGGCCAGGTTGACGGCCACAGGGTCGGCGTCGCCGGTCAGCCCCCCAGCGGCCTCCACCACCTGCTCCAGGCGGCTCCCGGCCTCGACCGCGTAGACGCCGGACGACGCTACCGCGCCCGTCACGTAGACCTTGATCTCCGCCCCCTGGCCGGCTGCCGCCGGCCGCGCCTCGGGCGGCGGCAGCACTATCTCCATGCCTCCCCCGCCCGAGCCGCGCACGATGAGCACCACGCCGCCCGCAAGCAGCGCGACCGTGGCTACGACAAGGACGACGTTGGCGAGCAGCTTCATGCGCCGGTAGATCTCCCGTCATACCGGCGGAAGCCTGTCCCGCACTTCGATGCGGGGTCGGTATCAAGTCCCCGGACGTGTTGACGAGGCGCTAGGCCGGACGACACAGCCTACCCCTTCTCCAGCACCTGCGCGCTCTCGGCCTCGTCCGCGATCCTGTCCCAGCCATAGAGCATCGGGGCAACCTCTACGTCGGACCAGGCGGCCACCTGGTCGGCGTAGTGCGGGCTTGCGGGGTGGCCCGAGCTGCCGAGGGGGGTTATCCAGGCCGACGCGTCCCAGTCGGACAGGTCGAACACGTACCGGGCGGCGGACATGCCCGTTACCGTGAACGGCTCGCCAGGCGAGTAGCTGCCGGACTGGGGCGTGTCCCCGTCGCTGCTCATCGGCGCCGACGGCGGGTCCAGATCGGCGGCCAGCTCCGGGAAGGCCGCCGACAGGGTATGGCGCGGCTGGGTGAAGTGTACCCGGCCCCACGTCCACGCGCTCACGTCCGGTCCCAGGCGCTCCTCCAGGTACGCCGCCGCCCTGGAGAATGCGTTCGCCGCCAGCGACTGCCAGTCCGAGCCATCCGGCAGGTACGACGCGTCGCCCTGGGCGGCCATGGCCGCGAGCTTGGCGCGCAGCAGGTTGACGTGGAACGGCGCGCCCCGCCCGGCGGCGCTGAGCGCCTCCTCGGCCAGCGGCCCCAGCAGGTCTTGTAATACCGGCCTCTCGATCTCCAGCCTGAAGACGCTATAGACCGTCGGCGCTACGGAGTCGCGGTGCATCGAGCCGTCCCAGCCCTGGAGCAGCCGCTTCGCCTCGCGCTCCGTCTCGCCCCGCGCCTCCACGCCCATGAGCAGGTCCATGTACCGCAGGGCGGGGATCGACACGATCTCGCCGTGGACGGAGGCCATGTCCCGCACAGTCGCGCCCGTCATATGCTCCAGCCGGGACTTGATGCGCCGCGCCCTGTGGTCCGCGCCGAACTGCAGGGAGATGTAGTGCGGATAGTCGCCGCTTGCGATCTGGTTGTTGGCCGTCACGATGTACCCCGTCTCCGGGTCCCGCGAGCGCACCATCTCCTCGAACGGCACGAAGCCATCCCACTCGTGCATCCCGTCCCACCCCGGCACGGGAAGCCAGGCGTTCGCCATCGGCCTCACCGGCAGCCGCCCCCGGTTCAGGTACGAGATGCTGCCGTGTACGTCGGCGGTCACGAAGTTGTTGGACGGGTCGACCCACTCCCGCATCGCCTCTTCCATCTCGTCCACCGACGACGCGCCCAGCATGGCGAGCACGCAATGGAAGGTGGGGTTCGCGCCGTCGGTGCCGGTGTACTTCAACGTCAACGCCGTCCCGGAGGCCGGGTCTCCGGCCACGACCGGCCCGTGCAGCGTGGAGGTCACGGTTATGGGCACAGGGTCCGCGCCCCTCACCTCGATCGTCTCCTCCTCGACCTTCGCCTCCAGCCACTCGCCCCGGTGCTCGTAGCGCCCCCCGGAGCCCGGTTCGAACCTCTCCACGTACAGGTCCTGGTAGTCCGCTTGGGCGTGCGTGACGCACCACGCGACGCGCTGGTTGTGTCCGAAGTGCGGAAAGCCGGGTACGCCCGGGAAGGATAGCCCTATGGCGTCGAAATCGGGGCAGGACACGTGGTTCTGGTAGTAGACGTTGGGCACGTCCAGCGGCCTGTGCGGGTCGCCGGCGAGCAGCGGCTTGCCGGACGCGGTGCGGCTCCCGGCGACGGCCCAGTTGTTGCTGCCCGCCTCGGCCATCCCCATCTGCGCGACCGCGGCGGCCCCAGCCCGCAGGTGTTCCAGCGCGTCGTCCGTGGCCAGCCGCGCCGTGTCCTCCACGCCGGGCGGGACCATGAGCAGCCGCCCCTGCTGTCCGGGCACTATCCGCGCCGCGCGCTCGGCCCCCAGTGTTTTCACAAGACGCGCCCGCCACAGCTTGCTCTCGAACAGCCCCATCATGCAGTGGCGCACCTTGAAGACCGCCAGGCAGTCCCAGGGCTCCCACCTCTCCGGGGAGGACCCGACGACGGCGAACTCGACGGGCAGCGAGCGGGTGCTGCCGATGAAGGCGTTGACGCCCTCGGCGTAGGCGTCCACCATCGCCCTGGCCCCCGCGCCGAGCGCACCGTAGTCGCACAGCGCCGAGCTGCGGAGCCGGAACCTGCGCATCATCGCGTCCTGCTCGACGCCCTCCGGCCCCACGTACTCGGCCCATCGCCCGTAGGCGCGCCGCCTGTCGTACTCCATCTGCCATAGCCTGTCTTGCGACGTGGCGAAGCCCTGCCCGAAGAAGGCGTCGTGTACCGTGGCAGCCTTCACGTGGGGAATCCCCAGCCTGTCGCGGTAGACGGTGACCGCATCGTCGAGGCCGTCGAGGCTCACCGCGGACGACGTATCCGGCAGGGCGGCCTTCATATGCTCTGCGGTGATGGTTCCAGGCTTCATGGCTCTCCTTGGGGTTCATGCTGCGCGGCGGCGCAATTATACATCCATCAGCCATCACCCCGTAGGGGCTGGTTTCAAACCAGCCCTCCCCTCGCCTTAGGGCGTCACCGCCATTAGGTGGGGCTTTGAGCCAACGCACATATTGACATGGGCGTCCGTTAGGCTGATACCATCAGACCCGACGGGAGCAAACCCTGATGGCTACTTTGGAACAGCGAGTCAGCCGCATCGAGGGAGCCTATGAGCACCTCGCCACGAGGGCCGACCTCACCCAACTGGAGACTCGGCTGGCCAACGACATCAGCCAGTTGGAGACTCGGCTGATCAAGTGGATGGTGGGGTTGCAGTTGGGCGGCCTGGTTGCCCTGGCGGCTGTCGTGACCGCCGTTGCCACCGCGATCAAGCTCTTGGAGTAACCTGATGGCCACTTTGGAACAGCGCGTCAGCCGCATCGAGGGAGCCTACGAGCACCTCGTCACGAGGGCCGACCTTAGCCAACTGGAGAACCGGCTGACCAATGACCTCAGCCAACTGGAGAACCGGCTGACTAACGACATCAGCCAGTTGGAGACTCGGCTGATCAAGTGGATGGTGGGGTTGCAGTTGGGCAGCGTCGTTGCCCTGGCGGCCATCGCGACCGCCGTGGCCACCGCGATCAAGCTCCTGGAATAGCTACGCAACGGGCGGCGTGCGCCGCTCCTCGCCCGAAAGCTCCGCCAGCTTCCGCAGCCGCACTATCTTGAAGTGGGTCTCCCCGTGGTGCTTCGCGCGCAGGATAAGGTGGCCGTCCTTGACCTCCCCCATCTTCAACCCGTCGTGGTCGCAGCGTATCGCTATCGTCTTGCCGTCCAACGCCCCCTCCCTCCTATCCCTGTCCATCCTGCCCATCCACGTCGCGCTCCGGTAGCGGCGCCATGCCCATCTCGGCGCGCACCTCGTCCACCGTCATGATCCCGGCGTTGACGTAGGTCTGACGCCGCCGCGCCTTGTCGTTCTCGCTCTCCCGAAGCGCCTCCACCGCGCCCATGTCGAACTCCACCTGGACCGACGGGTCCCCCAGGCTCGGGACCAGCCTCCGGTTCAGCGTGTCCTGGTACATCGTCAGCTGCGGCACTATCGTATCCTCCCAGAAGATGCGCCGTGCCGTGGCGAAGTTTGCGAATGTGCCGTGCTCCAGGTCGCCCAGTATCGGCTTGGGCACCCCGTACGCCCGCGACACGTCCTCCAGGCTCCAGCGCAGGCTCTGCACGTGCTCCATCTCGCGCGGGCTGAAGCCCAGGTTGACCGCCCTCATGCCGCCGCTCAGCAGCGCCGGGCGGCGCGCCTTGTCGGGGCCGCGGAACCGCGACTCCCACCGCTCGTAGAACTCCCGCGCCTCATCGTCCGTCGGCGTGTCCGGCGTCTCGATGAACAGGCCGGGCACGCTGTCGTTCGCCAGGCTGTTGCGACCCGCCTTCAGCGCGTCCAGCGCCATGTCCGCCGAGAGCCGCAGCGGCGCTATGGGCGACAGCCCCGCGTACTCGTCCAGCGGGTTGAAGTACCGCATCCATACCACGTCCTCCGGCACGTACGAGACGAACGGCCGCCCGCCCCCGGCGTGGTACACGAAGCCCCGCACGTAGGCGTCGGTGTCGGGGACCACCTTCATACGGTCCGGCCTGAGCGGCCATATCTCCCTGACCCGCCCGGACCCGTCGCGCTCCAGCCCCCAGAACGCCGACCCCCACAGCCCCAGGTACGTCTCCGTCGCCCGCCACAGGGCGCTGCTCGTCCAGAACGGGTTGGGCGAGTCGAGGAGCCGCTGCGCCGGGTGGTCCTCGCCCGCCGGCTCCAGCCGCCCCAGCCCTCCTGGAGGCCGACGGTACACCCGCAGCGGCACGCGCGCCACCGCGTCCTGCCTGACCCTGATCGCCGCGTACACCAGCGCCGACTTCGGGTAGTACTCGCCGTAGCTCATCGGCGTCCACGACTGGCCCGCCCCGATCTCTTGCTCCCAGGGCCAGGCCAACCCAGGCCCCGGGGCGCCCGCCCGCTCCCGGTTCCGCAGCGGCGCCGGCAACAGCTTCGACAACGACTCTTTCACACCCATATCTTCGCTCCTCCTATGGGCCAGTATAGAACACAAGTACTATGACTTGTCAAGCTCGTAGTTGGAGGAAGGAAGTCCTTCCGAACTGGCGCAAAGAGCTTCAGGAACGGGAATGTAGGAATAACCGGCCCGTAGTGGCGCCCAGTACCGCTGTGATATATTGCCCTGGTGGGACTTGAGCGTTCGCAAGTGAGGGACTCGTTGGCGGGGACTCTGAGCGGCACGGGACACGTGGCCGGCGCGGGCATCGACGCGGTGAGAGATGTCACGGTGAATGCGCTCAGAAGCACTCGCACAATAGGCGGCGAGGCCGGCCACCTGGCCCAGGACGCCATCATCGGAGCGCTCCAGGCTACCGGGAAGATCGGCGGCGCGGCCGGGGCTGTGGTCAGGGACTCCGCCATCGGCGTGATCCAGGGCACGGGACAGGTCGCCACTGCCACGACGACGACGCTCCACGACGTCGTGGTTGGCGCCATTCGCGGCTCGAGCGACGTGGGGGCGGAGCTGGGGACTGCTGCCCAACACGCGGTCGAAGGGACTCTGAAGGGTGGCGCCTCGATTGGCGTCACGACGGAAGAGGCCGTGGTGCAGGTGACCCGCGGGGCCATAGAGGGGACTCGAGAGATAGGAGGGTCCCTGGTTACCGCCGCGCAAGCGACGATGGCAGGCGTCATCACGGCCGTCGCCGGCACGGGGGGAGACGTGACGACAGCCGCGCGAGATACGTCCAGGCAGCTCATAAGCAGCGCGGCGGCGGTGGGAGAGGACCTGGCGCAGGTTGCCGTGGCCGCCGTTCAAGGCTCGATCAGTGCGGCGAAGTCCGTTGGAGTGGACGCCGAAAAGGCGGCTTCGGCCGTCGCGACCGGCGCCATAGAGGCCGCGTACGACGTGAGCGATGCGGCTGGCGACGCGGTCCGGAACGCCGCGACCGGCACGATCCAGGAGGTCCGCGTGGTCGCGGGGTCCATAACCTCCGACCAAGGGGACGACAAGAAGGCCGCTACGTAGGCGCGCCTACCTGTGCGCCGATGAGCGCGGTAGCCCCGCCGTGAACCGGTCCAATAGTCCCTCGGAGCGCGTAGCCCGGCAGGTCGAGGATGCCCTGGCGCCGGACAAGGGGCGGCGCCGCCGCGTCACGGGAGCCGCCGTCCGTTACGCCGCCCAGAGGGCGGTCAGGGGGACGCGCTCGGTTGGACGCGGAGCGAGCAACCTGGCCAGGGAAGCGGTCGAGGGCGCGGTGCAGGCCGTCGGCGGGATAGGTGGAGAGACGGGGGCCTTCGTCAGGGACAGCGTCATCGGAGTGGTGGAAGGCACCGCGCAGGTCGCTAAGGTCACGACGCCCGCCGTCAGGGAGGTCGTGGTAGGCGCGGTAAGAGGGTCCCGGAAGGCCGGCAGGGAGGTGGGAGAGGTTGGCCGCGACGCGGTCGAGGGTGCGATCGTCGGCGCCGCCTCGGTCGGGATCGACAGCGCGGACGCGGCGTTGGCGGCTGTGGACGGCGCCGTAGAAGCCGTCGTGGAGGTGGGAGGCGACCTTGGCCACGCGGCAAGCGCCACGGTGGGCGGGGTGGTCTCCGGCGTGGCCGCGGCGGGAGGCGACGTGACGGCCGCCACCAGGGACGCCGCCTACACGCTGGTGACACATGACGCAGTTGCCGAAAGAGACCCGGGCGAGATCGCCGGCGTGGCTGGGACTGCCTTGGACGCCGCCCTCGAAGAGGCCGAGCGGACGGACGTCGAGACCGAGGAGGTGGTTGCGGCCGCGGCGACCGGAGTCGTAGAGGCCGCTTACCAGGTCAGCCAGTCTCACGGAGACCGAGTAAGGCAGTCGGTCTTGCGCAGTGTGCTGGAGCCTCGGCTGGCCGTCTCCCCCGAGTTGGAACGACGGCTCTCGGAGGTTGGACGAAGGCTGTCGGACGAGCTGCCCAGGGGCCGCGCGGCCTGGCGCGGCAGGTCGATGATGAGGGCGGCGCGCCTCCTTGTCAGGGCAGGCGGAATCGACCTCGCGGGGTCCCTCGCCTACTTCGCCATCCTGTCGCTCTTGCCGATGGTCGCCCTGGCAGTCATGGCGATAGGCGTTCTCGGCGACCCGGAGGGCATCCGTGGGAGGCTTGTCGACGCGCTCGTCTACTACTTTCCGACAGCGCGGGACCTGATACACGAGGCCGTCGAGAACCTGCTCAGCGGTTCGCTTACCGTCGGGCTGGTGGCGTCGGTCAGCATCGTGGTGGGCGCCAGCGGCCTCTTCGCGGCGGCCAACAGGGCCGTGAACAGGATGTTAGGGGTCGAATCGCTCAAGGTCGTACAGGTAACCCTCACCCAGTTATCGATAGCGACGCTCGTGGCGATCCTGTTCCTGCTGTCCATAGGGCTCACGGCTCTGCTTCACGTGGTCGTTGGCATTGGCTCAGGGCTGGCGGCGGATGCTCAGGGAGTAGTCTCCACCATCTCGGCCCTCGCGCTGGCCCTCGTCTCTACGGTGCTGCCCGCGGCCCTCACCATGATCATCTTCGCCTTCGTCTATCACCGCCTTCCAAATGTCGACGTCGAGTGGAGGGACGCCACGTTCGGCGCGATGGTCGCCATCGTCCTGTTCGAGGCGGGAAAGCACCTGTTCTTCTGGTTTACGAGTCTCACCACCCAGAGGAGCGCCATATACGGCCCCATCGCCTCCGTTGTCGTGCTAATGATGTGGGGATACATCGCCAGCTTGATATTCCTGTACGGGGCCGCGTTGACGAGGGTGGCCGGAGAGCTTAGGCCGGCAACAGAGACTCGGGAGTAAGGCGATATGCTAACTTTATTCAGACCACACGAAGCCCTCACGGACCAGCAGCGCCGGGGGCGGCGCTACCGCCAAGCAGCTCCAAACGGGTATCGGTCAAGCCATAACGAGCGCGACCGAAGAAGTCGCCGACGCCGCCAGGCATGGGACCGAGATGGCCTTCGCAAGGCAACGATGTCGTAGCGCCACGCAGACGTTACGAACATCACCAGCGCAATGGCAAGGACCCCGAAGACTATCGCTTCATCTGCCGGGGCGTGTACTGCCTATGTCAGGCACGCGGATATTAGGCGCGCCCCCCAGCGGGTGTCAACCGTCCTTTTATATTCACACCCATATCTTGACTCCTCTCCGGGGCGCGGCGAACGTCATCGCCAGCGCGTCGGCCTCGTCGGGAGACCCCCGCTTACCCCTCTTGCTCTCCAGCCTTATGCGGCCGTCGCTCCCGTACTCGCGCCCGCGGCTGGAGACCTGCCCGATCAGCGCCGCGTCGTCGTCCGTGTCGAGTTCGCCGCTCTTGTACGCCTCCGCCATCAGCCACCAGACCTCGGCGGCGCGGTTGTAGAAGCGGTCCTTGTTCAGGGCCTTCGCGCCCGCGATGAACGGCACGACGCGCGCGCGGCGCAGGCCCGTCTCCTTGAGTCGGTCCACTACGCCGCCCCCGACGCCCGAGTCGTCGATCACCACGGCGTCCACGTCGTTGGTCTCGCAGTAGTCCTTCAGGAACCCTGCGGTGCTCATCGTGTCCGCGCCCTGCGTCCTCCGGACGATGCGCGCCACCGGCCCCTGCCTGCGCACGACGACCGTCAGGTCCTGCCCGTGGCGCGCCACGTCGCAGCCGAGCACCACCGGCCCCGACGGCTCCAGCGCGCGCACGGCGGCCTCCGTCGCGGCCTTCAGCGGCACGAAGACGTCCTCCAGCCCCTCCGGGAACTGCCCCAGCACCCCGCCTATGAACTGCGGGCTGCCCTCTCCCCACTCCTCCTTGCGGTCGGCGACGTCCTCTGCGGTGATCATGCCTGGGGCCACCACGCGCCCCTCCGCGACGTTCGGCGTGTCGTCCGCGCCGATCTGCACCGTCCGGTACAGGCGCCGCCGCGAATGGTGCGAGTCGTAGAACGCCCCCGCCGACGTGAACGGGTTGCCGGTCATCAGCAGCCTCGTCGGGTTCAGCCGGCGCACCGCGTCCAGGTCGTCGTCCTTGACGGCGTGCGCCTCGGTGACGACTACCAGCAGGTTGGGCGAGTGGAATCCGAGCAGGTTGTGGGACGAGTTGGTCGCGAACCCGATGGCGAAGGTCTGCTCGTCCACCTCGTACCGCGACGTCCTGAACATCCGCCCGCGGAGCCGGCCCTTGGCGCCCGCGTAGGCGTACCTGATCTCGTTCCACACGATCCGGTCCACCTGCCGCGACGTGGGGCCCGTCACGACCGCCTTCGCCGGCGACCGCGTGTGGAGCCACCAGAGCACCGCCCGCGCGGCCGCCCAGTCCTTGCCCGAACCGTTGCACCCGACCACCGACGTCCTCCGCGACTCCAACACCCCCGTCAGCATCTCTTCCTGCTTCAGGTACGGCTTGTCCCCGAGCACATCCCGAACGAACTCCACGGGCGACTCGGGGTACTCCTCGCCGTCCTCCTCCGTACCGCCGGCGACACTCTCTCCCTCTCCCGCGCTTTCGTCATGCGACTCCGTCCACCCCATCTCGTCCACCTCCCATCCCATCATCCCAGCCCACCGCATCAACCATCACGGGGATAGTATAGAACAAGAGTGCTATGGCTTGTCAAGCGGGCGGTCTGCATGACTCTTCATTGTTGGGCCCGTTGAAGTATAGTGGGGGCGCCCTACACAGAACAGCCCGGCCTGGAACAGTACCGGAGAAAGCGCAATGACCATCGACCAGATGAACTTCTACCAACGCAAGCTGGCCTACGAGATGGACTCGGCTGACCTCTACGAAGCCGCAGGTAGGGACGAACCCATCGTCGTGGTGGACGGGCGCTCTGCCGACGCCTACGCCCTGGAGCACATCCCCGGCTCCATCAGCCTCCCGCACAGGGAGATAAGCTTCAATTCCACCGCGTCGCTCGACAAGTCGAAGCTCTACGTCTGCTACTGCGACGGCATCGGGTGCAACGCCTCGACGAAGACGGCGCTAAAGCTCTTGACTCTTGGATTCCAGGTGCGCGAGCTGATCGGAGGACTGGACTGGTGGAAGCGCGACGGCTACGCCACCCACGGCAGGGAAGCGAGGCCTGGGACCAAGATCAAGTGCGGGTGCTGACGAGAGCGGCTGCCCACCGTACCGACCGCTGCCACACTTGACACCGCTTGACACCGGAGTCCAAGACATTGATAATCACTCTACCCCCGTTTGGGGGTCTTTGAACTGCGCCCCCGTTGGGGGCTTTTGACTCAGGGTCCCTCGTGGGACCCTTTTTTTGTGGAGGCCGTCACTATGCCTGGAACATACGCCGGGTTTGTCGACGCGGGTTACCTGATTGCCGAAGGAGCAAAGTCCGTTGGGAAATCACAGCCGATCAATTGCTTGCCGAGTTCGACAAGAACTGGACCTTCTATCCCGAGCGCCAGCAAAAGGGGGTCGATACCCTGATTACATTGGACATGGTACGCCTTGCCAGCCGCTCGGTCTTCGGGACCGCTGTGGTCATATCCGGGGACCGTGACCTCGCTGAGGTGGTTAGGACTGTGCAGGACTTCGGTGTCCGTGTGCTGATTGCCACTCCTAACCGTGCCAGTGTTGCAACAGAGGTTGTCCAGCTTGCTGACGACGTTGTCGACATTGAGCCAACAGACATTCAAGCGATGCTGGATGACCGCCCAGTGGAGACGATTTGATAGAGCTATCCCAGTCTCAGGGCAGGCGAGAGATGCGCTATCCGGTCATCACGGCGACACTTCAGATCCTGCCTCCGCACCACAGGGCCGCGTTGGCCAGCAGGCGCAGGAAGCTGGGCTCCTCGAAGTCGTCCTGGTGTCCCAGCGACGTGTAGAAGACCCGCCCGCCGGCGTGGGAGCGTGTCCAGGTGACGGGCTCGTCGTGCTCGCCGGCGCTGGCGCTCATTAGGAGGGAGGCGTCGGCCGCGATGGGGGTGTTGCGGTAGAGGCTGCCGGCGGAGTTGAACTCCGCGACGCCCTCCATGATGGGATGGCCTTCGGAGCCGGGCTCGAACCTGACGCGGGCCCTGGGGCCGTGCTCCCAGTGCATCCGGTAGTTCCCTCCCAGCACCTCCCGGTCGAAGGCGAGCCAGTTCTGGAAGGCGTGGCTGGCCGTGCGCACGCCCACGATGGGCCTGCCCGCGGCGCAGTATGCCTTGAACCGCTCCAACTCCTCGCCCTCGGTGTTCAGACGCCGGGTGAACACCAGCAGGACGTCGCTCTCTTCGATTGCAGACAGGGACTGATGGTCGTCCTCCGAGCGGTAGACGATAAGGTCCGCGCGTACGGGGTGCTCCCTCTCCACGTATTCGCGGAAGGCGGTCAGCGTACTTTCGGACTCGTACTCGAAAGACCCCGACAACATGCACAGCTTCAGCGGTTCTCTATTCATGCGCTCCTCTCCCTTGGCGCTCTTCCGAAGGACGCAGCGGCGTCAGCGGTCCATATGGAATACCGGCGCGCCGCTCCTCATCCGCCTCTGGGCCAGGGCACGTCTACGCCGAACTCCGCCGCGGCGTTCTCCAAGTCTCGCCTGTGCTCGGGGCCGACCGGGATGCCGCGCTCGCGGAACTCCATCTCGCGCTCGCCCTCGATTCCGCCCGCGTAGCTCGCCTTGTCGAAGCCTTCGAGGGGGGCAAGCTCCCTGAGGCTCGCGGCGAGCGCGTCCATCTCTCGCGCGTACTCGTCCGGGTCGATGAATAGGCCGACCTGGAACATGAAGGCGAACCCGCGCTGGCCGGCGGCGGCGTATCGGCGGGGGCGCTCGCGCCCGGCGGAGTGCGGCGCGCCCGCCATGATGCCGCCCCATGCTTGGGCGATCATGCCGAGGCCGATGCAGCGGAATATGGTGCCCGGTATCCATTCGGCGAGCTCGGGCCAGCGCGGCGATACCCGCAGGTCGTACACGGGGGAGAAGTCTACGACTATGGGAGGCTCGCGGCCCGCGGGCGCGCTGATCGAGACCGGAGAGCCTATGGCGGGCGTGTAGACGGGCTGGCCGGGCTCCAGGTCGAGCTCCCCGCCGGCCGTCACGAATGCGCCCATCATCTGCTCCAAGGGCATGCGCGAGTAGATGCCGGCGGCGCCTATGTGTCCGTGGTTCCTCGTCTGGAGGACGGCGACGCCAAGCTCATTCGCCTTCTCGATGGCGCGGCGCGTGCCGTCGTACATGGGGAAGTAGCCGAGGCCGCCGTCGCCGTCCATCACGACGCTGGTCGGGCCTTCGCGGAGGAGCTTCACGTCGGGGGCCGGGTTCAGGTCGCCGCCGCGCATCATCCGCGCGTAGCGGGCCACCAGGCGGGTGCCGTGGCTGAAGACGCCCCGGAGGTCGTTGGCGGTGAGCAGACCCGCCAGGAGGTCGGCCCTGTCGGCGGCAAGCCCCGACGCTCGCGCCAGGGCCGCCGCGAAGGCCCGCACGTCTCCGTGCGGGACGCGCACGAAGGTCTCGGGCGGGAGGTTCAGCTTGTATACGGCCTCTGTCATAGCGCGCGGGCTCAGGCCAGGCGGGACATGCGCTCTATGGCGTCCCACAGGTCCAGCTGCTCCACGGCGTCGCTGCCGTAGACGCCGACGGCGGAGGCGCCGGCGCCGAGGGCAAGGCGGGCGGCCTCCACCAGCGGGTCCGGCTGCTGGATGCTGCCGGGGTGGTAGCAGGAGAGCTCGGAGACTACGGGGACGCGGCCGGCGGCGGTCTCCACGGCCTCGGCGGTCAGCCTCTCCACCACGTCGAGGTCGCTGATGTTCCTGAACCAGACGTACATCTCGTCGAGCAGCCCCTCGGCCACCCACGCCTCCCAGTCGAGCAGCACGTCCAGGTAGCCGCCTCGCTCTCGGGCCAGCATGGTGGCCGTCACGGGGGCGTCCGCGTCACGCGCCTTGACGGCCTCCCGCAGCTCGCGCATGAACAGGGTGACGTACGACGCCCTGAAGGCGAGCCACTCCGGATCGTCGTTGGGAATCTCCAGGGCGCGGCGGCCGCTGCGCGCCTCGAACTCCGCCATCATGCGGTCCTCGTAGCCGGTGTCGGCGACGCCCGCGCCGTCGACGTTGCCGTCCACGAACTCGACCTGCACCCCACGGGCGCCTTTCGTCTCCATCATATCGAGGTACTGAGCGACGAGGTGGGCGCGCGCTTCCGGGTAGGCGAGGCTCATGGTGACGCGCCAGCCGGGGGGCGCCTCTCGGCTCCGGTCGCGGCCAAGGGACCACTGCTCCGGGTGCTCCTTCGCGTAGTCGCTCGGGGCCACGGGGATAGGCGTCCGCCACACCGGGCGGTGTCCGTCCGCAACGGCGCGCCAGTCCGGCGTGAACGGCTCCGGCGACATGTAGTCGAGGGACCACTGGTATAGCACCAGCCCGCCGTGGAAGTTGAAGGCGACGTAGGGGTGGACCTCCACGCCGCGCTCGTTCGCCGCATCGACGAGGCTCTCCGACGGCCTGCCGCTGGGGATGAGCCGCGTCACCCCGTGCGCCGCCGCCCTGGCCGCGTAGGCCCTATCCGCCTCATGGCGCGGCCTGGGCCGCAGCGGGTCTATGAAGCTGTCGGAGCTGCCCCAGAGTATGAGCGTCACGATTCCCTCCTCGGCAGCCAGACGACGGCGGAGCCGCTGGTCGTGGCGGCGCCCGCCGCGTTCTCTATCCAGACCTCGCAGCCCACCAGGCCGTTTCCTTTCTTCTCCGTGATCCTGCCCATGCACCAGAGCGGCGCGCCCGGCTCGTCCATCCCGGCGTAGCGCACCGACAGCTCCGCGATGGAGTCGGCGCCTGCCCAGTCGGTGAGCATCTGTGCCAGGAAGGCGTTCTTGAGGGCGCCGTGTACGATGACGTTGGAGAGCCCCCGTTGCCGGGCGAATGCGAGGTCGTAGTGTACCTCGTAGAAGTCGCCGGACGCCCCGGCGTACATGACGAGCTGCTTGGTGGTGGGCGTCTTCTCCAGGGCGGGGAGCGCCTGCCCGACCTGGGCGTCCTCGAAGACGGCGGGGGCAGGCGGCCGCGGCGCCGTTCGTCCTGAGCTTGTCGAAGGACGAGCGGGCTGTTGCCGGGGGGGTGAGCCGCCGGCGGGTTGCGGCGCGGGCTCGTAGTGGATCAGGGTGCTGCTCTGAGTGGCCGCCGGCGCGCCGTCCTCGCCGCGGTAGGCGATCTCCGTTGTGGCGATGACCATGGGGCCGAGGCGTCCCTCGCGCTCCTTAGCGTCGGCCAGCTTCCACGTCACCGATATGCGCTGACCGGCCTGCACCGGCCTGAAGTAGCGCCATGCGCTGCCGCCGTCGAGCACCTCAGGGTACGGACGCGGGTACGGCGGGAGCGCGGGGTCCGGGACCAGCGCGCGAAGGTATGTCGGCGGCGCGATCACGCCGCCGTACCCGGCGTCGCGGGCGGCGTCGGGGTCGCGGTAGAGCGGGTTGGGGTCGCCTATAGCGTCGGCGAAGCGGCGTATCGCCCCCCTCTCCACCTCGTGGACTACAGGGTCCGACTCGACTCCCAGCGAGGCCTGCATCTCTTCCATGGTCATGTGCTCACCTTCTCCAGCGGCGCGAAGCCGAGCAGCAGGCGCTTTATTCCGTGGCCGTCCCTGAACGCCACCGTGACCTGGGTGTCGCCGCCGGACGGCTTCGTCTCGACCACGATGCCCTGCCCGAATGCCTCGTGCTTTACCCTGTCGCCCACGGCAAACTCCGGCTTCGCCTCCGCCTCGGGAGGAGGCTCGGGGGACGCGGCGGCCGCCGGCGTGGGCCGCTGTCGCCGGCTGCCATTCGACGCGGCTGGGCGCGGCGAGAAGTCGGTCTCCATGGGCGTCACCAGCCCCCTGGGGATGCCGCCCAGGAAGCGGGAGGGCACGCTCGGCCCCATGCCGCCCCTGAAGTTGCGCCGGAAGGCCCTGAGCAGGTAGAGCCGCTCCTTCGCCCGCGTGATGCCGACGTAGCAGAGGCGCCGCTCCTCCTCCATCTGCTTTTCGTCGTCGATCGACCGGATGTGGGGAAGTATCCCCTCCTCCATGCCGACGATGAAGACGACCCTGTACTCGAGGCCCTTGGCCTGGTGCAGGGTGATCAGCGTGACGGCGTCGGAGTCGTCGTCCATGTTGTCGGTGTCGCTGACGAGGCTGACCCGTTCCAGGAAGTCTGTGAGGCCGCCGCCGCCCATCTCCTCGAAGTCCCGCGCCGCCCGGTGGTACTCCTCCAGGTTCTCCAGGCGCTCCTCCCCCCGCTCCTGCTCTACGGCGTAGGGGCCGTAGCCGGTGCGTTCGAGCACGAGCTCGATCAGGCCGGCGACGCCCATCTCCGGCGTCGACTCCCTCAGGCCCTCGATCAGGCCGTGGAACTTCACGAGGGCACCGGCCTGCCGCGGGCGCACCGCGACGCCGGGATGCGGGCCGCCGCCGGCCATCGCGTCGATGACGGAGTAGATGGACGCGCCCGCCTCGCCGGCCGCGCGCCTCAGCTCCTCGATGGTCCTGGAGCCTATGCCGCGCAGGGGCACGTTGACGACGCGGGCGAGGCTGACGTCGTCGTGTGGGTTGGCGACGAGGCGGAGGTACGCGGTCAGGTCCTTGATCTCCTGGCGCTGGTAGAACTGGGTGCTGCCGACGAGTTGGTACGGGACCCCGCTGCGCAGGCAGGCCTCCTCGATGACCCTGGACTGGGCGTTCACCCTGTACATGACGGCCACGTCGCGCCGCAGGAAGCCCTCGTCGCGGACGAGCCGCTCGACCTCCCCCACGACCAGCCTGGCCTCCTCGTGCTCGTCGTAGCCCTCGCCGGCGGCGATGGGCGCGCCGCGGCCCAAGGCGGTGAATAGCTCCTTCTCGACGCGGTTGGGGTTGGCGGATATCAGCCCCTGGGCGGCGTCCAGGATGGTCTGCGTCGACCTGTAGTTCTCCTCCAACACGATCTCGCGGCTCTCGGGGAAGTCCTTGCGGAAGCTTAGGATGTTGCCGATGTCGGCGTTGCGCCAGGAGTAGATCGACTGGTCGGGGTCGCCGACGACGCAGAGGTTCCGGTGTCTCTGCGCGAGCAGCCTGGCGATCGCGTACTGGGCGACGTTGGTGTCCTGGAACTCGTCGATCATCAGGTGGATGTAGCGCTCCTGGTAGTTCTCCGCCACGTCGGGGAAGCGGCGGAGCAGGTCGTGGGTCTTGAACAGAAGGTCGTCGAAGTCGAGGGCGGAGGCCTGTGAGAGCAGGTCCTCGTAGCGCTCGTAGACGCGGTGTACGAGCTCGTCCGCGTAGCTCCTCATGCCGAGGGCGAAGCCCTCCACGCCTATGAGCTTGCTCTTGGCGCTGGATATGGCGGAGAGCGCCACTCCGGGCGCGAGCGTCTTTGGGCTAATGTCGGCCTCGTCCATCGCGCGCTTGACGGCGGCCACCTGGTCGGCGGCGTCGTAGATTGCGAATGCCCTGTCGAGCCCGACGTGGTCGCCGTCGCGCCTGAGCAGCCTGGAGCAGAAGGCGTGGAAGGTGCTTACGGTCAGCCCATCGTCGCGCCTGTGCAAGCCGAGCAGCGGGGCCGCCGAGTCCTCGGCGCTGCTGCCGAACAGGCGCGTCTGCATCTCGCGCGCGGCCTTGTTGGTGAAGGTGACGGCGGCGATTCGGTAGAGAGGGACGCCTTTGGCATCGAGGTAAGCGATGCGGTGGGTGATGACGCGGGTCTTGCCGCTGCCGGGCCCGGCGACGATGAGCAGCGGGCCGTCGACGGCCTGGACGGCTTCCCGCTGGCGCGGGTTGAGCCCCTGGAGGTGGTCGGTCCTGGTCATCTGCCGCCGAGGGGTTTGAGGTAGTGTATCAATCTGACAGGTATCCTACGTGGACTCCGGCTGTTCCAACACGTCGGTGATCTCTGCGATCTCGTCAATGACTTCGCTCAGCGTGGGGAACTGGTATCGCCTCAACTTCTCATGGTGTCGCGCTCTACGAGCCAGTGGTTTTCAATCCGGATTTCGTGGACAGATCTATAGTGATCCCAGGTGTTCCAGCCACGTAGGTATGTATCTCGGCCAAGTCTTGAAGAGCGCGAAAGGCGTACATCCATCTCAGCTTGTCCTCTGTTTCACGCTCAGTACCTTCGGCAAGCGCCCGCGCCATCTCTGCCGACGGCATCTCATAGCGCACCTCCGCTTCCTGGACGGTCTTCTCGAATTCGGTCCTACGACCGTTGTCTATCGTGATGCGAATACCCATCACAGATTCTCCTATATAGTAAATCTACAAGATCACCGGCTCTACACAGCGATCCGGCACCCTCCCTACGTCTCGCTGCCGGGGAAGTTGCTGACGTCCTCCAGGCCTCCGAGGACGTAGATGGTGCGCTCGGAGATCATGTGGTCGGTGGCCTGCCTGAACTTCCATAGGCGGTTGGAGTACTGGTGCTCCTCGAGTGCGGCGTCGTCGGCGTAGACCTCGTAGAGGGCGTACCGGTTGGGGTCGTGGCGGTGGACGTAGACCTCGAACTCGAGGCAGCCCTCCTCCTGGGCGAGGGTGCGCTTGGAGTGCGCCACCATGAGCTCGTCGAATGCCTCGCGGTGTTCGGGCATGACCTGTACGTCGACGTAGAACGCGTGCTCCCCAGGCATGGCTATCACCTCTCACGCTTGGCTCCGAGGCCGTCGGGCGTGGGGTAAATGTACCACAAACCGCCGGGGCCGATGGCCCTAGGCCCGGACGTACACCTGGACGCGGTGGCGGTTGCTCTCGGTGACGTAGAGACGCCCCTCGCCGTCCAGCTTCACCGAGATCGGCCCCCAGAAGTAGGGTTCGGTCCTTGCCGACTCCTCGTACGGCGTCCGGACCTCCGGCGCCATCTCGGGGACCAGCTCGAACCTGTCCCGCTGCGCCTTCTCGTCGTCGTTGGCCTCGTAGAACTCCTCGGCCCACGCGGACAGGCCCGACTCGCCCCTCAGCATCTGCACGAAGCCCCCATCGGGGCCGAGTACCTGCACGCGCTCGTTGCCCCAGTCCGCGACGTACACGTAGCCGTCCTCGTCGACCGCGACGCTCGACGGGCGGCGGAACCGGCCCTCGCCGTCACCCGGCCCTCCGAACGCGGCCACGAAGTCCCCTTCGAGAGAGAAGCTCTGCACGCGGTCGTTGCGCCAGTCCGCGACGTAGACCTGGCCGCCGGCCACGGTCAGGCCCCACGGGAGGTCGAGCTGGCCCTCCGCCGCGCCGTGGACGCCCCACTTCCGCAGGAAGCGGCCGTCGGGAGCGAAGCACTGCACCCTGTGGTTGAGGTGGTCGCTCACGTACAGGTTGCCGGCGTCGTCGAAGGCGAGGCCGGCGGGCCCGTTCAGCTCGCCGTCGCCGCCGCCGTGGACGCCCCACTTGCCCAGGAACGCGCCGTCGCCGTCGAAGACGGTGACGCGGTGGTTGTACTCGTCCGCCAGGTGGAGCCGGTCGTCGGCGTCGAAGGCCAGGGCGGTCGGCCACACGAACGCGCCGTCGGCGTCGCCGAACTCCCCGAAGTCGCCGAAGTAGCCGCCGTCCAGGTCGCATATGCCGACGCGGATCCCGTAGGTCTGGAGGGTGTTGGTCCTGCTGAGCACGTAGATGCGCGACTCGCCGGAGACCGCGAGGTCGACGGGGTTGCTGAACCCGCGGCCCTCCATGGCCACGATCCCCACCGTGCGGTCGTACTTCAGCCTGGGACTAGCTGCGTTCCGGGTCGTCACGAGCGTCCATCCTTCGCGAGAGGATGGGATGGCTAAGGCCGCTGGTGGTAGGCAGCTTCGGGACGCAGACATGATAGCCGCCTAGGGGATGGTTTAGGACTGATGTTCCCGAATCTCATATATAGACACTAGAAGGACACGCTCTGGCAGTACAAGACTCAGGCTGTACGAGATTTGGAACTGTCCATCGTCAAAGTGGTATATGAAGACAGGAGGCATGAAGACCTCCCGGATCATCACCCCGTCGGGGCGAGGGTTAGCTGCTAGCCGCTCTAAGCTCCGTGAAAGTGGGTGCTCCTTCGGGAGTGGGAACTTGTACCGCCTCGCAGCCGAACTGTTTTGCGATAGTCTCAACTGTACCGGCTGGCTTTCCAAGGTGAACTCCCTCCTCGTCAAGAATCAGCGGCAGCCACCCATCATCTCCACTGATGTGCTTCTGTGCTATAGCGTAGGTGTCCTGTAGGAACGCCACTTGCTCCGGGCTCCACTGTGCCATCGCTGTCCTCCTGGAGTTGATCCTCCCCTGAAATGGCTCGTAGACAAGATATTATGCACAAGTTCCTTATCGACGCAAGGGTATTGACGCTCAATGATCGATCCGGAGGCAGACGCAGGGTACACGGCCCGCTAGGCCATTTGGAACTCCCTGGTGGAGGCGATGAGGCCGAAGAGCTCGGCCACGCGGTCTGCCGCCAAGTCATTGGCGAGGTCCAGGTCGCCGTCTCTCGACACGTGGTCGACGAGGGCCTCCCGCGTGTCCGCGGACGCCTGGACGGGGCCGAGTACGTCGAGGCAGCGGTCCACCGCGTCGGCGGGCGTCATCGGCTCTCCGTTCGTACGTCGCAGCCTGTCTATGCAGGCGCGGACGCCGGGGTGGTCCGCGTTGCCCAGGTGCTCCGCCGCGAAGTTGACGCGCTCCACCATTGAGCCGCTGTCGATCCACTCAGGCCCTTCGTGCCATCCCTCGACGTTGGGAGGGTTGAGGAGCTCCTGGCCCATGTACTGGACCGCGACCGCGGCGTCCCATATCTCGCGCCTGGGCCACGCGAACTCGCCGGTCAGCCTCAGGACGCCGGCGACCAGCTCGGCGGGGCTCTTCACCTTCGCGAACCGTGCCGCCTCGGACCTGAAGTAGCCGGAGAGGAACAGGGTCCGCAGCATCGCCCTTATCTCGTAGCCCGATTCGAAATAGGTCCGGGCCATCTCGTCTATGATTTCCTCGCCCCGCTCGTCGACCTCGTCGGCAGCGAAGAAGAGGAAGAGCCGCGCGGCGACGAACCTGGCGGTGGCGGGCTGGCGGACGATGATGTCTATGACGTCCCGTCCGTCGAACCTGCCCTTCTCGCCGAGGAACTGCTTCTCGGACTCGTCATGGTCTTGCGGGCGGTATTCGAACTGGAAGGAGACCCGTCCGTAGGGCCAGATGGATGCCTTGGAGCTCCTGAGCGTCATGTACTCGGCGGCCTCGACCGTCCAGCCGGTGAAGGCCCTGGCGCACTCCCTGACGTCGCGTTCGGTGTAGTTGCCGACGCCCATGGAGAAGAGCTCCAGTAGCTCGCGCCCGTAGTTCTCGTTCACGGCGCGCCCGCGGTTCTCGTTGTTGTCGAGCCAGTAGAGCATCGCCGGGTCCCTGGAAAGCTCCAGCAGGAGGGTCCTGAAGCTTCCCAGGCCGCGGCGGCGGAACATGTCCACCTGGCTCATCATGGTCTTCAGGTTGTTGACCTTGCGCTCGCCGGTGGCGAAGAGGGAGTGCCAGAAGAGGGCGATCTTCTCCTCCAGCGGAGCGCTGGTGGAGACCATCTTGTAGAGCCAATTCGCGGCGCCGGCGCCCTGGATGCGCATCTCCGACTGGTCCACGTGGTACCGGCGGATGATGTCGTCCGACATCGCGTCGGCGGGTCCCGGGTCCAGCAGGGCGTCGACGGCGGCTTCGTAGCCCTTCTCGACCAGGGCTTCAAGCTCGTCCCGCGCCGCGCCGAACCCCGCCCGGCGCACCAGGTGGGCCATCAGGCCGATGTCCGCGTTCGCCATCCGTTCCCTCTTGGCAGGCTCGAACGCATGATACAACGAACCGAGGGAGTGGTGTCGAGATTGTCCGACACCGGTAGCGCTGGGGGCCGGAAGCGCACAATGGGCCGCATGTATGAAGCGGCAGGGCGGGAACGGTGGTGATGCTCGGCTACTCTCCGGCCTGGATGACGACACGCCCGCCGTCCCGGACCTGGATGCTCAGGTCATGGTCTTCCATGAGAGCCATTCCCACTAACGGATCTCTGCCAACCGCGCCTGTCTCGACGGCTCTCGGTTGACCGTCCCAGAGTACCGTGACGCTATACACGTCAAAGACAGCCTCGCTGCCGTCGGCCAGGACCGCCTCGCCATCACCTACGACAGGCAGTCCCAAGTCAGCTACCAGCATCGGCGGCAGGGTCAGAAAGCCATTGAAGCCGGTGTCAACGACGGCGTCGACTTCTTTCGTCTGCCCCGTAGATCCCAGCAGGGAAACGGTTATGATGGCTTCGAGATGGGCGTTGACGACACCCTCCATCACCCGGCTCTCCGAAGGGAGTTGCCTCCGAAGCGATACAGCGTCCGATGTCCGACCCGCATCAGCCAGACCTGGGCGTCCGGGTGTTGGTTCCGCAGGCCCTCGGACGCGGCAATGGCATTCTTGCCCAGGGCGTAGGTTCCGCTGCCAACGTCGATGGCGACGACCTTCCCATGGTGGTCCGCCTCGACAAGATGGCGAATGTCCCTCTCATATATTTCTTTCCCGATGCGGGCCGTCTCTTCGCGGGAGCGGGTTGTCATGCTCACCTCGTTGCGTACTATGGACGCGCACTCCTACACTTGAGATTATACGATAACCGGCGGCTTCGAGATAACGAAAAAGGTTCGAAAAAGGTCCAATACCGGGCGAACCACTCTGGCCGGCCCATCCGTCCGATACGCCGCGGCGGAGCGGCTGGCGAGCATGACGGGCGTTCTTAGCGTATCATCTACTCGGTGGACCGTCCCGACCGCGCGTCCCACGCGACCGGTCCTAACCTGTGGAGGGAGGCAGCCAGTCCATGAGGATCACCGGCCTGGAGGCCGTCTACCCGAAGTGGACTGCCAGGCCCGGGGGCGCCTGGCAGTCCCACTTCTGGCAGATCGTCGTCCGCGTGGAGACGGACGCGGGCGTCTACGGCCTCGGCTACGGCGGCGGCGGCCCGCCCGCCTGCCAGGTCGTCAACGCCCACCTGCGCGATCTCATCGTCGGCCGCTCCGTCGAGACCGCCGCCGACGTGCGCGGCCTCTGGGACCTCATGTACGCGAAGTCCCTCCCGTACGGACGCAAGGGCATCCCCGTCATGGCCCTCAGCGGCGTCGACCTCGCGCTCTGGGACCTCCTCGGCAGGGCGCGCGGCGCGCCCGTCTACGAGCTCCTGGGCGGCCTCCGAAAGCCCAGGGTCCGCGCCTACGCCACCGGCACGGACGTGGAGCGGTACAGGGACATGGGCTACACCGCCAACAAGTTCGCCCCCGGGCGCGGGAGCACCGACGCCGACGTGAAGCGGACCGCCGAAGCCGCGGCGCGCTCCCGCAAGGTCCTCGGCGGCGACGCCCTCATCATGACCGACTGCTACATGGCATGGGACGCCCCGACGACCGTGCGCATGGCCGAGGCCGTCGCCGGCCTCGACGTCTACTGGTTCGAGGACATACTCACCCCCGACCTGCTGCGCGAGCAGGCGGAGGTACGCCCCCTGATCGAGCCCATCAAGGTCGCGGGCGGGGAGCACGAGTTCACCCGCTTCGGCTTCCAGGCCGTCGCCGACGCCGGCGCCCTGGACATCTGGCAGCCCGACATAACATGGTGCGGCGGCATCACCGAGGGCCTGCGCATCCTCGACCTCGCCCGGTCCCGCGGCGTGCCCGTCGCGCCGCACCGGGGCGGCGAGGTCTGGGGACTCCACTTCATCGCCGCCACCGACTGCGACGACCTCGCCGAGACCCACCCGGAGCGATGGACGCCCCACGCCGACGAGCTATGGCTCCACGAGCCCCGCGCCGTCGACGGCTACCTCACCCCCTCCGACAGGCCGGGCTTCGGCGTTGACCTCAACGAGGCCATGTTGTAGGGGCTATGCTCAACCACCGCCGACCGGGGGGTGACGCGTGCGCGTGATGGTGACGGGAGGGGCCGGCTTCGTCGGCTCCCACGTTGTGGACCGGCTGCTGGCCGGCGGCCACGGCGTGCTCGTCGTAGACGACCTTTCCACCGGCAGCGCCTCGAACCTGCCACGGCGCGCCGACCTCGAGGAGATGGACGTCGCCAGCCCCAAGCTGCGCGGCGTGGCGGCGGCATGGCGCCCGGAGGCCGTCTGCCACGCGGCGGCGCAGCCGTCCGTCCCCGCGTCCACGTCCGACCCCATGCTCGACGCCCGCACCAACGTCATGGGCGGCCTGAACGTGCTCGGGGCCGCCGTGGAAGCCGGCGTCTCCCAGGTCGTATACGTCAACACCGGGGGCGCGCTCTACGGCGAACCCGACTACCTGCCGTGCGACGAAGACCACCCGAAGAGGCCGCTCAGCCCATACGGCCTGAGCAAGCTGACGATGGAGCGCTACTTCCGCCTCATTCTGCCCCCGTCCGTGACGCTGAAGGTCCTCCGCCTCGCCAACGTCTACGGCCCGCGCCAGTCCTCGGAAGGCGAGTCCGGCGTCGTCTCGATATTCGTCCACCGCATGCTGCGCGGCGAGCCGGTGACCATAGACGGCGACGGCGGCCAGACCCGCGACTTCGTGTACGTCGAGGACGTGGCCGCCGCCCACGAGCTCGCCGTCGAGCGCCCAGGGCCACTGACCGCCAACGTCGGCACGGGGGCAGGCGTATCGGTCAACGATCTGTTCGGCCTGATCTCCAAGCTGACCGGCTACGAGCGCCCTCCTAGGCGCGGGCCGGTGCGCCCGGGCGACGTCCGGCACGTCGTCCTCGACGTGACCCGCGCTCGCGAACGCCTCGGCTGGACGGCCGCGACCAGCCTCGAGGACGGCCTGCGACAGACCGTAGCGGCGATGAAGGGCCCGGCTGACCGCTCGCGGTAGCCTGATAAAACGAATGTGCTATACTGAAAACTTAGGGTTGATACGACCCAAAGAGACGTAAGGCAGGCCTGGAGCGCTCATGCTACAATCCGGCCCGGGTTGGACCAGGGTAGTGAAAGGAGCAGTTGCCCAATGGCTGAACAGACGGTGGCGGGACAAGCGGTCGATGACCGGGAACTAGAGAAGGTCGATCAAATGCTCCAAGAACTATCGCCCGACCGTCAACTGACCGTGGACGAGATAAGGGAGCAGAGAATATCCTTCGCCTACGGCATGATGGGCAGCAAGAGCACCATGACCCGAGAACAGGTCGAGAGGATTCTACGGGAACGATACGGATAGCAAGACGTGGACCTGTTCGATCTGGGTGGGGCGTCAGCCACGCCCCCCTGACTCTTCATAGTTGCGCCACGGCGTGAAACTCCATAGAATCAGCGCGATGGAGCACCCGTCGAGACTCCCCGCCTAGGCTCCCAGATGGCTTCTCCGCACGCCGCACCCAACCCGCAGGTCGAGGCCATCCTGGTCAGGGCCGTCAAGGTCCTGCTGGCGCTCGTAGTCCTCACGCCCCTGGTAGTCATGACGAGGGTGTTGCCCCCCGCGTGGCTGCCGGAGGTCGATTGGCTGCTCCCCAGCGCCTTCTTCCCCTTCGTCACCGGCAAGGCCCTGTACGTCCAGTTCCTGACGCTGGCGGCGTTCGGCCTCTGGCTTCTCGTGTTCCTCAGGAACCCGTCTTACAGGGCCCCGCGCTCCGTCATCCTCATAGCCTTCGCGGTCTATCTCCTCGCGACCCTCGTATCATCCCTGCTCGGCGTCTCACCCCAGCGCTCCATCTGGTCCTACTACGAGCGGATGCAGGGGTTCGTGTCGCTGGCGCACTGGCTCGTCTTCGTCTGGGTGCTGGCCTCCGTATACCGGACTAGGGCCGACTGGCGCGCACTGCTGAACGCCGGCCTCGCCGCCGCTGTCGCGTTCGCCGTGCTGGGGGTGGGGCAGAACGCCGGCCTGCGCCTGACGCCCTTCCTGCAGGGCGTGGACAGGCTCGACGTCACGCTGGGCAACGCCACCTACGTCGGCAGCTACATGCTCGTCAGCGCCCTCGTTGCCGCGGCCTTCCTCGCCCACTCGCTCCTGGGCGGCGGCGGCGCGGCCCAGGCGCAGCCGGACGCGCCGCCCCGACCGAGGGGCCGGCGCAGGGGCAGGGCCAGGAGACGCGCGCGGCGGGCGGACTCCCCCCAGCGATTTTCCAAGACCGCCTGGCTCGCCGCGTGGCTGGCCGCCGCGGCCCTCTCGCTGCTGCTCATGCTGGTCACCGGCTGGAAGCTCGCCTACGTCCTGCTCCTGGTCGTGCTCGCGGCCTTCGGAGGGAGCTACTACCTCTCCAGGGCGCAGAGGGAGTCCTGGTGGAGGGCCTTCTGGGCCATAGGCATCGCGCTATTCCTATGCGTCATGGTGCTGAGCGGCACCCGGGGCGCGGTCGTCGGAATGGCCGCCGCCGTGGCCGCGTTCGCCGTCGCCTACGCCCTTATAGGCCGGCTGCACCGGCTGCGCCTGGCCGCGGGCGGCCTCGCCGTCGGCGTCCTGCTCCTCGGCGTCCTGCTGTTCGCGGCGCGCGGCGCCCCGCCGGTCGAGGCCCTCGCCTCCTCCAGCCTCATGGTCGACCGCCTGCTGGGCATCGACCTGGATGACGCGAGCATCAGGGGGCGGATAGAGTCCCAGCGCACCGGGTTCCAGAGCGTCGCGGACAGGCCGGTCTTCGGCTGGGGCCCGGAGAACTACTCGGTCGCCTACGACCGGCACATCTCCGTGAAGACGTCCATCACCGTCACAGAGTCCTTCGACCAGGCGCACAACAAGCTGCTCGAGGAGCTCGTTACCAGGGGTGTTGTGGGGCTGCTGGCCTACCTGTCCATCTGGGCGTGCGTATTCGTGGCGGTGGCGCGCGGGGCGAGGAGGCAGGCGGCGGGTGAGCAGGTCTTTACGATGCTCATCGGCGCCGCCCTCCTCGGCTACTTCGTGCAGAACCTGTTCCTGTTCGACACGCCCGGCACGGTGGTCTGGTTCATGCTGCTGCTCGGGTACGCCGCGTACCTCGAGACCGCGAAGGCCCCCGTGGTTACCGGCGTACAGGCGCAGCCGGCAGCGCCGGCGGAGACGCCGGCTCCGCTCGCGCGGCTCTCGGCGATATTCCGGTCCGTCGCGGCGTACCGCTGGGCGTCCGGGGCGGTTGCACTGGTCGTCATAGCGGCCCTGTACATCCTGGTGGCGCGCCCGTTGCAGAGCGCCGTCATCATGGTCGACGCCCTCGACCCCACAAACCCACTGACGTGGGGGCAGCGCCTCGACAGGTTCGAACGCTCCTTCGCCACGTTCCCATACACCGCGAACCAGACCCGCGTAGCCATGATCAACGATATTTCGAGGAGGTTCGGCTCGCTCACGGTGGAGGACCTTCCCAGGACCATCCGCGTCGTGGAGAAAGCCGAGCAACAGGTGCTCCGAGGCGAGCCCGAGGGGTGGCGCGGCCGCGTGGCTGCCGCCAGCTTCTACCATCTGGCGGCCCAGGTCGACGCTCGGAACCTGGAGAGGGCGAGGGAGCTGATAGAGGAAGCGAGGGAGCTCTCGCCGGGGCGCAAGGAGACGATGCGCGCCGAGGTTATCCAGTACCTCAACGAGGGCGACCCCGACGGGGCGGAGGCTGCGCTGGACCGGTACGTGGCACAGCATGAGGCCGCCGAAAGCTACTTCGCGGACCTCAGGCAGGCCATCGAAGCGCGGCGAGGGCAGTGAGCGGGCCCGCCAGGCTATGGACGCGAGAGAGGGCGCCGTCAGCGTACCGGCCGGGGCCGGAGGCATAGCATGACCCTGTACCCCGTCATAATGGCCGGAGGCTCCGGGACGCGGCTCTGGCCCCTGTCCCGCGAGCGCCACCCCAAGCAGTTCTTCCCCATCGTCGACGACGAGACCATGCTACAGCAGACCGCGCGCCGCCTCGACGGGCTGCGGTCCGTCGAGCGCCCGCTCGTCGTCTGCAACGAGGCCCACCGCTTCTTCGTAGCCGACCAGCTACGCGCAATCGGCGTAGAACCCCTGGGCGTCATCATCGAGCCCGAGGGCCGCAACACCGCGCCCGCCCTCACTCTAGCGGCGTTGTGGCTCCTGGAGATGGGAGACGGCCATGACCCGGTAATTCTCGCCATGCCGGGCGACCACCTCGTGCGCGACGCCGCGGCCTTCCGCGAGGCCGTGGAGGCTGGCGGAAGCCTCGCCGCCGATGGGTGGCTGGTCACGTTCGGCGTGGTCCCGGACGCGCCGGAGACCGGCTACGGCTACGTCAGGAAGGGCGCCGCGCTCGATGAGTCCGCCGCGCCGCCCTGCCGCGTCTCGGGCTTCGTCGAGAAGCCGGACCTGGAGACCGCGCGGTCATACGTCGCCAGCGGCGAGTACCTCTGGAACAGCGGCATATTCATGATGCGCGCCTCCGCGTGGCTCGCCGCCCTGGAGCGGTTCAGGCCGGACATAGCGCGGGCGTGCGGGCGCGCCCACTCCAATGGCCGCCTCGACGGCGACTTCTACAGCCCCGGAGTCTCCGACTTCCTCACGTGCCCAGGCGAGTCCATCGACTACGCGGTGATGGAGAAGGCTGCCGGGCTGTCGGCCGAGGAACGGCGCGGGCTGCCCGACGTTGCCGTCGTGCCGCTGGACGCCGGCTGGTCGGACGTGGGCGCATGGTCGGCCCTGTTGCGGCACGGGGAGCGCGACGGCGACGGCAACGTCGTCCGCGGCGACGTGTACGCGCAGTCCGCCGAGGACTCCCTGCTCGTCTCGCAGCACCGCCTCGTGGCGGCTGTGGGCGTGAGGGACGCCGTGGTCGTCGAGACCGCCGACGCCGTGCTCGTGGCGCACAAGGACAGCGTGCAGGACGTAAAGGAGATGGTGGGGCGACTCAGATCGGACGGCAGGCCAGAGGCAGAGGCCCACAGGAGGGTCCACCGGCCCTGGGGCAGCTACGAGGTCGTCGACTCCGGCCCCGGCTTCCAGGTCAAGCGCCTCACGGTCAACCCAGGCGCCGCCCTCTCCCTACAGATGCACCGCCACAGGGCTGAGCACTGGGTCGTCGTCGCAGGCGCAGCGAAGGTCACCAGGGGCGACGAGGTCTTCTCGCTCTCCGAGAACGAGTCCACCTACGTCCCCAGGGGCGCAAGGCACCGCCTGGAGAACCCCGGCGATACGCCCCTGGAGGTAATCGAGGTCCAGACCGGCGCCTACCTCGGCGAAGACGACATAGTCCGCTTCCAGGACGACTACGGCAGGCGCTAGCGCGGCCCTCGGGATGGCGGACCTACTGTGCGTGAGTTGAAGCAGTCTTCAATCGCGAGCGCTGCCCGGTTCGAGGTGGACCGGTTCACGCTCTTCCTGGCGGCGCTCAGCGTCCTGGGCGCCGCGTCGGTCCTGCTCCGCGAGGTTACGTACGGGGTGCTCCTGAATGCGGATGGGCTCACCTACATATCGGTGGCGCGTAATCTGCTGGTGGGAGAAGGCTTCGTCGATTGGCAGGGAGACAGCTATGTGAGCTGGGCGCCGCTGTGGCCCGCCCTACTTGCGCTGGTCAGTCTCCCAGGACTCGATCCGCACGACGTCTCGGGAGTTGTCAACGCGGGTGCGTTCGCACTCACGATATTCGTCTCCGGGTGGTGGCTGCGGCGACGCATAGAGTCCCGGTCCCTCATCGTATGGACCTGCCTCTCCATCATGGTCCCGGTTACACTTGTGTACCATGCGGCGACAGCCTTCTCCGAGACCGTCTTCATCCTGTTCGTCACGCTTTCGTTGATTGCGATGGACAGGTTCCTGGACGAGGGGAGGAGGTCTCTCCTCGCCTGGGCGGCGGTGTGGGCCGCGCTCGCCTGCCTGACCCGCTATATCGGCGTTACCGTGCTCTTTGCCGCCGTCATCGTGCTGGCTCTCGATAGGAGCGCGGGGCCGGTCGAGAGGGTGAAGCGCGTCCTCCTGTACTCTTCGATCTCGGCGGCGCCGCTCTGCGCGTGGATGCTGCGAAATTTCCTGCTTACCGGATACCCCATGGGGCCGAGGGGCGGTTCGGGAGCCGTCTCTCTCCTGGAGAGTGTGCGTCTGACGGTCGACGGCGTTGGCGGGTGGATATTCTTTCCGTTGTACAGCGAGCGAGTCACGGCTCTAGCCGAGCAGATGGGCCTGGACTCTCTGCTGGCAGTCATCCAGGGCTATGCCGCGCCGGCGGTGGGGGCGGTCCTGCTGATGCTGACAGCCGGGGCAGCGGCATACGGCCTCGTTCGCTTGCGTGCAGGAGCGGCGGGGACGGCCGCTGCCCAAGTCCGTCCGATCGTGGTCTTTGGCGCGTTCGCGCTAACCTATCTCGCTTTCTTGACCGCGGCGAAGTCGCTCACCATCGTGGACAACCACGCCAGGCACTATGCCCCCGCATACATACCCGTACTGTTGATGGCGGCGGTTGGAATGGGAGGGCTTCTGGTGAGATACGGGAGCGCCGGCAGCATCCGGGAAATGGCTGCCGCCTCCAAGAACATTCGTGCGTGGGGGGGGGTATTTTGCATATCTATAGCCGTGGCCGCGGCGCTCTCCCTATGGCTGGCTTATCATGGCGTGGTGAACGGCCTGCACGCCCGGCACCTGGTGACCGAGGGCATAGGCTATCAAGCCAGACCTTGGACCGATTCCGAAACGATGCGCTACTTGTCGGCCCGGAGTCTTAACGGCCACGTCTATTCGCAAAGCTACAGCATCACCTACTGGCACCTTTACGGGAAGCACTGGGACCGGTCGTCAGCCGGCATTCTCCGGGCTCCACGGCTGCGGAACCTTCCCCTCGAGAAACGGTGGCTGGGCCAGTGGGCGGAAGAACGAAGCGCCGCTGCCGAGGACACCTACGCGGTCTGGTTCGAAGAGCTGCGTAGACGCACCGACTATGACGTCCAGGAGCTAATGGCGCTGCCGGGCCTGGAGTTGGTGGCCGAGCTGTCGGACGGCGTCATATTGCGAGTGCGCAAGTAGTACGGCGGCGGCCCGCCAGGCCGCCCCAACCCTTAGGTCCGCTTGCGAACGGCGAGCTTCCCCGGTAAACTCCCGTCATTCTGCGGTTGGATGGAGCACCAAGCTGTCGGAGGAGAGCTATGCAGGTGTTTGCTGTCTTCGGGGTCAGCAGTTCCGACGTGATAGCCAAGGCGTTAGCCGAACACTACCCCAACGACCACTTGGAGGTGGAGGGGGATAGCTTTCTGGTAGCGGCCGCCGGGGTGACCTCCAAAGACCTAGCTACCCGCCTGGGAATCGAACCGGGGGCCGACTCGCTGGCAATCGTTGCTCCGGTCTACCAATTCTGGGGATGCCATCATGCCAACGTCTGGGAGTGGATAAACGTCAAGGCGCAACAGAATGGGACCTGACGACGCTCAGCAGACACCCTCGACTCCTCCATCCACCACCTCGGCTCCGCCTCCCCCCATGTCGCAGGGCGAGTCCCAGTGGGTCATGAACGCCCTGAATCAGCTTGAGGCCCGCGTCGACGCTCGCTTCGACAGACTGGACGACAGGTTGCGTGGCGTGGAGAACAAGATCAGTTGGCTCTGGGGAGGCTTCGCCGCTGTAACCGCTCTGCTCACGCTTTTGCTCGTGCTGACCAGGATCCTAGATATCTCCATCTCCTTGGGCTAGCTCACCGACCGGAGGTCCGACAGGCCGGTTCTGGGCAAAGGGCCTAATTGATACTGACCCACTACCTGGCCTTCCTCGATTTGACAAGCCGCGAGATGGCCGCTACCATGAGCTTTAGCAGTCAGAAGCGGTGACTGCTAAGAGGCCCGGCAGGCTTGGGCGCGCGGCAATCGTGGGCGCGGGACTGGCGGGTCGAGTAACGCAACGCGGAAACGGAACAGGCAGCAGGAGGGAGCAATGACGACGGAGACGAAGGTAGGGTTCAAGCCGTTAGGGAACCGGGTCGTAATCGAGCCGAGCGAAGAGGACGAGCAGATGAGCGCGGGCGGGATATACATCCCCGACACCGCCAAGGAGAAGCCCCAGCTGGGCACCGTGGTCGCCGTCGGCCCGGGCAAGCTCTCCGACGACGGCTCGACGCGCGTGCCGATGGAGGTGTGCGTGGGCGACACGGTCGTCTACTCGAAGTACGCCGGCACCGAGTACCGCGAGGGGGACGTCGAGTACCTCGTGGTGCGCGAAGACGACATCCTGTTCAAGAAGTAGAGCAGCAAGCAGACATTCCAGGAGGAAGCAGCTATGCCAAAGCAGTTATCGTTCGGTGAGGAAGCCCGGACCGCCATGAAGCGGGGGATCGACATCATGACCGACACCGTCGGCGTGACCCTGGGTCCCAAGGGGCGCAACGTAGTGCTGGACAAGAAGTTCGGGCCGCCGCAGGTCTGTAGCGACGGCGTCACGATCGTCAAGGAGATCGAGCTGGAGGACCCCTACGAGAACATGGGGGCGCAGCTCCTGAAGGAGGCCGCGAGCAAGACGAACGACGTGGCGGGCGACGGCACGACCACCGCAACCGTCCTGGCGCAGGCCATCATCCACGAGGGCTTCCGCAACATCGCCGCCGGCGCCAATCCCATGGCCATCAAGCGCGGCGTGGACGCGGCGGTCGTCGCCCTGCGGGACCAGGTCGGCGAGATGGCGACCACCGTCTCCGGCAAGAACCAAGTCGCCCAGGTGGCCTCCCTGTCGGCGCACGACGAGGAGATGGGCCAGCTCATCGCCGAGGTGATGGAGAAGGTCGGCAAGGACGGCGTCATCACTGTCGAGGAGTCGAAGGGCCTCAGCTACGAGCAGGAGTTCGTGGAGGGGATGCAGATCGACAGGGGCTACATCTCCCCGTACTTCATCACCAACCAGGACAGGATGGAGTCTGACATCGAGGAGCCCTACATCCTGATCACCGACAAGAAGCTGTCCGCGGTCGCGGACCTGCTGCCCGCGCTGGAGAAGATCCTGCAGGTGGGCAAGAACGTGGTCGTGGTGGCCGAGGACATCGAGGGCGAGGCCCTGGCGACCCTCGTGGTCAACAAGCTGCGCGGCACGCTGAATTGCCTGGCCGTCAAGGCGCCGGGCTTCGGCGACCGCCGCAAGGCGATGCTCGAGGACATGGCGATCCTGACCGGCGGCGTCGTGATCAGTGAGGAGGTCGGCAGGAAGCTCGACTCCGTGACGGTCGACGACCTCGGCCGCTGCCGCCGCATCGTGGCGTCCAAGGAGGAGACGACCTTCGTGGAGGGCCGCGGCTCCGAGGGCGACATCCAGGGCAGGATCAAGCAGATCAAGGCCCAGATCGACGAGACGACCTCGGACTACGACAGGGAGAAGCTCCAGGAGCGTCTCGCCAAGCTGTCGGGCGGCGTCGCCATCATCAAGGTGGGCGCGGCGACCGAGATCGAGCTCAAGGAGAAGAAGCAGCGGGTCGAGGACGCGCTGTCGGCCACCAGGGCCGCCGTCGAAGAGGGCATCGTCCCAGGCGGAGGGCTGGCGCTGATAAGGGCCAGCGCGTCGCTGGACGACCTCGGCATCGGCGGCGACGAGGGCACCGGCGTCTCCATCATGAAGAAGGCGCTGGAGCGCCCCCTGAAGCTGATCTCGGAGAACACCGGCGTCGCCGGGGAGGTCATCCTGGCCGAGAGCCAGAAGTCCGAGGGCGACTGGGGCTACGACGCCGAGGTGGGCGAGTTCACCCACCTGCTGGAGCGCGGGATCATGGACCCCGCCAAGGTGACGCGCGCGGCCATCGAGAACGCCGCCAGCGTGGCGTCCATGGTGCTGACCACCGAGTCGCTCATCACCGACATCAAGGAGGAGCAGCCGCCCATGCCGGCCGCGCCCCCGATGGACTACTAGACCCTGCGAGGGGTCCACGCCGATTGAAAGCAACGGCCCCGGAGTACTCCGGGGCCGTTGCTTATAAGCGGGAATCTATCCCTACAAGGTGCGCCATATCTATCAGCCATCACCCCGGAGGGGCTATCGGCCACACCCCGTAGAGGCTGGTTTCAAACCAGCCCTCCCATTGCTCCCATCCCGAAAATCCTTTTCGTGCCCCTTCGTGCCCTTCGTGGATCGCCTCCATCATCCCAATCACACCCATCACACGAATCACAGTTCAGACAGCTTGACACATCCCAGAACCCCTGTGCTATACTCTCCCCGAGCGCGAGCTTCAGCCTCTGTCCCCTTGTCAGATAATCCGCTTGCCGAAGGGACGGTGGCGCGGTACCCGCGGGACACCGCCTCGGATTGGCGGCCCCGACGCTGGACGCGAGCCAGAGATGTGGCGCTGATTGTGACGCTGCCAGGGGGTCCGGCCCCGCGAAGACCGGACTTCGCACCTTAACAACTGAATAAGTGGCGCCGCCCAACACCGCGCGGCGGGATGCCAATGGCATTCCCGATGCCATTACCCTCGCTCCCATTCGGCCTCGGGCACGGTAGTAGCTTAACGGCAGGCCTGTCTGCTACAGGCAGGTCTGCCGGGGCCTTGAGCCCTCGCTCCCTCCCGAGAGACCGGACAGTGTTGCAGCATTGAGGGGACAGGTAAGCTCCGCTGAGCGCATCCAGCTCTAGTCGTAGTAGCCCTCGCCGTGCGGCGGTCTGCTGAAATGCGGGCCTCCACGTAAGGCGACCCACCCCCGGCAGTTCGACGGGTCCCGGGGGACCATGGGTCCGGGCGGCGTCCAGCCCGAACCATTCCCCGCGACAGGACCTTCCAAAGTCCCGTTCGAGGTGGGACTGGCGCTCCATCCCGGCGTGCGAGGCGCCCACTGCCGGTTGTGCTCGCAGATACGGGAGACGCCGCATATAGTGCATCCTTCCCCGGGAAATTGCTCCCGGATTCCGGCGCCGCAACCTTGCAGGCCCCCACTATGGCGGCTGCTATAATGGCGGCCCGGCGCCTCTGGATCGATCTCCCGGCGCACCGGGCTACAGGGCGGCCAGGGGCTTGCCCGGCAGTCTCTGGAAATGGCATAGAAGGACTTGTTCACTCACCTCCACGTCCACACCGAATACAGCCTCCTGGACGGCCTCAGCAGGATCGACCCGCTGGTGGAGCGGGCGGGCCAGCTTGGCATGAAGAGCCTGGCGATCACCGACCACGGCGGCCTCTACGGGGCTATCGACTTCTACAAGGCCGCCAAGGAGGCCGGGATCAAGCCGATCGTCGGCTGCGAGATGTACGTCGCCCCCGGCAGCCGCCACGACCGCCTCCCGAACGAGAAGAGCCCCTTCCACATCACGGTGCTGGCGAAGGACCTGGAGGGCTACGGCAACCTGGTCAAGCTGGTCACCGCGTCTCACCTGGAGGGCTTCTACTACAAGCCGCGCGTCGACAGGGAGATGTTCGAGCGGCACAACGAGGGGCTGGTGGTGCTGTCCGGCTGTCCGAGCGCCGAGGTGCCCCGGCTCATATACGAGGGGCGGATGGACGAGGCGCGCAGGTCGGCGCAGTGGTACAGGGAGGTCTTCCCGGACTACCACCTGGAGTTGATGCAGCACGGCGGGGTGGAGCAGCTTCCGGCGGTCAACAGGGGCTTGATGGATCTCCACCGCGAGCTCGGCATCCCCGTCGTCGCCACCAACGACTCGCACTACGTCAACGAGGCTGACGCCTACCTGCAGGACGTCCTGATCTGCATCCACACGAACACCACCATAGAGGACCCAAAGCGCCTGCGGATGGAGGAGCCGTCGTACTATCTGAAGAGCGAGGAGGAGATGCGGGCGCTCTTCCGGGAGACGCCGCAGGCGCTGGAGAACACCGAGCGGATCGCCGAGATGTGCAACCTGGAGCTCGACTTCTCGCAGGTGCATATGCCGGAGTTCCAGGTGCCGGACGGGCTGACGCCCGACGCCTTCCTGTCCAGGCTGTGCGAGGAGGGGCTGCGCCGCAGGGCGGGCAGCGTGAGCGACGCCCAGAGGCAGAGGCTCGCCTCGGAGCTGGAGGTGATAAGGCAGACGCGGTACGCCAACTACTTCCTGGTGGTCTGGGACATCGCCAAGTTCGTGAGGGAGCGCGGCATCTACCTGGCGGTCAGGGGCAGCGCGGCGGCCAGCCTGGTGCTGTACTGCCTGGACGTGACGGACGTGAACCCGCTGGACTACGGGTTGGTCTTCGAGCGCTTCCTGAACATCGAACGCAAGGAGATGCCGGACATCGACATGGACTTCCAGGACGACCGGCGGGAGGAGGTGCTCGAATACGTCGTCGAGAAGTACGGCCGCGACCACGTCGCCCAGATAATCACCTTCGGCACGCTCGGCGCGCGGGCGGCGATCCGCGACACTGGCCGGGCGCTCGCCATGCCGTACGACGTGGTGGACCGGATAGCGAAGCAGGTGCCCACGCGGCTCCACGTCACCCTCGACGACGCCCTGAACGAGAGTTCCGAGCTCGGGGAGATGTACGAGGCGGACGAGAGCGTGAAGAGCCTGATAGACACCGCCCGCGGGCTGGAGGGCGTCACGCGCCACTCCAGCACGCACGCCGCCGGGGTGGTCATCTCCGAGGAGCCGTTGGACACCTACGTCCCGCTGCAGAGGCCGGGCAAGGGCGACGAGCAGGGCATGGCGACCACGCAGTACGCGATGGACCCGATAGCCGAGCTAGGGCTGCTCAAGATCGACTTCCTGGGCCTCGTCAACCTGACGATCCTCGCCAACGCGCTGGAGATCATCGGCGAGAGCCGCGGCGTGAGCCTCTCCCTGAACGACATCCCCCTGGACGATCCCCTGACGTTCGAGATGCTCTCCAAGGGGGACACGGTGGGCGTCTTCCAGTTGGAGGGCGCGGGCATGACGCGCTACATCCAGGAGTTGAAGCCCAGCTCGCTGGGGGACGTGGCGGCCATGATCGCCCTGTACCGGCCGGGGCCGATGGAGCACATAGGCACCTTCATAGGCGCGAAGTACGGCCGGGAGGACGTGCGCTACCCGCACCCTAAGCTCAGGGACATCCTGGAGGAGACCTACGGCGTCATCGTCTTCCAGGACCAGGTGCTGCTTATCGCGCGCGCCTTCGCCGGCTACTCGCTGGGAGAGGCCGACATCGTCCGCAAGGCGATGGGCAAGAAGATCCCGTCCATCATGGCGGAGGAGAAGGAGAAGTTCATAGCGGGCGCCCTGGGCCAGGGTTACACGCAGGATCTCGCCGAGCAGATGTTCGCGCTCGTCGAGCCGTTCGCGGGCTACGCGTTCAACAAGGCCCACGCCTACAGCTACGGGCTGATCTCGTACTGGACGGCCTACCTGAAGGCCAACTACCCGGCGGAGTACATGGCCTGCCTGATGAACGCGAACGCCGACAACCTGGACAAGATGCCCACGATGGTGCTGGAGTGCCGGCGGATGAACATCCAGGTCCTCGGTCCATGCGTCAACCGCAGCGAGGCGGCGTACTCGATAGAACGGAGGCCCGACGGAGGCGCCGCGCTGCGGGTGGGTCTGGCGTCGATCAAGAACGTGGGAGAAGGGGCCGTGCTGCCGATCATCGAGTCGAGGCGGGAGTCGGGGCGGTTCGGGTCCATCGAGGACCTGTGCCGCGGCGCCGACCTCGGCGCCGTCAACCGCAAGGCCCTGGAGAGCCTGATACGCGCGGGCGCGCTCGACGAGCTTGGGGACAGGGCGGCGCTGTTCGAGGTCGTGGACAAGATATTGTCCGTCTCCCAGAGCGAGGCGAGGCTGCGGGAGTCGAACCAGAGCTCGATGTTCGACCTGTTCGGCGACTCCGTTCCCACTCCACTTGTCGCTATTGAGCTCCCCGACGAGACCGCGACAGCCCAGGATAAGATGAGCTGGGAGAAGGAGCTGCTGGGGGTCGGGCTATCGGGGAGCTCGCTGCTGGACCTGTCGGCGCAGGCGGGGTCCGACGTCGTCCTCTCTCGGCGCGACATCTCTCCCGACATGGACGGTAAGAGGATCGTGCTCCACGGCGAGGTGGCGTCGGTGACCGAGCGGTTCACCAAGAACCAGAAGCCCTACGCGATAGTGAACCTGAACCTGTTCAACGGCAGCATCGACGTCTTCGCGTGGGACAACGTTCTCCAGCAGACCAGGGACCTGTGGACGGCGGGCGCGCTGGTGTCCATCGTGGGCTCCGTTAGGACGCGGGAGGACCGGGTCAGCATATCCTGCCTGAGCGCCAAGGAGGTCGACCTGTCTGGCAGCGCCTCCGAGGCCGCGCCCGAGCATCCCGCCGCTCTCGGGGCCGCCTCACACGAAGAGGAAGAGGCTTCCCCGCGCGAGACCGACGCCGCGCCTCGCCGGGAAGAGGAAAGCCGCCCTCCCGAAGCCGTCTCCGCGAACGGGGCGGGCGGCGAGGTCCCTGAAGTGGAATCTCCTTACAAGCCTAGCAACGGCGCCACTGCTCATACGGGGACGGTCGGAGGGGTCGTGAACGATGGGCCGCCTCCGGACGACGGGAAGGTATCGGGGCCTAGCCCCGAGGTGAACGGAGCGTCGCCCGCTCCGCTGGGGCCGAGGCGCCTCGTCGTGACGATCGAGGAGAGCAAGAGCGCCAGGGACGACATCTATCTGCTGGACGAGGTGAAGCGCATGCTCATGGAGAACCAGGGCCAGGACGAGGTTAGCCTGGAGATACTCACGAGCGGCCGCATCGTCACGCTGGAGTGGTCCCTCGTGCGCGTGGACGTGGGCCCGGAGCTCCAGTCGGGGCTCAAAGACGTGTTGGGGTCCTCGGGCCGCGTCCAAGTCGTCGAGCTCGCCCAGTAGCGTGTCCAGGCCGGCCCGTCTGGCATACCGATGAGCTGGGTACCGCTCGCCACGGCCCCGTCGCTGCCCATAGCCGAGATGTGGCGGGACATGCTCGCGGCGGAGGGCATACCCGCCCTCATTCGCCCCGGCGACGCCATGACGAGTTACCTCGGAGTAACAGCGTATCCGTGCAGGGTCATGGTCGACGCGGACAAGCTCGAACGGGCGCGGCAGGCGCTGGGGAGCGAGGCCGAGCCGGGTACTGGCGGATCGGCGTAGGTCACGCGGGGCGCAGCAGGCCCTTTTCCAGGTCCAGCAGCCGCCGCTTCAGGTCGAGTTGCCCCGCGCCCCTGCCGAAGCCGCGGAGGTCGCCGTTGCCGGCGATTACCCGGTGGCAGGGGACTATTATGGGGAGCCTGTTCCTTGCCATCGCCTGGCCGGCCGCGCGGACGGCGCGGGGGCTTCCGGCCTGGGCCGCCAACCACCCGTAGGAGCGCGTCTCTCCCGCCGGTATGGTGCGGCAAGCCCTCCAGGCGGCCGCGTGGAAGCGGGGCGCGCCCCCGAGGTCTATCGCCACGTCGGTGAAGTCGGCCTCCTCGCCGTCGAAGTAGGCGACGAGCTTCCGCTTCAGGTCGTGGAGTCCCACGTCGGAAGGCTCGGCGTTCTCGGCGGCCATCTCCATGACGCACTCGTCGGGGGACTGCCTGGGAAGCGTGGAGCGGCACAGCCCCCGATCCGAGGCCGACAGCCCCATCCATCCCAGGGCGGTCTCGAACACGTCGTACCGGATGGTCACGCAGGGCCTCCGGTCTCCGTCAGCGTCCGAGGAGCCGGGCGAATGCGCGAGAGAGGATACCGCCCCTGATGCGCTTCCAGGCGTCGTTGGCGTCTTCACGGTCCTCGTCGGTGGGGTCCTTGCGGCCGTATCTATGGGATGAGAACGTCCATGCTATCCTACGGGAGTCCGGGCCGGCCTCTGGGAGGACGTTCTCTATGGCGCCGGCGTACTCTATGGGGGTCTGGCTGGGCATGAGCTTCACGCCCGCGAGGCGGCCCATGCGGCTCAGCCTCGAGTAGAGCTTCTCCACGGAGGCGGCTCCGGCGAGGGCGCCGCTCCAGGCCACGGCGAGCAGCGCGCCGAACAGGGCGAGTATCCCCGCGCCGACCAGGACCGGGCCGAGCAGCCTGCGGGTCTCGCCGAGGGGGCCCAGCTCCAGAGGGACGTCGGTCGCCTCCAGGCCGGTGGTCAGCTCCAGGGGGTCGAGCTCGGACTCCTCTAGATCGGCTTCCGGGTCGTCGATCAGCTCGGGCGTCGCGGTCTCCGGATTCGCGCCCGGGTTCAGCAGGCGGGAGGGCACGGGGAGGGTAGAGGTCGGTTCGAAGTCGATCCACCCGTAGCGCGGGAAGTAGACCTGCACCCAGCCGTGGCTGTCGGAGTCCCTGACCAGCCTCCGCCCGAGCTCGGGGTCGTACTCGCCCGGGGCGTAGCCGACCGCCAGCCTGGCCGGGACCCCGACCGTGCGCAGCATCACGGCCATCGCGGAGGCGAAGTAGGCGCTATAGCCGGCCCTGGACTCGAAGAGGAAGTAGTCGACGCCGTCGCTGCCCCTTGGCGGCGCGTCGATGTCGTGGGAGTACTCCAGGCTGGGGCCCCTGAGGTATGCCTGGATGGCGAGGGCCTTGGCGAAGGGGGTGTTCACGTTCCTGGTCAGGTCCCTGGCGAGGTCCCCCACGCGCTCGGGCATGCCGGGGGGAAGCTGGAGATAGTGGTCCCTTACGAATGCGCCGTAGTCCGCGCCGGCGGAGGAGAGGTCGGCGTCGTCGGCCACCGAGACGAAGGAGAGCATCGAGTAGCCCTGGTTCTCCCGGAGTCCGTCGGTCAGCCGCCACGAGACGATGTCGGGGGCGGGAGGCGGCTTCCGCTCCACCGTCACGGTCTGGACGAACCTGGTCGAGGTGACGTCGTTCGGCGTGACGTCGATGAGGGCGAGGTCTTCGGGCAGCCGGCGCGATATGAACGCCTCCAGGTAGACGTCGGGCGGCGGGACGAGGCTTTGCCTGAGGTCGTCGGCGAGGGCGCGGATGTCGCCGGGCAGCAGGGCGTCGTCGGTGGAGTCCTGCACGTCGATTACGAAGCGCTTAGGCAACAACGCCTGGGCCGTGGCCTGGTGGGACATGGTGTCGACGGCGCCGCCGGCGAGGAACTCGGAGGTATCGATCCTGGTGCGTATCGTCTGTTGTACGGCCACCCGCTTCTGGAGGTCGGCCTGCGGCGGGGGCACGGTGTCGGGGCCGAACTCGAGCGCCTCCGTGTCGCCGGACACCCAGCCGCTCGACGTGTATTCGCTGTACGTGTGGGAGAGCCAGTAGGAGGGGTATTCCGTGCTCGCCTCGAACAGGACGTTCTCGCCGAGGGAGACCTTGCCGGTGAACGGCAGGTTGTCGCCGAACTCGCAGCCGAAGTTCTTGCGGCACGGTATCCCCGAGGTCAGCCTTACGAAGACGTCTTCCAGGACCACGACGGGCTGGCGCGCAGCGCCCCACACGGCCGCCAGCTCGTAGGAGACGAGCACCTTCAGGGGCAGGAACGCCGCGAGCAGCACGACGCCGATGCTCACCCACGCGGCGGCGTGGAGGGTCTGCCATCCGCCCCTGGGGCTGAACGCCGTACCCATCCGGCGCCAGACGTCCTGCCTGTGGACGACGTTGACCCTGACCACCAGGAGCATCGCGAAGAACAGGTAGACGAAGAACTTCCAGCCGTACTCGTCCGGCAGGAAGCTCAGGTTCGATACCATCGTCAGCCCGCCGAGCACGACGGCTACCCAGGCCGTGTTGCTCCTGAAGACGAACCAGGAGCTCAGGTAGCCGAGCAGCCACGTCAGCGCGAGTATTATCATGGAGATGGGCATCAGGTCCGCGCTTACGCCGCCCTCCTCCGCCTCCCTGTACCATGCGGCGAGGCGGTCCCATATCTCGCGCACCGCCCCGACCAGGTTCGGGTCCTCCGCGATGGTCGTCGTCTGGAACACGACGACGACCGCTCCCAGCAGCAGCGCCACGGGATGCAGCAGCAGCGCGGGCAGCGGCGTCTTGGCCAGCGCGAGCGCCGCCAGGACCGACAGCAGCAGCACGCCCGCCAGGCCCGGGGTGGATACCCATTCCACGGAGGCGACCGACTCGGCCACTACGCCCACCGAAAGGAGCAGCAGCGCGAGGGTAAGCCAGCCCTGGCTTGGGGTATAGCGCTTGAACAGCGCGGACAACTGCCTCGGCAGGTCCGACTGCCCGGCGGCCTGAGCGGGGACGGCCGCGGTGTCTGTGCTCATGCCATCGCCCCCGCCGCCATCAGTTCCTCGGACACCTGTAGGCTGGGCGTCGTGTAGACCCGGCTCAGCGCCAGCGGTACGTCGTCGCCCTGTCTCACCACGTACGGCGGTATGCCGGCGGCGTATAGGTCGGGCACCACCTCGATGGTGTCGTATGCGCCGCCGAACGACCGCGCGTCCAGCAGGGCGACCGCCGCTCTCGACCTGCGGCGGGTCAGCTCCCTGAGGGCGGTCACCCACTCGGCCAGGTGCGACGCGGTGACGATTATGAGCGAGCTATTGTACCCCCACAGCTCCTCCTCCCTTGCCAGGGCCTGGTCGAGCGGCACGGAGCCCTCGGCCTTGCTCATTGCCAGGAACTCCATGATCCGCTCCTGCTGCCCGGTCCCGGTGTCGGCGGAGAGGAAGTATCGCCGGTCGCCGTAGGCGACGAGGCCGACCGGTAGCTGGGCGTCCAGGTGCTTCTTGGCCAGGGACGCTCCGATGGAGACTGCGTACTCGTCCGTGCTCTCGTCCAGCTCCCCCGCCTGCGTGTCGCGGGAGAGGTCTATGATCACCCAGACGTCGGACGAGTGGCCGAGGTCGAAGTCCTTGGACATCAGCCTGCCCATCTTCGCGGTGCTGTTCCAGTGGACGCGGCTGATGCTGTCGCCGAAGGCGTACTCCCGGACGCTCGCGGCGTGGGGCGTCAGGTCATGGGTCCGCTTGCGACTGGCCCCCTCGCCGGAAAGGTGGGCGGCCGGGAACGAGAAGCCCGGCACGTCGAACAGCCTGGGATAGACCACGAAGTCCTGCTTGGTCCCGAACGACATCTCGCGTTGGAAGAGGCCGAATGCGTCGGTATGGGAGACCCGCACCGGCCCGAAGCCGTAGACGCCGCGCTTGCGGGCGGGCCCGTCGCTGGTCCACGAGTTGGCCCCCCTGGTGAAGAAGCCCATTGCCGCGGCGTTGGAATATCCCGGCAGGTCGGTCACGTCCTCGACCTCTATGACGGGCTTCGGCAGCACGCTCTGGTTGGTCACGGTGATGCGGTCTCGGATCCTGTCGCCCACGCGCGCCCGCTTAGCCCCTCGTTCCACCGTTACCGTGAGCCAGCGCAGGCTGATCCAGTTCCATATGAAGCTGAGGATGACCAGGATGCCGAGCAGGTAGAAGAGCCGGTGGTAGAGGGAAAAGCCGGTCGCGAGGGCGGCAAAGGCCGTCATGCCCATCAGGAAGAGGAGCAAGTAGAGGCGTTTGAGCGGCTTCGGGCTGCCCTTGAAGATCGCTATCCTCCCGTTCGGGCCCTGGCTTCGGCGCCGGGCACAGGCACTTCCTCCAGCAAACTGCCGATGATGTCCTGGCTGCGCACGCCTCGCATCCTGGCGGCGGCTGCGACGATGATCCTGTGGCTGAGCATCGGCACGGCCAGCGCCTTCACGTCGTCCGGGAGCACGAAGTCCCTGCCGCGCAGCAGGGCCATCGCCTGGGACCCCCGGTACAGCGCCAGCGATCCCCTTGGCGACGCGCCCAGGGAGATGTCCTCGTGGGACCTGGTCGCCTCGATGATGGCTACGACGTACCGCTTGACGAGGTCGTCCACGTATACCTGCCTGGTCGCCTCCTGGATGGCTACGATGCCCTCCGCCGTCACCACCGGCTCCAGCGCCTCTATGGGGTGGGCCGTGCGCTGGTTCTCGACGATCGCCAACTCCTCCTCGACCGAGGGGTAGCCTAGGGAGATCATGAGCAGGAACCGGTCCAGCTGCGCCTCCGGGAGCGGGAAGGTGCCCTCGTACTCTATCGGGTTCTGGGTCGCCATGACCATGAACGGCCGCGGCACCTGGTGGGTGACCCCCTCCACCGTCACCTGGCGCTCCTCCATCGACTCTAGGAGCGCGGACTGCGTCTTGGGGGTGGCCCTGTTGATCTCGTCGGCCAGCACGAGCTGGGAGATGATGGGGCCCTGCTTGAACTCGAACTCGCCCGTCTTCTGGTTGAATACGGATACGCCGGTTATGTCGGTGGGCAGCAGGTCGGGCGTGAACTGGATCCTCTTGAAGGTGCAGCTTGCCGAGCGGGCGAGGCTCCTGGCGAGCATGGTCTTTCCCACTCCGGGCACGTCCTCTATGAGCACGTGGCCCTGGCATAGCAGGCCGATGACGGCGAGGTCCACCGCGTCGTCCTTGCCGATGATCACCTTCCTGACGTTGCCGCCGATCTTGTGGGCTTCCGCGTTGGCGCGCCCGAGGTCGCCTTCTGGGATTACGACTTCATTCAAGCTGGTCCTCCCCGCAAGCTGCGAGCTTGCGCCCTCGTATGTCAAGTGCGGCCCGGCGGGGGCCGGGCATGGCGAAATGCCGTGTTGGGGATTCTACGTTACTTCACGGGAATACGAAAGCCGGCGGGCATTTGGATTCGACGGGATGGAGGCCGCGGGATCGCTCTGCGCTGGGCAGCTATACTATGGGCTGGACCGGGCTGTGGGTACCGGGTAATCGTCCGGCTGGCGGACGAGCGGCTGTCCCGCGCATACTACACGTCGACGAGGATATCGAGATGAGGATGTTGGAGGGTGCGAACTGCCTGCCCGTGACGCCGTTCACGGAGGCCGGGGACTTCGACGAGGGTAGCATGCGCCGCCTCGTCGACCACGTGATCGATGGGGGCGTGGCGAGCGTGATCGCGATGGGAAGGGTTGGGGAGGTGATGTACCTGGCCATGGAGGAGCGCGCGAGGGTCATGGAGGTGGTGATGGACCAGGTCGCCGGGCGCGTTCCGGTGGGGTTCGGCTCCATAGAGCTGGGATACGACGATGGGCTTGCCATCGGGCGGCTCGCAAAGGACGCGGGCGCGGACTTCGTCATGTCGCAGGGGCCGTCGGACGGCGACGTGATGGAGTACTACAGGTGGCTTGCCGAGATCATTCCGGTCGTGGTGTACGACCTGGGCGTGCAGAGGGAGCTGTCGGTGCGGGAGGACATCCTTCCCCTGGCGGAGGAGACAGGGAACGTCGTGGGCATGAAGATCAGCGGCGCCCAGGAGAAGGTGGCGGAGGCCAAGAGGCTGCTGGACGCGCCGGTGCTCTGCGGGCACGACGTCATGAGCCTGGTCGGCTACCGGATGGGCGCCGACGGCGTTACCTCGGGGATAGCGATGCTGCTGCCCCGCCAGGAGGTGGAGCTGCACAGGCTGGCCGCCGCCGGACGGTGGGACGAGGCGCGGGCGCTGTTCTACGGCGCCCTGCTGCCGATCATGAACTACCTGCCGGGCGGCCCGGGCATGATGGGTTGGTCGGTATGCAAGAACATCCTGAAGTGGGAGGGCATCATCGAGTGCGCCGCGGTGCGGCCCCCCAGCCTGCCGGCAGGGGAAGCCAGATTGGAGGAGGTGCGGCACGTGTGGGAGAGGGTCAAGGGGGCATCATAGTCTCCTAAGCTGCTCGAGTTAAGGTCGCAGCCTACGGGCGTGTTATATCACGGCAGGACGCAGTGGATGCTGCCACCGAAGACTTGGGAATCGGCCGAAGTCGGCATCGGTAGAGACCATGGTGCAACCATGCTCAATGGCGACCGCCGCGTGCTGGGCGTCGGCGACCAGCTTCCCCGTGGCGCCGGACTCCCGGCACAACCGCTCGAGTATGGCCAGGTGCTCGGGGCCCGGACCGACGATACGAGCCGTAGGCCGTTCCACAAGCGAGGAAACGAACGCGAACGACTGGTGGAGGGTGGACGGCGTGTCGAAGATTCGGGGGTTGGTCGCAACACGGATGAAGGCCGCCAGGACTAGAACGGAGAGCGCGAAGGGCTCCGGCCCCGTCGCCAAGCGTGTTAGCCATCCCGCGTACTCAGCGTGATCATGGATAGAGTCCTCAACGTGCGCGTATATCAGGACATTGACATCGGGAAGCAGCATGTCGAATCAGTGGCCTGTGGGCCGAAACCTGGTCTCGTCCTCCCTCGCGTCAAGGGCTCTCGGCCGGTCGAGGTCGATGCCCGGGCGGGGACGAGCGCCGCGCACGGTTACCAGCCGGAACGGCGGCGGCTCCGATGGCTCGCGACGCTTCAGCACATCGCTCAACGTCGTGGCGATGAAGGCGCTCACGCTGACACCCCGGTCGGCCGCTTCCCGCCGCACCTGTTTCGCAAGCTGATCATCAAGGGAGATTGTAGTCCTCATGATGCATAGCATAACAAATAATCATCACTGCATCAACAACGGTTGGCCGAAGCTGAGCGGGTTTGGGCCCCGCGTTACGATTTGGATCGCCGTCTCTAGGAGGTAGAGCGAGATGACCATCGTAGGCTCCGGGGCGTTCAGGTACGAGGTGGTGGAGCCGTGGCCCAGGGCGATGCCGAAGTACTGGAGCTTCGAGTCGGTGGTGGGCGTGGCGGTGAACTCCCTGGACGAGGTGCACGCGCTCAGCCTGGGCAAGCACCCGCTGACGATCTGGAGCGCCGACGGGCTGCTGGTCTCGTCGTGGGGTGAGGGGACGTTCTCGGCCAACCCGCACGGGATCTACATCGACGAGGACGACCACGTGTGGACGGTCGACAGGGATTACCACATCGTCACCGAGCACAGCCCAGGCGGCGACGCGCTCCGCACGCTGGGCAACAGGCTGCTGCCCTCGCCGACGGCGATAGGGGAGCCGTTCAACATGCCGTCCGGGGTCGCGATGGGGCCGAACGGGGACATATTCGTCTCCGACGGGTACGGGGGGCATCGGATGCACAGGTTCGGCCCGGACGGCAGCCTCACGCTGTCGTGGGGCGGGCCGGGGTCGGGCCCCGGCGAGTTCGTGCTGCTGCACAATACGGAGGTGGACGGCCGGGGGCGCGTGTACGTCTGCGACCGGTTCAACGGCCGCGTGCAGCTATTCGACGAGGTCGGGCGCTTCCTGGAGGAGTGGACCGGCTTCGAGGAGCCGTGCGAGGTGTACGTCCGGGACGAGGTGGTGTACGTGGCGGAGCAGGGAGATGGCTCGGCGGTGAGCATATGGACGCTCGACCACGAATTGCTGGCCCGGTGGAGGGGAGACGAGGGGCCGGGCGGGGGGACGCTCACGGCGGCGCACGGCATATGCGTCGATTCGGAGGGCAGCATCTACGTGGCGCAGGTGCGCGGCGAGCCGCTGGTGCGGAAGTACCGGCGCGTTTCAGAACCCAGGTGAGGTCCGAGATTGCCAACGGTATCGATCAACGGATGCGAACTCTACTACGATGAGGGCGGCGTGGGCAACCGGTCGTCTTCGTCCACGGCGGATTCGCGTCTTTGGCGTCGTCTCTCTCCGCACTGCCCAGAGACGGGAGCGACTGGTCATGGGAGCACGACTTTGCCGGGCACTTCCGGTTCGTCGAGTACGACCGCAGGGGCTGCTATCGCTCTTCGCGTCCCGAGTGCGGCTACGATCTGCCCAACCAGGCACTTGACCTAGAATGCCTGCTCGACCACTTGCACATTCCAGCCGCGCACTTGATAGGCAGCTCAGCGGGCGGTCCGATTGCCGTCGTCTTTGCAGCCACCAGGCCCGATAGAACGAGGTCGCTGGTCCTGGCAGGCACCGGGATGAACCTCTTCAATGTAGGAGACGAACTCGAGGATGTTGTCCTCGGACAGATCAAGGTACTGCGGCGAGAGGGAGTTAGCGCCGCGTTTCAGCGACGTCCATCAGGGGTAGAGGTCTCCTTCGAAGTCATGTGGGCACCTCTTGAACACAAGGAACGCGGCACGCTCAAGGAGTTCTGGGATGAGCAGCACCGACTGAACGGTCTGGCGGCCCAGCTACCGGAGTCGGAGCGAGCAGCGTGGTACGCGGTCGAGCTGAGGAACATCGAAGCATACCTAGAAGTCGACGTTTCGAAGTACGCCGGGGCTGTCCGTACTCCAACTCTTGTCCTGCACGGGGCCAACGACAGGGTCGTGCCAACGGCCATGGGAGAGGAAATTGCACGGGTCATTCCCGACGCCAAGTTGGAGGTATTGCCGGGCGCCTCACATACCCTTATGCGCCGAGACGCTGAGGCGCGCAGCAGGGCCGTCAAGTTTATCGAAGGGCACGCGAGCAGTGGGCGCTCTCACTCTTCGTGGTAATACTTCGGTTCGTCCAAGCCCATCGCCTGCCGCAAATAGACCAATTCGCCTAGATGGTAGGTACGATGGCGTATGGCGCCCCAGATGAGCCCTCGGAAGGGTATCGTGTCTCCGGTCCACCAGGTGACTGGCTCGTCCAGCTTTCCCGGTATTGCTATGTCCCGCGCCAAAGCGGCGTGTGCCCTCCGCAAGCCGTCGAGCGCTTCCTGTTTGTTGGCTGGTCTCGGAGACTTTTCTTGCGGGTAGGCGATGTGCCAAAGTATGTCGAGCGCCGACTTCGCCTTAGGGTTAGGACGCCACACAAGCTCTTCTTCGTTCATATCGACGACCGTGTCCTCGACCTGACGCTGCTCTACTTCAAGAATGCGCGCCAAGTCGTCGCTGGCGTAGGCAGGTGTTACAGCGATTGGCTCAGGCATCTAGGGTCCTCCTTGCTGTCTTTGAGAAGGGTGGTCAGAGGCCCTCCTGGGCCAGGATGTCGTGGAGGGCGGCCAGTAACTCGCTGTTCTCCTCCAGCGTGAAGCCGTCCACGCGGGGGACGACGGTGTGGCTCTTGCCGTCGACGGACCCCATCTCGACGCACTTTTCGACCATCGCCCGCTCCGCCTCTATGGACGGCAGCAGGTTGCGGCCCCTTCGCAGGGAGAGGGCGGCGATCAGCCCGTAGCAGCCCCAGTTGGAGACGGAGCATATGATGGGGCCGGCGCAGCCGACTACGCACGGCTTCTCGACCAGCGTGGGCACGGTCGGTGTGTGCTCGGCGAGGTTGCCCATTCCGAGCTCGTTGCCGCCGTCGCCGATGCCGATGGTGTTGGGGTGTTTGAGGAAGAGGTGGTCTAGGCGGGCGGTGTACTCGGTGATGTCCTGGCCGCGCATGTTGCGGTAGAGGTCCTCGCCGGTGAGGCCGCACCGCTCGGTGGTTATGACCACGGAGGGGTCGAGCTCCCGCAGGAGGCCGAGGGCGTACTTCCTGCTCGCCGCGTCGTCCATGATGGGGAAGTCTACCACTTTCGACGCGTCGCCGGCGAGGGCGGTCATCAGATCGACGGCGTACCTGTCGGTGACGTAGACGGCCTCGTAGCCCAGGGACTCGAGCGCCATGCCTGTCGCGACGGCGCCGGGCGGGCCGTCGGTCTCGTTGGAGTTGGCGGCGAGGATGTAGAAGCCGGTGATGATGAGGGCGGTCCCAGGCTCTTCGGGCACGAGGGCGGCGGCCCGGTGGCAGAAGTCGGCGGGCAGGTGTCCGCGGAGGGCGGAGATGCCCCGCCGGTCGCGGGAGAGGATCACGTCTTCGATGGACAATTGGGGCCTCCTGCGGTCAGGACGAGAGGGTGGCGATTGCGGGGCTAGAGCAGGTCGTACTTCTTCATTATCGCGGCGAGGCGGGGGCGCTCCTCCTCGGTGCAGGCGGGCATTGGGTGGGTCACGGCGTTGTCGCATATGCCCAGGATGCTCAGGCACATCTTGACCACGCCCCACCAGGACGTGAAGCCCTGGAGCTCGCCCAGCAGGCGGTTGAGCCTCGCCTGGAGCTCCAACGCTTCGTCGTTGCGGCCGGCGGCGGCGTTGTCGTAGATGCTCCGGCAGAGCGCGGCGCAGAAGTTGGCGGCCGACAGCACTCCGCCGGCGGCGCCGACGTTCAGGGACGCGTAGTAGTTGTGCTCCAGCCCGGTGAGGACGCGGAAGCGGTCGGCGTCGGTCAGGAAGACGACCTCCTGGACGTGGGCGTACTCTTCGGAGTCCTTGATGCCGACGATCTTGGGGTTCTGGCTGAGGCTCCTGACCGTCTGTGGCTGGATGTTGGTGTGTATCGGGTTGAGGATGTTGTAGAGCAGCAGGGGCAGGTCGGTCTCGGCGGCGACGGCGGTGTAGTAGTCGTGGAGCCAGTCCTGTTGCAGGGCGAAGAAGAAGGGCGGCAGCGAGGTGAGGAAGTCGGCGCCCGCCTCCTGGGCGACATGGGCGTTGGCGACGGCGCGGCGGGTGCTCAGGTCGGTGATGCCCGCGATCACGGGGGCGCGGCCCGCGACATGGTCCACTACGGTCTCTATGGCGCGGCGCTTCTCGCGGTCCGGGAAGCAGAAGAACTCGCCGGTGCCGCCCATGACGAACAGAGCGTTCGCCCCCTGTTCGAGCAGGAAGTCGACGAGCCGGCGCATCCCGCGCTCGTCCACCGTCTCGTCCCTGTTGATGGGGGTGGCGATAGGCGGCACTATCCCCCTGATGGCGTCCACGCCGAATCCGGCCATGTCGTGCTCCCTCCAGGGTGTTGCGTAATGGACCTGCGGCAGAGGTGACTATATCACGCGCTGCCGGCGCGGGTGGCCCTCTTGCCGTTCAGCAGGGCCCCGATGGGGGTGTACCGGACGAGGTAGCGGTAGGTGACGATTCCAATGGCGGCGGTCACGGCGCACGCTACCAGGAATTTTAGCTCGGCGCTCCAGCCGAAGCCGGTCACGTCCTTCAGCCAGCCGCGCCTGTCGAGGTGGGCGAGATAGAAGGTCAGGAAGGTCACGATGGGCAGGTGGATGATGTATATCCAGTACGAGGAGTCCGCGACCCAGCGCACCCAAGGGCGCGAGGACCGTAGGAGGACTTCGAAGAGCCCGACCAGCCCCACGCTGAACAGGGCCGCCAGCGTACCGTAGACGACGGCGCCTGCCAGCCCTAGGAGCTCGATCGTCTGCTTATCGGCGCCCTTCTTGGACGCCTCGTCTGTCGCTCCTATGAGCACTACGTGTACCAGGAAGAGCGCGCCGGCGATGGCCCATAGAGCGGCAACCGCGTCCGCCTGCCTGAGCCTGTCGATTAGCTGCCGCCGGGCGTAGAGGCCGTACCCGTAGAAGAAGAAGAGCATGCTGTAGAGCACGTCCGGCAAGTTGAGCGGCCAGAGGGGCTTCGCCTCGTCGCCCCCGCGCAGGACGAGCAGGACGACGGCGGCCAGGGCCAGCAGCAGGGGTATGGGCGTGTAGAGGGCGTTGGCGATATACCTGCCGATGGGGGGCCGGACGGCCGCGCGGGCGTTCCAGAGCCTGCCTAGGGAGCGCAGGGCCATCAGCGCGGCGTACATCAGCAGCAGGTAGTAGAGGAACCAGAGGTGGGCGACGAGGTCGCCGCTGGACTCGAGGCTCGGACTGTCCATGAGCGTGTCCCGGAACGTATCCAGGGAGATGACACCGAGCCATCCGTAGACCCATATGGGCGGGACGACGACGGCCATGACCGGCCCGAATATGAGAAGCGGCAGCGCGATTCTTCGGAGCCTGTCCATTGCGAAGGTGGAGTCTGGGCGGCGGTCCAGCACGAGGTGGGCGAAGAAGCCTGCCAGCAGGAAGAAGACGGGCATACGCCAGACGTGGATGAAGTCGAACACCAGGAAGAGCCACAGGGACTGGTCGTCGTCCGCCGGCCAGAGGGCCTCGATTCCTACGAGGCGCGAGAAGTATGGCAGCGACGCGTGCAGGACGATGCCGAGCAGCATCGCGAATCCCCTGAGGCCGTCGAGCCCGTGGTATCTCTGGGGAGTCGGCGTCTGGGGCGTGGTCATGGGGCTATGGTACTATAGCGGTCATACACCGTACGGGAGCGCAGCCAATGTCTACCGAATACGGCGCTGCGACAGCGCCAAGGACCATCAAGGCGTCGGAGTTCAAGGCAAGGTGTCTCAAGCTCATGGACGAGGTGGCCGAGAGCGGCGAGGAGATCGTCATCACCAAGCACGGACGCCCCGTCTCCAGGCTGGCGCCCTACCGCGAGAGGCCCAAGGCGCCGTTCGGACGCGATCGGGACAACATTCGCATCCTTGGCGACATCGTTTCCCCCATGCCAGCCGAGTGGTTCGAAAAGCCCGACGACGAAGAGGACCTGTTTTGATACTCCTCGACACTCATGTCATAATCTGGATGACACTCGATGAACGTAGGATCGGTCGGGAAGCCCGCCAAGTCATTGATACTGGTTGGGCGACTGGCAACGTGGCTATTTCTACCGTGTCCTTCTGGGAGACTGGCATGCGAATCCAAAAGGGTCGAATGGACCTTAGGATCGACCTATATCTATGGCGACGAGACCTGTTGGAGCAAGGTCTGGTCGAGATCCCCGTGGACGGAGGCATCGCGGCCAGGGCGGGCCTCCTGCCGGACATGCACGGCGACCCTGCGGACCGGATCATCGTCGCTACGGCCCTCGAAGGTCACCGGCTCGTGACTGCCGACCAGCGGGTGCTCGACTGGCCCGGCAGCTTGGTCAGGCTGGACGCGAGGGAGTGAGCTAGACGCTCGCCGCCACTTCCTGGCCGGCCCCGGCCCGGCGCGCCGCCTCCCCGGAGAAGAAGACGCTCATGACCTGCTGCGCGATGCCCTCGGCGTCGAGCCGCAGCCGGCGGCGCTGGTCGGCGGCAGTGCCGTGCTCTATGAACGAGTCCGGCATACCGATGCGGTGGACGGACACGTCGTCCAGCCCGGCCTGGGCGAGGGCTTCCAGTACTGCCGATCCGAAGCCTCCGGCCAGCACGTTCTCTTCCACCGTCACGATGCGCCGGGCGCGGCGGGCCGCGTCCAGGATCAGGTCGACGTCTAGGGGTTTTACAAATACCGGGTTGACGACGCCGCACGAGACGCCTTGCCGGGCAAGCATTTCCGCCGCCTCCATGGCCGCGCCGGCCGGCTTGCCCAGGGCAAAGATCACGACGTCGTTGCCCTCCCTGACCACGTAGCCCTTGCCGATAGGAAGCTCCCTGAGGTCGCCGTCGAGCGGAGCGCCCACGGCGGCCCCCCTGGCGATGCGGATCGCGAAGGGCCCCAGGTGCTTGTAGGCAGTGTAGACGAGGTGCTGGAGCTCGTTCTCGTCCATGGGCGCCGCGACGACGGCGTTGGGCAGGCAGCGCAGGTACGAGATGTCGAACGCGCCGTGGTGGGTCTTGCCGTCCTCGCCGACGATGCCGGCGCGGTCGGCGATCAGGGTCACCGGCAGGTTCTGGATGCAGATGTCATGCACCACCTGGTCGAAGGCGCGCTGTAGGAAGGTCGAGTAGATCGATACGAAGGGGTTGAGCCCGTTGGAGGCCATTCCGGCCGCCATGCTGACGGCGTGCTGCTCCGCTATGCCCACGTCGAAGACCCTGTTGGGGAAGTCGCGCTGCACCTCCGCCAGCCCGGTGCCCTCCAGCATCGCGGCGCTGATGCCGACGACGGCCTCGTCTTCGCGCATGAGGCGCGAGATCGTCTGGGCGAAGACCTTGGAGTAGGTGGGCGCCCCCGACGCGTCTCCCAGCGGGGAGCTTGGCTGGTGGAACTTGACGGGGTCGTCCTCGGCGGGCTCGTAGCCGTGTCCCTTGTGCGTCACCACGTGGACCAGCGGCGCCAAACCGGTGGGCGTCCTCGCCTGCCTGAGCGTCAATTCGAGCTGCTTGAAGTCGTGGCCGTCCACGGGGCCGAGGTACTGGAACCCCATCTCGGTCCAGAACATGGTGGGCACGATGAGGCCCGCGAGGCCGGTGTTGAACCTCTTGACCAGGCTGTACATCAGCTCGCCCGTGGGCACCTTCTTCGAGAGGGCCTTCATGCGCCCGATCATCGCGTTGAACTCCGGGTGGGTGATCAGGCGCTTGCGCCAGTTGGTGAGGAAGCCGATGTTCTCCGAGATGGACATGCCGTTGTCGTTGAGGACGACGATGAACTTCTCGGGGTTGAGGTGAGCGATGTTGTTCAGCGCCTCGAAGCTCGAGCCGGAGGTCATCGCGCCGTCGCCGACGACCGCGATGGTCCACGAGTCTAGCCGGCGCATGGCGGCACCCTCCGCGATGCCCAGGGCGATCGAAAGCCCGGTGCCGGCGTGGCCCGCGCAGAGCGTGTCGTGCGGGCTCTCGAGAGGCTCCCCGAAGCCGGACAGGCCGCCCTCCAGGCGGATGTTCTGGAAGTCGTCGCGCCGACCGGTCACCAGCTTGTGGGTATAGGTCTGGTTGGTCGTGTCCCAGACTATGCTGTCCGCGGGGCTGTCGAATATGCGGTGCAGCGCCAGCGTGAGCTCCACCACCCCAAGATTGGAAGCGAGATGGCCGCCGCGCTCGGTTATGACCGAGATGATGGTGTCTCGCGCCTCTTGCGCGACCTGGTCCAGCTCATCGTGGCTCAGCCCCTTGAGGTCGCGCGGCGAATCGATCCGGTCCAAGAGACGTTTGGACATTGGAACGCTCCTTGTGGAGAGTCGGCTACAACACCGCAGCTATTGGGTGATTGTAGGTATGGATAGCATATCATACAAGCTCTATCGAACGACGGTTTCCCGCAGATCGCCTATCGCGGGCGGGGGGGCGGCTACCGGCTTTCGGGGGGGTCTACGCGGACGGTGATGATGTCGGTGTCGTGGTACTGCTGGTGGCGCACGGAGGAGGCGTATCCGCGCAGCAGCCGGAGTGACATTTCATTCTCCACCGCGGCCTCCGTGTCGAACTGCTGGAGCTGGCGCACCCGGTCCTCGACGTTCTCGTCGTTGCCGCCGCCGATGAACTCCAGGTCTGCGGTCTCGCCTTCGCTGGACGCCAGGACGATCAGCTGCCGCTCCTCCCCCTCCCCCTCGTCGTCATCGTCGTCGGCGTCCAGATCGAGGTTGAGGTCGATCGGGGCCAGCGTCAGGAGCGTCTCCTCGGCGACGGCGCTCAGGCGGTCTCTCATGTCCTCGCTCCAGCCCCTTCGGGCGGCGAACTTGGCGATGAACTCGTTGAGCTCCGGCAGGGAGTCGATATGGAGCTTCGACTTGAATCGCATGCGCCTCGGGTTGGTGAACTCCAGGTAGAGGATCATCGCAATCGCGGCGAAGCCTCCGGTCGTTGCGCCGCTCTTGAAGAGCGCTTCCCAGACCGGGCCGACGTCGGGCATGGTGAACAGTCCGAACTGGAAGGCGGCGCCGATCCAGAAGCAGACTCCCGCGACGGCGACGCGCTGCAGGTTCTGCTCGTTCTGGATGACCGTGCGGGCGCCGTCGACGAACAGGGACCCGGTGACCATGATCAGGTATCCGGTCATGACGGGCCCGGGTATGGTGCTGAGCAGGCCGGAGAGCTTGGGCACGAACGCCATCACGATGAATACGCAGCCGACGCAGTATCCGACCGAACGGGCGGCGACGCCCGTTATCTGGGTGAAGGAGATGATGCCGGGGTTGATGATGTTGGGCACCGCGCCGGCGGCGCTGGCGAGCAGGTTGGTCACGCCGGCGCCCGCGAGGGCGCCCTGCACCTGCCGGAAGTCGACCGCCCTGTCTTCGCGCCAGGAGACGCGCTGCATGGCGATGGCCGCGCCGTTGGTCTGGATGGAGATTATGACGCCGAGGAACAGGAACGACGGTATCAGCGTCCAGAATGCGATGCCGAGGTCGAGGCCCATATCCGGCAGCTCTGGGGGAAGGCCCACCCAGGGGGCCCGCGTCGCCAGCCCTATGTCGTAGATTCCGAGCGCGGCGGCGACCACGCAGCCGACGACTATGCCGATCACGGGCCCCCACAGGCGGAGCACCGGCGAGCCCCTGAGGGTGAGCGCGGCTACGATGACCAGGGTGGTCAGGGCGGTCAGGGACGCCGCCATGGAGTCTTCCTTCGACGTATCGTCCAGCAGGCCGAACACGACGGAGGCCAGGGTGATGGAGAGTATCATCATCACCGTGCCCCCCACCGTGGGGGTCACGATTCGTCTCAGGATGAACAGCCACTTGGAGATGACGAGCTGGGTGACCGCGGTGACGAGCACGAGGGCCGTGAGGGTCGCAGGGCCTCCGTCCTCCAGGGCCGTTATGCAGAACGGGATGGAGAAGGCCGCGGTGAACATGGGCAGGACGGCTCCGGCTCCGACGGGGCCGATACGGCGCACCTGGAGCAGCGTGGAGACGCCGACGACCAGCAGGGAGGCGAAGACCATCCACACGAGGTAGGGGTCGCCCTCTCCCGACGCCCTGGCGACAATGACGGGCGTTACCAGCAGCGTCGCGGAGGCGATCACGCTGAACTGGAGGCCGAAGCCGAGGGTGGCCAGCGGCGGCGGGCTCTCGTCCGCCTCGTAGCGTGGATTCTGAGGAGCTGGCGCCGTCAAGTTGCCTCCCGGACCCGATTTGCGCGACGGCCTGGGGCGCTTCTACAAGATACCACAACGCGCTTGGGGTTTGGCCGCGCCTGCCCGGCTCGGCGAAGACGGCCGGAGATTCCTTGAGACTGTCACATCCTGTCACATTTGTCACATTTCAGCTATGGGCCGCGGGACAGCGGGGGACACGAACGGGATACGATGAGACACGAATTCGACTGAATGCGACGGCAATGTGACAAGATGAGACACGGGTTATGGGCTGCGGGCCGCAGGCGCAGGCGGGTTGCCGGCCTCAACTCAGTATGCGGCTGGTAGTGCATGGGGGAGAGTATAGCACGCGCGTTCTTCCACGGCAAGGGCCGCCAGGGGCTGGTATACTACGTAGTGCAAGGCACTTGGAGAACACCTATGACCACCACCAAGGCATAGGGAGTGAGGGCATCGCGTTAAAATGAAGTGGCTGAAGGACAACGTGGGGATGCTGATGCCTATCCTCGTCGTCATGGTTATCCTCTTTGCCATCCACACATGGGTGGGGCAGTCCGAGGCTCGCCTCGATGCGCGCATAGACCGAGTCGAGCAACGGCTAAATGCGAAGTTCGACGGCTTGGAGGACAAGTTCAGCGGCTTGGAGGACAAGTTCGACGGCTTGGAGGGCAAGTTCGACGACCTAGAAGCAAAGGTTGACCGTATCCAAGAGACTCTTGATGCAACGCTGGAGGCTGTGCGGGCGAGAGAGGGCGGCAATTGAACCTAAACCAGTTTGTCCTATTGATTGCCGTCGGCGCTGCGCTAGGCGCGACGGTAGGCGTGGGCGCATCGCTACTCTTCGGCACTATATCGCTGCAAACGGGCTTCCTCATGGGCGGCGGCTTAGCCGGCCTAGTCACACTAGCATTGGCCTTCCGCTCGTAGCCCGGCGTTCAGTCATTCCCTCTCAAGTCCGGATCGCATACCTAGGGGCCGCCTGAGGCCAGCGCCGGGCCGTCCAAATCCCCCACCAAAATAGCGGTGGCGTTCTAGGGCAAGGGGAGGGCTGGTTTCAAACCAGCCCCTACGGGGTGATGGCCGATAGATATGGCGCTGAACGTGGGAGGTGGAGGATTTGGGGCCAAAATCCCCCACCAAGGGGTGCTCATCGTCAAGTTCGTGGGGGACAGGGCGCTCCTCCCGGAGGCCGCCGAGGCTCCCCTTCTGGCCCTCCTGGGCGCGGCGGGGTATACGGTGTCCCTGCTCCCCACGGGCCGGTCGGACGCTCTGGGGGAGGCGGCAGATTACGCGGCCAACGCCTCGGCTGTTGTGGCGCTGGTGACCTCCGCCCTGAGTTGGCTGACGACCACCCCCGACCTTCCCCTATGGGCTGAGACGGTGGGTTTGGTGCTTTCCCTCTTCATCCTGGGGGCGGTGGTGATGCTCGCAGCGCAGCTACCCCCCAGCGAAGCTCAGCCAACCGACGTCGAGGGCGTAGCTGAAGAGGATGACGGAGAGGGCGATGGCGGTGATCGCGACGACGCCGATTAGGAACCTCCGGCGCTCGGAACGGGGCAGCGGCTTCCTGTCTGGGTAGTACATATATGCTCCCTCCCCCGGGTTCGTCGAGTGACCCTCACGACCTCTCCTCCATTCCATGATACACCGTGGGGGTATAGGGGCAGAGGTCCCCATACCTCCCCATACCGGCCAGCGCGGGGCGTGTGGCCTTTTCGCCTGTGGGTGGCGTATGATGGCGCTGATAGATTGCTGCGGAGCCTGCATTTGGGAGGTGAACCATGCCGTATGCGGCTGACATCAGCAGAAACAACCCGGGCTGCTTCCTCTTCCTGATCGACCGATCGGGCTCGATGGCGGGGGCGCTGGGCGGGCAGCCGGGGCTGCGGAAGATGGACGGGGCGGCGGACGCCGTGAACCGCATCCTCGACGCCATCTCCCAACGCTGCTCGCAGGGAATGGAAGTCCGCGACTACTTCCACGTCGGCATCATCACCTATACCACGGACCGCCAGGGGGACCTGGACGTGCGGTCCGCCCTGCCGGGGACATCCCCAAAGGAGCCCTTCCTCACCATCAGCCAGGTCGCCGACGCCGCCGAGGTGGAGGAGAGGCAGGTGAAGGAGCCGGACGGCGCGGGCGGCCTCGTGGAGGTGAGCCGGAAGTTCCCGGTGTGGCTGCGCCCCGAGGCCGAGTGGGGAACGCCGATGTGTGCGGCGCTGTCCGCCGCTTCCGAGGCGCTCCATGACTGGATAACCGATCATAAGAGCTCCTATCCCCCCATGGTGATCAGCGTCACCGACGGCGCCGCCACGGACGGTGACCCCGTGCGCCTGGCCGAAGAGATCATGGCGATGGGGACCGACGACGGCAACGTGCTGGTGTACAACGCCCATCTCTCGGAGATGTCCGCGATGCCGGTGCAGTACCCGTCCGACGAGAGCGAAGCGCCTCCCGACGAGTACGCGAAGCAGATGTTCCGCATGTCTTCGGAGTTTCCCGACCCGGTGGTGGAGCTGGCCGCCGGCATGGGCCTGCCTGTCACCCAGGGTTCTCGCGGCTACGTCTACAACGCCGACATGGTGTCCCTGGTGCAGTTCCTGGACATAGGGACGCGCGCCGCCTCCGACCTGCACTGATCGGCCGGAGGGTGAGGGTGGTCCTTCGGCCTCACAGCGAGCTCTGGGCGCCCAAGGCGGGCAACGACCCGGAGGAGTATGAGGACGCATTCCGCGTCGGTTGCGGCGCGGCCAGGGTAGCCGTCTCCGACGGCGCCAGCGAGTCCGCCTTTGCCAGGGAGTGGGCGAACGCGCTGGTCGAAGCCTTCGTGGCCTTGCCGCCGGAGCTGTGCGGGCTGACCGAGGAGTCGCTGAACGAGTGGCTGGCGGCGCCCCGGGAGCAATGGCGCTCGGAAGTGCCGTGGGACCGCATCCCCTGGCACGGGGAGGCTAAGGCGCGGGCCGGGGCGTTCGCTACCCTGCTGGGGCTGACCTTCGGGTCGGCACCGGACGACTCCGGGCGGCTCTGCTGGCAGGCGCTGGCCGTGGGGGATAGCTGCCTCTTCGTCGTCCGGGGCGACCGGCTCGACCTGTCCTTCCCGCTGGACGACGCCGCGCAGTTCGACAACAACCCCGCCCTGGTATGCAGCAACCCCGATAACGCCGGGGAGCTATGGGAAGCGGTACGCCTGCACGGGGGCGAGTGCGCGGCGGGCGACCTCTTCGTTCTCGCCACCGACGCCCTGGCCTGCCGGTTCCTCGCCCAAGACGCCGACGGAGAGAAGCCCTGGGAGAGCCTGCCGGCCTTGGACCCGTCGGAGTGGGACGCCTGGATCGACGAGCAGCGGCGGGCGGGGCTGATGCGGAACGACGATACGACGTTGGTCATCATCGAGGTCGTCCAGGACGGCGACGTGGGGCAAGAGCCATGCCCTGGCCGGGAATAACGGACTTTAGCGAGGCCGTCCAGAACCCTCACCTGTGCTTCAAGGGGGCCGACCTGGCAGCCGGGGCGGTGTCGGTCAACCAGCGGGGAATGCCGCTGGTCTTCTCCGGCGCGTTCGCCTCCGTCTATCCCGTGTCGGTCGGAGGGCAGACGTTCGCGGTGCGGTGCTTCACCCGCGAGGTGAAGGACCAGCAGGACCGCTACAACCAGCTCAGCCAATACCTGGTCAACGTCCTCCCTCCGTCCTTCGTGGACTTCGAGTACGTGGAGAACGGGATAAACCTCAAGGGGGCCTGGTATCCGATCGTCAGGATGGAGTGGGTGGACGGGAAGTCGTTGAGCAGCTTCGTCGGCTCCAACCTCAACGACCCGGACGTCCTGCGGCGAGTCGCGGCCCAGTGGCGCGGCGGCCCGGCGGCGAGCCTGCGGGGGCTGGGCATCGCGCACAACGACCTGCAGCACGGCAACGTGATGGTGCAGGCGGACGGCAGGATCCGGCTGGTGGACTACGACGGGATGTTCCTGCCGCAGTTTCGAGGGGAGCGGAGCCCGGAGCTGGGCCACAAGAACTACCAGCACCCCCTCAGGACGGCGGAGGACTACGACGCCTACGTGGACAACTTCCCCTCGCTGGTCATCTACACCAGCCTGCTCGCCATAGCGTCCGACCCCGGCCTGTGGCATCGCTTCTACAACGACGACAACCTGGTATTCACGAGGGACGACTACGCCGCACCCGGCAAGTCCGAGCTCTTCGGAGCGCTGAAGAAGTCCTCCGACCAGACGGTGGCGAAGCTGGCGGAGCGGCTGGAGGAGTACTGCAAGCTCCCGGTGAAGGACGTGCCGGACCTGGAGACGGTCCTGCAGACAGTCCCGCAGCGAACGGCGCCGCCCGCGGCGTCTGCGCCAGCGCCTCCACCTCAACCGGCGCAGCCGGCGTCGCCGGCGTCTCCAGCGCCTGGCGCCGCCTCGGGGGGATACCGGCAGATGCTCCAGGCGCAGCGGCGCGCGCCCACGCCGCCCGCGCCGACGGCATCCCAATCGCAGGCCGCCCGCCCCGCGCCTGCGGCCCGGCCCGCGAGGACCGCCGCGGCTCCATCCGCCCCTGCCCCCCGGCGCGCCGCGCGTCCCGCCATGCGTCCCGGGGAGTTCAGGAAGGTGCTGCTGTGGGTGGCGGTTACGGTTGTCGCGGTGACCGCCACAATCATCGCGACGATTGGCTGGGCCATCTCCGTGCAAGGGGGGTAGAGAGCGGCCGCGGATCGTCGGCGACACTGAGTGCATGGTGCTGCGTGTTCGGTGTATATGGGCCTAGCAGCGTGTCCTGCGGGGGGGGGATGATGTGGATGATGTGCTTGTGCAGTCGGGTTCGGCAGGTGTATATTTCAATCGGGGGTAGCTCATGCGTCGGTTTCTGGCTTGGGTTTCATCGTGGATGCGGTCTTCTTCTCGGGATCCGGATAATCATTGGCCTACTCATGCACGTCGCTGGGGTCGCGATCTCGAGGCCCGGGCGAAGCGTCGCGATCTCGAGGCCCGGGTGAAGCGTCGTGAACGGGCTCGGGATAATCATTGGCCTACTCATGCGCGTCGCTGGGGTCGCGATCTCGAGGCCCGGGCGAAGCGTCGTGAGAGGTAGGAGGTGTGGTGTCTGTCTGGCCTGGGTGTGGGGTTATGAGGAGTTACGGAGTAGGAGCCAGTTTGTGTTCTGGTCAGCGGGGTGTTAGCCTTCGCTCATGCCCACTGATGAACAGCGCCGCCTTATCGTCGGGGTACTGGTGGCAGTCAGCGGGGTGCTGCTGGCCGATCTGCTTCCCGCGCTGGATGGACAGACACAGTTACTTCTTGTGGCGCTGACACTCGCGGCAGCCCTGTGGGTAGCGTGGGGGCTGCCGGGATACCGCCCCCGTCCCAAAATATACCTGCCGCCCGGAGTCCAGCGTCCTCGCCAAGTGCTAACCCTTTGGGATCAGTTCACGCTGCTGGCGCTCGTAGTTGTGGTAGTTCTTGTAGTGTTGGCCGTGGCCCATGAAGCGCATCCGTATCCGGGGGGTTACGGGATTCAGGTGGCGCTGGCCATCGTGTACTTCCTAGGCGTTCTCGGAGTCCTCGCGTACGGACTCGGGGTCGCCGCGCTGCGGGTGTGGCGCTGGCTACGACGAAAGCCCTAAGCTACTGCGCCGCGACCAGCGACGGGGCATGAGCAGATTCGGGGACTCGCGGGCCTAGCCCCCGACGAGTAAGGCCCACGCGTTCATCCTGAACACCTAGCCGACTGAGTCCGAGGTAGACCTATGGACATACACCCCCACTCCCGCAGGTACCTCTGGAAGCTCGCGCTCGCGGCGTCCGTGGTCATAGGGGTGCTCATCGTCAAGTTCGTGGGGGACAGGGCGCTCCTCCCGGAGGCCGCCGAGGCTCCCCTTCTGGCCCTCTTGGGCGCGGCGGGGTATACGGTGTCCCTGCTCCCCACGGGCCGGTCGGACGCCCTGGGGGAGGCGGCAGATTACGCGGCCAACGCCTCGGCTATTGTGGCGCTGGTGACCTCCGCCCTGAGTTGGCTGACGACCACCCCCGACCTTCCCCTATGGGCTGAGACGGTGGGCTTGGTGCTTTCCCTCTTCATCCTGGGGGCGGTGGTGATGCTCGCAGCGCAGCTACCCCCCAGCGAAGCTCAGCCAACCGACATCGAGGGCGTAGCTGAAGAGGACGACGGAGAGGGCGATGGCGGTGATCGCGACGACGCCGATTAGGAACTTCCGGCGCTCGGAACGGGGCAGCGGCTTCCTGTCTGGGTAGTACATATATGCTCCCTCCTCCGGTTCGTCGAGTGACCCTCGCGACCTCTCCTCCCCATTATACACCGTGGTAGTATAGGGCAGAGGCCACCCATAGCCCCCATACTAGACACGAGAGGTCGATCCCAGCCTGAATCAGGCTTGGGGCTGTTGCGGCCTCCCGGCGTCCAAGGTCGGGGACTGGATACCGGCTTTCGCCGGTATGACGATGTGGGCGTGGGAACGACGAATGGAGGTGGGCGACGCTATTTTCCCCTCGAAAACGCGGACGCCCCCGTAATCCGAGCCTTCCAGATCGACGAGTCCGGCAACATCACTGAACACCCCTGCAAATCGTATAGCGAAGGGCCTGATGCGTAGCTCTTGGTTCAACGACCATCAACCCGCTTGCACCTGTGTGGATTGCAATGAGTACAGGAGCAGGCGGAAGCGCCGCCCAACGAGGGACCCGCGTCCCGGACATGAGTGGGTGGCATGTTCGATGTGTGGCCGCACGGGCGAGATCATTAGCCTTGGGCAGGGGAGACCGATAAGGTGCCCTACTTGCTATAGGCACGGTTGGGTTCAACGTCGCATTGATGCGCCAGCCAAACAAGGGAAGGTTACACGAGAGGAAAGACTTCCTGAGGCGGAGCAACCCAACGAGAAGAAGGTCCACCGCCTCAGTGAAAAGGACGAGGAGTGGATCGACTCCACACTCGCAGAAGTCAACCGTCTCTCTACACCGACTAAGCAACCTTCCGGGGAAAAGAAGGGCAAGGACAGTCCCACCAACGAGGAAGAGGAGAGGCCAACTAAGGAGGAGCAGCCCAGCGACGCGAGCGATGACCTGACCAACGAGGAACCAGAGGGGCCGGCTGATGATGCGGACTCGCCCACCCCTGAGCCTCTGCCCACGGAAACGCCATCCGTCCCTCCAGAGGAGCCGGCTGATGATGCGGACTCGCGCACCCCTGAGCGCCCGCTCAAGGATAGGCCGCTGGTGGGAGTGGCTGTCATAGTTGTCGTGGTCATCGCGGTTCTCGTGGCGAGAATGGTCTGGGTGGGCGGCAACGGGGCGAACGGCGGTGACGGGGCGAGCGGCGGCGATGGGCTGGGAGGCCCTTCAGACCAGCGGCCGGCCGTTCCCGGCTGGGCTGCGCCCACGGTGACGCTCGAGATCAGCGCGTCCTCCATCGGCGAGAACGGCGGGAGCAGCAGGATAAGGGCGTCGCTCAGCGCGCCTTCGACCGCGGAGACCACGGTCACGGTCAGCGCCGCGCCGGGGGCCGGCGTGGATACCGGCGACTATACCCTGAGCGGGACGACGTTGACGATAGCGCCGTCGGAGACCGTGAGCGCCGGCGCGTTGACCCTGAGCGCCATCGACAACGCGGTGGACGCCCCGGACAAGACGGTCATCGTATCCGGCGACGCCTCGAACGCGCTGGGCGTCATAGACCCCGAGGCGGTCGCGCTGAGCATCATCGACGACGACGGCGCGCCCACGGTTACGCTCGACCTCAGCGCGTCTTCCATCGATGAGAACGGCGGGATCGCCGCCGTCACCGCGTTTCTCAGCAGTCCTTCTCCGCAGGCGGTGACCGTCGTGGTATTCGCGTCCCCCGCGCCGCCCGCCGTTGCCGGCGACTTCGCGGTCTCTTCCAACAGGACTCTGACCATCCCCGCCGGCGAGACCTCCAGCACGGGCGCGGTGACGATAACCGGCGTGGACAACGGCGTAGACGCGCCGGACAAGGCGGTGACGGTGTCGGCCGACGTCAGCGGCGGTCTCGGGGCGGCCCCGCCCTCCAGCCGGACGCTGACCATTGCGGACGACGATGCCGCGCCGACGGTGACGCTGGAACTCAGTTCGCCCTCCATCGGCGAGAACGGGGGGAGCGCGAGCGTCACAGCCTCGCTCAGCGGCCCTTCTTCGGAGGAGGTGACCGTCGCGGTCTTCGCGTACCCGGTGTCGCCCATGAGCGGCGACTTCACCATCTCTTCCAACAGGACGCTGACCATCGCCGCCGGCCAGACCTCCAGCACGGGCTCGGTAACGATCACGGGCGTCGACGACGGCGTGGACGCGCCGGACAGGTCCGTCAATGTGGGCGCTGCGGTGAGCGGCGGCGAGGTGAGCGCTCCATCGAGCCGTATGCTGACCATCACCGACGACGACGGCGCGCCCACGGTGGTCCTCACCCTCAATCCGCCCACCATCGGCGAGAACGGCGGAAGCAGCAGGATAACGGCGTCGCTCAGCGCGCGTTCGACCGCAGAGACCACGGTCAAGGTCAGCGCCGCGCCCGGGGCCGGCGCGGACACCGGGGACTACTTCCTGAGCGGGACGACGTTGACGATAGCGCCGTCGGCTACCGTGAGCGCGGACGCGTTGACCCTGAGCGCCATCGACAACGCGACGGACGCCCCGGACAAGACGGTGCTCGTATCGGGCAGCGCCTCGAACGCGATGGGCGTAACGGACCCCGCGGCAGCCGCGCTGACCATCACCGACGACGAGGGCGCGCCCACGGTGGCGCTCGAACTCAGCGCGACCTCCATCGGCGAGAACGGCGGGAGCGCGAGCGTCACCGCGTTTCTGAGCGGCCCTTCTTCGGAGGCGGTGTCCGTCGTGGTCTCGGCGTCCCCGACGCCGCCCGCGGTCGCCGGGGACTTCGCCGTCACGTCCAACAAGACGCTGGCCATAGCGGCGGGGGCCACCATCAGCACGGGCACGGTGACGATCACGGGCGTGGACAACGGCGCGGACGGGCCGGACAAGGAGGTCACGGTGTCGGCTGCCGTCAGCGGCGGGCGCGGGGTGGGCGCGCCTCCGAGCCGGACGCTGACCATCGTCGACGACGACGGCGCGCCCACGGTGACGCTCGACCTCAGCGCGCCGTCCATGAGCGAGAACGGCGGGAGCGTCAACGTCACGGCGTCTCTCAGCGGCGCTTCCTCGCAGGACGTGACCTTGACCGTATCGGCGAGTCCCGTGCCGCCCGCCGTTAGCGGCGACTTCACCTCTTCCAGCGATACCCTGACGATACCGGCGGGTTCGACCATCAGCGCGGGCGCGGTGACGATAACGGGCGTGGACAACGGCGTGGACGCGCCGGACAAGGTGGTCACGGTGTCGGCGACCGTGAGCGGCGGCGGGGTGGGCGCGCCTTCGAGCCGGACGCTGACCATCGTCGACGACGAGGATACGCCCACGGTGACGCTCGACCTCAGCGCGTCCATCATCGGCGAGAACGGCGGGAGCGCGAGCGTCACGGCGTCTCTGAGCGGCGCTTCTTCGGAGGACGTGACGGTCACGGTCTCCGCGTCCCCCGTGCCGCCCGCCGTGAGCGGGGACTTCGCCGTCTCTTCCAACAGGACGCTGACCATAGCGGCGGGTCAGACCTTCAGCACGGGGGCGGTGACCGTCACGGGCGTCGACAACGGCGTGGACGCGCCGGACAGGTCCGTCACGGTGAGCGCGGAGGCGAGCGGCGGCCGCGGTGTGGACGCGCCCGCGAGCCGGACGCTGACCATCGCCGACGACGAGGAGACGCCCGCGGTGACGCTCCACCTCGGCTCGTCCTCCATCGGCGAGAACGGCGGGAGTAGCACGATAACGGCGTCGCTCAGCGGGCCTTCGTCCGCGACGACCACGGTCACGGTCAGCGCCGCGCCGGGGGCCGGCGCAGACCCAGGGGACTACAGCCTGAGCGGGACGGCGTTGACGATAGCGCCGTTGGCGACCGCGAGCGCCGCCGCGTTGACCATCAGCGCCGTCGACAACGCGGTGGACGCCCCGGACAAGACGGTACACATATCCGGCGGCGCCTCGAACGCGCTGGGCGTAACGGACCCGGCGTCGGTCGCGCTGACCATCACCGACGACGACGGGATGCGGACCGTTACGCTGCACCTGGCCCCGCCGTCCATCGGCGAGAACGGCGGGAGCGCGAGCGTCACCGCGTCTCTCAGCGGCGCCGCTTCGGAGGCGGTGACGGTAATCGTGTCGGCGAGCCCCGTGCCGCCCGCGGTTGCGGGCGACTTCGGCGTCTCTCCCAACAATACCCTGACCATCCCAGCCGGCGAGACTGCCAGCACGGGCGCGGTGACGATCACGGGCGTGGACAACGACGCGGACGCGCCGGACAAGGCTGTCACGGTGTCGGCTGCCGTCAGCGGCGGCCACGGGGTGGGCGCGCCTACGAGCCGGACGCTTACGATCACCGACGACGAGGGCGCGCCAACGGTGACGCTGGAGTTGAGCGCGTCCTCCATCGGCGAGAACGGGGGGAGCGCGAGCGTCACGGCGTCTCTCAGCGGCCCCTCCTCGGAGGCGGTGACGTTGACCGTATCGGCGAGTGCCGTACCGCCGGCGGCGAGCGAGGACTTCGCCATCTCTTCCAACAGGACGCTGACCGTAGCGGCAGGCCAGACTGCCAGCACGGGGGCGGTGACGATCACGGGCGTGGACAACGGCGTGGACGCGCCGGACAAGGCCGTCACGGTGAGCGCGGAGGTGAGCGGCGGTGGGGTGGGCGCGCCCCCGAGCGGGACGCTGACGATTGCCGACGACGAGGATACGCCCACGGTGACGCTCGAGCTCAGCGCGGCGTCCATCGGCGAGAACGGCGGGAGCGCGAGGGTCACGGCGTCTCTCAGCGGGCCTTCCTCGGAGGCGGTGACGTTGACCGTATCGGCGAGTCCGGTGCCGCCCGCGGTTGCGGGCGACTTCGCCATATCTTCCAACGACACGCTGACCATTGCGGCGGGGTCCACCCGGAGCAGGGGCGCGGTGACGATCACGGGCGTGGACAACGGCGTGGACGCGCCGGACAAGGGGGTCACGGTGAGCGCGGCGGTGAGCGGCGGCAACGGGGTGAGCGCGCCTTCGAGCCAGACGCTGACCATCACCGACGACGACTCCACGCCCAGGGTGACGCTCGACCTCAGCGCGCCATCCATCAGCGAGAACGGCAGGACGGTCTATGTTACGGCGTCCCTCAGCGGCCCTTCATCGGAGGCGGTGACGTTGACCGTATCGGCGAGTCCGGTGTCGCCCGCGGTTGCGGGCGACTTCGTCATCGATTCCAACACCCTGACGATCGCCGCCGGCGAGACCTCCAGCACGGACGAGGTGGCGATCACCGGCGTCGACAACAAGGTGGACGCGCCGGACAAGTCGATCACGGTGTCGGCCACCGTCAGCGGCGGGCGCGGGGTGGTCGCGCCTTCGAGCCGGGCGCTGACCATCCTCGACGACGAGAGTACGCCCACGGTGAGGCTGGAGATCAGCCCGTCGTCCATCGGCGAGAACGGCGGGACCGCCTACGTCACCGCGTCTCTCAGCGGCCCTTCATCGGAGGCGGTGACGTTGACCGTATTGGTGAGCGCCTTATCGGGAGCGGTCGCAGGCGACTTCACCGTCTCTTCCAACAGGACGCTGACCATCGCGGCGGGTTCCACCAGCAGCACGGAGGCGGTGACCATCACGGGCGTCGACAACGGCGTGGACGCGCCGGACAAGGCCGTCATAGTATCGGCCACCGCCAGCGGCGGGCGCGGGGTGGGCGCGCCTTCGACCGTGGGGCTGACCATCACCGACGACGAGTAGGCGCGGGCGGCGGTCCGAACGCGGCTATGGCCCTCGGCTCGCGAGAATCTCTACCCCGTATAAAGACAGAGACCGCCCTGCTGGACGGTCTCGACCCTACCGCCGAAGAGATAGGGGTGGTAGCAAGAACATACCACCACTGGCGTCGGCTGTCAACGCTCGACGCGGGTGGGCGGCCTGCACGCGGCTATGGCCCTCGGCTCGCGAGGAACTGCGGGACGATTCCCAGCACCAGCAGGATTACGCCCGTGCTGGCGAATATGTCGGATACGTCGTCGAAGGGCATCCAGGGCGTCCAGAAGAACGGGAACATGCTGACCAGTCCTCCCGCGATTAGCGCCAGCGCGAGCTTGTTTATCCAGCCCCAGCGCATCTTGCCCCATCCCACCGCGTCGGTCCAGCGGAGGAGCGCGCCTCGGCGGCCGCCTCCCAGGAAGAGGGTGATGAGCGCGCACAACACCAGCAGGCCTCCCGCCTGCGACGTGGCGTCCAGCGCCGACGCTATCCACGGGACCGGGAATTCGCCGTGGGTGAAGAGCTCGTCGAGGAGGATGGCGGGCAGAGTGCCGGCCGCGTAGACGACCGTCCCGGCCGCCGCCGCGCCCAGCGCCAGCTTTCCCCGCGGCCTCATCCTGCGCGTCAACGCGGGCGCGCCGGCCAGCCCCAGCAGCTCGAGCACGAGGCGTACGCCGAAGATGCAGATGCCGGCCGCGAGGAGGTAGAAGCCCAGTAGCGCCAGCAGCGTCGTGCCCGATTGAGGATCGGCCCGCCAGCCTTCGGGCACGTCCACCCGGCTTATCAGCGGCTCTATCGCCAGGGTGTAGAAGACGCCTCCCACGAACGGGCTCAACACCAGCACGAGGACGCCGAAGGCCACGTCGCCCAGCGCGACCTTGTAGGCCAGCCCCCAGTCCGCGAAGGTGGTGCGCACCCTGGGCAGGCTGGTCTGCGGTACGTTAGGGTTGGTCACGTCCGCGCCCTTCTCTCCGCGAAGGCGACGCGTACGACGACCGGCCGGCCTTTGCCCGGTGGAGTCTCCCGTATACGAGAAGCGCCGCGCCCGCCCAGAAGAGCACGATGCCCGGCGCTATGACCATGACCCCGAAGACGGTCCCGAAGATGATCTGCACGACGAGGGCGGGAGGGAGCAGGGCCAGGCCAATGGCCATCGCGGCCAGCCCCACCCTGTCCGGCCAGCGCCACGCGGCGGTCGAGGCCATGTACCATTCGGCGATGCGCCGCGCCGCGCCAATGACAGCGGCCCGGCGTCGGGGCTCCCATAGCAGGACTGCCGCAAGCCCACCCAGGAGAAGCAGGCCGCCCAATGTCCTGACCGCCGCGCCGAAGTCAACGCCGGCCTCCCGCAGGACGATTCCAAGCGCGACCAGGACGATTCCGGCGGCAGCCGCGGCCGATCCGAGCGCGTCGGTCGGGCTCTGCCCGCGCAGCGCCGCGAGCAGCCTGGCAAGCACGCCCATATTGGATGAGGACACGTCGGCTCTCCTTCGGCTCCGGAGGGACTCCCTGCGTCATTCGACGGATAAGATACACGCTGCTTTCCTGGGATTCAATCTAAATGGCCCGGTCCGAAATCCCCACCTAAAATAGCGGTGGCGCTACAGTGCAAGGGAGGGCTGGTTTGAAACCAGCCCCTACGGGGTGATTGCCGTAGATATGGCGCTGAACGTGGAGGCGGCGGATTTGGAATGGCCCGACCCGATCCACCTACGTCGGCGGGCCGAGGGTATCCAGGAAGTGTTTGAGGTCACGCGGGATGGGGCTGTGGAGCTCCAGGCGTTCGCCGGTGGTAGGCTGCGTTAGGGCGAGCATGCGGGCGTGGAGGAAGTGGCGGTCGAGGCGCTTTTCGGCGCTGCCGTAGGTCCGGTCGCCCGCCACGGGGTGGCCTAGGGCCGACAGGTGGACGCGTATCTGGTGGGTCCTGCCGGTGGTTGGGCGCACGTCGAGCAGGGAGTAGCCGTCGTAGCGGGCGGTGACGCGGTAGCGGGTCACGGCCTCGCGGCCCGAGTCGACCAGCGCCATGCGCTGCCGGTGCGCGGGATCGCGCCCGATGCGGGCCTCGACGACGGCCTCGGCGGGGGCGACGTTGCCGTGCGCCAGCGCGGTGTACGCTTTGGTCACGGCGCGCTCCTGGAACTGCGCGGAGAGGCGGGCGTGGGCCGCCTCGTGCTTCGCCACGACGATGAGGCCAGACGTGTCCTTGTCGAGGCGATGCACTATGCCGGCGCGCAGCGGGCCTCCGACGCCCTCCAGCCGGGGGTCGAGGGCGGCCAGCGCGTCGGCGAGGGTGTCGCCCCTATGGCCGGCGCCGGGGTGTACGACCAGTCCCGCGGGCTTGTCGACGACCAGCAGGTCGTCGTCTTCGTACTCCAGGTCTAGCGGGAGGGCGGCGGCGGCGAGGCGGTACGGCTCGGGCTCCGGCGCATCCACCATGACGCGCTGGCCGGCGCGCACCCGCTGGGCGGGCCGCGAGGGCTGGCCGTCGACGGTTACGAGGCCCTGCACGATGAGGCGCTTGAGGCGTGAGCGGGATATGTCCGGGCAGCGCTCCGCGAGGAAGGCGTCGAGGCGTCCACCGCCGGCCGGGGCCTCAAACAGGAGTGTCTTGGTCGGCGGAGACATCGCCCTGCGCGGAGTCCGGCCCGCCAGGCTCGGGCGCGTCCTCCGCCGGTCTCTTCCTGGTCGTCTCCCTGCTGAAGACCATCGTGACGAGGAGGGCCGCTATGCCGGTGACTATGCAGGAGTCGGCGAGGTTGAATATGGGCCACCAGCCGACGTCGATGAAATCGACCACGGCGCCGTCTCGCAGGCGGTCTACCAGGTTGCCGAACGCGCCGCCCAGCTGCATGCCTATGGCGAGGCGCATCAGCCGGCTCGACAGCGCCTGGGTGCGGTAGAAGTAGAAGAGGAAGCCGATGGCGAAGAGCGAGGCGAATATCAGGAGGGTGGTCTGGTCCTGGAAGAGGCTGAAGGCCGTGCCGGTGTTGGTGCTGTGGGTGAGGCGAATGAAGCCGCGGTCCGGCCATGAGTCGTAGAGGGGCAGGTAGGACTTGACGAGGTACTTGGTGGCCTGGTCGAGCGCCAGCACGGTCAGGACGGTGGCAGGCAGCAGCCCGTCCCTGTACCAGGCGACGCGCGTCGGCGCCGGCTCGCCGCCGGCATCGGCGCCGGGGGCGGCGGTCTCATCCACCGTGGAGGAGGCGTCCTCCGGGGCGGTCTTTTCCATGCTGGACATCCACCCACTTCCGCAGGTCTGGTTGGGGTAGTCTTCCCTTGGGGAATGTTACCATAGAGCAAGCCGCCGCTTACGGGAAGGCTCTGGCCGGGGAGGTCGCCGTGAGACTCGGAATCGCCGCCATCGCCGTTACGGTTTCCGCCGCGCTCGTGCTGACGGCGGCAGGTTGCCGTTCGCAGGACACGCCATCGCCCACTGCCACGCAAGCGGCGGCGACACTTACCCACACGCCCACGCCCACGCCGACGCCTACCCACACGTCCACGCCAGCGCCTACCCATACGCCCACGGCGGCGCCTACCGACACTCCCACGGCGGCGCCTACCGACACTCCCACGGCGGCGCCTACCGACACTCCCACGGCGGCGCCTACCGACACTCCCACGGCGGCGCCTACCGACACTCCCACGGCGGCGCCTACCGACACTCCCACGGCGGCGCCCACCGACACTCCCACGGCGGGGCCTACCGACACTCCCACGGCGGGGCCTATCGACACGCCCACGCCTACTCACACGCCACAACCGCCGTCGCCTACCCCTACGCCATCGCCTACCGCCACGCCGCAACCGCCGTCGCCTACTTCCACGCCGACGCCATCCCCTACAGCCGCGCCGGAGCTCGCCAGGGTACGGGTACCGCCGCCGGTGGAGAGCGTGGAGATCGCGGTCGGCGGCGGGAGCGCGGAGCTCGTGCTGGTCACCGGGCTGCCCGACGCCTGCCACGAGCTGGGGGGCTACACCGTGGACGAGTCCTCGTTGCCCAGGATCGTCGTGGAGGTCTTCAACCTGAAGTACACCAACGCCGCGTGCGCCGCGGTGTACACGAGCGTGGAGACCCGGGTCCCCCTGGAAGGGAAGATCGAGCCGTGCGCCACGTATACCGTGGAGACGAACGGCGAGGGCCGGCGGGTACAGGCCATCGGTCCGAACGTGCGGTGCGCGGCCGGGCCGGAGCCCGCGCGGGTCAGTGTCCCGGTCAAGAGCGTGGACGTGCAGAGCGTGGCCATCGAGATCAGGGACGGCGCCGCGGAGATCGTGCTGGCCCACGGGCTGCCCAATGCCTGCCACGAGCCTGGAGACTACAGCGTGGACGAGTCCTCGCTACCAAGGATCGTGGTGGAGATATTCAACTGGAGGCTGGCTGACCCCAACGTCGGATGCGCCGAGATATACCTGATCGAGGAGACGCGGATGCCGTTGGAGCAGAGCCTGGAGCCGTGCGCCGACTACACCGTGGAGATCAACGGCGAGCCGCACCGCGTGCAGGCCGCGGAACCGGGGAAGCCGTGCGCCGCCGCGGGCCTGGCCCCTCTGCGCACCCCGTATTTCAGCAGCCTGTTATATAGCCAATCGCCCAACGGGATTCACCCCCATCCTAACCTTCCCCCTCAGGGGGAAGGGATTCTGAGGAGCTTCTCCTGACCGCACGAAGGCTAGGTCGCTCTCGTCCAACCTGAGGGGGAAGGGATTCTGAGATAGTCTCTAGGAACTTCCCCTGAGGTCCCTGGTCGCCTGCGGCAGGGCTGGGAGCAGGTCGCCGGCCAACATGCCGGTCTCGCCCATCTCGCGGCGTACACTCTCGCCGGCTAGGGCGTGCAGGTATACGCCAAGGGCCGCCGCGTCTTCCAGGTCGAGGCCCTGGGCCAGCAGGCCGGCTATGGCCCCCGCCAGCACGTCCCCTGTGCCCGCCGAGGCCAGGCCGGGGTTCGCGAACGGGCTGACCTTTGCGGCGCCGCCGGGAGAGGCTACGACCGTATGCGCCCCCTTGAGCACGACGACCTTGTTCCACTTCTCCGCGCTCCGCGTCGCCGCCCCGGTCCGGTCTCGCTGCACGGCGGCGGCGGGCTCGTCCGCCAGCCGCCCCATCTCGCCGGGGTGAGGCGTCACGACGGCCCGCCGGGGCAGCCGCTCCCACCATTCCGGCTCCTGGGAGCGCGCCAGGACGTTTAGGGCGTCGGCGTCTATCACCGTGGGCGGCAGCCGCGCGTCCCCGTAGAGCAGCCGCTCCACCATCTCGACCGCGCCGTCCTCCAGCCCAAGGCCGCAGCCGACGAGTAGGGCGTCGTACCCGCCGGCCCTGTCCATTACGACGCCGGCGGCGGATGGCGAATGCGCTCCGGGGTACGACTCCGGGAGGGGCAGGTAGGTGGGCTCCGGGTAGCCGGACGCAACCTCGGCCCTGAGGCTTTCGGGCACGGCCAGCGTGACCAGCCCGGCCCCGGCCCTGGCGGCGGCCGCGGCGGCGAGCCGCGCCGCGCCGACGTAGCTGCGCGAGCCGGCCACGATCAGCGCGCGCCCGAAGGTGCCCTTGTGCGCGTCGGCAGGCCGCCGCGGCAGCAGCGCCCGCGCCCACCCTGCGGTCATCAGCTCCAGCGTAACGTCGCCGTCCAGCCCGGCCGGCACACCGATGTCCACTACCTCCACGCGGCCGCAGTACCTGGAGCTGGAGCCGGCGTAGTGGCCCACCTTTGGGCATCCCAGGGCCACGGTGGCGTCGACCGCGACACACTCGGGGTCGGCGCTCCCCGTATCGGCGTCCAGGCCAGTGGGCAGATCGACCGCCAGCAGCCGCAGGGCCGGGCGCTCCTTCCTGGCCTGCGACAGCGCACGCAGCATCGTCTTCACCACGCCCGCTATGGGTCGCGAGCGGCCGGTGCCGAGCAGCGCGTCCACGACGACGCGCGCGTTTCCTAGGTCCGCCGCCAGCCTTTCCGAGAAGTCCGCCTCGCCCGCCGAGACGACGGGAGCGCCGCGGGCCAACACCTCGTCGAGGTTGGGGTCTCCCGTGCGGTCGCGCGCCAAGTGGACGGTGACGTTGGCGCCCCACGAGAGCAGCCGCCGGGCGGCCACCAGACCGTCGCCGCCGTTGTTCCCGGGGCCGGCGAGCACGACGACGGGCGCTCCCACGACCCGGCCGAGGCGCCGCCTGATACTCCGGGCAACGGCGAGGCCGGCGTTCTCCATGAGCCGGTCAGTCGAGACGCCGGCCTGCTCGGAGCGCTCCTCTATGCGCCGCATCTGCTCAGAGGTTACGATCTTCATGCGTCGATAGACCCCAGCGGGGCGGCCCCTCCACTGTGAAAGTCAGTAGTTGGCGCGGCGGCTCTGGGCGACCACGAAGGCCACTGCGTAGTCGCGGGAGTGGGACAGCGTCAGGGCCATACCCTCTATTCCCAGCTTGCGCGCCCGCGCGAGGGCCGTGCCGTGCAGCGCGACCCTGGGCGGCCCTCCTCGCTCGCGCACCACCTCGATGTCCTTCCACCGGACGCCTCGCGTCCCGGTGCCCAGCGCTTTCATGACCGCTTCCTTGGCGGCGAAGCGGCTGGCCATCTGGGGGGCGCGCCCCCGGCAGTAGGCGATCTCGCCGTCGGTGTATATCCTGCCCATGAAGCGACGCCCGTACCGCTCGGCGACGCGCCGGACGCGGTCTATCTCGATGATGTCTACGCCGTTTACCAGCATTGACGGGCGCGGCGGGCCGCCTCAACCGCGCGAGGAGAGGCCGGCCGCCTCCAGTATGGCGGGCACGTGCCGCTCCCAGCCTATCGCCATGACGTGAACGCCGCCGCACATCGACTTGACCTCGCGGATGGTCTGCGCCGCGACGGCAATGCTGGCAGACGCCCTGTCCTCGGCGCCCTCGAGCTCGGCTATGGTCTCGTCCGGCACCGTGACGCCGGGAAGGTTGTCGTTCAGGTTGCGGGCCATGCGGGCCGACTTCAGCACGACGTATCCCGCCATGACAGGCTTGCCGAAGTCCTCGGCGGCGCGCATGAAGCGCTCGAAGCTGCCGGGGTCGTAGACGGCCTGGCTCTGGAAGAAGGCCGCGCCTGCCTCTATCTTCTGCTCCATGCGGGCCAGCTCCTTGCCGAGGTCGGGTGCGCCGGGGTTGACCACGGCGCCGATGAAGAGGTCGGGGGCGTCCTTGAGGGCGTTGCCCGCGAGGTCTTCGCCCGACCGGAGGGCGTTGGCGGCCTGCACGAGCTCGATGCCGTCCAGGTCGAAGACGGCCTTCGTCTCCGGGTGGTCGCCCGCGCTGGGCGGGTCTCCCGTCATGCACAGCACGTTGGACACGCCGAGGGCGGCGGCCGCGAGTATCTCCGACTGCAGCGCCAGGCGGTTCCTGTCGCGGCAGGTGATCTGGATGATCGGCTCCAGCCCGCGTCCCGCGAGCACGTGCGCCGCGGCGATGGGCGCCATCGCCATTATCGAGCTCGCCGAGTCGGTCACGTTGAAGGCGTCGACGCAGTCGCGCAGCATCCGCGCCTTGTCGAGCAGGGGCCGGAGCGCCGTGCCCTTGGGCGGGTTGAGCTCGCAGGTAACCAGGAAGCGTCCTGAGCCGAGTCCTTCGGAGAGCTTGCTCACTTGGGGCCTCCATGCGCAACTGTTCAGAGTCGATGCGTTCCTCGTCCAGGGCGCCCACAAGGGACGCCCCTACGACCCATCCCGTAGGGTGCAGCCCAGGGCGCCCACAAGGGACGCCCCTACGATTACGGCTTCCATCCCGTAGGGTGCAGCCCAGGGCGCCCACAAGGGACGCCCCTACGACCCATCCCGTAGGGTGCAGTCCAGGGCGTCCACAAGGGACGCCCCTACGATTACGGCTTCCATCCCGTAGGGTGCAGCCTAGGGCGCCCACAAGGGACGCCCCTACGATTACGGCTTCCATCCCGTAGGGTGCAGCCTAGGGCGCCCACAAGGGACGCCCCTACGACCCATCCCGTGGGGTGCAGCCCAGGGCGCCCACAAGGGACGCCCCTACGACCCATCCCGTAGGGTGCAGCCCAGGGCGCCCACGAGGGACGCCCCTACGACTACGGCTTCCATCCCGTAGGGTGCAGCCCAGGGCGCCCACAAGGGACGCCCCTACATGCCGCGGATGCGGCGGGATTGGTAGCCGAGCGTTATTATAGAGGGTGCAATGGTTAAGTCAAAGCTCAGGAGAGGGCCGTGAACGCGCAACTGATAGACGGCAAGAGGATCGCCGCCGAGGTGAGAGCCGAGGTGGCGGAGGGCGTAGCGGAGATGAAGGAGCGGTTGGGCCTGACGCCGGGGCTGGCCGTGGTGCTGGTGGGAGACGACCCGGCGTCCGCGGTGTACGTCCGGAACAAGCAGCGGGCCGCTACGGAGGTCGGGATGGACGCCCAGGACGTGCGCCTGCCGGCGGACACGTCCCAGGAGCGGCTGCTGGAGCACGTGGAGGAGCTCAAGGCAGACCGGAGGTTCCACGGCATCCTGGTCCAGCTTCCCCTGCCGGAGCACATCGACGAGAGGACGGTGCTCGACTCCCTGGACCCGCTGAAGGACGTAGACGGGCTTCACCCGGAGAACGCGGGGCGGCTCGCCGGTGGGCGCGCCAGGTTCGTGCCGGCTACCCCGCTCGGCATACAGCAGATGCTGATGCGCACGGGGCACGACCCTGACGGCAAGCGGGTTGTCGTATGCGGGCGCAGCGAGATCGTGGGCAAGCCGGTGGCGCTGCTGCTGATGCAGCGCGCGCCCGGCGCGAACGCCACCGTCACGGTATGCCATACCCGCACGAACGGGCTGGCCGACATCACGAGGCAGGCGGACATACTGATCGCCGCGATCGGGCGCGCCGCGTCGATCACCGCCGACATGGTGAAGGAGGGGGTGACGGTCATCGACGTGGGGGTGAACCGGGTGGAGGCGCCGGAGCGCAGGAGCGGCTACCGCCTCGTCGGCGACGTGGACTTCGACGCCGTGTCGGAGAAGGCGGCGGCCATAACGCCGGTGCCCGGCGGGGTCGGCCCGATGACCATCGCCATGCTGCTGCACAACACGCTCCTCGCCGCCCGCCTGGCCTCGAACGGGTGAGCCAGGGCATCGGCGACTACGACTACGAGCTGCCGGAGGGCTTCATCGCGCAGACGCCGGCGGAGCCGAGGGACCACTCGCGCCTCATGGCGCTCTCCCGCGCCGACGGCGGCATCTCCCACCGCCGTTTCTACGACCTGCCGGACTACCTCCGCCCCGGCGACGTGCTGGTGTTCAACGACAGCCGGGTCTTTCCGGCGCGCGTCCGTGGCCGCCGCGCCGGGACAGGGGGCAGGGTCGAACTGCTGCTGCTCCACCGCCTCGAACGGGGTACCTGGCAGGCCCTGGCGAGGCCGGGGCGGCGCATGCGCGCGGGCACGGCCTTCGAGCTCTCGGGGCCGGCGGGCAGCGTGGAGGGCCGCGTTCTGGAGGTCAACGGCGACGGCTCGCGGACCGTGGCGGTCAGCGACGACGACCTGCTGATGGAGATCGGGGAGGTCCCGCTGCCGCCCTACGTGCGCAGGCCACTGGACGACGTGGAGCGGTACCAGACGGTGTACGCGCGGGCGGCCGGCAGCGTGGCCGCTCCCACCGCGGGGCTCCACTTCACCCGCGGGCTGCTCGACCGCGTTAGGGGCATGGGAGTGGAGACGGTCTTCGTGACGCTGCACGTGGGCTGGGGCTCATTCAGGCCGGTGCGCGGCGACGACCCGGCGGGCCACGAGATGCACTCGGAGCGCTGGGAGCTGGGCGAGGATGCGGCGCGAGCGATAGACGACGCCAAGCGCGAGGGCCGCCGCGTCGTCTCGGTGGGCACGACGGCGGTCCGGCTGCTTGAGCACGCGGCGCTGCTCCAGGAGCGGTCGGGCGGCGTGCAGACGGTGGCGGCGGGGTCGGGCTGGACGGAGCTATTCATATACCCCGGCCACCGCTTCCGCGTGGTGGACGCGCTGGTGACGAACTTCCACCTGCCCCGGTCGACGCTGCTGATGCTGACCGGCGCCTTCGCCGGACGGGACCGCCTGCTACGCGCCTACGGTGAGGCCATAGCCGAGGGATACCGGTTCTACAGCCTGGGCGACGCGATGCTGATTGCCTGAGCGGTCGGTCTCAATCCACCGGCACCCGGACCCACGCCGACTCATCCACCGTCTCGAAGACATCGAGAGCAGCATTGAACGCTTCCGCTTCCTCTGAGCTCCACGCGCCGAACAGATCGTCCAGTGAAGATCCGATCGTATTCGGGCCTGCTCCGTCTTCCGTCAAGCCTGCACCCTTCCTGAGCAGCCTCAGCGCAGCCTGATTAAGTGAGATCCCCTCACGCTTTGCGAGGCGGCGCACACTGGCGCTGAGCTCGTCGTCAAAGCCCCTGACAGTGAGCTGGTTCACATCGCGTCCCCTTCGTGAGTCATGACGCCTCGTATCATGACTCACTCTACCTGTCCGCACTCACGGAGGTCAAGACGGCTCATCAGTCCCAAATCCCCCACCTGAAATAGCGGCGTTTCAGGGCAAGGGGAGGGCTGGTTTGAAACCAGCCCCTACGGGGTGATGGGCACCCTACGGGGTGATGGGCATGGTTGGTAGATATGGTGCTGGAGGTGAGGGATATGGGCTCATCAGTGGCATACGTTCATAGTCGGGGGCTTTTTCGCAGTGTGGTAGCATTGTGCTGGAGACGGCCCGTCGGGAACGGCCCGCAGGGATTTTGGGAGGCGTGATGACTCAGCTCAGCGTGGATGCGCAGGTGCAGTTCGTGGTCGACAACGTTGGGACCATAGTCGGCTCGGAGGGCGGGTCGTTGGAGGTGGTGGGGCTGAGCGGGGGGCTGCTGACGGTGCGGTATAGGGAGGGGCGGAACGACGAGTGCCCCGAGTGCGTTCCCTCGCACGACATGGTGCGGCAGATCATGAAGATGTCCCTGGAGATGCACGCCCCGCACGTCACCGACCTGGAGCTGCTGTAGGCAGGGTCTCGAGGTACTTCACCCCCGAGCCAGTGTTGAGCAGCAGCGCCGTCTCGTCAGGGGCGACGGAGCCTTCGGCCACCAGCTTCGATAGGGCCGCCGCGGTCGAGGCCCCCTCCGGGCAGACGAAGATTCCCTCCAGCGCGGCGACCCTGCCCATCCAGTCCACTATCTCATCGTCCGACACCGTTACGGCGCCACCGTTGCTCTCCCTCAGCGCATCGAGGATGAGGTAGTCGCCTATGGCGGAGGGCACCCTCATTCCGGCGGCGATGGTGTGGGCGTTCTCCCACGGCTCCGCGCGGTCGGCGCCGTCGTGGAAGGCCCTGACCATGGGCGCGCATCCCTCGGCCTGAACGCAGAACATGCGCGGCCTCGGCCCGTCTAGCAGGCCGAGCGACTCCATCTCCTGGACGGCCTTCCATATGCCTACGATGCCGGTGCCGCCGCCGGTCGGGTAGACGATGACGTCGGGCATTCGCCAGCCCAACTGCTCGGCGATCTCGTAGCCCATCGTCTTCTTGCCCTCGGCGCGGTAGGGCTCCTGAAGGGTGGATACGTCGAACAGGCCGCGCTCGCCCGCCATGCGGCGCGAGAGGGCTCCTGCGTCGCCTATCAGCCCGTCGACGAGGGTGAGGCTCGCGCCCATCGCCTCGACCTCCTTGCGGGTGGCCTCCGGCGCGTCGGCGGGCATGAAGACGTGGGCTTCCATGCCTGCCCTGGCGGCGTAGGCGGCGAGGGCGCCGCCGGCGTTGCCGGCGGACGGTATGGTGAGGGCGGTCACGCCGAGCTCCCTGGCCTTCGACACGGCCGCGGACTGGCCGCGCGCCTTGAAGGTGGAGGTGGGGTTGACGCCCTCGTCCTTGACCAGCAGGGGGCCGCACCCAATCTCCCGGCGCAGGCGCTCCACCCTCAAGAGGGGGGTATATCCCTCGCCAAGGGTTACGACGTTCGACTCGTCGAGGACCGGCAGCACCTCGAAGTAGCGCCACATGTCCGGGGGGCGGCCGGCGAGCGCCTCGCGGGTCAGGCTTTCCCTGGCCGCGTCGAGGTCGTAGCGGGCGTAGAGCACCTTGGCGCAGGCGGGACAGGTCCGGGCGGGCTCGCCGGCGTCCGCGGTCTGGCCGCAGGCGGTGCATTCGAGGTGGGTCAGGTAGCTCTTCATGGCGGCTCCTCAGCTCGGAAGTCGTTCTAGTGTCTCGACTCTGAAGTCCGTCGCATTATTTCAGCCTGGCCTTGTAGGACGAGGGAACTGGATTCCGGCTTTCGCCGGAATGACGAATGAGCGTCGATGGTCCTCGCACTTATTCAATGAACTTGAGAAACGGGACACTAGACCAACTCGACCAGGACTTCGTGGTGGCCGGTGGCGCCGTCGGGTATGGTCGCCATCCTCTGGGCGGTCTGGACGTTGCCGCCGCCGTCGGTGGCCCGTACCCGCACCTCCGCGTGCCGGGACGAGCCGGGGGCCACCCGCGCCTTCCATATGATCCACGTGTAGGGCGACAGGGGCGCCGCGGTCTCGTCCACCTCTGTCCAGGTCTCTCCGGCGTCGAGGCTGAGCTCGACCCTGGAGACGCCCCTGTCGCCGGCGAAAGCCACGCCGGCGATCGGTAGGGGCCCCCTGGGCTGCGATGTCCTGGTGGCCGGGGTGTCGATTCTCGACATCGTCTTGACGACAGGGTCGTCGGTCCAGCCCCGCTGCTGCCAGTAGCCCACGTAGTCGATGGGGACGGGCTCGATCTTCTTGAGCCACTTCACGCTCTTGAGGCCGAAGAAGCCGGGGACGATCAGGCGTGCCGGGAAGCCGTGGCTCTTCGGAAGGGGCTGGCCGTTCATCTCGTAGACGACCATCACCTCCTCCCGCATGGCGCGCTCGACGGGGATGCTCTCGGTGTAGCCGTCCTCGGACTCGAACGTCACGTCCACGACGCCGGGTTCGAGGCCCGCGCCATCGAGGATGGCCCCGAGCGGCACGCCGCGCCAGAGCGCGTTGCTAATCAGGTCGCCGCCCACCTCGTTGCTGATGCACTCCAGCGTTACGTACCTCTCGACGGAGGGCAGCGCGGTCAGCTCCCGGTAGGTCAGCGTGCGCGGCCTCTCCACGAGGCCGGTTATCTCCAGGCTCCAGCGTTCGGAGTCGATCACGGGGTCGATGAAGTTTTTCGAGATTACGTAGAACTCTTCGTTCGGGGTCACTTCGGACGAGAGTACGCCCGGGGTCCTGAAGGCGGCGCTGTTGGAGACCTGGGAGCGGGCGCGGTCGAGGAGGAGCTTCCCGCCCACGGCCACCGCGGCTACGACGGAGGCCCATACCACGGTCTTCCGCAGCACGTCGCGCCGTCCCTGGTCGACGTCGCCGCCGGCGCGGGACGCATCGGCGAAGAGGGCGGCAAGGACTAGGCCGTAAACGGCGTAGGTAACAAGGCTCGCGGCCATGAAGGAGACGGCTCCGCCGCGGGCGGCCGTCCCGAACGCGCCGCCGCCGAAGAGGGGGACTATGGTGAACATGCCGAGGACCCAGAGGGCGCCCGACACGGCGATGGCGCGCGGCCACTCGCGCTCCGTCGCCGGAAGCCGCGCCGCCAACTGCCCGTAGGCGATCCCCACCACACCGCCGGCTACTACTTGCGCCGCAAGAAGCCCGGCGAGCATGGAGGGCTTGGCGTAGGTCGATAGCCTTTCGAGGAGGAAGTCGATCGTGGCGGGCGGCAGGGTCATGGTGAGCCAGTCCGCGGCCATCTCGGTTATGGTCACGGAACCGAGCAGCAGCCGCACCGCCACGGTCGCGGACACCATGGCCGCGCCGGCGGCGAGGCCGCGCGCGAAGTCGGCGGGGAGCGGGCGCCCGCTATGCTTCGAGGTCGGCAATGACGCTCTTCACGTACTCGAGGCTGCGGCGGTCGGCGTGGAGGGCGTCGCCGGCCCTTGCGCCTTCGACGGCGAGGTAGCCGTCGAACCCGGCGTCGATCATGGCGTGGATGGCGAAGCGGTAGTCGATCTCGCCGTCGGGCAGGGGCACGCGTAGGAAGATGGAGTGGCGGTTCTCCGGGATGTGTACCCTGATGAGGTTCTTGCAGTGCCAGTACTTCGAGCGCGGCGCGAGGGCGAGGATGGCTTGCTCGGAGGACTCCTCCGGGGTCTCGTAGGTCCAGAAGATGTTGCCGAGGTCCGGGTTGGCGAAGACGTGGGGGCTGTCCACGAGGTCGAGCACGTGCAGGGTGGACCAGCTATTGTCGGTGATAGAGTTCTGGTGCACCTCCAGGGTGACGTCCAGGCCGCGGTCGCCGGCCATCTTTCCCACTTCGCGCAGCACCGATGCGGTCCGCTCGAAGTCCGCCGTGGAGGCCGCGCGGCTGGCGCCCTGAGAGACGGGCTCGCCGACGAACGAGCCCGGCTGGCCTGGGTACCGCAGCCCTCCGCCCGTGCTGGTATTCACAATGTCGGCGCCGATCCAGGACGCTACGTCCACGACCTTCGTAATGGCCTCCCTGTTGGCGGCGGCGGTCCTCGGGTCGTGGTAGCCTCCGCCTCCCCTTACGGCCACGCACGGGACGCCGTGGTCCTCGAGCTCCCTGCGGAGCTCGTCCACCCTCGGCCTTGTGGTCTCCATGCCTCCAACGGCCTCGAGGCCGAGCTCCACTCCGTCGAATCCTGCGCGGTTGACATACTCCAGGAAGCGGGTCCTGGCCTCGCCCTCTGGCAGGCGGAGCGAGTCGCCCCCTGGGTCCGGGTACGAAACGGCGCGGCGAAAAGCGTAGGCTATCTTCAACGTTGCTACCTCCTTGGGCAGGGTATCATGCGGCGACGTCCATGGACTCCTGGGCAAGCTCGACGATATGGCTGCCTATGGCGAGCGACGCGGTGGCAGCCGGGGAGGGCGCGTTCAGCACGTGGATGGAGTTGGGGCCCCGGACGATGGCGAAGTCCTGCACGAGCCGTCCCTCGCGGTCGACGGCCTGCGCCCTCACGCCGGCGCTGCGATTCACCAGGTCGGCCTTCCGCACCCCTGGGACGAGCACCTGGAGGGACCTGGCCATCCTTCCCTTAACGGCGGACCTGTACTGCTCGCTCAACCCCGACCGCCAATGAGCGCGCGACATGCGCCAGAAGCCCTTGTAGGTCAGCGCTCCCCACAGCTCGGCAAGGTCTACGTCGAGGCTCCGGTAGCCCTCTCGCGCGAAGGCGAGCACGGCGTTGGGGCCGGCCTCCACCGTTCCGTCGATGCGCTTGGTGAAGTGGACGCCCAGGAACGGCAGTTGCGGGTCGGGGACGGGATAGACGAGGCCGTTCACGAGGCCGGAGCGCTCCTGGGCGAGGGAGTAGAACTCGCCCCTGAAGGGGACTATGCGGAGTCCGGGTTCGATGCCCACGTCGAGGGCGAGCTTGTCGGCGTAGAGGCCCGCGCAGTTGATCAGCCGCCCGGCGGCCACCTCTCCCAACGTGGTGCCAATCCGCACGCCCTCACGGTCCGAGGATATTTCCAGTACCCGCGCCCCGGTCAGCACTTCGCCGCCGTTCTCGATCAGCTCTTCGGCGAAGGCCCTCGCCACCGCCGCGTAGTCGACGATACCGGTCTCGGGGGAGTAAACGGCCCGCACGCCGGCCGCGTGCGGCTCCAGCTCGCGCAGCCGCTCGGGGCCTATGAGCTCGAGGCCGGGTACGCCGTTCGTGACGCCGCGCCTGTGCAGCTCGAGCAGGCGGGGCACCTCGGCGTCGTTCACGGCGACGATGACCTTCCCGCACATCTCGTATGGGACTCCGCGCTCGTCGCAGAACCGGCGGAGCATCTTGTTGCCGGTGTAGCAGAAGCTGGCCTTGGCGGACCCGGGGGCGTAGTAGATGCCGGCGTGGATGACGCCGCTGTTGCGGCCCGTCTGGTGCCGGGCTATGCCGTCCTCCTTTTCGAGGACGGCGACCTTCACGCGGGGGAGGCGACGGGCCAGCAGCATTGCCGTGGAAAGCCCGATGATCCCCCCTCCGACGACGGCGATATCGTAGCGTCCGCTGCTCACAACGCGGATTCTAGCACAGGAGCGCTTGGGCAGCCGGCCAAGGACCTAACGCAGAGCGGCAAGGCCGCCGTCTCCGAGCGGTAGGACGCGGAAGATGCCCCATAGGCCGGCCTCCCTGTACGGTTCCCTGTGGTCGCCGTACAGGTAGTCGCCCGGAGGCCCGGCGCCGCCCTCTATCGCGATCGTCACCGCCTCGAGCGGCCCGACCTGGACCGAGCTGAGCAGAGTGGAGCCTGGACGGCCAGGCTCCAGGGGCCACCTGTGGCCCTCGACGGTGAATACGTGGGCCTGCTCGCCGTAGGGCGCTAGAACGCGTATCTTCACGGGGTCGCCCGGGTGGGCCTCCAACGTCGGAGTCGAAGGGCGGGGGTACTGGCCGTTGGCGACGGGCGAGGCGCGGTAGTTCAGTCCGACCACGCCGGCCACGTCCTCGGCGTAGGGCATCAGGTGCGTGCCGATGGACGGGTCCTCGTCGTGGAGGAACAGGGTGAAGCCGCGGTAGCTCGGTCCATCGGGCGGATGGACGTCCACGCGCCATCCCGCCCGGCCCGACACGTCATCTCCGGTCGCGGGGTGGGTGTACTCCGCCCCCTCCGGGCCCACGACGATAGCGCCGTAGAGGCCGAGGGCAGGGTTTCGGAGCGCGTCGGCCCAGTCCCGCAGCAGCGCGACGGTCTCCCCGATCTCCGGGTGGGCGTAGAAGACGTACCTGCGCGTCTCCCCGGGCGGCGCCGATTGCTCAGGGTTGCGTCCGACCGCCGCGCCGTAGGAGTCGGACGGGTCGAACGCGAGCATGTCGGCGTGGATGGACACGGGGGCATCCGTGGCGTTGGTCAACTCCAGCGCGACGCAGTCGCCCACGTTCACGTGGAGCACGAGCGGCTCGACCTCCTTCGTCCCGGCTATGATCGGCTGGACGTCCTGGTCGAGGGCGTATGCCTTTCCCGGCGAGCCGCCGAGCATGGGCAGGGCGACGTCGATGGCCGTGACCGCGTACTCCTTCATGGGCGCATCGTCCGGGCAGACGGGGCCTGGCGGGGGCAATTCTCTTTTCCGTCCGGGCAGCGCCAGCAGGCCCGGGTCGCCCGGCGGGTGGACGCGCAGTATGCCCCAACTGCCCTCCAGCAGCTTGAAGGCCCGCCCGTTGCGGTAGAGGTAGTCGCCCGGCATCGCCTGCGGCCCGCCGGCGCGGGGCACGGCGAGGTCGTACCTCTCGGATATGCCGACGTGGACCGTGTTGACGGGCGGCGACCTGTTGCTGTGGGGTTCGGCGCGGAACCAGTGGCCGTCCAGGTGCCAGGTGTGGACGTCGTTGGCGGCCGATACCAGGGTCCGTATGACGATGGGGTCGCCGACGTGAGCTTCCAGCACGGGAGTGGCGGGGTCGCCGTGCTCCACGCTGCTGAAGAGCAGGGCGGGGTCGCCGCCCCTGGACGCCAGCGGCTCCACGCGCAGGTTGAGGGAGCTGCCGCTGGAGTCGCGCACGTTGGTCAGCGGGTTGTCGTCCTGGATGAACATGACCATCTCGCGGAAGCTGCCGGTCACGTCGGCAGACACCACGCCGTCGGTATGCACGTCGGCGATGGGGCCGCTGCTTATCTCCTCGCCGGTGTGCGGGTCGTGGTAGGTGGAGCCGGGGGGCTCGGAGATGAAGGCGCCGAACAGCCCATGCTCCCACGACGTGAGTGCCCTGACGTGGTCGTGGAAGTAGGCCGTGCCGAACTGGACGTCCGGGTACCAGCGGTAGCGCACGAACTCGGCGCTGACCACCTCTCCGGCCGCGTGATCGTATCGCAGGGGCTCCTCGAAGACCAGCGCGTTGCCATCGACGGCCTCGATGCGGCGCACCTCGAAGGTATCCGCCCGGTCCATGCCCACTCCGACGAGGATACCCGGTTGGAACCTGGCGGCGCTTTCGAGCGCGAGGCGCGCGGAACCCGCGGCGGCGGGCCCGGTCACCGTCTCGCCCTCGGACGTGAACGGCCTTACCGACTGCTCGTAGCCGAAGCCGGTCGACACGCCGTCGCTGGCGAGTACGTCGAACTGGACGAAGTGGACGTGGATGTTTACCTTGCTGAAGAAGCCGTTTTCGGCGTTGTCCTGGAGCTCGCTCTTCAGCAGGATGTCCACGCAACTCTCGCCCGCGTTGCCGCGAATGGCGAGCGGGACGCGATAGTCGTTGTCGGCCCGCACCCTCTCCTCGTCCTCTTTCAGGACGTATAGCTGGCCGGCCGGGTCGATCAGGCCGGCGCGTTCGTTGAAGGCGATGGGCACGTCGATTGCGTGGATGACGCGCTCCTCCAGCCTCGTGTCGGATGGGCACAGGCCGGAGGGGCCACCGTCGCCGGGCGCGGGGGGGCCGCGTCCACTGGTTACGGGGCTGAGGAAGGGAGCGGGGCCGTGGCCGGGCGCGAACGGCGGGCGCTTGCCGAGGTGCGGTCGCAGGAAGGGGTAGGCGAGCTTGCCGGTGAGCGGGTCGAAGTGGAAGGGCCGCCGCTGTGCCGCAGCGTCGTCGTCGGGCTCGTTCAGGTATAGGAGTCCCGCCCTCTCCCAGTCCAGAACGGAGGCGTCGTAGCCTCGCGCCTCGCCCTGCGGCGGGAGTTGGCGCTCCACCAGGTCAGGGAGGCTCTCCGCCGTGACGGCGAGCGGGCTGCCTCCCCAGCTTACGGTCGTGTCCAGTAGCTGCTCCGACGTGACCGCCTGGAGCACCCTGCCGGCGCGGTCTGGAAGCTCCACGAGCGGGGGCAGGTCGTCTTGGGAGACCTCTCCGTCCTGCAGGGTGTTGTAGACGCGCCAGAACATCCACATGCCGGCGATGTAGTGGTGGGCGACGTGGCAGTGGATGAGGAAATCGCCGACGGACTGCTGGCACCCGCCGGCGCCGCACTCGTTCTCTATGTCGTATGTCTCGGAGGGGCCGACCGCCTGGGAGTCTATCCTGGCGGACGCCCTGGGCAACAGGGGCGGCCTCTTGACGAGCCCGGCGTCGAAGCCGGTCCGCTCGACGCCGGGCTGGCGCCGCCAGCGGATTGCGCCGCCGTGCACGTGGTGGACGTGGAAGACCTCTGAGCCGCCATGCACCAGCCGCTGCTTCACGGGGTCGCCGAGGTATGCCCTGGCTATGGGGGTTGCCGGGTCGCCGAAGACGTAGGAGCTGTACGCCTGCGAGACGTCGAAGAAGCCGGCGCGCTCGTGCTGCAAGGCCATGCGGTTCATGAAGGGCTCGCTGCGGTAGTTGATGGCGCGGCTGCCGGGGCGGTAGGCCGTCGTGAAGGGGTCTAGTTGTGAGACGGGGGCATCGTGCCGGTCCAGGTGGCGGTAGCGTTCGTTGCCGATCTCGTGGTAGACGATGGCTAGCTCGCGGAAGTCGCTGTCGTCGGGGCCGTCGATGATGGCGTCCCAGCCGCTGCGCATCTCGTCGCCGGTGCGGGGGTCGAGATGGACGGAGCCTGCTGGCTCGACGATTACGGCGCCGAAGAGGCCGTGGCCCGTCCGGCGCCGGGCGTCGCCGTGGCTGTGGAAGTAGTGGGTCCCCTCCGGCTCGTCGCCGTCCACCATCCACTCGTAGAGGACGCTCTCGCCGGGTGCGGCCGAGGCGTCGGGATTGGCGGCGACGGCGGGGGCGCCGGTGTCGGCGACGTATAGGCTGCTGCCGTGGAGGTGGAAGCTGGCGGGCGCGGCTTCCAGGGCGTTGCGCAGGCGGACGCGCAGGCACTCGCCCTGGTTGACGCGCAGGATGAGGGGCTGTATGGCGTCGCCCTGTAATCCGAGGGAGACGGCAGGCTCGGCCTCGCCGTTGCGGGCGGCGCGGTTCTGGGACTCCTCGCGGCGGACGTCGTCCAGCCGGTCTTCGAGGACGTACATCAGGCCGTTGGGGTCGTAGTCGAGGAAGCGGTTGAGGGTGACCTCGACGTGGACGGCGGCTATTCGGAACTCACGGACGGGCGCACCGGGGAGGCATCGCGCGCCGCGCGATACGGTCTCCGCGTCGGTGCTGCCGAGCAGCGCGCCCTCGGAGCCGTCATGGCCGGACGGGACGCCGGCCTGGCGCTCCAACCGCTCCTGGAGGACCTCGCCGGCGGAGGAGTCGTCGCCGCGGCCGCAGGCGGCCACCCCCATGCCGAGGAGCAGGGCGACGGCGGCGAGGCCGACGGCGGCGTGGACCGCGAGGACGGCCCCTCCGATCCCCCTGCGCACAGGCGCCCTCCCCGGGCCTACTCGCCGTCTACGTAGCTGATGACCCGTATGGTTCCCTCCATGCCCAGCTCGCGGTGGACGGCGCAGAAGTAGTTGAAGACGCCGACCTGGGTGAACTTCAACTGGACCTCCTTGCCGCCGGGCGCTCCGTCGAAGCCCATTAGCCCTGAGGTGTAGTACTGGGTCGGGTCGAAGACGAAGGATGGGACGACCGGCTTGGCGACGTCGGGGTCGACTATGAGCGCTGGCGGCCACTCGTCGCCCACGACCTGCTTCACGAGGTCGGGGAACGGGGCCACCGGGTCAAAGACGACGGAGTGGCCGGCGGTGGGGAAGTTCCACGAGACGGTGTCGCCGGCCCTGACGGTAAGCTCCTTGGGTATGAACTCCAGCAGCTTGGAGTCTTCCGGGCCCAGCGCGGCCTGGACGATCCACAGGTCCGATCCGTTGGACAGCGGCTCCCTGTAGATGATCTCGCCGCTGAAGTCCTCCACGGCGTAGGGGCCGAGGGCCTCCAGGAACTCATCCGAGAAGAGGTAGTTGCTGGATAGGTGGCGTATGTCTCCCAGGATCGCCGTGGCGTCGCGCATCTGCTGGGCGAAGTCCGCGAGGGGTTGCATCTCCGCGGCGGCGCGGGCGTCGATGGCCGCCTGGTCGTCCACGTCGCCGGCACCGTTCACTACCACCACGGAGCCCCGCGGCGTGAGATGGTTCAGGTCGGTGAATTCGTAAGTGCCCGGCACGTCGAAGCGGACGGTGAAGGTGTCGTTTGGGTCGAAGCCGGGCGCGATCGGGTCCTTGGACATGACGCCGGAGCTGACGAAGCTGGAGCCGTCGTAGGTCTCCACGGGCGCGCCGGGGGCGCGGGTGGGGAGGTTGGACCAGGGGTTGAGCATCAGCTCGCCGTTGGCGCTGCCAGGCACGGGGACGAGGTCGGCGCGGGCGGGGACGGTCGGTAGCGGCTCGCCGGCGAGGAACGAGACGGTGCGCACCTCGTCGCTGTTCAGCTTCCACGTCACGGTGTCTCCGGCGCGGATGCGGATGGTGGACGGGAAGAAGGCGTTGATGGAGACGGTGTCCTGGCCTCCGCCCACCAGCGCCGTGAGGCGCCTGCCCTCGGCGGGCGCGGGTGGAGCCGGGGCATCCTGGACTACGGCCGCGGGCTCCGGGGTGGGAGCGGCCGGCGTCTCCACGTCCGCGCACGCCGCCAGGACGGCGGCGACGGCGCTGAGGGCGATGGTTGTAGCGAGTCTATTCACAGGCTTTGACCTACGGATGCCAATTCCAATGTTAACAAATTAGGGCGGGAGTGGGAGCATCTCCTTGGGCGGACTTACGCTTGGTGAGGCGGGTTGGCCGGGTAGTCCCCTGGTCTGCCTGTGTCGCCGGGTTGGATCACGAAGTCGCGCCGGTCCCGGTACAGGCGGGCCCGGTTGATCACGTTCTCACCGTCGGGGTCGAAACCGTCCCACTTGTTGTTGAACCAGTACTTGAAGTCGCCGATGAAGAGGTACCTGTTGCTCACGCGGAAGAATCGGCACTCTACGCCCTCGCCGTCCTGGAAGCGGGCGTAGATGGCGTCCAGCAGTTCCCGCTGCCCGTCCTTCTCGCTGAGGACGTATTCGTGGGGCCAGGTGTCGCGGTAGGTGACCGCCTCCCGCCAGGGGGCCTGGGCGATGAGTTCCGTCAGCTTCATTCTCTATTTCTTCCTCACGTAGGCAGTATCAGCCCCATGATAGCGGATATTATAGACCGCCCGAAGGTGGCGCCGAGGGCGATTGCCGTTGCATCCCTACCGACAACCTAACAATGAAGGGTTGCGAGGATACTGCGCGAGGCAACTGTGCCCCCACCCTAACCCTCCCCCAAAATGGGGGAGGGGATCCAAGGTTAGCCATCATTTTCAACAATGTTGGAGTACTAGCCCGATGTCATCCAGGTCTTCGTCTTCCATGTGGAGGGCGACGGCCTCGTGGAGGTTCGCCAGGGTCTCGTCGACGGTCAGGCCCTGCGTTACGACGGGGATCTCGAGGCAGTCGGCGACGAAGTAGCGGTCGCCCTTGAAGAGGACGGCGTGAACGGTACGCCGCAGGTTGCCGTTCGCCACGGGGGTTGGCTGATGTTGGACTGAGCCTTGCTCAGCATTCACGGTACTTCTCTTCGTTTTACCAGATGGTCCAGCCGCCGTCTACGACGAGGTTGTGGCCTGTGATCCATGCGCCGGCTGGGGAGGCGAGGAGGGCTACGGCTCCCTTGAGGTCGTCGGGTGCGCCGGAGCGGGGGATGGGCTGGTTGAGGCGGAACCTTTCGACTATCTCAGCGTTGGAGTCGGGCGTGGGGATTTGGCCGGGGCTGATGCAGTTGGCGGTCACGCCGTACTCGCCGAGTTCGCCGGCGAGGTTGCGGGTTAGCTGGATGACGCCGCCCTTGGAGGTCTGGTATGCGACGCCGCCCCGTCGCATGTCGAGGCCGTCGTAGAAGCGCTTGTCGCTGGTGGTGAAGCCGTGGATGGAGCCGACGGTGATTATGGCGCCGGAGCGTTGCTCGACCATGACGCGGGCGGCGGCCTGGGCGCAGAGGTAGGCGCCCTTGAGGTTGAGGTCGATGGTGTGCATGAACTCCTCGACGGAGGAGTTGGGGACGTAGGTGGAGGGTAGGTCGCCGGAGCCGCCGGCGTTGCAGACCATGACGTCGAGGCGGCCGCACCTGTCGGCCACGGCGTCCACGAGGGCGTCGACCTCGCGCTCGGAGGTCACGTCGCAGGCGGCGCCGGCGCAGTCGTAGCCTTCGGCGCGGAGCTGCGCGGCGACCTGCTCGCAGAGGGCGGCGCGTCGGCTGGCGATGGTGACGGATGCGCCGAGCTCGCAGAGGGCGGCGGCCATGGCGCGGCCGAGGTGGGTCGCGCCGCCGGTGACGATGGCGGCCCTGCCGGTCATGTCGAACATGTCGGTTACGGTGGGCATGGCTCGCCGATTTGGAAGGCGTAGAGGCTGGCGTTCCAGAGGTAGAACTTGAGCCTGATGACCTGGCCCGCGAGGTCGTCTAGGGAGGTGTTGCGGCGCCAGGTGACGCGGTGGGCTAGGGAGTCGCCGTCGAACTTGGCGCACTCCTCCATCGAGTAGCCTTGGTACTGCGTGCCGGACTCGTCGAGCACGGCGACTCCGGCCATGCCGCCTTGGGCGGCGGCGTTGATGGTGAGGGGGCCGCCCTCGCAGAGCATGGGCCTGGTGACGAGGGCGCCCATCTCGCCGCCGCCGTCGACGGATACGAAGCCGTCGAGGCGCAGCTTGGCGAGGCAGATGGGGCCGCTGCGCCCGGTGACGCCGTGCTCCATCGTGCCGGGGGAGTAGTAGAACCATAGCTCGTCGTCGACCGTGACGGGCTCGAGGGCCATGTATATCTCGCCGGAGTCGATGGAGCCGGGCGGGCCGTTGGGCAGGAAGGGGCGCCTGCCGCCGGCCCTCTGCCAGTCGACGCCGTTCCTGCTGGAGGCTAGCTGGACGTCGATGGCGCCGTAGTTGCGCTGCCTGGGCTCTTCGGGCCTGGCGTGGTATGCGTAGAGCAGGCCGAGGTAGTGGCCCTCGTATCGGAAGACGGGCATGCCGTAGAACTCCATGGCGGGCGGGTCGTCGGAATCGGGGACGAGCACCTCTTCGGGGTCGGTCCAGTGGATGAAGTCGTGGCTGGTGGAGCGTCCGATGCGTCGGACGGGGTTGCCCTCCTTGGTGGTGGGTCGGGCGTAGGCGACGTAGCTGCCGGCGAGGTCGTCCCAGCCGAGGAGCATGTGGCTGTCGCTGGCGCGGGTGATGACGGGGTTGCCTGCGTACTTGGTCCAGTGGACGCCGTCGGGGGAGAAGGCGACGGAGACGCCCTCGCCGGTGTTGGGGGTGCCCCTCGGGTCCCAGTCGCGGGCCTCGAAGAATAGGGACTTGTAGAGGCGGTCGGGGTCCGGGTCGCGTGGGTCCTCGATGACGTTGGCGAAGGAGGCGTCGGGGATGAGGATGTTGTTGTCCCTGGAGCCGTCGAACTCGACTAGGCCCATGTTGGGGCGCTTCCAGTGGACGCCGTCCTCGGAGGTGGCGTAGCAGATGGAGTATTGGAGGTTTTGGAGGTCGAAGTTGAGGAACTCGAAGGGGGTGCCCCGGAGGTCTAGGCCCATGTGGGCGACGCCCATGCCTCCCATGCCCTGGTACCACATCCTGAAGCCGCCGCCGGGGTCTCGCCAGACGGTGCCGTAGAGTTCGAGTCTGCCCTCCCAGGGGTAGAGGGGGACCATGATGGGGTTGCCGACGTACTTGGCGGGCTGGTTGAGGTTTCTGGAGACGCCGAGGGTGTCTTCGATGAGCAGGTCGTCGATGAACAGCTGCTTGTGGGCGCCGATCTTGACGGCTTGGGGCATGTCCTCGGCTCCCGCGTCCGGCCTGCGCGGGGGCCGGCGTGTGAAGGGTGGTCGGGGTGCTGGGATTTGAACCCAGGGCCTCGTCGTCCCGAACGACGCGCGCTACCAAGCTGCGCCACACCCCGCCGGCTAAGATTGTAGCCGCAGGCGCACGGGGTAGGCAAGGGCTGGCACATGTTCCATTCTGTTCCATTTTGTTCCGTTTCCTACCTGGGGGCTTGGACCCGTGGGTGGGCCTGGGGGCGCATTCGGGATACGAATGGGACGCGAATGGGCGGGTTTGGACGGATTTGGGACGGGGGGCCGGGGCTGGCGGGGGCTGGGCGTGGGGTGGTTGGCGCGGCGGGTGGTGTGTGCATGGAGGGATGATAGCACGGGCGTTCGGGGAAAGTCAAGGGCGGATTGGACGGGGTTGGACAGCGAGTATGACATGGGCCTATTGAATAGCGTATACTTACCAGGCGGCAGGGGTCACGTTCTCCAGACCGCCGCTGCACCAAGGGCATCCGGTATTGATATTCGGACAGGTCGTACTATAGGAAGATCAGATGGACTGGAGGTCGTTATTCAAGCTCCACCCTTCCACTGGACAGATAATCCGGCTTCATTTCAACTTCATCGTCCGCGCAATTGTTCTCGTGTTGACATGGGGTTGTCTTCTAGGCATTAACGTATTCCTCAATTGGATGATCGGTTCGGCACTGGAATTATTGGAGGCCTCAGACGTTGTGAGGAACTATTCGAAGAATGCGATCTTAGGATTCGTGATTCTATTGGGGACTGCTGCTACGCTGACCAGTCTGAGGGACATACTGGACTTGACTATCGTCAGCTTACGTGAGCCTCCTACCAGGAGACACAGCGCTCAGACCAGGGGTGACAATGGTGCTGAACAAAAAGACGCTTCCGATTAAGGATTTCAAACTGGCAGCGGTACATGGGGTGGTGTGGGTGCTACTGCTCTTGACGACTCGACACCCGGCAGAGGAGTGGGCTGTCGTGCTATCCGCCATGTACATAGCGCTATGGCTGTCGAGAGAGATTGTCGTCAACCTGATGGAACTTGTAGGGGATCGTCTTACGGAGTACGGAAGGCGTACTTTGAAGAAGGCTGGGGTCGAGCTTCCCGACGAACCACCTGCCGAATACAGGTCAATTGTCACCCTGTTGGCGGTATCGGTGGGACTTCTGATGATCGCTACCATCGTTGGTGCGTCGTTGAGCGTAGGCATACCGGCCATGCGCTTTCTTGGTCTTACCCCGCTTGCGTCCTACTTGAACTGGATTGGATGGATGCTCCTGGGGATTGGCATGATTGGGCTATCAAGTCTATTCGCGGCAGTGTGGAGCGTGTACGTCAAGTTGAACACTTTGATCGATAGTCCGATAGAAAAGGCCGGCACGGGTATTATAGGCTTCTACGCAATCAAGGAGAAACCTACCTCGTTTGGAGGCGTGGCGCCTGTAGGCGCAGCTCGCTAACGAACCCTGGCACCCGTGTACGTCTGTAGGTTCTGCTGTTCGGTTACCCCATCATGAGAACAGCCTTGGCGCACCGGGGGTGACTCCTCCCGGCGTTTTCGGTCTCCGAGAAACCCTACAATCGACTCAAGGACTGTGACGGGGCTCCTCAATTGACATTCCCACACTACCAATACCCTCCATCCCTTTGCTCCGAGGGAAGCTGAGTTCTCTTGGTCTCTGATCCGGGTCCGAGTCAACTTCGGTTCCCAGTAGTCGAGGTTTGATTTCGGCAATCCTGCAATCGGACAGTTCGGATCGGGATGCCAATGCCAAAAGCATCCGTTGACGAAGATCACCGCCTTGTGGCGGGGAAGTACCAAGTCAGGGGCTCCGGGCAAGTCGCGTCTGTGCAGTCGGAACCTGTACCCAAGTCTATGCACGATTGAACGGACGGCTAGTTCTGGTTTCATGCCGCGCGAGCGTATTTGCGACATACACCATGAACGATCTTCGGGACTCAAGTTATCGGTCATGCATCACGTCTATGCGGAGTGCTCATCTATAGCTAGACGCGCCTCCTCACGCAACAGCCGACCAAGTACATCTTCTGGCAAGGCGTCCAAGAGAACGACTCCGCCGCGACGATTCAACGCAATCATCCACGCCCGGAATACATCACGCGCAAACAGCGCTCCACCGTCGGACCAGTGCTCACGCATGACGTCATATATTCCGCGCAGCACTCGTCGGTTCGTGGACACTGACGGACGCTCTATTAGCGCTGAGCGAACATCTTGACGGTGGAGAAGTATAGTTAGGAACTCCCGTGGATTCTCCGGGTCAATATCGTAGGCAATCTTACCTAGCCACCAGAGCCTGGAGACTGCATTGTCCCGAATCAATGCTCGGTTGCCGACTGCGAAGAAGTGGTTTCGCACCTCCCGGACCGCTTCCTCGTCCTGCTCAGGCCGACGGCTTAGCCATCGCGCAGTCACATATTGCGGGCAGTCGCAATGGCACAAGTACACCCACATCCGCTCAATCGATGCTTGGTGCGGCGTCAAACCCGATAGAGCTTCGTACACGATCAGTGCATTCTCGACATCCGTTGAGGGCGGCCGCTTTACATCCGTGACAAGCCGTTCAGCGAGGTCAGGCGCCGTCAAAGTCGATTCTCTCAGACCGCCGACCGATGCAACCGAAGGAGAATGGCCTTGCGGCGCGTAGTACCAGTCCAAGTGCTCCGCGATCCTGGTTCGTAGGTCTTCAACGACCTCAGTCGTATAGTACCTTAGATTGGTCATACGCCTTCCACTTCCGCCTCTGCAATGATGGGTATCTTTGTGAACGGCATATCGAGGATTAGTTGAGCATCAATCCAGCGATTGGCGTTAGGAGCCCCCAACGGTGTGCATTCGACCGCTTGAAGTCGATGGTCGAACGATGCAAACCATCGGTATTCGCTGTACTCTTCGATATTACGGTCCACCTCGTTCAGTACTGCTATCAGGGCTGGCAAGTACAAGCCGTTCATCAAATACTGGCTCTCAGGGCGGTTGTTGGCGCGGTTTCTCGCCGCCGTGTACAGCTCTGTGTCTGATTTGGACATGACTATCCAGACACGGTCTTCCGCTAGTTCGAGGTCCCAGCGTCCGTCGGGGATGTCAGATCTGGACTTGTGTCCGAATATCGACCCTAGGGGGGCTTCATCCGCCGTGTCCACCCAGTAGTCCTTCGAAACATCCTCGGCTAGCACTGAGCCTGAAGAGATGTCGAAAGTCCGCCCCACAAAGTCCGGGTGCCACCCTTGGGCACGAAAGTTGGACAGATCTCTCGTGCATATGAGGAAGGGTGCAAACTCGACACGGCCAGATAAGTCGCCGCCCGAGAAGGTCCTGCATATGCATGGTTCTATAGAAGGGAGCATCTCTCGGAAATGAGTTCGTGACGCCTTGATTAACAGGACGTACTGGGCCGCTCCTTCCTTAACGAGCCGAAGTAGGTCTGGGTCACTGAGTTCGAACTCAGCAGTTACTTCAACAGATGTGCTGCCTTGGGCGCGTTCGACTGCTATCTCGACTTCGAACTCCGCATGCGGATAGTCGTCTCCGTAGTTTGGAGGACGGAGCACAGGGTGGGGCCAAGCCTTGCCTGGATCAAATCTCATAGCTACTCGCCATCATTGGCTACAGCTCGCAGGCGCCAGGCCCTTTCACCTATAGGGGCATCAGCAGTGATGTCCACCGTTGTTCTCTGACCTTCCGACAGCGACACGCGGTCAAGAGAGACGTCATCCACAACGGCACGAATGTCGGCGCGCTGGATCGTCGTCGAGTCCCCGGCTTCTTCTAGCTCAAGCCGCACTACGTCGCTGCCACCCGAGCGGAAGCTAAGCTCGACTTTGTACATTCACGCTGCGTAGGTGAGGGATTCGATGAACCTGTTGAACATGGGCGTTGGGATTTCTCGCATGTCGGGTTTCTGCGGCGATGTGCAGAAAGTCTCAGAAGCAAGCCAGAGGTGACGGCGCACGAGAGCGATCGCATCGATGAAAGTCGGCGCTGACTTGACATACCATGCCGCCGATCGTGGAGTCGCGAGTTGGCGGTCTCTCAACAGGTGGGCTGCGAGAGTTATCCAAGAGAACAGTCCCAACAGCACAGGGGTGGTCCGAGATATGGCTCGATCCGACCACTGGCGTTGAGTCTCTACTCCCAGATGAGCGCGCGTCTCCTGAAAGGTCACCTCGATCTGCCAGCGCAGCACGAACCACTCGATGATCTGAGCCGGACTGATCGCAGGATCGGTACACAGCAGCGCCTGGGAGTCGAACTGGTGTAGGGGGTCACGAATGAGGACCCAGCGAATGGGCACCGGTGGCTTGCCCGGGTGATACCAGACCGCTGTTTGAGAGACGATCTCTACCGCGCGGATGGCACCGTCGTACCAGGCCACAGACATCCTGGTCCAGCCTGCCTCGTGGCATTCAAGGAGGTTCCCGAGCGTGGGCAGACGCTGGCCCTTGAGGCGTGGACGCCCCATCTGTCCGGGCAGTCGAGGTGGAGCGGGTTCGTAGAGCGCGGCGTCCAGACGCAACCGGGTAATGAAGGTGACGGGGCGAGTCATCGACTGGCAGAAGGCGAGCAGATCGAGTGCAGCGTAGCTGCTGTCGGCGACCATCACCAAAGGACGGTTGGGCAACCAGCGACGGAGTTGTACTATCATCTGGCGCGCCCAGTCGGTGAGCTTCTTGTGAGTCCGCCCCAGCTTCTGATAGTAGCGTTCAGACGGCGCCAGCGCGGTCAGCACAGGCAACGCCCATGTCCGATGTGCCCAAGGTATGTTGGTCAGCCACATCAGGCTTATCCAACGCAGGCCGGAGGCCTTGACGAAATGACTCCCGCTGGAGCGCACTGCGTCACGATATATCCCCTTGGCCTTGATCCGGCTGCCTCGCCGCCGCTCCAGCGTCTCGTCGATGCCGAATACCAGCGGCCCGTCACCCCCATCGAGGTATTGGACCAGGAGCGACAGCAGTACACGGCTCAACTGGAGAGGTGACCATTGAGCGCGGCTGAGAACGTGGTGGTACCGAGCGAAGCCAGTCTCGTCGCTGAGTCCCATGGCGCGGAGCGCGGAGGTGACGGTCCTGTTGCGCGTGGCCAGGACTGCGCCGACGAGCAGCACCTGCACTTTCGTCCATGTCCTGGCCTGAAACATCGGCGCGAACGGACGGAGTAGGGATACAATGACATCGGGCAGGGTGAGCATGACATGACCTTTCGTGGTGGTTCGGTCTTGTCAGCTTACCTTGTCCTTTTCTAAGTTTTGTACAAAGTCGAGCTAAGTTGGTAGCAGTTTTCTTGCCCTGGGATCGCCAGGATGCGGACGCCGGATATCGGAACTCCCCTTACTCTGGGTTGGCGGCCTCCGCGACCGCCGGTACCGCCCTGGCCTTCGCCTTCGCCAGGACCTCCGGTACCGCCGCCGCCCTCGTTTGTTCCAGTCCCTCCTCCGCCAGCACTGCCGGTGTCGTCTCCGTCACTGTCCCCATCCTCATCCGACTCTTCAATTGATGGTAGAGTGGGCGGCGTAGGACGGCGAACAGGCTTAAGTGTGAGTGTAACCCGTTCTCCAAACCCTGGTTCTCCCGTGCCCCCGCTCTGGCGGCCTACCTCTTCAAACGGCTCATCCGGCTGCATATCCGGCAGGTAAGTGGCAAGCTCCGATAGGACGGTGGATCTGCCGCCTTCGGGCGGACCTGCCTGCTTGCGTACTTCGCTCCGGATCCAGTCTGTGATTCGTTTAAGCGCCCGCCTGCCTCGTTGTCTATCTTCTTCTGGCAGCCGTTCCGGTTCGAATTGATCGTGCCTTGGGTTCTCCATCCGGCGCAGGAGTTCGTTGCCAGCGGGATCCTCAAATACGCACAGGGCCGCAAAGTCTCGAAACCCCGGGAAGCGTATCAAGTTGCGTTGCTGCGTTGTCACAAGCATGCCTGTCCGTCGGACGAACCCCACTCTACTCGGCAGGTCTTCTGCAACGCGAATCCACAGACGGCAGTGCCCTAGGTCTTGGTCTTGTTTCTCGATCGCCGGCTCATCAGCGTCTGATATTTCCCAAAACGCTCTAGCCTGACTGAGCGAGTTGCCGCCTTCTGCCTGCTCATCTTCAGAATCTGGGTTCCCGTCCAGCAGCGCGGCGAAGCACTCGCCCAGGGTAGTGTCGTCTATTGCGAATAGGTCGCCGTCGCCGTCACCGGGCTCAATTAGTACCTTGAGTTGACCCCGGTCAATAGCATAGAAGAAGTTTTCGATTACGCTTGAGGCAACCCGCCTACGCCAATCGCGAGCTTCCATGAAACCCGCTATGGCTAGGCTCGTGCCAAGTATGGGGAGTGACCTCTGCGTAGTCAGCCGGAAGCATTCTGGAATGGAGGCCGTCATTTCGACACAGCCGTCCCTCAACCCGTAGAACCCGGTGCCTTGAACTTCCTCGCCGTCGTGTTGATGCGACATTAGTACACATTTGCCTTGGAACCTTTCGAGGTTCTTACCGTCTTCTTCATAGCAGGTCCAGTAGAACACTGTTCGCAGTGCGGAAACGGCGAACGGAGCATATTTCCCTATGCCGAATGAGCCTCCCGCGCCTTCGAGATCCGCTTTGAAGCTAGCACCCTGCATCTTGACCAAGGTGCGCCAATGCTTACCGCGCAAACCGGTTGTGTTGCGGTCAGAAACACGCAGGAAGGGAATTCGCTCCGTGTCGAGCACTTCCTGTGCGCGGAGAAGCTCAGGCTGCGCCGGATCATCAGAATCGACTTCTCTCCGGCAGGCTTCAATCGCAGCGGACAGCTCGGCCCGCCCCATGTCGTCCGGCGACAACTCGATCAATTCAAATGACACATGGACCGGTTGATCGTAGCTGTCCCTAGCATCAAGCGAGTTCTGTATCGTTTCCCGCGCCAGGCTGGAATACGGTGTGCCGCTGAAGTGTGCTATGCCCGGATCGTTGAAGCCGTCTACCCGGCCTCCGTTGGTGGGCGGGAAGCGCCAGCCGGTGCCACGATTGTTTGTAGTCATACTGCTTCCCCATTGAGAATATCTGTGCAGGCCTGACCCACCAGTTGAGCTAGCTGGACACACACCGCATTGCCTAAGAGGCGGTACTTCTCCGGCGTGGGCATGTTGGGAAAGAGCGATTCCGTTGGGTCGAAACCCTGTAGCAGAGCTACCTCTTCTACGCTTAGCCGGCGGATTCCCCAAGAGTCGCGCACAAACGGCACGTTGTGCCCGCCGATACCCATGTTGGCAGTCAATGTGGGGCACAGACCTTGCTTTTTCTCACGAACGTATGACCGCCTCAGTTGGTAGATGTTCGCATCTGATTCTCCAGATGCCATCTCTCGATCGATCATCTTGTAGTAACGGTTGTCCTTCGGCAGATAGGAATCTGGCGACCCAGGTTGGGAACGGTCTATGAACTCGTCAAGAGCCCGGAGATGGCCATTTCGTCCGTTAGATGAGGATGGAGGGGTGAAGGGGTTGTAAGTGAAGTACTCGCGCGACGCGGCAACCATGAACAAACGTTCTCGGTCTTGGGGCAAGGCCGTGGCGTCTTTCACATTTACTGTCCAGCACGCTTCCTCCCTAAACCAGTATCCGGAGCGTCGCAGCGCACGCCGGACATTGTCGAACCAAGTTCTTTCCGCCCCGTAGAGCAGATAGGGTACGTTCTCCAAGATGACTAAGGGAGGCCGCTGCTCAGATTCAAATTCCCCTATTAGACGCGGGATCTCGAAGAACAACTGCCCTCGCGGATCTTCGAATCCGCGCCGGTTGCCCGCTTGGGAGAAGCTCTGACAGGGAAACCCCGCAGCTAGGACATCGACATTCGCCAGCCCGTCCGCTTGCACCGAGAGGTCCTTGACATCCTTCTCAACCAACGGGACATGGGGGAACCGGTGGCGGAACGCTGCAGAGGCGAATTCATCGTTATCGCTGGCCCATGTGATATCGAAGCCCGCCTGGGCAAGACCAGAGGCGAACCCCCCCATCCCGCTAAATAGGCAGCCAGCGGTTCTCTTCGCCTGACTTGCAGACATGGTTACCCCAGACTACTTCCCTACTCTCCCGCTCACTTGGGAAGTAGACCGTAAGTATATACGCTTATGGCGTGCGACAATAGAGTATCACACTGCGAGTCTGACCCCACTGCTGGGCGGCCCCTGTCATTGACTTGTCGGATGTGGGATGATTGGGGGGTGGGTTGCTTCTACATGCTTGGGTATGGGAGGGTCTGGGATGGGACATGGAGCGGGTGAAGGGGAGATGAGGGGGCCGGCGGGGTTGGCGACGGCTGCGTTCGATGAGGGGTTGGGGTTGGACGTGGAGGCGCTGAGTGGGAATTTGCGGGGCATGGGGTGAACGTGGATGGGTAGTATGGGGCATGGATACGAATATGAGGAGGGACTGTTGCGATGGGTGACATGGATATAACGGTGTATGGGGCGATGTGGTGCCCGGACTGCCGGAGGTCGAAGGTGTTGCTGGACAGGCGGAAGACGGCGTACGAGTGGGTGGATGTTTCGCAGGACGCGGAGGGGATGCGCCGGGTGGAGGAGTTGAACGGCGGCAATCGGAGCATCCCGACTATCGTGTTCGGGGACGGTTCGGTGCTGGTGGAGCCGTCGGACGCGGAGTTGTCGGCGAAGCTGAGGGGCAGGTAGGACATGGATGGGCAGGATGGGCATGATAAGAGTAGGGGGTTGCCGCTACGGGTGGGACATGGATGGGGATGGATGAGAGGTTCAGGCGAAGTCTTTTTCTAGGAGCTTGACTTGGAGGGCGCCTTGGAACCTGGAGGTGATCCAGAGCTCGCCGGGGCGCCGCTCGAAGATTTGGGGGTATGAGACGCGGGTGTCCCTGTTGACGGCGAAGACGTGGGGCTCGGTCCAGGTGCGTCCGTCGTCGGAGGTGAAGGCGATGGAGAGTTCCTCGCGTTGGCTGCTGGCGGGTACGTTGGAGGACTGGCCGGCGCGCCTGGTGAAGTAGTTCTTGCCCTGTGGGTGGAGGCGGTTCCAGACGAGGGCGATGCGTCCGCTGGCGAGCCTTTCGAGGTAGCCGGGGGCGGTGCTGGCGTCGATGTTGGTGGGGCGGATGGTGCGCCAGGAGCGTCCGCCGTCGTCGGAGAGGGCCTCCCAGAAGTAGTCCCAGTTGGTGCGCAGCAGCATGAGCAGGCGTCCGTCGCTCAGTTCGACGACGGTGCCCTCGTCGGCGCCGTCGTGGTGTCCGTGGCCTCCGAGGTCGATGATGTTGCTGCGGGTCCAGGTCTTGCCCTGGTCGGCGGATACGTAGGTGGGGGTCTCGTGCCGGCCTGGGTCGTACAGGAGCACCGGGACGGGGACGACCACGTCGCCGCCGGTGGTGGCGATGATGCCTATGAGCCCGCCGCAGTAGCCGTCGAGCACCTGCTGGCGGTCGGTCCAGGTCTTGCCGTCGTCCAGGCTGCGTATGGACCAGACGTCGGAACGGACGTTGGCGATGGGTTCGCGGGCCTCGTCGACCCAGCCCCACTTGAAGGTGCTGTGGTCGGCGTATACGAAGACGAGTACGCCGTCCTGGGTGCGCGCGAGGAGGCCGCCGCCCGGGACGCCGGGGGGCGGGCCGTCGTACAGCCGGCGGGGTTCGGACCATGTCTTGCCGTCGTCCTCGCTGACCATGGCGCAGCCGTCATGGATGGTCATGACGCGCCGCTCGTCCAGGTTGACGAAGGGGCCGAGCATGTCGGGGGGCAGGTCGAGATACTCGCAGTCGGGGTGTATCCAGCGGCGCTCCTTGGATATGTCGATGGTCATGGGGGCGGTCTCCTCCAGGCGGTGAAGTCGGCTTCGTCGAGGCTGAGTTTCATGTTTCCGGCGGTGATCCAGATGAGGCCGGGGCGGTGCTCGAACATGCGCGGGTAGCAGGGGTGCGGGCGGTCCCTGTCGATGGCCACGACGTGCGGCTCCGACCACGACCGGGTATCGTCGTCGGAGAATGCGATGGAGAGCTCGTCCCTGAACCAGCTTGCCTCGTCCTGGGAGTATTGGCCCGACCTGGTCACGGGCGGGCTGCCGTCGGCAGCCTGGGGCCTGTTCCATGCCAGGCACATCCTGCCGCTTGCCAGGCGTAGCAGGTATCCCGGCGAGCTGCTGGCCTCGATGCCGGTGGGGCGGATGGTGCGCCAGGAGCGCCCGCCGTCCTCGGACAGGGCCTCCCAGAAGAGGCCCCAGTTCGTGCGCAGCAGCAGGAGGACGCGGCCGTCGCCCAGCTCCGCCATCGTGCCCTCGTCGGCGCCGTCGTGGTGTCCGTGGCCGCCGAGGTCGATGATGTTGCTGCGGGTCCACGTCCTGCCCTGGTCCGCGGACACGTACGAGGCGGTCTCGTGGCGGCCGGGGCCGTAGAGCAGCATCGGTATGGGGACCACCACGTCGCCGGCGGAGGTCTCGATGATGTCGATGAGCGCGCCGCAGTAGCCGTCCAGTATCTTCTGGCGGTCGGTCCACGTCCTGCCGCCGTCCAGGCTGCGGATGGTCCAGACGTCGCCGCGCACGTTTGCGATGGGTTCTCGGGTCTCGTCGACCCAGCCCCACCTGAAGGCGCTCACGTCGGTGTATACGAAGACGAGCACGCCCTGCCGCGTGCGCAACAGGAGGCCGCCCCCTGGGACGCCGGGGGGCGGGCCGTCGTACAGCCTTGCCACCTGCGACCAGCTTCGGCCGTCGTCGTCGCTGGCCATGGCCGCGCCGTCCTGGACGGTCATGAGGCGCCCGCCGCCCAGGTCGGCCAACGGGACGTGGACGCCGGGTGGCAGGTCGAGCGGGGTACACCTGGGGTGCATCCAGCGCCGCGCCTTCGACGTGTCGGTGGTCATGGCGTCCAACCCCCTAGTGGGTGAAGTCGGCTTCGTTCAGGCTGAATTTCATGCTTCCGGCGGTGACCCAGACCAGGCCGGGGCTGGGTTCGAACATCGTCGGATAGCAGGGGTGAGGGCGCTCGTCGTCGGTGGCGACGATCTGCGGCTCCGACCAGGTCTGGGCGTCGTCGTCCGAGAAGGCGACGGCGAGCTCGTCCCTGAACCAGCTTGCCTCGGCCTCCGAGTACTGGCCCGACCTCCTGGGAGGCGGGCTGCCGTCGGACGCCTGGAGGCGGTTCCAGGCCAGGCAGAGCCTGCCGCTGGCGAGGCGGAGCAGGCATCCCGGCGCACTGCTGGCGTCTATGGCCGTCTTTTGGAGGACGCGCCATGAGCGGCCCTGGTCGGTGGAGATGGACTCCCAGAAGTAGTCGAAGTTGGTGCGGATGAGCATGAGCAGGCTGCCGTTGGTCAGCTCGGCGACGGTGGCTTCCATGGCGCCGTCGTGGTGGCCGTTGCCTCCCACGTCGATGATGTTGGCGCGGGACCAGGTGAGGCCGTCGTCCTCGGACCTGTAGGAGGTCATGGCGTGTCGGTCAGGGTCGCGGAGGAAGACCTGGACGGGCGCGACTATGCCGCCGCGGTCCAACTCGACCATGTTGATGAGCGCGCCGCAGTAGCCCTCGTAGATGCGCTGGCGGTCGAGCCAAGTCCTGCCGCCGTCGGGGCTGCGTATGGCCCAGACGTCCAGCCTGGCGTTGGGGTCGGCGCTCCTGGTCTCGTCGTTCCAGTTCCAGATGAAGGCGTCGGTATCGACGTAGAGCATGACGATCCAGTCGTTCTGCGTACGGAGGAGCATGCCGCCCCCGGGGACTCCCGGCGGCGGGCCGGTGCAGACGGGGCCGCGTTCGCACCAGGACTTGCCGCCGTCCTCGCTGACCAGGACGGTGTTGTCGACGACGGTGAGGATGCCGCCGTCGGGGAGGCGGACCATGTTGGCGTACACCCTCTCCGGGAGGTCAAGTGGCGTGCATCGGAGGTCCAGGGTTCCCATCGGTTCTCCTCCTGACTACTTATGCGAAGTCATGCACGTGGCGCCGGTCCTGCCCTTCAGGCGGTGAAGTCGGCTTCGTCCAGGCTGAACTTCATGGCTCCGGCGGTGACCCAGACGACGCCGGGGGTGGGCTCGAACATGCGCGGGTAGCAGGGGAAGGGGCGCTCGTGGCGGGTTGCGACGACCTGGGGGTCGGACCAGGTCTGGGCGTCGTCGTCGGAGAAGGCGATGGAGAGCTCGTCCCTGAACCAGCTTGCCTCCGCCTCGGAGTACTGGCCGGACCTCCTCTCGGGGGGTGAGCCGTCGGACGCCTGGAGGCGGTTCCAGACGAGGCAGAGCCTGCCGCTGGCGAGGCGTAGGAGCCGGCCCGGGGCGCTGCTGGCGTCCAGGGCTGTCTTTTGGAGGATGCGCCATGAGCGGCCCTGGTCGGTGGAGATGGACTCCCAGAAGTAGTCGAAGTTGGTGCGGATGAGCATGAGCAGGCTGCCGTTGGTCAGCTCGGCGACGGTGGCTTCCATTGCGCCGTCGTGGTGGCCGTTGCCTCCCACGTCGATGATGTTGGCGTGGGACCAGGTGAGGCCGTCGTCCTCGGACCTGTAGGAGGACATGGCGTGTCGGTCGGGGTCGCGGAGGAAGACCTGGACGGGCGCGACGATGCCGCCGCGGTTCAACTCGACCATGTTGATGAGCGCGCCGCAGTAGCCCTCGTAGATGCGCTGGCGGTCGAGCCACGTCCTGCCGCCGTCGGGGCTGCGTATGGCCCAGACGTCCAGCCTGGCGTTGGGGTCGGCGCTCCTGGTCTCGTCGTTCCAGTTCCATATGAAGGCGTCGGTATCGACGTAGACCATGACGATCCAGTCGTTCTGGGTGCGCAGGAGCATGCCGGAGCGGGGCACTCCGGGGGGCGGGCCGGTGCAGACGGGGCCGCGTTCGCACCAGGACTTGCCGCCGTCCTCGCTGACCAGGACGGTGTTGTCGATGACGGTGAGGATGCCGCCGTCGGGGAGGTTGACCATGTCGGCGTGCACGTTTTCCGGCAGGTCCAGCCGGGTGCATCTGGGGTCCAGGGTTCCGCTCGTTGCCATCGGTTATCCTCCTGCTGTCTATACGAAGTCCTGCTCGCGGATGCTTCCGAGGAAGTTGCCCTGTCCGGCGTAGACCCATATCTCCCCCGGCCTGCGCTCGAAGACGCCGGTGTACGAGAGGCGGTACGGGTCGCGGGCGATCACCTCGGGGTCGGTCCATGTCTTGCCGTCGTCGTCGGAGAAGGCGACGGCGAGCTCCTGGCGGTGCCAGCTTGCGGGCACGTCGGAGTAGTGCCATGCCCTGCGGGGGCCGTAGCTCTCGCCCTGGGGGTAGAGGCGGTTCCAGGCCAGGAAGAGGCGTCCGCTGGCGAGGCGGGCCACGTAGCCGGGGGAGCTGCTGGCGTCGATGGCGGTGGGTCGGAACTCGAGCCAGTGGAGGCCGTCGTCCTCGGAGATGGCCTCCCAGAAGTAGTCCCAGTTGGTCCTGATGAGCATCCACAGGCGGCCGTCGCGCAGCTCGACGAGGGTGGCCTCGTAGGAGCCGTCGTGGTGACCGTCGCCGCCGAGGTCGATGACGTTGCTGACCTGCCAGGTCCTGGCGTCGTCTGCGGAGACGTAGGTGGGTGTGACGTGTCGGCCTGGGTCGTACCAGAGCTTCTGTACGGGGACGACGATCTTGCCGCTGCGGGTCTCGATCATGGTGATGAGGGCGCCGTTGAAGCCCTCCATGATCATCTGGCGGTCGGTCCAGGTGCGGCCCTCGTCGTCGCTCCGGACGGTCCAGACGTTGCTGCGGACGTTCTCGGCGGGTTTGCGGGTGTCGTCGTCCCAGAACCAGTAGAAGTTGCTGTTGTCGACGAACGCGAGGACGATGACGCCGGTCTGGGTGCGTAGGAGCAGGCCGGATGATGGGACGCCGGGGCCCGGGCCGTCGTATATGGGCTCCGGGGTCGACCAGGTGTTGCCGTCGTCGTAGGACCTTCGGACCGCGCCGTCCTTGACGGTGAGCAGGCCGTCGCCGTCCAGCTTCACGAATGGGCCGATGATGCCGTCGGGCATGTCCAGGACGGTACACCTGGGGTCTACCCAGCGGCGGGTTGGGGACCTGTACACGCTTGGCCTCCTTCTGCCGAGCCTGGGCTGGTTTGAAACCAGCCCCTACGGGATCGTATAGCCTGGGCTGGTTTGAAACCAGCCCCTACGGGGTCGTATAGCCCCTATGGGGTCGTATAGCTATTGGGCCAGGGTTTAACGGTAGCGTCCGCGCGCCTGGACTTCGAGTACGGCCTCCAGCCTGTCGTTCCTGACCGCGTAGATGTAGTCGTAGAGGTTCACGCAGGCGCCGATGTCCCACGGAGTGTACCAGACCGGGGCGCCGAGGACGGTCTCGACGGGGCCATCGACGTCGATGAGGCCGTGCTCGGCGCTCAGGCTGCGGAGCTTCGCACCGGGCACGTTGTCGATGGAAGGCTCACCTGTGTCGTTGCCGATGGCCTTGCGCCCTGTGTCGGTGATGATGACGCCGGGCTCGGGGAGGCTGGTGACGGAGCCGAGCACGCGGGCGGCGGTCTCGAAGCGGCCGCGTTGCCGCAGGTCGCCCAGGGCGTATGAGCCGGCGCGCACCTCGGTGATGCCGTCGAGGGCCGTGGCGGCGCTGACGGTCCGCACTTCCAGGCCGTTGCGCTCCAGGTCGCGGCGCGCGTCGAGCAGCCGTTGGACGCCCGCCGGCGCACCGGGCGCGTCGTGGGCCATGAGGCCGGCGAGGCGGAGGCCGGGCGCCCGGGCGACCTGCGACGCCAGGGCGGCGGCGTCCGGGCCGGGCCGGACGCCGGACCATCCGTGCCCGGAGTCGACAGCGACGAGGACGTCGAGGGTGACGCCCGCGGCGGCCGCGGCATCGGACAGGTCGCGGACGTTGCCCGCGTCGTCGGCGGCCACGGAGACGCTGGCGCGGCGCGCGAGGGCGCAGAGGCGCTCGATCTTGGGCGGCGTCACGACCATGGAGGCCACGAAGAGGTCGGAGATGCCGGCGGCGGCGAAGACCTCTGCCTGGCCGACGGTGGAGACGCTGATGCCGCCGACGGTGCCCCCGGCGGCGAGCTGCACATGCGCGACGGCGGGGCAGCGGTGCGGCTCGACGGCGGGGCGCAGCCTGGCGGGGCCGTCCCGGAAGGGGGCGTGCATAGCCTCGACGTTCCGGTCGAGCGCATCGAGGTCTACGACCAGCGCCGGGGTGTCGAGGTCTTCGACGCTGGAGCCTATGGGCTTGAATATGGGTCGTTGCATGGCTGGTAGGGGCCTTACCGGTCCGTCGTGGCTGCCGGAGCATAGCACACGGCGGGGTCGTGGTCTATGACGGCGCGGCCTTGGATAGGCAGTCGCGTTCCGCGCTGTGCTACTATCCCCTGGCGAAGAGCCGAACGGGCCGCCTTTCGAGGAGGTTGATCTTGGACCTGAAGGAAATGGGGATCGAAGAGATTGGCTTGAGCGACGGGGAGAGCGTGGACGGGGCCGTCAGTCTCAAGAGCGGGTGGGGCAACGGCCGCCGCAATCCGGACGTCGTGGTGCTGACGAACAAGCGCGTCATTCGCGCCAGGGGCAGCGGCAAACGGCGAGAGACGACGTTCGTTTGCCTGGAGAAGATCGACAGCGTGGAGATCTCCAGGGAGCGCAAGGGCTATGGCGGCTACGTATGGGGCATAGTGGCCTTCCTGGTGGCGGTCGGCATCTTCAACATCTGGGACCACGAGATCGGCAGGCTGGCGGGGTCCCTGGCCGTCGCGGCGATGGGGGTATTCCTGATAGTCGACCACCTGAGCGCTCCCAACGGCGTCAGGGCCACGTTCCGGGCGGGGTCGTCGGCGCTCCAGTGCCCTGTGCGGGGCCGGAGGACGCTCGAGGAGATGCACGCGTTGGTGGACAGCCTGTTCCGTCTGAGGGACCGCGAGCGGGAGCCGCCTCGGCGGGTCTTCGCGCTGCGCTAGCAGCCGGGCACGGAGTAAGCTAGCCACCGGGTTCGTCTTCCACGTTGGTAACCGTCAGCGTATATGTGCCTGTGTGTCCATCCTTGCCAGCGACGGCAAAGTAGTACTCTCCTGTACGCGATGGCACCCATTCGATTTCGATGGTCGGGCCTCCTATGGTCCAGTGGGTCTCATCATCATCAACGCGCGTAACTCCGTCAGACAAGTACATCCACAGGTTAATGTAATCGAAAATCCAGTCTTTGTCCGGTTGCCTGCTGAAGAAGATCACGCGGTACTTCAGGCCCTTCGATGCCTGGAATCGGAAGTAGTCGAAGTCGAACACATCATCAACGTCACCCTCGACAATCTCTCCCACCGAAATATCGGTGGCGGCGTCCGGGCCATCACCATGGTCGTCCGGGACGTCGTCAACAGTAGTGATGGTGAGTGTATACGAGCCGGACAGCCCTCCGAAGTTATGCACGGCAAGGTAGTATTCGCCGAAACTTGGCGCTATCCAGTGTATCTGAGGACCGGATGGCGTCCGCTTGTAGGACCTCCAGTTCTTCCATACCTCATAGTTCGTGTAGGTTGGGCTCGCCAAGGTCAGCCCATCAGAAGCGTAGAAGATCACGCTGTTGAGGCGCAGGCTTTCGTGGTTGACGGTCATCTGGTAGTACTTGCCCTCTTTCACTACAAACCGGAAGTAGTCGAAATCAAACATGTAGTCCAGCGTTCCTTCCACGACTTCTCCCACCGCGATTGCGGTGGCGGCACGCGCTTCGTCACCATGGTCGTCTGAGAGGTCGGTCTCCGGGAACGCGTACGACCCGCCGTGCAATCTCCGGTACAAGTCGCGGACCACATCTTCCCGGTCAGACGGGGCATGACTCAGGAAAACGTCATATATCTGCTCTTCGGTTACAGACAGTCCCGAATCCATCGCAGATATGTGCAACTCTCGCAGAGCCGATGAGATGGCTTCTTCGCCGATGGCCTCAAACACCCGGAGGAAGAAATTCTCTGCCATGTAGTACTTACATTGACCACGGAAGAGACGGAATCGGTCCAGATAATCATCGTGCCGTATATTCTCTATGCCACCCAGAATGCAATCCTGGGCCTTCTCCGACACCTCAACTCCGCGGTCCGCAAGACTCTGCTTCCCATTCCAATCGTTGATGTACGCTTTTGCAAGTTGGGCTAACCCTTCAAAGAACCACACCGGCCCTACATTGAAATAGTAGTGGGAGGTCTCATGATATACACTGCCGATCCAGTCCGACTCCGACGTATAATTCCTGGTGAGCCACACATGGGTGCCATAGTGCGCTCCGGTAGCTCCTAGAGTGATCTGATTGCCTACTGTCTCGACGAGGATGACGACGTCTTTGGTCGGGAAGGGTATTCCCAGAAAGTTCTCAAGTACGCGCGCGGTGTCTTCGACGGCCTCGATTGTGTCGTCACCAGGTTGGAAAGGGGTATCCTGGAATATCCAGACGTTGACGTCTCCAGCCAGAGGCAGAGAAATCGTTCCTTTATGCATGAAGTGGGTCTGAAGCAAGTCTCGGTACAGCGCAGGTTTTCGTTCGAGAGCCTTGCCGAGGGTGACGACCAAAGCAAGTTCTGCATCGTCTAAACCGTCGCGGAACCAGGGTTGGGTGGTGAGCTGATCCAAAGCCTCTGATCCTTCTTCTGCGATGTCAGCCAGGGAGAACAGAGCATTGCTCTCTACAGAGGTAACGCCGTCGATGAACCAGGGCAGGGCCACTGCCTGTCTAGCCAATTCGAGGTCGTTAGCCACGATATCGCTCAGGCCGGATACCCCGAGCATCTCATCGCTGGTAACGCCGTCGATGAACCAGGGCAGGGCCGCTGTCTGTCTAGCTAATTCGAGGTCGCTAGCCGCGATATCGCTCAGGCCGGATACCCCGAGCATCTCATCGCTGGTAACGCCGTCGATGAACCAAGGTAGGGCCGCCGTCCGTTTAGCCAATTCAAGGTCGTTAGCTGCGATATCGCTCAGGCGCCAGATAGCCATTTTCTCACTGTAGCTGGTCACGCCGTCCACCAACCATGGGAGGAACGTTATCTGTCTAGCCAATTCAGGGTAGTTAGCCGCGATATGGCGCATAGCAAAGAGTCCGCTCAACTCATCGCTGGTCACGCTGTCAATGAACCAGGGTAGGGCCACTGTCCGTCTAGCCAACTCGAGGTCGTTAGCCACGATATCGCCTAGGAACCAGATTACGTTCAACTCATCGCTGGTCACGCCGTCGACCAACCATGGTAGGGCCGCTGTCCGTCTAGCCAACTCGAGGTCCTTGGCTGTGACATTGTTCAGCAACCGGATTGCGTTCAACTCATCGCTGGTCACGCCGTCGGAAAACCAGGGGAGGCTTGCCACTGTTTTCGCCAACTCTACGTCGTTGGATGCGATTACGGAGAGATGGGCGATACTTTCACTCTCTAAAGAGGTCATGTCGTCGGCGAACCAGAGTAGGTGTGCTACCATTTTGGCCAACTCCAAGTCGTTGCGTGCCAGGTCACTGAAGTTGGTGATTGCATGAAGCTCTTCAAAGCTCACTTCGTCGGTGACCCATGATAGCTCAGTCACTGCTGTGGCCAGTCCCACGTCATAGGATGCGATTTCACTCAGAGATCTCATAGTAACTACCTCATCCAGCGTTAAGTCATCAGCAAACCAGGGTATATTTGTCACTCTTATCGCAAAGTTACGATCCTGAGAGGCTAAGTCACTAAGGGTTCCAATAGCCCGCCAAGCGATTCTATCCAAGACAGTGAACCAGGGAAGACTCGATACTATTCTCGCCAGATCGATGTCCTCGTTCAAGACTTCGTTGAGATAGTAGAGTGTGTTCCACTCTCTGGATGATATTTCATCTCTGAACCACGACAGCCTTGCTATCATTCTCGCAAGGCCAAGGTCCGTGTTGGCGATGTCGTTCAGAGCGTTCAGGGATCCCGTTTCTTCATACGTGGTAACTCCGTCCACAATCCAGTGGAGCTTCGCAATGGTGTCGCCAAGTGCGGCGTCGTGAAGCCAGATACTGGTAATGGAGTTGGCGGCATCGGACATGTTTGGCGAAATTTGATACCACGGAATGATCTCGGATAGGCGGACGGCAGCGACCTCCTCGGCGGTGGGGGTGGGAGTTGCCGTAGCGGTGGGGGTGGGAGTTGCCGTAGCGGTGGGGGTGGGAGTTGCCGTAGCGGTGGGGGTGGGAGTTGCCGTAGCGGTGGGGGTGGGAGTTGCCGTAGCGGTGGGGGTAGGAGTTGCCGTAGCGGTGGGGGTAGGAGTTGCCGTAGCGGTGGGGGTGGGAGTTGCCGTAGCGGTGGGAGTGGGAGTTGCCGTAGCGGTGGGAGTAGGAGTTGCCGTAGCGGTGGGGGTAGGAGTTGCCGTAGCGGTGGAGGTGGGGACTGGTACCACCCTATTGGTTGGAGCAGGGGTGGCAGTTGGCGTTTCAGTCGAGGCGTTGATCAGCGTATTTGAAGGCGTGTCGGTTGGCAGCGGTGTGACCACAGAGCGCGGGGCGTCACATGCGGATAACAAGGCAATGGCCATCAAGCATGCGAGCCCGACGGCTACTTTCCACCGAACGACCATTCGCATAGCCCATCCTTCCCGCTAGCAGAGTTTGAGGTTGGGGATGGCGTCCATGTTCCAGTCGTAGCGTGGGGCGTGGCGGAGGTGGAACCATGCGGCGGCGCCGATCATGGCGCCGTTGTCGGTGCAGAGGGCGGGGCGGGGGACGATGATGGGCACTGGGGACCTGTCGGCCAACTCCTGGCGCAGGAGGCTGTTGGCGGCTACGCCGCCGCCGAGGAGGACGCCCCTGACGCGGTGGGTCTCTGCCGCCTCGACGGCGCGTCGGACCATCGAGTCGACGAGGGCCTCCTGGTATGCGGCGGCCACGCGGCCCATCTCGGCGGGGTCGGGGGGCGCGTCCGCGTCGGGTGGGTACCAGCCCTTCTGCTCGGCGCGTCGCAGGACCGCGGTCTTCAGGCCGCTGAAGCTGAAATCAAGGGAGTCCTTGACCCTGGGGCGGGGGAAGGGCGGCTCGTCGCCCCTGCCTCCGGTGGACACGCGCTGGATTTCCGGGCCGCCTGGGAAGCCGAGGCCGAGTATCCGCGCGCCCTTGTCGAACGCCTCGCCGGCGGCGTCGTCGCGGGTGCGTCCGAGCAGGGTGTAGCTGCCGTGGTCCTCCATCAGCACGAGGTCGGTGTGGCCGCCGGAGGCGATGAGGCAGACGAGGGGGAAGCCGGGGCTTATCTCCGGGTCGGTCTCCTCCAGCCAGGCGGCGTAGACGTGCCCTTCCAGGTGGTTTACGCCGAGCAGGGGGAGGCCGGCGGAGAGCGCGAGACCCTTGGCGGCGTTGACGCCTACTAGCAGCGATCCGGCGAGTCCGGGGCCGTTGGTGACGGCGACGGCGTCGAGCTCGGCCAGCTCGACGCCCGCTTCTTCGAGGGCCCTGCGGACGACGGGGACTATGGTTAGGAGGTGCTGCCTGGAGGCGGCTTCGGGGACGATGCCGCCGAAGTCGGCGTGGAGGTCGGCCTGGGTGGCGACGACGTTGGAGATGATCCGGCGGCCGTCCTCTATGACGGCGACGGCGGTCTCGTCGCAGGAGGTCTCGATGCCGAGGATTCTCATGGCGCGGTCACAGCAGGGACGTGCCGCCGTCGACGGCGATGACGGCTCCGGTGATCATCGCGGCGTCGTCGGAGCATAGGAAGAGGGCGGTCCTGGCGATGTCCTCGGCGGTCAGGAGGCGTCCGAGGGGCACCTGGGCGAGGCGCCTGCGGTAGTTATCGGGGTTGTCGGCGGAGGTGGCCCAGTCGTTATGGCTGTGGGGGGCGTCCTCGCGTATGAACGGGGTGTCGACGTGGCCTGGGCATATGACGTTGCAGCGTATGCGGTCCTTGGCGTAGGCCATGGCGGTGTTCTTGGTGACTGCGAGGACGCCGGTCTTGCTGACGGTGTAGCCGGTGGCGCTTCCGCCGTGCTTGAGGGAGGCCATGGAGCCTATGTTGAGGATGGCGCCCCCGCCGGCGCGCCTCATGGCGTCTCCGACGGCGCGGCAGCCGAGGTAGGTGCCGTTTAGGTTGACGTCGAGGATGTTCCTGTACTCCTCGATGGTCTGCTCCTCGTAGCCGCGGCCCCTGGTGTTGGTGCCCGCGTTGTTGCAGAGTACGTCCAGCCTGCCGAAGCGCTTCTCCGTGTCGGCGACGGCGGCCTTCCACTGGTCGAAGTCGCGCACGTCGAGCTGGACGTAGGCGGCGCGTCCGCCGGCGGCCTGGACGTCGCCGACCACGGCCTCGGCCTTCTCGGCCTGCATGTCGGCGACCACGACGGCGGCGCCCTCGCGGGCGAATAGCCTTGCTTCGGCTTCGCCCATGCCGCTGGCCCCGCCGGTGATGAGAGCGACTTTGCCTTCGAGCCTGCCGGCCATGTTGCGCCTCCGCTGCGCCCAAGGATGGCGCAATGATACCGGAATGGGCGGTCTCAAGACAGCGGGGGCAATTGGGGCTTCGACGCCCTTTGCGAGAGCTGTCGCCAAATTGCAGTCGTCGAAGCAAGTTGCTAGACTTCCCCCGCGGATGCAGAGGCGCGAGAAGGCCAAAATCCCCCACCTAAATGGCGGTGACGCTCTACGGCAAGGGGGAGGGCTGGTTTGAAACCAGCCCCTACGGGGTGATGGCCGATAGATATGGCGCTGAACCTGGAGGTGGAGGATTTGGGGAGGGCCGTCTACAGGAATGGATGCTCGTTGTGGTGCAGGGAGGACGCTATGACAACGCTTGACCAGGAGATCGAGGCATACGAGAGGATGCAGCCGGCGCTGGAGCAGGCGCACTTCAACAAGTGGGTCGTCGTGCGTGACGGGGAAGTTGCCGGCGTATTCGATGGTTCCGAAGAGAGCGTTCAGTTCGCCATAGAGCGGTTCGGACGAGGTCCGTATCTCATCCGGCAGGTGGGGGCTCCTCCCGCGCGTCTCCCAGCTTCCGCAATACTGGGGGGCGGGTATGCCAGAGGTTAGCGCAGGGTTCGACAGCGCCGCCGCTCTCCTGGATTTCCGCTTGCGCGGGGAATCACTATGGCCTTGCTAAGGCCCCGCAGGGGTATGAAAACGGCGGATGCCCCGTCGCTCCAGCGTAGGTCGGAGTCCAAGGGCCGGGGACTGGATGCCGGCCCCGTATCGGAGTACGGGGTGACGTTCTTTCGCCGGTATGACGATGAGGGCGTGGGTGGTTATTTTCATAGCAACCACCCATGCCGGTTACGGCCCGGCGCACCAGGGGATGAAAATGAACCAAGGCAGGCTTCTAACCCCCCATCCTAACCTTCCCCCGCAGGGGGCTGACAGGGGTAGGCATTTGGTGTTTAAGTTCCGAGATGATAGGTAATCTCCATATCAGGCGGTGGTTCGGGCCATGGTTCAGGAAGGAGCCAGACCCTTCGCCAGAGTCTGCCCTTGTGAAGCAGCCGACGCAGCCAGCTTATGCCCAGCCGCAGTACGCTTACGGTTCGTCTCGGCGTGCTTGTTGCACTGCGATGATTGGGCGCAAGAGATTTCGGAGGCGCTCTGAGATGACTGGGCGCTACGCCCAGGTCATTGGCGTCTTCCACCCTGGTCCCGTACGCCAACGTCCAAAGCGTCGCCACCGACAGTACAAGCCAGTGCCGCGACACCCGTTCGGGGTCGGTTCTTCGTGTGTCCTGCCACTGCCATCCGACGCTCTTGAGCGCCCGAAAGCCCAGTTCTATCCAGAACCGGAGCGCATACCAGCACACTCCTGTTTGAGCAGGCGAGAGATCGGTCATAACCACCCACGGCTCGTCTTGACCTATGTCCCAGACTACGATCATCGTTCCGCGACGGCGTATGCTGGGTCTGTTGAAGGCCGTCCCTGCCCCAATATACGCGTGGCCTGGTCCGGGTACGAGAGACCGCGCAGGCAGGCGAGTTCCCCCATCAGGACAGAACACGGTGTTGATCGACTGTCGCATGTACGGATGCAATCCCGCAGAGCGTATCTGATCCCACAGTTTCGGACTCCTCAGTCCCCGATCACACATTACCAGCACGGTCATGTGCTCAGGCACCGCTTCGGACAGGACTCGGAGCATATCCACGATCGGGTCCATCCACTTGCCGGGCGTGTTGGCGGGCATGATGCTCCAGGCAAGGGGAATGGCGCAGCTTCGGTAGACCGCGCTTATCACGATCGAGGTCATCCGATCGCCCTGCATCGTCGGGTCTATGGCAAGCACCAGTCTGTCCGACTTCCACAACTTCAGCAGCCACCTCAGCAGCGGAACAAAGCACGAGGTCACATCCAGTTGCACGCGGCACGGGTTGGCACGGTCTTGCCCATCGTAGAGCCACTCCCTGAGGTACTGGCGGATGCTGTTGAAGCTGCCGATGAACGAGAGCGCCGTCGCGACGGCGTTCTGGCAGCCGCTCCCGGCCAGGATGGTGCCGTACACCCAGAGGACCAGCCCTTTGAGTTGGGACTCTCTGAGGTGCGGCATGTGTTGTTCGATGGTCTGCTGCATCTGATACCATTCGGATGGGAGGCGCATGGCGAATCTCTGGCTCCTTTCTGTTGGTACCAAAAAGATGCCAGAAACCCATGCGCTTTCCAAGTTCTTATACCGATCTCAGACTTTGCCTACCCCTGTCAGCCCGCAGGGGGGGAAGGGACAAGTCAAGTTGCGCAGGGCTATTTTCATACCAACCATTCATGCCGGTTGCGGCTCGGCGCACCAAGGGATGAAAATGAACCAAGGCAGGCTTCTAACCCCCCATCCTAACCTTCCCCCGCAGGGGGCCCGCAGGGGGGGAAGGGACAAGTCAAGTTGCGCAGGGCTATTTTCGTACCAACCACCCATGCCGGTTACGGCCCGGCACACCAGGGGATGAAAATGAACCAAGGCAGGCTTCTAACCCCCCATCCTAACCTTCCCCCGCAGGGGGGGAAGGGACAAGTCAAGTTGGTCTGGTCTATTTTCATACCAACCATTCATGCCGGTTGCGGCTCGGCGCACCAAGGGATGAAAATAGATTCATCCGTCTGAACTGTGATTCGTGTGATGGGCGTGATTGGGATGATGGAAGGGGATATAGAGGCCGTAGAGAGGAACGATAGGGTGGGGGTTGCGCTGATGTCCGGGAACGGCGGGTGGTGTGTGGCACGGTTATTTTCATACCGGATGGATGTCAGATGCCATCAGTCCCAAGATGTTTGGACCACTAGGCGTGTTGACTACGACACCGGCCAGAGCATTTCGACCTGCGTCTCTCCCAGTAGGGAGCAGAATGGGGGCAGGTGTCCGAGTAAGGGGGATGGATAGTGGGCGCTGCGCCTGAGATCGAGATACGCGGGATAGGGGAGAGCGAGTACGAGGGGTGGTTCATCGACCACGACGTGGCCTTCGGGCGGCGGGCGACGGCGGAGGACGCGGCGCGGGCGCGGCCCGCAGTGGAGGTGGACCGGGCTTTGGCGGCGTTCGAGGGCGCGGCGATAGTGGGGACGACGCACGCGCTCTCGGTGGAGGTGACGGCGCCGGGGGGCGCCCTTCCGACGGCGCTGGTGGACATGGTGGGCGTCATGCCGACGCACAGGCGGCGCGGGGTGCTGACGCGGATGATGGCGCGGCAGCTATCGGACATCCACGAGCGGGGCGAGCCGCTGGCGGCGCTGACGGCGTCCGAGAGCATCATCTACGGGCGCTTCGGGTACGGGATCGTGTCGATGCACGAGGAGTGGTCGATCGACAAGGAGCACTCAGCCCTGTCCACCGGGATCGAGCCGGAGGGGCGGATACGGTTCGTGGAAGGCGAGGAGGCTAAGGCGCCGGTGCTGGAGGTCTACCTGGGGGTCACATCGCAGCGGCCGGGCATGGTGAGGTATCGGCCCGAGTCGTACGAGACGTTCCTGGCCGACGGCGGCGGCGGGCCGGCGGGGGAGGCGGTGTTCAGGGTGGTGTACGAGGAGGAGGGGCGTCCCCTGGGCTACGCCAAGTACGCGATCGGGGGCGACGCGCTGCACGTGCAGGAGCTGATGGGGCTGACGCCGGCGGCCTGGGCGGCGACGTGGGGGTACTGCCTCGGCATGGACCTGACGACGGGCGCGACGGCGTCGAGGCGGCCGGTGGACGACCCTCTGCCGTGGATGCTGGCGGACCCGGCGCGTCTGCGCCGCAGCGTGTCGGACCGGATGTGGCTCCGCGTCGTGGACGTTGGTCCGGCGCTGGAGCGGCGGCGGTACGCTACGGAGGGCCGGCTGGCGTTGGAGGTGCGGGACGAGTTCTGCCCGTGGAACGAGGGGGTGTACGAGCTGGATGGCGGGGAGGGCGGCGCCTCCTGCCGCCAGACGCGCTCAGCGCCGGACCTGGCGCTGTCGGCGTCGGACCTGGCGGCGGCCTACCTGGGGGGCGTTGGGTTCACGACGCTGGCGCGCGCGGGGCGGGTGGAGGAGCGGACGGCGGGGGCGCTGTCGGTGGCGGACGGGATGTTTCGGACGGGGGTGGCGCCGTGGGCGCCGTATAATTTGTGAGTTGGTTCACGCATTGAAGAAGGCTCATAACGCGCATCAAGTAGGATGAGACCACTTTCCAAATACAAGCTCAACCTCGACGGCTGGGGACCTTCTAGCAACGCGACTCTGAAAGCCCTCATATTCATCGCTATCCCGGCCCTATTGTTCATACCGGTTTTCTACCATTCCCTTGCTACACCGTTCGCCTTTATCGATGACTATCATGATTGGACGTGGGTCGAGGTCATCGAGAGTCCATCGAGGATTTCCCACTGGTTCTACGAAAGGTTTCTGGCATTTGAGTACATTGGCAGCAGGTATAGGCCCTTCTTTGAGATATATAATATGTTGGCCTGGAAGCTCTTCGGGCCAACTCCGTGGCTGCATCATCTGGGCAGATGGGTCTTGCACTTTGCCGCAGTTATTGCCTTCTCCGCTGCCTTCACGTGCTTCTCCAGCGATAAACACAATCGGGCATCTCAGATTGTTCCCCTAGCACTACTGTTGTACGTCTGGCTGTTCTTTCCGAACTCACCGGCTTCCCGATTGGCGCCCCAGGAAGTTCATACCGTCCTCTTCCTTGGCGTATGCACCTGGGCGATGGCTCTCATCATTCTGGAGGAAGACAGAGGACGGGGCCCGCTGGCAATCATCCTGGCGCGCGGGTTGTTCTTCTTTGGCTTTCTTGGTCTGTCTCTGTCCAAGGAGGCCAACATAGCCATCATGTCATGGATACTGGCTTTCTACCTATACTATGTCCTGTTCCTCCGGAAGAGGACCTCGCGGGATGTTATCATTGGGATACTCCTAGCCCTGATATTCGTCCACATGCTCATTAAGGTCTACATAGTGTATCAGGCTGAGGGCTATGGCTACAGTACACCAGGATTGACGCTGGAGAGGTTTATTTTCAATTCCAAAACTATCTTGAGGGGCCTGTTCCAGGTCTATACTTCTTTCTTCGTTATCTCGATTGGCTTCGTGACCCTCTGCGTCCTGCTGCTCATCAATCTTGCCAGGGCTTCAAGGCGATGTATCGCGGAGGGCAGGCGGTTCGATGCTCAGTCCGCTTTTATCATATTCCTCTTGGGTCAAGCTGCAAGTACGTTCCTCATTCTAGGGGCTTCTTGGGCTCCAGTTCTTCGCTACTGGTATGTATTGATACCGATCCTTACGACGCTCATGGCCTTTTCCTGTAAGTACCTCCTGGAAACCGGCATGGGCATGTCGAAGGGTGCTAGGAGATCGGTGGTCATAGTATTTGTCGGATTCATTGTATATTTCGTGTGCGCCAATTACTATAACTTCCTAGGTCAAACGATTGTTCAGCACGACTTGCGCCATACGGAATCCAAGTTGATAGCCGCGATCGTTCGTATTCATGATCAAGGCCATCGTATCCACATCCTGGAGAACCGAAATGAACATGTGCATAACCTCATCATGTATTTCCAACGATTTTCCCCACGATTCCACGATAGAGAGTACGGAGGAATCCTAACGAGTCAGCCGGACGAAAGGTTACAGCCGTATTACACTGTCGCTCTGCATAGAAGGCCGACAGCGGATACGATGGCGGAGATACCGAAAGAGTGTACCGTCATAGTCTCCATCATCGGTCAGTCCCAACGGCAGCCGCCTTCCCTCGCCTATCACCTGGCGTCTCTGCTTCAAATGGAATCTCCTCATTTTTCCAAAGATGGAGGCGCGGATAGGCCTCCGATGCTTACATGGCGCTGGGCGGCGAAGATACCGCCCTATTTCTCAAAAGATGCAGGCGTCGCCAAGGTTGAGCAATATCATTGGGCGATACGCAAAGTATCGTGCGCAGAAGCGTGACTCATGGAAAACTTGGTATCGGAGGGGTAGCAATTGAGTCAGCTAGGTTGGATGTACGTACTCGGCGGCATATTATTCTCATCGTTTGCGCAGGTGTGCCTAAAACGCGCCACGGCGTATGAGGGCAACTGGATTTGGTGGATTGTGCTCATGGGATCGAGCGGCCTTTCCTACCTTCTTGCATTCGTAGCTTACTATCTGAGCCTTAGATACTTTTCGATCAGCAAGATTGCTCCGGTCATGACCATAGGGGTAATCCTCATAGTCGTTGGGTATGGCGCGTGGGCGGGAGAATCCATAACATCGAGACATGCGATTGGCATCGCATTAGGGCTGGCCGCAATCGTTCTTATCGTATCTTCGTAAAGGAGGATGTGCATGACAGACGACAATAGCATTGTCCTTTCCATCTTGATACCAGTGTACAACGAGGCGGAGAACATCGCCGCGCTGCATGCACAGATCGAGCAGCACGTCAGCCCTGTATGCGATAGTGAGATAATTTTTATCGACGACGGCAGCACAGACGATACGCTCGAGAGGATACAGGCCCTGAATAGAGACCATCCCAACGTTCATTATATTGCCTTATCTAGGAACTTTGGTCACCAGAGCGCCTTGAAGGCAGGGCTGGATTACTGTAGCGGCGACATCGCCGTCAGCATGGATGGAGACTTACAACATCCCCCGTCCCTGATTCCGATCATGATCGAACATTGGCGCAATGGCTACGACGTGGTGGTAACGGTCAGGAAGGATAGTGGCAAGCCGCGGCTGCTCAAGAGATTGGCCTCTTCCGGCTTCTACTGGGTTATGAACAAGATGTCCGATGTGGAGCTGGTCCCGGGAGCCGCGGACTTTCGGCTGTTGGATAGGAAAGTCGTCGAGGTGCTGCGGCAATCTGATGAAGGAAATATCTTCTTGAGGGGATACTTGGCCTGGTCCGGTTTCAGGCAGTTTGCTCTCCCTTACTCACCGGACGACAGACACGCTGGAGAGACGAAATATACCCTTGGAAAGATGCTCCGACTAGCGTTGGACGGGCTGCTAGGATTTAGCATCCTTCCCCTGAGGTTGGTGATGATGGTCGGCTTCCTAATATCGGCAGCTAGCTCCTTGTACGGAGTATACGCGATCTTGATCCACACCTTAACCGAACAGTCCGTACCCGGCTGGGCGTCGATTATGACAGGGATCTACTTCCTGGGAGGGATACAGCTTGTATGCATAGGAATCTGTGGTGAATACATTGGCAGAACATTCATGGAAGCCAAGAAGCGTCCTCACTATGTCGTAGCCGATACCTCACTTCGCGAAACACAGCAACGTCGCTAGGCCTGTGAGGTCTGGGCGGTTGGGTCGAGGCCGACGAGGTGGCGCGGGTTGGTCTTGACCAGCGTTTCGACCTCGGCGGGGGACAGGCCGGCGTCGAGCAGGCCGGCGATGGCCATGCGCATGCCCTCCGCAGGCGGCGGGTTGACGAGCTGGCCGAAGTCGGTGGTCACGACGCAGCGCTGCGGCCCAAGCGCCCTGACCGTCTCGACGACGGCGTCCAGGGTCATGAGCCTGAACGAGGGCATGCAGGCCAGCATCGTCAGCTCGACGAACGCGCCCCTGGCGGTCATGGCGGCCATATCGCCGAGGCTGGCCGTGAGGGCGGGGGGCGTTGCCAGCAGGCGCTCGACGCCGGCGGCGTTGGCGGCGGCGAAGAGGGCTATCGTCTCGTCGGGCGCGAGGCAGCCCGACGCCAGCACCATGCCGTTTAGCCTGGCGACCTCTATTACGTCGTGGACCTCGGGCCTGAGGCGGCCGGTCTCGTCCAGGACGCGGATCCCCGGGCCGAGGCCCTGCCTCCTCATGAAGAAGTCGGCGTCGTAGGTGGGCATCCATACGACGCCGGCGCCCATCGCGGCGGAGGCCTCGACGGCATGGGGGTTGATCCCCCCGACGTGCGCGTTCAGGGCGACGGCTCCCACGACGTTCAGGCCGGGGTAGACGCGGTTGAGGGCGTGGGCCAGCGGGGCCGTGGGGTAGTGGTGGGACTTGAGCGCGAAGCCCGCCATCTCGGCCTCGTGGGCGTACCGTCCGGCGTCGAGGGCGTCGACGCGCCACTCCTGCCCGGGGTCGGGCCCGGCCTGGACGTGGAGGTCGAAGGAGCCGCGGAGTATCTCGTCTATGCGGTCCTTCATAGGCGCCAGGCGGGCTGCTTTTCGACGCCCAGCCGCAGGTCGCCCTGTATGGCCTCGACCTCCTGGAGGTCGTCCTCGCTGAGCACCCAGGTGCCCGCCATGGCGTTGTCCGGCACCTGTTCGGGCTTCCTGCAACCGACGATGGCGGTGGCGACGGCCGGGTTGGCGATCACCCAGGCGATGGCAAGCTGGGGCAGGGTCCTGCCGTGGTCGCCGGCCCATTCCGACAGCCTCAGGATGACGTCGAAGACCCGCTGGTCCTGGAAGTGGCTCCAGCCGGTGCGCTCGTCGTCCTTGGCGAACTGGTGGCCCGGCTTGTACCGGCCTCCTAGCATTCCCTTCGCCATGACGGAGTATGCCATCGCGCCGATGCCGTTCTCCAGGCAGTAGGGCAGGACCGACTCCTCCGACTCCCTGAATAGCATGCTGTAGCGCGGCTGGGAGCTGTGTACGGGGCCGTGCCGCTGGGCCTCGCTCATCTGGTCCTCGTCGAAGTTGGAGACGCCGATATAGCGGAGCTTGCCGGCGTCCTTCTGGCGCAGCATCTCCGCCATCGTGTCCTCGATGGGCGTCTCGGACGAGGGGGCGTGTACCTGGTAGAGGTCGACGTAGTCCGTGCCGAGGCTCTTGAGGCTGTTTTCGATGGCCTCGCGGATGTGCTCGGGGGTGTTGTTTCCGCCCGAGACCTTGGTGGCCAGGAAGACCTTGTCCCTGCGCCCCTCGATGGCCTTGCCCACGCGGGCCTCGCTGACGCCGTAGCCCTCGGCGGTGTCGAGGAACGTTATGCCGTGGTCGATGCAGGCGCGCACGGTGGCGACGGCCTGCCGCTCCGGCACGGCGCTGAACGCGCCTCCAATAGGCCACGTGCCCAGGCAGATGGCCGTCACTTCCGCTCCGTCCTTACCCAGGGTTCGAGTCTGCATCGGGTATCCCTCCTCCGGCGCGCCTCATGCGGCGACGCATTGGGGCGCATTATACCAGCCGGCGGTCGGGCTTCGTGGGCTAGAATAGCCGGGTATGATGAAGGTCAGACAACCGGCTTGGGCGGTGGGGTTGGTGACACGGGAGCGTCTCGCGGCGGTGGGGCTCGCGGGCGTCATCGGGCTGGCGCTGGCGCTGCGGCTGTACGGGCTCGATTGGGACCGCGGGTACTCGTTCACGCCCCATCCCGACGAGCGCTCCATCCTGGTGAGGGTGGGCGAGATGGGCGCGCCGTCCGTCGCCACCTTCTTCGACGCGGACGCGAGCCCGTGGAACCCGAGGCGGTTCGACTACGGCAGCGTACCGTTCTACCTGCTGAAGACCGTGCAGCTACTCTACTCGGCGCTGCCGGTGGACGACCTGCGCGACCTGAGGACCGCCGGGCGGGCCGTGTCGGGGCTTGCGGACGCGGCGACGGTCGCGCTCGTGTACCTGCTGGGCAGCCGGACGTACGGGCGGAGAGAGGGGTTGCTGGCCGCGGCGCTGGTCGCGACGGCGGTCATCCACGTCCAGCTAAGCCACTTCTACGCCTCCGACGTGCTGCTCGCGCTGTTCTCGGTGGCGGCGCTGTGCGCGCTGGTCGGGGTTGCGAGGACGGGCAGCCCGCGGCTCTCGGCGCTCGCGGGGGTGTTCGTCGGCCTTGGGATGGCGACCAAGGTGAGCCAGGCGCCCATATACCTAGCGTTCATAGCGGCGCACGCGGTCTACCTGTTCGCGGCGGCCGACGGGGGGGCGATGGGCGTGTCCAGGGACCGGCTGCGGACGGCGGCGACCGGCCTGGCGGCGGGACTTGGGGCGTCGTTCGCCACGTTCGTTGTCGCCGAGCCGTACGCGTTCCTGGACTGGCAGCGCTTCACGTCCAACGTCGTGGAGCAGTCGGAGATGGTGCGCCGGATCCGGGACTACGTGTACACGCTCCAGTACGTCGATACGCCGGCGTACTGGTACCAGGCGCGGCAGCTTGCGGCGTGGGGTCTCGGCTGGCCGCTGGGGGTCGTTGCGTGGGGCGGGCTGCTCTACGCGTCGCTGCGGGGGATGCGGCCCGACGCGGGGCTGGCCTACCTCGCGGCGGGGTGGGTGCTGCCGGCCGCCGTCCTGCTCTACTCGTCGAGCCTGTGGGCCATCGCGGTGGCGTCCCTGGTCGCGTTCGGGGCGCTGATGGCGACGCTGCCCCTCCGCTCGCCGCAGTCGCGGACGGGGGTGGTGCTGCTCGCGTGGGTGGTCCCGTACCTGCTGATCACGGGCGCGTTCGAGGTGAAGTACCTGCGCTACCTTATACCGGTAGTGCCGTTCCTTGTGCTGTTCGGCTCCAGGGCGTGCTTCGCGCTGTGGGAGCGGGCAGCGCCGGGCCGGCCCCTGGCGCGTCCGCTGCTGGCGCTGGGGCTCGTCGTTCTCGTGGGCGCGACGGCGTTCTACGGCGCGGCCTACACGTCGTCGTACCGGCAGCCCCACAGCGCGGTGCGCGCGTCGGAGTGGATCAACGTCAACGCGCCGGCGGGGTCGGTGGTGCTGCGGGAACACTGGGAGGAGAGCCTTCCCGGCCTCGATCGGTACGACGTGCGGGAGCTTCCGATGTACGAGCGAGACGACGGCAGGAAGCTCGAACGGGTCTCCGAGGAGTTGGCGGGGGCGGACTACGTCGTCTTCTACAGCAACCGGCTGTACGGCACCATACCGCGCCTGCCGGAGCGCTACCATCTGAGCGGCGAATACTACAGGCTGCTCTTCTCGGGGGAGCTTGGGTACGAGCTTGCGCACGTGGAGACGCGCTACCCCCGGCTGGCCGGGGCAGCCTTCGTACACGATACGCTGGGCAGGCCGGGCCTCCCGGACCCCGGCCTTCCGGCGCCGGGCGGCCTGCCCATAGACCTGGGCTTCGCGGACGAGAGCTTTTCGGTATACGACCGCCCGACGGTGCTCGTGTTCGAGAACAGGGCCCGCTACGACGCGGGGGCCATCGGCGAGCGGATAGAGCGCGCGGCGGCGGGGCCCTTCGACAGGCTCAGGGCGAACGGGACGGAGGGGCTCAGGGCGAACGGAACGGAGGGGCTCGGGGCGGATGGGACAGAAGCGGACGGGACGGACGGGCTCAGGGCGAACGGGGCGGACGGGATGGAGGGGCGGGGCGGCCCGGTGCTGACAGCGGGCGAGGTTGAGGCGCAGAGGGCTGGGGGGACGTGGACGGAGATCGTGCGGCCCGGCGTCCTGGCGGACCGGTGGCCGGTTGTGGCGTGGCTCATATTGGTCCAGGGCATTGCGCTGCTGACGCTGCCGATCGCCTTCGCGGTACTCAGGCCGTTGGCGGACAGGGGGTATCTGCTCGCCAAGCCGCTGGGGCTGCTGCTGGTGGGGCTGGCGGTCTGGCTGCTGGCCATCCTGCGGTGGGCGCCGTTCTCCGCCGGCAGCGTCGCGCTCTGCCTGGCCGCGCTGTGCGCCGTTTCGACGGCGCTGCTGGTGAAGCGGCGCGATCCGATGCTGGAGACGGTGCGCGCGCATTGGAGGGCGATGGCCGTGGCCGAGGCCGTCTTCCTGGCGGCGTTCCTGGCGTTCGTCGCGCTGCGGATGGCGAACCCCGACCTTTGGCACCCGTTCAGGGGCGGGGAGAAGCCGATGGACTTCGCCTATCTCAACGCGGTGGTACGGTCGTCGTACATGCCGCCATACGACCCGTGGTTCGCCGGCGGCTTCATCAACTACTACTACTGGGGGCAGTTCCTGGTCGCGACACTGGTGAGGGCCACGGGCATAGACACGGCGGTGGCGTACAACCTAGCCGTCCCGACCTTCTTCGCCATGACGGCGGCGGGGGCGTACTCGGTGGTCTACAACCTGGCGGCGGCGACGCGCGGGGGCGGCGCATCCGCGGCGGGCCGATGGCCTGCGTGGGCCGCCGGGCTGACGGGGGCCGTCTTCGTGGCCGTGCTGGGCAACCTGGACGGGGCCGCGCAGGTCGGGCAGGGGGCATGGCGGGCGCTGGCGCGGAACATGCCGTTCGGGGAGTTCGACTTCTGGCGCAGCAGCCGGATGATGGGCCCCGACCCGCCGGGCCACGAGGTCACGGAGTTCCCGTTCTTCACCTTCCTGTTCGGGGACCTGCACGCGCACCTGATGTCGACGCCGTTCACGATGCTGGCGGTCGGCTTCGCGCTGGCGGTCGCGCTCGGCGCATTGCGGAGGGGACCGGGGAAGTGGTGGGACGCGGGCCACGCCGCTAGGGTGCTGCTCCTCGGCGTCGCCGTGGGGGCGCTGAGGGTCCTGAACACGTGGGACTTTCCGACCTACGCGGCGCTGGCGGCGGGCGCGGTACTGCTCGCCGAGTACCTGGCGCACGGCGGGTTGGGGCTCGCAGTGCTGGGGCGCGCGGCGGCGGGTACGGCGTTCGCCATGATCGCGGGGTTCGTCGCCTTCCTGCCGTATCACCTCAGGTACGAGGCGTTCTTCACGGGCGTCGAGCGGACGACCAACACGACCGTGCTGACGCAGTTCCTCGGCATCCACGGGCTGTTCGTCTTCGTCATAGCGTCGTTCCTGGCCTACGAGCTGCGGGGATGGTGGCTGCCCGCGCTTGCGCGGGTGGGGCGTCGGCTGGGCGGCGGCGGGCCGGCCGCGAGGCGCGCATGGGCGGCGGCCATGGGCGGCGGCCTCGCCGCGCTGGTCGTTGGGGTGGTGGTTACGGGCTGGACGGGCAGCACGATACCCTTCCTGGCCGCGCTGGCCGTCCCGGCGGCCGTAGTCGGCGCCGGCGCGATGCGGCGCGGGACGGCGGACGGGGCGGCGCTGGCTTTCGCGTGCATGGCCGCGCTGGTCGCGCTGCTGCTGGCCATGGGCCTGGACGTCTACCGCGTGGAGGGGGACATCGACCGGATGAACAGCGTGTTCAAGTTCTACCTCCACGTCTGGGCGCTGCTGGCGCTGGCGGCGGCGTACCTGCTCTGGCGCGTGGGCTACGGCCGGGGGCTGGGGCTGCCGCGCGGCTGGCCCACTCGCGCGTGGACGGGGGGGCTGCTCATCCTGCTGGCCGCGGCCGCCGTCTACCCGCTGCTTGGGACGCGGGACCGGCTGCGCGACCGTTTCGACGGCGCGGTCACGCCCATGACACTGGACGGCACGGCCTTCATGGAGAGCGCGGTGTACTGGGACCAGGGCGGGCCGATCGCGCTCTCCGACGACCTGCGGGCCATCGGGTGGCTCAAGGGGTCCACGGACGGGCGGCCGAACGTGGAGGGCTCGCCCGTGCTGCTAGAGGCGCAAACGCCATCCTACAGGTGGGGAGGGCGGGTCTCGGTCCACACGGGTCTGCCGGGCGTGGTCGGCTGGGGATGGCACCAGTCGCAGCAGAGATGGGATTACCGCGCCGAGGTGGAGCGTCGGCTCCAAGACGTGGACGCGATATACCGGACCGGGAGCGGCGCGGAGGCGCTGGAGATGCTGCGGCGCTACGGCGTGGAGTACGTGTACGTGGGCGAGGTGGAGCGGCTGTACTACCCGGAGAGCGGCCTCGCCAAGTTCGAGGACGGGCTGGGCGGCGCGCTGGAGCGCGTGTACGAGGACGGCGGGGTGACGATATACCGGCTCTGGGGGGTAGAATGAATAATAGGATGTAAGCGATGACTCGACTAACGGAAGCTCTCCTACGGGAGATGGTGGAAGCTATCGTCGACGAGGTCGATCCGGACCAGGTCATACTGTTCGGCTCCCAGGCGCGAGGCGACGCCCATGAGAGTTCGGACATCGACCTGGTCGTCTTGGAGGCGGAGCCGTTCGGCAACGGGAGAAGCCGGCGCGATGAGGAGGTGCGGGTACGGCGCGCGCTGTCGAGCTTCCACGTCTCGAAGGACATCCTGGTCTATAGCCGGGAGGACGTGGAGCATTGGCGGGACTCGCTCAACCACGTACTGGCGCGCGCGCTCCGGGAGGGACGCGTAGTCTATGAGCGACGTTAAGCAGGCGCGCGCGCTCCCGTTACGAGGCCAGCGAGCCGGGTGCAGAGCCGCTTGACCGGGTGGCCGCGCTGAGGCGCGTCGAGGCGCTACTGGAGCAGGTGCTCTCGCGGCTTCCGCCACGTGGCGAGGACCCGTAGGCGCGATTTGCGCTGAAGGCGTCCCATACTACCAGCCCGTTGCCATGGACTACCCCCGAGGGGTCAGGGTTGGCCTGCGGCGGGGGCCGGGGAGGGCGGGTTTCAAACCCGCCCCTACGAGATCGAGGCGAATTGGTATGAGATGCGGGTCCGTTAGGCCCCGTATCGGGGCGAGCCGAGCGCCTGCCATGCCGAGCGTCCCCGCCTGTCATGCCGGGCGCCTGCCATGCCGAGTGCCCCCTCCTGTCATGCCGGGCGCCTGCCATGCCGGGCGCCCGCCGCTACCATGAAGATAGCCTTCCCCACGACGTAGACGTAGGGGCGGGTTTTGAACCCGCCCTTCCCCGGCCCCTGTCATCGACGTGGCGCCCATACCAAGGCGACCCAATTTTTCATTCACCTGTGCGGCCTTCCCAAGGTCCCTGCCATTCCGAGCGCGGCAGGGCGGGTTTGAAACCCGCCCCTACCAACCGGTGGTCGCCCCTACGAACCGGTGGCCCGCCCCTACGGTGGCCCGTCCCTACGAACCGGTGGCCCGCCCCTACGGTGACCCGCCCCTACGAACCGGTAGTCTTGGCAACCGTACTTAGGGCATTCGTTGGGGGTGGTGGCTGTTTGGTGGGGGTATGGTTGATTGGGGTAAATCGGGGGTTGACAATCGTGTTGGCAGGGATTAGTATCCTTGCCGTAACGTTGTGGGGGCAATTGAACGTAAGGTAATCGTCACTAGAAATAGCCTGTTGCTTGGGCACCATCTGCCATAGGCAGGAACTCGATTCGACAAGGGGGAAGTCGATGATGAGGTAGGGGGGGCGTCGATGAAAGTTGCGCTGGAAACGGCACGCGCTTGCGCGGCCGGCATGAAGAAGCTGCTCATGCCGGCCATGCTCTTGGTACTGATGGCGGGGGCGTTCCTGCCCATCGGGGCGGAGGCGGACTCCGGCGTCTCGCTGTCCGCCAACCGCAGCGGCGACGGGACGACCGCAGAGGTGTCCTGGTCGTCCTACGACTCGGAGGGCTTCGAGTACTATAGGTTCGTCGTATGTCCCAGCGCCCACTTCATCGGGGGCACCTGCGCGAACAACGTCTTCGTCAGCGACGCCTACTTCGACGCGAGCTTCACCGGCTCCGTGACCGCCACGGGCCTGGACCGCTACGCGAGCTACGGCGTGATCCTCCAGGTGTGGCGCACCGGCGGCAAGTCGATGCTGCGCTTCTACGACACCATCCCGGCGCTCCGCCAGCCGACGCCCGAGCCGACCAAGGAGCCCACGCCAGAGCCGACCAAGGAGCCCACGCCAGAGCCGACCAAGGAACCCACGCCAGAGCCGACCAAGGAGCCCACGCCAGAGCCGACCAGGGAGCCCACGCCGGAGCCGACGAGGGAACCCACGCCGGAGCCGACCAGGGAGCCCACGCCGGAGCCGACCACCGGGCCTGCGCCCTTCGACGTCAGCGTCAAGGCCGTCCGGGACCGGGCCGGAACGTCCGCCGAGGTCTCGTGGACCAAGTACGCCGGCCGCAACTTCGACTACTACCGGTTCGTCATATGCCCCAGCGCCCACTTCATCGGGGGCACCTGCGCGAACAACGTCTTCAGGAGCGACGCCTACTACGACGCTGGCAAGACCGGGCCGGTCGCCGCGACCGGCCTCGACCCGCAGACCGGCTACGGCGTGATCCTCCAGGTGTGGCGCACCGGCGGGTTGCCCGCGCACAAGTTCTCCACCACCATTCCCGCCGTGACCGTGACCGGTCCCACGCCGACGCCCACGCCGGGCGGCCTCTCCTTCGGCGGGGCGACCGTCGCGAACCAGACCTGGGCCACCGGCGGGGCCATCGGCACGCTGACGCTGCCCAGGGCCGTCCGGTCCTCCGACGGCCCTTCCGCCACGATAGGCGCTGTCACCTACTCCCTGTCCCCCGCGCTGCCCGAGGGCCTGAGCTTCGACGCCGCGGACCGCACCGTGAGCGGCACGCCCGCGGGGACCGCCGCGCGGACGGACTACACCTACACCGCCGCGTACGGGGCGGACACGGTGGAGCTCGAGTTCTGGATCGAGGTCCTGGACTCCGACGATCTGCCCAGGGCGGCGGACAGCCTTGTCTTCCACGGCACAATCTCCAACCAGACCTATACCAAGGGGACCGCCATCAGCACGCTCACCCTGCCGACGGCAGGCGGCAGCGGCATCACCTACACGCTAGTCGGCACCCTGCCTTCGGGGCTGACCTACAACGCCAGCAACCGCACCATCACCGGCACGCCCACGCAGGCGGCGCAAAACAGCAGCTTCACGTGGCATGCCACTCAGAACTGGACCGGGTCAAGCGGCTACCTGAGATTCACCATCACGGTGAACAGCCCCCTGACCTTCGGCAGCAGCACCATCGCCGACCAGTCCTACCACAGGCACTTCGCCATCAGCACGCTGACGCTGCCCCAGGCCACCGGCTACGGGACGATCACCTACAGCGTGTCGCCGTCGCTGCCGTCGGGTCTGAGCTTCAGCGCCGCGAACCGGACCATCACCGGCACGCCCACGGCGACGCTGGCGTCCACCAACTTCAGCTACACCGCCACGGAGGCGGACGGCAGCGCTGCCAGCCTGAGCTTCAAGATTGCGGTCACCGTCCCGGCGCTGAGCTTCAGCGAGACCGTCGCCGACCAGAGCTTCTGGCAGCACGCGCCCATCACTCCCATAACCCTTCCCGCGGCCACCAGCCCGAGGGGCTCAAGCATCCAGATGACGGAGACCTTCACGGGGACGCTGCCGGCCGGGCTGACCTACAACGCCGCAAGCCGCACCATCAGCGGCACGCCCACGGCCGCCAAGGCCGCGACCACCTACACATGGACCGTTTCAGCCGCGGCCCACACCGCCGCCACCCTGACCTTCACCATCACCGTCAAGGCGAACAACGACGTGTTCGCGGTGGAGTCAAGTTTCCCGGACGGCAGCTCTTCAACCGGCGGCTGCAACGCCGCCACGAAGTTCTCGTACGGTCCCACCGTTCACGGAAACCTGTTCAGGGACTCGCCCGTCGACGGGAATGACACCGGCACCAACAAGCTGACGCTGACGGGACACAGCACGAACTCGGTCATTGCGGAGTTCAGCCCCATCGAGGGCGACTTTACGAAGATGGCGGTCGACGTGTACCACGCCACTCCCAACAACTGGCACACGATCACCATCACGGCCACGGACCCCAGGGGCGCCAGCGCCAGCACCACCTGGAAGGTGAAGTGGGCCGACTGCACGCTGTCCGTCAGGGTTGCCGAGACCCTGCTCCCCGGACATCTCGTCCCCAACTATACGCTCGCCTCCAATTACAATCCCAATAACAACGGAAGTCCCAGCAACTTCACCATCCACGGCGACGCGGCCAACTACTTCACCGTCGAGGGCCGCAACCAGACGGGCTTCTACAACTTCGGCCGCCTCCGGCTGAAGTCCGACCAGTCGCTGGACTACGAGACCAAGACGAGCATCAGCGGCTACGTCCAATACACCACGGGGGGCGTGACGGCCAAGCAGACCCTCGACATCACGGTGTTGGACAGGAACGCGCCGGGCAAGGTGACCGGGCTGAGGGCGAGTCGGGACCCCGCACGGCCCCACTTCGGCGCGGACCTGTCGTGGGACAAGGACTCGGTGGCGACCTCCTACGAGGTGCAGTACAAGCTGAAGACCGCCGGCAGCTGGAGCGCGGTCACCTCGACCGCCAACACCAAGGCAGACAAGGACAACCTGGTCAAGGGCAAGACCTACCAGTTCAGGGTGCGGGCCAAGAACAGCGAGGGCAACGGCGGCTGGTCCGACACGGCGGAGCTGCGGATGGCCACCAACGAGCGGCCCGTGTTCCCGTCGCTCCTGACCACGCGCAGCATCGTCGAGAACTCGGCCGTGGGCACGAACGTCGGCGCCGCGGTGACCGCCACGGACGGCGACGGAGACACCCTCGTCTACACGATGAGCTACACGGACGCGAGCAAGTTCACCATCGACGCCGCCTCCGGCCAGATCAAGGTCAAGACGGGCTACGTCCCGGACTACGAGGCCAAGAGCTCGTACCAGGTCAGGGTACACGTCAGCGACCGGAAGGGCCCCTTCGGAGAGGCGGACAGCTCCGTGGACAACACCACCACGGTGACCATCAACGTGACCGACATTAACGAGCCGCCGGACGCGCCGGGCGCGCCGACGGTGGCGCGGAACGCCGCGACGCCCAAGACGAAGCTGGACGTGAGCTGGACCGCGCCGACGATGACGGGCAAGCCGGCCATCAGCGACTACGACGTGCAGTACAAGAAGAGCGGCGCGTCCACCTGGACGTCCCATTCGTTCACGGGGGCGGGAGCGACCACGACCATCTCGGGCCTGAGCGCCAAGACGACCTACGACGTGCAGGTGCTGGCGAAGAACGACGAGGGTTCGAGCGGCTGGTCGCCGTCCGGCTCGAAGAAGACGGCGGGCAACACGAACCCGAGCTTCCCCGCCACGGCCACGCGCTCCGTCGCCGAGAACTCGGCGGCGGGGACGAACGTGGGCGCGGCGGTGACGACCACGGACGCGGACGGCGACACGCTGACCTACTCGCTGCACGGGACCGACAAGGACAAGCTCAACCTGAACACCGGCACCGGCCAGATCACGGTCAAGGCCGGCTACGTGCCGGACTACGAGGCCAAGACCTCGTACACGGTGAGGGTCGGCGTGAGCGACAAGAAGGACGCCGAGGGGGTGGCCGACACCGCGGTGGACGACAAGATCACGGTGACGATCAACGTGACCGACGTGAAGGAGCCGCCGGACGCGCCGGGCACGCCCACGGTGGCGCAGAACGGCGCGACGCCCAAGACGAAGCTGGACGTGAGCTGGATTCCGCCCACGATGACGGGCAAGCCCGCCATCACGGACTACGACGTGCGGTACAGGAGCTCCGTCTCGAATTGGACGTCCCACGCCTTCACCGGGGCCGCAACGAGCACGACGCTGTCCGGGCTGACCATGGGCACGCACTACCACGTGCAGGTGAAGGCGAAGAACGACGAGGGAGAGAGCGGCTGGTCCGCGATCGGCAAGGGCACGACCCAGGCCCTGAACGCCCCGCCCACCTTCTCCTCCCCGACCAAGACGCTGACCGTGGCCGAGAACGTCGCCGTCGGCACGTCCGTCGGCACGGTGACCGCCACAGACCCGGACGGCGACGCCCTCACCTACACCCTCGAAGGGGTGGACGCCGCCAAGTTCGACTTCAGCACGTCCACGGCCGAGATCAAGGTCAAGACCGGGTACGTGCCCGACTACGAGACCAAGAAGCAATACGCCGTCATCGTCAAGGTGAGCGACGGCAAGGACGGCAGCGGCAATGCGGACACGGCGACGGACGACGACATCGACGTGACCATAGACGTGACGGACTTGATCTACAAACCCCGCAAGCTGGACGGGCTATCCGGCGCTCCCAAGGCCTCGGACCCGGCAGCCACCCTCATCGCCACCTGGAACACCCATGCCAGCGATCCGGACTACGGCACCATCACCAGCTACGGGGTCAACTACGTAAAGAAGGGCGGCCACTGGATCTTCCAGGGGAAGACAGTGACGGTGTGGTGCACCACCGTGGACTGCACGAAGACCAAGGTCAGCGCCGAGCTGCCCAGTCTCGTTAAGGACACCGAGTACCAGTTCCGGGTCGCCGCGTACAACTCACTGGGCATCGGCCCGTGGTCCGACGTCGCCTATGCCAGCACGGCCAAGAACGACATGCCGAAGTTCACGAGCGGCACGACCACGCGCAGCGTCGCCGAGAACTCGGCGGCCAACGCCAACGTGGGCGCGGCCGTGACGGCGACGGACGCGGAGGGCGACCCGATCACCTACTCGCTGTCGGGGACGGACGCGAGCAAGTTCACCATCAGCACGTCCACCGGGCAGATCAAGGTGGCGTCGGGAACGGCGCTCAACTACGAAAAGGCGGACGGGAGCGACCCGGCGACCGCGCCGTCGTTCAGCGTCACCGTGGAGGCCACCGACTCCAAGGACAATGACGGCAACGTCCAGGCGACGCCGACGATAGACAGCACGATTGCGGTGACGATCACCGTTTCGGACGCGAACGAGCCGCCGGGCAAGCCGGCCGCGCCGACGCTGAGCCGCGCCTCGTCGTCCTCCCACAGCAAGATCGACGCGTCTTGGACGGCGCCGAGCATGACGGGCAAGCCGCCCATCACCCAGTGGAACATACGGGCCTCCTCGGATGGCGGCGTGAGCTGGGTCACCCCCACCTTCACCGGAACGGGGACGAACGTGACGCTGACGGGCCTCTCCTCCCAGACCTCCTACCAGGCGCAGGTGCGCGCCAGGAACGACGAGGGGGACGGCCCGTGGTCCGACTCCGGCGACTGGCGCACGGACCCGGACCCCGCCACGCGCAGCGTCGCCGAGAACTCGCCGGCGGGGACCAGCGTGGGCGCGGCGGTCACCGCCAGCGTGAACCTCCAGGGCCACACCGAGGCCTACCGGCTGGGAGGAACCGACGCTTCCAAGTTCGACATCGGCTCCACCACCGGCCAGATCACGGTGAAGAGCGGGACGACGCTGGACTACGAGACCAGGACCTCCTATAGCGTCAAGGTACACGTGGACGCCGCGCAGATCGGCGGCGGCTCGACCATCCCATCGGTCTTCGTCGTCGCCGTGACGATCAACGTGACGGACGTGAACGAGCCGCCGGAGCTCCCGGCCACCACCACGCGGAGCATCGCCGAGAACTCGGCGGCGAACACGAACGTCGGCGCGGCCTTTACGGCGACCGACCCGGAGGGCGACACGCTGGAATACTCGCTGTCGGGAACGGACGCGAGCAAGTTCACCATCGTCTCGACCAGCGGGCAGATCAAGGTCAAGTCGGGCAATATCCCCGACTACGAGGCCAAGACCTCCTACAGCGTGACCGTCGGCGTCAGCGACAAGAAGGACGGCTCGGGCACGGCCGACACCGTCATCGACGACACGATAGCGGTGACGATCGACGTGACGGACGTGAACGAGCCCCCGGCGGCCCCGGCCGCGCCGTCGGTGGCGGCGAACTCGACGACGCCTTCGACGAAGCTGGGCGTGTCCTGGACCGCGCCCACGATGACCGGCAAGCCGGCGATCAGCGACTACGACGTGCAGTACCGGCAGTCGGGCGGTTCGACGTGGACTTCGCACTCCTTCACGGGCACGGGGAGATCGACCACGCTGACGGGCCTGGCCACCGGCAAGAGCTACGAGGTGCAGGTGCGCGCGACGAACGACGAGGGCGCGGGCGGCTGGTCGGCCTCGGGCAGCGGCATCACGGACGCCAACGCGGTGTCGCGGAGCGTCGCCGAGAACTCGGCAGCCAACACGAACGTGGGCGCCGCGGTGACGGCGGCCTCCAACCCCAACAACTACACGCTGACCCACACGATGAGCGGGACCGACGCGTCCAAGTTCACCATCGAGAGCGGCACGGGCCGGATAAAGGTCAAGGCCGGTACGAGCTTGGACTACGAGGCCAAGAGCTCCTACAGCGTCACGGTGACTGTCAGGGCCGCGGCGGCCGGCGTGCAGAGCGCCAGCCTCAGCCCGAACGCGCCGGGCGACTACGTCGTCCCGGTGACGATCAACGTGACGGACGTTGCCGAGCCGCCGGGCAAGCCTACCATCACCGTATCGAACCACGCGACGTCTCCGGCTACCAAGCTGGAGGTGTCCTGGACGGCGCCGACGATGACGGGGAAACCGGCGATCACGGACTACGACGTGCAGTACCGGAAGGTTGGGGACAGCTCGTGGACTTCGCACGGCTTCACGGGCACGTCCACCTCGACGACGCTGACGGGGCTGGCCGACGGCAAGAGCTACGAGGCGCAGGTGCGGGCGGTGAACGACGAGGGCAACGGGGCCTGGTCGGACTCGGGCACGGCCATCACTCAGGTCGGGGGCGTGACCCGCAGCATCGCCGAGAACTCGGCGGCCGGGACCAACGTGGGCGCGGCGGTGACCGCCCCGTCCAACCCGAACAGCTACACGCTCACCCACAGCCTGAGCGGCACGGACGCGAGCGAGTTCGAGATCGCCAGCGACACGGGCCAGATCACGGTGGGGACGGGAACCACGCTGGACTACGAGACCAAGTCGTCCTACAGCGTGACGGTGACGGTGAAGGCCGCCGTGGCGGGCGTGCAGAGCCAGGGACCCAACGCGCCGGGCGACTACGTCATCCCAGTGACCATCAACGTAACCAACGTCAACGAGAGGCCGGAGTTCGACGACGGCGCGACCACCACCCGCGGTGTCTTGGAGAACTCGGCGGCGGGGGCCAACGTGGGCGCGGCGGTCACGGCGACGGACCAGGAGGGCGACGCGCTGTACTACAGCCTGACGGGCGCGGACGCGGGCAAGTTCGCCGTCGGCCAGACGACGGGGCAGATAACGGTGGGTACGGGCACGAGCCTGGACCACGAGGCGAAGAGCAGCTACAGCGTGACGGTGAACGTGAGCGACAGGAAGGCCGCTGACGGAACGGCCGACACGGCGATCGACGACACGGTCGCGGTGACGATCAACGTGACGGACGTTGCCGAGCCGCCGGCGGCGCCGGCCGCGCCTTCGGTGTGGCAGCACTCGCCGTCGCCGAAGACGGAGCTGGACGTGTCGTGGACGGCGCCGGACGTGACGGGCAAGCCGGCGATCACGGACTACGACCTGCGGTACAAGAAGAGCGCCACGTCCACGTGGAGCGCCTGGGCGCACGCGGGAACGGCGACCACCGCTAGGCTGACGGGCCTGACGGAGGACACGAGCTACGACGTTCAGGTGCGGGCGGTGAACGACGAGGGCGACGGCGCATGGTCGGCCAGCGGGAGCGCCCGGACGCAGGACAAGAACGTCCACTCGGAGTTCCCGTCGGCGACGACTACGCGGAGCATCGCGGAGAACTCGGCGGCCGGGACCAACGTGGGCGCGCCGGTGACGGCGACCGACACCGAGAACCATACCCTCTACTACACGCTGAGCGGAGTCGACGGCGGCAAGTTCGACGTTGGGCTGAACACCGGCCAGGTGAAGGTCAAGACGGGGCACGTCCCCAACTACGAGGCGAAGACCACGTACAGCGTCACCGTGCAGGTGAGCGACCGGAAGGACAAGGACGACAACCCGGACACGGTCGTTGACGACACGATAGAGGTGACGGTCTACGTTACGGACGTTGCGGAGCCGCCGGCCAAGCCTGTCGTCACCGTTGCGGCGAACGCGGCGTCGCCTACGAGCAAGCTGGACGTGTCGTGGACGGCGCCTGACATGACGGGCAAGCCCGCGATCACGGACTACGACGTGCGTTACAGGCTGTCGGGCGGTTCGACCTGGACGGACCTGGGCTTCACGGGCACGACGACCAGCACGAGCATAACGGGGCTGACGGCGGGCAAGAGCTACGACGCGCAGGTGCGGGCGACGAACGCGGAGGGCACGGGCGATTGGTCGAACTCGGGTATCGCCATCACGACGGCGGGCGGTGTGACGCGCGAGATCGCGGAGAACTCGCCGGCGGGGACGAACGTGGGCGCTGCGGTGACGGCTACTTCGACCGCGTACACGTACAGCCACAGCCTGAGCGGCGCGGACGCGGGCAGCTTCACGATCGAGAGCGCGACGGGGCAGGTGAAGGTGAAGTCCGGGACGACGCTGGACTACGAGAGCAACAAGACCTCGTACAGCGTGGTGGTGACGGTGCGGGCGGCCTCGGCCGGGGCCTCCGTCCAGAGCGCGAGCGTGGACCCGAACGCGCCTGGCGACTACGTGGTGCCGGTGACGATCAACGTGACGGACGTGAGCGAGACGCCGGAGTTCCCGGACGATACGGCGGCGCGCTCGGTTGCCGAGAACTCGGCCGCGGGTACGAACGTGGGGGCGGTCGTGACGGCGACGGACCAGGACGGCGACACGCTGTCGTACTCGCTGGCGGGGACGGACGCTGACGAGTTCGAGATAGGGAGCGGCACGGGCCAGATCACGGTGAAGTCGGGCCGGGTGCCGGACTACGAGGCGAAGTCGTCTTACAGCGTGACGGTGCAGGTGACGGACAACGAGGACGACTCGGGCAACCCGGACGCGGCGATAGACGACACGATAGCGGTCACGATCAACGTCACGGACGTTGCGGAGCCGCCCGCGGCGCCCGACGGCCCTACGATGAAGCAGAACGCCGACACGCCCAGCGCCGCGCTGGACGTGTGGTGGGACGCGCCGGACATGACCGGCAAGCCGGCGGTCACGGACTACGACGTGCGGTACAGGAAGACGGGCACGAGCACGATAGCCTGGACGAGCCATAGCTTCACGGGCGCGGCTACTTCGACGACGATAGCCGGTCTGGCGAAGGGCACGCGGTACGAGGTGCAGGTAAAGGCTAAGAACGACGAGGGGGAGAGCGGTTGGTCTACGAGCGGCTCCACCCGGACGCGGGCTATCGAGAAGGCGTCGGTGCAGGTGCCCGAGAACGCCGTGGGCGGGACGGCGGTGAGCGGCTCTCTGCCGGCGGTGGACTCGGACGGTCACGCGGTGGCCTACGCCATAACCTCGGACGAGGTGGTCGGCGGCGGCGCGTCCGCGTCGAGCCAGGGCGGGACCGAGCACGACGAGTTCACGATAAACTCCGCCACCGGGCAGATCCTGGTGCGCCAGGGCGCGAACCTGGACTACGAGCAGAGCCACTCGCACGTCATCACGGTGACGGCGAGCCACGCGGACCGGAACGACCCCGACCACGACATGATAAACGCGGTCATCACGGTGACGATCACCATAAACGACGTTGCGGAGCCGCCTGCCGCGCCCGATGCGCCCGACCTGTTCCAGGGCAGCGACCGTTACAGGACGCTGGACGTGTCGTGGACGGCGCCGGACATGACGGGCAAGCCGGCGATAACGGACTACGACGTGGAGTACCGGCTGTCGGGCGGGACGTGGACGGACCTGTCGTTCGACGGGACGGGGACGAGCGACACGATAACGGGCCTGACGCCCGGCGTCGAGTACGAGGCGCGTGTGCGGGCGAGCAACGCGGAGGGCACGGGGCTGTGGTCGGACGCGGGCGCAGGCTTCACGAAGGTTCTTCCGAGCGCGGACGACATAACGAACCCGCCGAACGAGCCGGACGCGCCTTCGGTGTCGCCCGCGGGCTCTTCGCCTCAGACGGCGTTGAGCGTGACGTGGACGGCGCCGGCGGACAACGGGTCTGCGATCACGGGCTACAACATTAGGTATAGGGTCGATGGGGCGAAGAGCTGGAGCTCGGACTCGTCGACGGTGACCGGTGTCGTGATCAGCGGGCTGACGGAGGAGACTACGTACGAGGCGCAGGTGCAGGCGATCAACGGGATGGGCAAGAGCCCTTGGTCGGACAGCGGCAGGGGATCGACGACTGCGTACCCGGCTGCGACGGTGGTGGACGAGTACCAGGCGGCGCCGGTGCAGCAGCAGGGGCCGATCGAGTCTCGCCCGGCGGCCCAGTCGAACGGGGACGCGAAGCTCAAGACGAAGACGGCCCTGACCTTCCGGGTAGCGGAGAACTCGCCCGCGGACACGTCGGTTGGGACCCCCGTGGAGGCGACCGACGCCGACGGCGACGCCCTGACCTGGAGCATCACCGGGGCGGACGAGTTCACGATAGACGCGAGCACGGGGCAGATCATGGTGGCGTCCGGGGCTGCGCTGGACTACGAGACGAAGAACAGCTATGCCGTGACGGTGGGTGTCAGCGACGGACTGGACGCGGATGGGAACGCGGACGCGTCGGTTGACGACACGACGGAGGTGACGATCCTGGTGACGGACGTTGCCGAGCCTCCCGCGAGGCCGGACGCGCCGTCGGTGTCCGCGAACGCGGCCTCACCCACGAGTGCGCTGACGGTGGGCTGGAGCGCGCCCGGCAACGGCGGCGGCCCGGCCATAACGGGGTACGACCTGCGGTACAGGGCGAAGGGCTCCAGTAGCTGGACGTCCGATAGCTCCACCGTGACCGGTGCGGTCATCACGGGCCTAGCGAGCGACACGACATATGAAGTGCAGGTGCGGGCGGTCAACGACGAGGGAGTCAGCGAGTGGTCGGCGAGCGGCGAGGGCGCTACCGAAGAGGGCGCTACCGAAAAGGCGAACGCGGCGCCGATCTTCCCGTCGGGCGTAGCGCGGTCGGTGTCTGAGAACGCGGCGGCGGGTACGCTCGTGGGCGACCCTGTGACCGCCACGGACGCTGACGGCGACGCGCTGAGCTACAGCCTGAGCGGCGCATCCGAGTTCGCCATAGACGCGGGCACGGGGCAGATAAGCGTGGCCGCTGGGGCTGTGCTGGACTACGAGACGAAGAGCAGCTACGCCGTGACTGTGAGCGCGAGCGACGGATCGGCGGACGCGACGGTCGCGGTGACCATCCGGGTGACCGACGTGGACGAGAGCGCCGCTGTGGCGTTTACGTCCGGCAGCGTAACGCGGCAGGTATCCGAGAACTCGGCGGTGGGGACGCTAGTGGGCGATCCCGTGACCGCTGACGGCGACGCGCTGAGCTACACGTTGAGCGGCGCATCCGAGTTCGCGATAGACTCCAAGACCGGGCAGATAAGCGTGGCGACGGGCGCTGTGCTGGACTACGAGTCCGTCAGTTCCTACGGCGTGACGGTGCGGGCGAGCGACGGGTCGTCGGACTCGGCCGCCATCTCGGTGACCATCGGGGTTACGGACGTTGACGAGCCTCCTTCGAGGCCCGATGCACCGTCGGTCTCCGCTGCCGCTGACACTCCCACCAGCGCGTTGAGCGTGGGCTGGGACGCGCCTTCCAACGGCGACGGCCCGGCCATCACGGGCTACGACCTGCGGTACAGGGCGCAGGGAGACACGGACTGGCAGTCCGATAGCTCCACGGCGACCGGCGCGGTCATCACCGGGTTGGCGAGCGGTACGACATATGAAGTGCAGGTGCGCGCGGTCAACGCCGAGGGCGCGAGCCCCTGGTCGGAGTCGGGCGAGGGCGCTACGGCGAAGCCGAACGCGGCCCCGACCTTCCCGTCCGGCGCGTCGCGCGAGATAGCCGAGAACTCGGCGGCCGGGACGCCCGTGGGTGAGCCGGTGGCCGCCGTGGACGCGGACGGCGACGCGCTGAGCTACACGCTGAGCGGCGCATCCGAGTTCGTCATAGACGCGGAGACCGGGCAGATAAGCGTTGCCGCTGGCGCCGTGCTGGACCACGAGACCGTCCACTCATACAGCGTGACGGTGAGCGCGAGCGACGGGTCGGCGGAGGCGTCGGTGAAGGTGACCATCAGGGTTGCCGACGTTGACGAGCCTCCTTCGAGGCCGGACGCGCCGTCGGTGTCCGCTGTTGCGGCCACTCCCACCAGCGCGCTGAGCGTGGAGTGGGATGCGCCTGCCAACGGCGGCGGGCCGGCCATAACGGGGTACGACCTGCGGTACAGGGCTGAGGGCGCCGTGAGCTGGACCTCCCACCCCGTGGTTGGGACGGCTACGAGCGCGGCCATCGCGGGCCTGGCGAGCGACACGACATACGAGGCGCAGGTGCGGGCGGTCAACGACGAGGGCGCGAGCGAGTGGTCGGAGTCGGGCGAGGGCGCTACGGCGAAGCCGAACGCTGCCCCGGCCTTCCCGTCCGGCGCGTCGCGGCAGGTCTCTGAGAACTCGGCGGCCGGGACGGCGGTGGGCGGTCCGGTGACCGCCACGGACGCGGACGGCGACGCGTTGAGCTACACGTTGAGCGGCGCATCAGAGTTCGCCATAGACTCGGAGACCGGGCAGATAAGCGTGGCCGCCGGGGCGTCCCTGGACTACGAGACGAAGAGTTCCTACAGCGTGACGGTGAGCGTGAGCGACGGGCTGGACGCGGACGGCAACGCCGACGCTGCCGTGGACGCGATGGTCTCGGTGACCATCGGCGTTACCGACGTGGACGAGAGCGTGGAGGAGCCGAACGGCCCGCCGTCGGTGACTTCGCCTGCGGACAAGGAGTACCGGCAGGGCGAGACCATCGCGTCCTTCGCCATCGCGGTCTCCGACCCCGACGGCGACGCGGTGGAGGTCTCGCTGTCCGGGCTACCTGGCGGCCTGTCCTACTCCGGCGGGAAGGTGTCGGGCACGGTCTCGTCGGACGCGACGGCGGCCACCTACACGGTGACGATAACGGCGTCCGACGGCGTGAACGCCGCGGTGACGGCGGAGTTCGACATAGAGGTTTCCGAGCCCGGCGTGCTGGTCCTGCTGGCGGACCTGTCCCTGGTGAGCTGGCTGTGGCTGCTGCTGGCGCTGCTGCTGACGGTCCTGTGGATCGTCTACAGGCGGCGGCGGCTGAAGCATAACCCTGTCTAGGCCCCCCAATAGCCCTAGACGACCAGGCCCGCCCTTGCGGGGAACCGAGGGCGGGCCATTTCTTTTGTCTGAACTGTGATTCGCGTGATGGGCGTGATTGGGATGATGGGAGGGGCTAGAGGGGGCGGGCGAACTTTCGGGCGGGGATGAGCTTGTGGTTGGTGGTATCGGCAATCAGGCTCAACGCCTGTAGGGTTACGGCGCCCAGCAGGAAGTAGTCTCCCGTTCCGAATACCACGGGGCTTACCGCGTCCCGGTCTCCGATGATGAAGCGGGCCTCTCCGACCGGCATCTCCCTCTCGCGTCCATCCGCGAAGACGAAGGTATCGTACCGCTTGGGCCTTATCCCTACGCGCTCCCGCAGGAAGGCGTCGGGGAAGATCGAGAAGCCCGTACCCGTGTCCGCCACTGCCTCCACGTGTTGAGTGGGCCCTCCATTGCCGTTATTGACGCCGACCTCCGCGCTAAAGGTCCCCATCGTCATCCCCCTTCACGATCCGGTAAGGCGCCTCCAGCATAGCACCCATGCGTATTCAAATGTCAAGTTTGCGGTTGCCTGTCCCAGGGCGCAGCCGTCCAGTCTCACGTAGGGGCGGGTTTCAAACCCGCCCTCCCAGGCCCCTGCCGTCGATGTGGCGCCCACAGCCGAAGGGAATCTAAGGACACTGCCCGCGAGTCCAACGTCGATTGTAGGGAGACGCCCTTAGATTCCTCGCTGCGCTCGGAATGACAGGGGTGCGGTTGGGATGACAGGGGTGCGGTTGGGATGACAGGGGTGCGGTTGGGATGACAGGGGTGCGCTCGGAATGACAGGGGTACGGTTGGGGTGACGGGGTTGTGCTCTACGGCAAGGGGAGGGCTGGTTTGAAACCAGCCCCTACGGGGTGATGGCCGATAGATATGGCGCTGAATCTGGAGGTGGGGGATTTGGGGGTAACTGTTCAGTCTCCATGAGTTGAATCGTGAGAGCCACCCCATATTGTCATTCTGAACGTAGCGCAGCGGAGTGAAGAATCTAAGACCTTGCCCGCGAATCCAACATCAATTGTAGGGAGACGCCCTTAGATTCCTCGCTGCGCTCGGAATGACAGGGGTGCGGTTGGGATGACAGGGGTGCGGTTGGGATGACAGGGGTGCGGTTGGGATGACAGGGGTGCGGTTGGGATGACAGGGGTGCGGTTGGGATGACAGGGGTGCGGTTGGGATGACAGGGGTGCGGTTGGGATGACGGGGGTTGCGGTTGGGGTGACGGGGGTTGCGGTTGGGATGACAGGGGTGCGGTTGGGATGACGGGGGTGCGCTCTACGGCAAGGGGAGGGCTGGTTTGAAACCAGCCCCTACGGGGTGATGGCCGATAGATATGGCGCCGAATCTGGAGGTGGGGGATTTGGGTTGGGATGATGGGGTTGCGGTTGGGGTGACGGGGGTTGCGGTTGGGATGACGGGGTTGCGCCTGGGGAAGGCCGCACAGGGGGATGGGAATTGGGTCGCCCTGGCATGGGCGTCGCATCGATGGGCAGGGGCCGAGGGCGGGTTTGAAACCCGCCCCTACGTCAATCGTAATCACGTCAACCGTACTCAGGGCAATCGTACTCAGGGCATTCGTTAGCGCCATGGCTGTTTGACGAGGGTATGGTTGATTAGGGTAAATCAGGGGTTGACAATCATTTTGTCACGGAGTAGTATGCCCCGCGGAACGTTGTTGACGGGAACTTGACTCGGCAAGGGGGAAGTCGATGAAGTTCGTGAGCTATACGAGGCACGTTGCGCACAGCATCAAGGCCGGCATGAGGCGATTGCTCATGCCGGCCTTGCTATTGGCGCTGATGGCGGGGGCCTTCCTGCCCGTCGGGGCGCCGGGCGCGGAGGCGGCGGACACGGCCAAGCCGCCCGCCACGCCGTCGTCGGTGTCGGTGTCGCGGGCCGACGGCTCGTTGACGGCGAGCTGGGCCGCCGTGGATGGCGCGGCCAGCTACCACGTCACCTACAGCTCGAACGGCGGGGGCAGTTGGAGCCTGGCGGCGCTGAACCACACGGGCACAAGCATCGCCATCGGCGGCGTCGATAACGCCAAGACGTACATCGTGGGCGTTCGCGCCCGCAACTCCGCCGGCGACAGCGGCTGGCGCAACTCGCCGGCCGCCGGGCCGTTCGTACCGCCCAAGCCGACGCCTACGCCTACGCCCGAACCCACCCCTGAGCCTACGCCCACGCCCGAACCCACCCCTGAGCCTACGCCCACGCCGACGCCCGAGCCGCCCACGTCGCCGCCCGCCACGCCGTCGTCAGTGTCGGTGTCGCGGGCCGACGGGGCGCTGGCGGCGAGCTGGGCGGCGGTGGACGGGGCTACCAGCTACCACGTCACCTACAGCTCGAACGGCGGGGGCAGTTGGAGCCTGGCGGCGCTGAACCACTCCGGCACGAGCATCACCATCGGCGGCGTCGATAACGCCAAGACGTACATCGTGGGCGTTCGCGCCCGCAACTCCGCCGGCGACAGCGGCTGGCGCAACTCGCCGTCCGCCGGGCCGTTCGGATCGACCGGGACGCCGCCGGCCACGCCGTCGTCGGTGTCGGTGTCGCGGGCCGACGGGACGCTGACGGCGAGCTGGCCCTCGGTGGACGGGGCGGCTAGCTACCACGTCACCTATAGCTCGGACGGCGGGGGAAGCTGGAGCCTGGCGGCGCTGAACCACTCCGGCACGAGCATCACGATCAAGGGCGTCTCGAACGGCAAGACGTACATCGTGGGGGTGCGCGCCCGCAACTCGGCCGGCGACAGCGGCTGGCGCAACTCGCCGGCCGCCGGGCCGTACACGCCGCCCACGACGCGGCCCGACCCGACGGCTACGCCCGCGCCGAAGCCGGTCAAGCCGCCCGCAAGGCCGTCCTCTGTGTCGGTGTCGCGGACTAACAGCGTGCTGACGGCGAGCTGGCCGGCGGTGGACGGGGCGACCAGCTACCACGTCACCTACAGCTCGGACGGCAAGCAGAGCTGGAGCCTTGCGGACCTCAACCACCCGGACGAGAGCATCACGATCAGGGGCGTCGATAACGACGAGACGTACGTCGTGGGGGTGCGCGCCCGCAACTCCGCCGGCGACAGCGGCTGGCGCAACTCTCCGGCCGCGGGGCCGTTCGAGGCGACTCCCACGCCGACGCCGACGCCCATTGCCACGAGCACGCCGGCCACGACCACGCCGGGGCTCTCCTTCGGCGGCGCGGCCATCGCCGACCAGTTCTATATCACGGACCTGGCCATAAATACCCTGACGCTGCCCGCCGCGACGGGCGGCAACGGCACGACGACCTACTCGCTCTCGCCCACGCTGCCCGACGGCCTCTCGTTCGACGCCTCGGCGCGCACCATAAGCGGCACGCCCACGGCGACGTCGACCAAGGCCACGTACCGCTACAGCGCTACCGACGGCGCGGACACCGCCACGCTCCGGTTCGGCATCATGGTGCTGGCGGCCGAGGAGCAGGCCAGCGCCCAAGACCTCCTCTCCGTGCCGAACATCTCGGACCAGACCTGGACCAGGGGCGTTGCCGTCGATTTCCAGCTTCCATACGTGTCGGGCGCAACCCAATACAGCATGAGCACCCTGCCTTCCGGGCTGAGCTTCAGCAGCTCCAACCGCAAGATCACCGGCACGCCTTCGGCCAGGACGACCAGAAGCTCTTATACGTACTACGCCTCCAGCCTTTACGGCGACTCCGGTTCCAGGAGCTTTTATATCGAGATCGTGAATCCCACCCTGGCGTTCGGCGTCAGCGAGATCACCGACAAGATGGTCCTGAGCGACTGGTTCGATACCAAGGACGTGAGCTACACGCTGCCGGCGGTCAGCAGTTCCGGCGTGACGCCCACCTACGCGGTGTCCGGCAGCCTTCCCTCATGGCTCAGCTTCAACGCCAGCACCCGCGTCCTCAGCGGAACTGTGCCGACGCAGGTCAGCCATGACGCGGAGCTGACCTACACCGCCTCGGCGACGGACTGGGAATCGGTCTCTCTCGAGTTCCAGTTCACCGTCGCGTGGGACAACAACTACAGCACCTGCAACGTCCTGGGCTACCCCACCAATGTTTCCGCCAAGGAAGCGGTGAAGTTCGACAGCGGGACCGCGAACTATGGGTTCAATATCAGCTATCGCGTACAGTCCCTGAGCGCAAAAGTTCATGCCCGTCACAGGGAATCGGGAACGACGAGCTGGACCGAAACATCGGGGCTGCCGGGAGGCAACGGCAACAGGAACGGGAACGTCTGGGGGCTGAAGGAGAACACGAAGTACGACGTCGCGCTCGGGATGGAGGCAAGCGACGTGGGCTGTCCCAAGATATGGGGCAATGCGCTGCACATCAAGACGGGCGTGTCCGGCAGGCCCTACAAGCCCGGCGCGCCGACGGTGAGCAACAACTCCGGCAACCCCGGCACCCGGCTGAACGTGTCCTGGACCAAGCCCTTCGCCGTGCCCGACGTGACCGGCTACAGCGTGATATACAAGAAGACCTCCGCAGGCCAGTGGTCGTCCTTCAGCCACTCCGGCGTCGGAACGTCGGCGACGCTGACGGGGCTGGACCCCAAGACCGAATACGAGGTGCAGGTGCAGGCCACCAACTCCCGCGGGAGCAGCCCGTACTCGGACAGCGGCAAGGGGACGACCCAGGGCAACGAGGCGCCCTCGTTCTCGTCGGCCACGGCGTCTCGGAGCATCGCGGAGAACTCGGCCGCCAACGCCAACGTCGGGGCGGCGGTGACGGCCACCGACCCCGAGAGCGACACGCTTACGTACAGCCTGACGGGCACGGACGCGAGCAAGTTCGGCATCGGCAGCGGCACGGGGCAGATAACGGTCAAGAGCGGCAACATCCCGAACTACGAGGCGAAGACCTCCTACAGCGTGACGGTGAACGTCACGGACGGGAAGGATGACGACGGAGACACCGAGACGACGGCCACCACCGACGACACCATCGCCGTGACCATCAACGTGACGGACGTCAACGAGCCGCCGGCCAAGATGTCCGCGCCGACGGTGGCCCACGGCACGGACCCTGCGACCGAGCTGAACGCGTCGTGGACGGCCCCGACCATGACGGGCAAGCCGGCCGTGGACGACTACGACGTCCGGTACAAGAAGACCGGCGATTCCACTTGGACGGAATTGACGGACAACACCAAGAGCACGACCCTCAGCGCGACGCTGAGCAGCCTCACCACGGGGAAGAGCTACGAGGTGCAGGTGCGGGCCGGGAACGCCGAGGGCGACGGAGACTGGTCGGACTCCGGCACGGGCATAACCGACGCCAACGCCGTTACCCGCAGCATTGCCGAGAACTCCGCCGCCGGGACCAGCGTCGGCGCGGCGGTCGCGGCTACTGCCAATGCCAGCTACACGTATACCTACAGCCTGGACGGAACGGACAAGGACAAGTTCAGCATCGGCACGTCCACCGGCCAGATAGCCGTCGGCACGGGAACGAGCCTGGACTACGAGACGAAGACGTCGTACGGCGTGACGGTAGAGGTAGCGGTGGCAGCGAAGGCGCAGGGGGCCAACGCGCAGAGCCTGGACCCGAACGCGCCGGGCGACTACACCATCCCGGTGACGATCAACGTGACGGACGTGAACGAAGCGCCGGAGTTCAGCGACGCGACGGCCACCCGCAGCGTCGCCGAGAACTCTGCGGCGGGTACCAGCGTGGGCGCGGTGGTGACGGCTACGGACCCGGAGAGCGACACCCTGACCTACTCGCTGACGGGCACGGACGCGAGCAAGTTCGACATCGGCTCCGGCACGGGGCAGATAACTGTCAAGGCGGGGAACATCCCGGACTACGAGGCGAAGACATCGTACAGCGTGACGGTACACGTCACGGACAAGAAGAAGGCCGACGGCACGGCGGACACCGCGATCGACGACACGATAGCGGTGACGATCGACGTGACGGACGTGAACGAGCCTCCGCCGAAGCTGGCCGTGCCGACGGCGAGCCGCTCCTCGTCGAACTACCACGGCAGATTCGACCTGTCGTGGACGGCGCTGACGGCCACGCAGATGTCGGGCAAGCCGCCCGTCACGGACTACGACGTGCAGTACAAGAAGGCCAGCGACTCAGATTGGACGGACTTCGCGCACACCGGAACGGCGACCAGCACGACGGTTACGGGCCTGACCGGAGCAAACACGAACTACGACGTGCGGGTGCGGGCGGCGAACGACGAGGGCGACGGCGACTGGTCGGATTCCGCCACGTGGACCACGGACCCCGCCCCGGCCACCCGCCCCGTCGCCGAGAACTCGGCGGCGGGGACCAACGTGGGGCAGCCGGTGAACTCACATATTGACATACAAGACTACGATGCTTCCATGCGCCTGGAGGGGACGGATAAGGACAAGTTCACGATAGAGTCGTCCACCGGGCAGATCAAGGTGAAGACGGGCAACATCCCCGACTACGAGGCCAGGAGCAGCTACAGCGTCGTGGTACACGTGGACGCCGTCCAGACCGGCGGCTCCGACACCTTCTCCTCGGTCAAGATCATCCCGGTCACCATCAACGTGACGGACGTTGCCGAGCCGCCGGTGAAGATGTCCGCGCCGACCGTTGTCCTCAACGGCACGACGCCGACGACGAAGATCGACGTGTCGTGGACGGCGCTGACGACCACGCAGATGTCGGGCAAGCCGGCGGTGGACGACTACGACGTGCAGTACCGCAAGCACGGCGACTCGACCTGGGCCGACGCATCCTTCACGGGCATGGGCACGAGCACGGCGCTCACGGGCCTGACCTCCGGCAAGAGCTACGAGGTCCAGGTTCGCGCGGTGAACGCCGAGGGCGACGGCGCATGGTCGGACTCCGGCAGCGCCATCACCAAGGCCGGGGGCGTCACCCGCAGCATCGACGAGAACTCGGCGGCGGGCGCCAACGTGGGCTCGCCGGTGACGGCGACCAGCACCAGCTACACCTACACCCACAGCCTGAGCGGCACGGACGCAGGCAAGTTCGAGATCGGCTCCGCCACGGGCCAGATAACCGTCAAGTCCGGCACGACGCTCAACTACGAATCGGGCACGATCTCGTACAGCGTGATCGTGACGGTGAGGGCGGCCGCGAAGTCCCAGGGGGCCGGCGCACAGTCCGTCGACCCGAACGCGCCGGGCGACTACGTCGTCCCGGTGACCATCAACGTGGCGGACGTTGCCGAGCCGCCGGTGAAGATGTCCGCGCCGACGGTCAGCGTCAACGGCACGACGCCGACGACGAAGATCGACGTGTCGTGGACGGCGCTGACGACCACGCAGATGTCGGGCAAGCCGGCGGTGGACGACTACGACGTGCAGTACCGCAAGCACGGCGATTCGACCTGGACCGACGCATCCTTCACGGGCATGGGCACGAGCACGGCGCTGACTGGCCTGACCTCCGGCAAGAGCTACGAGGTGCAGGTTCGCGCGGTGAACGCCGAGGGCGACGGGGCCTGGTCCGACTCCGGCAGCGCCATCACCAAGGCCGGGGGCGTCACGCGCAGCGTCGACGAGAACTCGGCGGCGGGCGCCAACGTGGGCTCGCCGGTGACGGCGTCCAACACCAGCTACACCTACACCCACAGCCTGAGCGGCACGGACGCAGGCAAGTTCGAGATCGGATCCACCACGGGCCAGATAACCGTCAAGTCCGGCACGACGCTCAACTACGAATCGGGCACGATCTCGTACAGCGTGATCGTGACGGTGAGGGCGGCCGCGAAGTCCCAGGGGGCCGGCGCACAGAGCCTCGACCCGAACGCGCCGGGCGACTACGTCGTCCCGGTGACGATCAACGTGACGGACGTTGCCGAGCCGCCGGCGGCGCCGGCCGCGCCTTCGGTGTGGCAGCACTCGCCGTCGCCGAAGACGGAGCTGGACGTGTCGTGGACGGCGCCGGACGTGACGGGCAAGCCGGCGATCACGGACTACGACCTGCGGTACAAGAAGACGGCCACGTCCACCTGGAGCGCCTGGGCGCACGCGGGAACGGCGACCACCGCTAGGCTGACGGGTCTGACGGAGGACACGAGCTACGACGTGCAGGTGCGGGCGGTGAACGACGAGGGCGACGGCGCATGGTCGGCCAGCGGGAGCGCCCGGACGCAGGACAAGAACGTCCACTCGGAGTTCCCGTCGGCGACGACTACGCGGAGCATCGCGGAGAACTCGGCGGCGGGCACGGCCATAGGCGCCCCCGTCACCGCCACGGACACCGAGAACCACACGCTGTACTACTCGCTGAGCGGGACCGACGGCGGCAAGTTCGACGTTGGGCTGAACACGGGCCAGGTGAAGGTCAAGACGGGGTACGTCCCCAACTACGAGGCGAAGACCTCGTACAGCGTCGTCGTGCAGGTGAGCGACCGCAAGGACAAGGACGACAACCCGGACACGGTCGTTGACGACACGATAGAGGTGACGGTCTACGTTACGGACGTTGCCGAGCCTCCGGCCAAGCCCGTCGTCACCGTTGCGGCGAACGCGGCGACGCCCACGAGCAAGCTGGACGTGTCGTGGACGGCGCCTGACATGACGGGCAAGCCGGCGCTCACCGACTACGACGTGCAGTACCGTCTGTCGGGCGGTTCGAGCTGGACGGACCTGGGCTTCACGGGAACGGCGACCAGCACGAGCATAACGGGGCTGACGGCTGGTAAGAGCTACGACGTGCAGGTGCGTGGGTCGAACGCCGAGGGCGACGGCGATTGGTCGAACTCCGGCGTCGCCATCACGAGGGCCGGCGGTGTGACGCGCGAGATCGCGGAGAACTCGCCGGCCGGGACGAACGTCGGCGCTGCGGTGACGGCGACTTCGACAGCGTACACGTACAGCCACAGCCTGAGCGGGACGGACGCGGGCAGCTTCACGATCGAGAGCGCGACGGGGCAGGTGAAGGTGAAGTCCGGGACGACGCTGGACTACGAGAGCAACAAGACCTCTTACAGCGTCATCGTGACGGTGCGGGCGGCGTCTGCCGGGGTGCAGAGCGCGAGCGTGGACCCGAACGCGCCTGGCGACTACGTGGTGCCGGTCACCATCAACGTTACGGACGTTAACGAGACGCCGGAGTTCTCGGAGGGCGATTCGGCGACGCGTAGCATAGCCGAGAACTCGGCTGCGGGTACGAACATTGGCGCGGCGGTGCTCGCCTCGGACGCGGACAAAGACACGCTGGAGTACAGCCTGGCCGGGACGGACGCGGCGAAGTTCGAGATAGGGTCTGGCACGGGCCGTATCGCGGTGAAGGCCGCGCTGGACTACGAGGCGAAGGCGACGTACAGCGTGACGGTGCAGGTGACGGACAACGAGGACGACTCCGGCAACCCGGACGCGGCGATAGACGACACGATAGCTGTGACGATCAATGTGACGGACGTTGCGGAGCCGCCGGCGGCGCCGGACGGCCCGACGATGAAGCAGAACGCCGACACGCCCAGCGCCGCGCTGGACGTGTGGTGGACGCCGCCGGACATGACGGGCAAGCCGGCTATCACTGACTACGACGTGCGGTACAGGAAGACGGGCACGAGCACGGTCGCCTGGACGAGCCATAGCTTCACGGGTACGGCTACCTCGACGACGATAGCCGGTCTGGCGAAGGGGACGCGTTACGAGGTGCAGGTGAAGGCGATCAACGACGAGGGGGAGAGCGGTTGGTCGACGAGCGGCTCCACCAGGACGCGGGCTATCGAGAAGGCGTCGGTGGAGGTGCCCGAGAACGCTGCGGGCGGGACGGCGGTGAGCGGCTCTCTGCCGGCGGTTGACTCGGACGGTCACGCGGTGGCGTACGCCATGACCTCGGACCAGGTGGTAGGCGGCCAGGGCGGGACCCAGCACGGCGAGTTCACCATAAACTCCACCACCGGGCAGATCCTGGTGCGGCAGGGCGCGAACCTTAACTACGAGCAGAGCCACTCGCACGTCATCACGGTGACTGCGAGCCACGCGGACCAGAACGACCCCGACCACGACATGATAAACGCGGTCATCACGGTGACGATCACCATCAACGACGTTGCGGAGCCTCCGGCCGCGCCCGATGCGCCGGACCTGTTCCAGGGCAGCGACCGTTACAGGACGCTGGACGTGTCGTGGACGGCGCCGGACATGACGGGGAAGCCGGCGATCACGGACTACGACGTGGAGTACCGGTTGGCTGGCGGGTCGTGGGTGGACCTGTCGTTCGACGGGACGGAGACGAGCGACACGATAACGGGCCTGACGCCGGGTTCGAAGTACGAGGCGCGCGTGCGGGCGAGCAACGCGGAGGGTACGGGGGCGTGGTCGGACGCGGGCACGGGCGTCACGGAGGTGTTGCCGAGCGCGGACGACATCACGAACCCGCCGAACGAGCCGGACGCGCCGTCGGTGTCGCCCGCGGGCTCGTCGCCTCAGACGGCGTTGAGAGTGACGTGGACGGCGCCCGCGGACAACGGGTCTGCGATCACGGGCTACAACATTAGGTATAGGGTCGATGGGGCTAAGAGCTGGTCGTCCGACAGTTCCACGGTGACCGGTGTCGTGATCAGCGGTCTGACGGAGGAGACGACGTACGAGGCGCAGGTGCAGGCGATCAACGGGGTGGGCAAGAGCGCGTGGTCGGATAGCGGCACGGGTTCGACGACTGCTTACCCGGCTGCGACGGTGGTTGACGAGTACCAGGCGGCGCCCGTGCAGCAGCAGGGGCCGATCGAGTCTCGCCCGGCGGCCCAGTCGAACGGGGACGCGAAGCTCAAGACGAAGACGGGCCTGACCTTCCGGGTAGCGGAGAACTCGCCCGCCGACACGTCGGTTGGGACTCCCGTGGAGGCGACCGACTCTGACGGCGACGCCCTTACCTGGAGCATCACGGGGGCGGACGAGTTCACGATAGACGCGGCCACGGGCCAGATCATGGTGGCGTCCGGGGCTGTCTTGGACTACGAGAGCGTGCGGTCGTACAGCGTGACGGTCGGCGTCAGCGACGGGCTGGACGCGGACGGCAACGCGGACGCTTCGGTGGACGACACGACGGATGTGACCATCCTGGTGACGGACGTTGCCGAGCCTCCGGCGCGGCCTGACGCGCCGTCGGTGTCCGAGAACGCGGATGCTCCCACGAGCGCGCTGACGGTGGGCTGGGCTGCGCCCGGCAACGGCGGCGGCCCCGCCATAACGGGGTACGACCTGCGGTACAGGGCGAAGGGCGCTGGTAGCTGGCAGTCCGATAGCTCCACGGCGACCGGCGCGGTCATTAGCGGGTTGGCGAGCGGTACGAGCTATGAAGTGCAGGTTCGCGCGGTCAACGACGAGGGCGCCAGCGAGTGGTCGGCGAGCGGCGAGGGCGCTACCGAAGAGGGCGCTACCGAAAAGGCGAACGCGGCGCCGACCTTCCCGTCGGGCGTAGCGCGGTCGGTGTCTGAGAACGCGGCGGCGGGTACGCTCGTGGGCGACCCTGTGACCGCCACGGACGCTGACGGCGACGCGCTGAGCTACAGCCTGAGCGGCGCATCCGAGTTCGCCATAGACGCGGGCACGGGGCAGATAAGCGTGGCCGCTGGGGCTGTGCTGGACTACGAGACGAAGAGCAGCTACGCCGTGACTGTGAGCGCGAGCGACGGATCGGCGGACGCGACGGTCGCGGTGACCATCCGGGTGACCGACGTGGACGAGAGCGCCGCTGTGGCGTTTACGTCCGGCAGCGTAACGCGGCAGGTGTCGGAGAACGCGGTGGCGGGGACGCTCGTTGGCGACCCGGTGACCGCCGAGGGCGACGGCCTGAGCTACACGTTGGGCGGCGCATCCGAGTTCGCGATAGACGCGGGCACGGGGCAGATAAGCGTGGTGACGGGCGCCGTGCTGGACCACGAGACGAAGAGCAGCTACGGCGTGACGGTGCGGGCGAGCGGCAGGTCGTCGGACGCCTCCATATCGGTGACCATCGGGGTTACGGACGTTGACGAGCCTCCTTCGAGGCCGGACGCGCCGTCGGTGTCCGCAGCCGCAAGCGCACCCACCAGCGCGTTGAGCGTGGGCTGGGACGCGCCTTCCAACGGCGGCGGCCCTGCCATTACGGGCTACGAGCTGCGGTACAGGGCGGAGGGAGACACGAGCTGGACGACCGTCGGCTCCACCGCGACCAGCGTGGCCATCACCGGCCTGGCGAGCGGCACGACGTATGAGGCGCAGGTGCGGGCGATCAACGACGAGGGCGCGAGCGAGTGGTCGGAGTCGGGCGCGGGCGCTACGGCGAAGCCGAACGCTGCCCCTACCTTCCCGTCCGGCATGGCGCGGCAGGTAGCCGAGAACTCGGCGGCCGGGACGCCCGTGGGTGAGCCGGTGGCCGCGGTGGACGCGGACGGCGACGCGCTGAGCTACACGTTGAGCGGCGCGTCCGAGTTCGCCATAGACGCGGAGACCGGGCAGATAAGCGTTGCCGCTGGCGTGGTGCTGGACCACGAGACCGTCCACTCCTACGTCGTGACGGTAAGCGTGAGCGACGGCGTACACGCGGAGGTGGCGGTGAAGGTGACCATCCGGGTTGCCGACGTTGACGAGCCTCCCTCGAGGCCTGACGCGCCGTCTGTGTCCGCAGCCGCGGTCACTCCCACCAGCGCGCTGAGCGTGGGTTGGGATGCGCCTGCCAACGGCGGCGGCCCCGCCATAACGGGGTACGACCTGCGGTACAGGGCGGAGGGCGCCAGTGGCTGGACTTCCCACCCAGTGGTTGGGACGGTGACCGGCGCGGCCATCGCGGGCCTGGAGAGCGACACGACATACGAGGCGCAGGTGCGGGCGATCAACGACGAGGGCGCCAGCGAGTGGTCTGAGAGCGGCGCGGGCGCTACGGCGAAGCCGAACGCTGCTCCGGCCTTCCCGTCCGGCGCGTCGCGCGAGATAGCCGAGAACTCGGCGGCCGGGACGGCGGTGGGCGGTCCGGTGACCGCCACGGACGCTGACGGCGACGCTCTGAGCTACGGCCTGAGCGGCGCATCCGAGTTCGCCATAGACGCGGAGACCGGGCAGATAAGCGTGGCTTCCGGGGCTGTGCTGGACTACGAGACGAAGAGCAGCTACGCCGTGACGGTGAGCGTGAGCGACGGGTTGGACGCGGACGGCAACGCCGACGCTGCCGTGGACGCGACGGTCTCGGTGACCATCGGCGTTACCGACGTGGACGAGAGCGTGGCGGCGCCGAACGGCCCGCCGTCGGTGACGGCGCCTGGGGACAAGGAGTACCGGCAGGGCGAGACCATCGCGTCCTTCGCCATCGCGGTCGCGGACCCCGACGGCGACGCGGTGTCGGTGTCGCTGACCGGGCTTCCCGGCGGCCTGTCCTACTCCGGCGGGAAGGTGTCGGGCACGGTCTCGTCGGACGCGACGACTGCTACCTACACGGTGACGATAACGGCGTCCGACGGCGTGAACGCAGCGGTGACGGCGGAGTTCGACATAGAGGTGAGCGAGCCCGGCGCGCTGGTCCTGCTGGCGGACCTGTCCCTGGTGAACTGGCTGTGGCTGCTGCTGGCGCTGTTGTTGGTCGTCCTGTGGATCGTCTACAGGCGCCGCCGACTGAAGCATAACCCTGTCTAGGCCCCCCCAATAGCCCTAGACGACCAGGCCCGCCCTCGCGGGGAACCGAGGGCGGGCCATTCTTCTCTCCTGGTAGCCTGAGCTATCCCTGTCAGCCCGCCCGGAGGCCGTACACGGGAAACACCAGCGCCCGCACCGCCGCCACGCTGCTCTCGGCGAACCTGCGCGCGTCGCCGACCACCTGGGCGGGCACCGAGGGCACGCCGGGATCGTGCAGCGTCGATACGCCGTACCGGTCCCGGTACTCGTCCGGAAGCGCGTCCCCCACCTCCCGCCCCGACATGATGCCGTAGGCCGCCGACCACGCCCGCGCCACCGCCTGCAGGTCGTACCCGCCGCCGCCCAGGGCCAGCCACTTCGGCGCAACGCCCCTGAACGACCGGACCGCCTCCCCGAAGCCCTGCACCGTCAGCGCCAGGTGAGTGATCGGGTCGCGGAAGTGCGAGTCGATCCCAAGCTGCGTCACCAGCGCGTCCGGCGCGAACGCCTCCAGCAGCGGCAAGACCACCTCGCGGAACGCCCACAGGTAGGTCTCGTCCGTGGTGTACGGGTAGAGCGGCACGTTGACCGAGTATCCCCTCCCCCTGCCGGCGCCCGTCTCTTCCGTGAACCCCGTGCCTGGAAAGATGTACCGCCCCGACTCGTGAACCGAGACCGTCAACACCTCGTCCGTGTCGTAGAAGGCATGCTGCACGCCGTCGCCGTGGTGGCAGTCTATGTCCACGTACGCCACCTTCAGCCCGCGCCGCCGCAGCGCCTCGATGGCTATCACAGGGTCGTTGAAGACGCAGAAGCCCGAGGCGTATCCTGGCATGGCGTGGTGCAGCCCGCCGGATATGCTGAATGCGACGTCCGCCTCGTCCGCCAGCAGCATCTCCGCCGCCCGCAGCGATGCCCCCGTCGACCATAGCGCCGCCTCGTACATCCCGCCGTAGGCCGGGTTGTCCGGCGTGCCGAGGTTGAACCCCAGCCCGGCCGCCGACTCGTCGCCGTCGCCGACCCGCCGCACCGCGTCGATATACGGCTGCGTGTGGAACCACAGCAGCTCCTCTTCCTCCGCCCGCCTCGGGGCCGCCGGCGCGCCGCCCGGCGCGTCGAAGACGCCGTAGCCCCGCAGGAGTTCGTAGGTATAGCGCAGCCGCGCCGGCTTGAGCGGGTGTACGTCGCTCAGCGTGTGCCTCGAAAGCAGGTCGTCATATACGAACGCGGCGGACTTCATCGGATCGAATACCCCACGTGCAAGCGTTCCGTGCTCGCCCCATTGTACCGGCCCCGCCGCCCGTCTTCACCAGGATGCGTAACTGTTCAGAGTTGGTGCGTCCCTCACCTAGGGCGCCCACAAGGGACGCCCTACGACTACGGCTTCCATCCCGTAGGTGCAGCCCTTTGTGGCTGCCCTCCCATATTCTGAACATATACCAGGCTGCGTAACTGTTCAGAGTTGGTGCGGCCCTCACCTTAGGGCGCCCACAAGGGACGCCCCTACGACTACGGCTTCCATCCCGTAGGTGCAGCCCTTTGTGGCTGCCCTCCCATATTCTGAACATATACCAGAATGCGTAACTGTTCAGAGTTGGTGTGTTTCTCGTCCAGACGCCCACGAGGGACGCCCCTACGACTACGGCTTCCATCCCGTAGGTGCAGCCCTTTGTGGTTGCCCTCCCATATTCTGAACATATACCAGGCTGCGTAACTGTTCAGAGTTGGTGCGTCCCTCACCTAGGGCGCCCACAAGGGACGCCCCTACGACTACGGCTTCCATCCCGTAGGTGCAGCCCTTTGTGGCTGCCCTCCCATATTCTGAACATATACCAGGCTGCGTAACTGTTTAGAGTTGGTGCGTCCCTCACCTAGGGCGCCCACAAGGGACGCCCCTACGACTACGGCTTCCATCCCGTAGGTGCAGCCCTTTGTGGCTGCCCTCCCATATTCTGAACATATACCAGGCTGCGTAACTGTTCAGAGTTGGTGCGTCCCTCACCTAGGGCGCCCACGAGGGACGCCCCTACGACTACGGCTTCCATCCCGTAGGTGCAGCCCTTTGTGGCTGCCCTCCCATATTCTGAACATATACCAGAATGCCCCTGGATTCACGGTGTGATATGCTTCTACGCGCAAGCTGGGGTTCCGCTTGGGGATTCCCCAATGGCGGGGCGTCAAATCACATAGCTGGGGTGCAATGATGACAACCAGATACGCGGGTATTGCCTTGATGGCAAGTATAGTACTGCTCCTGGCGACTTCATGGCTACTGCCGGGGAGAACGATCATAGACCCCGTGGACCAGACCGACTTCGTCGCGGCGCGGGACGCCCTGGGAGATACGGCGATCCTGGCGCATTGGGTGACGTTCGCCGAGATCGTCTCCATGCTGCTCATGACCTTCGGCGCACTGGCTCTCTACCCCCTGGCGAGCCGTCAGGCCGGGCTGGGAGGGAGGCTGCTGCAGTTCGGCATCATCGTCTCGGTCATCGAGTGGAGCTTTCTCATCGTGGCGGCGGGGATGCGGCACTTCGTCATCCACCTGATGCAGCGCAGCGAGCAACTCGTCGCCGGGTCTCCATTGGCGGCAGAATTCGAGGCCGCGGCCCTGACCGTGCAAACCAACATGGCGGGGATCGTATTGTCTCTCATAGCTCTGTTCCCCTTGGCGACCATGATGCTGGGCCTTGGGCTCGCTAGCAGATTCTCATCGACGGGCCCCTACAAGATCGCGAGCTACGTCATTGCGGCCGGCGGACTCGTGGGACTGGTCATCTTCCTGCTCGCGATGAACGCTCCGGGCTTGGATATCCAGACCCTGATCTGGATATCCAGCATGATCCTATACGTCGATAGCATCTGCCTGTTCATCATCGGGCTTGGCATGTACAGGGGGCGGAAGGAGCTATCCGAGGCAGCCGAGACAGCGTAAGGACGTACCCGCCCCGGGATCGTGGAGGCATGGATGGCGACGACCCTCAAGAAGCCCGCGACGGTGTGGGACCTCTACGGCGTCGCCGAGGGCGGAAAGGCCGAGCTTGTAGAGGGAGAGTTGCGGCTGATGGCGCCCACGGGGTTCAGGCCCGGCTTCGCAGGCAGCAAGATATGGCTGAGCCTGTACGAGTACGTCCGGCGCGGCCGCCCAGGCATGGCCGTCGCCGATAACGTCGGCTTTATCGTGGACCTCCCTAACAGGCAGTCCTTCAGCCCCGACGCGGCATACTTCACCGGCGAGGACCCGGGCATGAAGTTCGCCCAGGGAGCGCCCGCGTTCGCCGCGGAGATACGGAGCGAGGGGGACTACGGGCCCGCCGCCGAGAGGGAGATGGCCGCCAAGCGCGCCGATTACTTCGCCGCCGGCACGCTCGTGGTCTGGGACGTCGACCTGCTCGGGGGCGACGTGGTCACGGCCTACCGTTCGGACCGCCCGGACTCGCCTACCGCCTACCGCCGCGGCGACGTCGCGGAAGCCGAGCCTGCCGTCCCCGGCTGGACCATGCCCGTCGACGGCCTGTTCCAGTAGCTATAGCGCAAACGGGTCGTCAGCCTACCTCGAACACGACCTCGTGGAACATCTTCTTCCGCTCGTCCGATAGGCCGTGGTAGAAGGTACGGGAATACGGCGCCTGGTACGCCGCCATCATCCACGGGTGCTCGTAGGCGTAGTACAGGAAGATCCGTTCCCCGCCGGCGTCGCTCCACCGGCCCGGGGTGTGCCACAGCGCGTTGTGGAACATGACGCACGTGCCCACCGGCCCGCGGAGCTGGGTGGCGCCGGGCATCGTGTCGTAACCCGCCCTCTGCTCCGCCGTCGGGCTCTCCACGGCGTGGTGGGAGCCCGGCACGATCGTCAGGTTGCCCTCGTCGGTCCCCGACATATCCGACAGGAAGTACCCCAGCTTGATCTGCAGGTGCGGGACCTGCGGCCCCAGCGCTTCGAAGCCCGCGTCCCGTCCGTCCCTGTGCCAGTGGGCGCCCGTTCCCGGGTCCTCCACCTCCCAGATCGCGTCCGAGGCGTGGTAGTTCGGCTCCGGGTTCAGCAGCGCCCGCACGTACGGCATCACCGGCGCGTAGTCCATCAGGCGCAGGAACACCGGGTCCTCTTCGAGCAGGCCGAATATCCGGGCGTTGCGCCCCGTGAACTTAGACTCCCTCACGGGACCGCCCCGCTCCGCCGCGGCGCGCCGCCTCTTGATCGCGCCCGCCAGAGCCTCCGTCAGGTCCCCCACGAGGTCGTCCGGCAACAGCCCCTCCAGCATCAGGTAGCCGTTCGTGTCGAAGAAGAACCGCTCGTCCGGTGTGGGGTGAGTCGTATCCATGTGTATCCCTTCCGCGCCTACCGCGCTCGCCTGCGCCGGCCCATCCCCAGGGCCAGCGCCCCGGACGCGGCCATCAGCGCCAGCACGACCGCGCCGACGGCCAGCGCGCCCCCCGATGGGCCGCCGCCGGAGGCGCTCTGCTGCGCCGTAGCTCCCGCCGTCTGCCCCGGCGCTTCCGCCGCCGCTGGCCTCTCCGGCGCCGATTCCGTCACTGCTGGAACGCTAACGGCCTCCGGCTCCGAGCCCGCGCTATTCAGCGGCGACTCGAACACCAGGGGCGTTTCGCTCCCCGTCTCCGGCGGCCCGCGCTCCACGGTCGCCCGCTCCGGCAGCGCGACGCCGTAGCCCGCAGCCCACGCCGCCTCCAACTCGCCGCGCCCGAAGCCGTACGCGGCGCGCAGCGCGGCGTCGATACCGCCCCCGTCGTCGATGGCCCGCAGCAGCGCCGACATCCGATCGCGCCCGTAGGCGTCCAGCATATACTCCACTATGCTCCGCGTCTGGGCGTAGAAGAGCGCGATGTCCGCCGGCCGCCCGGGGACGCTGTTCATCGCGTGCAGCCTGAGCAGCCCGCCATCGCGCGCCGCCCGTCTTACGATCGGCTCGCCGTGGTGCGGGCCGCCCTCGAAGTAGGTCGCCAGCCCCTCGTTCAGCCACGCCGGCACTATCCCCAGCGGCGAGTCGATAGCCTCGTCCAGCAGCAGGTGCGCCGCCTCGTGTACCATCCCGTCTTCCCACAGACCCGCCAGCACGAACAGGTCGTACCGGTCATACGCGTAGCCCGCGAAGACGTGCCCCCGCGTCGCCGTCTCGCTTATGAACGGGAACGTCCGCCGCGCCTCTCGCCGGCCGTTGACCAGCACCCCCTTCATGGGGGTCGGCGAGTCGATCCCGAACACCGCCTTCACCTCCTCCAGCCGCTCGGCGACCCTCTCCGTCACCGCCGCCACCTCCGACGCCGGCAGGTCGTGGTACACCACCGTCAGGTCGCCGACCTCCACGCGCCGCCACCTGTACCGCGGGTCCTTGTACTCCACCGTCGCCCTGGGCGTCTCCACCGTGTTCCCCGCCGAGTCGGTGATCTCGTAGTAGTACGAGACCTCCACGCCCGTCGGCAGGTAGTTGGACGCGGCCGTCTTCAGCGAGAAGTCCGCCGTCACCCGCCGGCCGGCCACGAAGTCCGGGTAGCCGTACACCCTCACCCTGCCGTCCGACAGCCGGTAGTGGAGCTTCACACCCGTGATCGCGCTCTCGCCCTCGGCCGTCAGCCTGAAGACGATTTCCGACGGAAAGCGTATCTCGTGGTCGCTCGACACCACGCGGATAGGCTCCGCTGGGTAGCCGCTCCCCAGCGCGGCGACCGCCGCCGCCAGCGCCGCCAACAGCGTGATGGACCTCGTCTTCAACCCGGTCTCCTCAGATTCCCACTATCTTGATGGCCGACCGCGCCTTGTATATCCGGTTGACGTTCAGCAGCAGCGCCGTCAGGTCCTCCACGTACCGCGCGTTCTCCAGCCGCCCGCCGTCCACCGCCCTGACGCCCCGCACGGTCTCCGCCAGCGCCATCACCCGCGCCTTCGCCTCCGCGTCGTCCCCACAGACTACAACGTCCGAGTCCACCGAAACGGTAGGGTCGAGCAGGTCGTGGGCGCTCACGGTCTGGAACGCCGCGACCACCCTGGACTCCGGCAGCAGCGCCTGCGCCTCCTGCGCCGCCGAGCCCGCCTCCACGGCCACCGCGCGCGGCGCGCCGCCCTCGAAGCTCAGGGGCGCGACCACGTCCACCACCACCTTCCCCGCCAGCGCCTCCCGCAGCGGCCCCAGCGCCTCCCGCTGCCCCGCGTACGGCATCGTCACGAACACCGTGTCCGCCAGCCGCGCAACCTCCCCGTTCACCGCCCCGGACACCCTGCCCGCGCCCCCGCGCCGTGCGACCTTCGCCGCCGCCTCCGCCGCGCGCCCGGCGTCCCGCGACCCTATCAGCACCTCCTCCCCCGCCAGCGCGAACCGGAGGCCCAGGCCGCGCCCCTCAGGGCCGGTGCCGCCTATGAAGCCGATCACGTGACCTCGGGCCTCACGCCGGGCTCGACCTTCGCGCCGTAAACGCCGTACATCTCCCACGGGCTGAACGACTCGACGAACCGCTTACCATCGTCCATCGTCTCCAACCCCTTCACCGCGCGCCCGGGGTCGTACCCGAACGTCTTCGCGAACGCGTCGAACCCCCGCTTCGTCTGCCGCACGCCGCCGATCTCCTCCTCGCTCCCGTCGTCCATCGCGAGCACGAGACGCTCGCCCCGCCGCGCCTCTCGCCAGAACACCTGCATGACACCCTCCAGAATTGCCTTGCTTGATACTACCACTGTACCAGACCCGGCCATACGCCCCGGCACGCGATGCAACCCCACCAACCGTGAATCACGGTGTAGAATGTCCGCCACTACACCCAACGGAGCGCCGCCCATGTTCACCAACAACTGCCTTACCAGGATACGCAACGGCGAAAAGGCCCTCGGCCTCGCCATGTCCGACCCCTCGGAGGAGCTCGTCGAGCTCGCCGGGCGCGTCGGCCTCGACTTCGTGGCATTCGACGGCCAGCACTCGCCCATCACGCCCGAGCGCGTCGGCAGGCTGTGCAGGGTCGCCATCGGCTTCGGCGTCACCCCCATCATGCGCGTGCCGGACGGGCGCGAGAGCACCATCCTCAGCTACCTCGACCGGGGCATACGCCAGATCACCGTCCCCAACCTCCAGACCCGCGAGGAGGCCGAGGCCCTGGTCAAGTTCTCCTACTTCGCCCCCCTGGGCCTGCGGAGCGCGACCAGCCTCGCCATGGTCTTCCACCAGGACACCGACAGCCGCGCCGACCTGATGGCCGACGTCAACGACAACCTCGTCGTCGTCCCGCAGATCGAGAGCGCAACCTGCGTGGACAACCTCGAGGACATCCTCCAGGTCGACGGCCTCCAATACTTCGCCGAGGGCAGGGAGGACATGGCCCAGTCCCTCGGCATCCCAGGAGGAAACGCCGACCCCAGGGTGGACGACGCCTACGCAAGGGCCAGGGCGAAGCTTAAAGCCGCCGGCAAGGAGATGTGGATAGACCACGTGGAGAGCATAGACGTGGTGGGGCTTGTCCGGGGCGGCGCCGAAGACCTCCTCCGCAAGCATAACCGCGAACCCCGCATGAAGTGGTAGCCGGAGGCCCATCGTGAATGTCTGCGACTTCGCCAACTCGTATATCAGGTGGGTCGTCCCGCCGCGCCCCGACGACCGCAAGCCGGGCCACATGCCCTGGGGCAACAGCGCGCGCATCCAGCTCGACGCCCGCTGCGAGGTCGTCGAGCGCGGCGGCGCGTCCGAGGAGTTCTTCCTGATAACCCCGTGCCGCACCGAGTGGATGTACCGCGACGACACCCTCTTCCAGGCGCCCAACCACGAGTACGTCGGCGCGTGGTCGCGCACGCAGGCCATCGGCCTCGGCTCGATGACGCGGCGGGTCGGTCAGAAGGAGACCTCGCGGCCCATCTCCATACGGGACGGGTTCACCAGCTACGAGCTGACCGTCCGCCGCTTCCCCAACACCCGCAGGCTCGCGGACGACTCCGATGTCGTCCAGGCCACCATCGACAACCTCCCGCTCGTCGCCGTAACCGAGATCGAGCGCGAGGGCGCGCGCGTCGTCATGGAGTACCCCGTCAAGACCATGAACATCCACCCGGAGCGCAACCGCTACCAGGTGGACACCGGCCCCCTGCTCTTCGCCGACCCCGCCGACGACGCAGGCAGCGCCATCGAGCGGCTGCGCATGGCCTTCGTCTGCTACAACCGCCCCGACGTCGCCGAGTTCGCGCTGCGCACCACCCTGGACGCCGGGGGCCGCCCCGTCGACGACTACACCGAGGTCCGCCGCCTCCAGGCCGCCAGCGCCATCTACGCCGCCGACCCGGCGTAGCATTCTCAGCGTTTACGCAACCGCCATAGCCTTGACAAGAGAAGCTGCCGTGTACGAACATGCGTGCCATGACAACGGAGGCATAGCGCCATGCCATCGGCCATCGAATGGACGGACGAGACCTGGAACCCCGTTACGGGCTGCACGCGGGTATCTCCCGGCTGCGATCACTGCTACATGTTCGCCCTCTACCCGCGGCTGACGGCAATGGGCGTGCCTGGATACCATGGCGACCCGGGCGACATTCACCTGATGCCCGATAGGCTGGAGGCGCCGTTGCGCTGGGCGAGTCCAAGGCGCGTATTCGTCAACAGCATGTCGGACGTCTTCCATCCCCGCGTGCCCTACGACTTCGTTTCGAAGATCTTCAACGTCATGGGCGAGGCGGCAGAGCGGCGCGGCCATGTATTCCAGGTACTGACGAAGAGGCCGGGTAGAGCCGTTGGGTGGTGGGAGCTCAACCGGGAGCGTTATGAAGGCGTGTGGCCGGACGGCGTTTGGGTCGGCACGTCGGTGGAGAACCAGAAGTACGCGCCGCGTATCGAGGTGCTGGCGCGGCTGCCGGCCCCGGTGCGCTTCGTATCCGCCGAGCCGCTGCTCGGGTCGATCGATCTAAGCCGTTGGCTTGACTCCGGCGAGCTCCAGTGGGTGATCGCGGGAGGAGAGAGCGGCCCGCGAGCGCGGCCCATGGACCTCGATTGGGCTAGAGACCTGCGGGACCAGTCGCGCAGGGCGGGCGTGGCGTTCTTCCTCAAGCAGTTGGGGGGGAGGCGCGGCAAGCGCTCGGGAGACAAGGCAGTGCTGGACGGCGAGACTTGGATGCAAATGCCCCAGGCCCGCTTGGCCGGCAGACAGGCAGCATGAGCACTCAAGAGTTTGGCGGGCCATGGACAGATCAAAAGCTGAAGATCCTCCGGCAATACCTGGACGCTTACACCACTGCCCTGAAGAATCAGCAATTCAGGCTGACCTATGTCGACGCTTTTGCCGGGTCGGGGTCGTACGAGTTCACATCGGGCGAATATGATGAATTTCGAGAGTTGCGAAGGGGTTCGACGCGTATAGCCCTGGAGATCGACGACAAGCCCTTTGACAGGTTCCTGTTCGTCGAAAGCGACCCGGAGCGAGTTGCCTCGCTGAGAGCGTTGGCAGATGAGCACGCCGGTCGCAGCATCTGTATTGTCCAAGGCGACGCGAACTCGGAGATACCCAGGTTCTGCGACGGTATGGCTTGGAACGACCGCGCGGTGGTATTTCTGGATCCTTACAAGATCGAGGTATCCTGGACGACGATAGAGGCGATTGCGGTTACTGAGAAGATCGACTGCTGGATACTCTTTCCGCTCATGGCGGTCGCCCGTATGATGCCGACAGGCAACGAACCGGATGAAGCGACTTCGAAGCAGTTGGACCGCATCTTCGGAGGTCGTGGATACTGGGAGGAGAGCTATCGTGACTCCCATCAACTATCGTTCCTAGAAGATGAGCCCAGACGAGAGAGGGCACGAGGAAGCAAACTAATCGCGGAAAGATATAAGAGGCGCTTGAGCACAGTCTTCTATAGTGTCGCGGAAAGCTCTCGCATGCTCACGAACTCGAATAACGCCCCGCTGTTCGAGCTAATGTTCGCGGCTGGCAACCCCGTCGGCGCGCGGCGCGCTATACCCATCGCGGACCACATACTGAAGAAATGGTGACGTGGACGCCGATTTGCCTGCCCCTGCCGAGTGAGGGGGCATCGCTCTTGCGGCCTTGCTCAGCGAGAACGGCCGGGAATTCCTGGAAACTGTCTCATTCTGTCTATTTCAGCTATGGACCGTGAGACAGGGGGAGACACGAAATAGGCAGAATGAGACACGGATAAGACAGAATGAGACAGCGATGAGACAGAATGAGACACGCGAATCGCCGCCGTGTCCGGACAGCGGGCATTGGGAGGGCGGGTTTGAAACCCGCCCCTACGAACCTCAGTATGTGGCCGGTGGTGCATGGGGAGAAGTATAGCACGCGCGTTCTGCGAATGGCAAGGGCCGGGTCCCTAGCCGCCGGCCAGGGATTGCGCGGCGGGCGGAATACGCCTAAACTAGCGGCTGCGCGCCTTGCTCGAACCCTGGCGCCGGAAGGAGATGCCCATGTCCGCTACCGATGTGATGCTGGAGAACAACGCCCGCTACGCCGAGAGCTTCGACAAGGGCGCTCTGCCCCTGCCGCCCGCGAAGGGGGTCGCGGTCGTCGCGTGCATGGACGCCCGGCTGGACACCCACAAGCTGCTCGGCCTCGACGAAGGCGACGCGCACGTCATACGCAACGCCGGCGGCGTCGTGACCGACGACGCGATCCGCTCGCTCATGATCTCGCAGCGCTTCCTCGGCACCCGCGAGGTCGTCCTCGTCCACCACACCGACTGCGGGATGCTCACCTTCCGCGACGACGACGTGAAGGACATGATCGAGGCCGACACCGGCATCAGGCCATCGTTCGCGCTCGAAGCCTTCGGAGACCTGGAACAGGACGTGCGCCAGTCCATCGCCCGCATCCAGGCCAACCCCTTCATCCCCGCCAAGGACCAGGTCAGGGGCTTCGTCTACGACTGCGCCACCGGCCGCCTCGACGAGGTATCCCCCGCCTGAGCGCCCCGGCGCCTCTTCGTCAGCCCGGCTATGGCCGCGCCCAAGCAGCAGCCCGCTATGCCGCTTATGGACCGCACGGCCCTTAGCTCCTATAATGGCCTCGACGATTCATCCTCGGCTATCTCAGCCGACGGAGGCCATTATGCCCACCCGCCAGGAGCGCAACGAACAGAAGATCAGGGAAATAGAGAGAATCACCAACAGGGTCCGCGACTCAGCCAACCGCCTGTTCGATGGCGACGTGGCAAGAGGGTTCCTGTTTTGGGCTGCTGACCTTCGCTTGGACCAGATTCAGAATCCTCCTACCGAGGACGATCTGCTGGCCAATATCACCGACGGCAAGGACGACTTGGAGTTGGACGCGTACTACGTCGATGACGACTCCATGACCGTCTATCTCTTCCAGTCGAAGTACCGTTCCAGCCCCGATACTCTCAAGATGAGAGACTTGGCTAGCTTCTTGGATGTGCCCGCCAAGCTCTCTACTCCTCAGATACTTGCTGAAGTCTCCAACGAAAAGATACTGGAGTTTATTCCTACTTTCCGCCATCTCCTCCTCGACGGATACGAGCTCCAACTCGTATATCTGACTACCCTTCGTGCGACCAAGCAGTTGCAAGGGCGTGCAAATGCATGGACTGATGGCCCACTGACTCTCTCCATCGGTGGGGATTATGTCGATATTCCGCATCTCGCTACCATAATAGACATAGACGAATTGACTCGCATCATCGACTCCCTGAACGAAGTCAGGGAGATTGAGTTGACATTGGAAATCGATCCGACGGGTCATCACGAATCTAGGTCTGGCGCATTCAGATGCTTGGTCGCAACCCTTCCTCTCGAGGAGTTAGCCAGGACATTCGATGAGCACAAGTACGCCATATTTCGGTATAACCCTAGAGGGCCTCTTGGGGCCGTCGCCGTCAACAAGGATATCAAGGCCACGCTCGATGACCCGAACCAGAGGACGCTTTTCCAACTCATGAACAATGGCCTTTCCGCTGTATGCTCGTCCTTTGCGGTATCGGCGCTGGATGATGACGCCGCGAAAGTGAACGTTCGGGACTTCCAGATCGTCAACGGCTGCCAGACAACCTTCAACGTTTACGATCACTGGAGGCGAGGAGGCCAGCTAGGTGGCGCTACCGTGACGCTCAAGCTGGTGGAAGACCCTTCGTCTAACCTAAGACACATAATCAGTTCTACCAGCAACAAGCAGTCTCAGATGAAGGACTGGGATTTCTTGTTCGACGAACCTGACCAAATACGTCTTCAGAACGATTTCCAGGCGCTGGACCCGCCGGTCTTCTATGAGCTAAGCTCGACTTTGTACATTCACGCTGCGTAGGTGAGGGATTCGATGAACCTGTTGAACATGGGCGTTGGGATTTCTCGCATGTCGGGTTTCTGCGGCGATGTGCAGAAAGTCTCAGAAGCAAGCCAGAGGTGACGGCGCACGAGAGCGATCGCATCGATGAAAGTCGGCGCTGACTTGACATACCATGCCGCCGATCGTGGAGTCGCGAGTTGGCGGTCTCTCAACAGGTGGGCTGCGAGAGTTATCCAAGAGAACAGTCCCAACAGCACAGGGGTGGTCCGAGATATGGCTCGATCCGACCACTGGCGTTGAGTCTCTACTCCCAGATGAGCGCGCGTCTCCTGAAAGGTCACCTCGATCTGCCAGCGCAGCACGAACCACTCGATGATCTGGGCTGGGCTGATCGCAGGATCGGTACACAGCAGCGCTTGGGAGTCGAACTGGTGTAGGGGGTCACGAATGAGGACCCAGCGAATGGGCACCGGTGGCTTGCCCGGGTGATACCAGACCGCTGTTTGAGAGACGATCTCTACCGCGCGGATGGCGCCGTCGTACCAGGCCACAGACATCCTGGTCCAGCCTGCCTCGTGGCATTCAAGGAGGTTCCCGAGCGTGGGCAGACGCTGGCCCTTGAGGCGTGGACGCCCCATCTGTCCGGGCAGTCGAGGTGGAGCGGGTTCGTAGAGCGCGGCGTCCAGACGCAACCGGGTAATGAAGGTGACGGGGCGAGTCATCGACTGGCAGAAGGCGAGCAGATCGAGTGCAGCGTAGCTGCTGTCGGCGACCGTCACCAAAGGACGGTTGGGCAACCAGCGACGGAGTTGTACTATCATCTGGCGCGCCCAGTCGGTCGGTGAGCTTCTTGTGAGTCCGCCCCAGCTTCTGATAGTACCGTTCAGACGGCGCCAGCGCGGTCAGCACAGGCAACGCCCATGTCCGATGTGCCCAAGGTATGTTGGTCAGCCACATCAGGCTTATCCAACGCAGGCCGGAGGCCTTGACGAAATGACTCCCGCTGGAGCGCACTGCGTCACGATATATCCCCTTGGCCTTGATCCGGCGGCCTCGCCGCCGCTCCAGCGTCTCGTCGATGCCGAATACCAGCGGCCCGTCACCCCCATCGAGGTATTGGACCAGGAGCGACAGCAGTACACGGCTCAACTGGAGAGGTGACCATTGAGCGCGGCTGAGAACGTGGTGGTACCGAGCGAAGCCAGTCTCGTCGCTGAGTCCCATGGCGCGGAGCGCGGAGGTGACGGTCCTGTTGCGCGTGGCCAGGACTGCGCCGACGAGCAGCACCTGCACTTTCGTCCATGTCCTGGCCTGAAACATCGGCGCGAACGGACGGAGTAGGGATACAATGACATCGGGCAGGGTGAGCATGACATGACCTTTCGTGGTGGTTCGGTCTTGTCAGCTTACCTTGTCCTTTTCTAAGTTTTGTACAAAGTCGAGCTTATACCGCTCGGAGGAGGGTCGTGCATGCACTAACATAACGGACACGCCGTTTTTCGGAGACTCTAAGACATCTGCTGGGGTGCAGATTGCGGACATGATTGCCTCGGTGATACGCCAATATGAGGAGGCCGAGCTTTACAAGAGTGTTCCCGCAGGAGACACCTTCCTGTTGGCCATCAGACGCTACCACCGCATCATCGAGCAGAAAACCATCGATCAGACGAGCCACGACGGGTACCCCAGACCAGGGTTGTACCGGATGTCGGCAGAACAGGGGACCTTCCCAGAGGGCGACAATTAGAAGGGCCAGTAATAGCTTCCGCAGGAAGCTACGCCCGGCCCTTGCACCTCCAATCTACTACATGTGTGCCGATGACGTCAACAGGCTGCCAAGCGCCGGCAGGGCCTTTTCAAAGTCTAAGAGAAGTACGAGAATAGGAGGCAAGGAGGTGCGCAATGAGAGGGCCACCGTCGTTGCCAGAGGAGTTCAGTCTGCTGCGGGAGGCATTCGGGAGCATAACGGACCATCGCCGTAGCCGTGGGAAAGTGCATTCCCTGGAGGGGGTATTGAGCCTGACGGTGTTAGCGCTCATGTGCGGACAGCGCTCGTTGAGCGCCGTGCGCAGATTCGGGGAGTGCTACCCACAGTTGCTGAGCGGGCTGGGGTTGAGACGCAGCCCGTCGGTGCCGACGTTGTCAAGGTTGCTACGAATGGTGTCCATATCGGAGGTGCGCGCCGCTCTGATGGGTTTGGTGTTGAAGTTGGCCGAGCTGCGGGGCAACGAGATAGACGTGGTGTCAATGGACGGCAAGAGTGTGCGGGGCGTTTGGGAGGACGATGAGCAGTTGAAGCTGTTGCATCTGTTCAGCCGGGAGGGGTCGATGGCGCTGGACCAGGTGGAGATAGCTCGCCACCTGGATGAGCCGAGAGCGGCCGAGGAGTGGATCCGGTCGCTGTCGGCACACTTTCCGAGTCTGAAAGTGCTGAGTGGAGATGCGCTCTACGCCGATACGAGCCTTGCCGAAACCATCCTGGCCGAGGGCAAGGACTACGTGGTCAAGCTCAAAAAAACCAACCCCAGCTCTTCGAAGACGTACAGATGCTCTTCTCCGAGCCGGGCGAGCCCGATCTACAAGTGACGACCAAGGGACATGGCCGGCTGGAGCAGCGAGCCGTGTGGCTATCATCGGAGCTTGCCGACTACAGCGACTTTCCGGGTCTATCCAATGTGATCATGGTCAGAAAGCTGGTCAAACACCTCAAAAGCAACCAGTTGACCGAAAGCGTGCAGTACGCCGTCACCAGCCTGTCTCACATCGGGCCCAGGCGAGCACTCTCACTGATGCGAGGGCATTGGGGCATCGAGAACAGCTTGTTCCACATCAAGGATGATAGCTTCGGCGAAGACCGTCACGTCATGCAGCACCACGGCAGCGGCGCAGTGCTCAGCCTGCTCAGGAACATTGCCTTGACTCTGCTCAGAGGCGCCTGCTCGCTCTGGTCATCGAAGGAACCGCTCACGGGCAGAGCACAGAGACTCGATGCCCAGCCATCTGTCGTCCTACTCCCACCCTGACTTTGAAAAGGCCCTGAAGCGCCGGGCAGGCCCTCAGCTTCAGTCCTTCGCGTGAAGCCTCGTCTACGCACCCTGCTATACTACCGGGCGACGGGCTGAGAGGGGCCTGCCTGAACCCTCCCGTCCGCAGGCTCATCGATCAGGGGCAAAGCAATGGGCATTCCCACCATTCACGTTGGGTGCAAGGTGTTCGGCCGATCCAGGTTGAAGGCGCTCATAGAGTGCGGCAGCCTGGAGCCGGCGGCGTGCGTGGACATAGACGTCGAGGGCGCGCGGGAGAGCATCCTGTCGCTCGGCGGAAGCGTCGCCGAGACGCTCGCCGAGCGCGTCTACGGGACGATCGCCGAGGCGCTGCGACGCCACCCGGCGGAGGTCTGCCTGGTGTACGCGTCGACCGCGGCCCACGCCGCGCTGGTGGTCGAGAGCCTGGGGCTGGGGCTCCATACGCTGTGCGTCAAGCCGATTGCGGTCACGCGGGACGAGATGCGGCGCATCGTTGCCGCCCACGCCGAGCGCCCCGGCCTGCTGCTCGCGCAGGGGCAGAACAAGAGGTGGAACCCCGCCGCGGCAAAGATGCGGGAGTGGCTGCGCGAGCCGCACGGGATCGGCGAGATGCTGGGCGGCGAGTGCCGCTTCTCCATGCGTCTCGACCTGCGCACCGAGGGCAGGTTCGACGCGCTCACGGAGGGCCTCTTCTTCCACGCGGCCGCCTCCCACCAGTTGGACCAACTGGTCGCCGCCAAGGGCCTTCCCGACTACGTGACCGCCAGGACCCACACGGTCCGGGACGATGAGGTCGGCCAGGTCGGCGTCGCGGGCACGGCCGGCGGGCAGGCGCTCATGGAGTACGCGAACGGGGCGCTCTTCTGCTACACCGGCACCCGCGCGGGCCACGTCAACGAGCCGTTCGCGGGCTGGAGCGGCCACTGGGAGTTTCACGGGGTGAAGGGCAACATTCGCCGCGACGCCGGGCGGCTGCGCCTCTACCGGAAGGGGACGTGCGTGGAGAACCTCAGCCTGCAAGACATACACACGGATATGGTCGCCGACGAGGTGCTCCAGCTTGACGCATTCGCCCGCGCGATAACGACCGGCGAGGGGCGCGGCTGGATGCACGACTCGACCCTGGCGACCTGGGTACTGATGGAGGCGTGCAACGAATCGGCGCGCACCGGGACGCGCGTAGACGTCAGGGCCATGCGCGCCGACGTGCTGGGCCGCGGCCCCATCTCAGAATCCCTTCCCCCTCAGGGGGAAGGTTAGAGCCTGCCCTGAGCCTGTCGAAGGGATGGGGGTTATCCCCATTGGGTGATTGGCGATACGGCAGCTTGGACGACGGAGGACTGTGAAATGAGAAGCGAACGAGACGGATTCGTAGTGGGCGTCGTATCTTGCGACAACCCGCACTCCGACTTCCACGTCAAGACCCTGGAGGAGCTTGAGGAGGTGGAGGGGGTGTACCTGTGCGGGCTGGAGGGCGAAGACCTCGACAGCCTGGCGGCGAACACCTCCAAGACCGCGGGCATGATGGGCTCCGTCGCGGAGATGGCCGCCAACCCCGACGTAGACGCGCTGCTGGTCAGCGTGCGCAACGACCAGTGCCCCGCCGTGCTGGAGGCGGCCATAGACGCCGGCAAGCCGGCCATCTTCGAGAAGCCCGGCGCGCTGACCGCGGCGGAGCTGCGGCGTCTCGCCGACAAGGCGTCCGCCGCCGGGGTGACCGTCGGCTCCATGTACACGAACCGGGCCAGCCCGATCATGCGCGAGGTGAGGAAGGTCACGCAGGCGGGCGACCTGGGGCGCGTGATGCAGGTGGAGGCGCGCTTCATCACCTCGCTGATACGCTACCGCGACCCGAACTACTGGCTGTTCAAGAAGTCGCAGGCGGGCAGCGGCATCCTCTCGTGGCTCGGCTGCCACCACATAGACATCCTCTGCTACATCCTCGGCGACCGCGTGGCCGAGGTATCGGCGATGGTCGGCAGTCTGAACCCCGAGGGGGTGGACGTGGAGGACACCGCTTGCGTGGCGCTGAGGTTCGAGAGCGGCGTTATCGGCGCGCTGAACTGCGGATACCTGATGGCGGGCAGCCCCGAGGGGTACAGCGGCGGCCACTACGACATGTTCCTGGCGCTGCGCGGCACGGAGGGCTACGCGCGCATCCCGATGTCCGACGGCAGTTACTACACGCTGCACAGCATCGCCCCGGGGCAGGCCACGTCGGGGCTACAGGAGCGCCGCTTCTCCCCGCCCGACTCCCCCGCCTACATCGGCAAGGTGGGGGAGGAGTTCGTGACCTCGTTCCTGCGCGCGGCCAGGGCCGGCGAACCCGCCGAGGCGCCCATCGAGGCCGCGGTCCACGTGCTGGAGGTCGTGGAGGCGGCGCTGGAGTCGTCCGCGACCGGCAGGACGATCAGGGTGGGGTAAGCGGCGTTTAAGTAAGTCTAGCTCCGGGTATTTGTGGCCCCATCCCACCGAACACGCAGGAGCGGCGTTGCAGGGGTGGAACCTAGGAGATCACGCGGGTCACGGCGATCACGACGCTGGCGATGGCGGCCACGACGGAGACGGTCATCGCGATCCCCGTGGTGAGCATCGCGAACTTTGCCGTCGCGATGTCTTCCTTGGTGGCAAGGCTCTTGCGCTCACCCAAGAGCTCCGACAGGCGAGCGTTGATCTCGTAGATCTTGTCGTCGAGGAGCTGAACCTCGTGACTTCGCGATTGACGCGGCCCATTGGCGCTATTCATCGTCGCTAGAATCCAGCCAGTCCCAGAGGGATTGGTAATGGTAACCGGAGTAGGACCCGTTCAGCCTCAGCACGATCCCGGTGGTAGGCTCTTGCATACCGAGAGTTTTAGCTAATGCCTTGGCTGAGCCGTAGTAGCCACGCAGCAGAACCGCATGGTCTGAAAGCTGGTACACATCCTCCTCAGACACCGCTCTCGCACGTTCCAAAGCTACGTCGGGCGTGGGCTCCTCAAAAACGGCTATGAACAACCCCTTGCCGTTCATCAAGGTCGTCCTCCTTGAAATTGTACTGTCAAGTCTATAACCTACGCCGTGAATGGTCAATTCTGGCTTCTGGCGTTCGGCATCTGACCACCTGGGACGTCCTTGATAATTCCGCGGGGAGAGCGTAACCTGCGCGGAGTCGCACCCGGGAGAGTTGAATGGCTACGCTGGAACAGTGCGTCAGCCGTCTCGAGGGGGCCTACGAGCACCTGGCGACCAAGGCCGATCTGAAGGAAGAGATCGGGAACCTGAAGGCCGACCTGATAAAGTGGATCGTGGGGGTACAGTTGGGCAGCATCGTTGCGCTGGCCGCTATCGTGGTCGCCGTGATCAAGCTCTTGGAATAAGTCACCCCGGGTTGCGCTGCCCTGGGACTCCGCCACAGGGTAGGGCCGCATCGACACCATGGACTTCGGGTTCTATCTTCCCATAGGCGGGCCGCTGGCTACGGGCGGCGCTCTTGCGGCGCTGGCCCGCAGGGGCGAGGAGTTGGGGTTCGCCTTCCTGAGCACCGGCGACCACCTCATCGCGCCCCGGCAGGTGCGCTCGCGGTACCCGTACAGCGTCAGCGGCGAGTACGGGGACTCACTCTCGTTCCTGGACCAGCCGACGCTGCTCAGCTTCCTGGCCGCCGCCACGAGCGCCATACGGCTCGTGACCGGGGTGCTCGTCGTGCCCTACCGCAGCCCTATCCACACCGCGAAGGCGCTGGCGACCGTGGACGCGCTCTCCGGCGGTCGGCTCACGGTGGGGTGCGGCGTCGGGTGGATGCGCGAGGAGTTCGAGATACTTCGAGCGCCCCCGTTCGAGCGGCGCGGCGCGGCGACCGACGAGTACATCCGGGCCTTCAAGGAGCTATGGACGTCCGACGACCCCGAGTTCCACGGCGAATACTGCGACTTCTCCGGCGTGGTCTTCGAGCCGAAGCCGGCGCAGAAGCCGCACCCGCCCATCTGGATAGGCGGGGAGAGCCGGCCGGCCATCAGGCGGGCGGCGACCCTGGGGGACGGCTGGTTCCCCATCGGCACCAACTCGGCCAGCCCGCTGGAGACGCTCCCGCAGCTTGCGAGGGGCATGGACCTGCTGCGGCAGTACGCCGAGCAGGCGGGCCGCGATCCGGCGTCGCTCGACGTCGCCTATGCCGTGGGCTGGCCCGTCGGCGGGCAGGACGACGGACGGCTGCTCACCGGCCCGATGAGCAAGCTAGAGGCGGACATGGCGGCGATGGCGGCGCTCGGGGTGCGCCACCTGCTGGTCAGCCTGAGCCACGGGACGGTGCGCGAGAGCATCGAACGGATGGAGGCTTTCGCGGAAGACGTATTCCCGCTGGCCCCACGGAAGCACGGAGGTTGAGCGCGCGATGAAGGCAGTCTACATAACCGAGCACGGGGGGGCGGAAAAGCTGACCTACGGCGACCTGCCGGACCCGCGCGTCGGGCCCAACGACGTGCTGGTCAGGGTCAGGAGCTGTGCGCTGAACCGCCTCGACGTATTCGTGCGCCTGGGCGTGCGGGGCACCCGGCTGCCGTTGGACGAGCCCCACGTGCTGGGCTCCGACGCGGCGGGCGACGTGCTGGAGACCGGCTCGGAGGTGAGCCGCGTCCGGCCCGGCGACCGCGTCGTGGTGAACCCCAAGATCACCTGCGGGCAGTGCGCCCACTGCCTGGCGGCGGAGGACGAGCTATGCGTCTCCCCCGACATGATGGGCAGGACGACGCGGGGCGGCTACGCCGAGCTCGTCTCCGTGCCGGCGTCCAACGTCGTGCCCATACCGGACTCGCTCTCCTACGAGCAGGCGGCGGCGCTCCCGACGGTGTTCATGCCGGTATGGAGCATGCTGCTTCGCCGCGCCAGGCTGAGGGCGTGGGAGACGGCTCTCGTGCTCTCGGCGTCCAGCGGCGTCGGCACGGCGGCCATACAGGTCGCCAAGCGGGTCGTGGGCGCGACGGTGATAGCCACGACCAGCACGGACGAGAAGGCGGATATGGCGGCGGCGCTCGGCGCGGACCACGTCATACGGTACGCGTCGGAGGACGTGCGCCAGCGGCTGAAGGATCTGACCGGCGGCAAGGGCGTCGACGTCGTGGTGGACCACGTGGGCGCCGAGCCGTGGGCGGACGCGTTCGCGTCGCTGGCCGCCGGCGGACGCTACGGCATCTGCGGGGTAACGTCCGGGTACAGGGCCGAGCTCCAGATGGGGCAGCTATTCCTGAAGAACCAGACCGTCTTCGGCGTCTTCATGGGCAGGAAGGACGACCTGCGGCAGATCGTCGATATGGCCTCGCGGGGCGCGATACGCGGCGTCGTGGACAGGACGTACAGCCTCGAGGACGCCTCCAGCGCCCACGAGGCGCTGGAGAGCCGGCAGGTCTTCGGCAAGGTGGTGCTGACGGTAGGGGGTGTTCTTCGCCGATAGCCCGTGTTAAGCTATTTGTGACATATAGAGAAGTAGGAGATACGGTAGGATTAGGAAGCAAGGCGAGGGGAGCGGGATGCCAATCTACGTGTTGTTCGGGATAAGTGACGTAGCGGCGACGGCGCGGGTGTTGAACCGGCTGTACCCAGACCACCTCCGGCTCCAGGACGATACCTTCCTCATCGCCGGTGGCGGCCAGAAGACCTGCCAGCAGATATCCGACGAGTTAGTCGCGTCCGATGCTGGCTCATGCATCGTCTCCTCGTTGGGGCCGTACTGGGGCAGGCAGCAATCGGGGGTATGGGATTGGATAAAGAAACATGGCGGGTGAACCCCAAAGACTAGAGCCGGAAGGGCCACCCCACGACACACGGCCTCCTTACGATCTTCCCCAGAGCGATGCCGCCTGGACGCGGATGACGTTGGAAGGGCTGCGAGAGGACTTGCGTGACCAGGGACGCCGAATGGAGAGGCAAATAGATGCGAGTGAAGAACGGCTCGTAGGGCAGATAACCTCAGTGGGAGATGACGTCAAGGATGTGGCCGACCGGGTTCGTGGTGTAGAAAATCGTATCTGGTACTTGGTTGGAGCGCTGACTGGCGTCGGGATCATTGTGACGGCCCTCCGAATCTTCGGGATAGCCTTCAACTGAAGGGAGAAGCCCTAGGGATGCACGTAGTCATAGACCATAATCTGGTAGAGATGTCCAACTCGGATCGGATACTGATTCGACCGGATGGCAGCGCGTTATTCTTTGTGGACGGGACGTTCATATTCCGGAACTCGGCGGGGTACTACACCGTCATGAGTGGGGACGTGGCCGCCGACATGCTCGAAGGCGCAGAGACGGATGAGGCCAACGTGGATGTTGTGCAGGCCGCGTTGAGGGCGATAAGAGAAGGGTTAGGACTCCCGTAGCACATCCGACGAGTCCAGGGGCATGCTCTCTGACGAACAGCGGCACCTCCTCGTCGGCGTCTCAATGATGGTCAGCGGCGGGCTGTTCACCGCTGACCTACTGCCGGCATTCTCGGGGGCCTACAGCGACGCCAGCCAACTCCCTTCCCAGATAGCCCACCTACACCTCTGAATTCACCTACACTCGAACGGATGCAGTATCGACCGACCGTCAAAGCTGCCAAAGATGTTCCCATCTGCGAACATTCATGCTACTATGCGTACGGTAGCCATCGACAGGAGGTCGAGTAGATGGAGCCGGTAGTGTCTCCCAACGGAGGCAGCGTCAAGGGGCGGCAAGCTCTGCACGAGCGGTTCCGCGGCCGCATGTACGTCAACCCGGAGCTAACCCGCAAGGCCGTCTCCTACCAGGGAAACCGGGGCGTGCCCGGCCTGCGCTGGATGAAGTACAAGGAGGGGTTCTCGCGCACGCTAGTCGAGCGCCTCATCGACGAGCATGAGCCGACGGCCGTCCTCGACCCGTTCGCCGGCATCGGCACGACGCCCCTGGTCGCCGCGGGCAGGGGCAAGTCAGCCACAGGTATCGAAATCATGCCCGTAGGCGTGTTGGCGGGCCACGGGATCGCACAGGCCGCCAACGGCGTATCCAGGGCCGGTCTCGAGGCCGCGGGCGGCGAGCTGATGGACAGGGTCGCCTCGGAGGAGCCGGCGCCGCCGGAGTTCGCGTTTCCGCACGTAGGCATCACGGAAGCGGCCTTCCCAGGGGAGACCGAGGCCGCCATAGCGAAGGCGCGGCAGTTCGTGTCCCACACCGGCGGCCGCGCCGTCCGGACGCTGCTGGACCTGGCGTGCATGACCGTCCTGGAAGATGTGAGCTATACGCGAAAGGACGGCCAGTATCTTCGGTGGGACCACCGGTCCGGGCGGGCGCTCAGGGCGAGGGTGGACAAGGGCCCCATCCTGTCGTTCCGGCACGCCCTCGGCGCCCGGCTGTTCGAGATGGTGCAGGACGTCGACATGCTCAAGCAGGAGTACGGCGGCGGATACCCCGAGTTCATGACGGGCTCGTGCCTGGAGCTGATGCGGGAGCTGCCGGAGGCGCGGTTCGACATGGTGATAACGTCGCCGCCATACGCGAACAGGTACGACTACACCCGCACCTACGCCCTGGAGCTTGCCTGGCTGGGCTTCGACCAGGACGGATTCGCCGACCTCAGGCAACGTATGCTGTCCGCCACCGTGGAGAACAAGACCAAGCTGGCATGGCTTCGGCAGGTATACGGCGAGGGCCCCGGGCTGCTGGACGACGCGATCGGGATGTACGAGGGCCAGGACGCCATCCACGAAGTGCTCGCCATTCTCAGGGAGCGCGCCGCCGAGCTCGGCAACAGGCACGTGATCAGGCTGCTGGAAGGGTACTTCCTGGAGATGGCGATTGTCGTCGCCGAGCTGGGGCGCGTGACCCGCCCCGGCGGGACCGTGATCATGGTGAACGACAACGTCCAGTACCACGGAGAGGAGGCGCCGGTAGACCTGATACTCTCCGACTTCGCCGAGCAGTCCGGCTTCACGTGCGAGAACATCTGGATGCTGCCGCGCGGCAAGGGCAACTCGAGCCAGCAGATGCGCCGCTTCGGCAGGCGCGAGATCAGGAAGTGCGTCTACAGGTGGGTGCGCAGGTGACCGGCCTCGACGACGCGCGGCTCAGGTCGACGTTGATGTCGGAGAGGATCCGTCATCGGACAGACCACGCCCTGCGTGAGCTCATCGACAGCTTCACAGGCGAACTGGACTTCCGTCCGCTAGACGATCTGGTGATCAGCGAGCAGGCATGGGAATTCGTAGCCGCATCCGGCATTGAGCCCAAGAAGGTGTTTGCGCACCCACAGCTTCTCCGAGAACATCCCCGGACTTCGCAATACTACCGGGGGATTGCGATGCTGCCGCAGAAGCGAGTGGCCGATATCGCCGTGGCCGTAGCCTCGTGGGAAGACGGATCGCGCAAGTCGCGCATCACGGAGCAGCAGAGCACGAGCGTCGCTCGACTGTACAACGCGGTGATTTCCTCCATCATCGAGGGTACGACCAACTGGACGCTGGAGAACGGCTACCGGAACATCATCGCCAACATGGGCATAGGCTTGGATGGTACCTTCCGCAATATCATAGGCCGCGACGCCGAAAACCTGGTGAAGACTCGTATCCGGAATTGGCTCGACAGCCGTGGGATGATCTTGGAACAGAGCGAGGACGCGACAGAGTTCCAGCTGCCCGACGGATACTCGATGCGTTTCGGGTCTGAGCCGGACATCCTGTTCCGACAGGTGGTTGGGGACGATGTGAGGGAGGCGGCGACGATCGAGATCAAAGGCGGCAAGGATCCCGCTGGTGCGCTTGAGCGGCTCGGCGCGATGCAGAAGAGCTTCGAAGCCACTCCGCCCGGCTGCGTCAACTTCCTGGTCGCTGGCGTCGTCACGCCGGAAATGAGGACAAGGTTGGACCAGATGGGTGTAGTCAAGGTCTTCTTGCTCGATGACCTGGCGCATGAAGGCGAGAGGTGGACCGAGTTCATCAATGAACTGTTCCACTACACCGTGCGGATAACCAAGACGCCTGTGTCGTAGAGACACATCCCCTCAAGGGGTCTCATGGTGACGGCGATCCCCACCTGCAAAGCAAGGCTGCCAAACCGCAGGGCCTTTCCAAAGTCCGTTCGTGGTGAGCCTCGTTCGTAGTGAGCCTGTCGAACCACAGGCGGGGCCTTCGACAGGCTCACCACGAACGGCAAGGTACGACCCTATCCTAACAATGAAAAGCCCTGGTCCGGCGCTTGACCGATAGCGAACGCGTGTGCTATGCTCCTCCCATGCCGAGAAATATCAATACGAACGGAGGGGCCGCCCCCCTCAGAGCTCGCTCCGAGCACGCCCGAACGGCATGTAACATTCTGGTCATATCGGCGTCCCATTTCGTTAGACCAGCGTCGCATTCGAGTCACACGCTGTAACGCGAGCCAAAGCTGAACAAGACAAAATGTTACAGATTGTTACGGATACGGAGAATCTTCGCCCGCTCGACGAGCGAGTACCAATGTGACCGTCGGCCGACGCCGGGCTGACGCCCTCCGCCAGCCCTAGGGCCTTCCCAAAGTCCGTTCGTGGTGAGCCTGTCGAACCACAGGCGGGCCTTCGACAAGCTCAGGGCCTGCCCCGTACTCGATACGGGGCAGAACGGACACGACTTATCCCAACAATGGAAAGGCCCTGGCCAAACCACGCTGAGCTTGACAGGGTTGGCGGGGCGGCAATAGAATCCGCGTGCTTTCCGGCTGCCGGCGCGGCCCCGCGCAATGAGCGGGGCCGCATACGGAAGGGCCGGCGGCAACGGCCCAGGGCTCCGCACCCGGCGGATCGAGGCAGCTTATATGACCATCTCCTCGCGGGCTGCAACCTCCGTTGGCAGGGCAGTTCTGCACGGCCTCAAACGCGACCTCGGGGGGGTCGGGCTGCGCGTCTGGGCGCTGGCGACCTTCGCCTTCCTCTACCTGCCCATCGTGATCGTCGTGATCACTACCTTCAGCTCCGAGGAGACCCTCACATTCCCGCCGGAGAGCCTATCGCTGCGGTGGTACGCGACCTTCTGGGACATCCTCACCGGCAACCCGCCGCCCGAAGTGCCAGGCCGCTTCTGGGAGGCGCTGATCGGCACCGTCACCGTCGCGGCGTTCGTCACGGTCATAGGGCTGTTCGCGGGCACGCTGGCGGCGTTCGCGCTGCACCGCTGGGTATTTCGCGGGCGCGAGCTGATCCGCACCCTCTTCCTGCTCCCGATCCTGTTCCCCTCCCTCGTCGTCGCCATAGGGCTGCTGCTCTTCTTCAACAAGGCGGGGCTGACGGCGACGACGACGCGCATGGTCATCGGCCACGTGGTCAGCACGCTGCCCTTCGTCACCATCCTGGTGCTGGCCAGCCTGGCGGTCTACCAGCGCGAGCTGGAGGACGCCGCGCTGAGCCTCGGGGCCAACAGGTTGCAGACCTTCTGGAGCATCACCCTGCCCCTCATCCGCCCCGGGCTGCTGGCCGCGGGCATACTCGCGTTCAACAGCTCCTTCGGCAACGTCATAATGACATTCTTCCTCACGACCGGCACGCCCTACCTGCTGCCGGTCTGGATCCTCTACTACATACAGGGGGCCGCCGACCCGGGCGTGGCGGTGATCATGGTGATCCAGATCATCCTGCTATTACCGACGCTGTATTTCGTGAACAGGCTCGTGGGCCTGCAGCGCCTGACAGGAAGCCACGATGCTTGAGCCCGGCGCCGGCAAGAGGCTGTGGTCGTCGACGGTCGCCGTCCTGGTGGTGCTGCGGCCGTACCTCTTCCTCACCCCCGGCCTGCTGATACTCGGGGGCCTGCTGGGTGCGGTGCTGATACTGCTCCGCTACAGCTTCAACGGCTACGATTCGGACGGCGGGATGTACGACGCCTGGATGCTGGAGAGCTACCGCCGCTTCTTCACCGACCCCTACTACTACAAGGTGGTACTCAACACGCTGCGCATAGCCGGCATAACGACGCTGGTCACGCTGCTGATGGCCTTCCCGGTGGCCTACTACTGGTCCGTGACGAGGCACAAGACGCTCGTGCTGATACTCATCGTGGGCAGCCTCTTCATGGACGTGCTGCTGCGTACGTACGGCTGGATCGTCATCCTCGCCAGCCGAGGGCTGGTCAACCAGGTCCTGACCGGGCTGGGCATCACCGACAGGCCGGTGAAGCTGCTGTTCACCGACACGTCCGTGATAGCCGAGCTCTCCACGGAGGTCATGGTCTTCGCGATCCTGCCCATGGCCGCCGTGCTGTTGCGCATGGACCCTACCCTGAAGGACGCGGCTGCCAGCCTCGGGGCCAGCAAGCTGCAGACCTTCCTTCGCATAACGCTGCCGCAGCTCGTTCCGGGGATATTCGGCGCCACCGTCCTCGTCTTCGCGCTCTGCGTGAGCGCCTACATCGCGCCGCTGCTGCTGGGCGGCGGCCAGGTGACGATGATGGCGATGGAGATAGACGCCGAGATCGGCGTGCTGCTCAACTGGCCCCTGGGCGCGGTCGAGAGCATAATACTGATGGTGCTAGTGCTGTCCCTTCTATACGTATGGCGTATGGGGCTGGACAGGTTGCAGCCGCGCGGGATGAGAGGCTGACCAATGCGCCCCGGCGCGAATGCGCGGGGCGGGGAGGAGTCTGTAGCTGGTGAATAACGGCGACGCGGTTGTCGAGATAAGGGACATCGTCAAGCGCTACGGGAGGGTCACGGCGGTCGACGGCTTCTCGCTGACCGTCCACCGGGGCGAGTTCGTCAGCCTCCTGGGGCCGAGCGGGTGCGGGAAGACGACGCTGCTCCGGCTGATCGCCGGCCTGCTGAGGGCCGACAACGGGACCATCGTCATCGACGGCCAGGACATGTCGGACGTGCCGCCGAACAAGAGGGACATAGGGCTGGTGTTCCAGAACTACGCCCTGTTCCCGCACATGACCGTCTACGAAAACCTGGCGTTCGGGCTGCGCATGCGCAAGGTCGGCAAGTCGGAGATCAGGGAGCGGGTGACGAACGCCCTCGAGTTGATCGGTCTCCCGGAGGTCGAAGAGCGGACGCCGCAGCAGATGAGCGGCGGCCAGCAGCAGCGCGTGGCGCTGGCCCGCGCCCTGGTGATCGAGCCGCGCCTGCTGCTCCTGGACGAGCCCCTGAGCAACCTGGACGCGAAGCTCCGGGAGGGGATGCGGTTCGAGATTCTCAGGATACAGCGCCAGCTTGGCATCACCAGCGTCTACGTGACCCACGACCAGGAGGAGGCGCTGACCCTATCCGACCGCGTGGTCGTGATGAACGAGGGCCACGTCATGCAGATCGGCGCGCCCACGGACATCTACGAGAGGCCGGAGAACCTGTTCGTCGCCAGCTTCATCGGCAAGGTGAACTCGTACAGGTGCAAGGTCGTCCAGGGCGCGGACGCCGAGGACGGCGCCACGGTGGGCCTGGACGGCGTGGGCAGGCTCCACGTGCGCGCCCCCAGGGCGATGGCGCAGGGCGAGGAGGTGACGGTCGCGGTCAGGCCCGAGCGCATCCGGCTGACGCACAAGGGGCAGCAAGAGCCAGGCGAGCAGGCGTCGGAGAACCGATTCGACGCCGTGATCGACGCCGTGATGTACTCCGGCTCCATGACCGTCTACCTGCTGAAGCTGGGATCGGACACGGAGCTGACGGTCGAGGAGAAGAACAGCACCGGCCCGTCCGACTTCGAGGTAGGCGAAAACGTCGAGGTCCAGCTCCTGGCGGAGAACCTGCTAGTATTTTGACCATGGAATACCGATCTCAAGTCTTCGAGCAGGACGGGCAGTACGTTGCGATCTGCCCGGATTCGAACGTGTCGAGTTTCGACGATACGCCGGAGTTAGCCGAGGCGTCGCTCCAAGAGGCCGTCGCAGCTTTCCTGGAGGGCTGTGAAATTCTCGGGACGTTGGACGAGGTGCTCGAGGAGTCCGGCTTCACCGAGACCGACGGCACATAGCGCCTGAATAACGTATGAAATACATACTCGGACTCATCGGCATTGTGCTTGGGATTGCGGCGGGGCTCATGTTCCCCGACGTGGACGAGAGCATCGCCCTGGTCGAGCACAGGTCCATACTCACCCACGGGCCGCTGGTGCCGCTGGTCTTCTTCATCGCCGCGTCGCGCCGCGATTCGGTCCCCGTCCGCTGGCTTGCCGTGGGCGTCTGCCTGGGAGTGGCGGCGCACCTCGGCTTCCACCTCTTCCCGGAGGCGTGGTCCGGGCACGCCCTCATCAGCGTATATGGCTACGGCCGCACCCCGATGGCCTTCTCATGGGCATGGATAGCGTTCAGCATGACCGCGTGCGTGTACATGGCCGCCAGGCTGACCGACAACAGGCGGGAGGACCTGCTGCTGCTGGCCGGGCTGGCAGGCGCTTTCTGGTGGATAGCCAGGGAGGAGCCTGACCCGTGGTGGCCCGCGACCGCCATTGCGGCCGCGACCGCCGTGGCGCTCATAGCCGCGCCCAGCAAGTCCAGGTCCTCCGGCGGCGACTAGGGCGCCGGCTACTGGGCGCAGCCGCGGCCGGGTATGTCCCAGACCTCCTCTACCACGCCGCCGCGCACGGCGACGAACTGGTCCCAGCGGTTCACCAGCATGTCCTGGTAGTACGGCAGCAGGGTCAGCTTGTCGCCTATGCTCAGGCTGTCGCCGTCGTCCACGCGCAGGACGGTGTGCTCGTCGAGCAGCCTCTCTACCGTCACTCCCGGCCGGCCCTCGACGGTGGGCGGGTCTCCCGCCGGTATCGTCATCGCCCGCGAGCCGACGTCGGCGAGCGCGACGCCTGGGTTCGGCGTGCTCACGACGGTACACAGCACCTTGTTGGCCACCTGGAACTCCTCCATGAAGCCGTAGCGCTCCCCCATGAGGGCGTAGGTGCCGCCCTCCACCTCGGTGACGCCGGGTATGCGCGCCGCCGCGTCGTACGAAAAAGTCTCGCCGCTGGAGACGACCTCCACTGGAATGCCGGCCGCTTCTATGGCCGCCGCGGCGTCCAGGCATATCTGGATGTAGTCCCGCGCGATGATCGCCCGCGCCTCGCGGTCGCGCTCCTCCGAGCTCTGGTGGCTCATGACGCCCTCGAACTCGATGCCGGGAAGCCCCCGCGCCAGCTTCGCGAGCGCGACGGCCTGCTCCGGGCTGCGGGCGCCCGCGCGGCCCATGCCGGTGTGTATCTCCACGAGCACGCCGATGGATACGCCGTGCTCCGACGCGACCTCCGACAGGTCGCGCAGGTTGCCGGCGTTGTCGGCGCAGACCTTCACCTCGGCGCGCCGCGCCAGGGCGCACAGACGGGCGATCTTGTCGCGCCGGGCGACCTGGTTGGCGACCAGCACGTCGGTGACGCCGCCCTCGACCATCACCTCGGCCTCGGATACCTTGGCGGTGCAGACGCCGCCCACCGTGCCGCCCGCGTCGATCTGCATACGCGCCAGCCGGGGGCTCTTGATGTTCTTGGTGTGCTGGCGCATCTTGCACGCCGTGTCGCGGTACGTCTCGGCCACCACGCCGTAGTTGTTCTCCACGGCGTCCAGGTCGACCAGCAGGCACGGCGTGTCAAGCTCTTCGACCGGCGTGCCCGGCAGGGGGCGGTATGCGTCCATCAGGCTCTCCCGCTCGCTACGTGGGCGCTATACCCACTCCTCCTCCTTGATGGAGACCTGCAGCGCGCCCTGGAAGCCGGTGGTGATCCACAGCTCGCCGGGCCGGCGCTCGAACACGTACGGGTAGGAGAGGCCGGTCTCCTCCTTCGCCAGCACGACCGGGTCCGTCCAGGACGCGCCGTCGTCCTCCGAGAAGGCGATGGAAAGCTCCTCGCGGTGCCAGCTGCCCGGCTCGCTGGAGTAGGCCCCGGCCCGCCTCTGGTAGCTCGTGGCGCCCACCGGGTAGAGGCGGTTCCAGACCAGCACCATGCGCCCACTGGCCAGCCTCAGGATGTACCCCGGGGCGCTGCTGGCGTCGATGTTCGTCGGCTGGATCACCCGCCAGGAGAGCCCCTCGTCCATCGAGTAGGCCTCCCAGAAGTAGTCCCAGTTGGTGCGGATGAGCATCCAGACGCGGCGGTCGTTCAGCTCGATCACGATCGACTCCATCGCGCCGTCGTGGTGGCCGTGGCCGCCGAGGTCGATGACGTTGCTCTTGGTCCATGTCTTGCCGTTGTCCCCGGACGTGAAGACCGGCTGCACGTTGCGGTCAGGGTCGTACCAGAGGTCCTGTATGGGCGCGACGATGGGCCCGTTGCGGCTCATCTGGATCATGTTGATCATCGCGCCGCAGTACCCCTCCAGCACGCGGTGCCGGTCCTGCCACGTCTGCCCCTCGTCGAGGCTGCGGATGCTCCACACGTCGAGACGCACGTCGTCGGGGGCCTTGCCGGCCGCGTCGTTCCAGCCCCGCGACGACGACCTGAAGGTGCTCATGTCGGCGAAGAGCATGACGATCGCGCCGTCCTCGGTCTTGATCATGGGGCCGGAGCGCGGGACGCCCGGCTTGCGGCCCGTGTAGACCGGCCCGCCGTCCTCCCACGTCTTGCCGTCGTCGCTGCTGAACAGCGTCGTGTTGTTCTGGACGGTGAATAGCCGGCCGTCGCTCAGCTCTATGAACCGGCCGCCGTAGGGCATGTCGAGGTCCGTGCATCGAGGGTCTGTCCATCTCTGGCTCGCAGGCATTCTCAATCCTCCCGTCTGACCTGGTCGTCTACCCCGCGGCTACGAAGCGGGGGCGAAGTCGCTCTCTTGCATGCTGATTCGGAGGTGTCCCTGGAAGCCGGTGGTGATCCACATCTCCCCGGGCCGCCTCTCGAATATCTTGGGGTACGATAGCCCGCCAGTGAACATCTCCCTGCCGTCGGGCAGCGTCATCACGCCCGGGTGGCGCGGGTTGCGGGCGAAGACCACGGGCTCGGACCAGCTCTGCCCCTCGTCCTCCGAGAAGGCGATGGAGAGCTCGTCGCGGTGGTTGCTGGCCGCCGCCTGGGTCGCGGGGCCGGAGCGCCGTACCGCCATCGTCTCGCCCTCCGCGTAGAGCCGGTTCCACACCAGCGCCAGCCGCCCGCTGGAGAGCCGGGCGACGTAGGCCGGGGTGTTGCTGGCGTCGATGTCGGAGGGCCGGAACTCCAGCCACGAGCGCCCCTTGTCCTCGGAGTATGCCTCCCAGAACCGGTCCAGCGTGGTCCGTATGAGCATCATCAGGCGTCCGTCCTTGAGCTCGGCGAGCGTCGCCTCGAACGCGCCGTCGTGGTGGCCGTGCCCGCCCAGGTCTATCGTGTTGCTGTTGGTCCAGCTCGCGCCGTCGTCGGTGGAGACGTAGGTGGACGTGGCGTGTCGGCCCGGGTCGTAGAGCAGCCTCTGGATCGGGGCGACCACCTCGCCGGTGCTGGCCTGGATTATCGTGATGATGGCGCCGCAGTAGCCCTTCATGACCATCTGCAGGTCGGTCCAGGTCTTGCCGTCGTCCAGGCTGCGGATCGACCAGACGTCGCCCTTCACGTTGTCCGCCGGCTTTCCGGTGGCGTCGTCCCAACTCCAGGAGAAGGTGCTGCGGTCGACGAACAACAGGATGATGACGCCGCTCCTGGTCCTGATCAGCATGCCGCCCTCGAGCATGCCCGACGCGAGACCCGTGGCTACCGGCGTGGGGTCCGACCACGTCCTGCCGTCGTCGCTGCTGGTGCGGGCCCCCGTGGGCTCGACGATAAGCAGGCTGCCGTCGTCCAGCTCGACGAAGGGGCCCAGCACGCCCAGCGGCATATCGAGCTCGGCGGCCTTCGGATGAATCCAGCGCGGCTTCCTTGTCGTGGCCATAGATGCAACTCCCGTCTCTCGGCGCGCTCTGCGCCTCTCCCTAATCGGCTCGGCGTACGGCTAGAGGAAGTCCTTCTCCTGCAAGCTCACGCGCAGGTGGCCCTGGAAGCTGGTGCTTACCCATATCTCGCCGGGCACGCGCTCGTACACCAGCGGGTAGGAGAGGCCCTGCATGTTGATCTCCTGGCCGTCGTCCAGCACCAGCGGCTTCGCGCCCGAGTCGACCTTCGCTATCACCTGCGATTGCGTCCAGCTCCGGCCGTCGTCCTCCGAGAAGGCGATCGACAGCTCCTCGCGCTGGGACACCGTCGGCGTCGCCGAGAACTTGCCCGTCCTCCTGGCGTAGTACGTCAGGCCCCTGGGGTAGAGCCTGTTCCAGACAAGGGCCAGCCTGCCGCTCGCGAGGCGGGTTATGTATCCCGGCGTGCTGCTCATGTCGATGTCCGTGGGGCGGATCGTCCGCCAGGAGCGGCCCTTGTCCTCCGAGAATGCCTCCCAGAAGCGGTCCCAGTTGGTGCGGATGAGCATCCAGATCCTGCCGTCCCGGAGCTCGGCCAGGGTCGCCTCGTATGCGCCGTCGTGGTCGCCGTGGCCGCCGAGGTCTATCGTGTTGCTGTGCTCCCAGGATGCGCCGTCGTCCGCCGAGACGTGGGTCTGGGTGACGTTCCTGCCGGGGTTGCCGAACATGTCCTGTATGGGGACGACGATCTCGCCGGTGCTGGCCTGGATCATCGTGATGAGGCCGCCGCAGTAGCCGGCGCGCACGAGCTGCCGATCGACCCACGTCTTGCCGTTGTCGAGGCTGCGCACCGACCAGACGTTGAGGCTCCTATTGGCGGAAGGCTCGCCCTCCTCGACTATCCACTGCCACCTGTACGTGCTCGAATCGGTGAAGAGGTAGACTATCGCGCCGTCCCTGGTGCGCTGGAGCAGTCCGCCCCCGGGAATGCCGGGGCCGGGCCCGTCGTAGAGGGTCCTCGGCTCCGACCAGGTCTTGCCGCCGTCGGCGCTGGTCTGCACCTGGTTGCCCCTGGTGGTCAGGATGCCGCCGTTCCCGTCGTCGACGAACGGCCCTCGCATCCCCATCGGCAGGTCCAGCACCATGCACCGCGGGTCCGTCCAAACAGCGTTGCTCAGGCTCATCTCGTCCTCCCCTGCTCGCCTCGACGCGCGAGGTCGTCTGTGGGTGTGTAGAATGTTCGCACAGTCGGCGGAGAGTAGCAAGCTCGCAACGCGGCGATCTCAATCCAAGGTGACGCGAGGAGATGGCGGTCAACAGGGACAAGCCGGATAGGTGGAAGGACGACATCGCACAGTCGGTGGACATGTATAACGACTGGTTCATGCGGTTTGCACCCAGAGCCTACCGGACGACCCGCATGCAGACGGCCAAGGACGTCGGAGCGGCGCTGAGAGCTATAGTGCGCCTGACCGACATCGACACGGCGTTGCTCAAGGCGAATCCCGCCATGCTGCCGACCTTGAGGATGGCAACCTGCCCTCCTCTGGCCGTGGATAGGCTTATTGGACTCGCCGGGATACCGCCGAACCTCGTCCGGGTGATGGAAAAGGGAAGGTTGCCTCCGCGAATGCCCCAGGGGGAGTTGGACGAGGCCCTCGAGAGTATCGCGGCAATCATAGGGAAGATGGCCGACCCTGACATTTTCGTCTGGCTGGGTCGTAGGAGTGGGCCATCGGAGCAAGAATTGAATAGGGCCGCGACAATCGTGGCGGACCGTCTCTGTGGCTCGGTGGCGAATCCGATCATACGGAACGCACAGGAGAAGCGCCAACTTGCCGCCATCGCCGGATGGTTGGAAAGACGGGGATATACCAAGCTCTCGACAGCGGAAGGTAGGAGGTATGACAGCCTGGCGCCTGGAACATTCTCGTTCCGCCTGAACGTGCCGGTTGAACAGGAGGGGGTCGGTAGACCGGTCAACATCCCCGTGGACGCGGTCATCAAGCCCAAGACAGCCGTTCCCGCGGATATGCCCCTGCTGCTCGAAGCCAAGTCGGCAGGAGATTTCACAAACGTCAACAAGCGGCGCAAAGAAGAAGCCGCCAAGATGAGCCAACTGCGCCGGACATATGGACAGGACGTGCAGTACGTCCTGTTTCTGTGCGGATACTTCGACAGCGGCTATCTGGGATATGAGGCTGCGGAAGGCATCGACTGGGTGTGGGAACACCGCCTAAGCGATCTCGGAGAACTGGTGCCATAGATGTCGATGAACTTGAGAGAAATAGAAGCGCGGCGGATTGAGGCACAGGCTGAAATCGATGCATCCAAGGACCAGGCGGAACGCAACCGCATGGGCCAGTTTGCTACGCCGGCCGAGCTTGCGGTAGAAATACTCACGTATGCAAGGGGGTCCCTGAAAGAGGACGCGGAGATTCGATTCATAGACCCCGCTGTCGGGACTGGGTCATTCTATTCGGCGTTGTTGAAGGTGTTTCCAGGGGATCGGCTCGCGTATTCCGCTGCCTACGAGATCGATTCGGACTACGGCCAGACTGCGGCGAAGCTGTGGGGATCGGACTTGGACGTCCTGCTACAGGACTTCACGCGAGCGCTGCCCCCGTCAGACGCAGATAAGTTCAACCTGCTGGTATGCAATCCCCCTTACGTACGGCACCATCATATCCCCAGTGAGGAGAAACGACGTCTGAAAGACCGTACGTGGCAGGCTTGCGGAGTGGAGATGAAGGGGCTTGCCGGTCTGTACTGTTACTTCATCGGCCTCTGCCATGAGTGGATGTCGGAAGGCGGCTTGGCCGGATGGCTAGTACCAAGTGAGTTCATGGACGTCAACTACGGCGCGGCGGTTAAGCGCTACCTGCTCGACAAGGTGACTCTGCTGCACGTTCATCGGTTCGACCCTGGCGAGGTGCAGTTCGGAGACGCGCTGGTGTCTTCGTCCGTAGTCTGGTTCAGCAGACGGGAGCCGTCCCCTGATCACCAAGTGCGCTTCAGCTACGGCGGCTCCCTGCGTCGCCCGAATCTGGAACGCTCGGTGCCGGCTGAGGCGCTTCGTAGAGAACCAAAGTGGACCCGGTACCCTGTAAGGGAGAGCCGGCATAAACCGGATACGTCATCGCTGTCCGACTTCTTCAAGATCAAGCGCGGCTTGGTTACGGGGAGCAACCGATACTTCATTCTCTCATCGGAAGAAATAGCGCAGCGCGAACTGCCAATGGAGGCATTCCGCCCGATACTTCCAAGCCCGCGGTACATTCCCGAAGACGAAATCGAGGCAGACGAGGCAGGCAATCCCATGTTGGAACGGTTGTTGTTCCTGCTGGATCCTAGATTGCCTGAGAGCCAAATCCGGGACAGGCATCCACCGCTGTGGGAGTATCTCGAAGAGGGAAGGGCTAATGGCGTGGCCGACCGTTACCTGTGCCGACACAGAGACCCATGGTACATCCAGGAGAACCGACCTGCAACGCCATTTCTCTGTACCTACTTGGGCAGAAACGACAAGGAAGGACGGCCGTTCCGATTCATCCTGAATCACTCACAAGCCACAGCCCCCAACGTCTATCTCATGCTGTATCCACAGGGCGGCCTAAACAACCTCCTGGAGGAAGACCCTCAACTGAGGAGGCGTGTCTGGAAGTTGTTGAACAACATATGTCCGGAAGTCATGCTTGGCGAGGGCAGAGTGTATGGCGGCGGGCTGTACAAGCTGGAACCGAGGGAGTTGGGAAACGTACCGGTTGCAGAACTCGCAGAGTTGCTGCCCGAATCGGCATTATCGGGCAGACAGCGGCAGATGGATCTATTCCGATAGACGCTCAACCCTCCGAGGCTCACACTAGCCGGCATCCCCAGCCGCCGGCCCCGGGGAGTACAGAGGGGTGGAGCCCATCGCCACCTGTCTACCGCTAGGGCGGGAGGGTCTCTCTCATACCACGGACGGGACACTACAAGGCCCTATAGGGGGGAAATCGGGGCCGGCGGGAATTGTCGCACGAAAATCGATTGTGATACAATCCACAAACCCTTGGAAGGGGCCCCTCGTGTGCGGGGATGCGGACAATACTCTGGATGGTGGGCGTCGGTTGGTACGTAGCTGTGACGATCCTCGTCGGCGTGGTCGGCGGCCTTTGGCTGGACGGCCGCTTCTCGTCGAGTCCCCTGTTCACGCTGCTGGGCCTTGGCCTCGGCATCGCCGCGGCCCTGTACGGCATGTTCCGTATGCTGACGTCGATCATGTCCTCTGACGCCAACGGCGCCGGGCCGGCGGGCTGACCATGGGCAAGCTGCTCTCCAACCCGAAGGTGCTGCTCATCGGCATAGCCGCGCTCGCGCTGATAGGCGCGGGGCTGGCCGGCGGCGCGCTCGGGGCCGCATTCGGCGGCGGGTTCATCGGCGCGCCCATCGCGCACATCCAGCTTGCCGCCGAGCCGATCACGGCGTCTCCGCAGGTCTCCGACATCCCGGTCCTGGGCGACTTCCGCGTAACGAACACCATGGTCGCCACCTGGTTGGCCATCCTCGTGCTCGCGCTGGTCTCCTGGCTCGCCACGCGCCGCCTCAGCGAGGTGCCGGGCCGCCTCCAGGGCGCTATGGAAGCCGTCATGGAGGTCTTCCTGAACGCCTGCGAGACGGTCGCCGGGCCGGAGCGCGGCAGGCGCTTCTTCCCGCTGGTGATGACCATCTTCCTGTTCGTGCTGGTCGCCAACTGGATGGGCATCCTGCCCGGCTTCGGCACCATAGGGCGCTTCGAGCCCGCCAAGGAGGTCATACACCACGCCGAGGATAAGGCCGAGAAGAAGGGCGAGCACGCCGACCTCGACGCGGTCAAGCTGGCCGTCTTCGACGGCGACGGCGCGCTCGCCGTGCAGCCGTTCGGGTCCGTGGACGACGAGATCACCGCGGCCGAGTACGAGCGCATGGAGGAGGGCGAGCGGCCCAGGGCGGGCCTGCTGGTGCCGTTCTTCCGGAGCGCCAACACGGACGTGAACACGACGCTGGGCCTCGCCCTCGTGGCCATGGTCATGGTCCACTACTGGGGCATCAGCGTGCTGGGCCTCTTCAGCCACGTCGGCAAGTACATAAACTTCCGAGAAGGCCCCATCATGCTCTTCGTCGGCCTGCTGGAGGGGCTGAGCGAGATCGCGCGCGTCATCAGCTTCACATTCCGCCTCTTCGGCAACATCTTCGCCGGCGAGGTGCTGCTGATCGTCATGGCCTTCCTGGTGCCTCTCGTCGGCATCCTGCCATTCCTAGGGCTGGAGTTGTTCGTAGGGCTCGTGCAGGCGTTCATATTTGCTATGCTGACACTCGTATTCGCGGCCACCGCGACCATCCATCACGGCGACGATGGCCACTGATCCCGGAACGGAGCGCCGACGCTGAACGAAAACGTGCTGAGGAGGAGTTAAGGAGCATGGACATGATCACAGGCGACATAGAGGTACTGAAGACCATAGCCGCGGGCATAGCCATAGGGCTGGGCGCGCTCGGGCCGGGCCTTGGCATCGGCCTGCTGGCCGCAAAGGCCATGGAGTCGCTCGGGCGCAACCCCGAGGCCGCGCGCCCGATCCAGCTCAACATGATCATAGCCATCGCCTTCACGGAGGCGATAGCCATCTACGCGCTGGTGGTCGCGGTCATAATCATCTTCCTCGGGTAGCCGCCCGGGGGCAGCGGGGCGGCGCGCCCGCGGGGGCGCCGTCTCTCGTCTTGGTGGTGAAAGTCGCATGGACGCTTTAGGAATAAACCTACCGGGTCTCATCACGTCGATCGTGAGCTTCGTGCTCCTGTTCGCGATCTTGTACTTCCTGCTGTACAAGCCGCTGCTCAGGGTCATGGACGAGCGCTCGGCGAAGATCAAGGAGAGCCTCGAGACGGCGCAGACCGCCAGGGAAGAGGCCGAACGCTCGCGCGAGGACATGCAGAAGCGGATCGACGAGGCGCGTGCGGAGGGCCAGGCGATGATCGCCCAGGCCAGGGAGGTCGCCGAGCGGTTCAGGGAGGAGGAGCTCGCCAAGGCCAGGCAGGAGATCGAGGCCCAGCGCCAGCGCGCGGAGGCGGACATCCAGAGGGAGAAGGCCGCGGCGATAGAGGAGATCAGGGGGCAGTTCGCGGGCCTGGCGATCACGGCGGCCGAGCGCGTGATCGGCGAGTCGGTGGACGAGGCCGCCCACAGCCGCCTGATCGAGCAGGTCCTAGAGGAGAGCACGGTCATCCGTGGCCGCTCGTAAGTTCCTGGAGGCGATGCGCGAAGGGGAAGGCCGTGTCGGCCTCGGAGCCATCCATAGCCTCGATCAGGGGCGAGTGCAACTGGCGCTCCCATTGGTGTACGGGTACCAGGTAATGGATGATGAGGTTCTGGCAGGCATTGAAGAGTTCGGGATTTACGGAGTAGGCGCGACGGAACGCGAGGCGGTCGAAGAATTGCAGGAAGAGTTGTGGAGTCTTTTCGAGGACCTCAATCGGTTTCCCCAGCAGGAGTTGGGGCCGGAGTTGATCAGGACCCTCAGGACCTTGAGGGCCAGGATTCAATGAGCCGTGAGCATCTAATATAAGAAATGCCGCAAGCAGCTTCAGCTAGACGATACGCCCAGGCGGTCTTCCAGATCGCCGTGGAGCAGGACGCCCTGGACGCCTGGTCCGGCGACCTCCGGTCGCTGGCCGAGGCCATCGAGGTCCAGGAGTTGGCGAACGTCCTGGACGCGCCGCAGGTGCCCCTGGCCCGCAAGGTCGAGGCGATACGGGGCGCCGTCGGGGGCGCGGTGGGCCCGTTGGCGGCCAACCTGCTGTGCGTACTGGCGTCAAGGAACCTCGCGCACCTCGTGCCGGCGGTGCTGGACGAATACTCGCGCATGATAGACGAGCGCCGGGGCGTCGAGACGGCGGAGGTCACGTCGGCCGTCAGGCTGGACGACGCCCAGCGCGAGAACGTAACGAAGATACTGGAGGGGGTCGCGGGCAAGAAGGTGCGGCTGCACACCCTAGTGCGCCCCGAGATACTCGGCGGCATCGTCGCGCGGGTCGGGGACAGGGTTATAGACGGAAGCGTCAGGACGAAGCTCCGGCAGATGCGCCGGGATCTGTCCGATCCGGCGCCCGCGAGCTGAGCCGCCAGGCCATCGGAGGCACTTTATGGCAGTCAGAGGACAGGACATAGCGTCGGTAATCAAGCGCCAGATCGAGGAGTTCGGCCAGGAGCTCAGGATGGTCGACGTCGGCGTGGTGATCGAGGTCGGAGACGGCATCGCCCGCGTACACGGGCTGTCCGGAGTGGGCGCCAACGAGCTGCTGGAGTTCGAGGGCGGCGCCAGCGGCATGGCCCTCAACCTCGAGGAGGACGGCGTCGGCGCGGTCGTGCTGGGCAACCCGGAGGGCGTCAAGGAGGGCACCGAGGTGCGCGGCACCGGGCGCGTCATGGAAATACCCATCGGCGGCGCGATGCTCGGCAGGGTCGTGGACGCCCTGGGCGAGCCCCTGGACGCCAAGGGCGCCATAGCGTCGTCGGAGAACGCCGCCGTGGAGGTGATAGCCCCCGGCGTGGCCGCGCGGCAGGAGGTCAACGTCCCGGTGCAGACCGGCGTGAAGGCCATCGACTCGATGGTGCCCGTCGGACGCGGCCAGCGCGAGTTGATAATCGGCGACCGCGCCACCGGCAAGACGGCCCTCTGCCTCGACACGATAATCAACCAGAAGGGCGGCGACCTCGTCTGCATCTACGTCGCCATAGGACAGCGCGCTGGCAAGGTCGCCCAGACCGTGGCGCTGCTGGAGCGCCACGGGGCCATGGAGCACACGGTCGTCGTCGCGGCGAACGCCGCCGACTCCGCGCCCATGCAGTACCTGGCGCCCTACACCGGCTGCGCCGTCGGCGAGTACTTCATGAGGCAGGGCAAGGACGCGCTCATCGTCTACGACGACCTCTCCAAGCACGCGTGGGCGTACCGGCAGATGTCCCTGCTGCTGCGCCGACCGCCGGGCCGCGAGGCGTACCCCGGCGACGTATTCTACCTGCACAGCCGGCTGCTGGAGCGTGCGGCCCGCCTGTCGGAGGACCTCGGCGGCGGCTCGCTGACCGCCCTGCCGATCATCGAGACGCTCGCCGGCGACGTGTCGGCGTACATCCCCACCAACGTCATATCGATCACCGACGGGCAGATATACCTGGAGCCCGAGCTCTTCAACTCCGGCATACGACCCGCCGTCAACGCCGGCCTCTCCGTCTCGCGCGTGGGCGGCACCGCCCAGACGAAGGCCATGAAGTCCGTCGCCGGCAGCCTGCGCCTCGACCTGGCGCAGTACCGCGAGCTTGCCGCCTTCGCACAGTTCGGCACGGCGGACCTGGACGCGGCCACCCGTGCCCAGCTCGAGCGCGGACAGCGGGCGGTGGAGGTGCTGAAGCAGAACGAGAGCGCGCCCCTCAAGCTGCCCCAGGAGATCACGATACTGACAGCCCTCGCCAGGGGCCACCTGGACGACGTCGAGATAACCCGGGTCGGCGCATTCGAGACCGCGCTCCACAGGTTCATGGAGTCGAACCACCCGGAGATACTCAGCACCATAGACGAGGAGAAGGACCTGTCCGACGAGACCGAGGCGGCCCTAGCGGACGCCATCACCGAGTTCAAGGCGAGCGTCCCCTACTAAGGCTAAGGCATGCCGAGCGTACAAGAGATAAGGCGGCGCATCAGGAGCGTCGAGAACACCGCCAAGATAACCAAGGCGATGTCGATGATCGCCGCCTCCAAGATGCGGCGCGCCCAGGAGATGGCCCTCCAGGGCCGGCCATACTCGGAGCGGATGCGCGACCTGCTTTCCCACCTCGCCGCGCAGGAGCGCGAGGAAGAGGCGCAGCACCCCCTCCTTATGCGGCGCGAGCCCGCCAACGTCACAGTGGTGCTCATAACGCCCGACCGGGGCCTGACCGGCGGCATGCACAGCAAGATCAACCGCGTCGCCGCCCAGTTCATCGTCGACCAGCAGGCGGCCACCAAGCTCATCACGATAGGCCGCAAGGGGCGCGACTTCATGGTGCGCGCCGGCCAGGAGGTGCAGGCGGTCTTCACCGACCTGGGCGACCGCCCCTCCATTACCGACGTCACCCCCGCCGCCGGCATCCTGATAGACGACTTCACCGAGGAGCGCGTGGACGCCGTCTTCGTCGCCTACGCCGACTTCGTGAGCACGACGGTGCAGACGCCGGTGGTGCGCCCGCTCCTGCCAGTCGAGCCCGCGGACCTGCGCCCGGAGGAGGCGGTGGGCTACATATACGAGCCGGGGCCGGAGGGCGTGCTCTCGGAGCTGCTGCCCAGGTTCGTCGAGCTGGAGCTCTACCACGCCGTGCTGGAGTCGGTCGCCAGCGAGCAGTCGGCCCGCATGGTAGCGATGAGGAACGCCACCGACAACGCCAACGAGATGGTGGTGGACCTGACGCTGGAGATGAACAAGGCCCGCCAGGAGACGATAACGAAGGAGTTGCTGGAGATCGTAGGCGGCGCGGCGGCGGTGAGCGCGTGAGCCGCCGGAGGCAGGGAGTCTGACATGGATGTATGGGTCTACGTCGTCATCGTCCTGGCCGTCATAGTCGTCGCGATAGTGGCCTGGCATTTCGCGCAGCACTTCGCGCGGCATACGCGCCAACACCTGGACGAGGCCGTCGTGTGTACAGGCTGCCAGAAGAGCATGACCAATCACGAATGGTACACCTACAAGAAGAAGTGCCCGGACTGCGGCGGCGAGGATACGGGGAGCGCAGGCCAACAGGAATGAACCCTGTGCAGGGGAATGTCCCCCGGACAGGTCACACTAACCCTCCCCCGAAGGGGAGGCGCCAGGGAGATAGACCAGGATGGCGACCGGAAAGATAACGCAGGTGATCGGCACCGTCGTGGACGTGGAGTTCCCGCCGGAGGAGATGCCAGCCATCTTCAACGCGGTGGAGACCCAGATCGGCGGAGAGCGGCTGGTGCTGGAGGTCGAGCAGCACGTCGGCAACAACTGGGTGAGGTGCCTCGCCCTGGGCCCCACGGACGGCCTGAGGCGCGGCGACGAGGCGATGGACACGGGCAACCCCATCTCCGTCCCGGTGGGCGACCCCACGCTGGGACGCCTCTTCAACGCCCTCGGCGAGACGATAGACAACCTGGAGGAGGTCGAGTCCTCCGAGAATTGGCCCATACACCGTGAGCCCCCGCAGCTACACGAGCAGGCCACCGAGGTCGAGATGCTCGAGATGGGCATCAAGGTCATGGACCTGATCGCCCCGTTCACGCGCGGCGGCAAGGTCGGCGCTTACGGCGGCGCCGGCACGGGCAAGACCGTCATCATCCAGGAGTTGATCAGGAACATCGGCGCGGAGCATGAGGGAGTCTCGGTCTTCGCCGGCGTGGGCGAGCGCTCGCGCGAGGGCAACGACCTTTGGAACGAGATGCAGGAGTCGGGGGTGCTGGGCAGCACCGTGCTCGTCTTCGGCCAGATGAACGAGCCGCCGGGCATCAGGGCGCGCGTCGGCATGACCGGCGTCACGATGGCCGAGTACTTCAAGGAGACCCGCGGCCAGGACGTTCTGCTGTTCGTCGACAACATATACAGGTACATCCTCGCGGGCATGGAGGTGTCGGCGCTCCTCGGCAGGATGCCGTCGGCGGTCGGCTACCAGCCCACTCTGTCCACCGAGATGGGCGACCTCGAGGAGCGGATCACCTCCGCCGGCACGGGCTCCATCACCTCGTTCCAGGCCATCTACGTGCCCGCCGACGACTACACCGACCCCGGCATCGTCACCACCTTCGGACACCTCGACGCGGTGGTCTCGCTCGACAGGGCGCTCGTGGAGCAGGGCCTCTACCCGGCCGTCGACCCGCTCGCGTCGTCCTCACGGATACTGGAGCCGGCCGTGGTCGGCCAGGACCACTACGGCGTTGCCAGGGGCGTGCAGCAGGTCCTACAGCGCTACAAGGACCTGCAGGACATCATCGCCATCCTCGGCGTGGAGGAGCTCTCCGACGAGGACCGGCAGACGGTGGCGCGCGCGCGGAAGATACAGCGCTTCCTGACCCAGCCCTTCTTCGTCGCCGAGCAGTTCACCGGCCAGGAGGGCCGCTACGTCCCCGTGCGCGACACCGTAAAGGGCTTCCAGGAGATCCTAGACGGCAAGCACGACGACCTCCCGGAGCAGGCATTCTACATGGTCGGCGCCATCGAGGAGGCCGTGGAAAAGGCAGAGCGGATGAGGGCAGAGGCCTAGCCTTGGACGTAAATGCAACCAGACATGCAGAATACCAAACAGACCATAAGCAAGCTGTTGGTCGCATTCGCGGACGCCCTGAATTCAATGGACGACCGCGAGTTTGACCTCCTGGTGCGCGGCGAGGGAAATCTTCGCTTCGTGTCGCGATCCAAGAATGGGAAGCAACGCGTCACCGATGCTGAATTGGAAGCCGTCGCCAACGAAGTTGCCCGGAAGCTGGACGAAGCCGACTCCCGGGAGGTGGCTGAGAGCCTGCTCGCCTCGATCAATCAGCCTCGCAGGAAGAGCTTTCTGATTCTCCTTGCCAGGGCTTTGGGCGTTCACGTGGAGTCTAGGGATAACATCGCAACAATGGAGCGGAAGCTGATCGAGACCACGGTCGGCTCGAAGCTCCGCTCGAAGGCATTCAAGGAAGTGGCTTTCTGATGGCTAAGCTCTTATTCGAAATCGTTACCGCGGAGCGCCTCGTATCCTCCCAGGAGGTTGACGTCGTCGTGGCCCCCGGCGTGGAGGGCGAATTGGCGGTGCTGCCGCACCACGCGCCGCTGCTCACGTCGCTGAAGCCTGGCGAGGTGCTGGTGCGCAACGACGGCGAAGAGACCTACATCGCCGTCAGCGGCGGCTTCCTGGAGGTGATGCCCGACAAGGTCACCATCCTGGCCGACACCGCCGAGCGCGCCGATGAGATCGACGAGCAGCGAGCCGAGGAGGCCCTGCGCCGCGCCCAGGAGCGCATCGCGTCCGCGCCCTCCGACCTGGACCTGGAGCGCGAGCTCGCCTCGATGCGCAGGTCCCAGGCCCGCCTCAGCATCGCCCGCCGCCGGCGTCGCCGTGGCGCTTCATAGAGGCCGCGCGGACGCGGACAGGGCGGATTCCGCCAGGGTCTCGCCGCGGCTTCCGAGCTGGCCCATGAGGAGGGACTGAGCAGATGGTAGACACCGCCGCCGCCTCTCTGCCGCCGCTGACCGTGCTCTGCCTGTGGACGAGAATCGTCCTGGGCGACGACTACGCCCATTCCGTGGTGGAGCGCGCCCTCAAGTCGCGCAACCGGGCGTCCAACGAGGCCAAGCAGGCGCTCACGTCCGCGATCAACGCCGCCGTGAAGGACGTCCCCCAGTTCCCCAACAGGCCCGCCAGCGCCCCTCCCGCCTTCCTGGTGGAGCCCGTCATGCACTATATGCTCCACTCGGGCAAGCTCGCCGGAGCGGTCCTGAGGGTCTGGGCGGAGTCCCACGAGGACCTCCGCGACGCCGTAGTCGAGCACCTCGACGGCGTGGGGATGGCGGCCGAATACCCCAACTTCAAGGAGAACCTGCTGCGCGGCGTCTGGCCCCCGGACACCTGGGATCACGAGCTGGAGAACATCGTCAACGTGAACGGCGACTTCGACGAGAACGACCTCGCCCTGATGCTCTGCTACGCGTCGGGAAAGGTCCCCGACTTCCGAGACGACGAAGACGAGGACGCCGCGTACGTCGACTTCACCCGGTGGCTCGAACGCATGAGGGCGCTGCCGTACGGCGAGGAGGCATGGCTCGAGGCGAGGGACTTCCTCGCGGAGGCTACCAGGATAGTCGAGGAGAAGGAGGCCGAGTACCAGCGGGGGCAGGCGAAGATACTGGACGACGACATTGCCGAGATCGCGGAGACGTACTCGCCGGAGCTGGGCTACCTGGAACGCGGCGTTGGCTCATGGTCGGCGGACAGGCTCACGACTGGCGCCATCCTGGAGGCGTTGCTGCTGGCCTACAGGCTGGGCTCCGCCCTGAAGGAGTACCACCCCATCCGCGAGCTCGCCCCCGTGAGAAGCGAGGAGGAGGCCAGGGCGGAAAAGCGGCGGGAGTTGGAGTCCCGTATCCTGTCCCTGGTAGACGAGATGGACGAGCTCATGTCCAGGAAAGGCGCCCCCGAAGGCGACGCCCCGGCACAGAAGGACGACCCGGAAGAGACGCCGGCCGTTGCCCAAGACGCGCGGCCCGATCCGGAAGGCGAGCCCGAGGCCGCCCCCGCGCCCGACGAGGCTTTGCTGGAAGAGAACGACAATCTCCAGCGAGAGATCAGGGCGCTCCAGGACGAGCTGAAGGAGAGCAAGCACAGGGAGGAGACCTGGCGCCTATCCTACGTGGAGGCCGCGCGCAGGCAGATGGCCCAGGGCGGCGATGACGAGACCCTCCCCGTCCGAGACGTCGCCGCCGCCGTGGAGCTCGCGGAGGACCTCTTCGCCGGCGAGCTCCTATTCCAGCTCAACTCGCGCTCGGTCGTCAGGAACAACCCCTTCGACGACCCGGAGGCGGTGCTGGACGCGCTGAGATGGCTGGCGACCACCTACCGCAGCTCACGCATGGGCGACGGCAAGCTGCCCGACCCCGACGCCTCCATCCGCGAAGCCTGCGGCTGGTTCTACACCAGCCACCAGAGCGAAGTCACCATGGGCATGTACAAGGACTGGTACGTCACCAAGGTCAACGGCAAGACCCACCGGCTGCGCGACCACGTCGGCAAGGGCAACAGCAAGGACCCGCGCCACACCATCCGCATAGGCTTCGACTGGGACAAGGACCGCCAAGCCGTCATCATAGGCTTCATAGGCCAGCACCAGCAGACCGCCACGACGTAGGCGCGGCTTGCCTGCCTGGAAGCCCGTTGACGCTGAGCATGGTATCCTCTGTGGGCGCTTCTCCTCGTCGCAGCAGAAGCTAAGGTTGGTCGGAGGTGAGCATGTCCACGAGAGAATACGTGCCCGATAGGCTTAGCCCCAAACCTCCGCCGCCAACTCCGCAACCCCGGCCTCCTCGGGGTCGCTGTCGTGCGCTATGACCCGGATGGACATGTCCAGGCTGTCGCCCCGCCTCAGGTCGTACCCGTCGTCCAGGAACGGGTTGACGACGATGGTGCCCCAGTCGTACACGGCCCACGGGTGGCCCGCCGCCGACGGGTGCGGCGCGACCGCCACGCCCGCGCGGCGCCCGTAGGGCGCGTGGCCCGTTACGTCCACCCACGCCGCCGCGTGCCTGGTGATCTCCCCCGACGCGCGGCGCCCGTCGGCGTCGAGAGCCTCGGCGCCGTCGTCGATGCGCAGCCCGTCCGCAAGCCGCACCGTGAAGTAGGCGTGGCGCGTGGGGCCGATGGAGACGTCCCACTCGGTCGGCGTTAGCTGCGAGCGGATGTCGAAGACGTTGGCCGCCTCGCCGGGGCGGATGTCTATCGTCCGCGTCTCCGTCGCGACCGTGCGCCTGTCCGGCGCGCCCCACTCGACCGGCCCCTGCCAGTGTACCTCCTGCACGACCCGCAGGTGGCTTCCCGATACCTCGCGGCTGTCGGTCGAGACCGCCAGCGTGCGCCCGGGCGAGCGGCCCTGGAAGATGTCGTTGATGTAGAAGTTGTACGTGCCGTCCTCGGTCCTACCTCCCGCGTACTGGAAGTGGCAGTTGAAGTGGTCGGCGCCGACGGTGAGCGAGTTGTGGTGCGGGTGGTCGATCGGCATCTCGCCGGTGACGACGACGCCGGCTGGCGTGAAGACGGGATAGACGTAGCAGCGGTGGGCGCTCTGGCTGAAGGCGGCGATGGGCCTACCCCGCCAGGCGACCTTGAGGCGTCTCGCCTGCGCGGTCGCGCCCTTCGGCAGGTCTACGGCGTCGTATTGGACGGTGAAGTTGCTCGGCATGGCTACACGTCGCCGAAGTTGGCGATGCTGGGCGGGAGCTTGCCGTCCGGCAGGAACATCTCCCGCTCCAGGTCCAGCGGCACGGGCCGCCGTGCCCGCATCGACTCCAGCGCCTTCTCGAAGATCACGGTCGGCACGCACGACTCCCACATGTCCATCGGGTTCGCGCCGCCCTCCGTGCAGAGGCGGGCGAACATCCCGAACTCCTCGTTGAAGCCGTTGTGGTATTCGTTCTCTTCGATGCCAGGCTCGTCGGTGCCCTCGAATACCAGGTTGTAGAACCGCGTCGTGGCCGCGCTGATCGGGCCGGCGTGTACCTCGGCGTAGTGCTTCGGCAGTATCCCGCCGGAGCCTATGGTGCTGAAGACGGAGATGCCGAGGCCGCCGTTGGCGAACCGGACCAGGATCGTGCATGAGTTGGTCGGCTTGCCGTCGAAGCCCTGCGCGTACACCTCGACGGGCTGCGAGCGCATCACGTGCCATATCCAGTGGAGGTTGTAGCCCGAGTTGTCCAGGATGCCGTTGCTGCCGTAGGGCCCCGCCGGACCGTCCGGTCCGTGGCCCGGCTGGCCCGGTATGCGCAGCGTGAACAGCACCGAGTACGGCTGCTCTATGACGCTGCGCAGCCTCTTGGTGACCGGCGAGTGCTTGAACCACCAGCCGCTCATCATCTGCACGCCCGACTCGTGCGCCGCGCGCTGCAGCCGCCGCGCCTCGGCTATCGTCATCGCCGGCGGCTTCTCGACGAAGACGTGCTTGCCCGCGCCGGCGGCCTTGACCGCGAGGTCGGTGTGGGTGTCGTGCGTGGAGCATATGGCCACGGCGTCCACCTCGTCGTCGGACAGCACCTGGTCGAGGTCGGTCGTCCAGTACCTCATCTCGCCCTGCTCCGCGCGCTCCCGGGCCGCCGCCTCCCGTATGTCCATGGCCGCGTGGACGCGCACCTCGGGCGTCTTGAGCATGTTGCGCAGGTGGGACCGGCTGATGCCCCCGCACCCGACGATGGCGATGTTCAACTGTCTGTCCAAGGTCGCCCTCCCGCTATACCAATTCGTGACTGCGCCGCCAATTCAGATCGTAGGGGCGGGTTTCAAACCCGCCCTCCCCGGTCACTCTGACTCGACCCGGCCCATCAACTCCGTGAGCCGCGCGTAGTTGATCCGCATCGCCTCCTCCGCCGAGCCGCTTGCGGGCCGGAAGTGCGTCGCCAGCGAGAGGATGGCCTCGCTGCCGTGGTCGCGCAGGTTGCGCAGAACCGTAAGGTAGTCCACGTCCCCGTCGCCGAGGGCCTGGTAGTCGAAGTCGCGCCGCAGGCCGTCGTTGACCCGCAGGTCCTTGACGTGCAGGGAGTGGACGTACGGCCGCACGTTGTTGAAGCCGGCCTGGGCAACGTCCGCCTCGCCGCAGTTGTAGTTGTCCGCGGGCCCCCACATCACCCTGAGCCGAGGGGACTTGACGCTCTCGGCCACCCTGCGGAAGTTGCCGGTCGTGTTCGTGTAGTTCCACGGCATCATCGACACGGAGACGTCGACCCCGTGCCTCTCCGCCTGCTCGACCATCATGGAGAACGCCTTCACCAGCTTCTCCATGTCCACGTCCGCAATGTGGCCGCCCCTCGTCAGCCACCGCATCGGCCAGGTCGGCTTGTCGGCGGTGTACTCGCCCGGCCACGCGAAGCTGTACGCCGATACGACGCCGACCCCCAGCCGCGCCGCGATCTCCATCGACCGCACCAGGGCGTCGAAGTCCTTGCGGAACTCCTCGTGCTCGGCGAGGCTGTCCGCCTCCAGGTCGGTCAGGTGGATGAACTTGAACGGGCTGGCCGCGCTGATCATCATCAGCCGCAGCCCGTTGTCGTCCACCTGCCGCGCTATCCCGTCCAGCTCCGCGTCCGACATCTCCGCCACCGGCGGCCTGCCCGGAAGCGCCGTGAACCAGACGTACTCCACCCCAATGTCCTTCGCCGTCGCCAGCGCCTCCTCCAACGGCATCTGCAGCTCGTTGATGAACATCGCCGTCCTGAACTTGTAGCCTGCCGTCTCGCTCGCGGTCATAGGGCCTTACCTCCGGGCGCGCGCCTGTGCGCGGTCGCCAATCCTGTTTGTACCACCGCAAGGCCGCCGGCGCAATACCTTTTGGCCGGTCCGTAGCCGGCCTGGGACATCTGCTATCATTACGTTGACAATCCCCCCTGTGCGAGGACTACTGCTAGAGAATGAAACTGATGGAACTCATTGCCAGCGCCCCTTGGAGGGAGGCGGTCACCTACCGGGACACCTGGCCCCACGAATACGTACTCAGCGAGAAGGACGGGCAGCGGGAACTGTTGAACGCCATCTACGCCCGCTTCCAGGACGGAGAGGGCGTGGACTGTCGCTTCTTCCGCGTGAGCAACAAGTACCTCTTCATCGGCGACTTCAAGTACTGGTTCAATAACCAGTGGGACGGCTTCGACCCCAACGGTGAGAACGTGATTAACCGCGCCCGTCTATACCGGGACCGCAGGGACTTCGTGATCCAGCCCGGCGACACAGGGAAGCGGGAGGACTATCCGGCCAGTCCGGCCTACCAGAAGCCAGGCTCCGAAGAGAATCGACAAGCGCACCTACAGCAGGACCTGCGGGAGTAGGAGGATCGAGTGCATCAACAAGGGGGGACGATCAAAGAGGCACTGGACAGCATCGCATCGCACGGATATGTGCTGCCGGCAATCCAAAGGGAGTTCGTGTGGCGGCCCGAACAGGTTTGTAATCTATTCGACAGCGTGATGCAGGGCTATCCCTTCGGTGAGTTCATGTTCTGGAGGGTCTATGCTGAGAATTCCAGCCAATACCGCTGGTACGATTTCGTTCGGGAATACCATCAGCGGGATAACCCGCATTGCCCTGAACTAGGGACTATCCACGGCAAGCCGCTGACGGCCGTGCTCGATGGTCAACAGCGGCTGACTGCATTCAACATCGGCCTCCGTGGCTCGATGGCCATCAAGCTCCCATACAAGTGGTGGAACAGCTCGGACGCCTTCCCCAAGAGGGTACTGGCCCTTGATCTGTTGGCGCCTCCTGACCCTGACGAGGAGGGCAGCCGCTACGTCTTCGAGTTCGTCAATGAGGACCGCATCGGCTTGAACGACACTCGCCTGTGGTTCAAGGTCTCGGACATCATGGGTTTCTCTACGGAGAACCCCGCCCCCGACATGTTGGATTGGGTATCGGAGCAGGGCCTTGACACTGAGCGGCAGCGCACGGCCTTTCGCACGCTGAATCGACTTCACCAAGCCATCTGTGTCGAACCGGTCGTTGCCTACTACGAGGAAAAGAGTCAAGACATTGAGCGAGTCCTCAACATATTCATACGGTGCAACCGTGGTGGAACGCCCCTGTCCTATTCCAATCTTCTCTTGAGCATAGCAGTGTCGCAATGGGACACCCTTGACGCCAGGAGCGAAGTGCATGGGTTAGTGGATGACATGAACAAGGTGAGGGCTGGGCTGCTGTTCAATGCAGACTTTGTGCTGAAGGCAGGACTGATGCTCACTGACATAGCCAGCGTCGGGTTCAAGGTCGAGAACTTCACGCACGAGAACATGGCCATCTTGGAGAAGAATTGGCCGGGCATCCGTCAGGCGTTGCTGGAAACCGTGGAATTGGTGGACAGCTTCGGGTTCGACAGTAGGACTATTCAGGCCACCAACTCGCTCCTACCCATTGCCTACTACCTCTACAAGAAAGGGGCTCCGAGGGACTTTGAAACCAGCGACCGTTTCCTAAACGACCGTAAGGTCATTCGGGGATGGCTCACCCGGTCCATCCTCAAAGAGTCCGGGATTTGGGGCAGTGGACTGGACACTTTGCTGACGGCGTTGCGGGGCGTAATTCGGAACTCGGGCGTGCCCGAATTCCCAACAAGGGAACTTCGGCGGGTTATGGCCCAGAGGGGCAAGACGCTGAACTTTGTGGAGGAGGAGATAGAGGACTTGGCGGACATGCGGCTGGGGGACAGGCGCATCTTTCCATTGCTGACCATGCTGTTTCCTCACCTGGAGTCCCGAGACGGGTCTGACATTGACCACGTATTCCCAAAGAGCCGGTTTACCTCCAACCGGCTGAAGACTGCATCCGTTGCCGATGAGCAAATCGAAGCTTTCCGGGATCGGTGCGACCGGCTAGCGAATCTCCAGTTGTTGGACCGCTCGGTTAACAACGAGAAACGGGCAACTTTACCTGCGGACTGGCTGGACATCCATTGCCCGGATTCCCAAGCCCGCCAGAATTACTGTGACCGTCACTTGCTGGGCGATGTTCCAAGAGAGATCAAGGATTTCACCGGCTATTACAAGACTCGCCGACAGAAGCTCCGGGACCGTATTGCAGGACTGGTGAATGCCGTATAGCGGGTATTCGACAGAATCAAGCATTCAAGAGCAGAACGGTTGCAAATGGCTGTTAGAAATTTCCTTCCATCATCCCAATCACGCCCAATCACTTGAATCACAGTTCAGACTACCCGCGTCACGACGCTCCGGCCAGGAAGTACCCTATCCTGAAAATCCCAAATCCCGTAAATCCTGATTCAAACAAGTCCCGCGCCGTACCGACTCTGAACAGTTACTCCCACCCCCACGCCGTCCCACTCGAGAAACCACGACAGGCCGGCGGCCTACGCTATCGGGGCCTGACGCCCCTCACCGCGTACTTGTTGTCCAGCACCGAGTACCGCCCGGCGCACTCGATGCCGGCCGCCTCAAGCAGCCCCACCGTCTCCTCGTACGGAACCCGGTCCGCCCACTGGATGACCGCAACGCGCCCTCCGGGCTTGAGCAGCCGCCCGATGTCCGACACGACGGCCAGCCTCTCCCGCCGCGACTCCTTGTAGTGGAGCACCAGTATGCACGTGACCAGGTCCGCCACGCCGTCCGGCAGCGGCGCACGTGGCCCCTCGTTCAGCAGCGTCGTGACGTTGCAGAACCCCGCGCCGGCGGCCCTCGACCCCGCCAGCGCCACCATCCCCTCGTGAATGTCGAGGCCGTACACCCTCCCGGCGGGGCCAACGACCTCCGCCGCGTGAAGGGTAACGAAGCCGGGGCCGCAGCCGTAGTCCACCACGGTCATCCCGGCGCGCAGCCCGGCGTCCTCCAGGAACTCGGCGGCGCCAAGCCCGTGGAGCCTACGCCCCGGGTCGAGCAGGCCCGCCTTCCATTCTTCACTGTACCGCTCCGCCATTCAGCCCCTCCCGTAGAGCGCAAGCAGTATAGCCCTTCCGTACCCCGAACAGTTACACTGGGATTGACGAAACACTGCCCACGGTGGTAGGGTACACGTCAATTCTTCCCCGCCCGCAGGATCGTGGCCCTCGGCCACATCCCTGGGCGGGTGTTTTTTCGTGCGCACTATCGTATACCCGCCATTTGACACGCCGCGAACGCACGTGCTACTATACCCCCATGAACAACCGAGCGCATACCCGCGGCGCCGCCTCCGCCCCTGCCGGGGCGCCGTCCCATTTCGCCCCAAAGCGGCCCGTTTGCCGTCCATTTGTATCCCAAGAGCGCTCCGAACCGGCGTCGCGGAGCCCAGGCCCCAGATAGGGAATGGAACAGAATGGAACACTTTTCGGGGTCCCGGGAGCGCCCTCCCCTTCACCCGGCCCGCCGAGCCGAAGGGGATGAGCGCCCCCGCCGCCGTGCGGGTCCGCCCCGCCCCGCGCCGTATCAGCGTTGCCCGGCGTCCCGTCATGTGCTACACTCATACGGAAATCAAGGGGAGCATTGAGTAACAACGCGAGAAGGATGGGACCAGCTACCACCGACAAACAGTCAGTAATCCAGGAGTTTCAGACAAAGGATGGCGACACCGGCTCCACCGAGGTGCAGGTGGCCATCATGACCGACCGGATAAACGGGCTCACAGAGCATCTGAGGTTCCACCATCACGACGAGTCCACCCGGCGCGGCCTGCTCGGCCTCGTCGGCAAGCGGCGTCGGCTGCTCCAGTATCTCAATCGCACGGACGTGGGACGCTACAGGTCCCTCATCGCCAAACTCGGACTCAGGAGATAGTCCCCCCGGCGGGACTATCTTTTTTTGTCCCAGAGTTCCCTCACAGACCAGGAGGTCCTAGCTAGACACATGCCATCGACTTTTGAAACCCAGATCGGATCGCGCACCTTGACGATGGAGACCGGCCGGCTCGCCAAGCTGGCCAACGGCTCCGTCCTCGTCACCTACGGAGAGTCGGTCGTGCTCGTCACGGCCACGATGAGCAAGCCCAGGGCGGGCATCGACTTCTTCCCGCTCACCGTCGACTTCGAAGACCGCCTCTACGCCCGCGGCAAGATTCCCGGGAGCTTCTTCCGCAGGGAGGGACGGCCAAGCACCGACGCCATCCTCATCGACCGGCTGACCGACCGGCCCATCCGGCCCCTATTCCCGAAGGGCTTCCGCAACGAGACCCAGATCATCGCCACCCCGCTGTCGGCGGACATGGAAAACCCGCTGGACCTTCTTGCGGTGACCGGCGCATCGGCAGCCCTGTCCATCTCCGACATACCCTTCAGCGGCCCCCTCGGCATCACCCGCGTCGGCTACGTGGACGGCGAGTTCGTCGTCAACCCCACCTACCAGCAGTCCGCAGAGAGCCGCCTCGACCTAGTGGTCGCGGGCACCCGCGAGGGCGTGCTGATGATGGAGGCCGGCGCCCACGAGCTCTCCGAAGAGGTCGTAGTGGACGCCATCAAGCTCGCCCAGGAGACCAACCTGAAGGTCGTAGACCTGCAGGACCGGCTCGTCCGCGAGGTCGGCAGGCAGAAGGTCGCCTACACCCCGCCCGAGCTGCCCGCCGAGGTATCCGACGAGGTCAACTCCCGGATCGGCGGCGGCCTCTCCCACGCCTTCGAACCCGGCATCGGCAAGACCGAGCAGTCCTCCCGCCTCTCCGGCCTGAAGCACGACCTCGTCGCCCAGCTTGGAGAGCGGTTCGACGAGGACCACGTCGAGGAGGCGTTCGAGAACGCCGTATCGGTCGAGTTCCGCAAGCGTGTGCTCGACATGGGCCAGCGCCCGGACGGCCGCGGCCTGAAGGAGATACGCCCCCTCGACTGCGACGTGGGGCTCCTGCCCCGCACCCACGGCAGCGGCCTCTTCCAGCGCGGCGAGACCCAGATACTCGGCCTCGCCACCCTCGGCTCCGTCGGAGACGCCCAGAAGATCGACACCCTCAGCCCCGACGAGTCGAAGCGCTTCCTGCTCCACTACAACTTCCCGCCCTTCAGCACCGGAGAGACGAAGCGAGTCGGCTCCCCCGGACGCCGCGACATCGGCCACGGCGCCCTCGCCGAAAAGGCCCTGCTCCCCGTGCTGCCGAGCGAGGACGACTTCCCGTACACCATACGCGTCGTTGCCGAGGCCCTCGCCTCCAACGGCAGCACCTCCATGGGCAGCGCCTGCGCCGGCACGCTCGCCCTAATGGACGCCGGCGTGCCCATCAAGCGCCCCGTAGCGGGCATATCCATCGGCCTCGTCACCGGCGAGAACGGCCGCTTCGAGACCCTGACCGACATCCAGGGCATGGAAGACCACATCGGCGACATGGACTTCAAGGTCGCCGGCACCGCGGACGGCATAACCGCCATCCAGCTCGACATCAAGGTCCAGAACATCGGCTTCGAGGTCGTCGAGCAGGCCCTGGCCCAGGCCAGGGAGGCCCGGCTGACCATCCTAGACCGCATGGCCCAGGCCATTTCGAGCCCGCGCGAGGAAGTGAGCGACCACGCCCCCAGGCTGACCCGCATCTCCGTCCCGGTCGACAAGATCGGCGCGGTCATCGGCCCAGGCGGCAAGACGATACGCGGCATCGTCGAGGAGACCACTGCCACGGTGGACGTGCAGGACGACGGCACCGTATTCATCGGCTCCACCGACCGGGAGGCCGCCCAGAAGGCCATCGACATGATCGAGGCCCTCACCAAGGAGGCCAAGACCGGCGAGATATACACCGGCAAGGTCGTCCGCATCCTCGACTTCGGCGCATTCGTCGAGATCCTGCCCGGCAAGGACGGAATGGTCCACATCAGCGAGCTCGCCGACTACCGCGTCCCCAGCGTGGAGGACGTGGTGCAGGTCGGCGAAGAGATAACGGTGATGGTCAAGGACGTCGACCCGGTGACCGGCAAGATCGCCCTCTCCCGCCGCGCGCTGCTCGTGGACGACGGAGCGGAAGGCGAAGGCGACTCCAGGCCCTCGGGCCCGCCCCCGTCCAGGAGGCAGGGCCGCCCGCCACGCCACGGCAACGGCAGGCCCCGAGGCGACGGCCGCCCCGGCGGCGGCAGGCCCCGAGGCGGCGGTGGCGGCAGAGGCGGCTACCGGGGGGACCGGGACCGGGGCCCCAGGCAGCCCCGGCGGTAGCGGGGCTGGGGGCCCTAATATTAGGGGTGCTTCGAAGCTAGGAAAGCCGTTCATGGTTCGACAGGCTCACCACGAACGGCTTTCCTACAAGTTCATCGCTTGAGGGTCGCGCAAATCCGCGATTCCATCTCATAGAGGAACGACGGATCGTAGGGCTCGTCGACATGGCGGTTGTTCCAGAGGCCGGAGAGACGAACCTTTTCCCGGTTGCTGTAATGACCGAGCCACCCTGCAGACGGTGGGTCGAAGGCCGGGTACCTATATCCGCTCAGGAGCGCTATGGTATTGCGTTCGATGAACCCACGCTTGGAGTTGGGGCCGGGTTCATCATCCACGTTCAGCCAGAGGAACGGCATCTGGCCGATGTAATCGCTAACGAGGGCCTCGAGATCCGCCTCGGCGTCGTTGACTTCGTTCCTGTCAACACCCAGCCTCCGCGCAGCTTCTCCAGCACTTCCGGCAACACCCCACGACTCCGGGAGCGGGATGTTGTCCCGGTTGGCCAAGGCGACACCCACCAACTTCCGAAAAATCGACCCTCTATGGTTGCGGCTACGATGTTGCGAGAGCCGGCCCCATAACGTACTCTGGGCATCGTTCTTCAGTGCATGGGTGCCGACGCGCACGACCCTTAGCCCAGCCCCGGTGTCTGACCTGTATTCACCTTTCTCATAGAAGAAATATACCCCGCGCTGCGGCCACCCCATCCCGCCGCGGCAGCTTTGCAAGAGCCTGGGACCGCCGACCCGGTCTGCAAGACAGTCGAGTAGCTCGTAGAAACGGACTGTGTCGTCGTGCCGCTTAGCCATGAAGCATCCTGGTCAACCAATTCAACTGCTCGCCGATCCTCAAGCCCTCCATCGGGACGCAGACATTCAGACCGCGACTTCGCAAAGGCAACTCCAGGAACTCGCGGTAGCGTTGGCCGGCTAAGAACACGACGCACCCGACACCTTCCAGATTCGGCTCCAATTCTGTGAGCACCCTATTCGCCCACCGGCGGCGGTCCGCAATCGGCATGGTGTTCAGAGTGAGGTCGTAGGGCGAGATCACCTCATCTGGATGCACGAGACCGTACTTGGCGGATAGTACGAACCAGGGCCGCCTCATGCGCTCCACATAGCTACGGGCCTTGCGGAACCAGGAAGATGTGTACAGGTCTCTCGCCGGTGTGGGAACCGGCTGTTTCTGACTCACGCACGACAGTAGATAGATGGTCATGCGACAATTATACTGGGTTGGGAGAATGAGACCATGACGCTAGGCATCAAGCCCGGGTCGCCATGGAAGAGCAGCTAGACCGCTATTGCAGCGCTATGGAGGCAGCATCATGTCGTCGATCAATGTCGTCGTGAACGGCGTCAACGGGCGTATGGGGCAGGAGGTGCTCCGCGCAACGTGCAGGGAGTCGGACATGCGGCCGGTGGGCGGGGCCGACCTCCAGGCGGAAGGCGCGTCGTTGGACCTGCCCGACGGCTCCGGCTCCATCCCCGTCTCCACCTCGCTGGGCGACGTCCTCGCAGACGCCCACGTCGTCATCGACTTCACGAACGCCGACGGCGCGCTGGACGCAATCCGCACCGCCGCGCCCAGGGGCGTGAACGTCGTCGTCGGCTCCACCGGCATCCCCGACGCCGGGTTCGAGGAGGCCGGCGATCTCGCCGACCGCCACGGGGTCGGCGTATTCATCGCGCCCAACTTCGCCCTCGGCGCCGTGCTGATGGCTCACCTAGCCCGCGTCGCCGCCCCATACTTCGACTACGCCGACCTGACCGAGCTCCACCACGAGATGAAGATCGACGCCCCGTCCGGCACCGCGATCGCCATCGCAAGGGCAGCCGCCGAGGGCAAGGGCGGCGACTTCACCGCGCCCCAGGCCGAGAAGGAGATCATCCCCGGCACGCGCGGCGGCGCCTCCCAGGGCGTCGTCATCCACAGCGCCCGAATGCCCGGCCTGACCGCCCACCACCAGCTCGTGTTCGGAGCGCTCGGCCAGACACTCACCATACGCCACGACTCCATCAACCGCGAGAGCTTCATGCCCGGCGTCGCCATGGCCGTCCGCCACGTCGTCTCCAACCCCGGCCTAACCGTCGGCCTCGACAAGATCATGGCCCTGTAGCAAGACGGCCCATATCCTCTGCTCCCTTCCCCCCTGAGGGAAGGTTAACGGATCCTTCTGATCCCTTCCCCCGCTCTGGGCTGACAGGGGTAGGCAAAGTCTGAGATCGGTATAAGAACTTGGAAAGCGCATGGGTTTCTGGCATCTTTTTGGTACCAACAGAAAGGAGCCAGAGATTCGCCATGCGCCTCCCATCCGAATGGTATCAGATGCAGCAGACCATCGAACAACACATGCCGCACCTCAGAGAGTCCCAACTCAAAGGGCTGGTCCTCTGGGTGTACGGCACCATCCTGGCCGGGAGCGGCTGCCAGAACGCCGTCGCGACGGCGCTCTCGTTCATCGGCAGCTTCAACAGCATCCGCCAGTACCTCAGGGAGTGGCTCTACGATGGGCAAGACCGTGCCAACCCGTGCCGCGTGCAACTGGATGTGACCTCGTGCTTTGTTCCGCTGCTGAGGTGGCTGCTGAAGTTGTGGAAGTCGGACAGACTGGTGCTTGCCATAGACCCGACGATGCAGGGCGATCGGATGACCTCGATCGTGATAAGCGCGGTCTACCGAAGCTGCGCCATTCCCCTTGCCTGGAGCATCATGCCCGCCAACACGCCCGGCAAGTGGATGGACCCGATCGTGGATATGCTCCGAGTCCTGTCCGAAGCGGTGCCTGAGCACATGACCGTGCTGGTAATGTGTGATCGGGGACTGAGGAGTCCGAAACTGTGGGATCAGATACGCTCTGCGGGATTGCATCCGTACATGCGACAGTCGATCAACACCGTGTTCTGTCCTGATGGGGGAACTCGCCTGCCTGCGCGGTCTCTCGTACCCGGACCAGGCCACGCGTATATTGGGGCAGGGACGGCCTTCAACAGACCCAGCATACGCCGTCGCGGAACGATGATCGTAGTCTGGGACATAGGTCAAGACGAGCCGTGGGTGGTTATGACCGATCTCTCGCCTGCTCAAACAGGAGTGTGCTGGTATGCGCTCCGGTTCTGGATAGAGCTGGGCTTTCGGGCGCTCAAGAGCGTCGGATGGCAGTGGCAGGACACACGAAGAACCGACCCCGAACGGGTGTCGCGGCACTGGCTTGTACTGTCGGTGGCGACGCTTTGGACGTTGGCGTACGGGACCAGGGTGGAAGACGCCAATGACCTGGGCGTAGCGCCCAGTCATCTCAGAGCGCCTCCGAAATCTCTTGCGCCCAATCATCGCAGTGCAACAAGCACGCCGAGACGAACCGTAAGCGTACTGCGGCTGGGCATAAGCTGGCTGCGTCGGCTGCTTCACAAGGGCAGACTCTGGCGAAGGGTCTGGCTCCTTCCTGAACCATGGCCCGAACCACCGCCTGATATGGAGATTACCTATCATCTCGGAACTTAAACACCAAATGCCTACCCCTGTCAGCCCGCTCTGGGGGAAGGTTAGGATGGGGGTACTCAGGCCGCCGAAGTGGTATCATCTCCCCATCCCGGTGCAGACTGGAGGAGAAGTGGACGCGCCAAGGATTGCGTTAGTCGGAGCCACGGGCGCCGTCGGGAAGGTCTTCCTCGGCATCCTCGAGGAGGGGCGCTTCCCGGCCAGCGAGATCAGGCTGTGCGCCTCCAAGCGCTCCGTGGGCAGGCAGGTCGCCCTCAACGGCCACCGGCTGACCATAGAGGAGCCCACACCCGAGCTATTCTCCGAGGTGGACATCGTATTCATCGCCGCCGGCAGCGGCGTCAGCCGCGAGCTCGCCCCCATGGCCGCGGAGGCCGGCGCCCTCGTGGTCGACAAGAGTTCCGCATTCCGCATGGACCCCGATGTGCCCCTGGTCGTGCCCGAGGTCAACGGCGACGACCTGGAAGACCACGACGGCATCGTCTCCGTGCCCAACTGCTCCACGACCCAGCTTGTCATGGTCCTCAACCCGCTGAACCACGCCGCTCCCATCTCGCGCGTCGTCGTCGACACCTACCAGTCGGTCTCCGGGACCGGCGCGGCCGCGATGACCGAGCTTACCGAGCAGAGCGGCCATGTGCTGGACGGAGACGATGCTAGCCCCTCCGTCTACCCGCACCGGATCGCATTCAACCTCCTGCCGCACATCGAGTCGTTCCTACCGAACGGCTACACGCAGGAGGAGATGAAGATGACCAACGAGACGCGCAAGATCATGCACCTGCCCAACCTGCCCGTCTCGGCCACCTGCGTCAGGGTGCCGGTCATGGTCGCCCACGCCGAGGCCGCCCACGTAGAGTTCGAGAGCCCCGTCAGCCCCGGCGAGGCGCGCGAGGCGCTCGACGCCGCGCCGGGCGTCACCGTGGTCGACGACCCCGCCTCGTCCATCTACCCCATGCCCGTCGACGCCGAGGGCAAGGACGACGTATTCGTGGGACGCATCCGGCAGGACGTGTCCAACCCCAACGGCATAGCCCTCTGGCTGGTCAGCGACAACCTACGAAAAGGCGCCGCAACGAACGCCATCCAGATCGCCGAGGAAGCGGTCCGCCGCAACCTCCTACCCACCAGAAGAGACCTTGCGTAACATAGAGTCCCTTCCCCCCTCTGCGGGGGAAGGTTAGGATGGGGGGCACCCCTCAGGGGGAAGATTGAGGAGGAGCTAACAATGACACAGATAGGAAGACTTCTAACCGCGATGATCACCCCCTTCGACGAGGAGGGCGTGGTGGACTACGGCCAGGCGCGCAAGCTGGCCAAGGCGCTCGTCAGGTCGGGCAGCGACGGCCTCGTCATCGGCGGCACCACCGGCGAGGCGCCCTCCATGTCCGAAGAGGAGAGGATCCGGCTCTTCGGCGAGGTCAAGGACGCCGTGGGCGATAAGGCCGCCGTCGTAGCCGGCACCACCGACAACAACCACCGGAAGTCCGTCGAGATGTCCCAGGAGGCCGAGAAGGTTGGGGCGGACGGTCTGCTGCTCACCGTGCCCGCCTACAACAAGCCCCAGCAGGAGGGCCTCTACCAGCACTTCAAGGCCATCGCCGAGGCCACGAGCCTGCCAGGCATCCTCTACAACGTCCCCAGCCGCACCTCCCTCAACATGGAGGCGGAGACGACGCTGCGCTTGGCCGAGATCGACAACATCGTCGGCGTCAAGGAGGCGTCGAGCGACTACGTCCAGATCACCCAGATCATCGACGCCGCCCCCGACGGCTTCGAGGTCTGGTCCGGCAACGACGACGAGACCTTCCCGATCATGTGCGTCGGCGGCTACGGCATCGTCAGCGTCGCATCCAACGTCATCGGCGACCAGATCAAGGCGATGATGGGCATGGTCCTCGAAGGCGACGTGGAGAGCGCCGCCCGCGAGCACCGCCGCATGCTCCCGATCTTCAAGGCGCTCTTCTGGGTCACCAACCCCGTACCCGTCAAGTACGCCGTCAACCGCGCCGGCTTCCACGCAGGCAAGCCCCGGCTCCCCATGGTAGAGGCCGACCAAGCCTTCCGAGCCAAGTTCGACCCCCTAATGGACCAATACGAAATGGACCTGCCTGTGTAGCTCAGACCCATGCAAGAAGGCCCGGCGCTTGCGTCCGGGCATTCACCAATGTTGCAGCTTCCTGTGTTATGCTACAACAGGACGAGGTTTAGGAATGCTCATTAGTGAGGCGGTCTCCGAAATAAGGACCCAGAATCTAGTACTCCCCGAGTTTCAGCGGGAATACGTCTGGTCTAGGGAACAAGCCAAGCAGTTGCTTGTCTCATTGACTCGCAAGTATCCAGTGGGAGGACTATTGTTCTGGAAGACTCAAGAGCCGCCAGAGCTCAAGAACGTCAACAAAATGCCGGAGAAGCTAGGAGCGGTGCAGGTGATCCTGGATGGTCAGCAGCGCCTAACCACTCTATATATGCTCGTTACAGGAGAGATTCCTCCATACTACACTGATGAGGATATAACGACAGACGTACGAGACCTCTACTTCAACGTCGCGGATGGGGACTTCCAGTATTTTCAGCCCGTGCGGATGCGGGATAACCCCCGTTGGGTTAGAGTGATTGATTGTTTCAACGGCGATTCAGTGGGTGTATTTAGCATTGCCAAGAAAACTGCGGCAGGTGACATTGAAGCCGCCTTCCAGCTTTCGGAGGCCTACACGCTCAATCTGAACAAGCTGAGGGGAATCAGGGACGTCAATCTACCTGTGCAAGTTGTGCCTGTCGAAGCCTCCCTCGATGACGCAATCGACGTCTTCGACAGAGTGAACAGTCTGGGAACCAAGTTGACGGACGCAGAATTGGCCCTCACTCACGTAACGGGCAAGTGGCCTGAGGCTAGAAGGACTATCAAGGCCAAGATAGGAGAACTCAAGCAACAGAGATTCGAGTTTGACTTGACTTTCATGACGCGGGCCTTCGTCTCCACAGTGACAGATCATGCTCTGTTTCAACACATCCACCAGACACCACGTCCCCAATTAGAAGAGGGGTGGGAACGACTCTCGAAGATACTCGACTATATGGTCGGCATCCTCCCCAATCACGCTCATATTCATTCGACACGTGACATGAGTACGCTGAACCCACTGATTCCGATCGTTCGGTTCCTAAATCTCAATGGTGGGCGGTTCCCTTCTGATGCATCTCTTCGTAGGGGTATGCACTGGCTACATGTTGCCCAGATACATCAGAGATACGCCGGCCAGACAGACAGCCGACTAGAGCACGACGTGACCATCGTCAACAGGGAAGATTCGCCATGGCAGTCATTGGTTAATCAGATTGTGGATCAGCGAGGGCGTGTCAATGTCCTTCCAGATGATTTCGAAGGGCGTGGTTCAAGTCACCCGCTATACAGGATGAGCTTGGTCTTAGCGAAGGCGAATGGAGCTGTGGACTGGTTCAATGGACTGTCGCTTGACGCTCCCGTAGGTGGCGCATATGGAATACACAGTCACCACATCTTCCCCCAGAGTAAACTTTATAAGAACGGTTTCAGCTCCAACAGTCACTTGGATCGTCAAGTAGTGAATGCTATTGCGAACAGAGCCTTTCTGACCGGTGATACCAATCTTGGCATCGGAAACAGTCTACCGGAAGAATATCTACCCAAGGTCGAAGAACAATACCCTGGATCTCTGTCGAGCCAATTCATACCGATGGATCCTCAACTCTGGAAACTCAGTCGATACCGCGATTTTCTAAGAGCGCGTAGGGAACTTATCGCTGATGGGCTTAACAGCTATTTGAATAAACTCCTGAGCGTGGATGAACCTCCTGTCACACAATCCCTGAGCGATCTCATAAGTATGGGAGAAGGAAGATCCTTGGAGTTCAAAAGCACTTTGCAGTGGGATGTAGTTGAGAGCAAGCAAAACAAAGGCCTTAGAGAGGCCGTTCTCAAGACCATCACGGCCTTTATGAATTCAGAGGGAGGCACTCTACTTATTGGAGTGGAGGATAGTGGACAAATATTCGGCCTAGAAAGAGATCTGGGTATCGTAGGCGGTTCTCAGGACAGATTCCTCCAGTTAATGAACTCCTTGGTGGCAGATAGGATAGGAATTGCATTCGTACCGTATGTGTCTTTCAGGATGGATGCCATAAATGAGAAGTTGGTTTGTGTGGTTGACGTCTCAAAGCCACCAGAACGGGCATTTGTGTCTGGCAAATTCTACGTCAGAATAGGCAACATGACCCGCGCTTTGGATCCTGAAGAAACTGTGGCCTATATCCGTGAGTAGCACCTATAGAAGACGAGTCACTTCGCCGTGCTCCTGCATACTCGCGAGATAACCCCTGATAGCCTCCCTGATGTTCGCTAGCGCCTCGTTCCGCGTCCGGCCCTGGCTGTGCTGTGACACCCCAGAAGCGTCGGACAACTGGCAACCTCCCAGCCGTCCTCATCGGTCTCAAACACCACGGGCAACTTCAGCGTTTCACCGCCGTCCGTAGAGCTCATCTCAACCTCCAGCCGGAGAGTCTGCTTGCATGGGCAAGACTAAACTGGACTCTTCCCCATCCTGCGCATCCTGCCCATCCATGTTCATGAAGTCGAGGATGCTCGCCTCCGTGCCAAAGCTCTCCGCGTCCGTGGGGAAGCGCCCCGACTGCACGTCGCCGGCGTACTGCTCGACGGCCTGCGCCATCGCGTCGCCGATCTCCGTGTAGCGGCGCGCGTGCTTGCGAGGCTCCGGCAGCAGCCCCAGCATGTCGTGCAGCACCTGCACCTGCCCGTCGCAATGCACCCCCGCGCCTATGCCGATGGTCGGGATGGAGAGCCGCTCCGTGATCATCCTCGCCACCGGCGCCGCCACCAGCTCCAGCACCACCGAGTACGCGCCCGCCGACTCGATCGCCAGCGCGTCTTCCACCAGCGCCTCCGCAGTCCTGGACGTCTTGCCCTGCACGCGGTAGCCCCCGATCTGGTTCACCGACTGGGGGGTGAATCCGACGTGGCCCATGACAGGGATGCCTGCCCCAACGATGCGCTCGACCGTCCCGGCCAGCCGCGCTCCGCCCTCCAGCTTGACCGACTGCGCGCCGCCCTCCTGGAGCATGCGCCCAGAGTTGCGCACCGCGTCCTCGACGCTGGCCTGGTAGCTCATGAACGGCAGGTCCGCCACGACGTGGACCTTCTCCGTGCCCCGCGCGACCGCCTTGACGTGGTGGACCATGTCGTCCATCGTCACCGGCAGGGTGTCGCCGTGGCCCAGCATGACGTTGCCGAGGCTGTCGCCGACCAGCACGATGGGGATTCCGGCGCGCTCGACGATGGCCGCCGAGGTCGCGTCGTAGGCCGTAACCATCGCGATCTTCCGGCCCTTGCGCTTCATGGCCTTGATGCCGCGTATCGTGCGCCTCATGTCAGACCTCCAGGTCGCTCGCGTCAAAGCTCCGTCGCCGCCGGTATGCCGCCCAGTCCCGTAGCCGTCCTGACTCCCCTGGCGATGGCCCGCGCCGTGCAGATAGTCGCCGCCGCGCAGAGCGCGTGCATGTCCATCTCCGCGTCGGCGCACCCGGTGGCGAGGGCGAACATCGTGTCGCCGTCGCTCATCGTGTGCGCCGGCCGCACCGATATGGCAATGCCGTCGTGGGAGACCGCGGCGAGCTTGGTCGCCTGCTCCTTGTTCAGCCTGGCGTTCGTGGCGACGACGCCGATTGTGGTGTTCCGCCCCGGCAGCCCGTCTGCCGCGCTCGCGCCCCCGACCAGCGCCTCCGCCGCGTCGACCATGCCGTCGCAGGTCCTCGGCCCCGCGACCACCTCCGCGGTCTCCGGGTCCACCACGCTGCCCACCGCGTTCACGGCAACCACAGCGCCTACGACGACGCCGTTGCCCATCTCCACCCGCGAGACGCCTAGGCCGCCCTTCACCGCCATATCTGGCCCGAGCAGCTTGCCCACGGTGGCCCCCGTGCCGGCGCCCACGCTGCCCTCCGCGACCGGCCCCGCGGAGGCGTCCAGGCAGGCCGCGTAGCCGCTCCGAGAATCGGGGCGCGCCCTGCCGTCGCCGACCGACAGGTCGAACAGCACGGCGGCCGGTACGATGGGGACGGTGTACTCGCCTACCCTGAAGCCGTAGCCCCGCTCCTCCAGGTAGCGCACGACCCCCGAGGCCGCGTCCAGCCCGAAGGCGCTGCCGCCCGCCAGGAGCACGGCCTGGGCTTCGGTAACAGCGTTGCCGGGACGCAGGGCGTCGGTCTCCCTAGTGCCAGGCGCCGAGCCCCGCACGTCCACCCCGGCCACGGCCCCCTGCCCGCACAGCACGGCCGTGCAGCCGGTCACGGCCTCCGTGTCGGTGTAGTGCCCGACGCGTATGCCCGGCACGAAGCAGGCGTTCTCGGTCAAAGCAAAGGCCCTCCCGGCGCTTCGCGGGAAGGCTCCGCTGCTGACGACGGCACACTGGCGCATGCCGAGGCTATAGACATTGGTCACGCTCACCGTTCCCAGGGGATTGGCTGCGAGCAAATCATACCAGCCCAGCGCGTCCGTGTTCAATTCGCGGTAACGCCGATTCCAACTTCAATGACAGCTTCCCCGAGGATGGTGTCCAGGGAAGAACGACCCTGAGGCGAGGCTCAGACTTGAACCCCACGCGGCGAAATGTGCTATGATTATTACGGCTCCGCTGTCAAAGGGCACAATCGTCCCGCTTCTGCGTTTCCCCAGCTTCTTTCTTAGCTCCCGACTCGCATGCGACGCTGCCGTTGATGAGGAGAACCAAAACACGAGGAGCGTTGGCATGAACATCTACGTAGGCAACATGTCGTTCGACGAGAACGAGGACAGTCTGAGGCAGGCCTTTGCCGCACATGGCGAAGTGACCTCTGCCAGGATCATCACGGACCGCGAAACGGGCAGGTCCCGTGGATTCGGGTTTGTGGAGATGAGCAACCAGGAGGAGGCCCAGGCCGCCATCGCGGCGCTGAACGGCAAGAACGTGAACGGCCGCGATCTGACGGTCAACGAGGCCCGTCCCCGAGAGGACCGGGGCGGTTCTCGGAGGGGCTTTGGCGGGGGCGGCCGCTGGTAGGCTAGCACGCATCAATACCGGGCCGCCCCGCTCACCAGTTAGAAGCGGACACACGAGCAGACGGCCCGGTCCGCAACACCCGAACAAGGCAGACACGGTCTCGTACCGCGTCTGCCTTGTTCTTTGTCCGCTACTGTGGGAGCGACCATCCAACGGGTCGTCACCTGGCCCGGAGAGCCGCCTCCACGGAGCGAGACCCTCGCGCCAGCAGGACATGGCGGCGGCCCATGCTCTTGCCGGCGTACTGGCTGTCCCTACAGCCCGCGGCGGCGTTGTTGTAGAATATGCGGAATATCAACGGGGGTGGTCGTTTGGCAGAGTTCGACGTCGTAGTATTGGGCAGCGGCCCAGGCGGGTACGTGGCCGCGATCAGGGCCGGGCAGCTTGGGCTCAAGACGGCAATAGTAGAGAAGGCGGAGGTGGGCGGCGTCTGCCTCAACTGGGGCTGCATCCCCAGCAAGGCGCTGCTCAGGAACGCCGAGGTCGTGGGCCTCGTGCAGCACGCCGACGAGTACGGCATCGCCTTCGACAACGTCCGCTACGACTACGGCAAGGCCATCGACCGCAGCCGCCAGGTGGTGGACCGGCTGACCACAGGCGTGGCATTCCTGCTCAGGAAGAACAACGTCGCCTACGTAGAGGGCCACGGCAGCCTCAGGGACCCCAACGCCGTGGAGGTCCGCGGCAGCGGCCAAACGCTGACGACCGACAACGTGATCATCGCCACCGGCGCGCGCTTCCGCGACCTGCCGAACCTGCCCGTGGACGGCAACGTGGTCATGACCAGCCGCGAGGCGCTCGCCCTGCGGGAGGTCCCGGAGCGCATCGTCATCGTCGGGGGCGGCGCCACCGGCGTCGAGTTCGCCTACGTATATTCGAAGTACGGCGCCGAGGTGACCATCGTCGAGCTTCTCCCCAACCTCGTGCCCCTGGAGGACCGGGACGTCAGCGTCCAGCTCGAGCGGAGCTTCAGGCGCGCCGGCATAAAGTCGATGACCGGCTCCAGGGTCGAGAGTGTGGAGGTCGCTTCGAACTCCGCCCGCGTCACCGTCTCGAACGACGGCGGCGAGTCGGTGATCGAGTGCGACAAGGTGCTCGTCGCCGTCGGCACCCAGGGCAATGTCGAGGACATCGGCCTGGAGGCTGTGGGGGTGGCGACCGAGCGCGGCTTCATCCCCGTCGACGACCGCATGGCCACCAACGCGCCGGGCGTCTACGCCATCGGCGACGTGACCGGGAAGATGCTGCTGGCCCACGTCGCCTCGGCCCAGGGCGTCACCGCCGTCGAGTCGATAGCCGGTCTGGAGCCGCCCGCCCTCGACTACGATATGATGCCCCGGGCGACCTACTGCCGCCCGCAGGTCGCCAGCTTCGGGCTGACCGAGGCCCAGGCTAAGGAGCGGGGTTACTCGGTCAGGACCGGCAGCTTCCCCATGATGGCCAGCGGCAAGGCGCTGGCGCTGGGCGAGACCGAGGGGATGGTCAAGGTGGTGGTCGACTCCGAGGTGGGGGACATCCTCGGCGCGCACATGATAGGCGCGGAGGTCACCGAGCTCCTGGGCGAGCTGGGCATGGCGCGGCTCCTCGAGAGCACCACGAAGGAGTTGGGCTGGCTCGTCCATCCCCACCCAACCATATCGGAGGCGATCAAGGAGGCCGCCCTCGCGGCCGACGGCGAGGCCATTCACATCTAAGGAGACTATCTCAAATCCCTTCCCCCAAGGAATGTTACTATCTTCAAATCCCTTCCCCAAGGAAGGTTACTATCTTCAAATCCCTTCCCCCAGGGAAGGTTACCATCTTCAAATCCCTTCCCCCTCAGGGGGAAGGTTAGGATGGGGGTGAATCCCTTTTGGCAACCGACCAAGAAAAGAGACATGCCGCGCACCTGTACGAGCAGATGCTCCTCATCAGGCGATTCGAGGAGCAGTGCGAGCGCCTGTACATGGACGGCAAGATCCGCGGCTTCCTACACCTCTACATAGGGGAGGAGGCCATCGCGGTGGGCGCGCTCTCCGAGCTCCGCGGCGACGACTACGTCATCACGCACTACCGCGACCACGGCCACGCGCTGGCCAGGGGCATGTGCCCCAACGCCGTCATGGCCGAGCTGATGGGCAAGGCCACCGGCGCCAGCGGCGGCAAGGGCGGCTCCATGCACCTGTTCGACGTGGACAAGGGGTTCATGGGCGGGCACGCCATCGTCGGCGGGCACCTGCCCATAGCCGTCGGGCTCGCGCTGGCCGTCAAGTACCGCGGCGGCGACCAGGTCGTCGTCTGCTTCTTCGGCGACGGCGCCGTCAACCAGGGCGAGTTCCACGAGTCGATGAACCTCGCCTCCCTCTGGAGGCTGCCGGTGCTCTTCTTCCTGGAGAACAACCTCTACGGCATGGGCACCCACGTCGACCGCACCCACGCCGGCGGCAGGGACATCTTCCAGTCCGCCGACACCTACAAGATACCGGCGGCGCAGGTGGACGGCATGGACGTCCTCGCCGTGAGGGAAGCCACGCTGGAGGCCGTGCAGCGGGTGCGCGGCGACGGCGGCCCCGTCTTCCTGGAGGCGATGACATACCGGTTCAGGGGCCACTCGGTCGCCGACCCGACGGCCTACCGCGACTCGGCAGAGGTCGAGGCCTGGCGCGAGAGGGATCCCATCGCCCTGTTCGGCAAGCTGGCGCTGGAGCAGGGCCTCCTCGAAGACGACGACCTGGACCGGCTGGGTATGGCGGTCGACGAGACCGTGGCCGAGGCCGTGCGCTTCGCCGAGGAGAGCGCCGACCCGCCGCCGGAGGCGCTCTCCGACCATGTATACGCTTGAGGCAGGCACGCATCATGGCTAGGCTGACCGTCAGAGAAGCCATCGCCCGGGGCCTCAGGGAGGCCATAGAGGGCGACGACTCCGTATTCCTCATGGGAGAGGACATCGGGGCATACCGAGGCGCCTACGCCGTGACCCGCGGCTTCCTGGACGACTACGGCGACGAGCGCGTCAGGGACACGCCGATATCCGAAGCGGCCATCGTGGGCGCGGCTATCGGGGCCGCCCTCGCCGGCCTCAGGCCCGTCGTGGAGATAATGACCATCAACTTCCTGCTCCTGGGCATCGACCAGGTCGTCAACCACGCGGCCAAGCTCCGCTACATGTCCAACGGCCAGATGAAGGTGCCCCTGGTGATCAGGACCGTTACCGGCGGGGGCGCCCAGTTGGGAGCGACCCACTCCCAGAGCCTGGAGGGCTGGTTCGCCTCGGTGCCGGGCCTGAAGGTCGCGGTGCCGTCCGACCCCTACGACGCCCTGGGACTGCTCCGGACAGCCATTGCCGACGACAACCCCGTCATATTCGCGGAGCACGCCCTCCTGTACGGCGTGCGCGGCGAGGTGCCGGACGAGCGCTACGCGATACCATTCGGCCAGGCCAAGATAAGGCGGCCGGGCGGCGACGTCACCCTAGTAGGCGCCTCCAGGATGGTCCACGTCGCGACGGGGGCGGCCGGCATCCTCGCCGAGCGCGGGGTCGAGGCGGAGGTCATCGACCTGCGCACCCTGCGGCCGCTGGACGCCGCCGCCGTCGTCGAGTCGGCGAAGAAGACGAGCCGCGTCGTGGTGATCGACGAGGCGTGGAGGACCGGGGGATTCGGAGCGGAGATCGCCAGCAGGGTCCAGGAGGAGGCGTTCGACTACCTGGACGGCCCCGTGGGCCGGGTCGGCGGGGTCGACGTCCCATCGCCGTACGCCGGCAAGCTGGAGGCAGCGGTCATCCCCAGCCCCGAGAAGGTGGCCGCCGCCGTCAGAGACCTATTCGGTATATGAAGCCCGCAAGAACAGAGGAGGTGCGCCCTGGCTACTGAACTGAACATGCCGCAGATGGGTTACGACATGCAGGAAGGTACGGTTGTGCGGTGGCTCAAGGCCGAGGGTGAAGAGGTGAGCGTCGGCGAGCCCATCGCCGAGATAGAGACGGACAAGGCCGTCGTCGAGTTCGAGTCCACGGCGGCGGGGGTCCTGAGCAAGGTGCTGGCGCAGGAGGGCACCTCCGTGCCAGTGGGCGAGCCTATAGGCGTCATCGGCGCGGCGGACGAGGAAGTCGCGCCTGCGGCGGAGGCCGACCGGGCCCCGGCGGACGAGGCCGCGCCCGTTGTGGAGACCGCTCCGCCTCCCGTTGCGGAACCGGCGCCGCCTCCCGCTGAACCGCCGCCGCCCCCACCCGCCGCGGCCCCACCCGCCGCGGCCCCGCCGCAGGCCGAGGCGCAGCCCCTTGACGCAGGGGAGGTGCGCGCCTCCCCCGTGGCGCGCCGCCTCGCTCAGGAACGCGGCATAGACCTCTCGCAGGTACCCGGCACCGGCCCCGGAGGCAGGATCACACGAGAAGACGTGCTATCGTTCGAACCCCCGCCCGCAGAGGCGGCGGAGGAAGCGCCCGCCGCCGAGGTGACGGAAGAAGGACCTGCCGCCGAGGTCACGCAGGAAGCTCCCGCCGCCGCAGTCATGGAGGAAGCCCCCGTCGCCGAGGTCACGCAGGAAGCTCCCGCCGCCGCAGTCATGGAGGAGGCCCCCGTCGCCGAGGTCACGCAGGAAGTACCCGCCGCCGAGGTCGCGGAGGAAGAACCCGTCGCCGAGGCCGCGGAAGAAGAACCCGCCGCCATGGTAGCGGAAGAAGAACCCGCCGACGAGGTGACGGAGGAGGAACCCACAGCCGAAGCGCCGGCCGACGAAGCCGAGACCGTCGCCCTGACCCGCATGAGACAGCAGATCGCCCGCGTCACCCTGAAGAGCAAGACTGAGATCCCGCACTTCTACGTCTCGGCGGACATAGACATGACCGAGGCTATGGACCTCCGCTCCCAGATCAACGAGCGCATGGGGAGCGAGGGCGTGAGGATCAGCGTCAACGACCTCGTCATCATGGCGTGCGCGTCGGCGCTGCAAAAGCACCCGAAGTTCAACTCCTACTTCCTGGACGACGCGATCCAGGTACAGAAGCGCATAAACATCGGGATCGCCATCGCGGAGGAGGAAGGGCTGATCATCCCGGCGATCATGGACTGCGCCGGCAAGTCGTTGGGAGAGATCGCCAAAGCCAGCAAGGACCTGATCGAGCGCACGAAGACCGGTACGCTCAGCCCGGAGGAGTACACCGGCGGCACGTTCACCGTCAGCAACATGGGCATGTACGACGTTTCCAGCTTCGCGGCGATAATCCACCCGCCCCAGGCCGCCGTGCTGGCGGTGGGAACGGTCGCCAAGCGGCCCGTCGTACGGGGCGACGAGATAGCCATCGCCCAGGTAATGACGGCTACCCTCTCTGCGGACCACCGAGTGGCCGACGGCGCGGAGGGGGCGGAGCTCCTCATAGAGATCAAGAAGGCCCTGGAAAACCCCTTCAGCTTCCTGGTCTAGCCACCCGGCCGCAGCAACCGTTCCTTCCCCCTTGATGGGCCCGCAGGGGGGAAGGGACTAATGCGGAGGGGAACCCTCATCCTAACCTTCTCCCGTCGGACGGGAGAAGGGACAAGTCAAGTTGCACCACCACATTGTCGTTCCGAGCGGAGCGCAGCGGAGAGAGGAACCTAAGGTCGTTGCTTGCGGGACGACGCCATCCGTAGGCGGCGGCCCTAGATTCCTCGCTGCGCTCGGAATGACAAGAGAGGGGAGTCCCATCCCTTCGGCAGGCTCAGGCAGGCTCTAACCCCCATCCTAAACCGCGCTAGCGCCTGCGGCGCCCCTCGACGGCGGCCTTGAGGCCCTTCAGCATCCGCTTGTCGAAGCGCCTCAACGCCCCGGCGACTATGGGCGTCATCAGCATCTTCCAGCCGTCCGCCAGCACCTCGCACTCCATCTCCACCTTGGTCCCGGAACCATCCGCGGAGAAGGTGTAGCTGTAGGTCGTCAGGTAGCCGCCCTTGTCGAACCCGGTGACGAACTTTCGCGGCGGGTCGTACTCCTTCACCTCGATATCGACGTGGCCCATGCGCTCGGCGGCCTGGCGCGTCTCCCGGTAACGGGAGCCGGCGGCCATCGGCCCCTCGGTCAGCATCTCGGACGCCACGACGCCCGGTAGCCAGGTGGTCGAATTGCCGATGTCGGTCACGTAGTCGAATACCGCCTGCGGCGGGAGCCTGATCTTCTCGCTGGTCTTGAATCCGGGCATTGCCCCATCCTCCCCAGGGCGTCTCAATTCCCCGCGCTCGCGCGCTGCCAGGGAACATATCCTACACGACCGGGCCGGGACGCGGGTAACTGTTCAGAGTTGGTGGGTTCCTCACCTAGGGCGCCCACAAGGGACGCCCCTACGACTACGGCTTCCATCCCGTAGGGTGCAGCCCTTGTGGCTGCCCTCCCATACTCTGAACAGATACGGACGCGGCTATTGCATAGCGTAGGGGATAAGGGGTAAGCTTAATGGCGGTTACCGCGGCCGAATACCCATTGGCCCAAGGCAGCCGGCAGACCCGAAAGGAGAGGTGGACCAAAATGGAGGCGCTATTCTTCGTACTGATCGGTGCGGCGTTGTTCTCCCAGTCCTGGTACATGCTGGGGCTCTACTCGGACGGCAGGACCGTGGGCGTGGTCATGGGGGGCCTCGGCCTGCTGGCCATCGGCTCGGTACTGCTGTCGCCGGCCTCCACGCTCACCGCTTCCGGCTCGGCATGGATGCTCCTCACCGGCGAAGGCGTCAAGGCGGGCCCGTGGCTCGCCCAGACCATGATCATGAAGACGCTCATACTGGCGTGGGGCCTGTACGCCGTCGCCGTGGCGGCACAGGGCCTCTGGGACCTCGACGAGAGGGCCATCGGCTTCTACAGCGTCTTCCTGGCCGTCCTGAGCGCCGTCGCCTTCCTCTACTTCGCCGGGCAGCTGGAGCTGCTCTACGGAGTCGCCGCGTGGCTCGGAATGTGGGGCGCTACCCTCATCCTGACCGTCCTGGCGACGATGATGTTCTTCACCCTCTCGTTCACCTTCAACGTGATGAGGGTCGTGACGGGCTGGTTCATCCTCATCGGCGGCGGAGCGGTGGGCGCAATCGGCCTCGCCGTGCTGGGCACCGCCATCGTGACGACCTAGGCGCAAGGAGTGCCCTGGGGCCCATCCGACAAGGGCGGGGTAGCTGCATGAACGAACGGGACCTGTCAATAGAGGACATCCTCTCCGAGAGCGACCGGGAGGCCGGGCGCTTCTCTTGGGAAGGCACCTTCGCCGACTACCTGCGCATGGTCGTCGAAAACCCGTCCATGTCCCGGCTGTCGCACGCGACGGTCTACGAAGCGATCATGGCGGCGGGGGCGAGGACCACGCCCGACGGCGAGGTGGTGTACGGCCTCTTCGAGGACGAGATATACGGCCTCGAGGATGCGCTGCACAACATCGTGCAGTACTTCGCGGCCGCGGCCCGCCGCCTCGAGTCCCGGCGCAGGATACTGCTGCTGCTCGGCCCGCCGGCCAGCGGAAAGTCGACCATAGTCGACCTCATCAAGCGCGCTCTCGAAGAATACACCCGCACCGACGCCGGCGCCGTCTACGCCATCGGCGGCTGCCCCATGCAGGAGGAACCCCTCCACCTCATACCCCACCGGCTCAGGCCCGCCCTGCTCCAACAGCACGGCATATACGTAGAGGGCGACCTCTGCCCGCGCTGCCGCTACCTGCTCAGGGTGGGGCACGGCGGCAGGGTGTCGGACATGCCCGTCAGGCGCGTCACCTTCTCCGAGCACGAGGCGGTCGGGATCGGCTACTACGTGGCCACCAATCCCAACCCCGACGCCTCCCTGCTCGTCGGCAGCGTGGACACGGCCCAGCTCGAAGGCGACCGCACCGAGGTCGCCGGGAAGGCGTTCCGGCTCGACGGCGAGCTCAACGTAGCCAACCGCGGGCTGATGGAGTTCGTCGAGATATTCAAGGCCGACCCACACCTCCTGACCACCCTCCTCGGTCTCGCCCAGGAGCTGGTCATAAAGATGGACAAGTTCGGCTCGGTCTACGCCGACGAGGTCATCGTCGGCCACTCGAACGAAGGCGACTTCGCTACCTTCGCCGCGGACCAGAGCTCCGAGGCGCTCAAGGACAGGATCATCGCCGCCCAGATACCCTACAACCTCAGGGTCAGCGACGAGGTCCGCATATACAGGGAGATGGTCAGCGGCTCGACGCTGCAGAGCGTCCACGTCGCCCCCCTCACCCTGCGCGTCGCCGCCACCTTCTCCGTCCTCTCCCGCCTCGACCCGCCGTCGCGGCAGGGCATGGGCCCGATCCAGAAGCTCCGCCTCTACGATGGGCAGATGGCGCCCCCGTACTCCCGCCGCGACGCCGTCGAGATGCGGAGCCAACACCCCAACGAGGGCATGAGCGGCATATCGCCCAGGTACGTCATGAACCGGCTCGCCGACGCCGCCAGCAAGCCCGGCGTCTGCTGCATCACCCCCCTCGCCGCTCTCGACAGCCTCTGGCGCGGGCTCGACCAGAACGTCAGCCTGGGGGAGATCGACCCGGCGGAGTACGTCGCGCTGGCGACGCACGTCGTGCGAGACTACGACGACCTCGCCATAGGGGATATCCAGAGGGCCTACGACGAGGCCTTCGAGGATACGGCCAGCAGGCTGCTCAACAGCTACCTCGCCAACGTCGCCGCATACCTCGACAGGTCCGGCGGCGAGTCCGACCGGGTTGCCGAGAGGGACATGAGGGAGTTGGAGCGCACCATCAACGTCTCCGAGCGAAACAGGGACGCCTTCCGCGCCGAAATACACGAGCTCGCCGCCAAGCGCGAGCGTGAAGACTCCAAGCTGCTCTATTCGGACGACCCCCGGTTGCGGGCGGCGATCGAGGCCAAGCTGCTCGTCACGCGCCGCAAGCTCAAGCGCGACCTCGACGAACCGCGCTTCGCCCGCGCCAAGGCGCTCTGGGAGCAGAGGCGCGAGGCGATCCTGGAGCGCCTGACCCAGAGGTACGGCTACTGCGGCGTCTGCTCACGCGACCTGCTCGAATACGTGACGCGCGTGCTCGGCGGCGACCCCGTCATGAAGGCGCCCAAGAACGAAGCGATCGAGTGGCTGTGGCCCCTGGACGGCTCCGGGTCGGACGGCTCACCGAGCTGACGGCCCGCACGCGTCTTCGACGCCGCCCGGCATCCCGTAGATGCGCACCGGGTCTCCGACAGCCAGTCCGTACTCCTCCGCCTCTCCCGCGTTGATCTCGAAGTTGTAGGCCGCCGGCTCCCCGGGCGAGTAGCTGGGCAGGTCCGAGAGCTCCGCCCCCGGCGCCGGCGCGGGTACGTCCGCCGTGATGTCCACTACGGCGCACTCCTCCCCGATCCATACGAAGTCCAGCGGGAACCGCATCTCCTTCATCCAGAAGCTCGACACCCTCGGCTCCTCGAACACGAAGAGCATTCCCGTCTTCGGCGGCAGGCTGGCGCGGCCCGAAAGGCCCTGTGCCCTCTCGTCGGGTTCGACGGCCAGCTCCGCCTCGAAGCTCACCCCGCCTATCACCACCTCCGCCCTGTCCGGATCGCCAGCCTGGACCGTGGGCGCCGGCCCTGCGGGCGCGCACCCCGCGACGGCAAGGCAGAGCGGGAGCAGCGCGAGCGCCAGCCGTCTCGCGGCAAGCTCACGCAAGCTCGACGATCGTGACTCCATCGCCGCCGCCCTCCTCGTCCCCCGGCCTGAAGGACATGACCGCGGCGTGCCGCTCCAGCAGCTCGCGCACGGCCATGCGGAGCGCCCCGGTGCCCCTGCCGTGTACGATGCGCACGGAGCTCAGCCCGTCCCTCAACGCCCGGTCCAGGAAGCCCTCCACGCTGTCCAGCGCCTCCTGCGCCCGCATCCCCCGGACGTGAAGCTCCGCCGTGGGCAGGAGCGGGCCGAGGTCGTAGCTCACGCCGCTCGACGGCTCCTCCTCGTGCGCGGGCTCCTGTGACGGGGCGATCCGGTGGCTGTCCAGCCGCAGCCGGAGGTCTCCCGCCGCGACTTCGACCTGCCCGCCCTGGTCCGGGGCCGACGTGACAACGCCCTCCACGTTGAGCCCACGCACGACGACCCTGTCGCCGACGGCCGGAGGCCGGTCCGCTTTCCGTGGAGGAGGCGTCGGGACGGCCTCCACGACCTCCCGCATCTCCTCCCTGGCCTCCTCCAGCTCCGCGCCTGCCTCGCCGCCAGGCAGGCCGGCTTGGGGAGCGCCGCCCGGCGGGGCGCTCCACGACAGGGACGACTCCACCCGGCGGAGCTTGCGCCTCACGTCGTCGAACCGCGCGGACACCTCCCTGCCGATGCTGTGGACGATGTCCTCTCGGCGCAGCAGGAGCTCGCGCAGCTCCTCGTCCAGCCTGGCCCTTGTCGCCTGCGCGTCGTCGCGGGCGCGGGACGCCTCTTCGAGCCGTTGCTTGAGCTGCCCGCGCTCGCGGTGAAGCTCTCCCAGCCAGTCCTCGAAGCTCAGGTACTGGGGCTCCATCAGCCCGCGCGCCTCCTCCAGGATCTCCGGCGGAAGCCCAAGCCGCGCCGCGACCGACATGGCGTAGCTGCGCCCGGGCACGCCCGCGGTGAGGTTGTACGTGGGCATCAGGGTCGCCGGGTCCAGGTCGACGCTGGCGTTCATCATGCGCGGGTTCCCGGCGGCGTATACGGCGACGGTACGGTGGTGGGTCGTCGCCACCGTCGTCACGCCCATGGCGGCCAGGCGGCCCAGTATCGCCTTTGCCAGCGCCGACCCCTCTTCCGGGTCCGTGCTTGCGCCGAGCTCGTCGAGGAGCACCAGCGAACGACCGGTGGCCTCGCCCAGGATCGCTATCACGTTCTGGATGCGGGCCCCGAAGGTCGAGACCGACTCCTGGACGCTCTGCTCGTCTCCCACGTCGGCGAACACCCCGTCGAAGACCGGAAGGCTGCTGCCGTCTCCGACCGGCGCCAGGATCCCGGACTGCTGCATGACGGCGGCGAGGCCCACCATCTTCATGGCGACGGTCTTGCCCCCCATGTTCGGCCCCGTGACGACGAGCACGGGGCGCTCCGGGCCTACGCTCACGTCGATGGGCACAGCCTCGCCGGCCAGCAGGGGATGCCTCGCCCGCAGCAGCCGCACGGCCGGCCGGCCTCCCTCCCCGTCGTCCGCCGGCAGCGCGCCGACGCCGCCGATGGATACGCTGTACCTGGCGCGCGCCATGATGAAGTCGATGCGCGCCGTCAGCTCAGCGCCCCGCGCGAGGTCGGGCTCGGCGTCTCCGACCAGCGCCGACAGCTCTCGCAGGATGCGCGCGACCTCCTCTTCCTCCTCCAGTTGCAGCTCTCGCCACGCGTTGCACAGGTCGACGGTGGTCAGCGGCTCGACGAACAGCGTTGCGCCAGAGTTGGAGAAGTCATGCACGACGCCGGGAACGCGGCCCCTCATCTCGGCCTTGACCTGGAGGGTCAGCCTGCCCCCCCTGACCGACACGACGTCGTCCTGGAGCGCCTCCCTGCCGAGGGCGGAATGGATGACGGCATTGAGCGCCTCGGAGACGTGCGCGTAGGCCCCGCGCGTGCGCCGCCTGATCTCTCCGAGCACGGGGCTGGCGCCGTCCACCACCTCTCCCCTGGCGCCTATCGAGGCCGTGACGCGGCGCGCTATCGCGGAGAGGTCCGGGATGCCGCCGGCCATGGCGGCCAGCCCGGGGGCGGCGCCGCCCGCCGCGCCGAAGGCGCTCCGCGCCCTCGCGAGCACCTCCAGGAAGCCCGCCACCGACAACAGCTCCGTCCCCGTGAGAACGCCTTCGAGAGCGGCCCTCTGGGCGAGCGGCAGCGGGTCGCCGGGGTCGGAGAGGTCGACGTCGGGATGCCTCTCGAGGAACGCCATGCCCTCGGCCGTCTCCCCGAGCAGCGTCCGCGTCTCCTCGGCGCCGTAGCGCGGCCCCATACCGGAGGCCAGGTCCCGCGCCATCGGGAACGAGGCCATGCCCGCGACCCGATCCCTGACGGCGGGGAAGTCGAGCGCCTCCAACGACTTCGCCCTCAGATCATGCGCCGCGCGGTCCCCTATCTCGGACCGGCTGCCCGATACGCCGCGCTCCCTCGTTTCGACCATGACGATGGGATTCTATCAGGTGCAGATAGGACCCACCGCGCAACGGCCTTGCGTACCCGCGCTTCGGGAGGCTGAGGGCAGGCGTTAGCGCTTCACCCGTTCCAAACCCAAGCCGTCTCCCCACGCTGCCGTTCCAAACCGGCGTAAACTCCTCACACTCCCGTTCCAAACCAAGGCGTCTCCCCACACTGCCGTTCCAAACCGGCGTATCTCCCCACACAACCCGCGCCTCTCAGGGGCACCCCCATCACGCGAATCGCCGCGAATCACAGTCAGGCTTGACGTCCACGAACGCACGTGCTAACATGCCTCCATGCACGCTAACACACATGCCGCGCAAGCGCCTGTCTGGCCGGTAGACAGGCCAAAGCCGACGCCCAGAACCCTGTCCCAATGTCGGCCCGAATCCGCCCCGATCACGGTTCGTTGGTAGCCCAAAGGCGTTCCGAAACCTCCCAAGAGACCCGAAGCCCAGATAGGAAACGGAACAAAATGGAACAGAATGGAACAACTTTTAGCCCCGGCTCCCCCAGGTGAGTGTGAGGAGGCGCCTGCCTAATCTGAACAGTTGCCAGGTTGGCGGGTTGGGGGCCGGCAGGCCGGGTTGGGGCGCTCCGTGCTATGATGAGACCCGTCCCCCACCCGCCCAGCGATACAGGCACGATGCTAAGCAGCGTAACCGTCAGAGCGCCCGCGACCACCGCAAACCTCGGCCCCGGCTTCGACTGCCTCGGCATGGCGCTCGACATCTGGAACGTCGTGCGCGTCAGGGTCGGCCCGGCCGCGTTCGAGGTGCGCGGAGAGGGCGCCGGCGAGCTGGAGAGCGGTCCAGGCAACCTGGTGTACGAATCGTTCCGCATGGCCTTCGCCGAGGCTGGCCGGCCCGCCCCGGAGGTCGGCATCGTCTGCGACAACGGCATACCAGTGGCCAGGGGGCTCGGGAGCAGCTCGGCGGCGGTCGTGGCCGGCCTGGCCGCGGGCAACGAGCTGATGGGCGGGCCGATCGGCCGCGAGCGCCTCCTGCACCTGGCATCGGACCTGGAGGGCCACGCCGACAACGCCGCGGCGGCGCTGCTGGGCGGCTGCCGGGTCGTGGCGCGGGACGACGGCAGGCCGGTCACGGGAGCGGTCGCCGTGCCCGACGGCCTCGAAGCGGTGCTCTTCATTCCAGACGCGCCCATGCCCACCGAAGAGGCGCGCGCCCTGCTGCCGGGCGTGGTGAGCGCCGAGGACGCCGTTTACAATATGGGGCGGGTGGGGCTGCTGGTGGCAGCCTTCTCGTCCGGCGATCTCTCCCACCTGGAGACAGCGACGCAGGACAGCCTGCACCAGCCATACCGGAGCATGATATTCCCCGCCATGAAGAACATATTTCGCAGCGCCATGGACGCGGGGGCGCTGGGCGTCTTCCTGTCGGGGGCCGGCTCCACCGTGCTGGCGCTGACGCGGGGCCGGGAGGTCACGATAGGATACGAGATGGCGGACGCGGCGGCGAAGTCGGGCGTCGAAGGCGTCGTGAAGGTGACCAGGCCGTCCCTCCAGGGCGTCCAGGTGCTGGATAGGGAGTGAGACGCATGGCCCTCGTGGTGCAGAAGTACGGCGGCAGCTCGCTGGCGGACGCGGCGGCGGTGCTCCGGGTGGCCGGGCGGGTGGCAGAAGCGCGGCGCGGCGGCGACGGCGTCGTTGCCGTCGTGTCGGCGATGGGGAATACGACCGACGACCTGATCGCGCTGGCCCGGCAGGTCTCCGAGGAGCCCGACCCCCGGGAGCTGGACGTGCTGCTCTCCACGGGCGAGCTCCAGAGCTGCGCGCTCGTCGCGTTGGCCCTGCGCGCTCTCGGCCACGACGCCGTCAGCCTCAACGGCGCCCAGGCCGGCATCCGCACCGACACGCGGTACGGCAACGCTAGGATCGCCGTCATAGAGCCGGAGCGAGTCACCCGCGAGCTGGCGAGGGGGCGCATCGTCATCGTCGCCGGCTTCCAGGGGAGCACGGAGGAGATGGACGTGACCACGCTGGGCAGGGGCGCGTCCGACCTCTCCGCCGTCGCGCTCGCGGCCAGGCTGGGGGCCGACCGGTGCGACGTCTACACGGACGTGGAGGGCATCTACACCGCCGACCCGAACCTGGTCCCGGAGGCGCGCAGGCTGGACGAGATAGGCTTCGAAGAGATGCTCGAGATGGCCAGCCACGGGGCCAAGATGAACCCCCGGTCGATCGAGTTTGCTATGGTGTATAACGTTCCCATCAGGGTCGCGTCCAGCTTCGTCGACGGGCCCGGCACTCTGATTCACCAGGAAGCCAACATGGACACGAAAGTCGGAGAGATACGGGACAGGGTCAGGGGAATAGCCACCGAGACGGGCGTGGCGATGATAGGCGTCCAGGGCCTGAAGGACCGCCCCGGGATCGCGGCCCGCATATTCGGGCCCCTGGCAAGCTCGGACCTGAGCGTGGACGTGATAGTGCAGAACGCCGGGGCGGACGGCTTCACGAACATCGGGTTCACGGTCGCCAGCAAAGACCTGGCGCGGGCGAGGGAGATAACGGAGGACGCGGGACGCGAGCTCGGCGCGAGGGAAGTGGTCAGCAACGACCGGCTGGCCAAGGTCAGCATCGTCGGCACCGGGATGCAGGACGAGCCGGGATATGCGAGCAGGATGTTCAGGGCGCTGGCCGACGCCGCCGTCAACATCGAGATGGTGTCCACCTCCGAGATCCGCATAACGTGCGTCGTCGCCGAGGCGCAGCTACGGGAGGCTGCCCGCGCCCTGCACGCCGCCTTCGAGCTGGACGAGCAGGAATAGAGGCCCCCACGCTGCGCCCCAACGCCGCGCCGCGTCCACCCCGCCCCGCCGGAGCCGGCGGGGAGCCGCCCCTGCTGTCGGTCGTCATACCGGCGTTCAACGAGGAGCGGCGCATCGGCGCCACGCTGGACGCCCTGACCGGCTACCTGCAAGAGCAGCCCTTCGAGTGGAATATCCTGGTGGTGGACGACGGGAGCGCCGACGCAACCGCCAGGGTCGCCGCCGGCATGGCGGGCCCGGACAGCCGCGTCCGCGTGGAGTCCGCGCCCCACGCGGGCAAGGGCTGGGCGGTCAGGGCGGGGATGCTCACGGCGAGGGGTCGGTTCAGGATGATGTTCGACGCCGACATGGCGATGCCCGTCACCCGGATCGGCGGCTTCCTGGCGCGGATGGAAGAGGGCTGGGACGTCGTGATCGGATCGCGCGAGGCGGCAGGCGCGAGCAGGAGCGGCGAGTCCGCCGCCAGACACGTCCGCGGCAGGGTCTTCAATCATGTCGTCAGCCTGCTCGCCGTCTCCGGGTACGGGGACACGCAATGCGGCTTCAAGTGCTTCAGGAGCGAGGCGGCGGACCGGCTCTTCAAGCTGCAACGCACCCGCGGCTTCGCCTTCGACGTCGAGTTGCTCTACCTTGCGCGGAGGCTGGACATGAAGGTGCTCGAAATGCCCATAGAGTGGCGCCACGACGGGGCCAGCACCGTGAGGCCGCTGGCCGACTCCCTGGAGATGCTGCGCGACGCCGCGCTGGTCAGGCTCCGGGACGCGCGCGGCCTCTACGGCCCTCGCGAATGAAGGCGGGAATGGAGATGACGCAAGCACAGCGGCCCTCGACCCCCTCGGCGATCATCGTAATACCCACCTACAACGAGGCCGCCAACCTCGACGAGTTGACGCGCCGCATATTCGCGCTGGACGTACCGGACCTCAGGATCATCTTCGTCGACGACGGCTCGCCGGACGGCACGGGAGAGGCTGCCGAAAAGCTCTCCGGTCGGTACGGCGGCCGGGTGGAGGTGATCCAGCGCGGCGGCAAGCTCGGCCTCGGCACCGCATACGTCAGGGGATTCTCCCAGGCCCTGGACGATGGCGCCGAATACGTCCTGCAGATGGACGCCGACCTCTCCCACCCCCCGGAGGCGATACCCGCGATGCTCGGCAAGCTGGGCGCCGCCCAGGTCGTCGTCGGCTCCAGGTACGTGGAGGACGGCGGCGTCGACGAGTCCTGGAGCCTGTCCAGGCGCGCCCTTAGCTACTTCGGCAACCTGGGGATAAGGCTGATTACAGGGCTCCGCGTGCGAGACGCCACGTCGGGGTTCAAGGCATTCGACGCCGGCGCGCTCCGGGCGCTCGACCTCGCCGCCTTCAGGTGTACTGGGTTCGCCTTCCAGGCGGAGATGGCCCACGCCTGCCAGCGCAACGCCTACACGGTCGCCGAGCACCCCATCATCTTCTTGGACCGCGCCAAGGGCCGGTCCAAGATGTCCCTGGCGATAGTGGTCGAGGCATTCTGGAAGCTGCTGCCCCTGCGCTGGAGCCGCCCCCGCTAGATTCCCCACAACGAACCCCGCTTACGGCTTGCGCGTCCTCGTTCCGTAGTCTTAGAATCGCCGCCGATTCAAGCGTTCGTACAATGACTATGCTGCGTACTGACCAGCGTCCCAGGTACAAGGAAGAGAGGGCAAAGCGGGCCGTCGCCCTGGCGATGAAGAGCCGCTGGGCCGAGGCCGCCGCCGCCAACATGGCGCTGGTAGCCGACTTCCCGGACGACCTGGAGTCCTACAACAGGCTGGGCAAGGCGCTGATGGAGTTGGGGCGCGTCGGCGAGGCGAAGCAGGCATTCAGGCAGGCCCTCGAGATATCGCCGCACAGCCCCATAGCCATCAAGAACCTCGACAGGCTGGAGCAGCTAGGCGATGAGGGCGTCAGGATCTCCATCAGGAAGAGCACGTCGCCCCACGCCTTCATCGAGGAGAGCGGCAAGGCCGGATCGACGTCGCTCGTGGGCCTCGCGCCGTCCAGGCTGCTGCTCAAGATGGCGCCCGGGCACCCGGTACACCTGAGGGCGCGGGGCGGCGCCCTGGAGGTCGAGGACTCCCTCGGCGAGTACCTCGGACGCGTGGAGCCAAGGCTGGCGTCCAGGCTGGCGCGCCTGGTGACGGGCGGGAGCCGCTACGAGGCGGCCGTGACGAGCGTCGGCGAAAGCGAGATGACCATCATCATCCGCGAGGTCTTCAGGCACCCGTCCCAGGGCAGCGCCCCCTCCTTCCCCTCCTGGGCCGGCCCGCAGCGCCGAGCCCCCGGGGGCGCGAACGCCGCCGACCTGGACGACGAGGCGAACATGGAAGAGCTCGTATCCGTAAAGGACTGGTCCGACGACGACACCGAGCCGGGCGACGACGCCGCCTTCGCGCCCGTGGTACACCGCATAGTAGCCTCCGACGGCTCAGACCCCGACGAAGAGATCTGACCAGCTTTCGGCCAGTCACCCGCTCGCCCTGAGCCCACCACGCGTTCGCCCTGAGCCTGTCGAAGGGCCACGCAGAGCCTATCTCAAATCCCTTCCCCCTTGATGGGGGAAGGTTAGGATGGGGGTGACGAATGCCCGCCCCCGTCGTCCAGGGGCCGCTCCCTGTAATACAGCCCCCACCTCCGCATCGCCTCCTTTACGTCCGGGTCGTCCAGCGACGCAAGCTGCTTGAAGAACCCCGCCAGCGCGTGGACGTGCCGCAGCTCCTCCGTACACACCCAAGACGCCTCGGAGGGCACGACGTATATGAGCCCGTTCTGGTGCTCGCACCGCACCTCGACCCGCTTGCTCCCCGACCCTTCCTTCACCGTCAACCCGTAGTCGCTCATGGAGGATACCCTCTTCCGTGGACGTCCAGCGGCGCAATTATAGCAGCAGGCCCTGTCTTCCTTGTCCATTGGAATCGGTGTTACCATACACGCGGAGATGGGAGGTCGCCATGGTTACGACAACGCGGCCCGTGACGGCGGAAGATCTGCTGGAGATGCCGGACGACGGCTTCCGGTACGAGCTTGTCAGGGGGGAGCTAAGGAAGATGCCGCCGGCAGGACACGTCCACGGGAGATACGCGAGCTTCATCGGAGGTTACCTGATGATGCACGTGAGGGCGAATAGACTGGGCCGGACCTATGGAGCCGAGACGGGCTTCCTGCTGGCGTCGGACCCCGACCACGTGCGCGCCCCGGACGCGGCTTTCGTCCGCCGCGAGCGGGCGGAGGCGGCTGGGGACGCTCCAGGCTTCTTCCCGGGGGCGCCGGACCTCGCCATCGAGGTGGTCTCCCCCGGCGACCGCTACACCGAGGTCGATGAGAAGGTAGCCGACTGGCTGGACGCGGGAACTCTCGCCGTCGTCGTCGTGAACCCGCGCAGGCGGACCGTCAACGTCCACCGCTCGCCCACCGACGTCACGGCCCTGTCCGAGTCGGACACCCTCGACGTAAGCGACGTCGTACCCGGCTGGCGAATGCCCGTCAAAGAGATATTCGAGTAGGGAGTGCCGTATGCCCAGACGGGCACTCCGCGGCGGCCAAAATCCCCCACCTAAATGGCGGTGACGCTCTACGGCAAGGGGGAGGGCTGGTTTGAAACCAGCCCCTACGGAATGCGCTGATAGCCCCTACGGGGTGATGGCCGATAGATATGGCGCTGAACCTGGAGGTGGGGGATTTGGGGCAGCCCCCCCTGTGGTTGGCGCACCTCTCCGGTGGTATGATTCCCGCAGCGAGCGACCAAGGAGGAGACAGTGAAGGATAGAAACGTCCTGCGGGACCTGATACGTGAAGGCAAGCCTACCATCGGCACGCACCTGTTCAGCCAGTGGCCCGGCATGGTCGAGATCGTCGGCCACAGCGGCACGATGGACTACATAGAGTTCTCGGGCCAGTACGCCCCCTACGACCTGTTCTCCCTGGAGAACTTCGGGCGCGCCATCGACATGTTCGACCACATGACGTCCATCATGAAGCTGGACCAGGAGCCCAGGACCTACCTCGCCGAGCGCGCCGTCGGCTCCGGCATCCAGAACCTGCTGTTCGCCGAGATCCGCGACCTCGACGACGCGAAGGAGGCCATCGCGGCCATAAAGCCCACGGACCCCAAGTACGGGGGCCGCGTGGGCGCGGCCAGCACGCGGGACACCGGATACGTGGGCGTGGGGATCACGCTGGAAGAGTACGCCCGGCGCCGCGCCGAGGGCGTGCTGGCGCTCATGATAGAGAAGAAGACCGCCGTCGAGCAGCTCGAAGAGATTCTCGGCACCGGCCAGATCGACATGGTCCAGTTCGGGGCCTCCGACTACTCGATGTCCGTCGGGCTGACCGGCCAGTACACCCACCCCAAGGTCAAGGAAGCCGAGCGATACACCATCGAGACGTGCATCAAGATGGGCGTGCGCCCCCGCGTCGAGCTGAGCCGGTGGCAGGACGCCCAGCCGTACATCGACATGGGCGTCATCGACTACTGCATCGGCAGCGACGTCGGGTCATTCTACGACTACTGCAACCGGCAGGGCGAGGGCATCGCCAAGGCGCTCGGCAGGTGACGCCCGGCCACATCCGTCGTTCCCGCGAAAGAACGTCACCCCGTACTCCGATACGGGGCGGGAATCCAGTCCCCGGCGGTATGCCACTGAGGAGACGCACATGCTGACCGACGAGCAGAAACGGTACTACGACACCTTCGGGTTCCTCGTGTTCAAGCAGGCGTTCTCCCCCACCGAGACGGAGGAGATCAGCCGGCTGTTCGACGACGTGATGACGGAGTTCCGATACGGCAAGCCCTTCCCCGGCGAGAAGCGCCAGATGATGCTGAGCCTGGTCGAGCAGCGGCCCGGCCTGTCCGCGCTGCTGGAGGACGATCGCGTGTACAGCGTCGTGGAGGACCTGATGGGCCCGGACTTCGTATGGATAGCCGGCGACGGCAACCTGTACGTGGGCGACACCTCGTGGCACGCGGACCTGGGCAACCGGGTGATGGGCTACCCGGTGGTCAAGGTCGCCATGTACCTCGACCCCGTCAGGGTGGACGCCGGCTGCCTCAGGGTCATCCCCGGCTCGCACAAGGACCCGCTCTCCGCCGCGTGCATGTCCCTCTACAAGCACAGGCAGGACCCGCCCACCTACCCCTTCGGCGTCACGGGCGAGCGAGTGCCCTACTTTGCCCTGGAGTCGGACCCGGGCGACCTCGTATTCTTCAGCCAGCACCTGTTCCACTCCTCCTTCGGCGGCGGCGCCCACAGGCGGATGTTCACCATGAACTTCGCGGCCAAGCCGACCACCCAAGAGTACGAGGACTTCCACCGGTCCATGTACGAGAACCACCTCAGCTTCCAGAAGAAGAACGACTACTACTCGACCGACCGCGTCTTCCAGGAGGGCTTCCTCGAGGGCGGCGGCCCGCGCCGCCAGAGCATGGTGCGCCAGCTAGTAGAGTGGGGCTTCCGCTAGGCGGCGCGGGCTGAGATGAGTACGCAGGTAGCGCCCCGCGTTCTCGGCATCCCGGTCGGGGAGCGCGACAACGTCGTCTACCTCGTTACGGGCGAGCGCGCCGCCGCCTTCATCGACGCCGGGTACGACGTGCAGGCCGACGTAGACGCCCTGGTGGGCCACTGGGACGACGCGGGCAGGCCGCCCGTCGCGGCCATCGTCGTGACCCACCGCCACGTCGACCACGCGGGCGGCGCCCGGCTGCTGTCCGAGGCGACGGGCGGCCCCATAGCCGCAGCCGCCGAGGAGAAGCCGCATATAGAGGAGGCGTTCCCCGGCGCCGTCGTGAGCATGACGGTCGCGGACCGCGAAGTGATCGACCTCGGCGGAGCTACGCTGGAGTTCGTCCATACGCCGGGGCACACGATGGGCAGCGTCTGCGTCTACTACCGGGAGGAGCGCCTGCTATTCACAGGCGACACGGTGCTGGGCACCGGCACGACCACGATAAACCCTGAGCAGGGCGAGGTCGCCGCCTACATCGACTCGCTCCGCATGCTGCTCGGCCTCGATATGCGGCTCATATGCCCCGGCCACGGCCCTGTCATCGAGGAGCCCCAGGCCAAGATACGGGAGGCCATCGCCCGCCGGCTATCCAGGGAGCGCGACATCGTGAAGCTGCTGTCGAACGGCCACCGCACCTTCGAGCAGCTATTCGCCGCGCTCTACGCCGACATCGACCCAAACCTGCACGAGGTGGCCCGCAGGCAGATCAGGGCCCACCTAGTCAAGCTGGAATCCGAGGGACGGATAACCTTCCAAGGCGAGGAGGCCCACCTTGTAGATGCGGCATTCGATAAGAGGATGCTATGGCAAGAATCACGATTCTGACAGTCCTGTTCCTGGTGACAGCAACCGCGCTGGGATGTGGGGAGGATCCGGGAGAGAAGGCAGCAATTGAGGTGACTAAGGCATGGGTTGACGATGAGGCAGAAGATATGCTCGAGAGCGTAGCCACTAGAGCGATCATGCTGGTCGCCTGGGAGGTGGCTCCTTCTGGGGAAGTGTCTCTCTTCTCCGACATGGCCGGGGACACGCTTGGGCAGCAGGTCATCCCCACACTCACCTGGACCTACTCGGCGTCCCGGTTGGAAAGTCCTGATCGGTATCGAGTGACGGCGACGGCCGGGGTAGAGATTGAGGTGCCTGCCCGCTTCCTCATTGAGGATACCATTCTTGAGTTCGCGAGACAGAATCCAAGGTATGGAGTCGTAACAGAGGACATTGTGAAGGGGGAAGAGGAAACACCTGTTGAGGTCGATGCGGAGGAAGGCAAGGCATTTGCCATTTCCCTTCCGTTCGTGCTGGAGGCTGACACCGAAGCACAGACCGTTCAGTTGTTAGGATCCGGTCGGGCAAGAATTGCCAAATTACGTTAACCTCAACCCACTTCCACACCCCGCGGCGACCAACACCGGGAATGTATAGACGGAGGCGCGTTAGGACATGAGCTTCGAAAGCATAGAAGTATTTCCCGTGACCGCCCAGGTCAATGGCGATGGCCGGCTTGCCCTTGGCGGCTGCGACGCGGCGGACCTCGTCTCCGAGTTCGGCACGCCGCTCTACGTCTTCGACGAGGAGACGCTGCGGACTATGTGCCGCGAGTTCGTCGGCGAGTTCACCGCACGCTACCCCGACACGAAGACGCTCTACGCGTCGAAGGCGTACGTCAACCCCGCCCTCGCCAGGCTGATGCGCGAGGAGGGGCTCGGCTTCGACGTCGTCTCGGGCGGCGAGCTTGCCGTCGTGCTGGCGGCCGGCATCCCGGCACAGGACGTCTACTTTCACGGCAACAACAAGACGCCCGACGAGCTGGAGATGGCCCTCGACGACGGCGTCGGCAGGATCGTCATCGACAACGCCTACGAGATCGAGCTGCTCGACCGGCTGGCGGGCGCTCGCGGCGTCTCGCAGGGCGTGCTGCTGCGCGTCTCGCCGGGCGTCGACCCGCACACCCACGCCCACACGACGACCGGGACGCTGGACAGCAAGTTCGGCCTCGCCATCGAGACCGGCGAGGCGGAGAGGGCGGTGCTCGACGCCATAGCCGCGCCGAACCTGGACGTCGTCGGCCTCCACTTCCACCTCGGCTCACCCATATTCGAACTGGAGCCGTACGCCATCGCCATGGACGCCGTGCTGACCTTCGCGCACAGCCTCGCGCCGCATGGGCTGGAGCTGAAGGAGCTGAGCCCCGGAGGGGGGTTCGCCATAGGCTATATGCGCGACCGCCTCCCGCCCACCATCGGCGCATACGCCGACGTGATCACGTCCACGCTGAAGCGGCGCGCCGCCGATCTCGGCATCGAGGAGCCGACCCTCGTCATCGAGCCGGGCCGCTCCATCGTTGGCCGCGCCGGCGTCGCCCTCTACACGGTGGGCGCCATCAAGGACATCCCCGCCGTGCGCAAGTACGTCTCGCTGGACGGCGGCATGGGCGACAACATCCGCCCCGCCCTATACGACTCGCAGTACGAGGCCGTCGCGGCCAACCGGATGCTGGACCCGGCGGAGGAGACCGTGACGCTGGCCGGAAAGTACTGCGAGTCCGGCGACGTGCTCGTAAGGGACGTCGAACTCCCGAGGTTGTCCCACGGCGACCTCGTCGCCATCCCCGCGTCCGGCGCCTACGCGCCCTCGATGGCCAGCAACTACAACCTGAACCCGCGCCCCGCCGTCGTGATGGTCAAGGACGGCGAGGCCCGGCTGATACGCCGCCGCGAGACCTACCGGGACCTGATCATGGCCGACGTGCTGGAGTAGCCCGCTCGTAGGGGCCGGAGCCGGTCATGTGGCGCACATTCGGACACGACGGGGCCGTAGACACCCTCAAGCGCAGCCTGCAATCGGGCCGCGTCGCCCACTCGTACCTGGTATCGGGCCCGAGGCAGGTCGGCAAGATGACGCTCGCCCTCGACCTGTGCAGGGCGGTCAACTGCCTGGGCGACGAGCGCCCCTGCGGCGACTGCAACCAGTGCCGGCGAATCGAGCGCAGCCTCCACGCCGACGTCCACGTCGTCGGCGTCGGGGGTAGCGGCGGCGGCGCAAGGGCGAGGGCGTCCATCGGCATCGACCAGGTCCGCGAGGTGCAGCGCGAGGCGGCGCTGAAGCCCTTCGAGGGCGCCAGCCGCTGCTTCGTCTTCGACGGCGCCGAGCGCATGACCGTCGAGGCGGCCAACTCGCTGCTCAAGACCCTGGAGGAGCCGCCGCCGCAGGTGCTCATCATCCTGCTGGCGGTCCAGGCCGACGCCCTCCTCACGACCCTGGTCTCGCGCTGCCGCGTGCTGGAACTGCGCCCTGTTCCCGCGTCCGATATCTCCCGCAGGCTGGTCGACGCCCACGGTGTCGACGCTAGCGACGCCGACGAGATAGCGCGCCTCTCCGCCGGCCGGCCCGGATGGGCCATAGAGGCGGTCGCCAGCCCCGAGCTCCGCGAGGCGGCCGCCGAGCGGCTGCAGGCCATAGAGGAGACGCTGCGGAATGGCATCGAGGGCAGGTTCGCGTACGCCGCCCGAATGGCGTCGGCCTTCTCCAGGGACAGGGAGACCGGGAGGGAGGAGCTGGCGCTGTGGCTGGCCTGGTGGCGCGACGCGCTGGTGGCGCGGGAGGGCCTCGACGAGCTCGCGACCTACAGGCGAGACGCGACGGCGTCCATAACCGGGGCCATGTCCGAGTCCGACGTCATGGGCGCGATCAAGGCCGTGTTGGAGACCGGACGCCTCCTAGAGCGCAACGTCAACCCCCGGCTCGCCTTCGAGTCGATGATGCTCAGGATGCCGTCGGCCCGGTAGCCAGTATCAGACTCCGGGAGGTTACAAGGCCGTTCGCCCTGAGCCTGTCGAAGGGCAGTCGCCACGCTCGTTCAGTCCCCCTGCCCCTCTATCTCCGGGGCCACGGCCTCCAGTCCAGCTCCAGGCGGCGCCGTCCGCCTGACATCCGGCTCGCGCTGGCGCCGTCGACGCGAGAACGGCCGGAGCGCATGCGGACTGACGACCTGAACTCTCTCTCCACCCAGCCATTCCCCATCCGCCAGCCAATCCCAATGATCGGCCCAATGATAAGCGCCAAGAGGCGTTGCGCCACGCTCTGAGAAGGTGGCAGCGGCGAGTAGCGCCCACGCCTCCCAATGAACCTCCCAACGGACGGCGCCAGGGGGCTCCGCACCGCCTCCCGAAACCCGCCTCCGGTCACGCAGTCGACCAGTTTCGCCAGATCCTCGATCTCCTCCTCTGCGGACCCGCCGCACGCGTCGCAGCCGCAATTGGGAAATGGCTCGACGTGCCACCGGCCGAAGCGGACGTACAGCCCGGGGAAGTCCGAGAACGCCACCGTGATCGGCGCGGCCTCCACGTCCATCGGGCTGAGCCTCACCGACGCGCGCGCAAGCCCCACGCGGCTCTCCAACTCCTCGTCCAGCCCGTATCCCTCGACGCGCTCGACGTCGAAGTCCGCCTCCAGCCGGCCGATCAACTCCAGCGCGGCCGAGTGCAGCGGCCGGAACCGCTCCGCGTCGGTAACCCGGCCATACGCCTCCTCCGGCGGCTCCTCACCTTCCCACGCAGCCCAGCCGCCCTTCCGCGTCACACGAGCCCATCCGAGCAGACGATGCGTATCACCTCCGGCTCCCGGGGCGGCACACGAAGGCCGTAGTCATCCCTCGTCCTCTCGAAGCAGGGCGACGAACCCGGCCTGTTCGAAGTCTCGGTCGTAGGCAAGCGCCTCCCCTATGTTCCGATCCTCCATGACCAGGAAGCTCGCGCAGTCCGTGAGGCTCCACCTCTGGTCGCTGCGCGCGACGTACCGCTCCACCGCAGCCCTGAACTGCGCGTCCGTCTGCGGGACGATTTCCACATTGGGATTGCTTTCCAGTCTTTCGACCATCAGGGAGGCGAGCTTCCGTTTGGGCTCGCCTGCGCGCCCCATGAAGTTGAGAAACTCGGCCAAGACCATCTGGGTTGTGACTGTACGGCATGATGCCAATCGCCCCGTGACAGATCTGGCCCGCTCATGTAGCTCATCATCGCGGTCCAACACGGCTATCCAGTATCCGGAATCCGCGAATATCTCATTCATGGCGCATCGCCTCTGGGCCAGCCGTACAGGTAGCGCTTATAGTTCTTCGCTCCATCGGATGGCCCACTGCCCCAAACGTCTTGTGGAACGGACCTATGGAGCTCGTCGATCATCTCCAGGAGCGAGGAGGCTTCCGCATCCGGCAACCGCGCTTCCTCCACCGACACCACCACCTCCCTGCCCTCCTCCAAGTCGAGGGGCTCCAGCGGCACGAGCGCCCCATTCGTGTACTTGGCCTTCACGCCGGTAATCATATTAGGTCCTTTCACAGGGTGGCCCTGTTCCTCAGCACTTGGACCAGCGGCCGCCCGCACTTCAACACTTCAATGGCCACTGGCTTACCTCTGAAGCTCACCTGGTAATCACGCTTCAGCAGGTTACGGCGTTCATCGGGTCGGACCCTACCGCCGACAACGACAATCGGGACAAATCTCACTCGCGCGTCTTGCGGGATGATCCGGTCGGCAAACTGAGCGCCCGACCTGATCTGCCTCACCGCTTCACTCGCGCTGAGGCTCCCCCGCTTCAATTCCAGGGGGACGACCAGGCAGTCATGGTCGCTCACGAAAATAAAGTCGCACGCCGCACCGCTTCCGTCATCCGATAGATCGTCGCAGTCCATGTCTATCACGACGAACGGTCGCGGCGCGTCCGTCATGTCAACCCTGCAACCCTGCCTCCGGTACGTTGTGACGAGACACTCGCGGCTTACCTGCTCTCGTACTGCTCTAACCAGACCCGTACTCAGCCTTATCCTCCGATATGCGGTTGGAAATCGCCGCGAAGTCGTTGTGCGTATTTATGGCAACCTCATCGAAGCCGGAGTCTATGCCCCCGAACTCTTCATCGAACGGGACCTCTTTCACGACCGAGCCTTTGGGCCTCTGCTTCGGCTCGAACAGCCATATTCCCACGTTGCTGGGGTCCAGGGCGAAATCCGCTCCTCCGATTCCCTCTCTACGGGTCTCCGGAAGCTCGGACAGGTGCATCAGGTTGGCAAGCTCGTCCAGAACCCACTCGCTGTGCGTCGTTATGATGATGCGGACGCCCGCGCGCACCGCCGCCGCAAGCTGCCGGACGAACTCCACCTGCATCGCCGGGTGGAGGTGGGACTCCGGCTCCTCGATTATCAGCACCTCCCCAGGTCGAACGACGTGGCGCAGGTAGAGCACTACCGGCGCAAGCTCCGACACCATCGACGAGGTGTTTACCAGGGGCAGATTATCTTTCCAACCCGCAGGCCGGTAGAAGAAGCCAGGATAGCCGGTCAATGAACTCTCAACGCTGATTGCGCCACCGAGCATATCGGTCTCGATCCGACCCGCAAGTTCCTCTTCTTCTCGGTACACGTACCCCCCCAACCCAACTAGGACCTCCAGGAAGTCGGCAAGTACGCCCGGCAAATCAGGCAACGGAGATTCCGGGTGCAGACCCGCTCTAGCCGCTTGCCTGATCAGTGTACTCACGATCACTCGGTGAGCATGCATCACGCCGGTACGGTCCGCGGGAAGGTAGTGAGCCACGCGGTCCAGCGGGTGGACGGTGTGGGGGACAAATCTATCTACCAAGTGGCCCATCGTCTCTCTCGCGTCCCGAAGCCGCTTGGCTCCGGTGGCTTCCAGTATTGGCCTTCCTCTTGGGGGCATGAGCTCATCATCCATGGAAAAGAATGAGAGCCGCGCATCGGCGGGAATCGAAGACCTGAACCTCGGATTCGGGACTCCAAATGTCATCGTGTACTCGTATGCGGCGTCGCCGCGCCCATTCTGCCCTGGAAGATGACGTCTGGCGACGATATTTATCCCTCCCCTGCTGCCGCTCCGCACCAATTTCCTGGCACTTTCGATTCCAAAGCACCGCGTGATTTCTTCCGAGACCGTTTCCCCGATTGTGTCCGAGCTCTTCACCAAATTGAGGAGCAGGGACGCTATGGACGAGGGGACCGATTGGCTGATTTTCTCCATATCGCGGGTGGCCCAAACCTCAGAGTTGAACCACCGCCCCAGCTCATCAATCGTCTCATCCGGCATGTCAAGCTCTTCGAGTTCGTCAGGGAGCGGTCTGTGTGCCAGGCCCCAAAGGTTGCCGTCGTACATCCCACCCCAAAGGTTGCCGCCGTACCTCCCACCCCCAAGGGTGCTTACTCCCCCGAAAACCCTGTGGAGCGCGTAAATCAGAATCGCCAGGTACGATTTCCCCGTGTTGCTCGGGCCTACGAACACGGTCATCGGACGCAGATCGATGTCCGCCCTGGCGACAGGGCCGAAGTTGGTCACGCTCAACTTGAGATTATTGAGCTCGAGCGGCACTGTCATTTCATGCCCTCATGACGGGATAGCGGCCTAATCCGCCCAGGGGATGAACTGCCGCCACTCCTCCAATATCGTCCGCTGGTGGAACAGCGCGTATGGGTCTGGGCGGGGCGCCCTCGGCTCCTTCAGCAGCCGCATGCGCGCCTCCTTCGGGGTCAGGCCCGCCTTCTTGTGGTTGCAGGGTATGCAGGCGCTCGCCACGTTCTCCCACACGTGGGGCCCGCCCCGGGAGCGTGGCACGACGTGGTCGAGCGTCAACGCCTTCGTCTCGGACCCGCAGTAGAGGCACATGAACCTGTCCCGGTAGAAGACCGCCCGCCGGGAGAGCCGGCGCTGCACCATTGGACGCTTCACCATCGTGAAGAGCCGGATCACCGACGGCGCGGGGAACGAGCTCGTGACGCTGCGTATGTACCCGCGGCCGTTCTCCATCAGCTCGGCCTTGCCGAGGGTCAGCAGCACGAACGCCCTCTTCACGTTGCAGACGTTGAGGGGCTGGTAATTCTGGTTCAGCACCAGTACGGGATCTGACGTAACCATTTTGCGCGGCGGCGTGTGCGGTAGAACCGCTCCTCAGAGGGTGTTTTCCAGGCCCGCGAAACCCGCTCGCGGTGAGCCTGGCTGTCCGTAGCTGGCGCGTTCCTCGCCCAGGGCGCCCACGAGGGACGCCCCTACGACTACCGCTTCCCCGTAGGCCCGTTCCTCGTCCAGGGCGCCCACGAGGGACGCCCCTACGACTACCGTTTCCCCGTAGGGCCGTTCCTCGTCCAAGGCGCCCACGAGGGACGCCCCTACGACTACCGTTTCCCCGTAGGGCCGTTCCTCGTCCAGGGCGCCCACCAGGGACGCCCCTACGACCACCGCTTCCCCGTAGGGCCGTTCCTCGTCCAGGGCGCCCACCAGGGACGCCCCTACGACTACCGCTTCCCCGTAGGGCCGTTCCTCGTCCAGGGCGCCCACGAGGGACGCCCCTACGACCACCGCTTCCATCCCGTAGGGCGCAGCCCTTGTGGCTGCCCTCCCGTGCAGATGCGCCGGCGGTAACCCGTAGCCTACCTCCTTGTCCAATACGTCGAGGGCGCGCCGGAAGTCCGACGGCACCAACCCCAGGGTGTTGCCCGGAACGGCGCCCGCGGCCCTCACGAAGACTTCAACGGCGCGGGAGCCTCCGAGCGAGTCCTCCAGCGCCTGCCTCGTTTCATCGGCCCTCGGCAGGTCGCCCGGCGCGAGGTCGTACGTCAGCCTCGCCAGCCCCACTATGACGGCCCCGGACAGCGCCAGCCCCAGGACGAGCCCCAGTACGAGGCCCCCCACCCTGTCCACCATGCTGCTCAGGCCCATCGTGGCGGCGGCGAGGAATGGCTTGAGCGCCTTGAATATCAGCCCGGCGGCCACCATCCCCAACACGACTATGATGGAGAAGGAGACCACCGTGACGACGGTCTCGACGACACCCGATCCGACGCCGCCTATCGCGCCGCTGAGCTGGCTCGCCGCCAGCCACCCCACGTAGGCGCCCACGGCCAGGATGGCCGCGCCCAGCAGGCCGGTCCTCAGGCCGATGACGGCGCACACGACGACGACGCCTACCAGGAAGAAGTCCAGCCAGTTCATATCCTGTCCCTTCGATCCTCAGGCCGCAACGGAGCCGGCGGCCTATGCCCTGAAAACCGGGGAACGCGGGTCAAGCGCGTCCAGCGCTTAGTGTACCATAGCGCCCTCGCCGTGCCGCGCATGGGCCGGCACGGCGTATCAGTGAACGGGCGGCTGTTCGGCATCCGTTCGCCCTGAGCCTGTCGAAGGGCCGCGCATGGGCTGGCGGCCGGCGCCGGCGCGCCCGGGAAGGTCCTCTATCCCAAGGCGCGCGCGCCAGGGGCTACATCGTCCTGACTATGCCTACCACCCTGCCCTGGACCGAGACGTTCTCCGCCGGGACCTCTATGGGCGACATCGTGCTGTTCGCCGGGTGCAGCGTGACCGTGCCGTTCTGGACCTGGAAGTGCTTCAGGGTGACCTCTTCCTTGTCCTTGAGGAAGGCGGCCACCATGTCGCCGTTCTCCGGGCGGCTGACGGGCTCCATGAGCACGAGGTCGCCGTCCGCCACGAGCGCGTCGATCATCGACTCGCCCTTGACCCTGAGGGCGAAGACCTCGGGCTTGCCCCCCGTCATGAAGGGCGGCAGGTCGACGCTGTCTATCTCCACCGCCTTCCAGGTGTCCGACGATGGGATCTGGAGCGGCTCCCCGGCGGCGATGCTGCCAAGGATGGGCACGTGCACCAGGTCGCGCCCGAAGTTGCCGCCGACCAGCTCGATGCCCCGGGAGACCTCGGCCTGCCGCTTGAGATAGCCCTCCCTCTGGAGGATGCGGAGGTTGTAGTCCACCACGGAGGTCGAGCTCACCTCGCACCCCGCCTGTATGTCGCGCACCGTCGGCGGGTAGTGGTGCTCGTCCAGGAATTCGCCGATGAACTCCAGTATCCTCTGCTGCCTGTCCGATAGCTTCCTGTCGCTCACTGTGTTGTCCTCTCTTTCCAACTCTCTTGACGCGCTCAGACGCCATGAGTACGCATGTTCCGAACAAGATAGCACGCCCGGAGAACGCGTGTCAAGCGCATAATGCACGCGTAATGCACCCAAAATCCCCCACCTAAATGGCGGTGACGCTCTACGGCAATGGGGAGGGCTGGTTTGAAACCAGCCCCTACGGGGTGACGGCCGATAGATATGGCGCTGAACCTGGAGGTGGGGGATTTGGGATGCACACCGTAATGCCCGCTTCGTCGCGTGTTGCATCATCCGACAATGCGACGTAGAAAGGCGATTCTCGGCAAATACGCGCCCGGCGCGCGGTGGACATCGGCGGCAGCCTTGCTTTATTCTTTACGCCTAGCCTGCCGCCCGCGCCGGAAGGCCGCCCAGCCGCCGGCGGGGCTGGCGCAGCAAGCGAGGAGGCCAAAGTTGGCGAAGTTCAAGGTTGTCACGTCCACGCCGGGAGGTGTCGTAGGCGAGCCGGTGGAGGCCGCGTACGCGCTGGAATTGGAGGCGCTGGCCCCGGTCGGCGCCGAGGTCGTCGTCGCCGACTCCGACAGCGACGAGGCGTTCCTGCGCGAGGCGCGCGACGCCGACGCCATCATCTCCGGCCACTCCCTAACCGGCCCCGTGATCGACAGGCTGGAGAAGTGCCGGGTCATCGCCGTGGGCAGCGTCGGCACGGACGGCGTCGACATCGCGAGTGCCACGGAGCGCGGGATTCCCGTGACGAACGTGCCGGACACCTTCATCGAGGAGGTGGCCGACCACACGATGGCGCTGCTCCTGGGCACGTACCGGTGGCTGCCGCTGATGGACAGGATGGTGCGCGAGCAGCGATGGTCGGAGGGCAGGCCGTACCTGTACAACTTCCCCCGGCTCATGGGCCAGACGCTGGGACTGATCTCCTTCGGGCACGTGGCGAGGGCCGTGGCAAAGCGCGCCGCGCCGTTCGGGATGTACATCGTCGCGTACGACCCCTACGTCGAGGAGCTGATCATGTCCGAGCACGGGGTCGAGCCTGTGAACCTCGACGAGCTCCTGCAACGCTCGGACATCGTGTCGATGCACGCCCCCGGCAGGGAGGAGACGGTCCACATGCTGCGCGAGGAGCACTTCAGGATGATGAAGCCGGGCGCGCTCTTCATCAACAACGGCAGGGGCTCCACCGTCGACGAGCAGGCGCTCATCAGGGCGCTGGAGCAAAAGTGGATCGCCGGGGCGGGCCTCGACGTGCTGGAGCAGGAGCCTCCCGACCCGGAGAACCCGCTGCTGCACATGGAGAACGTGGTGCTCACGGCCCACGTCGCGTCGGCGTCGGCGAGGTTCGACTCGCAGCGTCGCCGCAGGGTGGGGCGCGAGGTCGCGCTGGTGCTGACGGGCCGATGGCCCATGGCGTGCGTCAACCCGTCGGTGCTGGAGCGGACGGACCTGCGCCGCTGGCAGCCCTACTCGATGGAGCGGGGGCCGGCCCGGTAAGCGGAGGGCCATGCCGGAGAGACGATGAAGATAGGGCTAGTCTCCGCCTTCGACTACTCGTTTCACGGCGGGGTAACCGACCACATACGCAACCTCGCCGGCCAGCTCGAAGCCGCCGGTAACGAGGTGGTGGTCTTCGGGCCATGCTCCGACACGGAAAAGGCGCCCGACAACTTCGTCCCGATGGGACGGCCCGTGCCCATACCGAGCAACGGCTCCATAGCCCGCGTCTCGGTGTCGGTGTGGCTCAGCCCCCGGATAAAGCGGCTCCTGAACAGGGAGTCCTTCGACATCATCCACCTGCACGAGCCGTTCTCCGGCTTCGTGCCGCTGAACACCCTCAGCGTCTCCGAGACGGTGAACGTCGCCACCTTCCACTCGTACCGCAGCAGCTCCTACTTCTTCAAGATCGGGGGCGCCGCGCTGACAAACCCCTACTTCCGCCGGCTTCACGGGCTGATAGCGGTGTCGGAGCCCGCGAAGGACTTCATCAGCGAGCACTTCCCGGGAGACTACAGGGTCATCCCGAACGGCATCCGGCTCGAGCAGTTCGCCAACGGGGCAGGCCCGTTCCCGCACCTGCGGGACGGCATGATCAACCTGCTCTTCCTCGGCCGGCTGGAGAAGCGCAAGGGGTTGAAGTACCTGCTCTCCGCCTTCAGCCGGCTGAAGTGGGACTGGCCGAACCTGAGGCTGCTCGTCGTGGGTCCCGGCAAGCCGGACGACGACTCGTACCGGATCATGAGCGAGCGCAACCTCCAGGACGTGGTGTTCGTGGGCGGCGTGTCGGAGGAGGAGAAGGCCAGGTACTACAGGAGCGCGGACATCTACTGCTCGCCGGCCATCGGGCGCGAGAGCTTCGGGATCGTGCTGCTGGAGGCGATGGCGTCGGGGCGGCCCATCGTGGCGAGCGCCATAGAGGGCCATTCGAGCGTCATGACCGACGGCCGGGAGGGACTGCTGGTGCCCCCCAAGGACGACGAGGCGCTGGCCAACGCCATAGACCGCCTGATCCGCGACCCGGGTCTGAGGGAGAGGCTGGCGGCGAACGGCGCCGAGAGAGCGCGCCGGTTCCGGTGGGAGAAGGTGGCCGGCGAGGTAATGGACTACTACGTCGAATGCCGGGAGGCGTCCCGCGTCCCCGCGCTTCCCTGACGTGGTGCTACGCCGCCGTTGTAACCGCGCCTTGTGGCCGGACGATAGAGATCCTGCATAGTGCAGTCCGGGTTTGAGCATGTCGGTGAGGAAGCTTAGTTGACTTTGTACAAACCTGAGCATCGGAAGGAACCGCATGGGGAAACAGGAGACGATTGTAACCATCTGGGAAGTACCGGACGAGCTCTGGGAACGCATCGAACCCATCATTCTGGAGGCAGACCCACCCAAAGCTAGGGGCCGCAAGCGTGCTAACCCTCGACAGATGCTTAACGGCATCATGTTCAGGCTGCGCAGCGGGTGCCAATGGAACCGATTGCCGAAAGAGTTCGGGGACGACAGCACCATCCATCGCACCTTTCAACGGTGGGTGGAGTTGGGTGTCTTGCGCCAGATTTGGAGAGACCTGGTGGAGGGGTGCGAAGAGTTGGGTGGCGTGGACTGGGAATGTCAAGCGGCAGACGGAGCCATGGGCAAGGAATTGAAGGATTGGCAGATGGCATGGCGTCCTGAATATGATTTGATAGTAGAAGACCATAGTATAGAAGACGGGGAATTCCAGGGTGTACTTATAGTGGATGAACCAATAGATTAGGGTCTATTATAGCTGAGAGGTTGTTGACTGTAGCGTCTAAGGCAGTATACTAAGGCAAGACTTCTGCCTGCTCCGCAAAGGGTAATTCCTATGAATGCCCGGTGCACAGGAGGGGCTGCTTTGGGGAGCCTGAGAGGAGGCTGCTGACAAGATGCCGAACGGAGGATCAGACTGTTGCGGGACATGCTGGTTCAATCGGAAGAACCGCGGCGAGAGCGGGTACCCTGGATCGAAGGACAGCGATGAGGAACCCTACTGCGAGATCAGGGACGTAGCGATCGAAGACCCATTCTGGACGTACTGCGCCAATCATCCGCACCGAAGGCCAGAGCGCGACCCCATACCAATCGGACCGATTACACGGTATGCGGGTGACGGGTTCAGCAACGATCGAGAAGGCTGGATGCCGTCCCCTGACTCGGAGGAGATACGCCAGCATCTTCTTGAGCTGCTCGACAACTTCTTCGAGCACGTCTTGAAGAATCGATACCCGATAGGCCCCGACGTAGGCGAGGTGGTAGTGCAGCAACTCGGTGAGTTCAGGGAGCAGCGTGCAGAAAAGCACATTCAGTGGATCAGCGAGAACCTTCCCGAGCCTTGGGCAGATGCCGCACGCGGAGCGCTCGTACGGATCAGAGATGATGATTGAGCATGCGCCTAGCCCGCGGGACCGACCTATTTCCAATAGCTATTGGGTGGTCCGGGGCCGCCTAGCGGCGGGCGAGTACCCTGGCTCCAAGGACCCGGTGGACGCGGCAAATCGATTGAGTACCCTGATAAGTGCTGGCATCGACTACTTCATTGACCTGACGGGGCCGGAGGACTGGCTGGAGCCCTACGCCGACGCAGCGAAGGAGGAGGCGCGCCGGCTTGGGCTAGACGTTGGCTGGGAGCGTCACCCGATCGTTGACCAGAGCGTTCCGCGCAGCCCGGCCCAGATGGCCATGATTCTCGACGCCATCGACGCCGCGCTGGACAGTGGCAGGACAGTATACGTCCACTGCTGGGGCGGAGTGGGCCGGACCGGCACCGTCGTCGGCTGCTGGCTGGTGCGGCACGGACACACGGGAGACGCGGCCCTTGCGCAGATCGCCGAGTGGTGGAAGGGGGTGGAGAAGGTCTGGCGCCACCCCAATTCTCCAGAAACGTGGGAACAGGAAGAGTACGTACGCGAATGGGTCGAGCCATCGCAATAGGGGTGATTAGATGAGTGAGACAACAACAAGGGACCGTTTCCGAGGCTGCCTGCTGGGACTGGCGGCGGGAGACGCGCTGGGCACTACTTTGGAGTTCGAGCCGCCCGGCGCCTTCGACCCCATCGACGACATGATCGGAGGGGGGCCATTCGGACTAGAGGCCGGCCAGTGGACCGACGACACGTCAATGGCCCTGTGCCTGGCCACGAGCCTGATAGAGATGGACGGTTTCGACCCCACAGACCAGATGCGGCGCTACGTGCGCTGGTGGAACGACGGCTACCTATCTTCCATCGGCGTATGCTTCGACATCGGGAACACCACTGCGGATGCACTGTCGCGGTTCGAGAGGACGGGTGATCCCTACTCCGGGCCTACCGATGTCAACTCTGCCGGGAACGGCTCGCTGATGCGGCTTGCTCCGGTCCCCATGTACTTCGCCGGCGACCCAGAGGAAGCGATAGCTCGGAGCGCCGACAGCTCTAGGACTACGCATGGAGCCGAGGAGGCGGTCGACGCCTGCCGCTACTTCGCCGGCCTGCTCGTTGGCGCCCTGAACGGCGTCGACAAAAAGACACTCCTCTCCGCGCACTATTGCCCGGTAGAGGGTCTGTGGGGAAGAAGCCAACTGTCGGATAAGATTGCCGCCATCGCCGATGGTTCGTTCAAAGATCGGCAGCCGCCAGACATCCAGGGAACGGGCTATGTAGTGGACACGCTCGAGGCGGTGCTTTGGGCCTTCCACGAGACCGACAGCTTTCGCGACGGAGCCCTGAAGGTCGTCAACCTTGGACACGACGCGGATACGACCGGCGCCATCTACGGGCAAATCGCGGGCGCGCACTACGGGGTCGAGGCAATCCCAGCGGAGTGGCGGGAACGGATTACGATGGCGACGGAGATCGTATCCATGGCCGATAGCCTCTATGGTCACGCCAGGCAGTCCCTGGCTGGATAGAGTTGTTTCGGAGCACCTGAGCCCTGATGGACAGGACGGCGGCGCGGCGGCTGCTCACCACCTACGTAGAGACCCCGGTAGCCAGGGCGCTGGCCCGGCTTGGGATAGGCCCCAACGTCATCACGCTGGCGGGGCTTCTCGGCGCCTGCGGGAGCGCGTACCTGCTGGGCTCGGGCAGCCTAGCCTGGGGCGGCGTCGCGCTGCTGGCGGCGGGGGTGCTCGATCTGTTCGACGGCGCGGTGGCTCGGCTGACCGGGCGCGCGTCCAAGTTCGGGGCGCTGCTCGACTCGACCGCCGACCGCGTGTCCGAGGCGGTGGTGCTGCTCGGGCTGCTGGTCTTCTACATGGGCGAGGCGTCCACTCTTGGGGCTGCGCTGGCGTTCGCCGCGATGGTCGGGTCGATGATGGTCAGCTACGTCAGGGCGCGCGCCGAGGGCCTCGGGGTGTACTGGACCGGCGGCGTCATGACGCGGCCCGAGCGCGTGGCCGTGCTGGGCGCGGCCACCATCGTCGGCGAGTGGTGGGGCCCGGCGGTCATCGCCGCGCTGGCGGTCATCGCCGCGCTAACGACGCTGACGACGCTGCAGCGGGTGTTGTACGTGCGGCGGGCGCTGGCCGAGCAGGAGGCGGAGGGCTAGGGCGCCCCGTCCCAAGCCGCGGCCAGCCTCACGGCAGCAGGGGCCAATCGCCGCCGTCCTTCATCTTCTTCACGACGATGCGGAGCTTGTCCGCGTCGCTCAGGAAGGGGTCGTACTGCTCCAGCAGGCACGCCAGGCTCTGCTCCACCGTGTCGCCGCTCGTGTCGACGGTCAGCTTGTTGGCGATGGCGGACCTCTCGAACTCCTCCTCGAAGCGCGCGGACACCATCTCGACGTCCTCTTCCCGCACGACCTGGCGCGGGTGAGGGTCCTCGGCCATCCGTCGGCGTATCACGTCCGGCGATGCCTTGACCAAGCCGAGCACAATGTCCGGGGCGTGAACGAGCAACTCCTTCTCGACGAGGCCCTGGACTACGCGGCGCTCCACGCCGACCGGCCACGGCCCCTTGATGCCGTAGCCCCAGTAGAGCGGGCCGTATATCGCCTCCTCTACGTGGAGGCCGACGGCCATGAAGTCCGGCCCCCTGAACGAGCCGGGGTTGATGTGGTAGTAGAGGCTGTACCTGTTGTACATCTCCTTGAGCTTGGGGCTGAGGGCGAGCACCTGATCCTGCTCCTCCACGGTGGGCGCCAGGGGCGGGTCGTGCTCCTGGTGCCCCGAGGTGAAGGGCAGCTTCCAGTGGTCGTGGAACAGCACGACGCCTCCGTCCAGGTTGGCGTTCGCCCAGTCGAAGACTGAGCGCGCCAGAGTGGTCGTGCCGGCGTATTCGCACCCGATCAGTATGAGTCTCATCGCGAGTCCTCCATGAGAGACTTCTCAGAATCCCTTCCCCCTTGATGGGGGAAGGCTAGAGCCTGCCCTGAGTCTGCCGAAGGGATGGGGGTGATGGCAACAGGGGCCATTCTCCCCGGTCCCTCATCCTCTTCACGACGATGCGGAGCTTGTCCGCGTCGCTCAGGAATGGGTCGTACTGCTCCAGCAGGCACGCCAGGCTCTGCTCGACGGTGTCGGCGCCCGTGTCGACGGTCAGCTTGTTGGCGATGGCGGACCTCTCGAACTCCTCCTCGAACCGCGCCGAGACCATCTCGACGTCCCCTTCCGGCACGACCTGGCGCGGGTGAGGGTCCTCGGCCATGCGGCGGCGTATCACGTCCGGCGACGCCTTGACGAGGGCGAGCGCGACGCCGGGAGCGTGGAGCATCAGCTCCTTCTCGACGAGGCCCTGTACGACGCGGCGCTCGACGCCTATGGGCCACGGCCCCTTGATCCCGTAGCCCCAGTATAGCGGCCCGTAGATCGCCTCCTCTATGTGCAGGCCGACGGCGATGTAGTCGTCTCTCCTGAAGCTGGAGGGCCTGGCGTGGTAGTAGAGGCTGTACCTGTTGTACATCTCCTTGAGCTTCGGGCTGAGGGCGAGCACCTGCTCCTGCTCCTCCACCGTGGGCGCCAGGGGCGGGTCGTGCTCCTGGTGCCCCGAGGTGAAGGGCAGCTTCCAATGGTCGTGGAAGAACGGCATGCCGCCGTCCAGGTTGGCGTTCACCCAGTCGAAGACTGAGCGCGCCAGGGTCGTCGTGCCGGCGTATTCGCATCCGATCAAGATTAGCTGCATCGTGAGGCCTCCGAGTCAGAACTGTGATTCGTATGATAGGTGAGATGGAGATGATTGGGATAGTAGGGTCAGCGCGATTCGAGGCTCTCCAGGACCCGCAGCGAGCTCTCGATGTGGCGGGACATCACCACCTCGTTGTGGAGGACGCTCCTGATGACGCCCTCGGCGTCTATGACGTAGGTCACCCGGGACGTGCCCAGCCCGAAACGGCGCCGGACGTCGTAGAGGCGGCGTATCTCTCCCGCGGCGTCGCTGCCCAGCCCGAACGGCGCGCCGGTGGCGTCGCCGAAACGCCTGAGCCTGTCCACGCTGTCGGTGCTGATGCCGATGACGACGGCGTTGAGGGCCGCCAGGTCCGCGTAGGAGTCGCAGAAGCCGCCCACCTCCACCGTGCAGCCGTGCGTGAACGCACGGGGATAGAAGAAGAGCACGACGTTCCGCCCCCGCTGCTCCGAGAGCGTGAACCGCTCCCCCGAGCCCAGGGTAACCGTGAAGTCCGGAGCCTGTGAGCCTACCTCTAGCATGGCGTAGTCAATTTGTTACGTGTGGGGGGTGTTTGTCAAGACGTGGGTCTGTTACTCTATTCGGAGAGGAGAGGTCTGTCCATGCCTAAAGAAACATCGCGGAGACAGGAGACACCTGCAGAGCGGTTCGCCCGGGTCACCGCGGCCGTGATGAATCGCCAGCGCAAGCGGAAGGCCTCATCGGCCAACCAGAAACTCGATTCGGCCTCAGCGGCGAGCGTTAGCCAATCGTCTCCCTCAGGAGCCGCCTGAACTGATTCAGGTCCGCGTAGTAGTTCGGGAAGGCCTTCCTCAGTTCTCTCACTTCGGCTACTGACACCATGACGGTCTCCATCCTCCGGTTGTCGCGGTGCTTCACCTCTTCATCCATGTAGAACTTGGCTGCTGAGTCCCACTGCTCTCGGCGGAATGTCCTCACGCTGGACCGTTTGGCTTCAAGGTCTATCCCCAGCACCACCCACGGGTTCTTGACGCGCCTAACCTGCTGAACCCCAGGGAGTTGCTGGGCGATAGCTCGGAAGGCCCCGAGGCGGGCCTCTATGCCGCCCAAGCGTCTATCGCACTCCATTATCTCCCGCACCAATCCATCACGACTGTCCGGCGTGCCGGGAACTATTGGCTTGTCTTCCTGATTCGCGATGATCGTGCTCATGAGAGCGAAGAAGCGCAGCCAGCGCTGGTCGCCGAAGCCAGACTTGAGGTCGTCCCCGATGAATGCCCCCACCGTCTCGACGGCGGTTGCCCATTGATGCTGGCGCTCAGACCTGATCTGGAGCTCGATGTTGAGCCCCTCCCACGGCTTCCGACTCGCCCGATCGGTCCTATAGGAATACACCAAGTGAATCCCTCGATAGCCGGTAGAGCGTGGAGAGGTAATAAAATCCTTGGAGCGTACCAACTCGTGCCGGATGCGACTGGCCGCAAGGTCGGACGCGACCTCATGAGCCGCATCCGAACTTCCGACAACCGCACGGCACCCGCCAATGTCCTGCATTTGAGACAGAGACAGCCAGTCGAGTCTCTCCAGCTTCGACACGATCGACGTCAGCCGTTTGAGGCGCTGCGCGACGATGCCCTCTTTCTCCACTCTCTTGCGGAGATTCGTTCTGAATGTCTGCAGAGGGACCCTGTGTAGCGTCCGCCATTCGTTGACCATCTCGACGGCTTTGAACCATGTATCGAAGTCTTCGCTGCCGTCGGTGAGAATACGACCGGCCTTATCGAGTCCGGCCTTATCGAATAATGGGCTCATGCGCGGGCTCTTCTGCTCAGGAGGTGGGATGCATTCTGGCAGACGATTCCGTACCTGTCAAAAACACCTGACGATTAGAGCCCCCGCTGGCCCCCCAACCGCCGTCCCCCCTCACCCGCCGCCCAGCAGCGCCGCGTACGCCCCGAACAGCCACTCCCCCCATAGCAGCGCCGGGATGGCGCCGGCGGACATGAATACGGCGTAGGCGGCCCCGTCCCCCAGCGGCCTGCGCCGGACGCCCGCCATGTAGAGCGCCCACGCGCCGGCCGCCGCGGCCATGACTATGCCGGCCGCCAGGATGCCGGGGTAGCCGAGCAGCAGCCCCAGCAGGAAGGCGTACTTCACGTCGCCGCCCCCCATCGACCGCCGCCTCGCAAGGTGGACGGCCAGCAGCAACGCGAACGCGCCCGCCCCCGACACCAGCGAGTTGGCAAGTGAGCCGAGCGCCCCCTCGATGCCCGGCAACCCCCTCGCCATCCCCAGCTCGGGCCAGAACGGCGCCGCAACCAGGGCGGCGAGGCCGCCGTAGACGATGGCGCGGTTCGGGACGACCCTGTGCTCCAGGTCCACGAGCGCGACGGCCATGAGCAGCAGAACGGCCGCGAGCAGCACGGCGGCAAGCAGCGTCGAACCCGCCGTAGCGTAGACCGCTATGAGGGCGAATGGGCTGAGCAGCTCCACGGCGACCAGGTGGGCGGGAGGCCTCGTGCCGCAGTCCGCGCACCTGCCCCACTGCGATATGACGAAGACGCGCCTGTGCTTCCGGCCGCACCGCGAGCGGACGTCGCCAGGAGGCGGCGCGGGGTGCAGCCTGTCGGCGGCCGTGACGACGAGGAGGGCGACCGCCGGGCCGATAAGACCGAGTATCACGACGGTCAGGATAGAGGTCACTGCTGTTCCTGGGCGGGCATCTGGGAGGCTTATCGGGATTGTACCCGGTTCCATCCACTACCCACTATCCCGCAACAATATGACCAAGGTTCCGCTTGGCTGCCGCGCGTACGGCTGGATACGTTATGGCTGCCGGAATAATCCGGGAATCCAGCTGAGGTCTGTATGAAGATGAAGCATGCCACCGTACCGCTCAGGCGCTTACTCGAAGGCTCGTCCGCCCTGCTGGCCTGCCTGCTGCTCGCCCTGCTGGCCGCCGCCTGCGGCTCGAGCTCCGGCCCCATCGTCTTCACCTCGGACCGCGACGGCAACAGGGAGCTCTACTCGGTGCGCAACGGCGATGGAGAGGTCAACATCACCAACACGCCGCAGGACGAGTACTCCCCCGCCGTCTCGCCGGACGGCCGGTGGGTCGCCTTCCTCGCCGTCGAGGGCGGCGACGTCATGCTGGAGGCGATGCGGGTCGACGGCGCCGACCGCCAGCGCCTGACGCCCGGGCCCGGCATCCGCTCCATGCCCAGGTGGGACCCCAGCAGCGGCCGGATCGCCTACGTCCAAGAGACCGACGGCGAGAGCTTCATCTACGTCGTGGCCATCGACAGCTCCGAGCCCATGAAGCTCAGCTCCATCCCGTCCTCCGAGGTCGGCAACTGGTCCCACGACGGCGAGTCGGTCGTGTTCGCCGCCCAGGACGGCGAGCACAGGGGCATATACATCCGAAACCCCAACGGCGTCAACGAGTTCAGGCTGACCGACGCTGCGGACATGAGCCCCGTCTGGTCCCCGGACTCCAGGATGATCGCCTTCCTGTCGAAACGCGGCGGCGGCGTGGACCTCTACGTGATGAACGCCGACGGCAGCGAGCCGCGCCAGCTCACCGACAACGACGCCTCCGAGTACCAGATATCGTGGTCGCCGGACGGCAACCAGGTGCTCTTCGTGTCGGAGGTGGACGGCAACCCGGAGGTCTACTCCGTCGACCTGGACAACACGCTAGTGCGGCTGACGAGCAACAAGATACGCGACGACCAGCCGGTATGGTCCCCGGACGGCAGGCAGATAGCGTTCGTCTCATACGGCGACCCCGACCCGGAGATCTTCGTAATGGACGCCGACGGCGGCCGCCAGGACCGCCTGACCAACAACAGCTACCGCGACAGCACCCCTTCCTGGTAGGGGCGCTCCGGCTACTCCACGCGGCCGGCCCAGAGGCGCCTCATCTCGGCGCTCGACTCGAGAAGCGCGTCCAGCTTCCCCTCCGACTCGACGCGCCCCTCCCGCAGCACGACTATGTGGTCCGCGCGGGCGAGGGCGGTCCTGCGGTGCGACACGACGAGGCTGGTGACGCCCTCCAGCTCGAACAGGCGCTCCCAGAGGGTCTGTTCGGTGGCCACGTCCAGCGCGCTGGAGAGGTCGTCGAAGACCATCAGCTCGGAGTCGCGCACGAACATGCGGGCAGCCGCCGTCCGCTGCGCCTGCCCGCCCGACAGCCTCACGCCGCGCGGGCCGACCACGGTGTCCAGCCCGCTCTCCAGCTCGGCCACGTCGCGCTCCATGACGCCGAGGCGCACGGCGGCGGCAAGTTCCTCATCGCTCGCGTCGCGTCCCATGAGGATGTTGTCGCGCAGCGTGTCGCTGAATAGCCACGGCGTCTGCGGGGTGTAGGCGCAGCGAGGCGGCACTAAGAACGTGCGCGGGTCCTCGACGCGCCTGCCGTTCCATAGCACCTCCCCCGCGTCCATCGGCAGCAGCCCCAGCAGCGCCTCCAAGAGCGTGGTCTTGCCCGACCCGATGCGCCCGGTCACCACCGTGAAGGAGCCGCGCGAAAGCTCCAGGCTGACGCCCTCTATGCCGCGGCCGGACTCCGGGCGCCGGTACGTCAGGCCGTCCAGCGTGAGACTCTCCAGCCGGTGCAGCGCGGTCTTGCGCGGGTGACGCTCCTGGGGAATCTCGCCCCGGAGATAGAGCTTGCCCTTCGTGACGAGCTCCCGCTCCTGGGAGTCCGGTACGACCTCGCGAAGCCTGTCGAAGGAGACGCGAGACCTTCGGAGGCTCGCCAGCAGTCGGCCTACGCTCCGGAATGTCCAGACGACCGAGTACTGGCCGACTATGTTGATGAACAAGGCGAAGTCGCCAACCGTGAAGGAGCCCGAGCGCATCTGATGGGCGGCGGCGAGCAATATGACACCGGCCATGATGATGACGACCCCGCTGTTCAGGGACTCGATGAGACCGTCTATGATCCCTTCCCTGAGGTCGGCGCTCCGCCTGCGGTCGCTGAGCCGGTCGAAGTGGTCCCGCGCCCGCTCCTCGGCGCCGGCCACCTGCAGGACCTGCACCGCCCCCAGGAACTCCCCCAGGGAGCCGGAGACCCGCGCGGTCGCCGCCCTGCTCCTCAGCCTGAGTGCGTCGATCCGGCTCCCCAGCGCCCTGACGATGGCGAAGACGGCGACGCTGGGAAGCAGGGCGGCCACGGTTATCAGCGGATCGATCCTGGCCATCACGTAGATGCCTGCCAGCAGGCCGATCGCGGACCCCGTCAAGAACGTGGCCAGGAAGATGGGCTGAACGGCCTCCTCCACGTCGTCCCTGAGCCTGTTCAGCATCTGGCCCGGGCTCAGTCCGGGCCGCTGGGGCTGGCTGGCAAGGGTGATGCTGAGGATATTCCGTTGGAGCCGCCCGTGGACCAGGCTCGCCAGGAATTCGTTGCCGATCCGGACGCCGCTCTGCAGGCCGAACGTGTTCACGATGTTGTAAGCGGCGTAGAAGGCGATCAGGGTGTAGATGTCGAAACCGGCCTGTGCCCCATCCGTCAATGCGTCGAAGATCACCTTCTGCAGCAGCCCGCCTATAACCCCCGAGCTCTCATAGACCACCGCGACCATGACCAACACGACGTGCCAAGGAAAGTCGTGCCAAACCAGGCGCAGCAGGTAGGAGCGTACCGTCATGCGAGCGCCTCTTCCAGCCCCGTCTTCAGGAGACGGGAGTAGTGGGACGCCGGGTCGCCTGCCAGGGCGTCCCGCTCGCCATGCTCCAGGATGCTCCCGCCGTCGATGACGACGATCTCGTCCACGCGCTGGATGGTTGCCAGCCGGTGGGCTATCACCAGTGCGGTGCGTCCCTCCAGGAGCCGGTCCACCGCCCTCTGCAACAGGGCCTCCGTCGCCGGGTCGAGCCTCGACGACGCTTCGTCCAGGATCACGCAGTCGGGGTCCCTGAGGAAGACGCGGGCAAAGGCCAATAGCTGCGACTCGCCCGCGGAGAGCTGGCCGCCGCCCGCGCTGATCTCGGAGTCGAGCCCGTCCGGCAGAGTGCGGTACCAGTCGCCCAACCCCAATGACTCCAGCGTGCCGACGACGGCGTCGTCCGTGATGGTCGGGTCGAACAGGGTAAGGTTGTCGCGCAGCGTCGCCTGGAATAGCTGCACCTCCTGCGTCACGAGCCCGACCCGGTCGCGGAGGTCCTTCAGGCGCAGCTCCCGAATATCTGTCTTCCCCAACCGCACCGAGCCCTCGTCGGGATCGTAGAAGCGGAAGAGCAGCCGGGACATGGTCGTCTTGCCGCTGCCGGTACGTCCGAGGAGGCCGAGCGTCCTGCCGGCATCGAGGCGCAAGGAGATGTCCCGGAGCACCGTCACGCCGGGGTTGTAGGAGAACGACACGCCGTTGAACTCGACGGGGAGTCGGCCCGGCGGCAGCGCGGCGCCTTTGCCGTCCCGTATCCTGGACCTGGTGTCCATCAGTTCCTTGACTCTCAGGATGCTGGCCGCCGCCATCTGCAGGTCGCTGAGATGCCACATGATTGTGATCACCGGCATGCCAAGGAGCACCAGGTAGTGAAAGACGAGGTAGACCGTCCCTATGGTGATGTCCCCCCTCTGGAACAGGTATGCGCCCACTACCAGCCCCACGGATATCCTGAGGCCGTTGACCGCATAGGAGAGGTCGCTGGCGACCCTGCCTACGATCAGGGCCTTCCCATGCGCGAGAATCCTCCGGCGGAGGGTCTCGTAGAGCCTGCGCATGGAGTACGAGACGGCGCCGCTCTTCTGAATGTCCGCATTGCCGGCGATCTGCTCGCCCAGGACCCCGAAGAGGTCCGCCCGCGCCCTGCTCTCGGCCTGCCATAGCGGCGTCGTGAACCTGAACTGCTGCGTCTGCGCGAGCAGGAAGAAGGTGGAGAAGCCGAGCACGGCCAGCCCGAACCGCCAGTCCTCCAGCCAGGTCACCACTACCATGCCCGCCAGCAGAAGGAGGGCGCCCACCACCTGGATGAAGAACTGGGAGAAGAAGTTGGCCAGCCTGTTGATGTCGCCGTCGATGCGCTCCAGGAGCTCGCCGGGCCTGTGGTCGCCGTGGAAGCGCATGTCGAGCTTCAGGACGTGTACCGTCAGGTCGGACCTGAGGCGGTTCGTCGCGCGCCAGGCCACGTCCCTGCCGAAGTAGAGGACGAAGGCATCGAGAAGCTGCGAGCCGAGACCAAGGCCTAGGTAGGCAAGGGCCGACATGTAGAGCGCCCTGAGGGCCCCTCCCTCCTGCGCGGTGTCGATGAAGTGGCGCACGATCTGCGGCAACACGATCTGCAGCGCCGTGGAGGCAAAGAGCAGCACCGCAAGGAACAGCACCAGGGGCCAGTACGGCCTCAGGTACCTGCCCTGCAGGGCCCCATAGAGAGCTACCGACTTGAGCATGGCGAGTGGTCTTCCAGTCCGGTTCCGCAACCGCGGCGCGCGAGCAGGGAATTATACCAATTCGCCCCCATGCATGCAGGCCCAATCCCCATCCGTCATGGGTAACTGTTCAGAGTATGGGAGGGCAGCCACAAAGGGCTGCACCCTACGGGATGGAAGCTGTATCGTAGGGGCGTCCCTTGTGGGCGCCCTGGACGAGGAACACACCAACTCTGAACAGTTACCGTCATGGCTATGAAAATAGCCATCCACGCCACATCGTCATACCGGCGAAAGGCCGGCCCCGTACCCCGATACGGGGGAGGTATCCAGCCCTCTGGCCCTGCCATTCCGAGCGCAGCGAGGAATCTAAGGACCTTGCCATTCGAGCACTCGCAAGTATGCACGCACCCCTGGATTCTTCGTCACTGCGCTCTCACAATGACACCAACGGGAAGGCGATGCTTGCATTCTCACCAGATCTGAACAGTTACACCGTAGCGGCGGGTTTCAAACCCGCCGTCCCCTGCCCGCCGGCAATTCGGGGCTACGCCAACCCCAACAGCGTCAACGAGTCCCGCCGAATGATCCCCTCCATCTCCTCCTCGCCCACCTCCGGCAGATGGTGCTTCCGGGCGAAGGCGTTGAAGCCGCGCAGGTACTCCATCGTCTCCTGCGGCGTCGTGACCGGCCAGTCCGACGCGAACAACAGCTTGTGCGTGACGCTCCACTCGTAGGCAAGCCTGAGCGCGTTGTACGTCGACCACGGCCTGTACAGGAGCCCCGACACGTCGGCGTAGACGTTGGCGTGCTTGCGTATCACCATCAGGGTGTCCGCGTGCCACGGGTGGCCCATGTGCGCGAGCACCATCCTGAGCTCCGGGTAGGCCATCGCGATGTCGTCGGACACGAGCGGGTGCGCGTACCGGAGCGGGGCGTTCGGGAACGGCGACGTGCCCTGGTGGAAGACTATCGGTAGGCCGAGGCGTATGGCCGCCTCGTACACCCGCCTCGCGGGCGCGCCCATAGGCTCGAAGTTCTGGTAGTTCGCGCCCAGCTTGATGCCGCGCAGGCCAAGCTCGTGTACGCAGCGCTCCATCTCCTCCACGACGCCCGGATCCTCCGGATGCACCGACATGAAGCCGATGATCTTACCCGGGCAGCGCGCCGCCACCGCCGCCGCCATGTCGTTCGTCTCCCTCGCCGGCGCCATGCCGCCGAAGGTCTGCGGCGCTCCCGGCAGACCCGCTATGCCGAAGACGAACGCCCGGTCCACCGGCCCCATCTCGCGCAGGTAGTCGTCAACGCTGTTGGACAGCACAACCGCCCGGTCGGGCCGCATCACCCGGTCCACCACCCGCTCGCCCTCGGGCACAGCGCCTTCATGTGTAGGCAAATGCGTATGTACGTCGACGATCATGGCGTGCAGCGGCGATTATACCGTAGTCGCGCATTGCCGTAGGGACGAGTTCCAACTACTGCCATGGTATTGACGCAGAGGGCTATACGGGATATACCTAAGCATATACTTGGGAGCATCATCTTAGGGGTATACCCCATAGGCACGACATGAACCGGGAGTCCATATGGAGCGTCTCACGTGGCGCGCAGCAAGCCTACTTCGTCCTCTTCGCCCTACAGGTAGGCGCTGTAGCGGTTCGGCTGCTATGGAAGCAGGGCATCTCGTGGGACGCGCTCATCGACACCTGGACGAAGCTGGGGCCGATTGTCGTAGCCTCGGCAGCTATGGCGATCATTGTAACGGAAATAGGAGGTGGCGCTATGGTACTGGCGGAAAGTTGGCTGAAGAGACGTTACGAGAAGGGCAAGGAGGAAGGTGAGGCGGAAGGCGAGGCAAAGACTCTGGATGCCGCCAAGGCCGCGCTGGAAAAACACGGCAGCTCACGTGAGGACATCCAACGCGTCATCTCCGAGATCCAGACCATCATGCGGAACGGAGACGTCTAGGCGGCCCTCGCCAGCAGGGTCCCGTCATCATCTTCGAGCGTTACCGGATAGGCAAGCATCATTCCTACGCCGGGCTGGACGCCGCGAAGCTCTCGACCTCGATCTGCTCGGCCCTCTCCCTAGCGTGCCACAGGTCATATGCCGTCTGCATTCCGAGCCAGGCCCTCGGCGTGGAGCCGAACGCCTTCGACAGCCGTATGGCCATATCGACCGATACGCCGGCCTTCCCGTTCACGAGGTCGGACAGCGCCTGCCGCGTTACGCCCAGCCCTTGCGCAGCCCGCGTGACCGTCAGCCCCAGCGGCTCCAGGCACTCGTGCCTAACTATCTCGCCCGGATGGGGCGGGTTGTGCATCGGCATAGCTCCCACCTCCTCTAGTGATAGTCCACATAATCGACATCGACGGCATGACCGTTCTCGAACCTAAAGGTCACGCGCCAGTTCCCCGATACGGAGACTGCGTAGTGGTCCCTCAGTTCTCCTGTGAGCTTGTGCAGCCGGAATCCGGGCAGGTCCATCTCCTTTGGGATGCTGCCTTGATCCAGCACTGCAAGAATGCGAGTTAGCCTTGCAACGTGCTCCGGTGCGACTCGACGCGGCCCACGCCCCTCATAGAATGCTCGCAGCCCGCGGCGCCTGAACGATAGGATCACCCTGGCATGTTACCGTGTCGCCTGTCGCTTGTCAACAGACACGCTGCCTGTGGTCTCTCCAAACACGACCCTCCGTAGCGACGAGTTTCCAACTACTGCCAAGATATTGACGCAGAGAGCTATCCGGGATATACCTAAGCATAGGGGTATGTCTGGGTGCATAGGCATGACACGGACCGGGAGTCCATATGGAGCGTCCCACGCGGCGCGCAGCAAGCCTACTTCGTCCTCTTCGCCCTACAGGTAGACGCTGTAGCGGTTCGGCTGCTATGGAAGCAGGGCATATCATGGGACGCGCTCATCGACACCTGGACGAAGCTGGGGCCGATTGTCGTAGCCTCGGCAGCTATGGCGATCATTGTCACTGAAATAGGGGGTGGCGCTATGGTACTGGCGGAAAGTTGGCTGAAGAGACGTTACGAGAAGGGCAAGGCGGAAGGTGAGGCGGAAGGCGAGGCAAAGACTCTGGATGCCGCCAAGGCCGCGCTGGAAAAACACGGCAGCTCACGCGAGGACATCCAACGCGTCATCTCCGAGATCCAGACCATCATGCGGAACGGAGACGTCTAGTCGGCCCTGAGTGGAAACTGCACGAATTTGACGTGTTCTAATCCTGTTCGGCAGGGTTTGCCGTATCTAGTGGCGGAAGGGCGAGCCTGATTATGCCGGAACGGTCTGGACTTGGATGGGCATGGACGCCGACACCAAGCTCTTGATTAGCTGGCTAGTGGGCGGTCGAGAAGCGGAGTACGCGGAGAGATTCATGAGTGACCTGGAATCTCGCCTAAAGAACCGAGTGCAACTCACAACGGACGTAGCTAGGCTAGATACGAATGGAGGTGTCAATTGAGCGCAGTCTATGCCATTGAGGATTACAAGAAAGAGCTATTGGAAAGGCTAGAATCTGGATGCGATGAGATGCCCAACGATGATAAGCAAATGCTTCTCGATGAGGGGTTAGCCTGTTGGTATGCTCCACCAGCCTCTGCCGTCCAAGGGGGGCCGCACACTGATTTTTCTAACACTCCAATCTCACCGCCTCACAGACAAAGGCAGAAAAGCGCTGGAGGCTATGAGGCAGGAATAGCCCGACGGCCCTTGCGCCTTGCTTACGCGCTCAGAATAGAACACTTCAACCTGACGCAGTATCCTGAGTGCAAGAGCTTGACGTGACGGAGAACCCACACATAGAATCTCCTTCATCCTTCCGGTCCGACATTTGCTATCTCCCTCAGTCGCGCCATGAGATAGGATTGTTCTCTGTCGCCCTTGATCCGGTTGCAGTGAGAACAGAGGAGTTGCAAGTTGTCCAGATGGTCGTGACCGCCCCGTGACTGCGGTATGACGTGATCGACTTCGAGGACCTTGAACGGGAAGTCCATCTGGCATCCCCTGCATCGGCCTTCCTGCTGCCCAAAGAGGACGTGCTTGTTCTTCCTGTAGTGAATCGGGGCATCAATATCCGTTCGGCGTGGTATGTCGGTTCTGTGCGTGACTTTCCATCCCGTTAGTCTGGGGGATTCTTCCGAGCCTACCTGTACCTCGCGGGCTAGACGTTCCTGAACCAGCGTGTAGGCAACTGGGGACAGGTCTATCCCTACCCATTGCCGTTCTAGCTTCTCGGCGGCTACACATGCTGTGGCGCACCCTGCGAACGGATCAAGCACCATGTCGCCGGGATTGGAACTGGCCTTGATTATGCGCTCAAGGAGGGCAAGTGGCTTCTGGGTTGGATAGCCAGTGCGCTCTGCCTTGCGACTACGTATCGGCGCTATATCATCCCAAACATCTTGGGGAGGTCTACCCTTGCTCTCGTCGAGATAGATTTTGTAGCTCGGGTTGCCCGTGCGGCTGTAATAGATCCTACCTTCGGACTCCATCCGTTCCATGTTCGCCTTGGAATAGGCCCAATATCGGCCAGACGGTGGTCGCCTTCCCTTCCATTCGTACAACGTGTCTCCACCCGGCTTAGCCGCATGAAGCGGCTGGATCTGAAAGCGTCTCCCCGACGGCTCTTTGTAGCGGTATGTCTTCTCTACGTACTCCTTGGAATAAGGTTCGTATACCGTGTTCCAGGCGGATGCTGGGCCGTTGGCATATCGAAGCAAAATGTCATGCACCCTACCGAAGTGCATTGCACCTTGTCTAGCATCGTTGTGGGCTCCCATGCGCCGCCATACAAGAGGCGAATTGCCATCATGGTGAGATATGACTGCATTCCCTTGCCCTGAGTCAAACCAGTGGTATGCAGCAAGTTGGCGACGGCAGGCTGTTCATCAGCTATCAGGCCCATCCACGCAACGTCAAGGTCTGAGAGCGTCCAGGCATCTTTGAACGCCGCCCCCGCAGCCTTAGAGCCCACAGGGGCCTCGTAGTTGCGGTTCGAGTTGAACGGCGGGTCAAGATATATCAGGTCAACCGTCTCCGAGTTCATGCCCTGGAGAATGTCGAGGTTGTCCCCTGTCCATATGGTCTTATCGACGAAGTTGGGGTTTGACATCAGTCCACACCTCTAGTCCTGTTCAGAATCACCTCGGCGCGGCGCCATTCCTTGGCGCACTGGAACCGAAACGCCATAACGCCGCTCACGTTGAATGTCTGGCGAGTCTCCATAGCGACCATTATAGCCGACCCTCTGAGGGTATTTCCCGTACCATGCATCCCCAACCTCCCCAATCCGGGCAATCCTCTAATCCAGAAAATCCTGATTCAGACAATCCCCCTCGTGCCTTCCTCCCATCATCCCAATCACACCCATCACACGAATCACAGTTCAGACAATCCTGCCCATCCATGTCACACCCATATCTTGACCCCCTTCCTCTTCGGCGCCGCAAACGTCATCGCCAGCGCGTCCGCCTCGTCCGGCGACACACGCATCTCGCTCTTGCTCTGCAGCCGTATCCGCTCGTCCCGCCCACGCACTCGCCGCCGGCTCGACACCTGCTCGATCAGCGCCCGGTCGTCATCCGTGTCCAGCTCCCCGCTCTCGTACGCCTGCGCCATCTTCCACCACGCCTCCGCCGCCCGGTTGTAGAACCGCTCGCTGTCCTCCGCCTGCCCGCTCCCGATGAACGGGACCACCCGCGCCCGGCCCAACCCCATCTCCTTCAGCCGGTCCACGACCCCGCCCCCAACGCCCAGGTCGTCCACCACCACCGCGTCCACCGCGTTCTCCGCGCAGTACTCCCGCAGGAAATTCGCCGTCTCCATCGTGTCCGCCCCCGAGGCCCTCCACACGACCCGCGCGAAAGGCCCCTGCCGCCGCACAACCACCGTCTTGTCGTGCCCGAACCGCGCCACGTCGCAGCCCAGCACCACCTGCCCCGACGCGGGAAGGCTCCGACCCGCCGCCTCCGTCGCCGCCCGGAGCGACACCAGCACGTCGTCCAGCCCCTCGGGAAACTCGCCCAGCACGCCCCCGACGTACTGCGAGCTCCGCTCCCCCCACTCCGCCTTCCGGTCCTCGATGTCCTCCAGGGTGATCATCCCAGGGACGACCCCCCGCCTCTCCGCGACGTTCGGCGTGTCGCGCGCGCTGATACGCACCGTCCGGTACAGCCCCCGGCGCGAATGGTGCGAGTCGTAGAACGCCCCCACCGACGTGAACGGGTTCCCCGTCATCAGCAGCCTCGCCGGGTTCAGCCGCCGAAGACCGTCCATGTCCCCGTCGCTCACCGCGTGGGCCTCCGTGATCACCACCAGCAGGTTCGGCGAATGAAACCCCTGCAGGTTGTAAGGCGAGTTCGTAGCGAACCCGATCGCAAACGTCCGGTCGTCCACCTCGTACCGCGAAGTCTTGAACACCCGGCCCTTGAGACGGCCCCCCGAACCCGCGTGCGCCTGCCTGATCTCGTTCCATACGATATGGTCCACCTGCCGCGACGTCGGCCCCGTCACCACAACCTTCGACGGAGACCGCGTGTGCAGCCACCACAACACCGCCCGCGCAGCCGCCCAGTCCTTCCCCGACCCGTTGCACCCCACCACCGACGTCCTGCGAGACTCCGCAACGCCCCGAAGCACTTCTCTCTGCTTCGAGTACGGCTCATCCCCCAGCATCTCGCGCACGAACTCCACAGGCAACTCCGAATAGTCCTTCCCATCCCCACCACCCTTCTTGCTCCGCCTCTTACCCCTGCTGCTCCCCATCGTCATCCTCCAACCTCATCCACAAATCCACACCCCTGCACACCCAAGAGGACAAGACCCACCGGCCCATCCCACACTCACATCATAGAACAAATGTCCCCTCATTTCAAGCCGACCGCCATCATCTCCATCACCCCCGTAGGGGCTGGTTTCAAACCAGCCCCTCCCCTTGCCCTTATCCTGAAAATCCCCCAAATCCAGATTCTGACAATCCCCATCATCCCAATCACACCCATCACACGAATCACAGTTCAGACAGCTTTACACATCCCAGAACTTCTGTGCTATACTCAACTCGGAGCGCGAGCTTCAGCCGTCTCCCACCGGCCAGTCCATTCCAGGCCGATGGGACATGGCGCGGTACCCGCGGGCACAATGTCTAGGACTGACACCCCCGACGCCGGACGCGCGCCAGGGATGTGGCGCTGATTCTGACGCGTCGCGGGACAGGTACGGCCCCCGGAAAGACCCGTGCATGCACCTTAACAACTGAATAAGTGACGCCGCCCAACACCGCGCGGTGGGATGCCCCTGGCATTCCCGATGTCATTACCCTCGCTCCCATTCGGCCTTTGGGGTACGGTAGTAGCTGAACGGCGGGCATGTCTGCTACAGGCAGGCAACTGCCCGCCGGGGCCTTAGCAGCCTTCGCTCCCTCTCGAGAGACCGGACAGTGTTGAGTGTACAGGAGACAGGTAAGCTCCGCTGAGCGCATCCCGCTCTTTGTCGTAGTAGCTCTCACCGTGCGGCGGTCTGCTGAAATGCGGGCCTACACGAAAGGCGACCACCCCCGGCAGCTCGACGGGTCCCGAGGGACCATGGGTCCGGGCGGCGTCCAGCCCAAGCCGTGCATATGCTCAGAGTGGCAGGCCCTAGCCCGTTCGTGGTGAGCTTGTCGAACCATGAACGGGCGGCGCACAACCCAACTATGACGCGCGTTGACGCCCCGGTTGACGGGGTGTACGCTTCTTGCCGTCGAACGCGGCCGCGCGTTGCCCACCGGGAAGGAGCGATCTTGGGCCAGCAGACCTTGACACGCGAGCCGGCGCCCGCCGGGCCTCCCGCCGGGCGCGCCGCGTCGCTGAGGAAGAGAGTCGCAGGGATCGGAGGACTCGACCTCTTCGCCCTCCCCGACTACCGCTGGCTGTGGCTGGGCACACTCGCCTTCTTCATGGGCCTCAACATGCAGATGGTCGCCAGGGCGTGGCTGGTGCTCCGCCTCGCGGACGACTCGCCCCTGGCCCTGTCCATCGTCATGGGCTCCTTCGCCCTGCCCGTGATACTCGTGTCCCCCTTCGGCGGCGCGCTCTCCGACAGGATACCCCGCAAGCACATGCTCATCGTCGGCCAGTCCGTCACCGCGGCCGCAACCGCCGGGGTCGCTACCCTCGACCTGACGGGGAACATCGCCTTCTGGCACCTGATCGCCTCCGGCCTCGTAAACGGCTCCATGATGGCCGTCAACATGCCCAGCCGACAGGTCCTCGTCTCCGACATCGTGTCCGAGAGCAGGTTGATGAACGCCGTCGCGATGTCCAACTCCGGCATGAACCTGACCCGCGTGCTGGGCCCGGCGGTCGCCGGCGTGCTGATCATCTACATCGGCACCTGGGGCGTCTTCTACGTCGTGGGCGGCCTCTACCTGGCGGCCGTCCTCACGACGGCGATGCTGAAGGTCAGGGCGGCGCCGGCGCCCTCGGGCGTCGGAATGCTGGGAGACGTCAAGGCCGGCCTCGTCTACGCCGCAGGCAACCCGACGATCCTCGGGCTCATAATCATGGCGTTCATGCCCGTGATGTTCGGCATGTCCTACTACGCGCTGATGCCCGCGTGGGCCAGGGAGGCCCTCGACGTCCAGTCCGACAACCTCGGCTACCTGATGATGACGATGGGCGTGGGCGCTCTCGCCGGCACCATTCTGCTCGCCGGAGTCCGCAACTTCAGCAGGCGGGGGATGCTGCTGCTGGTCACCTGCGCCCTCTGGGGCGTGGCCCTCGGCGGCTTCGCCAAGACGACGACCTACGCCGCCGCTGTGCCGCTGCTGCTCGCGACCGGCCTCACCAGCTCGATCTTCATGTCGCTCAACTTCACCCTGCTCCAGTCCTACTCCCCGCCGGAGATGCGGGGCAGGGTCATGAGCATCGCCATGATGACCTTCGGCCTGATGCCGCTGAGCGCCATGCCGTTCGGCGCGCTGGCGGAAATCGAGTCGGTGGGCACCGCCAACGCCCTGCTGCTAAGTGGTATCCTGCTAACGGTGTTCACTCTGGTCTTCGCCGCCGCCTACGCGCCCTTCCGCCGCATCGCGTGAATCGGCGCGCAGGACAAGCCATAACCCGCTGGAGGGAGAGCAAGAACGATGTCCAACCACATGACCGGCCTCGTGCAGACAGTCCTGGGAACGATACGCCCGGAGGAGCTGGGGCCTACCAGCACCCACGAGCACCTGCTCATCGACTTCAGGTGCATGTTCACCCCGCCCACCGAGGCGTCGGACTTCCCCAAGGCGTACGGCCCCGTCACGATGGAGAACCTCGCCTGGGTCCGGTACAACCTGTTCAGCAACCTGGACAACCTGCTGGTCGGCGACGTGGACACCGCGATCGAGGAGGTCGAGCTCTTCCGGCACGCCGGCGGCGGCACCATCGTCGACGCCACCACGATAGGCATAGGCCGAGACCCGCTCGGCCTCGCCAGGATCTCACGCGCCGCCGGCGTCAACGTCGTGATGGGCGCCGGCTACTACGTGGGAGACACCCACGGCGACGACATGGACGCGAAGACCGAGGACGAGCTCGCCGACCAAATGGTCGCGGAGATCACCGAGGGTGTGGACGCGACCGGCGTCAAGGCCGGGATCATCGGCGAGCTCGGCTGCTCCTGGCCCCTGAGGGACAACGAGCGCAAGGTGCTCCTGGCGGGCGCCCAGGCCCAGCAACGCACCGGGGCCGCCATCCTGATCCACCCCGGCCGCAACGAGGCCGCCCCGGCCGAGATCATCGACGTGCTCGCCGGAGCGGGCGCGGACGTGAGCCGAGTCATCATGAGCCACCTCGACAGGACCGTACGCGACGAAGCCGTCCTGCTCGACCTGGCGTCCAGCGGCTGCTACATCGAGTACGACCTGTTCGGCTGGGAGATTTCCAACTACCCGTTATCGGATATGGACATGATCTCGGACGCCCTGCGAATGGCCTACGTCCGCCTGCTGGTCGACGAGGGCCACGGCGAGCGCGTCGTCCTGGCGCACGACGTCTTCGCCAAGCACCGGCTGGCCGCCTACGGCGGACACGGATACGCCCACATCCTGGAGAACATAGTCCCCCGCCTCCGCAAGAAGGGCTTCACCCCCGCCGAGCTCGACGACATCCTGGTCAATAACCCAGCCCGAGTTCTCCCCTTCGCGTAGAGCTGAGCGGCGCCGCAAGCCAGTCTAGCCGAGGATACCTTTCGCTCGAAGGAGAGCTATGTAGGCGTCGCGGTCCAGCGTGCATCTGATCGCCTGCCGCAGTTGTTCTTCGTTCAAGCGCATCTGCTGCCGGATGCTGTGGTGCATCGGAAGGTCGCCGGTGGATTTCTTGGACCGCCGGGTCCGCACAACAATCTTGCCATCGACCTCCAGCCATGCAAGCAAGTCTCTGCTATTCCTGGTCCGAAAACCGAACTTCCGGACTACGCGGTCGAAATCATGAGCGGCCAGCGGCATCGGATTTGCGGATCTTCCGGGAGAGTGTGGCCCAGACCGCCGCCAGGTCCGGCCCGAGTCGGTCCTGTTCGGCGTCCAGGGTAAAGTAGAGCTCGGCGATGGCTGCCTGCAAGTCGGCGATGGCCTCGGAGAGGTTGTCGCCGAACCCGAACTCATTGAGCTCCGGTGTCTCAACGACACACTTGCCATCCTCTGTCTTCTGCACAACTTCAATTGGTTCTACGACGCGCAGGCGTCCGTCCCGCATACTTCCCAGAGTGAACTCGCGGGGGACTTGACGCGCCTCTGGGCCATCGAGCATTAGTAGATCCATGCTCAGTCTCCTCCCGATTCCCCCTGGCTCCCGATCTGGCTGGCGTCCATGAACGTCGAGCCCAGGAACATCGAGTTCGCCCAGACCTGGAACTCGTACCTGCCGGGAGCGGGGATCGGGAGCGGCGGAAACGCTAGGTGCATGTCCGTCGAGGAAAGGCGGTCATGGGCCACGACCTTACCCTCTGCCCGGGCAAGTATCTCGCCCGTGTCCGCTTGGACGTACCTGACGTCGAAGTCGTAGCGGCCCTGCGCGTCCGCTATCTTGAAATAGAGGGAGACGCGCCGATTCGTGGGGAACTTGGCCACGCGCACGTGGTCGAAGATGCCGATGAGACTCTTCTTGCCAGTGCTCGGATCGGCGACCGCGACGTCGCACACAAGCGCCGCCCCCAACAGGGGCGCCACCTCGCTGAGCGGTTGGTCTTCTTCCTGCGTCAAGACACTACCTTCCGTGGTACCGCGCCGGAACGTCCGGTGGCGTTAGATAGAATAGGGTGAACCTACGATTCATGTCAAATGCCGCTCGCGTCGGCCCACTGCTCGTAGAGGTCGTCGAGCAGGGCGGCGTTGCTCTCGATCTGCCTGCCGACCCGGCGACCGCGCCTGTGCTGTCCCCGGTCGAAGGCGTCCGCCGCCTGTCGCTCCAGGTCCAGCTTCTCGGCCTCCGCCTCCGCGATGCGCCGCTCCAGCGAGACGGCCCTGTCCCGCTGCTCGGCGCGCTCGACCCTTGCCCGCGCCCGGCTCCGCTCTCTCGTCTTGATACGCCCCGGCCCGGCTCTCGCGGCGGCCTGCCTGGCGTGCCAGAACTCGCTGAAGTTGCCGTCGAAGGACACAAGCTTGCCGTCCCGGAGCTCGACCACGCGGTCTACCACCTTGTCGAGGAAGTACCGGTCGTGCGATACGACCAACAGCGTGCCCTCGTAGCCTTCCAGCGCCTCCTCCACCGCTTCGCGGGTGGGAATGTCGAGATGGTTGGTCGGCTCGTCGAGCACGAGGAAGCTCGGCTTGACGGCCATGAGACGCGCAAGCTGCAACCGGTTGCGCTCCCCGCCCGACAGGTGCTCGACCTTCTTGGAGAGGTCGTCCCATCCGAACAGGAAGCGCCTGAGCAGGGCGAAAGCCTCGTTGCGGCCGATGGCTGCGTCGGCCCCAACCTCTTCGAGGATGGTGCTTTCGCGCCTGAGAATCTCCTGTTCCTGGGCGGCGTAGCCGACACGGGCGCTGGGGCCTATGCGGATCGCGTGGCTGTCCCAAGCCCCATGTTGAACGATGTCCCTTAGCAGGGTCGTCTTGCCCGCGCCGTTCGGCCCCACCAGCGCCACGCGCTCGCCGCTGGCGATGTCAAGGTCGGCTCCGTCGAAGAGCTTCCGGCTGCCAAAGGACTTGGCGTATCCGCGCACCTGCAGGGCAATGTCGGACCGGGCGGCCTCGGTCGAAAAGTCGGCGCTGATGGCCCTCCGATCGAGCACGGGCCTGTCGACGGCCTGGCGCTTCTCGCGCTCCAACTGCGACCTGCGCGCCCGAAGGCGCTTGCCCCAGGCCGGGTCGGCTCTCCCTCTCGCGATCTGCTCGAAGCGCTGCACCAGCGCCTCCAGCCGGGCGAGCCGTCTCTGGTTGACGACGTAGTCGCGCTGCTGCGCGATCAGGCCGCGCAGCTTGGCGGACCGGTAGTCGGAATAGCCGCCGTGGTAGCTATGGACGCGCCCGTCTTCCAGCTCCAGTATCCCGCCCACGACACGGTCGAGCAGGTAGCGGTTGTGGGAGACGATCAGGACCGTACCCTTGAAGCTGGTGAGGAAGCTCTCCAGCCAGGCAACGCCGAGGTAGTCGAGGTGGTTCGCGGGCTCGTCGAGGAGGAGCAGGTCGGGCTCGGAGAGGAGAGCCTGCGCCAGGGAGAGGACGTTCTTCTCGCCGCCCGAGAGCGAGGCGACGGACTGGTCCTCCTTGCCTCCCAGTCCAAAGGCGTCCAGCAGCGTCCGCGCCCGCCGCGGCCACGAGTCGCCGTCGATCCGGTCGTAGGCGTCCCGGGCCTGCTGGTACCTGCGCAAGGCGGCGTCCATCTCGGCGGCGGGAGCGCGGGCAAGGGCCTCTTCCTGCGCGTGCAGGGCGTCGGCGATGGGCCTGTACTCGCTCAGCAGCCAGCTCATCACGGCCTCGCCGGTGTCGTGCTCGACGTGCTGAGGCACGTAGCCGGTCCTCACGCCTGGGTCCAGGTAGACGGATCCGCCGGTCACGGGCTCGTGGCCGAGAAGCACGCGCAGAACGGTCGTCTTGCCGGAGCCGTTGGGGCCGATGAGGCCGAGCTTCTGTCCGGGGTTGATCTCGAAGGAGGCGCCCTTGAGCACAGGCTGGGCGCCGTAGTGGGTGGTGACGTCTTGGAAGCTGGCGATAGGCATTTTGCGTCACATCACTATAGCGTTTCGAACATGGACACACACCACGGACGCGGATTGAAGTCCAGGGCTGGTATTATGGGCACGGCGGCGCAGGGACGCCGGACCGGCTGCTGGAGGTGAGGTCATGGTTACGAGCTTCAATCACTCCGGGGTGGTGGTAGCGGACCTGGACGCGGTGCTCGGCTTCTACGTCGGCCTGCTCGGCCTGGAGGTCGCGCGGGAGGTGGACAGCATCGCGCCGCCCACCGGCGACCACACCGGGATACAGGGGGCGCGGCGCAAGCTGGTCTTCGTGGGCGTGCCGGGCCACGGCCACCTCCTGGAGCTGGTCCACTACGTCGACCCGCCCAGCCCCGACGGCCACCTCGAGAGGTACCAGCTTGGCGCCGCCCACGTCTGCTTCAACGTGGAGGGGCTGGAGAAGCTGCACGCCGACCTGTCCTCGGCGGGCGTGCCGTTCGTGACGCCGCCCATATTCCGCGAGACGCCGGACGGCGGCAGGGCCGGCGTCTGCTACGCGCGGGACCCGGAGGGCAACTGGGTGGAGTTCATAGAGCGGACTGCCGGAGGAGGGTAGCCCCGTGCCGCACGTCAAGCTCGATACAGGCATCAACGCCTTCTACCGGCGCGAGGGCGAGGGGCCGCCGCTGGTGCTGATAATGGGCACCGGGCTCGACCACAGGTGCTGGGACAGGCAGGTCGAGGAGTACCGCCGGTCGTTCGACTGCATACGCTTCGACAACAGGGGCACAGGCAGGACCGAGAGCGCGGGCGGCGAAATCTCCATTCGGCTGCTGGCGGACGACACCGCGTCCCTGATGGACGAGCTTGGCATACGGCGGGCGCACGTCTCCGGGCTCTCGATGGGCTCTTGCGTCGCGCAGGAGCTGGCGCTCTCGCGGCCCGACCTCGTCGAGACTCTCCAGCTTCACGGCGCCTGGGGCAGGGCGCACGGGTACGCTGCCCGCAAGTTCGCCGCACAGGTGCAGCTACTCAAGACCTTCGACCTGCGGGAGGCGTACGAGATCAACGTGCTGTGGTTCCTGACCCCGGACTTCATGTCGCGCCATCCGCGGCGGGTGGACGGCCAGATCGAGGCCATCGTCAGGGCCGCTCCGTCCCGCGAAGACCTGGTGCGCCTCTACACCGCCAACCTACGGCACGACGCCCAAGACCGGTTGCACGAGATAGCGGCGCCGACGCTGGTCACCGTAGGGACATTCGACCTGGCGCTGCCGCCGATGTACGCGCGGGAGGTGGCGGACGCCATACCGGGATCGGAGCTCGCGCTGTTCGAGGGCGGGGGCCACCTCCACAACATGGAGAACCCAGGGGAGTTCAACGCGGTCACGCTCGACTTCCTGCGCAGGCACGCGGGCTCTGGCTAAGGACCGATCCGGTCGATCAGCTTCCGGGCGAATGCGGGCCCCACGCCCTCGTCCTCGTGCTTGAAGTAGACGAATACGTCGTCCAGGCCGCGCCCGTAGTCCGCGATCGTGTCGGCCCAGCGGTGGAGGTCGTCGTCGGCGTAGCCTTCGTCTCGCAGGCGGAAGTAGCCGTGGCTTGCGGTTGCTACCAGCGGCGTGGTGAACTTCTCGTCGTCCTTGATGCACAGGGCGGCGTTGCTGTCCTCCAGGCGCGCGAAGACGTCGTCCGACAGCCAGGACTTGTGCCGGAATTCGAAGGCCGCCCGCAAGTCCGCGGGCAGCAGGTCCAGGAAGGCCTTCAGCAGCGGCAGGTCTTTCCGCATCCACGGCGGAAGCTGGAAGAGCAGCACGCCCAGCTTCGGCCCGAGGCGCCGCGCCCGCTCGCAGAAGACGGCCAGCATCTCTTCGCAGTCTTCCAGGCGCGCCTCGTGGGTTATGCGGCGCGACGCCTTCAGGGTGAAGGCAAAGCCGTCCGGCGTTGCGGCAACCCAATCGTCCAAGGTCTTCTCGGACGGCAGGCGGTAGAAGGTGTAGTTGACCTCCACGGTGCGAAACCGCTCGGCGTAGTACGGGAGCATCTTCCTGGCGGAGATCTTCTCCGGGTAGAAGCTACCCTTCCATTCGGGGTAGTTGTAGCCGGAGGTGCCGACAACTATCATCGCGCTTTCCTATGGGCCATGTCGGGCGGGTATTGTAGCAGCTTGTAGGGCTAGGCCGGATGTGGGGCTATAATCGCAGGTAGGATTTGCGATGTCCGACACCGCGCTGGATGCATATAGGGAGAAGCGGGACTTCGGGGCTACCCCGGAGCCTGCGCGGTCGCGCTCGGGGCCGGCTTACGGCGCGCTCCGGTTCGTGGTGCAGAAGCACGCGGCCACCCGGCTGCACTACGACATGCGCCTAGAGATCGACGGCGTGCTCAAGTCGTGGCCGGCGCCCAAGGGGCCCTCCCTCGACCCCGCGGAGAAGCGGCTGGCCGTCATGGTGGAGGACCACCCGCTGGAGTACGCGAACTTCGAGGGCGTGATACCGAAGGGGGAGTACGGCGCCGGGCAGATGATCGTCTGGGACAGCGGCGTCTACTCGCCGGACGAGGACGGCAAGCTCTCTTGGCACGACCGGGACGAGGCCAACCGGCGCATGAGCGCCGACCTGGAGAAGGGCAAGCTCTCGTTCACCTTCCGAGGGCGCAAGCTGAAGGGGTCTTGGACGCTGGTAAAGACCGGCGGCGGGCCCAGCGAGTGGCTGCTGATCAAGCATAGGGACGAGCACGCAAGCGCCGACGTGGACCTGCTGGAGATGGACCGGTCCGTGCTGTCCGGCCTCAGCATTGGCGACCTGAAAGCGGGGCGGCTGCCGGACCCGTCGCGCGGCGCCGTCACGCCGGAGGCGCTCATGAGCGTGGGGCGGCCGGCGGCCTTTCCCGAGCTGGTGAAGCCGATGATGGCCCATGCCGGCGCTGGGCCCTTCTCGCACGGCGAGTGGCTGTTCGAACCCAAGCTGGACGGGTTCAGGCTGCTCGCGCACGTCAGGCGCGGCGAGGTGACGCTGCGCACCCGCACCGGGCTGGACCTGACGGAGAAGCTCCCGGAGGTAGCCGCCGAGCTTGCGGCGCAGCCGGTGGACGAGATGGCGGTCGACGGCGAGCTGGTGGCCCTGGACGAGAACGGCATGCCCAGCTTCGAGCTGCTACAGCAGAGCATCGACCTGCCGAAGGTCGGGCGGGCCCCGAGGGCGGCGGCCCTGTCGTACTACCCGTTCGACCTGGTACACCTCGGCGGGCGGGACCTCGCGGGGCTTCCGCTGCTGGAGCGAAAGTCGCTGCTGGAGCGGGCCGTCGTGCCCGGGGACGTGGTGCGGCTGGTGGAGTACGTGGAGGGCGAAGGGGAGACGTTCTACGACGGGACGCTGCGGATGGGCCTCGAAGGAATGATGGCCAAGCGGATGCTCGGCGTCTACGAGGCCGGCGCGCGCAGCCGTAGCTGGCTGAAGATAAAGCGGACCCGGACGGGGGAGTTCGTAATAAGCGGCTACACGGAGGGGACCGGCGCCCGCTCGGACACGTTCGGAGCGCTGGTCCTGGGCCGCTACGAGGGAGACAGTCTCGTCTATTCGGGCAGGGTCGGCGCCGGCTTCGACGAGAAGACGTTGAAGGGCCTGCGTGGGCTCCTGGACGGCCTGGAGTCCACAGAGTCCCCGTTCGCGAAGCCGCCGGACGACGCCGTGGGGATAACGTGGACGCGACCCAAGCTGGTTGTCGAGGTGAGCTTCACCCAGTGGACGCACGACGGCCGGCTGCGCTCGCCGGTCTTCCTGCGGCTGAGGCCCGACCGCGAGCCGCGCTCGGCGAGGCCGAGGCAGGTCAAGGCCGTCCCGCCGCCGCCTGCCGAGGAGCCGCGTGAGAATGCGGCGCCGGACATGGACGACGTCACGGCCCAGCTTGCCGACAAGCAGGCGAGCATGGTCCTGGAGGTCGGCGGCAGACGCATCGGCCTTACGAACCTGGACAAGGTCTTCTGGCCGGCGCATGACGGGCGTCCGGCGCTGACCAAGCGCGACATGGTCCGGTACTACGCGAGTATGGCGAACGTCATCGTGCCGCACCTGCGCGACAGGCCGTTGACGCTGACGCGCTACCCGGACGGCATCCTGGGCCAGAGCTTCTACCAGAAGCACTGGGCGCACGAGCTGCCCGACTTCGTGGACACCCTGCGGGTCTTCTCGCCCACGAACCAGGCGGACGTCGAGTACATCATGGTCAACAACGCGCAGACGCTGGTCTGGCTGGCGCAGCTTGCGGACCTGGAGCTGCACCCGTGGCTGTCGCGCATAGCATCCGGCCCCGACGCGGCGCGCCTGGGCACGGAGTTCGCCGGGTCCGAGGAGGCGCTGCGGGCCAGCGTGCTGAACTACCCCGACTTCATCGTATTCGACCTCGACCCCTACATATACTCCGGGGCCGAGAAAGCGGGAGGCGAACCGGAGTTGAACCGCAGGGCGTTCGCGAAGACGTGCGAGGTGGCGCTGGCCTTGAAGGAGGTGCTGGACGAACTGTCGCTGTCGTCGTTCGTCAAGACGTCGGGAAAGACGGGGCTGCACGTCTACGTGCCGGTGCTGCGGCAGTACGACTTCGGGGTCGCCCGCAAGACCTGCGAGCTGATAGGGCGGTTCCTGCTCCAGGGGCGGCCGCGGGACGTGACCATGGACTGGGCCGTGGAGAAGCGCGCGGGGAAGGTCTTCCTGGACCACAAGCAGAACGTGCGCGGCAAGAACATGGCGTCCATATACTCGCTTCGCCCCGCGCCGGGCGCGCCTGTGTCCACGCCCGTCGGATGGGCGGAGCTGGGCGACGTCTACCCCACGGCCCTGAACATCGAGACGACGCCCGAGCGCGTGGCCGAGATGGGCGACCTGTGGGCGGACGCCCACGACTCCAAGCACGACCTGCGCCGGCTGCTCGAGTCCGCGTGAGGCGGCGGCGGGAACGCTTGACAGAGTAAGTATGCCTCGGTAGCCTGAAAACTAGGAACCACCATGGTCTTACCCCTTGGGTGCGAGGCTGGGCCGATGGGGGATCCAGCGGCGGGAGGTGCGCACATGGCAAACATGTCGATCGAGGGACAGATAGGGGAGCTTAGGGGGCAGATCGGGGAGCTACGTGGGGAACTACGCGGGGAGGTGGCTGGGCTAAAGAACCGCATGGACGACATGCACCGGCTCCTCCTGGTACTGATTGCAGTTGCCGGGGGCGGATTGCTCACGGCTGTCGTTGGCCTCATCGTCCAGCTCGTCAATGGGGGGTAGGGCCAATACCAAGTCCATAGGAAGGCATAGCGCTGGCGTCCCTGCTCGAGGCCGAGGGTCTCACCAAGCATTACGGCTCCGTGATCGCGCTGGACGGCGTCGACTTCGGCGTCGGCGAGGGAGTGACGGGGCTGCTCGGCCCCAACGGCGCGGGCAAGAGCACCGCCATCAAGCTGTTCCTGGGCCTGATCGAGCCTACCTCCGGCTCGGCGCGGGTGCTGGGAGAGAAGCCCTACGAATCCGTGGAGGTCCGCGCGCGCCTCGGCTACATGCCGGAGCACGACTGCCTCCCGACCTCGCTCACCGCCACGGAGCTGCTGGCCCACATGGCGCAGGTGAGCGGGCTGCCCCCGGCCCACGCCCGCACCCGCGCGGCGGACACGCTGCGGCACGTGGGACTCGACGAGGAGCGATACCGCTCGATAGGCGAGTACTCCACAGGCATGAAGCAGCGCGTCAAGCTCGCGCAGGCCCTCGTACACGACCCGGTCATGGTGCTGCTGGACGAGCCCACGGCCGGGCTGGACCCGATGGGGCGCGAGGAGATGCTCGCGCTCATACGACGCATCGGCGGCGAGTTCGGCATCAGCATCATGCTCTCGTCCCACCTGATGGGCGACGTGGAGAGCACCTGCGACAGGATAGTAGTGCTGGAGGGCGGCAGGGTCGTCGAGGACGGCGCGGTGTCGCAGCTCACGCAGGAGACGGAGACCCTATACGTCGAGGTGGACGACCGGCGGGACGAGCTCATGGCCCTGCTCCGCGGGCGCGGGCTCGAAACCGGGCTGGACGGAACGGCGATCGTGATAGACGGAGTGGCGGACGAGAGCTACGACGCGGTGCGCGACGCCGTGGTAGAGTCGGGCGCGAGACTGAGGCGCATGGCCCCGCAGCGGCACCGGCTGACCGAGATATTCAGGAGGTAGCGCTTGGCTGCGCAGCCGAGGGGCGAGGTCTACGACATAGGCTATCGGCGCTACGAGGGCCCGCGCGAGGGCCGCAACCGCGCGCGCTTCGCCCTGTGGACCAACGGCGTCCGCACCGCGCTCGGCCTGGGACGCGGCGCGCGCGCCAAGATACTGCCGATACTGCTGTTCGCCTCCACCATGGCGCCGGCGGCCGTCTTCGTGCTGATAGCGACCTTCACCGAGGACTTCGGCATATCCGACGTGGTAACCGTGCCGGGCCACGCCGACTACTACGACATCGTCTCCATCCTCGTTCTGATATTCTCCGCGATCATCGCCCCGGAGCTGCTCTGCGCGGACCGGCGGAGCCAGGTGCTCCAGCTCTATCTCGTGAGGCCGCTGACGCCGGCCGACTACGTGGCCGGGCGCTGGCTCGCCTTCTTCACCATCGTGCTGGCGCTGGTCTATTCGGGCCAGGTCGTCATGTTCGTCGGCTTCACGTTCGCCGCGGAGGAGCCGCTCGACTACGTGCGCGACAACTGGCTGGACGTGCCGCGCTTCCTGGCGGCGGGCGCCGTCGTCGCCATCTTCGTGACGACCATCCCTCTCGCCGTGTCCGGCTTCACGGCCCGGCGCGCCTACGCCGCGGGCTTCGTCATCGGCCTGTTCATCATATCCTCGGCCGCCGCGAACGCGCTGGTCGCTTGCGATAGGGAGACGGTCATCGAGAACGGGGAGATCGTGGTAGACCGGTGCGAGCCGGTGACGGGCAGGTGGGCGAAGTGGATCGGCCTCGCGGACTTCGGGTCCGTTCCCTCGCACCTCAGCGACATGATATTCGGCGAGGAGCCCGACGCCTCGGACGCGGCCCAGCAGGTGCGCGAGCTGAACGACGCCATCCCAATCGCGTGGTACTTCGTGCTGACGGCGGGGCCGGCCGCCCTGCTGCTGATGCGCTACCGGAAGGCGGCGCAGTAGTGGCGTCCATATCGCTCCGCTCGGTGTCGAAGTGGTACGGCGACGTGGTTGCGGTCAACGACGTCTCGCTGGAGGTGGAGCCTGGGGTCACGGGCCTGCTTGGCCCCAACGGCGCGGGTAAGACGACGGTGCTGCACATGATGGCGGGCCTCGCCGCCGCCTCCGAGGGCGAGATAGAGGTGCTCGGGCAGCCGGCGCGCGACAATCCGGACCTCTACCGCAGGCTGGGCATGATGTCGGAGCGCGAGGCTGTCTATCCCTTCTACACCGGGCGGAAGTTCGTCGGGCTTGCGGCGCGGCTCCACGGCCTCGACGACGCCGGTGCCGCCGTGGGCAGGGCCATAGAATACGTCGGCCTGGCGGACGCGCAGGACCGTCCACTTGGGACCTACTCGCGCGGGATGCGGCAGCGGATGCGGCTGGCCGCCTCTCTCGTCCACGACCCGGAGGCGCTGCTGCTCGACGAGCCCCTGAACGGCACGGACCCGAGGCAGCGCCTGGAGTTCCACGACCTGATGCGGCGGCTCGCGTCCGAGGGTAGGACGGTGCTCATCTCCTCCCACATCCTGGAGGAGGTCGAGACGGTGGCCGACCGCCACCTGCTGATGGTGAGCGGCAAGCTCGCCGCCTCCGGGGACTTCCGGGCCATACGCGAGAAGCTGGACGAGCAGCCCTACAAGGTCCGCATCGTATGCGACGAGCCGCGCTCCCTGGCGTCGGCCCTCATGCGCCTGGAGGCCGTGGAGTCGGTCTCGATGGACGACGGCGCCGTGCTGGCGCTGAGCCGAAACGTCGCCGCGCTCCAGAGGGCCGTGCCGGTGACGGCCCAGGACCTGGGGCTGAGGCTCATGCGCGTCGAGCCGCTGGACGAGTCGCTGGAGAGCGTCTTCAGCTACGTGGTGGAGGGTTAGGGTTGGGCCCCGTCTTCGAGCTGTCGCTGCGCCAGCTATCCGGGAAGTGGCGCCTCGCCGTCATCGTGCTCGTGGCCGCCGTCCCCGTCGCGGTGGTGCTGGCGTTCCGGGCCGCCGGCGGCGCGGAGGACAGGTCGGCGAACGACCTCCAGGACGCCGCCAGGGTCTTCCTGGACGGCATGATAATCGCCGCCGTGCTTCCCATCGTCACCATGACGCTGGCGACGGCCAGCTTCGGGAACGAGGTCGAGGACGGCACCCTGGGCTACCTCGTGCTGAACCCCGTGTCGCGCTGGTCCATAGTCTTGGGAAAAATGCTCGCGCCCGTGGCGGTAGCCGCGCCCGTGCTGGTCGCCAGCGGCGCGGCGGTGGCGCTCCTGGGGTTCGACGCCGACCCCAGGACGGTCGTCGCCGTCGGGGTCGGCCTGCTGGCGGGCCTGGTGACCTATTCGGCCATCTTCGCCTGGGCCGGGCTGATGACCGGCCACGCCCTGGGCTTCGCGCTCGTCTACGTCTTCCTGTGGGAGGGCCTGCTGGCGTCGCTGCTCGGCGGCATCAGGTACCTGAGCGTGCGCGCCTACACCCTGACGATCATGGAGGGCATCGGCGACTCGCCGCTGGACGCCTTCGCCGACCTGTCCATAGAGCTGCCCGCCGCCGTCGCGGGCGTGGTCGGGGTCTCCGCGGTCTTCTTCTGGCTGACGGTACGCCGCCTGCGCCGCATGGACGTGCCCTAGACGGACCTCACTTCGCTTCCGAGGCGGACGCTACGGGTAGCTAACACGAACGCTTCCTTGGTTCTCGGCCGCCCACTTCTCGATAGTCCTTACGTCTATGGCGAAGCCCAGGCTGTCGTCGTCCGGCAACTCGTCAACCTGGAACCAGCGACCCTCAAAGGACCATGAGGGGCTCGAGTGGGGTTTGCCCAGCCATATGCGGGCATTATATCTATTCTCGTAGTACAGGCGGTCAGGAGTGAATACGATGCCGGTAGCCTGCTTGGTTTCCCAAACGGCGGCATCTCGTCGGCTCCGGCCGTGTTCGGCATTGCCGCCCGGCAGACTCCATTTGCCTGCTCTTGTGCCTCTCTTGCGTTGAATCAGTAGTACCTCTTGCCTGTCATTGACGACCAGAGCAAAGCCTGCTCTACCCATCTTGGATCGGGGGTAATGGACCCTGCGGCTCCCCGGATGCTCGGCAGCCCACTTCCCAAGCACTCTCTTGTCGGGACCGAACGCCAGATTGTCATCGTGGGGCAGCATGTCGTTTTGGAACCACTTGGCATCGAGGCACTCTTTACGCTGCACCTTCAACCGACCACCTATGCGTTTCCCACGCCACACCTCAAAGTGGTTCTTCCTACTTTCGTAATACAGGCAGTCGGCAGTCATCCTTATGCCTGTCTCTTCGCGTGTCTCCCTGACTGCGGTGTCTCTATAGCGCTCCCCCTTGTCCCTCTGTCCCCCCGGAAGACTCCACTTACCCTTCCTGTTGCCGTAGCCGCGCTGGATCAGGAGGATCTCGTTTCTTTCGTTCACTACTAAGCCGAATGCAGGCAACGGCTCCCCTCGCACACTATTGCTGGCCGAATACGATCCCGGCCTTGAAGATGATCTCCCGAACGCTCTTTCGAACTGGTAGAGCAGGATTACCGTCCCACCAGGCATACCCACTCAACTCTTCATTCAGGAGACGAACGTTCCCCACGGCATCAATCCTGAAGACATGGTGACGGTTGACACGGCTGTCATGGTTGAACAGTAGATAAGCGTCTTGCGCTTTGAGACTGGTATCTCGCCGTAGATGGCGCTTCACCGCGTCGATCCCCGACTCCATCCCTTCTATTGCGCCTCCAGGAAGGGCGCATCTTCGCCTACCCTTGTCCCTGACCAGCAGCACCTTCCCCTCGCGGACCACGAGAGCGGTGGCGCGATTGCGCTTGCTGGTGCGCCGCTTGCGGCGGTAGTAGCTGCGATACTGCCCTGCTTGACCACCGCATCCAATGGCGTACCGATAGGTCTTGCCCTTGAGCATGATTGGTCTCTCTTCGTAACATGCCCTTCGGAAGACATCCATATCCTTGGCGTACATCTGGGACAAGGCGTCCTCCACCCAGCTTGGAACCCGGGACAAGTCACCCCCGGCGGGTGATTCTGAACCTATGTGTTCCCACTTGGACAACAGATCTCGCCTCCCAAGAGCAGTGGCTTGGGCTTAAACGCCTTCCAGCCTCGACTTGAGGCAGCCGAAGAAGCGGTCCATCAGCGTCTTGGACGCGCCGCCGAGGAGGCGCTGCCCCACCCTGGCCACCAGTCCCGTGACCTGCGCGTCGCCCTCCACCGTCAACTCGGTGCCGTCGCCGCCGTCCGCGAACTTCAGCAGCCCTTCGCCCCTCACCGAGCCGCCCCTGCCCTTGCCGGAGACGATCATCCTGAACGACGACAGGTCGTCCATGTCGCCCAGCGTCACCTCGCCTGAGTACGTGCCCTGCACGGCCCCGACTCCCACCTTCATCACGACGCGGTAGCTGTTCTCGCCGGTCTCCTCGAAGGACTCGCACCCCGGGATGCACGACGCCAGCGTGTCCGGCGAGAGCAGCGCCCGCCAGACGGTCTCCCTGGGGCTGTCCAGATAGTAGCTGCCCGTTACCTTCATCTCCATCCCCCTCGCGCGGGGCTGCGTCTCCGCACCGCCGCGGGTCTAACTCTACCACACCTCTTCCCCGCCCGACGGCGCAGCCTCCCGCCTCTTCCCCGCCCGACGGCGCAGCCTCCCGCCTCTTCCCCCGTCCGGCGGCGCAGCCTCTTACCTCTTCCCCCGTCCGATGGGGGAAGATTGAGATGGGGGTGAGACCGGGACGCTGTGCTATAATGCCCGCGCTCTCCCGACACTTCCGCGAGGACTGCCGCCATGCCCATGTTCGAGGACCTGAAGGTCTTCACCGGGAACTCCCACCCCGCGCTCGCCAGGGACATCTGCTCGTACCTCGGCCTGGGGCTCGGCGAGTGCGAGGTCTTCAAGTTCAGCAACGACGAGAGCTTCGTCAGGATCAATGAGAACATCCGGGAGAAGGACGTCTTCCTCGTCCAGTCGGTGGGCCGTCCCGTGAACGACAGCCTCATGGAGCTTCTCATCATGATAGACGCGGCGCGCAGGGCGTCGGCGGGCCGCATCACGACGGTGATCCCGTACTACCCCTACGGGCGGACGGACAAGAAGGACCAGCCCCGCGTGGCCATCACGGCGCGCCTGGTCGCCGACTTCATCTCGGTGGCGGGCGCGGACAGGGTGCTGACGATGAACCTGCACGCCGGCCAGATACAGGGCTTCTTCAACATGCCCCTGGACGAGCTTACGGCGATACCGATGCTCGCCCAGCAGTTCGGCCACCTCAAGGAGAAGGACCTCGTGGTCGCCGCCACGGACGTGGGCGCCGCGAAGCGGGCTAGGTACATGGCCGACCACCTGGACGCCCCCATAGCGATCATCGACAAGCAGCGGCTGGGGAACGAGGACCGCGTGCGCGCCGTCAACGTGATCGGCAACGTGGAGGGCAAGACGGCGCTCATCGTGGACGACGAGATCAACACGGGCGGCACCGTGGCCGCCGCGGCGGAGGCGCTGAAGGAGCACGGCGCCGCCGACATATACTGCACCGCCGTACACCCGATCCTGTCCGGCAAGGCGCCGGAGGCCCTCGCCGGGAGCAACATGGTCCAGACGGTGGTGACCGACACCCTGCCCCTGCCGCCGGAGAAGCGGTTCGACCGGCTGAAAGTGGTCTCCGTTGCCGGGCTGCTGGGCGAGGCGATCCACCGCATCCACAGCGGCCTCTCCGTCGGGGCGATGTTCAGCTAGGCGCCGGCTGACCGCCGAGCTCGGCGCGCGTGCCCTACCCCGGCGCGAACATCCTTGCGACATCGACGGCCCGCATGAAGGCGACGCCCTCGCGTCCCTGCATCTCGCGGACCAGCCGTCCTAGCATCCGAAGCCGTCCGGGGCGGCCGATGACGTACGGGTGCATCATCGGCACGAGACTGCGCCCATAGTGGTGCGCCCCCTCGAACGCCGCCCACCACACCTGGTAGACGTGGTCCGGCGTAGCCATGAACTGCCTGATGCCCAGCGACGGCGCGTAGTTGAAGTAGGCTACGTCGTCCAGCTCCCAGTGGGTCGGGACCTCCACGATCCGGCGGCTGCCGGCGTCCACCAGGTAGGGGATGTCGTTGCCCATCAGGCTGGAGTCGTAGGTGAACCCCTGTTCGGCCAGCAGCTCCAGCGTGTGCTCGCTGAGCTCCGCGGACGGGGCGCGATACCCTGCCGGCCGCCGTCCGGTCAGCCCCTCGAGGATGTCCGAACCCCTGTCGAGCACCTCGATCTCCCGCTCCCGTGACAGGGTGCCCGGGGGCTCGTGCATGTACCCGTGGTGGGCGATCTCGTGGCCCCGCCGGGCGATGTCGCGGACCATCTCCTCGTGCGTCTCCGCGACGTAACCGGGCACGTAGAAGCTGGCGGGTACGCCAAGCTCGTCCAGCAGCTCCAGGATGCGCGGCACGCCCACGCTGGGACCGTACTCTCGCACGGACATCAGGCCGGGAAACCTCGCCGACTCGGGGTCGACGTTGAGCGCCCCCGACACGCCGTCCACGTCGAATGTCAGCACAACGACGCATCGTATGTCGCCTGGCCAGATTCCGCTCACGCTCCGCCTCCTGCCGCGAGTATACCGCATCGGCACGTGCCCGTAGGCGCTGAGTTCGGAGTGGCAGCGTGGCGGCAGGGAGGCCGGCGGGGTGCGCGAGTGCGGTACAATGTAGGAAAGCCCCATCTCGATCTCCCTTGGGGGTAAAGGGGTGGAGGCAAGCCCGCCGCGAGGAGTTGAGACGTTGCTCGGCGCCCTGACAAAGCTCATAGGCGGCTCGAACGACCGGGCCGTGGGCAAGCTCCAGCCCATCGTGGATGAGGTAAACGAGCTCGAGCCTGAGTTCGAGAGCCTCTCCGACGAGGACCTGCGCGCCCAGACCGACGAGTTCAGGCAGCGCCTCGGCGACGGCGAGGACCTCGACGACATCATGCCGGAGGCGTTCGCTGCGGTCAGGGAAGCCGCGAAGCGCACCCTGGGGCAGCGGCACTTCGACGTACAGCTGATCGGCGGCGCGGTGCTCCACGAGGGCAAGATCGCCGAGATGAGGACGGGCGAGGGCAAGACTCTCGTCGCCACGCTCCCGGCCTACCTGAACGCGCTCTCCGGCGAGGGCGTCCACGTCGTGACGGTCAACGACTACCTGGCCCGGCGCGACGCGCAGTGGATGGGCGAGATCTACGACAAGCTCGGGCTGACGGTGGGCGTTCTACAGCACGAGAGCGCCTACCTGTACGACGCAGAGGGTGGGGGCGGCAAGGGGATGGAGCGGCTGCGCGCCGCGTCACGGCGCGACGCCTACCGCGCGGACATCACCTACGGCACGAACAACGAGTTCGGCTTCGACTACCTCCGCGACAACATGGTGATCGACCTGTCGCAGCGGGTCCAGCGCAAGCTCTCATACGCGATCGTCGACGAGGTGGACAACATCCTGATCGACGAGGCGCGCACGCCCCTGATCATCAGCGGGCCCGCGCAGGAGACGGGGAAGGAGTACAACCACTTCTCGCGGATTCCCAGGAGCCTCCAGCTCACCGAAGACTACACGGTGGACGAGAAGCACAAGGCTGTCTCGCTGACCGGCGAGGGCGTCGGCAAGGTGGAGAAGCTGCTGCGGGTCGACAACCTGTACGCGCCGGAGAATGTCCGGCTGGTACACTTCATCGAGAACGCTCTCAAGGCGGAGGTGCTCTACACGCGCGACGAGGAGTACGTCGTCCGGGACGGCGAGGTGGTGATCGTCGACGAGTTCACCGGCCGGCTGATGCCGGGACGCCGCTACTCGGACGGGCTGCACCAGGCGCTGGAGGCGAAGGAGGGGCTGCGGATACAGCGGGAGTCGGTCACCTACGCGACCATCACCCTCCAGAACTACTTCCGCATGTACAAGAAGCTGGCCGGGATGACGGGCACGGCGGCGACGGAGGCGGAGGAGTTCTGGAAGATATACAAGCTGGACGTCATGGAGGTGCCCACCAACCTGCCGATGGCGCGGGAGGACTTCACGGACTACATCTACAAGGACGAGCCTTCCAAGTACGAGGCGGTCGTCCGCGAGATAGAGGAGAAGCACGAGAAGGGCCAGCCGGTGCTCGTGGGCACGACCGACATAAGCAAATCGGAGCTGCTGAGCGAGAAGCTGAAGCGGCGGGGCATCCCCCACGAGGTGCTGAACGCCAAGCAGCACGAGAGCGAGGCGGGCATCGTCGCCCAGGCGGGGCGGCCGGGCGCGGTGACGGTCGCCACCAACATGGCGGGGCGCGGCACGGACATCATCCTGGGAGGCAACCCGGACGCGATGGACGTCTCCCGGCAGGAGTGGGAGGCGGGCCACAGGAAGGTGATAGAGCTCGGCGGCCTCCACATCGTCGGCACGGAGCGGCACGAGGCGCGGCGCATAGACAACCAGCTTCGCGGTCGGTCTGGACGCCAGGGCGACCCGGGAAGCTCGCGCTTCTTCGTCGCGGTGGACGACGAGTTGATGCGGCGCTTCGGCGGCGACAAGATCAAGTCGGTCATGGACTGGGCGGGGCTGGACGAGGGCACGCCCATCGAGAACAAGATGGTCGGCAAGTCGGTGGAGAACGCCCAGGTCAAGGTGGAGGCATACCACTTCGACATACGCAAGCACCTGGTCGACTACGACGACGTGGTCAACACGCACCGCGACGTCATCTACAAGGAACGCGACAAGGTGCTGAACGGGGGCGACCTGCGGGAGAATATCCGGTCGATGGCCGACAAGGAGCTTACGGACACCCTGGAGCGGTACATCGGCGACTCGCAGCCCGAGCAGTGGGACGCCGAGGGCTTGATCGGCGAGCTACAGACGGTCTTCCCGCTCAGCGCCAGGCTCTCGGACCCGGACAGCCTGGTACAGCTCAGCCCCGAGGAGATCGAGGAAGAGTTGCTGGACCTGGCGAAGACGAGGTACGAGGCGCAGGAGGAGGCGCTCGGCGCGGAGGTGATGCGCGGCTTCGAGCGCGAGCTGATGCTGAGGGTCATCGACGCGCACTGGGTGCAGCACCTTACGTCGATGGAGAACCTGCGCCAGGGCATCGGACTCTACGCCTATGGCCAGCGCGACCCGCTGGTGATGTACAAGAAGGAAGGGCACGAGCAGTTCACCAACCTGCTGGACCGGATCCAGAACGACATCGTTCACACGGTGTACCACGTCAACCCGGCCGCGGGACGGAACGACGCTGGCAGGAACGGCAGCCGCCAGAACGGCGGCAGCCAGAACGGCAGGAGCCGCGGACGCCGCCCGAGCGGCGGCAAGAGCGTCATGACGAAGGTCGTGGGCCGCAACGCGGAGGCCGTGAGCTCAGGGAGCCGCAAGGTGGGCCGCAACTCGCCGTGCCCCTGCGGCAGCGGCAAGAAGTACAAGAGGTGCTGCCTCGCGTGACGCACTCTCCGGGCCGGGCCGCCGCCAGTGGGATGAGCAACTCGGAGATAGCCGAGGCATTCCTGGACGTGGCTGGGCTGCTGGAGCTTAGGGGCGAGGGTACGTTCACGATAGCCGCGTACCGTCGGGCCGCCAGGGTCATCGGCGGGCTGCCGGTGGAGGCGGCGCAGATGGTGCGCGAGGGGCGCGACCTGAAGGAGCTTCCCGGTGTGGGCGACGCCATCGCCAAGAAGGTGGTGGAGATGGTCACGACGGGCGGTCTGGAGTACAGGGACCGGATGATGGCGGGGCTGCCCGCCGGCATCGTGGAGCTGATGCGCCTGCCCGGCGTGGGGCCGAAGACGACGGGCCGCCTCTGGCGCGAGCTCGGCGTGACCAGCGTGGAGGGCCTGGTGGAGGCGATCGAAGACGGGCGCGCGGCGGAGATGCCGGGCATGGGGGAGAGGACGGCCGGGAAGATACTGCGCCACGTGCGGACGGCTGCGCCGGTGTCGTCCGGTGGTTAGCACCGCTGCCGCAACCGGGGAGAGGCGCAAGGCCGGCGGCGCGGGGCAGCCGGCGGTCGAGGAGTTTCGCGGCGCCCTGGAGTCGGGCCGGGACTGGCCCACGGCCCTGCTGGAGGCGATGGCGCGGTGGACGGTCCCCCAGGAGTCGGACAACGGCAGGACGAACACGTACCTGGTCGGGGGCGAGGCGTTCGACTGGCTGCTGCTCGCCGAGCGGCTGTGCTCCGAGGCGGACGGCCTGCTGCCGGACGACGACCTGGAGGCGCTGCTGTTCGAGGGTCGCTTTCCGCCAGGGTTCGAGACGGCCAAGATCAGGGACATACTCGGGGTCGACAAGTACCGCGCCTACCTGAACTACCACTACGGCGTAACCGTGGAGGAGGCGCTCCAGCTTGCCGTGGAGTTGGAGGTGCAGAAGCGCCGCCTCAGCAACGGCCTGCAGGGGCCGGGCGACTGCGCCGACGACGCCTTCCTGAAGATATACGGCTCCACGCGGCGCGCGCTGCTGGACGCCTTCCGGCGCAGCCGCGGCTACGGCGCGAAGCGCACGATGTCCATGTCGGAGTCGAAGGAGTTCACCTACTGGCTCTTCAAGTACCGCGTGGGCCGGTCCGACAAGGCCAGGATCGCGTCCGACACCCGCAAGGGCCTCGACCAGCTAGCCCGAATGCAGCGCGCGGCCCGGGCGCGGGGGCGGTGACGGGGGCGTAGCGGCGCATGGAAGGCAAGAGGTTCCTTCGGACCATCCGCCTGGACAGCATACTGTCCTTCGGCCCCGGCACTCCCGAGTTCCCCCTAGAGCCGCTTAACGTCCTGATCGGGCCGAATGGAGCGGGGAAGTCGAACCTTATCGAGGCGCTGTCCCTTCTCGCGGCGGCCCCAAGGGACCTACAGGCGCCGATACGGGAGGGGGGAGGCGTCCGGGAGTGGCCCTGGAAGGGGGCAGCCGGGAACGACGCAGCGACCGTGGACGTGACCGTGGAATACCCTAATGGACCGACGGAGATCAAGTACCGGCACCGCCTGTCTTTCTCGGAGAGCGTGGGGCGTTTCGAGCTACGAGACGAAGCGGTAGCGACCGAGAGAGTCTTGTCTCCACCGGTTGAGGAACTGTATTTCCACTATCAGTATCAGGAAGGCCGTCCGGTGATTGAAGTAATGGGAGAGAAATCTTCCTCCCGGCTTCTCAATCTGGAAGATGTGAAGCCTGACCAATCGATCCTGTCGCAGAGGCGGGACCCCGACTCCTACCCGCAGCTCACGTATCTGGCACACCAGTTCGAGCGTATGAGCTTCTACCGCGAGTTCCACATCGGGCGTCACACGTCCCCACGCCTTCCTCAGAAGGCCGACCTTCAACAGGACCGCCTGCTCGAGGACGCCTCTAACCTCGGTCTGGTGCTGAACGACTTGCTGAACCAACCCCCAGTAAAGCGCCTGCTGCTCGACCGCCTAAGGGACTTCTACCCGTTAGTCGAGGATGTAGTCATCCACGTTATTGGCGGCACGGTACAGATATTCTTCCACGAGAAGGGCCTCGGCCAAGCCGTGTCCGCCATGCGGCTGTCAGACGGGAGCCTCCGATACTTGTGCCTGCTGGCCGTGCTCTGTAATCCCACGGCGCCGTCGGTCATCTGCATCGAGGAGCCGGAGGTCGGCCTGCACCCGGACGTGATCCCGGAGGTGGCGAAGCTGCTGGTGGACGCATCGTCGCGCAGCCAGATATTCGTGACCACGCACTCGGACATCCTGGTGGACGCGCTTACGGACTACCCAGAAGCCATTATCGTCTGCGAGAAGTCCGACGGTGCCACTCAGCTTCGTCGCCTTGACGCGGAGGAGCTTAAGCCCTGGCTCGATGAGTACAGGCTTGGCGAGCTCTGGACCAGAGGGCGGTTTGGGGGAAATAGATGGTGAAGCTCTATGTCGAGGGGGGAGGTCACAAAGCCCTGAACCGCGAGTGCCGTAAAGCGTTTGGCGCGTTTCTCGCCAGTGCGGGTGTTGCCGGCAGGGTAGAGGTGGAAGCCTGCGGCCCTCGCGGCGACGCATACAAGACTTTCAGCGCGGACGCACCAAAGACCATGCGGGCCGTCCTACTGGTAGACGCTGAAGGACCGGTTACTGCCCAGAGCCCATGGCAGCACCTGCAAGCCAACGACGGCTGGAGCCGTCCCCAGGGCGCGGCGGACTCGCAATGCCATCTCATGGTGCAGGTCATGGAGTCATGGTTCCTGGCAGACCCGGAGGCGCTCGAGGGATACTACGGCCAGGGCTACCGGTCGAACGCGCTCCCTCCTCGGCTGAACGTCGAGCAGGTCTCCAAGCAGGACGTGCTCGCGGGCCTCGACCGGGCCGCCCGCAATACCGGCAAGGGCGGCTACGAGAAGGGCAAGCACGGCTTCGAGATCCTGGCAACGCTGGACCCGGCGAAGGTCAGGAGTGCGTCCCCTCACGCCGACCGCTTCATCAATGCGCTCTCGGACCAGGGCGGCTGAATGCGGCACACACATCCGCCCGCTCTTATCCATGTCCATCCATGTTGTGGGGCCATTTGGGGCTGTGCTATGATTGGGGCGCCTTAGATACCCTGCATTGGTGTGCTATTGACATCTGATAGCGACAGCCTGCGCGAGCGCGTCCGGCGCTCCCTGGAAAGCCAGACGAGGCCTACCGTAACCGTACTATCGTCCCTTCTCGCCGCCCACGACGAGTTGGGCTACCTCCCGGACGAGGCGATAGAGGAGGTGGCCGCCTACACCGAGGCGAGCATCAACGACGTGTGGGGCGTGGCGTCCTTCTACACCAACTTCCGATTCACCCCGCCCGCCGAGCGCGTGGTGGAGGTCTGCTGGGGGCCGACGTGCCACCTGGCCGGGGCCACCGACATCCTGCTCCGCGTCCAGGAGGAGCTCGGCCTGGCGGGCGAGGGCGAGACCTCCGACAACAAGGTGACCTTGAAATACAACACCTGCCTCGGCGCCTGCTCCCAGGCGCCGGTGATGAGCGTAGACCACCATCTCAAGGGCCGCGTCACTGCGGACGCCGCCGGGCGGATGGTCGGGTTGCTCAGGGAGTAGCGGCGCCGCGATGAAGTCCTACACGGAGCTGAAGCAGAGGGCGGACGAGCGCTGGCAGGGCCTCGTCGCCGGCGACAGGCCCTGGATCAGGGTCGGCGCGGCCATGTGCGGGCACGCGGCGGGCGCGGGGGAGGTGCTCGACGCGCTCCGCGGCGAGCTGGAGGCCCGAGGCGTCCAGGCCAACGTGGACGAGGTGGGCTGCATCGGGCTCTGCTTCGCCGAGCCCCTCGTGGACATCCAGGCTCCCGGGAGCTCGCGCCTCTTCTTCGGCAACGTGACGCCGGGCGACGTCCCGGCGCTCATCGACGGCTACCTGGCGCCGGGCGGCGCGGCAGGCGGCCCGGAGCCCCTCGGCTACCTGGGCGACACCCCGATAGACGGCGTCGCCGACCTGGACGAGCTCCCCGGCATGAAGCTCCAGGAGAAGGTCGCGCTGCGCAACGCCGGGACCATAGCGCCCGACGACGTGTTGCAATACGTCGCCAACGGCGGGTACGCCGGGCTGAACAAGGCGCTCTTCGAGATGGACCCTCCCGGCGTGATAAAGGAGGTCACCGACTCCGGGCTGCGCGGGCGCGGAGGCGCCGCCTTCCCAACCGGCGTCAAGTGGGGCTTCCTGGTGCGCTCGCCCGGCCCGCCGAAGTACATCCTGTGCAACTGCGAGGAGGGCGACCCCGGCGCATACAACGACAAGGGCATCCTCGAGAGCGACCCTTACACGCTGCTGGAGGGCATGACCATCGCCGGGTACGCGACGGGCTCCTCCAACGGCTTCGTCTTCATAAGGCACGGCCACGACGGGCCGATAGACCGCACCGAGAAGGCCATCGAGCAGGCGTACGAGGCCGGGCTGCTCGGAAAGAACATCCTCGGCTCGGACTTCTCCTTCGACATCGAGGTGTCGCTCACCGGCGAGTCCTACGTCGCGGGCGAGGAGACGGCGCTGATGGAGTCCATAGAGGGCAGCCGATCGATGCCGAGGTCGCGCCCGCCCTTCCCCGCGGCGGCGGGGGTGTGGGGCAAGCCCAGCAACATCAACAACGTCAAGAGCCTGTCGTACGCGCCGGAGATCATTTCCAAGGGCAGCGAGTGGTTCTCCTCGATGGGCGTGAACCGCAGCACCGGGACCGCTATCATATGCCTGAGCGGCGCCATTCGCCGCCCCGGGCTCTACGAGGTTCCGATGGGCGTGACCATCCGCCAGGTCATAGAGGAGATAGGCGGGGGCGTCCCCGATGGACGGTCGTTGAAGCTCCTCCAGACGGGCGGGCCGCTCGGCGGAGTGCTGGGCGCGGACGGCCTGGACATCCACCTGGACTTCGAGGAGATGTCGGAGGCCGGCGCGATACTGGGCTCCGGCGGCATAATCGTCGCCGACGACACGACCTGCGCCGTGGACATGACCAGGATACTCGTCGCCTTCTGCCAGTACGAGTCGTGCGGCAAGTGCTTCCCGTGCAGGCTCGGCATGACGCACATGCTGGAGGTGGTGGAGCGGATCGCCAGCTTCGAGGGGCGCGCCTCGGACCTCAAGCTGATGGAGACGGTGGGGCTGACGATGCAGGCGGGGTCCCTGTGCGGACACGGCCAGCTCGGGTTCAACCCCATCAAGTCCGCGCTGACCTACTTCGAGGACGACTTCCGCGCCCACATAGAGGAGAAACGGTGCCCGGCTGGAAGGTGCCCCATGCCCCGGCTTACCCCCAGGAACATGAGGCCGTTCGCCGACCAGCACCGCCGGCCGGTAGAGGTCTGAACCGTGATTAGGGTGATTAGGGTGAAGAGGCTATGGCTGACCAGATATCGCTGACCGTGGACGGCGTAGAGATCGCGGCGAGCCCGGGCACGAACGTGCTCCAGGCGGCCATCGACGCCGGCATATACATACCCTACCTGTGCTACTACCCCGGCATGAAGTCGTTCGGCGCGTGCCGGATGTGCGTGGTGGAGATCGACGGGCAGCGTGGCACGCCCGCCTCCTGCACCACGCCGGCGATGGACGGCATGGTCGTGAGCACGAAGGGGTCCGACACCGTGGAGCTCCGCAGGGGCATAATGGACATGTTGCTCTCCGAGCACCCCCACGGCTGCCTGACCTGCCACCGGATCGACCTGTGCGGCCCATCGGACATCTGCCTCAGGCACGTGTCGGTCAACGACAGGTGCGTCACCTGTCCCAAGAACGAGCGGTGCGAGCTGAAGGACACCGTCCGGTTCCTCGAAATGGACATGGACACGCCGCTCACGTACAACAACCGCCAGCTTCCGCAGCGGACGAACGACCCGTTCTGGGAGATGGACCTGAACCTGTGCATCGTGTGCGGCCGCTGCGTGCGCGTCTGCGACGAGGTCAGGGGCGACAACGCGCTGACCTTCACCGAGCGCGCGGGGCGCAACCTCATAGGCACGTCCAGGGGCGTGTCGCTGCTGGAGTCGGGCTGCGAGTTCTGCGGCGCCTGCATAGACGTGTGCCCCACCGGCGCCCTCGTGGAGCGCAGCCACAAGTGGGACAAGGCCGTGGAGAAGGTCAAGAGTATATGCCCCCACTGCCCGGTGGGCTGCCAGGTATACCTGGAGGTCGACAAGCGGAACCGCCTGATCAGGACCGGGACGGACGTACACGCCGAGGCGAACCGCGGGCAGGTCTGCTTCAAGGGCAAGTTCGGCCTGGAGTTCGTCAACCGGAAGGAGCGTCTGCGCAAGCCGCTGCTGCGGGCGAACGGCAAGCTCGAAGAGGCGACATGGACCCAGGCCGTCGATTCGGTGGCCGCCAACCTGGAGAAGTTCGACGGCGACAGCTTCGCCCTGATCGCATCGCCGAGGGGCACGAACGAGGACAGCTACGCCGCCCAGAAGTTCGCGCGCGCGGTCATGGGCTCGAACAACGTGGACCTATCGTCCAACCTGCGCCCGGAGCTGGCGCGGCCCCTGAGGGAGATGCTCGGCTACGAGGCGGCCTCCGGCTCGATACAGGAGATGGAATCGTCCCGGTGCTTCCTCGTCGTTTCCAGCAACGCCACGGAGGAGCAGAACGTGGCTGCCGCCGTGGTGAAGAAGGCCGTCAGGTCCGGCGCCGAGTTGATCGTGATAGACCAGCGCCAGACCGAGCTCACGAGATACGCCAGCACGTGGCTGCGCCCGTCGCCGGGTACCGAGACGGCGCTGATAGGCGGCATGATCAGGGTCATCGTAGACGAGTCGCTGGACGACCACCGGTTCGTGGAAGAGCGCTGCGGCAACCTCCAGGAGCTCAAGAGCAGCCTGTGGGAGTTCGACCTCGTAAAGGTGTCCGCCCTGACGGCCGTGCCCAAGGAGCAGGTCCAGGCGGCCGCGCGGATGCTCGCCGCCAACGGGCCCGCGTCGCTGCTGTACGCGCTGGAGACGATGAAGCCGCACCTGCGCGAAGACTGCGTACGCGCGATAGTCAACCTTGCGCTGGTAACGGGCAACGTGGGCCGGCCCTCCTCTGGGGTCTTCCCGCTGTACCTGGGGGCCAACGAGCAGGGCGCCAAGGACGTGGGATGCGCCCCCGGCCATCTCCCCGGCTACCGCGCCCTGTCCGACGCGGACGCCGTGCAACGCTCCTGGGGCGCGAGCGTGCCTGCGGCCGCGGGGCTCGGCCTCAAGGAGATCGCCCCCGCCATACGCGACGGCAGGATAAGGGCGCTGGTGCTCATCGGCGATAGCCCCAGCTTCGCCGACGTCGAGATGCGCGGCTTCCTCGACGCGCTCGGGAAGCTGGAGTACCTCGTCGTGATGGACACCTTCGAGGGCGAGGCAGCGGCGCACGCGGACGCCGTGCTGCCCCTGGCGACGTTCGCGGAGAAGCACGGCACCTACACGAACATGGAGCGCCGCGTCCAGATGGTGAGGCCGGCGCTCGGCCCCAAGGGCGACGAAGAGACCGAATGGCGGATACTGGGACGCATCGCCTCCCAGATGGGGGCGTCGGGATTCTCCTACGATAGCTCCGAGGCCGTCTTCGACGAGATCAACGACCTCGTGACGCAGTACGGCGGCATCACCTACCGGCGCCTCGAAGAGGGGGGACTCCAGTGGCCCTGCCTGGCGGCCGACATGGCCGACACCGCCACGATGGCGCCCCACTCCAACGGGAGCATCGGGAAGCTGGCCGCGATGGCCCTGCCCGAGCCGTCGCCGCACGAGGACGAGGAGTACCCCCTGATGCTGGCGCGCGGGCGCATCCTCTACGACGGCGGGGACGACCTGGAGATAGAACAGAACGGCCGGCGCAACGCGATCCGGCGCGACGAGGTCGTGGAGATTCACCCCGCCGACGCCCTTGGCATCGGCGTCGTGGACGGCGACTCCGTCGACGTGGTATGGGGCCGGGGCCGGATGCGGGCGGTGGCCAGGCTCTCGGGGCCGTTCAAGGGAATGGCCTCCACGACGCAGCTGTTCGGAAGCCTCGCCATCGAGCTGGACGCCTCGAAGGACCCCGACCCGATGCTGATGGCGCCCGGCCTGCCCATGGTCCCGGCCAGGGTGGAGCCGGCGCCCGAGTCCGCCGTGCGGCCCCCGGCATGATAGAATCGGCCCACGGAAGGAGGAGGCGTCCATGACCACCGGGACCGCAGGCCGGACGGCCCTCGTCTATCCTGAAACGGACGGTATGCCATTGCCCGACGGAGAGTTCCAGGCGCCGCTCTACCGCGAGGTCGTATCCACGCTTGAGACATATTTCAGGGCGTTCCCCAACACGAGGGTGAACGGCGACACCTTCATCTACTACCAGGAGGGCGACCCGAACAAGCGCGTGGCGCCGGACTGCTACGTCGCCTTCGGCGTGGACACGCAGATGATCCTGCGCCACAACAACTACAGGCTCTGGGCAGTGGGGAAGCCGCCGGACTTCGTACTCGAGATAGGCTCGCCCAGCACGTCGAGGACCGACCTGGGCGGCAAGCGCGACCTCTACGCCCGCCTGGGGATGGGCGAGTACTGGCGGTACGACTCGACGGGCGGGGACTTCTATGGCGAGCCGCTGGTCGGGGAATATCTGGCGGACGGCGAGTATCGCCGCTTCGAGTTGAGCCATGAGCCTGACGGCACGGTCTGGGCGCACAGCCCGGCGCTGAATCTCGACCTCTGCTGGGACTCCGGCAGGCTGCGCTTCTACGACCCCGCCAGGGGAGAATGGCTGCTCAACCAGGAAGAAGAATATGCCGCCAAGGAAGCGGAGCGGGCCGCCAAAGAAGCGGAGCGGGCCGCAAGGGGAGTGGAGCAAGCCGCAAGGATGGCTGCCGAAGGGCGCGCTCTGGCTGCCGAAGGGCGCGCCTCGGAGCTGGAGGCGGAGCTGCGTCGGCTGCGCGGTGAATAGCCGCAGACTCCATACACGGCGCGGCAGGCAGGGGAAACGACCCACGGAAGGAGGAGGCGTCCATGACCACCGGGACCGCAGGCCGGACGGCCCTCGTCTATCCTGAAACGGACGGTATGCCATTGCCCGACGGAGAGTTCCAGGCGCCGCTCTACCGCGAGGTCGTATCCACGCTCGAGACATATTTCAGAGCGTTCCCCAACACGAGGGTGAACGGCGACACTTTCATCTACTACCAGGAGGGAGACCCGAACAAGCGCGTGGCGCCGGACTGCTACGTCGCCTTCGGCGTGGACACGCAGATGATCCTGCGCCATAACAACTACAGGCTCTGGGCAGTGGGGAAGCCGCCGGACTTCGTACTCGAGATAGGCTCGCCCAGCACGTCGAGGACCGACCTGGGCGGCAAGCGCGACCTCTACGCCCGCCTGGGGATGGGCGAGTACTGGCGGTACGACTCGACGGGCGGCGACTTCTACGGCGAGCCGCTGGTCGGAGAGTACCTGGCGGACGGCGAGTACAGCCGCTTCGAGTTGAGCCATGAGCCCGACGGCACGGTCCGGGCGCACAGCCCGGCGCTGAATCTCGACCTCTGCTGGGACTCCGGCAGGCTGCGCTTCTACGACCCCGCCAAGGGAGAATGGCTGCTCAACCAGGAAGAAGAATACGCCGCCAGGGAGACTGCCGAAGAGCGCGCTCTGGCTGCCGAAGAGCGCGCCTCGGAGCTGGAAGCGGAGCTGCGCCGGCTGCGCGGCGAGTAACCCCTCGATACGCGGCGCGGCGAGACAGGTACGTCGACAAGCGCCCTGAACGGGCAGCGCCGACTCGGAAACCGTGGAGTGGACACATGAATAACTATACGGACAGCGGACAGGAGAACGCATCGGCCTCGCCGGAAGACGGCGAGGCCTCGGCATACGGCGGACTGCCGCCCCGTACCGTAGGCGACATACTGAACGCGACATTCGCGCTCTACATGTCCGCCCCCTGGGCCTTCGTGGGCTTCGTCGGCATCGCGCTGGTGCCGCAGATCCCGTCAACGCTGGCGGCATTGACGCCAGCCCCCGTGTCGTGGGTGCTGACCCTGCTTGGCGTATTCCTATCCATCCTGGCTACCGGGGCCTTGGTCTACGCGACCGTGCGGCACCTCCTGGGGAGGGAGTGGGACATACTGTCGTCCTACACGCGGGCGCTCGAGAGAGTGGTCTCGCTCGTGGTCGCCTTCGTCGTGTACGTGCTAGTGTTGATCAGCCCTCTGATCATTGCCAGTATTCTCGGTATATTTATCGAATCGTCCATAGACCAAAACGTACTGCTAGCCATTGTGGTGGGGGGAGCCATCCTGCTTCTTGTGCTCTCAGGCATTCCGTGGCTCTTCTTCATCCTGGTCGCCTGGTACTTCCAGACCGAGGCGATCATGATCGAGGGCAGGCGCAACCTCGACGCCCTGAGCAGGTCCTACCAACTGGTCAAGGGCAGTTGGTGGCGAGTCTTCGGCATAGGCGCGCTGTTCGTCATGGTGATGATCGGGTTCTTCGTGGTGGCGGCCATCCCGGTAGTCATCGTCTCCATAGCTTCGCAAAGCGTCGGCACCGTCCTGTTCGGCGTCGCCACCGTGCTGATCACCCCCTTCATGGTCATCGGGGGAACCCTGCTGTATCTCGACCTGCGGGTACGCAAGGAGAGCTACACCCTCGACCGCCTCGCCGCCGAGCTCGGGGTGTAATGATTCCATGCACCCCTGATCAAAACATCATCCGTTCGCCCTGAGTAAACAAATACCCGTTCGCCCTGAGCTTGTCGAAGGGCCATCAAGGAGCGCAAATGGCAGATAGCAACCGTACGTTGATCCCGATCAGGCGGCGCAGGCCCCCGAAGCCCAAGCTCGCCGAGTCCAAGATCCTCGAGCGCAAGGACATCACACACGACCTGCTGCTCATGTGGATCGAAAAGCCGGAGGGCTTCTCGTTCAAGGCGGGCCAGTACTGCACCATCGGCAGGGAGGGCATAGAGCGCGCCTACTCCATCGTCTCGGCGCCGCACGAGGAGACCCTGGAGCTGTTCGTGGAGCTGGTGCCCCTGCCCGACGGCGTGCTAACGCCGCTGCTCTGGGAGCTCGGCCCCGGCGACGCGCTCTCCATCAGGCCGCGCGCCAAGGGCATCTTCACCTTCAAGCCGAAGTACCGGAACCACCTGCTCGTGGCGACCGTCACCGGCGTGGTGCCGTACATCAGCTACCTGCGGGACTACCTGCACCGGAACGACAGCGGCCACAGGTTCTACGTGCTCATGGGCGCCAGCTACGTCGACGAGTTCGTCTACGACAAGGAGTTGAGCGAGCTGTCGGCGGCACACCCCGACCTGCTCACGTTCGTGCCCACCATCAGCCGGCCGGACGAGGAGCGCAACGCGGCGTGGACCGGCGAGAAGGGGCGCGTCAACGAGATCGTGGAGAAGTACGCCGAGGAGTTCGGCCTGGGCACCGAGGACACCCTGGTCTACGCCTGCGGCCACCCCGGGATGATAGAGGACGTCAAGGAGCGTATGCTGCCCAAGGGCTACGACGTCGAAGAAGAGCGCTTCTGGAAGGAAGACTAGCAGTGTTGACATTCATGTCATTCCGAGCGCAGCGAGGAATCTAAGAACCTTGCGCTAAGGCTACCACCTTAGATTCTTCACTCCGCTGCGCTCCGTTCAGAATGACATGACTGGGAGCCGCTTGAATGTCAACACAACCTAGCAGCCCAAATCCCCCACCTCCAGGTTCAGCGCCATATCTATCGGCCATCACCCGTAGGGGCTGGTTTCAAACCAGCCCTCCCCCTTGCCGTAGAGCGTCACCGCCATTTAGGTGGGGGATTTTGGGCAGGGGCCCTGCGTGACCTCGGCCACGCGCGGCGAGGCGGCTGACCAACCCGCTCCGGGAGCTTCGGATGGCCGGCAACGCTGACAACTCCCCCGCGCTGTTCACCGACCTGTACCAGCTCACGATGGCGCAGGCATACTGGAAGAGCGGCGCAACGGCGGAGGCGACCTTCAGCCTCTTCATCCGCAACTACCCGCCCGACCGCGGCTACCTCGTGGCCGCCGGCGTCGAGGACGCGCTCGACTACCTGGAGGGTCTGCGCTTCTCGCGGGACGACGTGGACTACCTGCGCTCCATCGGCACCTTCGACCGGGATTTCCTCGACTTCCTGGCGGGCGTCCGGTTCACGGGGAGCGTCCGGGGAATGGCCGACGGCGGCGTCTTCTTCACGGACGAGCCGGTGCTGGAGGTGACGGCGCCGGTCATAGAGGGCCAGATCGTCGAGACGCGCCTGGTCAACCTGGTCAACCTGCACTGCATCCTCGCCACCAAGGCCGCCCGCGTCGCGGACGCGGCGCGGGGCCGCGAGATAGTCGACTTCTCGGCACGCCGCGCGCAGGGCGCCGAGGCGGCCGACGCCGTGGCCAGGGCCGGCTACGTGGCCGGGTACGACGGCACCAGCAACGTGCTCGCCGGGAAGCGCCACGGCATACCGGTCTTCGGGACCATGGCCCACTCCTTCGTGACCAGCTTCGAGAGCGAGCTCGAGGCGTTCCGCGCCTACGCGGCGGCCTTCCCGGACACCACGACGCTGCTGGTGGACACCTACGACACGCTGGAGGGCGTCCGCAACGCCGTCACCGTCGCCGGAGAGATGGCGCGGAAGGGCCGCGCGCTGCGCGCAGTCCGTCTCGACAGCGGCGACCTGCTCGACCTGTCGAGGAAGGCGCGCGGCCTGCTGGACGAGGCCGGCTTCGGCGGCGTTCGCATAGTCGCCAGCGGCAGCCTGGACGAGTACGCCGTGGACGACCTGCTGGCCGCCGGAGCGCCCATCGACGGCTTCGGCATCGGCACGAAGGCCGGCGTCTCAGCCGACGCGCCCTGGAGCGACTGCGTCTACAAGCTCGCCGAGTACGACGGCCGCCCCGTGCTCAAGCTGAGCCCCGGCAAGTCGAACCTGCCGGGGCCGAAGCAGGTATACCGCTACCGCGACGGCGGCGGCCAATACGCCGGGGACATTATCGCGTCCGCACGAGAGCCTGCGCCGGCGGGAAATCCCGGACCGCTGCTGAGGCAGCTGATGTCGGACGGCCGTAGACTGTATCCGAGGCCGCCCATCTCGGAGCCGAGGTCCCGCTTCGCGCGGGAGTTCGCGGCGCTGCCCCGCGGGCACAGGAGGATACGCGCTCCCGATAGGTACGAAGTGACCGTAAGCCCCAAGCTCCAACAACTCGAACGCCATACCGCCGCCGAGTGGGACTGCAGGGCCTGGTAGTAGAAGTGGTGCAGCAGGCTGCAACAACTTGAACGCCATACCGCCGCCGAGGTCTCAGAGTCCCTTCCCCCTCAGGGGGAACGCTATCTCAGAGTCCCTTCCCCCTCAGGGGGAAGGTTAGGATGGGGGTGAATCCCCAAGGAGGACACACCATGGCCAGACTGCCGCTCATATCCAAGGACGACCTGCTCGCCGACACCCGCCACGTATACGACCACATCGAAGAGACGCGGGGCCGGATGCCCAACCTCTTCCGCGCGCTGCTGAACAGCCCCGAGGCGGCGGAGAAGGTCGCCGCGGTTGGCGAGTACATACGCTACGGCTGCCCCCTGGACGACGCCGCCAGGGAGACGGCGATCCTGAGCACCGCGCGAGAGCTCGGCATCCACTACGAGTGGGCGCACCACCTGGAGGTCGCGCGCCAGGTCGGCGTGCGCGAGGAAGTGATCGACGCCATCCGCGGCGGCAAGGGGCCGATGGGCCTCCCGCCCAAGGAGGGCATATTCATCCAGGTCGCCAGGGAGATAACCGGGACCGGCACGCTGACGGACCGCACCTTCCAGGCCGTCGAGCACCTCTTGGGCCGCCGGCAGACGGTCGACCTGATCGTCCTCGTAGGCTACTACACCATGGTGGGCCGCGTCCTCAAGACCCTGGAGGTCGAGCTGGAGGACGGCGTACAGTCCGACCTGCCGGAGTAGCGGCTAGGAACCGGGAGAACCGACCGCTCGCCGCATGTACTGGACGACCACACCGTATTCACGGCCCTCCAGTTCGGCGGGGCCCACGTGCTCGATGTCTTCAAGACCGCCGAGTTTGCTGGTCCAGCGCCCTGTACTCAGCTGGCGAGCCACGTGTTGAACGCCGGAGGCCGACTGGTAGATTGCGACCTTCTCGATGCCATCCTCCCGAGCGCCGTCGGCGCACGGCTCGTACCCGAGGGCGTTGAAAGCCGAACGAACGCGGCGAGGCTGTTCTCCATGGGGGCTGATGGCGGCCAGTAGGAGTCATCATCAGGCCACCACCAGCGGGTATCTACCCCCGCCGCCCATGCCATGCAGTTGTAGCGCGCGTCTTGAGGGCTTGTCACGCTGAAGTCATTGAGCGCGGGGAAGAGACGGCGTAGTCGGGTGGTCACGCTCTGTTCCCTGGATCCGACCGGCGTCAGATGAACCGGCGGCTCTTGCCCCAGTCGAGCCACGCGGCTGTCATGGCGTCAACGTCTCCGCGGTCTCCAGGAGCTACGGGGGACTCTCTCGCAATAGACCTGAGCGCCCAAAACCACTGTGCTCGCGATTCTTCGAGGTCACGGAGGATGAGAGGGATGGCTTGCTCTCCCATTCCTATGATCTCCCGGTAGGCATGATGCTCGGCGATCACGCCCGCCGAAGACAGATGCGCGGTCTCCCGCTTCCACTGGGCCGCCAGCCGCTCGAACTGCGCCTGCTTTTCCGGCGCGGCGCTGGCATCCTCGGTGGCTAAGGTAAGCTCATCGACCATGGTTGCCCTACTTCCTGGTCAACGTCCCGTCCGCGGCTATGTTGCTGACCCCCTCCGTTCCCGTGTACGCAACGGCGCGCTGGGACGTCTCAACCGTCTCCCCCGGCTGTAGCAGCAGCGCCGTGCCGTTCTCCACGGCGCCGGCCATGCCGCCGTTGCCGTAGCTGCTGAACGGCTCCAGGCCGACGTTGTAGGTGCGCCCGTACCAGGGGTAGCCGAAGCCGCCGCCGAAGGAGTGCCAGTACCAGAGGAACCTGAAGACCTCCTTCGGGTAGCGGAAGCCGAACCCCACGCCCGTCTCCTTGTTCGTCACGGCGTACCAGCCGTCCGGCATGTCCTTGACGTAGGACATGTCGTAGGAGCGGAAGCTCTTCGGCGGTATCTTGCTCAGGTCCCTGGGCGTTCCGTCCGCAAGCTGGGACATGGGCCACGGGCCTTCGAAGCCCGCCTTGAGCTTGTTGTTGGGGTGCCAGCCCTCGCCCTCCTCGTTGATGACCGTGCCGCCCGGCAGGTCGATGACGCAGTGCTCGCTCAGGAACGGCGCTCCGAGCGCGATGTGCTCGCCCCAGACGCAGTGGACCGGCTCCTCGCCCTCGTTCGTCACTGCCGCCTCGATCTCCAGCACCGAGGAGCCGCCGCGCAGGGTCAGGCTCTTCTCGGCGTAGAACGGCGTGCGGGCGGCGCGCACCCAGAAGCGCATCGCCACCTCGTCCTCGGTATCCTTCGTGATCGCGGCGTCCCATGGGACGGTGTTGACCTCCGCGTGCAGGCCCATGTCCGCGCCCATGTAGCTCGTCGGGAAGCCGCCGCCCGGCATGACCGTCTGCCAGCCGCCCTCGTACACGTCCAGCCATACGCCCTCGCCGGAGCCGGTGGTAGGCAGCCGCACCGACGGATCGCGCACCCCCCACGGCGAGCGCCACAGGAAGTCGGTGTCCGTCGGCTTGTGGACGAGCTGGTATATGTCCGCGCCCTTGTCGACGAGCACGACCACCCTGAGCGTCTCGTTCTCCAATACGGCCGTCTTCAGGCCCCTGTACGTCCACGCGTCGGAGACGCGGCAACCGTGGGAGCGCTCTACCTGGTAGTGAGTCATCCTGGCCCTCCTGTTAATGCCCCGTCGGCGTTCTCTCGTAGGGGCCGCCCTTGTGGCTGCCCGCCGCTCAGCCCAAGTCCGGGTAGTGGAGCGGTATGCCGGTCGCCCCGGCCTCGTAGCGGCTGACGTGCCAGCGCCCAAGGTTGGCGCTCAGCAGTATGTCCCGCCCGCGCCCGCAGAAGGCGATGTTGGTCGGGCAGGCTATGTCGGTCCCCTCCGGGTCCTCGGCCAGCACGTCGAGCTGCCCGGAGGCGCTGTAGCGGTAGATGCGGTCGGGCCGGTAGCAGGCGACGTAGAGGTTGCCGTCGGTGTCGAAGGCCACGCCGTCCGGCACGGAACCCGGCAGCTCCACGACCGTCCGCGCGGCGCCCGCCGAGCCGTCGGCCTCTATCTTGATCTCCGATACGCGGGGAGGGTTCAGGCTCATGGCCACGAACAGGCTGCCGTTGTCCGAGCTGATGCAGAGGCCGTTCGGGAACTCGCGCAGCGACCTGTCCCATATCTCGGCGTCGCCGCCGGGCCGCACCTTGTATATCCTGCCGTTGTCCGCCTTCCAGTCGCCCGAGTCGCACACGTAGAGGTTGCCCTGGGCGTCGAAGGCGGGGTAGTTGGGCGTGATGAACGGCTCGTCGGGTCCGCCGGTGGCGTAGGTCGATACGACGCCGCCCTGAGTGATCTTCATGACGGCCTTGTTGCCGATGTCGCAGGCGTATAGGTTGTGCTTCGAGTCGAGGGCGATGCCGAGCACGAAGCCGCCCGTGGTGGCGAACTCCGATATCTCCGCGCGGTCCACGTCGATCCGGTAGAGCTGTCCGGCCTCGCCGCCCGCGTAGCAGTAGCCGTCCGAGCCCCAGGCTATCCCCTCGGCGTGGTCCAGTCCCTGCACGAGCACGGAAACGTCGGTCTCGTTGTTCAGCAATGCCATGTCTGCTCCTCCCTGGGCCGCCGCCGGCGGCCTACTCCTCGAAGCGGCGCAGGACGATGCATGCGTTCTGGCCGCCGAAGCCGAAGCTGTTGGACAGCACCGTGTCCACCCGCTGCCGCCTGGACTCGCCGGGCACGTAGTCCAGATCGCAGTCCGGGTCGGGGTTCTCGTAGTTGATGGTCGGGTGTATCTCGTCGTTGACGATGGTCGATACGGCCGCCGCGGCCTCCAGGCTGCCAGCGCCGCCCAGCGCGTGGCCGATCATCGACTTGGTGGAGCTTATCGGTATCCTGTAGGCGCGCTCGCCGAAGACCTTCTTCAGCGCCAGCGTCTCCACCTGGTCGTTCTTGGGCGTGGATGTGCCGTGGGCGTTGACGTAGTCGATCTCGTGGACGTCGGTCCCGGCGTCCTCCAGCGCCCAGCGGACGGCGCGCGCGGCGCCGCTGCCGTCCTCGTCCGGCTGCACGGCGTGGAAGGCGTCGGACGAGACGCCCTGCCCCAGCACCTCGACGAGGATCCGCGCCCCGCGCCGGCGGGCGTGCTCCAGGCTCTCCAGCACCAGCAGCGCCGACCCCTCCGCCGGGACGAAGCCGTCCCGCCTGGCGTCGAATGGCCGGCTCGCCTTCTCCGGCTCGTCGTTCTGCCGCGTCAGCGCCTTGATCACGTTGAAGCCGCCGAGCCCGAGCTGGCTTATGCCCGCCTCGCACCCGCCGGCCAGCACCACGTCGGCGGCCCCCCTGCGCACCACCTCCGCGCCCTCGCCGATGCCCTGCGTGCCGGCGGCGCAGGCGGTGATGATCGTGGAGGTGTAGCCCTTGATGCCGAAGATGCGGCTCACGTTTGCGGCGGCCATGTTGGGCAGGATCATCGGGATGAAGAACGGGCTCATCCTCATGCCGCCGCGCTTCACCAGTATCCGCGCGTTCTCCTCCGTGGTCGGGAAGCCGCCGTTGCCGTTCCCCATCACGACGCCGAAGCGCTCGCCGTCGATTGCCGACAGGTCGATGCCCGCGTCCTCTATCGCCAGCGCGGCGGACGCCACGGCAAGCTGTGAGAAGCGGGCCATTCGCCGCGCCTCCTTGGTGTTCATGTACTGGCCCGCGTCGAAGTCCTTCACCTCGCCCGCGATGCGGCACGGGAACTCCGACGCGTCGCACAGCGTGATCGGGCCTATGCCCGAGCGGCCGTTCACGAGGGCGTCCCAGTACTCGTCAACGCTGTTGCCCAGCGGGCTGACGATCCCCATGCCTGTGACCACCACGCGCCGGTTTCCGTTTCTCATATATTCACACCGCCTTCGATCGGGTCCCTGGGACGCCTCAGCGACGGGTACAGCTCAGGCTCCATCCCGCGGACCTTCTCCGTCATCTCTGCCGCCACCGAGAGCGATCCCGTCCCCAGCACCATGTCCCCTCCGCGCGCCATGTCCAATGCCCACTCGACGCCCTCGGCCACGACCTCGTGCTCCCCTACGACCCGCAGCCCCATCTCGCGGGCCGACTCGGCCACCACGGACGCGGCCACCGAGCGGGGGTGCCTCGAACGCACGGCCACGACCGCCGGCGACAGCCCGGCCAGGTGGGCCAGCACGTCCCTCGCGGCGTGTCCGCCCAGCGAGCCGACTACAAGTATAACGCGCTCGAACTCGAAGTGTGCGCGCACGGCCTGCACCAGCCTACGCGCGGCGGCGGGATTGTGGGCGCCGTCGACCACGAGCAGCGGCCCCGCGTCCGAGAGCGCCTGCAGCCGCCCCGGCCACTCGGCGCGCTCGATGCCCGCCGCGATGCTCTCCGGCGACAGGGCGAAGCCGCGCTCGACGAGGGTCTCGGCCGCGGCGACCGCCGTCGCGGCGTTCTCGACCTGGTGCGCCCCCAGCAGCCGCGTGCGCAGGTCGTACGAGCCGCGGGCGCCGCACAACCGGAAGCGCGCGCCGCCGGCGTCGGCCTCGACGGTCCGCCACGTCATCCCGGCGGCCACCTCCATGAGCGGCGCCGACCGCTCCGACGCGACCCGGCGCACCACCTCCGCGGCCTCCTCCCGCTGCGGCGCCATGACGACGGGCCTGCCCTGCTTGATTATGCCCGCCTTCTCGCCGGCTATCAGCGCCAGCGTGCCGCCAAGCGTGGCCACGTGGTCGAGGCTGACCGGCGTGATCACGCTAACCTCCGGCTCCACCACGTTGGTCGAGTCGAGCCTGCCGCCCAGACCCACCTCCACGACCTGGAAGTCCACCCGCCGCTCCCGGAAGTGGTCGAAGGACATCGCCGTCATCATCTCGAAGAAGCTCATCGGCCCGTACGACCCCTCTCGCTCCACCCACAGGGCGTGGGGCCACAGCCGGAACAGCAGCGCCGCGAAGTCGCCGCGGCCAATGGGCTCCATACCGACGCGGATGCGCTCGGTGACGCTGTGCAGGTGCGGCGATGTGTACAGCCCAACCCTGTAGCCCTGCGCGCTCAGGATGGAGGCGACCATCGCCGCCGTGCTGCCCTTGCCGTCGGTCCCCGCGACGTGGACGGTAGGTGCGGCCAGGTGGGGGCGGCTCAGCCTGTCCAGGATCAGCCGCATCCTCTCCAGGTGAAACCCGGAGTGGCCCGGGTGGTTCGACGAGCGCTCGAAGTCAGGCAGGCCCATCAGCAGCCGCAGGGCTTCGTCGTAGTTGCGGCGCTCCGACGATGCGCCTTCGACGGCGGTGGCCTGCCCGCCACGGCGTGACGTAATCATGGGCCCGCTCGTCAATGGTCGCGTATCCGCGTGGGCATCAGCCCCAGGTTGATCCTCAGGGCGTCGCGGAACCGGACGTTCCGCACGTAGTCGATGTTGCCCCGCAGCGGCCTCGGCGCGAACCCGAAGACGCTCTCCACCGAATCCAACGCGGTCGTGTTGTCCAACCGCAGCATCTTTAGCTGCTCCCGCGTCACCGGCGGCCTCGGCATGAACGTCTCCATTACCGCGGCCGCCACGCCCACCAACGACGGCGGCAGGTGGACCTTGGCGACCCTCGCCCCAAGCGTCTCGGCGATGATGTCGATCATCTCGTCGTAGGTATAGTGCTCGGGCCCTCCCAGCTCCAGGACCCGCCCCGCGAGGTCGTCGCGCTCGCAAGCCTCCGCCAAGCACCGCGCCGCGTCGCCGGCGTGGATGGGCTGGAACCGCGCCCCGCCGTCGCCGGCGATGGGCGCGATGGGCGACAGCCTCACCTGCGCGGCCAGCACGTTGAACAGCTCGTCGCCCTCCCCGAACCCGGCGGAGAACCTGAGCGCGACGGACGGCACCGGACTCCGCGCCGCCTCCTGCTCCGCCATCCACCGCGAGCTCATGTACGGCAGCGCGGCGTCCGAAACGGCCCCTATGGTGCTGGCGTACACGAAGCGCCCGACTCCGGCGGCCTCCGCGGCCTGGATCGCGTTGCGCGCGCCATCGTAGTTGACGCGCTGGAACGTGAGCCGCCCGCTCTCCCGTATCGCCGCGACTAGGTGGACCACCGCGTCCACGCCCTCGCACGCCCTCGCCAGTGAACCGGGATCCAGCACGTCGCCCTGGACCGCCTCGGCGTCGTCGGGCAGCACGGCCCGCCGCTCGGGGTCCCGGACCAGCGCCCTCACGGCGTGGCCGCCGGAGATGAGCCGCCGCGCCACCCGGCGGCCGATGAAGCCGGACGCGCCAGTGACCAAGACCTTCATGACCGGCTCCCTTCGGGTGGCCCTAATCCGTGTGTGAGGGGCGCGCGCCGTTCCGGCCGGCGCCGGGTGAGCCGGCAAGCCTCTCCCGCCGGCGCTGCCACTCCTCGCGGCGCACCTCCATGAGAACGAAGTCCATGCCGCTCCGCCGTATGGTCTTCACGTCGCGGAAGCCCGACTTTGCGAACGAGCGGCGAGCCCTGTCGTTCCACGTCAGCGTGTGCAGGTATATCCTCCTGAGGGGCGTCTCGGTAAAGATGTGCTCCAACAGCGTCTTCACCGAGTCGGCGCCGTAGCCCTGGCTCCAGTGCTCCCGGTCGCCGATCATTATCCCCAGCTCGGCCTCGCCCTTCTTCACGTCGATGTCGTAGCACATGCAGTTGCCGATGTGCTTGCCGTCGAGCGTGTCTATGGCGAGACGCTTCGAGGTGGCGCTGGAGAACATGATCTCTTCCCGAGAGTGGGAGAGGAAGTCCTTGTAGGACATCCGGATGGGGCCGGTGGCGTCCAGGCGCGCAAGCTCTTCGTCGGTGCGCCAGGCGTAGTCGCTGGGCGCGTCCTCAAGGCTCTTCTCCCTGAGGACGACCTTCTCGCCTCTGAGCGAGACGGGCCCTATCTTAACCGGCGGCGGTCTACTCCGCAGCCAGGGAAAAGCTCTTTTCAACTATCCTCGCCTCGTTCTCATAGGTCATCGCCTCCAGGACGTCCTCCGACCCGAACCATCTCACGTCGTCGAACTCGTGGTCGTGCAGGCTCACGTCGCCGCCGACGGCGGTCATCAGGTAGTAGTAGACTGTCTTGTGGCAACGCGCCCTGTCCGAAGGCCTGACGAACCAGTAGTCGATAGCGCCCAGGAATGCCTCCGTCTCGACCTCCAGGCCCGTCTCCTCCGTCACCTCCCGGAGCGCCGTCTCCTCACGCGTCTCGCCTGGATCGGGAGTGCCCTTGGGCAGCGCCCACAGCGCCGGGGAGCCGTCGTCCGACCGGGCCTCCCGGCCGCAAAGCACGACCTCGAGCCCATGCCCGCCGCGCCGGTAGACCACGCCGCCCGCCGAGACCAAGTTGACGACACGCCTGTCCTTCGGCATCAGCCCCCTAGTTACCCCTCAGTCCGGCGCCGATTCTAATGTCAACGCCAACGAAGCGTCAAGAATGGAAGCCCTTCCCAATCCACCACCTCCAGGTTCAGAGCCATATCTATCGGCCATCACCCCGTAGGGGCTGGTTTCAAACCAGCCCTCCCCCTTGCCGTAGAGCGTCACCGCCATTTAGGTGGGGGATTTGGGCCCTGCGCGGGAGGCTTGCGGCGCGGTAACTGCTTCCATCCCGTAGGGTGCAGCCCTTGTGGCTGCCCGCCCCCCGTAGGGTGCAGCCCTTGTGGCTGCCCGCCCCCCGTAGGGTGCAGCCCTTGTGACTGCCCGCCCCCCGTAGGGTGCAGCCCTTGTGACTGCCATCCCCCCGTAGGGTGCAGCCCTTGTGACTGCCATCCCCCCGTAGGGTGCAGCCCTTGTGACTGCCATCCCCCCGTAGGGTGCAGCCCTTGTGACTGCCATCCCCCCGTAGGGTGCAGCCCTTGTGACTGCCATCCCCCCGTAGGGTGCAGCCCTTGTGACTGCCATCCCCCCGTAGGGTGCAGCCCTTGTGACTGCCATCCCCCCGTAGGGTGCAGCCCTTGTGACTGCCATCCCCCCGTAGGGTGCAGCCCTTGTGACTGCCATCCCCCCGTAGGGTGCAGCCCTTGTGACTGCCATCCCCCCGTAGGGTGCAGCCCTTGTGACTGCCATCCCCCCGTAGGGTGCAGCCCTTGTGACTGCCATCCCGTACTCTGAAACAGTTACGCGGCGCGGCCCGCGATTGACACGCGCCCTTCCCATATGGTATAACGCCCGCGTGCCTGGAAGAGGCCATGCCAGTTCGGGTTGGAAACGGACAGGACAAATTCAGGAGGGACCGATGATTAGGAAGTCCGGCATACTGTTGGCGGTTGCGGCTGCGGTCGCGTTGGTAGCCGCCTTCGCGTGTACGCGCGAGGTGGTCAAGGAGGTGGAGGTGCCGCAGATCGTCACCGAGACGGTGGTGAAAGAGGTACCCGTGGAGGTGGTGAAAGAGGTCGAGGTGGTCAAGGAGGTCGAGGTCGAGGTGGTGGTCGAGAAAGAGGTGGTCAAGGAAGTCGAGAAGCCGGTAGAGGTGATCGTGGAGAAAGAGGTGGTGAGGGAGGTCGAGAAGCCGGTCATCGTCGAGAAAGAGGTCGTCAAAGAGGTCGAGAAGATCGTAGAGGTCGAGGTGATGGCCGAAGAGGCGACCAAGACCATCAACCATCGCGTCTCCAGCGCGGTCACAAAGCTCTCCCCGTTCACTGGGGTCAGCGGCTACGTCGGACTGGTCAACAACATGATCATGTCCCGCCTCTGGCAGGTCGACCCCCACGAGCAGCGCTACATTCCCGATATCGTCGAGCGCTGGGACATGGAGGCCGACGGCAGCGCCGTCACCTTCTACATGAGGAAGAACATACTCTGGCACGACGGCACGCCGGCGACCGCCGAGGATCTGGCGTTCACGTTCGAGTTGAACATGAACCCCAGGACCAAGAGCCGGCACCACCAGAAGTTCGCCATGGTCAAGGGAGCCGACGCCTTCGCCGAGGGCACTGCCGACTCCGTGTCCGGCATAACGGTGGTCGACGACCACACCCTCAGCGTGGAGATGGCGTTCCCCAGCAGCCAGTTCATCGCTCAGTCCGGAGGCACCACTTCGGGGCTGGGGCTGTACCTGCTGCCCAAGCACATCCTGAGCTCCATCCCTGTCGAGGATATCGACGACCATGACTTCTTCATCGGCCTGAGCGGCAACAAGCCCATCGGCACGGGCCCTTGGACGTTCGTGAAGCACGAGCCCGACCAGTTCCACGAGCTGGCGGGCAACCCGGACTACCACTTCGGCGCGCCGAAGATTGATAGAGTGTTCATCCAGTGGATCAGGAATCCAGACGCAGCCCAGATCGCCATGCAGAAGGGCGAGGTCGACACCAGCAGGCGCGGCGGCTTCCCGCCGGAGGTAAACGAGTCCTTCCTGGCCGACCCCAGGTTCTTGGTCGCGGCCACCGGCCGGCGCAACAATGGCGGCGGCTACTCGTTCAACTTCCGCACCGAGTGGATTGCGGACTCCCGCATCCACCAGGCGCACATGTGGGCGCTCAACCGCAAGCAGTTGGTCGACACCTTCGAGGGCGGCCTCGGTTACATCCATAACACGAGCCTATTCGTCCCCACGGGCGTCGAGACCCCTGAGATGATGGCCCGCTACACCCACGAGGGCGACACCGCCACGGCGCGACAGCTTCTCGAGGAGGCCGGCTGGGACTTCGACCGCGAGGTCACGCAGAAGGCCCCCGGCTACACGGGCCAGGCCCTAGTGCAGTTCGCCGCCGAGCAGCAGATGCTCGCGGACGCCGGGTACAAGGCCAAGTACGAGACGATGGAGACCCCTGTCTGGGCGGCAGTCTACTACGAGAACTACAACTACGACTCCGTCCGCGTGGGCGGCTGGGCAGGCGCCATCGACGCCCAGAACTACTACTTCCACAGCGCGAACACGGACGCGATGGGCTACGCCAGCCCCGAGCTGGACGCGCTACTGGACGCGGTGCCCAGGGCGCTGACGAACGACGAGCTCGTCCAGATCGGCATCAAGATCAACGAGTTCTTCATCGAGGACCTGCCGATCGTCGTCATATCCTCGCCGCTGCGGATCTTCACCTACGGCGCGCACGTCTGGATACCCGGTTTCGGCCGGCGCCCACAGCCTGTCGTGCTCAAGGACATCCAGTTCACCCCCGAGTTCCACGGCCAGGACGACTCCTGGAACTACCTGATCCACCAGACGGACATCGTCCCGTTCGGTCAGATCCACCCGCTCAACGAGACCGGGCCCCTGGCCAAGCAGATCGCGATCCAGGGTCCGTAAACGGCATCGGCTAACCAAGTAAGAGAGGGGGCCAAGCGCTTGGCCCCCTCTCTCTTTTCGCCGCCATCCTACCCCCGTCAGGGCCAAACCCGGCCCGGACAACTCAGCGCACCCCGTAGGGGCTGGTTTCAAACCAGCCCTCCCCCTTGCCGTAGAGCATCACCGCCATTTAGGTGGGGGGTTTTGGCACGTGAGCATGGCAGCCCTGGATCTCTTAGAGACTATCTCAGAGGATGGGAGTGAATCCCGTTTTGGGCGATTGGCGATAGCAGATATGGATGACGGTTGCCGCCAGTTGACGCACGGCGAACATGAGTGCTATAGTCTGTACATGGTTATTGGAAATACGTCACGGCTGACGCGGCGACGAGCCGTCCCTTCGGACGAAGGCTTCGAAACCCGTGTTGCACTGGTGTCACATCCAGTTGAACTCGCGTCAGATCCGAGTCACATTCGTGTTCATCACTGTCACCTGGTCCATAGCTGAAAGCGACAAAATGTTACAAATCGTTGCGGATACGTAGAAATTTGCCCCGACGAGCCTAGGACGGACCGCTGGAAGTGATGGAGCAGGTCGAAGCGGCGGCCTACCTCAGTCCCGTCGCTGGAAGCGGGGCTGCCTGGCGGGCATCCCGCGCTCCATCCGGATCGTGCTGCCCTCCAGGGGCAGGGTGACGCGAGCGCCGCCCCTCAGGTGCGACTCGATGACGGCGAAGATCAGCTCGGTGCTGGCGCGGGCCGCCCTCACGCCGCCGCGCGGCGGCTCCCCCGTGTCCAGGGAGTGGACGAGGTCCTCGACCAGCGTGAGCGTCGGGCTCTTCCATTCGTACTCCGGGAACTCCCCCGTGACCAGCGAACCCCGGCCCCTGTGGTCGGGCTCGCCGCGCTCCCGGAGCTGCCACTCCTCGCCGTTCGATAGCGCGGTCAACACCCCGTCCTCGCACACGGCCTCCCACTCCGACCGCCGGGTGCCTGTGTTCAGCCCGTAGGCCGTCACGCCGTTCTCGAACTCGATGATGCCCTCGCCAACTGGGTCTATCGTTATCCTGCCGTCGCCGATGGCGTGGTCGGCGTCCCTGAGCAGCCCCTGCACCCACACCGCCGGACAGTCGCTGTTGAGCCGCATGATCAGGTCGAAAGAGTGGCTCGCGCCGTTGAAGAGCGCGCCCGTGCTGTAGATCGTCAGCGCCTTCAGCCTGCCCAGCCTGCCGCTGTCGATGATCTCCTTCATCGTGTCGAAGCCCCTGTCCCAACGCCGGTTCGTGCCCAGGTTGAAGAAGACGCCGTTGCTCTCGCACGCCTCCACCATCGCGTCGGCGTCGGCCATCGAGGCCGCCATCGCCTTCTCGGCGTATATGGCCTTTACGCCGCCGTTGGCCGCGCGGCAGACGATCTCAGCGCGGGGCTCCGGCTGCGTGGCCACGCTCACGATGTCCGGCCGCTCGCGCTCCAGCATCTCCCTGTAGTCGGTGTACCGGCGCTCCGCGGGAACGCCGTAGCGCTCACCGACCCTGGCCATCACGTCGGGCCTCAGGTCGGAGCACGCCACAAGCTCCGTCCGGTCGCACGCCTCGTACCCAGCCGCGTGGGAGTAGGGATACCAGTCCGGCGGCACCTCGTTGTCGATGAACGCGCCCATCCTGCTACACCCGATCAGCGCCGCCCTGTAAGTCTTCATGGTCGTTCCTTTCGCTGGTCTCGCCCTATGGCCCTACCCAGGCGTCTCATACGCCAGGTCCCAGTCGCCGAGCACGGCCAGCGGCGTCCAGGTCGTGCGCAGGTCAGGCTGCCCCGACTGGAGCCATGCCTGGACCTCCTCGCGGTGGCCCAGCCGCATCAGGCCGTTCCAGTTGTTGGAGTTGTCGGACCGGGCCTGGTGTACGTCCGAGTCCCAGAAGAAGAAGTTCTCGACGCCCACGTCGTAGAGAGGCCCGACGCGCCGCCTGTACTCCTCCGAGCTGAGGTGGCGCGGCATCAGGTTGACCGCTAGCTCGCACGCCGTGCCCTTCGTCAGCGAGACGAAGTACTCGGCCGCGCTCGCGTCGGTCCAGGACTGCTTCATGCTGTCCAGGTTCGGCGCCGACGTATAGGAAACGAGGGTATCCACGAGGCCCTCGTCGACCCACGCCTTGAGGTCCATGGCGTTGTATAGGTTCTCCTGCTCGGTGCTCATGACGACGGCGGTTATCTTGATGGGCCGCCTGCCCTGCCGCCGCGCCTCGTCGTCCATCGCCTCGCGCACCTCGCGGTGGAACTGGGTCAGCACGCCGGCGCGGTACGAGAGCCAGCGCGGGTCGTCGTCCGCGACGGCGCGCGGGTCCTCGCCGTACTCGCGCCGGAAGCCCTCCACCACCGGGTCGTCGTACTCGACCAGCGGCGGGCGCCGGTTGTAGAGCAGGCACACGCCGTCCACGTCGTAGCCGGCCATCTCGCGCAGCAGCATGACCACGTACCGGCGCACCCCCTCGTACGCGTAGGATAGCCTGGGCGTCACGTTGCCGTCTCGGTCCTTGGCGCGCCACTCCGGGTGGTGGTCGTAGAAGGTCGATCCGTAGTCGAAGTGGTCGTGGTTCGGCGGGAAGTGGAAGCCGGCCACCCGGTAGCTCGCGTGGAACTCCACGCCCACCTTGTGCGCGTGCTCCAACGCCACCTGGAATGGGTCTATCCCCTGCTCCTGGAGCGAGCGCCAGCTCTCGGCGCCCCACCGGTAGTGAATCCCAACGTAGTCCTCCAGCCCGTAGTACGACGGTATCCTGCCGATCTTCGAGAAGTAGTGCAGCAGGTCGCCCATGCCGGACTCCCAGTAGACCCTGGCGATGTCGCTGTCGCGGTACGGCTCGATGTGCCGGCGTATCTCCTCGGCGGTCGTCGGGCGGGGCCGTACGTGGACGCCGTGGGAGTCGTTGTGAACGAACAGCCGCTTCGTGTCGCTGCGCTCGCGGTCGGCCAGCACCTCGGCGACCTCGGCGTCCGTGAGGGGCACCAGTTTGACGTAGGCTATCCGGCTTTCCTGCGACGCGTACGAGCCCGGGCCGTCGCCGGGTGCGCCGCGCCACTGCTCCTGCCCGATGACCAGGTCCTCGCCGGTCAGGTCCGCCGCGCGCCAGTAGAGCTCGTGGATGCCTGGGTCGTGAACTTCCTTCATCTTGCCGCCCGTACCGGCCGCGGGCGCCGGAACCTCCGGCAGGGTCAGGATGTGGAAGGTGTCGTCGCTGCTGAGCCGCACCATGATCCCGACCTCGTGCCGCCGCGCCCCATAGACGCCGATCGACACCGCGTGCCAGCCGGATACCCCCAGCGGGTACGTGACGTCCGGGGCCGCCGTCTCCGGCCCGGCCATGAGCATGACGCCCGACATGCCGTCTTGCGCGACGTAGCTCATCTTGCGCCAACGCCTGTGCCTGGCCGTCTCGGAGACGGCGTCCGCCGGGACGCAGTTGTCCATGTCTGTCCGATAGATGGGCTCGCCGCTGAGCCCCCGGTCTGCTATCCGTTCGGTAACTGTCATTCCACATCCTCCAAGTAGTCTTCCGACGTAGGGGCGGGTTTCAAACCCACCTTCCCGCCCGGGAGCGCGAATCAGCCGGGCGTGTCGTAGGAGACGTCCCAGTCCCCGATGCGCGTCAGCTTCAGCGCCTTGGTGGCCAGGCTGGGCTTGCCGCCGGCAACCCATGCCTCGACCTCTTCCCCGTGGCCCAGCCGCCTCAGCGCGTTCCACGACGCTTCGCTGCTGAACCGCTGCTGTAGCATGTCGGCGTCCCAGAAGAAGAGGTTCTCGACCCCGACCTCGTACAGCGAGGCCGCCAGTGTCCGGTACTGCTCCGCGGTCAGGCCCCTGGGCATCAGGTTCAGGGCCAGCTTGCACTTCGTACCCTTCGTTAGCGAGACGAAGTACTCGGCGCTGGCCGGATCGCTCCACCCGACCTCCGTGCTGCTGATGTTCGGCTCGGAGGTGTACGGTATCAGCGTGTCCACCAGCCCCTCTTCGACCCACGCCTTCAGGTCCATGGCGTTGTACAGGTTCGACTCCTCGGAGTTGAGCACGACCGCGGAGACGGCTATCTCCCTACCCTGCGCCGCCGCCGTCTCGTCCACCAACTCGCGCACCTCGCGCATGAACTGCGTGAGGACACCCGCCCTGTACTTCAGCCACACGGGGGCGTCGTCGTCGAGCCGGCGCGGGTCCTCGCCGTGCTCCTCCATGAAGCCGTCCACCACGGGCTGCTCGTACTCGACCAGCGGGGGTCTCCGGTTGTAGAGCAGGCAGAGCCCGTCCACGCCGTACTCCAGTATCTCCCGGAGCATCAGCAGAACGTACCGGCGCACCCCGGGATAGGAGTACGCCATCCTGGGCGTCGTATTGCCCTCCCTGTCCGTGCCGCGCCATTCCGGGTGCTGCTTGTAGAAGCTGGCGCCGAAGTTGGCATGGTCGATGGGCGGCGGGTAGTGGAACCCGGCCACGCGGTAACAGGCGTGGAACTCCAGGCCCATCTCGCGGGAGTGGTCGAGCGCCACCCGCACCTGGTCTATCCCCTTCTCCCTCAGCACCCTCCTCGCCTCCGACACGAGCCGGTCGCCCACCCTGACAAAGTCGTTCAGGCCGTAGAAGCTTATGTCCCGCCCAACCCGTGAGGGGTACTTGGGCAGGTCGCCGCCGCCCACCTCCCAGTAGACACGAGAAATATCGCTGTCGCGGTTCGGCTCCAGGTGCCGCCGGATGTCGCCCTCGGTCGTGGGGCGGCACCCGTAGAAGAAGGAGAACATGTCGTTGTGGACGAAGACCCGCTTCGTGTCGCTTCGCCGGCGGTCCGCCTGCACCGCCTCGACCTCCGCGTCGGACAGCGGCACCACCTTGACGTAGGCGATCCTCGCGGTGCGCGAGGCGAAGCTGCCGGTCCCGTCTCCGGGCGCCACCCGCCAGCCGAGCTGCCCGAGCACGATGTCCTGGCCGGTCAGGTCTGCGACCTTCCAGTACATGTCGCGCAGCACCTCGTCCTCCTCCTCGCCCGGTCGCAGCCACGCCTCGGGCAGCGACAGCGGGCTGAACGTATCCTCGCCGGTCAGCCGCGCCAGCACGAGGGTCTTCGTGCGCAGGTGTACGCCCTGCGAGCCCTCGCCCGCCCACACCACGCCGCCGTATGAGCCGACGGATATCGCGTGCCATCCCGACACAGGCAGCCGGTACGTCACGGGCGAGGCTGCGGTCTCCGGGCCGGCGAGCAGCATCGTGCCCGTAAGCCCCTCCGCCTCGTACTCCAGCGAGCGCCACCGGCCGAGGCCGGGGTACGGCGACACCGCCGAGGACGGCTCGCAACTGTCCATGTCTGTGAAGTAGACCGGCTTGCCCTCGAAGGCGCGGTCGTCTATGTAGTCTCTGCCCATATTGGGCCTCCTCTTGAACTGGAAGTCACTTCTGTCTTTGCGCCGACTGTCCCACCGCGCTCAACTCCTCCAGCGCCTCGACCAGCTCTGCGGCGTCCTCGATCCTCTGCCTCACGTCGTCCTCGGAGAGTTCGTCTCGGTAGAAGTTGGTGTGAAGACGGTAGACCGAATCGTACAGCCTCCGCCTGTGGACGCGGCGCTCAGGCTCCCGCTTGATCAACTCCATGATCACGGCCTCCAGCCCCGCGTGCGATCTCACCTCCCGCCCTCGCTGGCGGACGATGGCGTGTACGCAGTGGGCAACCGCGCCCCACGCCTTTTCGGATGCCTGCAGGGGGTCGCCGCTCTCAAGCTCGGCCTCGGCGTGCTCGAGGAACTGCGCGCTGATCTCCCGATGACGCTCCGGACTCAGCATCACGCACCCCCGTAGGCGCCGGGGGCAGTGTAACTGACGCCGTATCTCTCGCCATCGTAAGTCTTGGCCGCCGTGTACTCGACGAGCGAAAACGGTTCCCTCACCACCAGGAATCGGACGGTCGTCTCTACGCCGTAGACGTCGAGAAGCTCGAGGCGGTCTCCCACCTCGAAGGGGGTACAGGGATACCATGCCTGCCCGTTGACGGCGATGTTGTCGGTGTAGAGGCAGTGGCGACCGTCGGCCTCCCTGTGCGGGCGAAGGCGTCCCTCGATACCGGGTATATATCCCGTGCTCCGCGTGAAGTGGTATGCCGACGCTTCAGGTCCTCTCCGAGTGAAGATCAGCGCCTGCCTGTCGTCGGGAGACGGCAGGATGTCCAACGTGACCGTCCGCTCCTCCCCCGGAGTCACGTCGGCGTGGAACGGCAGGCAGCCGTCGGCGGCCGCCAAGACCGTCATCCGCAGATCGGTGCGGTACAGCTTCAAGCTGACCATGCCGCCGCGGGTTTGGCCCACCAGGTATCTTCCGTCCGGGTAGGCCGCCAGCACGTCGCCGCTCGCCGGCTCGCCGTCCGGCATGGTGAATTGGAAAGTCACTTCTTGCATGGCCGGTTTCGTCCCCTTGCCATCTTATCCCGGCGCGATCGCGCCCATGTGCCAGCCGCCCAGGGTGCGCAGCCGCGTCAGGGGCGCGCCCAAGTCCGGCTCGCCGGACGCCTTCCACCCCTCGATCTCCTCCCCGTGGCCCAGGCGGCGCAGCGCGTTCCACATCGGCTTGTAGTTGGAGCGGCCCTCGCAGTCCCAGAAGAAGAGGTTCTCGACGCCCGCGCCGTACAGCATCGACGCGTTCCGCCTGAACGCCTCCGGGCTCATCTGCCTAGGCATGATGTTCGCAGCCATGACGACCGGCGAGCCCTCCACGGCCTTCACGAACGGCGCGATCTGCTCCGCGGTCGCCCACGTATCGGTCGCGACCGGCATCGCCAGCGGCGCGGGGCTGTACGGGATCAGCGTGTCGATCAGCCCCTCCTTCACCCACGCCGGTATGTCCATCGCGAAGTAGAGGTTGTCCTCCTCCTTGCCCAGCACGCACGCCCCCACGTCCACCCGCTTGCCCCGCTCGCGCCCCACCGCCTCCATCTCGCCGCGCACGCGCCGCATGAACCCGGTAATCACCCCTGCCTTGTACCGCAGCCAGCTCTCGTCGAACTCGTCGAGGTCGCGCGGGTCCTTGCCGTACTCGGCCCGGAACCCCGCCAGCACAGGCTCCTCGTGGTCCACGTACGGGGGCCGCCGGTTGTACAGCAGGCATATGCCTTCCACGTCGTACTTCGTCGCCACCTCCCGCAGCACGGCCAGCGCGAAGTCCTGCACCTCCGGGTAGACGTACGACATGCGCGGCACGTTCCGCCCCTCCCGGTCGATGCAGTGCCACTCCGGGTGGCTCTCGTAGAAGCCGCCCTCCCACATGTAGTCGAGTAGCGGCGGCGGGTACGTCCAGCCCGCCAGCCTGTAGGACGCGTGGAACTCCATGCCCATGTCGTGGGTGTGGTCCAGCGCCGCCTGGAACGGGTCCACCCCATCGTCGAAGAACCTCTTCGAGCCCTCGTCGCGCTGCCGGTCGAAGGCGCGGGAGTAGTCGGGCACGCCCAGCTCGTCCACGCTCCGGGCCACGTCCGTCGGGTAGTGGAGCAGGTCGCCGCTGCCCATTTCCCAGTACATGCGCGAGAAGTCGGTGTCGCGGTACGGCTCGATGACGGTCTTGATGCCGTCTACCGTGCCCTTGCTCATTGCCCAGTCGGTGTCCGAGTGCGCGAAGAGCCGCCGCTCCGAGGGGCCGCCGGAGGCGCGCCGCACCTCGTCGTCGGTCAGGGGCACCAGCTTGACGTAGGCGATGCGAGCGGCGCCGCACTCGGCCGCGACGGCGTCGCTGTCCGGGGTCCGGCTGTCCCTGAACTGCCTGAAGTGTATCTGCTGTCCCGTCAGGTCGGCGTTTTTGAAAAATATCTCCTCCAGCCTCTGGCGCGCAAGGTGCCCGTCCGGCTCCCATAGGGCCTCGACGTATGCGTCGTCGCCGGTCAGCTTCACGAGCAGCCGCGAATGGCGGCTCTGCCCGCCGTCCGTGGGATGTATGCCTATGGAGACGGCGTGCCAGCCCGTGACGTCGAGCGGGTATGCTATGTCCGGCGCCTCGGTCTCCGGCCCCGCCATCAACAGCACGCCGTCGAACCCCTCGGTCTCGTAGTCGTAGGCCCTCCACTGCCCGCGCACCGACTCCCGCCCGATGGCGCCGGACGGGGCGCACCGGTCCATGTCGGTCAGATATACCGGCTCGCCGCTGAATCCCCGGTCGCCAAAGAAGTCTTGCTCTGCCATGAAACCAAACCTCCTGAATGTGTCCCGCTCGCCCTAGCCTGACTGTCCTACCCCGGCGCAATCGCGCCCATGTGCCAGCCGCCCAGGTTGCGCAACCGCGTCAGCGGCGCGCCCAGGTCCGGCTCGCCGGACGCCTTCCACCCCTCGATCTCATCCACGTGCCCCAGCCGACGCAGCGCGTTCCACATCGGCTTGTAGTTGCAGCGCCCGTTGCAGTCCCAGAAGAAGAGGTTCTCGACGCCCGCGCCGTACAACATCGACGCGTTCCGCCTGAACTCCTCGGGGCTCATCTGCCTCGGCATGATGTTCGCCGCCATCACGACAGGCGAGCCCTCCACGGCCTTCACGAACGGCGCGATCTGGTCAGCGGTCGCCCACGTGTCCGTCTCGACCGGCATCGCCAGCGGCGCGGGGCTGTATGGGATCAGCGTGTCGATCAGCCCCTCCTTCACCCACGCCGGTATGTCCAGGGCGAAGTAGATGTTATCCTCCTCCTTGCCCAGCACGCACGCCCCCACGTCCACCCGCTTGCCACGCTCACGTCCCGCCGCGTCCATCTCCGCACGCACCCGCCGCATGAACGCCGTGATGATGCCGGCCTTGTACGCCAGCCAACGCTCGTCGCGCTCGTCCAGGTCGCGCGGGTCCTTGCCGTGCTCGGCCTTGAACCCCTCTATCGTCGCCTCCTCGTGGTCGATGTACGGGGGCCGCCGGTTGTACAGCAGGCAGACGCCCTCCACGTCGTAGCTGGCCACGACCTCGCGCAGGAAGGCGATGGCGTAGTCCTGCACCGGGTTGTACACGTACGACATGCGCGGAACGTTCCTGCCCTCCCGGTCGATGCAGTGCCACTCCGGGTGGCTCTCGTAGAAGCCGCCAACCCACTGGTAGTCGAGCAGCGGCGGCGGGTACGTCCAGCCCGCGAGGCGGTACGCCGCGTGGAACTCCATGCCGATCTCGTGGGTATGCTCCAGCGCCTCCTGGAACGGGTCGACGCCGCGCTCCCGTAGCGCCCGCCAGCTCTCGTGGCGCAGCCTGTCGCCGACGCGCTGGAAGTCGCCCTGCGCCTCGGAGTCGGACCAGGTGTGGGCGGTCTTGCTTGGGTAGTGGGCTATGTCGCCGCTGCCCATCTCCCAGTACATGCGCGAGAAGTCGGTGTCCCTGTACGGCTCGACCTGGCGGCGTATATCCTCCGCCGTGGTGGGCCGCAGCGAGTTGTGGAAGCTGAACGAGTCGTTGTGGGCGTAGAGCCGCTTGGTCGACCGGTCCTCCCGCTCCGCCTGCAGCGCCGCCACCTCCGCGTCGCTGAGGGGTACCAGCTTTATGAAGGCGAGACGCACCGCCGAACACTCCACAGCGCCCGGGGCGTCCCCCGGCATGACGCGGCGCGAGTACTGCCTGAAGACTATCTGCTGGCCCGTCAGGTCCGCCGCCTTCCAGAACACCTCCTCGAGGCGCTGGCGCGAGAGGTGGTGACCGTTTCCGTACCAGTAGATGTCCGAGAAGGTGTCGTCCTCGGTCAGCCGCGCCAGCACGTGCGGCCGCTCCGTCTGCTCGCCGTCCGTGGGATGAAGCCCGATGGAGACCGCGTGCCAGCCGCTAACGTCGAGCGGGTAGGTTATCTCAGGCGCCTCGGTCTCCGGCCCCGCCACGAGCAGCGCGCCGGCGAAGCCCTCCGTCTCGTAGTCGTACACGCTCCACCGGCCCCGGCGCGAGGGCGGCGCCAGCGCATCCGCCGGCGTACACCGGTCCAGGTCCGCAAGATAGACCGGCCCTGCGCCGTAGCCCCGGTCTCCGAAGAAGTCCCGCCCTACGAAACCGATCTGTCCCATGGAGCCTCACCTCCCGCCTGCAAGGTCGCAGCGGCGGGCCTCAAGCCCGCCCTGTCCTTGTCAGGCTACCCCCAAAGATACGCCGCCAGCCCGCCTCGGTCAATGTCGCAGGGGATTATTTACAACACACCCCGCCCGATTCCCGGAAGCCGTGTGGCGGCTAGCCCTTCTCGATTCCGGTCAGGGCAATCGCATCTTATTGTGCAAGGACCTTGAATAGGTAGTCATTGTCCCAAGCGGCATCTTTTCGCTTGCCGGCGATGCTTCGCTTGGTTGTCTTCTCGGCCTTGAGCAGATTCAGCGCCATGCGCCGCAGCACGGAGAAGTTCTCCGCCCCGTTGCCGCTGCGCACACGGCTGGCGTCCTCGTTGAACGTCACGTCCAGCGACCAGTGCAGTCCGTTCTCTATGCCCCAGTGGCTCCGCACCGCATTAAGCAATCTACTCGCATCATTCGGCAGGCTCGATATGTAGTAGCGTGACTCCACCGTCGTCTTGCCACCGACGAGTCGCTCGCCTTCCACCATCACCAGTGTCGTCAACCCAGGCCACTGGCCCCCATCATCCACGTATCTGATGTGGTCCGGGTCGGACACGGCCCAGCATCGACGAGTCTCGATTCGTCCGTGGCCCGCATTCATCGTCTCGTGGTAATCGTGGTCGAGACTGTCGAAGCCGGACTTGCGGGCAAGGTCGAAGATGTCATGCACATCCTCGTGCAGGCGCCCCTGGTTCCTCTTGACCGCCAGCACGTAGTCGGCTCTCTCCTCCAGGATCTTCGATGCGACCTCCTTCTGGCAGCCCATGGCGTCGATAGTCACGATGCACCCTTCGACCTGGAGCATTTCGAGCAGTCGCGGTATGGCCGTGATCTCGTTGGAGCGCCCGTCCACTTTGGTCTGCCCGAGTGCTACGCCGCTCGCAGAGGCCCAAGCGCTGACCATGTGGATCGCATCCTTCCCTATATACCGGTCGTGCGAACGACGCACCCTCTTGCCGTCTATGGCTACGACGTCACCTTGCAGAACCTCTCGCACAGCCAACTCCCACTCGGTGAAGCAGCGCTCGAACTGCTGAGCATCCAGCTTGGCGAAGACCCTGCCAAAGGTGTCGTGGGATGGAATGCCGTTAGGCAGGTCCAGCATCTCGCACAGCCATTCCGCCTTGCGCCTGCCGAACGCCTCCACGTCCACCCAACTGTCCGCACCTGCTATGACACCGCAGAGCGCAATGGTGACGATGTCCAGTAGATTGTGGCGTTTGGTGCGGTCTACATGCGGATCGACCAAGCTGCCAAAGTGCTCGGTCAGGGACGCGGGGTCTCTGTGCGACATGGGTCACCCTCCATATGATATGACCCCCATTCTATAACTTTTCTAATACTCCATTTAGATGCGATTGCCCTGGCCGTCGTCCGAGCAATCGCCTGTCTATCCCTACGTACGGCCTCTATTCTTTGTCTCACACCCCCGCAGAATGGTAGGATGTCGGGTGTAGCACACCCGTGAATTAAGGGGGACACATGAGGCGCAGAGACTACAGTGCCTGCCCAAGGAAGGGAAACCGCCATGCCCACGCGCCGCCCACGTGAAGAGACGGTTCGGCTGGGCAAGGAGATATACGAGTTGGACATCCTGCCCCAAGTCGAGGCCGACCACTTTGGGGAGTACGTCGCCATCGACATTGAGACAGGGGATTGGGCAATCGCTAACAGCGAAAGTGACGCGGCGGACCGCCTACGGGCGCAGCACCCCGGCGCTGTCGAAGTCTTGATGGAGCGCGTCGGGTATCGGGCGCTGCGCAGCTTCGGCGGTAGTTACCTGCGGAGGACTGGCGGGCGCGTCGTCATCAAGGCCGGAGAGTAGCCGTCTCGATATTTCGTACTGGAGCGAATGGCCTGAGCCGCCGGACCCCGGGCCCCTCCTAGCCCGGCGTGGCGTACCTGTAGTCCCAGCCGCCGAGCTGCTTCAATTCTAGCGTAGTGGGCCCGTGGGAGGGCCGGCCCTCCGCGCTCCACGCCTCCACCTCCTCCCGGTGCCCCAGCCGCCGCAAGGCGTCATACGAGTTGCTGAAGTTCGCGCGGTTCGTCGCGCAGTCCCAGAAGAAGAAGTTCTCCACACCCACCGAGTAGAGGCCCGCGATCCGGTTGCGGTACTCGTCGGCGCTCATCTGGCGCGGCATGATGTTCGGGGCCAGCTTGCACTCCGTGCCCCTCGTAAGCTCCACGAAGTACCGCACCGACTCCGGGTCCGTCCACGAGTCGGCGGCGCTGTCCAGCATCCGCTCCGACGTGTACGGGATGATCGTGTCCACCAGCCCCTCGTCTATCCACGCCTCCAGGTCCATGCCGTAGAGCATGTTCTCGCGCTCGTCGCGCATGGTGACGGCTGAGACCTGGATGCGCCTGCCCAGCTTGCGCTCCTCGGCCAGGTCGTCCATCGCCTGCCGCACCTCCCGGTGGAACTGGGTGAGCGCCCCAGCCTTGTGCGCGAGCCAACGCGGGTCCTCGTCGTCGAGCTGCCGCGGGTCCTCGCCGTACTTCGCCTGGAAGCTCTCCACCAGCGGCGGGTCGTACTCCACCACCGGCGGCCGCCGGTTGTACAGCAGGCAGACGCCCTCGACGTCGTAACCGGCCATCTCCTCCAGCAGCGATATGACGTAGCGCCTCAGCTCCGGGTAGGCGTAGGACAGCCGGGGGGCGCGGCGCCCCGTCTTGTCGGTGCTCCTGAGCTGCTGGTTGTACTTGTAGAAGGTGGGTCCCTGGCTGTTGTAGTCGAGCGGCGGCGGGTAGTGGAACCCCGCGACGCGGTAGGACGCGTGAACCTCCATCCCCAGCTCGTGCGCGTGGGACAGCGCCGCCTCGAACGGGTCTATGCCGTCCCTGATGAGCGATCTCCAGCTCTCGGCGTGCATCCTGTCGCCCCTGCGCCCGAAGTCGCCCTGGTCGTCGTAGGTGCCCAGCCTGCCCAGCTTGCCGAAGTACTTGAGCATGTCCCCGGAGCCTGTCTCCCAGTAGATGCGGGAGAAGTCGGTACCCCTGAATGGCTCGATCTCGCGTCGTATCGTCTCCGCCGTCGTCGGGCGGTGAGTGAAGTGAGGGCCGTGAGCGTCGTTGTGCGCGAAGAGCCGGCCCGTGTCGGTCCGGGCGGCGTCCGCCTGTGCCGCCGCGGCTTCCGCGTCCATCAGCGGCGTCAGCTTCACGTACGCCACTCGGCTCGTGATCGACCGGAGCGTTCCCTGTTCCTCGCCCGGGGCGACCCGCCACTGTAGCTGTCCCAGCACGAGATCCCGGCCCGTCAGGTCGACGGCGCGCCAGAACAGCTCCCGGATCTCGTGCGCCTTGTACGCGGGCGTGCTCTCGTCGCCGGTGCGCTGTTCCAGCTCCAGCGGACGCTGCTCCAGGAAGGAGAAGGTGTCGTCGCCGCTCAGCCTCACCAGCGCGCAGGTCGACTGCCGCTGGTCGGCGAACAGCCCCACCGAGACGGCGTGCCACCCCGAGGCGTTCAGCGGGAGCGTGATCTCAGGCGCCGCCGTCTCCGGCCCCGCCATCAGCATGACGCCCGACAGCCCCTCCGCCTCGTACTCCATGGCGCGCCACCGCCTGGGCATCGCGTCCCGCGACAGCGCGCCGGCGGGCTGGCACCTGCTCAGGTCGCTCAAGTAGACGGGCCGTCCGGAAAATCCGCTATCGCCCAGTAAGCTGCTCGAAGCCATGTTCGCCTCCTACCCCGGCGTCTGGTAGTGCATGTCCCAGTCGTCCAGCTTGCGCACGACCGTGCCTTCGGTGGGCAGGTCGGGCTCGCCGGCGGCCCTCCAGACCAGGATGTCCTCCTTGTGCCCCAGCCGCCGCAGCGAGTTGTACCACCGGGAGAAGTTGGCGCGCGCGGTGTCGCCATCCCAGAAGAAGAGCTGCTCGCCGCCCGCGCCGTACACGAGCGCCGCCATGCGCCGGAAGTCCTCGCCGCTCTGGTAACGAGGCATGATGTTCAGCGCCAGCTCGCAGTCCGTGCCCTTCGTGAGCGAGACCCAGGACTCCACGTCCTTCGGGTCCGTCCACGACGGCGCCATGCTGTCGAGCTTCGGCTTCGACGTGTACGGGACCAGCGTGTCGATCAGCCCCTCCGAGACCCAGGCGCGCAGGTCCAGCGCGTTGTACAGGTTCTCCTCCTCGCTGCCCATGACGACCGCCGATATCTGTATCTTGCGCCTGCCCTGCCTGCCGGCCTCGTCCTCCATCGCCTCCCTCAGCTCGCGCATGAACCCGGTCATCGTCCTCGCCCGGTAGCGCAGCCACTCCGGGTCGGAGTCGTCTATCTCGCGCGGGTCGCGGCCCGTCTCCTGCTTGAAGCCCTCCACGATGGGCGGGTCGTAGTCGACGTAGGGCGGACGCCTGTTGTAGAGCAGCGTTATCCCGTCCACGTCGTACTGCGCAATCTCGCGGAAGACCGACAGCACGTACTCGCGCACCGGCGGGAAGGCGTACGACATGCGCGGGGCGGCGTTGCCGTCCCTGTCGATGCTGCGCAGGTCCGGGTGGTACTTGTAGAACGTCGCGCCGTGGTTGAAGTAGTCGAGGGGCGGCGGGTAGTGGAAGCCGGTCATCCTGTACCCGGCGTGGAACTCCATGCCGATCTCGTGCGTGTGCTCCAGCGCCACCTCGAAGGGGTCGACGCCCGCGTCCCGGAATATCCGCCAACTCTCCGCCAGCTTCCGGTAGCCCTGCGGCCCGAAGTCCTCCAGCCCGTCGAAGGTCGAGAGCCTCCCCGTGTTGCCCAGATACTGAAGTAGGTCGCCCCCGGCCGCCTCCCAGCACAGCTTGCCGAAGTCGGTGTCCCTGTACGGCTCGATGTGCCGCCGGATGTGCTCGGCGGTCGTCGGCTTGTAGCCGTAGTGGACGCCGTGCGCGTCGTTGTGGGTAAACAGCCGCTTGTTCTTCGCCGCTGCCCGGTCGGCCTTGTAGGCCTCGACCTCGGCGTCCGTCAGCGGCACCAGCTTCACGTAGGCGATCTGCGCGCTTCGGGACTCGACCGAGCCTATGCCGCCGCCGGCGCTCAGCTCGTACGACATCTGGCCGAAGACCATGTCCTGGTCCGTCAGGTCGACGATCCTCCAGAACATCGGGTAGACCGTCAGCTCATGCACCGCCATCTCGCCGCTGGACCGCATCAGCATGGAGAAGGTGTCCTCGCCGCTGAGGCGCACCAACACCTCCGAGCCCTCGTCGTAGTGCGGGAACACGCCGATCGAAACGGAGTGCCACCCGCTGGCGTCCAGCGGATACGTGATCTCCGGCGCCGCCGTCTCCGGCCCGCCCAGCAGCATCACGCCGGAGAAGTCGTCGGTCTCGTACTCGAGCTTCCTCCAGCGCCCCGGCACGGGGAACGACGCCAGTGCGTCGGACGGGAGACACCGGTCCATGTCGGCGAGGTAGATCGGCTCACTGGAGAGCCAGCTATCGGAATACAGTTCTGCAGCCACGCCTCATACCTCCTTGGAGAACTGCCCGCCGGGAGCCGCAAGGCCCCCAAGCCGGAAGCGCTTGAATTAAAGCACGAAACCCCCAGAAGTCAACACTAAGCGACGCACGCAAATCCCCCGCCTCTACGTTCAGCGACATAATCCATCGACATCACCCCGTAGGGGCTGGTTTGAAACCAGCCCTCCCCTTGCCCTAGAGCCTCACCGCCATTTGGGTGGGGGATTTGGGACGCACTGTAACCGTTCAGGCTTCGTGAGGCATGAGAGCATCTGGCGGGGTGCAGGGAGAAGTCTTACCTCTTCCCCCGTCGCGGGGGAAGATTGAGATGGGGGCTCCTCCAACTCCTACTCGCCGCGCAGCCGCCGCAGCTCGGCTTCCAGCTCGACCACGCGAGCTTCGGCGGATGCCCTGGCAGAGCGCTCAGCATTTGCCTCAGCTTCGGCGGATTCGGCGCGGGCGGCGGTCTCGGTGTAGTTCTCCAGCCAGCGGCCAGCCGCAGGGTCGTAGAAGCGCAGCCGGCCCTCCGTCCAGCACAGGTCCAGGCCCAGCAGCGGGCTGTGACCCCGCGACGCGACGCCCAGCCCGGCGCTCATGTCGAAACGGCGGTACTCGCCTTCAACCAAGTACTCGCCCACCAGCGCCTCGCCGTAGTGGTCGCCGCCCGTCGGGTCGAAGCGCCAGTACTCCCGGACACCAAGGCTCGCGTACAACTCGCGCTTGGGCCCCACGTCGTTGGATGCGGTGGACTGAGAGCCTATCTCCAGCACGAAGTCGGGGGCCTTGCCTGCCTCCCAAACCCTGTAGCTGTTCAAGCGCATCATGGCTTCCACGTAGACTCCAAAGGCGACGTAGCAGTCGGGGGATAGCCGTCTCCCGGGGTCGCCTTCCACGTAGTAGACGAAGGTGTCGCCGCTGACGAGGGTAGTTGGGCCGCCCAGGTGGTGCCTCAGCGTCGAAACGATCTCTGTGAAATGCGGCTCCTGCTTAAGTCCGTCTGGCAATGGCATACCGTCCGTTTCGGGATAGAATACCTCATCGGCCTCGGCGGGCCTGCCCGCGGTCAGGACTATCGGTGTCGTGGCCATGGCTCTTGCTCCTGCCGGGTATGGTAACACAGCATGTCATTCCAAGTTCGGAGGCACCCATCATCCATACACCTGTGCCTTGTGCTCTATTATAGGAGGCAAGCTCTCAGTGTGAACGAAGAGGGAATGGCTAGTTGTTAACTCCAGCCCATTGTCTATGACGGAGGCGAGGAGAAGCGAACCTGGAACTGTGCCGGATCCTTATCTACGTGCTTGATGATGGATCGAGTGGAGTCGACGATCTGTTTGATATTACCGTGCTTCTCGACATACAGCGAACCGATCTGGGTGCTGGAATGGAACTGGTTCCCACTCGGATGAACGGGGCTCTCAGCCACTCTGTACGCCTTGCTGTTCCCCACCCTAATGGGGCAATGGCCCGTATCAAGGTAGTTTCTGTTTATTAGCCAGCGCACAGTTTCGACCAAAATCGAGTTCCATACCGTTGCCGATACAGCCGAACGGTCGGGAAATCGAATCTCTACTGGAGGCTCAGAGCCTGCTTGTGGACTCAGTTCCGTTAGCGGCTTCCATTCGTGGTCATTCGGGGATGGGGGCGGTGGGGGCCCATTGGTGGTTGAGTCATCTTTGTCCAGCCCGGCAACTGGGGCATTCCCAACGGCAACGTGCCCTGACTCCACACTGGGCCTCCACAACGCCAGCGCCTGAAGGCACACCTCGACAGGCGATTGCGCCTTTAGGTCGAATGCGACGATTCGCTTCTCGTCGATGGGCACTGGCTTGTGCGTCTCGTAGACTTCCCACCGCTGGCCGTCTGTGACCGTAAAGTGCTTGGTTCCCTCCATCAGGCAATAGTTGATGCCTTGAGAGAGGACCGCGTCCCGTAGCGGCGTGTCGAGCTTCTTGGCCTCTACCATCATCAGGGGACTGGCGTTGTCCAGCAGGGCGTAGTCCGCCGAGCCGCTACCCGATCTGTACTCAGGCACAACAAAGGCTGGATCATCGGTATCCCAGCCCAACTCCCGCAGCATCGGGTCGATCAGCGCGTACCGTGTCAGCGCCTCGCTCTGCCTAAGGGCGTCACCGTGCTCGTCGATGCGCTCACGGAGCGTTTCTACCAGTTCCAGTAGGCTATCCAGCGGCATGAGACGTATGTCCTTTCAGATGCACGGCGGATCGATCATACCAATGGGGACGAAGGGGGAGCCCTATTCACCGCGCAGCCGCCGTAGTTCGGCTTCCAACTCGGCCACGCGAGCTTCAGCCGATTCGGCGCGGGCAGCGGTCTCGGTGTAGTTCTCCAGCCAACGGCCAGCCGCTGGGTCGTAGAAGCGCAGGCGGCCCTCCGTCCAGCACAGGTCCAGGCCCAGCAGCGGGCTGTGACCTCGCGGCGCGACACCCGGCCCGGCGCTCATCTCGAAACGGCGGTATTCGCCCTCCACCAGGTACTCGCCCACCAGCGGCTCGCCGTAGTGGTCGCCGCCCGTCGGGTCGAAACGCCAGTACTCCCGGACACCCAGGCTCGCGTACAGGTCGCGCTTGGGCCCTACGTCGTTGGACGCCGTCGACGGCGACCCTATCTCCAGCACGAAGTCGGGAACCTTGCCTGTCTCCCACACGCGGTAGGTGTTGAACCGCCTGATCGACTCCACGTCCACGCCAAAGGCGACGTAGCAGTCGGGAGACACCCACTTCTTGGGGTCGCCTTCGACGTAGTAGACGAAGGTGTCGCCACTGACCGCGGTCGTGGGGCCGCCCAAGTGGTGTCTCAGCATCGAAATGGCGTCTGTGACATGCGGTCCCTGCTCAGGTCCGTCCGGCAATGGCATACCGTCCGTTTCGGGGTAGAAGACCTCTTCGGCCTCGGCGGGCCTGCCCTGGATCAGGGTTGTGGGTGTCGTGGCCATGGCGCTCGCTCCTGGGGGCTATGGTAACACAGCATTACATTCGATCTGGGATGCGCCCGTATGGTCACGGCGGCTATGCAATCGACATTCTCCTTGACAGCCTGCCTCCTCAGCACGTAGGCTATCCGCATCGGCTGCGACGGAGACGAGTACCGGGGCGAACCGGCCGCTCAGCGAGTCTGGTACGGTGAGAGCAGACGCGAGCCCTGCCCCGCGAAGATCCCTCCCGAGCCGCGGGCCAAACGGGCGCCTAGACGCGCCCCAGTAGGACCCGCCGGGTTCGCCCCACGTTAGAGGGGCGTGGGTATGCTGGTACCCAACAGAGCGTCCCGGCGTGAAGTGCGCCGGGGAACCAGGGTGGTAACGCGGGCAAGAGCCCGTCCCTTTGCGGGGCGGGCTCTTCTCTTTTGGCCCAACAGCGACAGACAGCCACCGTCGGAAAGGAAGACCGATGTTCGAGCCTGTGTCGGCCAGGGTAGATTTCGTGCAGTTGGAGCGGGACGTGCAGGAGTGGTGGGATGAGCAGAGCATCCTCGACAAGTACCTCCACGCCAACGACGACTCGCCGAAGACCTTCTCGTTCATCGACGGCCCCATCACGGCCAACAACCCGATGGGGGTCCACCACGCCTGGGGGCGCACCTACAAGGACGTCTTCCAGCGCTACAAGACGATGCGGGGCTTCAAGCAGCGCTACCAGAACGGCTTCGACGGCCAGGGACTGTGGATCGAGGTCGAGGTCGAGAAGGAGCTGAAGCTCAACGACAAGCGCGAGATCGAGGACTTCGGCATCGACAGGTTCGTCGAGCTCTGCAAGGAGCGCGTCAGGAGGTTCGCCGCCAAGCAGACGGAGCAGTCGATCAGGCTCGGCTACTGGATGGAGTGGGACAACTCGTACCACACGATGTCCGACGAGAACAACTACACCATATGGCACTTCCTGAAGGTCTGCCACGAGCGCGGCTGGGTCTACGAGGGCACCGACGTTATGCCGTGGTGCCCGCGCTGCGGCACCGGCCTCTCCGAGCACGAGATCGTCACCGAGGGCTACCAGGAGATCGTCCACCCCGGCCTCTACGTCAGGTTCCCGCTGGTAGGCCGCGACGACGAGGCGCTGCTGGTGTGGACGACGACGCCCTGGACGCTGGCCGCGAACACGGCCGCATACGTCCATCCGGAGTTGACCTACGCAAAGGCGCGCACCGAGGACGGCGAGATCCTGTACCTGCTCAAGTCGCGGCTGTCCGAGTTGAAGGCCGGCCACGAGGTGCTGGAGGAGATGCCTGGCGCAGCGCTCGCCGGGCTCCGGTACAGGGGCCCCTTCGACGAGTTGCCGGCCCAGCAGGGCGTGGACCGCAGGGTCGTGGCGTGGAAGGAGGTCAGCGAATCGGAGGGTACGGGGGTCGTCCACTGCGCCCCCGGCGCGGGCAAGGAGGACTTCGAGCTGAGCAAGCAGGAGGGGCTCGACGTCATCGCCCCGCTCGACGACTTCGGAGCCTTCGTCGACGGCTTCGACTGGCTGACGGGCAAGAGCGTCTTCGAGGTCAACGACCTGATCTACGACAGCCTGCGCGGCAAGGGCGCGCTCTACCGGCTGGAGCAGTACTCCCACCGCTACCCCGTCTGCTGGCGGTGCACCACGGAGTTGGTATTCCGGCTGGTGGACGAGTGGTTCATCTCGATGGGCGAGCTCCGCACGATGATCGCCGACGTGGCTAGGAAGGTCACGTGGATACCGTCGTTCGGCCTCGAACGCGAGCTCGACTGGCTGCGCAACATGGACGACTGGATGATCTCCAAGAAGCGCTTCTGGGGGCTGGCGCTGCCCATCTTCAAGTGCGAGTGCGGCCACTTCGACGTGATCGGCAGCGAGACGGAGCTAGCCGAAAGGTCTGTGGAGGGCATGGAGCAGTTGGAAGGACACTCCCCTCACCGCCCCTGGATAGACGGGGTGCGTATCGAGTGCGGCAAGTGCGGCAATAAGGTCGCGCGCATCAGGGACGTGGGCAACCCCTGGCTGGACGCCGGAATCGTGCCCTTCTCCACGCTGGAGTACAGGCATGACCGCGACCACTGGCGCCAGTGGTTCCCGGGCGACCTGATAACCGAGAGCTTCCCCGGCCAGTTCCGCAACTGGTTCTACTCGCTGCTGACCATGAGCACGGTGTTGGAAGGCGCCGAGCCGACGCGCGCCATCCACAGCTACGCCCTGATGCGCGACGAGAAGGGCGAGGAGATGCACAAGAGCAAGGGGAACGCGATCTGGTTCGAGGACGCCGCCGAGCGGATGGGCGTGGACGCCATGCGCTGGGTCTACTGCCTGCACAACCCGGCCAACAACCTGAACTTCGGGTTCGGCGTCGCCGACGAGGCGCGGCGGCGCTTCATGATCACGCTGTGGAACGTCTACTCCTTCTTCGTCACGTACGCCAACATCGACGGATTCGACCCCGCGGCCAAGGCGCCGCCCGTCGAGGACAGGCCCGACCTGGACAGGTGGATCATCTCGGAGCTGAACACGCTCGTCCAGGACGTGACGCGGAGCCTGGACGGCTACGCCACCGACCCGGCCTGCAGGGCCGCCGAGAGGTTCGTCGACTACCTGTCGAACTGGTACGTGCGCCGCAGCAGGCGCAGGTTCTGGAAGAGCGCCGCCGACCAGGACAAGCTCTCGGCCCACGCCACCCTGTACGAGTGCCTGGTGACGCTGAACAGGCTGCTGGCGCCGGTCATGCCTTTCATGACCGAGTCGGTCCACCAGAACCTCGCGCGGAACAACGGCGGCGCGGAGAGCGTGCATCTTGAGAGGTGGCCCGATGCGGACACGGCGCGCATCGACCCCGCCCTGTCCGAGGCCGCGCGGCTCGCCATGCGGCTGTCCAGCCTGGGCAGGTCGGCGCGCAGCAAGACCGGGCTGAAGGTGCGGCAGCCGCTGCGGAAGGTGCTCGTGCGGCTGCGCTCGGCGAGCGAGGCGGCGACGCTAGAGGCGGTCTCCGACCAGCTCATGGAGGAGCTGAACGTGAAGGAGGTCGCGCTTATCGGGTCCGCCGCCGAGGTGTCGAGCTTCGAGGCGAGGGCGAACATGGCGCTCGTAGGGCCGAAGTACGGCAGCGACACGCCCAAGGTGCTCTCGGCGCTTTCGGGAGCGGACCCCATCGAGGTCCACAACCTCGTCTCGTCGGGCCGTCCCGTTCCCCTGGGAGACTACACCCTGGGGCCCGACGAGGTGGTGGTGAACGCCTCGGACAGGGAGGGATACTCGGTAGCCTCGGAGGGAGGCTACACCGTTGCGGTGACGACGGAGGTGACGCCCGAGCTGGCCGCCGAGGGCGGCGCGCGCGAGCTCGTCCACCGCATCCAGAACATGCGCCGCTCCGCCGGCTTCGACATAGCCGACCGCATCGAGACGTTCTACCGGGGCGACGACGGCGTGGAGGCGGTCATCGAGTCTCACGGCGCCTACGTCCGCCAGGAGACGCTTTCGGACGCCCTCGTCCAGGGCGAGCCTCCGAGCGGGGCCTACACGGAGACGCACGACGTGGACGGCGCCGAGGTGACCATCGGAGTCCGCAGGCCCTGAGGCTTGGAGTCCGAAGAGCGCCTTCTTACCCATCTTTGAACAGACGCGACCCATATTCAATGATTTGTGCTATCATTGAATATGGGGTTCCGCCATGGCGCACTTTGAAGCGAGGCGCTGGGAGGGCGACTTCGCCGGGCCGACCCGGCGTGATCGTCGCCCATGCAGCTACGAAGTATACTTCCCGGATCCGTTGGATGGCCGCCGATTCGTCCTCGAAGGTGACGTCGCCGCTGACGTTGCCGACGCCGAGGCCGCGCTCGCGCGGCTTGATGCATCTGCGTCCGCGCTCGCTGACACCGAGGCCCTGGCACGGCTCCTGCTTCGCGCCGAGTCTGTAGCCTCATCCCGGATCGAAGGCCTGGAGGTGGGTGGGCGGCGCCTTCTCCGAGCCGATGCCGCCCGCCGACTCGGAGAAGACCCCCGAGACGTGACGGCCGCGGAGGTGCTCGGCAACATAGACGCGATGGTCTGGGGGGTGGAAGCCGTCGAACCCGGCGGCCCTATTACCCTAGAAGCCGTCTTGGAGGCGCACCGTCGTCTGCTCGCCGGGACACGCATGGAGAAGCACGGGGGCAGCATTCGCCCCGTGCAGAATTGGATCGGGGGCAGCAGCTACAATCCCTGCTCGGCTTCCTTCGTGCCGCCGCCCCCGGAGGCCGTGGGCCCGCTGCTCAAAGATCTCGTGGCCTTCTGCAACGACGATTCGCTCCCGGCGCTGGCGCAGGCTGCCGTGGCCCACGCGCAGTTCGAGACGATCCACCCTTTCGTGGACGGCAACGGACGAACCGGCCGCGTCTTGATCCACATGGTCCTGCGCCGTCGCAGGCTCGGGCTGCGCGTGCTGCCGCCGGTCTCCCTCGTCCTCGCAACGCGGTCGCGGGACTATATCGCCGGCCTGACGGAGACGCGCTACGTCGGCGCGCCCGACTCCTCCGAGGCTCATGCCGGGATCAACCGGTGGGTCGCCCTCTTCGCCTCGGCGTGCCGCCAAGCGGTCGAGGACGCCAGCCGCTTCGAGGAGCGCGTGGGCAGGCTGCAAGCGTCCTGGCTGGCTCGCTCCGGACACCCCCGCCGAGACTCGGCGGCGCGCCTGCTCATCGGTGCGCTGCCAGCCGCCCCTGTGGTCACGACATCTACGGGGGCGGAGCTGATTGGCAGGTCGTTCCAGGCGACGAGCCAGGCGATCGATCGGCTCTTACGGGCGGGCGTGCTTTCGCAAGTCACCGTGGGCCGGCGCAACCGCGCCTTCGAGGCGCCCGAGCTTATCGATGCCTTCACCGCGCTCGAACGTCGGCTTGCGAGTCCCGGCGGCGATACGCGCGTCTCCGAGCCCGCTCGGCGTGTGCCTCGACGACGAGGTCGTCGTCTAGATCAGGTTGATCAGCCTGGAGCGCAGGGCCGCCCGGATTAGCGAGAGGGCGATGGCGCTGGTGAGTATGAAGACCAGCGCCGGCCAGCTCCAGCCGTCGGTCACGAGACCGAGCGCCGTGCCGGCGGCAGGCGGGTGCTCCGTGTTCGTCGCCGCCATGAGCAGGATGCCCAGACCGACCGACAGCGCGGCCATGACGTGGAGCACGACGGGGACCTCGTCGCCAAAGGCGGCGACCGCCGGCACGGCGAGGACCGCCGCGACGATGGAGCCCGATATCACGGAGGCGACGTGGCCGCCGATCACGCGCTTGGGCGTGGACGCGATGGAGTGGGGGATGACGAATACGATGAAGGCGGTGGAGGCCACCGCGACGACGATGGCGGCGCCGAAGACGGCGTTCTCTATGACCAGGATGACCAGCAGCGTGACGGTGGCGAGGGCCGTCTGGAACAGGTATTGGGGGGCTCGGGCTGCGAATCTTCTGTCTATGAGCCGCAAACGAACATGACCCCGGCTAACGCCCCGTCTCAGTCTACCGGCGGCCCTAGGGTACCGCTTCCACCCCCATCACGGCAACCGCTCCTCCCCTGGACGATGCTACCCTTCTCTCTGGGTCAGCTCGACGGTCGCCACCCTCTCTATGCCCTCCTGGATGTACTCGACCTCCACCGTGTCGCCCACGTCGTACGACCATAGCTGGAGCAGGAAATCGGCCATGTCCGCGGTGGGTATGCCGCCCAGGCTCGTGATGACGTCTCCGACCCTGATGCCCTGCTGGTAGGCAGGGCCTGTCCTCGACATGGCCGTGACCATGATGCCCTCGGTCACCGGCAGATCGTACTGGTTGGCCATGGCGGTGGTTATGTCCGTACCGTTGAGGCCGATCCGGGGGCGCACCACGTAGCCGCGCTCTATCAGGCTCTCTATGTGGCGGGACGCGGTCGATGCGCCGAGGGCGAAGCCTACCCCGGTTGCGTCGCGGAGGACGGCCTGGTTGATGCCCACGACGTGGCCGTTCATGTCCACGAGCGGGCCGCCGCTGTTGCCCTTGTTGATGGCGGCGTCCGTCTGGATAAGGTCGTAGTACTCGCCGCTCTGGGTCCTTATCGTGCGTCCCAGGCCGCTCACGATGCCGAGCGTCACGGTCGGGCCGCCCTTGAGCGCGAGGGCGTTGCCTACGGAGATCACCCAGTCGCCCACCCGCAGGTGGTCGGACTCGGCGAAGACGGCGGAGGGCAGGCCGCCGGCCTCTACCTTGAGGACGGCTAGGTCGCTCGGGTCGTCGTACCCCACCACGGTCGCATCGTAGGACTCGCCGCTGTCCAGGTGTACCTTTATCTCCGTGGCCCCTTCCAGGAGGTGGGCGTTGGTCACGACGTAGCCGTCCGACCTCACGATGAAGCCCGATCCGGCGCCGTCGCCCGACATGGCGAAGAAGACGCCCTGCGTCAGGGCCTCCACCGTGATGGAGACGACCCAGGGGGTTACGGCCTCGGCGACGTCGGCGACCGACGGCATCGACGCGGCGCTCATCGACGTCAGGTTGGCCGCGGGCTGCAGGGTGCGCTGGAGGACCGCGGGCGCGGCTGTCGGCTCCGGGGTCGCGGTCGGTGGGGGGGCCGCGGTCGGCGTAGGGGCGCTCTGGGGCGAGGAACAGGCCGCGAGGACGGTTATGGCGGCGAACGAGGCGGCAACGGCCCTCAGCAGGCCGGATACGGACGCCCTAGTAAGCCGTCTGGGACGAAACGACACGTAGCCTAACACGTGAGAACCCCGTCCAGATGTGCTTGAAGTCCCGCGTTGGGTTCCTGGAAACGTACGCGGCGTAGCGCGAGGTGATCAGCGCTCCGAGCAGCACGATGGTCGCCGAGAGGTAGACCCACGCGAGCAGGGCGACGAGGCCTCCTACCGGACCGTGGACGGCGTTGTGTATGGGGAACGTGTGCACGTACCAGACGAACAGAGCGGTCACGCCGTGAAAGGCGATCGAGGCCCCGAGCGCCCCGAGCCACACGTCCCTGACGCGCACCTCGGTATTCGGCAGCAGGCGGTAGAGCGCCAGGAAGGTAAGGAAGGCCAGGAACGGCGACACTAGGCGCGAGGCCAGTCCCCAGAGGAGCTGGCTGAAGTACCAGCCCTCGGGCTCCAGGTATGCCGTTATCCCCTCCAGTATGCCCAGGACGGGCGCAAGGAACAGGACCATGAGGAGGATGAAGCCCGAGCCGAGCACCAGCCCCAGGTCCATCAGGCGCTCCTTCAGGAACGGCCTCGACTGCCTGATGCCCCACGCCTCGTTGATTCCCTTCCTCACCGCACTGAACACGGCCGTGGCCGCCACGAGCATGAGGAGGACGGAGGCTATGCCGGTGATGGCCCTTGAGCTCACGATGTCCTCCACCGTGCTCCTGACGAAATCGCTGGAGACGGGGATGACGTTCGTGATGTCCCTGGCAAGCTCCAGCTGGTCTTCCTGCCCCCATGGGCCGATGACGTAGCCCACGGCCGATATGGTGGCGAGCATCAGCGGGAAGATGGAAAAGAGGGTGTAGAACGAGACCGCGCTCGCCAGGTAGAGGCAGTTCCGGTCCATGAAGTCGCTCGCCGTGTCGGCGCAGAATAGGATGAACCTTACGAAGGCCACTCTGAGTTACCGGACCCGTATCCGGGCGCTCCTTTCTAAGTGCTGGATTCGGCATGATACCCTAGAAGCCTCTATCCTCGATGTCAAGTGCGGGCGCACGCCCCAAGTCCCCGCCTCCGTCGTTCAGCGCATCTCCATCGGCCATCACCCCATAGGGGCTGGTTTCAAACCAGCCCTCCGCTTGTTGATACTACGTGAACCGGCAAGGGGCGGTTTGCGTCCGGCATGGCGGATGACCTCGAGCCCTAAACCGCAAATGGACATGAGTCACTATAACGTAATAGGGAAATTGACCCTAAGATCATCGCTATGTCATCGATAAAAGTGTACAATACATCCGTCGGCGCGGCCGCAAGCTGGTGGACGGATTCCCTCTCTGCTCCGCTTGCCTGCGTCCGCGCCTGCGACAAGCTTACGCCAATGCCCACGCCCTGCCAACTCTCGCGTGGCCTCCCGGCGTTCGTCGATACACTGCCCATAGCGGCTGCTCCCTGGCACTGAAGGGGTGGCGACCCAATCCCCCTCTCAGAACCCTCCGGCGAATTGACAACAGATACGGAGGGCCGAATAATGGGAGGGTTGCAGATACATAGCCAGAGGTTGCCGGAGACGCCCTTCCATGACGACGCAGCACGCGGGGCTGGAAAAAGAGATCCAGTACGTCACCAAGCCCTTCGAGATCCAGCACATACGGAGCCTGTTCGAGGGCACGGACCCGATCATGCACGAGATCGCCTACGACCTGATCGTGGGCGACCAGCACGAGGTGGACCGGCTGACGAGGGAGGCGCTGGACCGCGGCTACGAGGCGAACGACGTGCTGGACGACGGCCTGATCGCAGGCATGGCGGTGGTGGGGATAAAGTTCCGGGACAACATCATCTTCGTCCCGGAGGTGCTGATAGCGGCGAGGGCGATGAAGGCGGGGATGGCGCACGTCGAGCCGATCCTGTCCGAGTCGGGGATCGAGCCGGTGGGCACGGTCATAATGGGCACGGTGAAGGGCGACCTCCACGACATAGGCAAGAACCTGTGCATCATGATGCTGAGGGGCGCCGGGTTCGTGGTTCACGACCTGGGGGTGGACACGAAGTCCGAGGAGTTCATAGACGCGGTGGTGGAGCACGAGGCGCAGGTGGTGGGCATGTCGGCGCTGCTGACGACGACGATGCCGAACATGGGCCGGGCGATAGAGGCGTTCGAGGCGGAGGGGCTGCGCGAGGAGGTGAAGATCATGGTCGGAGGCGCGCCGGTGACGCAGGAGTTCGCCGAGGACATGGGCGCCGACGGCTACGGCAAGGACGCCATCGCGTGCGTCGACATGGCAAAGTCCCTCATCGGAGTAGGGCCCCAAGACGGCTCCGGGTAAAGACCGGGGCGGACGACCACGGAGAGCTTAAGTTGGACCAGAAGGCCGATCCGGCGCGTTACAGGGCGAGCCTGGAGCGCCTGTACGACATCTTCAAGGAGATGTCCGACACCGTCAACGAGGTGTCGCGGTGGCGGTGCCCCTACAAGAACGTGCGGGACCGCTGCACGGCCGGCTTCGGCTGCCGGAACCAGCTTCGGGACGACCCCGACGGGCTGCCGGCCTGCGTGGGCAGCGACAAGCTGGACTACCGGAGCGCGTGGGAGGTCTGACTCCCGCGGCCCTTCGACAGGCTCAGGGCGAACGGGATGAGAATGGTAGAATGGCCGCATGGCTCCGCTCCTTCACGCGGGCCGCGAGCTCGATCTGGCGGCCGGCAGGACCATATTCGACTACGCCGACAGCCTGAGCGTCCGGGTCCCGACCTCGTGCGGACGCAGCGGCGAGTGCCACGAGTGCATCGTGGAGGTGCGCTCCGGCATGGAGGGGCTGACCCCGCCCACTGAGAGCGAGACGTTCCTGCGCGGGAGCTACAGGCTCGCCTGCCAGGCCGCCGTGGCGGACGTGGACGCGGAGATCGAGTTCGCGGTGCTGCGGCGCCAGCCCAGGATACTGACGCGCGGCATTAGGCGCCGCGTGGGCCTCGCTCCCCCGGCGGCGAGGCGCGGGGACGGCGTCTACCTCCATGGCGAGCGGCTGGAGGCGTACAGGGGCGGCGTCTACGGGCTTGCCGTCGACGCGGGCACGACGACCGTGGCGATGAACCTGGTCGACCTGGAGAACGGCGAGGTGGTCCACACGGCGTCGTTCGAGAACCCGCAGCGGTTCGGGGGCAGCGACGTGATGCACCGCATCTCCTACGACGGCGGCGGGCACGGCGGCGAGCTCCGGCGGGTGATGTTGTCTGCGATCAACTTCGAGGTGGGGGAGGCGTGCCGCCAGCTCGGGGTACACCGGCGCCGCATCTACGAGGCGGTGATCGTCGGCAACTCGACGATGCGGGACATCCTGTTCGGCGTGGACGTCCAGACGATAGGCGAGAAGCCGTACCAGTCGTTGACGGAGATTGAGATGGAGGCGGGGGAGAGGGAGACGACGGCGCTGAGCGTCCGGGCGCGGGACTTCGGCCTCCGCATATTCCCGGGGGGCGGCGTCTACAGCCCGCCGCTGGTCGGCTGCCACGTGGGGTCGGACGTTACGGCGGACCTGCTGGCGGTAGGCATGGACGAGCGGGAGGACGCGGCGATGGTGGTGGACGTGGGGACGAACACGGAGGTGGTGGTGGGCAACCGGCGGCGCATGATGGCGGCGTCGTGCCCCGCGGGGCCGGCCTTCGAGGGCGGCGCCATCACCTACGGGATGCCCGGATACGACGGCGCGGTCGAGTCGGTGGCGCTGCCGGAAGGCGGGGCCGTCCGGTACGAGACGATCGGCGGCGCGCCCGCCGAGGGGATATGCGGGTCCGGGCTGGTGGACCTGCTGTCGGAGCTGCGGCGGACGGGGCGGATGAGCGAGCTGGGCGTATTCGAGGACGGCGCCGGGGAGTTCTACTTCGCGCCGGACCGGGGGATGTACGTGTCGCGCGCCGACCTGAGCGCGCTGGCGCAGGCGAAGTCGGCGAACTACTGCGGGCAGTGGATAGTGCTGCGGCGGTACGGGATCACGCCGGAGCAGGTGTCGCGGCTCTACCTGGCGGGGGGCTTCGCGAACTACGTGGACGCGGCGCGCGCGGCCAGCATCGGCTTCATCGCCAACGTGCCGGAGGAAAGGGTGGCGAAGGTGGGCAACGCGTCGCTGGAGGGGGCGACGATCATGCTGACTTCCGGGCCGATGAGGGAGGTGGCCGAGGAGATGGTGCGGCGCATCGAGCACGTGGAGCTGGAGACGGCGCCGGACTTCTTCGACATATTCGTGGAGGGGTGCATGTTCAAGCCGATGCGGATGCCCCGGGCCGCCGTCGAGCGGGCGGCCATGCCGTGAAGGCCCTGCGCATGGCGGCCGCCGGCCTGTTCGTCGCGGCCGTGCCCGTCTTCCTGATCGCCACGAACACGCGCCTGGTCATCAACGCGCCCTTCCTGTACAGCTACGGCTTCGACGCGTACGACGTCCCCGGCAGGACTGGCATCGGCATGGACGAGCTGCTGGGCGCCGGCAAGCAGATCAGGGACTACTTCAACAACGACGAGGAGTTCCTCGACGTGCGCGTCGTGCAGGGCGGCGTCCTCCGGAGCCTGTACACGGAGCGCGAGGTGCTGCACATGAAGGACGTGAAGGGGCTGGTGCGGGGCGTCTACGCGGTCCAGTGGCTGACGGGGCTGTACCTGGCCGCTTACGCCGTCGTGGGGCTGTACCTGGGCAGGCGCGCATTCCTGCCGCGGCTGATGCGGCGCCTGGCATGGGGCGGTTGGGTTACGCTCGGCCTGGCGGCGCTCGCCGGCATCGGGACGCTGGTGGGGTTCGACCGGCTGTTCCTGGCCTTCCACCTGGTCAGCTTCAGCAACGACCTATGGCAGCTCGATCCGAGGCGCCACTACCTGATCGCGATGTTCCCGCAGGGCTTCTTCTTCGACGCGACGATGTGGATAGCGGGGGCGACGATCATCGAGGCGGCGCTGCTGGCGGCCGCGCCGTTCGCGGTCAGGCGCCTGTCTTCTCGAACGGCGTAGGCCCATGGCAGTCTCTCGGCTTCACCTGGGGGAGCCGGGGCGAAAAGTTGTTCCATTCTGTTCCATTTTGTTCCATTTCCTATCTGGGCTCCGGGTCTCTTGGGAGGGTGTCGGAACGCCTTTGGGCTACGACCGAACCGTGATCGGGGCGGATTCGGACGACATTGGAACAGGGTTCCGGGCGTCGGCTTTGGCCTGTCTGCGGGCCAGGCTGCGCAGTATGTGGGTTGCCTTGCATGAGGCAATGTTAGCACTTGCGTTCGAGGGCGTCAAGTCTTGATACATGATCTCTTATCTTATGGACCCGATGCTGTGACGGGGGCGCGAATGTGATAGGCTACGCGCCAAGGAGAGGCGACGTGGACGAGCCGGAGCATCGTATCGAAGTCGAGGGCGTGTGGAAGGTCTTCGGCGACAGGCCGGAGCGGGTCTTCGATCCCGAGTACGCGGAGATGAGCCGCGCCGACATCCAGAGCGAGCTGGGCGTCGTGGTGGGGCTTCGGGACATCTCGTTCGGGGTCTCCCCGGGGCAGATATTCGTGGTCATGGGGCTGTCGGGCAGCGGCAAGTCGACCCTGGTGCGCTGCCTGATCCGGCTCATAGAGGCCACCAGGGGGCAGATACGCTTCGACGGCGAGGACATCTGCGCCTACGATCCCGACGAGTTGATGCGCTTCCGGCGCAGCAAGGTCGCCATGGTCTTCCAGCATTACGCGCTGCTGCCTCACAGGCGGGTGCTGGACAACGTGGCGTACGGGCTGGAGGTGCGCGGCGTCGACAAGGAGACGCGGTACAGGGCGGCGGCGAAGGCCGTAGAGACCGTCGGCCTCGACGGCTGGGAGAGCTACTACCCCAGCGAGATGAGCGGCGGGATGCAGCAGCGCGTCGGGCTGGCGCGCGCGCTGGCGGTGGACTCCGAAGTGATATTGATGGACGAGCCGTTCAGCGGGCTCGACCCCCTGATACGGAGGGAGATGCAGGACGAGCTCGTCACCCTCCAGTCGGATCTCCACAAGACCATCGTCTTCATCACGCACGACCTGAACGAGGCCCTCAAGATCGGCGACAGGATCGCGATCATGCGGGACGGGGAGATCATCCAGGAGGGTTCGCCGGAGGAGATCGTAACGCTTCCGACCGACGACTACGTGACCGAGTTCGTGCGGGACGTTTCGCGGGCGAAGGTGGTCTCCGCGAGGGCGATCATGCGGGAGCCGGACGTCGTGGTGTACGAGAGGCAGGGGCCGCGCGTCGCGCTGCACGCCATGATGAACCACGGCATCGACGAGGTGTTCCTGATAGCTCGGAACTTCACCCTGCGCGGGATCCTGACGGAGGAGCACGCCAGGGCGCTGGTGTCGCAGCGAAAGGAGACGCTGGAAGGCGCCGAGGTCGTCGAGGCGGTGACGGCGGACCCCGACGACAGCATCGAGTCGATAATCCCGAAGGCGGCGGAGTCGGAGTACCCGATCGCCGTGGTCGGCAAGCAGGGCAGCCTGCTGGGGGAGATCCCGGTGAGCGCGCTGCTCATGGGCATCTCCGAGGAAGGCTAGGAGGTCCGGCATGGCCCAAACCGACGACGGCCGGGGCGGGGTCGAGAGCTGGGCGCGGCGCGCGGCCGCCTCGCCGGTCTACCGCTGGGCGGGCGGGCTGATCGCGGTCGTAGTCGTGGTGGCGGCGTGCCTGCTGGTCTGGGAGCCTGGGATGGGCTACCCGACCACGGTGTCCACCGAGACCTCCAGCGACGGCTCCATAACGCTGGACAGGTCGGTGCGGGACGTCACGGGCCGGGCCGTAGACGACGCGGTGGACTGGATGACGCGGGAGGGCGCATGGCTGTTCGACGGGCTGAGCACGGGCGTCACCTACGCGATCGTCAACATCGAGAGGGCGTTGAAGTGGCTCCCCTGGCCGGCCGTCGTGATCGGTCTCGCGCTGCTCTCCTTCGCGGTGGGTAGATGGAGCCTGCTCGCCTTCACGTCCTTCGCGCTGCTCTTCGTGGGATTCATGGACCTATGGGAGAACATGATAGACACCGTGGCGCTGATGGTGGTGGCCGTGGCCGTCTCGATGTCGATCGGCCTTCCGCTGGGCGTCATTGGCGCGCGCAGCCGGATGGCGGACAACGTGATGCGCCCCATCCTGGACGGGATGCAGACGATGCCGAGCTTCGTCTACCTGCTTCCCGGCATCCTCTTCTTCGGATTGGGTAAGCCGGCCGGCATCTTCGCCACCATCATATACGCTGTCCCGCCGGTAATCCGCCTGACCAACCTGGGCATCCGCCAGGTGTCCGCCGAGACCGTCGAGGCGGCCCGCGCGTTCGGGGCGTCGCCGTGGCAGATACTGACCAAGGTCCAGATACCGATGGCCTTGCCCACGATCATGGCGGGGATCAACCAGACGACGATGATGGCCCTGGCGATGGTCACCATCGCCAGCATGGTGGCCGCCGGCGGCCTTGGCGACAACGTGCTGAGGGCGTTGCAGAAGAACCAGCCGGGCAATGGGGCAATCGCCGGGCTCGCCATCGTCTTCCTCGCGATCATAATAGACCGCCTCACCCAGTCGGTGGCCCGCAGCCGGCAGGAGTCGATGAGAAGCGCGGGTTAAACCGTCGAGAAACAGGCCCCGCCCAGTATCAATCGTGGTACTCTTAGGGGAACCTGAGTAACAGGAGGATTCGTTATGCTATCCAAGTGGATTTTCATTCTGGCGGCAGTGACGGCTATCATGGCCGTCACCCTAGCGTGCACGTCAGAACCCGAGGTCGTCGAGAAGATCGTGGAGGTGGAGAAGATCGTCGAGGTTGCGCCTCCCGAACCGCCGAAAGAGGTCATCATCTTCAGCGACTTGAACTGGAGCAGCGCCCAGATACAGGACCGCATAGCCCAGTACATCGTGGAGAAGGGCTACGGCTACCCCACCGACGTGGTGCTCGGGGCCACGCTGCCGCTCTTCAACGGCCTGCGGAAGGGCGACACCCACGTGACCATGGAGATATGGCTGCCCAACCAGGACGAAGCCTGGATGGAAGCGCAGGCAGCCGGGGAAGTGGTCTCCGTGGGCGAGAGCCTGGGCAAGGACTGGCAGTCGTCTTTCGTGATCCCGGCCTACCTGCAGGAGCAGTACCCGGACCTCGACAGCGTCGAGGACCTGAAGGACGACCAGTACAAGGCCCTGTTCGCCACCGCGGAGACGGGCGGCAAGGCGAGGCTGGTGTCGTGCGTGATCGGCTGGGCGTGCGAGGTGGTGAACGCTGCGCAGATCGAGGGCTACGGGCTGGCCGACCACGTCCACGTCGTCAACCCGGGGGATGGAGCGGCGGGCAACGCCGACCTGTACGGCGCCTACGAGAAGGAAGAGCCCTGGCTTGGCTACCAGTGGGGCACGAACGACCCGGCGCTGATCCTCGACCTGGTGCGGCTCGAAGAGCCGGCGTACAGCGACGAGTGCTGGTTCACCACGAAGGCCTGCGCGTACGAGGACGCGACGATCCTGATCGCGGTGCATCCTGAGATGCCGGTCAGGGCGCCCGACGTCGTCGCCATGCTGCGGAAGTGGGACTTCAACATCGGCGTCTACAAAGAGGTCGCCGCCTGGCTGAACGAGAACGAGGGCGCGAGCGCGAACGACGCGGCGCTCTGGTGGCTGAACAGCAGGGCCGACCTCTGGAAGGGATGGGTCACGTCCGACGCAGCCGCGGCGGTCCAGTCCGCGCTGGACGCCAAGGAGATACCGGACGGCTGGCCGGAGGAGTAGGCTGCCGCAGATACCAGCCTAGCGCCGCCGTAAGTCCCTTCCCCCGTCTGCGGGGGAAGGTTAGGATGGGGGCAAATCAGGTCGGCGGTGAGATGGGGGGCGGGATGGCGAAACGGCTCACACGAGCTCGGGCTCGATGACGCCGTAGTCGCCGTCCTTCCTCTGGTAGACGACGTTGTACTCGTCGGTCTCGGCGTTGTAGAAGAGGAAGAACTGGTGACTCAGCATGTCCATCTGGTCGATGGCGTCGGCCACGGACATCGGGTTCATGCGGAAGCGCTTGGCGCGTACGACCCTGGACTCCGCCTCGCCCTCGGCGTCGTCTTCGATCGGGGGCGGGCCGAGATCCCTGCCCCTGGCTGAGGCTGCGCGCGCGGCGCGCCTGGACTGCTCGGACCTATAGACGCGCGTCTTGAAGCGCCCGATCTGCCTGTCGAGGACGTCGGCCACCGAGTCGACGGCGGCGAAGACGTTGGCCCCGCGCTCCTGCGCGCGCAGCACGTTGCCCTTGACGGCCAGGGTCATCTGGGCGACCACGCGGTCGTCCTGCGAGCGGGACGAGGTGCGGGAGACCTCCAGCTTGGCGTCGGTGATCGCGGCGAGGTGGCGCTTGAGGCGGTCGAACTTCTTGCGGACGTAGTCCTCGGTGCGGTCGTCGACGTTTATGTTCTTGGCGTAGATTCTCAGCTCCACGAAACGCTCCCCCGCGCGGCGGCTGTCATCCTATCGGGCGGTCCACCCCGCGTCTATCGAGTATGCGGAGCCGGTCACGGAGCGGGCGTCGTCGGAGGCGAGGAAGAGGGCCAGCCTGGCGACCTCCTCGGGCTCGATGAGCCGCTTGATCGCAGCGGGCTCCAGCATGATCTTCTCCACCACCTCTTCCACGCCGATGCCGTTGGCTGCCGCCTGGTCGGCGATCTGGCCCTCGACCAGCGGGGTGCGCACGAAGCCAGGGCAGATGGCGTTCACCGTCACCCCGTGGACGCCGGCCTCCAGCGCGACCGTCTTGGTGAGCCCTATGAGGCCGTGCTTGGCGGAGATGTAGGCGGACTTGTATGGGCTCGCAACGAGGCCGTGTATGGACGATATGTTGATGATGCGACCCCACCCGCGCTCCTTCATGCCCGGCAGCAGCCGCTTGGTGAGCTGGAAGGGCGCGACCAGCATGACCTGTAGGAAGCGCGCCCACGTGCGGTCGTCGTACTCCTCGACGGCGGCCATCTTCTGGAAGCCGGCGTTGTTGACCAGGATGTCCACTCCGCCGCAGAGCTCGACGGCGCGCTCGCCCAGTGCGGCGGCCTCGTCCATGCTGGCGAGATCGGCCTGGAGGAAGAGGCCGCCGACCTCCTCGGCGGCCTCGCGCCCGCCGGCGCTCACGTCGCTGACGATGACGCGCACGCCTGCGCCGGACAGGGCGCGGGCAATGGCCCTGCCTATGCCGCCGGCTGCGCCGGTGACGAGCGCGGTCCTTGCTGCGGTCAACCTAGCCGTCTCTGCGTTCCTCGATCAGGCGGCGCACCTCTTCCGCCGTATAGGTCTTGCTGGGATTCGCATTGAGCGCCCTGATGATAGCCTTACGCTCTTCGACTTTCCCCTCGGCCTTCCCCTCGTTAAAGCGCCGCTGCTGATACCGTTCCGCCAGCATGGATATTCCCTCCATAATCGCGTAGGTAGCCATCGCTCCTACGACAACGACCGCCTCCATTCCTTGTACGATGTCGAGGGTTGTGTCAAGCCACCCTTCGCCATCTCCAATCTCGCGCCCCGCCAATAGCCCTAGGCCGGTTAGGGATAGCGCAAGGAAGACTAATAGATACCAACCCTCCCGCGATCTAGGTAGGTTCATGAGTCAATCCATTATATGTTGGTTGGCGCTTGGGCTACAAGAGTATTGTGGTTCCCAAACCCCGTGCATCCCCGTGCCCCTTTGTGGAAGCATCCTCCCGCTGCGTGATAACCTGCATCGCACCGTATCGAGATTGCGCCGGCCAGGAGGTGCGCCCCATGAGCGATTACGACCTGCTGATACGCGCGGGGCGGGTCTTCTGCGCCGATACGGGGTTGGACGGCCCCGGAGCGGTGGCGATCAGAAGCGACCGCATAGCGGCCTCTGGGCCGGACGTCGCCGGCAGCACCGACAGGACGCTGGAGTTCCCCGACTGCGTGCTGCTGCCGGGATTCGTCGACCTGCACGCCCACCCGGCGCCGCCGGACTGGAAGTACGGGATCGACCCGGACGTCCTCATGCTCCCGAGATGCACCACGACGATCATGTCCCAGGGCGACGCGGGCGCGGGCAACTGGGTTGCATACAAGGAAGATGTGATCGCTCCGGCGTCCATACGCATCCGCATGGCGCTCAACGCCTCGGCCGGCGGCGAGCGGGAGCAGGGAGCCGTCTTCCGCAACCTGGATGACCTGGACGTCGACGCGTGCGCCAGGGCCATAGAGGGCGATCCAGAGCTCATCTGGGGCATAGCCGCCAACTTGGCGTCCACCGCCACCGCCGACCACTACCCACGCCTGATCATGGGCAAGGTCCTGGAGATGGCGGAGCGCGCCGGCAAGCCCCTGCTCTACGGGCTGCGCTGGGACCCGTTCGACTGGCCGGTCGACGAGCAGTTGGCCCTCCTCAGGCCCGGCGACGTGGTGACCTACAGCTTCCACGCAGGGCCAGGCGGCCTCGCGCCCGAGGGCCGCGTGGTCGATGCCGCATGGGAGGCCAGGGAGCGCGGCGTCAAGTTCGACATCGGCCACGGCATGATGTCCTTCGACTTCGGGGTCGCCGAGACGGCCGTACGGGAGGGCTTCCTGCCAGACTCCATATCGACCGACTTCTACGTCCGGCACGCCCACTCCTCACCCCGCCACGACATGCCGCGCACCATCTCGAAGCTGATGGCCGCCGGCATGGAGGCCGAAGACGCATTCGAGCGCGCAAGCCTCCGACCGGCGCGGACGCTCGGGCTCGAAGGAGAAGCGGGCACGCTGGCGCCGGGCTCCGGCGCCGATCTTGCCGTGATACGCTGGAACCCGGACGCGCCCCCGCTCGCCGACGTTGCGGGGAGCGAGCGTCCGGGCGGCTGCTGGGAGCCCGCGCTGACCGTGCGCGCGGGCCGGACCATCTCCGCCGCCGCTCCGGACCAGCCAGCTACATGATTCGGACTCGACACGTAGTCCGTTAGCGGCTAACCTAGCCAAGCTCCCCGCAATGGAGGGCAATTCCAATAGCCTGGGAGGGTGACGACATGCCCAATCCGGTAGTCCATTTCGAGATCCAGTCCAGCGGCGCCGAAAAGCTGCACGAGTACTACGCCGACCTGTTCGGCTGGCATATCGACGCGTCCAACCCCATGGGCTACGGCGTGGTCGATACCCAGAGCGGCACGGGGATCAACGGCGGCATATCGGGCACGAACGGCGGGCCGAACGCGATTACCTTCTACGTCGAGGTCGAGGACATAGACGCCAAGCTCAAGGAGGCGGAGGAGCGCGGCGGCAAGATCGTGATGCCCGTGACCACCATCCCAGGCATGGTCACGTTCGCGACGTTCGCCGACCCGGAGGGCAACTGCGTGGGCCTCGTGAGCAGCGAGACCCCAAGCTAGACCCGCCGGCGGCGCGCAGGCCGCACAACCACGCCGCGCCGCGCCGCGTTGTACTGTGTGAGATGAAGACGCCCTGGGCGAATACCATCCTGCTGGCCCTGGTCCTCGTCGAGCTGGCGACCGGCTTCTTCGGGCTCGTGTCCGGCTCGCGGGACGAGGCCGTCTTCATCGCCGTACACAGGATCGGCGGGTTCGCCATCCTGGTCGTGCTGATATGGAAGACGGCGATCATCGCAGCGTCCGTCCGCAGGCGGCGCTCCGGCCCTAGGCAGTACGCCTCGCTCACGCTGGCCGCCGTGCTCGCGGTTACGCTGGGCCTTGGCTTCGCCTGGTCGCACGCCGGCCCGTTCCAGTTCGCCTGGTTCAGCGGGTTGAGCTGGCACATCTACGTCGGCGCCGCGCTCGCTCCCGTCCTCGCCTGGCACGCCTACGTCTACGCGAAAGGTATGCCGCAGTCGTTCTGGGCCCAGCGGCGCTGGTTCCTCAGGCTCGCGGGCATAGCCGCCGCCGGCGTCGTCCTCACACAGGCCGCCGAGGCCGCCTCGGCCTTCACCCGATCCGAGGGGGCGCGCCGCCGCTTCACCGGCTCCTACGACGCGTCGCGTGAGCCCTCCCAGGGCTTCCCCGTCGTCTCCTGGCTCAACGACCGCGCGCCCGACATTGACGCGGGCAGCTGGAAGCTCACCGTCACCGGCGCCGTGGACCGCGCGCTGACGTTGGGCTACCCGGACCTCGACCCGACGGAGGAGCTCACGGCCGTGATCGACTGCACCGGCGGATGGTACTCCGAACAGTCCTGGCGCGGCGTCCGCGTCGCGGACCTGCTCGACGCCGCATCTCCCTCCCCGAACGCGGCCAGCGTCACCGTGACCTCCGCGACCGGCTACTACCGCCGCTTCTCGATGGACGAGGCGCGGGAAAGCCTGCTGGCCACCCACGTCGGCGGCAGGCCCCTCTCGCGGGGCCACGGCCACCCGCTCAGGCTGGTCGCGCCGGGCAAGCGGGGCTTCGAATGGGTCAAGTGGGTAACGGCAATCGAGGTCAACGAGTCGCCGAAGTGGCTCCAGCCGCCGCTGCCCCTGCAATAGACCAACCGCCCAGGCGTATTCTCATTTCCCGCCTTGCCGTATTGACACCGGCAGCCATAGCGATATAATCAAGCCCACTTTCCTAGGAGGGCCGTTCAATGGAGGCCTACTGCTTCAAGTGCAGGACGAAGAGAGAGATAAGCGATCCCGAGGCGACCACACTCAAGAACGGTCGGCCGGCCACGAAGGGCACCTGCGGCCTGTGCGGCACCAAGTTGTTCCGCATAGGCAAGACCCAGTAGTCCTCCCCCTCTTGGGCGTGGTCGACGCGCGCCTCCATCCTGTCGATGACCCGGTATGATATACTGGGTTTCCGGTATCCGAGTAACAAGAGCAACATTCCGACCGGACCAGGAAGCCCCGGTTCCGCGGGGCCTATTCTTTGGCTGTCTGGCAGCCGGTCATACCATCCACCGTTGGAGAGCCCAGTGGCGACGTACGCAATAGTCGAGACCGGCGGAAAGCAGTACCGGGTCCAGCCCGGCGACAGGATCCGCGTCGAGTCCCTCGGCTGCGACGAGGGCGACCTCGTCGAGCTGGGCGACGTGCTCATGGTCTCCAGGGACGGCGAAGTCGCCCTGGGCGCGCCAAGGGTCGAGGGCGTCGTCGTGACGGCCCAGGCCGTGGGCGAGGGCAGAGGCGAAAAGACCGTCGTCTTCAAGTACAAGAACAAGACGCGGTACCGGCGCAGAAAGGGGCACCGCCAGCCGTACACCGACCTGCAGGTGACGGGCATCACCGCGCAGGAGGAGGCCGACGATGGCTCATAAGAAGGGCGGCGGAAGCACCAGGAACGGCCGCGACAGCCAGGGACAGCGCCTCGGCGTCAAGCGGTACGACAGCGAGTGGGTCTCCGCAGGCTCCATCATCGTGCGCCAGCGCGGCACCCGGATAGAACCCGGCAGGAACGTCGGACTGGGCAGGGACCATACCCTCTTCGCCAAGATCGACGGGACCGTCAAGTTCGAGCACGTCCGGCGCGACAAGAAGCGCGCCAGCGTCTACCCCGTCCCGGAGGCCGTCGCGTGAAGACGGGCATACACCCCCAGTACTACGCCAACGCCGTGGTCACCTGCTCATGCGGCAGCACCTTCACGACGGGCTCCACGAAGCCCCAACTGCGCGTGGAGCTCTGCAACCGCTGCCATCCCTTCTACACGGGCGAGCAGCGCATCGTCGACACCGAGGGCCGCGTGGAGCGGCTGAAGAGGCGGTTCGGGCTCGAGTAGCCGCCGCCTATCTTCTGCGCTTCCTCAGGCTGGCCCAGACCCGCTCCGGCGTCACGTCCGCGGCGGCCAGCAGCACCAGCGCATGGTACAGCAGGTCGGCGGTCTCCTCCGCCAGGTGTTCGGCGTCGCCCTTGACGCCCGCGATGGCCGTCTCCCCAGCCTCCTCGATCACCTTCTGGCTGACCCGGTCGGCGCCCGCCCGGAGTAGCTCCGCCGTATAGCTGCCCTCAGGCAGGTCGCGCTTGCGCTCCTGTATCACCGAGAACAACTCTTCCAGGATGCCCGGCCCTCCGTCGCCGTGCGAGTATTCGGGCTCGCCCTCCAATGGTTTGAAGAAGCACGTCTCGCTGCCGGTGTGGCAGGCAGGCCCGTCGGGGACCACCTTGAGGAGAATCGCGTCGCCGTCGCAGTCGACCGACGCCGACCTTAGGCGCAGGTACGAGCCCGACGTCTCGCCTTTGTGCCACAGCTCGGACCGGCTGCGGCTGTAGAACCAGACCGTCCCGCCTTCCATCGTCCTGGCCAGCGAGCCCGGGTTCACGTAGGCGAGCATGAGCACCTCGCCCGTCTCGGCGTGCTGCACAATCGCCGGCGCCAGTCCCCTGTCGTCGAGTGCGACCGCGGGGGCCGCGCCGTCGGTCTTGTCGCTCATCGCCGTCCCCTTGATGGTCCGCCTAGCTCGCTCTAGCCCTGCACGGGCCGGACCGGCACGCCCCTCTCGCGTAGATACTCCTTCGCCTCGGCGATCCTATAAGCGCCGTAGTGGAAGATGCTGGCCGCCAACACGGCGTCCGCCTTGCCTATCTTGATCGCGTCGTCGAGGTGGGACAGGTTGCCGACCCCGCCGCTGGCTATGACCGGTATCGTCACCCGCTCGGACACCTCGCGCGTGTATTCCAAGTCGTACCCGTCCTGCTGCCCGTCCGTGTCCATGCTCGTTACCAGCAGCTCGCCGGCTCCAAGCTCGGCGGCCCGCTCGGCCCACCTCACCGCGTCCACGCCTGTGGGCTTGCGCCCCCCGTGCGTGTACACTTCCCATCCGCCGCCGGGCCCCAACGGCAGGTCCCCAACGAGCGGCGCCGCGCCGTTGGCGGCCCGCTCCGTGGCCTTGTAGTCGATGGCCACGACTATGCACTGGGACCCGAAGAAGTCCGACGCCTCCCCGATTAGCGCCGGGTTGTGAACGGCGGCCGTGTTGAGCGAGACCTTGTCGGCCCCGGCCTCCAGCATCCGCCGCACGTCCTCCACCGACCGGATGCCGCCGCCCACCGTCAGCGGGATGAAGACCTGCTCGGACACCTGCCGCACGATGTCGATCATGATCTCCCGGCCGTCCGAGCTGGCCGTGATGTCCAGGAAGACCAGCTCGTCCGCGCCCTCGCGGTCGTAGAAGGCCGCCAGCTCCGCCGGGTCGCCCGCGTCGCGGATATTGACGAAGCTGACCCCCTTGACCACCCGGCCGGCGTCGATGTCCAGGCAGGGGATGACGCGCTTGGTGAGCATCCCTACTTCCTCAGCAGCAGCAGGTACTGCTTGCCGTCGATGTCGCGGCGGGCCGTGAAGCGCAGCCCCAGCTTCGTCGCCATGTCCAGCATCTTCCCCTCCTCGATGCGCTGCTCCGTCGGCGGCCCCTCGTCCATCTCCTTCTTCTGCCACTCCAGCACCGCGAGCCAGCCCGTCGTCCTCAGGCAGCGCAGCGCCTCCTTCAGCAGCGCCCGCGGGCTGTCCGCCTCCTGTAGGACGAACGCCAGCAGCGCCCCATCGAGGCTCCCATCCTCCAGCGGCGCCTCTTGCTCCGTCGACTCGAGGAACTCGACGTTCGACAGCCGCACCTCGTCCACCCGCTCCCTGGCGGCCTCGATCATCTCCTTCTGCACGTCTAGCGCGTACACCTTGCCGTCGAAGAGGAACTTCGCCAGCGGCACGGTGAAATACCCCGGCCCGCACCCGATGTCCGCGACGACGTGGTGCGGCAGCACCGGTATCACCGAGAGCAAGCGGTGTGGGTCCAGGCGTCCCTTGCCCAGGAGCCGGTCTATGTTGGCTGGATCGAACTTCGTAGGCATCTCTTGCGGAGGCGCTCGATGTGCTAAGCGGCGGCGGCGAGGGCCTCTACGGCCTCGCGCAGGTCCACGTCTCCAGTATAGACGGCTTTGCCCACGATCGCAGCCTCGACCCCGATCTCCCTGAGCCTCAGCAGGTGGCCGATGGCGGAGACTCCGCCCGCGACGATCATCTCGAGGCCCGCGCTCCGGTGGACCTTCACGATCTCGTCCCAGTTCGGCTCGGTCAGGGTGCCGTCCCTCGATATGTCCGTGTAGATGAAGCGGCGCGCCCCGGTCGCCTCCAGCCTTTCGAGCATCTCCGGCACGCGCAGCCGCGTCGTCTCGGTCCACCCGTTGAGGGCCACGTAGCCGTCCCGCGCGTCGACGCTCACGGCGACCCTCTCGGGCCCCAGCGCCTCGCACACGCTCCGCACCAGCCCCGTGTCCCTCGCGGCCGCCGTGCCGATGATCACGCGGCTGATGCCGAGGGCCGCCGCGCGCGCCGCCGTCTCCAGGCTGCGCACCCCGCCCCCTAGCTGCACCGGGACCGGGACGGCGGCGGCGATCTCACCCGCCGTATCGTGGTTGACCGGCGCGCCCGCCTTCGCCGCGTCCAGGTCCACGACGTGGATGCGAGCCGCGCCCATCTCGACCCAGCGCAGCGCCACGTCCACCGGCGAGTCGGAGTAGACGGTCTCCCGCCCATAGTCGCCCTGGTAGAGCCGGACGCACCTGCCGCCCTTTATGTCGACCGCCGGTATGACTTCCATCTACGCCGCCGCCTGGCTCCGGCTCGCCTCGTTCACGAAGTTCTCGTACAGCTTCAACCCAACGGCGCCGCTCTTCTCCGGGTGGAACTGCGTCGCCACGACGTTCTCGTACGCCACCACCGAGCAGAACTCCAACCCGTAGGACGTGGTGCCCGCCACCAAGCCCCCGTCCTCGGGGTCGGCGTAGTAGCTGTGTACGAAGTAGAAGTAAGACCCCGTGGGCACGCCCTCCAAGACGGGGTGCTCCTTCACCAGCGCCACCTGGTTCCAGCCCATGTGCGGCACCTTCAGACCGCCCGGCAGCGCCCGCACGCGGCCCCGCAGCGCGCCCAACCCCGGCTCCACGCCTTCGTCCGACGCCTCCAGCAGCAGCTGGAGGCCCAGGCACACCCCCAGGAAGGGCCTGCCGCTGGCGATGAACCGTGTGATGGGCCCTACCAGGTCCCTGGCCCGCAGCGCCCGCATCGAAGAGTCGTTCGCGCCCTGCCCGGGGAAGACCAGGGCGTCGGCGTCCCCGATGACGTCCGCGCGGCTCGTCACGACCGCCTCGGCCCCGTACCGCTCCAGCGCCTTCTGGACGCTTCTCAGGTTGCCCGCCTGGTAATCGACGATAGCGATCCTGGGAATCCCCATAACCCGGCTATCGTAGCATAACCCGCCCCGCTTACCCCGCGCAGGCGCAGCCGCCTCCGCCTCCCCCGCCGCAGCACCCGCCGCCGCCCGCCACGGGGCTGGACTCCCCACTTGCGCTGACCGATACGGCCGCGAACACCGAGAGTTGGCGCTGCGAGGGACTCCCGCAGTCGGTGCATGGCGCGTCGGCGTCCATCTCGCTCACGGGCCGCAGCTTCTCGAAGGTGTTGTAGCAGGTCTGGCAGGTGTACTCGTACAGTGGCATGTCGTCTCCATCTATAGCTGGGGTGCAAAGCCATTCTAGGCCGCCCCCGCGCCCAACGTCAATCCGAAGGGCCCGCCTGTATATGTTCAGAGTATGGGAGGGCAGCCACAAGGGCTGCACCCTACGGGAGGGAAGCCGAAGTCGTAGGGGCGTCCCTTGTGGGCGCCCTAGGTGAGGAACGCACCAACTCTGAACCAGTTACGCCCGCCTAACTCTCCGGGCGGAAGCGGAAGCGGGTGGCGTCTTCGGAAAACACCTTCCAGGCGAATGCGACGGACGGCTCGAATACCAGGACCTCCTGGCCTTCGTAGTCGTCGGGCGATTGGCCCTGGCTCAATTCGTACTTTTCGTTGGACATCTCGGCGAGGCGCTCGGCCAGCGCGCGGTCGGAGCGTATCACCTTCACGCTTCCGTGCAGGATGACCGCCTGCTCGCTATCCTCCAGGTTCACGCAGGCCCTGGGGTTCCGTTCCAGGTTGCGGCGCCAGCCTACCTTGGGGCCGCCGCCGAAGTAGAGCCTGTCGTCGATCCAGAACCCATCTATGGGCCGCGTGTGGGGCGCACCGCCCCGGGTAACGGTGGATAACCAGTAGTGCTTGGACTCTGCCAGCCTACCGGCAACATACGACCAGGGGAGGAGCCGCCCGCTATCCGCGGGGACGCCGTAGTCTTCCGGAATCCGTGGGCGGCTGGCGACAGGTTCCATGCGTGCCTCCTCGTTGCGCCTATGGAAGCCCAACACTGATAGAATAACCCATAGGGACGACACGATGGAAGACCGTGGGTGAGGACTCATGACAAGCACTGCGACTTTGCCGGACGCGACGGGCAGGTTCGGCCGCTTCGGCGGCAAGTTCGTACCCGAAGTCCTAATGCCGGCCCTCGACGAGCTCGAGCAGGCCTACGACGCCGCGCGCGCCGACCCAGCCTTCCATGCCGAGATGGACGACCTCTCCGCCCTCTACGTGGGGCGCCCCACACCCCTCTACCACGCCGCCAACCTGAGCCGCGAGCTCGGCGGCGCGCAGATATACCTGAAGCGCGAGGACCTCGCCCACACCGGCGCCCACAAGATAAACAACGCGCTGGGCCAGGGCCTGCTGGCGCGCCGCATGGGCAAGCAGCGCATCATCGCCGAGACCGGCGCCGGACAGCACGGCGTCGCCGCCGCCACGGTCTGCGCCATGCTCAAGCAGGAGTGCGTCGTATACATGGGCTCCGAGGACATCCGGCGACAGTCGCTCAACGTCTTCCGCATGAACCTGCTGGGGGCCGACGTGCGCCCGGTCGAGTCCGGCAGCCGCACGCTGAAGGACGCCATCAACGAGGCCATCCGAGACTGGGTCACCAACGTCGAGGACACCCACTACCTGATCGGCAGCGTCGTAGGCCCCCACCCGTACCCGCTCATGGTCCGGGACTTCCAGTCGATCATAGGCCGCGAGGCCCGCGGCCAGATGCTGGACGCCGCCGGAAGGCTGCCCGACTACGCGGTCGCCTGCGTGGGCGGCGGCAGCAACGCGATGGGGACGTTCCACGCCTTCGTGGACGATGAGCAGGTGCGCCTCGTCGGGGTCGAGGCCGCCGGCGCCGGCGTCGACAGCCTGGAACACGCCGCAACCCTGTCCCGCGGCGGCGTCGGCGTGCTGCACGGCAGCATGTCCTACCTGCTCCAGGACGAGAACGGCCAGGTGCAGGAGGCCCACAGCATCTCCGCCGGCCTCGACTACCCGGGAGTCGGCCCGGAGCACAGCTACCTCAAGGACGCCGAGCGCGCCGCCTACGAGGCCGTCACCGACGAGGAGGCCCTGGAGGGCTTCGACCTGCTATGCCGCACCGAGGGCATCATCCCCGCCCTCGAGCCGGCCCACGCCCTCCACTACGTCTCCAAGCTCGCGCCCACGCTCTCCACCGACCAGTCCATCCTGCTATGCCTGAGCGGCCGCGGAGACAAGGACATCCACACCGTCGCCAGCGCCAGGGGAGTGACGCTCTAGCCATACCTTCTGGCGCCCGTAACAGACCGGTAGGGGTGGGTTTGAAACCCACCCTCCCCGTTCCTAGCGTCGCCGTCAGATCAGACAGGAATAACGTGCAAGTATGAGCGTTCCTTCTCTGGGACCAGTCCTGCCATGCCCCCGTCCAGCGTGGCCAGTTGGCCGTTGCGTTGCATGGCGGCGGCCAGCAATCCCCCACCTCCGTCGTTCCCGCGAAAGCGGGAATCCATCCCCGGAGAAGCCTGCCCCGTACCCCGATACGGGGTGCATCGTCGTGACCCAGCAAGCGGTTCGTTACGCCCACCGTGCGGATTAGGTGATGGATTTGGGCTGTGTTGTACTAAGTAGTGTAAGATTGATATGGAGGTGCAGCATGGCTACGATTCCCGTAGAGGATCGGGTAACGATACTGGAGACGGAGTTTCGGACCGAGTTGAAGCACTTGGCGACCAAAGCCGATCTCAAGGAATTGGAAATGCGGCTGTACATACGCCTCGGAGGACTGATGGTCGTCATGACCGGTGCAATCATCGCTGCTCTTCGCCTCTGGCAGTAGCGTCGCAGTGGCGTCAAGGTGATTCTGTTGGTTGTATGTTCTACTCTAACTCACGGCCAGTCGTCCAGGGACCGGTACACGTCCTCGCTGGTAATGGGGTAGACGCCAGGCTCGACGGCAAAGCTGGCGCCGCGCCTACGTTGTTCGCCCCTGACCACGCCTTCCAGGCCGCGCCGCGCCAGCTCCGACAGGGCCCGGTCGAGGCTGGTCCCGTTCCGGCCCGCCAGCGCCCGCGCGGCAGCTAGTACGTCGTCGTCGATGTTCACTGTGGTGCGCATGACGACATCATAGCATTGAACATTCCAGCGCCCAAGCCGCAGCCGCGCGGCCCGTTCGCGTGTATAATGGCTGGCGCGAAAGGCCAACCGTCTGACCAAGGAGGACCCGCCCATGCCGTCGCTCAGCGAGAAAGCCGTGTCCCTGAAGAGGCGTATCAACGCCGGCGAGACCGTGGTGGGGGTGTCCGCCCCCCTGAGCTCCGACGCGGACGCGCTCAGGGCCGTCCTGGACGGCGGCGACTACGACTTCCTCTCCGGCGACAGCCAGCACGGCCCCTACGACGAGGAGACCCTCGTCGCCTTCTGCAAGGCGGCCGCCGAGCTCGACGTGCCCGTCCAGTTCCGCATCAAGCACACCCGCCACACCTACCTGATAGGCAACACCCTCGACCTCGGCCCGACGTGCATCGAGGTGCCGCAGGTCGAGACCGAGGAGACGGTCGACGAGGCGGTGGCCAACTTCTACTACGCGCCACAGGGCGTGCGTAGCTGGGGAGGCGTCAACCGGGTCAACTTCGACCCAAGTATCCACCACAAGAAGTACCGCGAGTGGTGGGGCGAGACCGGAGTGCTCTGGATGCAGATCGAGTCGGTGGCATCGGTCACGGCGGCCCGGCGCCTCGCCAAGCCCGGCGTCGACTGCCTATCCTTCGGCCCCATGGACCTCACCATCGACCTGGAAGCGCACCCGGGCCACCCGTTCAAGACGGTGGACGACTGCATCCAGCACACCGTCGACCAGCTTCGAGGCTCCGGCACGGCGGTCTGCTACCGCATCCCCGGCCCGGAGGAGCGGCAGAAGTACATCGACATGGGCGTTACGGTACTGCTCGAATCCCCAAGCCTGCGAGGCCCGAGGTAGCAACCATGGTAGAACTCGGAAGCGGCGAGCACACCTACGAGGTCTCCGGGAAAGACTGGGGCGACCTGCCCGACGGCTGGACCTACAACGAGGCCACCGCCGTCGCGGTCGACTCCGGCGACAACGTATACGTCTACAACAGGGGCGGCCACGCGGTCATAGTCTTCGACCGCGACGGCAAGATGCTCCGGTCCTGGGGCGAGGGCGCCTTCGGCTCGCCGCACGGCATCGCCATAGGCCCCGACGACAGCGTCTACTGCGTCGACACCGGCAACCACTCGGTGCGCAAGTACACCCCGGACGGCGAGCTCCTGCTCACCATCGGCCCGGACAACGACCCGGCGCCCGCGATGAGCGGACAGCCCTACAACCGGCCAACCCACGCCGCAGTGGACCCGCGCAACGGCGACCTCTACGTCTCCGACGGCTACGCCAACGCCCGCGTCCACAAGTACGACCCCAACGGGCGCTACCTGGTGTCATGGGGCGAGTCGGGCACCGACGAGGGCCAGTTCAACGTCGTCCACAACATAGCCGTGGACAACGACGGCAGGGTCCTCGTGGCCGACCGCGAGAACAGGCGCATCCAGATCTTCGACGCCGACGGCAGCTACCAGGAGCAGTGGGTCAACCTCTCCAAGGCCGCGGCCGTATGCGTCGACAACAACGGCGGCGGCCTCGTATACGTCGGCGAGTACTACGCCGGCGGGAGGTCCAACACCATGGGCACCGACCTCGGGCCCAGGGTGACCATATTCGACCCCGCGGGCAACGTCGTGGCGAGGCTGGGCAGGCAGTCCTTCGGCGACGAGCCGGGGCGCTTCTACTCTCCCCACGCAGTCGCGGTAGACTCGCGCGGGGACATATACGTCGCGGAGGTGTCCTACAGCGACTACGGCCGGCTGATGGACCCTCCGAGGGAGCTGCGCTCCCTTCAGAAGCTCGTCAAGAAGTCCTGACGCTAAGGAGCGGAGATGGCAATACTTGGGTCCGGTGAGTACACCTACGAGATAGGCGGAGACGACTGGGGCGCGCTGCCGGAGGGCTGGTCGCTCGTGGAGGCGGCGGGAGTGGCCGTCGACTCCACGGACCAGGTCTACATATTCACCCGCGGCGAGCACCCGGTCATCGTCTTCGATTCCGAGGGCAACTGCCTGCGCTCCTGGGGCGAAGGCGACTTTACCAACCCCCACGGCATCGCCGCCGCCCCCGACGACTCGATGGTCTGCGTCGACAACGGAGACCACACCGTCCGCGTCTATACCCCGGAGGGGAAGCTGCGCCTGACCCTGGGCGACGCGGGCAAGCCGTCGGCGCCGATGAGCGGCGACCCCTTCAACCAGCCGACGCACGCCGTGGTAGACCCCAACGACGGCGCCATATACGTGGCCGACGGCTACACCAACGCCCGCGTCCACAAGTACGACGCCGCCGGGCGGCACCTCTTCTCCTGGGGCGAGTCGGGCACGAGTCCAGGCCAGTTCAACATCGTTCACAACATAGCCGTGGACAACGACGGCTGGGTCTATGTCGGCGACAGGGAGAACCAACGCATCCAGGTCTTCTCCTCGAACGGCGTCTACGAGACGCAGTGGGTCAACCTCGCCCGGACGGCCGGGGTGTTCGTCGACCTGAGGGGCGACCAGAAGGTCTACGTCGCCGAGTTATGGGTGGCGATCGCGACCAACGCCGAAGGGGTCCGCCTCGGCCCCCGGGTCAGCATCATGGACAGGAGCGGGAAGACGCTGGCCAGGCTCGGGGAAGAGCCGCCGGGCGGCTCCGCCGGGCGCTTCTACGCGCCACACGGGCTGGCCGTCGACTCCAAGGGCGACATCTACGTGGCCGAGGTGGCCAACTCCGAGTTCGGCGCCAAGCAGGACCCGCCTATATCGGGCCTGCGCACCATGCGCAAGCTCACCAAGCAGGCGTAAGGCTGCCCCAAGCCGTATCAGGGCAGCGCCGGTAAGTGCCGTGAGGCGCAGCAAGAACGTCGACTCCTGGATGGCGGAGCTCGATCCCTCCGTGCGCCAGGTCGCGCAGGCGGTGCGGGGGCTGATCGAAGACACCGCCCCCGGCCTGGAGGAGAGCGTCAAGTGGAGCCAGCCCGTCTACTCCGGGCGCTCCAACGTGCTCTACGTCGGCGCCACCGACAGCTACGTCAAGCTCGGCTTCTTCAGGGGCGGCTACCTGGGCGGCGCGGCGCGCGGGATGGAAGGCGAGGGCAAGAGCATGCGCCACGTCAAGATCAGGGCCCTGGAAGACCTGGACGTGACCCGGCTCACAGCCTGGATACGAGAGGCCGCCGAGTTGGACAGCATCCTACACGCTTGATCCCGAGATCCCCACCTCCGTCGTTCCCGCGAACGGAGACCTTTGCGTAACATAGAGTCCCTTCCCCCCTCTGCGGGGGAAGGTTAGGATGGGGGCAATCAGGTCGACTATCCATGCACGGTCCACCCCCATCTCAACTTCCCCCTGAGGGGGAAGAGGATTTGGGCGATTACGCCAGGCGGGATAGGACCTCGCCGACGCGGGCGCGGCGGGCCTGGAGCGTTGCGAGGCGCTGGCGCTCGCGTTCTACGACCTCCTCGGGGGCGCGCTCCAAGAACCTTTCGTCCTGGAGGCGCTTGCCGAGCTTCCGGAGGTTGCCGTCGATGTTGGTCATCTCCTCCGAGAGGCGCTTCTTCTCGCGGTCCAGATCGACGAGGCCGCCGAGGGGCACGGCCACGGCCCCCTTCGTGAGCACGACGGAGACCTCGTCCGCCGCCGGCGCGGCGCCTCCGCGTCCGATCTTCAGGGGGGCGACGCCGGCGAGGCGCTGTATGACGGCGGACTCGGATGCGGCGACCCGCGCCACGTCGCCGCCGTCCACGACGGCCTCGAGGGGCCGGTTGCGGTCTATGCGGAACTCGGCGCGGACGTTGCGGACGGCGCGGACGAGCTCGACCATCGCGCCGACCTCGGCCTCCGCGTCCTCGTCGCGCCTAGCGGGGTCGGGCTCCGGGTAGCGGGCCGCGATCAGGGCGTCGGCGCGGCCGGGCCGCGCCGGGAGGAAGGCGACCAGCTTCTGCCATATCTCCTCGGTGATGAAGGGCATGAAGGGGTGGAGCAGGCGCAGCACCTCTTCGAGGACGTACGCCATGACCGGGAGGGGGGAACCGCCGCCGGGCTGGTCGGAGCGGAGCCTGATCTTCGACATCTCCAGGTACCAGTCGCAGTACTCGCCCCAGAGGAAGTCGTGGACGGCGCGCTGCGCCTCGCCGAACTGGTAGTCGCGCATATGGCGCTGGACCTCGGCAGCGACGCCGTCGAGACGGCTGACGATCCAGCGGTCATGGAGATGGGCCGGCTTCGGCGGCCACTGCCATGCGGCGCTCGTGTCGCCGTCGAGGTTGGTCATGACGAACCTGGCGGCGTTCCACAGCTTGTTGGCGAAGTTGCGCGCGGCCTCCATGCGCGCCTCGTTGAGGCGCATGTCGTTGCCGGGGGAGTTGCCGGTGGTGAGCGCGAAGCGCAGGGCGTCGGCGCCGTACAGGTCTATGAGCTCCAGCGGGTCCATGACGTTGCCCCTGGACTTGCTCATCTTGACGCCCTCGGGGTCGCGCACGAGGCCGTGGAGGTAGATGGTGCGGAAGGGGACCTGCCCCGTGTTCTCGATGCCCATCATCATCATGCGGGCAACCCAGAAGAAGAGGATGTCGTGGCCCGTCTCCATGTCTGAGGTGGGGTAGAAGTAGCGCATGTCGTCGGTGTCGCCGGGCCAGCCCAGGGTGGAGTGGGGCCAGAGTGCGGAGCTGAACCAGGTGTCGAGGACGTCCGGGTCGCGCGCCAGGTCCGCGGAGCCGCAGCCGGAGCATGCCGTCGGGTCCTCGACGTCCACGGTGACGTGCTCGCAGTCGCCGCAGTACCAGACCGGGATGCGGTGGCCCCACCATAGCTGGCGGCTGACGCACCAGTCGCGGATGTTCTCCATCCAGTTGTAGTAGACCTTCGTAAAACGCTCGGGGACGATGCGGACCTCGCCGCTGCGCACCGCCTCGATGGCGGGCTCGGCCAGCGGCTTCATCCTCATGTACCACTGCTTGCTCACCATGGGCTCGACGACCTCGGCGCAGCGGTCGCAGTGGCCCACCGAGTGGCTGTAGGGCTCGATCTGCTCCAGCAGGCCGCCGCGCTCCAGCTCCTCGACGATCCGCTTGCGCACCTCCAGCCTGTCGGCGCCCTCGTAGTGGCCCGCGTGCTCGTTCAGCCTGCCGTCGGGGTGCATGATGTTGACCGTGGGCAGGCCGTGGTGCTCGCCGATCTCGAAGTCGTTGTGGTCGTGTCCGGGCGTGACCTTGAGCGCGCCGGTGCCGAACTCGGTGGAGACGGCCTCGTCGGCAATGACGGGTATGGTGCGCCCGAGGACGGGCAGCACGGCGCTGCGGCCCACGAGGTGGGAGTAGCGCTCGTCTTCGGGGTTGACGGCCACCGCGGTGTCGCCCAGCAGTGTCTCGGGCCTGGTGGTGGCGATGGTGACCGCGCCGCCGCCGGTTAGGTTATAGCGGATGTGGTAGAGCGCGGCCTTCTCGTCGGCGTGCTTGACCTCCAGGTCGGAGAGGGCGGTGGCGCAGCGCGGGCACCAGTTGACGATGCGCTCGCGGCGGTAGACGAGGCCCTTGCGGTAGAGGTTGACGAAGGTGGTGCGCACGGCCAGGCTGGGGCCCTCGTCGAGTGTGAAGGCGCTGCGCGACCAGTCGCAGGACGCGCCCAGCCTCTTGGTCTGCTCGTAGATGCGTCCGCCGTACTCGTCCACCCATCTCCAGACCGTCTCGACGAACTTTTCCCGGCCCATCTCGTGGCGGGAGACGCCGTCCCCAGCCAGCATTCGCTCGACGACGACCTGCGTCGCTATGCCGGCGTGGTCGGTGCCGGGCAGGTAGAGGGTGGGCTGGCCGAGCATCCGGTGCCAGCGGGTCATCAGGTCCTCGAGGGCGGCGGTGAGCGCGTGGCCCATGTGCAGCTCTCCGGTGACGTTGGGCGGCGGCATGATGATGGTGAACGGCTCTTTGCCTGGGTCGATGGTGGGCGTGAAGTGGCCGCCGTCCATCCACATGCCGTAGATCCGGCGCTCCGTGGCCTTGGGGTCGTATGCCTTGGGTATGTCGATGGTGGTCTGGGTCATTGGGCGTTTTCCTCGTGGACTGGCAGGTGTCCGGCGATTCTAGGCGCGGGCCGGTGGAAGGTGGCCCGGACGCTGGGCCTCTGGTATCGTGGACTCACCCTATCTCGCTATGGCTCCATCCATTCTACACGAGCGGACGTGCGCTCCCGGCAAGGCGCGGGCGGTGTACGCGTGGCTGTTGGCGCTGCTGGCTCTACTTGGGGCCGCGTGCGGGTCGGGACCCGGGCCGGCGGCGACTCCCGGTACAGAGGAGCCGCCTGGCGCAACGCAACGCCCGGCGCCGACGGCTGCGAACACGCCAATCCCGTCGCCCACGGCAACCTACAGTCCCACCCCGTCGCCCACGGCGACCCCGAGCCCGACGGCTACGAACACCCCCACGCCTGCGCCGGCGGCGACCTACACTCCTACGCCGCCGCCCACGGCGACCCCAGCTCCGGCGCCCGCTAACACCCCGGTTGCTTCCGACGGCGGTGAGCCTGGGACCGAGCGCGTAGCCGCGGCGTTCCTAGCCGCCTTTGGAGACGTGGACGTGGAGGCGATGGGAGCGCTGCTGACGGACGACGTGGTGTTCACGCTGGGCTTCATACCGCTGCGGGGCAAGGGGTTCGTACTCAGGAATCTGCCGCTGCTGTTGGGCGAGGTGGACATGGAGGTCTCCGAGCCAACCGTCGAGGGAAACCGGGCCGTCGCTCGAATCACGATGGACGGCGGGGCGCTGGGCAGCCTGGAGGGTGAAGCCAGGCTGGTGGTCGGCGGGAGGCTCGTGTCCAGCGTCGAGCTCGTGCTGGCGCAGGTGGTCGTGGAGGAGCAGCCGGGACGGTACC